>NZ_FOIR01000007.1 GCF_900111145.1 Roseivirga pacifica
CGCTTTAGCAACGGTAATTCGGTAGTGAACAAAAAAGTAATGATTAAAAGATAACCATGAATACACTGATTTTGACTCAGAGAAAAGCCCGAAATATTGCACTCTTATTGGTTCTGGTAGCCCTGTTTTTAATGGGCTTCCTTACATCCTGCAAAGATGATGACGGGCCATTAACGCCAAGTGCCAGAGAATTAGCCTTCGAAAAACTATCTGGCGACTGGGACTTGGGCAATGGAGCAGGCCGAATAGAAGTAGATGGCACAGATGTTAGTGCCAACTACCCAGGCTTTACTTTATCCTTTACCGATGGCGGCTACACCACCACAAATGGAGCCGACTTGTTCAATGCAAGCGGTAGCTGGCAATGGACGGACGAGGATGCTAAAATGCTATCGTTGGACGATGGCAAGGAAGTAACGATTACCCTACTAAATGAGAATCGTTTTACTTTCACTTTTAGCCATGCAGGAGGAAGCAGTGCCAATGGCATTAACACCTCTAACGGCATGGAAGGCAGTTATACCATTAGCGTAGTAAAGTAATTATTTGTACTTAACAGCTTACAAACCCCGACATAAAACTGTCGGGGTTTTTTGTTGCAGTGGAATCACTGCTTTGACAAACTTTAAGCTAGAGAATGCGACAATACAGATGGATAAGTAGTTAGTCTGTTAAATCAGTTTGTCAAAGTTTTATTACTGCTGAAGTCGTTTTGGTGAGTACACCAAAGCTGGCGCAGGAAGTTCTTCATAATGTTTGTAACGAGGATGTACGAAAGGTCAATTGCAGTCGGTGTATAGGTTAGCGATTGGTGTAATTCACAAGTCCCATAGGGACGAAATGTAATAGCATAAAAGTGCACTAGACTCATTAAGCTCCAAAGGAGCGGCATGTTTGGTTATTGGTTTTGTACCTAAAGGCACATATTAGAATTCCCGAGTACTTTTTGCTACCTGTATGCAGTCCCTACGGGACAAAATTGATAGGGGCGGTGTCGAATATATTATTATTTACAATCGGTATGTAGGCTGTTAATCCCGATAGCTTTGACAGACTTTTAGATAGTGAAATTGATAACACTATGGATAGGCAATAAGCCTCTTGATCCAGTTTGTCAAAGTTTACTTACTGTTTTCTGATTAACTAATGCACTGATAACCGACCAAGGTGCAAAGCCGATAGGGATTCTTTCGGTCATTCATTCGCCTTATCGGCTCATGAGTTTCCTCAGAAAGACGGTGTATGCGGGGCTTTGCGCAACCCACTTTGAACCACGAACCGATTTACCAATAATCAACCCACTTGGTAGGCCTCTCCGCTAAGGTCGAGGAGAAAAGCAGGGAGGTAAGTCTGGCACATGACTCCATCGGAGCCGAATGTCATAACACAATGATAACGCTCGTCTCAGTAAGCTCCAGAGCAGCGGCATGTTTAATTGTTGGTTTTGTGCCTTTTTAAGAAAGCCTTTGATTTTTGCTGTTAGTTATAAGCCAATGTCAATTCTTATAGTAACCAATTGGCTTAATGTGTCCTCCCTTTCATATATTGAACCCATTGAGTTTAGCACCCTATTTCGCCTACTGTTGAGACAAATTTGTATTCTACTTCTTCTTTTATGCTTGTTTAGCAATATCGGTAATGCCTTTCAAGGTAATGAGGGATATGATACTGAGATGGAATTGTTCAATCAGTATTATGAACAAAAGAATTTAACCGCTCGAAAGGAGTTTGTGGTGCAATTCTTTGAAGTAGCTAAAGATAGTGGTGGTATTTATCTGCCCATGGCCCATTATTTGGCGGCTCATCATTTACGCGTGTTTTCAAAGAATGATAGTGCCTTGTATCACTTCAAAAAGGGATATGAAATGATGCCCAACTATGATTTTGACCTTTTGAAAGGGAGACTAATGATTATTGGGGCTGCGCTTTACACAAACACCGGAAATTCGGTTGAAGCACTGAGGCTTTTGAATGAGATAGACTTAAAGAAGCTTAGTCAATTTGAAAAACTTGGTGTGCATTGGGAGCGATATAGGATTGCTTCTTTAAAACTGGACTATCAGGATATGGAAACCTTCCTAAAGGAACTGATAGACAATGGGGTTGGTAATGTAGTCTCCTTTAGGCGTAGGTTAGTTGGTGTCCTTATAGAGTTAGGTAAGCTAGAAGAGGCAGGGCAATATGTTGATGATTTGATGGTTGATTTGGCCAATAAAACACCTAAAGAAGTTGGGACTAAAGATTACATAGCTGTCCATTATGCTGCTACATTGTACTTTATCAGAACTAAGGAATTTGATAAGGCCATATCGCTGATGGACAGTGGTATTAAGTACATTAATGTATTCCCTAAAAAGGAAGTAAAAGTAAATTTTTGGTCAAGATACTTGGAGTTGCTGGACGCAATTGCTGTCAACGAAAAAGTTTCTGTTACAAAGCGCCCCTCTGTTGAAGTAACTGCTATACTTGCTAAGATTGAAGAAGCCCTGCCTTTGGCGAATGCCCCTACCCAAGAGTTCGGTATGAATATTCTCATAGACCACTTTAAACTAATAAACGACTGGGAGAGTGCTTTTACTTATAGTAAAAAGTTAATCGACCTGAAGGAAGAAAGGTTCTATAATGATATAGCGAAGGTATACGAGCTTGAAAAACAACTTTTAGAACGAGATGCTGAAATAGAAAAGAATAAGCAGGAACTGGCACAGCAAGAACTAGATGAATCTAGAGATATTCAGTTTCTGCTAATAGGCTTGGTAACAGCGCTAACAATAATTGGTTTTCTTATTTACCTCAACTTAAGGAACTCTAAAATGAGAGGGGCGCGATTAGCAGAGAAAAATGCGCTTATTAATGAACAGAAAGACCGCATTGAAAACCTTAATGAGCTTCAGAAGCAATTTTTTATCAATGTTTCTCACGAATTTCGGACACCGCTTACATTAGTATTGGGCAATTTGGGCAGCTTGCTCAATGGAAGGTTTGGTAAATTAAACCCCGGGCAGAATAATGCGCTTTCTCAAGCCAAAGAAAACTCCATGCGCTTATTAAACTTGGTAAGAGAGATGCTCAACTTATCTAAACTGGAGAGTGGCAATGAGCAATTAGCCGTTAGAGAGGTTGCCTTGCTGGAGAAGGTTCGGAGTATCATTTCATTATTTGATAGCTTGCTTGAGCAGAAAGGTTTACAGGTGCATTATGATTACCCGGAAACACTCGATAAGCTCTTTTTAGACGAGGTAAAGGTGGAGACAATTTTTTACAACCTAATTGCCAATGCCATCAAGTTTAGTACACCAAATACCGTGATTGAGATAGGACTAACGGAGGAGTTTGATAGCCAATGTATTAGTATTAAAAATACTGGTGAGGGAATTCCGCAAAAAGATTTGCATAAGGTTTTTGATAAATTTTATAGAGCTGGGAGTGGTCAAACGGAAGGGAGTGGGGTAGGCTTAACTCTGGCCAAGGAACTGGTACTATTACACGGTGGTAAAATTGAAATTGACAGTAAGCAGTACGAATGGACAGCCGTGTCGGTTAAATTTTTGAAAGGATCTGAGCACTTTAAACCAGAAGATTTTGACCAATCCATAGAGCAGGAGATGGAGCGTATTCCGGTTGGAGTTCATAAGATTTTGGTTGTTGAAGATAACCTGGAGATGGGTGCTTATATAGAGAGTGTTTTGTCCAAGAGCTTCAAAATTACTCGTGCAAATAATGGAATGGAAGCACTGTCCATTTTAGGGCAAGCGTCTCTGGACTTGATAGTAACTGACTATATGATGCCGGGCATGTCTGGTGAAAAGTTTTATAAGGAACTTAGACAACTCCCAGATTATAAATCTACCCCTGTGGTTTTTCTCACTGCCCGAACAATGGAAAGTGACAAGCAAAGGCTGTTACGTTTGGGGGTGAGCGACTATATTCTTAAACCATTTGCCGAAAGCGAATTGCTTGCTGTGGTGAGCAATCTATTGGTGCTGAAAGAAGAACGCAATGAAGCAAGCGCCTCAAAAGTAAATATAGATGATCAGTTTACTGATCGTCTAAAATTATTGGTCTTGGACAATATTTCGAACCAAGATTTAAGCCCGGCTTTTCTATCCGATCAACTGTCTATAAGCGAAAGAAGCATGTTTAGAAAGGTGAAAGAAGCTACTGGTTTTACGCCATTGGCCTATGTTAAAGAGATTAGGCTACAAGAGGCTCGCAGACTTTTAGAAACTGGTAGTTTCAACTCCATTTCCGAAGTGGCCTTTTTGGTCGGTTTCGAAAACATGAGCCACTTTTCTTCAAGCTTTAAAAAGCGCTTTGGCAAACCCGCAACCGACTTTAAGTAGTGTTGTTTGTAAGGTTACTTACTGGGTTAATGGGGCAATTATATATAATACCTGTCGCAGCCATTTCCTCACATTGCTGGTATGTTCTATTTGCAAATAGCCACATCTGCCTGTCGTTAAGGTATCCCTGCTCCATTCTTTTTGGCAGCCCCATCCGTATTTATACCCACTCAAGCAAGTGTATTTTCTTTAAAGTATTGGGAAGTGATAAGTCTTGTTTATCTCTATTGAAACGCTGTTAAAATGCAGTATATGCAGTTTGGCATTCTGTGAACATACTTTGGCAGTAGTGCCAAACCCAGTCTTCAGCAATTCAACTCTTTTTGTTTAGTCATAAAACGTGATGCTGGCCAATGGCTAGGTCTCAACACGGACTTATGCCCAAAACAGAAGACTTAATAAAAACTACAGACACCCTATGAAACACCACTACTACAGATTCATCAGAAAACCGCTGCTTGCTATTATGTTAATGGCAATGGTGATACTTGGCTCAAAAGCCTTTGCCCATTTGCCTTTAATGGACAAACCTAGTGACCCAGTAAAAAAAGTAGGCGCTAAGGATTCATTAACTAATAAGGCATTTTATGCTGTAAGCAATGGAAGTGCTTTTGAGATAAACGATTCTTTTTCACAAGTTGTAGAGGTTTCCATATCGGGTGGTTCAGTGGTAAATAGTGGGAGCACTAAAGGGTATGCTGACACTTTTATAGGTGAAACTAGGACAATCATTTTTGCTGTAAACTCATATTATTCATCAGGTTCAACAGTGGAAGCAATTAGAATTGAAGGAGTAGATAAAAGTGATTTTATACTTCAAGACCCTTTTAATACTAGTAGTTCTAAAGGTTTTATTTGGGAAACGAGCTGGAACGTGAACTCTACTAATTATGAATTTTTTCAGGTAGTGTTTAAGCCTACGGCCCTAGGTCCTAGAGAGGCAACTATTACATTACTAACACATGACAATGATTATAATTCCAATCCAAGGTACAAGATTCACCTTACGGGTAATGGCTTAACACCAGACATAAAAGTAACTGGTAAGGGAGAAAGGGAAATTATAGACGGGACTACAACAACCGATAGAGATGATTTTACCCATATGAGAGAGGTAGAATTAAGAAATGGCACCACATCAAAAAGTTACTCTTTTAGAATTTATAATACTGGTAATGCCGATTTGGGTTATTATGACCCAAGTGACCCAGCCACATTAATTAAGCCAAAGGTTACCATAGAAGGAGCCGATGCTGACGATTTTTCAGCGGCATCCATATTCACTACCATTGCACCAAATGCATATGGCTCATTAATAATTACTTTCGATCCCAGTAAGCTGGGTTTGCACAATGCTACGGTAAAAATTGAGACAAATGATCCGGATGAATCTCCTTTTACTTTTGCCATTTCTGGTACAGGGGTCGATGGAGAAATAGCCGTATCGGGCAATACTAATGTAGACATTGCAAATGGAGATTTTTTTCCTTCAGTTTCCGATAGTACAGATTTTGATCAGGTACTAATAGGGCAAACTGAAACCAATGAGTTTGTAGTACAAAATGTAGGAGGTGGTTTACTCACATTGAACAATGGCAATTCTTCGCCAATTTCTATTACTGGACCTGGTGCATCGGATTTTTCCGTGGTAGCACAACCAGAATTTGACCCTCCCCGCTTTAGCAAAAACACTTCTAATACTTTTAAATTAGCTTTTACACCCACTGGCGTAGGCTATAGAACTGCGACTGTAAACATTCCAAACGATGATGCAGACGAATCCCCTTTCACTTTTAACATCAGGGGTCAGGGTATGGCACCAGAGATTAATGTAAGTGGCAATGGCAGCGGTATAAGTAACGGTGATACTAATATCGATTTTGGCAATTTCGATAAGGATAAATTCCACACCAGCGGACCAAACGCTGGATCCCTAAAGATACCCGCTACCAGAACTTTCACCATTCACAATGATGGTAATATTCCGCTGCAACTTGGGGCAGATGCTATAACCATAACAACTCCCAATCAAGAGTTTGAGCTACAGGCACAGCCCCCTGCAACTATTGCTGCGGGTGGTAGCCAAAACTTTACAGTAATTTTTAAACCAAAATTTCTTGGAGACAGGACGGCCGAAATCTCCATAGCCAATAACGATGCAGATGAAAGCCCATTTACTTTTACTGTAAAAGCCCATGTGGTGGACCATAAACCTTCTTTCGATTTTGCAGAAGAAGATATTGTGCTTTCAAAAAATGCTGGTGCACAAGTGTTAACCGACTTTTTCAACAATGCAACTGATGGTGACTTTAATACTCAGGGCATTACGTTTAATCTTAGTAATGACAACAACGCTCTTTTTGATGCGCAACCAGCCATTATAAATTTTCCAAAAATAGATCAGAACAACGGAGATCCTCTAGATTTTGGCTTGCGCAGGATAGCTGGTGACCTGAGTTTTACGCCAAAGGCAGGTGTTTATGGCAAGGCCAGGGTCTCACTAAGTATTACTGATGATGGGGGGAATACTTCTGATACAAAACATGTAGATATCTACGTAATGCCAGATGAAACCATAAGTTTTAATGAAGTTGTGGTTGATGGTGGTGCTGTTGGTTTTGAGCTTTACAATAGTTCGGGTACTTCATTCGATTTATCGAATATGGTTTGGGTGTTATTCGACCCATCCGATAATAATACGGTTTACGATGCATACTCTTTAGCGCCAAGCAGTATAGGTGCTAAAGGGTTCTTTTTTAATGGAATTCCATCGGGAGCCTTGGCCAATGGGGCAATGGCAGTATACGTGGGTAACGAGAGCGACTTTGTAGATGGAGTTACCGTAGCCGATACTATTGGGATGATAGATGCCTTTGTTTATGGAGATGCTAGTTCAAACACATTGGCCGCTCTACTAGGGCAAGATAAAGTTTATTCATTCAACTCATTTGGTAGTACAAATACTTGGTCCAAGTTGCCAGATGGCAGAGGCCGCTATTTTAAGCAGCAACAAACCCTTGGTACTACAAATGATATTACCCCTCCGTACATTATAGGTGTCGAAAGAGTTGGTGAAAGTAATTTCAGGCTCGTTTTTTCAGAGGCAATAAGTGTTCATAATAGTTGGCAAGCAACGGATTTGTCTGTGGTAGATTGTGAGGGTAATAGTGTTCCTAATGTCACGCTCGTGGCGGACACTAACCCGAATGATGAATATTTAGATTTCCAGTTTGACAATGATGCTCCCGGAGATTGGCAGTTGAGCTTTACAGGTTCGGCAATTAAGGATGCTGTTGGTAACTCAATGGCAGCACAAAGCACTACGCTGTACCAGAGTGCTTTCGAGTTCCAATATGCTAAATTCTTAGGTGCAGATGGCTCATTTTCAGTCGCTAGTCAGGCACAAACACCTCAAGCAATCCGCTTTGCTAATAGAGGGGAAGCGATGTACATATTAGATTCTGATGATAACGAGCTTTACTTCTATACATTGATTAACAATGCTTATGATGTGAGCCAAGCAGTGGCTCAGTCGGGTACCTTTACTTTAGACTTGGGCACTGCTACCAGCAATGCGATTTTTAATCCCTCCGACTTGCTTTTGAATGATGTTGCAGATAGAATATTTGTTCTGAATCATGATCCTAACAATGGCATTGTTGCACAACTTGATTTGACTTCACGATACCTAACCAATACAGCTGTGTACAATAATGTAAAGCTAGACTTTAGTAGTAGAGGAGGCTCTGGTACGGGCATGGCATTCAATACGCATGGAACAAAGCTGTATATAATCGTAGAGAACCCAAACAAGATGTATGAATATGTATTATCTACCCCATACGACCTAAGTACTGCAAGTTTTAGTCATGAACTGGACCTTTCAGCCCTTTCTTTCCCAAGAACCCCCTTGTTCAATAGAACTGGCAGTAGATTGTACATTCACGATTTAGGCTTTAATGAGATTATGGCCTATGATCTCAACACTTCTTTCGACATCAGTACGGCCGTAAAACAGGCTAATCCGGTTCTTGAAATACCTAGTACGGAGAGTAGCGGCCCGTTAGGAATTACATTTAACGAAGAGGGGGCCAAGCTCTATGTAGTTGGGGGAAACGATGATAAGGTAGTAAGCTATTCCTTAGATGATTCAACACCACCTAAAATGGTAAGTGGTGTAAAAGATAGTGAAACCCAACTTACTATTGAGTTTAGTGAGAATGTGAAAGCCACAGGAGGAGTTGGTTCTGACTTTATAGTTAAAGATGGTTTAGGCAATGTTTTTACTGTTAGTAACATATTAAGTTCGGATTACCAATCATCTGTGAGCTTAGAGGTGGCAGATCTGAGCAATGCTGTGGGTGACCTTTCAGTTATCTATGTAGCCAACAACAATCTTATACAAGACTTTGCCTGTAACACACCACTAACCGATGCAGTTGGGGTTATAGTTGATGCTGACGTAACTGCTCCTAAAGTAGTCAGTTTTGAGCGGCATTTGCCAAACCAACAAAATACCAATGCCGATGAGCTAACCTTTAAAATAACCTTTAGTGAGCCAATGAAAAATGTTGATGCGGCAGACTTTCAGGCTTTTGGTAGCTTCTTTTCGGTAAACCTAACACCAAACTCGCAATCAATAACAGACCAAGGCAACGGTGTTTACTTGGTTACTTTTACCGGTGGAGATATAACCAATTTTGATGGTGTAGTTCACGTGGGTTTTTCCACTTCATTAAGTATTGAAGACTATGGACGTAATCATTTGGGCGATGTAAATCCCACAAGTGGGAAGAACGAATACTTTAATTTAGATAATACCGCACCAACTGTAACCAATGTAACTATCAAAGAAGGTGATGGGCAATATCGTGGTACTCAAATTCAAGATATTGGTGGGCTTACAGTTCAAGTGACTTTCTCCGAAGAAATTTCAGTAACTGGTGTGCCAAAGTTGACTTTAGAAACTGGGCCTAATGACCAATCCATTGCTTATAGCAGAACACTTGGAAATAAACTTACCATAGAATTTAAGTACAATTCGTCAATAGGCGATATCAATTCAGATTTGGACTATGCTTCAACAACATCGCTCTTGGTTGGTTCTGGCGTTAGTATCAAAGATTTGGTTGGGAATTCGGCAAACTTAAACTTACCAACTCCAGGAACAGCGGGCTCTATCTCCGCAAACAAGGATGTTGATATTGACTTTCTTCCTAAAGTAGGGCTAAGCTTTTCAAAAGAAACTATTGAAGAGTCTACTGATGCGAACAAGAACACCGCAAATATTGAGGTGTCTTTAGTGGATGGTGTTGCTTCTACAACCGATGTGACGGTTAATTTGGCCTATGGTGGTACAGCCACAGCTGGTAGCGACTATAATAGCAATGCAAGTACATCCATTACCATCCCAGCGGGGTCGCTGACAGCACTGGCATCCATTCCAATTCAAGCAATTAACGACACTGACCCTGAGTTTCCAGAAAGTATTTCAGTAGAAATAGTAAATGTTGTGAACGGCTATGAAGATGGCACACAACAAGATGTACTGGAACTAATTAGTGAAGACCCGATACGGTTGAATATCGATTCACCCGATGTTTTCGAAGGAAATAGTGGAACAACAACACTCACTTTCACGGTTAGTGGCAATTTCCCAGCACCAGATGATATAACCATGGATTATGCCGTTACTGGCGGAACAGCAGATGCGGCCGATTTCACCAGTGTTTCGGGAACACTAAAGCTCCTGCAAGGAGAGCAAAGTAAAACGATAGATATCACCGTGATGGGGGATGAAATTGTCGAGAATCATGAGACGATAGAATTAACAATTTCCAATGCCTCCAGTCTTGGGTTTATAAATGTTGGTAAGGGTACAGGAACCATTAAAAACGATGAATCTGTTCGGATAAAGCCAGTAGCTTTTAGCGAGAGTGAGGATGGCGCTTTTGTACTATCTGTTACCGCAGACAAAGCCGTAGATGGAGGTTTCTCAGTAGATGTAGTTACTTTCGATTTTCAGGCCATTGCCGGGGCCGACTATACTGCGCTTAACGAGACAATCAACTTTGTAGGAACAGCAGGGGAAACACATACGGTTACAGTTACCGTAAATGACGATGATATTGTTGAAAGGGATGAGGCATTTACTGTAGCCTTAACAAACAAGGCCAACTACAAAGTAAGGTGGGCAGATGTAAAGTTGGAAAACCCAGTACGGGTTACCATCGAAAATAACGATGTAGCTACCATAAGTATAGCAGATGTGACGGTAAACGAAGGTGATGGTACCGCAACGGCTACACTAACCCTAGACAATGCAGTTTCCAACGGTTTCGATGTTTTTGTAAGTTCTAGCGATGTCTCGGCCAAAGACAATTCGGACTATACTGCTGTTCAGAATGCCAAGGCCACCTTTGTGGGAAATGCCGGTGAAACACAGACCATCAGCTTTAATGTTACGGACGATAACATCGTAGAGTCCAGCGAGACATTCACTTTAATACTAAGCAGTGTGGCGAGCACTTCGCTGAACAATGATGATTTTGACCTGACCGATGAGGCTACAGTAACTATTATTGATAATGATGCTGCAACCCTAGCAATAAACGATGTTACTATGGCAGAAAACGCCAATGGGGCAACAACGGGTTTTACTTTCTCGGTAACGCTTACAGGGACTGTGCAAGAGCCATTTACCGTGCAATATGCGACCAACCTAGCCTCGGCACGCGAAAATGACTTTACAGCAACAGACGGTACATTGAGTTTTACGGGCAACAACGGAGAAGCCCAAACTTTTGATGTAACAGTATTAGATGATGATATCGTGGAAGTTGACGAGTTTTTTAATGTCCTTATCCACAATGTTGTTGCGCCAGGAAGGAATATCACCATATCAGATGCCACAGCTAAGGGAACCATCACCAATGATGATCAAGCAATAGTGACTGTAGCAGATATAGGCTATTCAGAGGACGGAGCTTTTGTACTTGCCCTAACAGCGGACAAGGCAGTTGATGGCGGTTTTACCGTAGACGTTAGCACAAAGAACAACACCGCATATGCCCCTGCTGATTATACCGCACTAGTAGGGGAAACTGTAACCTTTGCAGGAATAG
Organism: Roseivirga pacifica; assembly: GCF_900111145.1. GTDB lineage: Bacteria > Bacteroidota > Bacteroidia > Cytophagales > Cyclobacteriaceae > Roseivirga > Roseivirga pacifica. The sequence continues at coordinate 11,468 of NZ_FOIR01000007.1, forward strand.
CAGGAGAAACACAGACTGTTACCTTATCCATAGTCAATGATGAGATTGTTGAAGCAGATGAGACATTTGATGTTGGTATGCATAATCTGACACCTCATATCGTAAACTCCGGAAGCATATCTGCCCTAGGGACAGCCACTGTAACCATCCAAAACAACGATGTAGCAACCGTAAGCATAGCGGATGTAAGTGTGTCAGAAGATGGTGGCCCGATTACATTAACGGCCACGCTGAATAAGGCTGTAGATGGTGGTCTAAGTGTGGATGTCAATACTGTAGATGGAACCGCAGTTGCAGTAGCCGACTTTATAGCGATTACGAGTCAGACCCTAAACTTTGCTGGTACGGTAGGGGAAACGCAGACCTTTACAGTTTCACCAACCGATGATGGTATTGAAGAGTCTACTGAAACATTGACCATCGCCATGAATAACTTAGTGGCCAAAACTGTGAATACATCGGGTGTTGATATCACGGGTGTCGCAATAATTACTATTACTAATGATGATGATAATACAGCACCTGTTGGCTATACAGTAACTTTAGGAGGAGCCCTAATAGGCGGTTCAGAAGTATCAACTTCTACCTTCATCTTTGCAGGCGCAGAGATCGGTACTACTTACAACTATACGGTGAGCTCAGATAATGGCGGAACCAATGTTACAGGAACAGGAACAATTGCTACAGCAACAGATCAGATCACGCTAGCCGACCTTTCAGGACTGAACGATGGAACACTGACCCTATCAGTAACCTTGACCGATGCCTCGAGCAATGTAGGTACGGCAGCAACAGATGATACGGTACTAGATACTACAGCACCAGTTGCACCAATTGTTACTTCAGTAAGTGACGATACAGGCTCAAGTGCTAGTGATGGAATAACAAGTGACAATACACCATCCGTAAACGGTACAGCAGAAGCCAATGCTACAATAGAGATATTTGTAGATGGAAATAGCGTGGGAACAACCACAGCAGATGCTTCAGGAGACTGGACATTGGCTTACACAGGTGTTACCCCACTAACAGATGGAACCATTGCAGTTACTGCTAATGCAACAGATGCCGCTGGCAATACTGGCGCCAATAGCACAGCCGTAAATGTCACCGTTGATACCACAGCACCAGCTGCAGCCACTTTCAATGGAATCACTAACGATACAGGGGCAAGCAGTACAGATGCTATCATCAATGATATGAGCAGTGTAACCATCAGCGGTACGGCAGAAGCGAATGCTACATTCGACCTGACATTCAATGGTGTTACTTATTCCGGTCTTTCGGTAGATGGTAGTGGCAACTGGTCTATGGATATTTCCAATGCATTAACAGAAGATGCTACAGAGACTGTAACCATAACCATAACTGACGCAGCAGGAAACACCAGTGCAGCGGCTACTTACGATATCACACTGGATATCACAGCGCCAGAAGCACCAACTGTAAACCTCGATGCAACATCAGACAAAGGAACTAGCGACAGCGATGACCTGACCAATTATACTATTGGAGATGCAATGACCTTCTCAGGAACTGCAGAAGCCAGCGCTTCGGTAGAGGTAGAGTTAACCTACAACGGAACCACCTTCACAGGTCTGCCAGCCACAACAGATGGCGCAGGCAACTGGTCAATTAATGTTGGTTCAACAATAGGAGGAATACTTGTAGATGGAACAGTGAACGACCTGACACTTCGCGCCATAGCAACCGATGTAGCAGGCAACGTAGGAACAGCAGGTGAACTGACAATAGTGCTAGACCAAGCATTGGATGCAACACTAACACCAGCCGATAACGCAACGGACGTGCTGCCAAATGCCAACCTTGTAATGAACTTCAGTGAAGATATTTACAAAGGAACCGGTAACATCACAATTAAGCAGAGCAGTGATAACACGGTATTGGAAACCATAGATGTAACAAGTGCTAACGTAGTGGTATCGGGCGCTGAAGTAACCATTGACCCGACCAGCTTGTTGTTGCCACCTAGCGAAGAGTTCTATGTAACGGTAGATGCAGGAACATTTACAGACGATGCAGGAAACAGCTATGTAGGAATCAGTAACAACACAGCCTGGACCTTTACAATTATTGCAGCTCCAGTAGTTACCAGTGTAAGCGTACCGGCAGCAGATACTTACGGTATTGGCGATGAGCTTGAGTTTACGGTTAACTTTACGCTGCCTGTAAATACAAGCGGTAGCCTGAGTCTGCCGATAACACTTGGTGCATCAGCAAAAGAAGCCACAGTAGCAGCCGATGCGAGCAATAGCAACTCACTTACATTTAGCTATACAATAGCCGAAGGCGACTTGGATACAGACGGTATAACAATTGGTTCCAACATCAACTTGAACGGAGGCTCGATAGTCGATCAGTTTGCTACCAACGCAATATTGGCCTTGAACAATGTAGCCAGCACGGCAGCCATCAATGTTGATGGAATCAGGGCTATTCCAACATTGAGTACAGCCACTGGTAGCTTGACAAATGAAGCACTTACCATAACAGTAACTTACGATGAGCAAGTAACAGGGCTTGAGTTGACAGATTTCACCATTGCTAATGGTACGGCATCCGACCTCACAGTAGTAACCGCAGGCCTAGTTTGGACAGCCACTGTAACGCCATCGGCTGATGGAGCGGTAAGTGTAACACTACCGGCAGGAACAGTGAATGACCAAGCAGGCAACACCAGTGCAGCATCAGCAAACACCATAAGCACTAC
>NZ_FOIR01000006.1 GCF_900111145.1 Roseivirga pacifica
ACACCGTCATTGTCGTCATCCAAATCAATTAAGTCAGGCACATTATCTCCATCTGAGTCCAAACAAGCTTTTATATCCTCATTCAGCGCATAGTGAGCATAAGTGCTGGTGTAATTGATGTTTCCCGTAGTACCATTTTCAACATTATCGTTTAAACCGTTTTCATTAGCATCAGGCGTTGCAGTAAATTGATAATCCGTAGTAGTATCAGTAGTAGCTCCAGCCTCAAAAGCATCACTACAACCATCATCATCACTATCTAAATCCCTGTGATTAGGCGTGCCATCATTATCAGAATCTTGAGTTACACCTGATGTATTCCCACGAACCCAAAGTGCCATGTATTTATCATTAGCTATTTCTCCTGAACCCCAACGCACCCTTTGGTAATTAGAGGCGGGAATCCACGTCAAGGCACTACCATTCCCTGAAGGGTGGATAATGTTATTACTTAGATCATTTGCTGTCGAAGTGGTTGACGTTGCATCCGCCCTTAGATAAGCCTGATTTATGCCTGACCAGTTTTCATTAATGGCATTATCTGCGGTTCCCCTATGTAATGATTGATTGGCTTTAACTCGATTAATAAGGGTACTATTTGATGTGGTTACATCTACCCCCCCAGCACTTGTGGAGTTAGTAGAAATCCTCAGTTCAGAAACAGTACCCAAAGCGGCCAAAGTGGTAGTATTAAGAATTCCCCGCCCATAAGTGGCCTTGGTTAGCCCTAACTTTGTAGAGGTAGCCAACGCACCTGTGCCATCTCCATAGTCTACTGCTACTAACACATAACCTGCTTCATTTACATAGGTTGAGAATTTATTTCCAGAAAGGTTAAAATAGTACCTGCCAGCTTTAAACACATTTGCTCTTGCCTGCTCTAAACTGGTAAAAGGATTCGCAATTTTACCTAAAGTAATTTCATCTGCATCCAGCACTCCATCATTGTCATCATCTATATCGCAATCATCATAAATACCATCACCATCGAGATCCGTAAAATAGTTAGCTGCATCAAAAGTCCAGTCGAAATAAAAATTACCACCGTTGGCCGTAGCCTTTGTTACAAAAGTCGCCTGTCCGTTATAATCATCGGCTCTCGTCTCCGTAGTCCATGACCCAGACCCTGAAGCCACAACGGCATTTCCTTGCGTATCATCTATTACATATTTTCTACCCAAGTCATCAACTATCATAATTGCGTCTGCCAAAATATAACCTGACGCACAGGTAGTTGCCGCAACACTCGGACGCATTCTAACAGTAAATTGTCCTGAAGCGTCAGTTATAACACCTGTGGCCAGTTTTTTCCAATGAAACGAGTTATAGGTATAATCGGAAGTACTCGGGTCTACACTTTGATCTAAGTTTGCCGAGATCTGAGTACCACCGTGATTTACTACGTAGTTCACATCATTACACGGAACACCAATATGCCTGTGGGTAACATATACAGAATAAGTCCTGCACGGGGCAGAAGGCAGCCCAGGAGGAGGAGTAGGCTGCATAAATGTCATTACTGGCACCAAAGATTTTAGACCTAAAGTACTCAATATCCCAGCATTAGTTACCTGTGGCAGCGCAGTTATTAACACCAGTAAAAACACAAATTGACGAATTGCCTTTTCCATACACACTTTAATTCTTTCCTAATATTTTTAACCAGGTTAAATACATCCAAAGCCCCTAAAGCGCATTAGGGACTAAGGAATGAAGGTTAAGCATTGAGAGATTGATTAGTAAAGCACCAGCATATTCAGAAGTAAGAATGCTTGGTAAGTGGTGGGTATTATCTTGCCGCTCAGGCACATCAATTCTTAGATTGAGCATAAAAAAGCTAAGGGTTTGGTTGATTACTAAAGCGAATCTACCAAACCCTTAGCTCGGGATTTTTAAAAACAAATAGACGTCAACAAGTATTTGATAACTGTCGACAAATCTTTTATAAGTGTAAAGTACTACTGCAAACGCAGCCTCTCTAATAAAGCTTCTTTTTTGCGGATCGCAACAGGTAAACTGCTGTTGTCCACCATTATTACACTTCCATCATAGCGATTAAAGCGCGCTACTTGCACAACATTTATCAGGTAAGAATTATGCGAACGGAAAAACATACTCTTCGGAAGTATATCTTGATAAATCCTTAAATTTTTTGAAACCAGTATACTCTGCCCGTCTGCCAACTTGAAATTTGTATAACCACCGCTTGCTTCACACCAAAGTATATTCTCAACCTTTACAAAGTGAATACTCTCATTGTCACTCAAAACAATCTTATTCACTTCTGTCAATGGCCTCTCATAGCTTGCTTTCAAATACTCAATCTGCTGCCTGTTAAAATCTAAGCCCATTTGCATCTGGCACTTCTCCACTGCACTCACCAGACCATCCGCATCAACTGGTTTTAGTAAATAGTCAACCGCACTTAACTGAAAAGCATTGATCGCATATTTGTCATATCCAGTTACAAATACAATCTTGGTATTTACACCATTCAGTTTTTCCACAAGTTCGATACCTGTACCATCAGACATCTCAACATCCAAAAATGCTATATCAGGGTTTAGGTCGTGAATTAATGAAACCCCGGTAGCAACCGAATTTGCTTTGCCGACCAAGTTCACTTCTGGGCAATAAATTTCTAACAAAGAACTAACCACCGAAATACACTTCTCATCATCATCTACTACTACTGCCTTCATATCGGATTATTAAAAATTGGTAATTTAAGTTGTACTCTCACCCCTGTAACAACGCCCTCATTATCCTGACGATTCACAACAGAAAAGCTCGCTTCTCGCTTATGCAGTTTTTTGAGTACGTCAATTCTTTCAAGAGTAATTTGCGTGGCCTGAGACCTATGATCCTTACTTTTCACATGGCTATTCCCAAGGCCAGGACCATTATCGTCAATTGTCACAATTAGCATGTCGCCTTCCTGACAAAACCCTACGATTATCTCATTTTTCCCACTACCTTTCACACCATATTCTATTGCATTTTCAATAAACGGCTGAACAAACATAGGAGGGATAAGCAACGAGTAGTCGTCATCCTCTAAGTCAACTTCAAAATAGAATGTAAAAGAGTGATTCAATCGTTGTTGATGAACCTCCAAATAGAAGTTAAGTGTATCTAATTCATCTTGTAAAGAAATCAGGTTACTCCTGGTACTCTCCAACACCTTCCTGATCAACCTTGAAAACTTCTGAAGGTAACCCAAAGCGAGATTGACATTATTTCCCTCCAGTAGGTAATACTGAATAGATGCCATGGCATTGAATACAAAATGAGGCTCTAATTGAGACAACAACAGCCTACTCTGCGCCTCTTTTGCCAACACCCTTTGCAAGGTCACTCTACGCCTATAAAAGACAAAAAATGCAGTAAACAAAAGCACCGAAAACAAACCTCCCAAAACGATTAACAAGTTCTGATAATAAATACGCTGCTCATCTATTCGCAAGTGAGTATTTAGCGCAGTTATATCCTTATCCCTATTCTCAAGTTCATTATTAATCAGCAAAAGCTGTAACCTTTGTTCACTTCTCAAGCTATTCAGACTATCTAAAACCCCCGCAAGAAGCTCTGAACGATTTAAGGCAATCTCATACTCACCAAAATGCTTATCCAATTCAATCAACCACCTTACATATTGGATTTCTCCACGCGTATATCCATTTGCATGCACGAGATCAACCGCCTCCTTGGCCAACGCGTATGCTGCATCCCTATCACCCAACTCAAACATAGTTTTAGACAAATAGTACTTTGCATTATACAGCGCTCCCGTATAACGCCCATTTTCAATCATTCCCGCCACGCTATCGGCATATGCTAAAGCTTGCTTATAGTTCTTAATCAAGTAAGATCCCGCCATAAACAACCCTAAAGCCTCTGAAGTATGCCTATCCGAATTCAACTGTTTATTTAAGGCCTGAAGTTTATCAGCATAATAGATCACACTATCCCCATTTTGTAGGTAACTGTGAATCCCCCCTAGATTACCATGTACAACCGCTACCATACCTAAATTCTTTTTAGGACTTAGGTATATAAGGGCTTGGTGAAATTTTCTCATAGCCCCTTGAAAATCAAACATCTTCTGGTAAACAATCGCCATTGAGTTATAGGTATACCCCAAAAGCTCTTCAAACCCATTTTGTCTTGCCAAATAAACTGCTTTGTTGAAATTACTGAGTGCCGAATCGTGCGCATCTAACACCATGTACTCCACTCCTTTCTTATTCAATGTATTTACCTCAACCCTTGGCAGTCCAAGCTCCTTAGATTCACGAATCATCTCGTTGAGAACAGTGAAAGACATAATAGTGTCTTTCTGAAAAGTGTAGTAATAGTAAACTATATCCTTAACAGAAAAATAAAGATCGGGCCTTTCATGCTTATCCACATCCTTCATTAAACGATCAGCCTCACTGATAAATGAAAGACCGAACTCTTCGGCACTCAAACTCGGAGTGCTCGAAAAAAAATACCTGTTAAAATCTTCGTTTAACGAATCGTACCTGGCTTTTAACTCAACATCTGGTTCTTTTTGAAAAGCACAAAGTGAGTTTTGGTAAGCAGTTACCAAAAGAGATAGAATGAATATTTTCGTAATCTTTAAACTGTAATTCATTTACACACTTCACGTTAGGGTTTTATTACAGCTTGAATATGCTTGGTTGGGGGACTTGGAACGCTAATAAGGTATAAAAAAAACCGAAACAAGTAAAGCTTTCTCAACCCTCAGAATCAAAATCTAACCACTCCCATATTTGGCTTTGAAATAGCAGAGGCTTTCTCATATATTATCTGCTTGAATTAACCATAGCTAAAAACTTAAATATGAAATTGAACAAAATACGTTTTCAACTGGCGGTTTTGTTAGTGCTATGCATGAGTCATGTTGTGGCCTTTGCCCAAAGCGACCCATCTGGGGAGTCTGCGGTTACAAGCACCTATGCATTGACAAATGCCACCGTTGTTACCGCTCCGGGCAGCCAACTAACCAACGCTACTGTTGTTGTAAAAAACGGCCTTATTATGGGCGTTGGCTCGAATGTTTCTATTCCTGCCGATGCACAAGTAATTGACGCCAGCGGACTTTATGTTTATGCAGCATTTATTGACGGCATGAGCAACACTGGGGCTGAAAGACCAGACAATCCTGAGCGTCCTCGCGACCTGTTTACACCAGACCCGCCAAACGACTATGCGGGTATTACACCAGAAAGAAGTGTGGTAGACCAACTAAGCATTGAAAGCAGTGCCATTGCCCAAATGCGCGAAGCTGGCTTTGGTATTTCGAATGCTGCTCCTTACGGCAGAATGCTACCAGGCAGCACATCGCTAATTATACTAAAAGATGCCGACCATGTAGATGAGTTGGTGCTGGAAAAAGACAACGCGCTTTACGCACAATGGGTAGGAGCTCCTGGTGCATACCCAGGCAATATCTTGGGTATGATGGCCAAGTGGAGAAATCTATACACTAATGCAGTAAACGATAAGTCTCACGCAGACATGTTTGCCGAAAACCCTTCAGGTTTACCAAGACCAACTAACGACAGGGTTTCTATGGCTTTCTACCCGGTACTTACAAAAGACAAGTCTGTTATGTTCGATGTGGACGGCATGCTAGAAGTAAGACGCGCCATGAGACTTCAGAGGGACTTAGGTTTTAAACTAATTGTAGCTGGTGTAGAGCAATCATGGACATTAATTGACGAACTAAAGTCTACAAACACGCCAATCTTCTTGTCACTCGACCTACCTAAAGAGCCTAAAAACGCTAAAGAAGGTGACGACATTTCGGAAGAGGTTGAAGCTTTAGAAGCAAGAAGAATGGAGTTTTATAACCTACACGTAGGTCAAGCTGCCGAGCTAGAGAAAGCCGGTATTAAGTTTGGCTTTTCTGCCAAAGGCATTCGTGGTGGCGACCTTAAGAAAAACTTAACCACAATGATTGAGCACGGTTTGTCTGAAGATGCCGCATTAGCTGCACTTACAACCAATGCTGCCGACATATTAGGCATTAGCCAAATAGCGGGCACGGTGCAAACAGGCAAAGTGGCCAACCTTATGGTTACAAGCGCTCCTTATTTTACCAAAGACTCACAAGTACGATACATGTTCGTTGATGGCGAAAAGTATGAGTACGAAAAGAAAGAGGCTAAAAAAGGTGGTAATAGTTCAGCCGATGCAAGTGGCGATGCACTTGCTGGTACTTGGAACTACAGCTTCGAAAGCCCTCAAGGAGTTTCTGAAGGCACATTTGTATTCTCTAAAATAGACGGTGGTTATACTGGTGTAATGACATTTAACGATGGTCAGCCAGACTCAGACCTTAGAGATGTATCTTTTAGAAATGGAGAACTTTCGTTTAACCTAGAGTTTGATGCAGGCGGACAAAGCATTGTACTAAACGTTACGGGTGCCGTTACCGGTAGCACTTTCGATGGCACCATTACAGTAGACCAGTTCGATTTTTCAACGCCTATTAGCGCTACTAAAGACGGAAAGTAATGAGAACGATGAAAAAACTATATACACTACTAGCCCTCTTCTGCTTTATTGGCACAGCGTGGGCTCAAACCCCAAAAGGAGACGTTCTTATTAAGAACGGAACGGTACTTACCGTAACCAATGGTACATTGGAGAACACCGATGTGTTGGTGAGAGATGGGAAGATTACTAAAATTGGTAAGGGAATTCGTACCCCAAGAGGTGTACAGGAAATAGATGCCACTGGTAAGTTTGTAATGCCAGGTATTATTGATGCTCACTCACACATTGCAGGTTCTGCAATTAACGAGGGTACCAGCCAAGTAACTGCCGAAGTAAGCATGGAAGATGTGGTAGACCCAATGGATGTTTCGATCTACCGTGCACTAGCAGGTGGTGTTACTTCCATTCACTTAATGCACGGTTCTGCCAACGTAATCGGTGGCCAGAACGAAACCATGAAGTTACGTTACGGCAGTACCAATCCTGACGACCTTCGTTTTGAGGGAGCTCCAAGAACCATCAAGTTCGCGCTGGGAGAAAACCCAACACGTGGTGGTCGTGCAAGAGGTATTCAGCCTCAAAGCCGTATGGGTGTGGAAATGATGTTGAGAAACTCATTCACGCAAGCGCAAGAGTACAAGAAAAAGTGGGACGCTTACAACGCGAATAAAAGCGCCAGAAAAGTTGCCCCAGAGTACGATTTGAGAATGGAAACTTTGGTAGATATTCTTGAAGGAGAAGTTTGGGTGAACTGCCACTCTTACCGTGCAGACGAAATCTACATGCTTTTAAAAGTATTCAGCGATTTCGGTATCGATAGAATCAACTTCCAGCACGCCAACGAGGCCTACAAAGTAGCCCCTGAGCTTGCTGCATTTGGTGCTACAGCATCTGTATTTGCAGACTGGTGGGCATATAAGCTTGAGGTTTACTACTCTACAGCCTACAATGCGGCCATTCTTACAGAAAACGGTGTACTTACATCAATCAACTCCGATTCAGGAGAGTTGATCAGACACCTTTTCCACGAAGCTGCTAAAACTCAAAAATACGGTGACTTATCTGACGATGAAGCACTTGCACTTGTAACTTTAAACCCTGCCAAGCAACTAGGTGTTGATAACCGAGTTGGTTCTTTGGAAGAAGGAAAAGATGCAGACATCGCTATTTTCGAAGGTCACCCGCTATCTGTTTACGCCATCCCAATGATGACGTTTGTAGATGGAGTGAAGTACTTCGATAGAGAAAACGATAAAGCAGATCAGCGTATTTACATCAACCCAGAGTCTAATATTGAAGAAGTAACTATCTTCGATAGACACGACATGCACAGGTGTATGGAAGGCGCTTTGAGTTTTGAAGAATTATTCTCAACGTCAAAAAGATAAAAAATGAAATTATTAAAAAGCTTATTAATGGCTACCCTCATCGTAATGATGGTTCCTCTTTTGTCATTTGGCCAAGAGGATGATCAGGTGTTGAAGGCCCGCAGCGGTAAGTTCGCCCTTACCAATGCTAAAATTTATACCGTAACCAATGGTATAATCGAAAACGGTACATTGCTAATTAGCAATGGAATTATTGAAGCTGTAGGTGCCAACGTAAATATTCCTGCCGATGCAGAAGTAATTGACTGTAAGGGTAAAGAAATTTACCCAGGTATGATTGATAGTGGTACGCGTGTAGGTTTAGCCGAAATCGGAAGTATTGCAGAAGCAAATGACTTTAGAGAGCACGGTACGCTTACACCGCAAATGCAAGCGCTTAGCGCAGTAAACCCTAACTCAGTTGTAATTCCGGTTACCAGAGTAAGTGGTATTACCACGGTATGGACAATGCCTCAGGGCGGTGTGCTACCAGGTACTGCGGCTGCCATCAACCTATTTGGCTATACGCCAGACCAAATGTCTGCTGGTTCAAAAGGTATCGTTATGAATTTCCCTTCTAGCCCAACAGGCTGGAGAGCACGCAGAATGAACGAAGAGCAGAAAAAGAAAGCACTTGAAAGAGCTTTTAAAACTGTGAACGATGCTTGGGACAAAGCCGAACTTTACGCTGAACTTGAGGACTTAAGTTCTTACCCAGAAATAGAAGCTTTGGTACCAGTTGTTAAAGGCGAAATGTCTCTTTTCATTGAAGTGAATGCTGCCAACGATATTCTAAGCGCACTTGACTGGGTGAAGGAAAGAGGTTACAAAAAAGTAATTCTAACAGGCGTTTCTGAAGGCTGGAGAGTAGCTGAGGAAATTGCTAAGTCTGGTCTTCCGGTTATCGCAGGGCCTGTTCAAGCAATTCCAACACGTGCTTCGGACCGTTACGATGTGGCTTACGCCAACCCCGGTGTATTGCAAAAAGCAGGTGTTAAGGTAGCCATTAGAACTATGGATGCTGAAAATAGCCGTAACCTACCATACCACGCTGGTTTCGCAGCCTCATATGGTATGGGTAGAGAAGAAGCATTAAAAGCTATTACTATTAATGCTGCCGAAATACTAGGTGTTTCTGACCAAATTGGCTCAATTGAAGTAGGTAAAAAAGCCAACGTATTTGTTTCTACTGGCGATCCATTTGAAACAGCTAGCAAAATCACTGACTTGTTCATTGATGGCTACAAAATCCCAATGACTTCTCGTCAAATCAGACTATACGATGAGTTCTTAAACAGAACTCCTGGCGTTGACAAAACCAAACCGGTTATCGACATCAAGAAGAAATAAAACCAACCTTAACTTGTAAAAAAGCAGCTCAATTTGGGCTGCTTTTTTCGTTTATAGCCCTATTGAACCAAGTCCCTGCTATTGTTGACTTCACTACCAACAATGTAGATTCACATTTTTCAAAACAATTGTTGAGTTCTCGCCCGTTGTTTAATTAGGCATAACATTCAGATCATGGAAAAACAGGACTTCTCTCAACTAAAAGCAATGTATGTTAACTGTACATTGAAAAAAACACCAGAAAAAAGCCACACCGCAGGCCTTATGGAGGTTTCTAAAAACATAATGCGCAAAGAAGGTGTGCAGGTTGAAGAACTAAGATTAATAGATCATGCAGTAGCTTCAGGTGTATATCCCAACATGACAGCACATGGTTGGGAGAAAGACGAGTGGCCTACCCTGTTCGAGCGTATTTTTTCCGCAGACATCCTCATTATCGGTACCCCCATTTGGCTAGGCGAAAAATCTTCTGAAGCACAAAAGCTTATTGAGCGGCTATACAGCATGAGCGGAAAGCAAAACAACAAAGGCCAATACCTTTACTACGGCAAAGTAGGCGGCTGCATTATTACTGGCAACGAAGATGGCGTTAAACATTGCGCCATGGGGATTTTATATGCACTACAGCACATTGGCTACTCCATACCACCCCAAGCCGATGCAGGCTGGATCGGAGAAGTGGGGCCAGGACCAAGTTATCTGGATAAGGAATCTGGCGCTCAGGAGAATGACTTCACCAACCGAAACACCACCTTCATGACCTACAACCTGCTTCATTTGGCCAAAATGCTGAAGGAAAAGAATGGCTACCCCGCATATGGCAACTCGCGCAAAGAATGGGACAACGGCAACCGCTGGAACTTTGAAAATCCGGAGTATCGCTAGGCTAATTCATTTTGTTTGAATGAATTCAACTATTTTTGCAGAAACGTTGTTATCCGAACCTATTGGAGGAGAATAAAATGAGCAAAAGAGTAGTTGTTGGTCTTTCTGGAGGAGTTGATTCAAGTGTTACCGCACACCTGTTGCTTGAGCAAGGTTACGAAGTAATCGGTATGTTCATGCGCAATTGGGTAGACGATTCTGTAATTATTTCTGAAGAATGCCCTTGGGTAGAAGATAGCAACGATGCCCTAGCTGTAGCCGAAAAACTTGGCATTCCTTTTCATGTAATCGACTTAAGCGAGCAGTACAAAGAGCGTATTGTAGACTACATGTTTAGAGAGTATGAAAAAGGCAGAACACCTAACCCGGATATTCTTTGTAACCGAGAGGTTAAATTCGACATTTTCCTAAAAGCGGCATTAAAGCTAAAAGCCGATTATGTAGCAACTGGCCACTACGTGCAGAAAGAAACCATTATAAAAGATGGTAAAGAGGTACACAGATTATTGGCTGGCGCAGACCCTAACAAAGACCAGAGTTACTTCCTTTGTCAGCTAAATCAAGAACAACTTGGTAGAGCGCTATTCCCTATTGGCCATTTACAAAAGCCAGAAGTACGTGCCATTGCCAAAGAAGCAGATTTGATTACAGCCGAAAAGAAGGATTCTCAAGGCCTCTGCTTTATCGGAAAGGTACGTTTACCAGACTTTTTGCAGCAACAGCTATCTCCTAAAAAAGGCGAGATACGCGAGTTAACCAGCGATGCTACCAACTTCGCAAACTTTGCCCTGAATGGCGACCAGCAATTTGCGACAAAGCGCGAAGAACTGGAGTTCTTAACGCAACCATACGATTATACACCTACCGATGGCAAATTGGTTGGCGAACATAATGGAGCGCACTATTACACCATTGGCCAGCGCAAAGGCCTTGGCGTGGGCGGCACACCGGAGCCACTTTTTGTAATAGAAAAAGATACGGATGCCAACGTAATTTATACGGGGCAAGGCGAAAACCACCCAGGGCTTTTACGAAAAGGGCTTTTTGTACCGAACGAAGAAGTGCATTGGGTACGTGAAGACTTGGCATTAAATGTAGGTGAAAGCAAACGCTACATGAGCCGTATTCGCTACAGACAACCACTTGAGGGTGCTGAAATATTTTGCGAGCCTGATGGCCTATACGTTATCTTCGATAACTATCAGAAAGGCATTGCTCCTGGCCAATTTGTGGCTTGGTACGATGATAATGAGCTAATAGGCTCTGGAGAGATTGCTTAAGCTAGCGGCCTTGAAGTAAGCTCTAGAACGGTAATTTCAGGTAAGATCCCTATGCGACCGGGGAAGCCTAAGAAGCCATAACCGCGATTAACATAAAGGTACTGATTTCCCTCTTTGTATAGATCGGCCCACTGCTTGTACATGTACTTTGACGGGCTCCAGCGCCAATCGCCAATTTCAACACCCAATTGCATACCGTGGGTATGGCCAGCAAACATTAGGTCTATATCTGGCTGTTGCGAGCGCACTTGGGCATCCCAATGGCTTGGGTCGTGAGAAAGCAACAATTTCACATCACCTTCCGCACCCATAGCGGCCTTATCCAACTGACCGTATTTGGCAAAGCGCCCCGCGCCCCAGTTCTCAACACCAATTACAGCTATCTGGTCAGTGCCTGTTTTTAGGGTTTCATTTTCATTCATCAGTAGCCTCCACCCCATGCGCTCATGAACCTTAATCATATCTTCCAGGTTATTGCGCTTAGCAGCATGCGATGACCACTGCATGTAATCTCCATAATCGTGGTTACCAAGTGTGGAGTAAACCCCAAAATCGGCCTTTAGCTTGGAGAACATATCCATGTAATCGCTTACTTCCTTTGTCTGGTTGTTTACAAGGTCTCCCGTAAAAAAGATCACATCTGGCTTTTCAGCATGCAGTAAATCTATACCACCTTGTACAGCCGTTTTATCAAAAAAACTACCACTATGAATATCGGAAAGCTGCGCCACCTTCATTCCCTCAAATGCCTTCGGTAAGTTTGGTAGGTAAACCCTCCTTCTTCTCACCCTGTAATCATAAGCTCCTTTTACAATACCAAAGCTCATGGTAACAACGGGCAGTGTGGCTACAGCAACGGCACTTCTGGCCAAAAATTTAGAACGAGGCATTTTCTGACCACGTTCCACACGTTTTTCATATCGTCTTTTTCTACCCTGAAAAAACCATATGAGCACACGCCTAATATCATCCAGAAACACAAAGAGTACGGCCAAAAGCTTAGCAGCGTAGCTCATGAAAACAATGCTTAGCAAAAACATAAAGGAAACCGTTCCTCTTTGAACGAAGAACAGGTAGGTAGAAAGGCCAAACATAACAATGCCTTGGGCTAGGTATACCCATTTTACCCACTTGGCAAAACGCCTGTCTTTTTGCTTTAAAAGGGTTTTAGTAGCCTGATATGCGTAAACATCGAGCCAAGCTAAAAACAGTAGAATAAGGAGCTTTACTAGGAGTGGAATATGCATCTAATTTATAACCCGATTTGTGAGTGCTTCGTTCTTTTTGTTTCTTAAAAAACGTCAAAAAAAATGCTCCCGGGAACCACCCCGGGAGCCACCAAATCAACCTTAACTATGAATGATATTCGTTTTACCGAACATCATAATCACCACAGTTAATATCTTTACAAACACCTTGCCAAAAACTTAAGACTCGCTGTGTTTGCTCATATCTACTACCGATAGATCGTTCTTACCTCTGAACTTGTCTATACGGTACATTATCTTATCGGCAATCAAATACATGGTTGGCACTATAATCAGGGTTAAGAACGTAGCGAACGTAAGCCCGAAAATAATCGTCCATGACATTGGTCCCCAGAAGATTACGTTATCTCCACCAACATAAAAATCTGCATTGTACTGAGTAAACAATCCGATAAAGTCAATGTTCAATCCCACCGCGAGAGGCACAAGTCCCAAAATGGTAGTAATTGCCGTCAATAACACAGGGCGCAACCTTGTTTTACCAGCAATAATGATTGACTCAATTACATCGTTCATTGGCAATCTTGCACCTTCTTCCAAGCCAAGCTCTTCGCGCTTACGCTTTCTTGTCAGTTCAATAAAGTCAATCAATACAATGGCGTTGTTTACCACAATACCAGCTAGGGCAATGATACCCACCATTGTCATAATCACTACGAACTTCATATTGAAGATTACCAAGCCAAGGAATACACCAATAGTACTTAGCAATACAGAAACCATGATAATGAATGGCGCTGTGATTTTATTGAATTGTGACACAATGATTAGGAAGATCATAAACACGGCAATCAAAAGTGCTTTTGCTAAGAAAGCCATGTTCTCAGCCTGCTCCTCTTGCTCACCAGTAAAGGCGTAAGAATAACCCGCTGGCATTTCAAAGTCCTCCATTAACACTTTTAGCTGCTCGTTGATTTCGGTGGCGTTAAAACCACCCAAAACGTTCGAGCTAAGCGTTACCACTCTGTCCAAGTCTTTACGCTTGATTGAACCGTAAGTAGAGCTATAGTGCACATCGGCAACCGATGAAATAGGCACTTGCACCAACTGACCAGAGTTCTGATCTCTAAACGTAATATTCTTATTCAGAAGTGCATCAATATTGTATCGATAGTCTTGGTTCAAACGAACATTGATCTCATAGCTATCTTCACCTTCCTTATACTTAGAAACCTCTCTACCGAAAAGCGCGGTACGAATCTCGTTAGCAATAGACATTGTAGACAAACCGAACCTTCTGGCATTGTCCCTATCAATATCAACCACCAACTCGGGCTTACCAAGCTCCAATGAGCTTTTAAGCTGTTCAATACCCTGAATGCCCGACTCTTGAATTCTCTGTACTACTCTTTCAGAAATCCCGATGAGTACTTCAAGGTCTTCACCGGCAATCTCCAAGTTAATTGGCTTACCTGTTGGAGGCCCTGCTGCATCCTTATCTACTGTAAGGGTAACACCCGGCTGTAGTTTAACCTTAGCACGAATGTCCTCCATCACTTCAAGCGTATTGATGTCGCCACGCAGTTTACTTTCAATAAAGTTTACAGTGATACGCGCCTTGTGCGGCTCCTCACTTTGACCTACGGCCGTTGGATCGCCTGGATCTCCAGCACCCTGCGAAACGTTGGTTGTAATAGACTCAACAATACTCTCGTATGGCTTTACAATTTCTATTACTTGCTGTTCAATATCTACCGCAAAATCGTTAGTCGCATCAATATCAGTACCTACTGGGAATTCGATAAACACGTTTACATAACGCGGCTCATTCTCTGGGAAGAAAACCACTTGTGGTGTTTTAATTCCGAACAATACCAAAGAGAAGATCAACAAACCAAAAGCACCACCTAAGTAAAGCATTGGGCTTCTTACCGCTCTTTTAAGCACTTTTTCGTATTGGTTTTCAAGTACTGGCAAGAAACCCGCCTGGAACCTTTTCGACAGTGGATTAAGCACATACACATTTAATAGTGTAAGACCACCAATCATCATAAGTAGGTTACCAAAAGCTACTGCACCAAGCACAGACGCAAACACAATACCTAGTACAAGCGCAATTGAAGACCTGATAAGCACCTTTTTGTTATCGATAACGCGGGTACCATCTAAGCGCATAAAGCTTGAAATAAATACTGGATTAATAACCAATGCCACGAATAGCGATGAACCTAAAGTAATGATCAATGTCAATGGCAGGTACATCATAAAGTCTCCCATAATACCTGGCCAGAAGGCCAAAGGAATGAATGCCGCCAAAGTAGTGGCTGTAGACGAAATAATAGGTAAAGCCACCTCGCCAACACCTCTACGGGTTGCTGCCATTGGGCTAAGCCCTTCTTCCATCAAACGATAAACGTTTTCAACAACCACAATACCGTTATCTACTAACATTCCCAAAGCCATAATAAGACCGAAGAGTGTCATGGTGTTAATAGAAATTCCGGCCAAGCCAAGAATCATTAGCGCCATAAACATAGATAGCGGAATAGCCATACCCACGAAAAGTGAGTTTCTCGTTCCCAAGAAGAATAGTAATACGGTAACTACCAGAATTACCCCGAAAATAATGTTGTTACCCAACGAGCTTACTTGCTCGCGCGTATCCTTAGACTGATCGTTTGTAATGGTAACCTTAGTAGACTCAGGAATCTCTCCATTCACTCTACTTTCGGCAATTACAGCCATAATTTTATCGGTTGCCACCAAAAGGTTCTCACCGCTACGCTTCATTACATCCACCTTTACCACAGGGTCGAGGTCCAAACGAGCATAGTTTTGCTTGTCTTTGTAGTCATACTCTACAGTAGCTACATCGCGTAGGTAAACAATGTTGTTATTTTCATTGCTGATGATGATGTCTAGCATTTGCTTAGGATCATCAAACTCACCAATAATTCTAACGTTTCTACGAATTCCATCAGCAATTACGTTACCTCCTGAAAGGGTCACGTTCTCTGCAGAAATGGCATTCTCAATATCATTAAAGGTCACTTTTCTTGCTTCAAGCTTGAAAGGATCAACCTTAATTTTCACCTCTTTTTCATCAACCCCTACAATGTTCACTTTAGAAATCTCCTGGAATTTCTCAATCTCATCTTCCAGGTATTCTGCCATGTCATTCAACTCATCCAATGTTTTGGTTGGGTCGGTAAGGTTGATATTAAGGATTGGGAAGTTTTCAGAAATACTGAATTTGATTACCTCAGGGTCACTTTTCAGGTCACTTGGTAATTCAGACTTAGCCCTATCAACTGCATCCTTTACATCGATTACAGCATCATCTACATCAATTCCAACCTGAAACTCAACTACAATGGCCGAGTAATCCTGTACCGAAGTTGACTGAATATTATCTACACCCTCAATGGTGTTGATCTCTTTTTCCAATTCTCGGGTAATCAGGTTCTCCATATCTTCAGGAGAGTTACCCGGGTGCACCGTACTTACATATACCGTAGGCTGCTCTACCTCAGGAAAATTCTCCTTTGGCAGGGTAATGTATGAGTAGATACCCGCAGCCACGATGATGAATGTAATTACATACACCGTGATTTTATTTCGAAGAGACAGGGAGGTTAAACCAAACTCCTTATCTACAACTTGTTGATTTTTGTTTTGATCCATATGATTATTCGTCTGGATTTAGTTTTGTACTTCTACAGTAGTTCCGTCAGCAACTGCTCTGTTGCCTTTGTCAATTACAGACTCGCCACCACTTAAGCCAGCAACTACTTCTGTTTGGTTATCGAAAGACTGACCAAGTTTTACGTGCACTTTTTTAGCCTTTTTGTTATCAAGCAAGAACACATAGTTTCCTTCAAAGTCTTCTTGAATAATTCTAGAAGGAATAACTACCGCTTCTTCAGCACGATAATCAGTCATATGAACTAGCGCTACCAAGTTTGTTTTTAAGTACTTGGCAACCTGAGGAAGCTTTACCTCAACCGTAAATGTTCTGCTAGCTGCGTTGATCACATTACCTACTGATGAAATTGTGCTAGTGAAAGTTTCACCCATTGCCGGAAGCTCAACTTCAACTTTATCGCCAACTTCGAATCGGCCAATGTAGTTTTCAGAAACCTCAGCGGTTATGTACATATTAGCGTTGCTTACAATAAAAGCAACAGGGCTACCTGGCTGTACAATTTCACCTTCTTTAACCGGCACATCTTCTACAGAACCCGTAAAAGGTGCTCTAATCTGTGTTTTATCCAGTTGGGTTTGAAGGGTAGATAGTTGATTTTCAAGAGACTCTTTGTTGTTTTTGGCTTGAAGGTATTCCACCTCAGTACCAATGTTTTTCTCCCAAAGTCGAGCTCTTTTTTCGAAAATCGTAGTAGCAAAGCTCAATTGAGTCTTCACTTCATCAATGCTCTTTTCAAGGTTTTCTGAGTCAACACGTGCAATCACCTGACCTTTGGACACTTTCTGACCTTCCACCACATTTACCTCGATAAGCTGGCCCATTACTTCTGAGCTAACAAATACGTTGGTACGCGATTCAACATTTCCGCGCACTTCTATTTGGTGCTCAAATGTTGTCTTTGCAGCAGGCACGGTAGTGATCAATGTGCTCTTTACATTGGCCTTACCAAATGATGGATCTTCATCAGCAATTTGCTTTTCCAAATCGCCAATTTTTTGTTCCAATGCCTTTAACTCTTTCTTAGCTTCTGCTAAGGATGCCTTCTTCCCTTCCAGGGAGTCATCGTTACTTTGGCCACATGCCAGCACCACAAGTGACGTTAGAAATATGGCGATTATGCTGTTGACTTTCATGTTGTTATGATTATTTGTAGTTCTTTGTTTCATCTTGAATTAATTGAGTTTACCTAGTGCTTTGTCTAATTCGATTTTAGCCACTATGGCATCGTAAAGAGCCACTAGGTAGTTCACCTCGGCTTGTTT
Organism: Roseivirga pacifica; assembly: GCF_900111145.1. Taxonomy (GTDB): domain Bacteria; phylum Bacteroidota; class Bacteroidia; order Cytophagales; family Cyclobacteriaceae; genus Roseivirga; species Roseivirga pacifica. The sequence continues at coordinate 17,569 of NZ_FOIR01000006.1, forward strand.
AAAATCCTGATCGGCCACAACCAATTCAAGGTTTGAGCCTACACCTTCAGTATATTTTTCGCGTGTAATTTCCATTACCTCGCGCGCCAATTCCATGTTTTCTTGCTGAACTTCTAAGCGTTCAACATTTACATCAAGGGCTACTTTAGAGTTATCAAGTTGTTGTCTTAAGTTGTTGACCAATAGGCTCGATTGGTTGTTGAGTGTTTCTAATTGATATCTTTTTCGCTGAATTGAATACTTCTTTCTTAGACCATCGAAAATCGGAATATTCACATTCACACCAATATTGGCACTACTAAACCACTCTCTGTCGTTATTCCATAGATTATTGAACACATCGTTGGCAGAGTTACGCCCCCAGCCTGCTGTAAAATTCACTGTTGGAATGTATTGAGAGGTTACGTTTTTCACGTCTAGTTCGGCCAATTGCTTTAAATATTCAATCTGCTGAACCTCTAATCGGTCTATAACGCTAAAGGCTTCAACCTCGGCTTGGCTATAAGTAAAATCGAAACCTTCCAGCTCACCACTGATCTCAATTGGATTTTCTACCGGCATACCTATGGTAAGTTTTAATAGGTTTTTGGCAGAAAATATGGCCTGACGAACTGCGCTGCGCTCAGCATAAAGGTTGTTCATTTGCACTTGCAAACGGCTAACATCAATCTTCTCCGCAAAGCCGTTTTCGTAAAGCGCTTTTGTATCTTTTAGAGTACTATCAAGTGTAGCAATGTTGGTTTCTACCAGCTCTGTTCTGATCTGGTTCACCAATACCAGATAGTACGCTTTCATTACTTGCTCACGCACATCTTCCTGTTCCTTGGCCTCGTCCACAACCACTTTCTCTCTCAGCTTTTTAGCGGCCTTCAAACCTATAAAAAAGGAGCCATCGAAAATCATTTGAGAAGCGTTTACACCCAAGTTACTCTGATGTTGCACACCAAATTTTACAGCCACAGTTTCTCCCTCTGGCGCACTAGGGTCGAAAGTGGAAGCAGGCAAAACGCTCACTGGAATTTCCACATTGTTTGTGTAACCGAAAGTCGCATTTACCTGAGGCAAACCGTCAGATCGCGTTTCGTAAACCTGCGCATCGGCATCGTCAATTGCCACACGCGCGTTCTTCAGGTTTTCATTGTTCTTCAGGGCATATGCTATGGCCTGCTCCAAGCTGAACTCCTGCTGCGCTTTAAGCCCCACGACTGTAAGCGCTAGTAGTAAAGTAATACTAGTTTTTCTGAGTAAGCTTCTCATTTTGATTGTTGTTGATGTTGTACTGATTAAAAAGTTGATAACCTTCTAGGGTAAATAACCCATGTATGAAGTGGTCGAATAACTGATATTGCACTTCGCCTAAAGAGATTTGGTCTCTAGGCAAAAGATCTTTGTTCATCATAAATATTTGCACTTGCTCAATCCTGAGCGAAGCCATTAGTTCAGCATTGATCTCTGGTCTAAAATGCCCCTCTTGCTGACCTCGCCTGATTACTGAGATGAGAGATTCCTTCATTACATTTACTTTGAAATCCTCAAACATCATCCATGCATCGGGATAAAACCTATGCAGCTCGTGCATAATATTGGCTTTAATATCCTTTAAAGAATCTCTTAAGCATTGTGACACGATGATTAGGGCATGAATACTATTTTCGCCCTCAGACATTGCGCGTCTAAAGTGATTGATGTCCTCATCAATATGCTCTCTCACAATGCTGTTCACCAAGTCCTTCTTATCCTTAAAATACTGGTAGATGGTTTTTTTAGAAATACCTAAATCCCTGGATATATCATCCATGGTTACCGTTCGAATTCCAAACTGTATCATCAGGTTTCCTGTATGCTCTATTATTTTATCTCTTAGCTCCATCGGCTTGCAAAACTACGGAAACTTCAATAGTACCCAAAGTTTCCACTGGGCAATAGACGCACGTTTAGGCAGAATTGTTCCCGAAAAGTGAAATATTTTTTAATAGACAGATATGCAATCGTTATACTTAACCAAATTTTATTTGGTCTGGACAACTAAAGTGTTTTAAGGAAAAATATTTTGTCATGAATGCGACATTTCCAGTGCAGCATCACTCACTTTCTCAAAATTCTATTTGGAGAGAAAAAACTTATTACTAGCTGGTTTTTATGCACTTAGCACATTACACCCAGTTAAATTAGGTAGTGAGATTTTAGTTTATTGAAGGCTTCGAGCTGATTACTCACCCACGCTTCGCCTTCTTCTAACTCACGGGCCATAATTGCAGCTACTTCAGGAGCAACTCTAAAACTCTCTTGGGCATCTAAAAACAAGCCTCTAACCCTGCGAGCCAGCATATCTTCTACTGTTCTGGCCATTTCGTGGCGCACAGCCCAAACCACTTGCGACTTTCTTAGTGGTAAACTTTCACTAATAAATTCGGCAAGCTCAGGCTCCTCTTCCTCTAACTCCAGCAGCTGATACTTCTCGGTACCGTACACCGCAAGGTGGTCGGTTGTGATGTCTAGGTTTTTATCGTAGCCATAAATTGGCAAAGTTTGAGTAACACATTTCCGATCAGGCAAAGCACCAATCAAAATGGCATTATCCACTGTGTCTTCAGCCATTTTTCGGTAGGTAGTCCACTTACCACCAATTATGGTAATTAAGCCCGATTGAGAAATCATCACTTTGTGGTGCCTTGATATCTCTTTGGTCGATTTACCATCCCCTTCTGGTTTGGCCAAAGGCCTGAGACCAGAAAAGACACTGAGTACATCGGCACGGGTAGGTTGCTTGGTTAGGTACTGGCCGGCAGTTTCTAGAATAAAATCTATTTCTTCCTCCTGTGCTTTAGGCTCAAGTTCCGGCTTCTCCTTCATGGTATCGGTAGTTCCCAGTACCACTTTATCGTGCCATGGCACGGCAAACATTACGCGGCCATCTTTTGTGTGCGGTACCATAATGGCATATTTATCGGGCAGAAACTCCTTACCCACAACCAAGTGAATACCCTGACTCGGTTGAATCATCTCCTTCACATCTGGTTCATCCATTTTCTTAACCGCATCAGCGAAAACACCAGTGGCATTAATCACTGTTTTTGCTTCAATATCATATGACTTGCCCGACTCGAGGTTGGTTGCGGTTAGGCCATTTATAATTCCCTCATCATTTTTCAAAAGGCCGGTAACTTTCATATAATTGATTACCACCCCATTGAACTGGCGAGCTGTTTTCGCCAAACTCAGCGCCATTCGAGCATCATCAAATTGCCCATCGTAATACACCACACCACCCTTTAATCCTTTTTGATCTATTGTAGGGATATGGCCTATTGTCTCGTTTTTGGAAAGTTTTTTAGAAGAACCAATCCCCAGCTTACCAGACATTAGGTCGTAGACTTTAAGTCCGACCTGATAAAATGGGCCATCCCACCACTCGTAATTCGGAATGATAAAAGCTTGATTTTTCACCAAGTGAGGAGCGTTCTGAATCATCAACCCGCGCTCTTTCAGCGCCTCTAACACCAGAGAAATATCGCCTTGCTGCAAGTAGCGCACTCCGCCATGCACCAACTTAGTGCTTCTGCTTGAGGTTCCCTTGGCAAAATCGTGCTGCTCCAATAGAAGGGTGGCATAGCCGCGAGAAGCCGCATCTACCGCAATACCCAAACCGGTTGCACCACCGCCAATTACCACTATATCCCAAGGTTCCTTGCGCTTTTTAAGGCGCTTTAGCATTTTTTCTCTTTTCATAAGTGTAGAATACTAGTCTTCTTCATTCCAAGCCTTAGCCCTTTCCACGGCCCTGCTCCAATTCTTTTTAATCTTGCTATTGTCTTTGCCGCTAGGGGCAAACTTCTTATCCACTTTCCAAAGCGCCTTAATCTCATCTTGAGACTGCCAATAGCCTACTGCCAAACCTGCTAAAAAGGCTGCTCCTTGAGCTGTAGTCTCAGTGATTTCAGGTCGCACAATATCGAGCCCTGTAAAATCTGACTGAATTTGCATAAGCAAATCATTGGCAGAAGCACCGCCATCTACTCTCAATTCTTTCAGGGTTATACCGGAATCTAATGCCATGGTTTCAATCACCTCCATACTTTGTAATGCCAAAGCCTCCAAAGCTGCCCGAGCAATATGTCCTTTCTGGGTTCCTCGCGATAAGCCTATCATCACACCGGTAGAATACTGGTCCCAGTGTGGTGCACCCAAGCCAACAAACCCTGGCACAAAGTAGACCCCACCATTATCTTTTACGGTTTTCGCCAAGGCTTCCACATCGGCCGACTGATCGATAAAGTGTACATTATCACGCAACCACTGCACGATGGCCCCGCCAATGAAAATGCTTCCCTCGAGCGCATAGTTCACTTTATCACCAATTTTCCAGCCTATTGTAGAAAGTAATTTGTTTTCACTCTTAATCACCTTGTCACCCGTATTCATCACCAAAAAGCAACCGGTACCATAAGTGTTTTTTACCATGCCGGGTTCAGTGCACATTTGCCCAAACAGTGCCGACTGCTGGTCACCCGCAATGCCGCCAATGGGTATGGCAGCTCCAAAAAGTTCAGGATCAGTTTTGCCAAAATCATCACTACTTGCCTTTACTTCGGGTAACATTCCTTTTGGAATGTTAAACAAATCAAGCAACTCATCGTCCCATGCCAGCGAATGGATATTATAAAGCATGGTTCTACTGGCATTGCTTACATCTGTTGCATGTACCTTGCCACCGGTTAACTTCCAAAGCAGCCATGTATCTACTGTTCCGAAAGCCAACTCACCATTTTCAGCACGCACTTGGGCGCCCTCCACATGGTCAAGGATCCAGCGAATTTTGGAGGCAGAAAAATAGGCGTCAATCAACAGCCCCGTTTTCTCTTGTATCATGGCCTCATGTCCTTCAGCCTTTAACTTATTACAATAACTGGCTGTACGCCTATCTTGCCAAACAATCGCTCTATACAGATTTTTACCCGTTTTCCGGTCCCAAACCATTGTAGTTTCACGCTGGTTGGTTATTCCGATAGCAGCTATTTCCGAAGCCTCCACTCGTTGCTTTTCCATCACATCGTTTATAGTGAACTTCTGCGTTTCCCATATCTCCAGCGGGGTATGTTCCACCCAACCGGGTTTGGGATAAAACTGCTCGAACTCACGCTGCGAAGTATTTACAATTTCTCCCTTTTTATTGAAGATGATTGCTCGCTCGCTCGTGGTTCCGGCATCGATTGTTATGATATATTTTGACATAGGTGATATTTATTCGTGGATTACCTAATTTATGCTTTTTATTCAACCAACTAAAAATCAATGGCAAAGACTTTTACTTTCGCTTTTATTCTATCCCTTTTTATTTTTTCATGTACACAGAAACCCACCGAGCTTGAAGTAAACCATTACTTAAGCGAAGAAACTGCTCAACTTAACTTGCCGTTTTCTGAAGCAGTTAGGGTTGGCGATATGCTTTACCTAAGCGGACAAGTAGGTAATAAGCCGGGCACTTTGGACTTAGTTGAGGGTGGAATTGAAGCTGAGGCCAAACAGGTAATGGAAAACATTAAAACGGTGCTGGAAGCCAACGGCAGCTCATTCGACCATGCTGTAAAATTCACTGTGTTTATAGACGATATCGCGCAATGGTCCAACTTCAATAAGGTTTACGTGGAATACTTTCCAAACAAAAAACCAGCTCGTTCGGCATTGGGCGCTGATGGCTTAGCTTTAGGCGCAGCGGTAGAAGTTGAGTGCATCGCCTACATACCTAGCAAAAAATGACCAAGGCAGTTTTAATCGGCATTCTTCTATTCACGTGCGGTGCTGTCTCAGCCCAAAAACTGGAAAGAAAAGCACAAATAGAGACAATGTACAGGCTTATTCATGAGTATTCGCCCACAATAAGCTATATGATTAAGACTAGCGCCAGCCTACCCCGCAATTATCGAATCGCTGGCATGCGAGTAAGTGCCGGTAGGCATCAGCCGCCAGAAACTTGGCTCTCAGGCAGTACTGAAAGTAAATTAGTAGACAACCTAAGCATGGTTGCACACGAAAGTGCACATGGCTTTCAGTTTATTTACCCTTTCAATGTGCTGCAAGCATCTTCTCCAGAAGATTTTAAGCTGGGCGACTATACGGCCTACTTTCTCGATTCAGCACGGACTTATGTGGTAAAACACACCGTATGCTTTAATAGCAACGAGCTTAAAAATGAGATTCCAAAAGACTTAAGAACATATCGCTACACACCATATATTGCGCCCAAAAGCGGCATAGGAAGTCAAAAAGAAGGCTTTTATGGTTTATTGGGCGAATTTAACGCTTACTACATAGGCATGTTGATGACCCACGACATGTTCGCGTACTATGAAACCCAAGCCTCTGAAGATTTGGAAGCCTACCAAAAATACATTCAAAACATTTCGAGCGATGTGGCGGCCTTTTATGAGTTCAAGTACTTTCTGCTTCAATACCTGCTAAAAGCCAAGCTCGACTACCCAGACCAATACGAATTGCTAATTGACAACACTGCGCTTAGAATAGCCTACACGCAAGTTTATACAGCTTTCGAAAACCTAGTTAAAACCTATGATAAGCAACTGTTAGTAATTGAAACCAAAATTTCGAATCTCGGTATACCTGTAAATATAGATGACGAGTACTTTTGGGTTGACGGCTATGGTGTTGGTCTAAACTTGCAAACAATCAACCCGATGAAAACCGAGTTAGCAAAGCCGGTTTATGAGGAAGTCCACCAAGCCTTTATCTACCAGAAGTAGTTACTATCTTCTGTTTTTCTTTTTGCCCGATAGCCCTAGTGCCTCCATGGTTTTCTGCTCCACATCTTCTGCAAAAGGGAAAGTAAAACCAAACACAAACCTTACCCTGGTATAGTCCACCATAAAAGTCTCATCACTATTAAAGAAAGTTTCCCCAGGGTTATCAGGTATATTAATTGGCCTCGAAAGCTCTTCGGAACTACCGGTATACAAAAGCCCAAAAGTGATATCGGCAATACTGGTATCGAGCACCCCACCAAAGCTAAAGTGAAAGAGATTAGAGCGCAAAAAGCTACCATTGTACACCTCTTCGTTGAGAATTGAGGTTGACTCATTATCATATTGCGCCAAAAAATCGGTAGAGAAACCCACGTAGGTATTGAAGTGTTCTGAGAAATAGAGTTCACCACCAATACCAAAATTCACCACACTTTTCAGTTCATCATAAAGCACCGCATTAATCTCCAAGCCAGTGCTTTGCCCAACAAATGGAGCTGGATCCATAATTTGGTAAGCATCCAATTTACTGAACCATTCGGCCGAAAAATGAACACCATGCTGTTCTCTTTGCCCCAATTTTACACCAGCCCCCACTGCAATGGACAGTGAAGAATTGTACGCTGCGTCTAAATCGCTCTGGCTATTAGAGATGAACACATCATCGTCAACAAAGTCTCCAGAATTATCCACGCCATTCATAAACTCCTCATAGCGAAAGCTGCCTTTGCCGCCCAAGCGCAAACGTGGCGGTGTTATGGTTATACCGTAAGAGGTTCTCCCCTTCACCCAAGATGCTCCAATTTTTGTAATTAAGCCCTTAGCCGCGTACGACATATTCACATCGTTATAATAGTCGGCTCCTTCATTTGACTGGCTCAAGGCATTCATTCGCACATTTAGCGAGTTGCTCTGTTTTCTTTGGGCATAAAACAAACTCACGCCAATACCGAAATTCTTTTTGGGCGAGTAAGACCAAGCACCACCAAACCACTCTTCGCGCAGCCTTTTGGTCCAATCCAGCGTACCAATCAACAACTCCTGCCCTGGATACTCATCAAAAATATCTCTGGTTATTTCCGTTCTATAAAAGATGTTTATGTCGGATTGGTAACGGGTAAGAAAAGCGTAAGAGAAATGATGTCCCTCGGCAAAAGGCAACCTAAAAGACCCCGCAGCCAATGCTGGGCTACTGCTAAATTCATCGTTCTTAATAATATCTCCGCTGCCCAACGCATCCTCAATTTTTAACGACTGAAACTCATAGACTTTAGCCGAAAGCAAAAAACTTGGGTTATCAATTAAGGCCAACCTCGAAGGATTGTAAAATGCCGCTCCCAAATCCTCCACGCTACCAACAACGGCACCAGCAAGCAAAAGCGAACGGTTCCCGTACTGTTCCGACCAATAATGACCGTCTTGAGCGCTCAAGCTTTTCAAACAAAACACCAAAACGGTAGCTAAAAGTATATGTCGCATTTGCACGTTGAGAATTACTTAACTCCTTAAATTAAAATAATTTTAACATTAAATAGTACTTACAACCGTAATCAAACCATTAGGTTTAAAAACTTATCCAAAGCCACGTTTCTATTATTCTCCGACCAAACAGCTAATAGCTTGGTCCGCTGCCTTAAGTGCTTCAATGGTATAAAGTCGATACCTAAATCAACACCATGCCGTAAAGCAGAAGGCACTATGGCCACGCCCAAACCTTTTTCAACCAAACGAAATATGCTATTGGCCTGAACAGAACGATACGAAACCTTTGGTTCAAACCCATGGTCTTCAAAAATACTCATCACATTATCGTAGTATTCTTGGCTATAGTCGTTTGAAAACAGAATAAAATGCTCGTCTTCAAATTCATTTAGGCTTTTGAAATTCTCTGCCTTTACGGAGCCAAACTTTGGCACTACCAAAGAGAAAGAATCTTCGAAAACGACTTTATGTGCAAAGCCCTTTCTCACACTTTCCAGCCGTACAAAAGCAATATCCAGCTTGTCGTGGGCAATAGCCGAAATCTGCTCTTTGTTATTCAGTTCTTCCAAAGAAGCATGGATCGTAGGGAATTTGAGACGCATAGCTTCCAACAAAGCAGGAATAACGTTTTGCATGGCAGATCCAACAAAACCAATTCGAATCTCCCCCTCCTCACCTTCGGCCTTACGTTTGGTGGCTACCACCACATTAGCAATATGATTCAGGATAAACTCAGCTTCGTCCATCATGTATGCTCCCGCAGCAGTAAGCGAAACCTGACGCTTGGTTCTGTTTAGCAGCACTACGCCCAGCTCATCTTCCAATTGCTTGATTTGCTTGGTAAGCGCAGGCTGTGTTATAAATAGCTTTTCAGCAGCTTTTGCATAGTGCAACTCTTGCGCTAACACCAAAAATGACTTGAGTAATCTAAGCTCCATTAATTCCCAATAGTAATTAATCAATGAATATAAATCATTTATAGGAATTAACAATTGAAAGTAAATTTGTTCTACTAAACAGTGTACCAATGGCAGAACATAACTTTCAATATGGTGTAGACCACCTTACGAGTAGCATAGCACTACAAATAGCAAAAGGACAAACGAATGGAATTCTTTCGGAACAGTCCAAAGAGATTGTAAAAAGAAGCACCAGCTATGTAGAAGAAATCACCAATAGTGAACGCACTGTTTATGGTATAAATACAGGCTTTGGACCACTTTGCACGACCAAAATTTCTGCTGCCGACACCAAAGAGCTTCAATACAATATTCTAAAAAGTCACAGTGTTGGAGTTGGCAACCCGATTGACGAGCAGATTGCCAAACTGATGCTTATTTTGAAAGTACACTCATTGGCCAAGGGCTTTTCAGGCATTCAACTTTCTACCTTAGAAAGAATCGTTTGGCACATTAACAATAACGCCATTCCGGTAGTGCCAGAAAAAGGTTCTGTTGGGGCTTCTGGCGATTTAGCACCTTTAGCGCACCTCTTTCTGCCCCTTATTGGCTTAGGCGAAGTTTACTATCAGGGTAAACGGATGGAAACGGCTGAGCTATTTGCGACAACCGGCCTCACTTCAATCGAACTTGGCCCCAAGGAAGGCTTAGCCCTGATTAACGGCACGCAGTTTATCGCTGCACATGCTGTTACTGTGGTTGACGAACTGCACAACTGTTTGCAGCATGCCGATATTATTGGCGCTATGATGATCGAATCGCTATTGGGTTCTGCCAAACCATTTCGCGATGAATTGCACAACATCCGCCCTTTCAAAGGCAACATTCATGTGGCGCAAAATGTAAAATCGCTGCTGAAAGGTTCTAAAATTCTCGACAGCCACCTGAACTGCAGCCGCGTGCAGGACCCTTATTCTTTAAGGTGCATTCCGCAGGTACATGGCACTTCGCGAAATGCTTGGCTACACCTGAAGGAACTAGTAGAAATCGAACTGAATTCGGTTACCGACAACCCGATTGTACTTAGCGCTGAAGATACTATTAGCGGTGGAAATTTCCATGGTCAGCCATTGGCGCTACCGCTAGATTACGCCACCTTGGCCGCTGCCGAGCTTGGCAACATTTCTGACCGTAGAATCTACCTTTCGCTTGAAGGTAAAATTGAAGACCTGCCTACTTTATTAATGAATAACACAGGCATTAACAGTGGTTTTATGTTGCCGCAATACACCTCTGCTGCCTTGGTAAGCGAAAACAAAAGCTTGTGTTTTCCTGCCAGTGCCGATAGCGTACCTACCTCATTAGGACAAGAGGACCATGTAAGCATGGGTTCAATTAGCGGCAGAAAAGCACTGCAAGTAATTCGAAACCTAGAGCACATACTAGCAATTGAACTACTATGTGCGGCACAGGCATTCGACTTCCGAAGACCACTTAAATCGGGGGCAACTTTAGAGGCTTGCCACGCTTTTGTGAGAACCAGAATTGACCATGCAGAGCAAGACAGAATCTTTGCTGATGACATTCAGAAAGCACACGGTATTATTCAAGAAAGAGCCTTAACCAATATTTTCGCTCCACTACAAAGCGAAGCACCAAGTCCATTCAAAAACCTATTTGAAGTTTACTAGTCATGAAAGCATTTGCCCAAGAAATCCTGAATGGTATACCAAACGAATTGCCTACAGCGCCAGCACTTCAACGCGATGTAAATCGTGCTCCAAAGCGAAAAGACATCCTTTCTAAAGAAGAGAAGGTACTGGCGATAAAGAACGCATTGCGTTACTTCCCGGCCGAATGGCACAAAACATTGGCCAATGAATTCGCAAATGAATTGAGCACTTTTGGCCGTATTTACATGTATCGCTTTATGCCGAAAGAGCCGATTGAAGCCAAAAACATTGCCGACTACCCAGGAAATTCTGAGCAAGCAAAGGCCATAATGCTGATGATACAGAACAACCTGGACCATAAAGTAGCGCAACACCCTTATGAACTGATAACTTATGGTGGAAATGGGGCTGTTTTCCAAAACTGGGCACAGTACAGTCTTACCATGCAGTACTTAGCCGAAATGACGGATGAGCAAACCTTGGTAATGTATTCAGGCCATCCAATGGGACTTTTTCCTTCTAGTAAAAATGCGCCACGCGTGGTGGTCACCAATGGTCTTACCATTCCTAACTACTCCAAACCCGATGACTGGGAAAAGATGAACGCCTTGGGTGTAAGCCAATACGGTCAAATGACAGCGGGGTCTTATATGTACATTGGCCCACAGGGCATAGTCCATGGCACCACCATTACCGTATTGAATGCAGCTAGAATGAAACGCCCAGATGGTAACTTTAAGGGGCTACTATTTGTAACCTCGGGGCTTGGCGGCATGAGTGGCGCGCAGCCAAAAGCGGCTAACATTGCGGGCTTAGTTTCGGTAACAGCCGAAGTGAATCCTAAAGCGGCCTATAAGCGCCACGAGCAAGGCTGGGTAGATCATGTGACTGATGATATAGAAGAATTAAAAGCTCAAGTAACAGCTGCTAGAAATGCGGGAGAAAAAACCTCCTTCGCTTACTTGGGTAACATAGTGGAAGTTTGGGAGGCTTTTGACGAAGCCAACATCACAATTGATTTAGGTTCCGACCAAACCTCTTTGCACAACCCTTACGCAGGTGGTTACTACCCGGTTGGTTTAAGTTATGATGAAGCAAATGAGCTGATGGTCAACAATCCAGAGGCATTCAAAACCGCACTTCAAGACTCACTTAAAAGACATGCCGCTGCCATAAATAACCATACAGCCAAAGGCACATATTTCTTCGATTATGGTAATGCTTTCTTACTGGAGGCCAGCCGTGCTGGTGCCGATGTAATGGCAGCAAACAACATCGACTTTAAATACCCGAGCTACGTGCAAGACATCATGGGGCCAATGTGTTTCGATTACGGTTTTGGGCCTTTCCGCTGGGTGTGTACCTCTGGCGAGCAAGCCGACTTAGACTTTACCGATGCCTTGGCCGCAGAGGTAATTGAAGAAATGTTGAAAGAAGCACCAGCCGACATCAAACCACAGTTGCAAGACAACTTACTTTGGGTAAAACAGGCCAAAGAAAATAAACTGGTAGTTGGTTCAAAGGCGCGGATACTTTATGCAGATGCCGAGGGAAGAATACGTATTGCAAAAGCATTCAACCAAGCCATAAAAGCAGGCAAAATAGGCCCGGTAGTACTTGGCCGAGATCACCACGATGTATCAGGCACGGACTCTCCGTACAGGGAGACCTCCAACATTTACGATGGTTCTCAATTTACTGCCGACATGGCCGTTCAGAACTTTGTGGGCGATGCGTTTCGTGGTGCCACATGGATATCGCTACACAATGGTGGTGGCGTAGGCTGGGGCGAAGTAATAAACGGAGGCTTTGGCATGTTGCTAGATGGTTCTGTAGAATCAGATGAACGTTTAGAAAGCATGCTATTTTGGGATGTAAATAACGGTATTGCCAGAAGAAACTGGGCGCGCAACCCACATGCTATAAGCACCATAAAACGCGCTATGCAAGCCGAGCCGAAGCTAAAAGTAACGCAACCAAACTTGGTTGATGATGAGGTTTTAAAAAACCTACTTTAAACTATTCAGACCACAACTTGAAATACCACTTGAAAAGGTAGAAATTAACATTATGCAAAAATCCTTTATCAACATAGGCAAACTTTACCAAGTACGTGCAGAGGGTACAAACCTACTAAGAGGGCCAATTATGGCCGATGTACCTTTTCTGGAAAATGCTTGGATGACCGTAAAAGACGGTCTGATTGAAGACTTTGGCAAAATGGAGGATTTTGTTCCTTCAGAAAACGAAGAAACCGTTGATGTTAAAGGCTGCATAATCACCCCTACTTTTGTTGATTCGCATACACATTTGGTTTTTGCCCAAGACCGAGACGAAGAGTTTGTAATGAAAATCAAAGGCATGGACTATCAGTCTATTGCACAAGCTGGAGGCGGTATTCTTAACTCGGCAAAAAAGCTGCAAGAGACGCCCCTAGAGATATTGGTGGAAAGGGCCTCCGCTCGACTCAATGAAGCTATAAAAGCAGGAACCGGAGCCATTGAAATTAAAAGTGGTTATGGTTTAACCACAACGGCTGAATTAAAAATGCTAAAAGTAATCGCGCATTTAAAGCAAGATTTTAAAATACCAATTAAGGCCACATTTTTAGGAGCACATGCCTTTCCTACCGAAGATAAAGAGCGGTATATGCAAACCATTATTCAGGAGATGTTACCTGAAATTTTCTCGAACCAGTTGGCCGATTACATCGACTGCTTTTGCGAGAAAGGCTACTATTCGGTAGACCAAATGCGTACCATACTTGAAGCTGGACAAAAATTCGATCTAAAGCCCAAAGTACATGTAAATCAATTCAATGCTATTGGCGGAATAGAAAACGCCATTGAGTTTGGCGCACTTTCTGTCGACCATTTGGAAGTATTGCCTGACGAGGAGATCACCCTCTTAAAAGACTCGGACACCTTGCCTGTTGCACTACCTGGCTGTTCATTCTATTTGAATATTCCTTTTGCACCAGGCAGAAAGATGATCGATAATGGCTTACCACTAGTCTTGGCATCCGATTTTAACCCCGGCTCTGCCCCATCCTTTAACATGAGCACCATAAATAGCCTGGCATGTATAAGAATGAAATTACTACCTCAGGAAGCATTTAATGCAACCACTTTTAATGCCGCTTTTGCCCTTGAATTAGAAAACGAGGTTGGTAGCATTACCAAAGGCAAAAGGGCCAACTTTATAATTGGCAAAAAAGACAAAACCCTCAATTCCATTAGCTACAATTTTGGTGTAAACTGGATTGATAAGGTTTATTTAAATGGGGAAGAGTTTTAATGTTTAATAAACTTCTTCTTAGCTAGAAGTCCACTTTCAGACCAAAAACGAAATAGGTAGAGCCCTTTTTTGAGGTTGCTGATATCAATTCGATCGAAACCTTCATTATTGTTAGGCAGCTTATGCACCTTACCATCAAGCCCAACAATATCTATATCAATTAGATTATTAGGCAAGCCCCTTAGTAGAACTTCGCCAGATGCAGGATTAGGGTAAATCGATAGGTTAGCGAATAAGTCTTCATTCGTAGAAGTAACTACATTATCGAAATTAGGAGTGCTTCCGAATTCCGGCAACTTTGATACTAAAGATGTAGCTCCAAGCACTTCGCCAACCTGAGTAAACTCCCCCTCAAAAACATCCATTTCATAAAGAACTCCACTGTGATCATATAGATATGGAATAGCACTCTCTGTAACAAAAAAACCTTTGGGGTAAATGGATTCGGGATATTCAATCTCTTTTAACAACTCACCATTTTCTGAAATTACTTTAATCACTCCTGCTGATGATTCTTCAGCCCTACCGAAAGCATAAAAGCTTATAATTGAAGGATCAAAAGTTAAGGCACTTAACCCCTGAAAGTAATTCAAGTTGTTGGAAGAAGTAACTTCTTGAGTATTCAAATCAAAACTAACTACTCTTTGAGAATAACTCCAGCCCGTTCCACCCGACCTAGCGGCAGACCTTTTAATGGCATAACCAGAAGATTCTGAGGTAAAGGTAATGCTCAAATAATGATTCTGAGTGGTAGAATTAGAAACCTCTTCCCCTAAGACCAAGGCAAGTTCCGTTCCTCCGGATCTTTGATCGATCCTATAAACCTTACCGGCAGACAGTCCATAAAGCCCTCCTTCCGGGGTAATAGCTACATCACCAATAGCTTCATTCAAATTGATAAACTCTTGTTGTTCAAACTCCTCATCGAGCTTACCTAAAAATAAGTTATGGTTATCATTACTATAAAGTTTCCATATGTTTTCAGTCTCAATATTCGTAAAATCGAATGACCTAGCGCTAATAGAGACACTATCTTCAATTATATTTCCTTGAAGTACAAACTTGTACTTCTTATACAGTGAAAGCTCATTCAGCTCCGATGGATAAAATTCAATTATAGCCTTCAATGTGTCTCCAACTAGAATATTTTCGCCACTATTATCTGATATCTCAAGGCTAGAATCATTCGCATCATCAAACCCACTGAACACTACCGTTTCACCTGAATTATTAATCAATTCAAAAGCCAAACTAACTGGTTCACTGCCGACTTTTCTTAGACCAAAATCAAAAGAATTTATTTTTGAAATAACTCCATTATTCTCAAAATTCGCATTCCCAGTAATACTTCGGTATTTAAACTGACTATTGACTAAAGTGGATATTCCAGTTTTTTGGTTAATTACATAAAGATTTTCTCCGTCACCTGTATTTCTCCCATACCCATATAATTGACCACTCTTATTGTAAAAAATCCCGAGAAAACGCCTATCTAGCTCTACTCCATCAGAAGAAGGAAAATCGGTTTCCTCATCTTCTTTAATTAAATACGACTGAGAACCACCACTCCAATAATCAGTTTTGATGAAAACCTTTTTTAACAGAACAGGGTCAAAAGAAACATCATCTATATTAATTCCACCATCAATATTCCCGCTAAAAAAACCCTCGTTATTCTTAGTCAGAATCTGGTTTTGTAGATTAATTTCAAAACCCGGGATTCTAATTGTATCTCCCTGAAAATCAACCGGCATTCTATTGCCAACGTAGGTTTCGTTTCCCCATTCCCAATCGACAACCCTTGAAGTTTCTTTGGTTTCTGGGTCCATTCTATCTACAAAACCTTCATCTACATTAATCACGTAGAGTTCTCCTACTGGAGAAACCCCGATCAAACATGTTTCGCACACCGTTACACCAATCGGTTCTGCATTCATAAACTTGTCTAAACGCACCACCTCAGTACCCTCAATAGCATAAAAAAATTCCGTACTTAAATTGGCAAAATTGGGGTCACTGGAATAATATGAAGCGGTGGCCTTTGAAAAGAACCCCACTAGCAAAAGAAGAGTCAGTGTGTTTTTAAGATACATGGTTGTTGGTATTTATAGGTTTGGGAAGATAAATACTAGTAAAGACTCCTACAATCTTTAAACACATTAAGTACAAAAAACCAAAAGAATTAATCAATTGAATCAAACCAATTTAGATCTTCAACAAAAAAGCCACTCAGTTGAGTGGCTTTCAAATCTCATTCTAAAGAGGACTATTGAGCGGCCTCATCTTCCTGATTTGTTTCCTTTGGCGGGTTTTTAAGCCCTTCTTCAATCGCAGCCTTTTCCTCTGCCGGTGTCATTTTAGGCACTGGCGTCATATCTGTAAGTTCCTTTTTTATACCTGCATACATTTCTTCCGTAACGTAATCAGGAGCTTCAGCTTCTTTGATTTGCTCTTGAACACTTGGTTGAGCTACAGTTTCAGGGGCTGATTCTAGGTTCTTTAGAAATTCATCTTTTAGTTCTTGAGTAGGTAATGAATCTAAGATGAACTGCTTATTTGCTTCTAAGCTTTGTTTAATTGCCATTTTAGTGTGTTTAATCGTTGTACATCGAATTCGATGAATAAGTTAATTGATTTATTCCACTCTTGCAGAAAATCCATCTATAAAATTCTACTTGAACCTTACTCGGCTCGAATTTAAAAACACCACTACCAAAGCTATAGCAGTAAGTCCGGTAAGAAACATAAACCCATTGCCAAGCCCCCAATGTTCGGCAACAAAGCCTATAATTACCGGCCCAAGTAGTAGGCCAATGTAACCTGAGGACGCAACTGAGGCAATACCAACTGAAGCCTTTACACCTTCTTGCTTGGCCGATTGACTAAATAATGTAGGGATGATGATAGAATAACCTAGGCCAATCAACCCAAAGCCAATAAGCGCAAACCCATAATATCCGTGCTGGAGTACCAATAAACCAAACAGCCCAAGTAAACAACCTGCCACGAGCATGCGATTAGAACCAAAAACGGCAATCAACTGATCACCAAAAAACCTACCCAAGGCCATAAAACCAGCAAATATGGCAAAGCCAAAACTAGCAACAGTACCTGGTGCTGAAAGTGTTTCTTTTAAGTAAATAGTACTCCAATCGGTTATAGCTCCCTCACTCGTCATAATACAAAAACCAACAAGTGCGAACCCTAAAACGGACCTAGGTGGCAAAGAGAATTTCTCTCGTTTCTTTTCCTCCACCTCTGTTTCCAATAAATACTTAGATGAAGAAAAACACGCACTCCCCATTAAAATAGCCCAAAACACCAAATGCCAAAATGGGCTTACCCCCAGCTGGATAAACAACGATGAGGTACCCGCCCCAATCATTCCTCCCAAACTAAAAAAACCATGGCAGGCCGACATAATAGACTTTTGCTCCGTTCGCTCAACTGCAGCAGCGGAGGCATTCATAGCCACGTTGGCCAACCCCATAGCAAACCCGACAAACAGTAATGCTATTGTAAGCATTAGATAGTTAGTGGCTAATGCAGGCAAGACAACGGTTAAAAGAAAAGCAGAAATCCCCAACATTGTGCTTCTTCTCTCTTTTAATGCAGCACTAATTCTGCCGAAAAAAGGAAGCAATATAGTAGCTCCTAAAGGCATAAAGAATAGGGCTAATCCTAACTGTCCTTCACTCAAACCCAATTGATCTTTGATCTCGGGCAACCTGGCCACCCAAGCTCCAAACATTATGGCCATGGTCATAAAAACCGTCCCCACAGCCCTACTCTGTTTGTCCATTATAAAAAGAATAATCTTTTTCATTTCCTTCCAATTACACCACAAAGGACGAGTGGTTTAGCACAAGCTACTACAACAGAATTAACCAGTTTTTATGCTGAATTTCAGTTATATCAATCCAGCAAACACATAGGTTAAAACAGCATTGAATAGGTTTTGGACCACTGTTATAAAAGACAACTCATTCCACTCATGTTTTTCATATTTTGAGTTAGAACCGAATTAATCATGAAAAAACTACTACAAACAACCACTTTCTTTGTGGCCATGCTTTTCATTAGTGGAATGGCATTTGGCCAAAAAAAATACAGCAAAAAGCAAATTGAGAAGCTCAAAAATGAGGTTTCAGAAATCGTGCTGAACAACCACAAACAAACCCAAGTAATGGTCGATAAGATCTTCAGCTTTGCCGAATTGGGTTTTCAAGAATACGAATCTTCCAAATACCTTACCGAGCTGTTAGAACAAAACGGGTTTGAAATAAAAACAGGCATTTCAGGTATCCCTACCGCTTGGTTGGCTACCTGGAACAACGGAGAAGGCCCTACCATTGCCCTTGGTAGCGATGTAGACTGCATACCGAAAGCATCGCAATACCCTGGGGTAGCCTACCACAAACCAATGGTTGAAGGTGCACCAGGCCATGGAGAAGGTCACAATGCAGGTATTCCACTTAATATTAGCGCAGCCTTGGCGGTAAAGGAAATAATGGAGCGTGAAAACATTGGCGGCACTTTAATACTCTGGCCTGGAATCGCTGAAGAACTCGTTGCAGCCAAAGCATGGTACGCTCGCGATGGCGTTTTCGATGATATTGACCTATGCATTTTTACACACGTAAGCAGCAACCTATCCGTATCGTACGGTCAGGCAAGTGGAACAGGACTTATTTCTGTTGAATATTCGTTTGAAGGAGAAGCGGCCCATTCGGCTGGCTCACCATGGAGAGGCCGAAGCGCCCTTGATGCGGCTGAGCTAATGAATGTTGGCTGGAACTACAAAAGAGAACATTTGCACCCCTTAAAAAGGTCTCATTCAATTTTTACCGATGCTGGCGATCAGCCTAATGTTGTGCCGTCAAAAGCATCTATATGGTACTATTTTAGAGATGTAACCTATGAGGGCATTATGGAAATGTACGAAGACGCTAACAACATAGCAGCTGGAGCCGCATTAATGACCGATACCAAAATGACTTCTCGCATTCTGGGTACCGCCTGGCCACGCCACTTTAATAAAGTGATCGCTGAAACCATGTATGAAAACATTAAGCAAGTTGGCTTGCCAGAATGGTCCGAAGATGACCAAACATTGGCAAAAGCCGTTCAGCAAGAAGTAGGCTCCAACCCTCGCGGACTTGCTACCGATCTTTCTAGCCTTGGGCTTCCGGTAACTACCCCTCGCAGTGGCGGTTCTGATGATATTGGCGATGTTAGCTGGGTTGTACCTACTGTAACAATGAGGTTCCCATCTAATATTCCGGGACTACAAGGCCACCACTGGAGCAATGCCATTGCCATGGCCACACCTATAGCCCATAAAGGAGCAACGGCAGGCGCTCGTGCCGAAGCCATGACCATCTTGGACTTCTTTCTTAAACCAGAATTGGTTGACCAAGCTTGGGATTACTTTAACAATGTTCAAAGTAAAGAAACAAAGTACCAGCCTATGATTGGTAAAGATGATATGCCACCAACTTATCTTAACAAAGGCATTATGGAGCAGTTTCGCCCTGAGATGAAGAAGTTCTATTACGATGAGACCAAGTACAGCACATATTTGGAGCAACTTGGCATTAGTTATCCTACTACTAAAAAAGACTAAGGCATAAAAAAAGGGAGGTTGATCAACCTCCCTTTTTCAATTCGGTCCGCATCAAACGGAAATAATTCCTTCTTTAATAGCCTTCATTACAAGTCCGGCAGTATTTTTTACCCCGAGCTTATCAATTAAGTTTTTCCTATGCCCTTCAGCGGTTCTGTGGCTGATAAATAGTTTGTCAGCAATCTCCTTAGCTGTAAACTCTTGACATATCAATTCAAGAACCTCAATTTCTCTAGGAGTAAGATCTACATTGTATTTAAGGGTTGGCTTAGTTTTAGTCTTACTCATTAACCCTTTCAACATAGCCTGAGAGACAAACTCATTAAAATAGTGACCTTCTGCATCTACAGACTTAATTGCCTTTTCTAATTCTTCATGCGTTGTATCCTTCAACAAGTAAGCATTAGCCCCTAACTCCATTAAATGCGCCACCATTTTCTGATCGCTGTGCATAGACAGAATAATTATCTTAATATCAGTCCTCTCAGGTCGCAAACTCTTAAGTACCTCAATACCATCTAACTCAGGCATATCTAGGTCTAGCAACACCACATCTGGAGTTTCCTCGGTTAACGTCTCTAGCAATTCAGCACCATTCGACACCTCAAAGAGCACTTCTAACCCCTCCATTTGCCCGAGTATAAACCTTATTCCTTCTCTAAAAAGTTTGTGGTCGTCTGCTAACGCTACTTTAATCATTTTCTTTAGTTTTATTCAAAGCAATTTTGGAGGTCAAACTCAATGCAAGGCCTTTGCTCTCCCCTTTCGGAAATTCCATTTTACCTTTCATCAAACTCAACCTACTCTCAATATTCTGCAATCCAATACCGCTTTTAACCGCATTGTTTTTCAGGCCAACACCATCGTCTTTATAGTCCATTATCAAGGTGTTGCCCTTTTCATGAAATCGAATTGTAATTACACTGGCATTAGCATGCTTTAAAGCATTGTTTATAAGCTCTTGTGTAATCCTGTACCAGTTCAGCTGCATTTCGAAATCAAGCTTTTGTGTAAGGTTATGCTCAAACACAATCTTCACTTCGCCCGAATCGTTGATTTTATCGGCCATATCCACTATGGCGTCTACCAAGCCTAATCGCTCGAGCACTACAGGGCGCATATCGTGCGATACACGTCTAACGCTAGCTATGGTTTCTTCCAAAACATCCATGGCCTTATCCTTAAGTTCTTCGAACTTTTCTGAAGATTGGGCTGCATCTAGGTACCTAAAATAAAGCTTCGCTGTAGTTAAAAGAGCCCCTACCTCATCATGCAAGTCTCTACCAATGCGGTTACGTTCTCTTTCTTGGCTCTGAAAGTTGGCATTTAGCAGCTCCAGCTGGTGTGCTTTTTCAGCCTCCCTATGTTTCAATTGCTGATTAAGCAGTCGTTTTTGGTAAGTAATAAAAAAGGCGATAACTCCACCCGCAGCAAGAAACATCATAGACATGCCTCCTACGATTAACTCCGTTAATGCAAAATCTTCCATTCAATACGAAACTAGGAAATAACGGCTAAGCATCATCAACCTGAGACAATTTGTACCGTTTTGCTGCAACAAATAAGGACACAAAATAGAACCCGGTAAGCACTAAGTTAAATATCGCATTTAAACGATTAGACGCATAATAAATATCCCTATTCGCCTCTACAATATAACTGGTCATTAAAAAAAGTACGAAAGCACTAGCATTGTACAACAATAAACCAGCACTTAACCAAAACACCCAGTCTTGTGTAAGATTATGATACCTCTCACTGCTTAACAACTGACTAAAATACAGGAGAGAAAAACCTACAAAACTAATGTTCCCTACCCATATAACATTTGAACCAAATGTATTGAATGGTTGCCATAAAATGATATTTACTACAGCAAAAATTAAAAAAAGGACTAAAAGCCCATTTAACACTTTCTTCCAAGCTCCCCTTTTAAGTATCAAGAAAAATAACCTATTCAACAAAACATATTGTGCTATGGCGAATAGGTTAAAATACTGCACGTTCATCCTGTCAACTTCATTAACAAAGAAGTTCAATTTGTAATTGGCAATGAGATTTACAACGGCCGATATTATTGTTAGCCATGCCAAGTATTTAGCTTCCTTGGGTAGTCTTTTAAAAGCTACAATGGCAACAATAGCCGGAGCAACGATGCTTAAAGAAGAAAGTGTTTTTAAATCCAATATGAATCAAATTAATTGTTATTGTTCCCTCCTGGATTGCACTCTGGTGGACAAGGCACTACAAAGTCTAAGTAAGTATCATCTTCCTCACCGTCAGCATAGCCAACCTTACCCTGCGCTATATTCTTAACTTCTAACACTGGCGTAAAACCTGCCATATTGCGCACTACATGGCTATAGTTAATACCAAAGTGCACGTGCAAATGTGAGTTACTTTCTATAACTCCTTTTATGGCAGAAATATCATCTTCTGGAAGGATGAACTTCCTTACTCTTCTTGGTTTCACATGGTATTCAACACCTCCATTACCTTGTGTTTTCATATCGGTGGTGCTATAAAACGCTTCGTTCAATTCAAAAAAAGGCGCTGTCGCCCAGTCAGCACAAACTTCATTTTTGTATTCTACAGAAACACCAACATGTGGCTTGAATCGCCCGTCAATTGGGCTAATTATCGTATCGAAACCATACTTTTCAGCTTCAAAATAGAACTCTTCACCTCCTAGGGTCACTTCAAAAAATAAGGTAAAGGCATCACAATCAAATTCATCTAATCGCTTAATACCTAAGCAAAGGTTCATTGAGTCACCTTTAGAAGTATCTACTTGTCTAATTTTTTCTGCGATTTCTTTATTAGCAGTTCCGAAATCCAAATAGGTAATTCTGTTATACTCACCCATCTTGTCAATTGGGTTTTCTACAAACACCTCCATCATGGAAGGAATGGCTGCTTGTTGGAGTTTTTGCCAATTCAGCATTTGCTCTTTGGCCGTATCAATTGCTATAAGTTGCATGGTTGATCAGTTTATTATTCTTAAGTTTTTAATTGGTCAGTCTAAAGCTAAATAATCCGTTCTTATAAACCCTATTGAATTATGTAATCTTAATCTGGATAATTCAAAATAAGAGGTCGGGCCTCCCCGACCTCTACTAATCAACCCCTGCCAAACAGGGAATTACATTGTGTGTGGTTCTCCTACAATATTTTCAAGACTTTGTAGGCGCGTCCGCCAAAGTGCTGTGTGCGCAACACTTCAGCTGGCTGGTGTCTATTGCGTGTATCGTGTATGATTATGATGTAAAGATGGCGGGTTACTCACTGGGCTACTAGCGTGGTAATGCTGGTTTTTGGCAAACACGTATTTTTACGCATTAGCATGTCAGCCACAAAATGAAAAGCCCTGACCAATCAAGACCAGGGCTTCCGATACTCTTGCTGTCTCGAGTTTTTAGCCAGGTTAAGGCAGTGTGTGTTTACAATAGCAAGAGAATACCTAAACATTATTTGTCTTTCCAAATAACACTACAAATGTGCATCAAACACACATTAATATGAAGCGTAATTAGTAGTGGTTTTATAAATAGTGGTTTACACCTAAAGGCACGTAGAACAACTCGTTTTTCAACATAAATCAGCTGTCAAGTAACGTTTCTAATTTTTACTTCATATTGTAAGCAGCTTTCTACCATTCAAACCCAAATCTTTTACTAATTTTGCGGCCGTAAGTAGTACCCAAATACGTACGTTCTAATGATTCAATTCTTCGATGCCGGTTCAGGCAAAATTTATGCGGTAAGCAGCTCATCTGCAGTAAAAGAGGCTGACCTACCTAAACTACAGTGGCTCTTCGGAAATGCTTCTCTTATAGAAGGCAGTGAACTGAAGGGCTTTTTTGTTGGCCCTCGTAAGGAAATGATTACTCCGTGGAGTACCAATGCCGTAGAAATTACTCAAAACATGGGTATTGAAGGCATTACCCGCATTGAGGAATTTGAGCAAGCTGCAAGCGAAAATGTAGCTTACGACCCAATGCTACAGGTGCTTTACAAAAGCCTAGATCAGGATTTGTTTACAATTAATGCTGCACCTGAGCCTGTAAAGTACATTGAAGACATTGCTACCTTTAATATGGTAGAGGGCCTAGCCCTTAGCGAGGAAGAAATTGACTATCTAAAAGAAGTAAGCTTAAAGCTAGGCAGAAACCTTACCGATGGCGAAGTATTTGGCTTTTCGCAGGTAAACTCTGAACACTGCCGACACAAAATCTTCAACGGAGTATTTATTATCGATGGGCAAGAAATGCCTTCATCCCTATTTAAGCTAATTCGCAAAACCTCCGAGGAACATCCAAACAAGCTAGTTTCTGCTTACAAAGACAACGTAGCCTTTATTGAAGGCCCTGTTGTAGAACAATTCGCACAAAAGTCGCAAGACAAAGCCGATTGGTTCGAAACGAAAGACTTTGAATCGGTAATTTCACTGAAAGCCGAAACTCATAACTTCCCTACCACTGTAGAGCCTTTCAATGGTGCAGCAACCGGTTCAGGGGGAGAAATTAGAGATAGAATGGCAGGTGGAAAAGGTTCTATGCCTTTGGCCGGAACAGCCGTTTACATGACCTCTTACTCTCGTTTGGAAGATGGCAGAACTTGGGAGGCCAACATGCCTGAGCGCAAGTGGTTATACCAAACACCAATGGACATCCTTATCAAAGCATCTAACGGTGCTTCTGACTTTGGTAACAAATTTGGCCAGCCGCTAATCGCTGGTTCGGTACTTACTTTCGAGCACGAAGAAGGCGGTAAGAAACACGGCTTCGACAAAGTGATTATGATGGCTGGTGGTATTGGCTACGGTAAAAAAGCCGATGCCCTAAAGGACACGCCTGAAACTGGCGATAAAGTAGTAGTGATGGGAGGTGACAACTACCGCATTGGAATGGGCGGTGGTGCAGTGTCTTCTGTTGATACTGGCGAGTTTTCTTCTGGCATTGAGCTGAACGCCATTCAGCGTTCTAACCCAGAAATGCAGAAAAGGGTTTATAATGCCGTTCGTGCCATGGCCGAAATGGACAAAAACCCAATCGTTTCTATCCACGATCACGGTGCTGGTGGCCACCTTAACTGTCTATCAGAATTGGTAGAAGAAACTGGTGGAACCATAGACGTAAAGAAACTACCTGTGGGCGATCCTACCCTTTCCGACAAAGAGATTATCGGTAACGAATCTCAAGAGAGAATGGGAATGGTAATGAAGCAAAAAGACATTGACTACATGAAAAAGGTGGCCGAGCGTGAGCGCGCACCAATGTATGTAGTAGGCGACATTACCGGAGATAATCACTTCAAATTTGAAAACAAAGAAACCAATCAGCACTCAATGGATTGGGACTTGGCGCATATGTTTGGTTCATCTCCAAAAACCATTTTGGAAGATAAATCGGCACAAGCCCAATATGACGATGTTTCTTACGACATAAAACAGCTTCAGCAATACCTAAATGCTGTGCTTCAGCTAGAAGCTGTGGCATGTAAAGACTGGTTAACCAACAAAGTTGACCGCTGTGTAACTGGCCGTGTGGCTAAGCAGCAAACTGCAGGGCCTATTCAATTGCCATTGAACAATGTGGGCGTAATGGCTATGGATTATCGTGGCGAAAAAGGTATCGCCACTACAATTGGTCACGCGCCTGTTTCGGCACTGATCGACCCAGTGGCAGGTTCGCAGCTATCTGTTGCGGAATCATTGACCAACATGATCTTCGCGCCAATTAGCGATGGTTTGAAAGGAATTTCACTTTCAGCCAACTGGATGTGGCCTGCGAAAAACGAAGGCGAAAACGCTCGTTTGTACGATGCTGTAAAAGGACTTTCTGACTTTGTTTGCGAATTAGGTATTAACGTTCCGACTGGAAAAGATTCCATGTCGATGACGCAGAAATACAAAGACGATGTGGTGTATGCACCAGGTACAGTGATTGTTTCTGCCGTTGGCGAAGTAAGCAACCTGAAGCAAGTGGTGGAGCCTGTGCTTCAGCCAAACTTTGATTCAACTTTATTGTACATCGATCTTTCCGGAGATGACTTTAAGTTGGGCGGATCATCATTCGCTCAAGTACTTGGCAAAATTGGTACAAGCGCACCTACCATTAAAAGTGCTTCAAACTTTGCGGCTACTTTCGATTATGTGCAAGACCTTATTAAGAAAGGAAAAGTACTAGCCGGACACGATGTTTCTGCCGGTGGTTTGATCACGGCCTTGTTAGAAATGACCTTCGCTCAGGTAGATTTAGGTATTTCAGCAGACTTGAAAGACATTACTGGTGCGGATGATATTTCGGTATTCTTCTCTGAAAAGCCAGCGTTGGTGCTTCAAATTGAAAACACGGACATTCCAACCGTAATGGCTAACCTTGAAGGTTTGGGAGCGAACTACTATGCAATAGGCAGCCCGATTGGAGAGCCAATTCTTTCGGTTCAAACCAATACGCAAAGTTACCTGCTCGACATTGCTAGCCTAAGAGACACCTGGTACAAAACCTCTTACTTACTAGACCAAAAACAGTCGGGTGAGGAATTGGCCAAAGCACGTTTCGAAAACTATAAGAAGCAGCCACTAGCATTCAAATTCCCTGAAGGATTCAGCGGTCAGTATGAGGCGCTAGGGCTTGACCCGAACAGAAAAACGCCTACGGGAATCAAAGCAGCCATTATTCGTGAGAAAGGCGTAAATGGCGATAGAGAAATGGCTTATGCCATGCACCTAGCCGGCTTTGATGTAAAAGATGTTCACATGACTGATCTGATCTCAGGCCGTGAGGACTTGAGCGATGTAAACTTCATTGCTTTTGTAGGTGGATTCTCAAACTCAGACGTTTTGGGTTCAGCCAAAGGTTGGGCCGGTGCATTCCTTTATAACGAAAAAGCAAAAGCAGCGCTAGATAACTTCTACGCTCGTGAAGACACTATTTCATTAGGTATCTGTAACGGATGTCAGCTAATGGGCGAACTTGGTTTGCTTTACCCTGAGCACAAAGTACACCCGAAATTAGACCATAACATTGCCCATAAATTCGAGTCGGGTTTTGTGAACGTGACTGTTCCTGAAAACAACTCGGTAATGCTTGGCTCATTGTCAGGCACGAGATTAGGGATTTGGGTTGCTCACGGTGAAGGTCGTTTCAGACTACCAGAAGCTGAGAGTGATTACCATGTAATTGCCAAGTACAGTTACGAGGCTTACCCAGCATCGCCAAACGGATCTGACTACCACGTAGCCGGTTTGGCCAGCAAGGACGGACGTCACTTAGCGATTATGCCTCACTTTGAGCGTTCAATCTTCCCTTGGAACTGGGGTAACTACCCTGCAGAACAAAAGGCTGACCTATTGAGCCCGTGGATTCAGGCATTTGTGAATGCTAAGGATTGGGTAGCTGAGAGAGTTTAGATATTAGACGATAGACTTAATAAAACCAACTTGATCATTCAGGTTGGTTTTTTTTGTTTCTACCATTAACTAAAGTCTTCAATGTTTATAAGGAATTAACCCACTTGAAAATTCAGATTCAGGAATTATAGCAAAACCTTGAACATGTAGTCAAAAATCATCCTCTAATAGACTATATAGTTAAAGATAATGCTTCCTCACTCCCGTCTTCGGTCTTCCGACTTGCAACTTTTCAATAAAAACTGCAATTACGAATAATATATTTCTCTATATTTACTGCAATTACGAATTTAATCATCATGAAGAAAACCAAACTGGGTGAGCTTGAAGAGTTGGTTCTGCTCACAGTCATTGTTTTGAAGGAGGAAGCCTATGGTGTGGAAATTAAACGTGAGCTTGAGGAAAGGCTCAATGAAACTCTCAGCGTTGGTTCCATTCAATCGGCTCTTAAGCGTATGGAAGAAAAAGGCTTTCTAAAGTCTGAGTTTGGAGAAGCTACTGCGGTAAGGGGTGGAAAGAGAAAAAGAATCTATACAGCGACTCCCCTGGCCATTCAAACATTGGAAGAAATAAAAGAGGTTCGAACCCTACTTTGGGCTTCCATTGCCTAATGAGTAGTCACGAGGCACATATTGGCCCACCCAAGTGGTCAACCAGATTGCTAAAATATTTCCTAAGAGGTCAATATTTAGAGGAAATCGAGGGCGATTTAGAGGAAGTCTATCACGACTTGCTCAGTAAATATTCAAAGTCAAAAGCCAGCAGATTATATCATTTGGAAGTACTGAAACTGATCAGGCCTTCTCTAGTCAGAAAATTCTCTGGTAGTCAAAAACTCAACAACTTCGGCATGTTAAAACACAACTTATTAATCTCAATTCGCAGTTTTAAGCGATACAAAACCACTTTTCTAATCAATCTTTTAGGGCTTTCTACTGGCCTTGCTGCAGCATTATTAATCTTCCTGTGGGTAGAAGACGAAAAGTCGGTTGACACCTTTCATGAAAAAGACGATCAACTGTATTGGGTGATGTCGAATTTCTCCATTAACAATGATGTGAATACATGGGACTATACCTCCGGCAAATTGGCCGAAGCCCTGCTAAATGACTTTCCAGAAGTTGAAGATGCTGTACGAGTTGGCAATGGCTTCTTTCGCCCCAGAGGTACTATTAAGTTTGATGAGTACTATTTTGAAGCAAACGGACTTTTCGCTAGTCCGAACTTCTTTGAAGTAATGACCTATGAGATGCTTATTGGCAGTCCTGCAAACGTAATTACCGATAAGGGTTTAGTTGTCATTTCTGATGAATATGCCCAAAGCATTTTCGGTACCATTGAAAATGCGGTGGGAAAAACCATCTCCTGGGACAATAGAATCTTTAGCAAAGAATTCATTGTTACGGGAGTCTTCAAAGCACCTCCAAAAAATGCTTCTAAGAGGTTCAATGTGGTGCTCAATTATGACAACTTAATCGAAGCAGACCGTTGGGCCGATCACTGGAATGGTGGTTATGCACAGACTTATGTAGTCCTCAAGGAAGGAACGGACATTGACGCATTCAATGCTAAAATAGCTGACTACTTAACCATCAACACTGACAGCGACAGATTCCATTTGTTCGTTCAGCAATACTCTAAAAACTATCTCTACGGAAAGTATGAAAGCGGCATTCAGACTGGGGGAAGAATAGAAAACGTTCGACTTTTTACCTATATCGCCATATTCATTTTGGCCATTGCCTGCATCAACTTCATGAACCTTTCTACGGCTCAGGCATCCAAAAAAGTTAAAGAAGTTGGAGTAAAAAAGGCCATTGGAGCCAATAGAACTGCTTTGATATTTCAATTTTTAAGTGAATCTATCCTTCTTTCTATCATAGCACTTGTTATAGCCGTTGGTTTGGTGAAGCTTGTATTGCCGCAGTTCAATACTATCTCCGGCAAAGAATTAGTATTAAGCTGGAAAGAGTACATTTTGCCAACTCTGTTACTTGTTCTGTTGACTGGTTTTGTGGCGGGAAGCTACCCTGCCTTTTACTTGTCCAGATTTAAGCCTGTTGCGGTGCTCAAAGGCAAAGTATCTAATTTGAAGGGCGAAGAGTGGATTAGAAAAGGGTTGGTAATTGTGCAGTTTAGCCTTTCGGTTATCTTTATTATTGGTGTCATTGTCATCAATAAGCAAATCGATTTCACCCAGAAAAAGTCATTAGGCTATGAAAGGGATGCAATAATTACTTTCAGAGAAGGAGGTTCTGACTATAGTAGTCCACAACCCTTCTTCGATGAACTGATGAAGATTCCGGGAGTGCTCAGTACAGCCAACATGTCGGGTGACTTTTTAGCAGCCGATGATAACAATAGTGGTTTTTCATGGATCGAAGGCACAGAAGATGACGATAACCACCTCTTCGACTCACCCAAAGTAGGCTACAACTTTATTGAAACACTTGGTCTCGAAATAGTTGAAGGAAGATCATTCTCCAGAGACTTCAATGATGGTGTAGGCAGCATCATTTTAAATGAGGCGGCAGTTGAATATATGGAGCTTGAAAACCCTATTGGAACTAAGATTGACTGGGGCGATGACCGTGAAATGGAAGTAATTGGAGTGATTAAAGACTTTCAATATGGCTCGCTACACAAGAAAATTGAACCACTCATTATTCAGTTCAGAGAAAGAGGAAAGCAATATTTTGTAAAGCTCAGACCAGGTTCGGAGACAGAAACCATCGCTCAGATTGAAAAGGTATTTCAGGGTATATTTCCCGGTCAGATTTTCAGCCCAACTCTATTGGCTGACGATTATAAGTCCCTGTATGATTCTGAGAACAAAGTGGCTGACCTTTCGAACTACATGGCCGGAATTGCCATTATCATTTCCTGCTTGGGTCTCTTTGGTTTAGCCGCTTTTACAGCCGAAAGAAAAACCAAGGAAATAGGAATCCGCAAAATACTTGGTGCAAGCCAACTGATTATTTTCCAATTACTGACAAATGTCTTTACCAAAACGGTGGCTATTGCCATTCTCACATCTGTGCCAATTGGGTATTACGTAGCAAACAATTGGCTTCAGAATTTCGCTTACAGCACAGAACTCAGCTGGTGGATATTCGCTGTTGCAGCTATTTCTGCCATGCTTTTGGCTTGGTTAACCGTTGGCATACAGACCTTAAAAGCAGCCAGACAAAATCCTGTGGATAGCCTTAGAGCGGAGTAAAAGTAGTAAGTCATTACTAAAGCAAGGTATTCAGAGCCGTTTCCAATGGGGCCTATGGAAATCACGAGAGAGAGATACATCGCTTTGTACCACTGTTGCGCCCTTGATTAACAGCTACTACTTTTCACAAACTCGTTGGTAAACAATACTAACGAGTTTGTGAAAATTTATACTCATATTACACACAAAGGATAGAAAAAACACAATCCTCACTAGATAAATTGGATTATACAATTTAACCTGCAAACCTCCTGATAGCATTGGGAAACTCAGGGCTATCAGGAGGTTTTTATTAGATATATCATTTATAACTGCCACCACAGTGGCGCATAGCTAATGTTAAAATGACCAATCCAACACCTTTCACGATATTCAATGCCATATTTTCATTAGCCGCATTGCTTATACTCATAGATTTTGCGCTGCCTGGTAAATTGGTAAGCCATAAAATTGTAGACATTCAAAGTGCGCACCAACAGTATTATAATGCCGGTGGCAATTCCCATTATTCCTACGCCATAACCACCAATGCACACACCTTTCCGGTTACCGAAGCATTTGCTCAGTCCGTACAAGTCAATCAAAAGATCGAATACTCGGTTTCCAGCATTTTTAAAGAGGTAAACTGGTACAAAATCCCCTCCGCTAACAACAGATCCATATATTCTTTGAGGCTCGTTTCTGGGCTAGTGCTTCCACTGCTTGCCATTATTGTTTTTGCAGCTGCATTTAAGTACAAAAAGAAGATTAGCACATTGGCGTTTGTTTTTCAGGTTCTGGTAATCGCAGACCTCATTTTTCTACTCGTATAATATTACTAACGCCCCCAAACCTTTAACGGTTAAACAAAAAAAGGAGAAAGCTAAGCTCCCTCCTTTTTATAAGTGTCAAAATGCTGACTAAAACATCTTATCCATTTACATTGATAAACGGATCCCAAGTGAAGTAACCGATCACGGCACCATTATTCTTGTTATCAGCCAAAATAAAGCTCAAAGTGTACTGCATATTTACATTTACCTTGTTTACAATACCTGTAACCGTATAAAGTGTATTGGTAAAGCCTTGAGGAGTTGCCGTTGGCGTACTTGATGGCGGCAAGAACACTTCTACTTCCGAGTTGGAAAAAAGTGGCCCTGTAATGTCATTCGGATGAAACTGACTGGCATACAAATAAGCCGTATAATCAGTATTGTTCCCAAATGTGGTCATTGTCCAAATAATCTCATCATTTGAGGCCACATTAATACTTAGCTCCGATTTCCCTTGCTCGTTGGTCGCAATACCATGCTGCGCGATCATTGATATGAAAACATCAGACTCTCCATAAGACCCTAGACTGGTTGGTGCCGATTCTGAACCAGCACTTAAAGAACCATCTTGAACCTGTTGTGCGAGCTTCTGCCCATCAACAGCGATTAAAACATTTACTTGTCCCATAATTGTGTGTGTTTATAGTTTTTAAAAATTATTTACCAGAACTCAGAAGAACCTCTTTATCGTGTTTATCGGTTGCTTCCTTATTCCTTTTTTACATTGCTAAGGTCTATAATCTTTCAGCATACTATTAGAGGTAAACAACCCAAAAACACAATAGCGTTTAACACCCCGCTACTTTGCATCAAATACCTAGACTCCTAATACCCCTCTAAATTTGTACAATGAAAAAGCTCCGCTGTCACCTACTCATCTCTACAATTTTCTATATTGAAGGGCTTAACACTACACCCTGCTAACCGATGAAAATTACCTCCATTAAGTTTTACCACGCCCAGTTAAAACTCAGAAAGCCGTTTATTACTTCCCTAGGCTTTCGCGACCACGCCAACAATATCTTTGTTGAAATAAATACCAATGTTGGCCTTACCGGTTGGGGCGAATGTTCTCCATATCCATTGATAAATGGCGAAACGGTAGACACTTGTTTTGTGGTAGGCAAAATGCTGGCACAAAGGCTTATTGGTGAAGACCCGCGCGAAACAGCAGAACTTTCCGCTCTTATGGACAAAACCATTTATGCCAACACAAGCATAAAATCGGCCATAGACATAGCCTGCCACGACCTGGCCGCCAAAAGCTGCGATGAACCTCTTTACCTTCATTTAGGCGGAAAAATCAACAAGAAGATATACACAGACTATACGGTAAGTATTAACACCATTGAACAAATGGTAGAAGATGCCATAGAAGTGAAAGAGCGAGGTTTTCCTGTAATAAAGGTAAAGTTGGGAGATGGTGGCCCTCAAGATGTAAAACGGATTGAAGCCATTCGCGAAGCTGTTGGCAATGATATAGGCATAAGAATAGACGCTAACCAAGGATGGAAAGTAAAGGAGGCCATTGCCACGCTTCAGGCAATTAATGGCGCCAATATTCAGTATTGCGAAGAGCCTATCAACAAGCACAACTACTTTAAACTAAAGAAGGTAAGAAAGAGCAGCCCTATTAAAATAATGGCAGATGAATGCCTGCACGACCACTACGATGCAAGAAAGCTAGTAAAGGGAGACCACGTGGACTACTTTAATATCAAGCTGGGTAAATCTAGCGGACTTGTAAAAGCGCAAAAAATCATTCAAGAAGCTGAGGCGGCTAACATTGCCATGCAGATTGGTGGCTTTTTAGAGTCGCGCATTTTATTTACCGCCAACTGCCACTTGGCCCATACTTCGGACCTTGTTAAACACTACGATTTCGATAGTGCCCTCTTTCACGAAACCGATCCGGTAATTGGCGGAATGGAATATCAGCATGATTGGGAAATAAGAATTCCGGAAAGCCCAGGCCTTGGTTTGGAAGTTGACAGGAAGTTTCTGGATAAATGTAAGAGTCTGGAAATAAATTGATTTCGGTTTCGTATATTAGCTTTAGTTAATCCGAATAAAACTACCCCTCGGAAGAACTGAATCGCAGACTCAACTACCCATTGGATTACAATTTTGATTTTTTAAACATCAAAAAAAGTCCGGTATGAAACGTATTATCCTACCCTTTCTTCTGCTTTTGAGCTTCTCTGCATTTTCACAGCAAATGCGAAAGCCAACATCTAAGACCACTCCTGTACAACAACCACAACGTGTATCCAAATCGGCTTTGGAAACGCAATTTGTATGTACTTATGGAGAAGGAGGCACGCCAGATTTGCTATGCATGGACATGCAGCGCTCGTTTTCCAGCTCAGCAGATGCCAGTGGTGCTACTAAAAAGATTTTGAGTGTGCTAGGCTTGGCGCCAAACTTTGTAATGGTTCCTTGTCCAAATATAGACAATTGTGCTGCTGTTACCTTGAATGACGGATTTCGCTACATCGTTTACGACCAGGACTTTATGCAGCAAATCTCGAATACGGCTAGCAACGACTGGACCTCTATAAGTATTCTCGCTCACGAAATTGGGCACCACCTTCAAGGACATACGCTTAGAAGAACCGACAACGAAGAGTCTAGAAAAATGGAACTAGAAGCGGATAGGTTTTCTGGTTTTGTACTGCAAAAATTAGGTGCAACGCTCAATGACTCCCAAGCGGCCATGAATGCCCTTGGCCACCCAGAAGACGATCGCTATTCAAGCCATCCAGCCAAATGGAAAAGGCTGAATGCAATTAAAGAAGGATGGAACGATGCTGCCGGAGTAAACAACGCACCAACCTCGACCCCTGAACCAGAAAGAACAGAACGTATTGATGTGGCTTCTCTTGATGTGGAGATTTCAGATGCCGTATCAATGGACTATCACGATGTTATTCAGTCTGATGATTTTCCAACACTTGCCGACTCTTGGAGTGCTGGCTATAACTACAAGGCTGCAGTTTATGATTATGACCACTGGTACGTTTTTATGCGCGAAAGCTTTGGTGGCTGGCAAGCCTACAGAAGGCGCGAAGAATTCCCTAAAGATGAGATATCTGAACTTTGGGACGAAAAAAATTCAATCATCACCAGTTTAGATTACTTTGATGGGGAGTGGAACCTTACCATGACATCGTTTGACGACAAGTTTATTCAACAACGCTGGACCACCAACAGTGAGTTTCCGAAAGACAAGATTAAAGAATCGTGGGAGGAAGACTACTACATAACCGAGGCAGCCTATGGTGATGGAAAGTGGGCCATTATCTTTAACAAAACAGGTAATTACGAGCCATTTACCAATCAAATGTACGGTCAGTACGATGAATTTCCGAAGGACAAAATCAAAGAATACTGGGACAAAGACTGGTTTATAACCACCTTAAAATACCTAAACGGTCAGTGGCTTTTGGTTATGACAGAGTATGAAGATCGAAACTCTAGCAACTACATGCAACGCTGGAATAAAACGGCTGATTTTCCAATGGACAAACTGATTAAGAACGACAATGAAGACCTCAAGCTCGACTGTGTTACTCATGGAGACGGTGCTTGGGTGACCGTAATGAGTAAATGGAGGTAGACTATACTCCATAATCATAACAAAAATAAGGCTGTCTCAAATGCTATCAACTTCGTCATTCTCAGCTTGACTGGGAATCTCTATCGGACTTAAGAGCCAATTAAAGGGATTCCCGATCGGTGTCGGGAATGACAGCCAGCATTTGAGAGCCTCATTTTTTTGTCTATTGAAAGCAGGGTCTACTTCTTACCCCCAACCATTAGCAATTCATTCAGGTTAATTTCTGTAACGTAGCGCTTTTCGCCTGCATTGGTTTCGTAAGAACGATGTGTGAGCTTACCTTCAAGCGCAACCTCCTGCCCCTTTGTTAAGTACTCTCCGGCTATCTCGCCCACTTTTCCCCATGCCACAATATTGTGCCATTGTGTTTCTTCCACTTTATCACCAGCCGCATTGCGATAGCTATCTGTAGTAGCAATTGAAAATGTGGTGAGCTTCTTTCCACTTGTTAGCGTTCTTACTTCTGGATCTTGACCTAATCTTCCGATTAACTGTACGCGGTTTCTTAAATTTTGCATGACTATGATTTTTTAGTTTAACATTTCTGATTTTCAGCCGATTGCATTTCCAAATCGACAGTAGCAAAGTAAGCGGGTTGCTAAATCGAAAGTCGGTTTATAAGCAGTTGTAGTCGTTTATTATCCATTTGTAAACGCTTACAATTGTGTATATTACTTTACAAAAACACACGCTATGGAAGAAAAAACATGCTTAGAGTGCGGTAAAACAGTGGTAGGTCGTAGCGATAAAAAGTTTTGCGATGACCAGTGCCGCAACGCCTTCAACAACAAACAAAATGCAGATAGCAATAACCTGATTAGGAATGTGCATAACCTTTTGAGGAAGAACCGAAGGATTTTGGAAGAGTTAAACCCCGATGGCAAGTCCAAAACAACTCGCGCAAGATTACTAGAAAAGGGGTTCGACTTTACCTACCACACCAGTACCTATACCACCAAAGCTGGTGCTGTTTATTACTTCTGCTATGAATACGGATACCTACCATTAGAAAACGATTACTTCGTTTTGGTAAAAAGAAAGGAAGAAACTTTATAAGCCCGACCAACTTCGGTCTTTCACTTTTAAAGCTGCCATTTTCCTGAGCGGGTAAGCAGCCTTTAATTGATCCCATGTCCAAACATCTGGCAATTGCCACCAATTAGTTGGCGGACGGGAATCCATATCCCGCAGCATTCCAATCCCCCTAAAACCAACACCGTTCAAACCATACTTATCATTAGACTCTAGCACCAACACTTTACCACTTTCTAAATGACAATCCACTATCAGCATGGTCTGGCCTTCGCTCCACTTCTCTCGCCAAACCTGCAACAAACTCCACGGAGCTGGGTAAACACCAAAGTTTGGGTTCAACCTAGCCATACCGCTTTCTACCGCGGCAGACACTGGAGAAAAGAAATCCGAATCGGAAAGGATCATCATTTGCGCATGTCTACTTGCGCTCCATTTAAAACCAGCACAATTGGCACTCCAAGCCTGCACCAACAAAGCCTCTACAAACGCACAGCAGTTGTTAAGGTAAGGTGGACCGACCTTGATGTTTAGCCCATTGATAGGAAAAGGATAAGTGGTATTCGATAGGTTATGAACGAAGGCTCCAAAATTTGGCAGTAGGTCAGTTATCATTCGCTCCTCAATACAGAGCTTTCCCTCGTGGCTGGTATCATTTGCGCCAATCTGACCCAGCGCCTGGCTAATAGCCTTCGATATAGAGTTTTCTACTTTGCTATTCCTGGCTATCTCCTGAAACTCAGCATAGCTTGTCTGCATCCATCTTGTACAAAGCCACACCTCTCCTAAATCGGGGTGTTCAATCTGTACATAATCAGTGTCTTCGGTCGGGTAATTCCTGCGCTTATCATGAATAACATAAGTACCCTCTGCATACCCAACGCTTCTCTTTCTGGTATCTGGCTCTCTAAAAGCCTTCAACCGCCTCTTCAGGCTTACTCGAATCGCTGCCATTCCAACCCATTTTATTCAATACTAAATTACGCAACAATCATTGTTTAGTATAATTTTTTATTGTTTTTATACAATCACAAATTTGAGGTTTAAACACATAAATCTTACGATTCAAACATATGCTACAGTACTGCCTGAAAATGACAAAAAACACTAGCTTTGTGATAAACATAAACCCAGGAGCAAATCATGAAATTCTTTATTGATACCGCCAACTTAAGTGAGATTCAAGAAGCTTACGATTTAGGAGTTTTGGATGGTGTAACCACCAACCCATCGTTAATGGCCAAAGAGGGCATTGCCGGCCAAGCAAACGTAATGGCACACTACAAAGCCATTTGCGATATTGTAGATGACAACGTAAGTGCCGAAGTTATTGCTACGGACTACGAAGGCATGATTAAAGAAGGAACTGAACTAGCCAAAATCGATGATAAGATTGTAGTGAAAATTCCGATGATTAAAGATGGGGTTAAGGCAATTAAGTACTTTACCAACGAAGGAATCAGAACCAACTGTACCTTGGTATTCTCTGCTGGCCAAGCTTTGCTAGCTGCTAAAGCAGGTGCCTCTTACGTTTCACCATTCATTGGCCGTTTAGACGATATCTCTTACGATGGCCTTCAGTTGATTGAGCAGATTGTAGAGATTTATGACAACTACGGTTTCTTAACCGAAGTATTGGCAGCTTCTATTCGCCACACCATGCACCTCATTCAGTGTGCCGAAATTGGATCTGACGTGGTGACTTGCCCACTAAAAGTAATTACCGGATTATTGAACCATCCGTTAACCGATAAAGGATTAGCGCAATTCTTGGCTGATCACGCAAAGGCAAATGGATAAAACATTAACAGAAGCTTCGGGTTATTCAACTAACTCGAAGCTTTTTGACAAAATGTATATCATCAAGGTAAAAGGAAAGGCTAAAATCCCAGATTATATTCAGTTACGAGATGAGAATTTTGTGCTGATAGCCTATTTCAGAGCTGACCGTCCATTGAAAAAACTAGAAAAATATGGACTAGACGGAAAGGAAGTTGCGTTGAAAGAAGTAATCGATAACTTGCCTTTTGGTAAACTTCAAAAACTAGAACTTTAATGTCATTTTCCGGAGAACCCATTTTAGATATTCGCGATGCCAGCATTTTTCAGGAAGCGAATACCGTACTCAGCAACATCAATTTGCAAGTAGGCAAAGGTGAATTTGTTTACCTAGTGGGACGAACCGGAAGTGGTAAAAGCTCATTGCTGAAAACACTTTATTGTGACCTGCCACTTAGAATGGGGAGTATTAAAATCACAGGCTTTCAAATAGAGTCCATTAAGCGTAAAGATGTGCCCATGCTGCGTAGAAAACTGGGCATTGTTTTTCAAGACTTTCAATTGCTACCCGACAGAACTGTAGCCGAAAACATCTTTTTTGTAATGAAAGCCACCGGCTGGAAAGACAGGGCAAAGATGAAATCGCGTATGCAAGAATTGCTTATGAAAGTGGGACTAGGTGCTGTTTCAACTAAATATCCGCACCAGCTTTCGGGTGGCGAGCAGCAGCGTGTAGTAATTGCCAGAGCCTTGGTGAACGAACCGACCCTACTGATAGCCGATGAGCCAACAGGAAATCTGGACCCTGAAGTGTCGGATGGTATCTTTAAAACCTTCGAATCTATTAACAATAGTGGAACAGCCATATTGATGGCTACACATGATTTTAAGTTAATAGAAAACTATCCGAAGCGTACAATCACTTGCATTAACGGGCAGCTAGAAGACTCTGCTGCGGTAACAGCCTAAGCCAATCACACCTCGTTATTCAGAGCGCAGCGAGCTTGCCTGCCAAAGGCAGGGTATCCCCCATCGGCCTTGCAACTAATTAGCAGTTGGTTGATACGTGAATTAGTTATCGGTATATCAGTTAACCAGAAAACAGGAGTCAGCAACCAACAGCTAAATGTCAATTGCAAATCTACCATTCGTACATCCTCGTTACAAACGAGGATGAGAATACTGTAACCTCCCACTCAAACTTGTCCCGTAGGGACTAGCCATGGGTAGCCTAAAATCGTACAACAACCGTTGTGCCTTTAGGTACAAAACCAATTAAACATATCCCTCGAGATTTGTTGGTGACAACACCAACAAAGGCGAGAAATCGACCATTCGCACATACTCATTGTAAACAATGATGAGATCACATACTCAACTCCACGTTGTTGTTTTTGATCTCTTCCGGCAGCTTATTCTTCTCCAAAATATCGAGCTGACTATTGATGAGGTGGAGCCTTTGGCGTAGCAAGTGCATAAGCCTGTCCATTACCTCTGGCGATGATTGATTTTCCAGAAAGAACTCGCGCATTTCCTGATACAGTTTGTCCAACTCGGCAATATCAGCCTCCAAATAATTCAGCGCTTCTTGCCCCTTCAATTCTTCGTTTAGGCGTTCTTTCTTTTTATTAATTATAGAGGTATAAAAAACCTCCATGTCTTTAAAGGTATCCACCTGGCTCATTTCTTCGGCTAATGGTTCTTCAATCAAACCTCCGCTAGCCGTGAATTTATCTACCATTAAAAAAGTAACGGCAGCAAGCAATACGACTACCGCGGCCTTCCAATACCACAGCATCTGAGGAGCATCCTTTTTTGTCGCTACAGGCTCCAGCTCATTGGCGATGCCACCCCAAATTTTATCATTTGGCTCTGCTAAATCGAATTGTTCTTTATTCGCAGTTACAAACTGTTCTAATTCATCCTTATCCTGCATACTTCAATTCCTCCTTCAAAATCTCTCTTAACTTCTTTTTAGATCGGTTGAACTGGGACTTAGAAGTAGACTCCGTTATTCCCAACACCTCTCCTATTTCTTTGTGGTCGTAGCCCTCAAGTAAATAAAGGCTTAAAACCATTCTATAACCTTCTGGCAAAAGCATAATACCCTGATTAACCATTGTCACATCGTAAGTTAAATCTCTATCGTTTTGTTGCTCTACCAGCTCTTCTTCGACCCCATGGCTCTCCAAAGGCTCAACTTCAAGCCTTCTCTTATTCACCAAGTTAATGGCATTGTTCACCACAATTCTTTTTAGCCAACTACCAAAAGAGGCCGTTCCTTTGTAAGACTTCAACTTTCTAAATGCATTTACAAAAGACTCTTGCAGCACATCTTCAGCATCCATTTGATTGCCCGTAATACGCAAGGCGGTATTGTACATAGCCTTTGAGTAAAGCTTGTACAACTCGTATTGCGCTGCTCTGTCTCCTAACAAGCAACGGTCTATTATTGGCTGATGAATGTTCTGGTATCCGGTTTCCAACGTATTCAATTCGAGCTAAAGACAGCCCCTTTTCTTAAGGGTTGCATGTAGAAAGATAAGCATAAAAAAAGCACCTTAAAAGGTGCTTCAATTTCTTGATATTATAAAGAATTAACCTTTGTCTAATTCTGCCAAGCTGCTTTTAGCTGCATCAAAATCAGGATTAATGGCCAATGCCTCATTAAAAAGCTTTCTTGCTTCTTCTTTATTTCCTTGCGCAGAAAAAACAAGTCCCTTTAAGTTCTTAAGTGCTGCGCTAAATTTAATTTCCTGCACATTACCATCACTCTTGCTCAAAGTCACTGTGCTTTCGTCAGTGATCTTTGTCGCTAGAATATCAATATT
This sequence comes from Roseivirga pacifica, assembly GCF_900111145.1. Lineage (GTDB taxonomy): Bacteria > Bacteroidota > Bacteroidia > Cytophagales > Cyclobacteriaceae > Roseivirga > Roseivirga pacifica. The sequence goes on from NZ_FOIR01000006.1 coordinate 58,007, forward strand.
GGTGATAGCCTCAGTATATCTTTTAATTGAATACTGAAGATATGCCATTTGATACAACACATTATTGTCATCGGTGGTTAACCAAAGTTTTTCATACTGCTCCAAGGCCTTGTCGTAAAGTCTTAGGTTCTCATAACTCAAAGCCTGAATTTCTATCCCCACAAGGCTATTTGGATATATTCTGGTAATATCGGCCGCAGCCATTGCACTAGAAACGTACTGCTGATTGTTATAATAAAGCTCGGCTAAGCTTCTGAGAATGCCCGTATCTCGTGGTGCTAAAATCGACATATCGACCAAAGCCTGTTTGGTCAAAGCGGCATCGTTGTAGCGCTGAGCTCTTTGGTAAACCGCCATAGCTTTAGCGTATTCGTTCGAAACATAGGTACTGTCTTGCGCCAATGCGGCTACTTCAGCACTTGCTAATAGCACAAGGATAAACCCAAAAAGTTTGATTCTTTTCATTTTAATAGTCTCAAGATTTATTTCAGAGGATTAACAATTTTCAAGCCCTTTTCCCTACCGATCTTCTCCATATAACCGTAGGCTTCTTCGAATTCATTTTTAATCTGACCGTCCAATACGGCTTCTTTCAATGCTTCCTTAATATCACCAACATCACGACTAGGCTTTAAGTCGAAAGCCTTCATTACCATGTCGCCAGTAATAACGGGCTGGAAGTTACGAATTTTATCCTTTTCCTCTACTTCCCGCATTTTTTCTTCTACAATATCGAAGTTGCGCAAGAATCGCTTGACTTTCGCATTGTTTTTAGAAGTAATGTCTGCGCGACAAAGCATCATTAAGCCATCAATATCATCACCTGCATCGAACAGTAAGCGCCTAATGGCCGAGTCCGTAATTTCATCTCGCACCAATGGTATGGGCCTTAAGTGTAGCCTAACCAGCTTTTGTACTAGTTTCATTTCTGGCCCCATTGGTAGCTTCAGCCTTCTAAAAATCCCAGGAGTCATTCTAGCGCCCTTATCCTCATGGCCGTGGAATGTCCAGCCTACTTTTTTATTGAAGCGCTTGGTAGCAGGCTTCGCTATATCGTGCATAATGGCAGCCCATCGCAACCAAAGGTCATCGGTATGCTCGCTGATATTATCGAGTACCTGTAGCGTATGGTAGAAATTGTCTTTATGCGACTTATCATCCTTGGTTTGCACACCTTGCAGCGCAGCCATTTCAGGAAAAAACTCGTGCAATAGCTTGGTATGAAAAAGGAGTTTGAAACCGTATGAAGGCGTTTTCGAAAGAATGATTTTATTCAGCTCCACAATAATGCGCTCTTTCGAAACGATCTTAATTCTTTCGCGCATAGCGCCAATTGCCTCAAAGGTGTCGCCATCAATGTCAAAATTGAGCTGGCTGGCAAACCTAATGGCACGCATCATTCTTAGCGGATCGTCTGAGAAAGTGCGCTCTGGTTCGAGCGGAGTGCGAATGAGTTTCTCCTTCAAGTCTTCCACCCCATTAAATGGATCGACAAGTTGACCGTAATTCGATTCATTTAAGCTAACAGCTAGCGCATTGATGGTGAAATCCCTTCGGTTTTGGTCATCTTCTAAGGTTCCATCCTCTACAACTGGCTTGCGCGAATTACGACTGTAAGACTCTTTTCTGGCACCTACAAACTCATATTCGTTATCACCATCTTTTATCATGGCTGTGCCGAAGGATTTAAAAACCCCAAAGTGCTTATTGCCGCCAAGCAACTCATGAACAGCTTTGGCTAACTCCACCCCACTGCCCACGCACACAAAGTCGATATCTTTAGAAGGACGCTCCAATAGTAAATCACGCACATAACCTCCCACCACATAGGTTTCTACGCCTAATTTTTCAGCGGCTTTAGCTACAATTTCAAATATTGGTTCTTTCAGCTTTTCCTTCAAATTCATTGCCCCTCAGGTATTAAACAGCCTGCAATTTAGTAGTAAATAAGAGGTGGCGCAAAGCCACGGCAAATTCAATCGTTAAAGTTTGAAATATTCGTAAGCCTGATTCTCCGAAAAGTCTTACCTTTGTACCCCATAAGTTAATATCGCTTCAATAGTACTTATGGCATCTGCAAAATATATTTTCGTTACCGGTGGGGTAACATCATCTTTAGGCAAGGGAATTATTGCCGCATCACTAGGTAACTTACTCCAAGCCAGGGGTTACCGAGTTACCATTCAAAAGTTTGACCCATATATCAACATCGACCCAGGAACACTGAATCCGTACGAGCATGGCGAATGCTACGTAACGGAAGACGGTGCCGAAACCGACTTGGATTTGGGCCACTACGAGCGTTTTCTGAATATTCAGACTTCGCAGGCCAATAACGTTACCACCGGCCGAATTTATAACAACGTAATTACCAAAGAACGTAGAGGTGATTACCTAGGAAAGACCGTTCAGGTGATTCCGCACATTACAGATGAAATTAAACACAATGTTTACCGCCTTGGCGAAACTGGTGATTACGATATAGTAATTACAGAAATTGGTGGTTGCGTTGGCGACATTGAATCACTTCCTTTTATTGAGGCAGTACGCCAAGCCAAATTCGAAGTTGGCGAAAGCAACTGTATAGTGGTTCACCTTACTTTGGTACCCTACCTAAAAGCCGCCAAAGAGCTTAAAACTAAGCCAACACAGCACTCGGTAAAGCAATTATTGGAAGCAGGTATTCAGCCGGACATTTTAGTTTGCCGTGCCGAAAAATCTATTCCTAACGATATAAGAAAAAAGCTAGCGCTTTTCTGCAACGTTCAATTGAACTCGGTAATTGAGGCATTGGATGCAGAAACTATTTACGATGTGCCTTTGCACATGCGTAAAGAAAAGCTTGATGAGCGCGTTCTCACCAAACTTAGACTTCCTCACAAAGAGCAACCAAACATTGACGATTGGAGAGAGTTTTTGGGCAGACTTAAAAACCCTACCAACGAAGTAACTATTGGTTTGGTAGGAAAGTATGTAGAGCTGCCTGACGCTTACAAATCAATTGCCGAAGCATTTATTCATGCAGGAGCTCACTTGGAATGTAAAGTGAACATTCAATGGATTTCTTCAGAAACCATTAACGCCAAATCTGCCAGAAGAAGCTTAAGCGACTTAGACGGAGTTTTGGTAGCGCCAGGCTTTGGTGAAAGAGGTATTGAAGGAAAGATAGAGACCATAAAGTACGTTCGGGAGAACAATATTCCGTTCTTCGGTATTTGTCTTGGAATGCAGTGCGCAGTTGTAGAATTTGCCCGAAACGTTTTGAATTTGGAAGGAGCAGCTTCTACAGAGTTGAATAAAGAGACACAACACCCAGTAATTGACCTAATGGAAGACCAAAAATCTATTGAAGATTATGGTGGCACCATGCGCTTGGGTGCATATGACTGTAAGTTGGCAAAAGGCTCAAAAGCTTATTCTGCATATGGAAAAGCTAAGATTCAGGAGCGCCATAGACACCGTTACGAATTCAACAACAACTATTTAAAAGACTTCGAAAACGCAGGAATGAAAGCAGTAGGCCTTAACCCAGACTCTGGCTTGGTTGAAATTGTAGAAATTCCTGAACACCCATATTTTGTAGGCACGCAGTTCCACCCAGAACTGAAAAGTACCGTAATGAACCCACACCCAATTTTTGTGAGCTTCATTAGTGCCGTGGTAAAAAATCAGAGAAAATAATTTTGTGAAGATGGATAGAAATCAGGCGATAGGCCTTGTTTTAATAGCAGGTATTTTAATTGTTTATTCGGTCTTTTTTAGGCCGCCTGTAGAGGAGCAACCAATAGTTGCCACCGACACTACAGAGGTTGCTTCAACAAACCCAGGCCAAGTAACCACTAGCCCTGAGCCAGTTGTGGTGCAAGACACCAGCGCGGCCAAACTCACCGAAGAGTACGGTGTTTTTGCTACTGGTGCAATTGGCAGCAACCAAACCTTGAAAGTAGAAACTGATGTAGCCATCTATACTTTCTCTAACAAAGGTGGTCAGATCAAATCTGTGGAGCTCAAAGACTTGAAGTCGTACAATGGCGATCCATTGGTATTGACTTCTGCGGAAAACAGTGCACAGCAATTGATTGTACCGACAGTAAAAGGTAACATCGACCTTTCTGAGTTGTACTTTACCACCTCAGCTTCATCTACTACTATTAGCGAAGAGGGTACTACACAAGTAGTTTACACCCTTAACACTACAGATGGCGGAAGCATTGAGTTTGTATATAACATTACGGCCAACAAGTACGACTTGGGCTATAAAGTGCGATTCAACGGTTTAAGCAATAGCATTATTGGTGATGAAGTAACCCTTAAGTGGTCGAAGGCCATGAAGCGTTATGAGAAAAACCTTGAGGATGCACGCACCAAAACCACCATTAGCTACTACACGGTTGCCGAAGATTTTGAAGAGCTAAAGGCTACTTCTAAAGATCCTCAGACTGAAACAGTGGCAGAGCCAGTTCGTTGGGCCAGCTTTAACCAAAAGTTCTTTAATGCCGGTATTATTGCCGAAAAAGGCTTTAAGGCTGTAACCATGAACACAGCCATACCTGTTACAGATACAACCATTGTTAAGGCCGGAACAATTGATGCTAAAATTAGCACTGCCGACCTTTATGAAGGTGCAGACTTCACCTACGTTTATACGCCTAAAAAGTACCGTACGCTAAAGAAAATCGGTTACGATTATCAGGAGAACGTGTACATGGGATACGCGCTAGTAAGCTGGGTAAACAAGCTGATTATTGCACCATTATTCACCTTCCTAGAAAAACACATTGGCAACTACGGTATCATTATCATGATCATCGTGTTTGTAGTTAAGTTGGTATTATTCCCGCTTACGCGAAAGTCTTACCTCTCTATGGCTAAGATGAAGGTGCTTAAACCTGAGCTTGACAAGATTAAGGAAAAGGTTGGTGACGACATGCAGAAGCAGCAGCAAGAGCAAATGAAGCTCTACCGCGAAATGGGCGTAAACCCACTCAGCGGTTGTTTGCCAATGGTATTACAAATGCCAATTCTGTTCGCCATGTTCTTTTTCTTCCCTAACTCTATCGAGTTAAGACAAGAAAGTTTCCTTTGGGCGACTGACCTTTCGAGCTACGATGTGTTGTTCAACTTAGGCTTTACCATTCCTTTCTATGGTTCACACGTAAGTGGTTTCACATTACTAATGACCATCTCTACCCTACTTTACACATGGTCTAACAACCAAGTAAGTACGGTGCAGGGACCAATGAAATCTATTGGTTATGTAATGCCAATCATTTTCATGTTTGTACTGAATAGCTACTCTGCTGGACTTAGCTTCTACTACTTTGTATCTAACCTGGTAACCTTCGGTCAGCAAACATTAATTAGAAGGTTTGTAGACGATGAAAAGATCAGAGCTAAACTGGAAGAGAACAAGAAAAACAGCGGCAGCAAAAAGAAGTCTAAATTTCAGCAAAGACTGGAAGAGGCCATGAAAGCGAGCCAAGAAGCACAACGCCAAAAACAAGGCAAAGGCAAAAAGTAAGGTTCTGTTAAAAACATTATAAAGGGAAGTTCAGCAATGGACTTCCCTTTTTTATTATATTGAATATCAATACACTAACACACAATGCACACCCACTCCAATAAATCTAGCGAAAATAAAAGCCAGGCGGCTGCAAATGCTTCTCCAGTCCAACAAAAGGAGCAAGGCTCTTTTCAGTTTGAGGACAACAGGCCCGAAGCTGCTGCTCAGCTTAAATTGAAGGAAGCAAAGGCTTCTAACCCATCGATTGTTCAGAAACTGGCATTCAGCAAATCAAACAAAGACCTCAGCGTTCCGCAAGACTATTATGATAAGACAATACCAGGCATCACTCCCAAGCACCCGATTGTCAGTAAACTGCCGCAAGATAGCCAGAGCAGTGTTTCGGTTAAAAAATTATACGAAAGCCAGCAAACTAAAGCAGCATTTCTAAACATGGCAAAGCAAGGATTAATGCTATCGGATACCATTAATACCATAAGCCCTAAATCCAATAGCAGTGGGTTAAATCAGGCTACTAACGGTTCGAACGATGGTGAGATAAGAAATGCATTGAAGGATTCCTTTCTCAGTTATAGAAAGGTTTTGGAAGTTAATAGCGGACAATCGTTCTATACTTCCGATGGCGTTCAAAGCGCAAGCCATTTAGGTCTACTCCCATCAGACTATATTCCTGAAGCAGATGATTTGGTTGGTAGTGAAGGAAAAAATATACGGACACAAAAAGATACACAACAAAGGCCTTGGTGGGGCTATGCTTGTCGATTAATTGCTCTAGCTAAGTGCGACACAAGTTTTACAAAAACGAAAGCCCTAACCTCGACTCAACAAATTGCAAACTTAAAGGCGGCAGTTCAAGCCCTGCACGACCATTACTACAACACCAGCAGTAAAGTCATGTATGACGATTCATCCTCTAGTACATCAATTTATAAAGACTGGGGGTATAGTCTGAAGTTTGTGGGGCCATCATCTCTAAACAATCTACCATTAAAAACAGAGCTTTCGTCCGGTGAATATATATTCGACATAACTGGCCATAGCGTAAGAGTAACTGTGAATAAAGATATCACGAAAGGTACTGCACTAACAGACGATAAACTAGATGAGTATTTTACATTTGATTCTGACCATGAAAACTACTCCGATGATGAAAAGACGAAGAAGGTACATTACATATGGAGTAAGTAACCAATCATTCGTACCTACATCAATTCTGGAGATTGAATAACCATAAACTGAACAATATGCACACCCACACCAATAAATCGAAAGAAAGTAAAAGCCAAGCAGCCGCAAACAGTCCAGTTCAGCAAAGTGCGCATGGCACTTTTCAGTTTGAGGATAATAGGCCAGAGACTGTAGCGCAAAGGAGATTAAGTAAGGTTGCTAAAACTAATGGACAATCATCTCAACTAAAGAGTTTACAGGTTAAGCAAAGTAAAAGCAGCCCAATTCAACGACTTGAAAGTGGTGATGATTATTCACACAAAAAACTAGGTAAAGAAGCCGTAGAAAATAGTTGGTGGGAAAAAGATAGCGGAGAATTTTTAGCCCCTCCGGAAATTACAGATGACTACGATGAAGATACTTATCAATACGAAATGCATTACCATCAATACAGTGGAGAGTTAGAAAAAAGTGATGACGAAGTATCAATATCTGGTCACGGAGTTTGGGCTAAAAGCGATAATAAGAGCAGAAGACAGAAATATAATATAACCTCTAAAAAGAATGGAGGCGGACATTGGTATATAGACGAAAGCAGTGCTTTAGGAGACCAAGAGCTAGGCTTTGAAGCTGACAAAAACCCTGACGCTAAAGGAAAGCTATTGGGAGCCTTTGGAGCGTTGAAAGAAATTTTTAAAGACACAATGAACTCAGATGGTGATGATTCGGATGATGATTAGTAATCACCGTCAACCCCAATCGTTTGCCTCACTTTCAAATACTTAGCCTTTATTTCAACTTACAGTTTTGGTATATTCAGTGATTACTTCACTCCTCACTGACCATGAACGAAATATCACGTAAAGAATTCATTACCAAAACCAGTCTTTTTGGAGCCTCTCTTTTTCTTATTAATGGATGTGATATTTGGAGCGAAAGCGAGAACCCCATCGCTGTTGAGCTATCTAAACCCAAAGTAAACGAAGACATTTTTGGCTACATCAACCGAGTAAATGGCCAAATGGATCTAAAATTGTATCGCCAAATTCTTGGAGCAGCTAACGACTTTAAAGAAGGAGACCTTACCCTTGGCATAGCAGCAAAAGATGAAGCTTCGCGTGCTTATGCTCGGAAGCTTTTGAGCCAAACCAAACTAAAAAACATTGACGAAAACATCATTTATAAAGATGGTATTCAGGAATTGATCCATCAGACAACTACGGCAAACAGCGAAATTGAAGACTGGACAATGGGCGAGCTCAAGCAGTTTGTGCTGGAAAAATCCGAAAGCGATATCAAAGCCATTATGCCTAGCCTGTCCAGCGATGTTATCGCCTGTCTGGTAAAGCTCATGAGTAATGAAGAGCTAATTGCTGTTGGACAAAAAGTATTCAACCCGCTACCGAATAGCCAGATTGGGGAGAAGGGTTATATGAGTGCCCGCATTCAGCCCAACTCTCCCACCGACAATGTAGAAGACATCACTTGGCAGGTATTCAATGCTTGGTCGTATGGTGTGGGCGACTTGCTTCTAGGAACTAATCCCGTTTCCAGTAACCCAGAGTCTGTTGCTAAAATTGAAGCCGCACTATTCGATATCCTTACCACATTCGGACTGGAAGAAACCATGCCCAATTGCGTGCTTTCTCACATCGATATTCAAGCAGAAGTAGAGGAAATACAGCCCGGAACAACAGGCATTTGGTTTCAGAGTTTAGCAGGAACGGAAAATGCCAATAAGACCTTCGACCTGACCATTAAAAAAATGTTCGACCATGTGAAGCAACGAAACGGTCGTTACGGACTTTATGCCGAAACCGGCCAAGGTGCCGACTTTACCAACGGACATGGAGAAGGGTTTGATATGGTTATTCACGAGGCCCGAAAGTATGGTTTTGTACGTGCTCTGAAAGCAGAAATGGCGGCAGAAAAACCACATAATGAAACGCCTTGGGTATTTGTAAACGATGTGGCTGGCTTTATTGGCCCCGAAGTTTTCAGAACCAAAGAGCAACTTGTGCGCTGCTGCTTAGAAGATACCGTTATGGGCAAACTGCATGGCCTTACCATTGGGTTGGACATTTGCTCTACCCTCCACATGGACGTAAGTTTGGATGATCTGGCTTGGTGCATTGATGAGGTAATGCCCGCCAACCCCGCCTATCTAATGGCGCTTCCAACCAAAAATGATCCGATGCTCAGCTATCTCACTACGGGTTTCAATGACCATGTGCGAGTTCGTGAAAAGTTTGGCTACAAAGTGAATGACGCCATGTGGGACTTCTTTATATCTATGGAGATATTTGATGAAAAAGGTAAGCCCACGAAGCGCTTTGGTGACCCTACATGGATGTATTACCAATACCGAAAAGCTAAGAATGACAGCCGTAGCCAAGCAGAAATATACGCTGAAGGCAAAGCTGCAATAGCGCAAATTAATGATCGTGGTGTACCAATTGCCGAAGGTTATGGCGAAAACATATGGGACTTAAATGCTGCCTTAGACGAAAAGATTCACCGACTTTATGAAGACTCCAAAGTAAGCCTTTGGACGGAAATGCCTGAAGCATTTGCCGCGGGAATTCCAGCCGCTACCAATATTATTACGGCCTCTAAAGACAGAAAAGACTATGTCTACCACCCAGAATCTGGTGAAAAGCTAACCGAGAAAGCTATTCAAAAACTTGAGGCAATAAGTGCTAAATGGCAAAGCAGTCCCGATGTTCAAATTGTAATTTCGGATGGACTGAATGCGCGGGCTTTGATGGATGAAGGCCACCTAACACCCTTTCTCCAAGGGCTAAAGGCAAGCCTAACAGAAAGTGGTTATAACCTAAGTGATGAGAATATTGTAATTCGCCACGGACGGGTGCGTGCAGGTTACAAATGTGGAGAGGTGCTTTTTGGTGCTTCAGCCAATACCAATGAAACCAAAGGCATTATCCATATTATCGGGGAGCGCCCTGGTTCTGGTCACCATAACTTTTCCGCTTACCTTACCGCTGCAACTGTTGCCACATGGAAGAAAACCGGTACTGTCGACCATAACATCTCTCGCGTGGTTTCGGGGATCTCTGACACCTCGCTCACCCCTGAACAAGCGGTAATCGATACAGTGAAAAACTTCAATGAACTTTACCTCAGCACTAAACTTTTAAGCCCGAGTTGATTCCAACAATCAGTATTCAGAAGGAAAAGCGGTACAATTTTAGTATCTATATACTCGCAATTCACTTCGCCTTATATGAAATACTTACTTCCGCTGCTTGTTGTAATCTTGACCTTTTCCTGCCAAACGAATACCAACAAACAAGTAGATCAAAACTCTACTTCTGCACCTGAAACGACAAGTCTTAGATACCAAACCGACACCCTATTAAATACACAGGACTATTTGATCTTAGGCAACACTTCGAGCGAAGTGGAAGTCATCAAGACAAATCAGATACGCGATTATTCAGGCTATGAAGTATTGGCAGAATATGAGGATGACTTGATTATAGGTAAGGCGGTTTCAAGAGATCAGCTTTCGCTTTTCAGAAAGTTTAACCCTACCGCAAATTTCAAAGACTACCCAGTGGAAGTTTATCACGGTGCATTAGCCGAACCGGACTTTTCTACTGCTCCAGATGCCAAGGCATTTGAATCACGCATAAAAGACGCCTGTAACAATGGGATCAACTTTGCCGGCCATTACACACTTGTTATTTGGGGCTGTGGTGCGCCTTGCCAAACAGGTGTTGTGGTAAACCGAAAAACGGGCGAAATTATTGAAGGCTACCAAACATCTCTTGGCTCCGATTTCAGAAAAGACAGCAAACTGATTATTATGAACTCCGCAGCTATAGACCCAAACACCAACCTTATAGAAATATGCAGCTACTGCACTGTAAGTGAAGAGGTTTGGACAGGGAAAGAATTCAATACAATAAACTAGAAACAATGGCTGGACATGTGAGCAGAACCGGAGCTATGATCCTAATATCAATGCTTCAGTTTTCAGTTCTAATTACTGAGGCATACGGTCAAAATGAAGTCATTAATAAGATCAGAAGTCTTTATAATATCTCACAAAAGGATAAACCAAATTACACCAAAACCACACTGGATGGTTTTTATGAATCAACTGAAGGACAACAAGTAATCGCCTATAAGGATAATAAAGAGGTTTGCTTAATAGAAGTAATTACATTCGGACACACGGGTAAAAGTGAAGAACAATACTACTTCAATAATGGTAAATTGTATTTTGCATTTACCAAAAGTCACAACTATAACACGCCTATTTCCCTACCCAGTTACGACTCCACAAAAACTAGCATCAATGAGCACAGGTATTACTTTTGGGAGAATAAAATGATACGCTATACACTACCAAACGGCACTCAAATGAATATCAACTCATCAGAATTTGCTAACATTGAAGAAGACGTACTAGATAATGCAGTGAAGATATTGAAGCGGTTTGAAAAATAGCTTGATCTCGCCATTCACCCCTATCAACTCAAAAAATGACCAATAAGAAGAAGTTTATAAACCACAATAAGAAGCCATGAAATCATTTCTAGGTGCACTTTTCTCGGTTCTAATATTATCGAATTGCTATTCCCAAACGAATGAGTACGTCAATTGCTGGAAAAAAGCTTATCAATCGGATTTCAACTTTTTAGAAGAACTTGACAACTTAGAAAGACAACTACTATCATTAAAAATCCTTAAAGGCACTTCAGAATGGGATTATAAAAATCTTTCGGAAGATTTATCTAACAGGAAAGTTGATGAACAAAAACTCAAACAAATACCTATTCCCAAATTCATTTCAAAACGGCCCTACCTAGAATGCAACGGACAAACCTACGACCCATTTAAGGACAAGGAAACACTAAAGTATGGCCTACTTTTTTCATTATATTTATTGCGAGCTTCTGAGCAAGCAAAAATTCACATAGAAGTCTCTGAAAATGACCAAATACGATTAAACTCAAAGACAATAAGTCTAACAGAGCTCAAAAATGAGTTATTAAAGAGTTTAGAGGAATTACGGCAGAATGAAATTCCATTTGATGAAATTGTAATTTCATTAGAAGTTGCTCCTGAAGTAAAAATGGGAAAGGTAATTGATATCCAGCAAATTATCAGAGAGCTAAACCTAAAAAACATCCTATACTCTACATCAAACGTAGGGTAATAGCTATTAAAACTTAGTCTTCAGAGTACATCCTTTATTACTTATAATTAGTATTTCACAAAGCATGAATACATTGACAACTAAGAATCACCCCTTGCTCAACTCCTTTATCCCCTCAAGCAGCCTATCAACATCAGCCGTGCTGGTGTAAAGGTTTGGTGTTACACGAATGCCTTCCTCACCTTTGGGTAGCTTACGCTTTACGGTAAACACGCTGTGTTCATCATAGAGTCTTATAATCACATCATCCGCATCCATATTGTGCAGTTTAAAGGTGGCAATCGCACAACTTCTCTTCGGATCGGTCGGTGTTAAAAGCTCCGCATTTTCAATTCCAGCAATCTCTTTTGTCCAATAGTTTTGCAGATAGCGCAGGCGCGCTTCTTTTACCGAAATAGTAACCATATTGTTAAACTCAGCAGCCTTTGGCACTGTCATTAAAGTGGGGAAAGAAAGCGTACCAAAGTGGCCTAGCTTGTTTATCCGTCCCTCTGGCTGGCCAACGTCACCAAACATAGGTTTAAGGCCCTTTATGCGTTCTTTCTTTACGTACATCAAGCCCATTCCAATTGGGGCGCTAAACCACTTATGCAGGTTCACACCCACAAAGTCAGCACCCAAATCAGGAATCTTGAAATCAATATGAGCAAAGCTGTGTGCTGCATCTACAATTACATCTACCTCCTTGCTTTTAGCCATATCGGCAATGGCTTTTATCGGCATTATTTGTCCGGTAAGGTGGATTAAATGAGTAGCAAGTATGCATTTGGTTTTAGACGTAATGGCTTCTTCATAAAGCCGAACAATCTGGGCATCACTCTCCGGATTCATCGGCACCTCAATGCGCTTTATCACAATACCCTTGGTATGCTCCAACATTTCAAAAGCCTCGATCATACTATGATAATCCTGATCGTGAAGGATCACTTCATCACCCTTTTCAAAAGGATAACCTTGAATAAGAATATTTAGCGCTTCAGTAGCATTTCGGGTAATGAGCAACTCCTCCCTATCCGCACCAGAAAATGCTGCTAGCGCATCCATTATCGGTCCGTTGTTCTCACGGTAAAAATCTCTTCTGGCAAAACCCGAATTCTCATTATTCACTTTATGAATAAACTCAGTGTAAGCCTCCACCACCATTTTGGGCTGCACGCCAAAGTATCCATTCTCCAGATTGATCCACTTATCGGTAATGTCGTAATGCGTTTGCTTAAATTTCTTCCAAAAATCCTCATCCTGAATTCTATTTAAGCTGAATTCATCCTTCCATTCCGCCAAACTTTCCTGCGACAGCATTTCTCCCCAACCTTTGGAGTTCATTAAGGGCAATGAAAGTGCTCCGGCTGCAAGCTTCTGAAGTATTGATCTTCTTTTCATAACGAGGGTAAGTTTTTTGGCTTTGAATGATGTTTACAATGTACAACCTAGCAGAAAGGAAATGAACCTTTGATCACTTTCATTCTACGGAAAGGCCATTTTTAACAATTTTGTAACATGCGCTCAAGGTTTGAAAACTCCACTAAAGTGAGTAACTAGCCAGCATCAATATTTATGAGCAACATAGCGTTCCCGCCAACATTACGCCTGCCCGGCTGCAAGAATATGGTGTTAGTATTTTTCATGCTTGCCCTACTAAATCGGCACTAAAAAAGGCACTAAAGAAAAGCCAAATAACCGTAAACGGCACCATTGCTTCCACCGCTACTTTTATAACAGGAGGCGAAACCATTGAACTGTCAATACCGGAAGAAGCCCTTCGCCCAAAGAAAAAATTGATCTTCCCGCTCAAGGTTATTCATGAAGATGAACACCTCGCCCTCATTCACAAACCGGCTGGCATTCTAGTGAGTGGAAATGGATTTATGACCATCGCCAACGCCTTGGATCAAAACTTGAAACAGAGCAGCCAGCCAGATGCTACGCTACCTCGACCAATCCATAGGCTAGACTATGCCACTACGGGGATTTTACTTTGCGGAAAAACCAATAGTTGCATTCGAGCATTGAGTAAGCTGTTTCAAGACAAACTTGTACACAAAACCTACTTTGCCATAGCCATTGGCGAAATGAACACAAGCGAAACCATTAACACTCCTATTGATGGTAAGCCCTCAAAAAGCCATTTTGAAATAATAGAATCGGTATCATCAGAACGTTTCGGAACACTAAATTTGGTGAAGTTGAGCCCAGAAACAGGCAGGAGACATCAGCTAAGAAAACACTTATCAGGCTTAGGCAATCCCATTTTAGGCGATAAAGACTATGGCCAAGAAGGGCTTATACTGAACGGAAAGGGACTTTATTTACATGCCCACTCCATAGCCTTTGAACATCCCGTTGCAAAAGAACCCATAACTTTCGTCTCTCCCCTTCCCGAAAAATTCTCCAAGATTTTTCCTTCGCAAGGAAAATTTTAGAAATCCCTGAACCATTCAGGATACTTCCCAGTTCATAATATATCGCATGCGATATAAAATCAAAAAACACTTCTTATGAAATTCTACGACTTATCTGCAGAAACACCACAAGGCACTACCCTACAAATGTCTGACTTTGAGAACAAGGCGGTTTTGGTAGTAAACACAGCGACCAAATGCGGACTTGCACCACAATTTGAGGGATTGGAAAAACTGCATAAAACCTATCGTGACAAGGGTTTGGTAGTATTGGGCTTTCCTTGCAATCAGTTTGCCGGACAAGAGCCAGTAAAAGATGAAAACATGAGTGAAACTTGTAAGATCAATCATGGCGTTACTTTTCAGCTCACCAAAAAGGTAGATGTAAATGGAAAAGACACACACCCTATTTTCAAATATTTGAAAGATGAACTGGGCGGCACATTAGGCAAAAAGATCAAATGGAATTTTACCAAGTTTTTAGTAAGCCCAAGTGGTAAACCTTACAAACGCTACGCGCCTACCACCAAACCAGAAAAGATTGAGGATGACATCAAAAAACTGTTGAATGCCTAAAGAAGAGTTTAACCCGTTGGCCCTTAAGGAGCAAATTTGCTTTCCTATTTACGCCACCTCTCGCCTAATAACGCGGCTATACCAGCCGCTTTTAGACGAAATCGGGCTTACTTACACCCAGTATTTAGTAATGATGGTGCTGTGGGAAAATGACAACCAAAAAGTAACAGAAATTGGCAACAGACTTTTCTTGAATACAAACACGCTTACCCCGCTGTTGAACAAGCTGATTCAAAAAAAACTGATCAGCAAACAGCGCGATGAATCAGATGAGCGCGCTTTTATTGTGACTTTGAGTGAGGAAGGAAAAGCAATGAAAACCAGTGCCGAGTGCATTCCAGAAAAGCTTGCCCAGTCGGTAGACATACCGCTAGAGGAAGTTGCGCTTGTTAAGTCGGCCATGTGGAAATTTTTGAATAGTGTGAGAGATTGAAAAAATTGCGATATTAGTCTTCTAAACACACACAATTATGGAAGACAAACGCGTACAATTTGTTTTCAGTCTTATATTTCTGATTGCATACCTCGCCCTAATATTTATTGTCCTTTTTCTGGAAACACAGAGTTCCTTTGAAATCAAGCCCGATCATGATTCTATGCTTGGCGAGCTCAAAATACTAATTGGAGTATTAACTGCCGGTGTCGCTCAAATTCTAAACTTTTGGTTCGGCAACAGCAAAAAAGCACAAAAAGAAGAAGTTTCTGAAGAAGAGCAACCTTAGTGCTATGGCCAGTCCATTTACATATAAGGCACTTAAGATTACTACAATATATCTGCTGGCTTTCGGCTTGACGGCACCCACTTTTGCTCAGCAAACACCATCTGACTCAGTACATAGAAAGGTACTGGTTTACGAACTTTTCAATCAGATTTACGCGGCCATTAGGCCAACTGAGCTTAAGTCAGACACGGTTTATAGCGAAGAGAAAATGGCGCTTTTTGGCTGGCACCCTGGCTGGAGCGATCATAACACCAGCAGCTATGACTTCAATGTGCTGAGCGCTTTGGTTTATGCTGAAACCACCATAAGCCTAAGTGGCAATTCATTGGCTTATAACACACCGAACTGGACATCGCCTCAAACCTCGGCACTACTTACCACGGCTTTAAACGCTGGCACCGAGGTTTACCTATCCATCAAATGCTTGGATACAGATGCCATGGAAGTACTCTTTACCGACCAACAAGCTCAAGCAACTGCCATTAAAGAAATAATTGCCTTAACTAATTCACAGGGTTCACCCCTCAATGGTGTTTGCTTAGTTTTTGAAGGTGTTAATACTTCATTGGGAAAACAATACATGAGTTTTATTCAAAAACTCTCAATTGCCCTAAAGTCAGAAAACAAAAAACTTACGCTTTCGCTACCGGCCATTCCACGAAGCGCTATTTATGATTTCAAAGTACTAAATACCTTTGTCGATAAGTTCATTATTCAGGCTTACAACTATCAAGAAAGGCACAGGCCATCGGCAGTGGCTCCTCTCACCGAGGGCAACTTCAACATTAGCAATACGGTGAATGCTTACCTGTACCAAAACATACCTCCTCAAAAGCTTATTATTACCCTGCCTTATTTTGGTGCTGTTTGGCGCCAAGGCATTGAAGGTATCAATGCAACTTTTGAATGGGTAGGTAGAAGAAACTATGCTGGACTGAGAGCAGATATTGGCACCGCAAAAGTGAGTTATAATGCCGATACTACCGATGCTATTGTCCGTACTAAAAGAGATGGACTCTACTACATCTACCATTTTGATGATGACAAGACACTTGCAAAGAAAATAGAATGGATAAAGGCCAAAAATCTAGACGGAATGGGTATTTGGGCACTGGGCTACGACACTGGTAGGCCTGAATTATGGAATACACTACGAGCAAACATTTCAACAGGATTTATTAAGTCAACACAAACTATCGCCAAAGTAGATACTGCTAAAACTGTAGACATTGACAACCTAGAAGCAAATGCCACAGAAAAACTCAACAAGTTACTCACTGATGCAAAACATGTTATTCAGCAAAAAGAAGTGCTATTTACAATTGGCATACTGCTCCCCTTTTTCTTGGTTATCGCAATACTAGTAACACTTGTAAAGCCAGAAGTGTACGAAAAGCTATTCATCACAGACTTCTCTCTTTTTTTAAAGCTTGCGATGTTCTTGGTGGTGCTTGTAGTTGTCTGTATTACAGTATCGAACTTTGTTTTTGAAACTGACCCCACGATTGCCAACCAACTAGAGCCTTATGCCAATGAGCCTGTATTGGTGAGTGGTTTTATAAATGCTCAAATCATAAAATATGGTTTTTTAAGCATGCTATTACTATGCCTTTTAAGCTGGAAGGTTTTTTTAAATTTCAATAGAGACACACCTTAACCTGCTGAATATGGAAAAATTAAAAGCGCTTTTTGCCAAGCAATTTATGTGGCTAATTATGGCTTTCGTCTTGGCTTTTCCCTTGGCACTAATTCCAATGGTACTCATACAGAACTTCATAAAAGACTATTCTGACTTTATAAACAGAATCGACAATCAGGTTGTCATACTCTATGTCGTTTTTGTACTCATTTGCTTTATTGGGCTTATCCTTATTCGCTTTTTATCATCGCTGATTAAAATATTAATAGGTACAAAAGCATAATTCGCTTTACACGCATTTTTACGCGTTTCATCCTCAGTACTAGCACTTAACATCAGCCTTGTTGATTTTTTGAATAATTATTAATTAAATTACTCGGGTAACTGCCCAAACAGTTGCACACACTAAACACACACAACCTTGATTGAACACGCACTCACTATCTCCGCGAGAGAGGTTAACCAGTTTCTTCGGCTCCGTTATGATCTTAACGAAGACAAGGTGCTGTCTGGGTCTCTCATCAGTCAAGACGGTTCCGTTAGCATACAAGATGAAAACAAGGTTATTCTTACTCTTGTTGATATTGAGCAAGAAACTACGCTAAAAAACGGGTCTAGGTATCACGAAACGCCAAACGGAACAACTTTTAAATCTCCCGACCTTCACCTTAATTTATTCATTCTGCTTTCGGCCTATTTTAATCCGCTCAACTACACCGAAGCATTAAAATACTTATCGGCAGTTATCTCCTTTTTTCATGCTAAACCGGTGTTCAACACCAGCAATTCTCCTGAATTGATTGGAACCGGCATTGACAAATTGGTATTCGAAATTTTCCATCAAGATTCAAATGGAAAGAATAATCTATGGAGCACTTTGGGCGCCAAATACATGCCCTCTATTCAGTATAAAGTAAGAATGCTCACCATCTCTGACGCTTCTATCAGACAACAGATTGATGGCATTCATAATGTGGGACTAGACAAAAACATTCCTTAATGCTACTCCAATACAACATATTGAGCCAAGTAGCATTTCGCCATGATTATTTCCACAATCAAAGGCTTAATAGTTTGGAATGGATTCCTAGCAAGGCAACTGAAAGGCTAGCGAAAAACTGTGGTCTACTATTTAAGCCTGCAAAAGACACTCTAAAGATATTGGCTAGCACAGATGCTGACAATAATAACCAGTTAAGCGATTGGTTGAGAGAAGACTTCTCACTTACCTTCCTTATCCGCTTCAACGAGCCATTTTGGTCCAACATTAGCGAAGTTTCAAAACCAAACAACAAGTGTTTCTACTTTACCAATATTGATAAAGACGCTACTAGTGAGGTTTTACTTCACCAAAATGAGTTGGTTACTAGCGAAGACTTGGTAGAACCGGTTAACCAACTCATCTACACATTGGGAACTGCCGAGAGTGGGGATTTCAAGATAGTACAAGGAATTAATGGTGAAGACTGCTCCTCCGCTATAAAGCAAATCGACAACCAATACATACTAGATACCAAACCACTTGACGAAGGTATTTACAACCTAACACAAGGAGAAACACTGATAAAAAAGCTCTTTATCAGCAAGCAGGCAGGCCAGTTTGATGCCGTTTGCCACTTGGCCTTTTCAAAAGATTTTGGTGACACAATTAATGCCGACTGGACCTGGAATTTTAAGTCATTCAAAGTTCAGTTTGGCACCAAGGCAACCTATTGGAGGTACTTTCTTCCATACGAAAAAATGGAAGACTTAGAAGGCATTCAAATAATCAATGGCATTAAAGACCAGGTTTTTAATACGGGCGAAAAGGTAGCCATTCAAGAAAGAGATATGATCCAGTTCACCTCTCTTTCGCCCATTAAGCTAGAAGAAAAGAGGGAACGAGGCTTTCAGTTAAGAAAGAATATGGGGGTACAGAACAAGTCGGAAGGCGTGGTAATTAGCAGACTGCCCGAGCCGGAAAAAACAAGTCTTTACCGAGTAGATGAGCAAGGAAATAAATACACAGAAATATACATCAATCTTTAAATCGAACAATTATGGCACAAATGAAAACACCGGGCGTTTATATTGTTGAAAAAGACGCTTTTGGAAATGGTGTGGTAGAAGTGGCAACGGCTGTTCCTGCATTTATTGGCTACACACAGCGAGCCGATAATGGCGGTAAGTCGCTCCGAAATAAACCGATGCGAATCACCTCTATGGGTGAATTTATGCAGTTTTTTGGAGGCGCTCCTATTGCCGAATACACCATAGCAGAGGCCGCTGACGAAGCATCCTCTGACATTACGGTAAAAGACAAAGGCTACACCGTGGCCAACCCTGGCCAGAAGTACAACCTATTTAACTCCATGAGGCTATTTTACGCCAATGGTGGTGGCCCTTGCTACATCGTTTCCGTAGGTAACTACTCTGACGAGATCAGTAATGAGCGGCTGAAAGACAATGGAATACCTCCTCTTTTGAAAGAAGAAGAGCCTACAATGGTTGTAGTTCCTGAGGCAATTCACCTAAAAGATGAGGACTGCATTGCACTGCAACAAGCAGTATTAATGCATTGTCAAAAAATGATGAGCCGCATTGGTATTCTGGACATATACGATGGTTACAAGCAAAGAAACCATCCTGATGGTGATGTAATTGACAACTTTAGAAACGCCTTAGGTGTAAACGCGCTAAACTATGCAGCATCTTATTACCCTTGGGTGCACACCACCATAGTTGGCGATACCGAACTTGGCCTGCAAAACATTGCTACTGACAGCCTAGAAACGCTAAAAGGTTTACTAATGGAAGAACTTGGTGTAGCTGAGGCCGCAGAAGAAGGCGAATCTCCAAAAATAACCGAGTTAAGAGACCTATTGGCGCATATTCCAAATATTAGAGAAGATGCCTACAGCGGGCCTGCAGTGGGCGAGTTGAACAAAACGCTAATTGTAATTAGCCCAGCATTCAACAACCTGCTTATGCACATTAAGGAGAGCCTCAACCTACTTCCTCCTTCAGCAGCCATGGCTGGCATTTACACTTTGGTAGACAATAATCGTGGGGTATGGAAAGCACCGGCAAACGTATCACTAAATGCGGTGACCAAGCCTGCAGTAAACATCAGTCACGATGAGCAAGAAGACCTGAACGTAACCCTTCATGGTAAATCCATCAACGCGATCAGACCATTTATTGGTGAAGGCGTATTGGTTTGGGGTGCCCGTACTTTGGATGGCAACAGCAAAGACTGGCGCTACATTAACGTACGCAGAACCATGATCATGCTAGAGCAATCTATTAAGGCTGCTACCAAAGCTTATGTTTTTGAGCCAAATGATTCAGGAACATGGACGACCATTAAAAGCATGATTGACAGTTTTCTGTACAATCAATGGAAAAAAGGTGCATTGGTGGGCTCAGTGCCAGAAGATGCCTATTCGGTAAGTGTTGGCTTAGGCTCCACTATGACGGCAGACGATATTCTTGAAGGTATTTTAAGAGTTACAATTTTGGTAGCTATTTCTAGACCAGCCGAGTTTATCGAAATCACCTTCCAGCAACAAATGCAAAAATCTTAAGAACTAATCATTAACAATTAAACACATTTTATCATGGCAGATGATGGATCAGCACAAGGTGCAATTTGGCCGTTACCAAAGTTTTATTTCAAAGTAACATGGGACGGCACCGAACTATCTTTTCAAGAAGTTTCAGGATTGGACGCTGAAGCACAAATAATTGAATACCGTCACGGTAATAGCCCTGTATTCTCGACAATCAAAATGCCGGGCATTAAAAAGTACAGCAATGTTACCATGAAAAAAGGCGTATTCACCAAAGACAACAGTTATTTCGATTGGTTCAACCAAATCAAAATGAATGTGATCAAGCGAATTACTGTGGTAATTCAATTGTGCGATGAGTCAGGCAACGCAAAAATGACCTGGACATTGAACAACGCATGGCCAACTAAAATAACACCAACAGACATGAAGTCTGATGGAAACGAAGCGGCCATTGAGTCAATTGAAATTGCATACGAAACGCTTAAAGTAGAGGCCGCATAATCGTTTATGGCCAAGCAAGCAGACACCCCATGGTATCCGGCCACCGGTTTCTTTTTTAAAATTGAAATTGCCGGCATTACCGATACTTCCGAGAACAGTTTCAAAGAAGTATCGGGTTTGAGTTTGGAGTTGGGGTCAGAAAAGCTCACTGAGGGTGGGGTGAACAATTATATTGTTGAACTCCCCACCCAGGTGAATGCTTCAAATCTGGTACTAAAAAGAGGTACTTTATCTAAAAAAGGGCCTTTGGTAAAGTGGGTCGAAGACTCCATTAATACAGACTATTCCAAGCCATTGGAATTGAAGAACATTAATGTGAAACTCTTTAACCAAAACGGAAATCCGCTCATAACCTGGACATTCAATAATGCCCGGCCGGTAAAGTATCAGGTAGCAGAACTCGATGCAATGAAAAATGAGGTCTTAATAGAGACCATGGAGTTTACTTACACTTTCTACAAAAGACTCTATGCCAATTGAAATCCGAGAATTAATAATAAAAACCACTATTGAAGGTGCACAAACCAACGGTGGTCAGCTGAGCAATGTAGACCTCAGCAACTTAAAGCATCAACTCAGGCGCGAAGTCATGAGCGAATGCAAACAACTAATTGAGACCAAACTAAGGGAAGAAAAAGAACGATAAATGAAGCTCTCCAAACTGACCATTACCGGATATAAGGATAGCAAGTTCAGCAAAAAGAACGGTGATAAGTTTGTGGTGATGATTAACCCCGCAAACTACGACCATAACTATAGTGTAACCTATAGCGATGAGGAATCACCGGGAAAGGCTGCCAAAACCACTAAGTTTAAATCCATTGGTCCAGAAACGGTTTCTTTCAACTTTATATTTGACGATACCGGAGCCGTAGAGCGCAACAAGGAAAACGAGGGCAAAACCGTTGCCCAAATGATCAAAGCGCTTAAAGATGTGGTATACAAATACTATGGAGAAATTCACGAGCCAAACTATGTGCTCCTTGTTTGGGGTACAATGATCTTCAAATCGAGGTTGGAATCGATGAAAGTGGAGTACCAAATGTTTAAGCCCAACGGTGTACCACTAAGGGCCAAGATAACGCTCTCTTTCAAAGGTTTTACCGATCCGGCCCAAGAGTCGCAAGTAGCAAACAGAAGCTCACCAGACCTCACCCATATTGTAACGATAAAAGAAGGAGACACCCTGCCCCTACTCTGTGACGAGATATACAGAGACAGCAAATACTACCTGAAAGTAGCCAAAGCCAACAACTTAGTTGATGTAAGAAATTTAAAGGCAGGCACAAAACTCATCTTTCCACCTATAAACTAATGTACAATGGCAGACTCTCCTATAACTGATGAAGTTGGGGTTGTAACGTTCGAAATAACCTCTGGCGGTAGCAAACTAAAGGATGCCTATCAGGTACAGTCTATTCATGTTCGCAACGAGGTGAACAAAATTCCTACTGCCAAAATAGTACTGCTCGATGGAGATCCCTCCACTCAGGACTTCCCTATTTCCGACAGTGAAGACCTTATCCCCGGAAAGGAAATTGAGATCAAAGTGGGTTATAAATCGAACAATGAAAGCATTTTTAAAGGCATAGTGGTTAACCATGGAATTTCTCTTAGCGAACATGGCGGCCCTAAACTGGAGGTTGAAATAAAAGACAAAGCGCTTAAGCTCACAGTCGGTAGAAAAAACACCTACTTCGAAAAGAAAAAGGATTCGGACATTATCAGCTCCATCATTTCGGATGCAGGGCTTTCTGCTGACGTAGAAGCCACTACTGTAGAAAACCCTATGGTAGTGCAGCACTACACCAGCGACTGGGATTTTTTAATGACCAGAGCCGACATTAACGGAAAATTGGTAACCGTTAGCGATGGAAAAGTAACCGTGGCTAAGCCCAATGTAAGTGCATCTGCGGTGCTTACCACCACCTATGGAGCAGACCTTTTAAGGTTTTCTGCAGAAATGAACAGCAGAACTCAACTTTCTGCTGTGCAAGGCACCGCATGGGATCAAAAGAATCAAGCCATTGTGCAGAACACGGGGGCAAAACCTTCTGTCAATGCTCAAGGGAACTTAGATTCATCAAAACTTGCCGATGTGCTTGGCGTGAGCAACTTCGGTTTGCAGAGTGCCGGTACGATAGATAGCGATTCGCTAAAAGCTTGGTCCGATGCTCAGTTTTTAAAATCTTGGATGAATAAGATCACGGGAACGGCCAGCTTTCAAGGTTCGGCTAAGGCTGTTCCGGGTTGTATTGTTGAATTTCAGGGCGTAGGAGAAAGATTCAATGGCAATGCCTTTGTTTCGGGTGTAGAGCACGAGGTAGCCAATGGCAATTGGGTAACCACCGTAAAAATTGGCTTAACAGACGAATGGTATACCGAAAAACAAAATATTGACGCACCATCTGCCTCGGGGCAATTACCTGGTGTAGATGGGCTTACCATTGGCAAAGTAAAGCAACTCGATTCTGACCCTGACAATGAGTTCAGAATTCTTATTACCCTGCCATTGATGCAAGATGACAGCAATGGCGTTTGGGCCCGACTTTCAAATTTTTACGCCACCAATACCGCAGGCACCTTTTTTATTCCCGAAGTAGACGATGAAGTTGTAGTTGGCTTCCTGAATGGAGACCCACGGTTCCCAATTATTCTCGGCTCGCTTTACAGCAGCAAAATTAAGCCCGGCAAAGATGTAGATGGCAATGACTATGCACTTACGGCCGATAACTATACCAAAGCATTTCTGACCAAGGCGCTCAATAAAATCGAGTTTAACGATCAGGATAAGATCATTACGGTAACCACGCCTGGCGAAAATAAAATGGTTTGGGATGACAAAGACAAGTCTATCACGGCTCAAGACCAGAATGGAAACAGTATTGTAATGAATAGTGATGGCATTGAATTGAAGGATAAAACGGGCAATAAGATCACCATGTCTTCCAGCGGCATTGAAATCAATAGCCCTAAGGATGTAAAGGTGGTGGCCACGCAGAACATCAACAATCAGGCAACCTCCAATATTCAGTTACAAGCCACGCAGAATTTTGAAGCAAAAGGGCTGCAGGTTAGTCTTTCGGCCGACACTTCTTTTACCGCCAAGGGCAATGCCTCTGCCGAACTATCGGCCAGTGGGCAAACAACCGTAAAAGGCGCAATGGTTATGATTAACTAACATTTAAAAACACAGAGAATGCCACCAGCAGCACGAATAACAGATATGCACACCTGCCCCATGCAAACACCGGGGCTTCCCCCAATTCCACATGTGGGCGGACCAATTATTGGTCCAGGAGTGCCAACAGTTCTTATTGGTAAACTACCCGCTTCGGTAGTTGGCGATAGCTTGGTTTGCGTTGGGCCACCGGATACCGTTGCCAAGGGCTCGGCTACCGTAATGATTGGAGGCAAACCAGCCGCCCGAATTGGTGACACCACTGCTCATGGCGGCTCGATAGTATTAGGATGTTTCACCGTAATGATTGGGGGATAGATGGATCAGGAAAATTCATTTTTGGGAGTCGGATGGTCATTTCCTCCACAGTTCGATAAAACGAATTTAGAAGCCCAAATGGCTGGCTATGAGGAAGACATTCGGCAAAGCCTCTCCATTCTGCTTTCAACCACTCCTGGCGAAAGGGTAATGCATCCCGATTTTGGCTGCAACCTAAACCAGTTTGTGCATGAGGAAATTTCCGAATCGCTGTTTACGCATATCAGACAGGTAATTCAAGACAGTATAATTCGCTACGAAGCCCGCATTGACTTAGAGGACGTACAGCTCGAATACGACAATGGGCTGGACGGAGTACTGTACATCACTTTGGTTTATACCATCAGGCAAACAAACTCCCGACACAATATGGTCTACCCTTTCTATTTATTGGAAGGCAACAACATTTCTTCACTAACCCAAACGAGTTGATTTAAGTGAGCAGCAGCGACAATTACATATTCAATGGGCTAAGCCAAAAGGACCGCAAGAAAGCGGAACTCATGCCTGGCTTTGTCAAAATTGATGACAGATCCTTATCGGATGTGCTAGAGTTTGTAAGGAGGTACGCTGAGGAAATAAACTTTTTAAGCCCTGAATATTTAGCCGATAATAGTGTACCTATTGATAACTGGGGAGCATTTTTCAATAGAGACAACCTCATCCTGCTCATTGGCATTTCTAATTACAACATAGGCCGCTCCGACTGGCAGGCACAACAACTGTTAGAGAAAATAAGCGCCACCTCAAATGAGAGCCTTCAATCCAAGCACCTGAACAGACTAGCCGACATTATTTTGGGAATGGCCAAAAAGCTAGACTATTTCAGCACACACCTGCAGCAAAATGAGATTACTAGCGATATCATTTTCGATATACGAAGTGCGATAAGAGGAGACTTAAACGAAGAATTAAAAAGCCTGTACCAATTCAAAGCTGAGGCTAATTGGGAAGAGGCTAAGGTCAATGACTTTAAGTATTTACTCGGTGCTTGGAACAAAGGGATTCCAACAACAGAACTGCTTGAAGCATTAGACAAAGAGAAAAACTCAAACGACCTTCAATACCTAAGGCAGATTTTTACTGTTTTTCACCACACGTTCTACCATATTATTGAAAAGTCGAAGGAGGTGTTGGAAAATGCACTCTCCGAAATGCAAAACAGTAAACCGCACATTGCGCTGTATATCGTCTTTCTAAAACTTTTCAAATATGCCATCGACATTCAAAATGAGCTACCGAAAAGGCACTTGGATTTCTACTATCGAGACGTGCTTAAACAAGCGGAAGAGCCAGCTCAACCAGACAAGGCATTTGTTAGTGTGGCCATTAAGCCAGAGGTGAAGCATCATTTTCTTGATAAGGGTGTGCTTTTAAAAGCAGGAACGAACGAATTGGGAGAGCCACTATACTACAAAACTATTCACCCGACCAACCTGACTTCTGCTAAAGTCAGAAAAGTATGCACGCTATTAAAAACAACTGACGAACGATATCATCAAAAGCCTTACGACAGTTTTATAACCGACATTTACGCCAGTGAAACTACGCGTACGAAAGAGGCATACTTCAGCCTAAACAACCTCCCCCCTTTTGGCGAAGGGCAGGTAATGAAAAGCCAAGACGAACGAAATATGGTCGAGGCAAAAACAGGTTTTGTTGTCTCATCGCATGTACTAAATCTAGCGAGTGGCAAACGAGACGTCACCATTACATTGAGTTTTGAGCAAGCGAGCTTTCAGGAAAGCCTCGACTTGTTACAGCAAGTGAGTACTCAAAATAACCAAAGCCTAGAAGAAACTATCTACAAAGTTTTTTCAAGTGCCTTTGAACTCTCGGTTTCTCAAAAAGTATCCATTAAACCATTAGCACACTACGGTTTTGAACTAGATCGCGAAAACAGCCAATGGATATTCACTATTGAAATAGCAGCGCATGAGCCTCCTATTGAGCACTGTGAATCAAAACTGGAAAGACAGCCCGTTTTTGAGCATCCATTTGTTCAAATCATGCTGAAGCATGAATGCTCCCTATTTCTGTATAGCCTGCTAGCCAATATGGAGGTAGAGAACATTCATATAAACACACAAACCAAGGCCTTAAAGGGCACCAAATTATTCAACACATTCGGTCAAATTGATTTGGCTAATCCATTTGAGCCATTCGGAGTTATCCCTCAAAAAGGTGACTATTTCGTATTAGGTCATGAAGAAATCTTTTCTAAAAAGACAGAAAACATAGACCTAAATATTGAGTGGTTCTCCCTCCCAATTACGCATGGCGGCATGGAAAGCTACTACCATGAATACCTAAACAACGATGTTGATTCAAGAATTGCTGAAGAAGTTACCACGGCCAACTACAGAATAAAAAAGGCCCTACTGAAAGGCGGCAAATGGATTGAAGACCATGGAGAACCAAATGGTCAGGAAATATTCCCGAATCAAACATTCAAGGACGTACAGATTGCAGACGCATACGAAAGTGAAATACACATTTCGACCAATTTACAGTCACTCGGTCATGTACCTACTCAAAAGGCTAGCAATTATCATTTCGACCAGCATACTTCTGAAGGCTTTTTACGGTGCTCGCTTCAATGCCCCGATTTTGCTTTTGGGCACAATAGTTATCCCACTATACTTTCTGAAACAGTTCAGAAAAATGCTCAGCCCAAAAGAAAAGGCCCTGCACTAAAGCAGCCGAAACTTCCATTTTCGCCTAAAATTCAAAAAATAACAGTAGGCTATAGCGCTAGTGCAACAGCCATTTCGAGAACAAAAAATCGCACTTCAGCCGAAGAGGTTCACCTTTACGAATTATCACCCTTCGGGTACCAAAAGAAGGCATTAGAAACTGCCGGACAAACAGTGAAACTAATAGATGAGACACCCGGAGAAGGTAGTCTACTATTAGCCTTGGACGAGTATCCTCGCAATGGCCACATTTCATTGCTATTTGTATTGAACGAGTTGATGGAGTCGGATCACGCCATAAGTCCTTCTCAAATTTCCATGTGGTATTTAAGAGACAACCAATGGCTGCCTATCCAAGGTCATGGAATAATGAATGACACGACCAATCAATTCATCAATTCTGGAGTTATTGACATTAGGATTCCTAAAGACATCAACCGAAACAACACGGTTTTAGACGATAGCTTTTTATGGGTAAAGGCAACTATTCAGCACGAAACATTAGCGCATGGCCGCTTGGTTAAAATTTACGAAAACGGCATTTTATCTGTTTGGGACAAATCAGCCAGTCCAGTTCATCTGAATAAAAGATTGGCTCCCAACACCATTGAGGGCACCAAGGACAGTATTCCTCAAATTAGTGCGGTTGTTCAGCCCATGCCGAGTTTTGGAGGTAAACCAGCAGAGCAACCTGCCGACTTTTATGACAGGGTAAGCGAAAGGCTTCGGCATAAAAACAGGGCCATTACCACCCAAGATTACGAAGAGTTGGCGCTAGAAAAACACCAACAACTATACAAAGTGAAATGCTTTGCAGCGGAGCAAACATTAGACAAAGACTACATCAACCGAAGGTTTATACCTGGTGCCGTAAGAGTAGTTGTGGTACCAGCGATTGAAGCTAGTGTAAACAGCAACTACCCGCGCGTAAGCAAGCAATCGCTCAAAGAAATAGGCGATTTCCTAGATAAGCACAGTTCGCCATTTGTAAACACGGAAGTTATTAATCCACATTTTCAGAAAGTGCGCATTATCTGTAAAGTGCGATTTGATGGCCCTGAGTCTAATAATTACTACCAAGACAAAATACAGGAAGACATTCGCATGTATTTGAACCCATGGTTGAACGACTACAAAATGCCGCTCGTGTTTGGCAAGCGCATATATAAATCGGAGGTGCTTACCTTTTTAGAGCAGCTAGATTATGTGGCTTTTGTCACCGAGTTCTCCTTGGTAAACATTAAGCAAAGAAGAGGCAGATTCAGCTTTTACGATACTGCGGCAGAACAAACCGAAGTCAGCGGCAATCAAAACGAAATTAGGCCAGACTTTCCATGGTCCATTCTGGTTTCGGCACAAAAGCACGATATAACGCCAATAGATGACAAAACGTACCAGCCGGCCAAACCGAGGAGCATCTCGAATATGGAGTTGGGAATAGACTTTATTGTCTCGGATTAAAAGGAAAAAGATGTCGATTAGAGATAGAAAAACCCTTAAGTCATTATTCAAGAACGGTAGCCTTCCTACGGAGAGCAACTTTGAGGATATTATTGACTCTTCGATCAACAAGATTGATGACGGGCTTTCTAAATCGATGGAAGACGGGCTAATGCTTTCTCCTATCGGAGATGCAAAAAAAGTGCTCTCTATCTTCTATAAAATAACCGATAGTGACCCAGAATGGTCCATTAACCTTGAAGAGAAAAAAGTAAAAGAAAGCCTGAACAGGCAGCTCAGTTTTACTCATGAAGGGCTAAAGAAACCTTTACTCACGCTAACCAACGAAGGCAAAGTAGGCATCAATAATGACCAGCCCCAAACCACACTCGATGTTGATGGTTTTGTAGGCTCGAAAGGCCGTTTAGGCACAGCAGCCGAAAAATCTACAGCACCGGCAGATGGTAAATGGCACACCATTGTTGGTGGCCTTAACCACTGTAATGTTTTTGAGGTAATTGCCCGAACAGGCATTCACAAGTCGGGTAAGCATGCGCTAATTCATGCCATTGCTTCCAGCGCATATGGCAACTCGCATCACCGCATAAAAAGGCTCAACACCCGCTTCAGCTTATGGCGACCAATCAAGATCAAACTGAGGTGGGTTGGCACTACATACAACTATGCCTTGC
Organism: Roseivirga pacifica; assembly: GCF_900111145.1. Classification (GTDB taxonomy): domain Bacteria; phylum Bacteroidota; class Bacteroidia; order Cytophagales; family Cyclobacteriaceae; genus Roseivirga; species Roseivirga pacifica. The sequence continues at coordinate 87,604 of NZ_FOIR01000006.1, forward strand.
AAATTAGAACCACCCAAAACTTGGGTAAAGGTGTAAAGATCAAATACTTCATTACTCAATTGTGGAATGATGAAGAAATGGGAATTCCTGAGCATTACATGAAAACGAAATAACGAATGGCCAGCCCAAAGACCATATCGAAAAATGAGGAAGTACCTGAAGCATTAGACTTTCAATTCTTAAAGTCCAAAGGGCTCGACTTTATTCAAGAACTAGCTGGAGAAAACTGGACAGACTTCAACGCACACGACCCTGGAATTACCATCTTGGAGCAGCTGGCATACGGCCTTACTGAGCTTGGCTATCGCAGCAACCTCGACTTTGTAGACCTACTCGCTTCTCAACAAAAGGCCCGAAAAGGGAAGCCGAAAAAGGACACTTTCTACACAGCAGCCCAAATTCTTCCTTCCAACCCGCTTACAACTAAAGACTATCGTAAACTCATTATCGACAGGGTTAAAGGCGTAAGAAATATCTGGATACTACCGCTTAACAGTTTTACGAGAAGAAAGAACATAAAAGGGCTTTACCTGGCCTTGTTAGAACCTGACTATGAATCTGGCATTGACCCTGAAACGACACAAGCACAGGTAAAAAAGCAGCTCAATTTACATAGCAATTTAGGTGAAGCATTTGAGGACGTAATCCTCCTCAAAAAGCAAGAAATCTATGTTCAAGCCAACATTGAGTTGGAAAGCAATGTGATCGCAGAAGCCGTTCATGCCAATATTATACTAGAGTTGGAACGGCTAATTACTCGGCCACTAAGGTTTTATTCGCTCAAAGAAATGCTCGATAGAGGTTTTAATGTAAACCAGATCTTTGACGGCCCTCAGCTCAAAAACGGCTTTATTAACAATGACTTTTTAAGAGAAAAAGACAGCATTTTTTACAGCAATCAACTGCTAAATGCCATTAGAAATATTGAAGGTGTGAAAGCTATAGAGCATTTTAACATCCTTATTGAGAAGCAGAACGAGGAAGGCAAAAACGAGTACGTAGACTATTTTGACGAGCTCGCGAGCCAGACGGTTGATGAAGTTGTAGTAGTAAAGTGGAGTCATGCGGCAGCCTTAGGTTCTAAAATTTACAAAAATGCTAACGACCACAACTTCTTCTCTTATGCAAAAGATGGCGTGCACATTCACCTCTATCAAAAAGAGGTAGATAGATACTTAAAAGCACTCAAAGCCAAAGTAAAGCTGAGATTTACACAAAAACACGAGCACAATTACGATTTTGAAGTTCCAAAGGGCGAGCCTTTCGAAATAGAGCAGTATCATTCCATACAACATCATTTCCCAAAAGTATATGGTCTTTCAAAAGATGGAATTCCTGAGAAAGCCAGCGCCACACGAAAAGCCCAGATCTATCAGCTAAAGGCTTACCTGATCTTTTTTGAGCAAATAATGACCAACTATTTAGCTCAATTATCAAGGTTCAATGAGCTGTTTTCGCTCGACAAAAAGCTCAAGAAAAGCTACTTCACACAGGTACCAACAGATATTCCACAACTGTACAAAGTGGTCGGCCAACTTGAAAAAAGCCCCACTGAAGATTTTGAGCAATCCTTTAATAAAGTTGTTAAACAAATAATGGCTGAGTTGGACAGCTTTTATCATCGAAGAAAGAACTTCTTAGCGCATCTGTTGGCAAGGTTTGGAGACGACACCATGGAGTTTTCACCTGAGAAATTCAACTACTACTTCGATCGTGATACACACCGACAACACACGATTAACAACTGGATCAACATTCTTGAAAACTACCCTCACCTGAGTGGAGACAAGGCCAGATCCTTCGACCATACAAGCCCGCTTTGGCGAGAAGACGCAGAGCTCAAAAACGGTTCTCCCAACATCTCTGTCTTAGAAAAAAGAGTGCGTTTAACGCTAGGGTTACCCTTGGAAGTAAAGAGAATTGCCACAAATCTAAATGAACAGGTTCGATTCGATAAGAAATTCCCCAGCTCCACATCTGAAATCGCAAAGCAACATCCTGAATACGAGCTTCAGCCTTTTTCTCGCTTATCTGTAGCACTTTTTGAAAACGAAATTGATGCTGAAGAAACCGTCAAAAAGACTTCTTTAAAGCATATTGAAATAGACGAAGATCTTTTTAGAAGAGGAATTTGGGAGGACAACCTAAGGATTATTCGCTCCCCAAAAACCAAAAACACCTACTTGCTGCTTTTCAAGATGAAAGAGGAGCAGGAGCACCTGCATGATACACACAAACATAAAGACGCGCTCGAAAAAGACCTGAGGGAGTACGTTAACTCCATGAACGTTGCTGAAGAGCAACAAAAGGTGGAAATACTCTTAAAATCTTCGGGAAAACCGCTCTATGTTTTTGAGTTTAAAATAGATGAGAACGGACGGAAAGCGCAAAAGCATAACGGAATTTATAGGGTGCTAGCCACGTATCGGTCTTACGATAACGCTCATCAAGCTGCAGAAAATCTCAAGCAAAAACTGGTAAAAATGAACTTGGGAAGCGAAGGGTTTTATGTCTTAGACCACATTCTTCTTCGCCCAAGAGATAAAAAGGTAAGAGTAAACATTTTACTGAATGATCCCAGCGCTGACTGGTCCTTTAGGTTAACAAAAGCCCATAAACTTACGGGCATTGAAAAAGGCATTAGGAAAGACATCCGTTTATTAAGAAGCCTTTCGCCCACTTACGAACTCAGCAGAAGAGGGCAACGGATAATTGTTTGGAAAGATGGAGACCGTACAATTGGCCGATGCAGCCAAAAGTACAATAGCCAACAAGAGGCCGAAATAAAGGCCAGAGAAATTCAGGCATTCTTCGGTCGCTTCTCCGATTTCGACATCTACGATCCTGAAAAAATCAAATTCAAACGAGAAGTTGAGAACAGCAACCACCCGCTGCACCACTACTCTTTTACTATAACGGTATTCCTCAGTGGCTGGACTGCCCGCTTTAAAGATCCAGAGTTCAGAAACCTGGTGGAAATACTATTCCGCAAGAATACTCCCGCGCATATCGGCATCAACTTCAAATGGCTCGGCTTGAATGACATGGTGCTATTTGAAAGCATGTACGATGATTGGCTATTCGAAAACAGAAAGTCACAAATAGACTTTGATACGCTCAACCAGATTTCGGATAACCTACTGCACTTTGCCAAACGTAGCCCGAAATAGTTATGGAGCAGTCGCACGTTATCCAAAAGCAGGTTTTTCAGATAAGCTATTCAGATCAATCGCGGGCTAAACAACTTCAAGATCGAATCAGTGCAATCGCCTCGCATTCCCTGCAGCAAGCAATAGAAGCTGTTTTGGAGAAGTACGACAAGGACAAGCTCAATATTCGCTTCGATGAAATCACCTTGAACCTTGGCGGAATTCCAGAGGCTGAGCTAGAGTTTGAAATTCCGAAAAGGGTTAAGGAAGGTTTATCTGAATACCTGCGTTACCAGTTTTCTCAATTAGAAAGTGGACAGAAAAAGGAGATACTAAAAAGTGATGAGATTGATCAAATAGAACTGCTCACCTATTTTTTACACTACGGTGTATTGCCTTGGTGGGGAAAGACACATACCAGATTCTCCCCTAAACAACTGATCGAATTGCTAAGCAAAAGCAACCCCAATGCGTTGGCTCAGTTGCTCAAGCAGCATAAAGGAGCTAAGCATTTCATCCAACGGCTAGTCATTAATGCCAGCGATGCCTCCATTTACAAACTCATAGAAAAGCTCTCTCCTGCCGAAGCCAAAATTGTTATCGAGATCGGTAAAGACACCATTAAGCTCAATGAAGAAAAGCAGGCAATTAGAACCTCGCGAACCAACTTTCGTCATAAGGTTTGGGAATTCATTCTGACCTATTTGCTCAACGACAGAGGTTCCTATTTTAACACCAAAGACTTTGTTCACTCATTGCTATTCAAGCTAGCGGGGCACTTTAACATTGAGTTTGTAAGCTTACTGCAGCAGTTTCAGTCGGCCATTACAGCCATTAAACTCCCTCCGAACAAAAGGCAACACCTTGCTTCTATTATTCAAGAAATCTATACAGAAGAAGTAGCAGGGTCGAAAAAGGTAGCGCCAGACCAACAGACAAAAGCCAACTATATGTCCTCTCATGAGCTTTTGACAGTTTTATCAAACGGTAAGCTGCCAACAGATCGAAAAAAATTACGCGCTATTGAATCAGCTTTGAATGCGCAATTGGAGAAAGAAAACCGCGAGCTTAACCTAGCAATCAGAAGACAAGCACTTAACAAAGACTTCAGAACGTGGCTAAAGCAATTCAAACTGACCAAGTCTTCGCAACAAAAACTAGCGCAACTTCTACCCAAAGAGGCAACCATTCGGCAAAGACAAAAAAAGCTTATCGCAGCACTTTGGGATTACCTAACAACAGGTCAGCTATTACCGGCTCATGGCGGTTTCAGCAAAACCAATTTACTCCACCAACTCAAAGAACAGCTTGACTCCGGTTCTAAAGATTTAAGCCTCTTCATTATTAAACACGGAAAGAGCTATGCCTTTAGAAAACGACTTATCGACTTTCTAGATGAGGCGTATATCAAAAAAGTGATTGTAGCTATTGAGCCCAATGACGCCCCTGTAATATTTGAAGTTGCCGATAAACTGGAGGAAATAAGAGCACAAAAAACAGTGCCCATAAGTGCGAACGCTAGTACGTTCAGAAAGCTTAAATGGGAGTTTATTCTTTCTGCCTTACTAGTAGATCGAGGTTCGCGATTTAACTTAAAATCGTTTGTGAAAAGTACGCTCCAAAACTTAGCGGCTCACTTCAATATCAATATTCAAGATTTTATTCACCACGCACTCATACACCTCAAGCAGACCGAAAAATCAATTAAGTCGAGTGATTTGGCGGTTGTTCTCCAAGCTCTTCAACAAGAAGAATTGACTGCCGAAAGGCGAAAAAACGAAGCAGTAAGCACACAACTTATTGAACAAGTTAGGTTTAACTGGGTGCAACATGTTGTAAGCCGCTTGACCAACCCATGGTGGGCCGCAGAGCATAAGCTAGGACTCTCTGGCTTTGAAAACATCTTTCTAAAGATTAGCAAGACACACACCGTAAAACTTCGTCAGCTATTGTTGGCGCAATTAACGATGAGTCACAAGCGAAAATTCATGCTTTCCATGCTATCTGAGCCGGCAAAAATCCGCATGATTGAAGTTGTACAACCCAAGTCGTCAACGGCCATTAAGTTTTATATAAAAGCCCTAGAAAAACTCGAAAGTGAGCAGGCCACTAAATCGGAAAGCCTAACGCTACAAAAATGGGATGTGATCATTTATTCATTAGTGAGCGATAGAGGTTCCTTCTTCAATCTCAAATCATTTATAATGACTACCCTGCACAAATTATCGCATCACTTTAATATTGATTTCGAGACCCTTTTCACCAGCTTTATTTCTATTGGCTCAAGCTTAAAGGTACCGGAAACCAACGAATTCAAACGCGCTATTCTAGAGTTGCAAGACACCTTCAACAACACCAAAAAAGCAACGAAAAATCAGCCCTATCAATCACAAAAATCAATTACGATACTCGAAGCCTTGGCTCCTTCCTTCAAAAAACACACATCGATAGAAAGCTGGTTAGCGGCCAATGAGCCGATAGATACCAAGTCATTAATCAAGCTGATAAAACAAGCAGGCTATACCGAGCGCAGTTTTGCAAAACTTATACAGGCCGCAGGGTTAGAAACACAAAAGCTGCTACAGCAATTATTGACCAATCAAGCCTTAGAGTTCTTAAACAGTTATTTAGCCAAACTTCCACATGCTATATCATCAAATACAAAAGGTGATTCAATTGCAGAACTAAACGCTTTCATTGAGGCAACCTTCAAGAATGGGCAATGGGCATTCACTTATAAAAAATCACTGGTCAAAGAGCTTGAAAGCACACAGCTAAATGCAGAAAAACTCATCCAGCTTTTCAGGCAAAAAGGCCTATCCGCTGAACGCTTATTTATGATTTTCAAACAGTTTAGCCCAAATGAACAGCAATTACTTCTTAAGCGCCTCACAACTAAAGAAAGCATGTTCATGGAGGCTTATCATCACGATTTAATTGTACTCCTAAAGCACTATAAAAATATAGACAGAATGCGTATTCAGCAGATCATCCATGCATTTAGTCTCAGCTACCTAATCTCTTCTAAACACATTAACAAACACGACTATTTTAGTGCTCTTCTATCCGCAATCTCTAGTCACCTTGGTTTCGATTTAAAGCAAAGCAAGCAAGCATTGGACGAGCTACTGAATGAATTAAAGCAGGAAATGAAAAGCACTCTCCCGCTTTCTTGGGCAAAGCTCCATCAAGCTAAAAGTTCAGTCAAAAACGAAAATGAATCGACCGTTCAAAACGCGCTAGAAAGAAATGAAAGTAAAAACTCTGAGGAAGAAGATGACGATCAAGACAAAGGAGTACTTGTTCATAATGCCGGGCTGGTAATTCTATGGCCTTTCGTTACCCAGTATTTTCAAATGCTGAATCTGCTAGAAGAAAACAGTTTCAAAACGCCTGAAGATGCGGTCAAAGGTGTTCATCTTCTCCATTATTTGGCAACGGGGCAAGACGAGCCGCTGGAATACGAACTGTACCTCAACAAGCTTTTGTGCGGCATAGCACCAGGCACTCCAATAGCAACCGACTTGGGGCTTACCAAGCAAGAAAAAGAGCTTTCAGAAAGCCTTTTAAATGGTGCCATTGGCAACTGGCCTAACATGAAAGACACCTCGCCTCAAGCCTTGCGTGAAAGCTTTTTGCAAAGGTCGGGCATTGTTGAAATTAAGTACGACAGCATAGAGCTTCGCGTAGAAAAGAAAACCCTAGATGTGCTGCTCGACTCAATGCCATGGGGTTACTCGGTAATAAAATTTCCTTGGACAAAGAAACCAATTCATGTAACATGGTAATGACACCAATCACAAAAAACGCCCAAACAATCAACCTAGAGCTCACTTGGTTCGAAGAGGTTTTGCACACTAGGCTGAACACCTATTTGAATGTTAACGCAGAACAAAAAAGCATTTACGACATTCCGCCTCCTGAATTAAATAAAGAAGACTCTTATTACGGTGGCTTAGTAAGCTACTACAGCATGAGTTTTGCAGAGCGGATTGCACTCATTCTGGCGCTCATTCCTCATGTACGCCCCAATTTGTTAGATATCCTGTTTACCAAAAACGAAAGTCTGAACCGTGGTTACACAGAATTTGGAGGCATACACGGCAACTTCCATAGCGGTTTTATCCCAACTGGGGAAACCCTGGCTTTTGTACTGTCTGGCAACAACTTGGAAGAAAGGCTCAACCTCCTCAAACTGTTTAACCCAGAGCACTTTTTCTTCCGCCATGGCATTTTAAAAATGGAAAAAGGCCAGACCAACATGGATGAGCCTTTGCTTAGCAGTGTGCTGAAAATCTCAGACGAGTACCTTTCATTACTCACTATGGGCGAAGCATATCGCCCTGAATATTCCACTCAATTTCCTGCCAAACGGATTGAAACAAAACTTAATTGGGAGGACTTGGTGCTAACTGACCATGTGCGGGAAGAGCTTGAAGATATTATTACATGGATTAGGCACGGTAATACTCTAATGAATGATTGGGGTTTGGAAAAGCGGGTAAAGCAAGGCTATCGTGCCATGTTCTATGGCCCACCAGGCACTGGCAAAACCTTAACCGCTTGTCTTATTGGTAAGGCTTTGGGCATTGATACTTATCGGATTGACCTGTCTATGATCGTATCGAAATTTATTGGCGAAACAGAAAAGAACCTGGCCAACGTGTTCGATCAGGCTGAAAACAAAAACTGGATTCTGTTTTTTGATGAAGCAGATGCACTCTTCGGAAAAAGAACGAATACAACCTCTTCGAACGACAGACATGCAAACCAAGAGGTGGCTTATTTGCTGCAACGTATTGAAGACTTTGCGGGTATCACCATTCTTGCCAGTAATCTAAAGGGCAATTTGGACGATGCTTTTGCTAGGCGATTTCAATCTATGATCTACTTTCCCGTTCCGGATAGAGAGCAGAGACTGCTACTTTGGGAGAAAGGTTTCAATGGCAAACTGCAAATAGATGATAAGATAGACTGGTTGAAAATTGCCGATGAATACGAGATCACGGGCGGTTCCATTACCAATGTATTGAGACATTGCTCCATAAAAGCTATTCAAAGAGACTCGAAAAAGGTGTTTATGAAGGACATTGTTTCGGGCATTAAAAAAGAACATCAAAAAGAAGGCAAAGCCTAAATCACAAACCATGAACATCATTGAAAAAGCCAACATGCAGAGTTTTCACGAACACCGGCTCAATGAGTTTGGCGACCTTTCTGTAAAGTCTTTAGGCTGGAAAAACACCATGAGCCAGCAAAAAAGGTTCGAAATACTCATTCAAATTGGTGACTTAAACGGCACGAATGTTCTTGACCTCGGTTGTGGTTATGGCGACTTAAAGCCTTTTTTGGACGAACACTTTGAAAACTTCACCTATATAGGTGTCGAACATATGCCTGAGTTTTTCAGAATTGCCCAAGAGAATTATGGCGACTTAAAGGACACCTACTTTGTACAGGGCGATTTCTCGAAAATGACTTTTGAAGATGTAGATTATATCCTTGCCTCTGGAGCCTTAGGTTACAAATGCCAAAATGAAATCTATTACTGGGAAACCATTGCGCACATGATCAAATCAGCGAATAAAGGAGTGGCTTTTAATATGCTGGATGAAACGAAATTCCCTGAACACAATCTGCTCAAAGCACACAACAAAAGTAAGGTAGTGGATTTTTGCAGCAAGCTATGCAACCACGTTCAAGTGATAGACAACTACCTTGAAGACGATTTTACAGTCTTTGCGCTGAAATAAAAATAGCTACTTAGTATTCAAGGCTTTTGCCCCCATCACATCAGCCTCCTTTTCAAGCCCCACATTATCGTTTACGGCAACGCCATTTACAGCTGTGGTAGGCTGCACACGGCCTTGCTTCTGCTGAACAGTATGCCAAGCCTCATGCGGCAAGTGCTTTTCTTGGCCAGAGGCAATGTGAATATCACTACCTTGGGCATATGCGTGGGCATTCATTTGTGCTGGCTTTGGCGAATTATAATGCACACGAACATCAGAAACATCTACCCCTGAAAGATTTTCAATACCCGATTTTAGACTATCGGGCATTCCCGTTTTGTTAGGTTTTTGCTGCACGGTTTCAAATTTACCTTGCACAGGCTCTTCTTCTTCAGCCATTAGTTGTGCGGTATTAAACTTACCTTGAGTTAATTCTTCCTCTTCGGGCATTAATTGGCTAACAACCTTATTTTGAACCGGTTCCTCTTCTTCAACCCGTTGAGCAGCAGCTTGGCCGCTAAACTGACTGTTGGCTGCAGAACGACTTGAAGTGGACTTATTTTCCTGTGCGTAGCGTGATGTTTTCATGTGTTTATTTTTTCGCCCTTCGACAAGATTAAAAATACTTAAAATTCTGATAATTAACCAATTGAATACCGAATCAAAAATCAACTAACTTCACCTTATGATCAAAGGAATTGAAGGCTATTCGGAGGCATTAGAAAAGTTTACCTCATTAACCCTGTCCATCGATTTTGAACTACTGCACAAAGATTTTCTGGCCTATATCCCTAAAGAAAAGTGTCATATACTAGACCTCGGAGCGGGTATCGGCAGAGATGCGGATTATCTTTCGGCATTGGGTCACAAAGTGGTTGCTGTAGAGCCTAACCCAGAAATGGTTGCAGTTGGCAAATCACTCTTCAAAAACAAAGTTGAATGGATAAGTGATAGTCTGCCCATACTCAAAATGTTAAACAGCAATTATCAATTCAACTTCATTTTAGCCTCTGGAGTTTGGCATCACATAAACGGTGAAGAGCAAAAACAAGCAATAAAACGGACTGCTCAATTGCTAGATGTGGATGGCATTTTCGCAGTGTCGTTGAGAAACGGTCCGGCAGGATTGGGAAAAAAAATTTACCCGACAGATGAGAAAGTAATTATTAAAGCAGCTTCAGCAAATGGTTTAAAGCTTTTGCTGCATAAAGAAAACCAACCTAGCCTAATCGCTAATAAAGCGAATGTTCGATGGACCAGATTGGTTTTCCAAAAACCGGACTTATAATGTTCTAAAGTATTCTAACACAGCCCTAGCCTGCTCTTCCGTTAGGCCCATGTCCGACATTGGCGATCCGTTAAACTCCAAAAACAAGTCTTTTGCCAAAGGATCATCACGAAGCATTTTAGCCGGTTCCAAAATCATGTTCATAATCCATTCAGGAGACCTTCTATCCACTACTCCCTTCACTGCAGGACCAATAAACTTGTCTTCCACCTTGTGGCAAATCACACAGCTTTGCTTAAATACTCCTTCACCTGTTTTAGCAAGTTCTTCATCAATTGTGTCGGGAATATCCACAGAAGTGATAGGCCCCACACCCTTGCTTTCCAAGTCAACGCGAGTTGATGCTTTTTCCTCTTTAGGTGCTTTATTTCCAGCACCATTAATGTCATAATTATCGGTATTGTCCTTTTTACCCGAACAAGAAATGGTGAATGCGGCCAAAAGTGCGGCCAATAGTAATTGATTCGTCTTCATATTATGAGTAGCGCGTTTTTTCCGCTCACAATTAACAAGAATTAGGTTTGAAAAAAAATCATTAACTAGAGAAGCCGATTTTTTAACCACTACACCTATGAAAAGAAACGCAATTTTCCTCTTCTCACTCTGCATTGCTATGTTCGGTTGCCAACAAAACGATGGCTGGATAAGCCTATTTGATGGCGAAACCCTTGATGGCTGGCATGTTTACGGCCATGGCAAAGAATACAATGGCTGGACGGTAGACCAAGGCGTGATACTGTTCGACCCTGCTTTGCGCACCGAATCCACCAGTGCCAACCTTACTACAGACAAGCAATACTCCAGTTTTGAGCTTTCGCTAGAATGGATGATTGGCGAACACGGCAACTCTGGCCTAATGTGGGGAGTGATAGAAAGCGACAAGTATGAGCACCCTTACCTCACCGGAGCTGAAATTCAAATATTGGACGATGGCTGGACAGAATACGTAACCGAGCGTGGCGACATTAACCGAGCTGGATCACTTTACAACCTGATGCCACCAAGCCAAGTTGTGAGCAAACATGCTGGCGAATGGAACAAATACCTGCTGCATATCGACCAAGAAAATAATGAAGGTTTTCTGATTTTTAATGATGTAAAAGTGCTTGAATTCCCAGTTAACGGACCAGACTGGCAGGCCTTAATTGACAAGTCGCCTTTTGGTGTTTGGGAAGATTTTGGGAAAGCGCAAACTGGCTATATATCACTGCAAGAACATGGAGGGAAAGTAGCTTTCAGAAACATCAAGATCCGGGAATTGAATCAGGAGTAAACCATCACCCTCGTTTATAACGAGGAGCTCCAAAAGTTGATTTGGAGAGACCGCATTGAATTGCAAAGAGCCACCTATTAAAACTTCATTATGGACAATTCATTACTAACCTCAATAATTGCTTTAACCGGGGTAATCATTGGCACGACACTTTCCTCGTTAAACAACCATGTCCTTAAGAGAAAGGAAACTAAACTCAGAGTTCTCGAAAAGATTTTAGATAAGCGTATTAAAGCACATGAAGAAATTTTGAGCCTCGTTAAAAAAACAAGAAGTGTGATAGGAACAGGAAAGAAAGATGAAGACAGCAATGTTATTTCCTACCCGTCATGCATGGAATCATTTGATCATTTTTCTCTCTTTCTTCAAGAGATGTTTCAAATAATTCATCAAAACTCCCATTGGTTGAATACTGATTTGCAACGAGAACTATCCTTCTTTCAGGACTATTTAGTGACAATTTATCACCAAGTATCAGAAGCAGGGACTGACTCGGATATAATAAAAACTGGGGTAATAGTAAAACAAGATTTTGTTAATCTCGCTATGAGCATAGAAAATATTACGTTTCAATTTTTTCGGCACGAAATAACCAAATTACGTATAAATAAACTTGATGAGTGGCATAAATATCCTAAAGAGGAGACAAATAAAAGGTTCTCAAAAACAGAACTAATGACTAGAAGTAAAGAGATTGAGAAAATCATTAAGGGATAAGTAAGCACCACTAACTCATCCTCCTTTAAAATGAGGATATTGGAAAAGTCGTTTTACATACTTTGTTGGTGTTACACCAACAAACCTCTTCTCGTTACGAGCTGAGAGTCTTTGCACTAGAAACAAACAGATTGCCAAAGCCCAAGTTCTTGCTAATGTAGGACTTGAGCCTCGCAATGACGGAATCCAATAATTCCCTATAGACTATTGGCCATCGACTAACCACCGCATGTTTCTGCCATTTCAGCCCTTTCATAAAAGAATACACCTCCAGCGTGATTGACACGACTAGAACAAGTAGCTATATTTCAATACTTTAATTAGTACATCACTATAATCTACCGTTATGCGCTCTAAACTTGTTCTTTTCGCGGTTCTTATTTTGTGCAGCCCCAAAGCAATCAAGGCCCAAGATCAAATTCAGTTCACCTTCAATTCAATACGGATTAACAACTCATTTATTGAAGAAAAGAACTACAGCAACACCTCACCTCACATACTTATTTCTACCAGCGAGTTTAGGATTCCATCACCGGAAGAAGTTCCTCCTGGCACTCACCCCGAATTTGGTGTGCGTATGGTTTTTTCTATTGAAAACCACCATGACCTAACTACTCCAAACCCTCAAAACCCATTAACCCTGACTTACTCTCAGCATGAGTATGGGCGAGACGAAAAGGCACATATGGAGCAATTCAAAAACTCTAGCGAAGCCAAGCAAACCGCTGCTACAGGGCAGACAATTAACGAATCGATGAAGTCGAAAGAGGAAAGGGTAAAGGAGCTTTCAGAGAAAGTGGCAAAGGGTGATCAAAATGCCTTAGCAGCATTGGAAGCCCTATTAAACGAAGAGCTGGAAAAAGCCGAGAAGGCAAGTGCCGGGATGACAGGCAATGTCCCTAAGTCTCCAACAGCCAACAAACCTTACTACTCACTCGCGTTCTTTCTCCCATACGAAGACTCGCATATGGAGTTTATGCTCGACATGAAAAACGGCTCAGTCACCATTACAAAAATGAATGAAAAGCAATTTGAAATGACCTTTACCGGCTATGCCGAACTTTACTATGACGACCGCGACATAGAAACTATTTCCAAACTAAATAAAGAAGCAGGGCAACCCAACTTTGGTAAAGTGCTCAAAGAGAAGGGACAAATAAGTGGTAAGATGGTGATTGGGTTTTAGGAGGTGTTAATTCCATCTCCACGAATCGAATATTTATCTGTATTATTTAACCATGAGACATTGGAGTGTGGAGTAACTAACTTGCTTTAGCGACAATCAGAGGGCTGGGATCCAACATCAGCGTGACCATCGACTAAAAATTTAGCCAGAAGTGCTTGAATACTTCGATGGTTTCCGCATCCTTTGTTGGCGTTGTCACCAACAAACCGCACCTAGTTAGTAACCTGAGTCTAATTCGCACGGGCAAGAGACAAATTACCACAGCCCAAGTTCTCCCTACTGCAGAACTTGAGCCTCACAATGACGGAACCCGATGATTATCTATGGACTATTGTCGATTGTCCATCGGTTAACAACTCCTCCTCCGCCCTATGGGCACCTCCTCCAGAGGAGGACATTCGTGCCACCATCCAATTCCTGATTTCTAATTGACTAAATACCACCACCCTCAATCCCTGAAGGAATGCCATAGGAAGAGACTTCCTTACCCGATTTCTGATCACTGATCAACTGATAACCAAAGCAACTACATGTTGCGCCTATACTGCCCTCCTACTTCAAACAATGCCGAAGTAACCTGTCCGAGCGAGCAGTACTTACAAGCTTCCATCAGTTCTTCAAAGATATTTTGATTTTGAATTGCGGCCTGTTGTACGCGCTTCAGCATTTCAGCAGCCTTTTCTTCATTACCATTATGCAAATCGCCCAACATAGAAATTTGATATTCCTTCTCCTCTTTGGTTGCGCGAATCACCTCTTTTGGCTGAACAGTTGGCGAACCTTTAGAACTCAAGAAGGTATTCACCCCAATGATTGGGAACTCACCGGTATGCTTCAAAGTCTCGTAGTAAAGCGACTCTTCCTGAATCTTGCTGCGTTGGTACATGGTCTCCATCGCACCAAGCACGCCACCACGCTCAGTAATTCTATCGAACTCTGTTAACACCGCTTCTTCCACCAAATCGGTCAGCTCTTCGATGATGAAAGAGCCTTGCAGCGGGTTCTCATTCTTCGCCAAACCTAGCTCCTTATTAATGATTAGCTGAATGGCCATTGCCCTACGCACCGACTCTTCTGTTGGTGTAGTAATTGCCTCGTCATAAGCATTGGTATGTAGTGAGTTACAGTTGTCGTAAATCGCATAAAGTGCCTGCAACGTTGTTCTAATATCGTTGAAGTCGATTTCCTGTGCGTGCAACGAACGACCCGAAGTTTGAATATGGTATTTCAACATTTGCGCACGGGCATTCGCACCGTATTTCTCCTTCATCGCTTTGGCCCAAATTCTTCTGGCCACACGGCCGATTACTGCATATTCAGGATCAATTCCATTAGAGAAGAAGAACGACAAGTTCGGACCGAATTTATTGATATCCATGCCTCGGCTTAAGTAGTACTCCACATAGGTAAAACCATTCGCCAATGTAAAAGCCAACTGCGTAATAGGGTTGGCACCCGCTTCGGCAATATGGTAACCAGAAATAGATACGGAGTAGAAGTTCCTAACAGTCTTTTCGATAAAGTATTCCTGCACATCACCCATCAAACGAAGAGCGAACTCAGTAGAAAAAATACAAGTGTTTTGTGCCTGATCTTCCTTCAGAATATCCGCCTGCACCGTACCACGCACGGTCGATAATGTTCTGGCTTTGATATCGGCATACACATCGGCTGGCAGTACCTGATCGCCCGTAACGCCAAGTAGCATTAGGCCAAGGCCGTCATTTCCTTCAGGCAATTCGCCTTGGTACTTAGGTCGTGCTACTCCACGCTCTTTATAAATCGCCTCAATTTTCTTTTCAACCTCTTTTTCCAGCCCATTTTCCTTAATGTATAACTCACACTGCTGGTCTATGGCAGCATTCATAAAGAAGCCTAAAAGCATTGGAGCCGGACCATTAATGGTCATAGAAACAGAAGTAGTTGGGTGCGAAAGGTTAAAACCTGAATAGAGCTTTTTCGCATCGTCTAGGCAGCAAATACTTACCCCTGAATTACCGATCTTACCGTAGATATCCGGTCTGTAATCAGGATCGTTTCCATAAAGCGTTACGGAATCGAAGGCGGTTGACAAACGTGCAGCCGGCATGCCCAAACTCACATAGTGAAAACGCCTGTTGGTACGCTCTGGACCACCCTCGCCAGCAAACATTCTGGTTGGATCTTCACCTTCTCTTTTGAAAGGATAAATACCGGCAGTGTAAGGAAATTCTCCCGGTACGTTTTCCTGTAATGACCAACGAATTACATCGCCCCAACTCTTGAATTTCGGCAATGCCACTTTCGGTATTTGAGAATGTGAAAGTGACTCTGTATGCGTCTTTATCTTAATTTCTTTATCGCGTACTTTAAAGGTGTAAACCGGATCACTATACTTCTTTTTCTTTTCTTCCCACTGCTCAATCAACTGCCAATTATGCGGGTCTAAATCAAGCTTTACTTGTTCAAATGTTTCCTGAAGTCCTTTGATCAAACGATCTCTATCCGCGATAGTAGAGTCCTTCAACGTTTCCATAGAACGCTGAAGCCCATAAAGCTTGTCCGCTACTTCAGCTTGAGAAAGTGCTGTAGCATCGTAACCACGGTTATTTTCAGAAATCTCTGATAGATAGCGTGTTCTATTTGGTGGAATCACAAAAATCTTCTCCGACATCTCATTGGTGATCTCGAAGGTAGACTTCAGTTCGGCATTGGTTTTCTCAACCACTTTGTCCATAATCACCTTATAAAGACTGTTCATGCCCGGGTCGTTGAACTGCGAAGCAATGGTGCCGTAAACAGGCATATCATCTACTTTGGCCGTCCACAAACCATGGTTGCGCTGATACTGTTTCTTTACATCGCGTAGTGCATCTAAAGCCCCGCGCTTATCAAATTTATTCAGCGCAATTACATCAGCAAAATCGAGCATATCGATCTTTTCTAGCTGAGTTGCGGCACCGTATTCAGGCGTCATTACGTAAAGCGAAACGTCTGAGTGATCCAGGATTTCAGTATCCGACTGACCGATACCAGAAGTTTCGAGAATGATCAAATCGTACTGCGCTGCTTTTAGCACTTGCACCGCTTCGCGCACGTGTTTCGAAAGTGCCAAATTCGACTGACGGGTAGCCAACGAACGCATATAAACGCGTGGATTATTGATGGAATTCATGCGAATTCTGTCACCCAAAAGTGCTCCACCTGTTTTCCTCTTCGATGGATCTACAGAAACAATGGCGATAGTTTTGTCCTCAAAATCAATCAGGAACCTACGCACCAATTCATCAACTAAAGAGGATTTTCCAGCTCCACCAGTACCGGTAATACCGAGTACAGGCGTTTCCACTTTATCGGCCATTTTGTGCACCGTATCGAAGTCTTTAGCAGATGCTTCCGGGAAATTTTCGGCTGCAGAAATAAGCTTCGCAATGGAAGTCACTTCCTTTTCAACCAAATGATTTACTTCACCATTTAAGTTTTGTCCGGTAGGGAAATCGCATTGCTCCACCATGTCATTGATCATGCCTTGGAGCCCCATTTCACGCCCATCGTCTGGTGAATAGATACGGGTAATGCCATAGTCCATCAGTTCTTTGATCTCTTCTGGAAGAATCACTCCTCCTCCTCCTCCAAAAACCTTAATGTGACCAGCTCCTTTTTCCTTCAGCAAGTCGTACATGTACTTAAAATACTCTGTATGACCACCTTGATACGAAGTCATGGCAATGGCCTGCGCATCTTCCTGAATGGCGGTATTCACCACTTCCTCCACACTGCGGTCGTGGCCAAGGTGAATTACCTCGCAACCAGTGGCCTGAATAATTCTGCGCATGATGTTGATAGCCGCATCGTGCCCATCGAACAATGAGGCAGCGGTAACAATTCTGACTTTATTTTTTGGCGTATAAGGAGCTACTTCTTGCATCTAAATTTCCATTTCTAATCCACTACAAATTTAGCCAAAATGCGTGATTCTCCTAACGATTGTTAGGCAGCCGTATAAGTCGCTTATTTTCAGTAGAGAAATGTAGAAACTAACTGACAAGCCTTGCACAAATCAGCTTATTGAGAAACTTAGCGGTATTCTACTCATTTCTTGTGAAATTAGCTTTAGCCAAACCCACACTTCCGATGAACCCAGAAATTCTCAATAGAAAAGGAGCCAGAAAAGTAGAAGACATTCCACAAGCCGTGTTGAGCCTGCTGAACAAGGGTGAAATAGAAACTGTAAACTTGACCGAATGGCTAGCGATAGACCACGCACAGCTAATTCAAACAGTATTTCCGGCTTTGGGCATGGACTGGGAATTGGTAGAGCGTATCTCCAATGAAATAGCACTGCAAAAAAAGCCTTCTACCATGAACACCACTAAACTAGTGGGCGCTGCGCTTTATAAACACTATGCCAATACTGCAGAGCTTGACTCGGTACTCGATAAACTGAGCAGTCATAAGTCAGACACTATTCGCTGCTATGCCCCTTTTTTAATTGGGCTAAATGAAAGGCTAAGCATATCAGAAAAACTGACTAAAGCACTTAGACTTGTAGCTGACAAACACTTTGGGGTGAGAGAAGTGATTTGGCTTGCACTGCGCCCTGCCATTGAAGCAGATCTCGATGAAGCTATTGAGGTCTTAACCGAGTGGACTCAGAGCAAGGATGAGAATGTGAGAAGGTTTACTACAGAAGCTACACGACCAAGAGGGGTTTGGTGTAAGCATATTGAGCGGCTTAAGGAAAGCCCCGAAATTGCCCTGCCTATTTTGGAACAACTAAAGTCGGACACTTCCAAATATGTTCAGGATAGCGTGGGTAATTGGTTAAACGATGCGAGTAAATCCAAACCAGAATTCGTGATAAAGCTCTGCGATAAATGGAGCAAAGCATCACCAACCACTGCAACTGAAAAGATTGTAAAACGAGCCAAACGATCGATCGATAAAAAGTAAGGGCTCATTATACTTTCCTGTTTGACCTCAATTATTTGAACACAGCCAATGGCCTTTTACAAATGCATTATAGTTACATCCTGATTAGAAAAGATGATGGGCTAAAAGTTGAACTTATACCTGAGAAAAAAGCTTAACAATGTTTCAAGCAAATCATAGCTATAAACACTAGGCCGCTATTCTTGAGATAATCGACCATATTTATGACCGATTTTAGCGCACAAAAAACAAATCAATGAACAGATTTTTTAGAATAATCAAAAAGGTAGTTTTATATACACTCGCCATTCTTTTACTGCTTTCAGTCACAGGTTACGTTTACCTCTATGTTCTTCCCAAAGGGCCAGAAATCACAGCCACCAGAAAAATCAATGCAGGAACTGACTCTTTTGTCATTCACGCTTATAAAGAAAGTGAAAGAAAATCCATTAGAGTATGGACTTACAAACCTGAAACTTGGAACGACAAAGACAAAATAGTTTTCGTGATGCACGGTGGCGGACGAAACGCGGATGACTATCTAAATGCTTGGATTGATTTGGCCAATGAGAATAACCTGTTAATAATAGCACCTGAATTCGAGAATAAGTTTTCGAAGTACACTACAAACGACTATCAAGAAGGGAATCTGTTTACGTTTTTTGGAAGCAAAAACCCGAAAACTGAATGGGCATATACAGTGGTTGAAAACATATTTGACCACATCAAATCCGTGAATAATATTACAAATGAGCAGTACGATATTTTTGGACATTCAGCCGGTGGTCAATTTGTACATAGAATGGTAATGTTAATGCCCGAATCGAGAATTGGAACGGCCATAGCTGCAAATTCTGGCTTTTACAGCTTACCAAACGAGAACCTTGCATTTCCGTATGGAATCAAAAATACAGCAACAGATTTGCAAAAATCTTACAAGAAAAGAATGATTGTTCTTTTAGGAGAATTAGATAATGATCCTAGCTTGGGGACTTTTAGAACAACGGATTTAGCAATGGAACAAGGCGCACATAGGTTGGAACGTGGAACAACTTTTTTTAATGCTAATAAGGAATTAGTAGATAAAAACAATTGGGAGTTTAACTGGACAATTGACACGGTAAAAAACACAGGGCACAACTATAAAAAGATGTCTGAAAGTGCGATTAAGTGGATAAATACCGCCCCTAACAACGGTAATAAGTAAATACTTATCCTTATCTGCTTCTGGAAATCATCACCCATTTTCAGTTTGGCCCTTTTCCACCCTCATTTGTAACGAGGATAAGTTATTGGTTAAATGAAATGGTGGGAATGGCCTATGGCCCTGCTATTTTACGGCTATCAGTCATAAATCTTTCATTATATATTCATATCAATCATATTTATGAATGACACGTAACGTTACCTGCAAGCTGAAAAACAGAATGAATACAAAAGAATTTGTAAAAGGATTTTATAAAGAGAAACAGAATTTTCTTGCTGAATATTTATCTGAAAATCCAGAATCAGAAGTTGGACATCTGATTAAATCATTAAATCTGACCGACCAACAACCTGATGTAATGAAAAAAATAATGGACGGAACACTAACGGACATTTTTTACACTATTCTTTTAGGTTTAGACGGTTGTGCATCGATAGGCGGAACACAAGAATCATATGATTTGAAAGATGAAAACGGAAGTCAATTAAGTGGAGAAATAGAAGGATATGCTTATGAGTATTTTCACGAATCGGACTAAGATGAGCTCACTCATATCTGATTTAAAAAAGGCAGAAAAAATCTTATCCGAATATTCAGGAGGTTATTCTGGAAAACATTCATCAGCGGAGGAATTCCATACTGACCTCGTTGACCGTATTAAAAAATTGGAAAACGGAAATGAAAACGTAATTGAGGATTTGTGGATTTGGTTTGCACCAACTTGCCAATGGGACGACTTCGTTGGAGAAATTGATTTAGGAGAAAGAATATTTCAACGATTGAATAAAATAAAAAATAAAGTCAGCAGGTAACAATGGCTATAAGTAATTGCTTGTCCTCTCCTACTTCTTAAAATCCTCGCGGATTTTCAGCTTGGTGTGTACTTGTTAAGTTAACCGCTAAACCACGCAACTACTCATTGCCGAGACCTTTGCACACCACATAAAAAAGCTAATTTCATAGAAACCTCTATCTTTGATACTATCAAATGATACTATCATGAAGCCTCCGTATGAGATTAACACAAATATCTTAGGGTTAATAACTAGTATTTCGGAAAAGATTGGAGAAGTAAATGCCTCTTTCTTAATAAAGTCTTCTCCTAGCCTTCGAAAGCAGAATCAAATTAAAACGATTCACTCTTCTTTGCAGATTGAAGGTAACACTTTGACAGAACAACAAATTACTGCAATACTTGAAAACAAAAGAGTTATTGGCCCATCAAAGGACATCAAAGAAGTTCAAAATGCAATAAAAGTTTATGAGTCAATAATTGACTACAAATTTGATTCTATTAACTCCTTTTTAAAAGCTCACAAGACGTTAATGTTTGGACTAATTGATAATCCAGGGGAGTTTAGAAAAGAAGGAGTTGGAATTGTAAAAGGATCCAAAGTTGAACACTTAGCCCCCCCTCCTGAAAATGTTCAGTATTTAATAAAAGACCTATTTGATTACCTCAAAAATGACGAGGAAATCACTTTGATAAAAAGTTGTGTTTTTCATTACGAAATGGAATTTATTCATCCTTTTACTGACGGAAACGGTAGAATGGGAAGATTATGGCAAACAATTATTTTAATGTCTCAATACCCCATCTTTCAATACTTGCCTTTTGAGACCTTAATATCAAAGTCGCAAGAGGACTATTACAAAGTTCTATCCATATGTGACAAAACGGGAAAATCGACTGTATTCATAGAATATATGCTTTCAGTAGTAAATGATACGCTAGCAGAACTAATTAAAAATTCTGTTTCTGTGAATATGACACAGGAAAATAGACTAAAACACTTTTGCTCTCTAAATATGGACTCCTTCTCTAGAAAAGACTATATGCAAGTCTTCAAGCACTTGAGTAGCGCTTCAGCCAGTAGAGATTTAAAAACTGGAATTGAAAAAGGGTTATTCACAAAATCAGGAGATAAAAGACTGACAACTTATCACATTAAAAAACAATAAACTCGGTATGCAACAACCTATATTCAATGTGGCTTATGGAGGTACAGAAAATCCTTAACTTATTGTAGCTATAAACTGCATAGCCAGTGTATTCTACCCAATTGCTAGTAAAAAAGTTGAAACTCAAAGACCTTAGAAATATCAATTCAAACCTAGAGTTAGCTAAAGTAGATTTTAGCGAAACTGAGAATATCTATACATCGAATTATTGGGATGGTGCTATAAGCGGTATTATTAAATACCAGAATAGACTTTTTTGGTTTGAAATGATTCAAGAAAATGAAGATTGGAAAGCAGGTGATTGGCATAGAAGGTTTGCTATCGTCAAACTTTCAATTGAACAAACAGAAAAGGAATTTCAAGTTCATGAAGACTTCCAAAGGTATGTCGGAACTCATTTTGATGGCAAACCATTAAAAAGCCCTCCAAAACTTGAAGAAGGGAAAATAGATGAGTTCTATGAAAAACATGGTGAATATGTCAAATCAAAACCTTTTGAAGACAATGAAGTAATTGCATGGATGGAGAACTAAAAAGCAAGTACCAAAGACCAAAACAACTAAACCATTGTATGATTTTTACCAAACCACTAATACCTCTCCAACTTCCTTAGACTTTCTTGGTTTACTGGGCGATGTATAGATTCTATAATGTCCTTTTTCTCTAGTTCTGTCAATCGCCAACTAAGTGAAGCGCGGTCCTCCGGATCGGCTGCATATTGAATTTCCACCCGCTGCAATTGGTCGCCAAAAGAAGCTTTTACTAACTCATACCACTGGTCATTTTTAATCGTCTGCACCTTGTCCCAGCTTTTATACACCGACTGAATTGGCGAGAAAAATCGCTCAACAATATTCTGTGATTTTACCGCTGCCAGTTCTTCACTTTTCTTTGAGTCACGCACGGCCAACAGCACCACTTCATTGGTGTTTTCCTTTATCCAACCTTTAAATGCTTCCAAGAAAATCAGCGCATCTACTACCCCATAATTATCGGAAATTCCAGCATCGGCAATTTGCACTGGTGGCTCCGTTGGCAATGTCATGGTTGGGGTAATGTACGGAAAAGTAGCACTCATGCGCAGTGCGGTTAAAAACCGCAAGCTATCGGCTTGATGTTCCTCCAACAAAGCTCTAAAATCCACCCCTTGTACAATCGCATTTTGGTCTCTCTTTTCATTAAAAACACCAACAGGATGCGGAGAGATGTAAAGCTTGCGTCCGTCATTGGTAATCAACGGTGCTACCAAAAGCTTCGGAATTCTTGCGCTATATTCTGCTTCGCGATAATCGGCAATGGGTCTATCGAGCAAACCACCCAAATTCTGACTTAGGTTTTGCTCAAAGGTATAGCCTCGCTCTTTTTTATAGGTTTGACCAGCATATTCAAAGTTTCTCACCTTTAAAAAGAAATCGTTGATCAGCAGGGTAAATATCATAGGGTTAAGCAATTCGGTACTAATAGCCACCCTTGCTTGTTCATCGCTTACCATAACATTTTGCATGTAGATATCGCGGAAGTATGCCGCCCCAACCAAGCCGCCAGAAGCTCCCGTAATAAGAAAGGTTTTGTCCATTAATTGGCCCTTCATGGCCGAATCGGCATGCTGCAAAACGGTGGTCGTCCAAAGTGCTGCGCGCTGCCCTCCTCCACTTACTGCTACCAACACCATATTGGGTTTTTCCTGCCCAGTTTTGGCCTTCCAGTTTTGGAGCATTTCAATCCAATAGGCCTTGCTTTCCCTCACGGCATCTTCGGATACCAAGGCATTTACTTTGTTCAAGTTGTAGGTCGTAGGTTCGGTTTTATAATCGAGCCCATAAGCCGGAAAAGTATAGCCCGTATGGTACCTGCTAGAGTAAACATTGGCAATAACCAGTAGCAAAATAACCGCAGAAACCACCCACGAACGTAGCCAATAACTAAGGGCACCTGTGGCCATTACAAAAATGGTAAAGAACAGCACCGCTGATGCTCCGGCCGGAATTTGAAAAACAGGAGTGTTCTGAAATATCCCAAGGCCGAAAATAACTACCAACAGAAATACTTCCGCAATAATGGCATTGCTCTGGTTTTGCTTAAAAATGCCAAGAATGGCTACCCTATCGTAATATTTTTCGAAGCGGTGGGTAGGAAAAAAACGAAACTTAATGGAAAGGTAGTTATCGCATTTTACAGGCTTTTTATTCAACCTTCTCAGCTGTTGAAAAGCCGACTTGCGCTTTTGCACGCTAAACTTTGGTGGCAGCTTAGCCGCTTTGCGCTTAAGCACCGTACGCATGTCGCGGTTGGTTATGGCAAAATAGCTAAACAGCATCATGAGCATAAAAGCGTAGCCTAGCAATAAACCACCTACGCTGGCCAAAATCTCGGTGCTGCTATAAAGTGCCGCATCGCGCTGAAAGCCAATTATTCTAACGACATAAAAAATTAGAAAGCCTAGCGGTAAAAGTGCATTGTTGAGACAGTAATGCGTGAATGGCCGTGGCAAAGTACCCAAAAACGGAAAACGAAAGCCATCCAAGATATAACTGGTAATGTTAAATGACATGGCAAAACCAGCCAGCACAACGCCCATAATCAGAAAGCCCCAAAAGCCTACTTTGTCTAAATAGATTGGATCCAAGAATAGGTAGGGAATCCCCAAACTCTTGCCAATTCGACCATCTATAATCGCAAAGAGTATGACCCAATAAAGCAGTAAAAACTGGTTGTGCTTAATATGCACAAGCAATAGCTTAATGGGAAAACTGTTTAAAATGGATCGAATAATCTTCAATCTTTTTGCTTCTTGGTACCTCTGTATAAATCGTATTTCAACAATCTACATTCAATTTTCGCATTGAAAAAGGGAATTCTGGCAGAAGTTCTTAGACCGATGTGTTTGGCAAGATCGAGGTTACCAGTAAAGATAAAGCCTGTATACCCGTTACACTTTTGCTTCATAAAATCGCCAATAGCCTTATAAATTGGCTCCAGCTCTTTTACCTCTCCAAGTCGCTCTCCATATTCGGGGTTCATCATTAGCACGCCATCTTCTTGCGGCACAGGCGTATCGCGAAAATCACCTTCAAAAAATTCGATCATATGGTCAACTCCGGCAGTTTTGGCATTGTCCCTCGCTGCAAAAAGTGCTTGTCTACTCAGGTCTGAAGCTATGATTTTCACACCTTCGGTTTCTTTTATCTGCAAACCTGCCAGTCGTTTATAGCCCTCCCACGACTCTTCATCGTAGCCTTTTAGGTGCATAAAGCCAAAGTTATCGCGAAACAATCCAGGCGCTTTGTTCTGAGCCAAAAGTGCTGCCTCAATGGCCAGGGTACCACTACCACACATGGGGTTTACAAAGGGGCTTTCTCTATCCCACTCAGATGCAATGATTGTAGCAGCCGCCAACGATTCACTCATTGGTGCCTTGAATGGAATTTTTCTATAACCATGCTTAGAAATTGTCTGGCCAGAAGTGTCGAAATAAATGCGCACTTTATCTTCTTTCCAGTACAGGTGAATCACCACATGATCTTTTTCTGGCCCGGAATTAGGTCGCTTACCAGTCTTCTCCAAAAACCTATCGGCAATGGCATCTTTCACCCTTACATTGGCAAAACGTGTATCCTTAATACTATCGTTTTTCACATAGCTGGTAATGGAAAAGTAGGTATCGTTATGCATGTACTTTTCCCAAGGAATATTCTTAATCCGCTTATAAAGTTCATTGGCATTTACTGCCCTAAACCGCTGAATTTGAAACAATACCCTGCTTGCTGTACGCAGGTACATGTTTAAGCGCATGCAGTCGTCCATATAGCCGCTGGTTTCTACCTCTGTAACGCTCGAATGTTTTATTTCATAGCCCAAATCGGTCAGCTCTTTGGCCAGCCAGTCATTCATTTTTGGGAAACAGGTTACTACTATATCGGTCTTATATGGAAATACGCTACTCATTAAAGGCGAAATACGGCAGAATTGATGGTATTAACAAAATCGGAATCACTCATTAATTTCTCAGCGCATCAAAGTGCGATCATTCCTTTCAAATTTTAGCAAAAGCTATTTTCAAGCCGTATGATTCAACAATAATTATGAAGCCTTAGCACCATGTATGAATGATGGAGTGCAAGGAATTATTAGTGCAACTCGGCAAAACTGGCACGGGTGCTTTACGCACATTTTTAACACACATTATGTCAAAGGTTTTTTAGTAAAGTGTAGCTTTAAACCTTTAGTGATTCGAACCATCTAAACAACAAATTTCAACGAGATGAAAAAGTATTCTTACCTATTAGCGCTTTTGCTTTTCGTAGGCCTTTCTAGCGCCTATGCTCAAGGTGGCCAGGGAGGCCGCAGACAGCAAATGGATCCTGAAAAAGTGGCAAAACAACGTGCCGACATGTGGCAAGAAGAGTTTGGCCTTTCTGACGAGCAGCACGAAAAAGTGCAAGCCGTATTGGTAAAAAACATTGAGGAGACGCAAGAAAAAATGCAGTCGCTAAGAGGCAGTGGAGATAGAGCAGCCATGCAAAAAGGCATGGAAGAAGTGAGAGAAAGCCTAGAAAAAGAGTTGAAGACCATTTTTACAGAAACGCAGTGGACTGCTTATGAAAAATGGAAAAAAGAGAACCCACCGATGCAAAGACGCAGAGGCGGTGGGGGTCAATAGTTTCAATAAGAGGCCGTTCTTTAGTCAAACGGCCTCTTCTTATTTTTTTCCGTAAACTTTCACTAGGTCTTCCCAAACAGAAGCAAGCCACTCTTCCCCTTCACCTTCAAAAGGTAGTATTCTCCCTCTTTGGTAAAAGGTGTAAACCAACTCATTACTTTCACTATCCATTTCTACCCAAACCTCTTTTCGGGTTGTTTCATCCATCACCATTAGGTAACCATCATCTGCCAGTGACTTTAACGCAGAAAAGTCATCGTTAAACTTCACTTTACCACTAGATTCAATCAATAATCCTGTCCGACTATTCTTAGAACGTAAGAAATGACCGTTAATCTCGTATGCACTACCAAACTCAAAACTTGGTAAGGCAGGCAACGATGGCAGGCTTGGCAAGCTCGGAAGCGAAGGCAAAGCCGGTAATGACGCCAAACTTGGTAAATCGGGCAATTCTGGCAATACAACCTCCAATGCCGGAATGGGTGGAATTGAAGGAATAGATGGAATGGACGGTATTGGAGGGATAGCTGGAACCGGTGGTACTGGCGGAATCACCTCCGTTCCGCTTCTTCTGTACCTTTCATTGCGTGTATCTTGTGCACTGGCAAAAGCCAGTGAAAAGCACATTACTACCGCAAAGAATAACTTAAATAAACTGTGTTTTGATTTAATCATAGCATTGAGATTTTGACAGTTACAATTTGGAAAGCAATGCTATTAAGAAAAAGTAAGCGGGAGTGAACCGTAGTTTTTATGGATTGAAACCGCGGTTCACTTCTTTCACTAAATCACTCATACCTCAATGCCTTGGCCGGATTTCCATTGGCAGCCTTAATTGATTGAGAAATAATGGTAAGCAGCGCAATAAGCAGTAACACCGCTGCCGGCACTACAAACAAGACCCAACCAATGCTTATTCTATTGGCATAGCCCAGTAACCACTGATTAAGCACAAAATAGGCCACAGGTATTGCTATGATAATCGAAACACCAATCAGCTTAAGGAAATTGGTAGAAAATAGCTTGATAATTGACGGGACAGATGCTCCCAAAACTTTACGAATGCCTATTTCCTTAATCCGCTGTTGTACCTCATAAAGCACTAGACCAAACAACCCAAGTATGGCTACAAAAATGGTCATTATGGCAAAGGAGGTGAACACAGTTCCGAATTGCTGATCGGCTCGATATTGCTTGTTGAAATCTTCATCCACAAAGAAGTACTCAAAATCACTGGCAGGATAAACCGACTGATACAACTCTCTGATGGCACTAAGAGATGCAGCATAGCCATTCTGATCATCTGCCTTCAACTTAATTAGTGTATAGTTGGCATAATTCGATGCTTTATCGAAAAAGAAAGCCATTGGTTCCACATTATACTTTACTGAATTCTGGTTGTAATCGCCAATCACGCCAACCAGTGTAAATATTCTCCCCCATCGATTTACTTTTTGGCCAATGGCCGCTTCATTAGAATCAAAACCCAGTGTTTTTCTGCCAGTTTCGTTCACGATCATTCCATGATACTGCTTATCCGTATCTTCAAATGGCGTTTCCAATTCGGCATTAAAATACCTGCCGGCCAATAATTCAATCTCGAAAGATTGCAATAGTTGGTCATCTACTCTAAAGAAAGCGAAGTTGACATTTTTACCTGCTTCGGTGCCCACGGTATACATGCCAGTGGTTGTATTTAAATCCAATGTTCCTCTTCCGAAACTCGATTCAGAAAGCGCTACACTTTCTACCTGAGAAAGCCTTAATAACTCGGACCTAAGCGTCTTTCTCTTTGCAGCGATTGTCTCTTCATCTTCCGGCAAAAGCGGATTATTGATAGCCAAGGACTCCGCCAAGTTCACTCCCAAATCTTGATTGCGCATGTGATTTACCTGCTTATAAATGGTAAGTGTACCCACCAATAAAAGCATGGTAATTGCAAACTGAAATACTACAAGTCCCTTTCGTAAAAATAAACCCGATTTAGAATCTTTTAGCTTTCCTGAAATAACAGCGAGTGGCTTATGCCCTGAAAGCACGAATGCAGGATAAACGCCAGAAGCAATAGCACCGATTGCATAAATCAACAAAATCTGCCAAATCAGACTTGGTTCATCCAACAGATTAAAAGAAAGCGTAACCCCAGCCACACGATTGAACGAAGGCAACACACCCTGAATGAGCGTAATGGTAAGCACAACAGCCAAAAGATTTAGCACAAATGACTCTGTGAGAAACTGTGCAATTAAGGCGCCTCTTCCAGAACCCATTACCTTTTTTAAACCAACTTCTTTAGCTCGCTCCATTGCCCTGGCCGTACTCAAATTGATGTAGTTCACCCAGGCAATTACCAGCACAAAAACGGCAACAATAATCAGGATATTTACCACCTCGGCACTGCCATTTGCTTGCGCTTCGAATGTTTTGTCAGAGTGTAAATGAATATCAGCCAAAGGCTGCACTACCAAGCTATCACCTCTCTCTTCAAAGCTTTCGGTGTGCTTAAAGTAAATTTCATTCAACTTTTTCTCTAACACACTTTGGTCTGCCTGATTGGTAAGTAGGTACATAAACTCGTTGTTACCGCCAAAGTCTTCATATGTACTGCCCAAATAACTAATCGCAGACTCGTAAGAAACCAAAATATCAAATGTAAGGTGGGTGTTTGCTGGTACATCTTTAATCACCCCACTCACTTGCATGTCGACAGCGCCACCACCAGGAATTACCGTAAGCGTTTTGCCCATTGGATCTTCTTCACCAAAGTATTTTTTGGCTGCACCTTCAGTAAGCACTATTTGGTTTACTTCGCTTAGTGCCGTTTCAGGGTCGCCTTTAACCATTTCCCAATCGAACACCTTAAGCCAAGCAGGGTTAGCAAAATATGCCCTGTCTTCATTGAAAGAAGTATTCTCACGCTTAAAGACCAACCGGCCAAAATTGCGCGCCATGGCATAATCCGTTACTTCTGGCAATTGCTCTTTGGCAATTAGCCCAGCGCCTGGGTAACACTGCGCATCGGCTATTTGAAATGTATTTCCATTGTAGATGTCCACCGTAACGCGGTAAATATCTTCTGCCTTAGTATGAAATCTATCATAGCTCATTTCATACTTTGCGTAAGTAAGAATAAGTAAACAAACCGTCATACCAACGGTAAGGCCAAGAATGTTGATAAACGTAAAAGCCTTTCTCTTTTTAAAGTTTCTGAAGGCGATAAGTATATGGTTCTTTAACATGACATTTTGAGTTTATTCGTAGCGTAAGGTTTCAGCTGGATTGGCAAAAGCAGCCTTCAATACCTGATAAGCCACGGTAATTAAGGTGAGCGCCAGCACTATCAGCATTGGTAAAAAGAACAATCCGACCGAGACTGTGATGCGGTTGGCAAAGCCTGCCAACCAGTTTTCTATTAAGTAGTATCCTAAAGGAATGGCTACCAAAGCGGCACCAAAAAGCATTAAAAAGTACTCTTTAGTGAGTAAGTAAAACAAGCTACCAACCTTGGCACCTAGTATTTTCCTTATGCTCACTTCTTTGGAACGCTGCCCAATATTGTATAGTGAAAGACCAAACAGTCCAAGCGATGTTATCACAATAGCGAGCAACGAGAAGAAGCCAAATATGCGCCCGAAAAGCTTATCCGCTTTGTATTGTCTGTTGAAATATTCGTCTAGAAAGAAGTAGTCGAAATGACTCTCTGGAAAAACTTGACTAAAAACCGTTTGCACCTCATTGATTGTGGCCTGCATGTTTTCAGGTTTTAGCTTAATGGAGTAATAGATTACCCGATCGTGATAAGTGTAAATATGCGGTCGCACCTCCTCTTTTAAGGACTCTTGGCTAATATCTTCCACTATACCAATGAGTTTGTATGGCGCTGTTTCGTAGTAAATCGTTTTGTCGATCCAGCTTGCTAGGTCTTCCTTTCCAAGCAATTCTTCGGCAGCAGAAAGGCTTAGCACAACCGATTCATCATCCTTAAAATCCTTCGAAAACGACCTTCCATAAAGCACTTCAATATCATACAGGTCGATAAATGCCTCATCAATCGCAATGTCTTTTGCGTAAAGTGCCTTGTCATCTTCACCAGGCCCGAGGGCAATCCAGCGCATTCTAGAAATTTCATAACCCGGAATTTCACTGGAGGCGGCAATTGCTGAAACATTGCTCAGCTGATTAACCTGGTTAAGAAATGCCGGCTTGGCCGTTGATCTCTTATCGGCTTCAATAAAAGGCTTTTTCACCACCAGCGTTTGGTCAATGTTCATTCCAGGCGACTGGTTCTGGATAAACCTCATTTGCTGCTTTACTGCAAGCGTACCTAGAATAAGCACTACCGCCACCACGTATTGAAAAACCGTAAGCGACTTTCTGAGCAACAGCCCCGATTTACTCGCACGAGACCTCCCCTTTAAAACACTCGAAACTTTTTGCCCAGAGAAAAGCACCGCAGGATAAAACCCAAACAACAAGGCGCCCAATGCAAAGCTAGCCAGCAACACAAGTGTAAGCTGAATGTTTGACGCATTGAACAATTCAATCGGTATTCCGAGCAGCGCTTCGAACCACGGTTTGGTTGCTTGCAATAGGGTAAGCGCTACAATTATGGCTAAGAGGTTAATCAGAAAACCTTCGACCAAAAACTGTGCAACAAGCTGCTTTTTATAACCACCAAGTACTTTTCTAATGCCTACTTCTTTGGCCCTATCAACCAATTTTGAAGTGCTTAAATTGATGTAATTTACCCAAGCCACAATCATAATAAAGACACCAATAATGGTCAGGAACTTCACGGTTGCCTGATTGCCATTGGCTTCAAACTCAAAAGCATGGTGCGAATTCAGATGGATATCGCGCACCTGTTGCAGTTTGAATGTGATGCCTTCTTCTTTAAACCAAGCACCATCTGTATTTACAAATGCATTGTTGATCTTATCTTCAATTCCTAAAACCGAGGCATCAGGGGTGGTTTTTATGTAAGTGTAAAAATTGCCCCAACCGAAGGTACTGTCCAAGTTCCACTCTGCGGGCAGCGATTTAAACGACACCAGCAAATCGTACTTAAAGTGTGTGTTCTCGAGCAAATCATCGAATACGCCCATAACTTTTATGTCCCTTCCGTAATTCTTAAACCGAAGCATTTTGCCCACAGCAGGCTCCTCTCCAAAAAATCGCTCTTTGAAAGATTTAGAAATAACCATTTCAAACGGATGTTTCAGTGAGGCCACTCCTTCACCCTCCACCCAGTCCATTGAAAAGATGTCAATGGCATCTCCATCGGCAAAATAGCCATTAGGAATATTGAAGGTTTTATTGCTGCCCGATGGGGCATAATAGGTAAAGGCGAACGACTG
Source organism: Roseivirga pacifica (assembly GCF_900111145.1). Lineage (GTDB taxonomy): Bacteria > Bacteroidota > Bacteroidia > Cytophagales > Cyclobacteriaceae > Roseivirga > Roseivirga pacifica. The sequence goes on from NZ_FOIR01000006.1 coordinate 119,046, forward strand.
AAAAATCTTGCTCGAACCTATAACTCTGGCAATTTTATCTACCTCAGGAATATTTTGCTGAATAATAGGCGTCATTCCTGGAAAAACAGAGGCGACACCATCTAGCGGATCTTCTCCCTCGGCAATCCTGTATATTCTAAATACTTGGTCAGCTTCCTTTATATGCGCATCATAGCTTTTCTCGAAGCTCACATATTTGAATATGAGCAAACAAGCGACCATGGAAAGTGACAAACCGACTACATTGATAAGAGAGAAGGCTTTTTGCTTATTAAGCTGGCGAAAGGCGAATTTGAAGTGATTGAAAAACATGCTGTTAATTTTGAGTTTACTCTTGATGTAATGCATTCACAGGGTTCGCCTTAGCCGACTTGAGTGTTTGCGAAACGATGATAAGTGCTGAAACCAATAGCACCACCACAACAGGAAGCACAAAGAACAACCAACCAATTTTAGTTTGGTAAGCGTATGAATCGAGCCACTGTTGCGCGCCCATATAAATAAGCGGTAGGCCAAGAAAATTCGCTAAAAGTATGAGCCCAATGAACTCTCTCGATAGCATATTAAGAATATCGCCAACGCTGGCTCCAAGTACCTTTCTTATGCCAATTTCCTTTGTTTTCTGAATGGCAGTGTAACCCGCCAAACCAAACAAGCCCAAGCAAGCTATGCCAATGGCCAGAGCCGAGAATAAGTTGAAGACATTGCCGAACTGCTGATCACTTTTGTACTGCTCGTTAAACAGTTCATCTACAAATCGGTACTTGAATAAATCACCTGGGAAGAATTCATCGTAAGTTGTACGAATAAAGGCTAGGGTTTCGGAAAGGTTTTGAGCCGACACCTTTACATGATAAGTATCGTTTCCGCCATTGTAGAAAGGCAAAATCAATAAAGGCTCAATGCTTTCTTTTAAAGACCTGTGATGAAAATCGCTGGCAACACCTACTATATTCCATTCTTGCCCAAAGAACACAAGCTTTTTTCCAACGGCATCCATAGGACTTTCATAACCCAGAATTTCAGCTGCTTTTTCATTAAGAATGGTGGTATTGATTAGCCTAGGGTCAGTCTTATGATCATCAGGCCTGAAAGTTCTGCCTGCCTTCATTTCAACCTCATATACATCAAAGAAACCATAATTCATTCCTAGCCTATTCAGCATATGGCCATCGGTTTCTCCCAGCCTTTTCACATTAAATGTCCGCGGCAGCCTACTACCCAAATTTGAAGTTGAAGACCCCGCAGAAGAAATATTGGCGTTCGTTGTAAGGCTGGTTAAAAATGCTTGAATGTGCGTAACAAAAGTGGTGTCCAAATCTGTGATTGAAGGCCCTTGCACCGCAACAACTTGGTCCATATTCAGGCCTAAGTTCTGGTTGCGCATAAAGTTGGTCTGCTGATAAACCAAATACGTGCCTGCAATAAGTGCCGTAGAGAGTGCAAATTGAAAGACAACCAAGCCCTTTCTCAACAGTTTACCTTTACTGCTGTTGCCAAACTCCCCTTTTAGTGTTTTGGAAGCCTGAAAACTTGAGAGTACAAATGCAGGGTAAATTCCCGATGCTATGGCGCCCACAAACAAAACCACGGCCAACCAAACATACACTGGCAGTCCGCTCAATTGCCCCACCAAGAAAGTCCATAAAGAGAGTTCTTCTTCAATAAAATGATTGAAAGGGATTTGAAGCGCCTGAATAAGCGTAATGGCAATTACCAGGGCCAAAAAGTTCATGAGCAGCGATTCCGTCAAAAACTGAAAAACCAACTGCTGTTTGGTTGCTCCCACAACCTTTCGAACCCCCACCTCTCTCGCTCTTTGCAAAGAACGAGAAGTAGTCAGGTTGATGTAGTTAACCCAAGCCATTACCAAAATAAACAGTGCAATCAATACGAGTACCCAAACCATATTACCCTCAGAGGTTTGGTGGTTTTCGTACTCATAATCAGAGTACAGATAAACGTCTTCCAAAGGCTGCAAGTGGAATTTTTCGAAAGTGCCAGTTACCTCAGTACCCCTGAAATACTTAACACTAAAATCGTCCAATTTAGCCTCAAAATCAGCTTCTCGAACGCCTTCAGCCAACTCTACATAATGAAAGTAGTCCGAGCTATTCCAGCTAAACTTGGCCGATTCGCCCCACCAATCGAAAACTGTCACCCGCGAGAGCATGGCTACAAATTGGAGGCTCGAATTCTCTGGTGGATCAGCCAAAACACCAGCTACCGCAAGGTCAATTCTAGCAGAACCCATTTGAATGGTTTCGCCTACAAAACGGCTCCAGTCATTGGTTTCGGTTTGAAATACCTTTTCAGCCATCGACTCGGTTAGTAAAACCTGTCTTGGGTTTTTAAACTGCTCTTCGGGGTTTCCAGCCAACACTTCAAAATCGAACATTTCGAAAAAGCTGGGTTCTGTTAAAAGCATATATGGCACCTCAGTTGGCACATTGTTATACAGAAAAACATTGCCCATAAAGGTGTTTACAGTGGTATAACGCAATACTTCCGGATAATCTTCGGCAAGCTGTGGCCCAACTGCTGAATAAGTGATTTGACCACGCTGAATCATTCTGTCGCCTTCAAACCGCTCATTCATTACCCTGAAAATCCTATCAGACTTAGTATGAAACTTGTCGAAGCTAAGTTGAAACACTGCGTATTGCAGGATAAATAATGCCGAAGCAATGCCTATTGACAACCCAAACAGGTTGATTAGAGAAAAAAGCCGATGCTTTCTGAAAGACCGAAATGTTGTTTTGAGATAACTTTTGAGCATAATTTCTTAATTCTGAAAACTTCTGGTAACTGTTAAATACCGCTCAGTTTATTACCACAGCCATGCCAAAAACACAAACAACTATACATCAATCAGTTACACTTATCAATTTTGACGGTTAATATTTTTCCGTACCACTATGAAACATTAACTTGTGTCAATGTGAGACAATTCATACTTTCACGACACTCGATTAACTCACTCATGGCATGTCTAACAAAATAGACGGAAAAATTTTAGTCCTAGATGACGATCAAGGCGTACTCTACACCGCCAAAATGATCCTCAAACAACATTTTGAAACTGTTGTAACCGAAGGCGACCCCAAGAAGCTCGATTTTCTCCTAAATCAAGATAAGTACGATGTAATTGTGCTCGACATGAACTTTTCCTACGGCCTTACCAGTGGTAAGGAAGGAATAAAGTTGCTAAAAAAAGTACTGGAAATCGATCCGGAAGCCCACGTTTTAATGAATACCGCCTATGGCGACATTGAGATTGCGGTAGAAGCCATGAAAGAAGGCGCTGTGGACTTTTTGGTTAAACCATGGCCTAAGGAAAAGCTTTTGGCTACTGTAAAGGCTATTTTTGACCTTTCGCGCAGCAAAAAAGAAGTTAAGGACCTAAGAGCAGGACAAAAGATTGTGCTAAATGATCAGCAGCGCAAGTATGGTGAGATCATAAGCAGCAGCCCTACCATGAAACCAGTTTTTGCTGCCATCGACAAGGTTGCTCAAACCGATGCCAATGTGCTTATACTTGGTGAAAACGGAACCGGAAAGGACCTAATCGCCAATGCAATTCATAAAAAATCTCCTCGCACAGAAGAAAACTTTATTAAGGTAGACCTAGGTGCTATTTCCGAAACACTGTTCGAATCGGAATTATTTGGCCATGTAAAAGGCGCCTTTACCGATGCACGAGAAGACAAACCCGGTCGATTTGAGTTGGCCAATAACGGCACTTTGTTTTTAGACGAAATCGGTAACCTATCATTGCCAATGCAGGCCAAACTGCTCACTACGTTGCAGTTTATGCAAGTAACTAGGGTTGGCTCCAACAAGGTAATGCATTTAAACACCCGCCTTATTTGTGCCACCAATATGCCTATTAAGGAAATGGTTGGCGACAATGAATTTAGGCAAGACCTACTCTATAGAATCAATACGGTGGAAATTCACATTCCACCTTTGCGAGAACGCAGAGAGGATATTGAACCTTTGGCGCGTCACTTTCTTAAGGTGTATGGCAAAAAGTACGGCAAAGAAAAAATGCGCCTGAACGAAACCACTGTTACCAAACTAAAGGCTTACTCTTGGCCAGGCAATGTGCGCGAACTTCAGCATGCCATTGAGCGGGCCATTATTATGGCGAACTCTCACCTATTGGCTCCAGAAGACTTTTTGCTGTTGGAAAGACCAGACCAAAATGTAATTGCGTCTGACACTTACAACATTGAGGACATGGAAAAACAGGCCATTCAAAACGCCATTCGTAATGCAGAAGGCAACCTTACCAAGGCCGCAAAAACGCTTGGCTTAGGCCGAAGCACCCTGTATCGCAAAATGACGAAATACAAACTTTGACTTTCAAATATGACGGAAGATGTATTAAATTCAACTTCCTTAAGCCTAAGTGTGAAAGTCTTATTTATCTTATTGACACTCTGTTTTAGCTCGGCACTTTTCGCGCAACAATCCATGGAAGACATGGAACGAATGATTCGCGATAGCCAAATGAATGACGAAACGAACGACTGGGTGTACTACGGCACTTTCCCGTACACCATTTCCGGTATCGATAATTCCGTAACCTCTCACCTACAAATTGAAAGTAACACTACGGTGAGAATGTATTTGGTTGCAAAAACAGACTGCTACATTTACTTTGACGTACGTGATAGCAAAGAGGCTTACGTGTTCGGTACTAAAGATGTAACCAGTTTGGAAAGTGAATTAGGCTATGGTTTTAAAGCCGCCACCTCCATTTACACTTACACCGAACCAAGCCTTATGAATATTAATTTTGGCGTACGCTGGGGTTGCAAAAACATGATTGATACCGAAATGAAGCTATTGGTTTTTTATGTGAACAAAAACGCGCAGTAATGGAGTTTAGGCGTTTTCGCTGGCATATTATTTGGCGAATTGCACTACTTCTTGTCTTGGGCTTCTCTACCATTTATGTGCTCACTCAAACACACTTTTGGCTCGTATCCATTTGGCTTACACTCGCTTTCATATTAGTCCTCATTGCCCTCATTCGTTATATCGAAAAATCCCATCGCGAGCTCAGGTACTTTCTACTTTCCATACAACAGGGCGACTTTAGCAATAGCTACCCACATAAAAAAGAAGATGAACTGAACTTTGCTTTTCACACCATAAACGATGTGCTCAAAAACCTGAGAAACGAAAAGGCATCTAACCTCATTTACCTACAAACCGTGGTAGAGCACATAAGTGTAGCCATTATTTGCTTTGACGAATCGCAGAAAATCGTACTTACCAACCGCGCATCTAAAGAGTTGTTCCAGAAAGATCTGCTCACAAGTATGAACTCCTTACTCAATATAAATGAGCAAATAAGTGAAGAAATTCTACAGTTAAACTCTGGTGAGAAAACCTTACTTAAGCTTCAGCTCAACAACCGATTGGTAAACCTTTCTATACAGGCTACAGAGTTTAAACTTCAGGAAAAAGCATTCAAGCTCGTCTCCTTTCAAGACATAAAAGCCGAGCTAGAGGCCAACGAATTAGACTCTTGGCAAAAGCTTATTCGTGTGCTTACGCACGAAATTAAGAACTCGGTTATTCCTATTTCCACGCTGTCCGATGTTATTCTTCAAATGATCAAAGATGAAGAAGGCAGCCCTGACGTTTCGCGCTTAGATGAGGAAGGGCTCGCAGATTTAATCGGAGGAATTGAAACCATAGAATCGCGTAGTAAAGGACTGGCCAACTTTGTAAAGACCTACGATCAACTAACCAAATTACCGAAACCAGCATTTGAAGAGGTAATGGTAGAACGATTGGTCGACAGGCTGCTCCAGCTTTTTAAAGCAGACTTTCAACAACAGAATATCCAGATTGAAAAGCACCTTTACTTTTCGGGCACTATTCTAATCGATCCAAACCTGATTGACCAAGTGCTAATTAACCTGTTGAAAAACGCCATTGAAGCCGTGAGTAATCAAAACGAAAGGCGACTAAACATAACGGCAAGCAAAACCGAAACATCGGTTTTTATTACCATTGCCGATAATGGGCCGGGTATTCCTACGGAGATACTAGACAACATTTTTGTTCCTTTTTATACCACCAAAGAAAAAGGAACAGGTATTGGGCTTTCGCTATCGCGGCAAATTATGCGTTTGCACAACGGCCAAATTACTGTGCAGTCAAATGCCCAAGGCACCAGTTTTAGTTTGCATTTTTAAGCCCTCCCAAACGTTATTTTCTGTTAAAGCTTTTCAAATTTCGCTACATCCAACCAACACGAGCGTTAACAATTAGTGTAGATTAGCATTCGAAAATTCAAATAACAAAGTATGAATCGATTCTTATTAAGCCTTGTTGGCCTTTGCCTTAGCATTACCCTGTTTGCCGCAAAGCCATATAAATACACGGTTGACCTTACTAAAGTGGTTGACGATAAAGTGTATGTAGAACTCAGCACTCCAAAAATTAGAGAGAACGAAGTAAAGTTCTATATGCCCAAGATTGTGCCTGGCACTTATGCCATTGCCGACTATGGTCGCATGGTTTCCGACCTAAAAGCTTTCGACAAAAGGGATAACCCAATTGCTGTTGAAAGACTTGACGACAACACTTGGTTAATTAAAGACGCCAGAAAACTAAGAAAGCTCTCTTATTGGGTGGAAGACACCTACGACACAGAAAAAGAAGGTCCAGAGATTTTTCAGCCTGCCGGAACAAACATTGAAGACGATAAGAACTTCGTGATAAACACCAGTGGCTTCTTCGGTTATTTCGAGGGCATGAAGAAAGAAGAGTTTGAGATAAATGTAGTGCGTAAAAATGGTTTCTACGGTGCTACTGGTCTGAAAGCATCGAACAACCCACCAATGTTGGGCAAATTGGAAATTGAAGTAAGCGCACCAAATGTTGGCGTAGATCAGTTTGTAGTGAATGATTACGACCGTTTAATCGACTCACCACTAATGTACAGCAAAGCCGATACGGCCATCATTAAAGTAGCCAATACCGATGTTTTGGTGGCAAGTTATTCGCCAAATAAAAAGATTACAGCTAAAGAAATTGCCTCGAGCATTGAAGAAGTATTAGCTGCGCAAAATGAGTTTTTGGGTGGAAAACTACCGGTAGACAAGTACGCTTTCATCTTCTATTTTACTGATGAGCCAATACTTTCTTACGGTGCTTTGGAGCATTCTTATAGTTCTTTTTACTACATGCCGGAGTCAACCATTGAGCAAATGAACCAACAATTGCGCGACTTTGCTGCCCATGAGTTCTTTCATATTGTAACACCTTTAAACATTCACTCTGAGGAAATCGGAAGTTTCGATTTTAACGCGCCAAAGATGTCGCGCCACCTGTGGATGTATGAGGGTATGACTGAGTACTTTGCTGGTAGCGTTCAGGTAAAGTATGGCTTGGTTACTCCTGAGGAGTACTTAGGCATGCTTACAGAAAAATTGGTGATCGCAAAGCAGTTTAAAGATGAGCTTCCATTTACTGAGCTCAGCCTTGGTGCGCTCGATGAGTATGCAGATCAATATTACAACGTTTATCAAAAAGGCGCGCTCATTGGCATGGCCCTCGACATTAAGTTGCGAGAGCTATCAAATGGAGCATATGGCGTACAAAACATGATGGCCGATTTGTCTGAAGAATACGGCATTGATAAATCATTTAAGGACGATGAACTGTTTGCGGAAATTGTTGCCCTTACCTATCCTGAAATTGGTGAGTTTTTAAACACTTATGTGGCCGGTTCAACATCAATTCCTTACAAAGAAATATTTGAAAAAGTAGGTGTGGAAATGACCAACAATGGCACCCAAAAACAATGGAGCATGGGCTTTGGGCAAACCAATATTTCGGTAGTTCAGCACAACGGAGAGCAGCGCTTGGCCATTGCTAACGATGGCAGTCTTAACAGCTTAGGTCAAGCACTTGGCTTGAAAAATGGAGATATTGTATTGAAAATGAATGGCATTGCAATGCCTCCACTCGGCCCAGAGATTCAGGCATTTTTATCAGAACAAGCTCAAATGTTGCCTGAACTAGAAACCTTTACTTACACTGTACTTAGAGAGGTAGACGGTGAAAAGCAAGAAGTGAAACTTAGCGCTCCGAACAAGCAAGTTGATGTGCCTACTCCTGTTGGTTTACGCTTTATGGAAAACCCAACCGAAGCGCAATTGAAGCTTAGAAAGTACTGGCTGGAACCGGCTAATTAAGCGAAGCCCAAAATCAAAAAAGAGGCTGTCTCAAAAGCCAACTATTTTCGTCATTCTCAGCCTGCCTGCGTCAGGCAGGCTTGACTGGGAATCTCTTTCAGGCTTTAGACATAGCTTGAGGAGATTCCCGATCGGTGTCGGGAATGACGTGTAGCTTTTGAGACAGCCTCTTTTTTGTTAGTTATCATTTGTAAGAAGCCTACTCAAGCTCCTCTTCCCTACGCACGGCATCGTTATTAGGGCTGTTATTTTTATCGCCTTCAGGAGTCTCTTCTTCTTTGTTCTTTTTCTTCTTTTTGAACAAACCAAAAATCCCTTTTTTAGTGCTTGTAGAATCGGCTGCTAAAGAATCTAACTGAGCCTGCTGCATTTTAAGAGAGTCTTCGGCTGACATTTTTGGAGCTTCTCGCAGTCTTAAAAAGTACTCGCCATAGCGCTTGTTGTATTGCTCTTGTTCTACATTGAACTTACCTCGCAACAAGGGCGAATATTGCGCTTGGATTGGTGGCGGTAATGCGTTCATCTCTTCCATTAACACACGATAACGGGCCGTATCTACAACATGCGCCACAATGCTGTCGTAGCGCTTGGTATCAAAATGTACAATATCCATTTCAATTTGATCGAGCTTGTAGAACGGACGCTTTTTAGTGATTCTGTCGAACAAGTAAGGATTTTCAAGTACGGGTCTTTCTTTACCATTGAACACCCTGGCTATTAGCCCCTCTTTTATGCGGTTTTCGTACTCAAAACCAAATTTCTCTTGCGAGTGTACCCTACCCTTTTGCACCCTAAAGCCTTTGCCTTTAGTGCCATCTACAAACTTGCGCATTAGAGAGTCGCCATCCTCCACATTATACTTAAAACCGTATGGCCGCTTGGGTACAAACGTACCGTCTACCTCCACAAAAAGGGAGTATGCTTCTCGCTGTTTGTTCTCGTCCAGAATAAAAGCACTCTGGTAAGCAGGGCAAATAGTTTGCACCGCACAAGAAGACAGCAAACAAGCAAGCAGTAAGCAAGCAGTGGTTGTTTTGGCCATTTTCAGTCCCTATAACGGGGGTTCAAATTTAATATTTTTAGTCAGAAGCCTTCTTTCAATTGATTGAAGCTTCTTTTTTTTAATTTCAACAGCATAACACAAAAACAATTCAATGCTGAATTGGATTTAGTTAGAGTCTCAAAAGTAAAATGAAAGCGTTCGACTATATAATTGCCGGAGGTGGCGTGGCGGGATTAACCCTGTCTTACTTGTTGTTGGCGCCCGAATATAGGCAAAAATCTGTATTACTTATTGATAGACAGGCTAAAACTGATAACGACAAGACTTTTTGCTTTTGGGAGAAAGGAGAAAATCTGTTCGAAAACTTGGTAAGCAAAACATGGCCGCGCGCTCAAGTAAAAGGTACCGAGTTTAACAAAAGCTACGATTTGGCACCCTACAAATACAAAATGGTAAGAAGTGCCGATTTCTACACTTTTATCTATAAACAAATAGCCGATGCTCCAAACTTCACTGTAGTTCAAGAAGAGGTGCAAGCCATTTTTGACAACGGAAAAGTTAAAACTGCACGCCAAACTTACACAGGTCAATATGTTTTCGATAGTACACTTAACTATCAAACGAAAAGGCTTTACACTCCAAACACCCTACTACAGCACTTTAAAGGCCTAGTAATTGAAACCAAGGAGCCGGTATTCAATGCAGATGAAGTCACCTATATGGACTTTTCTATTCCGCAAGAAGGCGACTGCCGCTTTGGGTATATACTGCCCTTCTCCGAAAACAAAGCACTGATAGAATACACTATATTTAATCAGTTTCTGCTCGATGATTCCGAATATGACAAACAACTAGAAAGCTATCTGAGAAAGCTGAAAATTACAGATTACGAGGTACTAGAAACTGAAACTGGCGTAATTCCCATGAGCGATTACCCCTTCTCTGTTAAACGCAGCAAACAGGTTTTCCAAATTGGCATTAAGGGCGGTTTTGCCAAAGCCAGTACCGGCTACAGTTTTTTGCGCACACAAAGAATACTGAAAAAATTAGCCCAAAACCTCAAAGAAGGGAAATCTCCAAATGCAGATTTACCATTACAGAAAAAGCGCTTTAAAAACTACGATGCTACACTGCTAAGAGTGCTCGCCAGCGGCCAATTCACTGGCGAAGAGATTTTTACTGAACTATTCAAGAAAAACGGAATGCATTTGATGTTCAAGTTTTTGGATGAGGAAACCACAGTGGCCGAAGAACTAAAAATAATGTCTACCACTCCAATCAAATCGTTTGCCAAAGCATTTGTAAACAGCCTTGCTGCCAAACCAAAAGCGCACTCGAAATTCTTAAGCTAACAAAAGCGCTTTTTGCTGCCCAATAAAACCTATATTTAACCATGCTGGAACTTTGGCATACAGTTTCACCGGTTCTGATTCCCATATATTATGTGGGCATTTTTTTCGTGGTTATTAATATGCTGTTGGAAAACCGCAACCCGCTAAAAATGCATAGTTACCTGCTATTGCTGCTTTTGTTACCGGTTGCCGGGCTCATTATTTACCTGTTTTTTGGTCAAAACCAGCGCAAGCGAAAAATATTTGAAAAGCGTAGGCTCATCAACCAAGCTTTTGGAGACTCATATTTGGCCGAATACATTGATCGATCTGAACGTATTCCTGTCCCCATTGAAGAATCGCCTTTAGCACAATACGAAAAGGTGATTCGTTTTTTGAGCAAAGACCTTTCACCCCTAAGTCAAAATAACAAGGTAGAAATCCTCAAAAACGGTGAGGAAAAATTTCCGAAAGTAATGGAAGCCGTGCGCAATGCAAGGCACCACATTCATTTAGAATACTACATTTTTTCGGACGATACAGTAGGCGACCCGCTGGCCGACTTATTATTAGAAAAAGTAAAGGAAGGCGTTAAAGTTCGGCTAATTGTTGACGGTGTTGGCTCATTGGGGCTCAAAAAATCCTTCTTTAATAAAATGCGGAAAGGTGGCGTGCAGATTTACGAATTCATGCCGGTGCTATTTCCTTCTTTTACCAGTAAAATCAACTACCGAAATCACCGTAAGATCATTGTTATCGATGGGCATATTGGCTTTACCGGTGGCATCAATTTCAACGATCGATATATCAACAACGGCACGCACCCACTCTACTGGCGCGACACACACTTAAGGCTTGAAGGCGAAGTAGTAAAAACCCTGCAATTCCTGTTTTTACTCAATTGGCAGTTTGTAAGCAACGAAGAACTCAAAGCTGACGAAAACTATTTTCCTGACTTTACACAAACCGGAAACTCATTTGCCCAAGTAAATGCCAGCGGCCCCGACTGGGAGTTAGAAAGCATAATGGACTCTTTCTTGCTCGCCATAAATGCGGCCCAGCGCAGGGTACGCATTGCCACACCTTACTTTATCCCTACAGAGAGCATAATGGACGCGCTGGTTACGGCAGCAAAAGCCGACATTGAAATAGAGCTGATGATTCCTCGCGAATCGGACTCTTGGATAGTACAAGCAGCATCAATGTCATACATCAAAGTATTATTGGCTGCCGGAATTAAGGTCTTTCTTTACCAAAAAGGCTTTTTACACTCCAAGGTGATTATGGTGGATGATAATTTTGCCTCGGTGGGTTCCGCGAATATGGACTATCGCAGCTTCGACCTTAACCATGAGGTGAACACCTATTTATATGAAAAAGCACTGGTTGAAATTCTGATCGATCAGTTTGAAGCAGACAAAGCCGACTGTGCCCAAGTAGATGCCAAAAGATGGGTAAACCGAAGTGTACCACAAAAACTAAAAGAGTCTATTTGCAGACTCTTAGCCCCACTACTTTAACCTATGAAAAAGCTCTTGTTCATCGTGCTGCTGATTTGCAGCTATACCGCCATTGCACAAAACACGCCATACACCTCCTACTTTACCGGCAATGCAACCGACAAGGTGGTTACTCCAAACTTTGGCATTACCATGATGGGTGGCCGAACTGAACATACTGAGGCCATGCAATGGTTTATCAATAAAGCCAATGGCGGAGATGTGTTGGTTCTCAGGGCTTCTGGCAGCGATGGCTACAATAATTACCTCTTCAACGAACTCGGCATAGAGGTCAACTCTGTTGAGTCGATTGTGGTGAAAACTGCAGAAGCTGCAAACCATCCTTATGTCATAAAAAAGATACAACAGGCCGAGGCTATTTGGCTAGCCGGAGGCGACCAATACAACTACATTTCCGTTTGGGGTAATTCTCCGATGAAACAAGCCCTGCAAGACCATATAAGTGTAAAGAAAGGTGCCATTGGCGGTACTAGCGCAGGTATGGCCGTATTAGGCGAATGGTATTTTAGTGCAAAAAATGGCTCCGTAACATCAGAGGAAGCACTTAAAAATCCATATGATGAGCGGGTACAGTTGGGCAATAACTTTCTACAAGTGCCTTTTTTGCAAAACACTATTACCGATACCCATTACGCAGACAGAAACAGACAAGGCAGACACGCCACTTTTATGGCACGAATAACTCACCAAACGGAACAGCCTGCATTTGGTATAGCCTGCGATGAATACACGGCAGTTTGCATTGGCTCTAACGGCATAGCTCACATTTTTGGCCGTAAGGCGGAAATGGACAATGCAATTTATTTTATCAAAACCCAAGGCACTCAGCCCGAGCAAATTTCAAAAGACCAACCACTTACATGGAACCACAACAATAGCGCTCTATTGATATACAAAGTAATTACCGACCGTAGCGGAAGTGCAATGTTTAACCTTAAGGATTGGCAAACAGCTAATGGCGGCCAATGGGTTAATTGGTATGTGAAAAAAGGCCAATGGTTTGAGGTAGAACAAAAAGATTAATAAGAAAGTACAAACCATAATCTGTATTCTACAAAGTCACTTTCCGATCATCAAAAGAATAACACGAAAGTAACTTTGGCTTGACAGCGATTACCCCTTATGATGTAAATTCGTGAGAAAATATTCGCACGTGAAAAAGTACTTCGAAATCATCCTATTTTGTGTAGTTCTAGGTTTAGTCTGCTGTGAAAAAGTAATGGACCTTAATAGCGATAAGCCCTATGTTGTGCTTGTTTCTTTCGATGGTTTCCGACATGATTATGTTGAAAAGTATAACGCTCCCAACTTTAAAGAGCTTGTAGCCAATGGTGTTTCTAGCAAAGGACTCATTCCTTCTTATCCGAGCAAAACATTCCCCAATCACTACACCATTGTAACTGGCCTCTATCCCGGCAATCACGGTTTGGTAGATAACTCATTCTACGCCCCCGATTTAGACCTACAATACTCCATTGGCAACAGAGAGCGTGTGGAGAACCCGGCCTTTTATGGCGGCACCCCACTTTGGCAACTAGTGCAAGAAAACGGCATGAAATCGGCCAGCTACTTTTGGGTTGGCTCAGAAGCACCAATAAAAGGCAGTTTGCCAGATTATTACACCAAGTATGATGGATCTGTAACGAACGAAAAAAGAATTGAGGTAGTTAAGGATTGGCTTAAACTTCCTGCGGAGCAGAGGCCTCAATTTATAAGCTTGTACTTTTCTCTTGTTGATGACAACGGGCACGGTTTTGGGCCAAATAGTGAAGAAACCAAAAACACGGTGTTAGAAGCAGATAGGCTGCTCGGGCTTTTGAGGGCCGAAATAGCTGAGATTGATCTTGATGTAAATCTAGTAGTGGTAAGCGACCACGGTATGAACGAAATTAAACCTGAAGCCGGTAATTACACTACTTATGACGAACTACTCGAAGGTTTAGACCAAGACAAGTTCAGGTTTATTAGCAATGGTGCTCATGCCCATTTCTATGTGCATAACCGAGAAGACATTGACCCTCTTGAAGAGGCTCTAAGGGCGAAGGCCAAAAATTATAAAGTCTATAAAAAGCCAGATTTTCCAGCGCATTGGCATAATGCAACCAACAATAGGGTTGGTAATATTATCATCACTATGGAGCCAGGGCATTACCTCACCTCAGCCAGCAGAGCCGAACGGACTATAAAAGACCAAAACACAAGAGGAGAGCACGGTTTCGATCCATATGAAACAGAAGACATGCGCGGCATTTTTTATGCTGAAGGTCCCCAGGTGAAAAAAGGTATGCAAATAGATGCCTTCGAAAATATTCACATCTACCCATTTATTGCTGAAATATTAGGCATCACCAACCTTCCAGAGATTGACGGGAAGAAGGAGGTCTTGTCTTCAATGTTAAAAAAATAGGCTTTTCAGGCTCACTTTGTTCTCACTCTAGTCTTAGCGTCTCGCTGAGACTAATAACTTTTTTGGTCTTAGGGAGACCCTAAGACCAGTGGGGGGATCAGGGGGGGATAATTGATTGAAGGAACTTATTTCTTTTTACCATCAGGTCTAGCATAATATTCTTCTCTTGTTGCTAAAGAATCAATTAATAGATGGTAACCAAAAAAACTCAGGTCTGGATTTTTTGTATGAACAATCCCTCTGACAGGCTTATACAGACTAAGGTATATCGTATCCCCAAACAATTGCACATTCGAGATTACATCTTTTGCCTCGAATAAAACTTTAACTACATCACCTTTCTTTACTTCCACAAAGTCGGGACTAACATCAGAAATATAGCTATGATAATACCAACTAATCTCTATGACACCATCATCAAGCGTCTTTCTTATAAACCTGTCATTCCCTTGAGAAAAATCACACGAGAAAAAAACTAATAAAACTAATACTATTGATCTTTTCATTTTTTTGGACTTTTACCGAAATAACCTTTGAAAATCCCAGTTCCTAAATATGTATGATCTCCAAAGAAGGGCGCTCAATCTAGTCTTAGCGTCTCGCTGAGACTAATAACCTTTCTTTGGTCTCAGGGAGACCCTAAAACCAGTGGGGAGGGGGGAGCACTGGTGAGTACATTACTCTTTCTGATAAGCACTAACAAGTTTAATTGGGTGACCTGACCAAAATTCATTAGGTTTCATAAGCTTTTTACTACCTGAAATAAGTAGACTATCTCCTACTTTTAATCCATCCCAATTAAGGTTGCAAGGAGAATATTTGTATTCTTCTGTTGTTAGGAGAAAGTTCACTCCGTCAGATTCAATTTTAACTAAAAGATTTCTCACTTTTCCATCGTTTCTTCTTTGCTCAAATTCACAAGCTTCTTTCAATTTAACTTCTTTTGAATATTGACTTATACTTTCTGTTCCACTACAGCTAATAATGGTCATTAAAATAATTGCGAAAACAACTTTAAAGCATCTCATTTTTTCCTGTTCACCCTATCTCTTCTTACATTCTGAACAATCCTTTGGAATTGGTTCTTTCTTACAATTCCTCACTCTAGTCTTAGCGTCTCGCTGAGACTTATAACCTTTTTTGGTCTCAGGGTGACCTTAAGACCAGTGGGTCAAAATATACATTATTGCTCACTTGTTGAAAATAGGCGTCCACAAAATCAAAAGCATCGTCAAACAATATATATTTAAGTATGCCATTGGAGCCAAGCACTTGTTTGGTCTCAGCGAGACGTTAAAACCAGTAGGGTCTGATTTATTTTCTTCATGGAAATAATTAAGCAATTCTTGCTTTTAAAACAATTGAGACCTTTCTTACTACTTTGTCATCATCAACCGAATTCCTTATAAATGCCCACAACTAATTTTTTAAGATTAGCCCTAGTCATAGCTATTATTCTAATCAGCATAGAAAACACTCAAGCACAGAGCGTATATCCAGAATTAACCGTCCAAGCTGAAAAGGAGGCGTACATTGATGACATGAAAGTGGATTCGGAGGGAAGAATTTATTTAGCAGGAAGAATTGACTACTACAATGGAATAAAGACGACTAATACCGACATCAACAATATCATAAGGCTAAATGCTGATCAAAGCTATGACAACTCATTTCAAATTCCTTCTGAAATTTCGGTGAAAAATATAAGCAGCATTAAAGTTTACGATGATTTCATACTAGTCTTTACTGCAACAAATGGAAAGTATGAACTTGATATACTTAACCTAGATGGTTCTTTAAATGATCAAATCAAATTCCCTGAAGAATTAGATTTTTTTATACATGGAGGCATATGGGATGGTAGCAATTTTTTTCTAACCGCATACTCTCAAAATATTGCCAAACTATATAAATTCGATGCAAATGGCGATCTATCTGATGATTTTATACCAATACAAATTGATGGGTTTGGCAATGCAGATGCCATAACTCTCTTAAATGATAAAATATACTTCTATGGTAGCCACGATACATACGGTGAGACTTCAATAGAAACTATTTTTAGAATAAATAAAGACGGCTCCATTGATAATAGCTTTGCCGCAGGGTCAGTTGGTGAAGATTGGGATTATATTAGGACAATAAAAAAACATGGTTCCTTTCTATATGTGGTTGGATCCTTTAGCACTTTTGACGGAGTTAGTACTCCCAAAGGTGTGGTTAGACTAAACTTAGACGGAAGTGTTGACGAATCTTATACACCTCCGGTAAGTGACTTCTTTTCTATTGTTTATGACGTTACTTTTGATGAATCAGGCAATTCTTATTATGCTGGATATTATCGAGATCTGTCCTATTTTTATCGAATAATCTCTTTTAACGAAGAAGGAACTACCCGAGATGAATTCAATGTGTTGGACTTTAAATCATCTGAACTTATATATGTTGCGAACATAGAACATCATAAAGGCAACCTATTCTTTTCATCACTATTCTACGAAACGGAAGGAACAGACATATACAGCTTCGCAGCATTCGATGCACAAGGCTCTCTTCTTCCGAACATTCCAAAAATCACAAGAATGGCCGATATCACCTCACTAGATGTTCAAGCAGACGGTAAAGTCATTGTGAGTGGGGATTTTCGTTTGATAAATAAAACCCTCTCCCCCCTTATTTCCAGATTAAACACAGACTTTTCACTTGATGAAACATTCAATATGAGTTATGACTTTAACCACTACAGCCGAAACTCTGTATCAGAAGTGTATGTGCAACCCGATGGTAAAATTCTCATCGGGGGAAGTATACGGCAAGAAAAGGGTGAAACATGGTCTATAACCAGGGTTAATTCTGATGGGAGTATTGATGAAGATTTCGCGGGAAATACAGGTCGCATTTATACTTCAGAGGCTATTGAAAAAATAGTTCAATTAGATAATGGAAAGATTTTTATAGCGGGTAGCACTTTCTATTCACCAATAGGGGAAAAAAATATCGTTCTCTTAAATCAAGATGGTACACTTGACGAAACGTTTGATGCCCCCCTCCTATCTTCAAACTCAGCAAAAATCAGCGACTTTATTGTTGAGGATGACGGCTCCGTAATCATTACTGGTATGGTAACCAACAGTTCTTACCAGCGACAAAGCTTTCTTAATAAGCTTCTTTCAGATGGCACAGTTTCAGGTAACTTTATATCCTCAACAACTTTACCGTTTGAAGCACTTTCTTTAATAAAAACTGAATCAAGAATTATCTTGGGAGTTAGAAATAATTCTGGCGGCAACCCTGCCACAGACGAAGAATTTGTTCACCAATTTGACTTAAATGGCAACTTGATTGATAACACTTCAATTGGACTACTTGCCGAGCTTACAATACTTCCAGTGAACCATTTTGGGTTTGCAAGTGACTTCATAACCACTCCAGACAATGATATAATAATTTCAGGTGGTTTTAAGAAGGTTAATTCAAGTGACCATTCTGGTCTAGTAAAAATTAGCCTTGATGGAGCTCTTGATGAATCATTTAATGTAAATGTTAACGGTGTCTTAAATGGAATAAAACAGATTGATGAGCAGAACGCATATATTTTTGGTTCGTTTAGAGATATAACCAACAAGCCCATAACAGGTGTTGCAAAAATTAAATTAACTAACAGCGCTCCAGTAATTAATGGAATGAATGAATCCTTTGTAATTAAGGAAGACAACGATCTACCAATTACTAAAGATGCTCTCAATATTTATGATGCTGAAAACGAATTAGAAGAACTTATACTTTCTATCAAAGAAGGCGACAACTACACTTTCAATGGACTTACCATAACTCCTGATCAAGACTTTTTCGGTACATTGACCATACCTGTAGTGGCTAGCGATGGAGAAGAAGAAAGCGAACCTTTTAACGTTGAGGTTATTGTTACTCCTGTTAACGATGCTCCTATTGTTGACAGCTTTGAAGCTGAGTTCAGCACCGAAGAGGATACTTCATTTGAACTATCCATCAACCAATTTACTGTCACAGATGTTGATAATGATTTCCCTGTTGATCATACGTTGACCCTTCAAGAAGGTGACAACTACTCTTTCGATGGACTTACCATAACGCCTGCTCAAGATTTCTATGGCACATTGACAGTGCCTGTTATAGCCAATGACGGGGAAGATGACAGTGAACCTTTCAATATCGTAATTGAAGTAACTCCTGTTAATGACGCCCCTTTTATTGAAAGCTCTGAGGCGGAGTTCAGCACCGAAGAGGATACTTCCTTTGATATATCCATCAACCAATTTACTATCACGGATGTTGATAATGATTTTCCAGCTGATCATACGCTAGCAATTCAAGAAGGTGAAGACTATACTTTTGATGGGTTGACCGTAACTCCGGCACAAGAATTCTTTGGAACACTGACCATTCCGGTAATAGCTAGCGATGGGGAAGACTACAGTGAACCTTTCAACATTGAACTAGAAGTACTACCAATTAATGATGAACCAATTCTTGAGAGTTTTGAGGCAACAGTTAGTACAGAAGAAGATACTTCTTTTGAGTTATCTATAGACCAGTTTACGGCCACTGATGTTGATAATGACTTCCCTAATGATCACGCGCTAGTAATTCAAGAAGGTGAAGACTATACTTTTGATGGGTTAACCGTAACTCCAGCACAAGACTTCTTTGGAACACTGACCATTCCGGTAATAGCTAGCGATGGGGAAGACTACAGTGAACCTTTCAACATTGAACTAGAAGTACTACCAATTAATGATGTACCAATTCTTGAGAGTTTTGAGGCAACAGTTAGTACAGAAGAAGATACTTCTTTTGACCTATCCATCAACCATTTTACTGTCACAGATGTTGATAATGTTTTCCCAGCTGATCATACGCTAGTAATTCAAGAAGGTGAGAACTACACATTTGACAAACTAACCATCACCCCTGCTCAAGACTTCTATGGCACATTAACAGTGCCTGTAATAGCCAACGATGGAGAAGATGATAGCGAACCTTTCAATATTGAAATAGAAGTACTGCCAATTAACGATGCACCTATTCTTGAGAGCTTTGAGGCAACAGTTAACACAGAAGAAGATACTTCTTTTGAGTTATCTATAGACCAGTTTACGGCCACTGATGTTGACAACGACTTCCCTAATGATCACGCGCTAGTAATTCAAGAAGGTGAAGACTATACTTTTGATGGGTTAACCATAACTCCGGCACAAGACTTCTTTGGAACACTGGCCGTAAACGTAATAATTCAAGATACAGATCAGGCTAACTCCGCAGTTTTTGAAGCATCAGTTTCCGTAACCGCAGTAAACGATGCACCAATAATTGAAGGCACAACGCTCAACACTACTATTGACAGCGAAACATCTGTAGAAATAACACTTGCCGATTTAACCGTGACAGATGTGGATAACGACTATCCAACCGACTTCACCTTGACTGTACAAGAAGGCGACAACTACACTCTTAATGGCACCACGGTAACTCCAACCATCGATTTTGTTGGCTCATTAGCGGTTAACGTATCCGTGAATGATGGCGAAACCAATAGTAACACATTTGAAATAGCTTTTACAGTTACCGAGGTTACCTCCATAGACCTTTCTGAAGTATCGAGCAAACTGGGGCTTCATCCGAACCCATCTACTGACGAAATAACAATTTCCCTTGAAAATGAAGTTTATGCGCCTGTAAGCATTACAATGGTAAATAAGGACGGAAAAGTAATATATCAAGTAAATAAGGCTAAGAATGGTCTGAGTTTCGAGCATACCATTCAAACCTCTTTATACGCTTCAGGACTATACTTTATCCGAGTCGCTCAGGATCAAAAGTACCGTAGCATTTTAAAAGCTATAATAAGATAATCAAAAGGGCTACACTAGTAGCCTTTTTTATTCTCCTCATCACATAGGAATGATTATGTTTGTAGCAATATGAGTACTCAAAAGTCGAAAAACCTACGGAACATCTGGTACCTGGCTTGTCACAGCAGCGCCCTAAAGCAAGGCGAAACGATTGAGAAGGAGATTGATGGAGAGAAGATTTGCTTTGGCCGAGACAAAGATGGGAAGGTCTTTGCACTCAAAAATCAGTGCCCTCACCGTGGCATCCCGCTGACCTACGGAAATTTTGACGGCTGCGAAATTGAGTGCTGCTATCACGGTTGGCGTTTTAAGCCCGATGGAGTTTGCTCCAAAATACCGGCACTTCCTCCTCAGTCATCACTAGATGTTTCAAAGATCAGGGCTCCATATTATCTGCTCAAAGAAATTCATGGTCTAGTGCTTATTTACTTACCTAAAGACATGCGTAAGCCTGAGGACTTTGATGAAAGCTTGATGCCTCAGTTTCCACTTAAGGAAGATCAGAAGTTTGATTTGGTAACAGCCAAGCGCATGGATTGCGGACTGGACCATTCGGTTATTGGTCTAATTGACCCAGCACACGTTCCTTTTGTACACCAATCTTGGTTTTTCAGAAAGAAGACTAACCTGAAGTTGAAGACAAAGAACTTCGCACCATCGCACTTAGGTTTCACTATGGTTAGGCACGAGCCTTCAAAAAACTCTGCGGCCTATAAAATCCTAAAGAAAGAGCAAACCACTGAAATCAGTTTTCAAATCCCTGGTATTCGGATTGAACACATTAAAGTTGGCGAAAACGACATTGTGATCATGACTACCCTGACCCCGGTAAATGAACACGAAACGGAGCTTACGCAATTCATTTATACAGACATAAAGTGGTTTAAACCACTTAAACCTGTCTTCTACAAGTTTGCTGAAACCTTTATTCAACAAGATGTTGATGTATTTAAAAAGTTGAAAGAAGGTTTGAATAACAACCCACCATTAATGCTTATGGGCGACCCCGACATGCAAGCAAAATGGTACAATGCCATTCGTATACGTTATGAAAAGTGCCAAGAGGAAAAAATTCCTTTCGAAAATCCGATAAAAGCACAAACATTATACTGGCAGACTTAACTGTTATTATTAATTTTAGAATTATGTGTAAAAAAATATTCTTTTTAATTCTACCTGCAATCGTTTTCTTGGCATGTAGTGGAGACGATGGCCCAGGTATAACCCAAGAGCAGCGAGAGCTAGAAATGGGCTATGAGGGCAGCGATGTTTATTCCTTTGGACTTACCGCCCCAATTACCACAAACAACGACAACGTTCATAGTTGGACGCTATCCCTTGATGTAAATGTAGATGGTGAAGACGATGTGGAAATAAGAGCCTACCAAGAGTTTAATGGAGATAAAGGACTCACCCTAGAATCATTAAATGGAACCACCACTTTTTCGGTAGATGGAGATGGTGACATTCTACCAAAGGAAGCAGGAGTAAAAGTAAGTATCGACTCTGAAACTTGGGGAGGCGCCAATAGCGTATTACCACTTGCTGTTTCTACCGGGGGAACTACCACCGGCCTATGGAATGGCTTAACAAGTCACTACGTTGCCGTAAAGATCGACATTAACAACAACCGTTTCTTAGCTTGGATTGAGTTTACCGTAACAGACTACGACAACCACAGCTTCCATAACTTTGTGCTAAAATCGGTACCTTAAATCAGGCCATTTTCGACCTTTACTTTTTTAGGAAGACTTTTAACTACGAGCTCATAGGAATGATCTGTGAGCTCTTTTAATAGCTTTTCGGATACGCGATTATCTGTAAAGACAGAGTTCCAATGCGTTTTATTCATGTGCCAACCAGGCTTAATGCCTTCGTTTTGTTCACGAAGTTCAGCAGCGCGCTCAGGGTCACATTTTAGGTTTACATATTCGAATGAATCGATGCCGGTAAGCGCGAACATTTTCCCGTAACATTTGAACACTAAAGTATCGGGTCCGAAAGGAGTTTCTTCAGAAGTTCCTGGTTTAGAAAGGCAGTATTCCCGATACTCGTCTATATACATATTATTAGCGCGTAAAGTAGCGAGCAATCATTACGGTAAGGGCAATTAAGAACATAATGATGGATATTTTATTTATGCCATGCATTACTCTTAGGTTGAAGTTTGGTCTGTTGTTAGGGTCTTTCTTTCTAAAGAAATAACCCAAAACAGGACTAAAATCGAAGGCCTCTTTTGCCGATAGCTTTACCTTCTCCCCTCTTTCATTTTTTTCTTTATCATCAACCATAGCTCAAAATTTAATTTTCAAAACGTTCAACCAACTCAGGCTCTAACCATTTGCCGTCTGTGCGTATAATTTCAATCAGTTCGTCAACAGCTTGTGCGGAAGGCACTCCTCGTTTCACAACTTCTTGTCCACGATACAAAGTGATTTTACCTCTACCCGAACCAACATAGCCATAGTCGGCATCGGCCATTTCGCCTGGTCCGTTTACAATGCAGCCCATAATCCCGATCTTTACTCCTTTGAGGTGATCGGTACGTTTACGAATCATTGCGGTGGTTTCTTGCAGATCGAAAAGGGTTCTGCCACAGCTTGGGCACGAGATATATTCCGTTTTGGTCATTCTGGTTCTACCTGCTTGTAGAATACCAAATGCCGTTTCGTTCTTTAATTTCGCCTCCTTCAGGTAGGCTTCTTTGTTCGCGTTATTCGCCACCTGAAGCATTACTCCATCACCAAAACCATCCACTATTAAGCCGCCAATATCCGTTGAAGCGTCTATCAGCAATTGCTCTTCGTCTGTAACATCATAAGGGCGAACAATCACCACTGGGCAGCGAAGTTTTCTTTCCACTAATTCGTAAAAGAACCTTCTCATGGCCGGCATGGCATGGGCATTGTCTGTTTCTAGCAATACCACAATGTTATCGGCTTCCAGAACAGCCAGCACAGCCTCATTGATATCAGCCGCATTCAACCTTAAAAAGTTGAGTTCATCAGAGCAGTTTTCTGCTTCGGCCAACTCGGCAAAAGTATAAACAGGGAAACGACTGCTTTTATCATCCAGCGTATTCCATGCATTATAATTCACCAACTCTTTCAGGCCATTTGGCAACATAAAAGGAATCACCTTATCGCCCGAATAGACATAGTCAGCACCCTGATCGTTCATGCGCCATTTATCGGGTTCTGGCAAATAGAAATGTCCGATTGCCTTCAGGTCTTTAACCTCCACTGCGTTTAATTGACTCAAGTCAGCGATTACGCGTGGCACATTTAAATCACCAAAATTCAGTACCTCTAAAGAGTCTCTTTTATGGTATTGAAATGGATCGATAGGAATTTCTTCTATTGGTTCGATAGCAGCATGCCCCGCCCTATCCGCATACCTTTCAATAAGCTTGCGTGCTACGGGAGCTTCATACTCTGGTGCCTCGGTTAGGGACACACGAACGGTATCGCCCAAACCATCTTCTAAAAGCGTACCGATACCCACTGCCGATTTAATTCGGCCATCTTCAGCCTCGCCTGCCTCGGTTACCCCAAGGTGCAAAGGATAAGGCTTCAGCCCTTCTTCATCGAGCTTTTGTGCCAGCAAACGGTAAGCTTCTACCATTACCTGCGCATTGCTCGACTTCATGGAAAGCACAATTTGGTCGTAGTTCAGGTCTTCGCAAATACGCAAAAACTCTAGGGCCGATTCTACCATTCCCAAAGCCGTATCGCCATAGCGGCTCATAATACGGTCAGACAGCGATCCGTGATTGGTGCCAATACGCATAGCCGTACCATGCTTTTTGCATAATTCAACTAGCGGAGTAAAACGCTCTCTAATTCTTTCTAGCTCTTCTTGATATGTCTCATCAGTATATTCAATCGACTCGAAGCGCTTTTTATCGGCAAAATTACCTGGATTAATCCTTACCTTCTCTACAATTTGAGCCGCTAGCTCTGCCGCATTTGGGGTAAAGTGAATGTCGGCCACCAAAGGCACGTTACAGCCACGCTTTCTAAGTTCGGCTTTGATGTTACGAAGGTTTTCTGCCTCTTTAAGACTTGGTGCAGTAATGCGAACCAACTCACAGCCAGACTCCACCATACGGAGGGTTTCCTCCACAGTGCCCATGGTATCCATGGTATCAACGGTGGTCATAGACTGAACCACAATTGGATTGTCTCCGCCAATTACCACATCGCCCACACGCACAGGAATGGTCTTTCTGCGGCTATATTCAACCGGACTGTTACAATATTTTTTTGCTGAAGCTAAGGTAATTTCCATGTACTTTTTGCTTGCCTCAAAGGTAACTTGAAATGAGTGAAATTGTTAGTAATGACGAAAGGAACTTATGTTTAAGGGTTCACCGCCACATCGCAGTTTGGTAGTGCTGCTTTCAATGCCTCTATTTCCGCATCGGTAGCATTGCCTCGGCTGAGGATTAATCTATTAAGGTTGGCAGCAGCAGACAAGCCTTTAGCTCCGTTTACTGTAACGCTTGTTCCGCCTAAGTGCAGTAATTCAAGCCCTTTGATTTGCGACAAAACAGGAATAGCAGCATCAGTTACGCCTTCCAAGCTCTTTAACTGAAGTTCCTTAATTCTCTCCATTTTTGTCAGTGCTTCAAGCCCAGTGTCTGTCACATACGTTTCGTTCATCTCCAGCCTATCTACCTTTTTTACTCTCCGTGAAATGTATTCCAGATGCTCATCG
>NZ_FOIR01000005.1:0-230000 GCF_900111145.1 Roseivirga pacifica
CCTCAGTAAACGTGATCAAAAGTGTCGTTTCCCTTTTAATCTCACCGGGTTAGCACCGTTGTGAACCCTGTTTTTTGTGTCGCTTTTTTAACTCTCGTTGCAAAAGCGGATGCAAAGGTAAGAAGAATATTTTTAAACCCGCAAATAAAATTTTAATTTATTTTTTGAGCCGACTCTCATCCCCTCTCCGCCCCGTAAAAGCGGAGCGCAAAGGTAAAAGCTTTTTTCTTCCCAAGCCAAATAAATTTGAAAGATTTTTTTTAAAGTTTTTCTAAGCCTCTCAACCCACTAAAAAACACCTCCCAAAGACTATCCAGCCCCTTGCAAAATTTCAATTTCTTAACCCCGTCTGCGTTCAAACGGGATGCAAAAGTAGAAAAGATCTTTCACCCTGCAAGACCTGAATACAAAGTTTTTTGAGATTAATTTCTAATCTACTGAACATCAAGCCTTAGGCTTTCGAACTTTTTTATACACAGGCACAGTACTACATGGTTCACCGTACATTATGGACTTTACAACGGGCTTTAAAAGTCTGGTGATTTCTACATAAAGTGCATCCGAAAGTGGCAAATCGCCACAGCCCTTTATTACTACCGACCTATCGGCATAATCCTGTAGATTTATTCGCTCTAAAGCCTGCTTGAACAAAGCATATTCCAGCAACTCTTTATCACCCATAACAATCATATTGGCCAGCCCTTCGAGCTTGCTTGTTAAAAGCATGTAAGCCCAGGTTGGAACTATGGCATCGGCCGAGCAAATTATGTTGATATTTTTTCCATTGTACTGTTCCCAGTCGTGCTCTTTTATGAATTCTCGGAAGTCTTTTTCTCGAAGAATTAATCCCTGAAAAAGATTTTCGGCAATATCATATTGAACTCTTTCGCCAGAATGATAGAAATCTTCGAGGTCGATTGTGATTAAAGGACTGTTCGCTACTCGATTTATAATCTCTCTTTCCATTATAAAAGCTTTTTAGGTTTGGCCGCTTTATACTCTTTTAAATAAAAAGGCTCAAAGTATGCCAGGTCCACAAAGTTGTTTTGACTGAATTTAGCCGCTGCAATTTTACCAACTGCCCAAGCCGAAGGCGAAACACCTTCTACAAAACCAGCATTGGCGCTGTCTTCTACCAGCGCTTTAAACTTGTTTGAGCCATCGCCAAAGAACAACATCTTTTTATCGGCTAGAGTTTCTTGATACGATTGTTCATCTAGAATAATCGGTTTCACCTCATGTAAGACGGAAAGATCTGGACTGTACAAGGCCGCATACACCTCCATTCTGCGGGCATCGAGCATAGGACAAAGCAAATACCCAAACGGATTTGCGGTATTTACCTCATAAGCCATTGCCTCTAAAGTAGGCACCGCAATCAACGGCTTTTCCAAAGCATAGCAAATACCCTTGGCAGTGGACACCCCAATACGCAAACCAGTGTAAGAACCTGGGCCTTCCGAAACGGCCACCGCATCAAGAGATTTCATTTCGACCCCAGCATGTTTACATACACTCTCAATAACGAGTGTGAGTAAATTTGAGTGACTCTTTTCTAGGAAGAGTTTCTCTGTTGCTAACGTGTTGCCCGAATCGGTCAACGCTACAGAACAGACGGGTGTTGAGGTTTCGATACTTAAAATCAATGCCATTGAATGCCGAATTAAATAAGTTGCCAGAGTTTGTCGATAATGACAACCACTACAAAGAGCACAAAGATAAGACTGATAATTCTATTGGATAATTTGTGCGCTACTTTAACACCGAAAGGCGAGCCAATAACAACACCAAGCGACACAATTAAAGCGAGCGGAATAATGATATAACCGTGACTTTGGTTCTGATGTGAAGAAGCAGGCGTTTCGAAAAAGTTAATGATAGAAAGCCCAAATGATGTAAGGCAAATTACACCAAGCGAAATTGACTTGGCCTTCTTGATTGAAATATTGAAGCCACTATTAAGCATGGGGATAATAATGGTGCCTCCGCCAAGCCCGGAAAGGGCTGATACAGCTCCAGCGGCACCTCCTACCATTGCGTAGGCCCAATTCTTCACCTTCTTTTCTTCAGCTGTGGCTGCCTTCTTTAAATTCTGGCGTAGCGTTCTATATATTATAAATACCATAAGCGCGATTACAGCAACATTAAACTGTTGCACTTGGTAATATTCGGTATTCACAAAAAATTTGAGGAGCATAATTGCGGCAGTCGCAGCCCAAAAACCAACCAGTAAAACTTCTTTCCATGGAAAAACACCCTGCCTAATAAGCACAATATTGCCAGCAAGCGCTGCGAACATTGTCCCTACCAACGAATTGGCAATGGTATATTGAACTATTTCGGACTCGGGAAAGCCCATTTGAAGAATGAGGTAAGGTAGCACCAATACGTACATAACCCCACCACCAATACCAATAAGCCCCGCCAGAAAACCACCGATCAGTCCTACCGCAAAAAGCAGGAAATAGTCAAACACCATTACTGCCCAGCCAAGGTTGCGCTGTATTGCGACTGGTTCGACAACACACTTATCGCTTTTTCAATATCCACGTCAGAATCAAAAGAGGCCTCTAGCCTACCTGCGTCCAAAAATAGACGAGCGGCCATTTCTTCCTTCAGCAAAAATTCAACCTCATCTTTCGCAGCACTGATATCAGCCACCAGATCATTAGCAATTTTATTTTCAATAGAATTAATCTGACTTTCAATTTGAGCAAGCTGCCCTGACTCCCTGGCCAAATCCTTTAAGGCTGCCAGTTCTCGCTGGAGCTTTGAGGAGTAATCGATTGTTTGAGCCTGAACCCAAGTAACAAATTGATTATAAAGCTCACCTGAGATTCCAATTTCGCGAGCCGAAGTCAGTTGCGGAAGCGGAGACTTCAGTTGATTATAAAAACCAAAAAATGCATCGCTTTGCAGCAAGCCAAGGGTTACCGGAGAAAAAGCCCTGGTTTCTGTAGTAAAATCAGGGTCTACCCCACCGCCATCGAAAACCAGCCTTCCGTTGTTTGTTTTGAATGCTGTTTTTAGCGAGTCTGCAATTTTACCCACACTTCCATCTTCATTTCTTGTACTATAGTCAATGGCTTGAATACAGCGACCGCTTGGTGTGTAGTACTTGGCGATAGTAACCTTCATCTGAGAATTATAGGAAAGCGGCATGGTTCTTTGCACCAAGCCTTTACCGTAAGATTTTTGCCCAACTAATATCCCACGATCATAGTCTTGCATAACGCCAGCCACAATTTCCGATGCAGAAGCACTGGTACTATTAATTAAAACTGCTACAGGTATTTCAACATCGGTAGCGGCATTCAAGGTTTTGTAAGAGGCATTCATTTCTTCCAGCTTGCCCTTGGTTGTTACCACCAACTCGTCTTTATCTATAAACAAATTCGAAATATTTACCGCCTCATTCAGTAAGCCTCCGCCATTGCCGCGCAAGTCCAGCATTATACTCGTAGCTCCTTCCTTTTTTAAATCCCTAAGTGCCGAACGCACTTCGCGAGAAGCGTTTGGTCTAA
Source organism: Roseivirga pacifica (assembly GCF_900111145.1). Taxonomy (GTDB): domain Bacteria; phylum Bacteroidota; class Bacteroidia; order Cytophagales; family Cyclobacteriaceae; genus Roseivirga; species Roseivirga pacifica. Next base: position 3,525 of record NZ_FOIR01000005.1, read on the forward strand.
AGCCCGTGAGTTTGATCAGCCCCACTTCTTCATTAACCATTCCGAAGTAAGGCACATTTGGCAGCTCTATTTTCTCCAGACCAACCTCAATATCCAACGTTTGATCACCCCTTTTAATCTTTAAGTTCAGTTTAGAACTCACCTGACCGCGTAAATACTCTGCAGCTTTGTCGTAGTCGTTTTTAACGTTGATGCCATTAACTTCTACAATCTCATCTCCTCTTTTTAACCCTGCCTTATCTGCCGCAAAACCTTTATCAGGCATAAGCACATAGACACCACCATTAAGCCTTTCGCCCAAGGTTGCACCAATACCGCCATACTGCCCGGTATTTTCTGTACGAACATCTTCAATCTGGTCTTCTGAATAGTAAACAGTGTAAGGATCCAACGACTCCAACATGGCATCAATCCCGGTACGCATAATGGTATTCGGGTTTAGGTCATCCACATAATTGGCGTTCACCTCTTTATACATGGTCGCGAAAATATCGAGGTTCTTCAGGATCTCGAAGTACTTATCGTTTTGTCGAATTGATGCAGCACTTACAACAATCAGCACAAGTAAAAGGCATAATAGAATCCGTTTCATAGCAGAAGGGCTTTGTTCAGGAATAAAACGGAAGATAACAGTTCATGTTTTTGAATGAAATATTTTTCAGACCGATGGTTAAAAAACAAAAAGCCCTTCCGGAATTCCGGAAGGGCTTTTTGCACAAATGCGTAATGGCCTATGCCATGGTAAGCTTTTCTTTCGCCTTATCAACTCCATTCTTGGTAGAGTTAGCTGCTTTTTTAAGCGACTCGTTGTAAGACTCTTTAGCCGAGTTGGCTTTTGTTTCTACTTCTTCTTGCAGGTCGGCTACCATGCTTTTGGTACCTTTTACAATTTTCTTTCTTGTGTTTTTACCACTATCTGGTGCCATTAAAATTGCTGTGATTGCACCTGCGGCTACTCCTGCTACTACTCCTGTTACTATTTTTGCTGTATCGTTCATATGTCTTGTGATTTAAGTTTTGAATTTCACTTAACATAGTTGCAAAGGCCGTTCCAAGAGGAAAAAGAGCTCTAAAAAGCCCCAAAACCCCATTTTGCGAAGAAGAATTTGGCAGAATGATAATTATATTCTCAAATAAAGAAATCAAGCGTGTAGCTGAGCAAGCTTCTGAAGTGCCTTCACCATTTTTTTATGGATCATGCGAGACTCTTGCTGCTTATCGGCTGTATAAATAAAAGCGATTAGATAGCCAGACGTTCCGGCAAGGCGCTTGTTCAACCTATAACCTTCGCGTAGCTGGCGCTTAATCCTGTTCCGGGCAACGGCAGTTTTAAATTTGCGCTTAGAAACTGAAAACAGTACTTGGTTAGGTACACTTTCTTCTTTTGTATCGAAGTAAATGACCTTGAAGGGATACAAATAAAAAGAGGAGCCTTTGTCGAAAAGCTCCTGGATAAGTTTTTTCTTGTATAGCCTTTCCGTTTTAGGAAAGGTATTTCTATAAATATCGGCTCTAACTTCTGTCACGAGGTCTAAATTATAAAAACCTCAGCAGATGCAATTACGCCTTGTGTCTTCTCTCGCTAGAAACAGTCAGTTTGTGTCTGCCTTTTGCTCTTCTGCTCGCCAACACTCTTCTACCGCTAGCAGTAGCCATCTTTGCTCTGAAACCGTGCTTGTTTCTTCTTTTTCTCTGCGAAGGTTGGAATGTTCTTTTCATTTCCGCTATTTATTAAATGCTTTTTCTTAAAAGGACTGCAAAGATAGAGAGCTTTTTTTTATTTGCCAACCAGAGTGTAAAATTGTTGGCCAGAATATTAGAATAATATGACAAGATATACCATCAGTTATCAAAACCCGCTTACCCACTTTGTGCAATTTGAGGTACGAATTGACGATTTATCGGGCAAATATACAGATTTATCGCTACCGAGCTGGAGACCGGGCCGCTATCAGATTCAGAATTTTGCCAAGAACATAAAAGGCTTTAAAGTTGAAAACACTTCGGGTGAAGCATTAAAATTCACTAAAACTACTAAGGATAGTTGGCGCGTTGCCCTTAATGGTTGCAATACAATTGTGGTAAAGTATGCTTTTTTTGCCTTTGCCATGGATGCCGGCAATAGCTGGCTTGACGATGAGCAGCTTTACCTCAACTTTGTGAATTGCTGTATTTATGCAGAAGATAAGTTGAATGCACCTTGTGAAGTGCACCTTGAACTCCCAGAAAGCTACCGAGTGGCTTGTGGTTTAAAAAAACTGGATAAGCACAAACTCTATGCTCCCAACTACTACCAGTTGGTCGACAGCCCAATGATGGCGAGTGCCAGTCTACGCCACATCACCTATACGCACAGCGAAACCAACTATCATATTTGGATTCAAGGAGAATTACCTAAAACGGATGCTGACGTAATTTCAGATTTCGAAGCATTCACCCAAAAAGAAGTAGAAATAATGGGTGAATTGCCATGCGAAGATTATCACTTTCTCTTTCAATGCTTGCCTTATAAACACTACCACGGTGTAGAGCACTGGAATTCCACCGTGATTACCATTGGGCCTTCCGAAGAACTGAGTGAGCGAAAGCTTTACAAAGAGTTTTTAGGTGTAAGTAGTCATGAGTTATTCCACACATGGAATGTGATTCGGCTTAGGCCAAAGGAAATGGTTCCATATAACTTTCAGGCAGAAAACTACCACACCACGGGATATATAACTGAAGGCATTACCACTTATTATGGTGACCTGATCTTGATGCGCTCTGGTGTATTTAGTTTTGAAGAATATGTAGAAGAGCTGAACAAACTGCTAATGCGCCACTTCGAAAATGACGGCAGAAGCAATTATTCGGTGGCGGAATCTTCTTGGGATTTGTGGCTGGATGGATACGAAAAAGGCATTCCGGGCAGAAAGGTGAGCATTTATAATGAAGGCGCCCTCGCAGCACTAATTCTCGACTTGAGTATTCGCAGCAAATTCAACAACGAAAAGTCGCTTGACGATGTGATGCGCCTGATGTGGGCTCTCCATGGGCAAGACATGTCGGGCTATACTGATGCTGACTATAGAGCCATTGTAGAAGAAGTGTACGAAGCCTCATTCGACCAGTATTTTAACGAGCTGCTCTTCGGTACCGCAGATTATAAGGAATGGCTAACTCCACTATTCGAAAAATTCGGGCTTCGGTTGCTAGAGTTGCCGAAAGACAATGGCATTGAACACAACTATGGATTTAAAACTCAAGATCAGTTTGTTACGGTCATTGCTGCGGGTTCGCATGCAGAGACAGTGTTGAGTTTAAAGGACAAAATTGAGCAAACCGAAGAAACCGAAAATGGCTTAAAACTGACCATTGACAGGTTCGGGGTAAAAAAAACAGTGACTGTGCAGCAGGGGGAGTTGTTCTACTTTCTAACGCCAGAACTAAACTCATTAACGATAAATCAGAACAACCCGCTATTAAAGGGTTGGCTGGAATTGGCATAAACAAAAAAGGGTGGTGCAATTGCACCACCCTTTTTCATTCCATTTATACCTCTTAATTCAGGCTAAAGACCGAGTCCTCTACACCCGTATTAATTTTCACCTCAACTGTCGCTTCAACAGAACCCATTCCTGGAAGTGTCAACGTCATTTTGCTTGGTACTTTAATCCCGTTCACTTCAGTGTATTCCAAAATTTCGCTTCCACCCTGTGCCGATGCTTGTTTTACAAGTAGTCCGCTTTCAACATCAAAGAATTGAGATGCTGTAGTCCCCGCAGGCGTTTTTACTGACACTTCATAAGCATCCTTACCTTGCACTTTCTGAATTCCTTTAACGGTCAGCTCATACTCCAAGTCACCGTAGTATTGTTCAGGGAAGATTACGGCTCCTTCCTTCAATGCCTCCAACTGTGGGCCAGGAGGAATTTGCTGACTTTGACCTTGGGCCTTCATAACAGCCTCGCCATTATTGAAAATCATCTCTTGCAGCACCATTCCGGCCATACCAACTTGTTGCTTACTCATAATATTCCCTTTTTGAACCTGAGTGATGCTGATCTGTTGCCCCTGAATAGTAGCTTTTGAAACCGTGGTGATGTCCTCAATTGATTTGATTTTATCTACACCTCCTACAGCCTCAAGGTATTTATTGATGATAGTCTGTGCATCTACAGAAGCCACAGCTGCTTTAGCTGCTTCTACATCAATCACATTGCCCTCAGCATCGTAGTACGTAATTTCACCAAACTGCTTTAGCTTGTCGGCAACCTCATCGGCCTTACCTACCACTATAATGTTCGCTTTATCTGGTCGCACATACTTTTTCGCCACTTCCAAAAGGTCCTCGCGAGTGATTGCATCTACACGCTTAAGGTAATTGGCGTAATAATCTTCCGGCAAATCATTGATCTCAGTATTTAGCGCAAATGACGCTACTGTACCACGGCTCTCTAAAGAACGGGCAAAACTTCCCTTTGCAGTATTTTTGGCCAATTCAAACTCTTCTTCACTTACAAGCTCGGTTGAAATCTTGTTGAGCTCGTACATAAACTGAACCATAGCGCTGTCAGTCACTTCATTTCTTACGCTTGCGTTAGCATTAAAAGTAGCACTGTAGCGGCTAGACCCCATGCTCGAATAAGCCCCATAAGTATAGCCTTTGTCTTCGCGCAAATTCATATTTAAACGAGTTGACAAACCACCGCCACCAAGTATGGTGTTTAAAAGTGAAAGCTTGGTTACATCATCAGACCCAGGTTTATTATCGATTGGGTAAGTAATATTAATTACCGACTGCACAGAGGCAGGTCTATCTACAAAAGATACCGTAGTTTTTTCAACAGGCTCTGGCTGCTTGAAATCTTCAATTAACACTTCACCGCTTTCCCAATCACCGAAATGCTGTTCTACCAGCTTTTTAGCTTCCTTGGTTTTGATATCGCCTACTACAACCAAGTATGCAATGTTTGGCTTAAAATAGTGGATATAGTGATTCTTAAGGTCTTGAAGTTCAATGTTGCCAATGGTCTCCTCAGTTACAATTTCACCAAAAACGTGTTTTTTACCATAGTTAACTACACCACGTACATTGGCCATAATTGCATCAGGATTGTCCTTCGACTGCTTTAAACCAGTGAGCGTTTGCTCTATGGCGCGGTCGAATTCGTCTTGAGGAAAAGCCGGGTTATAGAGAATGTCAGTAAAAATTGACAGGATATCTTCCTTGTACTTTGAAAGTGAAAAAGCACTAATTGAAGAAGAACCCACATTTACAGATGCTCCCATAAAGTCTATTTCCTCATTCAATACCTCTTTTGATTTAGAAGTTGTACCGGCACGCATTACTTGGCCGAAGATGCTGGTATAGCCAGCTTTTTTGCCCTCAGTAATGGTACCATTATCGAATGAAAGTGTCCAGCTTAAAGTTGGTAACTTGTCATTCTCAACCACAATTACGGTTAGCCCATTTTTAAGGGTGAATTTATCGTAGTCTCCAATTTCAATCTCCCTTGCCTCAGCCGGCTCAGGTAATTTCGATCTATCTACTTGTGCGAAGGCAGCAGTGCATAGCACTAGCATTGCCAGAGTGAATAACTTTTTCATTATCTATTCCCTCCTTCTTTTTTAAGTTTAGAATCCTCAGGCTTTGCTTGTTCAGCCTTTGGTCTGTAGGTGAGTTCCACTTTGTTTTCTGGAACAAAATATTTTTTAGCCACGCGCATTAAGTCTTCGCGTGTTACTTTTCTATAGCGCTCAATCTCAGTATTGATTAACTGGGTATCGTCAAAATAAACGTGGTAGTTAGCCAAGCTTTCAGCAATTGACTGCACCGAACCATAACCCGACACAAAGTTGTTTTCAATTTGATTCTTAAGCTTTTGGAATTCACGCTCAGGAATTGGCGTTGTTTTCACTTCCTCAATCAGCTTATCTACCTCTTTGGCCAAGTCTTCTGTTTCGTACCCCTGGTTTGGTAGTGCAAAGTTGATGAACAAACCGCCATCTTCTAGAGCCAAAGGAATTGACTGAACCGCTAAGGCCATTCCCTTTTCATCTACCAATTCCTTTTGGAAACGTGAACTCTGCCCGCCAGACAATAGCTGCGTCAACATTTGTAGTGCGTAGTAATCTTCAGTGCCTTGCGGTGGCATTCTGTAACCTTGAATAACAGCCGGCACCTGAATATTATCGAACACTGTTGCTTCTACAGTGCCATCGAGCTTAGGCGCTGTAATTGACGGACGAGGAATATCTTTTGTACCTCTTTTAATTTCGCCAAAATACATTTCAACCAATTTCTTGGCTTCCTTTTTATCTATATCGCCAGCTATTGTAAGTGTGGCGTTATTCGGCACATAAAAAGTCTCATAGAAATCCACAAAATCCTGATCGGTTGCCGCATCAATATCTTCGAAGCTTCCGATTGGCGCCCACTCATAGTTGGTACCACCGTAAGCATTCTTAAGCATTTCAATCAAAATGGTTCCGTAAGGTCTGTTGTCTACACCACTTCGTTTTTCCTCTTTTACTACTTCCTTTTGCGTAGCAATTCCGGTGGAATCAATCTTTGCGTGCAACATTCTTTCCGACTCCATGTACAAACCAAGCTCCAACTGGTTAGAAGGCAATGTTTCGTAGTAATAGGTTCTGTCGTTTGAAGTATTGGCATTCAAAGTACCACCAGCAGCCTGAATGATTTTGAAGTACTCACCACGCTTGATGTTAGGAGAACCTTCGAACATAAGGTGCTCGAAGAAGTGTGCAAAACCAGTGCGGCCCGGAGGCTCATTCTTAGACCCTACATGGTACAACACCGAAACCGTAACGATGGGCGTTGAATTGTCTTGGTGAAGAATTACGTGGAGCCCATTGTCCAACTCGTATTCTTCAAACTGGATGTTCTGTGCCTGAGCACTGACAGCCGTCAGCAGCACCAACCCCAGCAAATACCTAATTTTTCCTATCATAGTTACATTTTAATTTAAATGGTTTTCGAAAATAATGTGCAAGCACAGGCGAATTGGTACAGAAATGATTAGCGGAACTCCATCCGGCTGGATGGAGTTTTAAGATGCCGTTTACTTTAACGACTTAAGCACTTGTTGTGCATCGTGCCATGGTAGCCTTGGGCCAAATTGTGATACAACTTTAGAAGCTGCCATACTAGCCAATTTACCTGCAGCGGCCATGGGCATGCCGTTAGTAATTCCGTATAGAAAAGCGCCTGCAAACATATCGCCTGCACCGTTTGTATCTATCGCTTTGGTGTTATACGGTTCAATATCAATAAAGGTATCGCCATCAAAAATTATGGCACCATTTTCACCTTGAGTAATTACAAATTGTTTGGCTTCTTTTTTCAGTGCCTCTCTTGCAGCAAGCACATCGCTAGTTTCGGTATAAGCCATAGCCTCCTCTTCGTTACAGAAAAGCAGATCGACAGACGCGCCAATTACCTCCACAAACTTTTCTCTGAAAGCCTGAACAATAGATGGATCAGAAAGCGTGATAGAAGTTTTCACTCCATTTTCCTCAGCTATTTTTTTAGCCAGCTTCATGGCCTCCAAACCTGTTGGCGATGCCGTAAGGTAGCCCTCCAAGTACACAAACTTTGCGTCTTTAATGGCGTTTTCATCTACCTCGCTTGTCGACAGGTTGGTAGTTGCGCCAAGAAACGTATTCATGGTTCGGTCGGCATCTGGCGTAATCATTACCAAGCACTTGCCCGTAACACCGGCTTCTCGCTCAGCATTATCAAGGTTGGTTTTTACACCCGCATCATTCATGTCTTTCAAATAGAAATCACCGAATTCATCGTTTGCTACTTTGCACGAATAGAAGGAATTGCCGCCAAATTGGCTTACCGCAATTACTGTGTTGGCTGCTGACCCACCCGACTTGCGCTCGGTCTCCTGCTCGTTAATCGCACCAATTAGCCTGAACTGGGTATCCTCATCTACCAAGGTCATCAATCCCTTCTGCACTTTATGATCGTATAAAAACTGATCATTTACCTTCAACTCCAGATCAACCAAGGCATTTCCAATGCCGTATACATCGTATTTTTTCATTGTTTCTAATTAAAGACTCTTTGCTCTTTCAAATTCTTTAGTGCCATCGAAAAGTAGACGGTAAGTAATATGTGTTTTTACAACCTCACCTCCTATTTGTTCAACAACACGCATCATTTTGGGGTTAAAATCCCCAATCCAGTTCATTTCAATATCTTGATAGCTGCGCTGGCTCTTCTTCCATGCAAATTTACGCACAAAAGAAACTACCAAAGCACCTTCTATTCCTTTACGTTGATGGTCTGGCACAACACCAAACACAATCCCCAAAGCCTTATTTGTGGCTCCCGTTTTCAGCAAATACATGAATTTAAGCTTGCTCCACAGATTCCACTGCCCATTTAAATGCTTATAAATTTGGTTTAGCTCGGGCATAGAAAGAAAGAAAGCCACAGGTTCTCCCTTGTAAAAAGCAAACCAAAGTAGCTTCAGGTCTGCTACGGGCTTCAGTTGTTTAAAAATCCCTTCAGCCTGCTTCAATGTCATGGCCTTTACCCCGCTAAAACCTGCCCAAGCTTTGTTATACACCTCTAAAAAGTAGTGGTGCGCCTTAGCATATTCGCTCTTAGTAATATGGCGAAATTCGTAATCGGGATTGTTAATTTGAATATCAGCCTTTTCGTAAAACCTTCTAGAAAGCTCTACCTCAGAGCCCATTGGCCTGCTGTAGGTATACTGATTGAAGTAAAGTTTAAAGCCGTAATTCTCGAAAAGCGCCTTGTAGTAAGCAAAGTTGTATGGCATTTGGTAGTTAGGTTCACTAAAACCATCGACCAAAAGCCCCCACCAATTGTTGCGGTCGCCAAAGTTAACTGGGCCATCCATGGCTTCCATTCCTTTGCTTTCTAACCATGCTTTGCCCTCATCAAAAAGCATATTGGCCGCCTCCTGATTATCTATGCACTCAAAAAAACCGACCCCACCGGTTGGCTGATCGTTCTTTTTGGCTGTCTTGGTATCGTAAAACGCAGCAATACGGCCAATTACTTGCTCGTTGTCATCGAGTAAAATCCAGCGAATAGCCTCGCCATGACGAAAGCTTTTGTTTTTTGCCGGATCGAAAACTGCGCATATATCTTTATCGAGTGGCCTGATCCAGTTCTGCTCATTTTTGTAGAGCCTAACTGGCAACTGGATAAACTGCTTTTCGGATTTTTTGTCGTTAACTTCTTGGACTCTCATTCAATATTCTGCAAACCAAAAATAGTGAGTTCTTCAAAACATAAAAACGGCTGCAAATATATGATGAAGATTGCTCAAAGCCCCTTTGCGAGATTGGGGTAGTCCGTAATAATACCATCTACCCCTAGTTCTACCAAGTCTTTCATTTCCTTTAATGTATTTACCGTCCAAGGCACCACCTTCATACCCATGGCATGACAAGCCGCTACCGACTTCTTATTCAGCAACTTGTAGTACGGACTGTAAGCATATGGCGTAAATCCTAAAGTTTCAATATTCTTTTCTACACCCTTAATATTTTCCACCAACGCGACTAATCTTACATTACTGTAAGTCTTGTGCCAATACTGCAACACCCTAAAATCGAAACACTGAATAGTATATCTATCGGCAGTCAGTTTGTCGGAAAGCAGATCGAAAACAAGCTCGGAAAACTCGGTAACTTCCGGATGACTTACACCATCGCCCTTCTCAGAACTCTTCAACTCTATATTATATTGAACTTTTGGCAGGTCATTATCTGCTAGGTATTGCTCAGCAGCGTCTATCACGTCTTTTAGCAAAGGCTTGGAAACCTTCATTGGCTCTTGCTCAGGAAAACGGCTATTGCCTCTAATGCCACAGTCATATTTGGCTATCTCGGCATAAGTCATTTGATAAATATTGAAATCGTGTGCTTCGCCTTTAGCAATCGGTTCGCCATTGGGTTTTGAGCATATGTCGGCAGAAAGGTATGGCTCGTGCGAAACAAGCACTTGCTTATCTTTGGTAATTACCACATCAAGTTCCAAGGTTGTCACACCTTCTTCAATAGCTCTGATAAAAGCCGGAATGGTGTTCTCTGGCACCAAACCCCTTGCTCCTCTATGCCCTTGAATATCTAACTGTTGCGCAAATACTGCAGAAACCATAAAAGAAAAAGCCAATGTAAAAATGTACTTCATAACTTCAATTTTGCCTAAAATAGAAAATGATTGCCGCAGCCAGATGAACACAATATTATGATTTTCGATGAAGCAATCCCTTAGTACTAAACGCAACAATGTTGCAAATAGATTAAAACAGCCATTATTTTACTCTAAAATTTATTTAATATTGTCAGTCTCAATCATTCATTGTTGATCAAAAAATTTGAAACAAACACTAACGCTATGAAAGCCATATTAACACTTGCGCTATCAATCTTTACGCTCGGCTTAGCTGCCCAAACCCAATGGGGAGCCAAATTCGAGCAGATTGATAATTTGCTACCCACACCCAATCAATACAGAACAGGCTCTGGTGAACCCGGACCAGCCTACTGGCAACAACAAGCCGACTACAAAATTAAGGTTACGCTAGACGATACGAACCAGAAAGTAACCGGCTCAGAAGTAATTACCTACCACAACAATTCCCCTTCTACCCTAAAATACTTATGGGTGCAGTTGGACCAAAACGTAAGACAAAAAGACAACCTAGGCGCTATAACCAGTGGTGGCAGTGCCATACCAGATAATGCAAAAGCCATAGGCACGGCACAGGCTCAAAGCATTTTTGGCGACACGGGTTTTGACGGTGGCTTCAAACTAATGAGCGTTAAAGACACCAAGGGAAACGACCTTAACTACACCATTAATTACACCATGATGAAGATTGAGCTACCTGAGCCTTTGGCCACAGGCGAAAGCTTCAATTTTGCCATTGACTGGTGGTACAATGTAAATGACAGAGGTTTGATTGGCGGCCGTTCTGGTTATGAATACTTTAAAGAAGACGATAACTACCTCTACACCATAGCGCAATTCTACCCACGCATGGCCGTTTACGATGATTTTAATGGATGGCAGAACAAGCAATTTATGGGCTCTGGTGAGTTTGCACTTACTTTTGGCGATTTTGAAGTAGAGATCACAGTTCCTTCTGACCACATTGTGGCATCGACTGGTGAACTGCAAAACCCAAGCGATGTACTGAGCAAAGAGCAACAAAAGCGTTTTGACAAGGCCAAGAAGACCTATGACAAACCGGTAATTATTGTAACCGAAAAAGAGGCTATTGCCAATGAGAAGGAAAAAGCTACTGACACAAAAACATGGGTTTACCATGCACAGAATGTGAGGGACTTTGCCTTTGCTTCTTCAAGAAAATTTATTTGGGATGCTATGGCTGTAAAAGTTGGCAACAACACGCCTTTGGCCATGTCTTACTATCCTAAAGAAGGTAACCCACTTTGGGAGCGTGAGTCTACTATTGCAGTTAAAAACACGCTCATCAATTATTCAGAAATGACAATTGACTACCCTTACCCGGTAGCCATTTCGGTACATGCTGCGAGCATCGGTATGGAATACCCAATGATCTGCTTCAACTTTGGCCGCCCAAGAGCTGACGGCACTTACGATGACTTTATTAAAACCAGAATGGTTTATGTAATTGTGCACGAGGTTGGGCACAACTTCTTCCCAATGATTGTAAACTCTGACGAACGCCAGTGGGCTTGGATGGATGAAGGTCTGGACTCTTTCTTGGAATATATGACCATGAAAAAATACTACCCTGATTTACCGTACAACAGCAACGATCCAGCTTCTATTGTACCTTACATGAAGGGCAGCAAAGATTACCAACGCCCAATCATGACCAACCCAGAGCAGTCTATGCAACTTGGGCCAGAGGCTTACTCTAAACCTTCGGCAGCATTGGTGATTTTGCGCGAGCAGGTTATGGGACCCGAATTATTCGACCAAGCATTTAAAGAGTATGCCGAAAGATGGGCATTTAAGCACCCAAAACCAGCGGACTTCTTCCGTACTATGGAAGATGCCTCGGCAGTAGACCTTGATTGGTTCTGGAAAGGCTGGTTCTACAGCACCGACCATGTGGACGTTGAAGTAGCGAACGTAAAATGGATGCGCGTAAAAGGCGAAGGCCAAACTTTTGAAGGCCAAGTTCAAACGCAAGGCGGTAACCTTGGCGAAGGTGAAGGCGCTGATGGCAACCCTTTCTTCGGGCAACCACAAGAGCTAGAGCTTACCGATACACAAGTGCGTGGAGAGTACAGAGGAGAAATTGACAATGATGCCATTAGGGAGCGTTTTGCAGGCAAAAACGTGTACCAAGCCACTTTTACGAATGTTGGTGGCTTGGCAACGCCAATTATTGTAGAGTGGACTTATAAAGACGGCACCACAGAAATTGAAAAAGTACCGGCAGAAATCTGGCGATACAATGAAAAGCAGGTAACGCACATGTTTGTAAAAGACAAAGAAGTAGCCAGCGTGGTTTTCGACCCAAACAAAGAACTTAGTGACACTGATTTAGAGAACAACTCATTCCCTAAGCCAGCTAGTAACACTGATTCTCGATTCGAAAGCTTTAAAAAGGGCAACGGGAATTAATTCTTGCTGAAGCAAAAGCCTTAAAGAGGCTGTCTCAAAACACTGCAGGTTCAAACCACTAATGGAATTGCCCCATGCTTTTGAGACAGCCTCTTTTTTTTTATGCCCTACATTTTCGTTCCCGTTTGTCTAAAAAACCAAGCAGTTCGTCCGATTGCCAAAACCCAACAGCCGAGGTTTCGTTGTCTCCATCAGCTAAACATTTTTTAATTGGAAGAGAGATCAACACTTGTGGAAGAGCAGCCGGCTTATAAATTGGCCGTGCCTTTATTTTTACTTACCTGCCTACCCTATTTCGGTACCATTATTTATGATGTTACCCGTTGTTGCGGCAAGATCGACAATACCTTTGTGTATTTTGGAGGCTTTTACCTTATGCTCGGGGCGCTCTATTTAGTTATCCGGTATTTTAAGAAGTAACCAGTTTGGGTTAATTCCATATATTTCGGTTTAACACATACCAAATGGTGCAAAAAACCGAAAGACTACTTTCTCTAGATGTATTCCGCGGGCTTACCATAGCCCTAATGATTTTGGTGAACAACCCCGGTAGTTGGGGGCATGTTTATCCTCCACTTCTACATGCCGATTGGCATGGAGTAACTCCTACCGATCTGGTGTTTCCATTCTTTCTTTTCATTATTGGCGTATCGCTCTACATGTCGTACAGCAAGTACGATCATAAACTGTCGAAGCAAAGCGCGATAAAGATCATTAAACGCAGTGCACTGATATTCCTAATTGGTCTGGCCCTGCACTTCTACCCTTTTTATAATAAAAGCTTCGAAAGCATACGCATAATGGGCGTTTTGCAGCGCATAGGCCTGGCCTATTTAATTGCTGCTTTCCTATGCCTGAGCATTTCTATCAAAAACCTATGGAGAGTCGCCTTGCTCATTTTAATCTTTTACTGGACAAGCTCCATTATTCATGGAGGGGAAAACCCTTTTAGTATCGAAGACAATTGGGTGAGGGCAATAGACCTTAAGGTGCTTGGCGAAAACCATATGTGGAAAGGAAAAGGAATCTCTTTCGATCCGGAAGGCATAATGAGCAGTATTCCGGCAGCTATATCCATTGTTTTTGGTTTCTACATTGGGGCTCTTATCCAAAAATATAAAGAGCAGCATCTGCTGGTAAAAAACCTGCTTTTGGTTGGAGTGATAGCCGTATTCGTTGGCTTATGCTGGAGCATCTATTTCCCACTTAACAAATCGCTATGGACCAGTTCTTATGTAATTTACACCGGAGGCTTGGCCTGCATGGTGTTAGGCATTTTGGTAGAAATACTGGATGTAAGGAAAAGACAGAGCTGGGCTAAGCCATTTCAGGTCTTTGGCCTAAACCCATTAATTATCTTTGTTTTCTCGGGTGTCTTCGTGAAAACCATGCTCTACATTGTTCGCTGGACCAACGAGGCTGGTAATACCATCAATGGAAATAGCTGGCTTTGGGCAAACATTTTTAGTCAAATCACTCCCAACCACCTAAAGTTTTCATCTTTACTAATGGCCTTGTTTCATCTGGCCATTTGCTACTTGCTGGGTTATGTTTTGTACCGAAAGAAAATCGTGATCAAAGTATAAATCACTTTCATTTAAGTCCTAAATCGAATAGATTTATATCATCAACATACACAATTATGATTACCCAAGCAGAAAACAGCACCGCCTTTAAGGATCGCATTAAGCTTCCGTTTACGTTCGATGTAAACAAACTTCAAGAAGAGTACAAAGCTCTAAAACTTGGCAGCTTTACCTATTACAACGTAATTCCCTTGCGTTCGCCAGCTCACTTGGTTGACACCTCCTTGCCTTTTCCTCCACCAGCTGACGACTATGCTGATGGTTCGTGGTGCGACTGGATGGACACTCAAGAGCTAGAGAAATCGCCCTACCTTAATGAGGTGGTAGATTTTTTTAAGGCCAAAACCAAGGTAACATTGGTTAGGCTTCTTCGCTTGGCACCCAACTCTACGGTAAAAGAACACACCGACCCAACGCTTGGTATAGAAATAGAAAAATCTGTGGTGCGCCTAACCGTTCCAATTTTCTCCAACGAGCAAGTGGAGTTTTATCTAAACGATGAATTGATGCATATGGCATTGGGCGAATGCTGGTATATGCGCCTAACCGACCCACACAGAATTATTAATAACAGCACTGAAGAACGCGTAAACCTTACCATCGACATGATTCCCAACGAATGGCTAAGAGGAGTGATTGAGGAGAGTCAGGGGTAGATTTGCGATTTGCGATTTGCGATTTGCGATTTGCGATTTGCGATTTGCGATTTGCGATTTGCGATTTGCGATTTGCGAAGTTTGATGCTTGAAACCTATATTCAAAGACTTTTGACGGGATTACCTTCGGTGATCCTTGGGTGGGGGATTCAACCTAATCAAAGTCTACTTACTGCGTGACTACTTTTTCAATTATTCGGCAATTTCAAACAAGCTTGAATTACCTTAAATTAAAAAAGCCTGCTACTGCAGACTTTGATTAGCTTGTCGGGATGACAGGATTTGAACCTGCGACCACTCGCCCCCCAGACGAGTACGCTACCGGACTGCGCCACATCCCGATTAAAAACGAGAGCAGGCCAAGCCTGCTCTTACAAGTATAATAATTCCTACATTTTACTAATAGAGGAGTGGGAATAACTACAAGTTATACAACTTCTTATAGTACTCATCGGCCATACGAGCTGCGCGGAAGTATTTCTCCACATCTTCCATGCTTTGGTAGTTCATGGTGGTCCAAGCGGCCTTGTCATCATAGTACATTGGCACTATTTCTTCCTCCAAAATCTGCATCATATGCTCAGCATCGTGCCGATCTTGCTCTCCTTCTGGCAGGCTTGTATCTACTTCAGGAATCACAAACCCGTTCTTGCCGTGTTCGCCAAACTCCAGAATCCATCCGTCATTGGTTGAAAAATTCAAAGAACCATTCATAGCGGCCGTCATTCCAGATGTCCCAGATGCTTCGAGCGGAATTCTAGGGTTATTCAACCAAACGTCAGACCCTTTTTTCATTAAAGCCGAAAGGCCAAGCTCGTAGCCAGTTAATATAGTAGCATTGTGGAACTTGCGGGTAAAGTGCACCAACCAGTTAAAAGTACTTACAGCACCATGATCTAGTGGATATGGCTTACCAGCCCAGATTATTTGTACTGGATATTTCTTATTGTTTAGCAGTCGTTCAAAACGCTCCGCATCTCTGGCAATCAAATCGGCACGCTTATAACCTGCGAACCTTCTGGCCCAAACAATAGTCAAGACATTCGGATCGAATATTTTGCCTGTTTGATCAGCTACAAGCTCAAATAGCGTCTTCTTCATTTCTAGCTTACGCTTTAAAAACTTCTTGTCGTTCTTTTTCTGGTAAGCCTTCTCTATTTCATCATCAACCCAATACGCCTTATTCTGGGCATTGGTAATTGGAATAATATCGCAAACATCTTCAAAGCCGCCCCACATATCACGCGACACTTCGCAGTGCTTTTTTGAAACCGCATTGGCAATTTTAGACATGCGCAGAGCAGCAAGCGTATGGTTGAACATGCCGTTTTCAAAACCAACCAAGTCCTCAATATCCTTAATAGTAAAGCCATTGAAGAAGCCCAATTTATGCAGCAAGTTAGGATCGTTCACTTCGTTACCAGCCTTTACCGGGGTATGCGTAGTAAACACCAGTTTCTGTTTTAGCTCATCTAAACTGCCCAGCTTTTCTAGCAGCCTAAAAGCAGCCGGCAAGGCGTGCGCCTCATTAAAATGATAGAGGTCTACCTCGTGGCCAAGCACCTCTAGCAACTTGGCTCCGCCAATTCCTAACACCACATACTGCGCAATGCGCGTAGCGATATTATTATCGTACAGTTTGTGCGTAATGGTGTGCGCTAAATGGTCATTTTCAGGATGATCCGTTGAAAGCAAGAATATTGGTGCGGTGCCAAACACTTCTGGCGGAAGGTAAAACACTTTAACCTTTACAGGATGGTTGTCGATTGTAACCTCTAGCACTATGCCAGTATCTTCCAAAAAGTTGTAATGGCGCTCTTGCCAAAGGGCATCCATCTCGTTGTTGTGTTTTCTGGTTTGGTCATAGTAACCATACTTCCACAAAATGCCAATGCCAATTACGTTCTGCTTGAGATCGTAGGCGCTGCGCATGTGCGAACCGGCCAAAAAGCCTAAGCCACCAGAATAGATTTTAAGCGGCTGATCAATGGCAAATTCCATTGAAAAGTAAGCCACAGGTTTTTCATAACCTTTACCAAATTTGTACGGATGCTTCAACTTCATAGCTCAATCGGTTTTGACGGACTATAAAATTACGTGTTTAGAACGGCATATGCATTTGCCGTAACAGAAACTTAATTGCAAACGTTTGATTCTTAGGCTTTACCCCTCTATTGGAATAGATATGGTTACTGTTGTGCCTTTGCCCTCAGTAGAGTCAACATTTACCTCGCCCCTAAGTGCATCTAAACAGCGCCTTACAATAGACATGCCTATGCCGGTCCCCTCTATCGAACCTACATTATCGCCCCTAAAAAACCTGTGAAACATCTGCTGTTGGGTTTCTGAAGACATTCCTATCCCTTCATCTTTCACCACAAATATTAAGGTGCCGTTTTCAATATTTAGGGTTAAATATACCGTACCATTCGGGTGAGAGTATTTACAGGCATTTGATATGAGGTTAATAAATATCTGCTTTAGCAAGCGCTTATCCGAGCTTATTTCCACACCGGCAAGTTGCTCCTCATACGCTATGCTCACATTATCCACTTTATCGAACTGACTCTCTTGCAAAAGTCCCTTCATAAATTCAGCTAGGTTAAAAGTCATAATCTCAGCCGAATAAACTGCATCTTGATCTTTTTCAACCAGTAATATGCGCATAAGAATGTCCGTCAAACTATCAACGGCCTTTTCAATTCTATGGGCATGTTTTTGTTCTTTAGGTCTGCCCTCCTTATCGCCTATAGCCTTGATTAATTGAGCGCTAGACCTGATAGAAGCCAAGGGTGTTTTAAACTCATGAGAAAGGTTTGAAACAATGCTCGACTTAAGCTGGCTAAACTCCTTTTCAGCCTCAAGTGCACGCTCCAACTTCAACTGCACTTTTTCCTTTTCGGCCATTTCCTTTACCAAGGACGTTACCGCCACATCCAACTCCCGGGTGCGTTCAATCACCTTTTCGTCCAAGGTTTCGTTTAGCTCGGTAAGTGCCTTCTCTTGTTTGGTCTTATAAATGGCCATTTGCAAAATGGCGCGCAATTCTCGAGAATTAATGGGCTTTTGAATGTAGCCATCGGGGTTTGCCGTTAGTATTTTTTGCAAACTCTCGTCATCGTCTGCCGAGGTAATAAAAATCACAGTAACGGGTCTTATTTCTTGAATGCGCGCATTCAATTCACTTCCATCCCACTCATCGCCAAGTTGAAAGTCGAGCAGTACTGCATCTACGTCATTTTCCTTGTAACATTCGAGTGCTTCTTGTGGATTTGAGAAGTTACCAACCACCTCATAATCCAATTTCTCAGCATTTCGCTGTAAAAGCCTGGCACTCAGAGAGTCATCCTCAACAATAATAATTTTCCCCAACGACATAATGTTGAAATTAGTCAATTTACGCTTTATGAAAAGCCATTTTGATTATATTTAGATTTAAGCTGGTAGTATAAGATGAAAACAATACTTGTAGTAGAGGATAACGAGTTACTGAGAGAGAATATTTGTGAGATTCTGGAGTTGGAAGGATACGATGTAGCCTGTGCTCAAAATGGACAAGTTGGTGCGCAAATGGCGCTTAAAAACAGACCAGATTTAATCATTTCCGACATTAACATGCCTATTATGGATGGTATGGAAATGTTGAAAGAACTTAGATCGAAAGAAGAATCGAAGACCATTCCCTTTATATTTCTTACAGTAAAAAACACCATGAAAGACCTGCGCGATGGAATGAACCTGGGCGCAGACGATTACCTGACCAAACCCTTCGACATGGTGGAACTTACTACTGCCGTAAAAAACAGGCTCGACATTCGTGAAAGAATTATAGCCAAAGAGGTAGATAAGTTCGACAAACTGAAAAGTGTTGTGGGACTACCAATTGCCAGCGTAATTGACGATCCGCTACGTAATATTGAGCGATTGGCCGAAATGCTGAGCAGTGAAAAGGTTTTACTTCAAGACCAAGAAGAGAAAGAAATTGCAGGCCTTATCAATAAAAAGGCTGCCCAGTTACGTAAAATGATCGTTAAGATCTTGTATTTCTACAGAATTGAGGCACTTAAAAACCACAGCGAAGACCTGAATACACTGAAGCAAATGACTACCGAAGACCTGCATGAAACCATACGGGCGATAGGCGAGCAAATTGCTGAAGAAAACGGTAGAACATCTGACTTACAGCTACACTTAGAAGAAACACATGTTCAATTTCCACAAGAGTTTATTGAGTTTTCCATCAAAGAGTTGGTGAGTAATGCCTTTAAATACTCTTCGAGAAACTGCCCAGTGAAGATCTCTGGATTGAGCAGAGAACATGAGTACGACATTATGGTGATTGACCAAGGCATTGGCTTTAGCGACACAAACTTGGAAGAGATTGAGCCATTTATTAACCCCGAACAAACTTCTGGGAAAGACGGAATCGGTATTGGGCTTTACACTTTAAAAACCCTAGCGGACCTATTTGATGTAGAGCTTTCGCTAGTTTCTGAAGAAGGCGTTGGTTCTTCCTTCACCATGGTACTAAAAAAGGCCTAGAGTTTTCCGTGATCCAAAGCCTTGTCTGAGGTTTTGGCCGGATTCCACGCATCTTTGTAAGAGCTATAGAAGTACATTTCCTTGATGTAGGCCATCAACCTGATTATACGCATATAATAGCCATTGTAAATTGACTTGAGCGGAATATAAAGCAAGAACCAAATTTCTTGCTTCCACCTTTCTGAAACCGCCAACAAAGCAAAAAACTGCAGATAATTTATAAATGTATAAATGACCAACTTAACTGCGATAATCAATGGCAAAGTCTCGGGGAAATGAATGATGATGTCTATCATGTAAAAGAGCCAAAGGAAGGCAAACACCACATTGAACAGTACATTTTCCGCAGAGGCTAGAAAGTTGGCCCAAGTAAAGTTTTGATTTGGAAAGAAAACATCAATGTGCTTTCTGAGTCTAAAACGAACAATAGATTTATTCCATCTTAGCCTTTGTTTGGCTAGTTTTTTAAAGGTAGTTGGCACCGAAGTAAGACAAATTGCGCGGTCTTCAAAGGCCACTTTATAGCCCATCTTTCTGAACTTTTGGGTAACGTCACCATCCAAACCAGGGCCAATATCCCAGCCACCAATTCTTTTTAAGGCATCAGTTTTAAAAGCACCAAATGCACCAGAAATAATTCTGTAAATACCCAAATAGGAAGTAATCATTCTACCCACAGAAATGGACATTAGGTATTCGATTCCCTGCATTGTGGCAGCCACACTTTCTTTGGCATTACGCACTTTTAGGTTGCCCCCAACACAGCCAATTTCATCGTCCATGTAAAACCGGGTAATAATGCGCTCAATAGCAGTTCTGTCAAGCGAACTATCAGCATCGAGGTGCAAAATGTATTTCCCCTTGGCATATCTTAAGGCAAGGTTTGCAGCACTGGCTTTCCCCCCACGCACCTGATTTCTGATAAACAGGTCTATCAAACCGGCCTTTTCCAACGATCTACCGATAATTGGCGTATCGTCATCAGAGCCATCATCAACAATTATGATTTCGTAATTCTGATATGTTTGCGCTTCTAGCGACTTTACCAGCTTATAAATGTTCTTTCCCTCATTTTTCCCAGGAGCAAGCACACTAATCAATGGTTGCTCTGTCCAAAACCGGTTTTGTGCTCTTCTGTAATCGTGCCTTGTAGAAAAACGCTTAAGGTAATAAAGGACTAATATGATGTAGTCGAAAAATAGGTAACGCGGTATTTCTATAAGGAATAGGTACCAGTAGATTCGAATAAAATCATTGGTTGTTAGGCTCTGAAAATAGTCGAATACCTTTTCCCACATTTAGAATACCTTAAGCTTCTCGTTAATCTGCATCATTACGGACTCAGACTCATTATCTGCCTCCACCTCAAAAGAGCCGTAAGCTACTCTATCGGCCTTGTTACCGTCAAGAGAGTTTACAAGTACTCCGGTAATTCGTTCGCAAATCTCTTTAAAACGCTGCTTGGTTGGCTCCTCTTCTCCTTCAGGGCTAATCACCAAGAACACGTCATCATCGAGCATGGTGGCAATTTCCGAAGGCTTTAATTGCTCTACGAGCAAGGTGCCCAAGTCATTTCTGAAGTCCTCGTAATTATCTTCGTGCTTTTTGAGCGTAGCCGGAGACAACAGCAAACTGATGTAAGATACGGTGGTATGAATATCGTTGAGTTTGAGTCGCTCAATCTCCAATTTCAAGAAAGTTCGGAATACTGGCAATGACACAAATCCATCTGCCAGTTTCTGCTCTTCTTTTACTTTTGCCTTGCCGCTCAATGCTGTTTCGGCTCCAGAAGCAGTGAGATGGTACTCATTTGCCGGCTGCTCCACAATATCCTCTATCTGCCCAACACTATGGCAGTTAAAGCAGAAGGTTTCCATATTTGGCTCCTGGAAAATATGACCATTTTCACATTCTACCACCAAAGATGGTTTGTCATAATCTACACCAATATGCCTTAACTGTCTATCACACTTAGGACAAACAAGCTTTCCATTTTCTTTGTAATCCGACTCTGGACCAACATTTCCACAAACAAAGTGGTGTATAGTATTTTGAGCGGTCAGCTTTCGGGTATTACACTTTGGACAAACCTCTCTGTAGTTAATAAAACCTGAGTTACATTTACTACATAGGTGCATTACGTCTACAAAGTCTTCGCTGAGAAAACCTCTTTGTACTCCCGCCTCTAATAGGTGGAAAATTTCTTCGTATTCGTAGTTCTTTACGTTGGCTTCCAAAAAAGGAAATGCATAACCTGTATGCGACCTTTTTGAAGGCACCGGAACTAACGGAGATTGCCTACTATACAAGTAGCGCATTAGTTTTAGCAAAAGCTTACGGCCTGTAAAATCTGTCTTTACATCAGCAATTTCGGCCATTGCTTCTAAAATATTTTCTGTCTTAGCAAAGTGCGAAAGTATTGACGGCTCGGTTAATACTCCATCGCTCAGCTGCTCTACAACAGGGTCTACATGAGCTTCGTAGGCCAAAATAAAGCAAGGCTTTAGGTATATTTCTTCAAAGCTTGAAGAGCGAACAGCCTTGAGCAACTCATAAACACGCTCTACATCCTGATACTGAAGAATTATAGCATCGTAAGCCGCCAAAGTAGGCACTCTTAAGTCATCAAAATTTCTGACCAAAAGTACATCCAGCCCATTCTCATTGAGCACAGCATTCTTGGACCTATCAAATGCAGCCTTTTTTTCTTCCTTATTTACCGAAGGAGCGGCTTCTCTATATGCAAATGCTTTTTTTATCATTAGAAAAACCTCCTTTTTCGAATTTCAACCCCCAAATTATTATTGATACGCCATTTTTTCTGTTGCGACTCATTCAATGGCCTAACAATGGCTAAGAATGAGCGTGTGGTTACTCTTGTTTCATCTTGATACTCTGGAGGCAACTGCTCCAAGCTTGAGTAAATCTTCTCTATAATACCCTTGCCTTTTGATCTATCGGGGAAGCTTACCGTAACAACATCGCCTTCAAAAATGGACCCGAACTCTTTTTGAGGGATGTAAGCGCGAACATAGGCATCGTCTAACTCTACGCTCATTATTATTTCCCCCTTATAAGCCAGTTCAAATTGCTTATAGTTAATGTTGGTTATGATTCCGCTTACCGGTGTATTAAAAACTGATATTTCGTTATTAGCGCTTAGTTGCTCTACCAGGCTGGTAGTATATCTTTCTTTGTACTGTGGCAGTTCATACAAGTATTTTTGCCAGTATTTGATTTCCTCCTCCTTCACTCTAATGTCAGACTTTAACCTAGACTTTTCATCTTTCAGTTGCTCAATTTTTGTGGCATTGGAAACATCCAGAATTACTAAAAGCTCTAGTTGAGCAATCTGCTCGTCTATTTCTGCCATTCTCCTGTTCAACTCCTCTACTTCTACTTGCTTAACGCGAATGTTCCTTTGGGCAGTAAATCGCTCTTTGGTTATCCATTCTTCTACAGAACGAGTAGAGTTAACCAAAGTGTTGTCCGATACTCGAAAATCTCTTTCGAATTTTAAAAGTGGCGTACCACGGGTAACAGAATCATCTTCCATTACCATAATTTCTTCAATCCGGGCATCGTAAGGCAACAAAACTGCATAGCTCTCTTTAACCACCTGAGCCGGAGCAGTAATGAAATAGAAGTTTCTTACTAGGTATAAAACTAAACTACCAACTATAGCAAAGAGAATAGCCAAATACACCAACCTATCCCAGTTGATTCGCTTTTTGCGAATTGGCTGCTCTTCTTCCGCAACGTGGCTCTGCTGATTTCCGAACTTTATTCTTTTCACGATATTATTAGTTTCCCATTATGGTTTCTTGATCGAGCGATATAAGTGAGCCCAGATCATGTATTACTATACGATCGATACCGGTAGCATCGATTAGTTTTTTCACAAAATCTTCCAGTTCAATGCGATCAGAAAAGTCATCAGTTCTTAAAGCTAAAGTCACTTTATCCTGATTCAAAGCAACTTCTTGACTAATTTGAGCAACTATAAACTCAACTTCAGGCCTTTCATAGCACATTAAAATAAATTCATCCACTATTCCTTCTACACTTTCCAGAAATGATTCAGAATAGAAAAGAGGTATAGATACAGACAACTGTTTTTCATCACCAATTATATCGCGCACACCGCTAATCGCTGCGGACAGATTGGCTAAGTAGCCTTCCTTATTGTTGTCCCAATCGTCAAATGTGTGTGGCTCAATATCAAGTTGAATACCATCGTAGCCCTGTTCTATAGCAGACTGAGCAATGGTCATTAATCCATCAGACTGTCCATCTTTAGCAAAGCTGTTCTCGCCAATTAGCCTGTATACCTTTTGATTACTTTTATGTGCCAGTTCCATTAAAGATTCGAGCGTTGAAGGATCGGTATTTCCCGGAGAGATGAACAAACGAGAAAAGTCATTATTAATACTGTATTTGGTTAGAAAGCCTGGGTCGAACTTGCCAAGCGTAGCGGACCAGGCATAAACAGCCCTATCTCCAGCCATTTTATCTAAGAAGTTGCCCAAATTCATAACCCGCGTAATATCAGACGCCTTATTATCCTTCATTAAAGAATAAATCTTCAGAAGCTTTAAGTACATCTTCTGCTTTAGGTCAAGCAATTCAAAGTCGATGGCAAAAAGCTGATCTAAGTAATTAATGGCATCTATTGGGGTAAAGCTTGGGTCCTGCAAATAATCTTTGGCCAGTTCTCTTCTAAGTCGTTCCAATGCCAACTCCTTGTCGCCATACATTTCTAAAAATTGCTTTAGGGTATATTCATACTCATAATAATGGTTCATTAACTCATTATTAATGGCAGTAGCTTGGTTGCCCAAGCGAGATGACAGCACAGCCAGTCGCTTCTCTTTTAGCTCGCTATTTCGCCTGTTTTTAAAGAGGGGAACGGAAAAAGTAGCTCCAACAGAACCGTAGCTACGAATGTCACTCAGGTCTTCATCGTACAGGTTATAGCGCACGTATGTTCTAAAACTTAAGTCGCGAGTTTTCTTATACTCAAGGTCTACTTTCTGCTTTTCCAAGGCTACCAGACTCTGATTTAGCGAATCGCTTTCTACACCAGAAAAAACCATTTCAGGAATAATTTCTAGCACCGGCAAAGACTCCGCATCCAATAGCCTATCAAAATTCAATTCGGCATAGGCACTATCGAATCCCTTGTTGTAATTGGCCAAATTCTTAGCCATGTTCTCAAGCCCTTCTTTTCTACCTTTTAGCTTAACAATTTGCTCCCATGGCGTTGCCCTCACCAAATACATCTGCGAGGCGATCTCTAAAAAACTATTGATCATTGAGAGCCTTCGCTCTAAATATTTCTGTTGTGACTTATTAAAAAGGTAAATAAAGTAGTTGTAGCTATAAATGTAGTTTTCATTTCTTGCCACCTTAGACTCCAACAAGCTATTGATCTGGTTTTCAACTTCAAGGCGTTTGGCTTCATCCTTATTACCTAAAAACCCGGAACCAAACAGTTGCCAATCGAACCCAACATTCGCTCGGGTCCTAAAGAAAAGATCTTCTCCTTCGAAAATACCCGGCTCAAAGTTGTGAGTAAAGCTGCTGTAAAAGCTAAGGCCAATATCATCTTTTAAGGCCTGCATCATTACAGAATTCATTTCATTCATCAACTGATACTCGGCATTCTCGCTATACTGACGTGAAAACAGCGCATTCAACAAGGCCGTATCGGCATAATCTCGTTTCTCAGATTCTTCTGCTAGTGATAAATAATAGAGATTTTCTACCTGATCAACCAGCTTTTGTAAACGGTTTAAATAGTCAAGTGTATTGCTGCTTTTGGAAGGTTGAGGCTTTGTATTAGCCACCTCATAGCCTACAATCAGTTCTTGTCCCTCGCCAATGGCGTCTGATGTTAAACTGTTCCATTGTTTAAGTTTATCAAGCTTAACGTTGTACTTAAGGGAAATGCGAAACAGATTTTCTCCAAGTGCAACCTTATGCTTAACCGCTACGCTGTCTTGCTGAGCAAAACAATTGAAACAGAGTATTACCAATAATATGCCGAGAGCAAGTCTCTTCATAGTACTTTGCATTTTTGTAGGTGACATGTTATGCCTATTACGGCATTTTCAGAAAGATAGACAGAAACCTGCTGCATTCCACTTCGCTATCGACTATTCGAAGAAATTACATGACGAATGGGGTAAAACCTTAGACTAGCAGTTCCTGTCAAATCCCATATCTTAGTATGACATAAGTCATATCACTACAAGCATTACTTTTAAATATTTGTTCAAAAACAAGCCCATGAAAGTAAAAACAGCCCTAGAAGCCGTATCGGACATAAAATCTGGAGATAATATATTCCTACACACCGCTGCAGCTACTCCCGTAGCCCTGGTAGAAGCCATGACCGCGAGAGCGCCAGAGTTAAATAATGTATCCATTTATCAAATGCACACCGAAGGCAATGCGCCCTACGCTGAAGCACAATATGAAGGCACCTTTAACATTTACTCCATGTTTATTGGAGCCAATGTGAGAAAGGCGCATAAAGAAGGTCGTGCCAGCTTTATTCCATGCTTTTTGAGTGAAGTACCCACTATGATTAGGGCTGGCATAATTCCCGTTGATGTAGCGCTAGTACAAGTTTCTCCGCCAGACGCACACGGTTATTGCTCTCTTGGTGTGTCTATTGACACATCAAAAGCGGCAGTAGATGTAGCCAAAACTGTAATTGCCCAGATCAACCCACAAATGCCAAGAACTCATGGAGATGGACTGATTCATATGAGCAAATTTGCGAAATGCGTAGAAATAGACACACCATTACACGAGCATGCCCCTCACCCATTAACACCAGAAGAATCTAAAATCGGGGAATTTATAGCAGGAATGATCGAAGACCGGGCCACGCTACAACTGGGCATAGGTGCAATACCCGATGCCGTGCTTTCTTGCCTGGGCAATCACAAAGACCTAGGCGTTCATACCGAAATGTTTTCCGATGGGGTAATTCCATTAATTGAAAGTGGGGTAATTAACAACAAGTACAAAACAAAACATAAAGACGTACTCGTATCAGGCTTTATGATTGGGTCTAGAAAGCTTTATGACTTTGTAGACGATAATCCAATGATCAGAATGTTGGATATTCAGTATGTAAACGACACGGCAGTGATTAGGCGAATGCCAAAAATGACCAGCATTAACAGCGCTATAGAAGTAGACCTAACCGGACAGGTTTGTGCTGACTCCATTGGTAAAACCATGTACTCAGGCGTTGGTGGACAAATGGACTTTATTCGTGGCGCTTCGCTTTCCGAAGGTGGAAAACCAATTATTGCTTTACCATCGGCAACCAAACGAGGTGAAACCAAAATTGTCCCTACGTTAAAACCAGGAGCCGGTGTAGTGACTACGCGCGCCCATGTGCATTATGTGGTTACAGAACACGGCATAGCCGACCTTTATGGAAAAAGCCTAAAAGAACGTGCTAAAGCTTTGATAAACGTAGCTCATCCAGACCACCAAGAAGCATTGGAGAAAGAGGCGTTTGAGCGTTTTCATTAAGAAACCATCATTGTAATGAAGGAATAATTCATTTTATTGAGTGTAAGATTCAAAAACAATAAACATGCGTCTTACACTCATCTCTTTTTGCGCCCTTTTAGCACTATGTTCTTGCGGAACCAAAGATTCAACCAACGAAGCAGAGAGCACTGCAACATTAACCACCAAAGTTTTTAAACTGGTAGATAAAGGCACTAAGTCTTTTCCTTTGGACTTTGAGTCGGCCGTAGACATCACCTGTAGCTTTAGACTGGATGAAATTGAAGGAAAGGAATATTTTTCTTTTTCTAATCCTTCCACTAAGTCAATTAACATATACGACTACGAAAAAGGCGAACAAATAAATAAGCTAAAATTAGCTAATGAAGGGCCAAATGCTATTAATTTATTGTTCAGTCTGAGCTTCTTTCCTCACTCACTAGATTCGATTTTTATTAGTGGATTTCAGGACTATTATTTAGTCAACAGTAAAGCCGAAGTACTCAAAAAGCTATACAATCCAAAAGAACAAAAATATAGAGCCAATGCTACGCCTGTTTACCTTATGCAAGCCACCAGCTACAGAAATGGGAAGCTAATAGGCCCATTAAAGTATAGCCTCATCAATAAAGGGGAAGGCAGTTCCTATTTCTGGGGAACAATCGACCTCAATACAGCCCAAGAAACTTTTGATCTGCTAAATGCGGAAACCTTTATACCTAATTACGGAGACATGAAAACGTTTATAGAAAATTCTAGCAAAAAACTAGACCCTTTAAGGGTTAGCTTTGCCGGAGACTACACTGACCTTGTGACTTCCACGGGTATTTCCGATAGTATATACTTCATAAAATCTGGAAAACTAGTTAAAACTGACTACCTGAGCTCGCCAGATATTGAAATCACTGACTACAAAACCTACCTTTCGTTAAATAGAATGGAGCAATTAAAGAATGGCGTCCAAACGATTTCAGAACCTATTCAACCACCACATTTTGCCGGACTTTATCTATCACCTAACAAAAAATTCGTCTACCGAATACTCATCAATAAAACAAGGGGAGAATACGTTGAAAACCTTGAAAAAGAAATGCCACGGGTTCAAGAGGCTCTTCTACTTGTTTACAATACGCAATCGGGTGAAACATCATCAATAGCCCTCTCTGTGGAAGAGTTAAGTCTAAGACCAAACCACAATAGCAATGCGTTTGCCAGTAACGCTGGGCTTCATATTCTCATCAAAGAACAGGCTAGCGAAAACCGTGTAGACTTTAGGGTGTTTGGGGTTGAGGATTAGTATTAATGAATAAAGGCCATCTCTAGATGGCCTTTATTCATTAATACTTTATTACAAGTGTCTTCAAGCTAGCGCCTTATCATCACTTTTTTTACACTTAGGCTCACGCCATCTTTTACTACAACGGTATGAATCCCTGAGGCAACGCTGCTAACATCGATTGTTATTTTTTGGCTAGCCTCCTTAAGCTCAGTGGTTACTGAAACCCTCCCCGACTGATCGATTAACTGTATGGTGGCCCCTTTGTTAACCATCACATCAAACTCCAGCGTTATGAATTGATCAGCTGGCGATGGATAGGCCCTCATTGGCAGTACCTCATAACCTGACTCAATTGCAGTTATTACAACCTCCAAATTAGCTGAAACCGCCATACACCCGTTTTCATTGATTATTTCAATGGCATAATTCCCCGTTTCTTCAGGGGTATACTCATTTGATGTTGCACCGTCAATCGGGCTTCCATTTAATAACCATTGATAGCTCAACCCATCAACTGCTTCTGTGCTGAGTACACCATCTATATTTTGAAGCTCCGGCACAGTTAATTCATCAAAAATCAGTGCTTTAACAGGAACACGCAAATTGGACTCAACGCCATCGAAAACTCCTGAAACGTAATAAACTTTCGAAGAGGTTAAGTCAACCTCCAGTTGATTATCCGTTGAAATACTATTTCCATACAATGGTGACTCATACCAAACAAATGATTCGGCACCAGACGCTGTAAGCGTTACTATCCCTTCCCCACAATTGCTTCCATCTACAACCTGAATGTTTGGAGAAAGCACTTTAATTGGTATTTCGAGCACTAGCTCATCCACACCACCATTCTCGGTACCTCCATTATCTTTTACGGAAACAGCAATAAGCCCTTCACCTTCTTGGTCGACATTTGTTTCAAAAATTAGAGTTGCTGAGGTATTACCTTCTTGCAAGCTCACCTGAGCACTTGCCACTATTCCAGAAACGCTAGCGGTTACAGTTACCTCTTGGTCAAGCTCCTCTCCTGCACCAATTCCGGTAAGGTCTATGGAAAGCTGGCCTAAGTTCTTCACTATTCCGACCGCTTCTACCTCGTCAATTGTTGGCGCTTCATTAACATCCTGAATTTCTATCGTAAACTCTTTAGCAAACGTACCACCATAATTATCCATCACTTCAACAGCTACTTGGTAAGTGGCTTGCTCCTCAAAATTGAAGGATGTATTAGACACCAACCCATCTTCATTTATTTCGAACAAATCATTATCCAAAACACCGCTTTCCAAGGTATAAGTATGGGTATCTGAAGGGTTTTGGTCCACAACTTTTAAATCCCCTATTGCTTTCCCACCTTCCTGATTTTCGAAAAGTGAAAGGTTAGAAATACTCAGAGCTTCGGGCGCGATATTCTGAATACTTAAGGTGGTTGATTCAGAACCATAGTAGTTAGCTTCATCAATTGTTACTACAACATCATATTCACCAACTGTAGATGGTAGTTCTTCGATTCCGTTGTAAGTAATGGTGTAGTTCAATCCTTCTGGTGAAGTAGTAACTTCAACGGACTTTGCAGTTTCATCATTGATAAATTCTGAAGTCCCAAAAACGACTAAAGCTTCGACCTGTGCTACTGTTACTTTAAAAGTGGTAGATGCTTGAAGTCCCTCTGGGTCGGTTGCAACCACTGTAACATCCGATTCTCCGGCTCCAATAACACTAAGTGATAAGACACCATTTTCAGAATTGATAGGACTTGCTCCAACAACATTCTCATTTGAAATCAATGAAGCCTCATAGGTCAATTCGTTATCGCTACTTTCTTTATCATTGAAATATTCAAACAAACTCACCGAAATGTTTCCATCCCCATAAGTTGCTGTAACATCCGCCACATCAAGCGCCTCTGGAGCTGTATTTGGAGCTACTACATTGATAGTGATTTCTTCTGAAATGGTACCACCTCTACCATCAGAGATTTTCAGAGTAAATTTGTGTTGTCCAACATCGGTAATTTGTGGATTGAAAGAGATGGCATTTACAGAATGCGTCAACCTATCTATTCTTCCGGTAGCCGCCACCAGGATATCACCATTATCCAGCTCCAAGAAATCCCTCGCCTCTTGATACCCTATTTCAGACGCTTTACCATAGACTCTCTCAGCATACCCTTTACCCAAGACGGTATAGACAGTATCAGCCTTGAGGTCAAGCATTCGAATAGCATTATTAGTAGCATCACTAAAAATAATCCGACCATCTTTTAGTCTTGTGGAGGCCCACACGCCTCCTATTCTAGCCGAATTTATATTTCCATCCTTATAGTTAATTCCACTAGCTACTCCTCCATTACCGATAATAGTGGTAACATATTCATTATGTAAAAGCTTAAGTTTTCTGTTTGAGGCATCCCAAATAAGCAACGAGTCTTCCGATAGATATTCAAGATCATACACATACAAACCGAGTTTTGCTATATCAGTATTACCATCTATATCCCCTCTGCCATCTGGGTAATTAGGATCCCCAACTAAATACTCATAGTAACCATTAGTATTTAGTTTTGCCACAGATAGATATTGCGCCATGTAAATAGAGCCATCTCCTCCCTGATTAAGCCCAAAGATGTTCCAAGGCTGAGCCACTGTAATATCTCCATCAACACCTGTGTGGCTATAGTAATCTGTAATCGGACCTGTACCTATAATAGTTGAAACGTCTCCTCCAGGCGTGATTTTTCTAAGGCTTGCATTATTGAAATCTGACACGATAAGGTTTCCATCGTTATCAACTAACAATCCATATGGAAATGAAAATTCAGCCTCCTCTTTTGACCCATCTAACATGCCAGAAGTTCCAGTACCCGCATATACTTCGTCTACACCACTAATAGGGTCTAAGACTCTTATTTGATGTCTATTCCTATCTGTATAAAAGACTTTTCCTTCAGGGTTTAAAGAAAGGCCTGAAGGATAAGACAGCTGCTTATGCAATATAGAATCAGGCAAATTATCCGAATAAACTGGATATAGTAGCTTTTGCAATAATAGTAAGGAATCGGCTGAAGCATATGTTGGCATTCCGGCTGTTTTATACGCCAAATAATCTCCATCGCTATCAGTTCCGCCTAATTTCAGTTCTAATGTTTCTCCAGCCACTACCTCATAAGTTGTCGCCATATTAAACTCAGGTGCATCGTTCTCTGGCTCCGCAAACAAGTATACCGAGTCTATTTTCTGCTGCCTGCCATTAAGCTGTTTAATGGTAAACGTAAAGAGATCTTCTTTAAAGCTAGGTGCAGAAAAAGTTAGGCTGCTTAATAGGTTATTAAGCTCCTCTCTTGAACCAGAAGCACGCCACTTCCCGAGGTTTTCTTCCCAAGCAACGCTTGGTGTTGCGTTGACATTGTAAGAAAAACTGTTAACCGACTCTATTGAAAGCTCAAATTCCGCAGTTTCTTCTCCTTCAATCCTAATCCAATCAAGCGCAAATTCGCCTTGCTTTTCTTTCACGTAAAGTGCTGTATCCAAACCTGAAACAGTTGGCATATCAACTTCAAAAACACTTATACTAGCAGTTTTTGTTGTTGCCAATCCTTCAGAATCCGTAGCACTAAATTCAATTGAAGAAACCCCAAGATCGCTTTCCGTAGGCACCCCATAGAATAAACTCTCATC
Organism: Roseivirga pacifica; assembly: GCF_900111145.1. GTDB lineage: Bacteria > Bacteroidota > Bacteroidia > Cytophagales > Cyclobacteriaceae > Roseivirga > Roseivirga pacifica. Next base: position 35,420 of record NZ_FOIR01000005.1, read on the forward strand.
AAACACTATTTTGCGAACCCCAGGATAGTCCGTAAAATAGATAGCCCCATTTTTAACTACGAAACTCTTGGAGTTACCTAGTCCTATCTCTCCATTGATTCCTGACTTAGCCCCAGAATTTAAGTCCCCCAAGACTGTAACAACATTTGATTGATCATCTATTTTGCGAAGCACTTTTCCATACTCCACAAAATGGAGTTCATTTTGGACTTCCAAAATAGAGGTTACATATCCCAATTTAGCCTCTACCGCAGAACCATCCTCTAAGCCATATGTAGAGCCAAACTCGCTTACAAGAAGCCCATTCGAATCGAATTGATAAAGTTTATAATCTACAAAAACCCAATAATCTCCATTATCTGCTAAATAGAAGGCTCGAACCTGACCCTGAATGTTAGCTGTGAAATCAGGTCTCCAGACACTCTTGGTCACAAAGCTAATTCTTCGAATTATCCCATTGTCATTAACATAAAGACTCTCCTCTGCCTTATCCAGATAAAGCTCCTTCATATTACTGAAACTAGCTGTTTCAGCATAGCCATCATCATTACCTGATACCCCACTACCAGCAACTAATACTACCTCACCAGAAGGGAGAATTGCCTTAATTTGATTATTCCCCCTATCTGCAATATAAACTGTTCCATCGGTAGCCACAGCTATATCTCCTGGTTCGTTAAACTCAGCTTCTAGCTTAGCCCCTAACTTATTACCACCTGATAGGCTTCCTGCAAAAACAGAAACTGTATCCCTTTCAAAATCTAGCTTTAAAATTGAATGTAGTCCTGCATCGGCCATCAAAAGATTTCCATCAGTATCAAAGTCCAAATAACCGGGAGAATGAAATTTCGCTTCTTTAAGGCTTCTTGTTTCAAAGCCCATACCCCCATCGGGGTTACCTGCCACTGGCTCATCTCTAGCCTCAAGCCTCATATGGTTAAGCCAATCAGGCTTACTCATAACTAAATGCTCAATGCTTCTTCCATCTTCAACATCAAAAGCATCTACAACTATGGCTAGGCTATCACCAATAAAGGCGACTGTGTCTTTTAAATTGAGAATTTGAGGAGCATCGTTAACAGAATTAACCAATAACTCTACTGTCCCGTAGGCAGAGAATTTCTCTCCATCTTTAAGAACATCAATATATAGTTCTCCATTCCTATCGTTGTTAGTCTCTGGACTAAAGCTTAATGAAGAAAGCACCTTATTGGCTTCAATAGTTGAAGTTTTCAGCTGATACTTTTTACCACTTAATTTATAACTTGATAAATCTAGAAAATCGGAGCTCACTACCCCAATACTAGCATCACTCAATTCTAGCGTCAATACAAGGCTCTCATTTTCCTCATCAGTAATATTAATGCCTTTAATTGGTATCGCCCCATCTCCTTCAGTGTAGGTAATACTCTGGTTTAGACCAATTAAATTTGGTATATCAGGAGATGCAATAGTTATGGAAATGTCAGCACTTTCCAGAGCACCCCTTCCATCATTTAGTGTAACGCTATGTTGTGTCACACCATCATCACCAAGCTGAGGGATTCCGAATAACTTATATTTATAACCAACATTTAGCTTCCAGAACTTATTGTTAGAGCTGTCGAAAACAAACAAATCCTGCCCCACCAAATGGTTGAAAGCCATATTATCAATTAACAATTGTGGATTATTTTCAGAACCATCCCCTATTCCGTACACATAATACTGATCAATATTGTTACCATTTAAATCATTCAATGCTATAGTATTGGTGTTACCAAATACCAAAACACCTCCTAGACCATCAGGAAATAAAAGACCATGGTTTCCCCATCCCTGTGCGTTAAAATACACATTGGTCACCGTACTATTGGAAATCATCCTGAGACGCCTATTGTTATTATGAGACACTAACAAATCTCCCTTCGCATCAAGCCTCAAGCCACTAACATCATAAAAGCCTACATTCAACTTATCGCCTTCTTCATAATTAGCCGCAGTACCATTTCCAGCAAATGTTGTTACCACCCCCTCTTCCGACAAGTGTTTAATCTTGTAACTGCCCTTATCAGAAATATAAAAACCACCATGTTCATCAGGTATAAAATCATTTATCTCCCTGAACTGAGCCTCCGTAGTTGCATCACCGTCTACATCACCATAGGAATAGTTACCGGCAATAAGCTCTGCCGTTTCATCTAGCACTTCGAAAATCTGTCGATTACTTGACAGGTATACCTTACTATTGAACACGCGTAAGATTGTACTTTGCTCTGTTAAGTGCGTAAGCTCTGATGGTGCCTTAAAAACAGTAGAAACAATGCCATTTTGCAGCTTTCTTACCCCCCAAGATCTTTCTAACCAATAAATCTCATCTCCAGATTCTAAATAAAAGTCCACCATACTACTAATGGTGGAAACATTAACATCTCCATCCATCACTTGATCTACCGTAGAAACCTTAGTAAGGCCAGCTAAAAGCTCATATTCAACTGTAATTTTTTGTCCTAAAGTTGCCCAATTGGGTAAGTCAGCAATCTCAACCTTTAAAAGATCATCATCGGGCTCATCAATTTCCAAAAACTCCTCCAAAAACTCTCCAACATCTCCTTTCACTCCATCCGTGATTAAAACAGGGGGGTCATTAGATGGGGTTAGTGAAATATGGAATACGCCATTTCTGCTAAAAAGTCCATTTTCACGTTTCGCTTCAACATTGACTTCAATATTTCCAAATGCATCTTTGTTCGGGAAAAACTCAAAATGATTTAAGAAGTCATTCAGCTCACTTTGAGAGCCAGTGATTTTCCACTCTCCTGTTTCTACATTGAATTCATTTTCTAGTATTGTGCTAGCACTAAAAGTACCCGCCAAAGGTTCGGACAGTGTAAGGCTAAGTTCCACATTATTGTTTGGCACTTCTGAAATACCTAACCCGGTAATCTTCAACGAGGAGTCATCTTCAGCACCAGAGAATGTTTGTCCCATACCCACCAACAAGGGCATACCACTTGACCTTACATCAATCTGCATATCCAAGAGATAAGCCACTTCATCTCTCTGTTTAAACTGTATTATAACTTGATTATCTCCTAAGTCGGATTCTGATGGTGTACCGAAGGCCGTAAAATGATTAAGCTCAACCTTTCTTACCTGACCTTGGTAGCTCTCAGTAATAAGCAGCTTTCCATCTCCTGTATCCAAAACACTTTGCGAATCATAAAAAAGTGCTTCTTCTCCTTTTCCATTTATATACCCATATTTATCACTGCCTGCCACTGTTGCTACAGTATTGTCGGGCTTTAATAGTTTAAGCTTGTTTTCATCTATGAACCAAACATTCTCATAATCATCAACTTCAACATCTTTAACGTCAGAAACCCCATCGGCACTTCCCTTTAACTTTCTAATCTGTTCAGTTACAAGGTCCGCCTCATAAATATCCCAGCCGCCCGCAAGAATCAACCTACCATTTGGAGAGAATGACAAAGATGTAACATACCCACCAAACTCTTCAAAACTACCTTCTTGCTCATAGCCTCTACCATCACCAAAAACAACCTCTGCATTTCTGTTTTGTGAAACTCTTAGTAACCTACCAGTACCATCCAATATATACAGTTCATTACTCGGAGAGATCTCAATGTCATTTATCCCGGAGAAATAAATAGATGGTTGCCACCCATTTTCTAACCAAGGCCTATTGTTGCCCGCAATAGTCTTTACATTACCTGTAAGGTCTAGCATTTTGAGCCTTTGGCTGTCTCCGAAAAAGATTGTTCCATCTTTAGAAACAGCCAACCCTTGTAGGTAACTGAATTTTGCTTCAAGAGCGGGGCCGTCTTCGTCCCCATAGGTTGAGCCTGCCAAAGTAATCACATCCCCTTCTGGTGTAATCTTCCTAATTTGGTAGTTATCAAGTAAAACTACTGAGCCATCGTCAAGCAATGCCATATCAGATGGTGAAGAGAATCTCGCATCCTCTAGGTTTCCATCAATACTAAACCGTTCATCTTTATTGCCACTATAACGAGAAACCTCCAAAAATGAGTTAACTGTCAACCATTCTGGTTTTTCCAACACATCTATTCCAAAAAAGTAGTCATCAGGGTCAGACAAATTAAAAGTTGTATAGTAGGGTATCTCGCTATATGCGCTATCAACAGGGGAAGGATCTAAAGTTAATGGATCATTAATCGGAGTTACCTCGAGAGTTATTGTTCCAATATTCGGAACATGGCCGCCATTCCTAATAACTCTAACTTCTATTTGTGAGTCTTTGTCCAAGTTTTCTGTAGGAATGAATTGAACCTGCGCTAATGCAGCATTCACTTGTCCTGTAGTTCCAATGATTGACCATTCTCCTGAATTAGCAAGATAAGACTCCCCGCTTCCTGATTCTGCTGATAGAATTCCTTGGCCAGGATTTTTAAGTACCAATACGGCTTCAATAAGTTCGTCTGCCGTTGTTCCTGAAATTACTACATCCTCTAGATCTACTGCCTGATCTTCGGTATAGGTTAGGCTTTGGTTTAGGTTAGTTGCATCTACTTTATCTGAAGGAGATACATTAATAACAGTATTATGAAATTCTTCTACTCCAAAAATATCCCTAGCTATAAAAGATAATTCTTGTTCTCCTACGTCATCATGATCAAAAACACCCTTTACTTCATCAATGGACTTATAATGAATGAACAACCTGCCATTCCTCTCATCATTGACTAGAATTCTTCCATCATCAATGAATAACTCAAACCCAAGAATACTATGATGCAAGGAGTTACCCTCCTCAATAAATGGAGCGTTACCTGCACCAGCAATCTGATGTAGCTCCTTGGTGCTCAAATTGAATGTATACAATTTGAGTAGGTTATCTACTTTCATATTAAAAACGACAACATCATCTGTCAAATAGGCAATGTTTGTTGAAGTCAATTCCTGATTGGGTAATGGAATTATTTCCATTACACCATTTTTCACCTTGTACAGATTATGCGAAAAGTGGTCTGCAACAATAATCTCATCTCGAGAGTTTATGTCAGCTGCAGTAGGATAAGCCCATTCATTTGTCTTGAAATAGGTGGATACATTATTATTAGTATCAAGCTTTCGAATATGCCCACCTATTGGCTCTATTATATATATGTTCCCTTGACTATCTGTTAAAACATCACTTGGATCCAGAAGTTCAGCCACATTTGCAGGGCCATCAACATAACCGTCACGCCCGTGCTTCCCAATAATGACTGTACCTTCTGCTTCTGGTGTTATCTTAATCAACCTGTCTTCCCAATCATTATCGGTGACATAGAGGTTGTCATTACCGTCAATAGCAATACTAGACGGCCCTTTAAACTGTAACTCTGAGCCAACACCTTCATTGAGACCGTGAGTCCCTCCCGCAAATAAAGAAACCTCTCCTGAAGGTGTAACCTTGTATATCTTAAAGTTACCCCTGTCCATTACAAAATAATTTCCTCTTGAATCCTTGACTAAACGGTTAGGCTGATTGAATTGGGCGGAAATCCTTCCTCCTAGACGATCTCCCTTAACACCTGTCCCTAGGAAGGTAGCAACTCTCCATGTAAGGTCAGCACTTAGTGATTCCGGTAATTCTATTGGTAAGACCTGTACTGGAATCTGGGTCTCAACTTCTGGTATATGGTTAAATTCAAGCTCAGCGTAAGCGTTTACCTCTGACGGTGATACAAAGTCAATTTGGTTGGGGTATGGCAAAACAATAACTGGCTGATAAATCACTGTACTCAATAACCCGTCTGACAGTCTGAGCCTAAGCTCTGTAATTCCTATATCTTTATTGTTTGTATTAAACTTGACTTTAAAAGAAGACTTGTCTTCCAAATACTCAAAAGTCACATCGTTACCATCCACAAAATCATTATCATAGGAAATATCCATTTCCATTGTAACACTCTCCTCTTCATAGGGGCCTGGCGAGATCCCAGTAATCAGGAACTCATACACTCCTTCAGTGTTCATTTGAAAAATTTGATCCCCTACCTCGTCATAGATCGGTCGATCATTTCTTGCTTCAACTTGAACAATAGCTGTTTTTTCTTCGTTTGAAAGCAACTCTCCATCGGTCGCTCTTAGCTTAAAAGCTGGAAGGTCTCCAAATTGATCTTGGGGGGGGGTCCATCTATAATCATCATTTCTATATAAAGTATCTCCAACTTGAGCTTCTCTGTATTCCCCATTAAAAGTTCCTTCAAGCTTTCCTGAAATTAATTCGGTAATCAAATATCTCACTTCATCCCCATCTTGATCTGATGAAATCACCCGGTACCAAAAGTTCAGATAATCGAAAAACAGTGTCCGATCCTCGACCCCATCAATTATTGGCCATATATCTGTCAGTTCAGGCTTATATTCATTAACTGGCAGCACCTTTATTTCACGTGCAATAGACGCAGAATTCAGCCCATCCATGTACTTCAAAGTCAAATCAAGATCCCCATACATGTCTTGGTTAGGAGTAAATTCTAATTGGTAGAGAACCGTATCACTCTCAGTCCGTAATTCTGTTATTTCAAAGTTGGAAAGGTCTGCCAAGTTTTCATTATCAGTTTCTAGCTCTAGCTCTAGCTGTACTATATCCCCTTCTCTATCAAAAACCTTAAATTCTCTTACGAGACTTTCATCTTCCAGTATATTTAGCTCTCCCCAATCTGTAATTAATTCTGGATAATCATTCTCGCCAAATACTCCGAAGCTCTCAGTTCCATCCGATTTTACTGCGGTAAAAAGGTATTCAAAGTCATTCGACAAACTGAGCGACACAGCACTAAAAGGGGATTCAACTTCTTGAACGAACTCCCTATTAAAATACCCACTCCCACCAAATGCATCCTTAGGAATCTTATATATTCGAAGCTTATCTGTTTGGCTATGAGTTTTCAGAAATTCAAAACCCAACTCATCAATAAAATCACCAGTGGAACTTTTCCTTTTCTTAACCACTCTTGGTGGAGAAAAAGTAGAAACATTGTACGCAGAATTAGAAAAACTCGAAAAGTCTACAAGACCATTACTAGGCGCATCTTGCTGATGAAAGACAATCTGCTCTATTTCTTCTACAGAAGAATACCCTTCAAAATGATTATTAGTGGCCTCAATATCTTGCTCACTATAATTAGTGATTGCTTGTGTATTGTAAACATCAAAATTAGAATTGAGAATGGTTAAACCATTTAGGCCTTTTACAGATATTGCACCTACAGCTACAGTAGAATATTTATTCTGAAAAAATGAATTCGATATTAAGTTAACCTCATCAGGAGCATTGACATAAGTACCTTTTAAATCTAAACAAGCGAATCCGCCATCTGCAAATACTTGGCTATTCTCTATCTCCACTCCATTGGCTACTATAGGTGAACTCACAGTTAGATGTCCTGTACTTGAGTAGGTAACATTTTGTGATACGTAAAAAATCGACTTATCTATAGAAACAAAAGACTCAGGAAGTCGAACTCGACTATTAATAAACTTTGAACCCGAAAGTGAATATTCACCTCCCCTTTTACTAGGGGTGTTGCTTGCCCCATTGATATGATGTCTACTAATCTCAGAATCAACAACTTTATACTGAGCTATATCATAGGTTATATCCGTATAGCCATTTACCGCCCTTGAGTTCTTCAGCAAGAACACAAAATCATGAGACACTAAACGCAAATCAGTATTATTCAGGTAAGAGTCCGATATCTCCAACTCAGAAACAAACTTACCTTCTACGTCTATCTCGGAATCTATTATTGATGAAGAAGTTATGGATAACTTACCTGCACCAGAGCCATTGAAAATCGTTATATAAAAACCGTCTATTTTAGAGTTCTCAATTCGTAATTCTCCTGCGCTTGAACTGCCATCACCATCAGAGTTCGTATTTTTTCCTAACTCAATAATTGATGGTATTAGGGAGTAATTACTCTCTGCACTTAAATAAGATATTGAACTTTCAGACAAATCAGCACCATCTTTAAACTCTAGAAGGGCGTTAGTTCTATAAGAAAAACCATCCTCTACATAAACCGAATCACTTTCTTGTCCAGCTACTTTAATAGCTCCTTCAATAAAAACCTGAAAACTTAAACTTCCTCTTTTTAATATAGTACCTGGCTCCAGTGTTAAAACGGCACCATCTGCGACTGTTATATCACCATTCAAAACATATGGAGAGCTGGCTTTAGTCCAAGTTGTATTGGTACTTATTGTACCACTAACATTAGTCTGAGAAAAAGAAGAAAAGGATACTAGAAAAGTAAAAATGAATGGTAAAAGGTATGTTCTCATGTAGTTTAGATTGTAGGCCACAAAATATGACCTATTTACCTATACTGGAAACACCCTTTTCATTTTTATTTAAAAGGAGAGAAAATATAATTTTTTATTAACGAACAACTATAGTTTTTCGAAATAAAAGCAGTTCTATGTATTTGAAAAACAAAAAAGGCTCCCATTTGGGAGCCTTTATCTCTGTTATTTTGTGGCTGCGTTAAACCTCCTCAGACTTAAAACTAGCGCTTAAATATTCTCTGTTCATTCGGGCGATGTTCTCTAAAGAAATTCCCTTAGGACACTCCACTTCGCAGGCTCCTGTGTTAGAGCAGTTACCAAAGCCTTCTTCGTCCATCACTTTTACCATGTTTTGTACACGCTCGGCAGCCTCTACTTGTCCTTGTGGCAACAAGGCAAACTGAGAAACTTTAGCCGACACGAACAACATGGCTGATGCATTCTTACAGCTGGCTACACATGCACCACAACCAATACAAGTTGCCGCATCAAATGCTTTGTCTGCATTGGCCTTTTCGATTGGAATAGCGTTGGCATCTTGTGTGTTACCAGAGGTATTTACACTCACGAAACCACCTGCAGCCATAATTCTATCGAAAGCACCACGGTCTACAACCAAGTCTTTAATGACAGGGAAAGCTTTCGCTCTCCATGGCTCTATATAAATGGTATCACCATCATTAAACTCTCTCATGTGAAGCTGGCAAGTAGTAATTCCTCTACCCGGACCATGTGCTTCACCATTGATGTACATAGAACACATTCCGCAAATACCCTCTCTACAGTCGTGGTCAAAGGCAACCGGTTCTTTGTCTTCGGCAATCAATTGCTCATTTAGAATGTCCATCATTTCCAAAAACGAGCTATCGGTCGAGATGTCTTTAACCTGATAGGTCTCCATCTGTCCCTTGTCGTCTTGGTTCTTTTGTCTCCAAACTTTAAGTGTAAGGTTTAATCCTTTATTAGCAGACATATTCTTATTTTCTAAGTTTCTAAATTGATTATTTGTACGAACGTGTTTTCAACTCAATGTTCTCGTACTTGAGTGCCTCTTGATGCAATACAGCATCAGAAGGTTCTCCTTTGTATTCCCATGCCGAAACATGTGTAAAGTTAGCGTCATCACGTTCAGCCTCACCTTCTTCCGTACTGTGCTCTTCTCTATAGTGACCACCGCACGACTCTTCTCTCAACAAACCGTCTCTTGCGAACAGTTCGCCCAGCTCCAAGAAATCCGCCACACGACCTGCCTTTTCAAGCTCTAGGTTCATACCATCGCCAGAACCAGGCACTCGAACGTCTTTCCAGAATTCTTCACGAATTTGCTTAATTTCTTCAATGGCCTCTTTTAACCCTTGCGCGTTTCTAGCCATACCTACCTTATTCCACATTACTTTACCCAAGCGCTTGTGAAAATGGTCTACCGACTTAGAACCTTTATTATTCAAGAAGAAATCGATTCTTTCTCTTACAGCATTTTCAGCCTCTTCAAATTCAGGAAGGTCGGTTGAAATTGCGCCAGTTCTAATATCATCGGCCAAGTAATCGCCAATGGTGTAAGGCAACACAAAGTACCCATCGGCCAAACCTTGCATAAGGGCCGAAGCACCTAAACGGTTGGCTCCGTGATCAGAGAAGTTTGCCTCTCCTACAGCGTAACAACCCTCAATGGTTGTCATCAAGTTGTAATCAACCCAAATTCCACCCATAGTGTAATGCACGGCCGGGTAAATCTTCATTGGAGTTTTGTATGGATTATCTGCAGTAATCTTTTCGTACATCTGGAAAAGGTTACCGTATTTTTTCTCTACTACTTCTTCACCAAGCTTTCTGATCTCTTCTTGGCTCGCATTATGATAACCCTTTACGTTAGCTGTTTCCTGACCGTAGCGCATAATTGCCGAAGAGAAGTCTAAGTATACTGCTTCGCCAGTTTCATTAGTTCCTACACCGTAACCGGCATCGCAACGCTCTTTTGCAGCTCTTGAAGCTACATCTCGAGGCACTAGGTTACCAAACGATGGGTATCTTCTTTCTAAGTAGTAATCTCTATCTTCTTCAGCAATTTGTGTAGGCTTCAATTTGCCTGCACGAATCGCTTCAGCGTCTTCTTTCTTTTTAGGCACCCAAATTCTACCATCGTTTCGCAACGATTCGGACATCAGCGTTAGTTTAGACTGCTGGTCTCCGTGCTGAGGAATACATGTAGGGTGAATTTGCGTGTAACAAGGGTTAGCGAAGAAAGCTCCTTTTTTGTGGATTTTCCATGCTGCTGAAGCATTCGACCCCATAGCATTTGTAGAAAGGAAGAACACGTTACCGTAACCGCCAGAGGCAATCACTACTGCGTGTGCTGAGTGTCTTTCAATTTCGCCAGTAACCAAGTTACGGGCTATAATTCCACGAGCTTTTCCGTTTACAATCACCAAATCAAGCATCTCGTGGCGATTGTACATTTTGATTTTACCCTTACCAATTTGGCGCGACATTGCTGAGTAACATCCCAACAATAACTGCTGACCTGTTTGGCCTTTGGCGTAGAATGTTCTTGATACCTGAACACCACCAAAAGAACGGTTATCTAACAACCCACCATAATCTCTAGCGAACGGAACACCTTGCGCAACACATTGGTCAATGATGTTCGCAGATACTTCCGCCAAACGATAAACATTGGCCTCGCGAGAGCGGTAGTCACCACCTTTAACAGTATCGTAAAACAACCTGTAGGTAGAATCACCATCACCTTGATAGTTTTTTGCAGCGTTAATACCACCTTGGGCAGCAATTGAGTGCGCTCTTCTTGGCGAATCTTGGTAGCAAAATGCTTTTACGTTGTAACCAAGCTCGGCAAGTGTTGCAGCTGCAGAACCACCAGCCAAACCAGTACCCACTACAATTACGTCTATCAAACGCTTGTTAGCAGGGTTTACTAATCGAATATTGTTTTTATGTTTTGTCCACTTTTCGGCAATTGGGCCCTCAGGGATCTTAGCATCTAATTTGGTCATAGCTTTATTAATGTCCAGTTAAGTGGTGAAACAATGCGATGAAGATAAAACCGGCAGGAATTACGATGGCGTAAAGTTTTCCAAGTTTTTGGATGGCCGGAGTATACTTGTTATGTCTGGCACCAACCGACTGGAATGCCGACTGAAAACCGTGCATTAAGTGTAATGCTAAAAAGACAAAAGCAAGTACATAAATACCAGTTCTTATTGGGTCGTGAAATTTCTCAACCATTTCTTCATAGTATCTGAACTCGCCATTGGCCAATAATCCAGACATGTCGCCTTGAATATATTTGGTAGAAATTTCTGGGATCCAGAAATCGTAAAAGTGTACAGCTAAGAAAAGTAAAATCACCATTCCGCTATAAATCATGTTTCTAGAAAACCAAGTAGAATTGGCAGCGCCATTATTCTTAGCATACTTTACTGCCCTTGCATTTCTGTTCTTAGCCTCTAATACAAAGCCCATTACAAAGTGGTAAACCACACCAAAAATAAGAATTGGCTGTAGGGCAAACTGCACCAAAGGGTTAGTACCCATAAAGTGAGATAAGTCATTAAACACTTGCTCGCTAAATACCGAAGTAAAGTTTATGGCAAAGTGTTGCAATAGGAAAAACATTAGGAACAAGGCCGAAAGGGCCATTGCAAATTTGCGTCCTATGGAACTATTGAACGTCTGTTTCATCCAGCTCATTGATTGAAAATCTTTTAATAATCGGCTCAAATTTAAGTCGCAATCGTTATCAAACAAAGGTATTCTTACGTTGAAAGATTCTAAATAAGAGCCACAGATGCGCAACAGAATGTGACATTTTATTGTTTGAAAATATAACTAATTACTGATATTGCGTTAAGACCTTTAAAGGCACCGACTGATGACCAACATTCGAAGCTTACTACTACTGTTAATATTTACGGCTATTTCAACTGACTTATGGGCAACCCACATACGAGCAGGAGAGATTACAGCTGTCCGCATTTCACAATCAAGTTTAAGGTATCGCTTCACTCTAATTCTCTACAAAGACACTGGGTCACCCGTTCAAATTGGAGAAGGCGGGATTTTTAACTTTGGCCAAGGCAGAACAATTGGCCCGGGAAGAGCCGCACTTGAGCAAGAATCGGTAGATGGTAGCTTTGATGAGCGAGTAATCGGAAACGAAACACTCATTTCGGTAATTCAATTCGACCATACCTTTGATGGCCCAGGTGTTTACGTAATTAGCTACACCGAACAAAACCGTAATGGGGGCATTATCAACATGGGAGGTGCTAGCTCAGAAGAAATCCCTTTTCATATTGAAACAGTAATCAGAATCGACCCAGGGTTAGATGTTAACGGAACGCCTCAGCTTACTATTCCACCAATTGATAGAGCTTGTATTGGCAGCAGATTTATTCACAATCCAGGCGCTTACGACCCTGATGGAGACAGCCTTGCCTATAAAATCGTTACCCCTCTTCAGGACAGAGGAGTAGAAGTAAGAAACTATGTGCCGCTTGACGACCCAGCCATTTCGGACATTAGTGAAGATGGTGGACCAACAGAGTTCAGCATAGACCCACTTACTGGAGACCTAGTATGGGATGCACCAAAATTTGCTGGTGAATATAATGTAGCTTTCATTATAGAAGAGTGGCGTTTTTCGCAACTAACTGGCAGATACGAACTGCTTGGCTACGTAACCCGAGACATGCAGATTTTGGTAGAAGAATGTGATAATGAAAGGCCAGAACTCGAGATACCTGCAGATACTTGTATTGAAGCGGGCACATTATTAGAAGCCGAAATTTTGGGTAGAGACCCTGATGGAAACAAAGTACTAATGGAAGCCTTTGGTGGCGTATTTGGGCTAAACAGCAATGCTGCTGAGTACCTAAGCTTACCAGGCCTTAACCCAAACCCTGAGTTCAGAGATTCTCCAGCAACCTCTCTCTTTAGATGGCAAACAGACCTTTCTCATGTTAGAGCAAGGCCATATCAAGTACAGTTTAAAATTACAGACGACCCTTCAGACCCAGAAGCTCCTGAACTCGTTGACTTTGCTACATGGAACATACAAGTAGTGGCTCCTGCGCCAACCGGCTTAACCTCATCTGTAGACTCAGGACTTTCCATTGAACTAAATTGGGACGACTACATTGGGGCAAACTACGCGCCAACTATGCAGATTTATCGTAGGGTAGACAGTTACGATTTTGACCCTGAAAATTGTATTGTGGGTATACCTGCACAATCTGGCTATGAACTGATTGACGAGCTACCGATTGACCAGACCAATTATATTGACGATAATGATGTTAGACCAGGAGTAAAATATTGCTACAGACTTGTGGCCGAGTTCCCACTTCCCGAAGGTGGAACAAGCTATGCCTCTATAGAAACATGTACTACCATTCCTTTGGACGTACCTGCCATTACCAATGTTTCTATTGAAAACACAGGTATGACAGACGGAGAAATTTTTGTTAAATGGACTTCTCCGCTGGAAATCAACCCAATACTCTTCCCTCCACCATACCGCTATGAATTAATTCGTTACCAAGGATTTGATGGCAACGTAGGCAGAACGCAGGTAACCTCAACACTCGATACTACCTTTATGGATACTGGCTTAAACACGGAAGGCACCCCGTATCATTATATGGTTCGCTTTTACGATAATGCCGACAACCTGATTGATAGTTCTGCCACAGCATCTTCTGTTAGACTGGAGGCTCTCGGACTGGTACAGGCTGTTGAGTTGAGCTGGGAGGCTGATGTACCGTGGTCTAACCGAGTACAATCGTTCCCTTATCATTACATATACAGAAACAGAGCAGATATTGCCGCAAACGACACTGATAACTTTGTACTCATAGATTCAGCCCTTGTTACAGCCGATGGCTTTACTTACTTAGATGAAGGGCAGTTTAACAGTGTACCATTGTTAGAAGACCGTGAATATTGCTACTACGTGGTTACTCAGGGCAGCTATGGTAACCCAATAATACCAGCACCATTGGTTAATAATTCGCAGGTGGTTTGCATACAGCCAAATGATGAAGAACCACCTGAAGAACCGGAGATAGAGATACCTAGCGACAGTACCACCGTAGAAGGCCCAGATGGCACTCCCCTAATTATATTGGACAATCCGAATTGTGACCAATTACAATTAGAGCCATGTGCTTTCGCCAACTTTAGCAATACACTTACTTGGACCGCAGACGATGTTGACAATGACATTGCCAGTTTCAACATTTATTACTCCACATCGGGTGCCGAAGACAGTTTTACTCTTGTAGGAAACACTAGAGACATGCAGTTTACGCACACTGGTTTATCATCGTACAAGGGCTGCTATAAAATAGCCGCTGTAGATAGATCGAATAACGAAAGTACTTTGAGTAATTCGGTTTGCTTTGACAATTGCCCTTACTATGACTTGCCAAACACTTTTACTCCAAACGATGATGGTGTAAACGATACCTTTAGAGCCTTTGACCAGCCTAATGCGCAATGTCCACGTTTTGTAAGATCGGTTGAGTTTAGAGTTTTCAATCGCTGGGGAGGCAAAGAACTCTTTACCTACAATACTACGGAAGAAGTTGAGCCAAACTTCTTTATCGACTGGAATGGTACTGATGAAAACGGTAATGAACTACCATCTGGCACTTACTATTACACGGCAACAGTAACTTTTGATGTGCTAGACCCAGCAAAGGCAAAACAAGAGTTTAAAAACTGGGTGAAAATTATCCGCTAAACCCAATTAAAATATATTTCATGTGTGGTCGTTCTAATAACTTTACAACCACACATGAAATACTTTTTAACACTACTACTCGTTGTTACTTTTTCAACTAATCTTTGGGCAACGCACATCAGAGCAGGTGAAATCACTGCAGTACGCATTTCTCAATCGAGCTTAAGGTATCGCTTTACACTAATCATTTATAAAGACACTGGTTCTGCATTAAAAGTAGGCGATGGTGGGATTTTCAACTTTGGTCAAGGAAGAATAATCGGTCCGGGAAGAGCCGCCCTGCAAGACGCTTCTATAGATGGCGTATTTCATGAACAAAACGTTGGAAATGAAACGCAGCGGGTTGTTATTCAATTCGATCACACCTTCGATAGCCCAGGGGTTTATGTGGTAAGTTATACTGAGCAAAACAGAAACTCGGGAATCATCAACCTTGGCGGAGCCAATTCTTTAAATATTCCCTTTCACGTAGAAACAATATTGAAAATCGATCCGGGATTAGATATAAATGGCACTCCACAACTCACAATCCCGCCTATTGACAAAGCATGCGTAGGCACACGCTTTATCCATAACCCTGGCGCTTATGACCCAGATGGCGACAGCTTAGCCTATAAAATTGTCACCCCAATGCAAGACAGAGGCGTAAACGTAAGAACTTATATTCCTTTAGACGACCCTAACATTTCTAATACAAGAGAAGACGGTGGTTCACCTGCCAACTTCAGCATCAATCCACTTACGGGAGACCTGACATGGGACGCACCCTTGTTTGTTGGGGAATACAACATAGCCTTTATAGTCGAGGAATGGCGGTTTTCTAACCTAACAGGGGAATACGAACTATTAGGGTATGTAACAAGAGACATGCAGATTTTAGTAGAGGAATGCAATAACAATAGGCCAGAACTCGAAGTCCCCGCAGACACTTGCATTGAAGCAGGAGCTCTTTTACAGGCAGAAATCAAAGGTTTCGACCCTGACAACAACCCCATTTTGCTCGAATCTTTTGGTGGTGTTTTTCAACAGAACAGTAATCCAGCCGAATTCTTAAGCATCCCAGACCTCAACCCAGTTCCAGAGTTTAGAAATTCGCCAGCCTCTTCTCTATTCAAGTGGCAAACCGACCTATCCCATGTGAGGGAAAGGCCTTATCAGGTTCGGTTTAAAGTGAGTGATAAACCCGCTGACTCTAGCCTACCAGAACTTGTTAATTTTGAAACATGGAATGTGAAGGTTGTTGCGCCTGCACCTAAAAGATTGGCGGCTCGAATAGGCTCCAACCTCGACATAGAGCTCTTTTGGGAAGCATATGTTGGTGCAAACTACGCTCCGGTAATGCAGGTTTACCGAAAAGTAGACAGTTACGATTTCGACCCAGAAAATTGCAATGTCGGAATCCCACCTGAATCCGGTTACGAACTAATAGACGAACTACCTATTGACCAAACCAATTACACCGACAATGACAAACTTAGCCCTGGCGCCACATATTGCTACAGACTTGTAGCACAATTCCCACTGCCTAAAGGAGGTACCAGTTACGCGTCTATTGAAAAGTGCATTACCATTCCGCTAGATGTTCCGGCCATTACGAATGTTTCTGTCGAAAATACGGATGAAACGAATGGCGAAATATATGTAAGGTGGACCAGCCCTCTGGAGATCAACACCACGCTTTTTCCTCCTCCGTACAAATACGAACTAATCCGCTTTGAAGGTTTTGACGGGCTTGGTCAACGCAGTTTGGTAACAACCACAACCGATACCACTTTTATTGACTCAGGTTTGAATACCGAAAACCTACCCTATCGGTACATGGTACGCTTTTATGACAATGCAGATAACCTGATAGACAGCTCTGCAACAGCCTCTTCTGTTAGGCTAGAAGCACTGAGTTTAATTGAGGCAATAGAGTTGAATTGGGAAGCGGACGTGCCATGGTCTAATCGTACGCAGAACTTCCCTTACCATTATATTTATCGAAATCGCACTGATGCAGCAGCAAGTGACACCGACAACTTTGAACTCATTGATTCAACGCTGGTCACAGCCGAAGGCTTTACTTATTTGGATGAAGGTAACTTTAACGGAACACCATTGCTTAACGATAGAGACTATTGCTACTACGTAGTTACGCAAGGCAGCTACGGCAATCCTATTTTACCAGAACCATTGATTAATAACGCGCAAGTTATTTGCGTGCAGCCTGGTGATGAAATTCCACCAGAGGAACCCAAAATAGAAGTCCCGGGAGACACCACAACAGTTGAGGGGCCTAACGGAACACCACTTGTAATTTTGGAAAACCCCAACTGTTCACGAGTGGTTTTAGAGCCCTGCGCTTTTGACAACTACAGCAACACACTAACCTGGACAGCTGACAATATTGACAATGACATAGCGAGTTACAACATCTACTTTTCTACCACGGGAGAAGAAGAAAGCTACATTTTAGTTGGCAACACACGTAACACTGAGTTCACTCATACAGGACTAGCCTCTTACAAAGGTTGCTACAAAATTGCTGCAGTAGACCGTTCGAATAACGAGAGTACCATGAGCAATGCCGTTTGTTTTGACAACTGCCCATACTACGAGCTACCAAACACCTTTACCCCTAATGCAGACGGAATGAATGACACCTTCAGAGCCTTTGACCAGCCAAACCAAAAGTGCCCTAGATTTATTCAGGGAGTCGAATTTAAGGTATTCAATCGCTGGGGCGGAGATGAACTCTTTAGCTATAATACAAAAGGAGTTGCGGAACCGAACTTCTACATCGATTGGAAAGGAACAGATAAAAACGGTAATGAATTGCCATCCGGAACTTACTATTACACCGCAACTGTTACCTTTGATGTATTGGATCCATCAAAAGCTAAACAGGAGTTTAAAAATTGGGTAAAAATAGTTCGATAGAAAATCAAGATGTGTTGCTTTTTGATGGAGTTTGCAACCTATGCAATGGCGCTGTAAACTTCATTATTGACCACGACCCTAAAGGGCATTTTAAATTTGCTGCCCTACAGTCAGATTTTGGACAAGAAAAACTGAAAGAATTAGGCTACAATCAGCAAGACTTCGACAGCTTGGTGCTTTTAAGCGAAGACAAAGTTTATAAGAAAAGCTCTGCTGCTTTACGAATAGCCAAAAAACTTAGCGGGCTTTATCCTTTGCTCTACGTTTTCATCATAATTCCACCTTTCATTCGACATGGTGTTTATGATATTATTGCCAAAAACCGCTATAAATGGTGGGGAAAAAGAGACAGCTGCCGCATGCCTACCCCAGAGCTTCGTGCCCGCTTTGTGGATGCTTAACGATTATTACTTAGTTTTGCAGTCGCAATTAAATTAAGCCTATGACAGCATATGTATTTCCTGGCCAGGGAGCGCAGTTCCCAGGAATGGCCAAAGACCTATACGATAACTCAGAGCAAGCAAAACAACTTTTAGAATCTGCTAATGCTATTCTCGGTTTCAGAATTACCGATATCATGTTTAACGGAACAGCAGAAGAGCTAAAAGAAACAAAAGTAACACAACCCGCCATCTTCCTTCACTCGGTGGTTTTGGCTAAAATTTCCGACTCATTCGAGCCAAACATGGTGGCAGGCCACTCATTAGGAGAGTTTTCTGCATTGGTTGCCAATGGTGTTTTAGCTTTTGAAGACGGCCTCAAACTGGTATCGCAAAGAGCTTTAGCCATGCAGCGTGCCTGCGAAATTAACCCATCTACCATGGCTGCAATTTTAGGGCTGGAAGATAAAGTGGTAGAAGACATTTGCGCTTCGATTGACGAGGTGGTTGTAGCTGCAAACTATAACTGTCCGGGTCAGTTGGTAATTTCTGGTTCGCACAAAGGCATTGAGCTAGCTTGCGAAAAGGCAAAAGAAGCCGGAGCCAAAAGAGCACTTCCGTTGCCGGTAGGTGGCGCATTCCACTCACCATTAATGGAACCAGCTAAAGAAGAGCTAGAAAAAGCAATTGATGCCACCACTTTTAGCCAGGGAATTTGCCCGGTATATCAAAACGTAAGTGCGCAAGCCGAAACCGATATTGCCGTGATCAAAGCCAACTTAAAGACGCAACTTACCGCTCCGGTAAGGTGGACACAGTCTGTTCAGGCAATGGTTGCCGATGGTGCTACAAACTTTATTGAATCAGGCCCTGGCAAAGTATTGCAAGGCTTGGTAAAGAAAATTCACAGAGAAGCAGACGTAGCAAGCATCTAAAATTACAATAGAAATTCCTTTTAAGAGTTCGTCATTGTGAGCATGGCTGAACAGTCTCCTTTTTGAGGGTAGATTGTAAATCTCAAAGCTCCATTGACGAACTTTTTTATTTCCCCTTTCATCACTTTGCGCTTTGCGTTTGCAAATTCTTTCCGCAAATTATTCACCTTGAAACGCAACCGACCATGAAAAGAAAACTCACCTTACTATCAACTTTGTTGTTAATGGGCACTTTGGCCATAGCACAAACCGGAAAAGTATTCGACAACCTTTCTGTTAAAAGTGAAATACTGAAAGGCGACAGAAAATTCGCCATCTACTTACCACCAGACTACGAAACTTCGGAAAGAAGCTACCCTGTGCTCTATCTACTTCACGGTGCGGGAGACGATCACACCGGCTGGGTGCAGTTTGGCGAAGTATTGAGAATTACCGACAGCGCAATAAAAGATGGCACGGCCACACCAATGATAATTGTAATGCCAGATGCCAACACCGGGCAACGCGGCTATTTCAACAACCCTTCGGACAATTGGAACTACGAAGACTTCTTTTTTGAAGAACTGATGCCTTATGTGGAGAAAAACTACCGCATAAAAAGCCAAAAGCGATTCAGGGCCATCTCTGGCCTATCGATGGGCGGTGGCGGCACATTTATGTACGCCCTACACAGACCTGACCTATTCTCTTCTGCTGCACCTTTGAGTGCTTATGTTGGTCCGCTTTCACTCGACCAATTTAAACAACAAGCGGAAAGAATGGGGCTTTCCGCTTCTCAGTCGGAGTTAGAAGAGTACTTTAGAAATCACAATGCCATTTCGCTAATCGAAGATGGCGATATTGAAAAGATCAAATCAGTAAGGTGGTTTATCGACTGTGGCGATGACGACTTTTTGTATGAAGGCAACAGCTTGGTGCACATTGCCATGCGCAAGAAAGAAATACCACACGAGTACCGTGTACGCCAGGGCGGGCACACCTGGACATACTGGAGAGAATCGCTGCCAGTTGTTCTTAAATTCATCTCTGATGCTTTTCACCAGTACTAAATGAACAATTCAGCGCTAAAGTCATTCGCAATAGTTTGTTTCACCATTTTCGGTTTGAATATGATTACCAGTTGTCAATCTAAAAATCCGTTAGATAAAATTATGGCCAGCGATTCACCAAAGATCAAAGCCATTACCGACAATTTGAACAAACACGAAGTTCAGGTGATCTACACCCAAATTGAACGAGATGAAACAGGCAATCCATCATTCAAAACATTTGATTTTCAGCGCGATGACTTTCGATACTTCTACCCGGCAAGCACCGCCAAATTGCCGGTAGCAGTATTGGCCATTCAAAAGGTTAGGCAAATGCAGCATGACGGTATCGAAATTTCACTCGATAGCCGTTTCGAGGCATTCGACCCTAAATCCGGTGAAGTAATCATAGATAAGGACAGCACTGCGGAATCGGGTTACCCGAGCATTCGGCACATGATCAAAAAGATATTTTTAGTAAGCGACAATGATGCTTACAATTACCTTTTCGACTTTTTAGGTCGCGATTACGTAAACAACTACCTCTCTATTTATGGCATGGAGCCTTCTCACCTCAACCATAAATTTCTTTACGGAGCAGACAATAAGCATACTTGGGAGTTTAAGTTTTACAACGGGCAAAACGAGCTGGTTTACGAACAAGCAAGCCTAACCTCAACCATAGAAAGGCACCGCATGCCGCTAAAAGGGATGATAAAAGGTGTTGGCTACACAGATAATGAAGGCACTTTGTATAACGAGCCCTTTAATTTTAGCGAGAAGAATTATTTTTCACTCACCAGTTTGAATAAGATCTTGATTGGTGTACTGTTTCCTAAAACGCTGCCGCTCGATCAGCGCTTCAAGATTAACAATGAAGACCACGAATTTTTGCAGTATTGGATGAGCAGAAACACTTTTGAGAGTGAATATCCCAACTACAAAACGGAAGGTTACCACGAGAGCTATGTGAAGTTTCTAATGTTTGGAGACGACAAGAATCCTATGCCCGACAATATCAGAATTTATAACAAGGTAGGCGATGCCTACGGCACATTAACCGATGTGGCATACATAGTTGACTCGGAAAACGATATTGAGTTTATGTTGGCAGCAACTGTGCACGTAAACGAAAACCAGATCTTTAACGATGGGGTTTACGAATACAACTCACTTGGATTTCCGTTTATGGCCGAGCTAGGCCGGCAAGTTTATAATTATGAGCTAAGTAGAAAATAACCTCTCCTATTTCACATTAGCACAAGCCATTTCGAAGCGCTTGGCCGAATATGCATAGTGATGGATTGCTGATTGATTTCTTTTCGCTGCAAGTTGCTTCAACTCCTTCTTTATGTTTTTAACTGAATACTTTTTCATCTCTTTTTTTGATTTAAAAGTATTGCAACCAACATTTTAAGCTGAGCATTTTCGGTAACAAGCTCATTCTTATCGATGACTGAAAGCAACCAAGGGTTTAGGTGCCTTTCACTTTATCATCATTTTTAGCCGATGTAAAGTAAAACCAAACACCACCAAGGGTTATCCCGAGCACATCAAAAACATCTGCAGTAAACTTGGCTGAAAGAAAGGGGAAAAGCAGTTCTGAAAACAAACTCAAAACGAATACAAAAGCGAACACCTCTTCTTTAGAAACTGCTCTATGTAATCCGACCCAATGGTGCTGCAGCTTATAACAATGCAGCATAATGGCACTAAAACAAAATGGATCGAGATAATTATCGAGAAAAGGAATTGAGATATTAAAGTAGAAAAAAGCTACTTGATGGGCTAGAAAAGCTAAAGTTGGCAATACAAAACTATAGTGAAGCAGCAGCCTAATCACAGTGCGATGGCCAAAGTTAAAATGACTATTAGTAGCAGAACTGGGCTCAAAATAATTATAACCAGTACGCCCAGCACAGCCTTTAACAGTTTGAGTAAAATGGTACCAAAGCCATCGCCTTTTTTAATGCTGATGCTATCTACCCAAGACTTGAGATAACCTCTCCCCTTATCTGAAATTGCCTTTTGCTGTTCTTTAATCGAAGTCACGGAGGAGTATTTACGAATAAACCGGTTCCCAAACAGTTACTTCAAGCGGGTCGACACAGCCTTCGAAAAGTTCCTGCTGCGTTTTTTTCAAAACAGGGTGAATAAAGTTAGGCGCCATTTCAGCCAAAGGTGCCAAAGTAAATCGTCTGTTCTGTATCTCAGGGTGTGGAATCACCAAGTCTTCATTCTGAATCTCATGTGAACCAAAATAAAGGATATCGATATCTATTAGCCTTTCTCCCCACTTTTCGAAGCGCACGCGCCCCATTTCCTCCTCAATCTGATTGACCAAAGTAAGAATTCGCTGCGGAGACTTATTGCTATCAACCTCCACTACCTGATTTAAGAAACTTGGCTGATCCTCGTTACCCCAGGCGGCCGTTTCATATATTCTAGACTCCTTCTTAATAATGATGGCATGCGAGGTGAGTAGTTCTTTTGCACGCTGAAGGTTTGCAGATTTGTTGCCCAAATTAGTGCCCAATAGCAGGTAAATGGATGTCATGCGGGCAAATATATGAATAGTTATTGGAGTTGAAGGGCACCCTAACTATTTTGCCAATTCATAATAGAATTTCATGAGCGAGGTAAGACATAATTGGACGAAGGAAGAAATTGTAGAAATCTATAATCGCCCGTTGCTAGACTTAGTTTACGAGGCGGCCAGCGTTCACCGCAAATATCACAATCCAAACGAGGTTCAGGTAAGCACATTGCTTTCCATCAAAACTGGTGGTTGCCCTGAAGATTGCGCTTACTGCCCACAGGCAGCGCGTTATCATACCGATATTGAAACCAACGACTTGATGACGGTTGATCAGGTGAAAGCGCAAGCTTTGCGTGCTAAGTCCTCAGGATCTTCGCGCGTTTGTATGGGAGCCGCTTGGAGAAATGTGGAAGATGGCCCAGAGTTCGATCAGGTATTGGACATGGTGCGCACCATCAACTCATTGGACATGGAGGTTTGCTGCACGCTTGGAATGCTTAGCGAAAACCAAGCACAGCGTTTGGCCGAAGCTGGGCTTTACGCCTACAACCACAACTTAGACTCTTCGGAAGAATACTATAAAGAGATTATTTCAACCCGCGGCTGGGAAGACAGGCTTGAAACACTCAAGAACGTGCGCAAAACAAACGTAACAGTTTGTAGTGGCGGTATTATTGGCATGGGCGAATCAATTGAAGATCGTGCCGGCATGCTAATAGCACTGGCATCACTTAGCCCTCAGCCAGAGTCAGTGCCAATTAACGCGTTGGTTTCTGTAGAAGGAACCCCACTAGAAGAGCAACAAGTAGTACCTATTTGGGATATGATCCGTATGGTGGCTACCACCAGAATTGTATTGCCAACCACAACGGTAAGGCTTTCTGCAGGTAGAACGGAAATGAGTAAAGAAGGACAGGCTTTCTGCTTCTTAGCAGGTGCTGGGTCTATTTTTGCCGGAGACAAGCTACTAACAACACCTAACCCTGATGTAAATGAAGACATGGAGTTGTTCAAAATCCTCGGTATTAACCCGATGAAGCCTTACGCCAAAGGCGCTAAGCCTACTCCACTACCACAAGAAGAAATGACCAATTCGGAAGGTGAAAAAACCAAGTGGAGCCGACCAGGGCATCGTATTGAAAAGAATGTAGAAGCCACTAAAAAGGCTAACAAAAAAAGAAAGGAAGCTTTGTAAACCAAAAGTCATTCTGAGGTTTGAGGTACGAAAACCGAAAGAATCTGTCCGATAAATGCACATCAATTAACGAACAGATTCTTTCGGTTGACTATTTCTCTGAGAAGGATTTTTCGCAACATACCCTCTTTAGATTATAAGGGTGTTATAAAAACAAAAAGCCTCAGGTTTGCACCTGAGGCTTTCAATATTTTGGAGTAAGCAGCTACTAGAACAACTTGAAACCTACTGCAAATACCCATTGGTTTACACGCTGATCTACCGCAAAACCATTTCCTCCAGCATCTTCAGAGATATCACTTAAGCTACCTTCGTATTTAAGGTCTAGTGCCAAATACTTCAACAAGTCAATACCAACACCCGCCTGATAGCCAACTGTTGTATCCTTGTAATTCTCTTTCACATCTTGCACGGTTCCGTTAATATCGGTTTCTGCCTTTGTAAGGAACCTGAAAGAAGGACCTGCTTGAAGTCTTAGTGGACCAATTTTACCACCTACCATTACCGGCACGTCAATCTGGTTGAAAGACAGATCGATGTCGTCTGTTCCATCTTGAAAAGTAGCACCAGTTTTACTAAAAAGCGCTTCAGGCTGAACGTACAAACCGATAATTGGCACTTTTACGCGCAAAAAGGCGCCAAACTGATAACCAAAATCTCTATCTCCCTCTTCTATTGCCGTAATGTTGTCTTTCAAAGAAAGCTTAGTAGAAGTAACTGTTACTCTTGGTCCAAAATCAATTTGAGCGTTTGCGCCAAATCCTATGGCCAAAAGCACGAATGTTAGAATAAGTTTTTTCATCATTGAGTTTTATAAGTGTTGTTGTAATAATGTCAACCAGGCTTTTTCCAGTTCGTCATCTTCCAAGTATCGTTGTGCAAGTTCATGCAGTTGATACATCAAAGATTCCTGATCATTAATGAAACGTGTCAATATTTCATGTATTTCATCCGTCTCACTAAAAGCCCGAATAGCCTCTATTTCGGGCAATTTTTCAATATTTCCTAATCTACCCAAATTGTTGCCGGTAAGCACCGGACTATTGCGGATAGCATCGGGAATTTGGTCTACGCCAATTCCCAAGTTTCGGTTGGGTTTTGGCAGCTTAAATATGGCCGGTCCATTTGCTCGGCAGTACCAGTCGCCTCCCATTCTGCCTACCAAATCAGCTTTGAAAGGATCAGGCATACCATCCTCACCGAGCACCTCATCTTTCATATGAACCAAGAGCACCTCGCAAATGATCAGATTCCCGGCACCTGGCTCATCTCCCAAATGCACCACTTCCTTCACCTTACACTCAAAAGAAGCGATCGCTTCAGCCACATAAGGAGGTTTCACTAGTTCAGATTTAGCCTCAGTAAGTCCCGACTTCACAAATTCGTTCACACCCTTTGGGTAAGCAGTACTAGCCAAAGACATCTGCTCCACAATCGGATAACTCACTATATTGATAACAATCTCACCAGTTTCCATGGCGTTGATCAACGTGTGCTTTTTCGCCCTATTACGCGGCAATGCGGGAGAAAGAATAAGCGTACCAGGATTAGAACTGAACACATTAAAGAAGCTATATGGCGCCAGGTTAACGTTACCTTCAGCATCTACCGTGCTAGCAAAGGCAATTGGTCTTGGACCAATTACACCCAACATATAACCGTGAAATTGTGGCTGCGGAATCTCTTTCGGATCTATTATCATTTGATGATTGAAAGTAGTTCAGTTTTTATGTCGTTGAAGTTCAAAATTACTAGAACTACACAACTAATTAATACAGTAAGTGCTAGTGCGAATAAATATCCGCCATCGCCTTGCACCTCAATTCCCAAGCTGGTTAAGTGGAAGAACACTGCACCCGCCATGGCTCCAATACCTATAAGTGCACCAAGTCCATACCACCTTGTAAAGAGTAGAACTCCTGCTATCAACTCGGTTGTCCCAACTAAATATCGACCCCAAGGCTCCATGCCTATTTGGGTAAAAATGTAGACCGACTCTTCTGCTCCTGTAAACTTAAAGTACAAGGTTTGAAGCATAATGAGTGCCGGCACTACACGCAACACCCAGGTGATGATTGTTTTGGATTTAGAATTGTTCATATCTATCAATGTTTCAAAAGCAATACGCAGTATCTCATTTCCAGATGAGATAGACTATCCGCCAGCCGACAACAATTGCAGATATGAACAATCAAACCAATTACTTGGCTGGTAAAACTTTGGCAGTTACCTCACCAAAACCCACCCGAACACCGTCCTTTTCAGCGTGACCTCGCATAATTACGGTATCACCATCTTGAATGAACTTGCGTTCAGAACCATCAGCCATTTTCACTGGCTCACTTCCTCTCCAAGTGATTTCCAACATGGAACCATACTCTGGCTTGGTTGGCCCAGAAATAGTCCCCGAACCATAAAGGTCACCCACCTGCATGTTGCAACCATTCACTGTATGGTGTGCCAACTGCTGCTTTACATTCCAATACATATACTTAAAGTTGGAATTAGAAACTACCGTTTCTTCTGTTCCTTCTGGCTGAATACCCACCTGAAGCTTCACATCAAAGTGTTTATCGCCCTCATACTTTAGGTAAGGTAATACTTCTGGATCTTGCTCTGGACCAGCAACTTTAAATGGCTCAAGCGCATCCATAGTAACAATCCATGGCGAAACGTGCGAGGCAAAATTCTTCGCCAAGAATGGTCCTAGCGGCACATATTCCCACTTTTGAATATCTCTAGCTGACCAGTCATTGAGCAACACAAACCCGAAAATGTATTCATCGGCTTCAGCAGTACTCACTGGTTCGCCAAGCGGATTCTCTTTACAGGTAATGAAACCCATCTCTAATTCGAAATCGAGCAATCGGCAAGGCCCGAAAGACGGCATATCAGCATCATCTGCTTTTGTTTGCCCCTTTGGACGATGAAAGTCTGTACCTGAAACCACAATGGAAGAAGCACGACCATGATAGCCCACCGGAATATGTTTCCAATTAGGCATTAGTGCATTCTCAGGTCCACGGAACATAGTCCCCACATTGAACGCGTGCTGCTCTGAAGAGTAGAAATCAGTGTAGTTTGGCACCTGAATAGGCATACACATTTCTACTTCAGGCTGCTCAAAGAAAGCTTCTTTCAATACCTCTGCATTATTCTTAAGCTCGGTATTGCCTTCTTCTAATAAGTCGGAAATTCTATTTCTAACCGCTCTAGTTTTGGCTTTACCCAATTCCATAAAAGCATTCAAAGTTGGCAGCGCGAAAATGTTATCAGGTAAATCTAGTCCTTCGAAATAACCATTCTGCTCAAGCACCATTAAGTCGAGTACCTGAGTACCAATAGCTGTTGCCGCTCTTGGTCCAAGGCTATCTGTTTTGAAAATACCGAATGGTATATTCTGTATTGAAAAGTCTGAATTAGCGGGTATATCTACCCAGCTTTTAAGTTTTGGATCGTTTGCTTTGATCATATTAAAGTTTCTTTGGCCTCCCTAAGTCCCTCCCAAGGAGGGATTCCTTCCCCTCTGGGGAAGGTTAGGATGGGGCTTTCACATTCTACAAAGTTTGTCTTGCTTCTTGCTCTCTTTCAATCGCTTCGAAAAGAGCTTTGAAGTTGCCTTTACCGAAAGACTGAGCACCTTTTCTTTGAATAATTTCAAAGAACATAGTTGGTCTGTCTAGAACAGGCTTTGTGAAAATTTGAAGCAAGTAGCCTTCATCATCTCTATCGATTAAGATGTTCAATTCCTTCAATGGCTCAAGGTCTTCATCAATCTCACCCACGCGGTCAAGCACATCGTCATAATAGACTTCAGGAACTCGAAGAAACTCAACACCGCGTTCTCTTAACTGCGCTACAGTTTCAAGAATGTTGTTAGTGGCCACAGCAATATGCTGAACCCCTGCCCCATTATAAAAATCGATGTACTCTTCGATCTGCGACTTCTTTCTACCTTCTGCCGGCTCGTTAATTGGGAATTTGATCCTTCCGGAACCATTGCTCATTACCTTACTCATTAAGGCAGTGTATTCAGTAGAAATATCCTTATCGTCAAATGAAACCAACTGCGTGAAGCCCATCACTTTCGCGTAAAACTCACACCATTTATTCATTTCGCCCCAGCCTACATTACCAACCATATGGTCGATATAGCGAAGGCCAACCTCTGATGGGTTATAGTCTGATTTCCATTCTTTGAAACCAGGCAAGAAAGCACCGTTATATTCCTTACGCTCCACAAAAATGTGGACCGTTTCGCCATAAGTATGAATACCTGAACGAACCACTTTTCCGTGTTCATCTTCCTCCACTCTCGGCTCGAAGTAAGACTCAGCCCCTCTACTTGTTGTCTCTTCCCACGCTTTTGTAGCATCATCTACCCAAAGGGCAACTACTTTGACACCGTCACCATGTTTGTTGATGTGTGCATTGATGTCGCCATCTTGTTTAAGTGGTGAAGTCAAAACCAACCTGATCTTATCTTGCTGAAGCACATAAGACACACGGTCTTTTACACCAGTCTCTAGTCCGGCATAAGCCACTGACTGAAAGCCAAAAGCGGTTTTGTAGAAGTGAGCCGACTGCTTGGCATTCCCCACATATAGTTCTACATAATCCGTCCCGTTGATAGGCAGAAAATCCTGCGCATCTTTAAATATTTTCTCTCCTGAATAGGTTACGTTCTCTGTTGCCATATTCTATAGTTTACTGTTTTACTTTTCTTCTTTTCGTTTTGAGTGTGTTACATCACTCAGAAGTGTATATTCTTAGTTCCACCCCTAAATCCCCTAAAGGGGACTTCTGTTCACCTGGCTGGAAGACTTTATCCTTCACCCTTTAGGGCTGGGGCAAATCTCACATTGAACTACTCCAACCACGATTTATGATAATCCTTATTCAGCATTTGCATGGCTGCTTCGGTTACTTTCAACGGTTTGAAAGTATCCACCATTACTGCCAATTCTTCTGTTGACTTTTTACCCAAACTGCGCTCCATGGCTCCCGGATGTGGCCCATGCGGAATACCAGCTGGGTGCAGCGTAATCATACCGCGCTCAATATTATTTCTGCTCATAAAGTCGCCATCAACATAGTACAGCACTTCATCCGAATCGATGTTACTATGATTGTATGGAGCAGGCACTGCCTCTGGATGATAGTCATAAAGCCTTGGCACGAATGAGCAAACCACAAAAGCGTCCGTCTCAAAAGTTTGGTGCACTGGTGGCGGCTGATGCACACGACCCGTTATTGGCTCAAAATCGTGAATACTAAATGCGTATGGGAAGTTATAGCCGTCCCAACCCACAACATCGAAAGGATGCGAGGCATAAACGTACTCGTGAATCATCCCCTCCTTTTTCACCTTCACGACAAAGTCACCTTTTTCATCATGTGTTTCGAGTTTAGATGGTGCTCTAAAGTCGCGCTCACAAAATGGCGAATGCTCCAAATGCTGGCCGAACCAGTTGCGATACCTTTTTGGGGTATACATTGGTCGGTGCGACTCAACAATAAACAGTCGATTTGCTTCCGTATCGAAATCTATCTGATAAATCATGCCCCGCGGAATCAACAAATAATCGCCATAAGAGAATGGAATATTCCCCAAAAGCGTCCTTAACGTTCCGCTGCCTTCATGAACGAATAGTAATTCATCACAATCGGCATTTTTGTAGAAGTATTCCCTCAGTGATTTTTTAGGCGCAGCCAATACGATTTCGCAATCATTGTTAACCAAAACTGCCGTTCTGCTTTCTAAAAAGTCATCTTTTGGCTTTACATCGAAACCCTTAATCCCGAGCGATAGCATGTTCTTATCAACTGCAATTTTTGGCGATACATCGTACGACTTGAGCACCTCCTTAACCTGTGTAGGTCGGTGATTGTGGTATAATAAAGACGACATACCATCAAAACCAATGGTGCCAAAAAGTTGCTCGTAATAGTAACCACCATCAGGTTTTTTGAAAGTGGTGTGCCGCTTATGCGGTATTTTTCCTAGGTGATGATAAAATGGCATAATTTTATCGTTTAAGTTCTCTAAAAACGTGGTTAGACTAGCTGCTCAAGTGAGTAGCCTAGCGCCCTTTTTGATATTCCGGTACGGTCATTTGAAATGCCGTGTACATTCTTCAAGGCTTTAGCGATTATCTCAGATGTATCCGCAAAAATGGCTTCGTCAGTAAGCGCCACACCTCTCTGCATAAGATACGCAAAAACGCGTGCCATTCCACAGTTAGCTATAAAATCAGGTAATACAGAAAGGTTGCTATCCGCATACAAACCAGTCTCTCCAAAGAAGATTTCAGGGTCATTGAACGGAACATTCGCCCCACAAGAAACCACCTCGAGTTTAGTTTTGATCATGCGATCTACCTGCTCTCTAGTGATTAATCTAGAAGCAGCTGCCGGCACAAAGATTTCAAAGTCTAAATCCCAAATCTGCTCATTGATTTCCTCATAAGGAATCATATCCTCAGCTACTAGCTGATTACCCTTTCTATTAAGGAATAAGTCGCGGACCTCTTCGAAAGTGAAACCTTCTTGTTTCAACACACCGCCATCTCTATCGATAATTCCGACAACGGAAACGCCCATTTGCGCCAGGTAGAAACCTGCGGCAGCACCTACATTTCCCCAGCCTTGAATCACAGCTCGCTTCGACTTATAGTCTCCGCCCCAGATATCGTAATAGTGATGGATTGCCTCGGCCACTCCGTAGCCAGTAATCATATCTGCAATTTTGTATTTGCGTGTTACGTCAGGCGAAAAGAAAGGATTTTCAATCACCTTCACCACACCATTTCTTAGCTGACCGATTCGATTGATTTTTGATGCTTCATTCGGCTTAAAGTGTCCATTAAAAACCCCCTCTTGCGGATGCCAAATCCCAGCCTCCTCTGTCATAGAAATCACCTCATGAACCTCATCAACGTTCAAGTCGCCACCTGTTCCATAGTAGAACTTTAACAACGGACTTACAGCTGTAAACCATCTGCGTAATACGCCTTCCTTTCTCGGGTCATTTGGGTCGAAATTGATGCCGGACTTGGCACCACCAATTGGAGGGCCTGATACGGTAAATTTCACTTCCATGGTTTTTGCTAGCGACTCAACCTCGCGCTTATTCAAGCCTTTTCTCATACGAGTTCCGCCACCAGCTGCACCACCGCGCAATGAGTTGATTACCACCCAACCTTCAGCCTCTGTTTCTGGGTCGTTCCACTCAAAAACAATCTCAGGCCTTTTATTCTCAAACTTCTCTAATAATTCTTCCATAGGTTCATAAATCCTGCTTCCGATTCGTCATCCAGAACGAAGCGAAGCAATGAAGCTCGCTCTGAATGAAGTCATGAAACGTTATTACAAATCTATAGAGAAGCGCATCAATTTATACTATATCACCACAACCAGTCATACAATTAGAATATTCAACCAATAACAAATCTAATAATAGTAGATTCAAATTTTAAAGACTTAAATTCGAACCTCTTGAAGAAAAATATTCTATGCTTAAACTAGACGCCACCGACATTAAGATTTTAGAGATCACCCAGCAAGACGCTCGAATAACAACCAAAGCTCTTGCCGACAAGCTCAACCTTTCCACTACCCCGGTTTTTGAGCGGGTAAAAAGACTAGAAAGAGAAGGCCTGATTAAAAAATACGTAGCCTTGGTGGACAACAAAAAGCTCGGACTCCGACTTATTGTTTTTATTTCGATAAGCCTTACCAAGCACTCCCGCGCGTATCTTGAAAAGTTTGTAGAAGAAGTGAGCCAATATCCAGAAGTAATGGAGTGCTATCACATTGCCGGTAATTTCGACTTTCTTTTGAAGGTAGTGGTTAAAAGCATGGAGGTGTACGAAGCATTCGTCCTTAACAAACTATCGACCATCGCCAACCTTGGCCAAGTTCAAAGTTCATTTGTACTTTCCGAGAATATACACACTACGGCTTATAAGGTTTAGTAATTCTTCACTTAAAATACAAAAGCCCTCAGTCCCTGAAGGGATCCCTAACTAATTCAATTTTCATTTGCCAAGCGGGCTGGTCCCTTTAGGGATTTAGGGTGCGCGGTGGCCAAGTTCAAAGTTCTTTTGTTCTTTCTGAGAATACACACACCACGGCTTATAAGGTTTAAAGATTGTTGTCAAATCCACACTTTTGACTCCCTCACTTTTGCTCACCTTACTTTTCTCATTATTTTAAGAATTCATTTTTTTATTCTTTCACTTTGAAATCATTTATCAAACTCTACTGCTTAGTTTTTTTATTGGTCTTCTTTAAAATAAGTTCTCTAAAAGCTCAAGAAAATTTATTCAAAGATGCCCTACTCGTAACTACTGAAGCAGACACGCTATACGGTCAAATAAAATATCTAAACTGGGACAAAAACCCTTCAAGCATTCAGTTCAAAGGCGCCAATGGTCAGCTAGAGGTTTTCTCCCCTAATGATATTACTTCCTTTTTTGTTGAAGGAGATAAATACTTCAGTGCAAGTATTGAAATAGAAGTGAGTCCATTGAGCCCATCCTCAGAGTTGAGCAAAACTCCGGAATTGATTTTAGAGGAACACAGGGCATTCTTACTAGAGATTATCTCAGGCGAAAAGTCTCTATACAAATTAAAAGCTGATGACGGAAAGGATAATTTTTATATAAAAACAGACGGCAAATACGAGCTATTAAAATTCAAGAAATACATCAAATATATTGACCTCAAACCTAGAGTTCTTGAAAACAACAATTTTCTAGGGCAATTAAACCTATACCTGTTTGGCTGTAGCGATATTGAACGAACACTTCAAAGAACAAAGTATTACGAAAAAAGCTTGACTAGGGCTCTCCAGACATACTATAACTGCATGGGGGTAATTCATAACAGCGAGAACCGAGTAAGCAAAACACAGCTTGAATTTGCCGTAATTGCTGGGGCAACTCATACCTCTTACTTATTTCAGAGTAGTGTCTTTGACTACCTACAGTACGGCAAATTTGATCCCTCAATAGACCCAACTTTTGGTGTTAGCCTTAACATTCTTTTCCCACGAAACTTAGGAAAGTGGTCTCTTTATAATGACCTATCATTCACTCATTTCAAAACAGATGATGTTTATTTAGACTATACAGACGAAGTTCAATACACCTACTACACCACAGATCTAGCATATAGCTACTTGAAACTATATAACTCTCTCCAGTTTAGGCTATTTATTGGGAATAACAGACTGAAAATTAATGGAGGGATCACCAATGGCTTCGTAATAAGTGAAACGAATAAACGCTTTGACGAAATAACATTCCGAAGCAGCTTTAGAACAGAAGAGGAAAAGGCAATAAGCTTTACAAAAAAACACGAAATTGGTTTTGCTTTTGGTGGTGGATTCGAATTCTCTAAATACTCCATTGACCTCAGGCATGAAAGAAGTAATGGCATGACCAACAGCGGTGCCATAATAACAAACTTAAGAAGGACATATCTTACCTTGGGATATAGACTAGGTAAATAACTTCGCACATAACACTTCATATGGTGTCAATAACCATCTTTACATAGTTTACTCTCCAATCTTCCGACTTCCAGCTTCCAGCTTCCAGCTTTTCCAACTATTTTTGCACCTCAATTTTTAAGTAGTACAAATACATGTCACTTTCAACGAAATACAATTCGCAGTCTGTAGAAGACAAATGGTATCAACATTGGATGGAAAAAGGTTACTTCAATGCTAAGGTCAACCCGCAGAAAGAGCCCTTTACCATCGTCATGCCGCCACCGAATGTGACAGGTGTGCTACACATGGGGCATATGCTGAACAACACCATTCAGGATGTGCTTATTCGTAAGGCAAGAATGGAGGGCAAAGAAGCCCTTTGGGTACCTGGTACCGACCATGCGTCTATCGCTACAGAAGCAAAGGTTGTTCGCATGCTTCGCGAAAAAGGCATTAAGAAATCGGACCTTACCCGAGACGAGTTCATGGAGTATTCTTGGGAGTGGAAGGAAAAATACGGAGGCATTATCCTAGACCAGCTAAAGAAGCTCGGTGCTTCTTGCGACTGGGACCGCACTGCCTTCACCATGGACGATGAATATTACAAAGCGGTAATCCGGGTATTCGTTGACCTATACAAAAAAGGCTACATCTACCGTGGTTGGAGAATGGTAAACTGGGATGTAGAAGCCCAAACCACCGTTTCCAATGAAGAGGTAATTTATGCTGACAAGGAAGAAACTTCTAAGCTTTACAAGGTTCAGTATAAAATCAAGGACTCTGATGAGACATTGGTTATCGCCACTCAGCGCCCTGAAACTATTATGGGTGACACCGGTATTGCCGTAAACCCTAAAGACGATCGCTTCAAGCATCTAATTGGTAAGAAAGCTATCGTTCCTTTCGTAAATCGTGAAATTCCGATTATTGGCGATGATTACGTAGAAATTGAATTCGGTACGGGTTGCTTGAAAGTTACACCAGCTCACGATCCGAATGACTATGAAATCGGCCAGCGCCATAATCTGGAGGTTATTGACACCATCAACTTGGATGGAACTATGAACGAAAAGTGTGGCGTGCCAGCCTATGTGGGCATGGAGCGTTTTGCTGTTCGTAAGCAAATCATCAAAGACCTTGATGCTGCCGGTATTTTAATGGGCTTTGAAGAGTTCACTACAAAAATTGGTCGTTCAGAAAGAACAAACACTGTGATTGAGCCGAAGCTTTCGCTTCAGTGGTTCATCAACATGAAAGATATTTCCAAAACTGCCCACCAGGTAGTAATGGACGATGAAGTAGAATTGGTACCTGCCAAATTTAAAAACACCTACAACCACTGGATGGAGAACGTACGCGACTGGTGTATTTCTCGCCAGCTATGGTGGGGTCAGCGTATTCCTGCATACTTCTACGGCACAGGCGATGATGATTTTGTTGTTGCCGAGAACATTGAAGAAGCAATTGCACTAGCCAAAGAAAAATCAGGCAACAGCAATTTAACGGCTGCAGACTTGAATCAAGATGAGGACGTACTGGACACTTGGGCTTCTTCTTGGCTGTTCCCTATGGCGGTTTTCGATGGTTTTAAAGATGACTGTTTTGATAAGGAAACTGGAAAAGTAATTAAGGGCAAAAATGCCGACTTAGACTACTTCTACCCAACCAATGTATTGGTAACAGCACCAGAGATTCTGTTCTTCTGGGTAGCTCGAATGATTATTGCTGGTTACGAATACATGGACGAAAAGCCATTTAAGCACGTGTACCTTACTGGGATTGTACGCGACAAGCAGCGCAGAAAAATGTCCAAATCGCTAGGCAACTCACCAGATCCGCTTGACTTGATAAAGGAATTTGGGGCAGATGCCATTAGAACAGGAATGCTTTTTTCTTCGCCTGCTGGGAACGACTTGTTGTACGATGAAAAATTAGTAGAGCAAGGAAGAAACTTTGCAAACAAGATTTGGAATGCCTTCCGCCTAGTAAAAGGCTGGGAAGTTGGAGGTACAGCAACTCCGACAGAAAACGCAGTCGCTATTCAGTGGTTCGACTCTCGCTTTAACGAAACACTTGCAGAGATCGAAGATCACTTCAGTAAATTCCGTATTTCGGATGCGCTAATGGCTACATATAAGCTCATCTGGAACGACTTCTGTTCTTGGTACCTAGAAATGATTAAGCCTGCTTATGGCGAACCAATCGACCCGGCCACTTACGAAATTACGCTCAACCTCTTCGAAAAGATCATGAAGATATTACATCCTTTCATGCCATTTATTACCGAAGAGATTTGGAGTGAGCTGAGAGAAAGGGCCGAAGGACAGGACATCATTGTTTCGGCTTGGCCAGTAATTGGCGGTACTGACGAGGCATTGACCAAACAGGCAGAGATTGTGTTTGAGCTAGTTTCGCAAATCAGAAATGCACGAAGTAGCAAAGGGCTTTCGCCTAAAGATTCGCTCGACCTTTTCATTAAAGCGAAGGACACTGCGGCATACGAACGCTTTGATGGCATGATCAAAAAGCTTTGTAACATTGGCGAACTTCAGTTTACCGATAGCAAAGTTGACAATGCACTAAGCTTTGTAATTAAGTCGGATGAATTCTACCTGCCAATGCCAGAAGGTTCAATTGATGTAGAAGCTGAAAAAGCAGAGATCGAAAAAGAACTGGAATACACCAAAGGCTTCTTAAACTCAGTAATGAAAAAGCTGAGTAATGAGCGCTTCGTAAATAACGCGCCAGAGCAAGTAGTGGCCAGCGAAAAGAAGAAGCAAGCCGATGCCGAATCTAAAATCAAGGTATTGGAAGAGAAGTTAGCTTCGCTTGGTTAGAAATTGAGAACTCACATTTTTAAAGGCAGCTCGAAAGGGCTGCTTTTTTAACAACCAATCAAACTAATTCTTTCGTTTTAAATATTGTTTTGGTAAGTTCATTCATAACTTATTCAAAACAATAAATCATGCGCAAAACAATACTTCTATCACTCTTTTCTTTTATACTATTTTCAAGTCAAGCTCAAATAAACTGGCATTATGATATGGAGAGCGCCAAACAAACAGCCCTCCGAGAAGGAAAACTTCTACTTGTAGACTTTTGGGCTATTTGGTGTGGCCCCTGCAAAAGAATGGATAGTGATTTATGGGAGTCGGAAGAAATGACATCTCTGGCCAACAACTTTGTAGCATTTAAACTAGACGTAGACAACCATCAGGCACTGGCACGAAAGTATAGCGTGAGCAGTATACCTAGAGTGGCCATAATGACACCTGATGGAGATATTCTTTGGGACAGAACAGGTTTCTCTGGAGCAAACGAATACCTAAGCGTTTTGAAAGCCCTACCCGCTGACCTGAAAGACATGTATGTTGCGCTCAACAATCTAGAAAATGAAGAAAATAGCGAAAACCTCTTTCAAACCGCTGTGGCCTATCAAGAGGTAGCCAAAACCATAGAGTACAATAGCCTCTCAAACCAGTTCTTTAATGCGAGTAATCGCTACTTTAAAAAGGCAACAAAAAAAGACGACCAAGTCATTGGTCAATTAGCCGAACTGAATGAAGTTTTAAACTTAGCCCTGCGAGGCGCATCAAAAAAAGCACTTAAAAAACTTAAGAAAATTGACGGGCTAGACACGGAAGTAACACAGGAATTTGCCAACTACATAAGGGCTTACTGTTTTAAGTGCGAAGGGCTAGATGACAAATTCAATAGTGAGAAAAAGAAGATCACAGACCCTAAGTTACTCGCAGCATTAGACGAATCGAACTAATTATTTGAGGCTGTCTCAAAAGCAAAAGTATTTAGCTTCTGAGACAGCCTCTTATTTTATTGAATACTTAGCCCCCTTCACAAAGCCTTGGTATATATTTACCAATGTTTTCTGCGAAAAACCTAAAAAGAAAAGCGTAAACACCAGCACGTTAATCACGTTGGTTTTGAAGTAATTATTCTCCTCCATTTTACGAGCTGAAATCACAACCTTCCTTGGCATAATATTGATTTTCTCGTGCTTCTTAGCCCTTAGTAGTATTTCATAATCCTCCATTATTACCACCTCATCATCGAACCCGCCAATTTTCTCAAAAAACGGCTTTGTTATGTAGAGCGTTTGGTCGCCACCTCGAAAGAAAATACCCTGATACTTTGAAAGACTACTATTGAATTTAAGCCCTTTAACTGGCTTATCGAAACAGACCTGATAACAGCCATAAGAGTTGCCAGAGTTAACGCCAGCTATAATATCATCGGCAAAGCCATGAGGTAACGTAAGGTCGGCATGAACAAAGTAATAAACCTCGCCAGTTGCAGCAGCAGCTCCGGCATTCATTTGCTTAGCCCTGCACCCTTTATTAACCGAAAGAACTTTAGCTCCTGCTGCCTTGGCAAGCTCAGCGGTACCATCTGGACTTTTGGCATCTACTACAATAATCTCCACCTCAGAACCGCTGGCCTTATGCCTAATATCTTCAACCTGACTGGCAATTATTGCCGACTCATTTAGGGTTGGTATAATAATACTAATTCTCAATGCTACACTTTATCAAAATATACGAAGAACCCACCGTTTTCAGATTCAACACAACAATAGACTGTGTTGTTTGTTTTATAAATATGAAGACTACCGACAGAACCCTTTCCAAAGTAATGAGTGATTTGGCCGATGAAGGCTATAAGGAGCAGTTCAAAGCTGAGAAAGACAGTTTTATCGCCACACTCTCCTCAAAGAAATATTCTCCGAGCCGGCTTAAAGTTGACGAGCGCTACCGCTTTGACGGAATGACAAACCCAAGCGATGAGTCGGAGCTAATTGCAATCACCACTGATGATGGCGTTAAAGGCACGCTTGTAATATCCTTAGGCAAAGAGCAATCAGAACATATGGATTTAATCGAAAAGCTAGGTTAGCACTTTCTGATTAAGTTACTTATTTTTCAAGGTGAAAAAGTTCTATCTATACCTTATCGCCTGTACATTTTTTGCTTGCTCGGAAGACAAAACACCTTGGCTAACTGGTTTTCAGAAACCTGATTTTAACCCTATTATGACTGCAGACAGTTCTTATGTGTTTGCCGATCCACTCTCCGACACGTTAGTTGCTTGGCAAAAAGCAGATGTTTTTAACCCAGCTGCAATAGTAAAAAACGACACTGTTTTCATGTTCTTTAGAGCAGAAGACAACCCTAAAGCATATTTAGGTGGAAGAACTTCTCGCATAGGCTTGGCTTGGAGTACAGATGGAATGAATTTCAATAAATATGATAGGCCTGTTGTCTACCCAGACTCCACAAGCCTGCAATGGGACTACCCTGGTGGCTGTGAAGATCCGCGCGTGGTAAAAGCTCCCGATGGAAATTACATTATGACATATACTTCATGGAACCAAGATGTCGCCAGGTTATCAGTAGCCTCAAGTCGTGATTTAAAAAATTGGACGAAACATGGCCCTGCACTTTTAAATGCTTTCGAAGGAAAGTTTGTAAACACTTGGAGCAAGTCGGGTTCTATTGTTACAGAAAGAAAAGGCGATGAACTGATAGCCACTAAAGTAAACGGAAAATACTGGATGTATTTTGGCGAGAGAGGCGTAAACCTTGCGCACTCCGAAGACTTAATCAACTGGACACCACTAACAGATGGCGATAACTTAGCCATAGTAATGGAGACAAGGACAGGCTATTTTGATAGTTTTTTGACTGAACCAGGCCCGCCTGCCCTCTTGACCGAGCAAGGCATTCTTCTTATCTATAATGGAAAGAATGATGAAGGAGACATAGCCGACCCAAATATTGCCAAAGGCACCTACTGTGGAGGTCAAGCGCTTTTCGACCTAAAAGACCCTTCCAAGTTTATCATGCGCCTCGATACGCCTTTTATTTGCCCCACACTTCCTCATGAAACCACGGGGCAATATGCAGCCGGAACTACATTTTTAGAGGCACTAGTTCCTTTTCAGGGCAAGTGGTTTATGTATTACGGCACGGCAGATTCATTTGTGGGAGTGGCTGTGGCTGAACAGTAAGCCCGATAGAAGGTCAACGATGTGCTGGAGTTTTTGAAACATCCAGAGTTGTGATGCCAGAGCCTGACTTCTTTCTGCCCTTGTTGGTGTTGTCAACAACAGGCAAATCGTAGGGATTACCTGCGGTGATCCCGGGGCGAGACCACTCCTGCTAATAAAAGCCACAAAAGCTATGCTTTTGCCTTTTTTCGTTTCCAACCCAAAACGAAGCAAGCTTCTATTGGTCTAGAAACGAAAAAAGCTGCATCTATCGATGCAGCTTTGTATTTGATGTGGGCGCTGAGGGATTCGAACCCCCGACCCCCTCGGTGTAAACGAGGTGCTCTGAACCAACTGAGCTAAGCGCCCTTTTTCTGGATTTTGACTGCTTTTGAGCAGCGTTTTATCCGATTGGGAGTGCAAAGGTAACACCGGTTTTCATTATTGCAAACACTACACTAAAAATAATTTTAACTTTTTTCTTCAACACTAAAAAACATGCTTTATAAAGGCCTCAAGCGTTTTTTATTTATCTTGCATTCACCATAACCTTTCCATCCTTCATGACCTTAAGCGAGTTCAGAAACATATTTGATCAATATTACAACCCGATCAAAAATTTCCTGTACTTCAAATGTGGAGATATTGCCCTAAGCGAAGACCTTTCTCAAGATGTTTTTGTCAAACTTTGGGAGAAGCGTGATGAAGTAAATCTTGATACGGTAAAGAGTTACGTTTATACCATAGCCAACAACATGCTGCTTAACAAGATTAGGCACGACAAAGTGGTCCTCAATTTTGTAGAGAAACATAAGACAAGACAAGAAGAAAAGTCGCCACAATTTGCGCTCGAAGAAAAAGAATTTAGAACGCGGCTCGAAAACATTATTTCGGCAATGCCCGAAAAGCAACGCACAGTTTTTCTTATGAATCGGATAGATGAGTTAACTTATAAGGAAATAGCCGAAAGATTGAACCTTAGTGTTAAAGCAATTGAAAAACGCATGCATGGAGCGCTAGAACATCTAAGAAACAACTTAGATTATAAAATTTAAACTGCTTGAGGAAAGACTCCACCATATCGACCTACCTAAACGACCTACCTGAGAAGGATGCAAAACACCTAACCGATGTATTGGAAAAACTAGAGACTTTAGAAGCTCCTTCTCTCACCTCTAAAACCAACGCATGGGAGGCTATTCAAGCAAAAATTGATACAAAGTCTAAAGGCAAAACAATCTCTTTCAAGCCAAATACTGCTAAAAGGGGGCTAATGCTTATTGCCGCAGCAGCCATTATAATTCTGGTGATATTTCAGTTTATACCCGAAGCCGAGCTGACAATCATTGAAAACCCTGCTGGAAAAACACTGGCGGAACTACTACCCGATGGCTCCACGGTAGCGCTAAACGCGGATAGCAAAATTGAATACGACAAGGAAAATTGGGAAAGGAACAGAACCATAACCCTAACTGGCGAAGCCTTTTTTAACGTAAAAGAGGGCGAAGATTTTACGGTGAACTTCCCCAATGGAAAAGTTGAAGTACTGGGCACCTCCTTTAATATCTATGCACGTGATGACAAGTCTGTGGTTTCTTGTGCAACCGGTATTGTAAAAACAACTTTTGGAGAAAAGGAAACCATTTTAATCGGAGGTAAAAGCGCCACTTATACCGAAACAGTCAACGGAACGGCTGTCTTTTCCAAGATTCGTACAGACGAGGTATCACCTAGCGAAGTTGGGCGCTGGCAAAACGGAGAACATTATTTCACCTCTGCCAAGCTTACCAATGTAGTAAAAGCACTCGAAAGGCAATTCAACATTCACATCACCAGCAAAACAGATCTTTCAGAAAGGTATTATTCGGGTTATTTTAGTAGCGATAATTTGGAGGAAGCCCTAGAGTTGGTATTTGTACCAATGGGGTTGAGCTACCAAACCGAAGGAGATCAAGTAATTGTTGAATAGTGCGGAACGCCATATGCTTAGCCTTATTTCTCATCTGTTTAGGCCTTAATGCGCAAGGCCCCACGAATATTATTATCTCAGAAAATTTTGACCAAACTCCGCTCACCAAAGTAATAAGGCTTTTAAAAACT
Organism: Roseivirga pacifica; assembly: GCF_900111145.1. Lineage (GTDB taxonomy): Bacteria > Bacteroidota > Bacteroidia > Cytophagales > Cyclobacteriaceae > Roseivirga > Roseivirga pacifica. Next base: position 77,089 of record NZ_FOIR01000005.1, read on the forward strand.
AAGTACCAGCTAAAACTCGCTTATGACGATGCTTTAATAAGCGGCATTACAATTACAGGAAACTACAACGACAAAACGCTAGAAGTTTTTTTAACTGAGGCGTTAGGCGAAAAAGGTATTGACTACCAAACATTAAATGGAAAGATCATTCTGACCCCTAAAAAGGTCTCGGTAAATGTGGACACCCCACGCTTGTTCAACCTCACCGTATTTGGCATAGTACAGGATTCCATTACAGGAGAAGCCCTTCCCAACGCCATCATTCGCGTACATGGATCTAACAGAGTGGCCATAACAAATAAGGACGGCTACTTTTCATTGCCCATGGTACCTACAGACACAAGCACCTTATACGCCAGTTATTTAGGTTACGAAAGCCATAAGCTCAAATTAATACCTGGGCTAAGCAAACAAACTTTAAGGGTAAGAATGGAAGAGGCTCCGCTAAAACTAGCCGATTTTGAAGTGGTGAAAAACAACCACAAAACCATTAGCTATGGAGAAGATGTTTCTCAAATTACCATCAACCAAAAGAACCTTGCCGTACTTCCAAGCCTCGGTGAAATGGACGTTTTCCGTTCGTTACAACTACTACCAGGCATAAGTGGCACCAACGAAACATCCTCAAATCTTAACATTAGAAGTAGCCCATCTTCCGACAACCTCATTCTTTTTGATGGCTTTACAATTTACAGGCTAGACCATTTTTTTGGCGTTTTTAGTGCCATAAACGCAGATGCCATTCGCGACATCCAGATTTATAAAGGTGGCTTCGGTGCCAAGTATGGCGGCCGCGTTTCCGGAGTAGTAGACATGACAGGCTCAACAGGTAACTTCAACGAGCCAAGCTACTCTCTTGGCATCAACTTAATGAGTGCCAGAATGAGTGTAAACGCCCCACTAAATGGCGGTCAAGGTGCTTTCCACATTAGTGCAAGGCGAGCCTATACGGATATCATTAGGAGCAACCTGTTTGAATCGCTCTACAAAAATTATCGTACACAGTCGGGACAAATAGGCAACCAACAAAACCCAATAGATACTGACGATGTGCTTCGACCAGACTTTCATTTTTATGACATGAATGTAAAAGCGACCTACGAAGTTTCGCAAAGAGACATAGTAAACGTAAGTTTTTACAACGGGCGAGACGACCTAGACACCGACTTTAACGTGTTGCAATTTTCAGACAATGACCCATCGCAAATAGAAATGGCCGACAGCTATATTGAAAAGGCTGAGTGGGGAAACGATGGACTCGGCTTTACATGGTCCAGAAGTTGGAATACAAATTATTACTCTAGCCTTCAGGTTGCTCATTCAAGGCACTTCTTCAACTATTTTTACGAATACCAATCAAAAGACGACAGTGGGGAGCAAGTCGGCCTTTATCGTTTATTAAGAAGAAATGCGATAAAAGACTTACAAATAAACTACCGCAACGAGTTAACGCTTGGCAAACGGCACAGCCTAGATTTTGGACTAAACGTTTCCGATCTCACTGTAGAAAACAAAAGGATTATCGAAGACTTAAACACCGTTTCTGGCTCGGAAAATCCAACGGAAAAAGGTAGTGTGATTTCCTTCTACCTAGAAGACGAATACGCCATTACAGACAAGTTAACACTGAACTTTGGCGGAAGATACAACACCACAGCACTGACAAACGAAAATTACTTTTCGCCACGCTACGGACTTCGCTATCAGCTTTCGCCAAGTGTTCAATTAAAAGCTTCAGGAGGCAAGTACTACCAATTTATTCAAGATGTAACTTTTAACGACCCGCTTTCAGATTCGAGAGAAGGTTGGCATTTGGCCGGCACAAACACAGACAGGCCGGTACTTAATGCAGCCCATTACATTCTGGGATTTAAATACGAAAAGAACAACTGGCTGGCCGATATTGAGCTTTATAAGAAAAACGTAAAAGGAATTAACGAAACGAACATTTCGCACATTTACGACCATTCTGAAGATACCCGAAAGGCAATTGTTGATGAAATTTCGGGCGCAGGAGAAATCAAGGGCATAGACCTATTAATTCAGAAAACTGCCGCATGGTACCAAGGCTGGGTAGCCTACACATACAGCAAGGCCTATAATACTTTCGAGCAAGTAAATAGGGGCAACGAAATACCATCACGCCAAGACCAGCGGCACGAATTCAAGTTCGTGAATATTCTAGAGTCTGATCGCTGGAATTTTTCGACCACCTGGATTTACGGAAGTGGCCTACCCTTTTACCAGCCCGAAATATCACTTGTGAGAAACAACCAAGGCGAGGTTATCAACTACAATATTGACAACAACACGCGCACCATCGAGCGCCTCCCCAATTACCATCGCTTAGATGTTTCCATTGCCCTTAAATTCCAAAACCAACATATGAAAGGCGAAGTAGGACTCTCCTTGCTCAATGTTTACAACAGATTGAACGTGCAAAGCAGAAGATTAAACGAAGGAGAATTGGAGGAATTAATTGGCCAGGGAGCCAATGCAACACTCCCTGAAAATCTCTACAGAGACCTCACATTGCTTGATTTTACACCATCCGTATTCCTCAATTTGAACTTTTAAAATACCCATAGTAGGGTATATACATTTAGGTGGGTAATACAGGTGTTAATGAAAGGAGAAAAGCGCCATATCAATTGGGAGCAGCAATGGTTAGAGGGTCAAATCTCTTCAGCACAGGCACGTAATATTGCCCCTGATGCTGACCAAATTGAGCACATTGAAAGGCTTGTAGAAGGCAGCAAAAACTTGGACATTCCGCGTGTATTGTCTAATTCCCAAGCGTGGGAAGCTCTGGAAAGCAAGATTTCATTCTCTTCACCTAAAGTTGTATCCATTTCGCGAAGAAATTGGATCATCGGAATAGCGGCCTCTTTCATCTTAACGTTAGGTGCTTTTTTCCTTTTTAACACTAATTCCCGAACAATTACCACTGCACTTGCCGAAACTCAGGAGGTTAACCTACCCGATGGCTCTAAAGCATTTTTAAATGCCGCGAGCAGCCTTTCATTCAACACAGGTTGGTCCGAACAAAGAACGCTAAAACTTGATGGAGAAGCCTTTTTCGAAGTAAAGAAAGGAAAAGCCTTTTCGGTGATCACTCCTTTTGGTAAAGTGGAAGTACTAGGCACCAGCTTTAACGTTCGTACCCGCAACGAACAACTGACAGTAGTTTGTAAAACCGGAAAAGTACAGGTAAGCAACAGCAGTGGCACACAAAAAACGGTGATAAACCCAGGCCAAATGGTAAAGGTAAAAGACGGAACTATTGATGACCCGATAACCGTTAATGCCACACGTGCCGATGTTTGGCGCAGCAATGAGTTTGACTACGAAAGCATGCCTCTACGTGAAATATTCGAAGAAATGGAGCGCATTTTTGATGTCACGATAGAACACGATTTAAGTGAAGACGAACTTAATGCCTCTTCGTCTGGTACGTTTAGCACCAAGGCAATAAGAGATGCAATATTAACCATAGAATTGACAATGGGCTACGATGCCAAGCTTGAGCAAGGCGGAAAAGTAGTTCGTTTCAGTGATAAATAATGGGTAAAATATTGGTGGAGAATCTTAAGGTTAAGCGATTCATTCACCAATTCTTAGGTTGAGGTTGAGGGATGGGTGGTGCCATCCCTCATTCATTTTATAAATCCTCTAAAAGTGTTTCTAAGCTCATGCCTCTAGACCCTTTTATCAATATCAGACTATCCTTAGGAGGGTTCATTTTAAAATAGGCTTTCAAGGCTTCCTTCTTCTCGAAATACAAGGCTTCGGTATTAGCAGCTTTTGCACTGGCCATGTGCTTTCCGCAAAACACCACTTCATCAAAACCTAAGGTTTGGGTTAGTTGGCCAATAGCAGCATGCTCTTTCTCGGTATCATCACCCAACTCCAACATATCGCCTAGCACCACTATTTTATGTTTTGCAGCTTTGGCCGCTACATTTCTCAATGCCGCATCCATGCTCGATGGATTGGCATTATAAGCATCCAACACTACCTGGTTGGTTCCGATTTGAACCAGCTGCGATCGGTTATTATCAGAAACATAATTCGCCACAGCTTCAGTAGCTTTTTCTGCAGAAACACCAAAGAACTTGCCTAAACACAGAGCCGCACAAATATTCTCAAAATTATATCGGCCAGTAAGCTGTGTTTTGAATTCTTTTCCCTCGGTTTGAATGGTAAGTCCATCAACGTCAGAAATAAGATGAGCCACTAAAAAGTCTCCGTTATTTGGGTAGTAAATCGGCTCATCTATACGCTTTTCAGCGATATTTTTAAGCACTTCAGCATTTGAGTTCACAAAAATTCTACCCTCCTTTTTGATTAGGTGGTGATAAAGTTCCGTCTTACCTCGAATAACACCTTCAACTCCACCAAAGCCTTCTAAATGTGCACGCCCAATGTTAGTGATCAAGCCATAATCAGGGGCCGCAATTGCGCATAACTCAGCAATATCGCCTACCTTATTTGCCCCCATTTCAATAATGGCAAACTCCACTTCCTCATCTATGCTCAATATAGTGAGCGGAACCCCAATATGATTATTGAGATTTCCCTTTGTGGCCAGCACATTATACTTAGTAGCCAGCACATCGCGCATCAACTCTTTTGTAGTTGTTTTCCCGTTCGACCCAGTAATAGCCATAAACGGAATACTCAACTGGTTGCGGTGGTAAGTAGCTAAGCCCTGCAAAGCCTTTAGCCCATCCTCTACGAGTAGATATCGCTCATCCTTCACATAAGCAGCATCGTCTACCACAGCATAAGCTGCTCCTTTTTCAATCGCCTGATCGGCAAATCTATTCGCATTGAAGTTAGGCCCTTTTAAAGCGAACCAAATATTTCCTTGTTGAACAGTTCGGGTATCGGTAGATACTCCTGTACTCTGTTTGTAACATCTATAAAGTTGCTCGATTGTGCTCATAAGTGGGGCAAGATAATACAGCTTTATCAAAAAGAACGTTAACATGGATTGAATGCAGCGCATTTTCGATTTACCTTGCTATTTCATGAGAAGTTTTCTTTTACTGACCTTAATTTCTTTGCTCCCCCAAGCCTTAATTGGCCAGTTTCAGTTTAAACAAACCCATGAAATTCCTTTGAGTTTTAACGGAACCGCTTTATCTCGTGCATGGGAAGGCGGACTTAATTCGCCACAGTTTCAAACAATGGACCTGAATGGTGATGGTACCGAAGATTTGGTTATATACCACCGCATGGCACGCGAAATCACCACCTACCTCAACTTGGATGGCGAATATGTATGGTCAAGCGATTACGCCCAATATTTTCCGGAAGATGTAGTGAACCTATTGATATTAAAGGACTATGACTGCGATGGTAAAAAGGACATTTTTACCACCACCGCACTTGGCATTAAAGTATACCGAAACACCAGCACGGCCGAAGCCATCAGTTGGGAAATAGCAGCAGATTTTCTATCCTTCGATACCGGCACCAACATTCAGCTGGCCGCAACGGACATTCCAGGCATTACAGATGTTAATGGTGATGGAGTGCTAGATTTGCTGGTTTTTCGGTTTGGAACCACTAGTACTGTAGACTATTACCAAAACACGGGGAGCTGCGGTAGCCTTTCGTTTACAAGGGCCGAAAGGCGCTGGGGCGACTTTCAAGAGTGCGACTGTAGCTCGTTCGTTTTTGGAGAAACCTGCCCAACAACAAATGCCCCAAACGATGTAATGGCTCCAAATGCCGTTGAGCACGCAGGTGGAAAACTCATTTTGCCATTTGATGCTGATAACGATGGTGATATTGACATAATAAGTGCAGACGAAACTTGTGAAACGCTCTACTTTTTGGAGAATGTAGGAACGCCCGAAAATGCACTAATGACTTCTGTTCAGTCTTATCCGCTCGACAACCCTGCAGGTTTTCCCTTCTTCCCAAGTGCTTTTATGGAAGACATTAATCAAGATGGCTTGCCCGATCTATTGATTGCTTCCAATGCCGACAATAACATCGGTAACCTTATTAATTTCAGCAGCCATGTTAAGGTTTATGAAAACACAGGCACAGTAGATATTCCAACGTTTCAAGCTTCATCCCCTTTTCTGCAGCATGAAATGCTGGACTTAGGCGAAAACACCTACCCAACCTTTACCGACACTGATGCAGATGGAGACCTAGACCTTTTTATTGGCACCAGAGGCCAACTAAATACGGGTGACTTTAAAGGGCAGTTATACTTTTTTGAAAACACGGGAAACACCCTTGCCCCAAATTTTGAGCTTCAAAGCGAAGACTACTTAGCCTTACTCAATTTAAACGCCACTGGCTTAAAGCCTCAGTTCATTGATTTTAACGGCAATGGCATTGAAGACCTTTTGATTCAAGCTACCTTCGGTATCGGAGACACACGAATGTTCCTCTACAGCAGAAACGAAGATGGAACATTTGCATCGCAGCAAACCCTAAATGTAAACCTGGACAGGGCCGAAAACCCACATTTTTATGATGTGAATAATGATAGCAAACCAGACTTGCTTGTTGGAAACCAATTTGGCAGTCTCTCTCTATTTCTAAATGAAGGCAACAACACCTTTGGAGCAGAAATCAATGGCTTTGGCGGAATTGAAGATGACTTCGACCGTCTGAACCTTTCTGTGGCTGTAGCAGATTTTGATGCAGATGGCACAGACGACTTACTGACCATTGATAACTCTGGACAAATGCGGCTTTTTGAAGGGCCGATAAACATGAATTTCGAAGCGAATAACCCGCATACTAGTCTCTTGATAATTGGCGACAACACCAGAGCTTCTGCCTTTGGCACACAGAACTTTTTAAGCACTGCCGATGTGAGCAACTCAGGCAAACCCGATGTTTTTATCGGCACGCTAAAGGGCGGAATTTACCACCTTGAAAATGAGAGTAATGCGCAAGGTGGCGGAGAAGATATTCAGCTACTCACTCGGCCCAACCCTACTTCTACGGACTTAGAAATTATTAGTAGCGATACAGGCCTTCTGACCATTTACGACACGAATGGTAAAACTATCAAAACAAGCATAGCTGTTACCGCAGGAGAACAACTGACCGTGAATATGCAAGGCTTGCCTGCCGGTATTTACATACTAAGATTGGTAAGTGACACAGGAAAAACCATTAGCAAGAAAGTAATCGTAACAAAATGAAGCTCTATTGCTACCTACAACTAAAACCCATTAAACAAGTGAAGTTTGTATCGCCAATTGGCGAACAAATAAAGGCGATTGACCCAAGCATTATTCAGTTTGAGGCAGACAATCAATCGGATCTTTACCACTTAAAAAGAGGTGTTGAGTTTATAGAAGAAAGCGGCATTATTCTATTACACCTCGATGCACTTCCAAACGAAAAAATCGGCCCACTAAGCAAACTATTAGAAACGATAAGGCGGCATAAAAAGTCTGTATCTGTCATTTGGGAAGGAGAGCATGACATGCTCTCCAAAACAATTAGCATGTTGAATCCCCAAAAAGAGTATCAGCTAAATAAGATTGATTGGGAGGAAGTGAAAAATGCATTCGCAGCTTCCCTTTGATGAAAAACTTGGTAGCTCGTTGGTGACAACACCAACGAGAGGTAACAAAATCCTTGAAACAACCTCCACTCCCTTTCTTTTCCGAGCCTGCCTGCGCAGTCAGGCGTAGCCGAGGAATCAACCCAAAAACTAGGTTTGTTGCAAATCCCATCGGTGAGGACACCGATGGTGGCGAAGTAGTTTTTACTTTTTAAGAAAATTATCTCTAATCATCAACCTTTCTGCTTTTTCCTTCTCTTGCATACTTGTAGGCAAATCAATATAGTACGGAAGTACCTCCTGCTCATTCAATAAAGCAATAAGACCTTCATTAATTAGACGATCAATTGTATCAAGAACAATTACATCTAATTCCTCCGGTACAGTCTGACTCCTCCCGTATTTACCTACCATTTCATAAACGAACTCCGAAATTGTAATTTGTCCTTTAGCACTTAGAAAAACCAATTGAGGCCAAGGATCCATGGTAATCATTCTTGGAGCATTTCTATCAATAACATGAATTGTATCTGAGTCTAACCAGTCCCATTGCGAAAGCCTTTTAAAAAATTGATCTTTTTGTTCCGACTTTTCAAGTTCATGGAAAGGCGGCACTTCCTTAGGTTTCTTTTTAAATATGTTAAACATAGTCTCAGTTTATTTTGATTGAGTATGACAGATAAAGCCTGCAGCTCGTTGGTGACAACACCAACGAGGGAAGCAAAGTAAACTAACGTTCTATCGAAAACTTATCAGCATCTAGCTGGGCTGGAAATTTTTCTCTGAATCTATCTAGCTCCCCTTTCTCCAGTGTCACAATCACGGTTTCTTCTTTATCAGAAAACATTAGCGTTTCACCCTTGGGAGAATACGCTCCCATATGGCCATTGTAGGCAATACCCAATCCGTCTTCACCAACTCGATTTAAACCAACAGCATAAGACACGTTTTCAATTGCTCGAGCTTTTAGCAGTGCATCCCAAGCGCTCACTCTGGCGGCTGGCCAGTTGGCCACATACAGCAGCAGATCGTACTCCAAGTCGACATTACGAGACCAAACCGGGAACCTTAAATCATAGCAAATAAGTGGGCAAATACTCCAGCCTTTGTACTGCACCACCAATTTTTCGCTGCCCCCATCAAAGTGCTGATCTTCATTCGCCATTCGGAAAAGGTGGCGTTTGTCATAAGTTTTATAAGTTCCATCGGGGAACATCCAAACCAAACGGTTAAACACCTTCTCGCCTTCTTTCACAATGTAAGAACCCGTAACCACTGCCTTTTTCTGTGCCGCCATCTGCTTCATCCACTTAAAAGTGGTAAGGTTCATTGGCTCGGCAAGCGAGGTCTCCATTGTAAAACCAGTCTGAAACATCTCTGGTAAAACTATGATATCTACCGGCTCAGTAATTTGCCAAATCTTCTCTTCGAACATGGCCAAATTGGCCTGTACTTCATGCCAATGAATACTGGACTGAATAAGGGCTAATTTCAAACTGCTCATAATGCACAAAGTTTTTCGGCTGCTGCTTTCAATGTATCTTCATGCTTCGCGAAACAAAACCGCAACACCTTGTTGTCTCGTCCATCGGCATAAAAAACCGAAGTTGGAATGGCAGCCACACCCACTTCTTTGGTTAACCATTCGGCAAACTCAATATCACCTTTATCGCTGATAGCTGAATAATCCATGAGCTGAAAATAAGTACCATTTGAAGGAATGGGTTTGAATTTTGAAGGCTTCATCGCTTTTAAGAAATAGTCTCGCTTTTGCTGATACATTTTAGCCACTGCTTCATAAGTCGCAGGATTTTGTAGATAGTCGGCCAAAGCGTATTGGGTTGGCGTGTGTATGGTGAACGTATTGAACTGATGAACTTTTCTGATCTCGGTAGTCAGCACTTCAGGCGCTATTAGGTAGCCCATACGCCAACCCGTGGCATGGAACGTCTTACCAAAAGATGCTGTAACCACACAGCGTTTCCTCAACTTTTCAGACTTAAAAACTGACTGATGCATCTCCCCATCGAACACAATATGCTCATAGACCTCGTCCGACAACACCAATATTTCGGTACCCGCTGTAATTTCTTCAAGCGCTGCTAAGTCCTCCTCAGAAATGATCGCCCCACTCGGGTTATGCGGAGAATTGATTAGTATCATTTTAGTTTGAGGCGTAACGGCCTCGGCCACACTTTGCCAGTTGATAGCATAAGCACTGGTTAGTGGAACCCTCACAGCTTTGGCACCCTGCAGTTCAATAATTGGTTGGTAGGCATCGTATGCCGGGTCCATTATTATGACTTCCTCCCCTGCGCTAACTAAGGCCGAAATACTACTATGAATCGCCTCAATAGCCCCGCAGGTAACCGTAATTTCAGTATCCACATTGGGCTTGTAGCCATAACATTGCTCCGTTTTGTTTGCAATTGCTTCGCGAAGGGCAGGCACCCCCGGCATGGGTGCATATTGGTTCATTCCGGACTTCATATAATGATGTACCCGGTCGATCAAATCGGGCGCAACATCAAAATCAGGAAAACCTTGAGAAAGGTTAATGGCACCGTACTCCAGTGCCATTTTAGACATTTTAGTAAATATTGTTATCCCTACATTTGGGAGTTTTGAGCTAATCTGCATAACTCAAAGATACAAGGCTAAACGCCCCAAGCAAGCTACTTTTGTCTTTGCCCAGGCTTATAAGTTTCTTCCGCGCGAGCCTCAACATCTGCTTTGTAAAAAGGCACATCTTTAAACTCAATATCAGCATAGCGCTGCGCCTGATCATGAAAGTGCGGAGAATCCGGATCACCACTTTGGCCACCGGCCAACATAGACTTAGCCTTTACTTTGTCGCCAAACTCTACCATAGCCACAAAGCTATTCCCTCTGTAACCATAAATCTTTTTGGTGTCTTTTCCAGCCCTTGCGCCAAAGGCAGCCAATGCGCCCCATCGGCCTGTAGTCATTCCCACAGCAATTGACGGTTGGTCATCATCGTACTGCAAATCCATATCGCCAGACAAGCGCTGAAAACGGTTATACTCACCCCATGGCAATTCCCAAGTACCGAAATCGGCTTCAATTTGCTTAAGCGCGGTTTCGAAGATTGCCAGCTTTTTAGCATCGGCTAAACCGGTACCAAGGTAATCAAAACGCTCCATGCCATTTCCTTCGCGTGGCACCTCGCCACTGCCGTAGTATGCGATGCCATAGAAATGCGCCAAAGTCATAGCAACTGATTCTTTAGATGTAGTGAGATCCCAACTCTTCATAATGTCGTAAGCCTTTTTCCATTCGCGTTTCTTTGCAGGGTTGCGGTCAAAAGCCTGAATTAAGCCTGGAACAACCTGCTCGAAGGCTGGCAAATAAGGGTCGTGCGCGAGCGTAATCACATCATCAATAGTCATGTCTTCCATTTGACTCAGCACTTTTACGGCATGCACCCCTCTAAAATTCTCCTCGTCCGGTGCCATATAGAACGGATAATCTTCCGCCTTAGGGCTAAATTCGGCAGCCGCTGTAAACGGAGTTGAATTACAGTTTTGTATCCAACCATTCTCAGGGTTTACAATTGTAATAATGTCTTCCAATTCATGCATTCCTTGCCAGTCGGTAGCAGGGTTGCTACCATCAACCGGGCGAGAATAGTCGAACTGTGGGTCTCTTTTCGGGATGAAATCTCCGTGGTAATAAGCGATTGTTCCATCAGCATCGGCATAAACCGTGTTGTTCGATGAGTTTCTACGAATTTTCATCATGTCCCAAAACTCATTGTGGTTACTGGTTTTGGTTCTTTGGAAAGACTGAATAAGTGCATCTACCGGCTCCCAATTGAGGGCCGTTGACACCCACTGATCACCAATTTTTCCGGTAATCGGTCCGTGATGTGTTCTATACATTGGAAAAGTTTTCTCCTTCATTTGATCCCCGTCTTTGTACTTAAGCGTCACTTCCGAAGTCCAAACATCTCTCCATTCTTCACCATACTTATACTGCAGTTTGCCATCACGCTCTTCTACAGTTTCCAGAAAATCATCTTTAAAATCTACGCGGGTCGAAGTGTGCATCCATCCATTTTTCTCATTAAAACCCTGATAAATGAAGAACTGCCCCCAAGTAGTGGCGCCATATGCATTCAGTCCTTCTTCACTAACCACCTGCGATTCGCCACGGAAGTAGAAAGAAGTATGCGGATTGATTACCAACATGGCATTGCCAGAAGCAGTATGCTCTCCAGCAATAGCAAAACCATTCGACCCCTTTGGCTCTTCAAAAACATCTTCTTGCTCTTGGAAATCAGCAAAGGCCATGGCTTCATTTTTACCATAAAAAGCCTCAATTCTGCGTGTAGAAACACTCTCGATATCTCCGCCAATCGATCCTTCGAAAAAGAACAGCGGGAACCATGGTTCAAAGTGCGTTAGCACTTTTGGCTGCACCTCTGGATGCGTATGTAAGTAGTAGTTTACACCATCGGCATATGCTTGGCACAGTTCTTTGAGCCAATCTGGCGCCTCTTTATAAGCCTCTTTAGCCTCGTCAATGGTCATGTAAAGTCTCGCGCGAAGGTCGCTAAATAGCGCCTCTTCACCTTCCGCTTCGGCTAGACGGCCAAGTGCCCAATAGTAATTGCGCTCTACTCGCGGAAAATCGTCTTCGCATTGTGCGTAGAGCATTCCGAAAACAGCATCGGCATCGGTTTTTCCATAAATATGAGGCACGCCAAAATCATCGCGGATAATGGTTACGTTTTCGGCTTGGGCTTTCCAGCGGTCAACTTCAGTGTTTCCACCAGGCTGGCAAGCCACAATACTTAATAAGAGAAGGGTATAAAAAAGATGCTTCATAGGTGTAATTCTTTGAACAGAAAATTAGACCTATGAAGCAGAATTTAAAAACTAAATGTGGTGAGTGGAACTAGTCCTTTCTTTCGAGCAAAACATTGGTAAGCTCAATAAGCTCTCCCATGCTCCCTACGCTACCCATATTTATTCTATACTTATCATTAACCACCAAAGTAGGCACACTCATAATTTGGCGATCTTGCCATAGCTGCACCATATCTTCGGTCTTTTTATTAATGCTCTTATTGGCAAAAAGCTTATCAAACTCGCTTGAAGACACTTCATTAGCCTCGAAAATTTCTTTAATTCCGGCTACATCTGTAAGTGGCTCTTCGCCCAAATGAATTCTAGCAAAAAACTGCTTTGAAAGCTCTGGCATTTTGCCCAGTTCTTCCATCATTACAAAAGCCTTTACAATTGCTACGCCTTGCAAAGAATCGTTTTGAGGAATATAACTTACGTGCGACTTCTCAAACTTCGCTCCGTTAATCGAGGTTTTTAAGGTGTCTAAGTATGCTTCAAACTGAAAACAGTGACCACAGTAAAGCGAGAAAAACTCGGTAACAACCGGCTCTTCAGACGCCTTCTCTGAAACTACATTGTAGTGGACACCCTCCTGAAACTTACTTTGTTGAACTTGCTGAGCTTGCTGCTCTTCTTGTTTTTCCTCTTTATTATTTTGTGCACATGCCGTTGTTGCGGCCAAAATTATAATCAGTCCTAAAAGGTAGTTTTTCATAACACTAGGTTTTTCACGAAAGTAAAACAAAAGATACTCCCATAGAACGAAAAACCGCGATTAATAGCCGTTTTTAGGCCAAAAACTTAGCTACCTCCTTGCGAACTTGGTTCAGCTAAAGAAATGGCTTTATTAATACCGCGTTTCCCCCGCTCGTAAAGCTGCAATTGCCTCGGGTCATTACGGTTTAGCTTACGATATTCTTCGGCCGTGAGTCCCACACGTTCTCCATAAATACTGTAATAGGCAGCATTGATTTGATCCATTACGGCAATAAACATTTCGTAACTACTCCCTCTATCTGTTTTTAAAGAGACGATTGCTCTACTCGGTGCATCGGAAGATTCTGAGTCGCCCAATTTTGAGCGAATGTAGTTCTGCATGCGTGGTGGCAGCGACTGAAAGGTCTGATTATCCGTAACCTTATCCGAACCACGTTTCTTATCATCGGGGTTGCCAAAGTTTAACACGAAATCGTAAACCAACCCTTCAATCTCTGATACATCATCCACAATCTCCTGCTCCACCATTAGTTTGTCTAAAGAATTCAATTGGATCTTTAGCAAATTTCGTTCTGGCAGCGGCACATCTTCCTGCTCCTGCTTGGGTGGCGGCAACTGCATAAGCAGGCCTTTATTGGTTGCTATCTGGGTTGTTACCAAAAAGAAGATTAGTAACAAAAAGGCAATGTCGGCCATTGAGCCTGCATTTACCTCACTGGGTGTTCTGTTTTTTCTATAAGCCATTTCGGTTGATTTAAAATATTAGTTAATAAACTAATTTTATAGTTTTAAATCAACTAAACAAATAGTTTAATTTAATGGAGCGTGAAATTTAATTATTGAAAATTGAAGCAACCCCGATTCTCACACCAAACTCTTTGGCCTCCCAGCCTTGGAATGACTGCACAAACTCCAACCTAAGCACACGGAAAATATTGTCGATGGTATAACCTACCTCCATATAATTGTCGGAAGTTGGGGTGTGCAGGTAGTTCACAAAAAGGTTCTCCTTTATTCCACTAAGGCGCAGTACCGGTAATTGGGTAAAAAGCAGTTTTCTGAACCGAATATGGCTCAGTACCGAAACATATTCCTGTGCAGTACTGTGTGCATAGTAATCGAGCAACCTATAGCCGCCCGTTACATCCATAGGTGTGAATTCAATGCGGTTACCTTGAAAATGCTTGTAATCCATAAACAGTAACTGCTGAGAATTCTGGCCAAAGAATTTGCCCGCCTCCATGTCTAAGTCAATTTTGGCCCTAACACCAATATCGAAAGTTGTCTTTAGGCCAAATTCAAGGTTATCGAATTTGGTTTCACTATTTGCAACGCCTTCAATCCCCTTTCTATAAGTAAGTCTCAACTCTGGAGAACTATTGTTCAACGGAATAAGACGCCCATTGTACCTACGGAATTTCAACCACGGTTTTGCCCTAAAGTTGAACTGCGTAATGAAAGCCTTAGCATCGTTAAACATGTAAATAGCATCATCTGGGTTCGGTCCCATTTCCATGTTTAGCGGCACGTTGCTATCATACGCCCTATTCTCACTATCAAAAAATCTATAGTTGGTATTATTAAATAGCTGGCTCCTGTTGGCCCATTCAACCTTAGCACTTAAGGTATAACGGTAGTTGAACCTACGCGCCCAACTGGCATCAACATACTGCTTTTCGTAAAGTTTCATGTAATTCCGCTCGAAGAACAAGGAGTATAATGTATTCATTAGCGGGTCTACCACACCAGGATTAAACTGTTCTACATAACTACCGCCCGACACCCTGAAAGTGCTACGCTGTTCACGCTCGCCAATACCAAATTGAGTTTCTAACTTTCCGTAAAGTGTTTCGCTTGCAAATCCATAACGCACAAAGGGGCTTATTCTAGTTCTTGTAGTGGTATCGTTTCTCCATAAAAACGTACCCGTAAAATCCATGTTCCAACCTTCAACGGTATTAAACCTTAGGTGTGGCACAAAGCCCGGGAAGTCGAAGCGCAGGCGTTCTCCAAATTTGTAATACCCACCAAAAAACACATCCGTTGGTTTAAAGCGTGCGCCATTCCGCTTTAGTGTAGAATCGGCTTCTGCCTGAGCTTTTTCCGCCACGTAAGTACTGTCTTCTCGTTGGTAACCTTCAACCTCTTTGCTGGTTAACGGCACAGGGCGCACACGTGCCCAATAAAGCGAATCCTTCTTTGCTGCCAAACTATCAACCTTAAAGCTATAATCCGACACCACATCTGGTTCATCACGTTCCTTGAGTTCGGCCTTTTCATACTCACGCATAAGTTTGCGGAACTGCTTGCGCGAAACTTCTTTGTCTTCTTCAAAAACTTGCTGAACGCCTTCCTCCAGATTGCCTTCCCTAATCGCAGCGATTTCCTCTGGTGCGGCATCAATTTTCTCGTCAACCAATATTACCGATGGATCCAAATCTTCATTTGGAACTACCTTATAGTTACTTACCGAAGCCAGGTATGAATACTTACCTGACAAGCCAAAGATTGATCCCCAGAACTCAAATTGTTGGTTTACTGGCATCCAAATTTCCTCCTCTACCGGAGCATAAATCTGTTTGATGTGAATTTTGAAGCCCATGTAACTGGTCATCAGGTCAAGCGAATGAATGTTCCAAAAATTCTCGCGGATATAAATCATCCCCTCAAAAACATCATCCCCTTTAGATCTTGGTGTTACTTTTATCTTGTTAATTTCATCACCATTCTCTCTGAAACTACCTTGGTATTCAAACTTGTAGTATGAAAATGCTCGAGGGTTTAAAGGCGAAATAGCATTCACCACTTTGGGCATATAAAAGCTCCCATTAATGTATGCATTGGGGTTTGCATTGTTCATGTCTTGCCCCGATGCCCTAACAGAAATAACTTTCTCTTCGAACTTATTAGGACGTTCAAAGTAAATTTCGCTCACAGATTCGGAAGTATACACCTGGCTGGTATCGAGTCCTTCTTTTTCGAAAGTGCGCTTTAAAATCCAGGGCACATTCGTAATCTGGCCGGTTCCTTTCATATATACATCGGCCGAATAACTATCGTTTTGCAGTAGATGATATTCCGCCTTGGCAATGGCTTTTCGCATAATGGTATAAGATGGGTCTTCGGCTTTGCCAGAAACCTCGAAAGTTGGCAGTTCGATTACCTGCTCATCCATTTTAATGTGCAGCTCGACAAAGCTATTTCTTACAGTGATTTTTCTGGTTTGGCTGGCATAGCCCATATACTGAAAAGTAACCTGATAGCTCCCTGAGCTTAGGGGTAGTTCAAAGTTTCCTTCGAGGTTAGTAGAAGTACCAGTGCCAATTTCCTTTACAAAAATGGAAGCGAAAGGAAGCGGAGCCCCCTTTCCATCTTTTATGGTTCCCTTTATGCCTTGGGCGACCATTCCCAGCGAGAAAAAGCATAATGTAAGTGTGAGTAATGAGCGTTGCATTGATTGAGTTTTGTTTGACCAAGAGCAAAAATTGCCCCAATGTTTCTATCCTTTGTGGGGTAGACGCAGAAAGCAGTTAAAAGGTCTGCTGACTATCCACTTTTTTTCTCCAAGTTGGGGAATCCATTTCTAAAATAATGATAATTCTTGTTAAGAAAGGACAAAAAGACCGAAGTCGGATCACGGAAAACAGAAGTAAGCCTGCCTACACAGATTGCGGCAGGTGAAAAGTCGGGAGGCAGAAAAGGGAAGTCTATTGATAGAACTTCTTCATTCTGATGTAATCTACCACGGTAGATGGCAGCAGGTATTGCACCGAATGATTATTGCGAATGGAGTTGCGAATAAAGGTGGCCGAAATATCGAGCATTGGCGACTCTATATACCGTATGTTGTCGTGGGTAACTTTTATTTTGCTTTTGTCTACTTGTGGTCTTGGATAAACATAAAGCCCAAAGTTTTCAAGAATGGCCTGATGATTCTTCCATTTATGAAAATGCACCAAATTATCCTCGCCAATTATGAGTTTGAACTCGTGGTTTTCGTGCTTATCAGATAGATAGGCCAATGTATCGGCAGTGTAGCTTGGGCGCGGCATGTTAAACTCAATATCGCTGGCGCGAAACTTATAGTTATCGGCAATTGCCAGCTCCACCATTTTCAGTCGGTCGAACTCATGCAATAGCGAACTACTACTTTTAAAAGGATTGAGTGGGCTCACCACAAACCAAACCTCATCCAAGTCGGTTTGGTCGGCCATAACATCGGCAATTACCAAATGGCCTATATGAATAGGGTTAAAGGAGCCAAAAAACAGACCTACTTTCACTGCTATTTCTTTAAGAAGTCGGAAACTAATTCTTCTGCTTTAGCAAAAGAACTGTCCAAATCTTCATTAAGCAAGGTTACATCAAACTTATCTTCAAAAGACATCTCGAATTCGGCACGATAAAGACGCTGCGACAAGCTTTCGCGTGACTCAGTCCCCCGAGCAGTAAGCCTCTTTTCAAGCTCTTCCATACTTGGCACTTTCACAAAAACCGCAAGGGCAGCATCACCAAAGTACTTTTTAAGGTTCATGGCACCTTTTACTTCCACATCGAAAATTACGTGCTTGCCTTCATTCCAAATGCGTTGCACCTCTTCCTTTAATGTGCCGTAATAGTTACCCGTGTAAACCTCTTCCCACTCAATAAATTCGTTGCTGTCTATTTTCTTTTTAAACTCCTCTTTCGATAAAAAGTAATAGTCCTTTCCATGCTGCTCGCTTCTACCACGTTTGTCACGTGTAGAGGCCGAAATTGAAAAGCTGAGTGTTGGAATTTGCTGCAGTAGGTGTTTAACAATAGTTGTCTTGCCAGAACCTGACGGTGCTGCAAAAATGATGGCCTTACCTTGTGTCATGCTTACAGGTTAACGCTGTTTTTGATAGTTTGAGCCAAGTCTTTTGGTAACTCTGAGCGGTGAGCACACAGCTTAGCCTTGATTTCTGCTTGAATGCTCTTTTCTTTCTCATAGGTAAAGTTCGACTTCACGCAGGTCTTGATTTTCTCTTCAAAAACCGACCTCGACTCATCATCAGCTTCACCGTCTAGCACCAGTTGCACTAGCTCAGAAAAGCCATCTTCGTCTATCAAATTTCCCTGTTCGCAATAGCACTTTTTAAAAGTCTTTTTGAACCAGTTAGAAAATTCTCCCATTTCTTCTTTATTCATTTTTTGCATACCCCATTTCTTTCGCGTAAGACACCAATTTTTCTTTGAGCATATTTCTCGCTCTATGTAGTCTTGATCTTACCGTTCCAATTGGGATATCAAGAATCTTACTCATTTCTTCGTAAGTAAACCCTTCAAGGTCACTCAATATAATCACGGTTCTAAAATCCACCGGAATACCGTTCAAAGCTCCCGAGATTTCATCGCCTATCATATCCTGCACTGTTTCCACCCTCAAATCGGTGGTAATGCTGGCTCCAGCATCATCAGAATTGTAGTATTGTTCTACCTCGTTGTAGTCAACCTTAGCCGGTTGCTTACTCTTTTTTCTGAATTCGTTAATGAAGCTGTTCTTCAAAATGCGGAACAACCACGCTTTTGCATTAGTTCCGCGCTCAAATGAATTGATAAACCTAAAGGCTTTTAAATAAGTGTCTTGCACTAAATCTTTAGCATCATCTTCATCGAAGGTTAGCCTGTAGGCAAAGTTGTACATGGAGTCTACGTGAACCATAAACTCATTGTCAAAAATATCCGTCTTCTCAGACTCAGAGTAGTTCTGCTTGCGAACTTGTTGCTCCTCTTGTTGCTGTTCTTCAGACATGGCTCAAAAATAGTAAAATTACCTTCAACTTTATAGTTTAACTCATAACCCGCGCTGGTTCAACAGATTACATTCTAGATTTCAAAAAACATAAAGCAGCCACACTACCTTTCAATCTGTAAAAGGCCAAAAAGCTTTATGGTTTACCACCAACTCAAGTTCTTATCCCCAACGGCACACCCCTTTTAATGTTCACCCATTTTTACACTAAAACCGAATAAATTTCCTTAATCGCTCTTAATCAGTTGAAAGCTTTCTAATTTTGACCTCAATTTGATGCGACAGTTACGAATACTCTTCCTTACCTATCAGGGTGGCATGGCGGGATCCACCTATTCTATCACCTATTTGGCGAAAGGTTTGGCCGACCGTGGTCATAAAGTTTTTGCAGGGCTTCGCGAAGAAATGCCCATTTGGGATTTGATCGAGCACCCCGGAGTAACACGCGTACCCATGCGCATTACAGGCAAGTTCGACTTTGAGAACTGGCGAGAGATTCGTGATTTGGTACGAAATGAGAAGATAGACATTATCAATGCACAGTCGAGTCACGATAGGTACACCAGTATTTTTGCCAAACTGAGGTTCAAACTGCCAGTACAAATTGTACATACCCGTAGGCAAAACCCACTAAGTGCAGGTGGTTGGCTACAGAGAAAATTTTACATAAAGAACACGGCCAGTATTATCGTTATCAGCGATGGGCTGAAAAGAATTTTCATCGAAAAGGGCTATCCAGAAAATCACATTAAGGTGATACATAATGGTATTCCTAAAAAGCGTTTTGACGACTGGAACGAAGAGAAGGTTGAGAAGTTCCGAAAGCAACTCAACCTAAAACCTGAAGACAAAGTAGTTGGTTGTATTTCTCGCTTCAAAGAACAACCGCAGCTAATAGAAGCCATAGCCAAGCTAAATGACCCGAGCATAAAACTGATATTTGCCGGTGCTTTTCCAGAACAGATCCAACCTTACTTAGACAAGTACAATATCCAGAATGAAGTACACCTACTTGGCAAGCTACCGCCAGAAGATATTTTGAGCGTTTACCGTTTGTTGGATGTGAATGTGCTTGCCTCCACCATGGACGGTTTCGGTTTGGTACTGGTAGAAGCCATGGCCATGGAGTGCCCAGTAATCGCCACTAATTTTGGTGGAATTCCTGATGTGGTACAGGACGGAGAAAACGGGCTGCTTTTTGAAAACGAGGACATTGCTGGTTTAGCGGAACGCATCAAAAAAGTGCTTAGAGACAATTCTTTGAGACAACACCTCATAGCTAACGGCTTAAAAACAGCCTTCGAGAAATTTACCATGGAGAAAACTATTGATGGCTACGAGGAATACTTCTACGAATTGATTACTGATTAACCCGCACATCTTGTAAATTGCCGCTTGAATTTGTGCTGAATGGATTACCTCTCAACGCTTAACGAACCCCAATACGAAGGTGTAGTAAATACCGATGGCCCATCAATGATTATTGCTGGTGCCGGATCGGGCAAAACCCGTGTACTCACCTTCCGCATTGCCTACCTAATTCAAGAAAAAAAGGTAGACCCTTTTAATATTCTGGCGCTCACCTTTACCAATAAGGCGGCCAAAGAAATGCGCGAGCGTATTGAACAAGTAGTGGGCAGCAATGCACGCAACTTATGGATGGGTACTTTCCACTCTGTGTTTGCACGAATTCTTAGGGCCGAAGCAGAAAAACTAGGCTACCCGAGCAATTTCACGATTTACGATGCTGACGACTCTAAGTCGCTCATCAAAACCATTGTAAAGGAATACGGGCTTGACGACAAAGTTTACAAACCCAATGTAGTGCTCAACAGAATTTCGGGTGCAAAAAACCGCTTGGTTTCGTGGCAAGAATACATCAACAACCCCATTTACGCGGGTGACGATGCTGCCGCACAAAAACCTGAAATGGGCAGGATATACAAAACCTACTGCCTGCGATGCTTCAAGGCCAATGCCATGGACTTTGATGACCTACTTTTTAACACCAACGTACTTTTCCGCGACCACATCGATGTACTTAACAAGTACCAACAGCGCTTTAAGTATGTAATGGTAGATGAGTTTCAGGATACCAACGTATCGCAGTACCTTATTACAAAAAAACTAGCTTCGGTTACACAAAACATTGCCGTTGTAGGTGACGATGCCCAGTCGATTTATGCCTTCCGAGGAGCTAATATTGAAAACATCCTCAATTTCGAAAAGGACTTTCCAGACCTGAAGGTGATCAAGCTGGAACAGAACTACCGTTCGAGCCAAAACATTGTTAAGGCAGCCAATTCTGTGATAGCCCTCAACAAGGGCCAACTGCAAAAAACCGTTTGGACTGCCAACGGAGAAGGCAACAAGATCGAATTGATCAAGGCTATTTCCGACAATGAGGAAGGCCGTTTTGTTGCTTCTGCAATCTTTGAAAAGAAGGCCAGCGACAGTTCAAAAAACAGCGATTTCGCGGTACTTTACAGAACCAATAGCCAATCGAGGGCAATTGAAGAGGCCTTGAGGAAATCAGGTATCAACTATAAAATATTCGGGGGGCTTTCATTCTACCAGCGTAAGGAAATAAAAGACCTAATGGCCTACCTGCGCTATGCCATGAACCCAGAGGATGAGCAGTCTTTCCGCAGAATCATTAACCTGCCAAAACGTGGTATTGGCACTACTTCAGTAGAAAAAATTGTGGTAGCCGCCTTCGAGCACGATATTCCACTTTGGGAAGTACTCACCAACATCAACTCATTCCTACCTGGCCGAGTTGCCAATGCAGTCAATGAGTTTGTTACGCTTATCAAGAACTTTAAAATTTCGGCAGACACCAAAGATGCTTACGAAGCAGCCAGCCATATTGCCAAAAATTCTGGTTTGCTAAAAGAGCTATATGCCGACAAAACAGTAGAAGGGCTAAACCGCTACGAAAACGTTCAAGAATTATTGAACGCCATTAAAGAGTTTGTTGATTCGCCCGATGTAGAAGACAAAGGTTTAGGTGCATTTTTGCAAGATGTGGCCCTGCTTACCGATACGGATAACGACAAGGATGAAAACCAGGATTATGTATCCCTGATGACCATCCACTCCAGCAAAGGACTGGAGTTCAACAATGTGTTTATCGTGGGGTTAGAAGAAGACCTTTTTCCTTCGCAAATGATGCTAAGCAGCCGTGCCGACTTAGAGGAAGAGCGCAGACTATTCTATGTAGCCATTACCCGTGCTAAAAAGAATCTGTACTTCTCTTACGCACTTTCGCGCTACCGCTTTGGCCGACTGATGAACTGCGAGCCGAGCCGATTTATCGAAGAAGTAGACCCGAGCTTTATCTTTGTAAACACACGCTATGGCAGCCGCGAACCTAAATTAGGCCGCAGCGAAAACCCTCCAGGCTTTAGTTCTAACTATGCTAAAAACTTAATTGCTAACCGCAAGCAACAAACCCAGAAGAAACCGTTACAATATCATAAACCTTCTGCCAACTTTAGGCCAAGTGATATCTCCGAATTGCAAGAAGGCCAAAAGGTAGAACACCCAAAATTTGGCTTTGGCAAAGTGAGGAAGATAGATGTGAACGGAGCCAACAAAAAAGCACAAGTTGTTTTTGAAGACTTTGGAGAGAAGACCCTTTTATTGGCCTTCGCCAAACTAAGGATTGTGGAATAAAAGAAATTCACCGTCCTTTTTGAGAAATATTATTAATTTGAGAAAAGCAAAATCAGAATAAATGCAATTAGAATATAATACCGAACGCAGCGATGTGAGGTTGAAAGAGTACGGACGCAACATCCAGAAGCTCGTAAGCCACATTAAAACCATAGAAGACAAAGAAAAGCGCAGTGCTTATGCGCAAACATTGACTGACCTTATGCGTCAGATCAACCCGAACGTAAAGGACAGCCAAGACTATGACCAAAAAGTATGGGACGACCTTTACATCATCTCTAACTTCGACATGGACATTGATGCGCCTTTTCCAATGCCTGAAAAATCGGCCATTGGTAAAAAACCGGCCCGCATGCCATACAAAAACTCTAAGATCAAATACATGCACTACGGTCGTAGCGTGCAAATTATGATCGACCAGGCCATTCAAATGGAAGACCCTGAGACTAAGGAGTCTGCCATTATTCACATTGGCCGCCTAATGAAAACCTTCTACAATACTTGGAACAAAGACAATATTGATGAAGCAATCATCTTGAAGCAAATCGAAGAACTTTCTGGTGGCAAACTCACTATCGACATCGAAAAAGTGAAAGAGCACGGTCTTTTCAACAACAACATTAAGGAAAGACGCCACAGTGGCAACAACAATAGCAACAACAGAAAGCGAAACAACAAATACAGAAGAAAAAACTAAATGGCCTCTTTCGTAATCGAAGGTGGCACCAAACTGTCGGGTGAACTAACCCCACAAGGTGCCAAAAACGAAGCACTTCAAATTCTTTGCGCGGTTTTACTTACGCCAGAAAAGGTAACCATTAACAAAGTACCCGACATTCGCGATGTCAACAAGCTTATTGAGCTACTTTCTGACATGAATGTTGAGGTAAAATACCTTGGCAATGAAAGCTATGAGTTTTGTGCAAAGGATGTAGACATTGACTACCTAGAAACAGAAGAATTCAGAAAGAAAGCATCTTCTTTGCGTGGTTCTATCATGATCCTCGGGCCACTTTTGGCGCGTTTTGGCAAAGGAAAGATCTCTAAACCAGGTGGTGATAAAATTGGCCGTAGAAGACTGGACACCCACTTTATCGGTTTCCAAAAACTGGGTGCACGCTTTCTGTACGAAGCAGAAACTGGTATGTACCACATTGATGCATCGCAGCTAAAAGGTTGCTACATGCTGCTAGATGAGGCCTCGGTAACCGGTACTGCCAACATTCTGATGGCCGCAGTAATGGCCGAAGGAAAAACCACCATTTACAATGCAGCTTGTGAGCCTTATTTACAGCAGCTTTCGCGCATGCTGAACGCCATGGGTGCCAAAATATCTGGTGTTGGCTCTAACCTATTAACTATTGAAGGAGTTGAAAGCCTTAGCGGTACCGAGCACACCATGCTCCCCGACATGATCGAGATTGGTTCTTTCATCGGTTTGGCCGCTATGACTCAGTCTGAGATCACCATTAAAGACTGCCGAATAGATCAACTAGGTTTAATCCCCGAGACTTTCAAGCGTCTTGGCATTCAAATGGAATTTAGAGGAGACGATATTTTCATTCCTTCTCAAGACCGTTACGAGATCGAGACTTTTATTGATGGCTCAATTATGACCATTGCCGATGCCATTTGGCCAGGCCTTACGCCAGACCTTTTGAGTATTGTTTTGGTAGTAGCCACTCAGGCCAAAGGAACAGTGCTAGTGCATCAAAAAATGTTCGAAAGCCGCTTGTTCTTTGTGGATAAGCTAATCGATATGGGTGCGCAAATAATTCTGTGCGATCCACACAGGGCAACCGTAATTGGCCTGAACAGACAACAAAAACTAAAGGGAATTCGCATGACTTCCCCAGATATTCGTGCCGGCCAAGCCTTGCTTATTGCAGCTCTTTCTGCCGAAGGCCGAAGCATCATTGACAACGTGGAGCAAATAGACCGCGGTTATCAAAACATTGATAAACGACTTAATGCCCTCGGGGCCAATATCGAACGAATTGACTAACCTATGCGGTTAAAGAGACTTTTCCAGAATCGCAATACAAAAGCCTACCTTATGGAGCTTGTTATTGTGATTTTGGGAATCTCAATCGCATATCAGGTTAACAATTACAAAGAGCGGATTGTAAACAACCGACTAGAGCAGAATGCCCTGCTCAACCTTCAAAAGGAAATTCAAATCAACATTGATGAGTTTGAAAGCCTTGCAGCTTATAGAAAAGGCATTACCCAAGAAACAACTAAGTTTCAAAAAGCGCTTCAGCAAGATGCGATAAGCAAAGACACAGCTCAAAAGTACCTTTTCAAACTTGTAAGAACTTCTACGCCCGACCTGCAACATCAGGCAACCACTTCTTATTTGGCCAGTAATTACGGCACAACAAACATCTCTCTAAAAAACGAACTACTTGCACTGCAAACCTACCTGCAGGAACTTACTGCTGTATCCGAGGCCTACAACAAACTCAAAGCGGAAGACTTTGTAAAGTATTTAAGAGATGAAGTAGACTTCTCCAACGCAGTAATAGTCTCAATGAACAAAATCAATTCATTGGAATTTAGGAACATCATTTGGAATCAACTGGGGTATGAGGTGGAGCTAAACCGCCTTTATAAACTATCGGAAGAGCAATTGCTAAAAGTTGAACAATCCATTGAACTACTTTTAGCCAATGAGTAAACATAAAGAAGCAGTTCTACACGGTGAGTCCACTTTTCTCTCCAAATTTCAAGATTACATCGGTGAGTTTATTTACGGTGGAATTGATGGCAGCGTAACTACATTTGCGGTAGTAGCCGGAGCTGCCGGAGCCGGCTTGGACAGTTCAGTAGTCATTATCCTGGGCTTTGCCAACCTAATAGCCGATGGTTTTTCCATGTCGGTTGGCAGTTACCTTTCCACCAAGTCGGAGCGCGACAAGTTTGAGAAACATAAACGCATTGAATATTGGGAGGTAGACAACATTCCCGATGCTGAGCGAGAGGAGATCAGGGAAATTTACGCAGCAAAAGGCTTTGAAGGCGATCTATTGGAGCAGGTGGTCGACAAAATAACCGAAGACAAAGACCGCTGGGTAGATGTAATGATGAAGGAAGAATTGGAAATGCAAAAGGAGCAAAAATCACCCTTTCAAATGGGGCTGGTAACTTTCGTTTCTTTCATCATTATGGGCTTTATTCCGCTCATTGTCTATGTAATCGACTATACCGGTAAGCCAATAGAACACTTGTTCCGTTATTCATCGATTCTAACATTCATTACATTTGCCGCTATAGGCTACGCGAAGAGCTATATAACCGCAACTAGCAAAGTTCGCGGTATTTTAGAAACGTTATTTCTAGGAGGATCTGCCGCTGTATTGGCCTATTATGTAGGTGTTGTGCTCGAAGGTATTATCTCCTAAGCAGCCTATTGCGCTAACCTTTGTCTGTTTATTATGGTAAAATTCGGAACATCAAGACGACTAAAAAGAAGCGATATCTGGACTTACGTTATGGAGGTCTTCATTGTAATATTTGGTATTACGGTCGCTTACCAGCTCAATGTTTATTACGATGACAAAAAGGACCTAAGACTGGAAAATGCCGCCATAGAAAAACTCCACAATGAAAATGAGCTAAATCTTACCACTTTCGAGTCGCTGATTGATGAGCGCCTGCAAATTGAAGATGACACCCGCGAATTAGCCAGAATTCTATATGCTGGCCAATTTATGCAAGACGATAGTTTAGCGCTCTACCTATTCGAAATCAACCAAACCTACAAGCCACTATTTCAAATCGAGGCCATTAACTTCTACCTAAACACTAATTACACCAATAAAAACTCTGACCTAAAAAACGAGCTGATTACCCTTAAGAGTAACTACCTACAATTGCGCGATGTGGTGGAATACTATGTGCGCATGAAGGAAAAATACTACAATGACTTTCTGGTGTCTGATGTTGATTTTGGGGAAGAAAAAATTCTTTCGCTCGATAGAATTAAAAGTGTTGAGTTCAAAAACCTAGTGGTCAACCTGCTGGCGAATGAGATTGAACTCAACGCATTATTCGACAAAACTTATGGCATGGCCATTCGATTAGACGATCTTATTGATCGAAAATTACGCTAACGCAGAAACGCTGTTTTGTACTGCTTAGCAAATTGAGAAGGACTAAGACCACTGTACTTTTTAAAAACACGCGAAAAATAGGCGTAATCCTCAAACCCCAGCGCCAATGCCACATCGGTTAAAGAATTGTTCGTGTTAACCAACAGCCTCTTAGCCTCTAGCACTACTCGCTCCATAATCAACACTGTTGTTGGTTTATTGAGCAAGGCCCGCGTAATTCTATTTAAGTGGCGTACGGTCATGTTCATGCGCTGCGCGTACTGCCCTGCCGACTTGTCTGTTTTGTAATAGCGCTCCACCAGCTGATCGAACTGTGCCAAATGCTTTGCATCAGTGCCAACATGCCCAATTTTTCCATCGTTGGCTTTCAAGTAAACGCGGCTCAATTGCAAATAAAGCAGGTCCAGCATTGCCCGAATTACCTGCCCTCTAAAAGGGGCTTCCCCTCGGTACTCTTCCAAAACTCCGCTAAACCGACTTGCAAAACCATCGGTATTGGTTGATAATACTAATTGTGGTGGATTGAAAAGAGAATCGAAAAACGGTAAATCTTCTACTGATCTACCATTAAAGGCCAGGTCAAAAAATGCCTTCGAATGAAAGAAAATCACACCTTCGGCATCGGCACTAGGCTCCCAAAAGTGTGACTGACCAGGACTTAAGAAAAAGACTGCGCCTGGTTCAATCCGATACCTGTTAAAGTCGATTTCGTGAATACCACTCCCCCTAGTAAAAAGCACCGTTAGGTAAAAATCATGTTTATGCGGCACCAATATCTCTTTATGATGTCTCTCCACATGATCGCTAAAAGTATTGCAGTAGAACTCCTGTATACTTTCATCAAACCTCTTTAGCTGTAAAACATCAAGTTTCGGCTCCATTCAATGTCGCATTTATCCAAAAAAAGGAAACTTTCTTATTACAATCCAGCAGTCCTCATATATTAATTTTGAACAAAATTAAAGTTCATGGCCGGATTCATAAAAAATGTACTTCAACAAAAATGTCCGAAATGCAAAAATGGAGATGTTTTTCAATCGAATGGAAACATTCTGACGCTAAAAGGGCCAAAAATGAATGAGCAGTGTGAGCACTGCCAGCATAAGTTTGAAAAAGAGCCGGGCTACTTTATTGGCGCAATGTATATGAGCTATGGACTTTCCATTGCAGAAGTAGTCGCGGCCTTTATTATTTGGAAAATAGTTGGCTTGCCAATCGAAAACTTTATTTACGTAGCCGTAATCATTTTGGCTGCACTGATCTTTTTCAATTTCCGAATGGCAAGAATGATATGGATGTACTTGCTATAGCTTAGCTAGCCACGGCTTTTACTTGGTGTAGGCCGCACTCTTTTTGCGAGGTTTCCCACCACCACCTTCCGGCTCTTGGATGTTCACCTGGCGCTATTGCCCTAGTGCATGGCGCACAACCAATGCTAATAAAGCCTTTATCGTGGAGCGTGTTATATGGCACGCCAAACTCCTTTAGGTAATCTATCATTTCATCGTAACCCCAATGCAACAATGGATTAAACTTGATTACCTGATTACCTTCATCCCACTCAAACATGTTAAAACCTTGGCGGTTGTCCGATTGGCTGGCACGAAGCCCAGTAACCCAAACTTCAGCACCTTTTAGTGCTCGTTTAAGCGGCTCTACTTTGCGTACAAAACAGCATTCTTTTCTATTGTCTACCGAGTCGTAAAAACTGTGCATGCCCTTATTGGTCACCAATTCTTGTACTGTTTCGGCTTTAGGGAAGTAAACCTTTATTGGCTTTTTATAACGCGACCTGGTACGGTCTATCAAATCGTAAGTCTCTTTGAACAAACGGCCTGTATCCAAGGTAAATACTTCAATTGCTATGTCATTTTTAAAAATAGCATCTGTAATTACCTGATCCTCTTGTCCAAAAGCGGAAGAAAACCTCACAGTTCCCGGAAACTCTTCAGCAACCAATGCTAGCGATGCTACTAAACTCTTATCTTCTACTAACCGATTTAATTCGTCTACCTTCTCCTGCATTACTTCCTCAATTTAATTCCGGCCCAAATGCGCTCGTGAAAATAATAAAGTATCATTTTAGTAAAAACCTCGATAGATCCAATTGAAAATGCGGTGGCCAACTCACCGGTAATTAGGTAAGAAATAATCATTGTGTCGAGTGTACCCACAATCCTCCAGCTTACCGTTTTGGCTAAGCTTTTAAAGCTACTATCTCCCGACTTGGTCGAATCCTGAATCTTTTTATTTACCAAAGCATCTACTAGCATAAGCGTTCTTTTTGGTTTTCTAGGGGACAAAAATATATATTCCCTACCTTTTTTGTAGACTAATAACGCAAAAAATTTTTATCGGTTCCTTAAAACGTCTTTTAATGTCTTTTTTTCCAAAACTTTCAGGGTGTTATCGCGCACCTCTGCCATCACCTCATTTAAACCACAACGTTCCTCGGTGCAGTTCTCACATCTTTCGTAATAATTAAGGCTTACACATGGCAAAAGCGCAATTGGACCATCTAGCATTCTAATGATCTTTGCTAGCTGCACATCTTCTGGCGGCTTAATTAAATAGTAGCCTCCACCTTTTCCTTTCTTGCTACCCAAAACACCCGCCTTTTTCATTTCAAGCAGAATGTTTTCCAAAAACTTAAGTGAAATTTTGCGCTCCTGAGAAATTTCAGAAATAAGGATTGGCCCCTTGGCTTGGTTTTCGGCCAAATAGGTCAACGCATGAAAAGCATATTGGGTCTTTTTTGAAAGCATAAATTCTAATGCCTAATATATCTAAATTTTTCAGAAAACCTTCGGCACGTTAAACGCACCATTAAATCGGCCTTTAATAAAAAAAGGAGCCGAAGCTCCTTCTATATCTTCTTTGCTTTTACTTAGTAGCTGTTTAGCATTACTGGCATTACAAGCATCAAAATATCTTCGCTATCATCAGACTCTGCCGGTACAATTAAACCAGCGCGGTTAGGTGCAGACATTTGCAAGGTAATTTGCTTAGAGTGGATATTTCCGAGCATTTCTACCAAGAACTTGGCGTTAAATCCGATTTCGATATCCTCACCCTCGTGCTCACAGGCCAAAGTTTCTTTCGCTTCGTTTGAGAAATCGAGGTCCTCTGCAGAAATAGTCAACTCGCTACCAGTGATTTTAAGGCGAATTTGGTGCGTGGTTTTGTTAGCATAAATTGAAATACGCTTTAAAGAACCAAGCAACTCACTTCTATCGATAGACATTTCGATTGGGTTTTCCTGAGGAATTACGTTTTCGTAATCAGGGAAACGCTCATCGATCAATCGACAGATCATTCTAATATTATTAAAGTTGAAGTACGCGTTCGAAGCGTTGAATTCAACAATTACATTCGAGTTTTCTGAAGGCAAAGTAGACTTCAACAAGTTCAATGCCTTTCTAGGGATGATGATTGACATACCCGAATCAGACGCCACATCTACCCTTCTGTACCTTACTAAACGGTGTCCGTCAGTAGCTACAAAAGTTGTGTTGGTATCGTCAAGCTTTACATAAACACCCGTCATAGCAGGGCGCAACTCATCATTGCTGGTTGCAAAAATGGTGTTGCTAATGGCACTGCTCAATACTTCGGTAGACATGTCTACAGAGTAGCCATCAGAAACCTCAGGTACTTTCGGGAAATCCGTAGCATTCTCGCCCGCCAATTTATAGCGACCGTTGTCAGAGTTAATTTCTACACTGTAAGTTTCCTGATCGATGCTGAAAGTAACTGGCTGCTCTGGCAAGTTCTTCAAAGTGTCCATCAGAATTCTTGCAGGCACTGCTATGCTTCCATCCTCTTTGGCCTCAACATCAATTTCTGTAATCATTGAGGTTTGTAGGTCGGATGCGGTAACGGTCAAAAGGCCTTCTTTAATCTCGAACAAGAAATTCTCGAGAATCGGAACCACTGGGTTTGTGGTAATTACACCGTTAATGTTGGAAAGTCTTTTGAGAAGCTCGGCTGAAGAAACAATAAACTTCATATATGATGGTTTTATACTCTGAATTTTTAAGCGCTTAAAGTTAGAAATAAAATCAATATACCGAATTAAATCAAGCCAATTTGAGGTCAATTACCTGCTATTCTCTTTTGTTCTCCGCACGACACTTTAATTAACCCCAATGGAACCATTTGAGAACCATTCATATTATTACCCTACTAATTCGGTAGGTTTTATATTCTTTTTGCTAAGTTTGCATTATGGGAATAGTAACTACCCACTAAAAACTACTTAACAACAAGCAAAATGAGTGTTCAAATCAGTTCTAAAGTAAGCCCTGAAGCCAAGAAAGATATACTTGAGCTTAAGGCAAGAATAGCGCGGTTCAAAAATGGTGAGATTGAGGAAGATAAATTCAAACTATACCGCCTAACACGTGGCGTGTACGGCCAGCGGCAAGCAGGCGTGCAGATGATTCGCATTAAACTGCCCTACGGCAAAGTAACACCGCAGCAGTTGGTAAAGATTGCCGATGTATCGGACAAATTCGCTACTGGCAATTTGCACCTTACCACCCGACAGGACATTCAATTGCACTTTGTGAAAATGGAAGAGTCGCCTGCACTATGGGCAGAGCTGGAAGAGGAAGATGTAACCCTTCGCGAAGCCTGTGGCAATACAGTTCGCAATGTAACGGCCTCTCCCGATGCTGGCGTAAACCCGAAAGAGCCTTTCGACATAACCCCTTACGTGCATAGTTTGGCTTACTACTTTCTGCGCAATCCAATCTGCCAAGACATGGGCCGAAAGTTTAAGATTGCCTTCACATCAGACGACAGCGATTCTGCTTTTACCTACTTTCACGACATTGGCTTTATCCCAAAGCTTAAGTACGAGGACAATAAAGTAATTAAAGGATTCAAAGTAGTGGTTGGCGGTGGTCTAGGCGCACAAGCCATGACAGCCCAAACTGCTTATGAATTTTTGGAAGATCACCAGATCATTCCATTCACCGAGTCACTAATTCGCGTATTCGATCGCTATGGCGAACGTGCCAACCGCAACAAGGCAAGAATGAAATTCTTGCTGAAAAAGATTGGCCTAGAAAAACTACTTGAACTAGCCGAAGCGGAACGAAAAGCCGTAAAACACCAACGTATAGAAATAAACAGCGAACAATCCAACTTACTTATTCCAGAAGAAAGAACTATTCCTGAAACCCACATTGAAGATTGGGAAGCTTTTGAAGCATGGAAAAACACCAACGTTTTTCAGCAAAAGCAATCGGGCTACAATGGCATTTGGGTACGCGTACCGCTAGGAGATATAAAGAGTGATATTGCCAGAAAACTAGCTGCTTTGGTGCAAGGTTATGCCGCTAATGACATCCGCGTTACAGTAAACCAAGGCTTACTTATTAAATATGTAAGGCCAGAATATTTGCCGTACTTCTATCAGCAACTGAACGCGCTTGGCTTGGCAAAACCAGGCTTTAATTCAACCCACGACATTACGTCTTGCCCCGGCAGCGACACTTGTAATTTGGCGGTAACCAACAGTACTGGTTTAACAACTGCCTTAGAAGACATGCTTCAGGCAGAATTCAAAGACCTGATTAACGAGGCAAACATCAAAATTAAGATCAGCGGCTGCATGAATGCCTGTGGCCAGCATATGGCCGCAAACATTGGCTTTCATGGCAGTTCTATTAAAAACAAAGCCTTGGTAATTCCTGCCATGCAAGTGGTAATTGGCGGTGGTGTTTCGCCCGATGGCAACGGCTTTATCGCAGAGAAAGTAATTAAAATTCCTTCAAAGCGAATTCCTGAGGCTTTGGCCACTTTGCTGCGCGAATATGAAAATGAAGCAAATGAAGGCGAATACTTTAACGACTTCTATTACCGCTTGGGTAAAATGCACTTTTACCATTTGCTTAAACCATTGGCAGAAATAGAAACGCTAGACCAAGCCGACTACATGGATTGGGGTAAAACCGAAAACTTTGTTCCGGAAATTGGCGTGGGCGAATGTGCCAGCGTAATGCTCGATGTTATCGGGACGATTATCGAGGAATCTCAAGAGCGCCTAGATTGGTCGGTAGAAGGCCTGGAACAGAAGGCTTTTGCCGATGCCATTTACAATAGCTACAGCAGCTTTGTAATTGCAGCTAAGGCTTTGCTTTTGAGCGAAGACGTAAAGTGCAACACGCAAATTGGTATTCTTGAAAGCTTTGAAGAGCATTTCAGTACGCAAGAAGTATTTCAATTTGATGGCGGCTTTAAAGCACATGTACTGGAAATGAACCAGCACGAGCCATCGGAAGCTTTTGCTAACAGCTACTTTGCGCAAGCAGCCGATTTCCTTCAAAAGGTAAGAGACTTCCGCCAGGCACAACTAGTAGCTCAGGGCGGACAAGACAAAGAAGTGATATCTGATTTTTACAAGGCCTAATGAGAACGGAACTAAACCCCAAATTGACATTAGTTGGTGCAGGTCCGGGCGACCCAGACCTTATCAGTGTAAAAGGCATTAAGGCACTAGCCGATGCCGATGTAATTCTTTATGACGACTTGGTGAGCAAGGAGCTACTGGCTTATGCAAAACAAGGAACTGAGAAAATTTATGTGGGCAAACGTGTGGGCAAACACAGCCATACGCAACAAGCCATTAATGAATTGATCGTTCACTTCGCCCATGAAAAAGGGCATGTAGTGCGTTTAAAAGGAGGTGACCCATTTGTGTTTGGCCGTGGCTACGAAGAAGTAGAGTATGCCGCTAAGTATGGTATAAAAAGCGATATAGTACCGGGAATAAGTAGCGCTTATGCGGTGCCTGCCATGCAGAACATTCCGCTTACTTCACGAGGAGTGAGCCAAAGTTTTTGGGTAGTAACGGCTACCACAAAAGAAGGCACCTTAACACCCGATATTAAACTAGCGGCTCAGTCTACCGCCACCATAGTGATCTTAATGGGAACGAAAAAACTCGATCAGATTTGTGAGGTCTTTTCTACCCTAAACAAATCACATACTCCGGTTGCTATTATTCAAAACGGCACCATGCCAAACGAAAAAATGGTTACCGGAACAATGGGTTCCATTAGCCAAATTGCTGCCGAAGAGCAGATTGGTTCACCGGCCATTATTGTAATTGGCGAAGTAGTACGGCTTGGCAAACAAGCGTGGATTCCACAACTACAGCAAAACCTGCAGTTTCAGACTTATGGCGAATGAATTATACCCAATATTCTTAAAGGTTCATCAGTTTGAAACCTTGATTGTTGGCGGTGGCGAAGTTGGACTTGAGAAGCTTTCTTTTTTACTAAAAAGCAGCCCTAATGCCAAGGTAACGCTGGTTGGCAAAACCATTAAACCAGAAATAAAGGAGCTTGCACAATTACATCCGCAGGTTACTCTTTTTGAACGCGCCTATTTTTCCGAAGATTTAACAGGCATTCAAATGGCGATTATTGCTACGGAAGATCATGAAACAAACAAGCAAATTCATGCCGAAGCCAAAGCAAGGGAGATTTTAACCAATGTAGCCGATACGCCAGACCTGTGTGATTTTTACTTGGGCAGTATTGTAACCAAAGGCGATTTAAAGGTGGCCATTTCGACCAACGGAAAATCACCCACAATTGCCAAGAGATTAAAAGAAACACTGAATGAAGTTTTACCAGACGAAATTCACGAACTTTTACAGCACATGCGCGAGATTCGCGACCAATTAAAAGGTAACTTTGGTTACAAGGTGAAAAAGTTAAACGAACTAACTTCGACCCTCGTTAGCAAAGAACCAGAAGCATAGCATATGAAAGAAATTACCGTAAAAGAATTAAAAAAGCTCAAAGACGAAGGAGCTGATTTTCAACTGATTGATGTACGCGAACCAAACGAAGCCGAAATTGCGGCAATTGATGGGGAGCTTATTCCAATGAATTCTGTACCGCAGAATGTAGAGAAATTCTC
Organism: Roseivirga pacifica; assembly: GCF_900111145.1. GTDB lineage: Bacteria > Bacteroidota > Bacteroidia > Cytophagales > Cyclobacteriaceae > Roseivirga > Roseivirga pacifica. Next base: position 111,730 of record NZ_FOIR01000005.1, read on the forward strand.
AAAAGATAAACAAGTGGTAGTGCACTGCCGCAGTGGCAAACGCAGTGGCGATGTCATCAGCTGGTTAGAAGCCAATCACGGATATGAAAACCTGTACAATCTTAAAGGCGGCATACTAGCATGGGCCGATGAGATTGATCCGAATATGATGAAGTATTAATAAAACTTAGATTAGTGCATAGTGTAAAAGCTATGCACTTTCTTCCACTTAAGTCACTTTATACAGGTACACATCCTTTGTATCACCCGCCATCAACGGAACAGCCACCTGTTTTGCCTCCTTCCAAGCAGGCATATCAAAATCGTGTGTAACAACTCTCGTTCCCGGCTTTACAGACTTCTCCATCGGCAACGAAAGCCTTCCTAACTCCCAACGCGAAAGGTAAATCAAATACACTGTTCCTCTTGAATAGTCGAACTGATAATAGTCCTCTTCAAGCAACTCAATCTGCTCTTGCAAATTATGCTTTGCAACATTGGCCTTTGCCAAAGCCATTACTTCAGCATCTAACTCTAAACCTATGGCTTTACACCCGTAGCGCTGGCAGGCCTCTATCAACATAAAAGCATCTCCACAGCCTAAGTCTACTACAGTGTCTGCCGCTGTTATTTCTGCCAACTCCAGCTTTGTATCCACCAACTCTTGTGGCGTTCTTACGAAAGGTTCTCTATACATTTGTGTGTTTACTTATTACCTGATTAATCAGGCTCGATACTTACGTTTTCTCCATAAAACCCTGATCAACCCGAAAATACTAAGTAAAACTAAAGGACCAACAAGGTTAAGTATCTGCCAATATACCCGTTCCTCTCTCACTTTTACTCTGTTCAGCGGCCTTAGTGTAATATCTTTGGCGCGAGAAGTAATCACCCCGTTTTCATCTACTAAATAAGCTAAAGCGTTAAATAAGAAATCCTTATTAGCGTACTTCAACTTCTCCCCTTGATCGGCAAAAGGGTTATAGCCCAATTCAAATGGCGCACCGGTGCGCAAGTTCTTTTCGTTGCGAATAATATCACCATCAGAAACCACCACAATCTTAGTTTCTTCACTTTGTTCCTTCAATGCCGTTTGCGCATTGCTCGGTAAAACCCTGTTCTTGAAAAGCGAAGTAAACTCCCCTTCCAATAAATAAGCAACTGGCTCTTTGCCATGGTCGAAAAGAGCAGCATCTGGCTCATTGGCAAAATCTTCAAAAGCAACCTTTGCCGGACTATTCACAATTCGAGTATATGGTGAAGTAAACATTAAAGGCGTTTTGACCACACCATCGGCCTTTACCGTGTCCATGGTACTGAAGAACCGTGCATAGACCGCATCCAAGTTTTTAGTGATTGGGTGCTCGGTAAAATCATTCACCGATGCATAGAATGGCCACGGCAGATTAATGATGTTCTCGGCATTATCGAGTACCACAGGGTAGCGGCCAAAGTTCTGTATATCCTGAATATACTCGGCATTAATACGCACTCCGTAGCGAAAAAGCATATCGTCAAGCCCGTGATCTATTGGTAGCGCAAAAGTACCTTCGCCACCGGCCAAACCCATATTAACCTGAAGCTTATCGACTAAAAACAGCACCTTGCCTCCGCTCATTATGTACTGATCGAGGGCGTATTTTTCCTCCACGGAATATTCAGCTTTTGGCTGCGCAACCACCAACGCATCTACACTTGCGATTGTCTGTGGCTGTGTCAAATCTGTTTTCACCAAGTCGAAATACTGCCTCATTTCACCCAAAAAACCAGCGATATCGAGTGAATCGAGCTCCTTGTGGCCTTGCACCAAACCAATGGTTTTGCGATTAAGGCCTGCAATACGCTGTAAGCCTACTGCCAACTCAAACTCAATCCCCTCAATCGATTGGTTCAGTCTTTCTTGAGAGCTCGCCCCTGTAGTTCCCTTGAGCATAAGCACACCTGCAGCACGCTGACCGTAACGCAGAATGACATACGGGAAAACTGTTTTCTGAATTTGACGCCCATTTTCAGTATCGAAAACCTGAGTAGGCTCAAAGCCCTGCTGAATTAAATAGGTAATATTCTCTTGCCTTTCCTGCACTGTTTCAGCACCACTTGGGTCGGTATGAAAGTAGGCAATATCACCAGGCGTATAAATATCAAACTCCTCAATGGTTTGCTCAATGGCCTTTTTCAGGCGCTCAAAGCCAGCAGGCAAATCGCCCGAGATCAGAATTTCAACCGTTAGTGGTTCGTCAATTTGGCTTAGCAATTCCTTAGTGGCTGGCTTTAGCGAATATCGCTTATCGGCTGTTAAATCGAAACGGGCAAAGAAATTCGCAGCCACAAAATTGATGAGCAAAATGATAAAAAGACCAATTGAAAAATGCTCAATAAGCCTAGCCCTGACCGGCTTGTAACTCAGCTTTCGCGACACCAACTTCCAGTAACTCACAAAAAGCACGAATATAATGGTGCTTAAAAAGTAGGCTAAATCTCGTGTATCAATTAGTCCTCTGCTTAGTGCCTCATAGTGAAAACTCAAACTCAAGTCTTCGATATAAACCGCAGCATTCCCACTAAACAATGCCGAAATAGAGCTCAGCCCTGTGTACAGAAAAAAGGAAAGAAAAACGGCAAAAATAAAAGCTACAATCTGGTTTTCGGTGAGTGTAGAAGCTGCCAAACCAATGGCCGCAAACACAGCACCCAACAGCAACAAACCAATGTAAGAGCCGGTAATTCCCGGGACATCTAGGTTACCCACAGGATTGCCCAGCTGATAAACCGAATAGGCATAAACCAAGGTTGGCAATATGGCAAAGAGCACCAAAGTAACCGCAGCGAAATATTTACCCAGCAGAATTTGGGCTTCTGTTATAGGTTTGGTCAACAGCAGTTCAATCGTACCTGACTTCTTTTCTTCCGCCACCATGCGCATGGTAATGGCCGGAATGAGAAACATAAACACAAAAGGCCCTAGCGAAAAGAGCGTTTCCAAATCGGCAAAGCCATAATTGAGCACACTGGTTTCGGGAAAAACCCACATAAGCAAACCAATGCCCGTAAGAAACACCCCAATGACAATGTAGGCGATGAGCGAATTCAGAAATTGCTGTATCTCTCTTTTATAAATCGACCACATGCTATTTGGCTTGTGTTAGTTGGTGAAAAATTTCTTCTAGGTCTTGCTGCTCTTGCGATAGACTCAGGATAGTCCAGTTATTTTGCTTAGCCAAATCGAACAGCTTAGGGCGTAAATCCTCCTTTGCAGTAGTGCTAATATGGTAAACCTGACCACTCTTTGTAACTGCACCAAAGGTTTTCAATTCAGCCTCGTCAACAGCTTCTTGAAACTCCACTTTTAGGGTGGTTTTATTGGCTGTCATGTTCGCAAGCAAATCGTTCGCTACCAATTTGCCTTGGTTAATAATGACCACACGATCGCAAATGGCTTTCACCTCTTGCATAATGTGCGTAGAAAGAATTACCGTTTTGTCCTTGCTAATCGTCTTTATCAACTGCCGAATATCCACCAACTGATTCGGATCGAGGCCAGTGGTTGGCTCATCCAAAATGAGCACTTCCGGATCGTGCAGCAGCGCTTGCGCCAAACCCACCCGCTGGCGATAACCTTTAGAGAGGGCACCAATCTTTTTATGTTGCTCTCGCGTAAGTCCGCAAAGCGCAACCATTTCTGCGATACGCTCCTTGGCCGCATTGCCCTTTATGCCATGCAAACCAGCCATAAAATGCAGGTATTCGTGCACGTACATTTCCAAGTAAAGCGGATTGTGCTCAGGTAAGTAACCTACTTTCTTTCGGGCTTTCACCGAATCCTTCATCACATCAATGCCACATAATTCTACCGTACCTTCCGATGGCGGCAAATAACCTGTAGCAATTTTCATGGTAGTGGACTTCCCTGCTCCATTAGGCCCTAAAAAGCCTAACACCTCCCCTTTTTTGGCTTCGAAAGAAATCGCATCGACTGCCATTTGTGTACCGTAGATTTTACTGAGTTGGTGAATCCTAACTGACATTGAACAATAGAACGTGTTCGGGTTTTACTTAATTGCCAAATATAGGTTTTAGATATTAGATGTTGGTATTTAGCCAAGAGATATTAGAAGAAGGAAGGCGGGAGTCGGAAGACGGAAGTCAGGAGTCAGAAGACAGAAGTCAGAGCAGGGAACACTTATCAGAAAACGGAAAACAGTTAAGAAGAGGATACTGAACTTCCCCTTCAGGAGTCAGGAGCAAACCAACTTTAAGCCTTTTTGCCTATATTCATGACCTGTACTGACACACAATACGCTACCCTTAAAAGTCACAGTGTTCAGTAATTATTAACACAACCCATAAATAACACGAACAATACTAAAGAAACATGTCGAACGACTTTAACATCGAAATTGTAGGCCTTAAACAAGAGACTCACTTTATATATACCATTACTATTTCAACTTATACCAATATTGGTTTCCGACTTGACACAAGCGAAGGTGGTTATAAATCATTGGGAAACATTACCTATGAAGGCAAAGAATATATAGGTATGGAATTAATAATTGTAAACGATAGTAGCGTTGAAGAACCAAACACCAATAGTACTGGCTTTTTTGTAGAAAGAACTGAGGAAAGCACCATTGGCATCTATGTAAAATGTGGCTCCCAAATAGAAACAATTAAGTTTACCGTGCCTTGGGAGTAGATTTTTTGCTTATTCCGACACTCGGCTACTATGCAGAACGATAGTTTTCGCAATCTTTATTAACTATAGCAGACACTAGAGTGGGGCGTGCATACCCTTTTGGCGCAATTGAAAAATGACAAGCGAAGAAGTACAACAGATTATAAAGAAAGAATTAGAAAGTCACTCTGACTTAACAGACCTACAAGGTGTTAATCTCAATGATTGTTTGATCAAACCGAAAAAGGAAACTTATATCAGTTCTATAGATGAATCAATCAAATTTCAATTATGGACTGTCTTTGAGGAGACTTTAGACAGAAAGGGCTACAAAATTACATTTGACGAATCTGATGGTACATTCGGACTAGGAATGATGACAAATAATGACCAGTTAATGGATATTGGAACACATGGAACCTTCCTAGACACTTTAAGAGGAATGTAAATAAATCTAGACGAATTACTAGAATAGGTAAATTCAAAAGAATTGCCCTTAGTCTTAGCGTCTCACTAAGATCTCAATTAGTCTCAACGGAGCATTAAAGCCAGCCCCTAAACCTTCTTCCTCAGCAAATCATACAAAAACCTTAGTCTAATTGCTGAGTAATACCTAAGATTTTTCAACCAGTAACTTCAATAGTTTCTAACCCTTTTTCGGAACAATTAATAAGGAGTATAAAAGAAAGCAATGAGAGTGGCTTTTTCATAATTGTGGAAGATAAAGAAAGTGTAAAATCAAACCAATCATAGTGAAATTGAGTATGTTCGGTGAATTAAAATCAGTTGTGCGGAATCAAAAAACATGAAGAGATTATCATTCAAGGATGCAGCAATAAAAATACTTAAAGAAGCTGAAGAACCTCTTTCAGCCAAAGAGATTACTCAAATTGCCTTAAGTGAAGAACTCATAGAAACCTCAGGAGCAACACCTGAAGCCACTATGGCTGCCCAACTATACACTGACACTGGAAAGTTTAAAAAGGTAGGCAAAGGCCTGTTTGCCCTTATAAAGCAAACAGAATCTGCTAATTCACCGCTTTTGGCAATTGAAAACCAAAATAGTCTTGTGAAACAAAAGCTGATAAGAAAAATACAAGAAATGGACCCTTTTCAGTTTGAGTTTCTTGTAGCCGAGCTTTTGAGGAAAATTGGTTATGAAAAAGTTGAGGTAACCAAACGCAGTGGTGATAAAGGAATTGATGTCACTGGTAATTTAACAGTCGGAGGCCTTACAAATGTCAAAACAGTTATTCAGGTTAAAAGGTACAAAACCGGAAACAATATTTCCGGGAAATATATCACTCAATTAAGAGGGAGCGCAGAAGTAGACCAAAGAGGGCTAATAATTACTACATCGAACTTTACTAAAGACGCCATGAATGAAGCAAAAGCAACAAACAAAATGCCTGTAGCTTTAGTCAATGGTCAAAAGCTAATTGATCTATTATTTAAATATAAGGTAGGAGTCAAAGAGAGTATTGTAAGTGTATTCTCAATAGACTCAGAACTTTTTGAGAGTGAACTGAATGATTCAACAATCAAAGGAAGTGAGAATAAAAGCCGCTCAATATGGCCTCTCCCAGGCGGGGTTTATTCTTATGTGCAAACCCTTAATCAACTTCTTGATCAAATCTCACAAAACCTAAATTCAAGAGAAAACATGGTTGATTGGTTTATAAAATCATACGACAATGTTTCATCTATAAAAACAGCCAACGGGTATCTAAATGTACCTAAAAACATGGGACTCATAGACTTTAAGGATGGGAATTGCATTCTAACCATTGCCGGAGAGGAATATCATAAGAAAAAGGATTTAGAGTTTCTCTTTGAGACAGTTTCAAGTAACATTCTTGCCTTTAAAGAGATCCATCAATTCCTTTTGAGTAGTGACGAAGCAAAAGCTGATCAAGAAATCTTAGAGTACGTGAATGAAAACTTTGATGTGAATTGGAGCACCTTGGCTCAGGTCAACTTTAGACTACTTTGGTTGATTAACATTGGCAAGGTTGAAAAAACAGAGGAAGGCTATAGAGGAAAGTAAATACCCAATGAACTACCAAACCTATCAACCGCACTCTGACTTGGCTCCTTTAGTTAATTGCTATTGGACGCTAGAGGTACCCGGTGATATGGAGGCACCAAAACAGCGCATGATTCCAGATGGCTGTATTGAAATGTGCTTTATTTTGGGCGATGACATCAAGCGATTTACATCAGAATCAACTTTCGCACTTCAGCCACGAGCTATGGTGATTGGTCAAATTACCAAGCCTTACTATGTGCAACCGACTGGCTATGTAAATGCATTTTCAGTGCGTTTTTACCCCTATGGTTTTGCCAACTTTATTTCAAAACCCTTGCGACAGCTGGCCGATAAGGACACTCCGCTTACTGATCTGTTCGATGAAAAAGAAGCCAAGGCACTAGAACAAGCCATTATTGAAGCGGCCAATACCGAGGCAAGAATTGCTGTGCTAGAAAAATTCTTACTGGGAAAACTCAGTGACCAATCGGTAATAGATACCATAGTAAAATCTACCATAGATGTGCTTTCTCAAACCAAAGGAAAGGAAGCCATTAACAGCATTTTAAAAGATGCCCCTTCAAAACGTAGAAACTTGGAGCGCAAATTCTCGAACCAAGTAGGTATTAGCCCAAAACAACTGGGGAAGATCATCAGGCTACAAGCCGCGCTAAAACTCATCTTAAACAACACGAACCAAAAGCTTACTCAAGTAGCTTACGAGAGCGAGTACTACGATCAGGCACACTTCATCAAAGACTTTAAGGAATTTACAGGCACCAATCCAAAAGAGTACCTAAGCGATGACCAAATGATGCTTTCTTCTTTGATCTACTCCAAAGATTAGGCTGTCGCGTTTTTACAATTTTTACTTTTTCAGCTAGGCTAGTTTTGACCTTATAAAACAGCCAAAGTAGAATTACATGAAAACCATAAGCACCAAATTAACCCTTGCACTGGCCATTGGGATGCTGGCCTATTTCCTACCTTTTAACAAAGCCTCCATTCAACCATCAAAACCCAATACCGCCATGAACAGCTACATATCGATCTTCGAAATTCCTGCAACAGATATTGCTAGAGCAATTAGTTTTTATGAGGAAGTGCTCAACCTCAAAATTGAAAAATTTGAAATGCCCGGAATGGAAATGGGTGTTTTACCATATGAAAACCAAGCGGTAACGGGCGTAATCATAAAAAGCGAAGGTTATGAGCCTTCAGCTTCAGGAACCACTATTTACCTGAATGCCGGAAATGACCTTCAGCCTATTCTAGACAGGGTTACAAGCAAGGGTGGAGAAGTATTGGTTCCTAAAACAGCGCATGCCGATGACAGTGGCTACTTCGCCCTATTTCTCGATTCGGAAGGGAACAAGCTGGGGCTCCACTCCGCCAATTAGCGCTATTGCTCTTTAGCATCAATCTGGTAGAAAGGATTTTATTGGTTATTTTTAAATGAACCAACAAACTGTCTATCATGAAAAACGCTATTCGACTCAAAGCACCTCTTCTATATTTATGTTTTGTCCTTTTACTCTCGTTTTCGGCTTACGCGCAAGACGCAACCGATGTAGTGGTAATGCTGAATGGAGAAGAGCGCAAAGGGAAGGTTTCTGCCATTAACGACACAGAGGTAACTTTTACCTACACTGGTGAGACACTGGAGTATAAAATTAAGCGTTCCGAAATCAATAAAATTGTTTTTGCCAGTGGCAGAACGCAAGTGATCAACGAAAAAGCTGCTGAACTACCTGCCCCAGCAGACGCTCAACCGGTAGACAACCCGGCCGCTCGCAAAGGCAAAATGGCTATTCTTCCATTTAAAGTAATCACTAATGTTGGCTCTATTGATGCAAAAGCCCTTGGCGAACAAATTCAGGCCGATTGTGCCAACACCATAAAGGAAGACGCCCCATCTATTCAGATAATTGACCCGCGCGTGGTTAATGCCACACTGGCCAAAAGCGGTATGAGTATTCAAGACCTTGAAAGTATGCTGCCAAGCGAGTTGGCCAAAATGTTGGGTGTTGAACATGTAGTTTACGGCTCGTACGATATTGAAAATACAGGAACACTTACCACTGGTTCGTCAGTAACTTCTTACAAAACCAAAAAAGAAGACGACAAGAAAAAGGGCACTGCTTTTAGCTCGGGCAGTACTACCACTTCTGCCACTTACGACTCAAAAATCACAATGGACATTTACAATGACCAAGGCACTAGTATTTACTCAGTTGCCAGAGAGCCATTTATGGCTGGCGTAGACAATTACCACAGCACCATTCGCTATTTGGTTCGCAGAGCACCATTTGGGAGTAAGGCCAAATAAAAACGAAACATAAGAGCTTAATCAAAAAGAGCCAACTCGAAAGAATTGGCTCTTTTTGATTAAGCTCATGTAAGCCTTAGCCTGTCTGCAGACAGGCAGGCGAGACGCTAAGACTAGTTTGAGGCTGCCTCAAAATGAGAAAATGCCCCAGCCCCTAAAGGGGTGCCAATCTAGTCTAACATCTAGCTTCGATTCTCTTGCTTCTCGCTTCAAGCTTAAGCTTACCTACCCTTTTGGCTTTAGTGGCCTTACCTCCAAATCTACCACATGGTAGTTGGCGTGAGTTTGCACCGACTGCACAATACTTTGGGCAATATCTTGCGGGCGCATCATGTTTTCATTGGCATTCGCAAACTCAATGCTATCGAAGAAATTAGTGTTTGTACTGCCTGGATAAACAGTGGTTACCTTTATGCCATGATCTCTCAATTCTTGAAAAATTGAGTGGCCAATTCCTGTTACCGCATGTTTAGTACCAACGTAACCGCTCATGGTTTTCACACCGTTGGTTCCGGCAATCGAAGATAGGTTAACAATATGTCCTTCTTCCATTTCAATCATATCTGGCACCACTTGCTTAATGCAGTAAAACAGTCCATGCACGTTCAAATCGAACATATATTTCCATTCCTCCACATCCATTTCGTGAATTAGGCCTTGGTAACCCATTCCTGCATTATTCACCAAAATCGAGGTTTTGCCTAGCTTTTCCTTTGTGGCTTTGAAAGATGCCTGCACCTGATCCCAGTTGCTAACATCCGTTTTAAAGAAGTGATAATTTTCGTGATCTATATCGGCTGAAGTTCTGCCCCAACCGGCTACAATTGCACCTTCTTGTAGCAACAACTTCACTGTTTCTAACCCGATGCCTTTGCTCACACCGGTAACTATTGCAAGTTTTCCTTTAATGTCCATGTTTGGTAAAACAGATAAGCGTCTGAATGGTTCCGAACCGAACATATATGACTGTAAGATTTCCAATAGATCAGTTTTGTTAATACTCGCTCAGCTTACCCAGCCGGTTAAAACGCCCACCTTACATACATTTTTCTAGCAGAATACAACGTGGACATCTATCTTAGGGCAAACTCATTTACGCATGACATATTCCGAAAAAGTACATCACACAGTAGCTTATATCAATGCAGAATTGAACAGCCCTAAGCCAGCATACGGCATTATTCTGGGCACTGGTCTTGGAGCATTGGTCGATGATATAACCATTGAACACGAGTTGGCCTACGAGGACCTTCCGAACTTCCCTGTGTCGACTGTTGAAAGCCATAAAGGCAAACTTATTTTCGGAGAGCTTTCTGGCAAGAAAGTGGTGGCCATGCAAGGTCGCTTCCATTATTATGAAGGCTACGACATGAAAGATGTTACCTTCCCAGTTCGCGTAATGAAGCTTTTAGGCATTAAAAAACTCTTTATTTCTAACGCAGCTGGTGGCGTTAATATGGACTTTAATGTGGCCGACCTTATGATTATAGAGGATCACATAGACCTAACAAAAGAGAATCCGCTTACTGGCAAAAACATGGACGAATTTGGCGGTCGTTTTCCAGATATGAGCGAACCGTACGAGCGTAAAATGATTGATGAAGCCCTTGAAATAGCCAAGGTCAACGGGATCCCTTGCCATGAAGGCGTTTATGCTGGAGTGAGTGGACCAAACCTAGAAACCCGTGCAGAGTACCGCTACATTGCCCGCATTGGTGCCGATGCTGTGGGTATGTCAACCGTACCTGAGGTGATTGTTGCCCGCCACATGGATTTGCCGGTTTTTGCCATTTCGGCCATTACCGATCTGTGCGACCCAGACCATTTGGAGAAAGTGGAAATTAGCAAAATATTGGCGGCCGCAGCCAAAGCCGAAAAAGGCATGACAAAGATTATCAAAGAGCTTATTAGTAGACAGTAGCTTGGTTATCAGCAAACAGGTTTAATCCAGTCTCTCAGGTTAAGGCCGATGAATAATAATCTCCTGAACATCGGACGAAACAGGAATGGCTTTTATTACCTTGTCTTCTGTTTCAAGAAAAATATAGTCGCTGTTTTTGCCGATTAAATGACCTTGGATAGCACGCTGATCTGACTGAAACACCACTTCAATAGTTTCGGGCGCTTCTTGATACTCCTTATACATTCTTTCGCCATAAAATGTAGAGGCAAGAATAAGGTAAGCTATCATTGAAAAGCCGAAAATAAACGGACGGTAGCGCTCCATTCTTTCTTTGCTTATACCAAAGTTGAATGTTTTGTAAGTTTTCGGCCACTTGTCTTGCCAAATCTTATCGAACCAAAAGAATATCCAAACCAAAGCGAATGACCCAAAAGCAAATAGGGTAAGCTGAATATTCTTTACTGGAGCCAACAGAAAGTCCAATATATCAGCATACTCAAAAATGTTAATAGAGAAGTTGCTATAGTACTTGTAGTCGAACATCATGCCTACGGCAACAGTGGTTAGATAGGCCAAGGTTATGTAAGCTTGGCTATCGAGTGTTGGCTTATTTTTGCTCATTGATGCAATATACAAAGCCATGGCTAATGCTATTCATATTAGCAGTTAAGCGGTTATACCGTTGGATATAAAAAAGCCCCACCGCTTGGGTGAGGCCTCGATTGCACGGAAAAGTTTTTACTAATCCTTGTTATTCACCCCATCTGAGTGAATGCTTTTGATTTCTTAAAATTGTGTGGTTAATAAGTCTTGGTCATGTTCTCTGGCACGCAGATTATAAAATCTGCTCTTCCCGCATATTCCTTCTCTAGTTTGGACACGTCCTTTTGGCTTACGGTTGTAACCGTTAAGTGTTCCAAGTCTGGTCTTTCTTTTTTCAAGTACCAAACAATGCCTTCACCTCTAATCGTTCCATGATTATCCGAATGATAAGAACCATTTAAATGAATGAATAATTCCCCTTCAGTGTAATTAGCCAAAATAAAGTGGGCCATGGTGGCATCTTTAATGGCTTGCGCCATGGGAAAAGTAGGTGCAGCGTGCCCTTCCATCATGCCTAACATGTTTTGGTAACCGGGTAATTCGGCATCAAAAGCAATGGGCAAAGGGGCTATCCAAGATTTTTCTTCGGCAGTAAGTTCCTCCAAACTTCCTAAACCTTCTCTATAAACCTGCGAAGCGTACCTTCGGGGTATGTTAGTAGAGACGTAACGAATGTCATGGGCGCGGGCGTAATCTACTAGTGGTTTATAATCAGTGGTAAAATTCTTCCATAGTCGGGCAATAGAGTCCAATTTCTGGGCATCAATAGTGCCACTCATATACGCCTGAAGTGCCTCTTCGTTGTCTCTTTCAAACATTTCTGCCCCAATGGTGATGTTCTTGGTTTCGTCCAACTTCTGAGCAATCTCTAGTTGTAACCAGTGCGAAATTGGATTATTGTGCGATTCACCCAGAAAGACTACATCGGCCTTTTCAAGCTTGCGCACCATCTTTTTAAACGACACCTTTTTGCCCTTACTATTGTATAGTGTGTAGGCGGGGTGTTTTTGGGCCATAGCCGCAAAACTGACAAACAAGAAGAGAGTGGCAATTGCCACCCTCATACCAAAAAATAGTGCCCAAAAGGGCTTTCTTAACTTCACTTTAAGTTCGCTACTAGTGCTTTCCATTCTGTCAATTCAGTTTGTCCTGGCTTTCTTAGGCCAAAGAACTGCGCTATTATTTCTCTGTCTTCACCAAACACTTCTACAGAGGTTACTATGCCATCTTTGGTTGGCTTTTCTACCGCCCAAGCGCTGGCAATCATGTCTGTTCTTAGGTGCAGGTTAAAGTTCGGATCCATTACATTGATCCATTGTTGCTCGCCTCTGTCTAGCGGCACAATTTTGTTCACCACATCTTGATGTATCTGCAGGTTACCATGGTTACCAGCAAAGATCATAATCGGCAATTGTGTTTCTGAAGCCTCGCTAAGAATGCTCGGCACCACATTTACAGATAGTTTTCTAGTGAACTTACCTTCGGCCAATTCTAGAGCGTTCAACCTTTCGGCATTGAACTTTCTTAGCATAGGGAAGAAATCATGTGTGTCTTCCATTTCTGCCCAAGCCTTTAAAAGCTCCTCTTTGTTTACATCAGTAGCGTAGCTTATCGGCTCGTACGGAGTAACGGTAACTTCGGTAGACTGATCTTCTGCTTTAAAGTCTTCGATCAGCTGCTCGTAGGCATCAAAGTCGCCATCGGCTTGCAAGTACACTTTTGTAATGGCATCTCCGGCAGCATCAAACACCTGAATGCTGTGCATTACACGGTCGCCTTTGTCTAAAGTATGCGCAAAGGCATGCCCCCAATTTTTGAAAAACACGCGGCTTTCAATCGGTCCAATTACCGTAGCCATGTGGTGATTACCAGCACCAAAAGTGCCTATTTTTTCAAAAGTACCCTTGTGCTCAAGCACGCAGGCATCGTTACGGGTAAGGCTCATTACATGTCCAAGCGATTTGAATCGCTTCAACAAGTCGTCCCAAGGGCCTTGTAGTCTTACTGTGTCGTTGCCAATTCCTGTTGCCAAAAGTTCGGCTTCGCTTACACCAAGCTGCTTAGCCGCATCTCTAATTCTTACTTTTGGGTTTTCTTCTTTAAAATTCTGGTATGCTTCGAGCAGGGAACCAGCTGTTGCTTGCATGGTATCAGGCATAATTCTGTTGTTTATATGTTTCGTTTCTTACGGATTTCGGTATTGAAATAATCACTGTTCTACCAGTGTTTGGCTCTTTCAAAAGCTCTACCGGGTGCTCAAAAACATGTTCTATGTTTTGTTTAGTAAGCACCTCTTCACTTAAGCCTTGCTTATAGATCTCTCCATTTTTCATTAGCACAATGTGGCTGGCATACTGTGCGGCTAAATTCAAATCGTGCAAAATGGCCAAAACCGCCATGTTCTGTTCGCACATTTCTTTGGCGGTGTTTAATAGTGTGTGTTGATGCAGAATGTCCAAATCGGAAGTTGGCTCATCGAGCAAAAGGTATTTTGGAAAAGCCGACTTATCCCATACCTGCGCCATTATTCTGGCAAGTTGAACACGTTGCTGTTCGCCACCAGATAGAGTTTGATATAAGCGACCTCGATATGCTTCTAGTTTGTTGTGCTTAATTACAGATTCGATAATATCATCATTTTCCTTTTTGGAAGTTTTGTGCGGAAAGCGACCAATCTCAATGATCTGCTCTATGCTAAAAGGAAAGCTAATGTTGGTATGCTGCGGCATTACAGCCCTTATTTTCGAAAGCTCCTCGCTATTTAGCTCCTGAATGTCGCAGCCATTAAAATTTACATTCCCTTTCTGCGCCTTAATTTCTTTCGCTAACACCTTTAAAAAGGTGCTTTTACCTGCTCCGTTTGGTCCTACTATAGCGGTAAACTCTCCCGGGTTTACGGTTAGGCTACACCCTTTTAATATGGGCTTTTTGCCGACTTGATATGCAATGTTTTCACTTCTTAGCATCAGATTAGGTTTTTGCGTTTGGCTACAGTGAGTAGGTAAATGAAGAACGGAGTGCCAACCGTGGCGGTAATTATACCAATTGGTAATTCGGCAGGAGCCACAACCGTTCGAGCAAGTATATCGGCCAGAATAAGCAGCAATGCGCCACCAATGGCCGAACCGGGAATAACAACTCTATGGTCGCTAGAGATGGTCATTCGGATAATGTGCGGAATAACCAGGCCTAGGAAACCAATAATACCTGCAAAGGCTACAGCTGTACCAACAGCCAATGCACTTAATAAGATAGTAATGTTTTTTAGTCGTTCCACATTAACGCCAGAATGATACGCCTCGGACTCACCTAAGGCTAAGGCATTTAAAGAACGGGCGTGATACATTAGCCCTGCTACGGTGACAATTACAGGAATAACTATGATGTAAACTTTTGTCCACGTGGCTACACTTAAGTCGCCTAGGGTCCAGAAGGTAAAAGCGCGCAGCTGCTGCTCGTCTGAATAGAAAATGCCCAAGCCAATAATGGCGCTTGTAAGTGCGGTAATGGCTACACCGGCCAAAATAAGAATAGTAACCCTGACTTTGCCTTTGTACTTACCCAGCTTTAGGGTTGTAAACGTGGCAATTACCCCACCCAAGAAGGCAAATGGAGGTAGCAAATATTGCTTGTAGTGCTCTGGCACCGAACCAAAAATGGATTCCATGCCCATAATAACAGCTATGGCACCGAGTGCAGCTCCGCTTGAGACACCAATAATTCCTGGTTCCACCAGCGGATTTCTAAAGAGCCCTTGCAACGCGGCACCGCTAACACCAAGTGCTGCTCCAATTAAAATAGTAAAAAGTAGGCGAGGCAGACGGATATCTTTAAAAACCAAGGTTTTGACATCGGACACCTCTGTTGCCCCAAGGCCAATTTCGTTCAGAAAAATATTGACGCTGTCTTTGAGCGTAATTTCCACAGCGCCTACGCTAAGCGATACAAAAAACACCACTACCAACGAGAGCATCATTAACACGATGCGTTGGTTTGCACTAAAGGTTTTGGGCATTGTAAACTGTATCGCTTTGCTCATGTTTAGTTATGCGTAAGGTCGAAGAGTTTTTGTGCTGTTTCGATTACTCGAGGTCCCCAGTTTGTTAGGGCGACACCATCAAGTGCTATTATTTGGCCTTTTTTGCCAGCCGTTGTCTGCGCAACGCCAGGTACCTTTAGGGCTGCATCTTTTCCGCCAATGCTTTCCAACCCACTTTCGAAAAACAGAATGTAGTCTGGGTTGGCCGTAATTAGCGCCTCAGTATTCAGGGGCTTGTAACCTTCAATAGTTGGTGTAGCACTGGCTAAACCCGCCAGATTAACAATGTCGAAACCAGTTGTTTTGCCGGCTACCATCATATTACCAACACCACGATTGAACACGCAAAGTATGGTAGGTTGCTCTTTAGCCGCAGCTACTTTTTGCGCTAGGGCCACTTGGCCTTGCTTTAATTCAGCAATTAGCTCTTTGCCTTCGGTAGCCTTGTTTAAAGCAGTGGCAATGGTTTGAATTCTTTGGAGTGTGTTTTCAAAGTTGTGCAAGTTTTCTACCTCCACAATCTTGATTTTAGCCGACTGAAGCTGTTCTACTACAACTGGCTTTACATAGTCTTTTTCTAGCACCACAAAGTCTGGTGCCATGGCAATTATGCCTTCGGCAGTAATTCCTGTTCGGTAGCCAATTGATGGCAAAACTTGCATATGAGGTGGGAAAGTTGATGTGCGATCTGTTGCAATAATATTGTCGCAAAGGCCTAGGCTGCAAACAATTTCGGTGGCAGAGCTGCCAGCGGTTACTATTTTTTGGGCCTTAATAGTAAAGGTTGCAACAAGTAGAAGAGTGATTAATGTAAGTCTCATGATTTTCAACATTCGTTTAAAGCAAGTAGAGGAGATGATTGTGCAAACTATTTCCAATTACTCTGCCTCTACTGCTAAACTTGCTAACTAAGGTTTATTTGGTTTTTTAATAAGAGGAGCCCTGCTGACCCCTCTTATAGGGTTTGTTAGAACAAACCGTCCGTGATAAACAACAAACTTGTCTTATTGAACCAGCAAATCGTATTGGAACTGCGCGTTACCACGCTCTCCACTTACTGGGTCAACAAGTCTTGTAAATTTCAATTTGTAGTAATTATCACCTGTATCTTTAATCACATAGAATTGGGTGTCAACCACGCCTGGTCCTTGATCAGAACCAGGAGAAGAAGTTGTTCTCCAGCCACTACCAATTGCATCGTAGTCGTTAGTAAAGGTTAATGAACCAACACCAGTGAAATCGAAGCTATCGTAAGTAACATCACCTGCCACTTCAACCACAGCCACTTCAACTCTAGCTGTATTCGAAATCACAAAATCTTTGTAAGAATAAGGGATTGAAGTAGTTGCACTGAATGGAATTACGTTTGTCCAAACCGAGAACATAATATCCCAATTGTTCTTTTTAGGGAATGAAACCTCAGCACCATTATCAAGATCGATTGATACAAAGTCATACTCAGTATCTTTTGAAATGTTGATCTCTTGGTAAGTTTCAGAAGCTATTTCCGCGTAGCGCAAAGTATAGCCGTTGCCATTTTGCAACACTCTCAACTTAACCCAACCACGGTTAGAACCGTCAGGGTTATTTCCTCTATTAAGAATGTACACTTGGTTTTGGCTTTCGGTAGCACTTACCGCAGCAATAGCAGTTTGACTAATATCTCCATTAGGTGCGTCCATCCAAGTGGTAGCCTCGCTCACCCACTCAGGCACCTGAGGACCAAACAAAGTACCGAAAATGGCATTAATATCGAGCTGAGCGCCCATTCCTACAGTATCTTCAGCAGTTACTGTGGTTAAATCTGTTTTGTCAATTGCTCTGGCAAATGCAGAGGTTGGGTTGTTTATGATTACACGGTATTCGCTACCACTATAAAAACCTAGGTCCCAGCCGTTACGCTCTACCACGTAGGTTTCTTCAGCAGAAAGGTCTACAAATACTTGGTTTGGTTGGTCTGGGCCACCTACTGCTGGAGCCACTACTGCGCCCGCTGCTGCTGGTTCCTCAATTGGTCCGTCATCATCAGAACAAGCTGATGCAAAGCCTAGAACAGCTACCGCTGCCCATAGTTTCAATGTGCTTTTAGTTATCATTTTAGATTTAGATTATAGCTTAGTTTTACAAAATATGATCTTCCGAAAGCTATCGGCACGGATGATCCACCAGAGTGAGCTCCGCCCGATACGCCTGAATTATTTACCCTTTGAATGTTGAATACATTGCGTGCTCCAAGCATTAGTTCAAAATGTTGCCCTATGCCTTTGGTCACTGTTGCATCTAACCAACTGTAGCCTTCAATCTCACCAATGCTAATGGTCTCTTCGCCTTGGTCGTTGGTGGTTGCAAAGTACGATTGCAGCGCTCCGGTGTACTTGTAAAACAGGTTAACCGATGTATTGAGCTTGGTAAACTGATAGCTTATGTTACTACTTACCTCTGGGGAGAAGAAGTACTCATCAAGGTCGCTGGCCCCTTCGTTAATCTGATTATATCGGCCTATGTAAGAAAGGCCAAGGCTTACGCTCAACTTATTGAAGGTGGCCTTTTGACTGAGCGTTCCACCCAAAGTCTTGTAGCGGTTAATGTTTACATAAGTTGTGTTCGATACATTAGCTGGATCTTGTGCTATAGATATCTGATCCGTAATATCGTTGAAGAAGAAGTTGAGATCTGAACTTACATTTTGGCCAGAAAGCTTGTATTGATTGATAAAATTCACGCCAAAGTGATTCGACTTTTCGGGCTGTAAATCTGGGTTACCAAAAATGCGGTGGTTAGAATCTACAAACTCAAAATATAGCTCGCGAACTGATGGTGAACGGAAACCTCTGCCATAAGAAAGGCGCACATTGGCGTTTTCTCCCAAGCCATACTTCAACTGCATTGCTGGTAATAGCTGATTCCCGTAGTTGTTATTCACTGTATAGCGCAAGCCTGGGCGAAGGGTAAAACGATTCAGTTCCCACTCGGCTGAAGTGTAAACTGCGTACTCTTCGTTGCTTTGGTCACCATCGGCAATACGGCCACCGCCTACGCTTTCAAGGCTTACTTGGTAACCCAATTGTAGCGATAGGTTATCCACTGGTTTAAGGTAACCCGCACCGCCTAGCTCCCAAACTTGGTAGGTGCTCGTATCTTGATCGCCTTCTCCAGTGGTTAAGGTACGCTCGTCCGTCACCAGATTATTCGCAAACTGACTGCTCTTTCTTTCAAAGTCCGAAAATGATGCAAACAGATTGTAACGGTCTAAAAAGTTAGTCTTTCCCTCCGCTTGTACTTGGTGTGAAAAACGCTTGCTTTTATACTCTTCGTCAATGGCAAAAGGTTGGTATTCGCCTTCGTTTGTATAGTTGTCTTGCTGGCGGCCAAACGACTCAATAAGCTCGCTTAGGACATCAATTCTATAGAAAGCGCTAAAATTTTCGGTGTCGTATTTTAGCAGCCCGGTGCCAGTCCATTGGTCTTTTGGATTCCACTCGTAAGTACGACCAGTCGCACTGCCTTGATAGCCCTGAAAATCGTTGTGCAAACCACTTACCATGGCACTCCATCGGTCGCTAATGCGGTGGTTTATGCCTACGGATTGAATATGTCTACCGGCATCAGGACCAATCTCATCCCCGGCAGTTTCAGATTGTAGGTTGGCACTAATCTCTGTACGGTTTTTAAATTCCTTTTTAGTAATCAGGTTGATTACCCCTGCCAAAGCATTGGCGCCATAGTTTACAGCCATTGGGCCCTCAACAATTTCAATTCGCTCAATCTGTTGTAGGTTAATTTGGCTAAGATCCGCCCCGTTACCATTTCCGTTTCGGTTTACCAATGGCACACCATCAATCAATATTTTTACATTCTGGCTCGAAATGCCTTGAAGGCTTACAGTAGTGCTTCCAATGGCCAAGTCGTTGGAAAGGCGAATGTTTAGCTGACTTTGCAGAGCTTCTTGCAAAGTGATCGCTCCCCTTCTCTCTATTTGTTCTGCATTAATGGTTTGCACCCTAAACACAGAATTCTTAACTGACTGAGGAGAAAACTGCCCAGTAACAACCACCTCGTCTAGATCGGTAATGGTTGGTGTTAGGGCAAAGCGGTAGTCCGTGCGCTGGTATAGTGTGTCGATAATTGGGGAAAAGCTGAGGTGCTGTGTTTTAAGCACTGCAGGAAAGTCGACTCCCTTAAGTGAAAACTGACCGCTTGCATCTGTAATACCAGATTTGATGGTTTTGCCCTTGACCGTAGAAATTTGAACCGCTACTCCTGGAATGTTAATGTTGTCTTCCGAAGAATAGAAAGTGACAGACTGGCCAGAGGCCATAAATGGCAACAATATAGAGGCGATTATCAGACAGGTTAAACGGTTAGCCATCTCTTTATTTAGACTAATTCTTAATAATTGCAAAAGTACTTGACGTTGAGGTGATTGGAAATAGCTAGTTGTAGTGGTTTGCACTCACTAGGTATAGTGAAATGGAATCACTAGAAATAGTGAGTGCATGTTGTTCATTTTGAGTTATTTATGTTGTTGACCCAACAGCCTCGAGTTCAAACTCTTCCACAAGCTGCGCTACCCATTGGGCTATTCTGCTTTCCGTCATGTCGCGTTGGTTGTCTTCATCTAAGGCCAAGCCCATAAACCAGCCTGGCTCAAACTCAGCTACAGACTCATCATAATCGTAGCCTTCAGTAGACCATACGCCAATAACTTCACCACCATTGTTCACCACCTCCTGACCGAGGATGCCAACGCCATCAATAAAGAATTCGCCATAGCCCATTTGGTCTCCCAAACCGAAGATGGCCACTTTCTTGCCCGTAAAGTCAATGGTTTTAAATTCATCGAAAAAGCCTTCCCAGTCGCTTTGCAAGTCTCCATCGAACCATGTGGAAAGGCCAAGGATTATTCTATCGTACGATGCAAAATCCGCTGCACTGACTTTGTGTACATCGTGCTTTTCAATGTTTGCTACCTCAAAGGCTGTTTCTATTAATTCTGCCGCGTATTCTGTCGCTCCTGTATCTGAGCCATAAAATAGGCCTATTGTTGCTGTAATCATTTTGTTTGTTGTTAGTGAAGGAGAGCAAGCTTTCGTTTTGCTCTCCTTCTGGGTTTAGGGGTTAATTTGTGCCTTGGGGGAACTGTCCTCTTTTTTTGATCAACCGAAGATGTAGTATGCCTGTATACCCAAGGACTTTATCTTTTTCAATTATTCTTAATTATAGAATGTGCCGTTTCAACCAGAATAGTTCGCTGCACTATGCTGGCCAATAGGTTCAACTCTGTTTTTAGTAAACACAGCTGCATATTGCTACTGCCAACGCCAATGCCCACCTTCATTTTTCCATCTTGTGTTTGGTAATAATCCTTTGCACGCACTTTCATCAGTGTTTTTAAAAACTGCCTCAGCTGCTTATTGCTAAAAGTGAGGTGCGCCATACCGAAGTAAAGGTTAAAGTGCTCGCAGTTGGGGCACTTGGTAATGTAGGCTCCATCTTCAGAGATAATTACCTGATTGATGTGTTGGTGACTCATAATCCGTTGGTTATGGCTTTTTGCACTTCCAGCATTAATGCGCCTTCGTTTAGTGCTTCTTTGAAAAATTTAAATTCCGTTTTGGTAAAGCAGAATTGAATATCGGTGTGGCAAGTGCTGAGGATTACATGGCGCGGTTGGCCACAAAATTCTGTAGCATGCTTTTCGAAGCTAATTCGCTGCACCGACTCGTTAAACTGCTCGTAATCGTAGTATTCAAATCCACATAAGATATTCTTGTAGTGCAGCCCAACCCGTTTACAACCTAGGCACATAGAAATGTTGATGTAATCGCTTTCTACTAGGGATACTGGTTGGCATGCACACATATCTTTTCGCTTTTGAATTTTTATTTAGAATCATTCTAAACAGTTCAAAGGTAGAAATGGAAAGTGCCGCCCGCAATGGCTATTGCTAGGGAAAAGGTATCACTAGTAGTAGGGATAGGAGTAGTAGTAAAGTAATAGGGAATGGTAAATTAGGTAATTGGGAAAGAGAAAAATGGAAGGCGGTTAGCCGTTAAACATTCTTCAAATCAATCCATCCCTTTTCTACAGCATAGATGATTAATTCGGTAGGACTCTTTAGCTGTAACTTTTTAAGGATGTTTTTACGATGCGAATTAACGGTATGCAGGCTCAACTTTAACTCCTGGGCAATCGCTTCGGAGGCAAGTCCTTTTCCGATCAACTGCACGATCTGCATTTCACGGTGGCTCAACTCCAAGGTTTGGTTAATCTCCGTTTGGGTAATTATGTCCATTGTGGAAGGACAGAAGAATTTGCCACCATCGTTGATATTGTGAATGGCCAAAGAGATCTCTTGTTCAGAGCAGTTTTTGGTAACAATTCCTTTAATACCCGACTTAAGCAATGCCCGCATTTGCTGTGGTTCGCGGTCATTAGTGGCTACTAGCACCTTCAGTTTTGGAAGTTGTTTTAGTACCAGTCTTAGCATTTCGTGTGGTACAAAAGAGGTATTGGCATAGTCAAGCACCAAAAAATCCGGCTTTATCTGCTCAAGTTGCTCTTTGAGCTGGCGCTTGGTGTCTAGCCTTACAATCTCACCAAACAGCTCGGCATTCTGCAGAATAAACCGCATACCCTCACCGGAAAGGAATTGTGGATCGTAAATGGCTGCCTTCTTAGACAATATTTATTTAGACTGGTTAAAAACAATGCAAACATAAGCGATTAATATTAAGCATGCAGCCCTTTTGTGTAATTGTTTGCTAAAAGGGCTGCATTATTAGTAACCGAGGCCACTTTCCTCACGAGTTGAAGCGTCTCGCTTCCACATTAAATCCCTACTTTTCAATCCCCACAATCAGCTCCTTATTCCACTGGCGAAAAGCCTTGATAAGGAAGATGCTGATTAGTACCATAACAGCCAAGGCCACGATTTCAGAAACGTTTGAGGCTTCATACATCAGCGCGGTAAGCAGGTGATAAACATTGAATAACCCTTGTAAAATGGCCCAAGTAAAGGCAGTCCAATAGAACCAACGCACCTTCACTTCAAGGCAAAGTACCGAGAATAGGAAGGCAAAACCTTCGAGCCCTACTCGCCACAAGTGGTGCGACAATGGTACGTGCCCAGTTGCGTCATCCATTACCATAGTTTCATTGTAGTACACACCATAAAGCCCATACATGCCGTGTAGTATGTAGCCAATGGCACTAGCCAGCCAGAGTATTGCGATTTTATATTTCATTGGTTTTTCTGTTTCAGTTTGTGATGTTAATTCAGTGGTAAATTCTTCTTTTTGCTGTGCCAGCAGCTCCTCATGGGTAGGAGAAAGCGGCTCACGCTTTTTAATTTTTGTTAGGGTGAAAAGTGCAATGGTGCTCATGCCAATCCAGGTGAGATCTACCAAAGCAATTTCCACCTGATTTTGAGTAATCATGGTCCAAACCCAGTTGCCGGAAATCAATCCGTTTACAATAGGAATAAGTAGCCCCAACACTGCTCCAGATAGCAAAGTGTATTTTGTAGTGAAGTAGTTATTTCGCTTAAAGCGGAAGAACAGCGTTACGATAATTCCTACAATAAAAAAGGCCAGATAGAGCAAGCTTTGTCGGCTAACATCCATGCTACGCGGTAGCATGCGCGCAACAATCATGGCGAAAGCCGTTACCGGATAAATCGACATACAGATGGCTATAAATGAGTGCCCAACTTTTCGGTTGAAAAGCCTTTGACTTGCCGGAATAGTCTTTTTCTCGCGGGCATTCAGCCAAATTAACACGCCACTAATGATGACAAAACAGGTGATAAGCGCCAAAATGAAATACACCATTTTGAGCGGGTAACCACCCCAATCGCCAAAGTGCAGCGCACGAACTGTTGCTTCTACACCTTCCAGATAGTTTGGCTCTTCTGGTAGCTTTTCTGCGATTAGCTCGCGGCTAGCAACATCATAAATGGCGCGGCCATGCGCTACAAATTTCTTCTGGTTCATTACCATCCCATCCACTTGGAACATCATATTGTCTGTTCCATAATTGCGGACGTAAACCTGCACTGGCGTAAAGCCTTCCCATCTGCCTTGCACATCTTCCATAAAGCCATTTAAGCTGCCTATGGATTCCGTTGGTTGCCCCAGTTCATAAGTCTTCATCATAGGACGAACCTCTTCAATAAGTTTAGTTTGGTCACCATTATAAACTAGGCTGCCCGGCACCAATACAAATATTGACATGCAGAGAAAGCAGCTCGTTACTGCGAACACGAACTGAAATGGCAAGCCAATCATACCCAAAGCTGTGTGGGCGTCCGTCCAAATGGTTTTGGCCTTGGCTTTAGGGCGAAAAACATAGAAGTTGGAAACGATCTTTTTCCAGTGAACAATAACACCGGTAACAATGGCCAACAGAAAGAAGAAAGCTACAAAACCAGCAATGTAGATGCCCACATAAGGAATTTGTGAGAAGAAGTGCAGGCGATAAACCAACTCACCAATACTATAGAAAGAGTAGTATTCAGACCAAGTATAGTCGTGCGCGTCTATAAAGAAGTAGTAAAGTTTACCCTCTTTGTTTGGAGCCTTAATAGTATCTTGGGATTCACTCAACTGAAAGTAAATCTCCTGCTTGGCATCGGGCACCAAAATGCGCAGGTCACGGCCATACAACTCATAATCTTCGGCCTTTATGGCTTCAATGGCTCGATCATAGTCAATGTCGAGCGCCTCTTCCACATTTACTTTGTCGCCCTTTTCCCATGCAGTGATTTCATCCTTTATTAAGGCAAAAGCACCACAAAAGAAGATGACAAACAAAACAGTACTAATAACAATACCCGATACCGTATGCAGGTGAAAGAATACGTGATAATTTCTTTTCGATTCAGAACTCATAACTCAGTTTATCGGATTAGATAGGCGATTACAGCAAGTAGAACGATGGCAACGAGGTAGTAAGTCCAAGCCTTGCCTCCGCTTTTCATCATAAATGGAATAATGAAAAGTACCATCCAAAGCATATAAAGTGTGTACACTGACGTGACCACTACGGCAGCTTTGTTTTCGAACACCAAGCCCAGTACATAGTGGAACATGGCCGATAGCAAATAGCCACCAATTAAGCCGGCAGTAATTTTTGCGGCACGCTGCGTGCCTGACGATAAGTATTTCGGATTCGCTGGCATTAGATAAGAAATTCAATGGCGAGTGAAACGATCATTACAATTAAGAGCCCAAGCTTATTCACCACCCTTAGCGGGTACAGCAGTATGAGTAAAGAAAAAGCTAGCGTTACCACCAATATGAAATAAATGGCTGCGGCTGCATATCCTGCATAAATCCCCAATGCAATGTAGGAGGCAACTAAAAGCACCAAACCTACGAGCTTTCGCACTTTTAACTGCTGTACAGAAAGTGTCTGAAATTCGGCATTAACAGCCTGCATTTTTTGGGAGGTACTGTACAGGAAAAAACTTCCCAAAAGGCAGAGTATAATTGATATTGTGACCATATGTGTAAAAACCAAAGAAGGGTGCCGCTTGTATGGACCTAAAACCATACGCTACGGCACCCGTGAGCTGAATTACTACTGTTAGAATTTGTATTGTAGACTCAAAAGGTACGCTCTTGGCTCTTGTGGTGTAATCGTAGACCAGCCAGAGTAGTACTCTTCGTCAAATAAGTTATTCACTTTTAGTCCCACTCGGAATTTCTCCAGTTGATAGTAAACCGAAGCATTACCAATGGTATACTTAGGCAGCATAAAAGTGCCCGTGTTAGCATAGTTAAGCACTGCTCTTTCGCTAGATCCGTTGATTCCGAATCCAAAGCCAATACCAGTTAAAGCACCATTCTGAACCTCGTAAGTAGCCCAAAAGTTGTAAAGTTCTTTTGGCCCTGCTTCCAAAGGTCTTGTGCCTAATTGGTTGTCATTGTCCGTTTCAATTACTTCACTTTCGTTGTTGGTATAACCACCTCTAAAGTTCAGACCAGCCACCGGATTAGCATTGATCTCAATTTCGAAACCGCTGCTGGTTACTTCTCCTGCCTGTATTTGGTTGAAAGGATTATCTGGATCGGCCATTACCTTATCCGAAACAGTAATGCCGTAGTAGCTTACCGTAGCATTCAATCTGTTATAGAATAGATTGGTTTTGAAACCGAATTCCAACTGATTAGCCTGCTCAGGGTCGAAAGACTTTAATGTTTGCGGACCATCATTTGGATCGCCCACAAGCGCAGGACCTACATTGTTAAAGCTGTTTTGGTAGTTGGCAAAAACTGAAAGTTTATCGGCTATTGGCTGATACAATACACCAAACTTAGGAGACAAAGTAGTTTGGTCGTAAGCGCCAGCCCCCTCTAGATCACCTTCGTTTTCAAATCTATCCAAACGTACACTTGCCATTACCGAAAGTGTTGGGGTAAAGTTGATCACATCAGAAACATAAGAGCTGATCACGTTTTGAGTAGCCTTGTTTGAGCCATTTGGCTGATTAGCCAGTGCAGCATCTACCCCAGCAGTAGTCAATGCCCATGGCCCTGTCTCAACCTCAGGCGTTAATGGGTTGTCTGCATAAAGTTGCCCTGAAGGAGAAACACTTCCGTAGAAAGCATAGCCAGAGCTGTAATCGCTTGAAGTAGCCGTTAGGTAATCTATCCCAAACACAAATCGGTTTCTTAGGTTGCCGATTTTAAAATCACCAATCAGGTTTTCCTGAATATCGAAAGTGTTGGTTTGGCCATTCTGCTTATTGATTAAACGAGTGAATACATTTGTTGGGTAAACACCGTAATCGTATAGGTAAGAATAGTAACCATCGGTAATGGTGTGGCTGGTTGAAACCACTGTTTGCGATGTCCAGTTGTCCGAAAGCTTATAGCTAGCCTCACCTCTAAAGTTAGAAGTAGGCGTTTTTAATGTTAATGCATTGCTAGTGAATGACAGGTTTCTGTTGTAACCCAACTCCTCAAGATTGGAAGCTGCACTTGGTACCGCTCTATTCAAAAATAGCATGGTTGGGTTTGTTTGCTCGGCTTTTGTAATCTCTCCGTAGAAAGAAAGGCTAAGCCTGTTATTCGCTCTATAGGTTAATGAAGGGGCTATAAAAAAAGTCTCTCTCATACCCGCATCCTGAAAACTCCCTTTGGTTTGATATGAAGTATTCAAGCGGAAATAAACGCTCTTTTCTTTATCCAATGCTCCGTTGAAATCGGCTGTTAACTGATTAAAGCCAAAAGACCCAGTGGTATAATCCAC
This sequence comes from Roseivirga pacifica, assembly GCF_900111145.1. Taxonomy (GTDB): domain Bacteria; phylum Bacteroidota; class Bacteroidia; order Cytophagales; family Cyclobacteriaceae; genus Roseivirga; species Roseivirga pacifica. Next base: position 138,543 of record NZ_FOIR01000005.1, read on the forward strand.
CATTCCACCTTGTCCAGCATAAGGCTTTTTGGTTACCACGTTGATGATACCACCGTAAGAGCCCACAGAGTTACCAAACAGTGTAGCCGATGGCCCTTTCAACACCTCAATGCGCTCAATATTGGCTGCGTTAATGGTTCCGTTGGTTAAACCTGGCATTCCGTTTACCAATTGCGGTTGTACTGAAAAACCTCTCAAGCTGTAGTAGCCAGCACCGTCTCCACCACGGCCGGTAGATGTCCAGAGTTTGTCTACACCAGTTGCGTTTTTCAAGGCATCTTCAAAGTTGGTTACCGTTTGCGACACCAACAGCTCGTTGGTAATGGTAGTATAAACCTGCGTGTTCTCCATGTCCTTTAAAGGCAACTTGGCCACGTATGCAGTTTCCTCTCGCGAGAATTTGTTGGTACGTTCCGCAGTTACTTCCACATCCTGAAGGATTTCGTTTCCTTCGTAAAGTGTAATTTCAGAAAGCTCGGTAGTACGGCCGTCTACATTTAACTCAATTTCTAAGGTTTTAAAACCAATAAATGAAAGCTTGAGCGTTGCCGGACCAGTAGCCACACCGCTAATAGTAAATTCACCATCTATATCTGTAATGGCACCTTGCTGCGTACCTAAAACAGCAACATTTACCCCCGGCAACGGAAGTTGGTTGTTGTCGAGTACACGACCCTTAATGGTACCGCTTTGTGCATATGCATTCAGTGTTATGAATAGCAATACAATTAGTTGTAATAGTTTCCTCATATTTATTTAGACTGATTCTTAATAGACACAAAGGTATAGGTGGGCAAAAACCGCTGCAATCACTATTGGTGGTGAAAGTGAATCACTAGTTCTAGTGATAATCGAAAAATATGAGGTCTGATACTTTGGGATATACTATCCTCCTAGAATTGGGTATAAGCTGTGAAGAAGCGGTTTACTTAAAAATAGCCGCGCAGCTTTCACTGAGAACCAGCCGTATTGTTCCTTCAAGGAACCTTAAAGATCAAAAAACAATTAAATGTATGTACATGTTATTTTAGACCGACAGAATTTAGCGATCATGGCAAATCGCTTTAGTTTTGCAGCAGATTTAAGCAAATGATTACAATAGTAGTAGGAACCAACAGAACGAATTCAGTAAGCGCTCAAATTGCAGAGTACTACAAAGCAATTCTCAGCACTAAAACTGATGAGCGTATTCAAATTGTAGATCTTGCCGAATTGCCTGGCGATTTTATTGGCAATGCCCTTTATGAGCATAATGGCAAGAATGAGGCATTTAACGAAATCCGCGAAAAGGTACAGTCTGCAGATAAGCTGGTATTTGTGGTTCCTGAATACAACGGCTCTTTCCCTGGTGTACTCAAAGCTTTTATCGATGGATTTAAATACCCGGAAGGCATTCGCGATAAGAAAGGCGCTATGATTGGCGTATCTTCTGGGGTTCAGGGCAGCCTTATTGCCATGTCTCACCTCACCGATATTTTTAATTACCTCGGTATGCACGTGCTGGCACTTAAGCCAAAGCTATCAGGCATTGAAAGAAACTTTGACGGCAAACGCATTACCAACGAGCTTTACAATACGCTGCTTCATCAGCAAGCAGAAAAATTGGTAGCGTTTTAGAAACAGATATGATAACCCACGATTCAAATCGTGGGAATAAAAAAAACAGCCCATGGCAGTAGGCTGTTCTTTGTCTATCAAAACTTTAACCGTTCCGTGGTAAAGTTTAGGTTAATCTACATTGTCGTGTAGAAATTTGTTGTCGCCCATAATCTCATCGTCATCGTTTAGATTGTATCGGGAAACATTTCTTTCAGAAGAAGGCATATTGTCGCTTAGCCTTACTTGCTTACGCTGATATGCCGGCACTTCTAGCTTTTCCTTAATATCGTCATGACGGAAAGTATCGCTTGAGCTGCCTCTCAATCTCTCCTCCCTCATTCTCGCTTGCTCTTGTAGCTTTCTTCTTTTTACTTCTAAAAAGTTTCTGTTTCGCTCCTCATAGAAATCATTATCCAAAGAGTTGTTTCTTTCCTCCATTTCTGGCTCTTGCGGAGCTCTTGATGGGTACTCTTCGATTTCGTATTTAGAAGCCAGCTTGCTCAAAAAAGAGTAGCCCGATGTCATATTATCATCTTCTTCCTCTTCTTTTTCTTGTACTGACCTTTGAGGTGCTTCAGGCTCGGGCTGCTGTCGTGATTCCATTTTAGAAGCATCGAAAAGGGAAGTCTGCGATTGTTTAGGTGAAAGAGAATCTTCGTTTCTATGTTCGATTTCTCGACTGGTTTCCAGGTCGATGACCTTTTTTACCGGTTCCTCATAAGCTGGCTTCACTTCAGTAGCCTCAAAACCTGTAGCAATTACTGTTACGCTGATGCTCTGGCCGTGATCTTGGTCAATACCGTGACCGAAGATAACCTCTGCCTCTTCACCAGCTTTGTCTTGAATGTATTCTGTAATCTCGCTGAGTTCATCCATTTGTAGCTCGGCTTCTTCCCCAGAAACAATGGATAGCAATATTTTCTTAGCACCATGAATATCCTTGTTGTTCAACAAAGGAGATGAAATGGCCATTTCGGCAGCGCGCAATGCACGGCCTTCGCCCTCGGTAATGGCAGAACCCATAACGGCTGCACCAGCACCTTTCATCACTGTTTGAACATCCATAAAATCGACATTGACATAACCAGGTACTGTAATGATTTCGGCAATACCTTTAGCCGCAGTCGTTAGAATGTTATCGGCTTCGCCAAAAGCTTTGCTAATTGGCAAGTTGCCGTGGATCTCACGAAGCTTATCGTTTAGAATTACCAGTACGGTATCGCAGTTTTCTTTCAACTCTGCAATTCCTGTATTGGCGGCCTGCGTTTTCTTGCGGCCTTCCCAACCAAACGGAGCGGTAACAATACCTACCGTTAGCAGGTCCATTTCTTTAGCAATTTTAGCAATTACAGGGGCTGCACCGGTTCCGGTACCACCGCCCATACCTGCGGTAATAAATACCATTTTGGTATCGTTGCTGAGCATTTCCCTGATCTGCTCTTTGCTTTCAATTGCTGCATTTTTACCCACTTCGGGGTTAGCACCGGCTCCCAGCCCTTCGGTAGAAGTTACCCCAATCTGGAGTTTGTTGGGAATAGGCGTGCTTTTCAATGCTTGCGCATCGGTGTTACATACTACAAATTCCACATCTCTAATACCTTGATTAAACATGTGGGTTACTGCGTTGCTTCCACCACCGCCAACACCAATCACTTTAATGATCGACTTGTGGTGCGTAGGAAGTTCAAACATATAAGAATCTGCCATGATGTTTTATTTTAAGCTGGGAGCCAGCGGCCTGAAGCCTGAAGCTCACAGCAGTTATTTCAAATTTTTCCTAAATGCTATTATCATGTTTAAGAGGCTGAAACACCTGTCGTAATTGACTTTGAATTCATCCTCTGTTAAATATTTTCTATTTCTAGCCTTATAAAGACAAGTAACAACCTCTGCTATTGACCTGACGGAATACCCTAGAAACCTACTGAATTCGGCATCTGATTGACCAATGGACCCCTCAGAAATATTCAAGGCCACCGAATCAATCGCTCTAGTAATCTGGCTTGAAAGGTTGAACTTCTCCCTATCGGGAAACTTGTATGAGAGACCGTTTATCTCTTCACCTAAGTCCATTGCTTCAACCCAGATTTTCATCCTTTCAAATCTAAAACTCATCTTGTGTGTCCGTTAAGTTTCAATTTAGCTTCGGAAAGTCATTTACTTTCCTGCTTCAAGCTACTAGCATCAAGCTTCACGCTCTTTACTAATACTCTCCCTTGTCATGGAAATCATCCATCAAAAGGCCTTTAGTTTTGTCGATGAGCTTGGTAAAGAATTCAGAGCCTTTCTTCACGCTTTTCGCTTCTCTGCGCGTCATGTTAGTGGTTTTCGACTCTACATATCTATTGTCACGCTCATCGATAGCGCGGAAACCTGAAAGCACCAAACCAACTGTGGTAGCATACATTGGGCTTTTAATCGCCTCAATCTTCGACTTACCAAGGTGCTCATTCGGGTAACCAATACGCGACTCCATGCCCGTCATATATTCGAACAGCTGCTGAATACCTGCTAACTGAGAACCACCACCAGTAATTACTATGCCGCCCGCCATTTTGCTGCTATAGCCCGATGTAATGATTTCTGCGTGTACCAACTCAATGATCTCTTCCATTCTAGCCTCGATAATATGGGCTAGGTTACGGATAGAAATTTCTTTTGGAGGTCTGTTTCTTAGGCCGGGAATTGAAACGATCTCATTAGGATTAGCCTCTTCGGCAATGGCACGACCGAAACGAGTTTTTAACAACTCAGCTTGGTTCTGCATTACCTTTAAGCCCTCCTTAATGTCTGTTGTAATGATATTACCACCGAAAGGAATAACTGCCGTATGGCGAATAATCCCATCGTGGAAAATGGCTACATCTGTAGTACCACCACCAATATCTACCAAGCAAACGCCAGCCTCTTTCTCTTCATCGCTCAATACCGACATGCTCGATGCCAATGGCTCAAGAATCAGATTCTCGATCTCCAGCCCACCACGTTTCACACATTTATTAATGTTGCGAATTGCATTGGTTTGGGCTGTGATCACATGGAAATCGGCTTCTAGCTTAACACCAGACATTCCCACAGGATCTTTGATGCCATCTTCATAATCCACAATATAATCTTGTGGCATTACGTGGATGATCTCGCAACCAGGAGGCATTACAATTTTATGCACGTCATTAGAAAGTCGGTTGAGGTCTTCAACTGTAATTTCATCATCGATGCGGTCGCGGGTAATGCTGCCATGGTGAATGGAGCTTTTAATGTGCTGACCTGCGATACCCACATTCACTACATTGATCTCAATTCCTGACTGCTCACTGGCCTCAGCAATTGCTTTTTCAATAGCCAAAATGGTTTTGTCGATGTTAGTAACAATACCTCTGATAACACCGTCAGAAACGGCCTTACCCATCCCCAAAACTTCGAGCTTCCCGTACTCGTTTTTGGTTCCAACAATGGCACAAATCTTTGTTGTTCCAATGTCTAATCCTACTACTATTTTATTGTCTTGCATGGCGTTGGTTATTCACAAATTATTTGATCCTTATAAGCTAAATTTACTCTGTCGTAAGTGTTCCAACCTTTGGTTGGCATAATCTGCTTATAAAAGATTTTGAGCTTCTTAAATTTCTTTTCCACATCGGTAGCCTTACCAAATTCAATGGTTTGGTCGCCTATTTGCGTGTACATATTTATATTTCCTTCGCTATCAATATCTAGCTGAGCTACCTGCATTCTCCAAAACTCTTCGGCCAAAATAAAGTCGACCAGCGCCTTTACTTTCATAGCATATTCATCGTCTTGCACATTGCTCATTTCCATTAATGCATCCACATATCGACCCGTGATTACCGGCACCCTTGCGGTATATTTTAGCGATACAGGCAACAGTTCACCCGACTCACCGATGTATGCATTTTGTCCGCGTGGCGAAACCAACCTAGCTACCGGTTTATTCTGAATGGCTTTTACCACCAAATGTCCTTTTAGGTCTCTGTAAACCTCCGCATTCTTTACAAAGCTGTGGCTTTCAATACGCGACTCAACCTCCTTTAAACTCACTCTACCCATGGCATCGCCAAGAATAGAATCACCCTCGTTCGACATGATGAGTTCGAGCACATCTTCCTCATCTATAAAAAAGTTTTCAAAGGCATTTTCAATCTCCACATCAATATCTTCGACACGGTAGCCCATAAAGTTTTTAGGCGAAAAGCTCACTAAAAGCACCAAGGTGACTACCCCGGCAACAATGCCCAAAACCCTGAAAATTGTTTCTCTCTTTTTCATAGCAATGACTCTTTTAAAGGTTGAACCATTTTATCTATGTCGCCTGCGCCTATTGTCAATAGTACTTCAGGCTTGCTTGCTAGCACTGTATCTACCAATGCTTCTTTTGCAACAATTTGCTTTTGTTCAAGTTTCACATCCTTCAAAATGATCTCAGATGTTACACCCTCCATTGGCAACTCTCTGGCCGGATAGATATCCAGCATAATGAGCTCATCGGCAAGCGATAAACTTTCGGCAAATTCAGCAGCGAAATCGCGCGTACGCGAGAACAAATGCGGCTGAAATATGGCCGTAATCTTTTTGTTCGGATATAAATCACGAACAGACTTCAGTAGCGCCTCAATCTCCACCGGATGATGCGCATAGTCATCTATATAAGTGAGCGCATCGGTTTTAATGATGTACTCAAATCTTCTTTTCACCCCGCGATAGCTTGACACAGCGGTCTTGATTGCTTCGCCATCGCCACCCAATAAGTCGGTAACCGAGATGGCCGCGAGCATATTTTCCACGTTGTGGTAACCAGGTACATTCAAGCGTATCCCCTCAATATTCGTAGCTCCGTTTTGATAATCGAACACAAAACTCGCTTCCTCAATCCGGAAGTTTTTTGCCGAAATACCTTCTCCTTTAAAACCATAAAGGCTCACATCCAAAGTCTCGTCTGTTACTACTCCCTTAGCGATCTCATTCTTCACGAAAAGCTTACCGTTTTCCTTTATTTGCTTTACAAACAGGCGGAAAGACTCTTCTAAATGCGACTTATCACCGTAGATATCCAAGTGATCGGCATCGGTTGCGGTAACCACCGCAATATTCGGGTGCAACGTAAGGAACGAGCGATCGAACTCATCGGCCTCAATTACTGCGATGCTGTCCTTATTTTCATTCAGCACCATATTGGTATTGTAGTTCGCAGAAATTCCTCCCAAAAAGCCCGTGCAGTCGATTCCGCAGCTTTTTAGCAAGTGCACAATCATTGAAGTAGTAGTGGTTTTACCGTGTGTCCCGGCCACTGCCACACTCTTCATATTTTGGGTAATTACACCCAGCACCTGCGAGCGCTTCATGATTGTATAACCCTGCAACTGAAACCACATCCATTCGCCATGATTCTTTGGAATTGCAGGCGTATACACCACTAAAGTGCGTTCCTTATCCTCCTTCACTTTATCGTCAATCAGGTTAAGGTTTTCTTCAAAGTGAATATCAAAACCTTCTGCCTGAAGCTGCTTGGTTAAAGCGGTTTCGGTGCGATCGTAACCAGACACATTTTTCCCATTATGCTTAAACCAACGGGCCAAAGCACTCATACCGATACCACCGATACCCAGGAAATAAACTTTATGTATCTGATCTAACTTCATGCGATCAATTCGACTATTTCGTCTACAATTTCATTTGCAGCATTTGGCTTAGCCAATGCCTTAATATTTTCACTTAAGCGCGCTTTTCGATCATTGTCGTTAATCAAAGCCAACGCTTCATTTATCAATACTTTTCGTGCGTCTACATCTTTCACCAACACAGCAGCACCATTATCCACCATGGCTTTGGCGTTTTTGGTTTGGTGATCTTCAGCCACATTTGGCGAAGGCACAAAAACCGTTGGTTTGCCTGCAATGCTCAGCTCAGAAACCGATAACGCACCTGCTCGGCTTATTACCACATCGGCCGAAGCGTAAGCCAAGTCCATTTCTTTCAAAAACTCGAACAACCTGATTGACTCTGTACCTTCAAACTGGGCAAGCTTTTGCTTCATCTCTTCGAAATAGAAGCGACCACTTTGCCAAATCACCTGCACTTTAGCATCAATTAGCTTCTGCATGTTCTCAATCATGCTATCATTTAGGGTTCTTGCCCCAAGGCTTCCACCCAAAACCATTAGCACTGGCTGCGCTGCGTTAAAGCCAAAATGATCAAGGGCCTTTTCCTTCTTACCAGCTAAATCGGCTATATCCTTCCTTACCGGATTTCCAGTAAGCTTCACCTTTTCAGCAGGAAAGAATTGCTCCATATTTGGGTAAGCCACACAAACCTTTCTGACCTTTTTAGCCAGTAATTTATTTGTCAAACCGGCATATGAATTCTGTTCTTGAATTACAGCCGGAACGTTCCTTTTTACCGCCACGCGCAACAATGGCCCAGAAGCGTAGCCCCCAACACCAACCACCGCATGTGGCTTAAAGCGCTTCATGATCTTTCGGCTTCTCAACAAGCTGCTCCACACCTTAAATGGAAATGAAAGGTTGTCGAGCGTGAGTCTTCTTTGCAATCCACTGATCCAAAGCCCTTCGATCTTGTACCCCGCTTCAGGTACTTTTTGCATTTCCATTTTGCCTTCAGCACCAACGAACAAAATCTCGGCATCTTCAAAGCGCTCCTTGAATGCATTAGCAATGGCAATGGCCGGGTAGATGTGTCCACCAGTTCCGCCTCCGCTAATTATGATTCGATATGGTTCTTTGATCTCGCTCAAGCTGTTCTCATTGAATTTTTCAACTCACCATTGATTGCCGAAACATCTTCTGTTTCGCCACGGCTAACACTCAGGATAATCCCTAATGAAAGCCCTGTAAATAGCAGGGACGTTCCTCCCATACTTATAAGTGGAAGCGTTTGTCCCGTAACCGGTCCAAGCCCAACCACTACACCAATATTTACTAATGCCTGAATCACTATTAAGAAAGTGAGTCCGGCCGATAAAAGCCCTCCAAAAGCCCTATCGCTATTGGCCACTACTCGCATACCACGATAGAGTAAAATAAGGTAGAGTAGTAGCACTACCACTCCACCAAAAATTCCGTATTCTTCAATTATGATGGCAAACACGAAATCCGCATAAGCCTCGGGCAAAAAGTTTCTTTGAACGCTATTACCTGGTCCTTTGCCCATTACACCACCAGTTGCAATGGCAATGTTCGCTTGCTGCGCTTGGTAAGGGATTTCTGTTTTGTCTAAGAAACTTGTTACACGATTTATGGCCGTTTCACCACGCTGACCAACCTTCATGGCGATGAGTCCTGCAAAAGCGCCAACTACCACAAGCATGACTAAATACTTAACCGGCACTCTACCAATAAAGAAGAGTAGCATGCAGGTTACGAAGAGTAGTACCGCTGTTGAAATGTTCGTCATAGCAATGAGCAAACAGATGCCAAATGACCACGCTAACATCGGAATAAGTGATTCTTTAATATCTCCGATATTCTGCTGACGCTTGGCCAACATTGTAGCCAAAGCAGCAATCAAAGCCATTTTAGCCAAATCGGAAGGCTGGAATTGCAAACCGATAAACGGTAGACTGATCCATCTTGAAGCATCGTTATGGCTAGCACCGAACAACCATGCGTAAAGCAACAATGGCACTGAAGCCAGTAGAGCAATTCGCGTAATCTTAGAGTAGTATCTATAATCCACTTTATGGGCTATCCACATCACAAAAAGTGACAAGCCCACCATCATTGCATGGCGAACAAGGAAATGTTCGTTAGCAGCACCGGCTCTGTAAGCAAGAGACCCCGTAGCACTGTAAACCACCAAAATGCCGAACACAGAAAGACACACCACTACAGCCCAGATTACTGGGTCGCCTTGAATGTGCTTATCAGTCCATATTTTTAGTTTGTTCATCATAGCGCTAGTACTGCACTTTTAAATTTTTCTCCTCTATCCTCGTAATTCTTAAACAGGTCGAAGCTGGCACATGCCGGTGAGAGTAAAACCACATCACCAGGGGCGGCCATTTCCTTCGCCCATCTTACTGCTTCAATCAAGTCATCGGTAGACTTTACCTTTGGCACTACCGGCTCAAATGAGGCAATCAGTTTGCTGTTATCAGTCCCTAGACAGATCAAGGCTTTTACCTTTTCCTGAACCAAGGCTTCAATTATGCTATAGTCATTCCCCTTATCCACGCCACCGGCAATCCACACAAGTGGAGCCGAAAACGCATCGAGGGCGTATTTTACAGAATCAAGATTGGTTGCTTTCGAATCGTTGATGTACTCCACATCATTCAATACTCTTACTGGCTCAAGGCGGTGCTCAGCATTCTTAAAGGTCTTCAACCCTTTTAGCAAATCTGCTTCGCTAACACCTGCCAAAAGGGCGGCATTTCCCGCAGCCATGGCATTAAGCGCATTGTGTAGTCCCTTGATTGAGATATCTGCTCTGGGGGCAGATACCTCAAAATCATTAGGGACATAAAACAACCTATCATTTTGTATATGTGTAATCTCAGTGCCGTCTGCGCTGAGCGAAAAGGGATACACATTCAAGTCACGAGTGACATTTTGAACGTTCTCCCCGATTTGGGTGTCATCCTGCCAATAGACAGCACAACCGCCCAGGTGTACAAGGTGAAATATGCGCATCTTAGATGCGATATATTTTTGAAAGTCATAGTCGTATCGGTCTAGATGGTCTGGCGTGATATTCAACAAGACTCCTATTTCTAAATTCAGTTCATGTGTATCATCAAGTTGAAAACTGCTCAACTCCAACACATACCAATCGCGGTTTTCTTCCAAAACCTGACGCGCGAAACTCTTTCCTACATTGCCGCCAACGCCTACATTAAAACCCGCCTCTTTCAGCAAGTGATAAGTAAGGAGCGTAGTGGTGGTTTTACCGTTTGTTCCGGTAATACCTATCAGCTTCGCATTTGTAAACCTTCCGGCAAACTCTATTTCAGAGATAATCTCCTTTTCAGCAGCTCTAAGCTTTTTTATTAAAGGCGCTTTCTCAGGAATCCCCGGGCTTTTAATAATCAAATCAGCCGCTAGAATTCGCTCTTCAGAATGTTGACCTTCTTCAAAGTCAATTCCTGCTGCATTCAACTCTGCCTTAATTGGCGCTTTGATTTGACCAAAATCTGAAACGAACACATCATACCCCGTGGCTTGCCCTAAAAGGGCTGCCCCAACTCCGCTTTCTCCAGCGCCTAATATGATAAGTGTCGTTTTCAAATTTCTTTTCTACTTCTTACCCCCTTGTATTCCCCCTAAACAGGGGGAGAGTTGGGTGTAATATCTTTACCTCAACTTCAGCGTTGCTAAAGTCATAATTGCCAGCAGGATACCTATGATCCAGAATCGCGTAACGATTTTGGCTTCTGGGATATCCATTTTCTGGTAATGGTGGTGAAGCGGAGACATCTTGAAGATTCTTCTGCCTTCACCATATTTCTTTTTAGTGTATTTGAAATAGCTCACCTGCATGATTACAGAGAGGTTTTCTATCACGAAGATTCCGCACAAAACGGGAATCAATAATTCTTTTCTAAGCACTAGTGCTAACACGGCAATTACACCACCTAATGAAAGGCTACCCGTATCGCCCATAAATACTTGTGCCGGGTAAGAGTTGTACCATAAGAAACCTACACAGGCTCCAACAAAAGCGGTACAGAAAATCACCAACTCACCAGAGTTTGGAATGAACATTACATTCAGATAGTCAGAGAAAATGGCATTACCTGATATGTAGGCAAAAATGGCCAGCGCAAGCCCTATAATGGCCGAAGTTCCCGCTGCCAAACCATCTATACCATCGGTAATATTGGCTCCGTTTGAAATAGCTGTAACGAAGAAGATCACGATCAACACGTAGATGGCAGCCGTAACCATATCGCTATCCGTTGGGTTGAACTTGCTGTAGTCAAGCTCATTGTCCTTGACAAAAGGAATGGTGGTTACCGTTGACTTCTTATCAACATAGTTCGGGCCTTCAGAAACTACTTCTGTTTGCACAGTTTCTGGCTCATTGAACTCCCTAATCACCACATCTTCATGGAAGAAAAGCGTTAAGCCGATAATCAGACCAACTGAAACCTGACCAACAACTTTAAACTTACCTGCTAAGCCCTCTTTGTTCTTTCTAAACACCTTGATGTAATCATCCAAAAAGCCGATTCCGCCTAAAATAACCGTGGTTACCAAAAGCAAAATCACATAGATGTTTTCAAGCTTCGCGAAGAGCAAAGTAGGAATAACAATGGCCGCAATAATGATTAGACCACCCATTGTTGGGGTGCCTTTTTTCTCCATTTGACCCGCCAAGCCCAAGTCACGAATGGACTCGCCTACTTGCTTCTTTTGCAATAAGTTGATTAGGTTCTTACCGAAGGTAATCGTGATCAACAATGAGATTGCAGCGGCCATAACAGCCCTGAAGGAGATGTACTGAAACACTCCTGCCCCCATAAGGTCAAATTCACGATCGAAATAATCAAACAAGTAATACAGCATTCCTAGTCTTGACTATGGATTAGGTCTAACATTTCTTTTAAAATCAGCTTATCATCAAATGGAAATCGCTCTCCTTTGATCTCCTGGTAGTCTTCGTGGCCTTTGCCTGCTACCAGTATTATATCTTTTGGTTCAGCCAGCGAAACAGCGGTTTTAATCGCCTCTCTTCTATCTGCCACCACAAGTGTCTTTCTAAAATTGGCGGGTGTTACCCCAGTTTGCATATCTGCTATTATGGCATCTGGCTCTTCAAACCTTGGGTTATCGGAGGTAAGCACCACTTTATCACTAAAATCGCAGGCAATTTTTGCCATTACTGGCCGCTTCTCTTTGTCACGATTTCCACCGCAACCCACCACGGTAATTACCTTTTCGTTGCCCGTTCTAAACTCCTTAATGGTATGAAGCACATTCTCCAAAGCATCGGGCGTATGCGCATAATCCACCAAAGCCGTAATACCCGATTTTGTCGGTACGATTTCGAAGCGCCCACGAGCCGGATCTACCGCAGAAAGCTCCTGCAACACATCTGTCTCTTCTTCATCGAGCAAAATGGCAGTACCATAAACCGCCAAAAGGTTGTAGGCATTAAAATCACCGATTAGCTTAAACCAAACGGTATGACCATCTATATCTAGCTCCAAACCTTGCAGGGTATTGGAAAGGATTTTCGCCTTGTAATCCGCAAATGACTTGAGTGCATATTTATGCTTCCACGCCTTGGTATTTTGCAGCATGATTGGACCACGCTTATCATCATAATTCACCAAAGCGAAAGCGCCAGCCGGAAGGTTATCGAACAACAGCTTTTTAGCCCTTATGTACTCGTCAAAGGTCTTATGGTAATCCAAATGCTCATGCGAAAGGTTGGTAAATACCGCCCCTTTGAACTTTAGCCCTGCAATTCGTCTTTGAACAATGGCATGAGAGCTTGCCTCCATAAAGCAATGGGTACAACCCTTCGACACCATTTGAGCCAACAGCTCATTAATAGTAATGGCATCGGGTGTAGTATGCGTAGCTTTGAGCACCTCATCGTTGATCTTGTTCTCTACGGTGGAGAGCATGCCCGTATTATAGCCCAAGCCTCTAAAAAGCTGATAAAGCAAGGTTACGCATGTGGTTTTTCCGTTAGTACCGGTTATAGCCACCAAGTGCAATTTTTCCGAAGGGTTGCCAAAGAAGTTGGCCGACATAATACCAAGTGCCTCTTCCGAATCCTTTACCTGAACATAAGTCACGGACTCATTCAAGTTTTCGGGAAGGTGCTCACAAATAATAGCTACAGCACCAGCCTCAATGGCCTTTTCAATGTACTCATGCCCATCTACCTGTGTTCCTTTAATGGCCACAAAAGCAGTACCGTCAGCTACTTTTCTTGAATCGAAAGCAAGCTGCGCCACCGCTGTTTCCATATTGCCAGAAACTGACTGAAGCGATACTTTATATAATATGTCTTTCAGTTGCGCCATTAACCTAAATCGAGGCTTATCGTTTGTCCTTTACTTATTCTTACACCAGGTCTGAGTGATTGATTTTGCACCCTACCAGAGCCTGAGATATTTACTTTTAATCCGCTGTTTTCTAATAAATAAACAGCATCACGTACCGTCATCCCCTGTACGTTTGGCACTAGCTCATTCGAGCCGTAATTCTTTTTCCAGATAATGGCATTATTATCTACTTGCGAACGCACCCAATCCACATCTTCATCTCCCAAATGGTTTGAAATACCCAACTCATTGCAGAGCTTATTCAGCTCATCGAATTTGCCCGCGCGAATCACAGGGAACGTCCCTTCATTCGCCAACAAATCGGCTTGAAATGAATCATGGATAGCTAAGTTTTGCGAATAAATCATGTCCGCAATTTCTTTAAACACAGGAGCCGAAACGTCACCTCCGTAACGGTTCCAGCCATCAGGATCATCAATCACTACAATGCATGAATACAATGGCTCATCGGCAGGAAAATACCCAGCAAACGAAGCATAGTAATGCTGCGTTCTATACCTACCATCAATTAACTTCTGTGCAGTACCTGTTTTACCAGCAATTTTGAAGTATTCATTCTTTACGTTTTTCGCAGTTCCGCGCTCTACAACCCCTTCAAGCATTAAACGCAATTTCTCAAGCGTTTCGTCCGAGGCGATTTGCTTATTCAGCACCTTGGCCTCAAAAGTTTTAACCGGCTGATTCGCCTTATTAATGCTCTTGACTAAAATCGGTTGAATCATTCGGCCATCATTAGCCACCGCATTGTATAGCGCCAAAGTTTGTAAAGGCGTAACCGAAGTTTCATAACCCACCGACATCCATGGCAGAGTTGTTCCAGACCAAGACTCATCGTCAGTATCTTTAATATATGGCACCCCTTCGCCCATTAACTGGAAATCGAGTGGCTGACCATAGCCCGTCTTCTTAATGATATCTACAAACTCTTGAGGATTCTCTCCAAAATGCTCGGTCACCAACTTGGCGATCCCCACATTGGATGACTTTTCGAAAACCTCTTGCACGGTAATTTTACCATAGCCTCCACGCTTAACATCTGTAAGCGTTCTGTTATAGAAATCAATACTACCTTCACCCGTATCAACGGTATCCGAAAGATCAACTTTGCCAGCCTCCAACAGCGCTAACATTGAAGCTAACTTGAAAGTAGACCCCGGGTCGTTAGTTCCCTGTACCGCGTAATTGTAAGATTCAGCATAACGACCGCTGGCAGTTTTTTGCAGGTTAGAAATCGCTTTGATCTCGCCTGTTTTTACCTCCATTAACACTACCGTTCCATAGGCAGCCTCATAACGCATTAAAGCCCTCAGCAAAGCATTTTGGGCAACATCTTGAAGGTTAACATCTATGGTTGTATGTATATCGTACCCATCTTCTGGCCGCACATCGGACGAAGCATTCACCGGTTTCCAATTACCTCCTGCTACTTTCTGAAAGAGGCCTTCACCATCTCGACCTGCCAGGTAGTCATTAAAACTCCATTCAATCCCAACACCAAAGTCATCCTTTACATAACCAATTGTTCTTTGACCGAGTGTTCTAAATGGTCTGTGTCTTTCGTCTACTTTATGAAAAATGACCCCACCTTGCATTTGGCCTTTCCTGAAAATCGGCCAGGTATTCATCATTTGTTTTTGCTGATAGTTCACTAAGTCACGGTTAATAACCATGTAGCGACTGCGAGACTGCCGAGCCTCCGAGATCTTCTTCTTATAATAATCAGAAGAATGATCTCGGAAAAAATTCGACAATAGGTGTGAAAGGGAGTCTATTTTAGACGTAAATGTTTCATCATCTACCAAAGAAGGATCGAACGCCAATCGATAAAAAGGCAGCGAAGTAGCCAGCAAATCGTTATTTGCCGAGTAAATACTTCCTCTGGTAGCTTTAATTTTTTTATAATCAAGGCTGTACTCCTCAGCCTTTTGCCTCCATTTATCGCCTTCAATCATTTGGACATGCACCAAACGATAAACCACAGCCAAAACAAAGACTACGGTTAACAAAAAGGCAATACGCACCCGAAGCAGTATGGACCTCTTAATATTCATCGCTATCTACAATGATTTTAATTGGCGGCTCCTTACTTTCTTCTAATCCGAGCTGCTGCACTCTACGCGCAACCTCAGACTGCTTACTACTGAACATGTAGTCTGCTTCCAGCGTGGTAACATCAGCACGCAAATCTTCCACCTCATCTTCCAGGCGGTCAATTTCGCGCGTAGTGCGTTCTGCGTAGTGGCTATTCCACACATAACACACACCCAACAGCACAGCAAAAAGCACTTTTGGCAAGTACTTAACAGGAAAGCCCGTCTCCAGCTCAGTCAATTTGAGCTTGGTAGACAGAAACCCAAAGAACCCTCTTTCAGGAGCGCCTTCCGATTGCTTCGCCTTGAATCTATTTGCTGCCATATTACAATCGAACAGCTACGCGAAGTTTCGCACTTCTCGATCGGCTGTTTCTAGTTAGTTCTTGTTGATCAGCCACTATGGGCTTTCTATTCACTGCCTTAAAAGGCTTTAATTCGTTTCCAAAAAAATCTTTCTCCACTTCGCCAAACACCTTCCCTTTGTTGATGAAATTCTTCACCATGCGGTCTTCTAGCGAATGGTAACTTTCAATCACCAAACGACCACCCGGTTTTATCACCTCGGCCGACTGCTCCAAAAAGTCTTCCAGCGCACCCATCTCATCATTCACCTCAATTCGAATAGCCTGAAAAACCTGTGCGAAATATTTATTCTCGCGATTTCTAGGAGCATAGCCCTTTAGCACCTCCATCAACTCTCCGGTAGTACTTATGGCACCACCAAAGCGCTGCGACACTATGGCCGAAGCGAGGGTTTTGGCATTCTTTATTTCGCCATACATTCCCAGAATTTTATGAAGCTGCTCTTCGGAATACTCGTTAACCACGTTTTTAGCGGTCAACTTTGCATTTTTATCCATTCGCATATCGAGCTCAGCATCTCCACGAATGGAAAAACCACGCTCCACAGCATCAATCTGATAAGATGAGATTCCGAGATCACCCAAAATTCCATCTACCTGCTTAACACCATGTAACTTCAAGTAGCGTTTTAAATGCCTAAAGTTGGCTTGAACAAATGTGAAAGAACGATTTTCAATAGCTAAAGCATTTTGCTTGGCATCAACATCTTGATCGAACCCAAACAAGCGACCATTGTCGCCCAAGTGCTTCAGTATTTCTTTTGAATGCCCACCTCCACCAAAGGTCACATCCACATAAATCCCATCAGGTTTAATCGCCAGCCCTCCAACACACTCTTGAAGCATTACCGGCACATGATAATCAGACATCTTGTTAGTCTTCAGCCAAATATTTCTCGGCCAATTTTGAGTACTCTGAGACATCATTTATAAGGTTCTCCTCATACATCTCAGGATTCCAAATCTCCACGCGGTTACCCAACCCCACAACAACAACTTCCTTTTCCAAATTGGCGAAGTCCATCATTCGTTTTGGTATGTTGATCCGCCCCGAACCATCCAGCTCCATCTCTACATTCCCTCTAAAGAAACTCCTCTGGAACCTTCGGTAATCCTCATTGAATTCACTCAAAGACCGAACACGATTAATAATCTTTTTATACTCGAGCATAGGATAGAGCACCAAACAAGGTTCGAACCCCCTCCTGAGAACAAGCTCATTAGCAGACACTTCAGGCAACGCACCCTTTACCTTTGCAGGCAAAGCCAAGCGCCCCTTAGCATCGAGCTTACAATCATATTCCCCAGTAAAAAAAGCCATTACACACCTGAACTAATACAAAGTTAGAAAAGTACTCCACATATCCCCACTTTTTTCTACTTTTTCCCACTTTTTCAGAAAAGTAGCTTTTTTAAGCCTTAAAAACAAGTATACCAGATAATTAAAGCAGAAAACCATAGCCACAACTAAAAATCATTTCTCATTGAAAAACAGATAGTTACACTCATAAAAAAGAAAACGAATTATTTAAGGGAAGAAAAATGGACTAAAGTGGCAAACGGTGGGACAGTTTTCCGGCCTTAAGAAACGATGTGTTAAAAAAGACCAATAAACTACTTGCCATTAGACCAAATTTTGTCAATTAGGGTGTTTATTCTTTAGATTTACCAACATGATTGTATGGATGAAAAAGCACCAATTAATTGGGCTGTTAGTACTGGTTATTTTTGGGTGTAGCAAAGTGGATGAACCAAAAGAAAAGAGCCAAATGCTACTTTTTATTGTGGACTACAAAACCGAAGAACTACAAGCAGGCGCAACACTTGAGTTTGAAAAGATAAGCATTGACTATTCCAACATTCCGATAGACATAGACACTGACCCCGCAGAAAATGATTTAGACGGATCTGTTTCATTGTACTATGACCCAACCCAAGAAAAGATCTTTGAAGGCATTTTAAACACTGACGGAAGACCTCAAGTACTTCACCCACCTGTTATTGCACCCAGCGATTTTTATGAAATTGAAAATTCTTTAAGCTTTCCAACATACACCAGTTTGCAAGATATTGACGGACCTTATTCTGAAGATTTTGACGGCACATGGAACGCCATTAACAACCTGGGAATCACGGAGATTTTCATTAATAACGAAGCATTCATCGGACGCTTTTTGTACAAGCCTTCTGAAAGCGTATCGGACAACTGGAAATGGATTATTTTATTGTACCGTCAATAAAAAAAGCAATACCGCAATAGGGGTAAATTTATCAGTGGTTGTTTCTATTGCACGAGGGTTTATGTTTCGACAATGAGTAATGTGGACACATAAAGTCTCGAAATTACATACTAATAAACTACTAACTAACTGAAGTGCCTGTTCTGACCGAACGGGCATTTTACTTTGTACGCTCTATCGTAAACCTTACCAGCTCACCAAGAGACTTTTTGTAGGCCGAATCAGGGAAATTATCAAGAATAGATAGCGCCTTTTCAAAATAGTCATTCATCACTTTCTTGGCGTATTCAATTCCTCCAGCACCTTTCACAAAAGCAATCACTTCCTTTACCTTCTCAGCATCGTCACTATTGCGCTTTATGGTTCGAAGTATCCTTCTTTTATCAGAAGATGAGGCATTAGAAAGGGCATGAATTAACGGAAGCGTCATTTTCTTTTCCTTAATATCGATACCCAGCGGCTTTCCAATTTGGTCTTCACCATAATCGAAAAGATCATCCTTAATCTGAAATGCCATCCCCACATTAAGGCCAAACTCCTTCATTTGTGCAATCGACTCTTCCGGAGCACCGCTCGATGCAGCACCTGCAGCACAGCAAGAAGCTATTAAAGAAGCCGTTTTCTGGCGAATAACATCGTAATAAACCTCTTCAGTAATATCCAGGTTTCTAGCTTTTGCCATTTGAAGCAACTCCCCTTCACTCATTTCGCGAACGGCCTGAGAAATGATTTTCAACAAATCGAAATCCTCATTATCCACCGAAAGCAAAAGCCCTCTCGACAGCAGGTAATCACCAACCAAAACGGCTATCTTATTCTTCCACAGAGCATTTACTGAAAAGAATCCGCGCCTGTAATTGGAATCATCCACCACATCGTCATGCACCAGCGATGCCGTATGCAGCAGCTCTATCAACGAAGCCCCCCGATAAGTCCTCTCTGTAATCTCTCCAGTAGTACCGGCAGTTAAAAAAACGAACAGTGGACGCATCTGCTTCCCTTTCCGCTTTACAATAAAACTCATGATTTGGTCTACCAAATAGACCTTGCTCTTCATAAAAGACCTGAATTTCTTCTCGAAATCGGCCATTTCTGAGGATACTGGGGCTTGTATTTCTTTTAGTTGAAGAGCCATTAGATTTGAGTGGTCAAAAATAATAGGTAAACTAGCAACCGCAAGCTAGTTGCTCAAATATGTTTTTAAAGCCAATGGATTGTTTAAAGAAAAAGTTTTCAATTCCTTCAACCAACCCTAACCTACCAATTGATACCGACTGCACTTATATAGCCGATGGCAGCAGCAAACCTTTGGTTGTTTTTCTCCATGGCTTTAAGGGATTTAAAGATTGGAGCCAAATGGGTTTGGTAGCCGATCACTTTGCAAAAGCTGGTGCCTTTTTCTGCAAATTCAACTTTTCGAGAAATGGCGTGAACATTAAAAACAATGCGCAAGAGATTACCGATTTAAAAGCCTTTGCCAGCAACAACTTTAGCCATGAGCAAGAAGATACCAAGCGACTAATCGACTATTTATTAACAGCAGATGAATTCGCCAAGGAAATTGACCCTAAGCGCATTTACCTCATCGGACACAGTCGCGGTGGTGGAATGGCCTTGATTTATGCTGCTCATGACGCTAGAATAAAGAAAGTAAGCACTTGGGCATCGGTGCACGATTTTGCCGCTGTATTTACAGCGCAAGAAGTTGCCTATTGGAAAGCCAATGGTGTGATTACCATGAAAAACTCGAGAACAGGAGAAGATTTACCGTTGGATTATCAGTTTGCTGAAGATTACTTAAACAAGGAGGAAGCATTCTCTATCGAAAACGCAGTTAAACGCCTGAACATCCCAATTCAATTTATACACGGCACCAACGATGCCACTATGCCACACCAAGCCTCTGTGCAAATGCACGCTTGGCAAACCAAATCTGAATTAATATTGTTGGAAGGTGTCAATCATAACTTTGACAGTAAGCACCCATGGACAGCCGCACAGTTTTCTGATGACATGCAAAAAGTGGTAGATCACACTACTGCCTTCTTGATGACCTAGGCCCAAAGCGAATTAGCAACTCGAAACCGATATAAGCCTGACTTCTCGCGTTCTTTACCTCTCGACTTAACCAATTGTAGGTCATTTTAAAGGTGGCATTTCTAGAACTAGCCGCCCAGCCAATACGCAAGTGCCTTACCCACGGAACTATATCTTCAGTATGCGGTGCATTGTCGTTCCAAAGCGAACCCTGAATGGTAATATCATGCAACACATATTGAATGCCATACCCAGCAAAAAAGTATGCCCGGTTTTCAAATGCACTTCTTCCTCTTCCAATCAAAGCGTTTTTAAAAGCTGAATTATTCAGACTAAAAAGCTTACCCAAACGAAAATCGACTCGTTGCATGGCATTGGTTTGTCCTGTACCTACTTTTATTTCGGTACTCGATACCACATCGAAAGTACGCGGAGCCACAACAAACTGTTTATCAAAAGCGGCCTTTAAATTGACAAAAGGCTCATTCGGGATCTGATATTGCCAGCCCCTTGGCTTTGGAAAGCCCACTGCATTATGGTACCAAGTCTGGAGCCCCTCTCCTCCTGAAGCTTTACCTACAAGCCCCAGTTCAGCACCGTACATCCACCGAACAGATTCACTGGGAAAAAGACTGAAGCTAACACCTGTATTTAACCAACCAGCATAGGGACGCTCGTACTCATCTACATCGTCAAAACGAACATCTTGCGGAGTGAAAAACTTATGGATCAATTCAAAATCGACAATAAACTTGGTGTCGTTCGATTTTGGAGAAAGCCACTTCCCACTTTCCGGCACAAACCTAAAATGAAAAAGCAAGCCGTTTGAATAGTACTTATCTTGGTTGCGAAAAGTGTACACATCATTTTCATTGGCTATACTCGCCTCCTGTACACGATAATCGGTTTGCGCCATCAGTTCCCTGCCACTTAACAACACACACAACAACAAACCCAGTTTTATTCCTTTTCGCATCAGATGCCGACAAAAGTGTTAATAATTTCTCTAGCACACCAAGTATATTTGCCTAAATGGATTCTACCAGCATAAAAAGCCTACTAGAAAAAAGACGAGCTGCAAACAGCTTTCGGGAATTACGTCATGCCAACCTCAACCTAATCGATTTTTCTTCGAATGATTACTTGGGACTAGCACAAAGCGACTCACTCAAAGCGCAAATTCTTGAACATTATCAGCAGCACGGAGGAAAGAATGGCGCTACCGGCTCACGACTGCTAACGGGAAACACATCATCAATTGAAGATTGCGAGGCCTATTTAGCCCATCACTTCAACTCAGCAGCAGCCACGCTTTTTAGCTCAGGCTACATGGCAAACCTTGCATTTTTTTCTAGCGTACCGCAAAAAGGAGACATCGTTTTTTACGATGAACTTTCACATGCCTGCATAAAAGATGGCTTAAGACTGAGTTTTGCGAAGAGAATTCCTTTTAAGCACAACGACCTTCAAGACCTTGAAAGAAAACTAACCGAAAACAAGGCTGAAGGCCAGGCCTACATAGCTTGTGAAAGCATCTATTCAATGGATGGCGACTTAGCTCCTCTCGCAGAAATTACCACTCTTGCTACAACTTATAATGCTTTGGTAGTGGTAGACGAAGCGCACTCCACAGGCAGCTGGGGAGAAAATGGTAGCGGCTTGGTAAACGAACTAGGTTTACGCGACTCAGTCTATGCCGTAATCTACACCTTTGGCAAAGCCATGGGGATTCACGGAGCATGTGTTACAGGCACTAAGTTGCTCAAAGACTTTTTTGTAAATTTTGCACGACCTTTTATCTACACCACCGCCCCAAGCGCCTTTGAAGTGAGCGCTATTATCTCGGCATTCGAGTACTTAAAGCGTCACCCAAGCTTACCGCTCAACCTAAGCAGTAAGTCAACACTTTTCAACCAACTTTTACCTAATGCCGCTAGTCCTTCGGCCATTAAGTCCTTTGCCATAGGCGGCAACGAGGCAACAAAAGAAGCAGCTAATACACTGCAAATGAAAGGCTTTGATGTTCGACCAATTTTAAGCCCTACCGTAAAAGAAGGTAGCGAAAGGTTAAGAATTTGTCTGCACGCTTTTAACTTAGAAGAAGAAGTAGAACAACTGGCGAGGGCATTACAAATTTTTCTACCCTGAGCGAATAGAAAATTAGTATATCTTTGAGGCAAACCTATTCAATGAAGTACATCGTCCCAGACTATGTGAAGAAGAAGTACGATCAAGTCCTTCCGGGGGGAATGAACGAATGGCCGGTGGTGGCATTAAGCCAAAATCGTGAGGAATTTGTTCAAGCGGTAGCAGAAGAAAGCATTAGTCGAATTAAAGCCTTGGCTCCTACCAGAGAGGCCCTCATTGAAGAAATTGAAACTACTGTATTTCGCGAAAAATTAAGAATTAAACGTAATCCGTGGGCTGTTGACCCTGAGGATGAAGAGCACTTTTTGAACAGCATAAAAGCACGCTTGCTCGACATTTCTCAGAACAATCCGCCTAAGGAAGAAATAGATGAAATGCTAGACGAAATGCTATATGAAATAGTGTTTCGCTACTCAGACGAGATTGCCGGTAACTTTAAAAAAACGCGATACCGAATGGCCCGCAGCTTGGTCACCTTTGGCTTTGCTAGGCTACTGAACGCATCTCGGGCCAGAGGCTTTTGGTCTATTTTCAAAACTAAATTCACTCTTCAGGATAAAATCCATATTACAGGCGAGGTTGAACAACTAAGAACCTTGGCAAGAAAGGGCACCATCATTATGGTTCCTACGCACTTTAGTAACCTCGACTCTATATTAATAGGTTGGGTGATTAGTGCGCTTGGCTTACCCGCCTTTATATATGGTGCGGGGCTCAACCTCTTCAACATTAAAATCTTTGCCTACTTTATGAATAGCCTTGGCGCTTATAAGGTAGACCGAAGAAAGAAAAATGCGCTATACCTAGAAACGCTCAAAACCTATTCTAGCATGGCGATTCAGCGAGGCTGCCATAGCTTGTTTTTCCCAGGTGGAACTAGGTCTCGTTCTGGACAGATAGAAAAAAGGCTAAAGCTTGGATTGCTTAGCACCGCAATTGAAGCCCAACGCGTGAATTACCAAAAAGGCAAGCGCGATGCACTAGAGAAGATATTTGTAGTACCTGTTACGCTTAACTACAACTTTGTGCTAGAAGCCCCGAGTTTGATCAGCCAATACCTGAAACTACAAGGGCAAGAGCGCTATTACGTAGAGAATGACGAGTACTCAACATCATACAAGATTTCTGCATTTTTAGTGAAATTCTTCACTAAAGGCTCTCACATTTCTGTGTCTATAGGTAAAGCAATGGATGTTTTGGGCAACTATGTAGACATTCAGGGCAATAGTTACGACAAGAACAATCGGGTAATCGACACGCAAGAATACTTTACGCAAGACGGTAGAATTATTTCGCAAAACCAGCAGCGTGAAGATGAGTACACCCGAATGCTTAGTGAGCGTATTGTGGAAGAATTCCACCGAATCAATAAGGTTTTTGCTAGCCACTTGGTGGCCTTTACTGCTTTCGAAATATTCAGAAAGAAATACAGCAAACTCGACCTTTACAACCTATTGCGTCTGCCAGAAGAAGACCTTTTTATTCCGATTGACGAATTTAAAGACACCTTTAACAGGCTACTGGCCAAAGTTCATCAAATGAAGAACGAAGGTAAACTGGACATTTCTCCCTATCTGATGGGCGACCCTGACGAGATGATTGAGCATGGCATGAAAAACGTAGGTATGTATCACGCCAAGCGACCATTAATAATCGACAAAGCAGGAAATGTTACCACGCAAGATTTGAATTTGCTATTTTACTACCACAATAGACTCGTAGGTTATAACCTGGAAAAATATGTCTAATAAGCCCGTAGGAGTAGTTGGAGCAGGAAGCTTCGGTACAGCAGTTGCAAACCTTTTAGCGCGCAACTCAGATGTTTTGCTTTATGCCAGAAATGCCGATACCGTAAACGAAATGGCCACAAAGCGCCTTTCGGCTGGCCAGCAACTCCACGAGCGCGTAACCCCCACCAATAGCCTGGAGGAAATAGCCACTAAATGCAATGTGCTTTTTCCCGTGGTGCCGTCTTCAGGGTTTAGGGATTTAATGGTAAGTATGTCGCAATATTTGCGCCCCTACCACATGATGATTCATGGTACCAAAGGCTTAGATTTAAGAATTCCGGAAGAAAAACCGCATGACTTTGTTTTAAGTCAAGACCATGTTTTCACTATGAGTGAAATCATAAAACAAGAAACAGTGGTAGTTCGGGTAGGCTGTTTGGCCGGCCCTAATTTAGCATCAGAACTTAGTTCTGGAGACCCAGCGGCCACAGTAATTGCCTCTCCATTTAACGAGGTAATCGAACAAGGCAAAACACTACTAAGGTCAGAGAACTTTCAGGTGTATGGCAATGCCGACTTGCGCGGTGTAGAACTCTGCGGTGTACTCAAAAACATTATCGCGGTAGCTTCTGGTATATTGGCGGGCTTAGGATTAGGCGAAAACTCCAGAGGACTTTTAGTAAGCCGTGGACTTGTGGAAATGATTTACCTAGGAAAAGCTTTGGGTGGAGAAATCTCTTCATTTATTGGTCTAGCAGGCATTGGCGACCTTGTAGCGACCACCTCTAGTGCGAGCAGCCGTAACTATACATTAGGACAAAAAATTGGTAAAGGCGCTACTTTGGAACAAGCTTTGGGCGAAATGGAAGAGGTAGCAGAAGGTATTAACACCATTCGTATTATTCATCAACTTGCCGAATCGCAGGGCATTAAGCCGCTCATTACCGAGACCCTCTACAAAATTCTTTACGAAGACATGACTGCCGAAAAAGGCGTGAACTACCTCATGCGCTACCCTAGCAACATTGATATTGATTTTATCTAAGGCTCTAAACCCCTGAATCCAACTCTTCCATGGCCTCTAACCTTTGTAGCAATGGTGGGTGCGAATAATTGACAAACACGTAAGCAGGATGCGGTGTAAGGTTGCTCAAGCTAGTTACAGACAGCTTCTTTAAGGCTTCCATCAAAGGTTTAGCAGCATAGGTGTTTACAGCAAATGCATCAGCCTCGAACTCGTTTTTTCGGCTCAGGACATTCATAAACAAACCGGTAATTCTAGAAATAGGTGTGTACAACAAGGCGAAAGCAATAAAGTTAAGGTGTAGTGCCAACTGTTCGCCACCCAAAGCCAAGCTCAATTGCTCGTTAAAAATTAATAGCGACATAATAAAAAGCGTAAACCCCATTTGGGCCAAGCCCAAAACCATAGACAGCACAATGTGCTTCTTTTTATAATGCCCTACCTCATGCGCAAGCACTGATACCAATTCCTCTGTGCTGTGTTTTTCTATCAATGTATCGTAAAGCACAATTTTCTTCTTCTTGCCAAAACCAGAAAGGAAAGCATTCGCTTTGGTAGACCTTTTTGAACCATCAATTACGAAAATATTGTCAAGCGGAAAATCAACTCCTTGAGCATATTCATTGATGGCATTTTTCAGTTCACCATTTTCCAATGGTTTTAATTTATTGAAAAGCGGAAGTATGATAGAGGTATAAAACAAGTTCATAAAAACCATAAAGCCGCCAATTAAAGCCAAGGCATAGAGCCAAAAGTTTTCACCCAACTGCAACACCAGCCACAGCAAAGCATAACCTAGTAAACCACCGATAATTACGGCCAACAAATAGCCTTTGAGCTTATCTATAAAAAAGGTTTTGAGCGTAGTTTTGTTAAAACCGAATTTCTCCTCGATTACGAAAGTACTGTAGTATGAAAAAGGAAAGTTCACCAAGTCGGAAAGCACGAAAAGCGCACCAAAAAAGGCCAAAGAAAGCCAAATTGGATCTGTAATGTAAGCCCGTAAAAAGGTATCGAGCCAGCCAAAACCGCCTAAAGCTAATACCAGCACTGAAACCAAGGTGCTAAAAGCCGAAGTTATAAAGGAGAAACGAGACCTTGCCTTTTGATAAGCCTGCGATCGCGCATACTCATCATCATCGTACAAACCCTTTAGCTTATCAGGAACCGCGGTTTTAGAATGCTTAAAATTGAGATAATCGAGTGTTTGGTCGATCAAATAATCGAGCAGCACAATGCCCAACAACAGGTATAAAAACTGCTGTGCTTCCATAGGCTAACAATTTAATTAATTTTTAGGGCAAGGAATTTTCCAACGGTCTCTTGGCACCCTATGATGTTTCGTGAAATCTAAGAAGTAAGTCATTGAAAACTCGTGTGCACCACCAGTTTCAATGCCCAGCTCTGAAATAGTATAGTCGTAGCTATAGCCAATATTAAAATCGTTGGTGGTAACACCCAATGTAAAGACAAGCGCCTCATTGTTCGGAAAGCCTTCGAACTGCTTAAATGGCAACCCACGATACTGAACACCAAAATTGATGGGCTCCAAATATAAATAACCGCCAAAATCTAACTGACTAAACTCTCCCTGCTGCTTGTATTGAAAAACAGGTGTAAAGCTTCTTTCCTTATAAGTATAAGTAAGGTCTTTTCGTAGCGGCCCTTGACCAATAGTAATTTTATAACCACCATGAATTGTCAACCTTCTTGGTAATGGGCTATCGCCATCAATTAAAGATTGATTCGGCTCTGTAATATGCTGCACCGCAGCACCTACAAACAACCTAGGGCTATAAAGCACACCACCCACACTTATATCTACAAAGCTGGTTCTTAAGTCACTATTTACAACGGAAGGATCGGTTACCGTAGGATCTATTGCACCGCTAACAGGGTCGATCTGATTGGCAAAAACGAGGTCTTGAAAACCAGCATTTCTACTAAAAAAGTTGAATTGAACCCCTGGCCTAAAAACCAGATAATCATTCAACTTCAATTGGTAGGCATAGCTCAGACCAAAATTTGTAGAATTAAGTCCGGCAGAACCTTCCTTATCAGTTGTTACAATTACACCAATACCACTGGTTATGCTCTCCAAGTAATGGTCGGCATAAAAAGAAAAAGTATTGAAAGATGCCTGAAGATTGGGCCACTGGTTTCTGTAATTAACACCAAAACGGGTATAGCCCGAAGCCCCAGTAAATGCAGGGTTAATATATAGCGGAGCCGCATAGAACTGAGAGAACTGAGGATCTTGTGCCTTCAATTCGTTTGCTTGCGCCAGTACAAATAGTGCAGTTAGTAGAATTAACGCCTTACGCATATACATGATTAACATTTAAACGCATCCTCACCCTCACTCTATATAAATTGTGTGTTATATTTCAGCGACAAGACTAGACTACGTTTCTACAAAGAAGTTTTCCGTTATCTTTAGAGCTTTACTAAGAAGCGCTGAATATAATAAAAACTCCACTAATGGCGTAATAGGGTAAAACTATTTACCAAATGTAAAATATATAAAGAGCATAGCGTAGTGCGCAATAACCACATCCTTTTATCATTACTTTTTACCTTGGTTTGCTTTGCAGGCTATGGGCAAGATTACACCAGACATAATTGGCATTTCTCTGGTAACGATCGCGCTTTGGTTTTTGGCAAAGAAACTGACACCGAGGCAATTATTGACTTGGGCAAACAAGCTCAAAACAATATTGGCGAGAAACTTACTGTAACCGACCCGACATCTGGCGACCTTATATTCTATTCCGATGGCGTGAATATTTTTGATGCCACGCATCAGATCATGCCGAATGGCAACAGCATCTTCTCCGATGCTAACGGAATTCAGGCCATGGCCAGTAGCCCGGTACCGGGACCTGCCTCAATTGGACTTTACTATATTTTCCACAGAGATGCATCGGGGCAAGTTTTTTATACCATTGTAAACGCGAACACACAAGGCAATAGACCTGCAGGCCCACCTTCAGGGGCGGTTGTTGCATCACAAAAAAACCAGCCTACCGGTATTATGGCCAGAGGCGATGGCATGTTGGTTATTCCTTCTGCTGATATGCAAACCTTTTGGTTGGTAACCCAGCAAGTTGGCGGTGGAATGTTCGAAATATTTGAAATACCACAACAAGGAGGCATATTCAATAGTGTTGGAGTACTTAACCTTACCAATTCAATAACCGCTGCTCATTTGGCTTTTCACCCTGCAACGGGTCAAATAGCCGTTACACCTTCTTCGGAAAGCAACATCCAAATACTTCAGTTTAACGAAGCCGCTCCAGAGCTCACTCACGACAGAGCCATTTTAAATTCATTTGCGTTTGGCGAAACATTTGGCGGTTCGGCTGGGTGGTCTTTTAGCGGTGACCATCTTTATTTTTCAAGAAATTCAGGTAGCGAAGGTAGCCTTTACCGATTCAACCTGGCCGACACTTCTTCTACAGTTGCGGTGCAAGAAGTTTTGGATGCTCCTGTAGCAGAAAGCCTGAGTTTGCTTTTGGCACCAGACAGCACCATTTACCACCTTTACAAAGAAACAGCATCAGGCAGTACACTCCTTTCAAGAATCGACCAGGCCGATAGTGCATTAAATTTGGTAAACTACGAATCAGCATTATTTGATGGCGCAGATTTCAACTCTGATTACTTCGCCAACTTTAGCCCGCACGAAGGCATTATGCCGGTTATAGAAGCCTTTGTTTCAGAAGACCCATTGTGTATGAACAACCCCGTTCAATTTTACGCAATCTTCACACCTTCTACCGCCATACCAACTTCTTTTCAGTGGGACTTTCAGCCCCAAGGGATAATATCTAACCAGCAATCACCAATTATGACTTTTGAGGAAGCTGGCCCAGTAATGGCTTCCGTAACGGTAGAAATAAATGGCAGAACTTACAACTCCAATGTTGTTACCGCCAACATTGAGCAGAACGACTTACAAGTTTCTTTACCAGATACAACTATTTGTCCGGGAGAAACCCTAGAACTGGATGCCGAGCCACAGCAAGGTGGCCAAGGCCAACAAGGAGGTGCCACTGGCGGTCCTTACACATACCTATGGAGCACAGGCGAAACCACCTCTTCTATCGAAGTAGATGAAGCTGGAGATTACTGGGTAGTAGTAACTCCACAAACAGGCTGCCCTGTTTATGGCACTGGCAGGGTACAGATTTATGGCGAAGAGAACAACGTAGCCAACATTTGGTACTTTGGAAATGGAGCCGGAATTGACTTTAATGAAGAAGAAGGACTCCCCGATCCTCCGCGGAGTATAGACAGTCCGCATGCTATGAATGCTCCTGCGGGCACTTCCACAATTTCCGATGCCAATGGCGATGTACTCTTCTATTCAGACGGCAATACCGTATGGAACAGAGAGCATGGGGAAATGCCAAACGGCACTGAAATTGGAGGCGACACCCTCTCTACAAACTCAGTGATTATCATTCCTTTTGTTGATGATGAAACGCTCTACTACCTATTTACCACCGAGCAAGTTTATGGCGACAACACTTTCGAATTGAAATACAGTGTGGTAGACATGAAGGAGGATGATGGCAGAGGCGATGTTGTACTGAAAGATGTAGTACTTTACTCAAAAGCAACTGAAAAACTGGCTGCCTTTGAAGGTGGAAACGGGTTCTGGTTAATGTCGCATGAATACGGAAACAACACTTTTAGGGCTTACCCAATTACTGGTGAAGGAATTGGCGCTCCGGTACTTTCTTCGGCAGGCCGAGTGCATTCATTTAATGACCCTTTAAGTGGCCAAGCAGGAATGAAGTTCTCTGCTGATGGGGTCAGAATTGCCACTGCATTAATAGAAGGCACAGAAGACTACATAGAAGTTTTTGAGTTTGACCAAACCACAGGTGAGGTAACAGAACTTGCATTCGACTTTGATTTAAATGAAGGCGACCCAGGCAATGACGAGGTATATGATGTACATTTCTCGAATGGCGGAAATAAAATTTTCGCTACCATGAACCAACGAAATGGCGGTTCTCCTGGCGGAAGAATCATAGAATACAGAATAGATTCAGCTTCAACAGAAACCACGCGCTTAGACTCAAGGGCAGTGATTTCAACCAACTCAGGATTGAACGTAAACTTTGGGCAAATTCAGACTGGCCCTGACGGACAACTTTATGTTGCTGTAGAAACACCGGGCAACCCTGCTGGTTCGGCATTTGTAAGCTCAATTATAGCCAATGAGGATACTGCTTCAGTTTCTTCACTCAACCCGCAAGCCGTTGCGCTTACAACAGGATATTCAAGACTCGGTTTACCAAATTTTGTGCAAAACATGGCCTCACCACTAGAGGAGCCAAGCATGTCGGCCCCTGAATTGGTCTGCGTAGAAGAGCGCGTGGAGCTGGCAGGTACTGGCACCAGCGATATTGATGTATTTAACTGGTCCATTACCAGCCAAGACGATAATTCAACGGTGTTTAGTGCCGAAGGGCAAGACACCGCTTATGTGTTCCCTCAAGGACAAAGTGGCCTTTTCAACATTAGTCTCAATATTTCTAACCGATGCGGTTTTGACACCACACTGGTACAGGCGATTGAAGTACACGATATTCCTGCTCCGCCAACCGTTCCACAAGCTGTTTCGGTATGCGAGGGTGAAACAACATCATTAGATGCTATTGAAGGAGAACCAGACAACCCTGACCTTTCTTTTGAATGGACAGATAGCCAAGGTAATGTGGTGAGCACCACGCGGAATTTTGAAATTACTACACCGGAGATCTATACGGTTACTGTAACCAATATTGCAGGTTGTAGCAGTAGTGCAGAAATATTTGCAGGGCCACCGTTTGAGATAGAGCTCCCCGATGACCAAGTAATCTGTCAGGACGCATCGCTAACCTTAGATCCGCAAGTGAATGCGGACAACTACCAGTGGACGATCATAAACCCAGACAATTCCACTACGCAGTTACCAAACCAAAGAACAGCCACTGTGGATAGTTCTACCCCTGGTATTTACCAGTACGTGGTATCTATTGAAGATCCAATTACTCCGGGCTGTTTTGTGAATGACACCACACAGGTTACGGTAAATCCTTTGGCACAAATAGTATTGAACGGCACCACTGATGAAGCTTGCGGAGCAAGTGATGGCGCCTTTGAGTTTAGTATTTCCACCACTGGAAGCTACTCTTATGTAGTAACTGGCACAAGTAGCGGACAGGTAGATAGCGGAAGCACAACTGGGCCTGCCGGACCAATTACAGTGAGTGGATTGGCAGCAGATGTATATGCTGTACAAGTAACGGACAACGCAGCAGGTTGTTCCAATACCCTTAACGACATACAGATAAACAGTGATTCACCTGGCTTTTCTATTGTTAATGCCACTCCTAGCGATGCCACTTGTAACAGTCCAACAGGATCAATTTTGGTAGAACTAGATACCGATGTTTTCCCTATTGACTTCACCCTTAGCCCTACTAGTGGCGGAAGCCCGGTTACTGGCACAGGCGTAACAGCTATTGTAGGAACAACTAACTTCGAAATTAGCGGAGTAAGCGAAGGCACTTATACCTTACAAGTTACATCGAACGCATCTTGTACAGAATCATTTGCCAACGACATAAGCGTTGACCAACCAGATGACATTGATGACTTGGTGATTAATGGAGCAACAGAAATTTGCTCTCCAAACCCTCAAACAACATTAATAGCCAGCTCTTCTAACGGCAACTCATATACTTACACTTGGACAACACCTAGTGGTGGCACACAAACAGGGCCATCTATTACTGCTACAGAATCTGGTACTTACGCTGTAACTGCCGATGGAGCAGGCTTCTGCCCTGGTACAGAAACAGTAGACGTTATTCTTACAGTTCAGCCTGTGGTTGATATAGTTGTTGATGGTGATCCTTGTGAAGGCCAAGTTAACCTAGAGGCTAACATTACAAACTCACAACCGAACACCAACTACATTTATAACTGGGTAAATAATGCTGGAGAATCGGTAGGCAACACAAGGGTAATTACTATAAATGAAAGTGATACCTACAATGTAACTGTGCGTGCTGAAGGCGATTTGACATGCCCAGCAACGGCTAATGAAACCGTTACTATTCCAGAAGAACTAGAGGCTACAGTTTCATCTACTCCAGCTTGTGACGATGGCTCTCCAATTGAACTAAGCGTTGACATACTTTCGGGTAATCCAACATCCATTAGCTGGACACGAGACGGCCAACAAGTTGGCACCTCACAACCTGGTCAGCCGTTTGTTGTGAACGATGCAGGTGCTTACACCGCAACCATTAGCGATGGTATTTGCAGTATAGAAAGAAGTATTAACATTACGCGTCAGCGTATTCCTGAAGGCGAATTACCAGATGTAGACTATTATTGTTCAACCAGAAGTGACAACCCTGTACTACTTGCTGGCCAAGGCTTTGCATCGTACGAATGGATGCTTGATGGCGCTCCTTATCCGCAAGGCGGGCAATATTTAACAGTAGATGGGCCAGGGGAATATGTAGTGACCATGACTACAGCTATTGGCTGTGTTCAAACCGATACAGTGCTAATTATTGAAAGCTGTGACCCTAAGATTATTGCACCAAACGCTTTCGCTCCAACGAGTCCGGCACCAAACAATACCTTCTCTGTATTCCCTAACGATTTTGTGGATCAGTTTGAGATTTTCATTTACTCACGTTGGGGAGAGTTGATCTACCAAAGCAACCTGCTAGACTTTAAGTGGGACGGCACTTTCAACGGGGAGTTGGTTCCACTTGGCACTTACCCTTATGTGCTTCGCTTTACTTCTAGGTTCGAGCCTGAGAAAGGAACTTTCGAGCAGCATGGCGCTGTAACAGTAATAAGGTAGAAAGAAATAGACACCGCAAATTCGATTTCAAATTCCACCTGAAGAATTGTGAATTTGAATTATGGAAGGAAAGTCTTTCGCAACCCCACTACTGAATAAAAAATATTTTTCTCACAAAAAAATAATCATAAGATTTAAAACAAAAAACGGCAACATTCTCATGCTGCCGTTTTTTGTTTTAAAGGTTAAAAACTTTTTTAATCGTGAATTTCGTCTTGCTGTGCCATAATTTTTATATTATATGAATATATACATTATAATCCAATTAATGATCCTTCTTCTTTAACCAAATTCCGTACTTAAAGTTCCCTTCTTTCAATACTGATCTATCTGTATAACGTTTACTTTTCAATCTAGTATAACCAGACAAGCCATGTTTAGAAAGTATTCTTAACTCCAAATACTGAGAATCCTTGTTCCACTTCTTCTTTAAGTCTTCGTAGGTTACAAATATATGAGCATATCTCGCATTTTTAAACCCCCTTATCGAATTCATACAGGGTATATCTAGAACCTCCTCCCTCTTCAGCCTAATTTTCTCCGTCCTAACACTATATGTTCCATCTCCATCACCATATCTAGTAACTAAGTTGAGTTCTATCTTATTTTCTATAAGGTTTGTGAAAGTCCAGTTAACTGCCTTGAATTTATACTGAACAATTTCTTTACCAAATTCATCAAAAACAGGTTTGCACTCTTCTCCATCACCCTCCATCAAAGTTTCGAACAAAATAATTTTTGACAACCTCAATCTAGGCCTAAAGAGGGTTAAGAATAAAAGAAAAATAAAAGATGTAGCAGTAGAAACTACAATCGCTTGAGGCCAATCAACTTCATTTAAAAAATCAAACACTGTATATATTTATCGTATAAACCCTGAGTTTAATAAATTAAACAGAATAAATCTAGCTAATTACTCCCTATTCACCAATAACACTCCGCAAACCCACTTCACATACCTTTAGCAAAAAACAATTCTACATTTTACTAGAAATTGAACCTTCAAAAAAACGCTAGCATCAAAAAAGCCACCTCTCGGTGGCTTTTACATTTCATCAAATAGACTCTCTTAATCCTCCAATGCAGCTACGCCCGGAAGTGTTTTGCCTTCCATGTACTCAAGCAAAGCACCGCCACCGGTAGAAACGTAAGAAACATCTTCTCCGTAGCCAAGCGTATTCACTGCCGCAGCAGAATCACCTCCACCAATTAGCGAGAAGGCACCACCTTTAGTGGCTTCCACAATTGCCTCAGCTACCGCCTTGGTTCCGTTGGCAAAGTTCTCCATCTCGAACACGCCCATTGGCCCGTTCCAAAGTATGGTTTTAGATTCCTTAACTGTTTTAGAAAAAACTTCCGCAGCCTGAGGCCCAATATCTAAGCCCATCCAGCCATCTTCAATGGCGTTGTTCATGGCCACTTTAGTATTCGCATCGTTGCTGAATGCATCTGCAATCACAGAATCTATTGGCAATTCAAGGTTCACGCCTAACTCTTTCGCTTTTTTGATTAGCGTATTAGCCAGCTCTAATTTGTCTTCTTCAACCAAAGAGCTACCAATGCTTCCGCCCATTGCTTTGAAGAAAGTGTAAGCCATTCCACCACCAATGATCAGGTTATCTACGCGCTCCAAAAGCTGCTCAATAATCAAAATCTTATCGGAGATCTTTGCACCACCCATAATAGCAGTTAGCGGCTTCTCACCAGACTCTAACACCTTTTTGGCGTTATCCAATTCAGCCTGCATTACAAAACCACAGCCCTTTTCTTGGAAGAATTGCGCAATGATTGAAGTTGAAGCGTGAGCCCTGTGCGCTGTACCAAAAGCATCGTTAATGTAGATATCGCCATGCTTGGCAAGCTTTTCGGCAAAGTCTTTATCGCCAGCAGTTTCTTCTTTGTAAAAACGAAGGTTCTCCAACAATAGCACCTCACCGCCTTTTAAGCCAGCAGAAAGCTCATAAGCTTGTTCGCCAATACAGTCGGTTCCAAATTTCACTTCGGTACCAAACACTTCAGAAAGGTGTGGCACAAGGTGTTTCAAAGAGAATTTTTCTTCTGGCCCTTCTTTTGGGCGCCCCAAGTGGGACATTAGCACAACAGCACCGCCATCTTCAAGAATTTTCTTGATGGTAGGCGTAGCCGCTTTAATGCGGGTATCATCAGTAATTTCAAAGTCTGCATTTAAGGGCACATTAAAATCTACCCTAATCAGGGCTCTTTTGCCCTTAAATTCAAAATCGTTTATGGTCTTCATGTGTTAAGATTTGACAGTCGCTCTCTTAATTCTATCATTTATCGCTCGCCCCAATCCTTCATTGGGTACAAATTGCGTAATGATGGTATGAATTTGAGGTTTTTGATCGAGAATCCTAAGTCCTGAAAACAGATTCTTAGCAGCCTCGGCCATATCGCCCGATCTACTCAGTACAAACTGATTTTCAAGGGGCAGAAAATCATATGGTTGATCAAAAACCAGCGATCCAAATTCAGAAAAATCCGTGATGTCTTTCAGGTTAATGTCATCAAACAACACAATCGTTTTCGATGGCGCATAATGGCTCTTGAGCATACCCGGAGCCGAAGGCTTAGAGCTAGAGTGAATAGCCACCTCCACAGGCCCAACCACCTCTTCTATATCTTCTACCGAAAGTCCGCCTAAACGTAACACTTTGGGTACCTCATTTTCAAAACTCACGATGGTAGACTCAATACCCACGGTACATTCACCTCCATCCAAAATATAATCTATCTTTTCGCCCAACTGGTTATTTACATGCTCTGCAGTGGTTGGGCTTACGTAGCCAAAAGGGTTAGCGCTTGGCGCAGCTAAAGGAAAATTCAGGTTTTCCAACAAGGCCAAAGCCACCGGGTGCTTGGGCATTCTTATGGCCACGGTATTCAGTCCGGAGGTAACCAAGTCGGGAATAATAGGCCGTTTCTCCAGCAACAAGGTCAAAGGCCCAGGCCAGTAAGCATCAGCAAGTAGCTTGGCCTTTTGAGGTATTTCAGCTACAAAGCCTTCTACCTTTTCAAGCGAATTGGTATGTACAATTAGCGGATCGAAAGATGGGCGCTGCTTGGCTTCAAAAATACCATGAACAGCATCCAAGTTAAGTGCATTACCAGCCAACCCATACACAGTTTCGGTTGGCATGGCCACTAAACCTCCATTGTTCAAAACTTCGCTGGCAAGCGCAATATCGTCTCCAATCTTTGCCACTATTGCATGCAATTTTCACCAATCACAGGATCAATACCTTCTACCCCTAGCGACTGGGCAGTAAACAATGCACTACAGCCTTCACCAATATTGTTTCGGGCTATTTCAGCCAAACCTAACCAGTAGTGCGCCTCGCCATTCTCGTGCTGCAATTCTATCACCTTATTAAAGCTATAGATCGCATCTTCCGGATTGTTAATCCTCAGTTCGGCCTTGCCTTTATTTAAAAGTACCAAAGGGCTATTTGGCTGAATATTTAGCGCAAATTCAAAGTCAAAAAGTGCACGATCAAATTCTTGGTATTTATAAAGAATTGCCCCTCTGTTCAAATACAGGTCAACCACATCGGGCTGTAATTCAATGGCGTAGTCATAGTCTAACATCGCCTCCTGATCCTTCTCTAACATGCGGTAGGCATTCCCTCTATTAAAGAATGCCTTGTAATTAGTGGTATCAGCATTAATTGCTTCAGAGAGCGTTTCAACACTTTCTTCTACATTTCCTAGTCTTAATAGGGCTACCCCTTTTGCGTTTAGCGCATCGTAGTTGTATGGCTCATGCTCAAGTACTTTGTTAAAAGATTTTATGGCCTCAGGATAATTCTCACTATCCATAAAATTACGCCCTTCTTGCACCAATTCTTCAATATTTGGGGCACAGGCTGAAAGGCCAATAATTGACACAAAAACCGCTAGGAATAAATTCTTTCTCCGCATATCCTTTGTTTAGGCAGCAAAGATACAATAGAAGGCCGAAAGGCCGTATTATCGACTAAGAATAACGCGTTTTGTAAGGTTTTGTGCACGGTACGTAAGGCGAACAAGGTAAATACCATTCGGCACCGGCTGATTTAGCACATTTACACCATCCCAATAGAACTCGTTTTGGCCTGTAAAGCCTACTGAGCCCGAGTTTAAATAAACCATTCTGCCTGAGCTATCATAAATGCGAAGGAGCGTGAAGTCCGTTTCTGGCAGGTTAAAACTGATCGTTACAAAATCGCTAAACGGATTTGGGGTAAGGCCAGTAAACTCAAATCCATCAGCCCCTGGAGTATCTTCATCTGGCTCCACGTTGTCTATTTGCGAAACAAACAGCCCGTTGCCATGTGTAGCAGCCAAAATCTGCCCATCACTTCTTCGGTAGTCCACCATATTCACTACGCTATTGCCAATTTCGGCAGGAGACTCTTGCTCCCAAACCGTACTCTGCCCATTAAGCGATTCTGTGCTGTACAAACCTGTGCTGGTTGCCGCGTAATAGGCCAAACTACCATCTATTTTGGGCACCATATTTACCCAACGCACCGAAGGGCCATTGCCAGAACCATCAGGGTTTTCTTCTAAACTGCCAGACACATCGGTATAAGTAAGCCCGCCATCGGTAGAGCTGTAAATACTCGGAATACCATAATTGGAAAAGGACACTAATATTTCATCTGCATTTTCAGGGTTTATGGCAATGCTGCGCACATATGCACCTTCTATAAAATCAGGAGCTGTTATGTCGGTTACGGAATAACCTTCAGTGCTGGCATCATCAATTCTGTACACTCTTCCACCACTTGTTCCATAGTAAACAATATTGTCTGGCTTGGTTGAGGCAGATACGGCACTTACCACACCCTCAGGAATTTCGGTTCTCTCCAATTTGCTCCAGTTGGTTGAAGTTGGACTATCAGAGCCCGCACTTACCTGCGAAAGGTTGCGGTTGCGCCAAACCACTTCGCCACCTGCCAAGTACATACGATTCTGGTTGCTCGGGTCGAGCACAAATGGATTGATGAACAAATACCTTCTGGTTGGGTCTACATTGCTTCCGCCACCTACTGGGTCTACCCTGGCAAAAGAGGTTAGTTGCTCGTCTTCATTAAACGTAAGCCTGAATATTCTGCTGTTTTGAGACGACATGTAATAGTAAATACCCAAACGGGTGGTTGCCGTAAAGGCGCCATCTCCACCAATTACTCGGCTGCCGTTGGGCTGAGCACCAATATTGTCGTTGGTATAGGTTAGAATTGAACCATTATCTTGCGTGCCTCCAAGCACAAAATTATCTGTTGGAAATTGACTAACCGTACCCGTGTAGAACTGGGTTGTTTTATAGCCATTGTTTTTCGATTGATAAACTGGCCTATCTACATACACATCATCCGTTCTGAAAATCCCTCCATCATTGGCAGAAATCATCACGTTAGGATTGGAAGGCAAAAATGCAATACCATGCTGATCGGGATGATGGTTTTCGTAAAGTGAGCCGCCATTTTCAATATCTTCTTGGTCGGGATCGTAACCTCCAATCCAGCTTACGTTTTCAGCGGTGGTAAAACCATCAGTAGACTTATAAAGGTTGGTTCCTCCGATAACCACCAAGTTGGGGTCAGTTGGGTGAACAGCTACCACTGTATTATAAGAACCTTGCGAATCGAAAGTAGCCAAGTCATTTTCGCCACTCGGCATATTGGCCGAAAGATTGGTTACTACGCCTGTCGCATTATTGTAGCGGTACAAGTCTGTTTCAATTCTACCGTTACGCTGCAAAACAGAAAGCAGGTAAACAAGGTCCGGATTGCCAGCAGATGAACCAATCTCTGTTCTTCTTTTAGGGCTCGAACTATTGCTCGGTACAACCTTGTCCCAGTTAATCCCATCAGTTGACTTATAAACTCCACCTAACGGAGACAATTCTTGGTTATCATTAGTAATGTCGCTTATTGAGGCATAAAAAGTACCGTCTGAAGTTCTGTGAATATCAGTATAGAAATTAGACACGATATTGTTCAAGTCTGTATTAGGCGCCAGATCCAGCAAGTCAACACCAAGCACGGTTTCCCAAGTAAGTCCACCGTCTTCAGACCTTACAATTCCGCCAAATACAGCCGCCATCACTACATCATCAGCACTATTTGGGTCGGTTGTAATGTCCCACACGTACTGAAAAGGGCTTGCAAATTCGGTAGGAGTAGATTGGGTAGAAGTTAAAGGCTGCCAAGTAAGGCCACCATCGGTAGATTTAAACAGGCCATCGCCACGAAACGGTGCCCCAGCTTCTCTTGCCGAGTTTCCTACCAACTCGCCAGTGCCGTAATACCAAACATTCTCCTTACCTGCCCTAACATCTTGCGTAACGGCCGTTACACTTTGAATCTCGTTGGCCTGGGTCATCTTTTGCCACGAAGCACCAGCATCTGTAGAACGCCACATACCACCGGTTACACCGCCAGCAAGCCAAATGTTCTCATCCAAAACATCTAAAGCAAAAGCCCTTGTTCTTCCCCCAAAATTATTTGGGCCGATAGAGCGCCACGTAAGTACCTCCTCTTGGGCTTGTTCTCCTTTGGCTGCTAATGCGTACTCCCTTAAATACTGCTGTCGCAGGCGGGCTTTGGCAAAAGTAAGCTCGCGGCTACGCATATCTTGAGGTACTACACCAGTTTGTGGGTTAGCCAACATTTGCTGTTCGTACTCATAGCGAGATTGTAAATCTTCGCGTTCATCGCCAACTTCAGCTTCACGCTCCTCTCCCATTTCGGCTTTGGCCTCAGGAAAATCAACAACAAGAGCTTCGTGTTCTTTTTTAGGCAGAAAGATTATGATGGACCAAAACAACACGTAGGCCATAACGCCTGCAATGAGATACTTTTGCGATAGTTTTTTACGCATACCCTAAACTAACGTAATAAACGGAAGTGTTCGATTAATTAAACTGACAAATTACCATTGTTTGCCAAAGTTTTGTTCACCATGCGCATAATTGAGTCGTTCCCATTACATAGCTTGGTTATTTCGGCCAGTGGAATCCAGGCCAAATCTTTAGACTCATGATTTTTATTGAGCGTATTGAGCAAGCTTCCTTTAAAGCAAAACCTAACATCATAATGATCGTGAGTAGGAATACCCTTACGCTCAGGAATATTATGAATATCTAAATCGAAAATCTCTGTAGACAAGAGTGTAAAACCGGTTGCCCCCGATTCTTCTTCCAACTCCTTCTGTGCCACCCTCAAGAGGTTGGCATCGCCATCAGCATGACCTCCTAATTGCAGCCATTTATCGAGCTTAGCATGATGCAGGAGCAACGCATGTTCTCTGCGTTCGTCTACCACCCAGGCCGAAGCAGTAAAGTGAGCATGTAACAAAGATCGCTCGAAGCAATTTTCATAGGCTAACAAGTCGATCATTTTAAGTTTAAAAGCCTGCTCATTTTCATCAGCAGGCTTATAATTTTTAATTAATTCTAAAAGTGCTTTTTTCTCAGAGTCCATCCGATATTACTACGTTGGCTTTGTTCAACTTCCCTTCTTCCAATTTACTCACAATTTCACCGCCACCGGCATTGTCTTTATCACCTTTTCTAACTACCACCCAATACGACATTGGCGTTAGTTTTTTAAAGGTAACCCTTCCTTTTTGGTCGGTTAGCATCGGCTCTTGCACAGGGTTTTCTTCTCTGGCATAGTCTGCTTCTGTTTTATACAGCGCTACTTCAGCTCCCTTTACAATGTTCCCGAGCTCATCGAGCACGGTAAGTCTCAATTTGGTTGAAAATATTTGCGCTTCGGCTTCATTCGGCATAGCCATAGCAGCTCCTGCCAACAAAACAATCATTAATAGTCGTTTCATATTGAATTTATTTACTCGTCAATTTATCGAATAATTCATCAAATGGTTGCGCTTTTGAATACAAACGGTCGGCATAAATATTTGCCATAAAGCGCAGGTAATTTGGCTTTCGGTTCACCTCAATTTTCTCGATAATAATATTACCAAATCGTTGGTTAATTAAGCTTGTATCTAAGTCGGCACTTTGTGGTTTTAAGTACCATTTTTCTATGGTCTCCTCGTAGGTATCCTTGTCCATTATACGCCTATCGCTCTGAGCCAATTTATAGCCTTGCTCTAGGGTTTTATCTTTTAGGTAGTCGAAAAAATTTTGAAAGGAAATTGGGGTAAAAACCTGATTAAAGGTAATGGCAAAACCGTTGGAGTACCTGGACTCCAGCAAGTGCACCTCCATTTGACTGGCTATTTGCTTCTTTTTTAAGTGATAGGCCCTGTCAAAATCAATGAGCATACTTTCGCTCTCTTCACTTTCAACCCATGTTTGGTACTGGGCTAGTTCTTTCTCAGTTCTGCTTAATTGCTCATGAATAAACGCAGCTTTTGACGACTGCTTCCCAAAAATTTTCCCAACTACATTATCAAAAAAACTCACATTCCACCTTTTAAAATTCCTTAATCAATTTGTCTGCCAGAAACTATGTTTCCAGTATCGTCATAGTGCAATTCACCATGATCTATCAATTCGCTCAGCACCTCCATTAACAAATCTCTTTGTTTAGGTTTTAGCAAGCTCACCACCTTCTCAGCATCTGCAACAACCCCACTATGCATCAGGTTCAACAACTGCTTTTTATAGTGCTGCTTCAGTTTATCATCGTCTCCGTGTTGCTTTTTGCTAATGCAAACATCGCAAACCCCACAAGTATCAAACCCTTCTTCTCCAAAATACTGTAACAACTGCCTTGTTCGGCAATTATCCGTGTCGTGCAAATAGGCGATTACACGCTCCATTTTATGCAGCTTTAACTTTCTCCTTTCCTTAATCGACTCGCTATCTAGGGTCATTCTATCTGCCGACTGCTTAGGAACCAAAAATGAAAGCTGTGGTTTGTCTTTTTGCGGTAAATAGTTGAGCACATTTAGCTGAGCCAAATACGCCAAAACATCTCGTGTTGCTTTGGTAGATGTTCCCAACAATGCTGCCAAGTTACTTTCATTAATCACCACCTCCTGCTGATATAACTCTCCACCATAAAGCCTCAGCAAAGCTTTAACTACAGGATCATACTTGGCATTGGCAATCTGAAACTCATACATTTTGCCCTGCGACAATGCAAAGCTCAACTTTGGCGGGCTGAAGAACTCTTCTGAAAGGTAAATTAGACCTTGTTCTTGCAGCACTTTTAGCGCATGAAATATCTCTAACGGGTGCCTATCAAATCGATTGGCGAATTCCGGCACATCTATATCAAAGCTCTGTTCAGGCATGCTGCCATTAGCCAACTGAAAATAGTTACCTAACATTTGATACACTTCTTTAATCAAGTCGATTTCTGGCACCGACTGCTCCACACGCTTTCGCAGCGTATCAATGCCTTTCTGGTTGCAAATAAGCACGGCAAAAGCCTTTTGCTCATCACGACCTGCCCGGCCGGCTTCTTGATAGTAGGCCTCCAAATTTTCTGGCAGATCCATATGAACAACCAAACGCACATCGGGCTTGTCAATGCCCATACCAAAGGCGTTGGTTGAAACAATGATGCGCGTACGCCCATGAATCCAATCTTCCTGTTTCTGGCTTCGCTCTTGATGGGTTAAACCTGCATGGTAAAAGTCGGCCTCCACATGATTGCGGTAAAGAAACGCGGCCAATTCTTTTGCGTGTTTTCTGGTAGAAACGTACACAATGCCCGAACCCTGAATGCGATTGATTATTTCAAGTAGTTTTCTATCCTTGTGTTCTTCGAAACGAACGGCATACGATAGGTTAGGGCGCGAAAAACTCTTTGTAAATCGTTGACCATTTTTAAACTTCAGCCTCTCCTGAATATCCTTGCGGACTTTTGGGGTTGCCGTAGCCGTAAGGGCAACAATAGGTGTTTTTGGCAACAACTCCCTGATATTTGCAATCTCCAAATAAGCCGGACGAAAATCGTAGCCCCACTGTGATATGCAGTGCGCTTCGTCTACTGCTATGAGTGAGACCCCACGTTCTGCCTCCACTCGTTTAATGCGCTCCTGAAACAGCTCTGTCTTCAACCTTTCGGGTGAAACGTAAAGAAATTTCATTTCGGAATTCACCGCATTTTCAAGCGTGTAATCTATTTCTCTTTTGGTAAGACCAGCATGTAAAGCCGCTGCCGAAATTCCCCGCTTTTGCAGCTGGTAAACTTGGTCCTTCATAAGCGCGATAAGCGGAGTAACCACAATGCAAAGTCCATCGAGCAAGAGGGCCGGCACCTGAAAACAGATGGATTTACCTCCACCGGTTGGCAGTAGCGCCAAGGTGTCTTTTCCATCTAGCACCGACTGAATAATGTCTTCCTGTAGCGGCCTGAACTGCGCATAGCCCCAATAGTTTTTTAAGACATCAATCGGTCGATTCATGGATTGAAATTACGAAATGAATGGAAAGAAGATGCAATAAAGGTTTAAGTTAATCTAGGCTACTATCAGAGCTTTTTTAT
Source organism: Roseivirga pacifica (assembly GCF_900111145.1). GTDB lineage: Bacteria > Bacteroidota > Bacteroidia > Cytophagales > Cyclobacteriaceae > Roseivirga > Roseivirga pacifica. Next base: position 182,185 of record NZ_FOIR01000005.1, read on the forward strand.
CCGACACAGTAATTGTAACGTTACTGCCAGAGTTAAAAGTCAAGAAATCTGATTCAATGCCGTCACTGAAAATCACACCGTTAGAAGACATTTTTGAGCTTAACTGCAACCCCTCTCCTTTTCGTATCACACCACAACCGATATTAATACCAGACGACTTGCTCGCAAATGGTTCTCTAACAACAAAAATTAATTGATCAGCATCCCAACTCAAATGTGTACCTAGGTCATGAGAATAACCCCTAAGTAAATTTAGGTTATTTGCCATATTAAATACGGAACTTAACCAACCAGTCGATCCGGCACCTGTGGAAACGATAACACCACTAGAGGACTGCTCTTCTGATTTTCCCATATGTGATATTTCGTATTTTGAAGACACATGTGAAGATGCCCCAATAAAAAGGTCATTAAATGCGAGCAATGACTGACCATCATCCAGTTTGGCTTCTGCCATAGTTACCTGCTTAACAGCATAGTCGTTTTTCATCACTCGGCCCAAAGTCTTTTCTAAATCATCAGGAACAAATGGAAGAAGCACACCATCATATTGTTCGGCATCGGGATTTACTGCCACAATTGGCAATCCGTCAACATATTTCGCAGTATTTGCTACTAAACCATCTTGCCCGAGAACAAGGGGTAAGTCCTGCTTTGAGAAGATATAGGTTGGGAGAAATGACCTATCAAGCTCCTTTACTTTTAGCAATGATTTCAAAGAGGCTTTTACTATTTCAAGTGACTCATAAAACTTATTATGTTCTTGTTCATAAAACGAGAAGTCACCTCCAGCTCTCTCTAGATAAAACTTGGCCTGAGCTTTTGAGTTAAAACGCTCAACTAACTGCTCAAGCCTTGTCTTATCTCTAATAATTATACCTCTCTCAAACTCCATTACTTAGCTATTTTTGGTTCCTATAATCGAGTTTAGTAATTCTGGAGAAATATTAATTGAGCCTATCTTATCAGCATTTTCAGCCAACTCCCTAAACGCAAGGGCTATATTGTCCTTAGCATTTACTCCGCGAGAGTTAATCGCCATAAGCGTTTTCCAGTCAAGTTCTTTATATGGTTTTAAAGAAGCCGTTAACATGTACTCTTTTGCATCAGCTTCTTTCTTTTGATTTTCGACTTTTAAGGCAATCAATTTTTGTTTCTTCTCCTCTAAGGAAATACTGGCTTTCACCTCCATTTCCTTTAATTCTTGTTCGTTGTTTTGCTTAACAACTTCTGTTTCCATTTGCTTCTCAGCAATTTGTTTCTGCTTTTGCTCGACCGCTATTTCAGTATTTAATTCACTCTCTTTAATCACGCGCTCTTGCTCCACTGCAAAGTTTCTTCGTTCATATATCGCTTGGTCAGCTTCCTTTTGCAAAGACTCCCTAGTCTGCGCTTCTAAAGCTCTGCTCATTTCTGGGTTTGGAGTCACACCTAAAACATTGACACTAGTGATTTCAATTCCGAGCATCAATACTGCCTTAGACTTTTGAACATTTTGAAAAATGTATTCTTCAACCTCCTTCAGATTCCGTAGAGATTCTCTTAGGTTCATTTTTTGAATTATCGATGAACTGGCAGTTTGCACTTCATTAGAAATTCTTTGCTGAATTTTTTCGTGATCATCTTTTAAATACCTCCCTTTAGAATCCACTGTAAAGTCTAAACAATCAGCTAACTTTTGAGGCTCAACTACTTTAAAAGTTACTTGCCCTTGAACGGTTACTTCTTGATAGTCCTTAGTTGACTCTTTAAAGACAAACTGTAAATCCTTACTCCCAATTGGAATTGAAACAATAGAACTAACTGGGTTGTAGTAGAAAAAGGACAACCCCCTACCTTCCTTCTTTACTTTTCCTTTTTTAAAAAGAATAACATGATTCATTGAATCGAACTTGATGTAATTATATCCGAGCATGATAGAAATATTTAATTTGCGTAATAATTACACAAATATAATTTCGAATACCGGTAATCAAAATAATTTTGCGTTTTTTTTACGCAAAATCAAATTTCAAATACAAACCCCTCCTTTTTTAGTGAAAAATACCGTTCTGAATTAAACCTAAATAAGTTTGCAGGCCTCCCTCTACCTGTTGATGATTTTTTATCAAGTTCGTCAAGTAATCCAAAACTCAACATCTTCTTTCTAAAGTTCCTTCTATCGATTGGCCTCCCCAATAATGTGACATAGAGGTTTTCTAAATCCGAAAAAGGAAACTCTTTATCAAGTAATTCAAATCCTATTGGCTCATATGTAACTTTGCCTTTTAACCTATTGATTGCAACCTCAATAATTCTCTTATGATCAAAAGCAAGTTCAGGGAGCTCATCAATATCGAACCATTCTGCCTCTTCTGCATCGGTAGATGCGTTAAGATCAAAATCTTGAGGCTTAATCAATCCGTAATAAGCTACAGAAACAACTCTTTCTCGCGGATCTCTGTCTGATTCACCAAAAGTATAGAGTTGCTCTAAGTAACTTATGGACACCCCTGTTTCTTCTTTCAACTCACGCTGAACCGCTTCTTCCAAACTCTCAGATGTCTTAACAAAACCACCAGGAATAGCCCACTCTCCTTTATATGGAGCAATCCGCCTTTTAACCAGTAGTACTGAAATTTTGGAATCAGATTCATATCCAAAAACCACCGCATCCACAGTCAGTTTGATACTTTGCTTAATCATATTGCGTTATTTCTACGCATAAAACTAACTAACCATTTACTTAAACCAAACTTCCTCAAAATATCCATCGCTACGAACAATATGGTAAGGAGTAGATTGCTTGTCTAAAAGGCCCTTCAGTTGGTTTGTTTTATAATAGGAAAGTGTAGGTGCCACAATAACCTGAGCGGGTTGAAAACTGGGGTTCGAAAGTAATTCGAAGCTAGAATCGCCCGAGACAATGCAGAAGTCGACTTTAATTTCTTCATTCAGTCTTACCTCATTATCAGGTGCTAAAAACAACACAGATTTACCATTGAATGTGACGAGTTTTCCCAAAACCGTTTCGGCTATCGGGAAATCGAGGGCATCCGTTGCAGGGGCTTGCGAAACACCTGCCAACAACCGTTTGGCATACAGATGGAATCGCTGTCTTTCCGCATCGGCCATAAATGCCGAATCAGCAATCAGCTTGCCTTGGGTTCCTTGCCGAAAATCAACTGCCATTGTGTTTGATATATTCATAACAGCTATTTCGGACGAGTCCCAGTACGCAGCTTTGTGATTGACTTGATTGATACAAAACAGCAAAGCAAATCCAACGCCCACCTTGAGGTAATAAAGCTTTTTCCGTATAAAAAATAAGGCAATGGTTATAATGAGCGCATATAGAGCCCAAGTATCGAGGATGTCGGTAAAAAGCCCCTCTGCCAAACTTCCAGGCCAGGCACTCACCCAATCGACCACTACATTCACCAACCAAATAAAACTTGAAAGCAACCAACCCAATGCCTCGGCCAGCAAGGGTGCAAAACTCAGCACCAACAGCGCCAAACCAGACATAAGAATTACGAAAGCTGCTGGGATAATAAAGAGGTTTGAAACTAAAAAGTAATTCGGAAACTGATGAAAGTAAAGCACACTCAGCGGTCCGGTGGCTATTTGTGCTGCAATAGAAACACAAGTAATGGCCCAAATTTTATCTAATAACCAGTATTTGGTCTCCCATAGCGCGTATAGCTTAGGCTGAAGGTAAACAATACCCAAAACTGCCAAATAGGAAAGCTGAAAACCCACACTCATAATGAGGTAAGGATTATAAAGCAAGAGCGCCAGTGCCGAAGCGGCCAGTGTATTGTAGATATTACTTCGCCTAAACATAGCTCGCGACAGCGCGAAGAATGAAAACATGGTGACCGCCCTAAGTACAGATGGCGAAAGCCCAGTAAGTAGCGCGTAGCACCACAAAATCAGTATGCTGAAAATTGCCACATACCAACGAAACTGCCGCTTACCGAGCCCAACCCGTTTGATTAACCAAAGCAGCAACATATAAATTATACCCACATGCAAACCCGAAACGGCCAGCACATGCATGGCTCCAGTAGCCGAATAAGCCCGCAGTGTATCATCATCCAAATTATCCTTCACACCTAATACCAGCGCCAAGGCAATGGCACGCGATCTTTCATTCGGAATATACCTTTCGAACACCTGCTGACAACGGCTACTGAAGTATAGTGCTTGCCGCATAAAGTAATTGGGCGTTTGATGACCAATTACTGCAAAGTCCTTTCCAATGAATTGCTGAAAGTGAATGTTCTGATAAACCAGATAGCCTTTAAAGTTGAACTCACCGGGGTTAGCGGGGGCACTGGTTTCTTGTGGTTTTCCCTCCACAAAAAGTAAATCACCATAATTGAGTTCGGCACCGGCAAGTGTGTCCACATAAGCATTTACTTGACCTGCCGCTCTTTTCCATTCCACACCATCATAAGTCTCATAGACTCTCAGCACCACATTATATGTTCTGGCCTTGCGCTTGGGCTGTTCTAATATTTGAGCTTTGTAGGCCCTTACTTGCCACAAATCATTATTCAACAAATGGCTCGCTTGCTCAACATTCTTGTAAAGCTTAAGCCGCCAATTGCCTAGGCCAAATAATATCAGAAAGACCAATAGGGCATTAAATACGCTAAATTTTAAAGAGGACTTTAGGGCTAAACTGAAGAAGGCGAGAAAAGCTAAAACCAGAAAAGCTACTGGTAACAACACCTCATCACCTAAATAGTGATACCCAACAATACCAAGCGCAAAACATAGCACCAACCGAACGAGAGGATATGATGGAAAAGAAAAGATCAATGTGTGTTTATCTATTTCAGTATAGATAATTTACACAAAATGAACAGATTCTAAAAAAAGAAATATCAATACTTATTAATATTACAAAGCAAACAACTGACACTATCCCTAACTCACATTACAACGCCACTCATCACTATTAAAAAAATGGAAACAGTTGGTTTACAATCAGGTGAAAGCTGATCTATTACTTAGCGAAAAATTTGCCATGACTTTACACGAACTTCTAAGCCAAAGCAATAAATACAACCTTCCTTTAGTAATGAAGGAGCTAACAATAGGCAAAGGCGAGTCTATTTACACCCCAGGTTCTTCAACATACTACATGTATGAAATAGCCAGTGGTGCGGTAAAGCTGGGCAGCTACGGCAATCAACAGCAAAAAGTGACATACGATGTACTATCGCACCCCGATACCTTTGGCAATTTGCGCTACCTAAATGGCCAATTTTTTGAGTTTGCCGATAGTTTAATGCCAACCAAACTCAGGGCTTATCAGCTCGACTTCTTTAAGCGTGTAATTGTTGAAGACCCTGTAATTTCTGAATGGTTCAATAAAACCACTGTGGCGCGATGGTGTGTTGCAGAAACTAGGCTTTTCAAAGTGCGTGCGCTTAGCAGAGTAGAAAACTTACGCTCAATCGTAGAAGAACTGAACCAAACCGTTACCGATGCTAAAGGACGCATTCGCAACATACTGAACGAACTAAGCATGCAAGACCTTGGAGACCTTACCGGCATGACGCGACAAACTGTAAGCACCTTGTTACAACAGATCAACAAAGAAAAGGAGGCCATTTAGCCTCCTTAACCAGTGATTATTGCTTCAGAATTCCGGGCATTAAAACCCCATCTTTTGCCTCAAACTCTAATGACAAAAGCGCGGAAATCAATGGAGCAACATCTTCTAAACCTAATTGTTGAATTTCCAATCCGGATTTTATGCCTGCACCATAAGCCACAAAACCAGTCTCTATATCTTTAAAATCGGGGAAGTAACCATGCGTACCTCCACTGCCTGGCACCACATCGTTACCTTGTGCTGCAGATGACATAGCAATACCACGCACGGGCGCAATGGCCAACTCGGCATTCGGGTCAGCTCCAACTGCCATCAACTCTTCTTTTTCAACTACCCTAAAAAGCTTTTTGGTCTTTTCTGGTAAGTCATTCAAGACTTGCCTTACTTGCTCTAGCGTCTTCTTATCGTTGCTATCCTTTAAATGCAAGAAAGCCGCAGCCCCCGATGTATGAAAAACAGCTTTCCAATCGGCACTAGTTTTTTCCGCAGTAATTAGGCCTGCATTGGCCAACCACACATTAGGACTCAAACGAGAGTGAACATTTACAAAACCGTGGTCACCAGTAATAATGAATGTGGTTCTATCGGAGATACCCGCACGCTCGGCAGCCTCTTTAATTTTGCCAATTGCTCTATCTGCCGCAGCCAAGGCCATAGGTACTTTCTCTCCATCTCTTCCTCCCTCGTGCTGAAAGTGGTCCGTTGCTATCAGGTGAAGAGTAATGAAATTCGGCTTATACTTTTCAAGCACATATGCCGCCATTTCTCCAGTTCTATCCTCTCTATTTAGGTAGTCTCCATTAAAGGTGTTCGGGTTAATCTTGCCTGTAACCTCTCTTTCAAGTTCTTCAAAAAAGCCATCAGGCGTATCCTTATCAAGCATTGGCTGAATACGATCGCCTCCCGTTAAATACCAAAACTCTGGAATATTATAGTCGATTGGGGCATCTACTGTAACTGGCCATATAAACGAGGCCGACTTCATTCCTGCTTGCTGAACGGCATCCCAAAGCGTAGGCACTTTAATCTCCTTTTCATACCAGTACCAGCCTGGGTTTTCACCGTTAGTACTTAGCGGAGAGTTATAATAAATACCATGATTCCCTGGTTTTGCACCCGTAACCAGCGTGGTATGAGATGGATATGTTACTGAGGGAAAAACACCTCTAACACCTTCTGCTTTCACACCTCTTTCTGCCATCCATTTCATAGTTGGAGCCGGCCATTTTTCTTCCTGATAAAAATCTGGACGAAACCCATCGATAGAGATTAGCACTACATGGTCCGAAAGTCTTGATTGTGCAAAAACTGCCACTGAAGACACCAACAGCAAGCACGACATTATTATTCTTTTCATTTTAATTTGATTAGGTAGTGAAAGGACGGGACACTGCCCGCCCTTTTAATGCTCAAGTTTATTATTTACCAAAGGTGTATCGTACACCAAGCTGTAGTCTCCAAGGTGTACCACCAATCGGCTCATTGGCAGAGCCGGTTTGCACACTGTAGTCGTAAGCATTGGTAGCAGGATCGAAACCGGTGATTCTCATCAACTCTCGGTTTCTGCCATAGTTATGAGTATTTCCTTTAGATTTATTTAGGAAGTTAGCCACATTGAATAGGTCGGCAGAAAACTCTAAGCCATGGCCGGAAGGAAGGCTCACTTTCTTAAGCAACCTCATGTCTACATTAGCGAAGAATGGGTTGACCCCTGCATTTCTCTCTGCAAACTTTCCGAAGTTATCGCGCAGGTAATCTTTAAAGTGCGCAGGTACTTCTGGGTTATTCAGAATATCGTTATAACCTTGGCGAATGCTTTCCGGAGTAGATGGATCATTCGGGTCATAAATGTATGCTTGATCGTTAGAAAGGTTAAAGTCTCCGTTTGCACTTCTGTTGTTATTATCCACCACAAAGTTGAAAGGCGTACCTCCTTGCCCAGTAACAGTTACACCCAACACAAAGCCAAAGAATGAAGGAGTAGCTCCATTTACTACCACCTTATCTCTAAAGTTATTGTCGGAGTATCCATAGTTGAGATCTCTTGGGTCACCCGTTACAGGCAAAAAGGTAGAGGTATTTGCCACGCAACAGTTGTAAGAAGAATTGTCTTTCGACCTGTTCCAAGTATAGCTGGCATTGACATATCCATCTTTACCAATTTTAGCAGAACCAGACACAATGATGGCCTGTTGCCTTACAACACCGTCAGATTCCAAAACCAATGCTCTACCAACCTGATCAGAAATTCTACTGTTTTTCCAATCGGAAATTCCGCTAGCCGTTATGGTATTGGCAGGTACAAAAACCTCTCTACCTTCTGGCGTAACAAAGAATGGTTCCTCTACTAGATTAGCCTCTTGGTAAACGTAGTTATTTGTGGTTTTACTGGCCAACAGGTTTACTGAAATAGAATACTTATCTCCAAAGTAGTGGGTATAATCCAGGTTGAACTTTGCCGTTGTTGGCACTTCCCAATCGTCAGAAACTGCATTTATTGTACTAAATGGCACCTCACCTGCCGGCACACCCGGAGCAGAACCTGGGTTGTTTCTATACTCATTAAAGTCAGGTACAGGAACATTCGCGCCTGTTACATCAATAGCACCAAGTAGCGTACCCGAATTCTGAATATTATTTACCTGGGCATAGTAATGTGGTTGTGCACTAAATAAACCACCACCAATCTTCAATACATCTTTATCTCTTCCCTGAACATTCCAAATAGCCTGAATTCTTGGCTGAATGTTATCAATGTCCTTCGGCTTGTTGTCGGTTCGAATACCTAACTCATTAAACACTGTTTGATTGAATTCGGCTGCCTCGGTGAAAATTGTGGCATCCCAACGTAAGCCCGCAGAAAGATCAACATGTGGGTGCGGCTGAAACTCGGCTTGGGCGAAAAGCGAAAGGTCCAAAACAGTTTGCTTTACTATTGGCAACCCTTGCAAAGGCACTTCTCTGGCGTATCGGCTTGGTGTAAGGTTATCAAAATCATCAAGCGAATCGAAGAAGAAACGTCCGTTTTGCTCATTACTTAGCAAGGTTTCCAAATAGGTAATCATGTTATCTGTACCAAGCGTAAAGTTGAATTTACCCTTGTTCAAATAAGCAGTATTTGTAAACTGAATCTGATTCTCCAAATTGGTTTCAGGTGCATAACGTTGCCCTCCTAGCTGAACAGTTAAGGTTCTGTTAGAACCATCGGGCAAGGTTGAATTCACGTTTACAATTGCCCTAGGAATGTTAGAGCTTGGCAGCAATGAACTAGCCATATAAGCTCTTTCTGCATGCTGATACTGAACTTTCAATTCATTAGTAAACGTATTGCTGTAAGCCGACCTGAGGGACACCCCGAAAGTATTTTCTTGTGACTCAAAGTCTAACCAACTCTCTAGTACTTCAATGTTCGAGTTGTCACTACCACTCAATGGATCGTACCATTTATTCCAGTTGTTCTTAACCGTTAACCTGTGGATGTCATTTATTTGCCAATCAATTCTGGCAAAGAAGGTGTTAGCCTTAGACTGCTTTTCGAACTGACCTACTTGTTGGTCATTGCTCAAACCATATTTATCTCTACCAATTTGCAAGAACCTGTCAAGGTTGGCTTTGGTAATACCTGTTCTGTTCTCATCGTCTGTGGTTTGCAAATCGGCAATAAACACAGGATTGGTAGCATCTTGCTGCTCGTACACAGCAAAAAAGTGAAGCTTGTCTTTAATAATTGGCCCACCTAAGCTCACACCATATTGTGTGTTATTAAAATCTGCAGATCTTGGATTCTCTCTAATATCCAAATCGTTCTGAAGATTGTCGTTTCTGTGATAAACAAAGGCACTACCTTCCAATTGGTTGGTACCCGATTTTGTAACCGCCTTTACGGCTCCCCCACCTTGTCGGCCTTGTGTTACATCATAATCATTGGTAGAAACCTCAAAAGTTCGAATAGCCTCTTGAGAAATTGTGTATGGTCCTCGGCCAATCTCACCAGCGGTAAGCGTGTTTCTGGCATTAAGCCCATCGATGGTTACGTTGGTAGATGTTCTTCTTTGGCCACCCAAGTTTAAGCCACCGCCCCCTTGTAATGGCGAAAGACTGATAAGGTTGGTGAAGTTTCGGCCTTCAGAAGGAAGGTTCTCAATTTGGGTAGACTCTATCAAAGTACCTTCACCCTGCCTATCGATGGATGTTCTCAATTCATCGGCTTCAACAATAATGGTTTCCATTTGCGTTACCGATTCACTCAATTCAAAGTCGATGGTTAACCTATCGCGCTGCTTAATAGAAAAACCTTCTTTCTGTTGTGTTCCGAACCCAACAAAAGAAACCGTGATTTGATAAGGCCCGCCTAACGGAACCTGCTGAATAACATATTCTCCATTGGCGTTTGAAAGTGTACCGGTAAGAAACCCGGTAGATAAGTTTTTAAGCTGAATAGAGGCTCCTGGCAAAGTCAGGCCGTCATCGGCAGTAACCTTTCCTCTAATGCTTGCATCTGTTGCCTGAGCAAATGCTAAATTGCCCAAACACAGGCTTGCCAATGCAATAAATGCAAAGACAAATAGTCTGTTTTTAGATAGATAGTTAAGTTTCATAAGGATAGCTATTTGTTGCGAAGCTATCCCCACCTAATTGTTAGCAGATGTTAAGTTTTAACATCTGGCATCTTCTTAACATAGGCTTAAAGGTTACGTCCTGCCAATAAGCAAAACCTTAATCTAAGCATAAAGAAAAGGGTACTGAAAAATATTTGCGTTTGGCTAATTAAACGCGCTTCTCCATCTCGAAGTGCTCAATGCCAACCTCTTCAAACTTTTCGCCAACTTTCTGAAAACCATAGCGGGCATAAAGCGGCATTGCCGAAACCTGCGCATGCAAGTAAATGAGCGTGCCTTTGGCTAAGTCTTGCTTTTCGATATGGCCAAGTGTGGTTTGTACCAAACGCTTACCTACACCGCTACCTCTTTGGGCTTTAACAACCGCAAAACGCTCTAATTTTAGGCCTTTTCTCGTTTTTCTATAGCGGCAAGTACCTACAGGCTCGCCATCAATGTATGCAATAAAGTGAGTGGACTCATCGTCAAAACCATCGAACTCCTCCTCTGGTGGGCAGGCCTGTTCGTCAATAAAAACCACCTCTCTAATTTTAAAGGCTTCTTTTAACTCTTGGTCGTTTTCAACTTTTTTTACCCGTATCATTTTTCTTGTCTAAGTGTTTATCGTACGCCTCTATAATTTGCTTAACTAATTTATGGCGAACAACATCTTTTCCTGATAATTCTACGAAGGCAATCCCCTTCACGTTTTTCAAAATATTGTAAGACTCTACCAAACCCGACTTCTGCCTATTTGGCAAGTCTATCTGTGACTGATCTCCCGTTACAATCACTTTAGAGTTCGGCCCCATACGGGTCAAAAACATCTTCATTTGCATGGCCGTGGTATTTTGTGCTTCATCCAAAAGCACAAAGGCATTATTGAGCGTTCTACCACGCATGTAAGCTAGTGGAGCTATTTCTATAATGTTATTTTCCTGATAGTATTTCAGCTTTTCGGCCGGAATCATATCTCCCAACGCATCGTAAATAGGGCGCAAGTAGGGATCAATCTTTTCCTTCAAATCGCCAGGCAAAAAGCCCAGGTTTTCTCCGGCCTCCACCGCAGGGCGAGTGATAATGATTTTTTTAACCTCCTTATTCTTTAGCGCCTTTACGGCCATGGCTACCGAAATGTAGGTTTTACCTGTTCCGGCTGGCCCAATGGCAAAGACCAGATCGTTGTTATCTACAGCCTCCACCAAAGCTTTTTGGTTGGCGGTTTTCGGCTTTACAATCGACCCGCGCGAACCGTACACAAGTGTGTTATCGTCATTTGCCTCGGCCAGGTGTTCGGCCTCTTGCTTAATGTAAGACCTCACCTCTTCGTTGGTTACCTTACCAAACTTATGGTAATGCTGAATAAGCGACTGTAAGATTTCGTTTATCTGTAAAATTTCGGACGCGCTGCCCTTAATCAAAATTTGATTTCCGCGCGATACGATCTTGCTTTTAGGAAAAGCAGAAGCCATCTCTCTGATATTCTGGTTTTCAACTCCCAGAAAGTCTACCATGGCTATATTCTCTAGCGTTATAAGTTTTTCGACCAAATTATCTAAACGGGTTTCTAGATTGTGTAAGGTTAAAATTTCAATAATTTTGTTGCCAACAAAGCTAGCCAATTAAAGCCACATTTTTCGCCTATGCCGCTTATCACTTTTACTTCTGACTTTGGGTTGAGCGACCATTATGTGGCCAAGACCAAGGCATTGGTTTTAAAGGCAAATCCTAAGGTAGAAATCTTTGATATTAGCCACAACATTAGACCATTCGATGTGTCGCATATGGGCTATGTTTTACATTCTATTTATCAGGATTTTCCGGCTGGCACTATTCACCTTATTGGCTCTGCCGATACCACCTTTCAGCAAAACGAATACATTTTTGCAGAGTTGGAAGGCCACTTGTTTGTAGGACCAAACAACGGTATTTTGAGTTTGATAGACGACCGACAGCCCAAAACGGTCATTAAGCTCAACACCCCAAATGGCTTTATGTCGGTACCGGCTATTGCAGCGCAAATTGCTGCGGGCGAAAACCCAAGTAGTTTTGGCGAACCATTGGCCGAGCACAAGCAGTTTATGCAGCGAAAAGCCAGGGCTACGCGCAAAGAAATTTCTGGCCACGTAATTCGTGTTGACCATTATGGCAACCTTATTACGAATATTGAGAAAACCGATTTCGATATTTTGAGTCGCGACAGAAAGTACACCATTACTTTTGGGCGAGAGCGCCAGAATACCGTGCACGACTTTATTTCGCAAGTAGAACCGGGTGAGGTTTTCTTTGTTTTCAATAGCAACGAGCGCTTGATGCTAGGTATTAACCAAGGAAATGGCGCACAACTGCTAGGATTAGAATTCGACAGTCCCATCCACATAGCCTTTGAAGAATAATGCTGATTAGAATTGTAAGAATGACTTTTAAGCCTGAAGAGGTCGACAACTTTTTAGCACTTTTTGAGGCCACAAAAGAGAAAATTCGCGGCTTTGAAGGCTGCTGCCACCTAGAGCTTTGGAAAGACTACAACGAACCAAATATTTTTACCACCTACAGCCATTGGGAAAATGAGGATGCACTAAACAAGTACAGGCACTCTGAACTTTTTAAAGCAGTATGGGCAAATACCAAATCGAAATTTGCTGATAAGCCCGTGGCTTTCTCTTCAAAAAAAGAGATGGAGGTCGGGTGAACAATTCACCTCAAAAGCATTGCGTCATTCTCAATTGTTTTTGAGTCCTTCCATTGAAATTTGTTACCCGAAAAAACCTTCTTAGAAATTCTTTAGCTCAGTATTGGATTATATAAAATCTTTATCCATTTTTGCACTCCCAATTTCAGAAATGCCTTGGTGGCGGAATTGGTAGACGCGTTGGTCTCAAACACCAATGTCTTCGGACGTGCCGGTTCGACTCCGGCCCAAGGTACACCCAACCCTGTTAATCATTTGATTTTCAGGGTTTTTTATTTTTTAGGATTCCAATTTGGGTCACCTATTAATTTTTTACTATTAACATACAACTCATGTATTAGTGCATTTCATTATATTAAATAATGAGTAAAGGAGCATTAAATAGACACACTAGAGGAATTGCACATTTTATACAGTTAAAGGACGATTTTACCAATAATAAAGAACGATTATTAAACTCTTTACCGACTTTTATTAGAATAATGTTCCTAGATTCCAATCCTTGGATCAAAAAAATAAACTCTCATGATTTTATTTTACAAGTAGAAGTTCATTCAAAATTTGGGTTAAAAACAAGGCAGTTCTCGAAATTTAAATTTTGTGATCAAATCAAGCCTGACCGAGGAGATTCCCAATCAATAAAAATAAGTCCATTTTTAAATGCTTCAATTGTGACTTATCAAAACCATGAGTTTTCAGTTCAAGACTTTTGTCTTGCGCTCGGTTATAATGGAGCTTTACACATGGAATCTGAGGATAATTGGTACACACTCATTTATGACTCATTCATGAGCAAACATGAGTCAATAACAATCAATATAGTTGATCAAATAGCTCAAATCCTAATTACTCTTTTTGATACATTTCTTAGTTCAATTTCTGAAAAAGCATTTGGTTTTAGCTATCTCAATTTCGGACCAAGACTAACTGATAAAAACGGTAAATTTCTAGGCGCACTTCTCTACAGAGATTCATTTATGCAAATTGGAGTAAATGCAATTAAAAAATCTGGAATACGAATTTGTTGTGATCTAAAGTTGTTACAAGAAAACAATAAACATGAAACGATTTTCAGTTTGGGTCATAGTTCTAAACCTGAACAACTCTCAATTTCACTTTCACGTAACGGGAGCGTCCTTATCTATTCTTGTAGGTTAAATAGAAGTTCCACTCAAATCAAAATACCGATATCCGAAGATTATTATGAAAATTTGCAATATCTAGAATTCAGTATTTATCCGAGTGGAGATATTGTAATAGCTGAAAACTTTCGTTTGATTAAGCATGAAAAGTTCCATGGACAAATCTCAATAAGTAATTGCAAAATGGTAATCGGTGCAGATTTAAATGCTAGGAAATTCGGCACATTTTATTCTACCAAGTTAATTATGCATTCAGTATCACAAAATGGGACATTGAAGCGGATTTGGACTTCATCTTTAAAACGAGAAGCAGGATCTGATTATAGGCTGCCGTATAATATATTGAAGAGACCATTTTTATTCCCCAATTAACAATAAGGTATTAGTAATCATGAATCAAAATGAAAAAACACATTATTAGGTCATTTAGGAAATGACCTAATAAACTCGACACGCGTGATTGGCTTGAAAAAACATTATTAGATCTATCAGTAGACTCATAATGAGTGTTACAGATATACCTGTAGCTGTTTAAAAGAGGTTACAAGAATGACCGAAAGAAGGATCCGTCATTTCTTTTAATTTTCTCAAATCTGCAAACTTGGTCGACCCCTCCGCTACAGTCGGGATGGAAAAGATGCCGCTGATACGAAGCTCAGATTTGTACCTGGTACTTTTCAGTTATTGAAGGTTTTTCTGACCTACGAATCTTACTCGTTAAACTTAACTATCGTAGAATCACAAGCTTGCCAAAGCCTTTATCAAAGGCTTTATCGGCACTAGTGTTGCGGTGGCCAAAGCTATCGCTATCGCCTCCTTTTATTTGGACGCGGTACAGGTAGGTACCATTGGCCAGTTGATCGCCAAATTCATCGCGGCCATCCCAAGCGTACTCGGTTATGTTATTACCAATCTTAATTGGCCCTAATTCGGCTTGGGTTATCTCCCTAACCAACTTACCCGATACAGTAAAGATTTGAATCTTTAATTGATCAGGAATTTGGTTACCAGTTAAGGTAAACACAAAGCGCACACTTGTGGAGAAGGGGTTCGGGTAAGGGTAGAAATTTGTAATGGTGCTGGCATCAATCACTTCGAAAGTCACTTCGTACGGCCCAACACCCGCCTGATTACCCGAGGCATCGGTAGCATTAACCGACAAGCGATAGTCACCATCTTCAAGCTTTTCCGGTTGGTACATTACCTTAAAATTCTCTTCGTCTGTTGCTGGCACAAATGTCACGGCAGGGTCGGAGAAGTTCACCCTAGTAAGCTCACAACCATCGCAGATTTGACCTAAATAAAGCTCTACTCCTGTGGTGTCCGTTTTTTGCAGGTATGGGTTATCGTCACGCATTTCTACTTGTACCAAAGGCGTAGAAGAAACAATATCGCCATCCATAATATACACGCCATCGAAAGTCACGTCCATCGATGGGCTGGTTTCATCTCTATTCACATTAAAGAATGATTCCAACACAATTCTATTGTTGCTGTAGTATTGTTCTAGCTCATCTCCCGGGTTTACAAATACTTCCAGATCATTCAGCCCAAGCTTACCCACCGTTTCAATAGGCAGTGTAAAATCCACTTCCTGCCCCGAGGCAACAGCCGGAATTTCGATTGAACTACTCACCTCTTCCCTGGAATCTTGGTTAGTGAATGTGTAACGAACGGTTAACGGACCATTAAAGTCGTAAGCAGAAATATTTCTGAATTTAAACTCGGCCTCAAAGGGCTCTCCCTCTAGCAACTGAACTTCTTGCGCCTGATCATTCTGTAGCGAAACTACGCCTTCAGGTACTCCTTGGTACGAAACCAGCCAACGATTCAACTGCCCTGGTGAGGCAGAAACTTTGTCCACCATGTTTACATATAGCCTAATGAAAGGATATGCTGTTGGATCTACTGAAGAAAGATCAACCTGCTCCATAGTAACCCCAGCAAACAGCACAGTTTCTGTCCCATCTTGACTCACACCTTTAACATCGAACACAATTTGATCTTCGCTTGGCTCCTGAGCAATTGTTTGCGTAAGCTGCCCCCACTGACTTACTGGGCCAATTGTAGGCGATTCTACATAACCACTATCTACGCTCGCAAAAATGGAGGTGCTAAAATTAATTTCGGCCTGGCTTCCGTCAGGTTCGCCACCAGCGGGTTCACCCACTATCTGTTCGGCCGTACCCTCAGCAAATCCCTTTTGCCCGAAAATAATCAATGGCTCTCCGGACCTATATGTTCCGAATCTTCCTGTAGCCGCGCCAATCCTGCCAAAATCATTAATCACATCGCTTCGCCACGATTGGTAGTTGAGCCCACCAATTGAAAAGAACAGAACATAATCCCCATCACGAACGCCATCTATATACTGATGCAAAAGGCTTTCACTTTCCGAGACCGTAATATCACTCAAGTGACTATCGGTAAACCTATTGATTACTTGTGGTGTAACTCCACAGTTAAGCGGATCTTGTACTTCTATAGACCCATCGGTGCTCAAAATAAGGTATGGAACACCACTATCTTTATTAAAAGCAATTCCATTAATTGAATTAGGCGCACACGAAAGGTTAGCCCCAGCGCTAAACAACGAACTACCATTAATATCGATGGTCATTTGCAATGGTTGACCGCCAAGCGGATGGTTGGCACCAAATGTTACCACATCTATTGCTGTTTCGGTACCCGCAAAAATCCAAGTTTCTGTATCCTCATCCTTGCTTACTGAACTCAAGTTCAATTGCTCAAACTGATCGAAAGCCGTTTGTCCCCAGCCTTCAACACCATTTTGAATGTAAGTAAAAGTAGACTCGGCCCATGGCACGGGATCGTCTACTAAATCATCTTCAAAAACCGAGCGCCAGTAATACTGAATAGTATCGTTCACAATTGGGTCCAGCAGCTCTACATCCCAAGAAGCAAAACCTTTACCGGTAAGCGAAGTTGTTTGCCTCCAAGGGCTATCAAAGCTGGCCGAGGTATCAAGCTCTACCCTAAACACTTTATCGTTCAGTTTTAAGTCGGCAGACTGCACAACAAGCGTGGCATTGGTTTCGCTAATGGTAGCAAAGTGAGATGGCGCAGTATTAAATGTACCGGTATTGGAAAAGAAGAAGCTTATCTCTGCCGTATTATTCAGCTCACTACCTTCATCCACAGCACCTTCAATATCTAAGGTCACTTCAAATTTGTTTTCCCCAAACACATCGTAACCCTGGTTGCTAATAGCGTAATAGACTGTATCGCGGTTCCTCACTGGGTCAACCATAAGCTCTGGCAGGTTAACCACAGAACCATCAGAAAGTGTTCTGCGTACATTCACGCTCACCGGCAAGTCACTTGTTCGGCCAGCGTTATTAATCACAATACCTAGGTTAAAAAATGGAGTAGATGCGTCAATCGGCTCATCATTTACCGACTGCCTGAATATATCCTCAGACCTCACAATGTAATCGACCTTATCGTGACCAAAAACGCTCAAAGCAGGGTCGCCCTGCAATACGGTTTCCTCCACCATTGCATAGTCCGTTTCATCTGGCGAAAACCCTCTAAGTTGTCTTCTTATCGCCTCTTGCTGAATAACACCGATTGGCTTGGTCATCCAAAGCGTATCGGCAAATAGGTCGTAGAAGTGCGTGGTATATTCTCTCAAAGGACCAGGATAACCTGTGTCACTATGTGCCAAAAAGTTAACCGCCCCAAGGTCTTTCGCTGCCAACCAGTTTTCTCCAAAAGACGAATAGTAGAAAATCTCTCCACCTTTACAGCCATTCACAATAAACAATGGGTAGCGCCCCGTATTATTATAACCCAAATTAGGGTCGGTTACAGCGCCAATGGAAATATCGTTAAAGGCCGAACCCGAATGACCAAAAAAGGTAACCACTCCAACACCTTTATTCACCTCTTCGGCCACGTTAATCACCTGTACGGCATTGTTATTCCTTTTAGACTTATTGGTTACCACGGCACCCAAATAGTCTTCGGATACGATCTGCTCGAAGCCTTCAATATAATTTTTAAATCTTACCAGCTCATCGGTAGATGTTCCTCCACTTAACTGAAGTACGTTTTTTGTCCAAGGCGAATCTTTTAAGGTAGCTTCCTTTTCCTTAACCTTATCTAGGTAGTTAGCCACCGATTGGGCATTGATAACCGAGAGTCTACCCACCGGATATGCTGGCACGTGCGTTTCGCCCGTAAGGCCTTCGGTGTACATAATATCGGAGCCTGGCGCCCCCATAGTTGGCACTAATTCGCGACCACTACCGGCCAGTGGATCGGACTGCCGCTGCGTACGAATATCCACCCGGCTCGACTTACCAATAATGAACAAGTATTGCGGGTCTCCATCCAAATACGCCTTTCTAGCAAACCTTCGGATGGCAAGAGGTGTGAACTCACCATAACCAAACTCATCATAAAGATCTGGTGCATCAGCATACGTAACATCAAAACTTCCACCGTTTACAGAGGCACGATAATCTATGTAAGCCTGCACTGGGTCGTCATAAGAGTTTTCAACAGCTTGCCTTAAAAATGGATGAGAAACTATCAGATACTCCGCATCACTCAAGTCCTCATATTGAAAGTTCATAGCTTCGAGCGTAACACCTCCAATAACTTTATCAGACTGCTTAAGGAAGAGCTTTCTACCCTCGGAATCATTGGCAACACCTGCTATGTAATTATTTCCGTTTTGTACTCCGGCATAACGCACCGGATTTCGGTAATCAGTGATATCGTAAAGTGCAACATCGCCAACCACATTCTCAATGGTTACTTGCACATCGGCCGCAGCACCGTAAAGGTTTATTCTCTTTTCTTGCGCCTGGGCATCAATTTCTTGCGGAAAGGTAAGGCGTAGGTAACCAACCCCTACTCTACTATCGGCAATCTCATTATAACCTACCTCTTCAACGCGAACAAATAGCTGTCCTGCCTCCACACTGCTCCACTCAATTTGCTGTTTTACCAAACCAAAATTGCTGTAGTTAAGCTCAATATTCTCTCTGAAAGGTGTATAGGTATCGAGGGAAGTTCCTACAAAAACGGACGTTCTGTGCAGCACATTATTCAAGCCAATTATCTGGACTGAAAGCTCCGGCTTTGCATAACTTTCAACTGGCAAAACAATATCCTCAAGCAGGTAATCGATGTAATAAACATCATTCTTTATACCATACTCACTTTGAATAATGTGCCTTCCCACAAAGGTTTGCCCTCTATCGTAAAGTGATCGTTTGGTTTCGGCATTTACATTTCCAATTGGGTAGTACTGACCAAAGCTGAATTGATTCGTCATCACACGAAGGATTTCTTCTCGGTGAACCGTGGTGTTTTGCAAACCCGCGGTTGCAATGTTCCTGTTCTGAATTCTTAGACCAGGTGTATTGGCTACGGTTAAAAAGAATGCCGTAGTGTCTGAAAAGAGGTTGTAAAAAGTATTCGCTTGGTCCTGACTTCTGTAATACAGCTCGGTGTCTTGTGTTCCGTCATTTTTACGACCGTAAAAAAGCAAGTAATCTTCTGCATCGAAAGAGCCGTCTGCCAAGCCCACCTCTTCAATAGCCACTTGTTCCCCACGATGAAACAGCTGAATATTGGCCACATTTACTGTAGCCGGATCTATACCCGCAGCCATCAAATCATCACGGCCGATCTTATGAAAATCATCGGTGCCAGTTTTGATCTTATAGTACTGCAAACTATAGTCAATCCATTCGTTGCCGAGTTTCTGTGCACTTAAGTTAGTGACCAAAATCAAGCCCAATAAAACCGCAAACAGTTTATTCATCCTTCTCCTTTCGTGGTTTTATTCTTCGTTTGTCTTTAGCATAAATACCTGGCAGTTTTTCCAAAGAATAGGTAATGGAAAACACATGTGAATAAGGCGACTCAGCCACATTGCCAATATCGGTAAGCGCATAATCTATCGTAAAATCTTCCAGCTTTAAGCCTACTCCCATGTTTGGTTGAAAGCTCCAAAAGGTTTCATCAGAAGTAACATCACCTGTTGTAAACTCTTTTACGCGCTGAAAATTGCCAATCCCCATGCGCAGGTAATACTTCTTTTCATAGTCGAACTCAAAGCCCATTTGCGGATCAATGGAAACCGCTCTCGATTTCACCACGGTATTTCTTCGGCCGTCAAACGTAAACACCACATCTGCCGATGCCAAAGCACCAATCTTCTTGTTTATCTGAAACTTTCTGGCTGCACCTGCAATCATTTTTGGCAAGGTAAGCTCCAAAGAGTTACTCGGAATCTCATTATTGGTTTGGTTGAATACTTCGCGCAGTTCCTCACTATTTATGGTCCACGCATTAAAGGTGGTAGTAATATCTCTTAGCATTAGACCAAAGTCCCAATCATTGTAGCGATACTTGGTAGAAATATCAGCTCCAAATCCCCATGCATGGGCAAAATCCCCCACTTTTCTTCTTACCACTTTTATGCTCACTCCAAAAGTAAGCCCTCCTCCTTCTGCAAAATTATCCCCCGAAATAAAACTCACTCCCCTAGCATAGGAAAACACAAAAGCCATATCGGCTGCAGAGAAAAAGTTAATGTTATCGTAGTTAATTCTTCCGTTGGAATCGAATAGCAAACGGGTATCAGGTATATCGTCAATTCCCAAGCGAATCATGGCCAATCCGATATGGCTATCGGTATCAACTGCCATGGCCGCTCCAATGTAATCGTAGTTGGCTACCCCGGCAAAGTACGCTGCATGCTGAAAAGAAAACTGGTAGCGATGCTCTATATCGGTGAGTGCAGCGGGGTTCCAGTAAACTGCAGTTACATCATCTGTTATAGCAGTAACCGCATTCGACATGGCCAAGGCTCTCGCCCCCACACCAATAGCCAAGAATTCATTGCTATACTTGGGTGTCTCCTGAGCTTGTGCCTGTGGTGCCGACAAAAATAGAGGGATGAATAACACCCCTATTAATAAGTGGAATACTTTGTTTTTCACGCGATTCTTCGAACAATACTACACATCAGGCTAAAGTTCACCTACCCAAAGCAAGCTTAATTTTACTACCCAACAGTATTCGGAAGTAAATATTTTCTTAGGTCGCAAATTTCTGCATTCTAAGCTGCAAAACAAGGGATTATGCCATATTCTGGAAGCGCACATCTATAACAAGGTAATATTTTTTATACAGTACTATGCAACACATAGTACCTTCTTTCGTATGTTTGCATATAGAACAAGGTCAACTCTCAATAAATAGAAAAGAGTATGAAGTTAGAAAACACTCAAATTCAGATGCGAAAAGGCATACTTGAGTTCTGCATTTTGCAGATCATCTCAAGAGGCGAGGTTTACGCATCTGACATGCTGGAAGAATTAACTTCGGCAAAAATAATGGTAGTAGAAGGCACCCTCTACCCACTGCTTACCCGCCTAAGAAAAGCCGGGCTGGTAGACTACAAATGGGTAGAATCTAATTCGGGGCCGCCACGCAAGTACTACACCATTACCAGTGCCGGTAGTGAGTTTTTAGCCAGCCTAAAAACAACCTGGCAAGAGTTGGTCAACTCAACATCTCAAATCATCTCAAACAACAATTCTAAGTAGGCCATCATGAAAAAGAATATAAGCATAAACATTAGTGGTATCATCTTCCATATAGAGGAGGACGGTTATGATACGCTTAAAAAATACCTCGATTCCATTAACAAATATTTCGCGACTTACGAGGACAGCGAGGAGATTGTGGCGGACATTGAAGGGCGTATTGCTGAACTCTTTTTAGAAAAGCTGCAAGATGATAAGCAGGTAATTTCCTTTGAAGACATCAAAGAGTTGATGGAAACCATGGGTGAAGTTTCGGACTTTGAAGCCATGGAAATGGATGAAGCTTTTGCTTCGAACATCGGTACAGAAGAAAAAGAAGCGCCCAAAGGTCAAAATCAACAAAAGAGGCAAAGCTACTCTTCGAACAGCGCAAATAGTAATAGCAAAAAACTAGAACGCGACACCAAGCGCCAACTTATTGGTGGGGTTTCGGCTGGTTTAGCGCACTATTTCAACACCGACCCAATCTGGATTCGTGGTTTGTTCATACTAGCAACAGCTACTGGACTGTCTATCATTGCCTACATTATTCTCTGGATAGCCTTGCCGGGCAATGATGATTTACCAGAAGATGAATCGGTGCGAAAGCTTTATCGCGACCCGGACGATCGGGTGCTGGGTGGTGTAGCCGCTGGGCTCGGAAACTACTTCCGCACAAAACCGCTGGTGTTTCGGATCATATTGCTGCTCCTATTCTTCGGGTACGGTACCGGTCTATTATTCTACATTGTCCTTTGGATCATCATGCCAAAGGCCAATTCGCTTACAGACCGCATGCAAATGAAGGGGCAAAAAGTGACCCTTTCAAACATTGATTCTAACATTAAAAAGAACAAAGAAGAAGAGCTGAACCCAAAGGGCGAAAACACCTTTACCAAAATTTTGCTCTTCCCTTTTCGCTTAATCGGTAGAATATTTTCGGGCATTGGTCGTGCCCTTGCACCACTTATGCTCTTTTTGGTAGGAGTAATTCGTGTATTCACCGGAGCAATTGTTTCTATAGTGGGGCTTTCCGTAATGATATCCCTAATTGCTACGGCTGGCGTACTATTGGGCTTTTACAATAGTGATTTTCTATTGATAGATTCAGACCTCACTTACTTTCCGCACGAAGTATTCCAGAACACACTACCAGGAATTGGTGTGGTGTTCATTTTGGCCTCGGTATTCATTCCATTCCTTTATATATTCTTGGCAGGCCTAACCATTATTGCCAAGCGTAGGGTTATGAGTACGGCTTTTGGTTGGAGTTTGCTGGGCTTTTGGTTTATCAGTATTCTTGGCTCTTTTGCTGTAGTACCAAATGTAGTAAGAGGCTTTAGGGATGAAGGTGTTTTCCGCGAGTCAGAAAGCCTAACTATTAGCGCAGACACGTTGCACATAGGCGTAAACAACACCAAGTATGTGGAATATGACGATCGCAGAGACCGCGTAATTTACCGCGATGACCACAACTCTTGGTATTCAGAATTCACCGATTTGGATTTGAGGCCAAGTGAAGACGGCCAATACAGCATAGAAAAACGTTTCTGGTCTAGGGGTAGAAATGTACGCGATGCAGAACGGAATGCCGAGGATGTAGATTACAGTTACCAATTAAATGGTAACACCATCAACTTCGATTCGGAAATCACTTTCCCTCGTGGCACTAAGTTCTACTTTCAAGAGGTTGATGTTGACTTCTACATCCCAATAAACCAGCCTTTCACAATCGATAGAGATGCACGCTGGATAATGAGCAACTTCAACAGACGTCTTTCATGGTATCAGATATCGCGCAATGTTTGGATGTTCAACGAAGACAAAGAACTGATTTGCATTAGCTGTGAAAACGAAGAAAAAACGTCCGAAAGAATTGACAACGAAAGTAAGTCGGCCACTACAGATGCTTTCAATTCGATTAGGGTTAGAAGGGGCATGCAAGTGACTTTGGTGGAATCTGATGAACACAAGGTAACATTTGAAGGACCTGAGTTTATGCTAAACGATGTAAAGTGGAACAGTGAAAATGATGAACTCACAGTGGACATAGAGGATAACTATAGCCAGGATTGGTCACGGGTTAAGGTTACCATTGAAGCTCCGGTGATAGACCACATTACGCTTAGCAATGGTGCAGAATTGAACTACAATGCCGATAATGCCGACCTGCTTATTCTAAATGCATCAGGCAACTCAAGAGCAAACCTACGTGGCGAAATTGGCCAACTAGAGCTCTACTTGCTTGGCCGAGCTAGAGTAGACATGACAGCAACGGTTGACGAACTTACCATAGAGGCAAACGAGAACACCCGGGTTTATGGCTACGATGCCGAGGTTAACTACGCAAAAATAGACTCAGAAGCCGAGGCGCGAATCAGGCTGACGGTTACGGAACACCTTACGGCCGATGCCTCTGGTTTTTCCTCTATTCGCTACAAAGGCGAGCCAACTTTAGAAATAAAAGACAAAAGCACTAGTGCAAGCATAAGCAAGTACTAGTAGGTATTAATCAAAATAAAATAATAGGCGCTTGATTCTTATTGAGCGCCTATTTTATTGATAAGCAATCATTTAAGCTTATTTTTACATTAAAGGCACTCCTATTGGAAAAATATTCTCAATAGGGATGCAACTGTTTTCATCATTCACTCATCTACCGTGTGAGTCAACCAAAACATGCTCAAAATTAAACGGTCAACAGCGGAAGAGAAGCTCATAGAAGCTTGTCGAAAAGGAGAAAGCAAAGCACAACGTCATATTTACGAAAAATATGCACCGTTAATGTTTGCTGTATGCCGCAGGTATGTGCAAGAAGTGCACGAGGCCGAAGATGTATTGGTTACCGGATTTACCAAAGTATTTCAAAAGATCGATCAGTTTAAAGCTGAAGGAAGTTTTGAAGGCTGGATAAGGCGCATAATGGTTAACCAAGCGCTTACCCATATTCGGAAAAACAAGAGCATGTATTTGGAAGTGGAGATTGAAAAGGCAGAACGCGAACCCGATTACAACCAGCTACAAAACAAGTTGGAAGTAGAAGATCTACAAAAACTAATCGATCGCCTGCCAACAGGTTACAAAACCGTTTTCAACCTCTATGCCATTGAAGGCTATTCGCACAGAGAGATTGCCGAACAGTTAGACATTAGTGAGAATACTTCTAAGTCGCAGCTGAGCAGAGCAAGAGTTCATTTACAAAAACTCTTGGTTGAGGCAGAGAATTTTATGAATGATAAAGCATTGAGAAATGAAGGATAATAAACTTGATGAGCTTTTTAAGCAAGGTCTGCAAGACCACAAGCTCACCCCACCTTCGGCCGCTTGGGACCGCATTGAAGCCAATGTTGCTCCGAAAAAATCTAAAAGAGGCTTTTACATACTGAGTATCGCAGCATCCATATGCCTTGTATGCGTAGCATCTTGGCTATTTGTACAAAACTCACAAAACAGTGACAGCGAGCTTACCGCTAAAACGGAGGCAACCACTCCAAAAGTGGAAGCCGATACCAAAGCAGCAAATGCGACTGATGCAGCGGAAGAGAAAGAAGAACAAAACGCTATTCAGCCAATTGCACCAGCAACCCAACAGGTTTTGGTCGCGCAGCAACAAACAAAGCAAACAAAGGCTGCTCCATTCAAACAAGATCCTTCTTTGATTCAACCGTCATTTGAAGGATCCCAACGTGTGCTCATCGCTTCGCTTGAGCCTGCTCAACTACAAGCCCGCAACGCCAAACCAGCACTTAAGTTCAGTATTTTAATGAATAGCAGGGTGAGCGAGTTTGTAACCGCATCATTCAAATACACAAACGATGAGTCGCTTATGAACAAAAAGAAGTTCTCGCTTATGAACGGAATTGTTTCTGTAGCCAAAGGAGTAAACGAAGGTACCAAGGCAATTTCTGAAATGAGAAAATCTAAAATAGAATTCGTGAATAGTGAACTCAAGTATGGAGCTGATGAACAGCAAGCCCCTGACGAACTGGAACAAAGACAAGAAAAATAAAACAACTCAAATTATCTGAAAATGAATACTTCAACTAAACTAACAGTAGTGCTACTATTGGTCGTGGTTAGCATTACTTCCCTGAAAGCTCAAGATGGGCTTTTACAGCAGAAAAATTGGTTAGCAGCCAACTCCTCATCCGATTTGCTCAAAGCAAGCTATGCCAGCAACACTAGCTGGGAAGAAAAGCAAGCAATGGTATCGGAAGAGTGGCAACCAACCCCAGCCCCTGCTCCGCATATCGATAAGTACTATCCGCGCAGAGGCACAGACAACTTCATTAATGTTTACGTAGGGCTAAATAACTATTTAGAGGACGACAAAATCCCGAGCAGCAACTCACTTTACAGCTTGGATCCAATCAACTCTTGGTACTTAGGCCTTAACCTAGACAATGTAACACATGTACTGGGGCCGCTTTACCTAGACTGGGGCTTTGGCTTTAGCTGGCAAGAGTATGGTTATCAAAACACCAGAACCCGAATTGACAAAGGTGACAACAGCATCACTTTTTATGAGGAAATGGACATAAGCGGAAGAAAAAGTAAAATGACCGTAAGCTACTTAAACGTACACATGGTGCCTACTTTCTCGTTTGGCCGTTACCGTTCGTTCCGCGTTGGCTTCGGTATGTTTGCCGGCTACAGGATTTATAGCCAAGTAAAATACAAGTATGATGACGTTGACGGCAACAAGCAAAAAGACAAGTACAAGGACAACTACTACATTAACCAGTTTCGCTACGGTTTCCGTGGCACCATCGGCTGGGACTTCTTCGACTTGTTCTTTAATTACGAAATCACAGAGCTGTTCGAAGATGATGTAACAGCACCAAGACTTAACCCTATCAGTTTCGGGGTAATATTCTAAACAGCAAACTCAAACAATCATGAAACAACTCAGATACATTTTGTGCTTAGTCCTGTTGGTCGCAGGACTTCAAAGCGCAAACGCCCAATGGAGATGGGGCAGAAACTTTGATTACGACAGATTAGACACCGTAATCAGTATTCCGAAATACAACGGCAACGAACTATTTATTGACGATGACGACTTCTACTTGCGTGTAGGCTTTTTAGGCCTGGAACTAGAAATAGAAGACGACTGGGACAGAGACTGGCGATACGACAGACGCAGAAGCAGGTTCAGAAATATTGAATACTATCAGCGTCACGATCATGGGACCCTTCGCGGTTTAGACTTTGAAATAGGCCTAAACAACTACCTAGAAGATGGAGACTTCCCCTCGTCAAGCGATTTGTATCGTGTAAAGCCAATCAATTCCGTATATGTGGGCTTAATGTATAACCACACTACCTATGTTTCGGGGCCTTTGTACCTCAACTGGGGTGGTGGCTTAAACTGGTACAACTACAAGTTCGAAAATGCTGCGACACGCATCGATTCAAACGGCAACCAACTTTCATTTATTGAAGACACCGATATTTCGAGCGCCATAAAAAGTAAGCTGAAAGTAACTTACCTTACCTTCAAGGCCGTGCCTATGTTCGACTTTGGTAGAGGCAAAAGGCTGGTACGCGAGTACGAAGAAGGCGATGTACGTGTAGCCATTAGCGCACAGCGAGGCTTTAGAATTGGGGTTGGCCCTTACGTGGGGCTTAGACTAGGCAACAAGGCCAAGTACGTTTACAAAAATGATAGTGGCAGACAGAAAGACAAAGAAAAGGACAGCTCTTATGTAAACGATTTCCGCTACGGGTTACGCATGCAAATGGGCATTAACCGCTTCGACATGTTTGTAAGCTACGACTTCAACACATTGTTTGAAGATGGCCAAGGACCAGCCCTAAATCCAATTACAATTGGGGTAACTTTCTAAGCTTAACTTATAAAAAACTTAAGGCACCCTTTCACCAAAAGTGAAGGGGTGTTTTATTTGATACTTACTCCTCCATCCATTTACGTTCCTCTCCCTTTAAGCGGAAGAACTTCGCAAAATAATGGCCCGTTGGTCTATTGGCAGTTATAAGAATTAAAAACACTGTAAAAATAAGGGCATAAAGCATATCTCCCTTTTCGTAGAGCCCATACACACAAATACCTGCGCCAATCGCCCAAAGTATATTTCTATAGATCAGCGGTTTCTGAATCATCTTAAGCTTCACATCTAGCGCCTCAAACTGATCGAGGTATTTGATCATGTCGCTTCGCCAAGTAAGCACGGTTCGCATGAGTATGTAACCCACGCCTATCAGCATTACACCATGAAACATAATATCGGGTTCTTCAAAAAACACCGAACGTAAAGCATTGCCACTCTCCTTTTCCAAAAACACCCAGCCAAAACCAGCCAAGGGTAGCATTAAGAACAGATAAATAACAGACTCAAGTTTTTTGAAATAAGCCTTTTTATTAAAATCAGGATTCTCCAACTTCATAGCACACACTTTACTTTTTATACATCCTGTTGCTAACGAGCGTTAGCATGTTTATTTTTGTCAGAATGCATTCAACCGTAAAGAAAAGCCGAAAAGTTCAAATAGAAGAAAAAGCAACCACTCTTTTTCGTGAAAAGGGCTATGCTGCCACCTCCATGCGCGATTTAGCCCAGGTTTTGGGTATAGAGGCTGCCAGTTTGTACTCGCACATTAAGTCGAAGGAAGAGTTACTTCAAAAAATCTGCTTCCGTATGGCCGACAGGTTTTTCGATGCGTGGAAAGAAGTAGAAACGGAACAAAACAGCTATGCGGCAAAGATGCAAAAAGCGGCCATTGCCTACGTTCAGGTTATCACTCAAAACACAGATGCATCGGCAGTGTTTTTCAATGAATGGCGCCACCTTAGCGAGCCACACTTGAGCAAGTTTTTAAGCATGCGCAACGACTACGAAGGCCGCTTTATCGAGATTATTGAAAAGGGAATAGCAGCCGGAGAATTCCAGCAAGTAGATTCAAAATTTATGATGCTGGCCATCTTATCTTCGCTTAACTGGACACACAATTGGTACAAACCAAATGGTAAACTGAGTCCTGAAGATGTTGCCAACAAACTTTCTAACCTGATTTTGAACGGATTAAAGAAGTAAGCCTACAACTTCTCCCATAAGGAATCTACAAAGTATTCATTAGAGTCGGTAAAATTCTGCACAATACGGAAACCGGCATGCTTTGCCAGCTGCTCAATCATCTGGTGAGAGAATTTTTGACTCACTTCAGTATGAATAGCTTCCCAAGCTTTAAACTCAAAAGTTTCGTCTAGCGCGGCAATATGAACATTTTGAGTACACTTACTCACCAAGTGGCTTTTGGTTTCCCCAGTTATAGGGTCATATGTAGGGAAGTGCTGAAAATTATTTCTATCGAAATTTGCGCCTAGCTCTTCGTTAATCCTATCCAGTAGGTTAAGGTTAAACTCGCGAGTTACGCCCATGGCATCGTTATAAGCGGCAAGCACCTTCTCGGGGTTTTTCATCATGTCGAAGCCAATCAATAAGAGATCACCTTTGGACATATCTTCACCGAGTTTCCTGAGAAAAGTTTCGCCAGATTTACCCATGAAGTTGCCGATGTTTGAACCAAGGAACAGCACAACCTCCTTCATGGAGTTGTTGCGCTTTAGCCCAGCCAGTGCTTTAAAGTAATCGCCTTTAATCGGCTCTACCGAAAGGGCAGGGATTTCCTGGGCTAAAGCATTGGTAAGCCCATCCAGTACACTGCCAGAAATATCGATGGGTGAATAGGTAAACTTAGTTCCTTTTGAGACAAAGTGATTTAGTAAAACCTTAGTCTTAGTGCCATCTCCAGCGCCTAATTCCACCAATCTAAACTCACCATCAACCCCCAGAAAGGCCTTCAGAATTTCCGCCTTATTCTCTTCAAAAACTTCAAACTCTGCATTGGTTAAGTAGTACTCTTCCAGATGCATAATTTGCTGAAAAAGGTAGTCGCCTTTTTCATTATAGAAATATTTTGACGGAAGTCTTTTAGGAAACTGGAGTAATCCCTCCTTAACATCGCTAGCAAATTCGCTCAGCACTTCTGTAGTGTTCATATTAAATGTTTTCTGCCAATCTTAAGCCTGTGAATAACCACCTTAAATGCGGATGGAAAAAGTTACGGTAAGTAAGTCTTATATGTTCCCGCATGGTTGCAAAAGAACCTCCTCTAAGCACAATTTGATTGACCATAAACTTGCCATTGTATTCACCCAAAGCACCATCGGCTGCTTGGTAATATGGGTATGGCGAATAAGCGCTATTGGTCCACTCCCACACATCTCCGTAAAACTGCAGGTTTTCACCTTTTCTAGGCATAGGCCTCAGGTGCTTTAAGTCAAGCAAATTGGCTTCGCCCGGAACGTTAGGTGCAAACTTTTTACAGGCCACTTCCCATTCAAATTCAGTAGGCAATCGCATGCCCTTCCATTTGGCAAACGCATCAGCTTCGTAAAAGCTAATGTGTGTCACAGGTTCGTTTTCGTTTATTTCTTCAACTCCACCGAGCGTGTAATGTTTCCACTTCTCGCCTTCTTTGTACCAGTAAAAAGGCGCCTTTATTCCTTCCTTCTTTACCCATTCAAAGCCTTCCATTAGCCAAAACCGAAAATCGGTATAGCCACCAGCCGCTATAAACTCCATGTATTCTCCGGCCGTAATAAGCCTGTCTTGAATGCGATAGGCGTGCAAAAACACCTTATGTGCTCCCACTTCATTATCGAAGTGAAAGCCCTCACCCGCATGACCAACATCATACACACCTTCTTCTACCTCAAGGAAGTTTACCCCAAGATTTGGCTGATAAGGCGCTGTAGCAAATGAACGATAAACAGGGCTGAGCGGGTTTATACCAAGAATATGTTTGATATCATAAACCATCAACTCCTGGTGCTGCTGCTCATGGTTTATGCCTATTTCCAACACATCAAGCAGTTTGTCGTCTAACTGATGATTCGCCAAAAACTGGTTCATGTGCTCATCAATATACTTGCGATAGGCCATGATTTCATTTACCCATGGGCGTGAAAGTAAACCTCTGTCGGCCCTTACCCAACGGTCGCCTTCCGTTTCATAGTAACTATTGAACAGGTATGGATAGTCATCATCAAAAAGCTTGTAACCGGGCAAGTTATTTTTCAGTATAAAACTCTCGAAAAACCATGTCGTGTGGGCCAAATGCCATTTGGGAGGGCTTACATCAACAACTGGCTGCACCACAAAATCTTCGGGTTGAAGGGGCTCACAAAGCTCTTCGGTCTGCATTCTGGCAGCCTTATAACGTTCCAGAAGAGTAGATTGCTTAGCCTGAGTTGAGAGAACTTGCTGATTCATATTTGGAGTTAGCAAAATTCTACGGAAAAGGCAAAAAGCAGGTTGTGTACGCACAATTAATAATGCGCGCGTAACAGCCCAATAAAAAACCCGACATAAAGCCGGGTTGAAAAATATCTTATGCCAAATAGGCTTAGCCTATTTCTATTTTTACATCATCGGTAAGTGGGTGGGCAACGCATGGCAACACAAAGCCTTCTTCCAATTCCGCCTCTGTTAATCCCTCGCTTTCGTCCATTTTCACTTTGCCAGAAAGACACTTGCCTCGGCAAGAAGTACACAAACCGCTTTGGCAAGAGAAAGGTAGGTTAAGCCCTTCATCTAGCCCTTTTTCCAATATCGATTCGTCCGGGTTTACTGTAAACTTGTACTCCTCATCGTCCAAAACCACAGTCACCTCGCGCGCAACAAGTTCTTCGGCACTTTCCTTTTTGTTTTCCTCCAATTTGGTAGAAACAAAACTCTCTTTGTGCACTCGGCTGCTGTCGACACCTAACACGGCTAGTGAATCAAGTACCACATCCATCATTGGCGCAGGCCCACAAGTAAAGCACTCTATTTTGGTAACGTCAACAGATGCCAGCACTTGCTCAATCAATGGCTGCGAAATTCTACCACTAAAGCCATTCCAACCAGCCGGAATACTTTCAAGCACATGCTTTACTTCGAATTGCTCATTGGCCGATAGGCTCTCTATCTCGCTTTTGAAAATGATCGAATCTTCGTCTCTGTTAGCATAAACCAAAGTAACCTTGGTGTTTGGTTCTTGGCTCAAAGCAGATTTAGCAATAGAGATAAGTGGCGTAATGCCGCTTCCTCCTCCAAAAAGCACCAAATGCCTATCGTTAGCAGTTGTAAATTCAGTGGTAAAGTTGCCCATTGGCGGAACTACCAAGAGTTCGTCTCCGGCTTTCACCTCACTGTTTAGGTAGTTGGAAACCAAACCGCCTTCAACACGCTTAACACCAACAGCCGGCAGCTCATCAGTATATGGCGATGAGCAAAGCGAGTAAGACCTACGCTCATCTTTGCCATTTATGTTCACCATTATGGTAAAGTATTGGCCCGCCTTATAAAATATCTTTCCGTCTTCCGGTTGTTCGAAATGAATACTCACTGCATCAGCAGTTTCCTTCACCACTTTATTCACCTTCAACTTTAAAAAGCCCGATGGTATATTCTCCTTCGTCTCCTTTTTCTTCTTCTTAAACAATCCAAAAGCCATAACTGCCGCTAATCTTCTTTTTATCAATAGTACCTAAGTCGAGCAAACACTCAGTTTAGGCTCGCGCAAAAATAAACAGTTATTCCCTACAAACGAAGTAAATGAGCAGCGCATTAAATGCTGAAAATCAGGTTGTGGTTAATGGATTTCTTATCTTTGCGCTTTCTTAATTTCAAACAACAAAATGGAACTAACCACATTATCTGCCATATCTCCGGTTGACGGTCGATACAGACGAGTGACAAAAGATTTGGGTGCTTATTTTTCTGAATATGCGCTCATTAAGTACAGAGTAGAAGTTGAGGTAGAATACTTCATAGCGCTTTGCGAAATTCCTTTAGAACAATTGAAAGGAGTGAGTGAAGACAAGTTTCCGAGCCTTCGCGCCATCTATGAAAACTTCTCTGAGGCAGATGCCCAATCCATTAAAGAGATTGAGAAAACCACAAACCATGATGTAAAGGCTGTTGAGTATTTTTTAAAGGAAAAATTCGACCAGCTTGACCTAAGCGATGTAAAAGAATTCATACACTTTGGCCTTACTTCACAGGACATCAACAACACTTCGGTACCGCTAACGTTAAAACGCGGTTTGCATGAAGTATTGGAGCCAGCTATTTTAGAAGTAAACAACCTCATTAAAGAGTGTGCAGCGCTTTGGAAAGACATTTCGATGCTTGCCAAAACACATGGCCAACCGGCATCTCCTACTCGTTTGGGTAAAGAGTTCGCGGTGTTCAGTGCAAGAATAGATGAGCAATTGGTGCTTTTGGGCGACATTCCATTTGCAGCCAAATTTGGTGGTGCTACAGGTAACTTCAATGCCCACAATGTAGCTTACCCAACGCATAACTGGATTGAGTTTGGCGATCACTTTGTAGCAGAATATCTTGAACTCAAAAGAAGCCACCCAACCACTCAAATTGAGCATTACGATCACCTAGCAGCACTCTTCGATGCATTAAAACGCATTAACACTATTTTAATCGATTTTGCGCGTGACGTATGGCAATACGTTTCGATGAACTACTTTAAACAGAAAATCAAAGCTGGAGAAGTTGGATCATCGGCCATGCCGCACAAGGTAAACCCAATCGACTTTGAAAATGCAGAAGGAAACTTGGGCATTGCTAATGCCGTTTTTGAGCACCTTTCGGCCAAACTCCCTATTTCAAGGCTTCAAAGAGATTTGACTGATTCCACCGTACTAAGAAATGTTGGTGTACCAATTGGCCACACCCTAATCGCATTGAAATCTTTGGTGAAAGGAATTGGCAAACTGGAACTTAATAAAGCTGCGATAGACCAAGACTTGGAAGAAAACTGGGCTGTAGTGGCCGAGGCTATTCAAACAATTTTGCGTAGAGAAGCTTACCCTAAACCATACGAAGCGCTAAAAGGCCTAACCCGTACCAATACAAAAATCACTGAAGCCGTGATTAAAGAATTTATTGAAACACTGAATGTAGGCGAGCCTGTAAAAGAGGAGTTGAGAAAAATAACTCCATACAATTACACTGGCCAGTAAGCTATTAAGTGCATATAGAACATAAAAAAAGCCCCTTCCGGGGCTTTTATATTTTATTGATCTTCTCGTTGAATTACCGAATCAGTCTTTGGATCATACTCCAACAATGGATTATAAAGCAGCTCACCATTTCGGAAATCATACAAGGTTAAGTTTCTTAACTCATAATAGGCATCCCAATACTGCTGCAAGGCGCTGATATAAGAGCGAATAGATTCATCCTTACTGGTTCTAGCATTAGTAAGATCAAGAATATCAACCTTACCAGCTAGGTAACGACCATTGGTTATCTCGAAACGCTTTAATGCAATTTCTTGGCGTTTCTCAGCAATTTCAATCTGGTTACGAATTTGACCAAAATTTCTTACCGCATTTGCAATCTCCTGCTCAAAGTTAATTCTGTTTTGCTCAATGGTAAATTCCGTCAACTGCATGCGCTCGCGTGCCTGATTCATTCTAGCCCTATTTCTACCTCCATCAAGAATAGGAATCCCAAAAGTCAATCTAAATGTACCACCTGATGCTAAGTTGTCAGGGTTATAAACATCACCCAAATTATCCGTTTGATTACTGTTATAACCATAAGATGCGGATAGATTTGCGCTAAACCTTTGCGCCCGTGCTTGAGCCATTTGTTGCTCTACTTCCAAACGATCAAGTTGAAAATCCAAAAATTCAGACCTATTCTCCTTTGCGTATTTTAAAGCAGTCTCATATTCAATTGTAAAATCTGGTGCATCAGCAGGTGGCACTAACTCTAACTCAACATCATCAGTTAAACCAATAAAGTTTCTTAACGCCAAAGACCTAGACTGAACATCCAGCCTAGCTTGTTGTGCCTGACTCTGTGCAGTTAAAAGGTCTGCCTCAGTTTGTAAAACTTTATCTTCAGTGGTAGTACCAATATTAAATCTACCTTGCTCTACCTTATTAATTGTGTCATTGGCCGACTCATTCTGTAGTGCTATCTCCAAATTCTTCTGCTCAACTAACAACTGAAAAAACATTGCTGCGGCTTGTCTCGAAGCATCCTCTAAGTCTTGAACAAACTCTCGTTTTGATTGCTCATAACGTAACGGCTCAATCTGCCTATCCCACTTAAAAGGGTTTACCTGAAACAACGGTTGAGTAATAGTTATCCCTACAGGGTCGCCTTGATAATTTGAAAAATCTTGAGCATAGTTATCAAATCGAGCCAAAGCCGACTCAAAGGCAATTGTAGTATTGGTCCATGGCAGTACCTGCTCTAAACCTAGACTAATATTTGAGTTATTTTGATTTACCTCGATAAAGTCAATATCACCATTATTCTGCTCGACTGGAGTGGACCTGTTGATATAACTAGGCAAAGTACCTCTTACCAAAAGTTGAGGCTTAAGCTGCGATCTATATACTCTATAGCTCCAATAGCCCAAATTTCTCTGAGTTTCTGCAAGTTTAGCACTCCTTGAATTCTTACGCGCTAACTCTATAACGTCTTCTAATGTTAATGTTCTTTTTGTTTGTGCATTGGCCGTTCCTGCACAAAATAGGCACAGGAGACCAACTAAAAGGACCTTTTTCATAATATGAGTTTATTCGTGTCTTAAAGATGTAATTGGATCTTGCATTGCTGCTCTTCGGGCAGGTGTAATACCAAAAACTAGCCCTACGGTTGCTGCAACTCCAAAAGATATCAAAATAGAAATAAAGCTTATTTCTGTAGGGAAGTCTGCTAGGGACGACACGGCATATGCCAAACCGATACCTAACAATACGCCTACTAGACCTCCGGTAACTGAAATCATTACCGATTCGAAAAGGAACTGCATAACGATGTCGTTTTTCTTTGCTCCTATCGAAAGTCTAAGCCCAATTTCCTTTATTCTTTCGAGTACAGAGGCCAACATGATATTCATAATACCAATACCTCCTACTAAAAGTGAAATTGCTGCAATAGCCGCTAACACGATATTAAAAATGTTTTGTGTGCGTTGTTGCTGTTTTAGTAATAACTCTGGAATAGTAATCTCAAAATCTACTACTCCAAAATGCCTTCTTTCTAACATACGGGAAAGTACGTCTGCGGTTGAGCTTAACTTTTCCGACTGACTAACCTGCACTACCAAACGATCAATCTGATGATAGTTAGAAGGCTTATCGTCTGAATCATCGTTACCAGAAATAATCATTCGCCCACGGCCGAAAGAAATACCTCCAAAGCTCTTTTTTAAACCGGAGCCAGTTACCAAGTCACGATTAATGTAGCGAATTAACACCGTTTGAATTGGTGCATACACATCCATGTTATAATCGCGAATTCCTAGATTAGAAATAGCTTTATCGGAAATGTAGCGCTCTTTCAATACGCCAATAACCTCTAGCCATTGGTTACCAACTTTGATCTTTTTACCAATTGGATCTTCCTGCGGAAAGAATTTTGTTTGAATTCCTTTACCAATCACACAAACAGGAGAACCTAAATCAAGCTGCTTTTCGCTAAACATTTTGCCTTCTTGCAGCTCAAAGTTAGCCACCTCAAAGTAAGTTGGCTCAACACCTACCAACTTAGAAGAACGCCTGATACCATTCTTAATCAAATACGTTTCGAGTAAAATCTCAGGGCTCAGTTTCTGAACACCCGGTATATTTTCACGAATACTTTGTACATCTAACAACTTAAGACCAGGAGAGAATTTTTTCTTGTTGTCCTCTTCTGCCTCTCCTATTTTCTGTTCTGTCTGCTCCACCATAGGCTGAACAATAATATTGTTCACACCTACGAGCTCAATCTGCTCCAATATCTCTTTTTGAGCCCCATTACCGATAGCGAGCATCGCAATTACTGCAGCCACCCCGAAGATAATACCGAGGGCAGTCAGTAGCGACCTCACCTGATTAGCAATTACAGCCTCAAGTGCGATATAGAAGTTAGACATTAAACTCTTCTTATTCACTTTCATTAGGCTGCGGCTTAGTTATTTGGTTGTCCTGAACGCGCTGCTCCTCCTTGTGGTCTTGCACCACCTTGACGCCCGCCACCACGGTTCATACGCTCTCTCATTTCTGAAGGTGAATTGATACCAAACTCCTTCAATCTTTGAATCTCTTCAGCAGACATTGGCGTACCATCTCTTCTCAACCACTGCTCTTCTTCTTGAGCTGGTTCTTGGCTTTCTGGCTTTAGGTTTCTTAAACCATTCAATTCAGGCAACAACTTCACATCCTTACCTTCGGTACTTGCCATTGAAAGATAAAGTACATCACCTTCTTTCACGCCAAGTTCAATCACAGCTTCATTGCTATTGGTATCGGCAATCTTCACCTCTTGCAGCGTGCCGTTCTTTTTCACCACGTAGTTAATTGAGTCATTTCTTACGTGAAGACACTCCAAAGGAACTGCGATTACATCTTCCAATTCTTTAGTAACAATTATGTTACTCGTTGTCATTGAAGGACGAAGTTCTGAGTCTTTTTCGTTAACTCTTACCACTACTTCAAACACCTTAGCATCCGAGTTAGGGTTTTGCTGCCCTACTCTAGCTACACGAATAACACGGCCTGTTAATTTTTTATCAGGGAAAGCGTCCAAACCAATTTCTACTGGCTGCCCGCTTTTCACTTTTCTGATGTCAACCTCGTTAATAAAAGTTGTTGAAATCATGCTAGACAAGTCTGGCAACTCAGCAACTTCAGGGTTCCATGGGCTAACTGTAGAACCTTCTACAATTCGCTCGCCACCAAAACCACCTTTGGCGTAAATCACCATTCCAGACTGAGGCGCACGGATGGTAAACTCATCAAGAATTGATACCATTTTATCGTATCGTGTTTGTCTTCTTCTTAGGTCAGCAGTTTCTTCAATCATTTGAGTTTCTGCTTGACGCTTCTTAAGACCATAGTTCTCAATAGCTCTGGTTTTATCCCTCTTAAGCTTCTCAAGCTCATTCTCATATTGCTTAATTGTGGCTGGCGGCTCGTACTGAGACTGGTCTAATTGAAGTTGCTTTTCTTCAATTTGGTAATCAAGGTTAATCAACCCATCTCTTTCAGCTCTTAGCGTTAATGAAGTATCAATTTTTGCATTTTCATACTCAGCAATCTGAGCATCTAATTGATCCTTCTCTGTTTGAATTTTTTCGTATAGTTCACTTTGATCTAACTGCGCAACAAAATCCCCTTCACGAACTTGTGTTCCTTCTTCCACCAAAGTCTGAACCGTCATATTACGTATTCCGTAATCTCTGGCTCCAACAGGCCCCAAAATCTTAGTAGACCTTTCTGCAGAAAGTTCTCCAGTAGTTGTTACCTCAACAGTGAATTTCCCCTTCTTCGCGGTTGCGAATAACGCTTCGCCATCTTCTGAAGAAGATGTATTGAAGACCAAGCTTGCGGTTACGATAGCCGCAACAATGACACCTCCGAAAATGATCAGCTTCTTTTTCATATTAATAGTTTCAATTTTATCGTTTGCGAAATTAGGTTTATTCAACAGCTTGTGAGGCTCCATTTGCAAAAGTTATTAGCCTCTGAAATAAAACAGAATATATTCAAATCATCCTGTTTATCTGTTAGTTACAACTTACCTAATTCCTCAATGTTTTAATAAGTAGACATTCTTTTAGTCACTTCTTAGAGTATTTAACGAAGGAGATAGTTTAATGAGTTTCAGTCCAATTATTGGAGCGGTTAAATGTTAATTTTATTTGAAAACTGACCCTTTAAATGGCAGTTTTAGTTCCCAATCGGATTTCTATCTTTGCACAAACTTTTTCTATGAAGCGCATCATCAGTTTTTTCTTACGTAAAGTACCTCGTAAATACCTTCAGTATTTTAGCCATTACGTATTGCGCTTTGTAAGTCTTTTTATGCGTGGCAATAAAGTTGAGTGCCCAATTTGCGAGATATCTTATCGTAAATTTCTACCATACGGCAGACTAAACCCAAGACCTAATGCACTTTGCCCCGACTCACTCTCGCTTGAAAGGCACCGATTAATGTGGCTCTACTTAAAAGAAAAGACCAACTTTTTCACGGCCGACCTTAAACTCTTACACATAGCCCCCGAACTGTGTTTTATCAAAATCTTTAAAAACCTACCAAACATAGAATACCTTTCTGCCGATCTGGAATCACCATTGGCCGATGTAAAAATGGATGTTCATGATATTCCTTTTGAAAAAAACACTTTCGATGTGGTGTTTTGCAACCATGTAATGGAGCATGTAGATGATGACATAAAAGCTATGTCGGAGATTTACCGTGTGCTTAAACCTGGTGGATGGGCAATTATTCAGTCACCGCAAGACTACAGCAGAGAAACAACACTAGAAGATCCAACAATTACTGACCCCAAGGAAAGAGAGCGCGTTTATTGGCAGGATGATCACGTAAGGCTATATGGGCTTGATTATGGCAAAAGGTTAGAGCAAGCTGGCTTCACAGTAACAGAAGATCGATTCGTAATGGAAATGCCAGAGGAGAGGGTAACTCGTTATGCGCTACCGAAAAACGAGATCATCTATTTCTGCGCAAAGGGCTGATTTCCACGCGGATTTACAAGCTCAGAAAACAAGCCCATTCCGTATGCATAGAGTTGAATAAAGCCAGCAACCACACTAAATAACCCAACCTTTAGGCTTGTATTTTTTGCGGTAGCGTCCACTAACAATAGCAACAAGAAGAAGGTTAAAAAGCCACCTCCAAGCCTAAACAGCGCTGGCTGCCAAATGAGCGTTGATAACCAACCCCATACGGCCAACACGAAAACTGCCGGCATAGCATGCACCATTTTTAACTCGCCAGGAAAAAATCGATTTACGTTAATTCTCGCCCTACCAAAAAAGTGTAGCTGCTTATAAAACTGCCTAAAGCTTGTACGCCTTTTATGATAAACGAAAGCATTCTCAATTAAACCAGTGCTAAATCCGGAATTAATAATTCGAATACTGAATTCAATATCTTCACCCATGCGGGTAATTTTATAGCCTCCTGTTTTCTCGAAAACGGCTCTGGCAATCCCCATGTTAAAACTGCGCGGATGAAAAGTGCCAATATGCTTTTTACCGCCACGAATCCCCCCTGTTGTAAAGGGTGAGGTCATGGCGTAACTTATAGCTTTTTGGAGTGTATTGAACGAGGCGTGCGCCTTATCAGGCCCACCAAAAACATCCACCTCATTTTCATTTAGTGATTGCTCAACCTCGTTGAAGTAATTTGGAGGAATTAAACAGTCCGAGTCGAACACCACAAAGTAATCTCCTTTGGCTCTTTCAAACCCATAATTCCTAGTAAAGCCCTGGCCCGAATTCTCTTTGAAGTAATACCTAACACTCAATTTATCCTTATAGTCGGCCACTACTTCCTCACACCGATTTGTGGAACCATCTTCAATTATGAGTACTTCAAAATTTGTATAGGTTTGATGCGTGAGCGACTCTAGCAGCTCTTTTACTTCATCAGGACGATTGTAAACTGGAATTACAACGGAATAGAATCTCATGAATCCAAACCAATGGTTTCTTCAAAAATATAATCTGATTTTTTATGGCTGTTCATAGCCAGCATTTCGCCAACAAAGCCTGCTAAGAAAAGTTGAACGCCAATAATAATGGCTGCAATGGCCAAAAAGAAGATCGGCTGGTCTACCAAATCTCTATATTCATTGGTTTTGTAAATGTAAATAGCACTGATTTTTTTCCAGCCCATCCATAGTACAAAAGCAAAACCAATAAGAAACGAGAGCGTACCCATACTGCCAAAAAAGTGCATCGGGCGCTTTCTATATTTCGATACAAAACTTATGGAGATAAGATCGAGAAAACCATAAACAAAGCGCTCTATACCAAACTTGGTAGTTCCGTATTTTCTCGCCCTATGTTCTACAATCTTTTCTGTGATTTTGGTAAAACCATTGCGCTTGGCAATCACCGGGATATATCGGTGCATTTCACCATATATCTCAAGGGTCTTGATTACTTTCTGATCATAAGCCTTCAAACCACAATTAAAGTCGTGCAGCTTAATGCCAGAAATAACACGTGTAACCCTGTTGAAAAATTTGGAAGGGATAGTCTTGCTAATTGGGTCATGTCGTTTTTGCTTCCAACCCGAAACCAAATGCTGGCCAGACTTGATCATTTCGTATAGCACAGGTATCTCATCAGGACTGTCCTGCATATCGGCATCCATCGTAATTACTACCTCACCCTGGGTCTTTTTAAAGCCCACATTAAGCGCTGCAGACTTACCATAGTTTCTGTTAAAGCGAATTGCCTTTAACGCATCATTCTGCTGAGAGAGACGTTTTATCACCTCCCAAGAAGTGTCTGTGCTACCGTCATCCACAAAAATAACTTCATAAGAAAAGCCATGCGATTGCATCACACGGCTTATCCAATCAGTTAATTCCGGTAAAGACTCTTCTTCGTTAAAAACTGGTATTACAACGGATATCTGTATCAAAATCTAGTATTCTTCTTCTGGCTTCTTCTTCGCAATGGCCGCTAATATAAGTGTGATTACTGCATTTCCAATCACCCCAACATACAAAACACCCATAAGTTGTG
Source organism: Roseivirga pacifica (assembly GCF_900111145.1). Classification (GTDB taxonomy): domain Bacteria; phylum Bacteroidota; class Bacteroidia; order Cytophagales; family Cyclobacteriaceae; genus Roseivirga; species Roseivirga pacifica. Next base: position 223,396 of record NZ_FOIR01000005.1, read on the forward strand.
CGCCAATTGAGTAATTATCTTGTTCTCTAGCAGCTTGCAGGCCTTCTTGAATCTGATCTTCTGGCGCTCCAAACCTTCTCATCATTGCTTCGGCATTTTCTACTCCAATTTGAGTTAATCGCTCACCCAAACTAGGGTCGATTACTTGGTGTAACAAAATTTGAAATACTGTACTCACCAAAATACAAACGAGCACCATAACAAAAATCGCTTTGTAGGCATCGCCAAATAATAAGTAGCCGCCAACTGCTTTTCGGTAGCGTACACCCAATATTCCTAACACAATTAGGTTAACCAGGATAAGCACTATGCCTAACATTCCATTGGCTAGTAAAGACTCCTGAATTACATAGAGCAGAATGGCAAATACACCAAAAATCGCTCCTACTATTAGCCCATTCTTTACTGCTAAGCCATAGTCCTGTTCGTACTCGAGTTCGTTTTCCATAGTTTCATTTTAAGGTTGATGAATTGAAAATACTATTTTTCTCCAAGTATACACACAGAAACTACAAGTGAAATCATTTTATAGCTAAGCGAAACGCAATCAGGATGAATGCAATATTTTAGCGTTGGTTTGTTCTTAAGGCCACACTAATTACGGGAGTAACAAACAGGCCAATAAGCACTCTTTTAAGAAACACATCAAGCACCAATTGCGAACGAGTAATCTGTCTTATCCCTTCTACTTGCTCCTGAAAAAACGCTTCCGGATTTTCATCAACCTGCTCTAAAAGCATATCCTTTCTTAAGTTTAGGTCTTCAATGGCAATTTGAATGTATTCGGCAAGAAAGTCGGGAACTATCCAGTTGATGAAGCCTGCAAAAAACAACGAGAAAACGAAACCAATCAATAGGTAAACAATAAAGCCGATGGTCATACCATGATAAAACCTTAACTCCGAACCGTTATATGAAATTTTAAACTCGCGAATGGCCAAAAAGCAAAACATGCCAATAATGACAGCATCGAGTATAAATGAAATGAGGTTTCTCCATGGCTGGTGTCCCAGCGCATAGAACACCACAAAGGCCAAAACGGACATTAAGCCACCTGCTAAGCCATACTTAACAGCAACTTTACGAATATTGGGATTAAGCTTCATTGTTAGTTTTAAAAACCTGCCCTTTATTAGTTACTGCCAAAACAGCCCCCTTCAATTCTTGATTCATTAATGGGGAGGCCAATGATTTGGAAAGATTCGTTTGCTTGTTGAATTGCCAAGTGCGATCCTTAGAGAAAACAGTCAAACAGGCGTCAGCACCTTCTTCAATTTCTGGCAACGTTACGCCTAAAATTTCTCGTGGTTTTGAAGTGAACCTGTCAACCACTTTTTCAAAGTCATCACCAAAAACATCTATCAAAACCGGTAAAAAGCCCTGTAAGTTATTTGTGCCAAAGTCGGCCAAATCAAATTCAAGTTTTTTACACTCTTCATCATGGGGGTAATGGTCACTTACAATCACATCGATTGTACCATCCAAAACTCCCTCAACAAGTGCCAACCTATCTTGCTCAGTTCTATAAGGTGGATTTACTTTAAAATTAGTATCGTAAAACTGTGCATCTGCATCTATAAACTTCAAGTAGTTTACACCTACATCGCATGTCACCTTTAGGCCTTTTGCTTTGGCTTCTCTAATAAGTGCCACACTGTCCTTGCTAGAGATTAAACTAAAATGGACCTTTCCTCCTGCGTATTCCAACAACTCCAAATCACGCTGAATCATTAAAGACTCAGCTATTGACGGCATCCCTTTCAATCCCATCACGGTACTTACCTCTCCCTCATTCATGTGCCCGAAAGCCGTAAGCAATTCGTCTTCTGGCTTATTAATCAGTAGGCCGTCAAACTTTTGCAAGTACTGCAAACTCTTCAGCATAATATCTGTATGCCAAATGGGCTTCACTCCATCAGAAAAAGCCTTGGCGCCTGCTGAATGTAAATCAATCATTTCGGTGAGTTCCTTACCTTCTGCCTTTAGGCTTACAGCAGCCATCGGATGTAAATCAACCAAAGAATATTTGCTCCATTTTTGGTAGTAAGCCACTGCATTTTTGGAGTCTACCACTGGCTGTGCATTTGGCAAAAGCACCACATCTGTAAACCCTGCCGCCATTGCTGCCTGCGAACCAGACTCTAAGTCTTCCTTATGTTCAAGGCCTGGGTCTTGAAAATTAGCGCGCATATCGAACCAGCCTACAGAAACGTAGCAGCCCTTTGCGTCAATTAATTCAGCATTTTCAACAGAAAGATTATCTCCTATCTGACGAATAACGCCAGCCTCAATAAAAATATCCTTGATAGAATTGTGAAATGGAGAATCCGGATTTAGAATGTGAGCACCCCGAATGAGCAAGTTCATGCTACAAATATCGGATTAAAATTATTTCTACAAAAAGAAATAATAAAGCAAGCGCAATTGCCCATCTCCAAAGCGCTAAGCCAACGAGGCTCGCCTCCATTGTGGCTTTAAATTCACTGGGGTCATTCGCTTCAATCAAATGAATATGATCGGCACTAGCAGCCAACTCTCTGAGTCTATCTTGCACATCATTATCCACTAAGAACTCAGACTTTGGTAAGTTGAAAGAAATACTACCTATTTCCTGATCCTGTCTATAAACCTTAAAAGTACCGGCTCTAACTACATCCTTTGGTATTTCCATTACTAAGTTGCCTCCTACCACGCGTTGATCTGGCGTAAATTCCAATTCGCTATTCTTTAAATGGAAAACTCCATTGCCGCTGGCATTGGCAAGTGGAAAATTGATCAACTGATCATCCGTAAAGTGATAGAGCTTTGCGAATGATGACTTGCTACCCAATGCAAGCTTATACATCACCGGAACAAAAAGTGCGTGATTTGGAAAGCCCGTTAAGTCTTCATTAAATGGAGAACTGAAGAAAAAGACGTTACCCGTATCCGCAACCTTTCCTAAAAATGGCCGCCCATTCCTAAAGTTCAATAAAGCGTATTCAGCATTCATTAACCTAAATGCCGTTGTGGCATCGGGCATATTTAAATCAGTGTTTGCCTCAGCAAAAACACCTTCAAAAAAAGGATTATTAAAATCAGGAGAAGCTAATTGACCAACTTCCTTAGTATCCAAAACTACGTCTATATCGAACCCTGCAAAATCATCAGCCCGATTAGTAGACGATGGAATAACAACCACCGTTCCTCCGTTTTCAATATGCTGATTAATCGTATTATAGAGTTGATTAGAAAACCCTGAAACACCATTTACTATCACGATATCAGCCCCTTGAATTAGCTCATTATTCAAGTTACCAGCATCAGCTCGTTCAAAGGAGAAAAATTCATTAGCGCGAAATAGTGAACTCACATATCCTGTCGAAGAGTCACCGTAGACTTCTACAACATTCGTTGTACTAAGTGAATTAATGCTTAGGTAATAAGTATTATCCATCAAGAAACTAGCATCCTCAATTTCTAACCTAATATTCTCCAGTCCCTGTTGATTTTGAGGGATTTCGTATACACCATTTCCAAAACCATTATTATCGAAAGAAATGAGCACAGTTCCAGCTAGCTGATCATCAAAGAAAATCTTGGCATTGGTCTCGGTAACACTGCTATTAATTGCCTTCAACTCTATCTTTAGCGAATTAGCAAAACTCCCACTAAGAAAGGTATTCTCTAGGTAAACAGTATCTATATAAATATTCTCCCTTTCACTCACACTTGTCGGAATCAAGTAATACTGATTAAGTGTGTCATTCAACAGTCTATCAGAATCAGAAAAATCAGAAAAATCAGAGACCAAATAAAAATCCCCAGCAAACTCATTCGCTTTCGATCTATTGAGCACCTCTCCTATATTCCTTCCAACATTACTAATATTAACCTCCGTTAGTAACTCTCCCAATGACTCGGCCGTGAACTCCGTATAAATAGAATTACTGTAATTATTCTCAATAAAATAAAATGGGCTCTGTTCCGGATAAGAAGTGGTAATCGTCTGAGCATAACTTGTAGCTTCATCGAACAAAGACTCTGAGCCAAAACTATAAGCCATACTAGGTGAGTTATCCAAATACAACAGCACGGTATCACCAAGAGAAGCTTCCTCGTTACTATCTTTTAATATTGGTTGAGCAAAAGCAACAACAAAGCAAAGTATCGCCAAAATCCTACAAGCCAATATTAGCAACTCCTTAGGCTTTCTCTTGGCAGAACTCTCCTCTTTAACCCTCCTTAGCAGTGCCGTATTGGAGAACTTAACCTTCTTTATTCGTCTAAGATTAAACAAATGAACAATGATCGGTATAAGAATGGCACTAGTAAAAAAAAGCACCTCTGGCCTACTAAAAGTAATTATCGCAAAAATGGAGGAGAGTAATTCTTCAGGCATAGTCATCTATTACGAAAACTATGAAAATTATATTCAAAAACTACCAGAAACCTCTTTAACCGGTTATTTCCTGACACCAGAAATGGAGTTTTAGCAGGGCCTAGTTATCCGGAGTGGTCTATAACGAAAAAAAGGAACATACGATAAGTATGTTCCTTTGATAATAAGTTGGCGGCTACTTACTCTCCCACCGGTAAGGGCAGTACCATCAGCGCAAGCGGGCTTAACTTCTCTGTTCGGAAAGGGAAGAGGTGGACCCCACCGCTATAACCACCATAAAATCTTAATCCAGTCATTTACTGAACACTATTTCTTACCATCATTTCTGATGGTCGACATATTTACTGTAAGAGTATCACACAATAGAGGTAGGTTACCGCCCCGCACAAAGGCGGGGCTATCGGAAAGCTTACGGGTAATTAGTACTGCTCAGCTATGACATTTCTGCCTTTACACCTGCAGCCTATCAACGTTGTCATCTCCAACGTCCCTTTAAAGAAGTCTCATCTTGAGGGGAGTTTCGCACTTAGATGCTTTCAGCGCTTATCTCTGCCCAACGTAGCTACTCAGCACTGCACCTGGCGGCACAACTGATACACCAGCGGTTAGTCCATCTCGGTCCTCTCGTACTAAAGACAGGTCCTCTCAAACTTCTTACGCCCACAACAGATAGAGACCGAACTGTCTCACGACGTTCTGAACCCAGCTCGCGTGCCACTTTAATGGGCGAACAGCCCAACCCTTGGGACCTTCTCCAGCCCCAGGATGTGACGAGCCGACATCGAGGTGCCAAACCTCCCCGTCGATATGAGCTCTTGGGGGAGATCAGCCTGTTATCCCCAGAGTACCTTTTATCCTTTGAGCGATGGCCCTTCCATGCGGAACCACCGGATCACTATATCCGTCTTTCGACCCTGATCGGCTTGTAGGCCTCACAGTCAAGCACCCTTATGCTATTGCGCTCTGCGTACGGTTACCAAGCGTACTGAGGGTACCTTTGAAAGCCTCCGTTACTCTTTTGGAGGCGACCACCCCAGTCAAACTACCCACCACACACTGTCTCCATTGCTGGATTAGGCATCAGATAAATAAAGGGCGGTATTTCACCAACGACTCCCCTATGCCTGGCGACACAGGTTCAAAGTCTCCCGCCTATCCTACACATCATTTACCCAATACCAATGTGAAGCTATAGTAAAGGTTCATGGGGTCTTTTCGTCCCGTTGCGGGTACGCGGCATCTTCACCGCGACTACAATTTCACCGAGCTCATGGCTGAGACAGTGCCCAGATCGTTGCACCATTCGTGCAGGTCGGAACTTACCCGACAAGGAATTTCGCTACCTTAGGACCGTTATAGTTACGGCCGCCGTTTACTGGGGCTTCAGTTCAATGCTTCTCCTTACGGATAACATCCCCCCTTAACCTTCCAGCACCGGGCAGGTGTCAGGCCTTATACTTTATCTTTCGATTTCGCAAAGCCATGTGTTTTTGCTAAACAGTCGCCTGGGCCTATTCACTGCGGCCTCTCTTTACAGAGGAGGCGCCCCTTCTCCCGAAGTTACAGGGCCATTTTGCCTAGTTCCTTAGCCATGAATCACTCGAGCACCTTAGGATTCTCTCCTTGACTACCTGTGTCGGTTTACGGTACGGGTACCATATCCATTACTTAGAGGTTTTTCTTGGAAGTCTGATTAGGATCACTATCCACGCTGCCGAAGCATTGTGGTACTATCAGGTTCATCAAGCCGAGCGGATTTGCCTACTCAGCCTATAACTACACCCTTTAACGGACTATTCCGTCAGTCCGCGGATCTTTCACTACTCCGTCACCCCATCGCTGAATACGGTAGTATTGGAATATTAACCAATTGTCCATCGACTACCCCCTTCGGGTTCGCCTTAGGTCCCGACTAACCCTGATCCGATTAGCGTTGATCAGGAAACCTTAGTCTATCGGTGGGCGGGTTTCTCACCCGCCTTATCGTTACTTATGCCTACATTTGCTTTTCTATACGCTCCACCATCCATTACCAGATGGCTTCTCCGCCTATAGAATGCTCCCCTACCCAGTATTAAATACTGCCTTAGCTTCGGTACTATACTTTATGCCCGATCATCATCGATGCCCTGTCGCTCGACCAGTGAGCTGTTACGCACTCTTTAAATGAATGGCTGCTTCCAAGCCAACATCCTGGCTGTCTAAGCAACTGGACCGCCTTAGT
>NZ_FOIR01000004.1:0-372500 GCF_900111145.1 Roseivirga pacifica
CTTTTGACCTATCCATCAACCATTTTACTGTCACAGATGTTGATAATGTTTTCCCAGCTGATCATACGCTAGTAATTCAAGAAGGTGAGAACTACACATTTGACAAACTAACCATCACCCCTGCTCAAGACTTCTATGGCACATTAACAGTGCCTGTAATAGCCAACGATGGAGAAGATGATAGCGAACCTTTCAATATTGAAATAGAAGTACTGCCAATTAACGATGCACCTATTCTTGAGAGCTTTGAGGCAACAGTTAACACAGAAGAAGATACTTCTTTTGAGTTATCTATAGACCAGTTTACGGCCACTGATGTTGACAACGACTTCCCTAATGATCACGCGCTAGTAATTCAAGAAGGTGAAGACTATACTTTTGATGGGTTAACCATAACTCCGGCACAAGACTTCTTTGGAACACTGGCCGTAAACGTAATAATTCAAGATACAGATCAGGCTAACTCCGCAGTTTTTGAAGCATCAGTTTCCGTAACCGCAGTAAACGATGCACCAATAATTGAAGGCACAACGCTCAACACTACTATTGACAGCGAAACATCTGTAGAAATAACACTTGCCGATTTAACCGTGACAGATGTGGATAACGACTATCCAACCGACTTCACCTTGACTGTACAAGAAGGCGACAACTACACTCTTAATGGCACCACGGTAACTCCAACCATCGATTTTGTTGGCTCATTAGCGGTTAACGTATCCGTGAATGATGGCGAAACCAATAGTAACACATTTGAAATAGCTTTTACAGTTACCGAGGTTACCTCCATAGACCTTTCTGAAGTATCGAGCAAACTGGGGCTTCATCCGAACCCATCTACTGACGAAATAACAATTTCCCTTGAAAATGAAGTTTATGCGCCTGTAAGCATTACAATGGTAAATAAGGACGGAAAAGTAATATATCAAGTAAATAAGGCTAAGAATGGTCTGAGTTTCGAGCATACCATTCAAACCTCTTTATACGCTTCAGGACTATACTTTATCCGAGTCGCTCAGGATCAAAAGTACCGTAGCATTTTAAAAGCTATAATAAGATAATCAAAAGGGCTACACTAGTAGCCTTTTTTATTCTCCTCATCACATAGGAATGATTATGTTTGTAGCAATATGAGTACTCAAAAGTCGAAAAACCTACGGAACATCTGGTACCTGGCTTGTCACAGCAGCGCCCTAAAGCAAGGCGAAACGATTGAGAAGGAGATTGATGGAGAGAAGATTTGCTTTGGCCGAGACAAAGATGGGAAGGTCTTTGCACTCAAAAATCAGTGCCCTCACCGTGGCATCCCGCTGACCTACGGAAATTTTGACGGCTGCGAAATTGAGTGCTGCTATCACGGTTGGCGTTTTAAGCCCGATGGAGTTTGCTCCAAAATACCGGCACTTCCTCCTCAGTCATCACTAGATGTTTCAAAGATCAGGGCTCCATATTATCTGCTCAAAGAAATTCATGGTCTAGTGCTTATTTACTTACCTAAAGACATGCGTAAGCCTGAGGACTTTGATGAAAGCTTGATGCCTCAGTTTCCACTTAAGGAAGATCAGAAGTTTGATTTGGTAACAGCCAAGCGCATGGATTGCGGACTGGACCATTCGGTTATTGGTCTAATTGACCCAGCACACGTTCCTTTTGTACACCAATCTTGGTTTTTCAGAAAGAAGACTAACCTGAAGTTGAAGACAAAGAACTTCGCACCATCGCACTTAGGTTTCACTATGGTTAGGCACGAGCCTTCAAAAAACTCTGCGGCCTATAAAATCCTAAAGAAAGAGCAAACCACTGAAATCAGTTTTCAAATCCCTGGTATTCGGATTGAACACATTAAAGTTGGCGAAAACGACATTGTGATCATGACTACCCTGACCCCGGTAAATGAACACGAAACGGAGCTTACGCAATTCATTTATACAGACATAAAGTGGTTTAAACCACTTAAACCTGTCTTCTACAAGTTTGCTGAAACCTTTATTCAACAAGATGTTGATGTATTTAAAAAGTTGAAAGAAGGTTTGAATAACAACCCACCATTAATGCTTATGGGCGACCCCGACATGCAAGCAAAATGGTACAATGCCATTCGTATACGTTATGAAAAGTGCCAAGAGGAAAAAATTCCTTTCGAAAATCCGATAAAAGCACAAACATTATACTGGCAGACTTAACTGTTATTATTAATTTTAGAATTATGTGTAAAAAAATATTCTTTTTAATTCTACCTGCAATCGTTTTCTTGGCATGTAGTGGAGACGATGGCCCAGGTATAACCCAAGAGCAGCGAGAGCTAGAAATGGGCTATGAGGGCAGCGATGTTTATTCCTTTGGACTTACCGCCCCAATTACCACAAACAACGACAACGTTCATAGTTGGACGCTATCCCTTGATGTAAATGTAGATGGTGAAGACGATGTGGAAATAAGAGCCTACCAAGAGTTTAATGGAGATAAAGGACTCACCCTAGAATCATTAAATGGAACCACCACTTTTTCGGTAGATGGAGATGGTGACATTCTACCAAAGGAAGCAGGAGTAAAAGTAAGTATCGACTCTGAAACTTGGGGAGGCGCCAATAGCGTATTACCACTTGCTGTTTCTACCGGGGGAACTACCACCGGCCTATGGAATGGCTTAACAAGTCACTACGTTGCCGTAAAGATCGACATTAACAACAACCGTTTCTTAGCTTGGATTGAGTTTACCGTAACAGACTACGACAACCACAGCTTCCATAACTTTGTGCTAAAATCGGTACCTTAAATCAGGCCATTTTCGACCTTTACTTTTTTAGGAAGACTTTTAACTACGAGCTCATAGGAATGATCTGTGAGCTCTTTTAATAGCTTTTCGGATACGCGATTATCTGTAAAGACAGAGTTCCAATGCGTTTTATTCATGTGCCAACCAGGCTTAATGCCTTCGTTTTGTTCACGAAGTTCAGCAGCGCGCTCAGGGTCACATTTTAGGTTTACATATTCGAATGAATCGATGCCGGTAAGCGCGAACATTTTCCCGTAACATTTGAACACTAAAGTATCGGGTCCGAAAGGAGTTTCTTCAGAAGTTCCTGGTTTAGAAAGGCAGTATTCCCGATACTCGTCTATATACATATTATTAGCGCGTAAAGTAGCGAGCAATCATTACGGTAAGGGCAATTAAGAACATAATGATGGATATTTTATTTATGCCATGCATTACTCTTAGGTTGAAGTTTGGTCTGTTGTTAGGGTCTTTCTTTCTAAAGAAATAACCCAAAACAGGACTAAAATCGAAGGCCTCTTTTGCCGATAGCTTTACCTTCTCCCCTCTTTCATTTTTTTCTTTATCATCAACCATAGCTCAAAATTTAATTTTCAAAACGTTCAACCAACTCAGGCTCTAACCATTTGCCGTCTGTGCGTATAATTTCAATCAGTTCGTCAACAGCTTGTGCGGAAGGCACTCCTCGTTTCACAACTTCTTGTCCACGATACAAAGTGATTTTACCTCTACCCGAACCAACATAGCCATAGTCGGCATCGGCCATTTCGCCTGGTCCGTTTACAATGCAGCCCATAATCCCGATCTTTACTCCTTTGAGGTGATCGGTACGTTTACGAATCATTGCGGTGGTTTCTTGCAGATCGAAAAGGGTTCTGCCACAGCTTGGGCACGAGATATATTCCGTTTTGGTCATTCTGGTTCTACCTGCTTGTAGAATACCAAATGCCGTTTCGTTCTTTAATTTCGCCTCCTTCAGGTAGGCTTCTTTGTTCGCGTTATTCGCCACCTGAAGCATTACTCCATCACCAAAACCATCCACTATTAAGCCGCCAATATCCGTTGAAGCGTCTATCAGCAATTGCTCTTCGTCTGTAACATCATAAGGGCGAACAATCACCACTGGGCAGCGAAGTTTTCTTTCCACTAATTCGTAAAAGAACCTTCTCATGGCCGGCATGGCATGGGCATTGTCTGTTTCTAGCAATACCACAATGTTATCGGCTTCCAGAACAGCCAGCACAGCCTCATTGATATCAGCCGCATTCAACCTTAAAAAGTTGAGTTCATCAGAGCAGTTTTCTGCTTCGGCCAACTCGGCAAAAGTATAAACAGGGAAACGACTGCTTTTATCATCCAGCGTATTCCATGCATTATAATTCACCAACTCTTTCAGGCCATTTGGCAACATAAAAGGAATCACCTTATCGCCCGAATAGACATAGTCAGCACCCTGATCGTTCATGCGCCATTTATCGGGTTCTGGCAAATAGAAATGTCCGATTGCCTTCAGGTCTTTAACCTCCACTGCGTTTAATTGACTCAAGTCAGCGATTACGCGTGGCACATTTAAATCACCAAAATTCAGTACCTCTAAAGAGTCTCTTTTATGGTATTGAAATGGATCGATAGGAATTTCTTCTATTGGTTCGATAGCAGCATGCCCCGCCCTATCCGCATACCTTTCAATAAGCTTGCGTGCTACGGGAGCTTCATACTCTGGTGCCTCGGTTAGGGACACACGAACGGTATCGCCCAAACCATCTTCTAAAAGCGTACCGATACCCACTGCCGATTTAATTCGGCCATCTTCAGCCTCGCCTGCCTCGGTTACCCCAAGGTGCAAAGGATAAGGCTTCAGCCCTTCTTCATCGAGCTTTTGTGCCAGCAAACGGTAAGCTTCTACCATTACCTGCGCATTGCTCGACTTCATGGAAAGCACAATTTGGTCGTAGTTCAGGTCTTCGCAAATACGCAAAAACTCTAGGGCCGATTCTACCATTCCCAAAGCCGTATCGCCATAGCGGCTCATAATACGGTCAGACAGCGATCCGTGATTGGTGCCAATACGCATAGCCGTACCATGCTTTTTGCATAATTCAACTAGCGGAGTAAAACGCTCTCTAATTCTTTCTAGCTCTTCTTGATATGTCTCATCAGTATATTCAATCGACTCGAAGCGCTTTTTATCGGCAAAATTACCTGGATTAATCCTTACCTTCTCTACAATTTGAGCCGCTAGCTCTGCCGCATTTGGGGTAAAGTGAATGTCGGCCACCAAAGGCACGTTACAGCCACGCTTTCTAAGTTCGGCTTTGATGTTACGAAGGTTTTCTGCCTCTTTAAGACTTGGTGCAGTAATGCGAACCAACTCACAGCCAGACTCCACCATACGGAGGGTTTCCTCCACAGTGCCCATGGTATCCATGGTATCAACGGTGGTCATAGACTGAACCACAATTGGATTGTCTCCGCCAATTACCACATCGCCCACACGCACAGGAATGGTCTTTCTGCGGCTATATTCAACCGGACTGTTACAATATTTTTTTGCTGAAGCTAAGGTAATTTCCATGTACTTTTTGCTTGCCTCAAAGGTAACTTGAAATGAGTGAAATTGTTAGTAATGACGAAAGGAACTTATGTTTAAGGGTTCACCGCCACATCGCAGTTTGGTAGTGCTGCTTTCAATGCCTCTATTTCCGCATCGGTAGCATTGCCTCGGCTGAGGATTAATCTATTAAGGTTGGCAGCAGCAGACAAGCCTTTAGCTCCGTTTACTGTAACGCTTGTTCCGCCTAAGTGCAGTAATTCAAGCCCTTTGATTTGCGACAAAACAGGAATAGCAGCATCAGTTACGCCTTCCAAGCTCTTTAACTGAAGTTCCTTAATTCTCTCCATTTTTGTCAGTGCTTCAAGCCCAGTGTCTGTCACATACGTTTCGTTCATCTCCAGCCTATCTACCTTTTTTACTCTCCGTGAAATGTATTCCAGATGCTCATCGTAAAGCTCCATTTCTTTGTAGAAAAGCCTATCTGTTACTTCAGGGATTGCTTTTTCATTTTTAAAACCATGAAATAGCTCCCAAAAGCGTTTTTCCTTTCTATCCATTTTTGGCATTCGATTACTTTTTTGATTTGAAGATTCTTAATGCGCTTCCTACATAAATAAGACATTTACCCCAGCCCTAAAGGGTTATGTTTACCCCAGCCCTGAAGGGTGGTTTTTTCTCATTTTAAATAAGGTAATTACCCCGGTCCAAAAAGGGGGAGTTTAGCCTTCGAGACAACCCTTAAATATCTCCCTCTTGTGGCCTAAGCACAATTTCTTCCACCACAGTTTGAGGCGAAAGGGCATGCGCTCCGTAAATTGCATCGGCAATATCGGTTGCTTTCATAAAACGCTCTTTCGGCAGGTCCACTCCTTCCCAACTGGCCGTAAATGTAGCACCAGGAAGCACAGAAGTTACGCGTACACCGTACGGCTTCATTTCCTCACGAATGGCCTTGGTGAAGCCCAACAAAGCAAATTTTGAGATGGAGTAAGAGCCTCCATTTGCATAAGCAGTAATACCAGCGATTGAACCTGTGGTAAAAATATGGCCAGATTTACGTGTTTTCATATTGCCTATTAATGCTCTGGTGAGGTAATAAGCACTATATAAGTTCGTCTCAATCATTTGTTCCAAGCTACCGTCTGCCTCCTCGTGTACAGCTCCTGGAATAAAAACCCCAGTATTATTAAGCAGCATATCGACTGGGCGATTAAGGTCTTGCACAAACTTGGCAAAAGCTAGCACCTCTTCCTTCTTAGACATATCGGTTGGACGAATAAACACCTCTCCTTCGCTTTTCGCGGATAGATCTTCCTTCAAGGCTTTAAGGTCTTTTTCGTTTCTGGCACATGTTACCACATCAAAGCCCGATTCGTAAAACTTCTCTACAGTAGCGCGCCCTATTCCTTTTGTTCCGCTGGTAATAACTGCTAATTTCCTCATGGTAATTATTTGGGCTGTTAAGTTAATTGGCTTTTCGCTAAACCTTCAATGGCGCTCTTAGTTTTTAGTTTATACATCTTTTTAATGCCCAAGGCGGAACCATTCATACAAGTTTTGTTATTTTACCGTTGCTGCTATAGCGCAAAACCGCATCACGATTTTTCATGAGCAAAATTGGTCAGTACATTTTATTCCTCGGGGCGCTCTTTAAAAACCCCGAATCGTTCAGAACATATTTCAGGCTTACGGTAGATGAGTGCGTTTACATTGGGCTGAACAGTATTACCATTGTGGCAATCGTATCGGTTTTTATGGGGGCTGTTTCTACCGTACAAACGGCTTATAACCTTATTTCTCCTCTTATTCCCGATTCAGTAATAGGCTTGGTAGTAAGAGACCTGACAATTTTGGAGTTGGCACCAACAATTACGGCCATAGTTTTTGCCGGAAAGGTTGGTTCGAGCATAGCCGGTAATTTAGGCACCATGCGCATTACCGAGCAGATTGATGCACTTGAGGTAATGGGCATCAACTCGGCTTCATATTTAGTGCTACCGAAAGTGATTGCCACCATTTTCATGTATCCGTTTTTGGTAATATTAGCAGGTGTGCTTGCTATTGGCGGTGGTTATTTGGCCGCTGAATTTGCGGGAGCATTGGCTCCGGCCGACTACCTATCGGGCTTACAATCGAGCTTTAACGAGTTTGGTGTATTCTTCGCACTCATTAAGTCAGTAGTCTTTGGCTTTCTCATCTCGTCCATTTCGGCATACATGGGCTACTACACTAAAGGTGGTGCATTAGAAGTTGGTCAATCGAGTACCAAAGCGGTAACCGTAAGCTGTATTGCTATTCTTTTAAGTGATTTTATTCTTGCTCAATTAATGCTAGGGTCATGATAGAGTTAAAAAACGTATCGAAGTCTTTTGGCGACAAACAAGTGCTCAATGGCATTGATGCCACTTTTGAGAAAGGAAAAACTAACCTGATTATTGGCGCAAGTGGTTCAGGAAAAAGCGTGTTGCTTAAAAACATTGTCGGGCTATTCAAACCCGATGAAGGAGAAATTCTTTACGATAACAGAAACCTAGTAACGGCCGATAGAGACCTTAAAACCGACATTAGAAGAGAAATAGGCATGCTTTTTCAGGGTGGTGCCTTGTTCGATTCAATGAATGTGGAGCAAAACGTAAAGTTTCCGCTAGATGTGCTCACCAAAATGCCAGAAGATGAAAAACTCGATCGTGTGAACGAGGTTTTAGCGCGTGTAAAGCTTGAGAACACAAACACCAAAATGCCCTCGGAAATTAGTGGTGGTATGCAAAAACGTGTGGGCATTGCACGAGCAATTGTAAACAACTCAAAGTACTTGTTTTGCGATGAGCCCAACTCTGGCCTAGACCCGAGAACATCTATTAAAATTGATCAGCTGCTGGCTGAAATAACCGAAGAATACCAGATAACCACGGTAATCGTAACCCACGACATGAACTCTGTAATGGAGATTGGCGAATACATTATCTTTATTTGCAACACCAGAAAGCTATGGGAAGGCAACAATGAAGGGATTGCACACAGCGGCATTGAAGAGCTAGACGATTTTGTTTTCGCCAATAAAATGATGCGCAAGTTTAGAGGGATGGTGTAAACCAATAAACATTCTCCCAACCTTTTATTAGCTAGAAGTGTCAAATCACTATAAAAACGAGAGCGTTAGCTCTCCTGTCCATTAGATCGACATGAAACTTCTTAAGCAACCTATACTATCTATCATTCTATTATTAGTTTTTGGATGCAGCGATGAACAAATAAGCACCCAAGAACAAGAAGCGAAGTATTTGGAAGAGCTACTTTCAGAGATTGAAGCTTTAGCCTCAAGTGTCGAATGTGAGAACCCTGAAGAGTGGACATTTACCAGTGTAGGTAATAAACCTTGCGGAGGCCCAAGTGGCTTTATTGCTTACTCCTTAAACATAGATACAGAAACATTCTTACAAAAGGTTGAAGAACACAAAGTGGCACAAGAAGCTTTTAATAAAAAGTGGGGGCTGTTTAGCGATTGCTCCATTCCTCCAACACCAAAAGGAGTAATCTGTGAAAACGGAGAAGCTATTCTCGTTTTTGGTGACGAATCACCCACCATTAAACAAATTCCCTAATCAACAAATCCCCATTTACCCCAGTCCCCGAATCCTGAACTTTCCCTTCGATTCTTCGTGTTAATCTTTATATTTGCTAACACTCGTTAGGTAAACTATAAATCGATTATGAACGAAGTATATATTGTATCGGCTGCCCGTACACCAATTGGTAGCTTTGGAGGAAAATTAGCTGGCTTCACCGCCACACAGTTAGGTTCGTTTGCCATTAAGGGCGCTTTGGAAAAAGCCGGAGTAGACGCCTCAGAAGTTCAAGAAGTATACATGGGCAATGTTGTTTCTGCTGGCCTTGGTCAAGCCCCTGCCCGCCAGGCTGCGCTTGGTGCCGGTATAAGCAACGAAGTACCTTGTACCACAGTTAACAAGGTTTGTTCTTCTGGTATGAAAACGGTTATGCTAGCCGCTCAGTCAATCATGGTTGGTGCCAACGATGTAATGATTGCCGGTGGCATGGAGAGCATGTCGAACATTCCATATTACATTCCAAAAGCAAGGTATGGCTACAAGTATGGAAATGGAGAGCTTGTAGATGGCCTTGTGAAAGATGGCCTTTGGGAAGTTTACAACCAATTCCCGATGGGGAACTGTGCAGACAATACCGCAAAAGAAATGGGCTTAACCCGCGAAATGCAGGATGAATACGCCATTAATTCATACAAGCGAGCTGCAGCAGCAACCGAAGCTGGTAAATTCAAAGAAGAAATTGTTCCGGTAGCCATTCCACAGCGTAAAGGCGACCCAATCATTATGGATGAAGACGAAGAATTCAAAAACGTGTTCTTCGAAAAAATCCCTTCACTTCGCCCTGTGTTTAGCAAAGAAGGCACTGTAACCGCAGCAAACGCATCGACTATTAATGATGGTGCTTCGGCCATGGTACTTATGAGCAAAAAGAAAGCGGAAGAGCTTGGCGTAAAACCAATTGCCAAAATTTTAGGCTTTGGCGATGCTGCTCAAGACCCGCTTTGGTTTACTACAGCACCAAGTAAAGCCATTCCGAAAGCAATGGCTATGGCAGGCGTTTCTAAAGAGCAAGTAGATTATTACGAAATCAACGAAGCCTTTTCTGCAGTGGCTTTGGCCAACAACAAAGAACTTGGCTTAGATGCAGCAAAAGTAAACGTAAATGGTGGTGCAGTTGCCTTAGGTCACCCGCTAGGTGCTTCGGGCAACAGAATTTTAGCTACACTTTGCAATGTATTGGCCCAAAACAATGGTAAAATTGGCGTAGCCGGTATTTGCAACGGTGGCGGTGGCGCATCGGCCATTGTTATTGAGAAAATGTAGTTGAGATTATACTATTTCATTGAGCCTTACGTACTTTTACGTAAGGCTTTTTTATGCGACACCTATTCTTATTCTTCATATGTTCTTTACCCTTGGCCCTTTATGGTCAGGACACAGTGAAAACTTACTATCCACCAGAATTCAAGTTGGTAAAAGAGGTTTACACCATTTTAGATGGAGACTCCACAAAAATAGACGGTGCTTATACCAAGTACTTTGAAAGTGGTTCTGTGGCTGCCAAGGGCACTTTCGATAAAGGAAAACCTTCGGGAGAATACAATGAGTACTATGAAAACGGCACTTTAATGTCGAAAGTAACTTTTGAAAACGGAGTTAAGACAGGGCCTTTCGAAGTATACTCCAAAAATGAAATCCCCATTCAAAAAGGAGAGTTTGTGGAAGGGCAATTGAATGGAAAAGTTACCACCTACTTTGAAGACGGTTCGGTAAGAAAGCAAACTACTTTTGAAAGCGGAACCCCAAATGGCCCCTTTGTAGAGTATTACCGCAATGGTAAAAAGCTGCAAGAGTTCACTTACGTTAAAGGTACCCAGCATGGTCAAGCCACAACCTACTACGACAATGGAGAACTTTCGAGCCGATTTAACTATAACATGGGCCACGTTGAAGGTAAATATGAAACCTTCTACAGCAATGGAAATAAAGAGTGGGTTTATAATTACAACAATGGCTACAAAAATGGCCCATATGAGCATTACAACACCGATGAGGTGCTAATTGCAAAAGGCAATTATCTAGACGGGCTAAACCATGGTGATGCCTTTCAGTATTATGATAGCGGCAAAATAAGAATGGAGCTCCACTATCAAAAAGGCGCTAAATCGGGCAAAAACATTCACTATTACGAAACAGGTGAAGTGATGGTGGTAGAGAACTACACCCGTATTACCAAGGATGTAACCTATACCAACTACTATAAAAGTGGTCAAGAAAAATCCGTTCAATACTATGAGAACGCCACCAAGGTAAAAACCTGGAAAACCTTTTATGAAAACGGACAGGTAAAGGTAGAGAGCCCTTATCAGAATGGATTTATCAATGGACTGCAGAAACACTTTGCTGAAAACGGACAACTTACTAAGCAAGAACAATATCAGTTTGGAAAGAAAACGGGGCTCGAAACCATCTTCTACCCTAGCGGAAAGAAACATTATGTAACCAGCTACCACAACGACATTAAATCGGGTCGCTATTACGAATACTTCGAAAATGGCAATGTAAAAGTTAAAGGCAACCACTACTACAACCAGCAGCATGGCGTTTGGGAGTTTTACAACCAAACTGGTGAACTGCTAAAATCCGAATCCTACTCAGAAGGCAAACTCATTAGCAGCTCGGATAATTAAGAACTGCTTCGAGTGATTTGTTATTCGTCAAACCTTAGCCCTCAAACTCGCTCAGTTTGAAGCATTATATGCTATTTTAATCTAGGTTTATGTTGACTGCTTAAAGCATCTCAATAAATCAAGCCTTCTTTCGAAACCCACATTGGCAATAAATTACGCAGAAGCGCTCCACAAATATTTTTTTAACTAATTTTGAAGCAATGACTGAAGGGATCAAACAAACTGAATTCACCTTTCCAAATCAGGTCGATTTCTACCGCGGAAAGGTTCGAGACATTTACTTTTTTGAAGACCAACTGGTAATGGTAGCCAGCGACAGAATTTCCGCTTTTGACGTAATTCTGCCAGAGCCAATCCCATACAAAGGACAGGTACTCAACCAAATTGCCTCTAAATTCTTAAAAGCAACAGCCGACATTGTTCCGAACTGGATTGTGGCTACGCCCGACCCAAATGTGAGCGTTGGTCTAAAATGCGAACCCTTTGCTGTAGAAATGGTAATTAGAGGCTACTTGGCAGGCCATGCGTGGAGAGAATACCGTGATGGAAAACGAGAAGTTTGCGGTGTAGCTTTACCCGAAGGTTTAAGGGAAAACGACAAACTACCTGAGCCGATCATTACACCAACTACCAAAGCGAAAGAAGGTCACGATGAGGATATTTCTCGTGAAGAAATTCTTAAGCAAGGCATTGTGTCTGAAAAGGACTACGAGCAGTTGGAAACTTACACCCGTTACCTTTTTGAAAGAGGAACTGAAATTGCTTCGGAACAAGGTTTAATTCTAGTTGACACCAAATACGAATTTGGTAAGTACAACAATGAAATCTACCTGATAGACGAAATTCACACACCAGATTCTTCGCGCTATTTTTATAAAGAAGGTTATGAAGAGCGCCAAGAGTTGGGAGAAAAGCAAAAACAGCTTTCGAAAGAATTTGTTCGCCAATGGCTTATTGAGAATGGTTTTCAGGGCAAAGACGGCCAACAAATCCCTGAAATGACTCCGGATGTTGTAAAATCTATCTCCGAGCGATATATTGAGCTGTTTGAAAAAGTGACAGGAGAAAAATTTGTGAAGGATGAAACTTCTAACACCTCCGATCGCATTTATAACAACGTTCAAGCATACTTAGAAAAAGAAAATTAATCATATGAAGTATCAGATTGATAAACATGAATTATATACCGTTTTCACTTTGGAAGAAGAGAAGCTAGATTCTACACTTTCTCCAGAGTTGAAATCGGAGCTTGTAGCCCTACAAACACAAGGTACCCAAAACCTAATCCTTAACCTTTCGCATACCAAGTATGCCGATTCTTCAGGACTTAGCGCCTTGTTAACAGGCAACAGAACTTACACTGAAGCTGGTGGTGCTTTCATTCTTTCTGAAGTAACTGCTTTTGTAGATAAGCTTTTAACTATCTCTCAGCTAAACAATGTATTGACAATTTTGTCGAGTGACGAAGCGGCCAAAGACCTCGTTTTAGCCAATAGCCCTGAGGAAGAGGAGGAATAACATTTGGGCATTCGTGTAAAAATACTGGGCTCTAATTCTGCAGCGCCAGCTCACAGAAGACACCATACTTCGCAACTCGTCAACATCGAAGGGCAGTATTATTTGGTCGACTGTGGAGAAGCTACACAGCTTCAGCTAAAGCGTTACAAAATTAGAGCCCAACGTATTAAAACCATTTTCATTAGCCATTTACATGGCGATCATTACCTCGGTTTAATGGGGCTACTTTCCACCATGCATTTAATGGGCAGAAAAACTCCTTTAACCCTTTACGGCCCCAAAGGCCTTTCAGAAATCATTACCTTACAGTTGAAATACTCCGAAACAGTTTTCAACTACCCCCTCACTTTTCACGAAGTTGACGCCACCACAAGCAAAGTGATTCACGAAGATGATTTTGTAACGGTTACCAGCATTCCGCTAAATCACCGAATTCCGTGTAGTGGTTTTTTATTCGAAGAGAAAAAGAAAAAACGCAGGGTTGTTCGTGCTTCACTACCCGAAGATATTTCGATAAGGAACATTGTTCGCTTAAAAAATGGTGAAGACGCCATTGATGAAGATGGCAATGTGATATTTCAGAATAACTTGGTTACCAAACCTCCGCGCAAATCCTTTTCTTATGCTTTCTGTTCCGACACCAAATACGATGAGTCCATTGTTCCAATTATTAAGGATGTAGACATGCTTTACCATGAAGCTACATTTTTGGATGAGCACATGGACAGAGCAAGTAACACTTACCACAGTACGGCCAAAGAAGCCGCTACAATAGCCTTAAAAGCGAATGCAGGCCGGTTGCTGTTAGGCCATTTTTCGGTTCGCTACAAAGAATTGGAGCCAATAGCCGAAGAAGCACGTACAGTTTTTCCTGAATCGCATTTGGCATTGGAAGGAGAAGACTTCATATTAGAAGAATAATATGAACGCCAAATCCCTACTCAGCGATAAGAAAACAATGCTCTTTATGGTGCTGAGCGGCATATTCATTACAAATGCCCTTATAGCCGAAATAATTGGAGGAAAAATATTCTCTTTTGAACAAACATTGGGCTTTGAGCCGCTCGACATTCCTCTTTTTGGCGATTTCCTTATTCAGTTTAATATGACAGCCGGAGTGCTGCTTTGGCCAGTTGTTTTCATTACTACGGATATTATTAACGAATACTTTGGCAAAAAGGGCGTTCGTAAAATCACCTTTATAACCGTGGGACTAATCGCCTATGCCTTTGTGGCCATCTACTTAGCCATGAAGCTGGTGCCGGCAGAATTTTGGCTAAACGTGAATGCTGTAAACGAAAACGGTGAAGCATTTGACATTAATTATGCTTTCGAAAAAGTACTCACACAAGGGTTGAATATCATTTTTGCATCGCTAGTAGCTTTTGTAATTGGGCAATTTGTAGATGTGTTTGTTTTCCACAAACTCAGAAGGATTACCGGTAAAAAGAAAATTTGGTTACGTGCCACTGGCTCCACTCTGGTCTCTCAGCTAAT
The DNA here is from genome assembly GCF_900111145.1 of Roseivirga pacifica. Classification (GTDB taxonomy): domain Bacteria; phylum Bacteroidota; class Bacteroidia; order Cytophagales; family Cyclobacteriaceae; genus Roseivirga; species Roseivirga pacifica. Next base: position 14,602 of record NZ_FOIR01000004.1, read on the forward strand.
CGATAGCTTTGTGGTGCTATTCGTGGCCTTTTACTTTCTCGGACCTTGGTCTATTACGCAGGTTTTGGCCGTGGGCATTACAAACTACATCTACAAATTTGTAATTGCCGTGGGGCTTACGCCATTACTTTACATTGCCCATTACATTATCGATAATTACTTAGGCAAAGAAACTGCCCATGAAATGATGGAAAGCGCCAGTCGGGAAAGCTAGGACTCCTTTTTTTAACGGAAGAAATTATCGAGCACTACAGCCGTAGCAATTGCCACATTTAGCGACTCAGCTCCTCCTCTACCCGGTATTTTTATTGGTTCACTCACCAATGGCAGTAAGTCATCAGATATTCCTTTCGACTCATTCCCCATTAACACAATTCCGTTCTGCGATAGCTTTTTATCATAAATCGACTCACCCGAGAGCAAGGCTCCATAAACTGGCAAACCTGTTTTAGCGAGCGTTTCCGTTAGGTTCTGATAATGAATACTCACCCTTGTAAAAGAGCCCATTGTAGCATTAATAACCTTGGGATTAAAAACATCCGCAGTCTCTTCAGAACAAATAATATCCGTAATGCCATACCAATCGGCAATACGAATAATGGTTCCAAGGTTCCCAGGGTCACGCACATCATCTAGCGCCAAAACCAAACCCGTTTTCGGTATGAAATCACCATGATTTTCAGGCATTTCTACCACTGCTATTGCCGCATTATTCGACTTAAAACTACCTACTTGCTCTAAATCTTTTTCAGAAGCCTCTAAAACCTCTTCGGCTCTGCTTATTTTTGTGGAATCGCAGGTTGAAAGAAAACTTTCGGTAGCCAGCAAGTGTTTAACCTTAAATTTAGAACCCAATGCTTCTGTTACACCTTTGCTCCCTTCTACCAAAAACATTCGTTCTTGAATGCGATATTTCTTTAATTGCAGAGATTTAAAATACTTTATTTTACGTTTAGAAAGCATAGCAGTCGCTTAATATTCAGTGAAGGTAACCCATCAACTCTTTTTCTTTGTGTGCATCATTCTTGCAGTCTCTGCCTGTTCGGGCGTGAGGTACTTGGAAGATGGCGAAAAATGGCTGTACAAACAAAATCTTAAAAACGTAGAAACAGCCAATAAGCGCGAAATGAGGGAAGTAATAACCCTTACACCAAACACTCGCGTGCCCATACTTGGCCCCATTGGTGCGGTAATCTACGAATCGGGCGAAAATAACTTCGATACTGCTAGAATTGAAGCAAAGCGAGCCGAAATTGTTGCTAGCCTAGATAAAAAAATTGAGGAACGTGAAGCTGACGGTAGAAAAACGAAAAAATTAGAAGCCAGAAAAACCCGAAAACTTGAAAGAATAGACAAAAAGTTAAAACTGGGTAACCTACGAATGCGAACAGGTTCTCCTTTAGCCGTATACGACAGTGCTGAAATTGAATACTCTCGCTCGCGAATAGAATCTTATTTAAAAGGAAAAGGCTACCTAAAGGCGGAAGTTGAGGTAGAAAAGAAACAGCGAGGCAGAAAGATATTCCAAGACTTCGTTGTCGAAGAAGGCCCTAGAAGCTTTATCGATAGCCTGAATTTAAGAACGGGCGATTCGGCCATTACCAATTTGATCAACAAATATCAGGACGAATCATTTCTAATAGTTGGCGAAGGTTATGACAGATCGAAGATTGATCAAGAAAGAAATAGACTGAACCTTTTGCTCAAAGACAATGGCTACTTCGAGTTCAACGAGCAGTACATCAACTTTGAGATACTTTACGCCCCCGATGAAACAGACCTTTGGGTAACCACGGTAATAAACAAACCAGCCAACAGAGACAAGCACAAAGTATTTACGCTAGACTCTATCGTAATAAACACACAGGGCAATACGCCTATTCAAAAAACCGAAACTTATGAGGGCGTAACCTATAACAGCGGCCTGCAGCATTATAACCCCAAAGTTTTAGATGCTCGGACCAAGTTTTGGCCAGACAGCCTTTATAACTACACCCAGATTGTCAATACACAAAAGCAATTGCTTAACATGAATATGTTCCGCTACGTGAACATAAACTTTGACACTACGCAACTCAAAGACAAGTTTGTAGCCACCATATATACCGCACCGTTGAAAAAATTCCAGCTAAATCAAGAGTTGGGACTAAACATGACGGAAGGTGTTCCCGGGCCATTTTATAACGTATCGTTACAAAACAGGAATGCATTTGGTGCTGCTGAAGTTCTTGAAATAGGCGCTTTTGTTTCCCAAGAAGGTGTAAGCCCAATTACCAATCAGGATAGGCTATACGGTAGTTTTCAGTATGGTGGGAATGTTTCGCTTACTTTCCCTAGGTTCAATATTCCGCTTTTAAACTCACGCCTAATTAATAAAACCACCTACAATCCGCGCAATACAATTTCGCTCGGTTACAACTTTACTAAAAGGCCAGGCGAGTATACGCGTTCTAACCTCAACGGCCGATTCAGTTATTTATGGCAGAATAAAAAGGGAGCAAGAAGTTACACCTTAAACGTAGCCGACATAAACCTGATCAACACCTATTCTATCTCGGACTCATTCCGTGAGTTGCTAGAAGATTTACAGTCGCAAGGAAACACCCTCTACCTCTCTTTCAGGCGATCGTTTGTTTCAAGTACCTCCTTTAATGCCACCTATAACTTCGATTATTCTGACCCAAACACGCCATCGAGTTTTGTAAGGGTTTTCCTTGAATCTGGTGGAAACCTGAACAACATATTCGGCACCGGTCTTCTGGAAAACAACGATTTGCAATTTTACGAATTCAGCAAAGTGCAATTGGACTTCCGCAGATACTTACCACGACCAAACGGTGATGCCTGGGTGCTACGTGCTAACGCAGGTGCAGCAGTGCCATATGGCGAAAGTGCAGAAGGTGAAAACAGTGCACTGCCGTACGAAAAGTACTTTTTTAGCGGTGGTAGTAGCAGCATCCGTGCTTGGAGCCCTAGACGCCTTGGGCCTGGCTCTGCATACCCATATAAACTAGATGAGAATGGTCAGAATGAGTTGGACGAGAATGGTGAGTTAGTTCCAGACCGAGGCAACTATCTATTTGAACAACCAGGGGAGATTCTGATTGAGTTAAATGCGGAGTATCGTGGCAATATTACCGGATTCTTGGACTACGCTGTTTTTGTTGATGCAGGGAATGTTTGGAACTTTAATGAATACTCAGTGCAAGATCCTAACGGTGTAATCCGCGTTTCCCCAGGAGCAAAGTTCTCATTCGATAGGTTTTATAAAGAAATTGCCGTTGGTGTTGGGGCTGGTTTAAGAATGGACTTTTCCTTCCTTGTTTTCCGATTTGATTACGGAATACAAATAAAAGATCCCCGATTTGATGCCGGGGATCGATGGCAGATGCCTTTTATTCGTAGAGATCAAGCCACATGGAACATTGCCGTGGGCTATCCTTTCTAACCTTTAATAGTTCAATAGCTTTTCTAATTGAGCCTCCACTTTTTCGGCTGTAGGTAACATGGCTTTTTCTAAGTCCACATTTAGTGCAATAGCCGGCAGATTAAGTGCTCCGTAAGTCATTACTGGGGCGTCCAATATTTCAAAACACTCCTGTGAAATACGACCAGCCAAAGATTCTGCAAAAGAATTCTGCAATGGCTCCTCAGTAAGCACCAAAGCCTTATTGTGTCGCTTTACAGCCTCAATAACTCCCTCCCAATCTATTGGATTAAGCGTTCTTAAGTCCAGAATCTCTACGCGGCCTTCAAACTTTTTGCTAGCTGCCTTTGCCCAGTAAACCCCCATTCCATAGGTAATTACCAAACACGACTCACCATTTTCCATGACCTCATCAGCAGCGTATTGATCTACTCTTGCCTTACCCAATGGCACGATGTACTCCCCATCAGGCTCAAAAGTTTTTGCTTCTTCAGTTCCTGGCACTTTAGACCAGTACAAGCCTTTGTGCTCAAGCATTACAACTGGGTTAGGATCGTGGAAAGCAGCCTTCATTAAGCCTTTCATATCGGCCGCATTAGAAGGACAAACCACCTTAATGCCGCGAATATTCAGTAAAGTAGATTCTACACTGCCTGAGTGATAAGGGCCACCTCCACCATAAGCACCAATCGGTACACGAATAAGCGATTGAATTGGAAACTGCCCCTGCGACAAATAGCAACTTTTAGAAAGCTCCTCTACCAACTGGTTGATGCCCGGCCAAATGTAGTCGGCAAATTGAATCTCCACTATTGCCTTAGCGCCCACTGCCGACATACCTGCGGTAGACCCCACAATGTAAGCCTCTTGAATTGGCGTATTGAAAACCCTACCATCGCCATATTTTTGCGCTAAAGTAGCGGCTTCTCTAAACACGCCTCCCAATGTCCCACCAACATCCTGCCCATAAAACAAAGCCTCAGGATGCTGTTTCAAAATATCGTCAACGGCATGCAAAGCAGCATCAACCATCACTACTTTTTCGGCACCACGTGGTTTACGTTGGCCTTTTTCTTCGGTAATTGGTGTTGGAGCAAACTCGTGATTCTCAACAGTAGCCGGATCAGGATCTTCAGCATTTAATGCACGAGCATATTCAGATTGCACGAAAGCACGCACATCATCTTCTAAACCAACAATATCTTTTTCTTTATAACCAGCAGCTTTTAGTGCCTTTCTCAGCTTCGGTATTGGGTCCGACTTTTGATGCTCATTCAAATCGAAATCGCCACGGTACCATTCCTTTCGAACACCCGAAGTATGGTGCCCCAACAATGGTGTGGTAGCATGTACCAAAATCGGCCCTCTGTTTTTTCTCACATAGTCAAAGGCCTTTTTCATGCCTTCGAAAGATCCCACAAAGTCAGAACCATCCACGCGCATACGCTCCATCCCCTTAAAACCAGCAACGAATTCATAAGCATCCATGGCGCGCATTTCTTTACCCGTGGCACTAATCCCCCATTCGTTGTCCTGAATCAAATAGACAATAGGCAGTTTATGCAAAACGGCCATTTGCATGGCTTCAGAAACTTCGCCTTCAGTAACGGAACCGTCACCCAAAGAACATACTACAACTGGTTTATTGTTTCCCTTTAACAGTCCTTGGCCTTCTAAGTAATGTAAACCGTGCGCCATACCTGTTGCCGGAATGGCCTGCATACCCGTTGCCGAACTCTGATGAGGAATAGTAGGAAAGCCTTCACGCTTTAAAGATGGGTGACCATAATAGGTTCTACCTCCAGAAAAGGGATCATCTTTTTTACCCATAAGCTGCAGCATAAGTTCATATGGCTGCATGCCTATCCCCAAAAGTATAGACTCATCGCGATAGTAAGGAGCGGCAAAATCGAATGGTTGTAATTGGAAAGCAGCCGCCAACTGAATGGCTTCATGCCCACGAGAAGTACTGTGCACATACTTGCTGCATACCGCACGATTTTCATCGTATGTAACCGCCATTTGGTAGGCAGTTTGCATTAAGCGATACGCTTTCTCCAGTGTTTTTTTAGGTATGTTGATGTTTTTATTTGATGTATTTGTGGTCGACTTCTTCTCTTTTAATTCCATTCGGCTACTATCAATTTACAGAACAAACTTAACCAATTATTCAATCGATTACAGAAAAAACTAACGTTCGGTAGTAAAACCATTTAAAGAACGAGGGAATCCTTTTCAATGTTTGGTTTCAGGAACTATAATATGCTTTATGTTCTTAGAGAATATGATAATTTTGCGCCATGCCAGCAATTGACAAAGCCCACATAGCAAGTGTATTTAAAAATATTCAAGACCACATCTGCAAAGAACTAGAACGTGTAGATGGTACAGGTGAGTTTATTCAAGACAAATGGCAGCGCCCAGGCGGTGGCGGTGGCCGCAGTCGTGTAATGCGCCATGGAAGCATTATTGAAAAAGGCGGGGTGAACTTTTCTGAAGTGCACGGCAAAACACCAGAGAAAATCCTCAAGTCTTTTGGCCTTACGGAAGGTGACTTTTTTGCGACTGGGGTGAGTATTGTGCTTCATCCAGAAAATCCGTGGGTTCCCATCATCCACATGAACATCCGCTACTTCGAAATGTCTTCTGGCACCTATTGGTTTGGCGGTGGCATAGACCTTACCCCTCATTATGTAGATAAAGAGGATGCCATCTTCTTCCACGAAAAACTAAAAGCCGTTTGCGATAAGCATAGTCCTAATTATCATGCTGAATTTAAGAATTGGGCCGATGATTATTTCTACATAAAGCACCGAAAAGAAACCCGTGGTATTGGTGGTATTTTCTTTGATCATTTAAGTGAAGATGAGGATCATACAAAAGAAGAGCGGTTCAACTTTGTAAAAGATGTTGGGTTAGCCTTCGCTCCTATTTACACACACTTTATGAGCAAAAACGCCAAATTACCTTATGGCACGCGAGAGCAGGAGTGGCAGAACATTCGCAGAGGTCGCTATGTAGAGTTTAACTTGGTACTGGATAGAGGAACAAAATTTGGCTTAGAAACAGACGGCCGAACAGAATCTATATTGATGAGCCTGCCGCCAAACGCGGGCTGGGAGTACGATTATGACCCTCCGAAAAAGTCTAAAGAGGGAGAAACCCTTGCCTTGCTTAAAAAGGGAATTAACTGGGTATGATAGAGCAATTAGAGGCTTGGGATAAATCGCTTTTCCGTTTTTTAAATGGACAACATAATGAGTTTTTGGACTTTCTCATGCCATGGATTAGCGATAAATACATTTGGATTCCCCTTTATGCAGTAATCCTCTATGGATTAATCAAACATTCTGGTTACAAGTACTACTGGATTCTGCTCGGCATTGTGTTACTCATTTTCTTGAGCGACCAAGCCGCATCGGGTATTCTCAAACCATGGGTTCAAAGGTTCCGCCCTTGTTACGATCCTGAAATAAAGGAGACCGTACACTTACTAAAAGGTTGCGGAGGCCGATTTGGTTTTGCTTCTTCACACGCCTCGAACTCGTTCGCCATTGCCTTCCTTACCTGGTTTTTACTCAAAGACAAGTTTAAGTGGACGTGGTTTTTGATTGTATGGGCCGCTGTAGTAGCCTATAGCCGCGTTTATCTTGGAGTGCACTTTCCGGGCGACATTATTGTAGGAGGAATACTTGGTTACTTAGCCGCCTTAATTATTAATTTTGGGCTAAAGCAAACCCTTAACATTAAGAAAGCTTAAATTGAACTATGGCTAAGAAAGACGCTATCGTATACAAGTACTTCAAACGTGTGTTTGACGACTTCCAAGTATTGGTTGCATTGAACCCAATTGACTATTCAGGCACTGAATTGATCATTCACCCAGACGGAAAGGTGGAAAAAAACGACATGCAATACGATGAAGACATCTATGATGATCTTGAAGTTGATGAGTTCAAAGAGAGCAGTCCCCTTGAGTTTCAGCTATATATGAAAAAGGAATTCTTTACTCGAAAGGAAGACAAAGAATAGTCTTTTTAGCCCGTTTGAAAAACGTAAAGAATTTTTCCCATTCTCTTTTTTGAAAGCAATAAATCTTAATACCTTTGCACCCGGCAAAGGGATGCGACCAGCTCCTGCTGAACTCCCCCAGGCTGGGAACAGAGCAAGGGTAGGCGGTTGTAGCGGTGCGACATCCTGATGCCTTTTTTTATTCCCTCCTAGTTCGTATCATTATATACGAACAATCTCATCACCACCTATGTCTCCTTATGTTGCTGAATTTATTGGCACTGCCGTTTTGCTATGCTTTGGTAATAGCGTAAATGCTGCCACAACCCTAAAATATTCTTACGCCAATGGCGCAGGATGGATAGTTACCACCGTTGGTTGGGGCCTAGCCGTTACTTTTGGCGTATATGCCGCCAGCGCAGTTAGCGGAGCACACATCAACCCTGCCGTTACTGTATCGCTCGCTATTTCGGGCGACTTTGAGTGGGTTCAAGTGCCTGGTTATATCATTGCTCAAGTTTTGGGTGGGATAGTTGGTGCCAGCCTTGCTTGGCTGCAATACCTACCTCATTGGGGCAAAACTGAAGACCAAGGCGCCAAACTCGGTGTTTTTTGCACCGCAGGTGCAATCGATCAGAAAAGCGCTAACCTTGTAAGCGAAATGCTCGGCACCATGATCTTGATGTTCGGCCTACTAATGATTGGCGCCAACCAATTTGCCGAAGGCCTAAACCCATTGGTTGTTGGTGGGCTCATCGTACTCATTGGTATGGCTCAGGGCGGTTCAACTGGTTATGCTATAAATCCTGCTCGTGATTTTGGACCTAGGTTAGCACACTTTCTACTGCCTATAAAGGGAAAAGGAAGTTCTAAATGGAACTACGTTTGGGTGCCAATTGTAGGGCCAATTGTAGGTGGCGGAGCAGGCGTTGCTATATACGGACTTGCTTTTAACAGCACAACATCCATACTCGGCTGGGCATGCATTGCCATTACTGCCATTGCCATTTTTTATGCTATTATTGAAGAAGGAAAGAAAAAGTAAATGACTACGACCCCAGCACATGATGCCAAAATTGCCAAGATGACATTCGCATCGGTTTACCCTCACTACGTTACCAAAGTAGAAAAGAAAGGACGAACCAAAGAAGAACTTCACACTGTAATCACTTGGCTTACCGGTTTTGATGATGCAAAGATTCAAAACCTAATTGATGAAAAAGTAACCTTTGCTGACTTCTTCAAACAAGCCACACTACACCCAAATGCTCCTTTGATTAAAGGAACCATTTGTGGCTATCGCATTGAGGAAATAGAGACTCCCCTAACACAACAAGTTCGCTATTTAGATAAACTTGTAGACGAATTGGCCAAGGGTCGAAAAATGGAAAAGATTTTAAGAGAGGCCTAATTAAACTAAAACAAAGCACTCACCTGTACCCTACCTAAGTGAATTGCATCATTTTCGCCCGACTTACGGCCGTCATAACTAAGAATCAATTGCAGACCATTTCCTAACCTCTGCTGCCAATTAAGGTTCCAAGTAAGATTACTTCCTGGCCTTAAGGCTTCTAGCATTTCATAACCAATGGGAGAAGTTTCTTCGCCATTAAAAGCTATTTCTACCCACTTTAAACGTGCGCTAATCGTCCCCTTAGCTGCTTTGGAGAATCGGGTTTCTAAACCTAGTTCGTTTAATGTTGCTTCCTCATCGCTCGCCTCATCGAACACGTTCACTTTGTTTTTGAGCGAGTAGGTTCCCGTAAACCTAAGTGTGGTAAAAGGCTGCCATGTGATTGAGGGTTGCCACGTTTCTACATCAATTGTATAATTACGCGTGGTCAAAACATCCGAAATACTGGTTTTTAGTCCCTGTATGTAATTCACATCGAGCACCAATCCTCGGTTGAAAGACCAGCGTACATGCGAGCGCAAATCTCTCGAGGCATTTTTCTCAAAACCATTGTAAAGTAACTGCTTGTTTTCCAACCTCGTAAAACCAACATCAGCACCAAACTTGGCATTGGTTCTATTAAAAAAGAGTGTGGAACGTAAACTCTCTTTGGCCGAAAGTATATCCTCTTCACTCACATTGGTTGGCCAAAGCCTAGCGAGCAGATCATCATCCGTTATTTTCGAGTCGACCGACCAAGCCGTTACGTTCGAAAAGTGCTGGATGAATTTCTTCAAACCGCCATCCTCTTTCCAGTTTCGGGGAAACTGCACATTCAATCGGTACGAAACTGTGGTATTAAATGCCTCTACGAAATCATCAGTTGGCACAAATATTTTCGCATAGTTCTTCTCATCAGGGTTAATTGCTAAGTAGAATTCATTCAGGTCCTGAACGCCATCACCGTTATCGTCTCGCCAAGTATGTGTACCCTGCCCTGTTGGCACCGGAATAAAAATAAACTCTCTTCTCAATTCTCGGCTATTGGCCAAATTGTAATTGAGGTCTGACTGAATAATGCGTTTAAAAAAACTACCGTTCCAATCAACCCTCCCCATTATGGTTCGGTCGTCTTCAGCACTACCGTCCAAATACTCCAAATTGCGGTAAGTAAACAGCATGCTCAACCTATTAGCTTCATTTATTTGGGTATTGAAAAATGCATTGTACGTATTAGAACGGGTGTTATTGAGCAAAGCACCATTCACCGGCAGTCTATCTTCTCTGAGCTGTACATCAACACCGTAGGTTGTTCTAAGGGTATCAGCGTTCTTAAGGTAGAAGGTATGCTCTTCAAAGTTCATTGCGGTGCTTTCCACTTCGCTGGTAACGTTATCAGTCACCGCATTCCGATCGACTTTATACCGATAGCCCGGAATGAAATACTTGGAGTTATAAGAAATGTCTACCGAAGAGCGATTCCACTCTGATGTAACATCTGGTTGGCTATTGTGCATATAAAAGCCATCAAAAAGCAGTCTAAACCGCCCTAACTCCTTTGTTCCATTTATGTAGTGCTGAAAACCGTCAACGGCAATTCCTCGCTTTCTACCTAACAGTCTATAGCTAAGCCCGTTCAACCTGTCTTTTTGTAACGAAACGTTGGCATTCAAAATATTCTCCGAAAATTGTTCGGTGTAATCAGCTGCATTAAAACTCCAGTCTCGGTCAAATTCTATGTACCGAATGCGATCTATAAAAGAGAACGACTCATCATCATATTCATATGAAAGCCCCGTATTCAACTTATAGCCTTCAAGCCCCCGAATCGGCCTAGCCTTACCTTCATAAATTACCTTATAGGCCATGCCTTTGTCATCCTCACTATCTAAATCAGAGTATAGGTTTACATCGTTTTTAGAAAAAGCCACTTCCACATCCAACTTATCGAACTTAGAAAGTTTGTAGCCGCCATTAAGGGTAAACATCGATTTCTGATTAGGCGCATAAAGTGGTGAAACCGGCTCATAATTACCGCTTGGAATGCCTGCCACCGGTGGTACCCATTCATAAACTCGACCATTTGCAGTCGTGTTTTTAAGTACATAGTTACCGTTGCCCGAACCTACTTCGCTAAACTGCACATTGTAAAAAGCTGAATCAGGATTGGTTGAGTACTCGTATATCTGATACACATTATTCTGAGCATCTTGTGCGTTGGTTTGTCTATACAAAATAAGGTTTTCATCATAGGCAACGCTATCTACTCTGCTGGTAAAAGCTTGATCGAGATTATCACCAGCATTCGCCAGAATTTCCTTTTCATCAAAACTTAAGTCGAAAGCTAAAGGCCGGTTTCTATTATCCTTTTCACTATAGTAATTCACCCCAAAGTTTAGTTTTTCGTTGGCCTGCTCATGCTCGAGCAAAAAGATCGATCGACTGTAGTTCTGATCAGAGAACTCGTAGTCTATTCTAATGCGCGTAAACTGGGTAATAAGTACCTTATTGGTAAAGGTAATTTCAGCCAGGTTGTAGTCTATTACATAGTCGTAATCATAGCCACGTTGCATTAGCTGCCCATCGATATAAACCTTTTCGGAACCAGCTAGAATAATGATAAATCGCTCATTATTGGGCCCTCGCACTCTGTACGGACCTTGCACTCCTTCAATTGGCTCAACACTCACAGAACCAAATCTACCCTTAGCCACCGAACCAGCCACGGTAGTACTTGCCTTAAAACCGCCTGGCATATCGTAGCTAGTTTTAAGTTGCCCACCCTGCACATTCTTATAATATTTCAGAAAATTAGTAGGCTCATTCTGCAGCACTACATCACCCGCCCTCAAGGAAAAATCATCATTAAAAAGCTCAATAAATACATTGTCAAAATCTTGTAACTGCTGCGTATTTCCTTCTGGTTGAAAAGGCACATTTCTATCGGTTATCACCGCCCTTAAGTTCATGTTATCACTCAGCCGGCCTTCCATTTGCAGGTTGAGTGTGGAGTTAACAAAAACGTCTTGCCTATTACCAAACGATATGCCCCTACTTATGCTCCCTGTTTTTGCGATATCTTCGGTTTTAACCACTTCAACACGTTTAGGTATCGCCAGCTTTTGCTGGTACAGCACAGCATCTTTAAACAAAGCCGTAGAATCATAAATATCGAGCGTTTTATTAGCCTTGGGAGTGTGCAAGTCGTAGGGTAAGGTTCGGTAGCAAACCCTGATGGAGTCTAACCCAGTAGGCTTACTTACTTTAATGGTATTGGCTTGTAGATTAAAGTTGTACGCTGGCTGATTGGCCGCATCGAATCGAATTGACTCTGGAAATACAGTCAGTGAATCAAGCACTAATTCCTGATCGAAAGTGCTAATCCATCGGCAATTCTCTCCCCCCTGTTGCGCGAGCACAGCTGGAGTTAAGAGCAATAAAAAACCGACCAGTAAAGTTCGGAGCACATCTAATCAATTAATGGGAATTCAAGGAAGAAGGTGGTTCCATTCATCTCTTCAGATTCAAACCATATACTCCCTCCGGCATGTTCTACCCCACGTTTTGCTATGGCCAAACCAATACCGGAGCCTTGTTCTTTGGTGCTAAATTTAGGTATAAAAATTTTGTCTTTAAGCTCAGCAGGAATCCCCAAACCATCATCGTTAAAAGTAACTCTAGCCTTGTTATGCGTTTCTTCAAGTTCAACCAACAGGTTGGTAACAGTTCCGGACTTGGCAGCTTGTGCCGCATTCAGAATCAGGTTATTGAAAATTCGTCCTAAAAGCTTCTCATCACCCAAAACCCAAACGGCTTGTTTTGGGATGTTTGTTCTAATATTGATCTGATCTTCATGAAACAAATTGACAGATTTCCGTAGCACCTCTGTAAGGTTCATCCGTTCACTTTGAGGAATTGGCATTTTGGCGAACGAAGAGAACGAAGTGGCTATGTCGCTCAAGGTTTCTACCTGGCCTAGCAAGTTATCAATCGGTTTGTCAAACTCTTGCCCTAGTGCTGGCGCAGCGTTCAATACGCGCTTTAAATGCTGCAGCTTGAGCTTCATAGGAGTAAGGGGGTTTTTGATTTCGTGCGCTACTTGTTGCGCCATTTCTCGCCAAGCCGACTCCTTCTCTCGCATGGCCAGCTCCTTTTTACTCTTTTCAAGATTCTGCAACATTTTGTTGTACTCGCGTACCATTAGGCCAATCTCATCATCTGTAGGCCAATTCAGCGGCTCATTTTCGCGCGTAAGGGTAGTCGATTTAATCTTTTGCGTAAGGTAGGTAAATGGGTAAGTAATGATTTGAGATGCCAAGAATGAAAGCACCACGAAAATCACAAAGATAAAAGTGAATGAGTTTAAGATGTTCGAAAGGATCTCGCGCTGCTCCATATCCAGCTGCTCTTGCGAATCGAAAAACGGCATACTCAGTACGCCCAGCAGTCGGTTATCTTCTCGCGAGCGCACACCATAATAAGTGGACTTATACGAAAGGGACCCCACCGTCTCAACATCTAATTGCTCCGTATTTCCAGACTCAACAATGCCGGCCATGGCCTTAGGTTCGGCATAGGGTGCCAATAACTCATTCTCAAAAATCAGTCTCTGGTTTGTAGCCAATAATCGGCCATTAATTGTAAACAAGTTGATATCGGCACGGGCGTATTCGCTGATCTCCGAAATCCTATTTTCAAGGTATTCATTGTTCTCATTTTGCCCCTCCAAAAATATTTGCAACTGATTGGCAATGTTCTCTCCCGCACTTTGAGTAGTCGCCATATATTGCTGCTCCAGGTTACGCTCTACCGTATCGTTAACCAAGCGGAGCACCACAATACTTACCATAATGAGGGGTAAAAAGAAGGCAAAATTCAGCAGCAACTGAACTTTGGCTGATATGGTGGTGCCTTGTTTTCTAGCATTGGCATATGCCGCTGACCCTCCAAAAATCACAATAATCAACCCTACCATAAAGAGGAAGAAAAGAGAGAAATTGGTGATTAAGTAACGCAGTGGATAAACCGGAGTGGAAATGATGAGCACCTTATCTTCATCATTCGTTTCAAATGCTAAATGGAGATAACCCTCCAGCACTTGGCCTCTCCCAAACAGTAAATCCCTATTAACGGCCTGCCAACTAAAATCTCTGTTATAATTAAAATGGCCAGCATGATCGCCTAGTAGTTCGCTGCTAAAAAAGGCATAACTATACTTGTCTGAGTCACCGCTGCTTTCGGTTTGTTCCAAAATAAGCTGTGGTAAAATGCTGTTATTAAGCTGCTTTCTTCTATCGAGTTTTACGAGTACATGCCCAATTACTGTATTGTACCGTAGTACATCACAGAACAAATAATACTGCTTTAGCTGGCTCGGAAATTGGGTGTTCAAAAAGTAAAGCCCTTCAAAATCGGTGCTGTTTTCAGGAACAGCATACACCTCCTTTAGTACTTCAAAGTTTATGGCAGAAGCATTACCAATCGGCTTTCCTGTACCGTTAAAAAGCAGCACTTCTATCTCGTACTTATCGAAGTAGTCACCCAAATAAACCCTTCTAACCTTTTGGCGAATAAGCTCCTTTGAAGAAAACGGATTAGAAATATTGGTTTGAACAAGAATATCGGACTGTATGTTTTTTTTAGCCTCTGACAGCAAAAACTCTGCTGTTAAATCATTCTCGGTTTGAAGATCTATGGACAGGCTCATTTTGTCCAAAAGAGCTTCTTGTTCAAGCCTATCGTTCAGTAATACTAAGCTTATTGCTGACCAAATAAAGGCCGCTAAAAAGAAGTACAGAAAGGTATTGTAATTCAACAGCTCTAGCTGCTCTGAAAGCTGAAAATTGTAAGCCACAATTACGTATAGGACCAACAGAACCAATAAGATGCAGTAAGTGTAGCCGAACAGCACGGCCAGTAACAAGGCTACTATCAATAAAACTGACAACACAATGTTAACTCGCCTTTTATATACCAGCTTGCTCAGTTCTTCCAGTAAAAATTGAACCGATAAAAATGGCATAATTACGCAAAGGAAAACCACTACATAGGCAATCACCTTATGCAACGGAAACCCTACGTCCTGCACTATATCGAATGACCATTGCCCATTTGTAAGCAAGGAGTTAAGTGTAAACACAAAAAAGAAAACCGTGATTGCGGTACACAACACAGTTATAAGCACGCGAGTAGGACTTGTGCTGTATTGGAGTTTTTGCCGTACCGTAAAAAGTCTGTAGGCGTAACCCACAAAAATGAGCACCCACAAAACATTCAATAACAAATCGCCTAAAGATGGCTGCCAAGTGCCGTGCGCATAGAGTTTTGCATCAAAAATAGTCCACTCAAAAATGCTAAAAGGATACTCGTACAAGATCATGAAATAGCGAACCACCACAAGGCCAACGAACAATATACCTACGCTTAACCATGGCCTTTCTCTTGCATCAAAAAGGTTAGCATACTGCCAAACAGCAAATAAAAAGCTAAGTATCGCAAGTAGGTAAAGTGTGAATATAAGTGCCGAATAGGTGGGGTAATCTATCTTCATTCGGCTGGTGCCTGCAAAAGAAAAGAGGAAAATACCCTCCTTAGAGTACACATTAGCTTCTTCCACAGCCTGATCGCCCGACAAAACAAAAGTGGAGTGACCAAAAATATTACTGTTCAATCCACTCTCTTCAAACTCCTGTGCAATGGGCACTTGAGATGATACTGGCAACAAGGCGTAAATTTCGACTACGCGATTTTGTGCACTGTTAATCACTTTGCGCTTAACTATATATTGCCCGCTTTGCAACGGCAAAAACCTGTAAATGTAGGCTCCCTCAAGCGTTCCATACTTTGGCACAAAACGGTTGGTACTCCAAAAAATAACTTCCCCATTCTCAAAGATGAAATAGGGCATTTCTTCATTTACAGAAAACCTGCTGAATAAACGATTAAGATCGACAATGGCCTTATTGCTGATGTTTTGGAGGTGATCGTCCAGCCTGTCTAACTCAGCATGCGTATTTTCTGTTATGGCCTCCTTGGGGTTTACACGCTGCTTTTCATCAGAAAAAATGGCTTCGTCAATGGTTAAAGTAGCCACCACAAACACCAAACTTATAAGCAACGCCTTGTGTGAAGAGAAAACTTTCAGGATTTGACTCAAACTAATTACCCTTTTGCTGAATGGAAACTAATAATAATTTTCACTTGATGCGAATTAGTACATTCCAAGCAAAAATGCTACCCAAATAACAAAAGGAGCAAACTACTTATAGAAAGCTCTGATTTAAGTTACTTCTTATTCCCGCCAAACTTTAACCCACCAAAAGCATAGAGGTAGATGATGCGGGATGTCCGAAACATAATCGGGTAGAGTAAGATAACTTCTGAAATGATTGCCAGCATGTAGACGTTCTCCGAAACTGGGTGGAAAAACATGTAGATAATGAAAGCCGACACAAGAAAAAGGCCCACAGAAAGCGCGTAACTTATATACATGGCACCATCGAAAAAGCGAGGTTCTCTTTCGAACTTAACTCCACATGAGGTACACTCCTGGTTGATTTTAGTAAACTTAGCGAGGTTGTAGGCTCCGTGTTTGAATAGTTTTCCTTCTCTGCATTGCGGGCATCTACCCTGCAAAACTGCCTGTACCTTGGACCTTTCTGACATGCTTATTCTTTCTACTGGCTCTGTACCAAAAATACCCGATTAGCGCAGCTGCTATATACGGGGTGAAAAATAAATAGAGAATTCCGATGTTAAGATTAGAAGCCATGGAAGTATCGCCCGCACTAACAGAAGACTCTACCGAGCCTCTACACATGGCACACTGTGCCAACATAGGCAACTTTACAGTAAGCAAAAGCGCCAGGCCTAAAAACGTGCGTATCGCGATTCTTTTCATGCTTCAAATTTACAATCTAAACGCCTCAATTCCCATTAATGTGCATAATAAGGACTAATCATTAAGTAAACTGTAACTCCGGTTACAGATACATAAAACCAAATAGGAAAAGTATATTTAACAATCTTCTTATGCTTGTCAATCATTCCATTTAGGGCATAGTAGAAGGCCAATAAAACCAAAGGAACAACACCAATAGACAACACAATGTGTGAGATCAATAAGAAGTAATAGATCGGTCGCACAATTCCCTCGCCACCAAATGGCGTAGATTCTGCACTGGCATGGTAAAGCACGTAAAGTACAAGAAATATGGCACCAAGAATAAAAGCCAAACTGTTGAACCTTTTATGTGCATCGATAAGCTTCTTTTTAACAGCAATAAATGCCACCAATAAACAGATAGCAGTAAGTGTATTTACTGCACCAATAATATGCGGCAGGGTGTAAACCCAGTCACCCAAATCTAGCTTAGTTGGCAAACCCAATAACACTGCTACGGCCACAGGAATTGCCACAGACAAAACCCTAATCCACACCAACGACTTCTTTTGATCCAATGCTGCTGCCATCACTCTTCTATTTCAGTTTTTAATATGCGTAACTCAAGTATTAAGCGATCTGTTTCCTCTCGCTCGGTAATATTGTAATACCCTCTAATTTTATTCTGTTTATCAACCAGCACCACACGGTTGTCTATGCGTGTCATGGCCATGTCGCAAAACTTAAGTTTGGTCCAGTTGGTAGAATCAAGCACACTACGATTCCAAAATGCGTCCATAAAGCGAATACGGCTTTGGTAATTGTTAATGGCCTCAAGCGGCAAAGAAGCACTATTCACAAAGGTCATAAGCGCTATTTCCTCGTCATTGTAAAACACATCCTGCACTCGCTCTAGCTCTTCCATTCGCAGCTTAAGCAGCGGACCATCCATTCGCTCAAAATGAACCACCTTCACCTTATTATCGGGCAAAAGATTATTGCTTACATAGTATTGTGTTTTGGCCTTGTTAAGGCAAGGAGTGCTTAATGAATCACCCAAACCCTGTTCGTAGTAAACCGGAATGGTAAACTCATTTCTACCAAACGATTTCAAGAAAAGAAATATGGCTATGGGTAGAATGATGAGTAAGAAAAGAAAGACCGCTTTTTTATTCATGGTTATATACTAAAAAGTCAGACCAATTTTCACCGGTCTGACTTTATTGATATTATTTAAAAGTCACTAATGACTATCATCTACATGTTCAGTTCCTGCAGGAACATAGTTTTCAATTCCTCTGGCTTTCTTAATTGCTGCACCTTCCAATTGAACGAGTGCTACTATTAACCATACCAAGAATAACATTGGAAGTAAGATTGAATAGATCAACCCCTTAACCTCATGACCAAGGTGCATGAATTCACTCACAATGTAGAAAGCTTTCACAATGGTAAGTCCAATAAAGATTATTGTTCTCAACATTCCGGCATCCATAGTAAAGGCGAATACATATTCGATTGCCGTTACAATTGCAAGAATTCCTGCAATCTTCCAAATGCCCAATATTTTAGATCTATCAGCAGGTTGAACCGCTACGCTAGTTGTTGCTTGTTCCATGTTCTTAGTCTATCAGATTAAGTAGAAAAATGTGAAAACGAATACCCATACAAGGTCTACAAAGTGCCAGTACAAACCAACCTTCTCAACCATTTCGTAATGTCCTCTCTTCTCATACAAACCATTGGCTGCATTAAAGAAGATGATTACGTTCAATACAACACCAGAGAACACGTGGAAACCGTGGAAACCGGTAATAAAGAAGAACAAGGCAGCAAATGCTGGCGGTCCGTATTGGTTGAAAGTTAGGTTAGCACCGAAAATTTCATAATTCTCTTTCCAAATACCGTTTACAACTACATCAGAAATAGTAGCGGTGTCTGTACCAGAGATAAAGTGACTCCACTCAAGTGCTTGGCAGCTCAAGAATGCAATACCACCTATAACCGTCCAAAGCATCCATTTCACTACAGCTTTCTTATCCATTCTTTGTCCTGCTTCTACGGCCAATACCATAGTAACAGAAGATAAAATAAGGATGAAAGTCATCAAACCAACGAATACCAATGGAAGCTCCATACCATGCAAACCTGGGAACGCTTCGAATACCTTTTCCGGAATTGGCCAATATTCTGTTGAGAATGTGAACGTAGAAGGGTCACCTTCATACTGAGGTGCGCTCCATCTTAAAAAGGCATAAGTAATTAGTAAGCCAGAAAATGTAAAGGCATCAGACAGCAAGAAAAACCACATCATTAGCTTTCCATAGCTGGCCTTGAAAGGCTCTGCGCCCCCGCCCCATAAGCTTCTTTTACTCATTGTAGCAGTAGTTGCCATAAACGATCAATTATAATTAGTGATTAAGTAGCAAAAATATGAACAAATATATCCAAAGTCCTCCTAGAAAGTGCCAGTAAGTTGTACTCATTTCCATGTTCAGCATGTTTTTTGAGTGCACCTTGTACTTAAAGGCAGAAACTAGCATATACAGTAAATAAATCACACCACTAACAAGGTGTGCACCATGTATGCCTGTAAACACATACATAAAACTTCCGGCCGGATTCCCTACAAAGAACACCCCTTGGTCTACCAATTGGCCCCAAGCTTGGAACTGACCGAATAGAAATACTATCCCGAGCACAGTTGTGATTGACAGTGCCAATTTCACCTGCTCAAATTTATCTTTCTTGGCAGCCATATATGCCCATTGCATGGTAATACTGCTTGCCAATATAATTCCTGATGTTACCCACAACATTTGTGGAATATCGTACTGTAACCAGTCACCATCGGCCTGACGTACAATGTGTGCACTGGTAAAGGCCGCGAAAATCATTACTACGGTTACAATGAACAACCACAATGCAAACTTTTTAGGGTGCATTGAAAGCGGTTGCTGAACCGGTGCGTCTACTAATTTATACTCCTCCGTCATCATTTCACCATGTCTAGTAATAACGCTATTTGAACGATCGGCAAGTAAAGGAAAGAACCAAACATGATTCTCAGTGCCGATTTTCTAGATTGATCCTGCATCAACTTAATGGTAGATGCCAAGAACAACACACCACAAATGGTTACCACCACTGCCGAGTTGATTCCCGTTAAGCCAAAGTATGCAGGCAGCAAACCAAGCGGAATCAAAAACAGTGTGTAAGTCATTATTTGGAAAGCTGTCTTCAAATCCTTCTGTCCTTCAACAGGTAAAAGTTTAAAGCCAGCCTTTTTATAATCTTCATCGGCTACCCATGCAATTGCCCAAAAATGCGGGAACTGCCAAATAAACTGTATACCGAAAATTATCAATGCTTCGTGAGAAATAGCTGCAGTAGCTGCTGTCCACCCCAAAAGTGGTGGTAAAGCACCAGGTATGGCTCCTACAAATACTGCAATAGGCCCTACTCTTTTAAGCGGTGTATAAACAAAACTGTACAGGATCATAGAAAGTACAGCCAAGCCAACTGTTAACATGTTAGTCCACTGATAAAGCACAACCAAACCTAACAAACCAACAATGGTCGCAAACCAAATAGCTTCGCTGCTAGTAAGTCTGTTCGTTGGCAACGGACGTGTTGATGTTCTCTTCATCAACTTGTCGTAGTCCTTTTCTAGTACTTGGTTAATGGTACAAGAGGCACCAGAGATTAAATAACCGCCCACAAAAAGCATAGCCAATTGCTGCCAGTCAACCTGACCACCCATAGCCAATGCGTAACCAAAAGCAGAAGAGAATGAAACTAATAATGAAAGCCTCATTTTCAACAACTCCACATAAGCCTTGGCTTTGTTCAACCAAAGGTTAGAAAGATCAATATTTGCTGAATTCCCCTGAATCATATTCCTCCTATAGCTTCATTTCCTTTTTGTCGCATAATCAGGAACAGATAATACTGAACTCCCACAATTAGCGACCCGAGTAACAAATGTATTGGTTGAATAAATGCCGGAATGGCAAAGTAGGCCATAATTACGCCCGATAGTATTTCGATTACCACAATGGAAACCAAAAACAACATTGGTTTTGTAAATGCTCCGTTGTCGTTAGTCTTCCACAACTTATAAAACAAGTAAACATGCAAGCCAAGTAACAACAGCGAATAAGACCTGTGAATGTAGAATGTAAGTCCTAATTGACTCACCCATTCTGCCCTATTCTGAACAGCATCGGCAATCATGTCTATCGCCTCTCTCACTTCAGTACCGAGTACAATCTGCACTACAGTTAAAAGCAAGCAAACAAAGGTGATTAAAGGTAATTTTCTATCAATTCTAACACCGAAACTACGTTGCTTACCAGCTCGGAAATAAACGTAAATCAATAAGCATACAATCAGCAAAGCCAAAAGCATGTGCACGGTTATCATCCACTGAAGCAAGTTGGTACTTACCACTATTGAGCCAATCCATCCCTGGAACCCGACCAATACAAATGCAAGAAATGAAAGAACGGTTATGGTTCTATCTTCTTTCCAGTAGCGCAATGAAAGCACAAATGTTCCGAAGATGAGCAAACCTATTAGTGCCCCAACCAAACGATTGACATATTCTGTCCACGTTTTTGCCGCATTGAAATCTGCTTCAATCAGAATCGACTCATCCTTTTCAATCTGATGCGCCAGTTCTTCAAAGCCCAATGCATTGAGGTATTTTACAAACTTTACATTCTTCTCAGCCCTCTGCTGAGCGTAAACATCTTTGTAGTTTGACGGAAGTTGGGCTACCTCTGTAGGTGGAACCCAACTCCCGAAACATTTGGGCCAGTCTGGGCATCCCATCCCCGACCCGGTGCTTCTTACTATACCGCCAACGGCAATCAGTAAGTAAACAGCTATAATTGTGACGGCAGAAAACCGTCTGAATAATCTACCGTTAGTGCGCTTTTGATTCATCAACCACTATTTCGTCAGCCTCCTCTTTCTCCAGCGCAATCAAATCGTTCTCATGAGGAAGGTTAGATTCCATAGTTTCTGAGAATGGAACAGTTTGAAGAATGAAGTCTTCTGCTGCACCCGGCTTAGAATAGTCATAAGGCCATCTGTAAACCGTAGGAATCTCTCCAGGCCAGTTTCCGTGACCAGGGTTGATCGGTGTAGTCCACTCTAGTGTAGTTGATCTCCAAGGGTTCTCTGTTGCTTTTCTTCCTCTGTAAATGCTGTAGAAGAAGTTGAACAAGAAGATGAACTGACCTAGGAATGTAAAGATAGCCGCAGCCGAAATGAACATATTCAAGTCGGTGAAACCACTAAACGCATCAAAGTTGGTGAATGAGTAGTATCTTCTTGGGAAACCTGCAATACCAATGTAGTGCATTGGGAAGAACACAGAGTAAATACCAATAAAGGTTAACCAGAAGTGAATATAACCTAAACGGCTATCTAACATTCTACCAAACATTTTAGGGAACCAGTGGTAAACACCAGCTAGTAGCCCGAATGCTGAAGCCGCTCCCATTACTAAGTGGAAGTGAGCTACAACAAAGTAAGTATCGTGCAACTGAATATCGATAGCGGAGTTACCTAGGAAAATACCCGTAATACCACCTGAGATAAATACAGAAACAAGACCAATTGAGAACAACATAGCAGGCGTAAACACAATGTTACCTCTCCACAATGTTGTTAGGTAGTTAAATACTTTTACGGCCGAAGGAATCGCAATGATCAATGTTAAGAACATGAAGATCGATCCTAAGAATGGATTCAAACCAGACACGAACATGTGGTGTGCCCATACGATGAACGAAAGGAAGGTAATTCCCATCATTGAAATGATCATCGCTTTGTAACCAAAGATCGGCTTTCTTGAGTTGGTAGCAATAATTTCTGAAGTAATACCTAGTGCAGGAAGTAGTACAATGTACACCTCTGGGTGACCCAAGAACCAGAACAAGTGCTGGTAAAGGATAGGGCTACCACCTACGTTTGGCAATGCCTCACCACCAATATAAATCTCTGATAGGTAGAAAGAAGTACCAAAACTTCTATCGAACACTAGCAACAATGCAGCAGCAAACAATACTGGGAACGACAACAATCCAATAACAGCAGTTAGGAAGAATGCCCAGATTGTAAGCGGTAGTCTTGAGAAAGACATACCTTTTGTTCTCATGTTAATAATGGTAGTAATGTAGTTAATACCACCTAACAACTGAGAAGCGATAAAGAATACCATGGCTACTAACCAAAGCGTCATACCGGCTCCAGAACCGTCCATTGCTTGTGGCAATGCTGACAATGGAGGATAAACCACCCATCCACCAGAGGCAGGTCCTGTCTCTAAGAACAATGAAACGAACATTATAGCACCTGACACAAAGAAGAACCAGAATGAAAGCATGTTCATGAAACCTGAAGCCATATCTCTTGCACCTATCTGCAATGGAATCAGGAAGTTTGAGAATGTACCACTCAAACCAGCGGTAAGCACAAAGAATACCATAATAGTACCGTGCATGGTTACCAAAGCAAGGTAGAAGCTAGGGTCTAACTTACCCTGAGCATCGATCCACTTACCAAGTACTGGTTGTAGCCAGCTAAGGTCTGCATCAGGAAACCCTAATTGCAAACGGAAGATAACTGACATTGCAGCCCCAATAATTGCCCAGAAAATACCTGTGATTAGGAATTGCTTGGCAATTGTCTTGTGGTCTGTTGAGAAAATGTATTTTGACACGAACGACTGCTCATGGTCATGATCGTGGTGATCATCATGCGCATGAACATCTACTGCTGTTGCTGTTGCCATAATCTATATCTAAATTTTCTTTACTCGTTAATTCCAGCAGTAACAACTGCTAACTCCTTCAAATTATCTGGAACCTGACTCATGTACTCAGGATTCTTAGAAAGCCATGCTTTTTGCTCTGCCTTCCACTTTTCGTACTCTTCCGGCTCAAGTACAGTCACTGTCTTCTTCATAGAGAAGTGACCTTCACCGCAAATTTCTGTACAAGCCAACTCGTAGTTAAAGTCAGGGTTACCCTCTTCAACTCTCATTTCGGCAGTTGTTTTATTCGCTACAAACCAGAACTGAGTAGGCATACCTGGTACGGCATCCATCTTCAATCTCATGTGCGGCATGTATACACTGTGCAGTACATCGCGCGCTCTGATTTTTAGCAATACTGGCTTACCCTTAGGTATAACCAAATCTCTGTATTGGAAGTCATCGAAACCAGCTCTGTCAGAAAAGTCCTGACCGTGGTTATTTACTGCATCAATCAGGCGGTAGTCATAGTCACCTACTTGGTTGTCCATTCCACCGTAGCGAAGTGACCAAGCAAACTGGTAACCCATAATTTCAATTTGTTCTGCATCCTCAGGAGCTTCGCTCATAATGCCGTCCCAAGCCATCCAGCCCGAAATAACCAACCAAGTAAGTACAATGGCAGGTACACCTGTCCACAAGTACTCTAGCTTGTTGTTGTGTGGGTAGAATAATGCCTTTCTATTCTTATCGAAACGGTATTTGTAGGCAAATACGAAAAGAAGCACGTTGGTAATAAAGAACACAATACCGGTGATCCACATGGTTCTCCAGAACAACTTATCGGTCAAAACACCGTGATCTGAAGCTACTGGTGGATCGTAGGCATCGAAATGCGCCCATGAATACCAAGCTGAAAGTCCAAAGAAGCCCACCATAAACACGATCATCAAAATCGCATTTGTATTGTTTGTGGAGCGTGTAGTCTCCTCTCCTTTTCCTTTAACTACATTGATTAGTCGGCTAATTCTGAAGATTAACAACAGAATCGCTACTACTAAGAATACTGCTAATGCTATATAAAAACCGAACATATCTGTCTAGTAAATATTTCTTAAATATGGTGATGTTTTGCTTCTGGCAACATTGGGTGGTTTTTAGGCACCAAGTTGAACTTAGATAGTGCACTAAGTACCACAAACACAAATACAGAACCGAACATCATATACATTCCTACTTCAGTCAGGCCAAATTTACCCTCAGCACCAAGCGTACCTGGTGTCATCATTAGGTAGAAGTCTAACCAGTGACCAACCAATACAATTACACAAACAAGCTTTAAGAAAACGTTCAAACGTTTTGCATCTCTTGTCATCAATACCAAGAATGGCAAGAAGAAGTTAATTACAATGTTTGCGAAGAAGAATGGAGAGTAATGATCGCTAAGGAATCTCTCCACAAAGTATACCGACTCTTCTGGAATGTTTGCGTAGTAAATCAATAAGAATTGAGAGAACCACACGTATGTCCAGAAAATACTGAATGCGAATACAAATTTACCAAGGTCGTGCAAGTGGTTAGCAGTAACCTGCGGTAGGTAACCAGCTTCTTTCAACAATACAGTTACCAAGGTAATGAAAGCCAAACCAGACACGAACCAGCTAGCGAATACATACCAACCGAACATGGTAGAGAACCAGTGCGTATCGATTGACATGATCCAGTCCCAAGCAGAAACTGAAGAAGACACTGCGAAGATCACTAAGAATACCGCAGATACTTTTCTCATTTTAAACCAGTAGCTATCGCCACCAAGTTCATCTTCCGCCAAAGAAAGGCTTCTAAGTTTTCTGAAAAGCAAGTACCAAGCCCCAAAGAAAATCACCATTCTAAGAATGAAGAAAATTGGGAATGAACCTCCTTCTAAAGGCCAGAAGAAGTAAGCTTGCTTACCAGCAATAATAGAATCATAGTGAGGGTTCGGCTGACCATTCTCTAATAACTGTGGATATAAATCACTGTGTGTCCAGTGGAAAATATCGTGACCGAAAAGGAAGTAGGTAATTACCATAAGAATACCTGCTGGCAAAATCCAGTGAGACATTGCTAAAGGAATTCTTAAAATATATGCAGACCAACCTGCTTGCGCAGCATACTGAATAGCAAAGAAGAATAAGCCAATAATTGCTAAACCAGTAAAGTATACATTGTTGATCCAGAAATCAATTTTAAAACGCTTGAACCAGCCACCACCGTGACCAGCTTCTGCATCTCCCTCGCCAGAAGCTTCTGCCAAGGCGTTGCCGTGTCCTTCGTCATGCGAATCGGCTGCTGCGTGGTCATCAGTACCATGCGTATTTTCTACATGATCGCTTCCATGGTCTCCACCTTCTTCATGGTGTCCACCACTTGGCAACATTGCGCCAATCAATAACAGCACCGCACCCACCACAAAAGCGATGGTTAGCTTCTTCTTAAGACCTGCGGTAAAATCAAATATTTCTTTTGCCATGCCTAAAAATCTTTATCTGTTATTGTTGTTGTAAAGTTTGAACGTAACGGGCGATTTGCCATCTCTTTTCTTCGCTAAGCTGAGAACCATGTGCTCCCATTCTTCTAATTCCCCAAGTAATTACATGGAAAACGTGTCCTTGCGATAAGTTCTTTTGAGCTGGAGCAGTGTACGAAGGCACACCTAAGAATACTGGAGCCACAGCGCCATCAGCTTTACCTGCTGGGCCATGACAGTGGTCACAGTACAAATTATAAAGTCTTCCTCCCTCTGCAATTACTTCATCTGAAGCTGGTAGTGGGTTTTCAACTAAAGCTGCAGCTTCTATATCATCTTTTCCTAGTCTGTAAGGCAACATTCCATTATTGGTTCTTCTAACTGTACCTGCTACTGGTTGTCTTACATTTTGTGAATATGGATTGTTATCATTTGAGTTATAAAATTCTCCAAGTCCATCTTCACGGTTGCTCAACCAAGAACCAGCCTCTTTGTCTTTAATTTGAGTAAGTGGCTCGTAAGGTATAGAATGGTACATCTGCGGGGCGTATTCCAAACCTGGATTATCGCCTTTGGCAGCACAAGCACCTAATAATACGATGCTGAGAAGTGGTAGAAATTGTTTTAATCTATTGATCATAACTACTGTCAGCTTATTCTTCAACTTGTTTATTATTCACTTCTACAGCGCCTGAATCTTTCAGGGTAGAAGAAATCACATCTTCTGCCATTGCCCCGTTCTTACTAAGGTCAATTGCCATAATGTGCTTATCATCTGTAATTCGGATATCCAAAAGGTTAGGCTTTTTCCAAGGTTTCAAATCGCTCGAAACAAAGAAAGTACCTACCATACCGAAGGCCGCCAAAAGTACGGTAAGCTCGAAAGTTACCGGTACAAAATCAGGCAATGCCACGTGATTCTTACCACCAATAATCATTGGCCAGTCAACACCCAACATCCAAATCTGCATAACGAGCGCCAAAGTGGTACCCAAAGCACCGAACATGAAGGCCGCAATAGGAAGGCGAGATCTCTTATAGCCTAGCTCTTCGTCCAAACCGTGAACTGGGAATGGGCTATAAACCTCGTCAATCTTAATACCGGCACCTCTGATTTTGCCAACTGCCTTTAGCAATACGTCTTCGTCATCGTATACGCCAAGGATATAATTCTTAGAGTCACTCATTATTCAGCAGTTTTTTCAGATGAAGATTTGATAATACTTTTTACCTCGGCCATGTTGATCACAGGGAAGAACTTCGCGAAAAGGAAGAAACATGTAAAGAACAAACCGAATGTGAATAAATACACCCCTGCATCGTAAACAGTTGGGTAGAACATTGCCCAAGAAGATGGCAAGAAGTCTCTGTGAAGCGAGGTTACGATAATCACGAAACGCTCGAACCACATACCAATGTTTACAATAATTGAGATGATGAAAGTAGCGGCAATGTTGGTTCTAATTTTCTTGAACCAGAATAACTGTGGAGAGATTACGTTACATGTCATCATAGACCAGTAAGCCCACCAGTAAGGTCCTTGCATTCTGTTAAAGAAAGCATATTGTTCTGCAGGTACACCAGAATACCAAGCCACAAAGAACTCAGTGATGTAAGCAATACCTACAATAGAACCTGTTACAATAATTACAATGTTCATCAGTTCGATGTGTTCCATTGTTATGTAATCGTGTAGTTTAAATACCTCTCTTGTAACAATCATTAGCGTTAGTACCATTGCGAATCCTGAGAAGATTGCACCCGCCACAAAGTATGGAGGGAAAATGGTAGTGTGCCAACCTGGAATTACAGAGGTTGCAAAGTCAAAAGATACGATAGTGTGCACTGAAAGTACTAGTGGAGTTGCCAAACCAGCCAATACAAGCGAAACTGACTCGTAACGTGACCAAGTTTTAGCTGCACCATTCCAACCTAATGAAAGTGCTCCGTAAATCATTTTTCTAATACCTTTTGCTCTATCACGAATAGAAGCAAAGTCAGGAACAAGCCCGATGTACCAGAAAACAAGAGAAACAGAGAAGTATGTTGAAATTGCAAAAACGTCCCAAAGAAGCGGTGAGTTAAAGTTTACCCACAAAGAACCGAAAGTGTTTGGTAGCGGAAGTGCCCAATAAGCACCTAACCAAGGTCTACCCATGTGAAGGATTGGGAACTGAGCCGCACAAATTACAGCGAAGATAGTCATCGCTTCAGAGGCACGGTTAATCGCCATTCTCCACTTCTGACGGAATAATAGAAGTACGGCAGAGATCAACGTTCCTGCGTGACCAATACCTACCCACCATACAAAGTTGGTAATATCCCAGGCCCAACCTACGGTTTTGTTAAGTCCCCACATTCCGATACCATTCCACACAGTAGCAACTACTGCAATGGAACCGATAAGAAGGGTTATCACGGAAATACCGAAGGCCATTCCCCACAACTTGTTTGGCTTGCTTTCTACATGGCGGCAGATGTCTTCCGTAACATCATGAACCGTTTTGCCACCTGTAACTAAAGGCTTTCTTACTGTTGAAGTAACCTGCATATTCTTTCGGTTTATAAATTATGCTTCTTGTTTATCCTTGTTTCTAATCTTGGTCATGTACCACACGTTAGGGTTCACGTTTAGTTCTTCCAACACGTGGTAAGCTCTGTCTTCGTTAATTACTCTGTCAGTAGCTTTCACACCCGGCTCCTTCTCTTCTACTTTCAATAGTTTAGAGATCTTAGAGTTCGGATCGTTCAGGTCACCAAATACCATTGCATCAGTAGAACAAGCAGAAGCACAAGCCATCTCGATATCGCCATCCTTCACTTTTCTGCCTTCTTTCTTAGCCTGAAGTTTACCAGCTTGAATTCGCTGAACACACATTGAACATTTCTCCATTACACCTCTAGCACGAACTGTAACGTCTGGGTTCAATACCATTTTACCCAAGTCGTTGTTCATTGAAAGGTTCTTGTCGAACTGTGTATTATCGTGGTATTTAAACCAGTTGAATCGTCTTACTTTATAAGGACAGTTGTTAGCACAGTAACGTGTACCAATACATCTGTTGTAAGTCATTTGGTTTAGACCTTCTGTACTGTGTGTGGTTGCTGCAACCGGACATACAGTTTCACAAGGAGCATTGTTACAGTGCTGACACATCATTGGTTGGAAAGTAACCTCTGGGTTAGCAGATGCTTCTTCCAATTCCTTCTTATTACCAGCAGGGTTAGCAGCAGAATAGTATCTATCGATACGCAACCATGCCATTTCTCTGCGGTTAAGCACTTCTTCTTTACCAACAACAGGAATGTTGTTTTCGGCCTGACAAGCAACCACACAAGCAGAACAACCTGTACATGTATTCATGTCGATTGTAAGCGCCCAGTGGTGGTTATTGTACTCGTGACCACTCCAAAGTGTAATTTTTGAAGGCTTAATGTACTCACCTTCTTTATAGATTTTCGGGCTCCAACGACCTGCAGCAGTATCTTTCTTATACTCAGGTAGTGTTGCCTCTTGAATTACGTTTTCACGTTCCATATAAGTCTGGTGCGTTTGTGTTTGCGCCAACTTATATTTCTTACCAGTTTTTTCTACGCTTACACCAGCAAGTACATCCATGGTGTTAGCACCATTAAGCTTAGTAATGAAAGGGTAAGCATTTACACCCACGCCATTACCTACTTTACCGGCACTTGTTCTACCGTAACCAATTGCCAAACCAACGGTACCGTCAGCTTGTCCTGGCTGTATCAAAACAGGCACTTCTACTGAATTACCACCTACAGTTAAGGTCACTAATTCAGTTTCGCCATCTACCATTTCAATTCCTAGCTCATTTGCGTAAGCCATTGAAATAGTCAAGTAGTTATCCCAAGTTGCCTTAGAAATTGGGTCAGAAAGCTCTTGCAACCAAGGGTTGTTAGCCATTGTACCGTTACCCAAACCTACTTTTTCGTAAAGGGCTAGCTCTAAACCTTGACCTTGTACTTTGTAGTTCTGCGCAATGCTGTTGGCGGCTTGAGCAACCGGCTCAGCGCTGTAAGTAACGTCACGAGCTTCTACTGCAACCTCGAATACACCATCGAACAATGTTTTATCCCAGAAAGTCTGGAAGTCTGAGGTCACGCTCTGCTGAGCAAAGAAGGTCTCTTTCCAGTTATTCTGAAGGTAAGTGTAATATTCTACTGTTTGACCTGCCCACTTCAAGAAAGACTCAGGAGCCTGACGTGTTTTGAACAAAGGAGCAATTGTAGGCTGAACCATGCTGAATTTACCTGGCTTAACCTCTACATCGTTCCACTGCTCTAAATAGTGGTGGTCTGGTGCTACGTAAGTAACAGCGGCAGCAGTCTCATCCATTCTGTCCGAAGTAGAAACTGTTAGGCTAGCTTTAGCCAATCCTTTGGCAATAGCTGCGCCTTCTGCAGAATCGTATACTGGGTTACAGTTAAAGAAGATAACACCACCGATTCTACCTGCACTTAAATCTTTAGCAAAAGTATTCATTGCCATGTCATTACCTTGACGGTAAAGCATTGGCTGAGCAAGATCGATAGTAGTACCGTAGTTGCCCAACATTTGGTTAATACCGTTAACCAAAATCTGAACAGCCGAGTCGTTAGACCCTGATACTAGTAAAGACTTACCTCTATTTGCCCAAAGCTCTTTAATAGCTTTGTCTAGGTATTGCACATCGCTAGCCTTAAAGCTAGAGCTTACGCTCGCCTGACCAGCCAACTTAGCGATACCATTATATATAGCTGCTACTACACCACCTACCTGAGAAGGTTTAACTGGCGTTCTGTAGTCAGCATTTGCACCTGTAAGAGACAGGTTTGTTTCGAATTGAAAATGCCTAGACATTTCTCTGTGCTCCGCACTGATTCTTCTAGTCTCGGCATATTGCCTGTTGAATTCAACGTGAGAGAACCAAGTTCCCAAGAAATCAGCAGCAACACCCACAATTGTTTTCGCCTTACTAAAATCGTAAGAAGGAACAATTGCCTGACCAAACGAAGCTTCGTTAGCCTTAGTGATTCCGTACGCAGAAACCTGATCGTAGGCTACATGCTGCGTAGTTGGGTATTTCGCCTTAAATTCTTCGATTGCCTTTTTAGTAGTTGGGCTCAAAACTGTGTTACTCACAATTCTGATCTGTCCACCTGAAGCAGCAATTTTACCTAGCTGAGCAGTTACTTCTTTATCTAAAGTATTCCAATCAACTTCAGCACCGCCTTTTGTTGGCCCTACTAAACGCTCTTTATCGTATAGAGAAAGTACAGAAGCTTCTACGTGAGAAGATGTACAACCTTTAAATACTGATGAATATTTGTTACCCTCAACTTTAATTGGTCTACCTTCTCTTGTTTTTACCACAACACTTACGGCATCTCCACCATTTACATAGGTAGAAGCGTAGTAGTTAGGTACAGAAGGGTCAACATCAACTGGTTTGTTCAAGTAAGGGATAGCTTTTCTTACCGGAGCCTCACAAGCTGCTAAAGAAGCTGCTGCGATACCAAATCCCATTAACTTTAAGAAGTCTCTTCGGCCATTAGCTTCAGAGCTTTGCTCATTAATTGGAAGATACTCCGGAAACTCACCTTCATTCTTCTTAACGAATTCAGGATCGTTCTTTAGTTGTTCAATTCCCTTCCAGTAGGTCTTTTGATTTTCTTTCATCTTATATCAATCAGAAATCGAGAATTCTTTAATTAATAGTGACACTTAGCACATTCAAGTCCGCCAATATCGGTCACTTTCATAGGTGTAGCAGCGTTTGAGTTATGTAGCTCAACCAACTTGTCGTAGTAACCATTGCCCTTAGTATTAAGGCTAGTGTTTCTATGACAGTCGATACACCATCCCATAGTTAATGGAGCATGTTGTTTTACCACTTCCATTTCCTGAATCTCACCGTGGCAAGTTTGACAAGCAATACCACCCACATTTACGTGTTGAGAGTGATTAAAGTAAGCCAAGTCAGGAAGGTTGTGAATTCTTACCCACTCAATAGGCTCTCCGCTTTCTTGAGCAGCATAAAGTTTTTGAATTTCAGGAGAATCCGTCTTAATAGCGCTGTGGCAATTCATACAGATGTTTACTGAAGGAATGTTGGCATTCTTGCCAATCTCAACACCAGTATGGCAGTACTGACAGTCGATTTCGTACTGACCAGCGTGAATTTTGTGAGAGAAAGCAATTGGTTGCGTTGGCTGATAACCTTGCTGTACACCTACAGTATACAAACCATCGATTACGTTTTTGGCAGCCAATACAATTACCAAGAAGGTAATAATACCAATTACTGTTGGGCTTTTTACAAAGGCCATAAGGTCGAACTTCTCGTTCACCACCTCTTGGTCTTCCTCGTCCAAATCAGCTTTATCCTGAAGATATTTCTTCAGCACACCAATGATTAGGCCTAGCACTATAAGAATAAGCACTAGCACCACAATGAGCGCACCTATAATAATGTTCAAGTATTTAGAAGGGATACCGCCTTCGGCAGCAACCTGTGTTCCGTCACCAGCAGTATCGGTAGCAGCTGCGGCAGCAGGAGGATTCTCCTCTGTGTGGCGCACATAAGCCATGATTGACAAAACCTGATCGTCTGTCAAATCGTGAGACGGCATCTGCAAACCACCGAACTCTTCGTAAATAGCGTTTGCCTGAGCATCGCCCGAAGCAATTAAACGCTGAGAGTTCTGAACGAACTGATAAATCCAATCAATACTTCTTCTGTCGTAAACACCTTTAAGGGCTGGACCAACAAGTTTTTGATCTACCCTGTGACAAGTGTTACACGCCCATTCGCTAAAGAGTTTCTCCCCTTCTGCAATGATCGCCTCATCAGTAGGTACGGCATCTCTCTGGGCGTAGGCTTGCACCCCAGAAAAAACAAAACAGCATACAAACAAGCATGCTGCCGCGAAGCGTACTATAATCCTTTTTGCTAACATGTAATTCGTAGTTTTAATCACGGACGGACTTTTCCTTCAAATCTGTTGGCAAAGGTAGTATTGGAAGCCCGTTTTTCAAACAAAATATCTGCGACAAAAACGGGTGATAAGTTTCCACGAAAGCTCTTTTATACTCCTTTATATCAGGTAGTTACATCAAATAAATAGGATCAATTCTTATTTAGAACAAATATAAATAAAGCCCTTATAAGGGCTATTTGAAACCTTTTGAAATAAGCAAGTAGAATTTAAGTTAAATGAAAGCTAAAAAGCCGATACAAGGGAGATAGCGCAGATTTCTGGGATAAACGTCATATACAAATAGCTAACCAACTGAAAACCTGATATTAGCCCCTATTGAACATCTGACCAATGGAAAACCATTATTATCATTGAACAACCAGCACTAAACCACTCCTACTTACCTACGGAAGAGACTAAAAACACAAGAAGGACAGTCCTTATATAACTCCTCTCCCCTTCTCTTCTGCACTAGTAAAGAGAAAGAAGTACCCGCATACTTTCCCTCAGAATAGAAACGCTTTTAGCCTTTAGAACAGCTCTTCAAGACGAAAAACAAGAAGTAAGCTAAACCTAACGAAAGCCGCCCCAAAACAAAAAAAGCAACCCTTTTGAGGTTGCTTTTGATAAGTTGAGGCGCTGAGCGGATTCGAACCGCTGTACAAGGTTTTGCAGACCTCTGCCTAGCCACTCGGCCACAGCGCCATTTGCGAAGCGCAAAGGTATTAAATTACCCTTATAGCACAAACCTTTCTGTAGTAAAAAAGGCATTACTTTCAGTAATTCATTCAGTTTTAAACACATAAAAAAAGCGCCCAACCAGTGGGCGCTTTCAATTCTAAGCTTTATGTAGCTTTATCTTATTTTTCTTCCTCAGAAGACTCTTCTTTAGACTCCTCTTCAGAGGCTTCCTCAGCTTTAGGCTCAGCTTTTTTCTTAGCTGCAGCTGCTTTCTTCTCATTAGCTTTCTTGGTGTTATCTTCCATTTCAGCTTTAAGAGCAGAAAGTGCATCAAGATCTCCTAGTGTAGCAACTTCTTCTGCACCAGTGTTTCTCAATTTAGCTTTAGCTTTAGCAGAACCGCCTGTAGGCTTCTTCTTAGTCAACTTCTCTGCAGGAGCAGCATAAGTGTACACGTGAGAAAGAACGATTCGCTTATCTTCTTTAGAGAACTCAACAACTACAAAGTCCAAAGTCTCTCCTACTTCAGCGTAAGAACCGTCTTCTTTCTTCAAGTTTTTGTTCGTAGCGATACCTTCGATACCGTAAGGGAGCTCCAAAGTAGCGCCTTTGTCGTTCTTAGAAATCACAGAACATTTATGAGTGCTACCAGGTGTAAACACTGACTCGAAAGTATCCCAAGGGTTTTCTTCCAATTGTTTGTGACCTAGTGCCAATCTTCTGTTGTCGATATCCAACTCAAGTACTTGAACTTCTAGTTCATCACCTACCTTAACAAACTCAGATGGGTGCTTGATTTTCTTAGTCCAAGAAAGGTCAGAAACGTGTACCAAACCATCGATACCTTCTTCAAGCTCAATGAATAGACCGAAGTTGGTTAGGTTTCTTACAATACCAGTGTGGTTTGTACCTACTCCGTACTTAGTCAATACATCTTGCTTAGTCCAAGGATCTTCAGTCAATTGCTTGATACCAAGAGACATTTTTCTTTCTTCTCTGTCGATAGTCAATACAACAGCTTCTAGCTCATCGCCAACGCTAATGAAGTCTTGAGGGTTTCTCAAGTGCTGAGACCAAGACATTTCAGAAACGTGGATTAGACCTTCAACGCCAGGGAACAACTCAAGGAATGCACCGTAATCGGCAACATTAACAATTGTACCTTTAACTTTTGATCCAACCTCAACAGTTGCTTCCAATTTATCCCAAGGGTGCTCAGTAAGCTGCTTCATACCCAATGAGATACGCTTCTTGTCATCGTCAAAGTCAAGTACTACTACATTCACTTTCTCGTCAAGGCTCAATACCTCAGCTGGGTCGTTAATTCTACCCCATGAAATGTCTGTAATGTGAAGTAGACCATCTACACCACCAAGGTCGATGAATACACCGAAGTTGGTCATGTTCTTGATCACACCTTCTAGTACCTGTCCTTTTTCAAGGTTTTCAAGGATTTCAGCTTTTTGCTGCTCTAGATCTTTCTCGATCAATACTTTGTGAGATACTACTACGTTATCGTTAGCGTAGTTTATCTTCACAACTTTTACTTCCATTTTCTTACCTACAAAAACATCAAAGTCTCTGATAGGCTTCACATCGATTTGAGAACCTGGCAAGAATGATTCTACACCGTAAACGTCTACGATCAAACCACCTTTTGTTCTTCTCTTCACGTAACCTTCGATTACTTTGTCGTTCTCCAAGGCATCCTGAATCAATTCCCAAGCACGAACAATCTTTGCTTTTCTTCTAGAAAGCACCAATTGTCCTTGAGCGTTTTCTTGCTCTTCGATGTAAACTTCTACTTCATCACCTACTTTTAGGTCTGGAGTATCTCTGAATTCAGATGAACTCACCAAACCATCAGATTTGAAGCCAATGTTCAACACTACGTCTCTATCGCTGATAGAAACAACTTTACCGTGAACAACGCGCTTCTCTTCAATAGTAGTAAGCGTTTCTTCGTAAACAGAAGCTAATTCTTCTCTTTGCTTTTTGTTGTAGCCCTCACCAAAACCTTTTGTTTCAAACGCTTCCCAGTCAAACTCTTCTTGAGCAGGGGCGGCTTTTTTAGCAGGTTTCTCAGGAGCTTTTGCAGTTTCTGCTGCAGGGGTTGCCTCAGCTGCTGTGTTTTCTACTTCAGCTTCAGGCGCTTTTTTTTCTTCTGACATGATATTCAGTTGCTCTAGGTTTTACACCAGTCGGAGGCTGAGCAAGGCGCTCCGTTGGCCTTTTGTTTTACATTACTTTTCTGTGCGAAAAGCCCACTTCACCCGAAATGGAGTGCAAAGGTAAGGAATTATTTGAAAATAAAGTAGTTGATGGAGGAATTAGCGGGGAGACGGAAGACGGAAGACAGGAGTCCGAAGTCGGAAGTCGGAAGCTAGATAACGGAAGACAGGTGGCCGAGGACTAAAGCTAATTCGGAGAAGTTAAAACAAATAATTGGCATCCCTTTAGAAAATCAGGGTGAGCATAAGTAAAACCATAAACACTAAAGATTCCACCAGAAGTCGCGCTCTTCACCGGTTACTTCTTCGTCCCAAGTGGTGTGCGAGTTAATTACGTAAGCACAAACCACCAAGTCCTTCTCTTTTGGCAGGTCTACCAGCGTAGATTGAAAAGCACCTTTTACCACACGCTTACCAATTACTACCCGCTTTACATCTTCATCATTATCTTTTGCATACCACATAAACCCATACTCTACCTGAGTATCTGGTGGTAAGTTTTCTAATGTTCCTTTGAATGTAACAGTGGATTCACCAATAACAGGCTCCTGAGTGGAAACCCTTAACTCCATATCTTCAGGAGTAACATCTTCTATAGGTCCTTCGCAAGAAGACAGGCAACAAATGGCCAATAGCATAACAGCCAAAAAGCGTGTGTGAAGCTTCATGATGATTGGTTATTTGTTGTAAATATTAAATTATTTAATTCAAATAACAAATAACTACATACCAAACTAATTGAAGTACAGCCAGTTTAGTACAACCCAAGATGACTACTTAGACCGGCCTTCTACCAGCCAGATATTGCATAACCTTATAAATTGCCGGTATAAAAAGATATCTAAATACTTAAGAATTGGTCTCAGCGTGACGCTAAGACTAGCGGGGGAAAACTAATAGTGAACTTCTAAGACTTCGGCTTTGGAATTAAATAATATATATATTTTGATTGAATTATCTCTATTGTCATCAATGTTCAGCTGAACGAGGTTCTTATCCTGAAAATTAAGACTTCTACCAATTCGCAATAAAAAAAAGTCTCTCTCAAGGATGCTATCTAGTTGTTGAGGATCGCTAGAGTCTACACCAGCAACATTCAATTTTGACAACATCTTAGTTGAAACTTGTTTTTTGGAGTTACTCAAAAAATAATCCAAAAACCCTTTCTCCATCTGGTATTCATCAGACTCTTCATTTCCGTCAAAATATAGGTTTAATGAGCTTTTATTAAACCTTGGTAAACTAAATTCTGAAATGCGTAAATCGGCATAAATTGAAACTCCTTTAAATAGCCCGTTTTCATAAAATTCAGGAGACAAGTTTGATGGTGGTAACAAGAATATTTTGGAATCATCTCTTTCAAGCGGAATCACAAATTCTTTGATTTTACTTCCATAAATATTTTCACAAAAGTAGGTATAGGCTAATTGCTCAAAATTTTGACTATACCCTTTAACCACGCCAATGAAGCAATAAAAAAACACTATTGAATATCTCATAACATCATTTTAAAATAGCTCTTAAAGATTTGGTGTAATCCAAAAAAACTTCTGCCTGCTGTCAGACAGACTAAGACTAAAATAGTACTTTACTGCACCCTAATTCACCCCCAAATACTTCAGCCAATCTTTAGAAGTAAAACCACTAAAGTTGCGCACGAACATTACATAGGTTGGTCTAAAAGGCTTTTGTGCTAAAGGCATTTTTGCTTCTTCTGGGGTTTTATCTCCTTTTATTGAGTTACATTTTTTGCAGGCTGTGGCCAGGTTCGTCCAAGTGCTTTGGCCTCCACGCGATTTCGGTAAAACATGGTCTAAGGTTAGATCTTTACCATTACCACAATACAGGCACTGGTTTGAGTCACGCTTAAACACGTTTTGCCTTGACAGCAACACACTTTTATAAGGAATGCTAATGTATTGCTGCAGGCGAATTACAGAGGGCATGGGATAGGCGGTATTGATACTGCGGATCTTGTTTTCGGGATCGTCATGTACAAGCTCTGCTTTTTGGAGATAGAGCAGTAAGAAGGCGCGTTCTGCAGAGCAAACTGAGATAGGGCTGTAATCCTGATTCAGTACGAGAACGCGTTTCATTATTCCTTCAAATATCTTTTTAACTTAAAATAAGTGTGTGTATACACTTTTTGTTCATCATTAAAGATACCCTTTGTATCCAATCTGTCAATACGCACATAGCCCGAGGCATGAATTATTTCACCGGGTGCCACAACCATTCCCACATGGTTCATTTTACCTTCCGCATTGGTGAAGAATGCCAAGTCACCAGCTTTGGCCTCATCAAAAGACACTTCTTTACCTTCCAAAATCTGCTGAGAAGAATCGCGTGGCAAATCGAAGCCTGCCACCTTGTAAACTAGCTGTGTTAGCCCAGAACAATCAATGCCTAGCGGAGACTTGCCGCCCCACAGATACGGACTAAACTGTAACTTTTTGGCAAACTCCACCAAAGCTTCAGCATCTAGTTTTTGAAAAAGGCTTTTTGATTCACCATTAAAGGCCAGGCTTTCCTCATCGCGAAAAAGCGGATTGTTAAGCAATGGCAGCACCGCACCAAAAGTGATGTTCAATCTTTTTTTCTGAAAGAACACAGGAGAAAAAAGGTCGGTGCAAATTCGGTACTCCGTATTGCTTATTTGGTCAAAGTATTCGCGCGATATGTCGTAGTGCTGCTTCTTGTCAATCCAGCCCAAGTAGTTATCAGCCGCATTCTGAATACGAACCCATTTCTTGTTATCGGATATTTCGAGCACACGATAATGCTCACCAAAGAGTAATTGGGTAATCATCTCGGCAGCATCGGCAGGTTCAGACCTAACCGGAATTAGCGGTAGCCGAATAACTCCATACCCAATTGTTTCTATCAAAACCTGATCCTTTCTAAGTCTCGTTTTACATCCTTTTCTTTGATGCTATCGCGCTTGTCGTGCAGTTTTTTACCGCGCGCCAGCACAATGGCCAGTTTGGCAAAGCCCCTATCGTTAATAAAGAGCTTAGTAGGTATTATAGAAAGTCCTTTTTCCTTCGACTTATCTTCCAAACGCGAAAGCTCTCTTTTATTCAACAACAACTTTCTTTCCCTATCAATTTCGTGGTTATAGTGGGTGCCCTGCACGTATGGCGAAATGTGCATTTGCTTCACAAAAAGTTCACCATTTTTAAAGTAGCAGTAAGCATCCTGCAAGTTCACCTTCCCTTCACGAATCGACTTTATTTCAGTACCCATCAACTGCATGCCCGCCACGTAGTCATCAATAAACTCAAACTCGTAGCTCGCCTTTCTATTTTTAATACTGATATTCTTAGAAAATCTTTCCTTCTGCTTTGCCATCTATCTGCCTAAACTACTGAATATTCGATTTAATTTTTCCTTCTTCAGAATTTTTTGCCCTGTTTTTCCCTCAGCAATAATTCTATCCCCCACTTTAACCAAAATATCGCAAATCAGTTCATTTCGGTCAAAGCTGTTTACTGTTGCACTAATTTCGAGTTGATCGCCCACCAAGGCCGGGCTTCTATGCTCTATTTGTAGCATGGTGCCTATCCCCTCCTCATCGGCTTCGGTCATCTCTAGCACAAAAAGCCTGCTAGCCCATTCCATTTCTTTGGCTAGAAAAAAGGTGCTGCAAACTGGGTGCACCATTCCTGCATCGAAGGTTGCCGTATGCGTCTGCTCTACAGTGCATTTATGCACTTTTACATCGCCTGGGTTGAATACTTTTTTCACTTAATACCAATTTTCATTCTCGGCAATGCGCTCACTTCTTGCCCCACAAACTCATTCGCCAGAAACTTGTAGTGCGCGGCCATGGCAATCATTCCAGCATTATCAGTACAATATTCAAAAGCGGGAATAAAAGTTTGCCAGCCTTCCTTCGCAGCCATTTCGGTCAGGGCATTGCGCAAACCAGAATTGGCCGAAACACCACCCGCCAAAGCAACCTCCTTGACTTTGTGTTTGCGTGCAGCCTTTCTGAATTTCTGCAGCAACATATTAATTAACGCATGCTGAATACTGGCCGTAATATCGTTTAAGTTCTTCTCTACAAAATCTGGATCCTTCTTCACCTCATCTCTCAAAAAGTAGAGAATGGCCGTTTTTATTCCGCTAAAGCTATAATCGAAGCCTGGCATTTCTGTTTCAGGGAAATTAAATCGGGTAGGGTTACCATCCTTGGCCAGTTTATCAATTTTTGGCCCACCCGGGTAGCCTAGCCCCAATATTTTAGCGGACTTATCGAAAGCCTCTCCCACCGCATCGTCCCTTGTTTCGCCAATCACCTGCATTTTCAAATGATCTTCCACCAAAACAATTTGTGTATGGCCTCCACTTACGGTTAGGCACAGAAAAGGAAAGCTAGGTTTAGGATCTTCAATAAAGTGCGCCATAATGTGCGCCTCCATGTGGTTTACCTCAATCAGTGGAATACCCAATGCTAATGCCATAGATTTGGCAAAAGAGGCACCAACCAACAGAGCACCAAGCAAACCTGGGCCACGGGTAAAGGCTATAGCCGAAAGGTCTTCTTTTTTTATCCCGGCATTCTTCATAGCCAAGTCTACCACCGGCACAATATTTTGCTGATGCGCACGACTAGCCAATTCGGGTACCACACCGCCATAAATTTCGTGCACCGATTGCGTAGCTATATAATTATTAAGTACTTTGCCGTTAGCTATAATAGCTGCGGAAGTCTCATCACAAGAAGATTCAATGGCTAATATTACGATATCCGAGGTGGGCATATACGGTGAAGATTAAAAAGTCGCAAGTTATTAAAAAACGGATTGTCAAATCAATACTCTGGTTGGTATTGACTCCCTTTATTCTTTTAGGCCTAGCGGTAGGCCTTATTCACTTACCCCCTATCCAAAACTATATTACGGATAAAGCCACCAATTATTTAACTGAGGGCACCGGCTACAATACCGAAATAGACTACATCAATATTCGTTGGTTCAATTCCATTACCGTTGAAGGCGCACGCATTTTCGACCAGAACGACATTACCATGATTGGTATTGAGGAAGTGGCCGTAACCTTCGATTTACGCACTATCCTTGGTAAAAAGGACATTAAAACCAAAGAAGCATGGGTAAGAAATGCTGATGTTAACCTGCGTAACAACGGAGATAATGGCCTAAACATTGACGATTGGGCAAGAAAAATCACTTCGCTTACTGCTTCGGGTGATACTACGGCCAATACCGCTGCATTTGTAATAGATAAGATAACTCTGCTCGAATCGAGCTTTAGTATTGCAGACACTCGGAAGGACTCTGTAAAAACGGGGTTTAACTACAACCAATTCCAACTGCTTGACATTAATGCTGACCTACTAAACCTCAAAAGTGTTCAGGACACTTTCGAGATTGATGTAGTTTCTCTTTCTACCCGCGATAGTGTTACGGGCCTGCAAATAGATAAAATGGAGACCTTTTTCAGAAACAGCAGTAAGGGGCTCACCTTTATGGATCTGGATTTGCAAATGGGCAAGACTCGCATTAGAGACCATATAGAGTTTCGGCACGACAAGCCATCCTACATGGGCAGCTTTGTAGATAGCGTTGATGTAAAGGCCGATTTTAATGAAACAGTGATTCACACAGATGAACTGAGCTACTTTGTCCCAGAATTCAAAAAGTACAATCAGGCGGTTGGCATCAATGGACTTTTCGAAGGGAAAGTGAACGGCTTTATGTCAGACAAATTCGAGATATCGCTTGGCAAAAACACTAAACTACGGGGGGCAATGGACATTGAAGGCCTACCAAATGTTGATGCCACCTTCTTCGACCTAAACTTTGAAAACTCGGAGCTCAAAGCCACCGACATCCAAAACCTGATAGGCACCCGAAGCTTCCAGATCTCAGATAAGTTTGGACAAGTTTACTTCAATGGCCAATTCGATGGCCTTGTAAATGACTTTGTAGCAGATGGTGACTTTCGCACGTCTATAGGCAACATTAGCTCCAACGTGCAGATTAGAGAAACGGAAGACATTCCGGAATACAGAGGAGAACTCTCCATGCAAAACTTTGATCTCGGTTTCTTTATTGAAGAACCAATGTTTCAGAAAGTGGACCTAAACGGAAGCATTAGTGGAGAGGGTGTAACATTGGAAGAAACCCGATTCAATCTAGTCGCCAATATTCCAAAAATCGGAATCAATGGTTATCAATACATCAATATCGATACGGATGGAGCATTTGCACAATCCTTCTTCTCTGGGGAAATAAGCGTTTCAGACCCCAATTTTGACCTTTTTGCTAACGGATCGATTGACCTGCGCGATACTAGCAAGATGATCAACATTACTGGAACCTTGGCAAAAGCAAACTTGGACAGCATAAAACTAGCCAAGCGCCCAATGCAGCTTTCAACCGATTTTAATGTAGACATTGAAGGGCTTAAAATTGAAAACCTGATTGGTGAAGCCTTTCTATCCAATACCCTTTTTAAATACGAAGGAAGAGATCTAACCATGGACTCACTTCGGTTTATCTCGCAAAAGACAGACGACAATCGTTTTGTAGAACTAAAATCAGACCCGATTGACTTAACCTTGGACGGCAAGTTTCAGTATGGTTCGCTCATAAAAGAGTGGCAAAACATAGGGCAGCAATACGAGCTACTGCTCTCGAGCCAGCTAGATGCATCTAATCTATTTAGTAAAGGCGAGGGCCGGCCAACCGAGCAATTCGACCTAAGCTACCAACTAGACTTAAAGAACATTAGCCCAATCATCCACCTTTTCGATTCCACCATTTTTGTGGCCGAAAACAGTAGCATAAACGGGAAGTTTAGCCGATCCAACACCGAGGATTTCACTATCAATGCTCAATCAGAG
This sequence comes from Roseivirga pacifica, assembly GCF_900111145.1. GTDB lineage: Bacteria > Bacteroidota > Bacteroidia > Cytophagales > Cyclobacteriaceae > Roseivirga > Roseivirga pacifica. Next base: position 57,357 of record NZ_FOIR01000004.1, read on the forward strand.
GAAATAAAAGTTAAAAACGTGAGGCTTTTAGGCAATGAAATAGATATTGACGCCAAGGCCATGAGAAATAATGAGAAGGTATTTATGCTCGGCTACCTATTCTCTGAGAAACAATATTATGGCGATAAAACAGAAACTGAGAACCTAACAGTTGAGGCGGTTTGGGATGGCACCCATATTGACTTTAGACAAAACATTAACCAAGAAAGCAGTGGCAACTATGCCGAAATTGGAGCCGACATCGACTTTTTTACAGGCAGAACCGAACTTCGGTTTGAGGATTCCAACATAATGGCGCTGCAAGAAGAGTGGCGGGTATTGGAAGACAACATGATTGTTTTTGGCAAGGATGGAATTGAGATAGAAAACTTCAAGCTATTCAACCTTGATCAGTCTTTGAGTCTCGAAGGGCAAATAGCAGTTGTAAAAGATAGCAGCAAGGCACTTAACATCAACTTTAAAGATGTGGAAGTTGCCAACATCAACCCGCTTACCACCAAAGAGTATTCTGGAACGCTAAACGGAAACCTTACGGCTCAAAACATCCTCTTCAACCCTGTTTTTTATGGTGACCTCACCATGACTGAACTTAGGGTTAACAACTTTTTAGTAGGCGATTTGGCCGGGAAACTTAACTGGAACGACCAAGAAAACAAGTTCGGAGTAAACTTTGAAATAGACCGACTAGACAGAAAAATAATCAGCCTAGATGGAGATTTTTACCCGCTGGAGCAAGAGCAACTCGACCTTAACCTGAGGCTAGACGAAGCAAACCTACGCATTGCCGAACCTTATGTTGACGAGTACTTTTCTGAGCTAGGTGGTTTTATAAATGGGCAGTATAAAATTACTGGCCGCATAGACGAACCCCTTATTGAAGGTGAAGGACAGATTAATGAGGGAAAAATCAAGATCAACTACCTCAACACCAAGTACGATTTTATGGGAGGTGTAAAGTTCACCCAAGACAGGATTGAGCTAAACAATCTAGACTTTACTGACATCAATAATCAGAAAGCGTACTTCAGTGGAGTAATAAGCCACAACAGGTATAAGGACATCCGCATGGACCTTAGAGGTAACTTGCAACAGTTTAGAGTATTGAACACAGATGAAACTACTGGGGAAGATTACTACGGCACCGGAGTTGCCACAGGAAGTGTAGAACTAGTGGGCGAGGCTTCGAGCCTAAACATAAACGCCAACATTCGTACTGAGGCGGGTAGTAGAATTCATATTCCAATTAAAGATTCGGACACAGCAGCCGAAAATCCAGAATACATCACCTTTATTAATAGAACAGATACGGCCGAAGTGGTAAACCAAACGGAGTATGTAGGTGAGATCGTAGAAAAAATCAAAATTGAAGGTCTAAAACTCGATCTGGATATTGAAGTAACGCCAGATGCTTATGCAGAGATCATTATCGACCCTAGAACTGGCGATATTATTAGAGGGCGCGGCAATGGCCAATTGAGACTTCAAATTGATCAGCAAGGTAACTTCCAAATGACGGGCGACCTAGCCATTCAAGATGGTGCCTACAACTTCTCTCTTTACAACATCATTACTAAAGAGTTCATCATAGAACAACCATCAAACATCACCTGGTTTGGCGACCCTTATACGGCTGTTATGAGCATAAGAGGCTCATATACTGACAATGTTTCGATTACTCCAATACTGCAAACTTCTAACAACAGCCAAGTAGAAGATGGTGGCTCTGGTAGCTCAAACTCTGGCCGAAGATTCCCCGTGAAAGTGCTGCTAAACCTAGAGGGGCCTCTGCTCTCCCCTCAAATCAGTTTCGACATTGACTTTAGCGAGATCAATACACAGGACACGGAATCTTTAACCGCCATTACGGCCTTCGAAAACCGACTACAAAGTGATGAGCAAGAGCTTAACCGACAGGTATTGAGTTTGATTATTTTAGGAAGGTTTATGGATCAAGGCTCCATCAACCTTGTTGGCGGCACCACCTCGCAGAGTGTGAGCCAGCTGCTTTCCAACCAACTGAGCCAGTTTGTTGCTCAACTCGATGAAAACCTTGAAGTCGACTTCGACCTGAGTGGCCTTTCGGAAGAAACCCTCAACACCATGAGGCTAAGACTTTCTTACACCTTCCTGAACGGTAGGCTACGGATTACCCGAGAAGGAGCCTTAACCAACCTAGTTAATGTAGAAAGCGCCATAGGTGACTGGACTGCTGAGTATTTACTTACGGAAGATGGAAAGTACCGTGTAAAAATATATACGCGTAACAGCTATAACTTTGCCTCAACCGCAATATCTACCGATTCAGACTTTACCACTGGCGCCAGTGTTACTCAAACCACCAGCTTCAATACACTTAAGGAGCTATTTAGTGGAATTGAGAAGCGAAAAAAGCAGGAAAACGAAGAGGAACCGGAAAAGAACTTAAATAATCAAAAACCAAATTTGCGTTAGAAGGTTAATAGTCAGAATTAGCCTTTTATGCAGCAGATTAATATTTTTTGGTTCAGAAGAGACCTTCGCCTTCACGACAATACAGGTTTGTATTACGCTTTAAAAAGTGACAAACCCGTACTTCCCATCTTTATTTTCGATACGCAAATCCTAGATCAGCTAGAGTCAAAAGCAGATGCCCGCGTAAACTTTATCCATAATCAGATTAAGCAGCTAAAAGCACAACTGGAAGAGCACGGATCCAGCATAAAAATATACAATACCACTCCTCTTGAGGCTTTCAAGTCACTCACAGAAACTTATGACATTTCCGAAGTTTACACCAACAGAGACTACGAACCACAAGCCATTGCCCGAGACCAAGAGGTTGAGGTTCTTCTAAAGAACAACGGCATTGGTTTTTACACCTTTAAGGATCAAGTAATCTTTGAAAAGGAAGAAATAACTACAGCCACAGGCAGTCCTTACAAAGTATTTACTCCCTATAGCCGCAGTTGGCGCGAGAAGTATAAAGCAGGCGATTATTCTCCACTACCAGACCTGACTAACCATAAGAACTGGCATAAATCAAAACCACTCGACCTCCCTAGCTTGGATGATTTAGGCTTTGAAGAAAGTACCATCAGTATCCCTAATAGCTCCATTAATAAAGACCAGCTTAAGCAATACGATGAAAAAAGGGACTATCCAGCCATTAATGGCACTTCTCGTTTAGGCATACACCTTCGGTTTGGTACGGTGGGCATTCGCGAAGTAGTACAAAAAGCAACGAATATTAATGACACATGGCTAAACGAACTGATATGGAGAGAATTCTACATGCAGGTTTTGGCTAACTTCCCCCATGTTGTTAATCAGGCTTTTAAAAAGGAATACGATGCTATTCCATGGTTAAACAATGAGGCCGATTTTCAGAAGTGGTGCGATGGCAAAACGGGGTACCCAATTGTAGATGCAGGCATGCGCGAACTTAACAACAATGGTTATATGCACAACAGGGTAAGAATGGTGGTTGCGAGTTTTCTAACCAAACACCTTCTTATAGATTGGCGCTGGGGCGAAGCCTACTTTGCACAAAAATTACTCGACTTTGAGCTAGCTTCGAACAACGGAGGCTGGCAATGGGCCGCTGGCACAGGCACCGATGCCCAGCCCTATTTCAGAGTTTTCAACCCGCAATCACAAACAGAAAAATTCGATCCTGAATTGAAATACATAAAGAAATGGGTGAAAGAGTATGGTTCTAAAGACTACCCATCGCCCATGGTAGAACATAAATTTGCCCGACAGCGCGCAATTGACACTTATAAGAAAGCTTTAGGCAAGTAGATTCACTATCTTTCGGCATGCGCAAAACCTGTTTGCTTTGCCTTATTTTCGGTCTTTCACTATCGTGGATTCACGCTCAAGACACTACCCGACACCAGCTATCTACAAAACAGCTAGGACTATACGGTGGCTTGGCTTATGGCGCTACACTTACGGGCCTTTCGGTTGCATGGTATTCTGACAATGGGTTTACCAATTTTCGCTTTTTTAATGATAATGCCGAGTGGAATCAGGTTGATAAATTTGGCCACGCCTTTGGCACCTATCAGTTTGCAAGAATAGGATACGACCTTTTAAAAAAGACCGAGCTAAGCGACAAAAAAGCACTTTATTGGGCTACAGGAATAAGCTTTGGCATGTTGTTGCCCATAGAAATCCTTGACGGTTTTTCAGAAGATTACGGGTTTTCTTACGGTGACATAATCGCCAACCTCGTTGGGTCAGGATTGTTTCTGGGAGAACAACTGCTCTGGAACGAACAAAGAATCAAGTTCAAGTTTAGCTTCCACCAAACAAGCTACGCCCCCATGCGACCAAACCTACTTGGCGATGGGATGCATGAGGAATTTTTAAAGGACTACAACGGACAGACCTATTGGCTATCTTTCGACATCCACTCCTTTTTTAAAGAAAGTCGCTTTCCAAAATGGCTGAATATTGCAGCAGGCTACGGTGCTCAAGGCATGGTTTACGCCCACGAAAACGAGAACAACTTAGCAGGTTTCGAAAGCTATAGACAATACTACTTAGGCATCGACTTCGACCTGAGCTATATCCCAACCAAAAACAGATTTTTGAAAACGGTTCTTTTTCTTGCCGACATGATTAAGCTCCCTGCCCCTGCTATTGAGATCAACAAAAACGGCATTCAAGGGCACTTATTTTACTATTAAAGTATAATTTTTTCTTCAATTTTATTCATCATAACTTTCGAGCCAAACGGACTCAAAATGGCTCATTTTAGAAGATCAAAGTTAGCGAAAGCGGCACTTCTAAGTTTTCTCACACTAGGTATAGTGCAATCTTGTATCGATACGGAACCTGCTCCAAGAAGCGGTAGCCTTGACGATGTACAGGCGGCCTCACTAGTAGATGGAGCTAATGAAGACCTTAATGGAATAGCGCTTGAAGCCATGGCCGAAATTAGCCAAAACCAAGGCGGCATAGCTGCTGGCACCCAAGCCAATGGCTACCCATTTACCTACACCGGTAAAGCCACCTGCTCTACCAACACCATTGATTTCGATAACCAAATTATCACTATTGACTTTGGAGAAGGCTGCACCAATAATGATGGCAAGTTTAGAGAAGGACAAATAGAGATTCACTTTACGGATTACAGAAATGTAGAAGGAGCAGTGATCACCACTTCTTCTGACAATTTTAAAGTAGAAAACATTGGCATTACCGGTACCAGAACGCTTACAAACACAGGAAATGAAGCCGAAAACGAATGGTCATACGCCATAAGACTAGAAGATGGTGTAATCACTTTTCAAGATGGCTCTACCCGAACCTTTGAAGGAGACAAAAGCCGCACTTGGAAGTTTGACGAGCAAACCGAAGAGCTCACCATAACTGAGACAGGAAAAATTTACGGCACAAATAGACTTCGCCTTACCTACAATGAAGAAATAACTACTCCGCTGCTTTATAAAAGTAGCTGTGCGGAAGAAGCCGCAATTCCGGTATCGGGTGCTAGAAAAATCACCATAGCCAACCAAACCTTTGGTATTGATTACGGATCGGGAGATTGCGATAAAGAAGTTTTGATAACCTGGCCAAATGGCGAGGAACAGACATTTGTCATAAGTGACTAAGTTTAGGTAAAAGTTTTATGACAATTGAAGGAGCCTTAGGGCTCCTTTTTTTATTTCTTTAGCCGAAATATTTCTAATAATTTGGAGGGAAATCACACTACACATGACTTTTAAAGCAAGTATAATTCTTCTTTCCCTCTCGCTAGCCATTACGCTACACGCGCAAAACCTACCTGAAACAGTAAATCAAGAAGATTTCTCCATTGGAAAAACCATTACCATAAATTCAAAAGTTCTAAACGAACACCGAGAACTGAACATTTACTTACCTCCTAGTTATCATTTAGACAGCACAAAGTTCTACCCCGTAATTTATTTACTAGACGGGTCGAAAGATGAGGACTTCATCCATATAACAGGCATTGTACAGTTTGGCTCATTCCCGTGGATCAATATGGTGCCAGAGTCAATCGTAGTGGGCATTGGCAATGTGGATAGAAAGCGCGACTTCACCTATCCATCAAACAATGAACTTGATCAAAGTGAATTTCCAACCTCAGGAGGTTCGGCCAAATTCACCTCATTTATTGCCAACGAGCTAAGGCCTTTTATAAACTCCAATTACAGGGCTAACAAAAACAATACGCTTATCGGTCAATCTTTAGGAGGGCTTTTGGCCACAGAAATTCTGTTTAAGGAACCTAACCTTTTTAGCAACTACATTATTGTAAGCCCGAGCCTTTGGTGGGACGATGAAAAACTACTTTCATTCACCCCAACCAACTACCAAAGTAAAAAGACAATTTACATAGCAGTAGGCAAAGAAGGCGAAGTAATGGAGCGTACGGCCAATGAATTATTCTTAAAACTGAAAAAGGATCAGAAACCTTGGACGAAACTCTTCTTTCAATTTCTTGAAGACAAAACCCATGGCGATGCCCTACACCAAGCAGTTTACAATGCCTTTGAACTAATGCAAGGGAAGGATAAGTAATCAAGACTTGAAATCGAAAATATTCTTTCGGGTTAGGCGTTTATTCTACAATCATTCACACGCTATGAAAACCGCCAACACCACAGCACTTGCATGCTTATGTTTACTTGTAATGGCATGCACCAAGGAGGCAGATCCTCCTCCCACTACTTTAACTGAAGAAGCCAGTATAAGAGAAATTGCTCAAATAGAAGTTGTACTGCACGAACTTGAGGGGCTTTACTTCAACCACACTTATCAATTGTATTTGAAAGATGAAAGCGGCAGAATAGACAGCCACAGGCCTGAATACAACCATTTTGCAGAAATAGGAGATTGCGCCAACCTCGATTTAAACACAGATCAGAACACATTGAGTTTAGACTTTGGCGAGGGCTGTGAAGACAATTTTGGCCAAACCAGAAGCGGTAAAATATCCATTGACTACACCTATGCCGATGACCGAACAGGAAACAAGGCCACAATTTCCTTAAAAGACTACGGCTTTCAGAAACTGTTAGTTGATGGAGAAATTCAGCTTGAACGAATGGCCGACAGCCCTGGCGCAGACCTTAAAAACTACGCGCTGAGCTTTACAGACATGGTGATTACCCAAGGCACTACAAACCAAACCGCCTTTTCTGGAAACCGAACATTGGTTTTAACGGATTTTGAAAATGCCACTCCAAGAACAGCTACGCTAAATGTTATTCAATCAATATCGGGTACGCTTTCAGATGGCAGCAGCTTTTCTAAAAACACGAGCAATGGACTCATCTTTCTTTCGCAATGTTGGTCGGCTGGAACTTACTTCCCAAATCAAGGCAGCGAATCGTTCCGCATCAACAATCAATCTTACAGTATAGATATTAATTCGGGGTGTAGCTACATCTTTAATGTTACTACAGACAGCGAAGAGCGTTTCGAAGTTAACCTAAGCAACTCCTTTAGTAACTAAACCGATTATGTGGTGTATCTTTGCGGTGATATAGGCCGTCTTATCGTCCCGTCCCGATAGCTATCGGGATCGGGAAGGAAAGTCCGGGCACCATAGGGAAGCATAGCGGCTAGCGGCCGTCACCCTGTAGCATGTGCTACAGGGGAGGACAAGTGCAACAGAAAGAATGTACAGGTAATGCTGTAGTGAAATCAGGTAAACTCTATGCGGTGAAATGCCACGTATATCTGCGCTTAAGGGTTCCCGCCCAATGCAGAAGGGTAGGCAGATTGACCCCGATAGTAATGTCGGGGCTAGATAAATGATAAGAACCCGTTTAAACGGGCACAGAACCCGGCTTATAGGCCTATATCTTTTTCTTTTTATGAATCTCAGCAATCAGGAAACCGGTTTATTGCTAATTCATTCTCTAAACACTCAGCTAGTTTCATTTTTAGCACTATTTTCGCTAGTAAGAGTAAGTCAAAAAACTAATTCACTAATTACCCAATTCACAAACCACCTATAGCATGGCAAAAATTCTGATTATTGACGATGAACAAAGTATAAGAAGCACACTTCGTGAAATTCTGGAGTATGAAAAATATACCATAGACGAAGCCAAAGATGGGCAAGAAGGCTTGGACAAACTCATCGCCAATAGTTACGACATCGCCCTATGTGATGTAAAAATGCCAAAAATGGATGGTATTGAGTTATTAGAAAGAGTTCAAATGGCTGGCATCGATACGCAGTTCATTATGATCTCTGCTCACGGCACCATTGAAACGGCAGTGGACGCCACCAAAATGGGTGCATTTGATTTTGTACCGAAGCCACCAGACTTGAATCGCCTGTTGCTTACTGTTAAGAATGCCCTCGATAAATCATCTTTAGTAACAGAAACCAAAACGCTTAAAAAGAAGCTCTCCAAAAAGTATGAAATGGTGGGCGAATCTGAAGCTTTGGTGGAAGTAAAGGAAATGATGGACAAGGTAGGACCTACCGATGCCCGTGTATTAATTACAGGCCCAAATGGTACTGGTAAAGAATTAGTAGCCCGTGGCATTCACGAAAGAAGCAACCGTGCCAAAGCGCCTTTCATTGAAGTAAACTGCGCGGCAATACCAGCAGAACTTATTGAAAGCGAACTTTTCGGGCACGAGAAAGGTGCCTTTACCTCTGCTCACAAGCAACGTATTGGTAAGTTTGAGCAAGCCAACGAAGGCACACTTTTTCTAGATGAAATTGGCGATATGAGCCTTTCGGCACAAGCCAAAGTATTGCGCGCTTTGCAAGAGCACAAGATTAACCGTGTAGGTGGCGACAAAGACATTAATGTGAACGTGCGCGTATTGGCAGCTACCAATAAAAACCTTCGCGAAGAAATTCAGGAAAACAGGTTTAGAGAGGACCTCTACCACAGACTAGGCGTAATTCTTATTAAAGTACCTGCCCTAAAAGACAGAAAAGAGGACATTACCTTGTTAGTAGACAAATTCCTACAAGATATTGCCGATGAATACGGCACCAAAAAGAAGACAATTACCGATGACGCAATTGATGCACTAAAAGATTACGATTGGTCTGGAAACATTCGCGAACTACGCAATGTAACCGAACGCCTAGTAATTATGTGCGGAGATGAAATTAGCGGAGCTGATGTGAAGAAGTATTTGGTCTGATTTTAGAATCGACCTTCCTTCTTCTCTTTCTTGGCTTTATCGTCCACTTTTGTGTATGCAGGACAAAGTTCCTGCGCACAAGAGTTCAATCCTAAAAATGCGACTGCGAGAAGAAGTGCTATGATGTGTTTCTTTTTCATGGCTAAAAGTTGCCCTAAGATATCAAAATTGAATAAAAACCCACAAGGATTATTTTACTAATGTATAGTTAACGTGCTACCGCACAGAATATTTCAGACCACCAACAAGTTACATCCGCGAATATCAGAATTGTCCATTCTACCTAAAACCTCAAAAGTACCACCTTCATAAACACGTGTTAGGTCCTTAGTTTCGATAAAAGAACAGGTATTCACATTCAATAAGTCAATAATATTCAGCGCACCAGTTTTACCCGGTTTAACAATGGACAAAGGGTCGTTCATATCTCTGGCAAAAACCTTCATGGTAGTGGAAGGCAAAAACAAACCATCGCCTTTTGAATATGCCTGAGAAAAAAGCTCAGTCATTCCGTACTCCGAGTGAATCGCATCTACACCTAACCCTTGGGTTAGTCGACTGTGAACCTCTACCCGAGTAAGCTCTTCTCTCCTACCCTTCATCCCTCCTGTCTCCATCACAATCAAGTCAGGAAAGTCAATTTGGTATTGTTCAACAAAATCCAGCAAACCAAAGGTTACACCCCAAAGTATAGTCGGCTTTTTAGTCTTCCTTAGCTCTTCCAACTTATTTACTAAAGCATCAAACTCATTCAGGTAAAATCCCGAATTTGAAGAACCAGTTTTTTTTATAAAGGCATTCACCATATAAATCAACCCAGAATTCCCTCTTTCAATGTAAGAAGGAAGCAGCGCCAATAAGGTGAACTGGTCCAGCTTGCCGTAAAAGGACTCAAAAGTCTTAATGCAATGATCAATATACCAACCTTCATCGCGCACCTGGTGTCTACTGGTTGAAGCCCCAGTAGTGCCGCTGCTTTCGAAAACCACCTGTGATTTCCAATTACCAGACTTCACAGAGTGATTTTTGAAAAACTCAATGGGAAGAAAAGGGATTTCCAATAGGCTTTGTGGCATTGGCCTGCCAAGTGCCTGTACGTACTGATGATATACAGAACAGTGTTCAAACTGGTATTTGAACACCTGTAGGGCAACAGACTCAAAGGTATTCTGGTTGACAGAATTAATGTTGGAAATTAAACTATTCAAATCACCCATTCGTTATTCAAATCGATTGCTTTATCACTTAGGGCAAATATTGTTATTATTGTATTGATATAAACGTCTCTTATGAAAAATCCCCTGAAGGACTTTTTCTTTTTATCTGTTTTGGTGGTGCTAATAAGCGCCTTTAGCTGCAGTAGACCACCAGAACTACCAGATACTCCATCAATCAGTTTTCACGACATTGAGTTTGAAGTGATCAATGAAGGCGATCCCTTATTTGAAGAAAATGTATTAAGGCTTTCTTTCAACGTAGCTGATGGCAATGGCGACCTTGGTTTAGATGGTGGTGAAGACAACCCACCATATAATGCATACAACCTTATTTTTGATAACACCGGCAACCCGGTTGAGTTTGGCCAAAGACCAAACGACCCGATGTTCACTTGCCTTGATTACATTATTGAAGAAAGAGAAAACACCGATGTAAATGGTGATGGTGACTTTTTGGACACCTTACTAATCGACTTTAATTACGATCAGTTTAATATAGAGGTTGATTTCTTCGTAAAACGAAATGGTCAGTTTCAAGAAGTTGACTTAAGGGCTCAACCTACTGGTAGTGCCAACCAAAATACACTTTGCGGAATTTCGTTCGATGGACGCTTCCCTTGCCTTTCTTCAACTGAAGACCCTTGCGATTACGTGCGCAACAACAACCGACCGATTGAGGGTGTAATTACCTACGACATGATTTCGGGATTGTTTGAGCCTATATTCCGAACAGACACACTCAAGCTGTCTTTTAAAATAAAAGACAGGGCTTTGAATGAGAGCAATATTTCGGAAACTCCTGAATTTACCCTTCAGGAGATTAAGAAAGTTTCGACAGATGAGGACGAAGACTAAGCTTAATAAAGCTTAGGAAACCTTTGCGGATCAACCTCCTCCATTAGCGCATACACCTTATCGAATACCGTTTCAACATTTGGCTTCGACCAGTAGTCTCCATCTGATGCATAAGCAGGTCTGTGCTCTTTGGCTGAGATGGTAACAGGCTGAGAGTCTAAATGGAAATAACCACCCTGCTCTTCAACCACTTTCTGCATCATATAAGCAGAAGCGCCACCAGGCACATCTTCATCAGCAAAGATTACACGGTTCGTTTTCTTTAAAGACTCTACAATCTTCTTATCTACATCGAAAGGCAATAGGGACTGAACGTCAATCACCTCTACAGAAACACCAATTTCTTCCAGCTCTTCAGCAGCTTGCATTACCACTCTGCACATAGAGCCATAGGTAACCACCGTAACGTCCGTACCTTCTCTTAGCACTTCTGGCACACCCAAAGGAACAGTAAACTCACCGATGTTATCAGGAATTCGCTCCTTTAATCTGTATCCATTCAAGCACTCAATAATTAATGCTGGATCATCAGACTTTAACATGGTATTGTAGAAACCGGCAGCTTGTGTCATATCTCTCGGCACTAGCACATTAATCCCTCTCAAAGAACCTAAAATCATGCTTATTGGCGAGCCTGAGTGCCACACCCCTTCCAGCCTATGGCCTCTGGTACGAATAATCAATGGTGCTTTTTGCCCACCGGCAGTTCTATATTGTAGTGTAGCCAAATCATCAGAAAGTGTCTGAATGGCATACAACAAATAATCCAAATACTGTATCTCGGTAATTGGTCTTAAACCACGAAGCGCAGCCCCAATTCCCTGTCCAATAATGGTGGTCTCGCGAATACCAGTATCTGTTACACGCAACTCACCATACTTATCTTGCAAGCCAGCAAATGCTTGGTTTACATCGCCAATTTTGCCCACATCTTCCCCAATAGCAAAAACCCTTGGGTCACGACTCAAAGCAGCGTCAAAGCAGGCCTGCAGTACTTCACGACCATCAACTAATGGCGAATTTTCTGAATACTTCGCTTTTATCTCAGCTACTTTGATTGACGCCTCATCAGATTCACTCATTACAAGTGAGCTATAGCGTTCTTCGTTTAGCGCTTCAGACTTCTCTAACCAAGCTACCAAAGAAGCACGCGCTGAAGTCTCCTCATTTCGAGTAAGTCTTAGCACCTTTTTAACCACGCGGGTTGTCTCTAGCCTAATTGGGTTAACCGTTTTCTTAAGTTCAGCTACCAGTTGAATGATAGCGGCACCCTGAGCACTTTCTTCTGCAAGCGCATCAAGAATATCCGTAGCCTGCTTCTGCTCTTGTTTTATTTCAGATATAAAGGCCTCCCATGCAGCGGCTCTAGCAGCTTTGGCACTAGCCTTAGCTTCTTTTTCAAGCTTTGTCAACTCCTCTTCAGAAGCCAACTCGTTTTCAAGAATCCACTCCTTGAACTTTACATTACAGTCATGGTCCTTTTCCCACTCTAGGCGTTCTTTAGACTTATATCTTTCGTGAGAACCAGAGGTAGAGTGGCCCTGTGGCTGGGTAATTTCATTTACGTGTACAAAAACTGGCACATGTTCTTCTCTAGCCACTTTTTCTGCTTTCTGATAGGCAGCAACTAGTGCATCGTAATCCCAGCCCTTTACTTTTATTATTTCGTAACCAAGCTTGTCTTTGGCACGCTGTATTCCTACTAAAAACTCAGAAATACTTCCACCTGTAGTATGATATTCTTTCGGAACAGAAATACCATAATCGTCATCCCAAACGGAAATAACCATAGGTACCTGTAAAACACCCGCAGCATTAATTGCCTCAAAGAAGTGCCCTTCGGAAGTAGATGCGTTACCAATGGTACCAAAGGCAACCTCATTTCCTTTTATTGAAAAATCTGTTTGATCGTGTAAATCTGTATTCTGTCTGTAGAGTTTGGAAGCATAAGCCAAACCAACAAGGCGAGGCATTTGTGCTGCTGTAGGAGAAATATCAGAACTTGAGTTCTTCATTTCGGTTTGCTTCTTCCACTTGCCATTTTCATCGAGCAAGCGGTTGGCAAAGTGCCCGTTCATCATTCGACCACCAGAAGCCGGCTCTGCCTCTACGGACATGTGCGCGTACAACTGGGCAAAATATTCTTGAACAGTTAGGCCGTCAATGGCCATCATAAAAGTTTGATCTCTGTAATAACCCGACCTAAAATCTCCATTGCGGAAAACTTTGGCCATGGCTATTTGCGCAAGTTCTTTACCGTCTCCAAATATCCCGAATTTGGCTTTCCCCATGAAAACCTCTTTACGGCCAATAATACTTGCTTCACGGCTTTCTACAGCTAAGCGATAATCACTTAGGATATCCTCCACTTTCAAACCTACTTTCTTCAATACTTTAGTCGATCCCACAGGCTAATTTTCTTAAGATTACTCTATCTACAGTTTTAACAGGTATGAATCAAAAGTAACAAAGAAAGATGACAAATCAAATTTGGAGACCATATCAAAATAGACAGTATTACAGAATTTTATTCCGTTCATTTTATTTATCAATTATATCAAAAACAAAAACCATAATTAAACAAAATATTATTCGTTTCAATTTTTCAATTCAAGAACATTATTTTTAATTTTCAATTAACACATAAACAGCATTCTGAAGTGGCTTTAAACACGTGAATTTTAAGCAAGTAAAAAGGGCTTTCTAATACTACCTTACTATATTTGCCGCATAATTTTAAATCAACAAGAACATGATCATTGGTGTACCTACGGAAATTAAAAACAATGAGAACCGAGTGTCGCTAACTCCGGGCGGAGCGCTAGAATTAATTAAGCGTGGCCACGAAGTTTATATTCAAGACGGAGCTGGTGCTAATAGTGGATTCCCAAATGAATTTTACGAAGAAGTTGGAGCTAAGATTCTTCCTACAATTGAGGCAGTTTATGATATTGCTGAAATGATTATGAAGGTGAAGGAGCCAATTGAACCTGAGTACGAACTTATTAAAGAGGATCAATTACTTTTCACTTACTTCCACTTTGCTTCTTACGAGCCGTTAACAAAAGCCATGATCGAGAGAAAGGCAGTTTGTTTGGCATACGAAACAGTAGAAAAAGCAGACAGAAGCCTTCCTTTGCTTATTCCTATGTCGGAGGTTGCTGGTAGAATGGCAACTCAGCAAGGTGCTAAGTACTTAGAAAAACCAATTATGGGTAAAGGTGTATTGCTTGGCGGTGTACCTGGTGTTAGCCCTGGTAAGGTTTTGGTTATTGGAGGTGGTGTTGTGGGTACACAAGCTGCTAAAATGGCTGCTGGCCTTGGTGCTCAGGTAACCATTCTTGATGTAAACCTTGACAGACTGAGATACTTGAACGATGTAATGCCTCCAAACGTGGTAACACGTTACTCAAACGAGGTAAACATTAGAGAGCTTATCCCTCATATGGACCTAATTATTGGTGCAGTACTTATTCCTGGTGCTAAAGCGCCTAACCTAATTACAAGAGACATGTTGAAAGACATGCAACCTGGAACTGTATTGGTTGATGTTGCTGTAGACCAAGGCGGATGTATTGAAACTTGTACGCCAACTACTCACGCTAACCCAACTTTCATTATTGATGATATTGTTCACTACTGTGTAGCGAACATGCCAGGTGCAGTACCTTACACTTCTACCATTGCGCTTACAAACGCTACGCTTCCTTACGCTATTCAATTGGCGAACAAAGGATGGAAGAAAGCTTGCCAAGAGAATAAAGAGCTTGAGCTTGGCTTGAATGTGGTGAAAGGCGATGTAGTATACGAAGCTGTTGCTGAAGCATTTGATCTACCGTTTGTTCCTGTGGACAGCCACTTGAACTAAACCGTTTATAAAAACAGTCAAAAGGGAATCTTGGCCATGCTGAGATTCCTTTTTTATTTTCCATTAATTTAGCCCCATGATCAATACTGTACTCATAACTGGAGCGGCCAGCGGAATTGGAGATGCCTTTGCTCAACTTTGCGCATCGAAAGGCCATTCGCTTGCCTTAGTAGACATAAACGAAGGCGCATTGACAGCGCAAGAAGATATGATCAAAAACCAGTACGGTATTGAGGTACGCAGCATGGTTGCAGACCTTTCTGAAGAAAATGTAGCCACAAAAATCTTTGACTGGACCGAGCAAGAAGACATGGAGATTGACCTGCTTTTTAATAATGCCGGCTTCGGAAACTTTGGCTATTATAATGAAACCGACTGGAACAAAGACCGAGCAATGCTGCAAGTTCACATGGTAACAACAAGCCAGCTTATTAAACTCGTAGTCCCGGGCATGATCTCCCGAAAAAGAGGTTATATATTAAACAACGCCTCCGTAGCTGCTTTTGTACCTGGCCCGCTAATGAGCACTTATCACGCGTCTAAGGCATACGTTCTAAGCCTATCTCAAGCCTTGGCCGATGAACTTAAGCCACAAGGTATTCAGGTCTCTGTACTTTGCCCAGGCATGACAAGAACCAACTTTGCCAAAGCTAATGGCAATGACGATCCTAACATCAAATTCAATATTGCAACACCAGAAGCCGTAGCTGCTTACGGGTACGATTCCCTTATTAAAGGAAGAGTTGTAGCAGTGCCCGGCATATGGAATCAGCTCAGTGCTTTTTTACCTAGACTTTTACCTAGAATGAGAGTCACAAGAATGGTGGGAAATATTCAGCGTAAAAACCACGCTAAAAGAAAAGACCAGAAGGCCATCGACCCGCAGAAGTTGGTCATTAAATAATTACGCTCGCTTTAAATAAACAGCATTCTCCCAACGGGCTAAGCGTGGGTTCATCAGCTTGAACCATAATGGAGGAAATGCGGCAATCATTATCATTAGCGGATACCCTGATGGCAACTGTGGTGATTCATCATAATGGTTTAACACCTGATACCTTTTTATAGCGTTTGCATGATGATCTGAGTGCCTTTGCAGTTGGAACAGAAAGAAATTACTCAGTTGGTAGTTAGCATTCCATGAATGCATCGGGTTTACTCTTTCGTATTTACCGGGGCTCAACTCCTTTCTTACAATTCCATAATGCTCAACATAATTCACCAACTCCAGTAAAGTAAAAGCAAGTATGCTCTGAATGAAATAGAAAACCGGCACCTGCCAAACAAAGACCTCGTAGTACAAGCTTACTATTGCCGTTAGCACTCCAACAAACAAAACTGGCAGCAGCGTAAAAAGTATCATTTGGTTTTTTAGTGACCAAAACGGAACACCTCTTCTCTTAAGCCTTTCGCCCTCCAACTTCCAAGCACTTTTATATC
This sequence comes from Roseivirga pacifica, assembly GCF_900111145.1. Lineage (GTDB taxonomy): Bacteria > Bacteroidota > Bacteroidia > Cytophagales > Cyclobacteriaceae > Roseivirga > Roseivirga pacifica. Next base: position 73,872 of record NZ_FOIR01000004.1, read on the forward strand.
CGCCAAAAACAGATCTAAACCAAAAGCGGTAAAAACTCTCTCCTTTTCGGCTAGTAGCGGGATCGCGGGGAGTAGCTACGTACACATGATGCCCCCTATTATGTTCTATATAGAAGTGCATGTAGCAAACCGTCATTAAAATTAGCTTTGCATAAAACCGCTCCAGTTTGCTTTTCTTATGCCCCAACTCATGAGCAACGGTTATTCCTATACCACCTGTAACCAGTGCAAACCCAACCATAAAGCCTATTAGGGCAACTGTGGTGTTAATAGTAGGAATCACAAAGGCACCCCAAATCAAAAAAACCAATTGAAAAATGGCCCAGACATAAGTGATTAGGCGATAGTAAAATTTTTCGGCTTGAATAACTGCCTCAGCGTTTGTAAGGTTAGTTCTATCTTCTCCAAACAAGGCATCGAACAAGGGCAAGGCGACAAAGACAAAACTGAGGGTGATAAAATTAGCATAGCCACCTAAATAGTGCCCCATTATACATAAGGCAGGCACAATAAAGGCTGTAAGAAAACCCAAGCTTTTAAATGGATTCATGTAGAAAAATAGCAAATCAAACCATCTGATTCAAGGCTTGATAGCTAGGAATTTCCTGAAGCATTGCGTGCTCACCCTCCTTACACAGCACCGCAAATGTCACCAATCCATTGGTTGTTATCAGTAACTTCGCATTGCACTGGCTATTGTATGTAGCCAATTGACGCACAACTTTCTCGTCCATTTTTACATTGGGTGCTTTGCATTCCACCAACACCAAAGGCGCCATTTCATTGTCGTAAATCATCACGTCTGTGCGCTTAGAACGGCTATTATAGCGCAAACCACCCTCAATATTAGTGCGAGATGATGGATACTTTAGATCATCGTTCATGTGATGAACAATGTGCTGACGCACCCACTCTTCCGGAGTCAAAACCACATATTTTTTTCTGATGGAATCGAAAATAGCTAACTTGCCATCGATTTCTTTCAGCTGATATTTATAAGCCGGAAGATTGAGATTATGCATTCGGCAAATCTATTAAAAACTAAAATCTTGAAGTCAAATAGCCTATGAAAAACAAACAGGAAATTGTAGAGAACTGGTTACCACGTTACACAGGAGTACCAAACGAAGAATTTGGAGAGTACATTCTCCTCACCAATTTTATCTCTTATATCCATATGTTTGCTGAGCAATTTGATGTTCCCGTACAAGGGCTTGACAAGCCCATGCAAAGCGCTACAGCCGAAAACATTACGATTATTAACTTTGGAATGGGTAGCGCAATGGCTGCTACCGTTATGGACCTCCTTTCAGCCATTCACCCTAAGGCAGTACTATTTTTGGGTAAATGCGGTGGATTGAAGAAGAAAACTCAACTAGGAGACCTCATTCTACCGATAGCCGGTATTAGAGGCGAAGGCACCAGCAACGAGTACATGCCTTCCGAAATACCTGCCCTACCATCATTCCGCCTACAGCGTGCCGTTTCATCCATGATCAAAAAGCATGAAATGGACTACTGGACAGGTACTTGCTACACTACCAACCGCAGGGTTTGGGAGCACGACAAGGCCTTTAAAAAGTATTTGAGAAAGATTCGTGCAATGGCTGTGGATATGGAAACCGCAACACTCTTTACCGTTGGTTTTGTAAACGAAATACCTCGAGGCGCTTTACTCCTAGTTTCTGACAACCCGATGATCCCTGAAGGTGTAAAAACGGAGGAAAGCGATAAGAAAGTGAGCGGAAACTACGTAAACAAGCACCTCGCCATTGGTATTGATGCCCTAAGAGAACTTAGAGACTCTGGTGACTCTGTAAAGCACATGCGATTTGAATAATCGCTAGTGCTTTACCATAACCTTTAAGGTGTATTTCTTTGTTTCGGTAATCAGGTGTAGCAGGTATAAGCCCGGCTTGGTTCCCGAAACATCAATTGCTTCTAATTGATTATTCTCCACGCCTACGCTAAAGGCACTATTCCCTTGCATATCTACCATTTCCACAGCCTTTAACCTACCCGGTACCTCTCCTTTAAAATAAAGTTTACCAGTAGTTGGATTTGGGTAATAAGTGAAATTCGGCAACTCGTCTTCAATACTTGTTACAACACCACTATATACATTCACAATGTCTCCAAAGCCTTCTGAGACCTTGGTTGAAGTGTATATTCTGAATTCTCCAGGAAGCATATTCACCTCATGCGAGGTATTATCAACCGTAATAGATTCACCAGTGATATAATCGAACCACTCACCTGTTTGTGTAAAAGGAACATTTTCGGTTACCTCTGACAGGCCAAAGTTTCCATAAACCACGATGTCCGTATCATTATTATCAACTCTGAACTTCCTTGTATCACCGGTTAGGTCAGCAGCATAATTCTCGCGCTGAAACCATGTAGGATTTTGTGTACGCAGATTAATAATTGCTCTAAATGCTTGCAGCAACTTTCCTCTTTCTTCATCAGTATAGTAGTCCAAACCACCCGTTCCCCATGGAAGCGGTTTATTGCCAGTTCGTCCATTCTGATCAATGTCTATATCATAGCCCAACTCACCGAACTGCCAAAGCATTTTCGGACCCGGCAACAGGTAAATAAAGGCAGCGTTCATCTTTAGGCGATCTAATGCTACATCTAATGATCGCGTGTTATAACTACCCTCAGAAGCGCCATCATGCATTACCTCAAAGATCTGGCGCTGCTCATCATGGCTTTCCATGTATGTAACATGTGTTTCGGCTAAACCACCAGTAAACGACTCATTGTTTTGGCCTCCCAGTGCCTTATAATAGGCATAAACCAAGTTTCTCCAGAGCAACATTCCCTCATCAGCCAATGCAGCTTCCTCACTGGCGTCAGCAAAGTGCTCTAATATCACGTAAGCCTCAGAATCTACTTCCCAAAGCTTATCGGCCATTCTTGTAAGAATATCAACCCTCGACTGGTCATAATTACCCCAAGCTCCAACATTATTCGGGTTATTGGTTTGGGTAAAGCCTTTAGATAGATCGAAACGATAACCATCAAAATGATACTCTTGTAACCAATAAGCATTCACAGAATCTACAAAAGCTTGGGTATAGGTACTCTCGTGATTAAAGTCGTAACCAACATTATACGGGTGCGTTGGGTCTTGATTGAACCAAGGACTGTCGGCCGAAGGCTTACCAGCTGCATCGTCCCAATACATGCGCACCATTGGGTTTAAACCAAAGGCATGGTTGAGTACCATATCTAGAATAACAGCAATTCCTTCTTGGTGGCAAGCCTGAATAAAGTTCTTCAAATCATCCTTAGTGCCGTAATATTTATCTGGAGCGAAAAAATACATAGGATTGTAGCCCCAAGACTCATTGCCTTCAAACTCCATAATCGGCATTAACTCAATTGCATTTACCCCTAGGCTTTTGATGTAACCAAGCGTGTCAATCAAGTCGTCATAATCGTGTGTTCCAATAAAATCTCGAACGAGTAGTTCGTAAATCACCAAATCCTCTTTGGCAGGGCGTTCCCAACTAGCCTCTGAAGCATCCCACTCAAATGGGGTTTGGCCTGTTTGAAAAGTAGTGGCGATAGCATAGTCTGTAAAACTGTATTCTGGCACCGCATTATGCACAGAAGACTCAATGTATTGGTCATTCCACGGATCAGCCACTTTATCAGCATAGGGGTCTCCCACCTTTATCGTTCCATCTACCCAATATTGAAAAACGTACTCCTGATTTTCCGTTAGTCCATCCAGTGTCAACCAGAACAGCTCTCCGTCAGGGGTTTGGTTCATTAAGTAATTTTCATTCACTTGCCAGTCGTTCATATCCCCAACAACGTAGGCAAACTCCTTATTTGGCGCCTCAAGCACCAAGGTCACCATCGATAGATCTTCATGGTAATTGATTCCCTTTTTGAGCCCAGTTGGTAACTCAGCAACAACAGCCGAACCTCTTAACTGAATATTAAAGTTTTGAATTACTTCCAAAGCTTCTCCGGCTACAGTGGCATTAACTTTCAGCTGTCCTTGAACAGCCTCTTGCGGATAAAAATCATAAGAAATGGAGGTTCCACTATTGACATTAGCAACTTCTTGAAAACCATTTCCGAGATCAAGCGACATACTCATAGCACTTACCTCATCGGTCGTTTCTGCTGCGAATGTTACACTTCCTCCTTGTTCAATAAACAGCAACTCGCTAGTTGGAGCGTTAATCGTAATGTAGTTAGAGATATTCAAATCGATAAAGATATCTCCATTGGCGCTTACGCTTCCGCCATCTATTGTACCTGGCGTACCAGCACCTTTGGCAGACCCATCGGCATTTCGAAACACCATGGCCAGTCGAAATACGTTTGTTCCTGCCGGTACACCATAATACTCTCGTGCTGATGGCGTAAGTGTTATTTCCCACTTATCGGTTTCACCCGATACTTTGGTCATTTTGCCAACACCATCATCAGCACCCCAATTACCCACAACGTATCTATCGTCCCAACCTGTAGCCGTTGGGCTTTCTGTAATCACCCCACCGTGCATATATACACTAGCTGCCCCCACCAAACCGGCATCGCCTTGCGTGGCATCAAACACCAATTTTATCTCGTCATCTGCTGTAGCATTGGCAGGTTCAATCTTCACAATTTGCGCAGTTGCCGCAAACGAAAGACATAATACTAGTAAGGCCGTAAAAAGAGTTTTCATAGGTGTACGGGTTTGGTTCAAAGCACTTTCACAATAACTAATGAGTCAAATATGAACAACGCCTCATTCAATATTACTGAAATATTGTCAGCAACAAGGAATAACCAACCTGCTATCTGCTATGCAAACGTTTGTTTACTTTAGACTTTAGGCACCACCACATTTCTAAGCAATAGCATACCAATAATGAAAAACACACTCAACCCAAGCGCGCTATAACGCATTGAACCTGTGAGCCATTCGATACTACCATATGCAATTGTTCCGGCAACAATGGACACATTAAAAGTTACGTCATAAAAGCTAAAAAAGGATGCATGGTCTTTTGTATCGACAGGAATTAACTTTGAGTAGGTAGCCCTCGATAGTGACTGTACTCCCCCCATTACCAAACCTACAATAACCGCTAGGGCAAAGAATTGATATTGTTCGGATACGAAAAACGCCAAAAGACAAATGGCTATCCAAATAAAAATCATGCTAACAAGCGAATAGACATTACCCTTCTTTTGAGAGATTTGAGCAAACAAATATGCACCACCAATGGCCACCAACTGAATGATTAACACTATTCCGATGAGAGCCTCAGTCTCCATTTTCAGCTCCTTTGAGCCGAACAGTGTAGCCAAATACATTACCGCCTGAACACCCGCATTGTAGAAGAAAAAAGCCAACACAAAACGCTGCACATTCGGCATCTGCTTTATCTGTCCATACACACCTCTAAGCTCTTCATATCCTTTCTTCAACCAACTACCATCTGCCTTGCGTTTAAAGGGGTTCTTTGGCAAACGAGTAAACGGAATCTGCGAAAACCCAATCCACCACAGCGCTACGGTAACAAATGATATCCTAGAGGGCAGAGAGCTTCCTTCTTCCATACCAAAGGTTTGCGGCATGGTTATCATAGCTAAGTTCAAAATCAACAAAATAACGCTACCTATATACCCTAAGGAATAGCCCTTTGCGCTCAACTTATCGAACCGATCGGGCGTGGCTATTTCAGGCAGGTATGCATCGTAAAAAACCAAGCTACCAGAGTACCCTACACTGGCCACTATGGCCATCATAATCCCGAAGGTCACATTATCTCCATCGAAAAAGTACATGGCACCACAAGCTAAAGCACCCAGGTAAACAAACATTTTTAGAAACAGTCGCTTCTTGCCAGAGTAATCGGCAATACCTGTTAGCAAAGGTAAAATTAGTGCTGTGAACAAAAATGAGAAGGAAAGCGCGTAACTGTAAAGCACCGTATTGGGAAACTGCATCCCGAAAAAATCAACTAAAGTAGAGCCGTCCTCTTTAGTTGTTACCACTTCATAATAAATCGGAAAAACCGCTGTAGTAATGGTAAGTGAGTACACTGAATTGGCCCAGTCGTACATGCACCATGCATTGGTAATGCGCTTGTTGTTCAACTCCATAATCGGAAGATAAGGCAAAAAAAAAGAGACCTACAAGGTCTCTTTTATATAATAGAAAAGTTATTTCTTAATCCTCGTCAGTTTTTTGAGGAGTAGCATACATGATCTTACGAGCATTAGCTTCTCTCAATTCTGTCTGTATATCTACAATGATACCCATTTTGGTTTCATTGTCAACCTTCATTGAGATCGTGATCTGGTCACGCTCAACTTCGCTAAGCTTAGCTTTCTCTTCGTTCACCCATTTCACCACACCATCGATACCGATGAATACATCGTTAGCCTGAATTAAAGGCTCTGTACCGAAAGTTGGATCTTTGGGCTTACCAACGTAGAGGTAAGACACAAGCTTTTTCTTTTCAAGCTTTACCAACTGCTCCGCTCTAGGGATTCTTTGTTCTACCTTAAGTTCTGTTTCTCTCAATACGGTAGTTACCATAAAGAAGAACAAAAGCATAAAGATAATATCCGGAAGTGCTGCCGTTGGAATATCCTGACTTGATGAAGTCTTTTTCTTAAACTTTGACATAATTAACTTCCGCTTTTAGTTGGTTCTGCAATTGAAATCGCCTTAGGAATACCCATTCTTGCATCGTCATAAAGTTTCTTTTGACGTGGGTCGTTCCTGTTAAGCTTTCTAAATTCTTCATCTGAAAGACCTACGCGCTCACCATATATTCTATTGTAAGCGGCATTAAGTTCATCAAGAATCTGAATAAAGATTTCGTAGCTACTACCACGGTCAGCTTTTAGCGATACAATCGCTGAGCTTGGACCGTCTGAAGATTCGCTGTCACTCAAACTACGAGAGATGTATGACTTCATAGAAGCTGGTAGTGAATTGTAAACGTCAATATCACTTACTTTATCGCTTCCTTTTTTGTTACTGCTTGGATCACCAAAGTTCAGTACGAAGTCGTATACCATTTCTCTAATCTGAGAGATATCATCTAGTGGCTCGTCTTCCACCAACAGTTTGTCTGCAGAGTTTACCTGAATTTTAAAGATATTTCTCTGTTGTTGCTTAATCTCAATTGGCTCATCGTCCTCTTGTTTAGGAGGCAACAGCAATGTAAGACCCTTGTTGGTGGCAATTTGAGTAGTCACTAGGAAGAAGATAAGAAGTAGGAATGCGATATCGGCCATTGAGCCGGCATTCACTTCTTGGCTTCCTTTGTCTTTACTTCTTGCCATAATCTTATTTTATAATTCTTGCAACTGAAGAATAAATCAATCCCACTACTGCTAGTACTAGCAACACTAGTGTTGTAGTCATAGCACCACCTACAAGTCTGTAAACCTGAATAGTGCCATCAGCAGTTGGGTCCATTTTGTTTGCTTCGAAAGCTGTAGTAGCCAAAGAATCTAGTTCGGCAGGAGCCATCGAGTATCCGATGAAAAAGATCACCACCAGTAGAATAACACCTGCAGCACTTTTGATAAGAGATTTAGGGTTATTCAACGAGTTAATCAAGTTCATGATAATAGCCGCAGCAGCAGCTACTATTATGAGTGCATATGCGGCATATAAGCCTATGTCAATCCACTGTTCGCTCATAACTTACGTTGTTTAAAGTGGAAAAATTATTTAGATAGGTTGTGCTTCACCAAAAGATCTACTAGTGAGATAGAAGCGTCTTCCATTGAGTTTACAATAGAATCGATTTTAGATACACAGTAGTTGTAGAACAACTGAAGGATAATCGCTACGATTAGACCAGCAACAGTTGTCAAAAGTGCCACTTTAATACCACCTGCAACCAAAGAAGGAGAAATATCACCAGCAGCCTGGATAGAGTCGAATGCACCGATCATACCGATTACAGTACCCATGAAACCAAGCATTGGAGCCAAAGAGATGAAAAGTGAAATCCAAACCAATCCTCTTTCCAAACGACCCATTTCTACTGAACCGTAAGCGATAACTGATTTCTCAACCATTTCGATTCCCTCAGACATTCTCATAAGTCCTTGAGTAAAGATAGACGCAACTGGTCCTCTTGTATTTCTAGTTACTTCTTTTGCAGCTTCAACGCCTCCTGACTCAAGAGCATCTTCTACTTTGCTCAAAAGTTTCGAAGTATTAGTAGTAGCCAAGTTCAAGCTGATGATTCTTTCGATAGCGATTGCTAAACCAAGGATCAAACAGATTAATACTGGTGACATAAAGGTTGGGTCACCTTCGATGAACTTAGATTTGATTACTTGATCAAAAGACTCAGCTTCATCAGCACCCATGTCATCAGAGTAATCTGGCTCTTCTGGATATGTGTCTTCTACAACTTGTGTTGTGTCTGCTCCGGCATCTGTAGTATCATCTTGCGCTACAGCATTAAATCCCATGGCCATTACACCTAGGATCATTAGTAAAGAGAATAACTTTTTCATAGTCTAGTTTTGATTAATAAAAGGTTAAAACGGTTTCTAAATTATTAATAAATATTGTTACAAAGAAATTTACACTTAAAGATTTAGTTGTAAGCAGAGAGGAAGGGATTCGAACCCTCGATACCCTTTAGGGGTATACACACTTTCCAGGCGTGCTCCTTCAACCACTCGGACACCTCTCTCGGTAACTCTACGCTTCTCGCAGGGTGACAAATAAATTAATAAATATCGCACTATGCAAGCCGATATTTGTTTTTTGTAAGAGTTCCAGTAACTAAGTCATTTCGCCTCGTATGGGCGTAATAAGGCACTTTTTTATGTCAGCGGTGGCTGTGTACCTTTCAAAGGCAAACATCATTTTTGTAATGGCAGCTTCGCTTGTCATATCCGATCCGCTCATTACACCAGCTTTATCTAAGGCCGAACTTGTTTCATATTTACCATGAACCACGTTGCCTCCATTGCACTGCGAGATATTCAAAATTATTTTACCAGTGGCCACAGCTTGCTTTAAAAGCGCTATAAAAGATTCGCTATTCGGCACATTTCCAGCACCATAGCTCTCTAAAACTACTCCCTTAAGGTTTTCGTCTGCCAAAAATCTTTCGACCCAGCGGTTACTCAAACTCGGAAAAAGTTTTAGTATAGCAACGTTCTGTTCCATGCCAGTGTATAATTCCAGCACTTCATCATTATAAGGTTTTAGGTAACTCCAACGGTAATCTATTGAAATTCCGGCCTCTGCAAGTATTGGGTAATTCTCCGATTCAAAAGCATCGAACTGTTGGCTCTCAACTTTCTTTGAACGGTTACCCCTGAGTAGTACGTGGTTAAAGAAAATACACACTTCAGTGATTATCGGCTTGCCATCTTTTTTGTCGGCCGCTATCTCTACCGATGTAATAAAGTTATCGTGACCATCGGAACGTGGCGAGGCTATAGGCAATTGAGCCCCGGTAAATATCACAGGTTTGTTAAGGCCATTGAGCATATAACTTACTGCCGATGCCGAATACGCCATGGTATCGGTACCGTGCAAAACAATGAAGCCATCAAACTTATCGTAGTGGTTATAAATAATCTCGGCCATTTTTTGCCAATGATTAATCGCCACGTTGCTTGAATCAATTGGCTCTTCAAAAGAAATTACCGACAGATTGACGTTCAGTTCTTTTAAAACAGGAACACGGGAGAACACCTGTTCAAAGCCACATGGAGCAAGTGCACCATTTTCATCATAATCCATCCCTAACGTTCCTCCGGTATAGATTATTAAGATATTGGCCTTTGGCTTTTCTACCCAGTTAAACTCTTTTATATCCTTGGTTTTAATCATTGGCTTTAAAAAGTTTTAAGGCGTTCTTGGTTGTAATGCTGTCCACTTCTTCGATTGGCATTTGCAGTAAATCCCCCACTCTTTGGGCTACCAAATTAACATAGGCTGGCTCGTTGCGCTTACCCCTATGCGGCACTGGAGCCAAATAAGGGCTATCGGTTTCCAACACTACATAATCCATGTCCAACTCAGGAATCACCTTATCCATCCCTCCATTTTTAAAGGTACTCACCCCTCCTAACCCGACATGAAAACCGAGCGCTTTAATTCTTTCGGCCTGCGCTACACTGCCCACAAAGCAATGAAAAACGCCTGTCAAATCATCTGTTTTGAGCTCCTCCACCAAGTCAATCGTCATATCGATTGACTCGCGGCAGTGAATAATGATGGGCAACATGTACTGCTTAGCCCACTCCGACTGTATCTTAAACGCCTCTATCTGCTGGTCGATCAATGATTTATCCCAATAAAGGTCTGTCCCCATCTCGCCTATGGCCGCAAACTTTCGTTTACCCAGCCACTCTTCTACTATGTACAGCTCTTTCTCAAAGTCTTTCTTTACCGAACAAGGGTGTAAGCCCATGGTGGCGAAACAAAAACCGGGATTATCCTCTTCCAACTGCAGCATGCCATCAATACTGGTGTGATCAATATTGGGCATGTAAATTCTTTCTATACCTTGCTCTCGTGCTCTTTCGAGCATATCCTTGCTATCATCCTTAAACTGATCGGCATAAATATGAGCATGCGTATCTATCATATCAGTGCTTTCTTCCTTTCCAACTTACCTTTCCTTTCACCGCTAGGCGAATCAGTGCAAAAGTATCTAAAAGACTTGTAAGCCAAGGGACTAACAGTGGGAATTTAGTGTTACCATTCGCCCTGCGTGAAATTTGCAAAAACTTAATGATGTTAGAGCACGTGCCATAAGCCAGAACAACCAAGGCAACCTGCCAACTAAAGCACAAGACTACAGCAAAAACCAACAACCAAAGCCGGGCAAAAAATGCTGGCAATGCCAAAATAAAATGATGGGTAAAAACACCGTTCATCCAGCGACAGCGCTGTTCTATTGACTCTTTTAAGGTAAGTTGTGGCTTGGTTTGAGCAAAACCTTCGGCACTAATTAGCTGACTCGTTTTAAAGCCCTTTGCCTGAAAAAGCTGTAGAAGCCCCAAGTCCTCCACGTCAGTAGGGCCTAGGCCACGCCAACCGCCCACTGCATTGTAAGCACTGCGCTGAAAGCCCATATTATTCCCTAAGATCGATATAGGCCTGATCAGGTCTGCCATGGCCTTCATGCTATGTAAAACCACCTGCCAATCGAAGTATTGCAGCGATACCAGCAAACCCTTTTGCCTAAGTATTTGCGTATAACCGCTTAGCATTTGTGTATCTGCCGAAAGCGCACCAACCATAGTTTTAAGCCAATGCCGCGACACAATCATATCAGCATCAATTATCAACACTATTTCGTGGGTTGAATAATCAACTAACTGGGCTAGCACGTTTCCTTTGGCTATTAATCCATCCTTTTCATGTTGAATATCATACACTTTTATAAAGCTATGTTTCGAAGAAAAACGCGCTGCAATTGCCCGCGTATCATCTTCAGAATTATCATCACCAATCAATAATTCTACCTTGGAAAAATCGTAATCAGAGGCAATCAGTGCATTGAGGCAATCGGCCAGGTTGTGCGCCTCATTTCTAGCACACACCAAAATACTTACCGGCTTATCCTTCACTGGCGGATGCACTTGCTTTTGCTTCCACTGAAATCGAAACATCAAAAACAGCTCGAACACTGCTAATGCCCCATATAGTATCAAGAGTACCATCATGAAAGTGCTGAAAATTGATAACCCACCTTGCTGAAATGAGAGAGGTAAGCCGGCAAAACGGCCTTTAAATTCTTTTCGGCTTTTACATTATCATGAAAAACGATAATACTGCCTGACTTGGTAATTGGAATAATCTGCTTCAGAATTTGTTCTGGTTCGAGCGACATTACGTAGTCTTTCGTAAGCACCGACCACATAACCACCTTTCGGTCGCTGAGCCTTCTTAGCTGGCTTTGCCTAAAACGACCATATGGCGGACGAAAGAGGTTCGTCTTTCCTCCACAACGCTCGAGCGCTAAATCGCACTCCTCTATGTTTTCGAAATATTGGTCATTCGGCACACGCCTTCCATTTAAATGGTTATGCGTATGGTTACCCACGGCATGATCTTCATTTAATATTCGCTTGAAAATCGCTGGGTTTCGATTTGCGTTTTCTCCTACACAGAAAAATGTAGCCTTGGCGTTATACTTCGCCAATTCATCTAAAACCCAAGGAGTGAGTTCCGGTATTGGCCCATCGTCAAAGGTGAGAAAAATCTGCTTTTCGGCACTCGCTACTTGCCAATGCAGCTTGGGCCAAATGCGTTTAAAAAGCTCAGGAGTTTTGTACGGAACCATTGTTATTGACTTTGCAAGATAAGAAAGTCAAATCATCAGAGTAGGATTGTTTGCCGCGGAAGGTATTCAGTGTTTCTATCAACTCACCGTGCATATTGTTTAGCGGCTCTCCGTACTTGCTTTCCAAAAACTGCTCCAGTCTTTCAGCCCCAAACTCCTCGTCTTCATCATTAAAGGTTTCCACCAAACCATCGGTGAACAAGAAGAGAGAGAACTCATCTAGATTTTGCACACTGCCCATGTTTAAAAACGGCAATGGCTCAAATGCGCCAAGCACGGTGGTTCCTTCTGTTAGCCTAGTAATTTTTGCCTCGCCATTCATTAGCATAGGCGGGTTGTGACCAGCATTGATATAGCGCAATTCCTTGGTATTGAAATCGTAAACCGCTAGAAAGAAAGTGATAAAGTTTTCCCCATTGGCATTCTGAAAAAGCTGATAATTCAAATCTTCAATCACCTGAACAGGCGTTTTTGCCGTTCTGCTCAGCGTTCTCAGTACCGCCTGAAAATTCGACATAAGAATAGCCGCAGGAATTCCCTTTCCACTTACATCGGCAATACAAACCACAAACTGGCCTTCTTTTTCTAGCGGAATAAAGTCGTAATAATCACCGCCAACGGTTTTACACGGTCTGTAAAAAGCCTCAATCTCTAGCTGCTCCGTTTTGGGCAGCGATTTCGGAAAAAGGTAATTCTGAACGTTGCTGGCAATTTCAATATCGCGCTGGATGGCCTGTTGTTCCAACTGCTTTCTGGCCAAACGCTTATTTTCAATCGCTACCAGAATAATATTGCTCAGGGCCTGAATAAAGGTGGTATCCACCACACTTTCGTCTTCTTTTACCTTGGCAAAAACAAAAGCCAACAGGCGCTCTTTATGCTTGACGGGTATTATTATATCGAACTCTGAGAAGCAGGGAACTTCCAAGTCAACCTCCTTCACCAACTTGGCGGTGGTAATAGAAAGACAGCCCTCGCCTATTTCTACCTCACGGAAATCTCTTGATGTTCCGAACTGTACCTTACATTCCCACTCTTCTTCCAGCACATAAAGCACCATCTTATCGAGCTGCAAATTGGCACGAAGCGTGAACTCGAAAATCTTATACAGACTCTCTTCCGGAAGGTTATTATTCACTGCTTGGGTAATCTCTAGCAGTGCATTTACCTCCAGTTCTTTCTGATCAAGCTTCTTTTGTAGTGTCAAATCTGTCATCAACGTCCGTTATGGGCCAGCAATCCCTTTTTGGTGGCTAGGTAAAAATAATTAGCATAATTATGTGCTAAATCTAACTCGGCTTCAGGCACCTCTTCATCCATTTCCTTCAAGCACTTTACCCAACCTTTGCTAACCAGTTGAGCAAGCACTTTTGCCATTTCGCTCTCCTCAATTTCAAGTTCAGAAATAAGATAATCAAAAGACTGAACAAAGTAGAGTTCATCCATTACATCAAACTCCTTATCACTCATATCATTGTCCATTTCTAAAACGTTCTGCCCTTCCATTGGTAGTTGCCAAAGTTAGCCACCAAAGCAAAATAAAGTGCATAAAAAGGATAGAATATAAAGGAAATCATAAATCGCCAGAGCGATAGCCCCTTCCCTGTTAAATCCTGTGAAATTCGCTGAAGGAAGGCAAATTCGATCAGTACCTTAAGCGCTAAGGCTCCTACTGAAAGCTGTAAAGGCAACCACGCAAAAACCAATGATAGGTAAATTGCAAGCTGCGCAATCTGGGTAAGCCCCACCAAAATAGCCGTAAGCATGGTAGACCAGCGAGCACCAAGCCGCCACTTACTTGCCCAGCGCTTGCGTTGGTTTTTAAACGTTTCCCAATCGCTTACCGCAGCGGTAGTTACCACGGCTTTTTCAGACTTATTAAATCTTACCCCATTTGGGTACGCCTTGTGAATTTTGTGGAGCAAGAATTCATCATCACCACTAGGTGTGGCTTCGCTACCCTTATAGCCGCCTACTTTTACATATGCCGACTTTCTAAATGCCAAGTTCGCTCCGTTGGCCATTGTTGGCTTGCCCATGGCGATCATGGCAGCGCCAGTGCCTATTAAAGACAAAAACTCTATCTGCTGAAGTTGCTGAAAGACCGAAGTTCCTGAAAGCACAACAGGCCCAGAAACCAATTGCGTTTCAGCAGTAAAAGAAGCGCGCATAATGCTTATCCAATCGGGCTTCGCAAGGCAATCTGCATCGGTAGTGAGTATTATTTCACCCTGGGCTCTTTCAATACCAAAGGCTAAAGCCGCCTTTTTACCCGTAGCTGTTGTTAAATTCAAAATCTTAAACGGAAATGAAACAGTTAACAGCGCATTTTCCAACACCTTCAAGCTGTTATCAGTACTGTTATCGTTTACAAAAATCACTTCAAAATTACTGGCGGTTTGGCGCGATAAAGCAGCCACTAGATCGGCAAGGTTTTCTTGCTCATTCCGGAAAGGAACCACCACTGTTAGTTGCTCATGGCACTGAAAATTCTGTGGTTTAATCAGCCTCCACCGAATGTTTAACCAGACCAAAAAGATGAGGTAAGCAGTATAAACAAGAAGAAGTATCAATAGCGTTGCGGTGAGCACAAAGACCTTTTGAGTGAATCCAAAAATATCAAAGAATCTATACTTATACATTGTAATGAATTAGATTGCTTCAAAATCAATGGCTCTGACATTCAAATGACGCATGAATGTCGTAAGGCAAAAACTGCTAACCACAAGTCGAGGAACTACTTTTACCATGCAAACAGAAAAACAAAAAATGATAGCTGCTCTGGTAAAAGAAAAGCGCGTGGGCTTGAATTACACCCAGCAACAACTGGCCGACATGTGCAAAGTAAGCTTGCGGTCTATTCAACGGATTGAAAATGGAGAAGTGTATCCAAGGCAATACACCTTGAATGAACTGGCCAAGAATCTTGGCTTCACCATGGAAAGTCTAGAGACAAACAGCGCTAGCACCTCTCTGCCAAAAAAGGAAAAACTGGTTAGAAAATGGATTATGACAGCAACATTAACGGTTGTGTTCTTTTTACTTTCTACCGCCTATTTGGCTCAGTCTAGCACTTTTCCCGAAACCCAATTCGAGCTTATTATTTACTACGCAGGGGTTTTAGTATTCTTAAGCAGCACATTACTGTTTATCTGGCGCAACAAGTAATCCACTTATTAAACCCTTAAAACATGATAGGCATTATTGTTATACTAGCCATTTCTTGGCTGCTGCTTCACTTTATTCAAAAGCAAAGCCTTTCAGTGCTCGGTTTTTGGCCACTGAAAAAGGGCATGGTCCAACTTGTAATTGGCTTTGTCCTCATCATCTTAATCAGGTTCCTATTTACCTTTATTGAGTCCCAACTCAGGGCCTTTGAATGGACATTGAACCCTAACTTTCAATTGATTCTGGCAGCAAAAGCCTTTTGGTACCATCTAAAATCAGCTTTAACCGAAGAATTGATCTATAGAGGAGCTGCTCTATACATTCTTATTCAACGTATTGGCGACAAAAAGGCGCTTTGGCTGTCAGCCATCATTTTCGGTGTTTACCACTGGTTTTCATACGATCTATTTGGTAGTGGTATAGTCGCCATGGTCTATGTTTTGGTTATAACAGGGCTTTCAGGGTATGTATGGGCGTACACGTATTTCAAAACAGGATCGCTCATGATGCCCTTGGGCTTTCATTTAGGCTCCAATTTCTTCCTGACCTTCTACCTTCCTAATCAACCCTATGGAGAGCTGCTCTATAGTATAACAGATGTTGCTGTTTACAATGACTGGATAGAGTTATTAATCGCTTTTTTTCCTGGCCTAGGCCCTTCTTTACTCACACTGTTCTGTGTAAAGTTTATGCTTAAAAGAAAGCTGGCACCAGAAACCAATCTGCTACAGCATTGAGCTCACCTTTTCATTATATTGCCAACGCATGGCGAAAACTCCTCCAACAGAAAAGATCATTTTAGGAATTGACCCCGGCACTAGCGTAATGGGCTATGGCGTGGTTTTAATCAAAGGGAAGCAGATTCAGCTACTTCAGTTTGGGGTAATTCACCTGAAAAAGTACGTAGGTCACGAACTAAAACTGAAAAAGATCTTTGAACGAGTAACCTCCATATTGGAAGAATTCAACCCTGATGAAGTTGCTTTAGAAGCCCCGTTCTTTGGCAAAAACGTACAGTCAATGCTTAAGCTTGGCCGAGCGCAGGGTGTAGCCATGTCTGCAGCCTTAGCCCGCGACATTCCTATTACCGAATACGCCCCAAAAAAGGTAAAGCAATCTGTAACAGGCAATGGTAATGCCTCTAAAGAACAAGTGGCGGCCATGCTACAAACACTGCTAAAAATAAAAGAGCTCCCAAAAATGCTTGATGCCACCGATGCACTGGCCGTAGCCCTTTGCCATCATTTTCAAAACGGACAAGCCCAAAGTAAATCAGCCAGTTGGAAGAATTTTATCAGCGAAAATCCAGGCAGGGTTAAATAGGGAATTGGTAAATTAGTAGACTGGTAAGTCTCCAAAAAACATTCACCTTCTTTAACCTAAATAATAGGACAGGCTTAGTAGCGACAGCTTTAACCAAAGCACGCCAAATCGAAGAGAAAGAAAGGAAAACCAAAAGTAAATAAAGCCGTCTTTAAACTCGTAACGTTAACAACCAATGCAACTCTCTACAACGCCACAAGCCAAGCAAGTTTTTGATAATTACCCGAAAGAGGTGCAAGCGCAAATGCTACACCTTAGAGCACTGGTACTGGAAGTTGCTGAAGACATCGAGGGATTAGAAAAGCTAGAGGAAACCCTTAAATGGGGTGAGCCTGCATACGTAACCAAACATGGCAGCACACTGCGCATGGACTGGAAGGCCAAAAACCCTGATCAGTATGCCATGTACTTTCAGTGCACCTCGCAACTAGTACCTACGTTTCGTTTTCTTTACCCTGAACAATTTGAATTCGAAGGTAATCGTGCCATTGTCTTTCCGCTAAATGGCACCTTACCCGATAAGGAAGTGAAGCATTGCATTAGCCTCGCGCTGCAGTACCACAAACTCAAACATTTACCTCTGTTGGGCAATTAGTATTCTGCCAAATCACCTTGCATCATGATGTTTTGTTTAACCTTGGGTAAAACATTCATTCAATCAAACTGAATGAACGACATTTTTTAGTACTTGAAAAACCCAATAATGTACACGATAATTTTTATAGAAAAACTTAAAACATACTATTAGACATTCTGTTACGGGAGCAAATTATAAAACTAAAACCCCGTGATTATGAACACTTTAAAAACAAACAGCAAATTACTGTGCCTACTACTAGCACTATTTGTTACTATTTCGGCATGCGACAATGATGATGACTCACCTGACCCAATGCCAGAACCTCAGACCATTACTGAAATTGCTTCTGCCAACGATGACTTCAGCATTTTGGTGTCGGCCTTGGTAAAAGCAGACTTAGCAGGCCTTTTGGACAGCAACGGATCGTTTACTGTTTTTGCACCTACCAACGATGCTTTTGAAAAAGCTGGAATCACAAGCCTCGACAACCTAAGCGCAGCAGACCTAAGACCGATTCTATTGAACCATGTAGTTTCTGGTAAAATTCTATCGACCGACCTTCAGGCAGGAGACAATTATGTAAGCTCTGAAAATGCATCTGGACCAAACGAGACTAAACTCTCGCTTTACATCAATGCTGGGGACAACGTAGTTGTTAACAACAATGCCACCGTAACCACTCCAAACCTAGAGGCAAGCAATGGTGTGATTCACGTTATAGACAATGTAATTAGTGCTGATGTAGATGTGGTAGATATCGCCCTACAAAACTCAAACTTTAGCGAATTAGTTGGTGCGTTGCAAGCTGCCGAAGGAGACTTGGTTAGCACACTACAAGGCGATGGTCCATTTACGGTATTTGCCCCTACAAACGCTGCTTTCGAAGCAATTGCAGAGGTAACTGCCGAGCTAAGTGCTTCAGAATTAGCGAATGTGCTTACCTACCATGTCGTAAGTGGCAATGTGCAATCTTCAATGCTCTCTGATGAAATGAGTGTAACAGCCATCAATCAAGGTACTTTCTCTATTGACCTTGATGGAGACATGCCGCAAATCATGGATGCCTCAGGTGCCACTGTTACCATAGTCCTCACTGATGTGCAAGGAATAAACGGTGTAGTACACGTTGTTAATAAGGTGTTACTCCAAAACCAATAAATCAAGCGTTATTAAAATAGGAAACAGGGCTACAAGAAATAGCCCTGTTTTTGTTTTAGTTGAGTCAATTAACTAAATACAAAGTGTAGTTATAAATGAACAGCGCACACAACATCGCTAAAGAATTACTAACCTAAACCTAATCTAATTACTCTTTAAATGTTGCGATGTCATGTGTCTGCCCAACTAGGTGAAAATTATTTACTACAGCCCACCAAAGGCTTCATTGAGTTCTTTGCTTTTTGTTCCTTCACGTAATTAGCATAAGGGCCAGAGTCGAAAGGCCGATCACTTACAGCAAACATTACATCTGTACATCTAATGTTAGCATACTGGCTGTTGCCATCTGAACTTTGCATGTGAAAGATTCTGCTGATATAGCTGTCATCTTTAGCATCAATAAACCTTCCGACATCATTCCCATAGTTACCTGGCTTTCTCCAATCTGGTGAAACCAGCTTATTATTCACCCTATAATTCTTAAGTTGAATAAAGTTGGACTGTAAGATGCCGTCCGTAGTATTAAAAGGCTCAAAATCATTGGTATGATCACTTTTAGTGATATTGTTATTCGGCTGAATGTATAGGATCACTTTCCCTAGTAGTCCACCTTCTTTCGATCCGTTCTCATCCATATAATACAAAGTCTTACCATCTACTATCTTACTTGCCTCCACTAGCTCTTCATTGTAAAAACCGCTTGAACTATGATACCTCAACTTCTCACCAAACTGTTCTTGCATTAACTTTATAATATTCTGCCATTTGGCATCGGCCATCCAATGTTCATACTCTTTCAGTTCTGTCATAATGAAGAGCGGCTCATGATTAGGATTTTCATCGCTCCAATTGGCTATATAGCTGATCCAATCTTTCAGTAAAATTGAATTTGGGTTATCTACGGTAAGGTCTACCTCATCTCCTGGTGCATCGTGACCAAGAACTAAATCTCCAATGTTCAATTTTGCTAGTTGCATTTTGTTCGACTGTTTTAACTGTGCGTAGAAGCCATTGTTAGCAGCAAAAAGCTCAACATTAGCTCCAGCTAAAAAGTCTATCTCCCCATTATATTCCTCCACAACATTGGGCTTCCCATTATCTAGAATAAGCTGAAAGCTATTCATTTGCCCGCTGGCTAAATACGTATTCAAAAACAGCTTTTCACCAGAATAAATAGCATTTACTTTACCCACAAGCTTAGAAGAATTACCGCTTACTTCGCCTTTTTGTGACCAAGTAGAAGTAGATGTTTCAATCGAGGTAATACTAAAACTCGAAACATACTTCTGGTTGTGCTTAAATAGATGCAGCTGCTCATTTTGTACGAAAGGAGTAACTGTCATATCTGCACTTACTCCATCGATAATGAGCTTTCGATTTCCTATTAGCGGCTCTGCTCCCTGAATACTGAATGGATACACGGAAACGGTTTGATTATCTTGATTGTGAAGAGATATGTAGAGCTGATTTTGAAAGGAGAACAATTTTAATTCAGCATCTGAAGGTGTTAAACGCTGCTGTTTTACCAGATTTAAACCGTTGCCAGAAAAGTCATAAGCTATCAACTCTCCCGACTGACTATAATAAACTACCAAATAAGTTCTGCCCTGAAAATTGTAAGACGTAACCTCCGCTTCACCTGCAGCCCACAGGGCACTAGCATTCTCATAAACCTGCTGACCAGTTGCTATGTCTTCTATACTTGCTAGGCCATTGGTTTCATCTAGCGAAAAGAGGTATGCTTTCTCACTGTGCTCTAGTGTTAGGTGCTTAAGATTTGATGTGGTTTCCGTAGAAAGTAATTCTTCGGTATAAAAAGAGAACATATCGAATTCAAAAAACCGAAGCCCTTTGGCCAACTGAGTTTTAATCCCTTCCCTTTTCATTCCATTTTGGTTACCAGAATATGAGTTATGAGTCCCGGTAAAAAAGAATTGTCGATAGATGGCGTTGGTTGAGTCTCTTGTTTCTACAGGAGTTGTCGGATCTGGCTCAGCGTCTGGATTTACCTCCTCAGACTCGCAAGAAGACGCTCCTAACAAACAAGAGAGCAAGTGAAATACTAAAAGGATTTTCATGGTTAGACTTTTCATAAAAAATGGAAGCAAAAAAGAGAAGAGGGTAAAAAAGCCCTCTTCTCTAAAAACAACTAATCTAATTTGGTCTGCTACAGAAAGCGTTATTATCGAATTTACTAACCGAGAATTGAGGTTTGTGAGCATCGTCCCAGTTAGGTGAATCCGTATCGAAGTCTAGGTTACACTTCACATTGCTTACATCCCAACCAGAAAGGTCTTGGTTAAACACCTGATTCTCCTTGAACAAGTTCTGCATGTTAACCACATTGCTTACATCCCACGAGCTAATGTCTTGGTTAAACTTACAGTTCTTACCACCAAACATGGTTTCCATATTATCCATGCTACTCAGATCCCAATTAGCTATAGATGCATTGTTAAACTCCGCATCTTTGAACATGTCCCACATACTTTCCACTTTAGACATGTCCCAAGCACTAAGGTCACCATTGTAGCTAGAGCCACGGAACATCTCTCTCATGGTAACCACATTACCTAGTTTATCTCCCCATCCTGAAAGGTCTTGGTCAAATACTTTGTTATCTCTGAAAGTAGATTGGAAAGAAGTAACATTAGCCACATTCCAATTACCAATTGGTTGGTTGAAAGGTGAGTTTCTGAACATGTTTTTCATGGTTGTAGCACTGCTTACATCCCAAGAAGATATATTCTGATTAAAGGCAGACTCATTAAACATAGTCTCGAAAGTCTCCACATTGCTAACATCCCAATTGTCCAAAGGCTGATCAAAGTTTGTTGCCTTATAGAACATGTCCCACATGCTAGTTACTCCGCTAACATCCCAATGATTAATGTTACTATTGAAAGAGCTAGCTTCTCTAAACATTGTTCGGAAGTTAGTCGTCTCGCTCAAGTCAGGGGCGTTGGTGGCGGAAATCTGTAAATTAGAACAGCCTCTAAAGTAACCTCCATTGTTACCTAACTTTAACTGACCCCAGTCTGTAATATCAATGATATTATCTCTGCTTGTGTTAGTAGCATCAAAATTAAAACCGTTGATATCTCCCCAAATAACTACTTGGTAATCTCCAGCCTCAGCGTAAGTATGAGAGGCAGAAGACAGATCGTAGCCAGCTACGATATCTTCTTCACCATCTCCCCAAAACACTTTGAAGTTGTACTCGCCATCTTCTTCAAGTGGCAGAGTTATCTCTCCCCCAGCATCTACCCTCCAAACAGAAACAAACTCTTTATCCGATTGAAATGGAGCTAGCACGTTCAACTGAATATTGAACTCTTCTTCTAGGCCAAAACCATAGGCCAAAAGAGTAGACTCACCAGCAGCTACACTTTCGCCCGAAGCTGGAGTACTCTCTATACCACTTGGCAAATTGATGGTTAATACCACTTGTTGACCTTCTGCCTCTGGCGGTAAGGAAGCCGTGATTAATCTTGAAGGGTTAACTACTGCCGCTTCAATATCTGCTTCTAAAAAGCTATTATTCTTAGCTTCAATCAATATCGACTCGATGTATACATCGCGATCATCAATATCGAAATCAGTACTATCTACATCGCAGCCAAAAAACGCCAAGGCCACGGTAAACAAAATGAATTGATATATTCTATTTAAGTTTTTCATGAGTTTCGGTTATAGAGATTAATAGCCTGGATTTTGCTGCATGGCAGTAATATCTACCTGAGACTGAGGAATAGGAGCCAAAACCCTAAAGTCTTGCACTACAATGTTTTTCCCCTCACTAGCAAAGAAGTTGTTCATAATGCTAACGGCATTACCGCTACGCAATAGGTCTGCCCATCGGTGGCCTTCACCAAAAAGCTCGAATCTTCTTTCTAGCGCAATGGCATCTCTTAAAACAGCTTGATTGGTAGAGGTAATTCCTGACAAACCTGCTCTAGTTCTAACCGCGTTCAAGTGGGTTAAAGCCTCGGCAGAACCGCCTGTTTCGTTCAATGCTTCAGCAAGCATTAATAGCACATCGGCATACCTTACCACATAATGGTTATCACCACCATCGCCAGTATTGTTGTTGGGAGAAGGTGTCCATTTATTAGCATAGTAGGCATTGTCCGAAACATTGATTAGGTCTCTTCTTTTATCAGCAGCATCGAACAAATTATAGAAGGCAGGCTCCATAGCCATTGCCCCTCTACCTCCCTGATTATCTGGTTGCGTGAAATTGTAGTAATAAGCACTTCCTTCACTGTTCCCATCCAATTCCGAAGCATACTGAATACTAAATACATCTTCAGCATTACCTTCATTTTCTACCCCGTAAAGGTCGCCTATGTCTACTAGCGAATATTTGCCAGTACCGACAATCTGCTGTAATTGCTGTACTGCCTGAGCAAACATACCTCGCTTCATATAGTTTTTAGCGAGAATAGCTCTTGCGGCCTGTTTATCTGCTCTACCAGCAGCATATGTTACAGGCAATAAGTCTATCGCCTCCAATAAATCCGCTTCAATCTGATCGTAAACTTCAGCCTTAGGAGTTCTTGTATCATCAAAAGCATACGATGGATCGGTCACTTTTGTCAATAAAGGCACATCACCATAAATGGTAGTTAGGTTATCGTACAAGAAGCTTCTAATAAACAGCACCTCGCCTCTTCTAACATTCTTTACTTCCGAACTACTAAACTGAACCTCATCAATTACCTCTAAGACCATGTTAGTGTGGAAAATTCCGTCATAGGAACTATTCCAGATACTGTTAACAAACCCAGTAGTGGTACTCCATGTAAAATCTTCTAAAGAGCTAACTCCACCATTTGAGTTTGGAGCCTGAACATAAGCATTATCCGAAGTCACTTCTCCCCAAAGAATCATATAGTAGCTATACAGCCCCTGAAGGTTATTATAACTAGCCGTAACAGTTGATTCTACACTTTCTTGAGAGTTATAGTAGTTTTCGGTTAGTATCCCTGTTTCAGGAAATTGATCTAAATCATCGTGGCACGATAGGCATAAGCATACCGCCATTGTAAATGCGAATAGTCTTTTTAACATGATTTCTTCTGTTAGAATGTGAGGTTAATTCCGGTAGAATAAATGCGCGGTACGGAAGTAGTTCCGTGAATATGGCCTCTGTTCAATGGGTTTCCATTATCTCCGCCATCTGGGTTCATTCCTCTATAGTCTGTCCAAGTGTGCAGGTTATTTACTGAGAAATAGATTCTGGCTTGTTTCAGTCCAACTCTGTCTAATAGGTTGACTGGGAAAGTGTAACCAACCTGCAGCCCTCTAATTCTGAAATAATCTGCATCTAGCACATTGTAGTTTGTTGGGTTACGGCTAGCCTGCCTTGTTTCAGTATTTCCGTACGCATCTGGTGCTGCCAAGAAACCATCAGGATTGGTAACCGGATCCCAGTAATTGTTGAAATAATGGTAGTTTGTGTTTGAGAATGCCTCTCCATACTCTAAGTAGCGAGAAGTCATTTCATCGAAAGCTACTCTACCTAGCGTTCCGTTAAAGGTCATGTTAAAGTCAAAACCTTTGTAGGCGAGGTCTAAACCGAAGCCATAGCTTACTTCAGCATTATAATCGCCTAGGGAGACTCTATCATCAGCGTTGATCACATCATTGCCATCGGTATCTTGGAAAATGTAGTCTCCTACTTCGGCAGAAAGTGTAGTAGACTTTCTAGATAAATATTCGTCTACCTCTTCTTGTGATTTTAAAAGGCCAATAATTTTATACCCGTAAAGGTTGGCTAAAGAACCTCCTACTTGCGTAATAAATCTTTGGCTTCCACCTTCATACAGTTCTTCGGCACCACCCAACGAAATAATTTCATTCTGGTTGGTTGAAAGGTTAGCATTCAAACCAATCATCAGATCTCCAACTTTAAGGCCAGCTGTATTTAGAACGAACTCCCAACCTTTGTTTTCCATCTCACCAACATTTTGAAGTGAGCTACTAAAGCCTGTATGTGTAGGCACAGGTCTATCTAGCAAAAGATTGCTAATGTTGGCGATGTAATAGTTTACTTCAACATCAAGCACATCATATATGCTTAAGTCTGCTCCAAAATTGTGAGAAGTATTGGTTTCCCATGTAAGCCCAGGTGATGGCGCACTAGACGGCCCCGCCCCTGGGTGAAGTGTTCCATCGTAAGGATAATCGCGACCAGTTCCGATTGACGCGTACTGAGCGTAATTCCCGATCTGGTTATTACCTGTGGTACCCCAGCTATAGCGTAACTTACCAAACGTGACAATGTCGTTTTGAGGGAAGAAACTCTCGTTGGTGAACACCCAACCAGCAGAGAATGATCCAAAGGTTCCAAAACGGTTATCCTCTCCAAAGCGAGAAGAACCGTCCGTTCTAATAGAACCTGTTAAGAAGTAAGTGTTTCTAAAGTTATAGAGCAACCTTGAGAAATAAGAGATTTGCACCCACTTGCTTCTTGAAGCATCAGCAGTCTGCACCGTTGAACCATCAATATTTTGAATGATATCGTTCGGGTAATCCGCACCTGTTACGCTCAAGGATTTGTATGCGCTGCTTTGGTAACTCTGTCCAAGAAGGACGTTAAATGAATGCTCCTTAACATCGAACTTATAGTCTAAGGTATTCTCCCAAAGTACATCTAACCTGTCGTTTCTAGATTCAGAGCCTTGGCGGGTGTCTCTCTCGCTGATTAGCCTACGGTAAGAACCTGTAAGCATTGGCGCAAATTGATCTGTAAACTTGTTATTATAAAGATACCCCAAAGACGACTTCAACTTTAGGTTGTTGATAGGCTCAAACTCTACATAGGCATTTCCAAAAGTATTGAACTCTTCTCGCTTATATTTAGAGAGCTCTGCCATAGCCACAGGGTTCTCCTGCATATTGGCATTGTAAGGACGGTTGGCCAGTATTTGCTCTTCTACACTATAACCATGAGCCGCTCCGTTTTCAGCATCGTAAGCCGAAAAGAATGGGAACATATAAACCATGGCTCTGCCCGCAGGGTCTATCGGAAAACGATAGTTGTTACTTCCGTTGGTAAGCCCTCTTTCTGCATACATGCCATTTACGTTCACCCCAAATCTCACTTGATCACTAATGTCTGTATTGGTTTTAAGGTTAAGCGTATATCGCTTCTGATCTGCAGTAATTACTATACCCTCCTCATCGCTGTAGCCTAAGGAAACTGAGTAATCCGTGCCATCATTAGCTCCTGAAATGTTTAAGTAATGGTTCTGAATATTACCAGTTCTGTAAACTGCATCTTCCCAATCGAAATCGGTAAGTCCTTGCTCGCCATTCAGGTATGGCAAAGTATAATCTAAGAGAAGCTCTCTTACATTGGCTCCCTTAGCTAAACGCTCGGCTTCTGTATCGTTAACGTCAGCATCCGGGTGGTTTTTTAGATAAGCATTGTTACGGCCATCGGCAAAAAACTTTGCTGCATCATAAGCATTCAGCAAATCATAAGAACCAGAACGCTCTTGCATACCGAAAACTGTACTGAAGTTAATGGTCGGGCCTCTTTTCTTACCTTTTTTAGTGGTAATCATAATAAGCCCATTGGCTGCGCGAGAACCGTAAATAGCTGTAGATGCAGCATCCTTTAGCACATCAACTCGCTCAATATCATTAGTATTAATAATATTCAATGAGCTGCCTTCCGCTAAGGGAAAACCATCGACAACCACTAGTGGGTTGGTTTCTCTTGTGATAGAACCTGCCCCTCTAATGGTTATAGTGTTACCATCGCCTGGGTTTCTAGCATTAGTTAATATATCTACACCTGCAACACGACCTACAATCGCTTGATCAACACTTGTGCTAGTATATTGCTCAATAACACTTGCATCTACACTAGAAACAGCACCAGTTATTTTTTCTTTAGAGTTCGTTCCGTAACCTATCACCACCACATCTTCTAAGCCTAGACTCTCTTCGTTTAAAACAAAATCTAGTCTACTAGATGATGCTGTAATAGTTCTCTCTAAAGTGGTATAGCCTACAAACGAAACCCTAACTGTAAACGAATCTACTGGTACTGTCAGCTGATAGTTACCTTCAGCATCAGTAATCACTCCATTAGTTGTTCCCTTCTGAAGAACTGACGCCCCTGGAAGAGGGACATTTTCTGTATCCCTAACCTTGCCACTTATAACAATAGCTAGTGCTTTGTTCAAAGATTGATCATTTGGTTTTTTCGATTGAGCCAGGTACACCCTGTTTTCAACAATTCGAAAAACTGTATTGGTACCTTTGAATATCTCCTTTAATACATTTTCTATAGGCTCATCCTGAGCATTTACCGACACCTCTCTATCAAGGTCTACATCGCTCACTTTATAGATAAACCTATAATCTGTTGAGTCCTCGAGAATATCTAGGAGTTTATTTACCCGAATGCTCTCCAAGTGCAAGGTTACCTTGGCGCCTTGCCAAGTAATGTTTAATGCATTTGCCTTAGAAAAGCCAAAAAACATTAACATAACTAGTATTTGTAAAAGTAGGCTTGAAGTGAATTTTGGCCTGACCTTACAATGTGCTTTGATTTTTTTCATAGTTTTATAATTCGTAATTGGTGGTTGAAAGAAATTTCTTCACATCCTTGAGTCGGAAGATGTCCCCACATTTTCCGATTTGT
This sequence comes from Roseivirga pacifica, assembly GCF_900111145.1. GTDB lineage: Bacteria > Bacteroidota > Bacteroidia > Cytophagales > Cyclobacteriaceae > Roseivirga > Roseivirga pacifica. Next base: position 101,074 of record NZ_FOIR01000004.1, read on the forward strand.
TTTTTAGGGATATGCTGTCTGATGGTCCTCCTGATTTTACATAGGCATATTTCATTTTGGTTATTGGATCGTTATTTGGTTTTCGTTGATTTCGAATGATATTTCATAGAGCACGGCTAAATCGTTCATCACTTGCTCTAGAGATGGGTTCTGCCCGAAATTGGCACTAATAAGCTCTCCGTTTAACTCAGCATTGTTGTCAATTTTCACATTGAACCTTCGCTCAAGAATCTTGAGCAAGCCACTAAATGCCATGTTTCTGATGATCAATTCACCATTCGTCCAAGCGGTGTAAGGAGCGGTTACCGTAGGTTCGGTAGAAAAGAGTAGGCTATCTTTATTGAAAGTGGCTTTGAATCCAGGCTTTAGAATGGTGCTGTTGTCACGGGAAAAACTAGTCTCTGTATACAGGCCAACTTCTCCTTCAACCAGAACAACCTCGTCAATCTCATTTTCCTCATAAGTATTGATATTGAAAGCCGTACCCAGTACTCTTATTTTGAAATCATTTGCCTGAACTACAAAGGGTTGATCAGGATTCTTGCTTACCTCTAAAAATGCTTCTCCGTTGACGGATACTGATCGGTTCTGGCTAGGTAAATAGCTAGTTTGATAGCTAAAAGATGTTCCCGCATTAAGTTGAACCTGGGTACCCTCTGATAATTTTACCTGAAATGTTTTTCCGTAAGGGACCTTTAATTGATGTGTTTGGGCCTGCAGACTATTGCTTTCATAAACGAGTACCCCATCCTCAGCGTAAGCAATCTGCACTCCGTTGACTTCAACAAGTTGCTTTTCGTCTGAGTTGCCCAAAACAATGAAGTTCCCTTCCCCCATTTCAAGGGTAATTTGATTGGAGAAATCAACCAATTTGGATTGCGAATACTGCCTAACTAAAAAGACTGCCGTAGCAAATACCAGAAATACCGCTGCAGCGTACCTCCACTTTGGCCAACCAAATCTATTTTCCGACTCAACTTTGTCTATAGATTTATCAATTCGCTTTAAGAGGCTAACTCTTAGCTTGTTTTTCTCTGATTCACCTAAAGTGGAATTGATCTTAAGTGTCTGCTTAACTTGTGCCCTCTCACAGTATGCAATTAGCTGTGCCTCCTCTTGCGGAGAGCACTTGCCGTTATCATACTTTTCTACCAGTTCTAAAAGTTGCCGCTTGGTCATTTCTTCTGCTTTTCAGAATAAGGACAGAGCTAGCGACAAGAACTCACATAGATATTTTGAAGGTTTTTACTTATTAATATTGGGGTAACTTTCAGGATATGAATCGATCACTTAGAGCTTTAAATATTAACTCAGAGTGAAATACCGAGAGATGACTGTCAATATTAACGGCTATAGAAAAAGCACGATAAACCCCACATCCCGAACCGATTTTCTAATATGTTTTAGGGCTAGAGATATTTGATTTTCAACGGTGCGAACGGAAATATTGTAATACTCAGCTATTTCAGAGTTGCTCAATTCTTTGAACCTGCTCATGAGAAAAATTTCTTTGCAGCGTTCAGGTAAAGAAGCTGCTGCACTTTCTATAACTGCTCTTAAATCTTCTTCATTGAGCTGATTTTCTCCATCGGGAGCACTGGAAAGACCGTCAATTATAACTTCGTCTATAGCTGTGAAGGTCACTTTAGAAAGTTGAGAAATACTTTTATTTCTAACCGCAACAAGCAGATAACTCTTAAGACTAGAGATTTCTAGAGATTCACGCTTAACCCACAGATTGGTAAATACATCATGCAGTACATCTTCCGCCAAAGACCTGTCATTCAAAACATTGAATGCATAATAGAAGAGTTCTTCCCAAAACTTATCGTACAATAAGTTAAAGGCCATTCTATTTCCAGATCGAATTAAATCGATTAACTCCTGGTCCGATACAGATTTAGTTTGCCCTTGATTCACCAAGAATGTTTTGCCCGAAAGTAAAACATGGTGCTAAAAAAGACGCCAATAGCGTATTAAGATTGAATTATTTATTCAGGTCTTGAATGGCTAAGCCATTTCAGAGGAAATCTTCTCAGCAATAGCTTCAAACTCAGCGCCTGTTAGCCTGAGTTTTGGCCTACCAAAGTCGATGTCGTGCATACCATGGAGCGGTATAAGGTGAATGTGTGCATGTGGCACTTCCAAGCCAACCACTGCCACTCCTACCCTCAGGCAAGGAATGGCAGCGGCTATTGCTTGGGATACTTTATAGGCAAAAGCCTGAAGTTTTAGGTAAGTTTCTTCATCCAAATCAAAGAGTTTATCCACTTCTTTTTTAGGTACCACTAGGGTGTGGCCCTCATTCAATGGATTGATGTCCAAAAAAGCAATGGCATCATCGTTTTCGGCTACTATGTAGCCAGGAATCTCTCTGTTAATGATCTTGGTGAAGATACTCGCCATTTTTACTCTAATGTAATATCTAGTACTTCGAATTCCATTTTGCCAGCCGGAGCAATTACCTCAGCAATCTCACCAACCTTTTTATTCAATAAGCCTTTACCAATTGGCGACTCGTAAGAGATCTTGCCTGTTTTTAGGTCAGCCTCTTTTTCAGACACCAAAGTATATTTTACTTCCATACCGTTTTTCATGTTCTTGATTTTAACGGTTGAAAGAATAGACACTTTAGAAAGGTCTACATCTTCTTCTTTTCTAACTCGGGCATTTCCTACAATTGTCTCCAACTCGGCAATCCTCATCTCCATTAGGCCTTGAGCATCTTTTGCTGCGTCATACTCTGCATTTTCACTCAAGTCACCTTTATCGCGGGCTTCGGCTATTTGTTTGGCCATGTCCGCACGGCCTTTTGTCTTCAACTCTTGAAGCTCATCCTTAAGCTTCTGTAGCCCTTCTTCAGAATAATAACTTACTCCTGCCATATCTCACATATTTATTGTGTTCTTAAAAATAAACAACGGTCTCTGCCGAAACCGTTTAAACAAAGAAAATCGCCTTTTGTTGGGCGATTAAAAGCCAAAATTAGGCATTTTTTAGCAAAAACGGAAACTTACACGTTCCAGTCGATGCGGTAGTGGGCGGCAATTTTGCTTACCAGCACCTCGTTAATTCTTTTGTACGAAGCGAAGGTCCAGCCGGCCACATGTGGAGATAATACCACGTTTTTTTGCTCAAAAAGGTTTTGGAAATTTTGCTTTTGTTGCGCACTCAAATCATCAAACTTCTCTTTTTCCAAAACATCGAGCGCTGCACCTCGCACTTTACCACTATCGAGCAATGCAAGTAGGTCAGTAATTGGCAAAATCTCCCCTCGTGCTGTATTCAGAATAAAGATGTCTTTCTTAAACTTCTCTATAAAATCCTTATTGATCCAAGAGCGGGTTTCTTCGGTTAGTGGCACGTGCAAACTCAAAATATCGGTTTTAGCGAACAGCTTCTCCAAGCCAACCTCTTCTACCTTTTTGGTTCCAAACCCCTTTTTGTATTTATCAAAAACCAAAATTCGACAATCGAAAGCGCGCAAGCGTTGTACAAAAGCCTGCCCCATGTAGCCGTAGCCAATAATACCAACGGTTTTGTCGCTCAGTTCAACACCACGGTTGCCCTCTCGGTCCCAAATCCAATTGCGGACTTCAGCATCTGCTTTATTAATATTGTTCAGCATATTGAGCAACATACCTACCCCGTGTTCAGCCAAGGCATCGCGGTTGCCCTCTGGTGCATTCACAATTTCTATGTTGTGTTGCTCCACATAAGCCACATCAATCTTGTCCAGGCCTGCGCCAGCCCGACCGATCACCTCAAGCTTTTTGGCATGATCTACAAACTCCTTATCAATTTCTGTTTTGCTACGAATAAGCAACACTTCATAGTCCCCTATAATTTTCAGGAGTTCCTCTCTCTTTAGTTCCGGCTTATAGTCCGGTTCCAAACCAATCTGCTTTAGCAGTGGCAAAATGCTTACATGCATTTCGTCTGCTATCAAACACTTCTTCATTGTTTAGGGTAATAAAAGATTCGCAATGGCAAGGTATACTACTATACCCAGAATATCATTTGTAGTTGTAATAAATGGCCCCGAAGCAATAGCCGGATTAACATCGAGTTTGTCTAGAATTAGCGGTGTAATGGTTCCCATTATTGAGGCCAGCAGGGTAACACCAATTATGGCAGTACCTACCACAAAGCCAAACTGCATTTGGTCGGCTCCTTTCCAAACCACTACGATAATAAAGGCGATTACTGCCAAAACCAAACCGGTTAAAACAGCAGTAAAAAGCATTTTAATAAGCCTTTTGGTCAAGCTTTCTTCGAAATTAGACCGATTGGCCAAACTTTGAATAATTAGCGTTGAAGACTGAATCCCCACATTTCCGCCCGTAGCCATAAGCATAGGAATAAAGAAAACCAGCGTAACATACTTGTCAAGTTCTTGCTCAAAAGCTCCCATGGTAAGCGCACCTAGTGTACTGCCCACCATACCTATAATTAACCAAGGCAAACGCGCTTTGGAAATCGCCCAAATGGTATCATCTTCCTCCACATCAGACGAAATACCCGACATCAACTGTCTGTCTTCTTCTGCCTGGTCGGTAATTACATCTATTATATCATCGATAGTAATACGACCAACCAGCTTACCTTGCAGGTTCAATACCGGCACTGCATCAAGGTCGTACTTCTGCATTATATCGGCTACTTCTTCCTCATCCATGTAAGTTTCTACATGAATAATGTCTTCATCATAAATGCTTTGGATTTTAACGCGGTCGCCCGAAAGAATGATCTTCTTAATAGAAACCCTTCCCTTAAGCTTATAATTATCGTCAACCACGTAAACGGAATAGATTCGCTCTACATTTTCTACCTGCCTGCGAATTTCCTCAATGGTCTCTTTAACATTCCAATTAATGTTGGCCACGATCATCTCCTTGGCCATCAGACCACCGGCACAATCCTCATCGTAGCGCATCAATTCTTGCACGTGTGCGGCCGTTTCCGGATCATTTATCGAGGCGATTACTTGCTCACGGGTTTTAACGGGTAAGTCGTTGATGATATCCACTGCATCATCCGACTCCATTTCCACCAAATACTCGGCAATTTCGTGCGGTTCAAACTCTTCTAGAAAATCCCTACGGGTATCTTCTTCAAGCTCTTCAATTACTTCGGCACCAATTTCATTGTTCAGTACATCGAGCACATATTTGGCCCTTTCCCCATCCACCTCGTCTAGCAGCTGAGAGATATCGGCCGGGTTCACCCCATCCATTGTCTCGCGAATAAACGAGGCATCCTCTCGGGCAATGGCTTGCTCTACCAACTCAAGGTATTCCTTGGAAAGCTCAAATGTTACTCTCTCGTCTGACACGATTCTATGCGCTTAGTAAGGTCAATAAATTGTTGTACTGTGAGCGTTTCGGCCCGTTGATCGAAGATTGGATCCGATGTTAGAGACGAGGGCAAATTTATTGGTTTTAATGCATTGCGCAATGTTTTCCTCCGCATTTGAAAACCCGCTTTTACTACGCGTTTAAAAAGCGCTTCGTCACAGTCGAGTTGTACCACGTTATTCCTCTGAAAACGAATAACTCCGGAGTTTACTTTGGGAGGCGGGTTAAACACTCCAGGTTTAACGGTAAATAAGTATTTAATATCGTAATAGGCCTGAAGCAGCACACTAAGAATACCATACTGCTTAGAACCTGGAGGAGAAGCTATACGTTCGGCTACTTCTTTCTGAATCATGCAAACCACCTCAGGCACTTGGTTTTTGTTATCCAAAATTTTAAAAAAAATCTGGGATGAAATGTTGTATGGAAAGTTACCAATTACGGCATAGTTGTTTCCCAACTCTTCCGACAGATCCATTTTAAGAAAATCGCCAAAAATGGTACGCTCGCTTAACTGCGCATAGGTATTATTCAAATAATCGATAGATTCTTTATCAACATCTATCAACCACGTTTCGTAGGGCTTACCTACAAGGTAGTTTGTTAAAACACCTGTACCTGGGCCAATTTCGAGCACTTTTTCATAGTTCCGAAAACCAGTTAAGCCATCGGCAATGCGTTGAGCAATTGTCTGATCAGTGAGGAAATGTTGGCCGAGATGCTTTTTTGGACGAACGTAGGTCATGCCTTCAACTTATGGAAAAAATACTAATTTGCGCAAAAATGGAAGAAGCTGGCTTAGTAACCAACTGAAATATTCGAGACATGAGTGAAAGACAGGAAGAAATGCTTTATACACCTACTATTGGCATAACCATTGGTGATATTAATGGTATTGGCCCAGAGGTGATTATTAAAGCGGTGAGTGAACAAAAAATGCTCTCATTTGCAACCTTAGTGGTTTACGGGCACGGAAAGGTACTTTCACACTACAAAAAACTGCTCGAAATACAGCGTTTTAGCTTTCACCAACTTCAGCAGAACGAACCTTTTAGAAAAGGCAAGCTTAACGTGGTTAACTGCTGGGATGAAAACTTTGAAGTAACCCCAGGAGAAGACAACCAAACTGGCGGAAAGTGTGCATTAGCCGCATTGCAAGCAGCCGTTGCCGACATGAAGGCTAATAAGATTGATGCTGTTGTTACTGCACCTATTAATAAGAATAACATTCAAAGTGATGAATTCCAGTTTCCTGGACACACCGAATTCTTCACCCAAACATTCGATGCTGAGTCTAGCTTAATGTTCCTTTGCAGCGATAAATTAAAAATAGGTGTAGCTACCGGCCATATTCCACTAATGAGTATTAAAGAGCACCTAACCAAGCCGCTTATTCAAAAGAAAGTACAGCTAATGCTCAACTCTTTAAAAAAGGATTTTGGCATTCAAAGACCAAAAGTAGCAGTACTCGGGCTAAATCCACATGCGGGAGAAGAAGGTCTTTTGGGCAAAGAAGAGCAAGAGATTATTACACCAGCCATTAACGATTTTAAAGAAAAAGGCGAATTCGTTTTTGGGCCATATCCTTCTGATGGATTCTTCGGTAATCATAACCAAGCCAACTTTGATGGTATTTTGGCCATGTACCACGATCAAGGATTAATTCCATTTAAGACCCTTGCTTTCGAAGATGGTGTTAACTTTACTGCCGGACTAAAGGTGGTGCGCACCTCACCAGACCACGGTACCGCTTATAATATTGCGGGTAGAGGTTTGGCTAACGAACAAAGCATGCGTTCGGCTATTTACATGGCAATTGACATTTGCCGTAAAAGAAACGATTGAAATCTGCCATAAGTCCGCTATTTTTAGCTTTTCGTCTAAACAACCGAACTTTTGGTATAGGCAACCGTTACTAAAGCGAAATAACTAGTTTGAAAAAAGTATTAGCCATTTTTGTTGTTTTCACGCTCTTGGGCACCACTGTAGCCAATTTGCTTCCTAATGTTGCGGAGGAAATTGTGTCGTGCAAACTAGAGATTGAAAACGAGGAAGGCGATACCGAAGGCGACACCAACGAATTAGATAGTGAACTTGATGACGCCTACCTGAATCATGGAAACGCTTCCATTTTCACAACTAGCCTACTCAAAGAATCAAAAGACGAAGATCAAATCGGATACCTCATCCACCTTCAGATAATTAGCCCACCTCCCCGGGCGTAGTACATCATCACATTTACTGTACACCTAAAATACCTGGCCTAAGCGGCCAGTGACTAATTAATCTGAATTTCAACCGATTTTATTGATCAAAATGAAAAACAATCTATTCTCGTCATTAAAAGACGATTTACCTGCTGGTTTAGTAGTATTTTTAGTAGCGGTACCCCTATGTTTAGGTATCGCCCTTGCCTCTGGCGCACCATTATTTTCCGGAATTATTGCCGGTATGGTGGGCGGCATTGTTGTAACCTCATTTAGTGGCTCCCAACTTGGCGTAAGTGGCCCTGCCGCTGGTTTAGCTGTAATTGTACTTGCCGCTATTCAAGACCTTGGCTCATTCGACATCTTCCTAATGGCGGTAGTAATTGCCGGTGTTATTCAAGTAGTACTTGGTATACTTAGGGCCGGAATTATTGGCTACTACTTCCCTAGTTCTGTTATTAAAGGTATGCTAGCCGCCATTGGTATCATCATTTTCCTTAAGCAAATACCACACGCTTTTGGCTATGATGCTGACCCTGAGGGTGACCTTGGGTTTATTCAGGCAGATGGAGAAAACACTTTTTCTGAGCTATTAAACATGCTCAATTTTATAAGCCCGGGCGCTATTACCATTGCAACGCTTTCATTGGCTATACTTATTATATGGGAACAAAAGTTCATGAAGAAGATCAAAGTCTTCCAAATTGTTCAAGGCCCATTGGTGGTTGTGGTTACAGGAATTGTTTTAGGCATGGTTTTCCAAGGTTCGGACATGGCCATTACTGCCGACCATATGGTTAGCATCCCTGTGGCAGATAGCCTAGCAGGCTTTGCCAACCAATTTACTTTACCAGATTTTACTGCAATTACTAACCCACAGGTTTGGGTTGTAGGTATTACAATGGCCATTGTGGCTTCGCTTGAAACACTATTATGTGTAGAGGCAACAGACAAACTTGACCCACAAAAAAGAGTTACACCTCCTAGCCAAGAATTAAGAGCACAAGGAATAGGTAACATGGTAGCCGGTTTAATCGGTGGATTACCAGTGACACAAGTAATTGTTCGAAGCTCTGCCAACATTCAATCTGGCGGTAAAACCAGAATGTCGGCCTTGTTCCATGGTCTATTGATATTATTCTCGGCCCTGCTTATTCCGAATGTATTGAACCTAATTCCACTAGCTAGTTTAGCTGCTATTCTATTAGTTGTGGGGTATAAACTGGCTAAACCTGCCCTATTTAAGCAGATGTACAAAACTGGCTGGAAACAATTCATTCCATTTGTAGTAACTGTTTTGGCAATTGTATTTACAGACCTTTTAGTAGGTATTGGTATCGGTTTGGCCGTAGCCATTGTGTTCATTCTGTTCAACAACCTTAAGAATCCTTACATTCTTAAGAATACGCACGACCAGAGCAACAAACACTTCAGAATTGTGCTTTCTGAGCAAGTAACATTCTTGAACAAAGCGCAAATTCTGAAAGAACTAAATCGTATTCCAGAAAACACAGAACTCCTAATTGATGGGTCTAAAACCGTGAGCATTGAGCACGATGTACTCGAAATTATTGCAGACTTTAAAGAAAGTGCAAAATTCAAAAACATCGACTTGAAGCTGTACGGAATGGAAAACCTAGATTTTAATGGTTATGATGATGTGCTTGGAGAGCTGGTTGTAGACCATGCTGTGGTGAAAAACATGCCTTCTGACGAGGCTATGGAAACTAAAATACCGAACGTATTGTCGAGCAACTAATTGGCAATATTTTATTTGGAATTATTTTTTAGTTAATCACAAGAATTATCTACCTTTGCAGTCCTGAAATTTGACCTAGATAGAGTGAAGGCTGAACGAAACTTTGATATTCATATTTTCAAGCTTTCGAACGGAACGCACGATTATCAGTTCGAAATTCAGGACTCGTTCTTTGAACTGTTTGAAAATGAGATTGTAAACCAAGGAAATCTTGAGGTGAACATCTCATTAGATAAGTCTGACAGAATGATTCAGGCCGATATTGAAATAGATGGTGAGGTAACCCTTACCTGCGATAGAAGCCTTGAAGAATTCCAGCAACCCATCCATACCCAAAGGCAAATGCTCTTTAAGTATGGAGAAGAAGATAAAGAATTATCGGAAGATGTTATGGTTATAGTGAAAGACACGCAAACTATAAATCTGGCCTCGCTTATTTTCGAATTCATCACATTGGAGATACCAATGAAGAAGCTTCACCCTAAATTTCAGGAAGAAGAAGATGAAGATGACGAATATGAGCTAACGGTAGTTTACACATCTGAAGAAGAGGAAGAGCCAGACGACACGCAAACAGAAGAACCAATTGACCCTAGATGGGAAAAATTAAAGAATTTAAAAAAGTAATTAGAGCTAAGGCTTTTAAATAGAGAAGAAATGGCGCATCCTAAGAGAAAAACCTCGAGAACTAGAAGAGACAAAGGTAGAACTCACAAAAAACTTTCGGCTAAGCAACTTGTTGTTTGCCCTACTACCGGTGAAATGCACATGCCTCACAGAGCATTCTGGCATGAAGGTAAACTTTACTACAAAGGTAAAGTTGTAATGGAGAAAGAAGTTTTAGCATAAGCTTCCCTAAGATATTTTAGCTGCTCCTGGACCCAAGGTTCAGGAGCATTTCTTTTTTCAGCCCTTTGGGTTGTCCTCAGCCTTGCTCTTTCTTGTAAGTTGATTATGATAATGAGCATTGTTGGCTTATATTGGCAACCAATTTCAAAAATTGAGGGATCAAACCCCCTACATGAATGACTAAAATCAGCGCGCAAATCAGCGGTGTGCACGGCTACGTGCCCGACTACGTTCTAACCAATAAAGAGTTAGAAACCATAGTTGAAACAACCGATGAATGGATTACCACTCGCACCGGTATTAAAGAAAGAAGAATCCTTAAAGGTGAAAACCAAGGAACTTCAGTAATTGGTATAGAAGCAGTAAAAGGCCTTCTAGAAAAGACCAATACCGACCCAAAAGACATTGACCTTATTATTTGTGCTACTACAACGCCAGACATGGTGTTTCCCGCAACGGCCAACATAATTGGCGATGCCGTAGGAGCTACAAATGCATTTAACTACGACCTTCAGGCTGCTTGCTCTGGCTTTTTATACGCATTAGCAACAGGTAGCCAGTTTATTGAAACTGGTAAATACAAAAAAGTAGTTGTAGTGGGTGCAGACAAGATGTCTTCTATTATAGATTATTCAGACAGAACCACCTGCATTATATTTGGCGATGGTGGTGGCGCTGTTTTGCTAGAGCCTACCGAAGATGAGTTCGGAATTAGAGATTCCATTCTTAGATCGGACGGTTCGGGTGCACAATACCTGCACATGAAAGCAGGTGGTAGCCGCAAGCCAGCAACTGAAGAAACAATTAAAAATAGAGAGCATTACGTTTACCAAGAAGGTTCGGCAGTATTTAAATTTGCTGTAACCAATATGGCCGATGTTGCTGCAGAAATAATGGATCGAAACAATTTGACTGGTGAAGACATTTCATACTTAGTGCCTCACCAAGCCAATAAGCGAATTATTGATGCAACAGCACGCAGAATGAATGTTGGAGACGACAAAGTAATGCTCAACATTCAGAAATACGGAAATACCACAAGCGGCACAATTCCATTGTGTCTGTGGGATTACGAATCGCAACTCCGCAAAGGTGACAACCTAATTTTAGCCGCCTTTGGTGGTGGTTTCACTTGGGGTTCTGTATACGTCAAATGGGCTTACGACCCAAAATAGTTTGAAATAGAAACCAAATAAAATGGCAAGTACTGCAGATTTCAAAAATGGTCTATGCATCGTTTATAACAACGACTTGTATATGATCACGGAATTTCAACACGTAAAGCCGGGTAAAGGCCCTGCTTTTGTGAGAACAAAACTGAAAAACGTAAAAACCGGCAAGGTAGTAGACAATACTTTCTCTGCTGGGCATAAGGTGGAAACGGCTCGTGTAGAAAAGCGAACCCACCAATTCTTGTTCAAAGATGATTTCGGTTTTCACTTTATGAATTCCGATACATTTGAGCAAGTGATGATTGAGGAGCAAATGATTGATGCTGCCGACCTAATTAAGGATGGTCAACAGGCTGACATTCTCTTTCATGCCGAAACAGAAACACCACTTACTTGCGAGCTACCTGCATACGTAGAGCTTGAGGTTACTTATACTGAGCCGGGCATTAAAGGCGACACCGCTACAAATGCTACTAAGCCGGCAACACTTGAGACTGGAGCTGAAATTCAAGTCCCATTATTCATTAACTTAGGAGATAAAATCAAAGTAGATACGAGAACTCACTCATATGGTGAGCGTGTGAAATCATAAACTTACCTGGAATGAATCCCAAAGAAATTAAAAACATGATCGACTTCATTGCCAAATCTGGTTTGGCTGAAGTAAACATTGAAACTGAAGAATTTAAAATCGAGGTTAAGAGAGAAACAGAAGCAAAAGTAGTTCAGTCTGCGCCTGCTGCTGCTCCAGCACCAGCTGCTGCTCCGGCTCCTACGCCATCACCAGCTGCCCCTGCACCAGAGGCCGCTCCTGCAAAACCTGCTGACGATAGCTCGAAATATGTAGAAATCAAGTCACCTATGATTGGTACTTTCTACCGCTCTCCAAAGCCAGAAGATCCTTCTTTCGTGAATGTAGGCGATAGCGTTTCTGCTGGCGACAAGGTTTGTATTGTTGAGGCAATGAAGCTTTTCAACGAAATTGAATCTGAGGTTTCTGGTAAAATTGTAAAAGTACTGGTAGAAAACGCCTCTCCAGTTGAATACGATCAGCCGCTGTTCTTAGTTGATCCATCTTAAGAAAGAGAGCTGCATTGCTCTTGAATGTTTCATTTTAATTGAATCATTGTGTTCAAAAAGATATTAATAGCCAACAGAGGTGAGATTGCCTTGCGCGTTATCAGAACGTGTAAAGAAATGGGCATAAAAACCGTAGCGGTTTATTCTACTGCCGACAAAGACAGCTTGCACGTACGCTTTGCTGACGAAGCAGTAAACATTGGCCCAGCACCTTCTAATCAGTCTTATTTAAAAATACCTCATATCATTTCTGCTGCAGAAATCACTAATGCAGATGCCATTCACCCAGGCTACGGCTTCCTTTCTGAGAATGCGGAGTTCTCTAGAGTGTGTGAAGAGTATGGCATTAAATTTATTGGTGCCAGCCCAGGAATGATCGACAAAATGGGTGACAAGGCAACAGCCAAAGCCACCATGAAAGAAGCTGGCGTACCTACCATTCCTGGTTCGGAAGGACTTTTGGATAGCGTAGAAGAAGGTATAGTGCTAGCCAACGAAATGAAATACCCGGTAATACTAAAAGCAACTGCTGGTGGTGGTGGCCGTGGTATGAGAATCGTTAATGATGATTCTGGTTTCAAAAAAGCTTGGGACGATGCCAAAATGGAATCGGCTGCCGCTTTTGGTAACGATGGCCTTTACTTAGAGAAATTCATCGAGGAGCCACGTCACGTTGAAATTCAGGTTGTAGGCGATAGCAACGGAAAAGCTTGTCACCTTTCTGAAAGAGATTGCTCTATTCAGCGTAGACACCAAAAATTGGTAGAAGAGACTCCATCTCCTGCTATCAACCAAGAGATTCGTGACAAAATGGGTGCTGCCGCGGTAAAAGCTGCAGAAGCCATTGGTTACGAAGGTGCAGGAACTGTAGAATTCCTACTCGACAAAAATGGTGACTTCTACTTTATGGAGATGAACACCAGAATTCAGGTTGAGCACCCAATTACTGAAGAAGTAACTGACTTTGATCTGATTAAGGAGCAGATTAAAGTAGCCGCTGGCGAGCCAATTTCTGGCAAGAACTACTACCCTAAGCTTTACGCTATGGAGTGTAGAATTAATGCAGAAGACCCTCGCCATGGCTTCAGACCTTCTCCAGGTAAAATCACCAACCTTCACCTACCAGGTGGACACGGTGTGCGTGTAGATAGCCATGTTTACGCTGGCTATAGCATTCCTCCAAACTACGACTCAATGATTGCCAAGCTTATTGTAAGCGGACAGTCTCGAGAAGAAGTAATTGTGAGAATGAAACGTGCCCTTGAGGAGTTCGTGATTGAAGGAATTAAAACAACGATTCCTTTCCACATTAAATTGATGAGTGATGAAGGATTCAAATCCGGAAACTTCACCACCAAGTACTTAGAAACATTTGATTTCTCTGACCTTTAGTCAGTATTATTTCATACAGAATTAATAGATTGCCAGCTTTTTATGAGCTGGCTTTTTTTATGAAGGAACTTTTCACCTTGAAACAGAACCTATTAATTTTTCTGTTTTTAATCCTACTATCCACTGGTTTTACCACACAGCAAGCTGCAGATTATCGAATATATGTGGCGGCTGGTAGAGTTATGATAGATGACAAAACCAATCCCTATGCTGATGAGGATATGGTTGAAACCGAACCTGATGGCATAGTTACTCCCCATGCGCAATATCGATATGCTCCTATATTTGGAATCGCTCTTTACCCCATCTCACTACTCCCAAAACAGCTTTATATTTTCCTTTGGCTGTTCCTGAATGCTTTTCTTTTGCTTAAAACACTTCTGCTATTCAGGAACTTTTTCCCAAAGCTACTCGAGTCGAAAAAGGCATTTTTGGGAGTATGTGGTATTTCTCTGATTATGTGTATCAGACTAATAGGACAGAACTTTGAGCTAGGTCAAACTACCATAATTCTCGTATTCCTGTCCTTCTACTCACTATACCTTAGCAAGCAAAACAAGCCGATACTGGGCGGTTTAATGTTAAGCTTAGCCATAATTACCAAAATAATGCCGCTAGTGCTTATGGCTTATTTTGTTTACCGTAAAGACTTCAAAACCCCAGTTTATACAATTGCTTGGACTGTATTCTTTGTTTTCTTGCCAATTATTTTTGTAGGCTATGAATACAACAACTTTTTGATTCAAGAATGGTATGGCATTATAAACCCAATGAACAAGGAATATACACTTGAAACCAAAACCGGTATTTACAACTTGTCAGCCTTTATTTACGCCTACTTTACTGAAATGCCGGATCAAAAAATTTCTGGTAACAGAAGTTTAGCGTCACTCTCTTATGAGTTTGCTGGCACAATCACAAATGTAGTCCGAGGCCTTTTTATCCTATTTACACTTTATTTCACTAAGTGGAATCCATTCAAATCCATTGATGACTACAAGCAGCTATTTTGGGAGTTTGGTTATATCAGCTTGGCCTTTCCTCTGATCTTTCCGGCTCAAAACAAGTATTCATTCTATTACATGTTTCCAGCCATCTTCTACTTGAGTATTTATTTCTACACCCAGTCTAAAAGCTTAGGTTCTTGGAAGAAGATTAAGCCTTCTATATTAATTCCTTTAGCGCTGTACTTTATACTTACTAACCTTACCTCATCGAACATAATTGGAAAAGCATTGTATGATCAAACCCAGTATTTTAAGATCATAACATTTGGGGCAATAGCCCTGTTGATCGCTTATATTCAAGTGAAACCAAGCATGCTGCAACCTAAAGCAACCAATAAACAATGAACACACCACATATCAACATTGTCATTCCGCTTTACAACGAAGAAGAGGTTTTTCAACAATTAATCGATCGACTTACTGCTTTAATGGAAAGTTTTGACAAATCCATTGAAGTAATATTGGTAGATGATGGAAGTAGGGATGCCACTGCACAATTAATGGCCGACTTGGCGCTTAAGGATAGTCGTTTTCAAAGCATTGTTCTTTCTAGAAACTTTGGTCACCAAACAGCACTAACGGCAGGTTTACAGCAGGTTTCTGCTACTGATGCCGTTTTAATAATCGATGCTGACCTTCAAGACCCACCAGAGCTACTGGATAAATTATACCAGTACTATGAAGACGGATATGACGTAGTTTATGCAGTAAGAAAGAACAGAAAAGAGGGTTTCCTGAAAAAACTCGCGTACAAGTCCTTCTATCGATTAATGGACAAAATCTCCTATATACAAATCCCCTTAGATACTGGAGACTTCTCCCTAATTAGCGCTAAAGTAGCCAATCTTCTAAATGAAATGCCAGAGGAAAGTAGGTTTCTGAGGGGGATGAGAAGTTGGTTAGGCTTTAAACAAATTGGGATAGAATACGACAGAGAAGAAAGAAAGTCAGGAGAATCTAAATACTCTTTAAGAAAACTATTTCAATTAGCCTTTAATGGTGTATTTAATTTTAGTGAAGCCCCTATCAAACTGATAACCAACTTAGGATTGCTCACGGTAATTTCCTCTTTTGCTTATTTAGGTTATGTTATTGCAAAAAAACTGATTTACGGAAACGTACCAGAAGGCTTCACTGGTTTGTTATTTGTACTTGTCCTTTTCGGAGGAATTCAGTTATTATCACTTGGGCTAATTGGAGAATACGTATTAAGAATATTCTTTCAAGTGAAACAGCGTCCCTTGTTTGTAATCAAAGAAAAAATTAAGAATGGAAAAATAAAAGGGAAAGACTAAGCCTTTCCCTCAATTTCTTCACACAATTCTTTATACCACGCTTCACCATATTTACGGATAAGCGCGTCCTTCAAGAATTTATAAATAGGTACACCAAGTTTTTCTCCGAGCGTACAAGCCGCAGAACAAATGTCCCAACGGTCGTAATTCAACGCCTCATAATGATCATACTTGGTAATTCTAATTGGGTACAACTCGCAAGAAATAGGTTTCTTAAAAGTGGTTTTACCGTCTCTGTACGCCTGTTCTATACCGCACTTCAAAATGCCCTTATCATCGTAAATGGCAAAAGCACACTCCTTGCCACCAATTGTAGTGGTAGAATAATCACCTTCAAAGTCCTTGATGTAAGTACCCTCTTGCTCTATCGCAGCAATTCCTTCTGGCGATAGGTACGGCTTTACAACTTCATATGCTGCCTCAATTTCCTTGAGTTCGTGTTCTTCAAGCGGAGCACCTAGGTCACCTTCTACACAGCAAGCACCTTTGCACTTATCCAGATCACACACAAAGAAGTTCTCTTTTATGTCATCGCTCAATACCGCGTTATCTACCAGTATCATTTCTTATCCTTATTTATTACTTCCCCTTGAGTTATACGCCAAATCTTAATCCCTCGTAGCATTACATCATAGCCGTTCAATGCTGAAATTACGAAGCCAACTTTTCCATCCAATATACCTAAACGTAGGATGTAGTGGTAGAAAAAGCGGTACCACGGTTTTACAATAATATTAAAGAAGAAGTTGGTACTCGCTCCTTTATGGATTTTGTCGTAAGCCTTCCATGTAGAGTACCAGCTAATTTTACCCAAATAGTGGTTCAATCCCTTATAGGTATTGTGCATTATCACCTGTTTTAACTGGCCAACCGTACCGTCAGTAATTATCTCAGCGTGCACATTCTTATCCTCATATCGGCATTTATCTCGCTTAAAAAGCCTTACCACCTTATCGTTTTGCCAACCACTATAATTCACTTTTTTACCCATAAAAAAGTTCTTCCGCTTAATCCAATAAGCGTCTTTTTGTTGGTTTTCCAGCTCCTTTTGAACCTCCTCAACCAATGTTTCGGTAGCGTACTCGTCAGCATCTAACAGAAAAATCCATTCATGTTTGGCTTGAGGAATAATCCAGTTCTTTTGTGTGGCAGAGTTAACGTATTCGTGCTGAACAATTGTGGTTGGATACTTTTTGGCTATGTCTAGTGTACCATCTGTACTGAAAGAATCGATGATGATAATTTCATCGGCCCATAGCACCGACTGAATACATTGCTCAATATTCTCTTCCTCGTTAAAGGTTGGAATGATGGCTGATACTTTGGGGTTCGCTTTTTTCATAGAATTGACTGTTGAGCCACCTTTTCCTTTTAAATTTGCGCCTCAAGAGGCAAAATTAAGGCCTTCCCATAAAATTCATAAATAATGGAGAAAGTATTATCAGTAATCAGCCCTGACAGCTCAAAACCAAAGAACACATACTTTCTCTTTATCCTCATTGCTTTCGTTTATTTCTACAACTTTCACGTAAATGATATTTGGACACCCAACGAAAGTTTTTATGCTGATGCAGTTCGCGAAATGTTCGAGTCGGGCAATTTCATAGACATTAAATACAACTACGAACCGCGTTACAATAAACCCCCGCTTACTTACTGGGCTATAGCCGCTAGTAATGCCATTTTCGGGTTAAATGAATTCGGAATTAGATTACCGATTGTACTAATGGCACTCGGCTCTATTTGGCTTACCTATTTGCTTGGCAAGCGTATGTATGGCCAATCGGGCGGGTTTTATGCCATGATTATTATGGCACTCGGCCTGCAACTATTAGCTGTAAAACAGTACGCTTCGCCCGAAGTCCCCCTCACCTACTTCTTTACACTTACCATGTATTGGTTTTATAGGGGGTATGAAGACCGATCGAACAAATACCTAATGCTCAGTTACATCGCCCTTGGACTCACTGTTTTAACCAAAGGCTTCCCCTATATAATTGTGATTGGGGGCATTGTAGGTTTTTATGTTTTACTAAAAAACTGGGGACAATGGAAGCAGCTTTGGAAAGACATTGTGTTTCTCAAACTTCCACTGGGCGTATTGATTGTTGGCGCAATTGGTCTTAGTTGGGTGATTTTTATGTACATAAAAGACGGACAAGCTTTTTGGGATATTTACTATACCGAAACCTTTGGAAGAGCGCTAGAGAAGAAGTCCAATGGCATGAAGCCATTCTTCTATATTGGGGTTTTAAGCTGGACAATAGTACCCTATTCACTCACGTTTTTTTACGCTGTTGTTCATTGGGCAATTTACCGCAAGTCCGCAAAACAGGCTCTCTTCCCTATTGCATGGGTATTAGTAATGCTCGTGATTTTCACCGTTTCAAAAGGTAAAATTCCAACATACATCATTCAAGCGCACCCAGCCTTAGCATTGATGATTGTGCCAATGTTTATTGGCGAAAAGACACCAAGGTTGGCCATCAAGATCATTCACTTTTTCATATCCGCTTTATTAACTGGCGGAATTATATACTTGATCTTAGAGCTTAATCTCTCCCTAGCATTTATGCTAATCCCTGCATTGTTGATTACTGCAACTGTAATGTTCTTAATCAAGAAAGAAAGCTTCAAATTCAGCTTAATTCTTCCTTTTTGGGCCATGTTCGGCTTTATGATTGTATTCAGCTCTTTTCTTCCAAAAATGGAGGCATTCAGACCTTATGACACTATTGGTGAAATAATCACTCAAAAGGAGATTGACAGGATAACACCTCTTCTACTCGATGCTTGGCTAATTCAAAACCTGCCTTATTATGCCAAAAGGCATACCTTGAGAGATTATTCTCCAAGCATGATCAATGAATACGCTACGAGTAATGAAACGCTTGCCTTCTTACCAAAAGATCATTTAACCGATTTAGACTTTGAATATGAGTTACTTTGGGAGGGAATGATCTATAACTTCTCCTCTGAGTCACAATTTTTCAAGTATGTTATGGCGGTTAATCAAGCGTTGAAGGGCAACACAGAAAAATTCGCTACCTACGCACTTGTATATAAACCTTAATTAGAGGTTTGTAACCTGAATGGTTTAGCTTTTTTGCCAAGCAAAAACTTAAACTTAAAGAAGTTAGAAACTGCACTATCCTTTTTCCAAAGCGCAGCATGCTGTTCAAGTTTTACCAACTTGGTTACGTCAACATCATTTGAAGCTAAACCCAAGCCACCGGCAGTTTTCCTGAAATCTTCTAAAATAAACCAGTACTTAAACTGCTTAATATGATCGTGATATTGCTTTCTATTGCTGTCATGAATAACCACAACACCATTTTTGGCCAACATAGCATGCGCTAGTTCAATACAGTTTTCGCGTCTTATACCATCAATTAAAATAAAATCGAATGGGGCGAACTGCTGCGGAAAAGCGGCATATACATCATCTGCAGGGGTTTCTGGGGCATTATGCTCAACATCTACAAAATGTAGCGACAAATTGGGCCTATCAATAACCTTAGAAATTTTGTCGAACCAACCCTTATGGTGCTCTATAGAAACCCATTCGGCACCCTCTGGCAAATGGCTCATGTAATATGGAGTACTTGTTCCGCAACCATATTCCAAGCACTTTTTAGGCTGACAGTTAGCAAACAACTCTTTAAAAAAATCAATCTCCTTGTATTTCATCCAAGGGTCTTTCGACTCTATACCCAAAAACTTCTGGAGCTTTCTTTTTGTGCCCTTAGTATAAATGCTTGCTAGTGTTTCCATACTTCAAAATCTCACGAAGATATTATTTCTATCCTAAAAGCCCACTCCAAAACATCGCATTTCAGACACCAAGTAACTTACACAATTCCATTAATCATGATTTTACCGAATTGACACAATGCAGTTGATAGAATCAATTATATTTAGAATTCGACCAAACCATTATTAACCCAAATCACCACTACTAACTATGTCTAAGAAATTTTCTAAGCTGCGGTTTCTCTACCGGGCTTATAAGTATAGATACATTGAAGACTCAGCCGAACTAAAGTATATAGAAGATAATATTACGCCAGGCCAATTGGTACTTGACATTGGCACACACAAGGGAGGTTACCTCTATTGGATTCAAAAGGCTACCGGTAAAAACGGCCGAGTAGTTGCCTTTGAACCACAACCCATATTGTACGACTATGTAAAAGAAGCGATTGATGTTTTTGATTACAAAAACGTGGAGTTTTACCACGGAGGCTTGTCTTCGCAACAAGGCACGCTCGATTTATTCATTCCAAAAGCAGAAGGATTAACATCTCCCGGTGCAACTTTCGAAAAAAGAGAGGGCAGAAAAGGACATTTTATTAAAGTACCCATTTACCAACTGGATGAACTCCTTGCTGAACGAAGACAACCGGTTTCATTTATTAAAATGGATGTGGAAGGCCATGAGCTAGAAGTATTTAAAGGTGCTGATAACATTTTAAAAAAGGACAGGCCTAAACTCATTTTTGAATGTGAAAACCGACACTTAAATAGTAGATCTGTAACAGATGTATTTGAATACGTTCAGGGTTTAGGGTATCGTGGCTTTTTCTTTAAAAATGGCAAAAAGCTCCCAATAGACTCCTTCAATTCGGCAGAAGACCAACTGGTTGATGGCAACCTTCAAATAGTGAATAAAAAAGGCTACTGTAATAACTTCGTGTTTGAACCAACAGCATAAAAAAAGGCTCCAAATGGAGCCTTTCTCTTATAAGTTTCAATACTATTAATATCTGTAGTGCTCTGGCTTGAATGGTCCTTCAACAGTAACACCAATGTATGATGCCTGATCTTCAGAAAGCGTATCTAACTCTACACCAATTTTCTCTAAGTGAAGTGCTGCAACCTTCTCATCCAAGTGCTTTGGCAACGTGTAAACTGCGTTTTCATAAGCCGCAGTGTTTGTCCAAAGTTCAAGTTGAGCCAAAGTTTGGTTGGTAAATGAGTTCGACATTACAAACGATGGGTGACCAGTAGCACAACCCAAATTCACCAAACGACCTTCAGCCAAAACAATAATATCGTTTCCTTCAATATTGTATAGGTCAACCTGAGGTTTGATCTCAATTTTAGTATCGCCAAAAGTACCATTCAACCAAGCCATATCGATTTCATTATCGAAGTGACCGATATTACAAACGATGGTTTTGTCCTTCATCGCTCTAAAGTGTCTTTCAGCAATAATGTCCTTATTACCAGTTGCAGTAACCACAATATCAGCTCTTTTTACTGCATCGTCCATTTTCTTCACCTCGAAGCCGTCCATTGCGGCTTGCAAAGCACAGATTGGATCAATTTCAGTAACAATCACTCTTACGCCAGCACCTCTCAAAGAAGCAGCAGAACCTTTACCAACATCGCCATAACCAGCAACAACAGCCACTTTACCTGCTAACATTACATCTGTAGCTCTTCTAATGGCATCTACCAAAGATTCCTTACAACCGTATTTATTATCGAATTTAGACTTAGTTACAGAGTCGTTTACGTTAATGGCAGGCATTGGAAGTGTACCTTTCTTCATTCTTTCGTAAAGTCTGTGAACACCCGTAGTGGTTTCTTCAGAAAGCCCTTTGATATCTGGTACCAACTGAGGGAACTGGTCTAGTACCATGTTGGTCAAATCACCACCATCATCTAGAATCATGTTCAATGGCTTGCCGCCTTCAAAAGCATGAAGCGTTTGCTCAATACACCAGTCGAATTCTTCTTCGTTCATGCCTTTCCAAGCAAATACCGGAATACCAGCTTGTGCAATAGCAGCAGCAGCATGATCTTGAGTAGAGAAAATATTACAAGAAGACCAGGTAACTTCAGCACCAAGTTCAACTAAAGTTTCAATCAAAACTGCAGTCTGAATTGTCATGTGTAAACAGCCGGCAATTCTAGCACCCGCAAGAGGCTTGCTAGCACCATATTCTTCTCTTAGCGACATTAAGCCTGGCATTTCTGCCTCTGCCAATTGAATTTCTTTTCTACCCCAATCTGCGAGGTTTATGTCTTTTACCTTGTATGCTATTCCTGTTTCTTGCATCGTTATCGTTATTTTGCTCGGCAAAGGTAGTACTTGCCAAAAGATTTTTCAATTATTACCCAAACTTCAAAACAAGAACTGAACTTCCTTAAAATCAAAGCGGTGCTCTCCTTGTTTCGATTCAATTATTAAATAACCAGAATCTTCTACCCTTGTTATTTTTCCTTCAAATTCATATTCGGCTAAATACTTTCTGGTTTGCGCATAACCGAGCAACTTACCATAATAAGCTTCCTTCAATAAGTCGTACTGTTCACGCTTAAGCTGCAGATAGTACTTTTCTAAATTCATAAGTAATGAATGTAGTACTTCCTCTAAGCCGAAAGCACTGCCTGCCTCTTTGGCCAATGAAGTAGCCGTATTCACTTTAAAACTCAGTTGATTCACATTAAGGCCAATCCCTACAACCGTACTGGAAAGCCTACTCCCTTGAAAAGCATTTTCAACGAGTATTCCAGCTACCTTCCCACCATTTAAGTATACATCGTTTGGCCATTTAACTAGTGCCTGATCGTTTGGCAAAAACGCCTCAATTGTATCGTTTACAGCCAATGAAGCAACAATATTGAGAAAGAACTGCTTATCGGCCTTGAGAAAAGTAGGCGTCAGCACAACCGAAAAAGTCAGGTTTTCGCCTGGCTTGGCTTCCCAGCTATTGCCACGCTGGCCTTTGCCCTGTGTTTGGTCATCGGTTATAAAAACCGCACCTTCAATGGTGGCAGTATTCCTGACATGCTCTCTGGCGGTGTCATTAGTTGAATGACATGTTGGCATGTAAACTATCTGCTTTCCTAGAAATAAGCTGTTAGCAAGAATTTTGTACAATGAATTTTTCGTAGTTTTAGACGCCAAAGAAAATAAAAATAGCGCAGAATCATTTTAATGAAATCAGAAGAACTTAGCAGCCTGGTAGTGAAGGGTATGGAAGATATGAAGGCCGAAGACATTGTACTGATGGACCTTCGTAAAGTAAAAGGGGCCGTAAGCGATTTCTTCGTGTTGTGTTCCGGAAACTCTGACACACAAATTCAAGCCATAGCAGAATCAATTGAGAAAGAGGTTCATAAAGCCTCAAAAGAAAATCCATGGAGAAAAGAAGGTTTCACAAACCGCGAATGGATACTTATAGACTATGTGAACGTAGTGGCACATGTTTTCAAAAAAGACAAACGCGCATTTTTTGCCTTAGAAGAGCTCTGGGGTGATGCGGTAATAAGCGAAATTAACACTACACAACGCTAACATTATCGTTCGGTAAGCGTTAAAGAAAAGGTTTTATTTTATCGAAAAGAAAAGCAGAATGCCTGATAAACCAAGAAAGAAAAACATTTTACCTACCCCAGGCCCGGGGAATAAGAAGCCTAACAATCAGGTTTGGATATTCATTACGCTAATTATTGTGTTTTTTGCCATTTCCTTTTTAACCAATCAAGGATCTGGTATTGCAATTACACCTTCTCGCTTTGAGGAGATGATTAAAAGCAATGATGTAGCTAAGGTTGTATTTATAAAGAACCAAACCAATGTAGAGGTTACATTAAAGCAAGATGCACTAAGCAACGCCAAGTATAAAACTGAATTAGAAAACAACAGCTTATTCGGCATATCTCAAGGCCCGCATTATGTATTGAAAAACTACTTCTCGTCAGCAGATAAGTTTAGCGAGTACTACACCGAATTTTTAGACAATAACGGTATTGCCAAAGAACAGCAAATCCCTGTTGAATTTGACACTAGAACTACCGTAATGGAGTTCTTAGGTACTTGGGGCTTCCTCATCATCATTATCCTTTTCTTTTGGTTAATGATGAGAAGAATGACTGGAAACGCAGGCCCTGGCGGACAGATTTTCAACATTGGAAAATCGCGCGCAGCCTTGTTCGATGCAGAGAATAAAGTAAAAATCACTTTTGGAAATGTTGCCGGCCTAGATGAAGCTAAAGAAGAGGTTCGTGAGATCGTTGAATTCTTAAAGAACCCTTCAAAATTCACCAAGTTAGGTGGTAAAATCCCTAAGGGTGCCCTACTAGTAGGCCCTCCGGGAACAGGTAAAACCTTATTAGCCAAAGCCGTAGCAGGTGAAGCGGGCGTGCCTTTCTTCTCACTTTCAGGTTCCGATTTTGTGGAAATGTTTGTGGGTGTGGGAGCAGCACGTGTAAGAGACTTATTTAAGCAAGCCAAAGAAAAAGCACCATGTATTGTGTTTATCGATGAGATTGATGCAATCGGTCGTTCACGCGGCAAAGGACAAATGCCTGGCTCGAACGATGAGCGCGAAAACACACTCAACTCACTTTTGGTAGAGATGGACGGTTTCGCGACAGATTCAGGTGTTATCATTTTGGCAGCGACCAACAGACCTGATGTACTAGATAATGCCCTGTTAAGACCAGGCCGTTTCGATAGACAAATCAGTATTGACAAACCCGATATTGTTGGTAGAGAAGCCATTTTCAAGGTTCACCTTAAGCCAATTAAGCTTGAAAAGGACGTTGATCCTAAGAAACTTTCGGCACAAACCCCTGGTTTTGCAGGTGCTGAGATAGCCAACGTTTGTAATGAAGCAGCACTTATTGCCGCTCGTAAAGACAAAAAGGCTGTTGATATGTCGGACTTCCAAGACGCAATTGACCGTGTAATTGGTGGTTTGGAAAAGAAGAACAAAATCATTTCTCCTGAAGAGAAGAAAATTGTTGCCTACCACGAGGCTGGCCACGCAGTAGCTGGCTGGTTCTTGGAGCATGCCGATCCATTGGTGAAAGTATCAATTGTGCCACGTGGTGTTGCAGCACTTGGCTACGCACAGTACTTGCCGAAAGAGCAATTCCTTTACCAAACAGAACAGCTGATGGACGAAATGTGCATGACGCTAGGTGGTAGAGCTGCAGAAGAAATCATTTTTGGCAAAATTTCGACTGGCGCGCTTAGTGACTTAGAACGAGTAACCAAAGTAGCCTATAGCATTGTTACGGTTTACGGAATGAATGATAAGATCGGAAACATCTCATTCTACGATTCGAAACAAAGCGAATACAGTTATTCTAAACCATACTCGGAAGCAACCGCCAAAACGATTGACGAAGAGGTTAAGAAAATTGTAGACCAAGCATACCAAAGAACAAAGCAGTTGCTAACTGAAAAACGTGAGCAGCTTGAGGTATTGGCTAAGGAGCTTTTGGACAAAGAAATCATCTTCCAATCTGACCTTGAAGGCTTGATTGGTAAGAGACCTTTTGAAAAAGAAACGACTTATCAGGCCTATACCAACAACGGTAAAGACAAGTCTGATGAAGAAACTGTAGATACCTCCGCAGAGGTAGTTGAAGAAGTTACTTCTGAAGAAACTTCAGCAAGCGATAGCGAAGAGAAAAAAGATTAAAAACACCTTATCTCAATAGATTAAAATCAGGCTGGTTTCGGCCTGATTTTTTTATTTCAAACCGAATCATAATATTTGATTTTTCTTCAATAAATGAAGCTTACACCAAATTCAGACCAAAAAATTTACTTCGCATCCGATTTTCATTTGGGGGTTCCAACTCCCGCTGCGAGTAAAGAAAGAGAGCAAAAAATCATTCGATGGTTAACGGAATGCGAGAAAGACGCGTCTGCTATCTTTTTGGTTGGCGATTTGTTCGACTTTTGGTTTGAGTACGGCTATACGATCCCAAAGGGTTTTACACGCTTTTTGGGCAAACTAGCAAGCCTTTCTGATAAGGGAATTGAACTACATATATTTACCGGCAACCACGATTTATGGATGTTTGGTTACTTAGAAAAGGAGCTTAGCGCTAAAGTTCACTACAACCCGATTGACCTACAGATAAATGACACTCGCGTATTAGTAGGCCATGGCGATGGACTTGGGCCTGGAGATAGCGGCTACAAATTCTTGAAAAAGGTTTTTACCAACCGATTTTTCCAATGGTGCTTTAAGTGGCTACACCCCGATATAGGCATGGGCTTAGCTAATTTTTGGTCGGGAAGAAGTCGAGCTCAGGCCGTAAATCAAGAACAGAAGTTTTTAGGCGAAGGCGAATGGTTATGGACATACGCCAAAGAGCAAGAGCAGCTACAACACAGAGATTACTATATATTCGGCCACAGACATTTACCGCTCGATTTGGAAGTAAGTGCCACAAGTCGCTACATTAACTTGGGTGAATGGCTTAGCAACTACACTTATGCGGTATATGAAAATGGTAAGATTGCGCTTAAAACTTTTGAGGCTTAGCACTTTTATCATAGCCCTCATCTTTGTTCAGCAGGCCTTTGGACAGAAACTAACCAAGACTGCGGAATACACACTCACCGACAAACCTGTTGCTGCTTCCATTGACAGAACTGGCAATATATACTTTGGCTACGGCAACGGAGATGTAACCAAGTACAGCCAAAAAGGCGAACTACTCTATACCTTTTCTCCCCCAAAGCGCTTCAATATTACACTTTTAGAATCGTGGTTAGGGTTAAAAACTTTTGTTTACTCTGCGCCTTATCAAGAATATTACTTTCTGGACAGGTTCATGAACAGCTCAGAACGCTATTCAGTAAGCGCAACATCAGGTCTAGATTTTTCTGGCTTGGCAACCATTGAAAACGACCGCACGCTGTGGAGCTTCAACACCACCACACAAACGCTTAGTAAACAAGACCTGATTATTAATGAGGTGATTTTCGAAAACAGACTTAACCTTATTCTAAATGTAGATGAGTTAAACCCAACATTTATTCGGGCCTATCAGAATTTGATTTTTATTGCAGACCCCAACTATGGCATTGCGGTTTTTGACAACCTCGGTTCCTATTTAGAAACCATTCCAGCAAAGGGAGTTGCCTTTTTCTCTTTTTACAAAGATCAGCTCATTTACCATACGGATGGCAAACTGACTTTAAAGCACATTTATAACCAGCAAAAAAAAGAGGTCAAAACTGACCTCTCATTTGGCTTTGTACTTATGGAAAACAATCAATTATTTGGAGTTACCGCCAACAAACTCCAGGTATTTTCTATTACTTATTAGCTAGCTCAAACTGTCCGGTGTAAATATCCAGCACCATCTGACGAATAAGAATTGCGTATTTAGATTGTGTCAGCGTTAATTCACCTACGTTTCGTGCATTCACATTTTCTAGGTAAGTCACAAAATCTACAGTTCCGTTATCATAACGGGTCTTAGAGAACTCAAAAGAGGTCTCCAAGTTGACCAGACTTTCCTTGGCTGCAGCATAAGTAGACTTCGCATTCAACAAGTCTAAATAAGCCTGTTGTACTTGGTTTCTCAGTTGGTTTTCTGTGTCTTGCAAGGTTAGCTCTGAGTTTAAATAGTTGATCTTAGACACTTGCATTTGTGTTCTGTTCTGAAAACGAGTAAAAAGGGGAATATTAAGATTCAGTCCAGCTGATTTATACTCATTATTTCTAAACTGGTCACTTAAATCCAATACAGTACCATCTTGCGCCTTTACGTTTGAAGACCATCCAGTACCATAACTCGCCCCCACTGATAGAGAAGGCATCCAAGTAAACTGAGATTGTCTATAACTCTTCTTTGAAGCTTGAAGTGCCAGCTCTGCAGACCTTAGGCTTGGAGAAAACTCACGTGCATTGTCATAAACAGTCGCATAAGCCTCAAGTTCGGCTTCCAACTCTGCATCATTTACTGTTATCCCTGCAAACTCATAGTTGTCAGAAGGGTCTAACAATAGCAGTTGTATCAAGCGAAGTTCTTGTGATTGAAGTTGGTTCTGACGTGTTACAATAATCAGCTCTTGCTGAGCAATCTGAGAACGGAAGTTGTAAACTTGCTCCATGTTGCCAACACCAGCTCTTTCTCGCTTCTCCTCTCTTTCCAACTGCTCCTTGTAAAGGTCATTGGTTTGGTTAGCAATTTTAAGCTGCTCCCTTGTCGAAATAAGGTCCAAAAATGCTACAACCACATCTCGCTCCGTTTGCAACTCTGTATTACGCACAGTTTCTTCAGCCGCCTGATATTGAAAGTTGGCACGTTGGGCATTATAAATATTCGACATACCATTAAAAATAACCATACTGGCATTTAGCGAACCACCTCCCGAAAGCGTGGTAGTATTTACTAGGTTACCAGAGGTCTGGTCAAACTGAAGACCTTCATTCCAATTGTAAGATGCCCCAGCACTCAATGATGGCAGGAAATTCATCTTGCTTTGCACCATTTGCGCCTTCGCACTAATTGAGCTGTTTCTTGCCCTTTTCAAACTGAGGTTGTTCTCCAAGGCAATGTTGATGCACTCTTCCAATGTTAGCGTTGTTTGTGCCTGAACATTGGCCAGCGCAAACAAAGAAAGAATGGCGGTGTATAATGTTTTTTTCATAACAGTTTTTTCTATCCTTTTGGCAATAGTTAGCCAGGCCACTGAAAAGCGACCTTGAAAACCATCTGCCCTTTCGGGCAAATGATCTATATTTTCAGTCTAGATTAGACTAAAGAGTTTTCTTTGGAATTGATGTTCTCCGATACTACTTGACCATCGAACAAGTTGATTACTCTGTGTGCGTACTCAGCATCTGTTGCAGAGTGAGTTACCATAATCACAGTAGTTCCACCGGCATTCAAATCGCTCAAAAGCGTCATTACTTCTTGACCGTTTGTTGAGTCTAAGTTACCAGTAGGCTCATCGGCAAGAATTAGATTAGGCTGTGCTACTACCGCTCTTGCTACCGCTACCCTCTGCTGCTGACCACCAGACAATTGTTGAGGGAAGTGGTCTTTTCTATGCATAATCTGCATTTGCTCTAGTACTTCTTCTACTCTCTTTTTTCTTTCTGAAGCAGGGAATTTCAAGTAGATCAAAGGAAGCTCTACGTTTTCATAAACAGTAAGCTCGTCAATCAGGTTAAAGCTCTGGAATACGAAACCAATGTTTCTTTTTCTTAGCTCTGCTCTTTGTCTTTCAGAATATTTTGAGACCTCTTCATCGTAAAAAAAGAACTCTCCTTCAGAAGGATTGTCCAATAGACCAATAATGTTTAGTAAGGTTGATTTACCACAACCAGACGGCCCCATCACTGCTACAAATTCACCCTCTTTAATTTCAAGGTTTACGTTGTTAAGTGCTGTAGTCTCTATTTCATCTGTGTAATAGAACTTCTTCAGCCCTTTTGTAGTGATTAGATTCTTGTTGTTTTCCATGATTTGATTGTTAATAGTTGTTATGAATTAATTAGTTATTTCTTGATTACGAGTTTATCCTTGTCATCATACCCATCATAAGATGAAAATATAACTTTTTCTCCAGGTCTCAAGCCTTCTAGCACTTCGTAGTGTCTTGGAGTCTGGTTTCCGATGCGGATATTTCTTCTAACTGCCTCTGATTCATCTTCATTTAGTACGAATATCCAGTTACCACCAGTAGTTTGGAAGAAGCTACCACGAGGTATCTGAATAGCGTTTTTCTCTTCGCTAAGCTGTAGCCTGATAGAGATGGTTTGTCCTCTACGAACGCCTTCAGGAATTTCTCCTATCATTTCCACCACAAATTGTCCATTGATGATCTCCGGGAATTTTTTTCTAATCTCTAAGCTATAGGTTTGTCCCGCAAAGTCATAAGTACCTACCAAGCCTTCATAAACTCTTGGCAAATAATGCTGATCTACATTTGCAGAAATCTTAAAACCATCTAAATCATCTATCTGTGCAATGGTAGTTCCTTGTCCAATAGACTGTCCAATTTCAGCATTTACAGTAGAAAGCAACCCATCAATCGGAGCCGTTACCCAAAGATCATTAAGCTGACCCCTAACAATTTCCAAACTCTCTTGAGAAGTCACCAAACGCTGTTCGTTTTGCTTCACTTGAGTAACTGAGTTTATAGAATCAAACTCCATTTGCTTTAGGGTATTCTCTCTAGTAGCAAGAAGTCTGTTGTATTGCCTTTTCGCATTTAAATATTGCTGTTCAGTTGCTACTTGATCCTTGTAGAGCTGTTCAGTTCTCATTAACTGATCTTTAGCCTCATCAATATCAAAATCCAACGTAATTACCCGTGCCTTGGAATTAAACAGGGACTGCTGTAATCCATTGTTAGTGTTTTCAATTTCGTTTCTCAACCTATTAGTTTGTGTCTGTTGGTTGATGTAACTCATTTCAAGACTACTGTTTTCTAGTTTTAGAATTGTATCTCCCTTTGTTACAGCAACCCCTCCTTCTAAAAGTTTTTCTTGAACATTTCCTCCCACTTTGGCATCTAAGAAAATAGTGGTTTTAGGCTGAACGGTACCCTCTATTGGAATATACTCTTGAAATGGCCCTTCTGTAACTGCCGCTACACTAATTTTATCCAACTCTACATTAAGCTTCGAAGAATTGTCTGCTAAAACGAATACATAGAGTATTAAAAATAGTATTGCCCCAATTCCCACTACAGTGATTATTCGTTTGGGGGTAAACTTACTCTTCTTGATTTTTCTATCCATGTTATTAAGGTCGTGTTTTCTAATCCGCATGCCAGATGACAACAAGGATGCCACTTTTATAAAAACCTTATAATCAACCTAATAGACTACAATCACATATTAATGGTTGCATCAAAGTGTACAGAATTAAAACAACACCTGATCGGAAATGAACACTTTTTAAGAGAGAGAAGGGGTAGACCAGAAAAGTATGGGCATAAAAAAAGGCTCGATTTGGTCAGAATCGAGCCCAAAGGTCAAAAACTCAAAATATCTGAATTAATATGCAATTAATTCAAAACAACGAGTGCAATATAAGCACATAAATAACATCTGCAAAATATCGATAGTTCATTCAATCAATATTTTACACGAAAAGCAGGAAATATATGTAGGCACTTGCTTTAAGCAAATTCAAACTTCATTTCGTCATATTGACACAATGACAATAGTCCTACTTCTTATCTAGTCAGCCGGCATAAAAACTGTTCGATTACGTTCATATTTCATCTCAATACCGTACAGCGTTAAACAAAAAAACACTATTTTGAAGCTGTATATGCAGTTGGCACCATTTAAGCATACCAACCCATTATTAAATTAACTACCGTGGATAAGGAACTAGGCAAAATATTAATTATAGATGATGATGAGGATGTGTTGATAGCAGCAAAACTTTTGCTAAAAAAGCACGCCAAGGAAGTTATAATAGAAAAGAACCCTAAGAAGATTCCGTTTTTGATGAACAACGGAACCTACGATGTAATCCTGTTAGACATGAACTTTAGCAAGGATACCACTAGTGGTAAAGAAGGGTTTTATTGGTTAGAACAAATCTTGGAAGCCGATCCTCAAGCCGTAGTAATTCTAATAACAGCTTTTGGTGATGTTGAAATGGCCGTAAAAGCACTGAAAGAAGGTGCCACAGACTTTGTACTAAAGCCATGGCAAAACGAAAAACTACTAGCTACGCTTTCTGCAGCCATCAAACTCAAGCAATCATACAAAGAGGTAAGCAAGCTAAAAAGCGCTAAAAAACAGCTTGAAGACGATATCAATAAATCGTTTAAAGACATTATTGGCGATAGCCCCGCCATGAAGAATGTGTTTAGCATTATAGATAAGGTGGCAGGTACCGATGCCAATGTTTTAATTCTAGGAGAGAATGGTACTGGTAAAGAGCTAGTAGCAAGAGCCATTCACCAGCGGTCGCTGCGCAAAGACAATGTTTTTGTGGGAGTAGATATGGGCGCCATTACCGAAACACTCTTTGAGAGTGAATTATTCGGCCATAAAAAAGGTGCCTTTACCGATGCCAAAGAAGACCGTGCCGGTAGGTTCGAAGTGGCCTCTAACGGATCTCTGTTTTTAGATGAAATAGGCAACCTAAGCATGCCCTTGCAATCTAAGCTACTTACCGCTTTACAAGGCAGGCAAGTAACCCGTATTGGAGCAAATAAGCCAATAGATGTAGACATCCGTTTGATCTGCGCCACCAATATGCCGGTTTATGAAATGGTTTCTGAAAACACATTCCGCCAAGATTTATTGTACAGAATCAACACAGTAGAAATTCATTTGCCACCGCTTAGAGATAGACAAGGCGACATTGAACTGCTTGCCAGTCACTTTGTAAAAGTTTATTGCGATAAGTACAGAAAACCAACAAAGAAGATTGCTCCTTCCACCATGAAGAAGCTAGAGAAATATGCTTGGCCCGGAAACATCAGAGAACTTCAGCACGCCATAGAACGTGCCATTATCATGAGCGATGGTCAGGCACTAATGCCAGATGACTTTTTCTTTTTGGTACAAAAAGCTGATGCAAATACCGAGGCTAGCGACAACCTTAACCTTGACGATGTAGAAAAGAATGTAATTCTGAAAGCCATCAACAAACATTCTGGCAACATAAGTAAGGCAGCCAAAGAGCTGGGCCTTACCCGTGCCTCTCTTTATCGCAGACTAGAAAAACATGGGCTTTAAGAATCTTCGCCTCAACATTGTACTTCGGGTAATTGGGCTTACCGTTTCAATAATTGCGCTGGCATATGTTATCTATTCCAGCAGCAATCAGGTAAACATTGTATTTCTGGGCATCCTGATTGTTGTTCAGCTGGCATTGCTGCTGCGTGTGCTCGACAAATCGAACCGCGAGATAGCCAATTTCCTCAGTTCAATCCGCTATGATGATTTCACGACCACCTACCCTACCTCGGGCAGAGGTAAATCCATGAATGAACTCTATAATGAGTTTAACAATGTGATTAGAAAGTTTCGTGAAATCCGTGCCGAAAAGGAGGCTAATTATCATTACTTCCGCACCATTGTTCAGCACGTAGGCATTGGCTTGGTTACGTTTAATAAGCTCGGAGACATCCAGATTATTAACAGCGCAGCCAAAAAACTCATTGGTATAGAAAACATCAACAATATTTTTGAGCTGAGTAAAGTCAGCCCAAAGCTGGTAGAATCGCTGGTAAAGCTCAAAACAGGCGGTAGCGATTTGGTCGAGATTTCGGTAGAAGGCAGCCGCATTCAGCTGTCCATCTATGTAATTGAACTGGTGCTTCGTGGCGAAGAATTCAAGCTCGTTTCCATTCAAAACATTCAAAGCGAATTGGAAGAGAAGGAAATGGAAGCCTGGCAAAACCTGATCCGCGTGCTTACCCATGAAATAATGAATTCGGTTACACCAATTTCATCCCTAGCCTCTACTGTAGAGGCCAATTTGGTTGATAACGTAGAAGATGATGTACCGATTGAAAAAGACGAGCTGGAAGATATCTATTTGGCACTTCAGACCATTAAGAGACGTAGCGCTGGCTTGATTAGATTCGTTTCTGATTTCAGAAACCTCACTAGGATTCCTGAACCTAAACTGCAGGAAATTGAAGTAGCAAAAGTAATGGACCACATGAAGGTGCTGTTAAAGCACGACATGGACATTCGTGGCATAAATGTTTCGCTAAAAATCACACCAGAAAACCTGAAACTAAATATCGATAAGGAATTAATAGATCAGGTACTCATTAACATTCTGCAAAACGCCATACATGCGCTTGAAGAAAACGAAGGTGAAAAACACCTAATTGTTAATGCATTTTTGAACGAATTCGATCGCCCAACCATTACCATTAGAGACAACGGTTCGGGCATTGATGAGGAAGCACTGACCAAGATTTTCATCCCTTTCTTTACCACAAAAAAGCAAGGATCGGGTATTGGGCTAAGCCTTTCTAAACAAATTATGCGTAAGCACAGAGGCGCTATTAGTGTTAAATCTGTGATTAATGAAGGAACCGAATTTACCCTAAGATTTTAGAAATTTTCAGGAAATAAACTATCTTCCAAAAACCATCTAATTCATATTTATTATGAGCGAAATCCAAGAGCAAATCACAAACATTTTGGTTGAAAAAATTGGAATTGCACGCACAGAAGCCACACTAGATGCAAACTTTATAAAAGACCTCGGAATAGACTCGTTGGACTACGCAGAAATTGTGATGGAATTCGAACAAACCTTCGACATTCGCATACCCGACAACGATGCCGAGCGCCTTCAAACCCTTGGGCAGGCAGTGGAATACATTACCGAGAAAACCAGCTAGACCTTCAAGTATTACTTTAAGGTTAACTACTGACAATCAAAGCTTTCGAATAGTAGCATTCGCATAAAACAGCGGTCATTATTGGGTTAAACGCCAAAAGTATATTGTGCTTAACCCTTACCCCCAAATACCCAGACCGTGAAAAATGAGTGCAAAACTATCGTTATATCGGACGTACACCTCGGAACCAAAGGTTCTAAGGCAAAAGAGCTCGTGCGATTTCTTAAGCAGTACAAGTGCAAAAACCTTATTCTTAATGGCGACATCATTGATGGTTGGCAGCTGAGAAAGTCTGGCAAATGGAAGCGTAAACACACACGATTCTTTACGCGCATTCTAAAAATGATTGAGGATGAAGGCACAAAAGTGACCTACATTCGTGGCAATCATGACGATTTCTTAGATCAGATCTTACCATTTAAAATGGGTAACCTGAACATTGCCCGCGACATGACCTACGAGTCGAATGGCAAGAAATACTACATCGTTCACGGAGATATATTCGATTCAATCACCTCTCAGTTTAAGTGGATTGCCAAATTAGGAGACATTGGCTACACCTTCTTGCTTTGGCTAAACCGCCAATACAATTACCGCAGGCTTAAAAAGGGACTACCCTATTACTCTCTTTCGCAAAAGATTAAGGGTAAGGTAAAACGTGCCGTAAAATACATTGATGATTACGAGAGCCAGCTGGCCTCCATGGCACGCTACAAAGGCTGCGATGGCATTATTTGTGGCCACATTCACCAACCTGCCAATAAGCAGATTGATGGAGTGCACTACCTCAACTCAGGCGACTGGGTAGAATCTATGACCGCCCTAATTGAGGACAAAAATGGAGAATGGAGCCTTGTTTACTACTCTGACTCTGATCAGAAAAAAGAAAAAGACAAGAAGGACAATGAGGACGATAAAACCATTGACCTGAAAGACTACTTTCAAAAAACCAACTTTTCACCAAACACAGAAGTAGGCTAACGCTTATGAAAATCATGTTCATTATTCAAGGCGAGGGTCGTGGCCACATGACACAAGCCATGGCTTTAGAGCAAATGCTAAAATCAGCAGGCCACACCGTGTGTGCCATGGTTATTGGCTCGAGCAAACGCAGAGAAATACCTGCCTATTTCAAGCAAAAAACCACTGCTCCTATTCATCCAGTAGAAAGCCCCAACTTCTTTTTTGACGCAGAAAACAAGTCGATCAATCTATGGAAGACCTTCTACAGAAACTTTTTGAAACTGCCTGTCTTTGCTCGTGAAGTAGGTAGAATCAACAAATTGGTAAAAACACATAAGCCTGACGCTATCATTAACTTTTATGATATGCTCGGAGGTTTCTATTTTCTGTTTGCCAACCCCGATGCTAAACGCATAGTGGTGGCGCACCAATACTTGGCCAGCCACCCTAGCTTCCCTTTCGCAAAAGCCAATAAATGGCAAAAACGCATGTTTTTGCTCAACAACTTTCTTACCTCAATGAATAGCCATAAAAAACTGGCGCTTTCATTCGACTATTTAACTTCACATCAAAAAGACCTGAGCGTTGTCCCCCCCCTTTTGCGAAGCGAGATAAAAAACTTAGCACCTACCTCTGAAGGACATATTTTAGCCTATGTTGTAAACAAAGGCTATGGTGATGAAATTCTGAAATGGCATGAGCAGAATAAGAAGATTAAGATCCACTGCTTTTGGGACAACAAGGAACACCCAGACGAATGGTCGCCTAGAAAAAACATTACTTTCCACCACCTAAACGACCAGAAGTTTTTAACCTACATGGCCAGCTGCTCGGGTTACCTATCCACTGCCGGATTCGAATCGATTTGCGAAGCCATGTACCTAGGCAAACCCATTATGATGGTGCCGGTAAAAGGGCAATACGAGCAAGCCTGCAATGCATTGGATGCTGAGCGCGTGGGGGCAGGAATAGCCGCCAAAAAGTTTAAGCTTGGCAAACTGTTAACCCTTATAACCAAGCACAGCGCTTACAAAACGGATCAATTTCATAATTGGCTGCATATGGCAAAGCCAATGCACATTAAAGAAATTGAAGCCTTTGTACCCGAGCAAAGTAAAAGACGGGTGACCTTTTTTAGAACACCATTTTGGAAGTCCATTAAAAGAAAATTAAACCCTCAGACGCTTTTCCAGTCACCTGAGCTTGATTATCAGCAGCCAGCACAGTAGTGTGCAAAGCCAAAACAGCATCCATTTCATGGCTATTCTTGGGTTCATCAAAGCTATTGAAGCTTAAAACAGGCTGTAGGATCTGGAGCATTTGCACGTAGTCAGCTTCTTTCTTTTTATAATTGAACTGTTCAAGGTGAAGTCTTTTTGCTGTTGAGGCCGGATAAACCTCAATAAGTTTAACCCCTTCACCTTCCAACGCTGCTTTCAGCTTGATGGCGCGTGCCGTTAACCCACCCAAAAACATAGGCGACATGGCTCTTAATTCCTTATCACAAGCCCTATAGAAGTACTCCTTAGATTCTCTACCAGAATAAACCTCTGGCAATGAAAGTGGTGCATCAATACCGGCAAGGTTAACTTTATTTGCATGCAAAGTCTTAGAAATAAAGGCATCAGCATCTCTATTCTTCAATGCACTAAACAAGTGTAAATGCCCATTAACCACAATGGCAATAGCAGTTGTGCCAGCCATTTTGCTGCCGTAATCAATTCCCGCAATCACATTCACTTGTTTTACCTGTTAATGTTCTTTGTTTTGTAATCCAGCTTACCTTTCTAGCTCCCTAATGGAACTGATACGACAGCAGACTGTTTAATGGCTTAAACCTAATAGAAATGGCAACAAAGAAATTAACATTAGAAGATTTTAAGAATAACGTATTTGACTACGAAAACGAGAAAGAGTGGAAATTTAGGGGTGATAAGCCTGCTATAATTGACTTTTATGCCGACTGGTGTGGGCCATGCCAAATGGTAGCTCCTATTTTCGAAGAACTCTCTAATGAATATCCAGATATTGACATTTACAAAGTTGACACCGAGGCCGAAACAAAGCTTAGTGGTATGTTTGGCATTCGCTCTATCCCAAGCATTTTGTTTATTCCAATGAACAAACAACCGATGATGCAAGCCGGTGCCCTACCTAAAAGTGCTTTAGAAGATGTGATTAAAACCGAGCTATTGATTTCGGAATAAGAGACTTACAACATCAAAAACATTATATTAAGGAATGAAACACACATCATTCCTTTTTTTGTGCCTCATTATTTTGAGTTGCTCAAAAGAAAGCACCAAAGAAAAACTACCCGAAGAAAAACCCAATCAGGTTGTCCTGATTTTTAAGAACCCTCACTCGCATAATTCATTTAAACTTAAGAACGGTTCCTCCACTTATAAGCCATTAGCTAAAAATGGGAAAGAGATTACTGCTATTGATACTAACTCCGTACTTGAAAGGTATCGCTTTGAGATTGGAGCTGAATCCGATACAGTTATAATACCCACCAAACTAGAAGTACTCGAGGTTAAACTACTCTACAATGCCCTTGACAGACTTACCTACTTTTTTGCAAAAGGTGATACCGTAATTATAGAATACGATGGGAATAAACCACATGCCACAATTCTTAATCGCAATACGAATAATAGCTTAGTTAATATTGAAATGAAAGTTCGAGACAGTCTTTTCAACTCAACTTTCCCTCCAAGTGTTGAAATTTCAAATTTTATGCTAATGCATACGGAATGGTTAGAATTAGAAAGTCCAAAGCCTTCCTTTCAAGAATACGAGAAAACCTATCAAAAGAAGAAAACCCAAGATGTGGATAGAGAATTCATGTTCCTGATTAACAACTTCAATAACTCACAGGTTTATTCAAAAACCGACAGTCTTATCAAACAAGCTGCGCTTTCAGAGTTATACTGGAAAGCCAAAAATTATCTAAAATCTATCGAAACAATCGGCCAACTGGAACAAAGCACCCCTATCAAACAGTTCGTATCAACTTTTGAAAACAACCTAAAGCAGAAAACTAATGAGATAGATTGGATCGAAAGATCAATGGCATATCAAGGAATTTTGCATTCAAGTGTATTTTCAGAATTCGACTATGAAATGATTGAACGTAATGGTAAAGGAGGAGGTTCTAGAACGCCTAACTATATAGCATTATACGACTCAGTAGGTAAGTCGACACTCTATTCTGAAAAAGAAAAAAAGAACTTACAATTTAACTTATTAGAGCAAATTTTAATGAACGGTAACACCTTTACAATAGAAGACAGACTCAGGTACTTAACCAAATTTAGAAATGCTTTTTCAGATGATGCTTTAACCAACAAGCTAATTTCTAAATACAACATTAAATTTGAAATAGACGATGCGCTAGAGTTAATAGACACCAAGGGAAACAAACTCAACTTAAAAGAACTTATTGCCCAGCACAACGGAAAAGCAATATACCTTGATTTCTGGGCGAGTTGGTGTGTCCCATGTATCAAAGAAATGCCAAGCTCCCAATCTCTACAAAAAACACTTGCAGACCAAAACATTGAATTCATCTACTTATCTACCGACCGAAAAGAAAAACCATGGTCAGAAGCCATTGCCAAACACCAATTAAACACTGGACTGCATTACAGAATAACGAATGCCGATAACTCCAAAACCATGGAAGAACTGGCTGTTCAATTTATTCCTCGTTACATGATCTTCGACAAAAATGGAAAGCTTGTAAATAATGATGCCCCACGACCAAGTGAGCAGGAAAAGTTGATCCAGGAGTTCAATCGATATTTGGGGCAACAGTAAACTTTCTACTTATTAGCTGTGTTGCTAAAAACACATTAATATTGCCCTTATGCTAACTTGGATTGACGTAATAAAATTCACCAACAATGGTAACCCAGCTCCAGACCGAAGAGTAGAAAAATCTGAGGAAGAATGGAGAGAAATACTCACACCTGGTCAGTTTCAGGTTGCCCGATTAAAGGGAACCGAAAGAGCTGGAACTGGTGAATTTTGCGAACGTCATGAGCCGGGGCTTTACGGCTGTGTTTGCTGTGGCACCCCCCTTTTCGATTCACGCGTAAAATTTGAGTCGGGTACGGGATGGCCGAGCTTCACCCAACCAGTTAAGCAAAATGCTATTAAGTACGAAAAAGACACCAGCTATGGTATGGTGCGCGTAGAGGTAATGTGCAATGTGTGCGATGCACACCAAGGGCACGTTTTTCCCGATGGGCCTGAGCCAAGCGGCCTACGATACTGCGTTAACTCAGCTTCCATGCAATTGCTCGAAACAGAGCGTAAAGAAGCTACACTTGTACTAGGTGGTGGCTGCTTTTGGTGTACCGAAGCTGTTTTTCAACGTGTTAAAGGTGTGAAGTCAGTAGTCTCTGGCTACGCTGGCGGTATGATTAAAAACCCAACTTATCGTGAAATAACGACAGGAAGGACTGGCCATGCCGAGGTAATCAAAATTACCTACGATAAAGATCAGGTCGGCCTTGCCGATCTGCTACGCATATTCTTTACAACACACGACCCAACAACACTTAACCGACAAGGTTACGATGTTGGTACGCAGTATAGGTCAGTCATTTTCTATCAAGACGAGCAAGAGCAAGCTATAGCTGCCCAAGTAATGGATGAAATGGCACAATATTTTGACGACCCAATTGTAACAGAGCTAAGCCAATTTATGGCATTTTATGAGGCGGAAGATTATCATAAAGACTATTACAACCAAAATGAAAATGCGCCATACTGCACAGCCATTATCTCTCCTAAAATCCAAAAGTTAAAAGCACAGTTCACGGGGTTACTTAAGCCAGAAGTAGAGCGCTAAAGGCGGAGGTAGTTATCAGTTATCAGAAAGAAGGTAATCAGATTAAATTCTTGAGCTACAATTTTGGGGTTTGATTTTGCTAACACAAAGCATCAGTTTAAAACATGCTAGTAGCAAAAGAAGCTAATCACTACTCCTAATCACCTCAAACCTTCTTACCAACTCATTACCTTGTTGGTCGGTAATGGTGATGGTATGAGGGCCTGCGGCAGGACTTAGTTCCATCGAATGCCGCGTTTCAGTAGTGCCCAAGTACTGATTATCTAAATGCCAATAGAGAGTAGCATCAGCGCTTCTGTGCGTTACCTCAAACACCAACTGACCTTGGGCACCATCCTGCTCTATTGGTAGGTATAAGCTGGCATTCGGCTCTGGGTAGACCATATCCATCACCCATAAATCTGCGGTTCCACAGCCAGGTGCCAAAGGTGGCAACTCCTGATATGCTGGATTTCTTTGCTTAAAATAGTGCGCTTGCTTTGCGGGCAACACAAACCAATTCTTGCTTATCAATTCATCACCCTCAGCACAATTGGTGTTTATCCGCTCAGTTTCTCGCGCATTCAAATGCACCCTTTGATGGTATGGACTGGCAGCAGTTCTCAAGCCAGCTTTTGGAATAAAAACAGTATCTACTGCAATGGAATATGGCGATGCCAAATAACCGCTTTGTCGGTCTACCGCAGCCATAGTTAGTTCATTTCTTGGCGGTAAAAACCAGCTTGTTTCGGGCAGCGCATCGAAAATATCGAACATAATTGGCGCAGCGGCCTCTATGCCCGTTAACCCTGGTCTACCTTCGCCATCCGCATTGCCCACCCAAACTGCCACCACGTATTCAGGGGTAGCGCCAATGGCCCAGCCATCTCTGTAGCCAAAGCTGGTTCCTGTTTTCCAAGCGATCTTTCGAGCGCTGGAGTACATCTTCCAAGAAGCATCCTCTTCTGGCCGATAAACTTCTAGCATGGCCTGAAAAGTAAACCAAACCGATGCAGCCGATAAGCTGGCCTTTATAGGCTCTTCTTTTCTAGAGTTTGAGTGAACACCTTCATTATTCAAAACAAATTCAGCAAACTTTTCATCGGCTTCACCACTTCCCGATAGCGTTCTAGACATAGCCGCATACATATTGGCCATATCCCAAAGTGTCCCTTCTGCCCCACCTAAAACCAGTGTCAGCCCATAATGCCCCGCGGGTTTACTGAGCGTACTCATCCCTAAATTCCGCAGTTGCTCATGAAAGCGTGGATAGCCATACATTTTCAGCAAATGCACCATTGGAATATTCAGCGAACGAGACAGTGCATCATCGGCATGTACAGCACCATCATACCTTCTGGTGAAATTTTTTGGCGCAAAATCTTCAAAGAACATCGGTACATCAGGCAGCAATGTTTTGGGCAAGATCATCCCTTCATCGAGCATACTCGCATACAAAAATAGTTTTAGGATGGAACCAGTGCTTCGCGGAGCCTGAATTACATCCACATTTTCTGCGTGCTCAGCACCAGTATGTGGCACATTGCCGGCATAAGCCAGAACTCGGTTGGCCTTCACATCAAGTACTAGGGCAGCCGCATTATGAATACCATCCGTTTTAAGCAAAGCATGATGCGCCTGCAAAACCTTATTTACTTTAGCTTGCAAATACCTATCGAGCGTGGTGCGCAAATGCTGACCTTTATAACCATTTACACTCGCATAGCCTAGCAAGTGATTGGCCATTTGAGGCAGTTCGTTTGGTGCCAAAGGCAGCGGTTCCGACTTGGCCAGCTCCAAAGCAGTAGCATCCAATGCACCCTTCGCATAGAGCCTTTCTAAAAGCCTATTCCGTTTTGCCATTAAGGCTCGTTCATATCGGCCAGGAAAAAGCATAGAAGGCTGGTTAGGCAATACTGCAAACAAGGCCGCTTCAGCCCAAGAAAGTTCAGCAGGTTGCCGCTCAAAATAGCGCCAGGAAGCCGCAGACAAGCCAACCGTGTTCCCTCCAAATGGCGCATGCGAAGCATAAAGTTCTAATATTTCGGTTTTGGAATGCCTGAGTTCTAACCTAGTGGCAAGTACTACTTCCACCAGTTTTTCCCAAATGGTTCTCGACTTACCCTTGCGATGTAAGCGAATAACCTGCATGCTTAAGGTGCTGCCTCCACTCACTACATGACCTGCACGCAGGTTTTGCACCATGGCGCGACCAAACGCTAAAGGATCT
Organism: Roseivirga pacifica; assembly: GCF_900111145.1. Taxonomy (GTDB): domain Bacteria; phylum Bacteroidota; class Bacteroidia; order Cytophagales; family Cyclobacteriaceae; genus Roseivirga; species Roseivirga pacifica. Next base: position 143,340 of record NZ_FOIR01000004.1, read on the forward strand.
ACTCCCGGATGCCAGTAAAAGTTTTTATCCTCGAAGGTAATTACTGCTTGGATGTACTTATCGGGCAGCGCAGTTTCTTCAGGGAAACGCCATTGGCCATCATCAGCAATTCTGGCAGAAAGCAAGTGCCCCTCCGCAGTGTTCAGTACTGTGGCATAAGGATCTTCAAAAAGCGTTTTAGGTAAGCAGAAATAATAGGCTACACTCAACACAAACAGTGCAGCCAATATTACTTTGCGATATTTAAACAGCTTCTTTTTCACTTAACACCTAAAGACTAACATTCCTTTGAAAATGGGAATAGTATCTACCTCATCTTATTCTAATTCACTCTTTCTACCCTTACCCATTTACCCGCAGTTTGCGCATTTACGGTATTATCGTACATGGCTTCTACATTTACAGCAGGCAGGTAGAATCTGCCAGAATAGGTAGCATTCAACATCACTTTAAAAGTCTTACTTTCACTAGGCTTCAAGTCAAAATAAGTCATCACCCTATCATCGCGAATGTCTTGATAGTCAAAATTGGTCGCTGTAGAAGCTCCAGGCACTTCATTAAGTCGTTCGTTCAAAATCTCCCAACCTGAAGGGAAAATCTGGGTCAGTGCTAGGTCCTCATAAATGCCTTTAGTACCTGAATTGTAAACGCTCACTTCAGCAACTAAATCTGTTCCTTGCGGCAGACTGTTCACGTTTAGTGCATTTCCATCTCTGTCGCTATAGCTTACGGTTAATCGCAAACCATTAGCCGCTGGCGCCTCTTGGCCGGCCAAAGGTTGCCCTTGCTGAATCGCACGCACAAACAGAACTCCATTCCCGGTATTGTTTACTGAAAGCTCATTCGGCTTATCTCCATTCACTGGTACATCTACCAACAGCATCGACTTGGCTGTTTTTACCGTCTGCTGCGCGGCTGCATCAATTGTATATGTAGCATCCATGCCGCTGCCAACCGTATTGGCATTGGCAAACTTCATTATAGCCAATAAAGCATAAGCCGTAGTCTGCGTGCTCATCCAGCGATCTTTGCTTAGTTCATTGGCAACATTGCGCAACAACTGCAAGCCTTCTTTCTGCATGCCAAGCAGGCCGAGTGTTTCTAAAACCATCGCCTCATCTCGCACCTGAGAGCCATAATAATAGTAACGATTTTTTCTGGTCAGCGAAGTTGGCAACTGTTCGATCAACTCTTTGGCAACCGCAGCCCTGCCTGTAAGCGCATAGGCTGCAGCGAGCCTCCACTTAGCTTCTGTGCTTAACTTTTCGTCTTCGCGCAGGCGGTTCATAGCGCCCAGTTCTGGAGCTTGTGCCTTGGCCAACGTGTATAGGCGATAGGCCTGTAGTAAGTCATCATTATAGCTGCCATTTCTGCTCCACCTGCGCGCTGACCTACTTTGAAAACGCTTCCAATTATTCAATAGGGCTGAAGGGATTCCATAACCCTTGTCTTTTGCTTCAAGCAAGAAATGACCCGCGTAATTTGTTCCCCACGCATTGTCATCGCTTTGACCTGGCCAGTAAGCAAAACCTCCCTGTCCTGTTTGAAAACTTCCAATTCGATCGATAGCAGCCATTACATTTCGCTTGGTTTTTTCCTTCTCAGTAGCGTTCAGTTCGGTCAAATCAGACAAGAATAACTGAGGAAAAACCGCTGAAGTAGTTTGTTCAATACAGCCATGCGGATAGCTCATTAGGTAAGCTAAACGCTTGCTCAAATTAAGTGGTGGCAAGGTAGAAATCTCCAATTTGGAAACATTAGTACCCGCCATACCTACTTGATCCAACTGTTGCGACCAACTTTGGCCAGCTTGTAAGACTGCCTCTGTTACCCGAGTCACCACTGGGTTAGGGTTACGCACCTGAACCTCCACCTCGTAGTGCGCAGTTTCTCTACCCGAACGCACTTCAACCGCAATTTTACCTACCCCTATTTGCTCGGCTACTTTTAGGTCAAAGTCAATGTTCTGATCTCCTATCGCATCAAAGGTTATATTCTTTTGGGTGCCATCTGTGGCGGTCAATAAACCATTGGTCTCAATGCTTACCTCCACATTTTTCACATTGCTCTCCATGGCAAACACATTTACCGGCAGTTTAAATGTTTCGCCCGGGCCAAGTACCCGTGGCACAGTGGCCAGCACCATTAGTGGTTTGCGCACAGGTGTGGCTTTCTCTGCCATACCATAAGCACCATTGTCCCCCGCGATGACCATAGTGCGCACCGAACCCACATAATTCGGCATATCGAAGCTGTGTTCTGCGGTTTTACCTGCTTCCAAAGTAAACGGACCGAGATGTTTCACAACAGGTTTAAAACGGTTGGCCTTGGCATTTTCTGGGCGAGCAGCCGTGCCATCACCACCGAGTGCCAGTAAGCGAGAAAGATCACCGTTGAAAGCCCCGATCACTTCATCGTAAACGTCCCATGTATTTACGCCTAGCGCTTGCCTTGCAAAGAAGGTCGCCCAAGGATTCGGGGTTTTAAAGCCTGTAATATCCAAGAGTCCTTCATCCACCACCGCGATAGTGTAGGTCATGGCTTTACCGTTTTGCTCGGCAACTTTCACCTTCACTTCCGACTCTGGCGCAAGCACATTGGCCATAGTAATTTGCGGGCTGAGTTTAGAGTTTTTATCACTTACATTGATTGGCACAATACCATAAAGGCGAATAGGCAAGTCATTACGCGTTTGCCCATGTGGCTGCAACAAAGTGACATTTACATAGGCATTAGGCAGCATTTCTTTGGTAGTCTGAAAAGTGAAATTATTATCGCCCGGCTTAGTTTCTAACCAAAAAGACTCAACTACTTTGCTTCCATTTTCCACGCTAATCAATGCTCGGCCTTGTGTATTAGTGGGAATCTTTAAGGCTACTTTTTCGCCTACTTCGTAAGATTCTTTGTCGGTGGAAAAATTCAGCATTGACGCACCACCCGGACGGGAAGCCTCTGCCCAACCCGGCCAATCGAAATATGTGATCTCTCCAGCCGAATGCCCAGAGCTTAAATCGCGCACTCTGATGTAATAGCGCCCCCAATCTTCCTTCGGAATGTTCACTTTTACCGAAGCACGGCCGTTTTGCGTTTTTACAGCCTTGCTCAAGTACGGGCTTTGGTAATTACGACCAACATAAGAGGCCAAATTGCCAGAAGAATTATCCCACCACCAGCGCCAGTTGAGCTTAAACACCTCAAGCACCATGTTGCGAGAACCCGCAATCTTGCCTTCCGCATCAACCGATACAATGTTCATTGTGTGGTCTTCGTCAGTTAAAAGCTGCCCTCTTTTATCACCTTCTGGTTTTCTAATTCCCACAAAGTAATCGTATGGTAAGTACGGCAAGCTAAACTGGTTGATGCTAAAATCACCGCCTGGCTCAAATACCTTCCCGCTGAAAGTAGCCATGAGCATGCCGGGTGCATTCGCTTGGTCGTTAATACTAAAGTTAACCGCAGCATATCCCTTGTCATTTACTTCTCCGCTAAAAATAGTCGCTCTATCGCTATAGAATTCTTTCGACTTATCGTCAAAAACATAGTTTTCGTATCCCTTAAAGGTTGTTGTAGTCGGGTTTAAATAGAGGTCAAATTCTGCCTTAAGATTTCGGGCAGGAGCACCGCTTAGCCACTTTACGTTCAAATCACCCGAAACGCCTTTATCGGCAGTGGTAATTCGCTCCTTATCAAACTTCAAATCAATCTTTAGCCTGTTCGGTTTTACCGTTTCAATTTTTACGCGTTTGGTAAATTCGGTACCTCCAACTTTCACCCTTGCCAACCAGTTGCCAGTAGGCGCCTGATTGTCCGTTTTGGTTGGAAAATGGTAAAAACCATTGAGCGAACCATTACGCACTATGCGCTCTTTCACTGTACCAGATGGGTCGAGTAATTCGAATATTACCGGATGATCTTCCGGAAGATTATCATCTTTGTCTTCTAAAATAAAATTGAGGTAAATATCATCTCCTGGCCTCCAAACGCCTCTTTCGCCATAAATAAAGCCCTGTACACCACGTGCAACCCTAGCACCACCAACATTGAAATTACTAAGAGAAAGCGCCTTACCATCTGTAAGTTTCAGGTATCCCTTTTCTACTCCACGAGTAACCACTAGCATAAACGGCTTTCTCAGCAAGTCCACGGATACTTTACCTTCTGCATCAGTTTTCAATGTCTCAATTGCCTCTTGTTGATAGTCCACAACCTCCACGGTTGCATTGGCAATTGGCTGTGTAGTTTTAAGGTCCGTCACATAGGCATTCAACCTTCTATCTTCTCCAACTTTGGCAATTACCCCAAGGTCTGATGCCAAAATATTGGTTGAGACCATTCGGTTATTGTTCATGTAATAAGAGTCGTGGCATGGGTTGTCGCGCTCGCTCCAGCTATAGCCATTGCCATAGCTATATGTGTAATAGCTGTCGTAAGAGCCGTATTCGGAGCCATCGTAAGTGGCCCAGTCGTCTGCAGGCATTTCCGCATCATTAATCAGTGCTTCTGGTGACTGTCCATCGCACTGATAAAGTGCATAGGCTCTGCGCATATCTAGCCTTACTTGATAAATGGCGCCAGGTTCGGTTTTGGTTAGTCGGGCTAAATCGAGAGTAAAGCGATTCCACTTGGTAAGGTCCATTACATTCGATTCGTCCAATAGTACACGCTGCTGCAGTACAGGTCTACCGACTCTTCGCAACTGCTCGCCTCCACCTAAATCATTTGTTTGTAGAAATTGAACTACGTTCTTTTCAAAAACCTGAATTACGGTTACATCAACCGCTCGAAGATTAATAGCCTCAAAGGGCAAAACCAAACCATCGGTACTCGGCAAAATCACCCCGTTGTTAAGTAAACGAACTTCAGGATTGGCCTGAGAGAAAGACACCACCTGCGAGAACTCATTTTTCATTCCGAAAGCCAAGCGGTTTTTAATGCCTGGAAACACAGACAACCTCTTTTCGCCATTTAAGGTGGCCGAAGTATAGAGTTTCACTTCATTACCCGAAATTGAAAACACCGGGTTCGCATCATCTTCAATGGTTATAAGTCCGCGCAGATCTTGGTTCTCGTCCAATGGGTCCGAAAAACCAATTAGCACATACGGATCTCCTTGCTTTACAACACGGGCATTAATCACCTTAAAGTCGTTTAAAGAAGGAATATTTACTTTGCCCGAACGACTTCTAATCACGCCAATTTCTTCCCCGTTAAATCGATAACTTACCTCGGAAGCCGTTTCTTTTCTTTCTACACCTTCAACATAAAACTTATGGTTAACACCTGTTGCTTGGTCGAATACCCAGTTTACTTGTAATGATTTGCCCTCTTGTTCAAACGTTAACGCTTGCTTAATCTTTGCGCTATCGGCAAAGTCTGCTGTCTGCAGTACACCTTCAATTGTTTGCCTGCGCATTGGCTGCTCGGCATCGCTTACTATGTTGGTTACCTCCAAGTCGAAGTCCTGATCGATTACTTCTACCTTGAACTCGAAAGGGCCAAGTTCTTCTTTGGTTTCTATGCCTAGTTTCTTGAGGTCTAATTTACCAATGTAGCTCTTGCCGCTTTGTAATGGAGCCGTAGGAACAAACTCCAAAGTGCGCGCTGCCACCCAACGGGTTTCACCACTAATACTTGGCGAAAAAGATAAAAAACCAGTGTTCTGTTGCTGCTGGTTTGTCAATGGCTCGGCAAACTGAATACTAATAGCCGAACGGCTGGAAACCTTACCTGTGGTATAAGCCGAAATGTACTCATTGTATAACTGGTCGGCTTGCTGATTGAGCACATTAGCAGGCTTTTGTTTGGTACTGCAAGCATATAGCAAGCATAAAATACCGGCTAATAAGCATAGACGAAAAGAAGATTTTTGCATGACTCGATGGACAATTTAAATGTAAAAAGTGTAGACAATGAAGGTAATTAAATTCCCTGCCGTATCTATAACTAGTATTTTAGTTTTTATTGTAGAAATTCAACCTGCTGTAACCATTTTTTTGATGTTAGCATCTAACCTATTAGATCAAAAACTCAAAATTATGTTACGCAAAACAACTGCGGGAATTGGCCTTATATTTTTCCTGTTCCTAGCTATCAATACCAATGCACAGGAGGTGAGCTCAACCAGTGAATATGAGGTTAGTGATGAAGTGCTGAAAGAATATGTAGGCGTTTACACCACTACCGACAGCGAGGGTTTCGATGTAGAGATATCGCTCGATGGTGAAAGCCGGTTAATGGGCCAACCCGTGAATAAAATGCATCCTCAAACCATTTTACTCTCTAGGGATAAAGACAAGTTCGAACTGAAGAACACGAATGGTATTATTGTACAATTTAAGCGGGACGAAACTGGAAAGGTGACTTCGTTTACCATGACCCAAGGCGCTAAGTCTTTTATTGCCAGCAAAAAGGGCGGATGATTTTTTAAAAGTGGTGCAACCACAAAAAAGCTTTTAGCATCTGACCTACAAGGTCAAACACTCAAAATTCAACCAAATGCTAAAATCTTACCTTATCACCACGCTAAGGACGATTCGAAAAAGCCCGCTTTCGTCTTTTATTAATATTTTTGGACTAGCCGTAGGCTTAGGCGTAGCCATTATGGTTTACGCCTTTCTCGATTTAGACCTCGGCACCGACCAGTTCCACGAAAATAGAGAGGAGATTTTTCTTTCTACTTCCTTCTTAGAACGAAGCGGAGAGATAGCCCAGCATGGTGTAACCCCAGCACCATACGCAGAAGTGCTTCGTAACGACTTTCCTCAGATTGAACGCGTGGTCCGCATTGAAAGAAGAACAGGTATTCTAAAAAATGGGCTGAGCGTTTTTAACGAAACCTTCACATTTACCGACCCTGGCTTTTTAGACATGTTCACCTTCCCGCTGGCCAGCGGAAACAAGGCTGCACTCAATCAGCCCAACAAAATCATTTTGAGTCATCAAACGGCCATCAAGTATTTTGGGGATAAAAACCCTGTTGGTGAGGCCATGACTTTCGATTTTGAATCGAAAAAATACACCTTTGAAGTGGCCGGAGTAGCCAAGCCTTTCCCAAGAAAGAGCAGTCTTCAATTTAGCGTTTTGGTAAACTTTGAGCAGCTAGAGCTCATCGATTCGGACTACGCACTTTCCGACTGGAGTCATTTTTTAGATGGTGTATTTATTCAGGTGAAAGATGCTGCTGCCGTAGATCAGATCCTTTCTCAAACTGGACAATATGTAAGTGTTCAAAATGAGGTGCAGAAAGATTGGCCAGCAACCAGCTTTGGCTTTATGCCTTGGACGAGGCTGTTTATCGAAGGGGAGAACCTAAGAAGCAGAATTACCGGGCAGGGCGATTCCCTCGCCAGAAAAATTTTGGTGATTATAGCTTCCTTTGTGCTGGTACTAGCCATCTTCAATTACATTAACATCGCTATAGTATCTGCCACCAAAAGATTGAAAGAAATTGGTGTTCGAAAAGTTATGGGCGGCACACGCAAATCCCTGATCTTCCAATTTTTAACCGAAAATATAGTCCTTACACTGCTTGCACTCATTTTTGGCTTTGTATTGGCGGTTACACTCCTTATCCCGGGCTTCGACCAGCTATTCGATATTGGTTTAGACTTTAACATGAACCAGCCCGAACTCTGGCTCTTTCTATTCATTTTAGTGGTATTTACTGGCTTGGCCTCTGGAGCCTACCCTGCCCTTTATATTTCCAACTTTAGTGCGGTTAACATATTCCGTGGTAGGCTCAAGTTTGGCGGCAAAAACAACCTCACAAAAGCTTTTCTCACTTTTCAATATATACTGGCCATTATTGCCATTGTGGGGGGCATACTTTTTACCCAAAATACAGCCTATCAAAAACAGCGCGATTGGGGTTACGATCAGCAAAGTACACTTGGTGCTTTCATTAATAATTCGGACGAGATCATCCAGTTAAAAAACCGTATGGAACAACACCCTTCGGTTGATCTGCTTGCACCAGCCAAGAATAACCTTGCGCGTTCGACCACCAGCCATATTATAGAAGTGCTTGATGAAAAGCATGACATTGCTACTTTGGAAGTTGGCCCGAACTACATCGAAACAATGGGTCTGAACCTACTAGAAGGTAGAAGCTTAGAGGAAAACAGAGCAACGGATTTTCAGAATGTACTGGTAAATGAGCAACTGGCCGCGGTTCTAAATCCTAATGGAGCCATCGGAGAGCAGTTTAAAATCGATAGCCTGAATTACACCGTAATTGGTGTAGTAGAGGATTTTCATCAATGGTCATTCTTTGATGAAATAGAACCCATGATGATTAAACTCGCTAAAGAAGAAGATTATCAATACCTGATGATGCAGGTAAACGCAAGCAACCTTAAGCGCACTTATGAAGACTTAAAGGCCACTTGGACTGAATTGTTTCCCGATAAACCATTCAATGGGTTTTATCAAGAGGCGGAACTCGATTGGTACTTTCAGACCATAGACGGGCATGGCAAACTAATGCGCTATGTAGCCTTTATTTGCATTATCCTTTCTTGCCTTGGACTATATGGCTTGGTGTCGCTGAATGTAGCCAGCCGCACCAAAGAATTTAGCATTCGAAAGGCGCTAGGTGCCACACTTAAAAACCTCATTTTAGTGATCAACAAACAGTTTGTGCTGTTTTTGTTGATTGCGCTTTGCTTAGGCTTACCCATCAGCTATTTACTGCTATCAACGATGTTCGATGCGGTTTATGCCTTCTACAAACCGATTACAATCCTTCCATTTATAGTCGCACTCGTAATGGTGGTGCTCATGGTTTTCATTACGGTTTCTTCATTGGTTAAAAAAGTAATGACCACCAGCCCTACAGAAGGTTTGAGGAGTGAATAAATAGTTTTTAAAAGAGATTGAAGACAATTAATAATCTCTCGGTTTATACTTATAAGGCTTTCTTCTTCTAAAATAATGTTTCAAACCAATTTGAAATCCATTAGAGTAATAGAGCGCCTGATTAAAGAATTCAAACTGACCTGTAACATAGGTAAACTCTTTAATAGGAAAACCGAAGTTACCAGTAAGTCTAAGAAAACTATCGGTGTATGAATCCAAGAAATACCCTCCTTCTATTCGAGCATAGAGTTTTTTGGTCTGGTCTTCTCCGTATGTCCAGGCGAAACCACCTCCTCCATACACTCTATTATCTATCATCCAGAAAGGATTTCCGTTTTCTTGTACGGTATTGGCTGTAGAACCAAACACCTCTGCAAAAGGAGAAAATCTTGACTTATGGTCTCTGTTAAAGTTGAAATAGGCACGCCCCGTAACAGCGAGTTCTAGGGCTCCTGTGGTGTAATGCGTACCCACAGCCGACCCTGAAAGCTGCAAAAACTTATCATAGCCAGTTTCATAATAGCCTACTAACTCGCCCCAATAAATTTCTTTGCTAATAGCAGGCCCAGTTTTTACCGGAGCATAATTGTAGGTAATAGATTTAAAACTCTTGGCCCCAGACTTTGAAATACCCGCCCCAAAATGGAAGAAGGTATTAGAAACATCGTCTTGCATTAAGCCGGCAGTTGCATGAAAAATGGGCTTATCGGTATTTTCTCTGGTTTGATAGCGATAGCTCAAACCATACAGACTATGATCAATATTATCTGGATCGGGTACGTCAAGCACCAAGTCGGAAACAGCGCTGTAGTTTACCGAAAAACTATGCTGATTCAATTTCTTGGTTTTGGTGTGATAAAGTAGCGAACTCTCCCACACCGACTGATTGAAGTTATCCTCCACAAAGCTCGTTATAGCCTCAATAGCATCATTCTCTGCGTACCTCAAATCTCTTTCTATTCGCCTCAATGTATCGGCATAAAACAGACTTGGTGTATTAACGATAAGGTATTTCTGCACATCAGGCTCAAAGTAAATCACATCTGGATTCAAACGCTTTCTGAAGTTTTCCTTCTCCTCTACTTCTGCCATTTCTTCAGCAATCAGCGCTCCTTTTTCGTAAGCGCCAACATCGTAAAATGTGTTACTCACAAAACGCATTGGCTCAACATCATTCGGGTTCTGTTGGTGATACTCCTTGTAAACAGACTCCATTTTGTTATAAGCTTCTAAATCGGCCCACCATTGCAGTTTCATCATTATGGATGCCTCACTAGCATAGTCAGCCCAAAGTAGTGCCTGCTGAATATCTCCTTCATCGGAAAAAGCATACATTATACTATTCGCAAAGTTGTGCAACAGCGGATAGTCCTTAGGCTGCTTTCTATCCAACTCCGTAGTCAATAGTTCGGGCTTAAAATCGATGAGGTATTTGATATACAATGCATATGCTTCGGCCGAAGGCCCCATTTCATTTAGCCTTAGTAAGATTTGCTCAATACTAGACTGATATTGATTGTCGTAGAAATAAGTTAAATACTCATTGATCATACCCAGATTAGTTGGGTCCGCTTTAATTTGCCGGTAAAGCCAACGCTCGTTAAGCACTTCATTCGGATAAGATTCTTGCTCTAGGTAATGGACTAGATAAGCCAACGCAAGCGACTCGGACCTTTCTGAATAAACCTCTTCTAGGTAGCTCCATACTTCTAGTGGTTTTTCTTGGTAAGCCAAATAAGTGCTATAACGGTTGAATGTCGCGGTGTCCAGTGCTGCTTGCTCATTTAGTCTTTTGTAAAGCAAGTCGGTAGCAGCCTGCAAATTCTCATTTGCCACATACCATTCTACCGAGTCGGTAACTACTTCAGGCGCTTCAACCACAAATACTTCTTCGGAAACGACAGCACCTGTTAGCAGTTCTTCTCTTTCAGCATAATAATCTGCTCTAGCCTCTGCAACCATACCATAAACATCCTCTAGGCTAAAAATAGGATTAGCCAACAAACGGTCGCCACTATCAAATACAAGCTCAGGCTGATTGGTTCTAATGGTTATAAGTGAACCTTCAAAAAATGGAGTTTTTGAATATGAGAGCCCTTTTTCTTCCAATGTGGTTTGAACACGCTGTTCGTTCTGCTTAGCCACATACATTTTCCAAAAGAAATTGCGATTGCTCCACTTGTTACTACTCACTTTGCTTACCGACAAATTCGCACCAGATTGCTCATATAAGTATTTCGTCTTGCGCCAGTCTTCCGTCACTTTAGCGGCATCTGTAACGCGCATAAATCGCTGCGATGGATATAGTTTAACGTATTCTGCTAGGTACTCTTCCCACTGTGGCAACATACCTTTTTTGCCATCAACAGTGGCTTTCCAATGTAGGTTATCCTTGTTCCTAAATTCAAAATCACCCGCAGTTGTGCTATTAGGGTCAGGGGTTTGGAAAACATCATCAGGGTGAATAAAGTGCGACCAAATTCCTGTAAAAAGCTGTAAAGAACGATGCGTGTACCGCTTAAGATCGTTAAACGTGTAACCACTGGTAACCCGTGGAAAATCAAAGAATCTTGCTTCATACGGATCAACATCGTACTCCCGATCACCACCTTCCCATAGCTCGCCATCGTAAGTACTGGCCATATATCTTAGTTCAGGCATTGCCTGCGCCAGATTAGCCAAACCAGTGCTATCTATGTAGTTTGAAGGCGGCACATAACTAGTAGGGAACTTACCAAAACCATTAACACGCCACTTCTTTCTTACGGCCTCCAGGGCATCTTGAATATTCTCTGGTTTCTCCCATACCTGCTTAAGCAGCGACTCATGGTTATAGCCATGGAAGGCCAGTTCAAACTGATTCTGAAGGGTTTGACTAGTCATCCAATCGGCACCCACTACCTGCTTGCCTTGGCGCTTAGTTTTATAAAGGTTCCACTCATGAAAAGTGAAAGGAGGCTCTTTAAGCTGATCATAGTTAAAACATGGGTAGGCAGTGTACGGAAGACTAAATTTCTCAGACAAACGAAGCATGTCTGGCCACCAAACATTCATAACAAACTCAGCCTGATTAATTCCATACTCAGACTTTATAGGTTCCATTTCCATATCATAGAGCGGACTTGGAAAGTCATCTATGTATATGGCACTTACATTGGCTATGGGAAACTGTACACCTTCTAAGCCCCTCAGAGCAGCGGCAAACAATAGTCCCCTGTCTTGCTTCTCGAATGGAATATTGGTATTAAAATGAATCACTCTACCATTCCCAATTCTTTGCTCCAAAATCACTGGGTAGTCTGGGTTGTTTATAGCAGTAGCTAATACTTTCAATGCAGGTGAGAACTGCGCTGCTTGGAATCCGAAATTTTGCTTTTTTGGATAAATAGCCCTGCCCTTCATTCCCGGCAGCAAATCTGAATTAAAGCGAATACCTGCAGCTTCAACATCGTAACTAAAATTCGTATCTGGCTTTAAACCAGAAAGAAAACCTGCTTTTTGATCTTCGTTTAAGCTAGGAAAAACGAGCGTACCTCCTTTGGCTACAAAAGCAATCAATGCTTCTTTCACATCGGTTTTGAGGCCCTCTGTACCATTGATGAAAATCACCCGATTGCTGCTTTCAAAGCTTTTGCTGCTATTTACCTGTGTAATGGAGCGCTCTTGGTAGGGAATACTGGTATAGTCGAATGCTTTCGAAAGCAAATCTGCCGTACTTTGAGACAAAGGGTGCTCGTTATCAACAATATAGGTCACTAATGCACCTACGCCTCCATCTGCTTTTTCCAAACTGGCATCGTCATCCTGGTTGGAAGTACAAGCGAACAAGGCAAACACCAATAGGCCCAACAAGCTTCTGACTGGAGTATTATTTTTCTCTCTTTCTATCAAAGTAACTCGCTAAGTTTTGCTTGGCTCGGGTTATTTACTATCTCGTAAACTTTTAAATCGCCCTTATCGAAAAACAGCCTAACAGTTCGACCATTACTCTCAAAGGCCTTTAGCTGACCATCAACCCGCTGCAATAAGCTTTCATCAATTGGCACCTTACCGGCAAACTCTGACGGCACGCTGTCATAAACAAAAACCAAAAGGCTGTTAGGAATAATGTATTCCGTGTTCTGTCTTAAGAACTCCTTATCTTCCTTATTGGCAAAATAAACCGAGTCCCTTTGCGGGTAAGTTTCCACAAAATCTTCGTAAGAAATAAAGTTGTGAGACCCACGGCTCATTGGCTGCATGGTGTTGGCGTTAATCACCGCAAAGCCATAAGGAATAAAGCCATCGTGAATCTTCTGATAGGCCTCCAATATATCTTTGCTGAGAATATTATCGTTCTGATTAACCCTAGTAAATAATGTCTGCTGGCTATAGAAAGCACCGGCAATAAAGCCCATGAAAAGCAATGGGGCAGAAAGCTTATCTGGTATTTCGATATGACGTACACCAGTATTGAAGAAGTAGTAAATAATGTAAAATGCCAACCCGATAGAGCAGGCTATGAATATTGGTAACACCTCGTTAAACAGGTCTATATCGAAAAAACCAAGGTCAAGGCGGCTAAGCAGAATAAGCCCGTTTACGTAAATAATAAACATGAGCGGACTGGCCCATTTTACACTCTTTTTCGAAAAGAGAACAGCCATAACTACCACACTTACTAACGAAATAACCTGAAAGGACAGAATTAAATAGCTATAAGAAAAGAGTAGATTATCTGTGGTTGTTGTGGCCGATACCGACAGCAAATTGCTCCTAAAGAACACCCAAAAGTCAACATCGTTTCGGTAGCATGCCAGCAAATAATAGCTCATTATAACCGCTATGCTTATGGCATATGCACTAATTGCCTGCCAAAAGTACTTCCGATACTTTTTTCTGAGAAAAACCGCTGCCAAAACAAAATAAGGAACCAGCAAGAAGAAATAGGTAAAGAAGTCGATTAAACCAATGGCTAAAAAGAGCATAAGCATACCAAAGAAATATGCCTTTGGTTGTGCCTGATATAGCTTCCAGGGTTTCCTAATAAATATCATGGCAGGCAAAAAGAAAGTGAAAGCCATGAAAGTACTCTTGTTGTGACTTATTTGAGGAATATTAATTGGCGCCAAATTAAAGAAGAGCGCAAATGCCAATGCGGCAATTAATGGAATGGTTACCAATGAGTTTGTCATGGCATCTACAAACCAAAAAATCACAAAGCACAGCAGGAAAGCCTGAAAAAGCCCAAAAGACTCCAAGGCCATTTCTTTGCTTATCCCAGTAATCAAGGCATAAAAATTCATGAATGCCGCTTCGCCAGCCAGTGTCAATTGGTTATTGAACCAGCTTTGGTTTGATATATCGTTGATCAGCGATAGCTCTTCGAACCAACTTACTGATAGCTGAAAGCTATCGAACTGCATAAGGTAAAAGCGCACTGTAACAGCGATAACACAAACGCCAACTGCAATATAGAAACCCGGTTTTACGCCAAATCGCTCTTTGTTAGAACCTTCAGAAACTTCAACTATAGAGTCCTTGTCCTCCACATTTTCAATTACTCTTATTAGTACAGATTTCCTTCTGCGCTCCCACATTCGCCAATTAAAGGCCAACCTGTTAAAGCCAACTAGCCTAAAGCAAAAGAACAACAGTAACAATAGTAGGCAGGTGAATAAATCGTAGCTATTTATCTGAACCAAGATGAATATTAGCACCAAAACAATGCTTCCATAAAAGGCCCATAGGTTGCCCATGGCCTTCACTTGGTTACGAGACCGTTCCCCTTTAAAAATGAGCCTTTTCAGAATGTAGAGAAATAATACCCAGAGTAGTATTCTGAAAATGCCAAGAAACAAACTGTCGGTGTAAGGTATATTCAACGCCTAATATTTTGGTATTTCAGCCAAATCGATTTTACCAATAAAATAGTCCCAAGGCAGGTTCAATGCTTGATTCTTAACCCTGTTAGCCATTTTCTTTGTATTGGCATATTCAATCATAACTATCGATAAATCATACTGTTCATCAACTTCTGTAAGCTCTTTCACACGCTCATTAAACCCAGAAGTTTTTCTAAGCCTGTAAGCAGATTTTCCAAAATCGTAATCTGTCACCACAGACTCCAAAGCAAGTGAACTCACATATGGAGCCGATTTAGGCAACAAGGCAATGCCAGAGTTTTGCATTAAATGTATGCCTGGAAACTGCTCAGTAATTTCTTTTAAAAGACTTACGTAATCATTGGCCTGATTGGAGCTTGGCCCCCACGGACCAAAAGCATCCACGGTATCCAAGAACAAACCATCAAAACCCTTTTCCCTTATTTTCTCTACCAAACCAAGCAGCGTTCTTTTTGTGGTAGAATCTCTCAGGTTCAGGTAGTAACTATCCCATATCTCATTCTTCCCCAAAGTTCTTTCTTTCAACAGGTCAAAGTAGTTTCTATTTGCACTTACCTCACCAAGGCTTATGTAGCCCAAAAGCAGCTCGTTCGACTCCTTCATGAGGCCAACATCAAAACTGTTGAACTGTTCTGATTCGAGAATAACGTACTTGTAGTTTCGAACCGAATCGGGATTAATTTTTCCATAGCACACCAACACGGTACTGTTGATGCTCTCCTGACAGCTCAAGCCCGTAAATGAAAACAGGGCGAGCAAAGATGCGATGTGTTTAATAGGCCGCATAGTAGAAATAATCAAGATTTTTGAAAAACTTGAGGGTTGCGCGTAAGGTTAGCCACATAAATACGACCGACCCCACAAGCATACCTACAGCGCTGTACTCGTACGATATTAGTCTACTGGCAATCATGCCAATTACGAAATTCACTACGGTAGCAATAATTATTGCGTTAAGTGGCTTAGTGGGCTTGCTTAACGTAAACAGGTAAAGGGAATTTAGCATTCCCCATGCGAGTAGTACATACCCTCCCCCTCCAATTAAACTCACCTTTATGCTAATTGGATCAAGTGCTTCTCCAAAGGCCTTTTCATAGCCCAATCGAGACCAGATTATGGTATACATTACTGCAATCATTACAACTGCAGTAATCAATAATATCGAAACATGTTGCCAATAAAGTTTCAGCGACTTTTTGTTGAATTCCTTGGCTTGATTGAAAGCAAACTGACGCTGAAACATATCGCTAAATGTGCTGAAAGAGGAGATGCTAAACTCTAAAACTCCAACAAGCAAAAAGAATATGATAATGGCTATATCCATCCCTACCTCATAATTTTTTTCATAATAAACCATATAGGGCAAGGCCCCATCTGCAGTAGTAGACCAAGCCAAAAAACGATCGATAAAAATGAAAAGGAAGAAGAAAAACCCATAGATGAAATAACGATGGTTTCTATAAACCATAGCCGCTGACTTAGATGTTGCACGACTAAATTTCTTGGTTTGCTTCACCTTCCTTTTAAAGAACCAAAGGAGATACCCCACCATTAAGGCAATGGCAGTCCAAATGCCAATCCAGTGCGTATAATAGGTTTTTAGATCGGTAAACAAATGCAGATACAAAGACAAACCAGTGGCTATAACAAAAGCCACAGTAATAGCCCAGCGCTCTTTTAATGGGTGAAATACAGCAGAAAACAAGAGTAAAATTCCTATTGAAAAAGCATATGCATAAACCAACCATAGAAACTTAAAAGGGTAAAGGTTCGCAAAAACATTTATCACCAATGCCAAAAGGCTTAGTATTCCCATAAAAATGAGTCCATCGCGAATCACCATTACGGTACTTTGCCTGGCCATAGCAAAGTCATTATTGTACCAATAATGCGACACCTGCCGGCCTATCACTTGTACAAACCCTCCCGTTCCTATTAAACCAAATATTACCCCCAAAACCACCGCAGTAGATTGCAATTGGTTAAAACCAATGTACGTCCACAGTGAATAGCCAAAGACTATAATTGTTGCGATTTGCAAAAACACCGGCACACCATGAAAGAGTCCTAGAGGGTAGTAATAAAAAAAGTACTTGGTTTTAACCTTCAAGTAGTCATTGGTTGAAGTAAGGTCAGCTTTAAACTGATCATTCACTTCAATACTATCAGGGTTGTTTTCTAAAAAGGCCGAACTCGTGATTTGCTTAAATACAATCTTTGCTAAGTCTTGTAAGTCGGGAATTCCGTAGTCTTGCTCCGCATCAATAGCGCGAATACTCATAGACTCTAGCGTTGCACGCACCACATTCACGTTCACTGGCTTACCCACTTTCTCGTAAACCTCATAGCCCAAGTTTGCTATTTTCTGCTCGTTACTCATAGTGCTAGCTCAGCCTTTCTTTTCTGCTTTTCAGCTTTCCAATCGCTATAAACCTTATCGTAAATACGTTCATAGGCATCTATAAATATATCTAGCGTAAAGTGATCAATCACTCGCTGCCGACCATTTTCACTCATGCGATTTCTAAGCGTTTCGTCAGAAAGCAGCTTTATAACCTTGGCTCCAATTGCTTCTGGGTCTCTTGGTTTACACACAAAGCCAGAGCCTTCATCTATTGCTTCAGAAACGCCACCAACATCCGTAGCAACCACCGGCACCCCACAACTCATTGACTCCAAAACCGTAAATGGAAAGCCCTCTGAAATACTCGTTAGAATTGAAATATCGCCCTCGCTAAAAATTAAATGTGGCTGGCTATGATACCCTTTCAAAAAGAAATTGTTTTCCAGTTTGAGCTCTTTAATTAAATCCTCACACTTTTTGGTGTATTCAGGTACGGCATTCTTATCTCCGTAAACTAGGTATTGTACATTCGGAATTTGCCTTCTTACCACTGCACAAGACCTGATCATGGTTAGAACATCCTTTAGCTCAAATATTCGGGCAGCAGCCACAACGGTAGGTATACCTTTTAAGTGATCGGGCTTTTCTCTCGGTATAAACTTTTCATGGTCTACCCCATTGTAAGTAATCTCGATTTTCTTTTCATCGGCACCGTACATCAACTCCCAAGTAATATTGAACTTGTTAACCGATAGAATTTTATCGGCTTTGAAATACGAAAGTCTTACAACTGCCTCTGTGAGTTTAATGAGAAATACTTTGATAAAGTAGCTATAGTCCGACCTGTTAATGTAAAGCAATCTTTCCCTTACATAAACACCGTGCTCGGTTATCATTAGCGGGGTATTATATCGGTACTTTAAAACCAGGGCTGGAATAAGCGGAAAGCCCGACAGGGTAATATGCGCCAAGTCTACCTTTTTAATTGGAATAGAAAAGGGCATTAAAAACCTGTACAACCAGCGCAAACCTACCGTCACATCAAACAAAGTAGCTATAAAGGAGCCATCCTCAGCTGTTTCGGCAGTTGCTTCTTCCTTAAAGGCCTCCCAAACCGATTTATCCTTAAAAGTTTCCTTATAATCATAGTTCTGAAAGTAGCGCCACATCTGATAGAAGACAGCATCAAAAGCCTTCATATCGGTGGTTTCGCCATACACCATACTCAAAAACTGTTTGAACAGCGGCACAAAATGCTCTTGAATTATAGTTGTGGTAGTGTTCTCTTTTTTACTCACAACCTTATAATAATCCCGGTTGTAACTCACGTAATCTTGTGGTTCATCGGGTGCCCAAAGTGGTACTTGAATTACCTCCTTTACCGAAGGGCTTAGGTCAAAAATGGGTTTGGGTTCATAACCCGCATTGATAGAATACAGGTTGAAATTTACATTAGAAACGCGCTCACATAGCATGTGGCTCCAAGTGGATATGCCACCACCATAAAAGGGGTAAGTTCCCTCCGAAATGAGCAGTACTTTTAGTTTTTCAGTTGGTACGGTCAAAGTGTCTCACTTAAAAAGCCGCGCTATTTACGCAAAAAAAAGCTTGCTTTAATTATTATGAGAAAAATCCTGCTTTAAGATATTCACTATTACCTACGAAACAAATTCGTTAACCAGATTTAGAAAACACACATAAAAAGTACTCCTAAACAAAAGGCATTGCTATCTTAAGCCTCAATGAAAATAGACCGCCCTTTCAATACTTTCACCAAAGCTGAATATCAAAGCATAATTCCTGAACATAAGCGCTACTCCGACTTCAACACACTTGGTTTGTATCGTTCTATTTTGGAGAATGATAAACTTACAACTGAAGAAAAATTTGAAGTGCTTGACTTGGCCAACGAGCACTTTCAGAAAACCTTCGATTTTTTGGTTTTGAAGGATCCTAGCACATGGTTTGACCTTACCCATTTAGGAAAAGAATTAAGTAGAGGGCAACAGTGGGACTTATGGAATGAGGTAAAAGCGCGACAAGAAAAAATACTCAAAGACAAACGCATAAAACACCGAAGCTTTGGCACTTACTCCAAGCACGACTGTGGTGTTCCCGAATGCCCTTATGACGGACTGATGGTGCATCCAAAATCGCCTTTAGCCGAATCGCACATTCATTTTAAATCTGACAAAAACCTTTGGGCACAAAAGGAAAAATCAAAAAAAAGAAAAACCGACCGCAAGAACAGCAAGAAGCTAATTGACAGAGACTTCGGGTTGGAGTAACCACAAATAATTACAGCTACAATGCCTTTTACCGAAAGATTTTTAAATGCCAAACACTGGCAACTTTTTACATTAATGATCGGGCTTCCCATCATTGTTCAGTTCGGCTCTATGATAGCCATGTTTGCATCGGCAGTAAATGCTACAAACGAGCCACCCTTTTTTGTAATGCCGGCTTACATTATTCTTATCATAGTGGTTTCCATTTTGAGCGGAGCCACAACTTTTGGTTGGGTATGGTCAATCGCCTCGGGCCTTCAAGAAAAAATCCCCAACGGCATCACCATGAAATTTAAAAAGTTCAAAACATTCTACTTAATAGCAATGGGGTACATGCTACTTATCGTTTTGAGCTTACTTATATTCATCCCTACTTCAATGCAGCCAGACTTTGTTCCAAACGCTGGGATTACGGGAATACTCCTTCTCCTCTTTATTCCTCTTCATTTTCTAGCCATTTTTGGAATATTCTACGGGCTTTACTTTGCAGCCAAAACAATTAAAACCATAGAATTAAACAAGGAAGTTGAGTTCTCGGAATTTATTGGTGAATTTTTAATGCTCTGGTTTTCATTTATTGGCGTTTGGATCATTCAACCAAAAATCAACAAACTAGTAAACCAGGAACCTGAGGAAGAAGGTATTCACATATAAAACAAAAGCCTCGGTAAGTTCATCCCCCGCTGGCGCCTGCATGCCATAGGCATGGGGGTTAGGAGGCACTTGGCAAAGAAGAACTTAGACACAAAAAAAGCCCTTGCGTTAACAAGGGCTTTCATATCGTTTACCAATATATATCTACTCAAATTCAACCACTAGGTCGTCTTGCTCTACCATATCACCCGGCTTTAGGTAAATGGTTTTAACGGTACCGCTTTTTGGTGAGGAAACCGTGGTCTCCATCTTCATGGCCTCAATCAAGAACAAGGCTTGGTTCTCCTTCACCTTATCTCCAGGCTTTACTTTTACTTCAGCTATTCGGCCTTGCATTGGCGCACCCACATGGTTTTCAGCACTCACCTTTTGATTTATGGCCTTAGTGACTTTGTAGTTTTGGTCGCGAACGTCAATCACACGTGTTTGGCCATTCAATTCAAAGTACACCTTGCGCATACCGTTTTCGTCTGGGTCGGCTGTGTAAAGCATTTTTATGATAATGTGCTTCCCTTTACCAATCTCCACAAAAACCTCTTCGTTTTGCTTCAAACCAAAGAAGAATGCCTTGGTTGGTAGTTGCCAAATTGCTCCAAACTGCTTCCATTGGTTATAGAAGTCCTTAAACACTTTTGGGTAAAGCTTGTAAGAAAGGAAGTCCAGTTCATCGCAATACTCATCAAACTCCTTCTGGAAAGTCTTGAATTCCTGTTGGAAGTCAACTGCTTCCAAATGGGCGTTTGGCCTGTCGGTGTATGGCTCCTCTCCTTTCAAAATGATTTTTGAAAGTGCTGTTGGAAAACCGCCCGGCATTTGTCCTAAATCGCCTTTAAACAGGCTAATTACCGACTGAGGGAACGAAAGCGTTTCTCCTCGCTCAAAGATATCCTCAGGCGTAAGGTTGTTCGAGGTCATGTAAATGGCCATATCTCCCACCACCTTACTAGATGGCGTAACCTTTACTATATCACCAAACATTTTGTTTACCAGCGCATAGTTCTTCTTTACTTCTTCAAACTTATGTTCCAGACCTAGCGCAGCAGCTTGTGGCCTTAGGTTTGAATATTGCCCACCCGGAATTTCGTGATCGTAAACCTCTGCAGTTCCGGCTTTCAATCCGCTTTCAAATGGGTAATAGTACTCGCGTACATCTTCCCAATAATTGGCGTATTTGTTTAAGCTCTGAACATTCATTTTTGGATCGCGCTCATGCCCTTGCAAGGCGGCAGCCAAAGCATTAAAGTTTGGTTGAGAAGTTAGCCCCGACATGGAAGCTATAGCTACATCCACAATATCTACACCGGCCTCAATGGCCTTAAAGTAAGTGGTCGCCTGCATAGACGAGGTGTCGTGGGTATGCAAATGAATTGGCAAGTCGGTAGCTTCTTTTAATGCACTAACCAGTACCGTTGCCGCTTCAGGCTTAAGCAACCCTGCCATATCCTTAATTGCCAGCATATGTGCCCCTTCATCTTCGAGCGCCCTGGCCAAGTCCAAGTAATATTGCAAGTTGTACTTACTGTCTTTATTCAATACATCGCCTGTGTAGCACATGCAGGCCTCGGCTACCGAATTAGTTCTTTCGCGTACTGTGCGAATGCTTACCTTCATAGCCTCTACCCAGTTTAACGAATCGAAAATCCGGAACACGTCCATTCCGTTTTCCGCAGCCTTCTCAACAAATTCCTCAATTAGGTTATCCGGATATGCCTTGTAACCCACTGCATTGGATCCACGCAAAAGCATTTGAGTAAGAATGTTCGGAACAGCCTCGCGCATTTTTTTCAGTCTGTCCCAAGGGTTTTCATTCAAAAAGCGCATGCTTACATCGAATGTCGCCCCTCCCCACATTTCCATTGAAAATACATCTGGGTGATTTTTAGCAAACCCAGGAGCAACTTTCAGCATGTCGAGCGAGCGCATTCGGGTAGCCAAAAGCGACTGGTGTGCATCGCGCCAAGTGGTGTCGGTAAACAGGATCTGCTTTTGATCCTTCACCCATTTCGCCAATCCTTCTGGCCCTTTTTCATCCAGTACTTGCTTGGTGCCTTTTGGATATTCTCCAAGCCTATCGAACTCTGGCACCTTTGGCACTCTTAGCTGAACACTCGGATCAATCTTTTTAACGCTCGGGTTTCCGTTTACCGCTACTTCGCCCAAATAATTGAGCAGTTTAGTAGCACGGTTCATGTAACGCGGCATTTTAAACAACTCCGGGTGTTCTTCTATGAACTTAACCGTTGCTTTGCCTTTGTAGAAAATCTCATTGCTGAGCACATTCTCCAAAAAGCCTTTGTTGGTTACCACCCCTCTAATTCGGAATTCTGAAAGCGCACGTTGCAAACGCTGAGAAGCCCCCTTGAGCGTTCTGCCCGTGGCGGTAATTTTCACCAACATAGAGTCGAAGAATGGCGAAATGGTAACCCCAGCGTAGCAGTTACCGGCATCTAATCGAATACCGAAACCTCCCGGAGAACGGTAAGCGATAATGGTACCGTAGTCTGGCTTAAAGTTGTTTTCAGGATCTTCCGTGGTAATTCTACACTGAATAGCGTAGCCATTTATTTGAATATCGTCCTGAGACTGAATGTAAATTCTAGGGTTAGAAAGGGCATAGCCGCGAGCAATTTCAATTTGTGATCGAACAATATCGATTCCTGTAATTTGCTCCGTTATGGTGTGCTCAACCTGCACCCGAGGGTTCACCTCAATAAAGTAAATGTTCTCCTCAGCATCGACCAAAAACTCTACTGTACCAACGTTATTGTAGTTTACCTCTTTGGTAATTCTTAATGCGTACTCATAAAGTTGTTCGCGCGTTTCGTCCTTCAAACCTACGGAAGGCGCAACCTCTACCACCTTTTGGTACCTGCGCTGCACAGAGCAATCGCGTTCGTATAGGTGCACCAAGTTGCCATAATTGTCACCCATTATTTGCACCTCAATGTGCTTAGGGCTATCAATAAATTTTTCGATAAAAATAGTATCGTCACCAAAGGCCTTTTTAGCCTCGCTTTTGGCTTCGTTAAAGGAGCCTTCCAGTTGATCTTCGGTGCGTACTACGCGCATTCCACGACCTCCACCACCGGCAGCGGCCTTCACCATAACAGGAAAACCAATCTTCTTAGCCTCGGCCAAAGCAATTTCAGCATTTGTAAGTTCTACCTTACTGTCTTCAATAAGAGGTACTCCAGCATTTCGGGCTACTATTTTGGCTTGAACTTTATCGCCCAATTTCTCCATAACCTCTGGAGCTGGCCCAACAAAGATGATTCCCTCTTCTCTACACCTGCTGGCAAAATTCACGTTCTCAGAAAGGAAACCATAACCAGGATGAATCGCGTCAACACCTTCTCTTTTGGCTAGCGAAATAATTTCTTCTATATCCAAATACGGCTTGAGCGGATCATCATCAGCACCTATTTGGTACGCCTCATCGGCCTTATAGCGGTGCAATGAATAACGGTCTTCATAGGTATACATGGCCACAGTTCTGATCTTCAATTCAGAAGCGGCACGCAAAATTCTAATCGCAATTTCGCCACGGTTGGCGACCAAAAGCTTCTCTATTTTTTGGATATTTTCCTTCATGTAAAAAATGGATTTATCGAAATATGGGAATTTAGAACAATCGTACGTAGAGAACAACAAGCTCCTGAAAGATATGTTATCTCAAAAGGCAAGAATCGCCTTTTACAGCAAAAAACAAGTAAGATAATCCGCTATCTACCAAGCATTTTTGGCGCTACTAGCCAGCGGAATGCAAATGATTTCAAACTGCGTGAATTACCCGACTCCACAATTAGTCTTCGGTATTTCTGAGCCATACTAATTGCTCCATACTTCAAGCATTGGCGGTACTCATAGTTTAAGCGTTCTCCCAAAGCTGCAAGCTCAGCATCCGTCTTACACAGCTGAAAGGCCTTTTGACAAACTTGAAAAACAGAGGCCATCAATTCATTGTAATGATGCAAGTGGCGGTTGGCAGACATGCTCGTTTTTAAAAGCCGTTTCTGCATCAGCACTTCATTTATATAGGCATATTCAACGTAACGAGCCGAACGCACCCAAAAATCAAAGTCTTCATAAGCTAGCGATTCGTCATACCCACCAAGCCTTTCCAATACTCTCCTTCGAATCACCATTGTTGGGGTACAAACGAAATAGCGCCTCAATATCATACTAAACACATCGCCTTGTGGCACTTGCGAGATCATGCCTTTTTCCAAAAGTGCTTGGGTATGATTACCCGTAACTTGAGTCTGTTCATTTATAAAATCGGCATTAGAAAAAACCACGCCTGTTTGTTCAGAAGCCTGCTCAAACCGATCGATGCTTTTGGCTATAAAGCCAGACTTCATTACATCATCCAACGCAAAGTCTATGATAAAATCGCCTTCCGCCTTTCTAAAGCCTTCATTAAAAGTAGCTGTATAACCTTTGTTTGTTTTGTGGTGAATAAATTCGATTTCTCGACCCGCAATCAGTTCTTCAATCTTCGCTGCACTGCCATCGCCACTTCCATCATCTAGCAGGATAATCTGAAGGCTTTCGTAAGACTGACTGAACAGCGAGTTGAGTGCTTCTTCAATAAAAGCAGCATGATTAAAGCTAATCCCGATAACGGTTACCAATGGTTTCATGACCTAAAAAGTAAGCGTCTGTTTAGAAAAACCAGGATAACAAAAAAGCCAATATAGCGCCACATGTAGGCTAGGGTGAGGGCTTCTAAATTGTAAAAATCGATGAACGAATAAATAATGATCACGTAAATAGCGGCCGAGAAAAACTGGGCGAAAATATACTTTGCCATTTCTACCCTAGCACTTAGTAAATAGGCCAATAGATAGGAAAGTATGGATAGAAAATCTCCCACCACCTGATAGCGCACAAGGTAAGCAGCTCGCTCAAAACCAGGTGCAAAAAATAGCTTCAGTATAAACTCTTTGTTCAAAAAGTAAACGGTAAGCGCCAATAGCGACACAAAAGCCACAAAGCCCATCACCTTACCAACGTACGATTTCAGCGCTTGTGGCTCATGAATAAGTGATGACATTTTTGGGTAATAAACCACCCCTACAGTTCCCGTAAACACCAACAAATAGCTTGTCGACATTTTGGAAACCGCTTGCCAAAGGCCGGTGCGCTCAAGGCCATACAGGTCAATCACGTAATCGCGTACCATAAAGTCCAGCAAACGCCCAAAAACAATGACGCTTATGGCCATGGCTAGGAATTTACCAATCCGTTTAATGGACTTACCATCGGGCAAACCAATACCCAGATTAAAGGCTTTTCGTTTTTTTATTAAATAGAACAGGGCACAGAAAAACATCAGTCCATAACCAACTGAAAAGCTCAGCAAGGCCTGATCGGCATTGCCCATGGTTACCCCAAGGTAAACCACCGCCACCAAAAGCAGTAGGCCGATAATATTGATGATGGCGTAGGCTTTTACCTCTCGCAAAGCCAAAATAACCGAATTGAGATAGCCCGATAGCAGCATTAAGAAAACGGCCGGAATAAAGACTATCAAAAATTCTTTAGGAGTGTATGCCGAAATAAAACGATCGAAGAAATATTCTTTCTGCCAGAAATAGAGCACCGCCAGCGTGGCTCCAAAAATAAAGGTGGTAACCCAAATGGCTGTTTTAAACAGCTGTTTGCGTTCCTCGTCAGGCACCCGCGGATCTGACCAATACTTCATCAAGCTTCTGTTTACACCTTCGCTGGGCAATAGCGTAAACAAAGCCGTAAGGTTTTGAAAGTGGGAAAGCAGGGTTAATCCAGACGGCCCTAAAAAGATGGAGAAAAGCTTATTGATAGATAACCCTCCTAAAGCCCGAAAGGCTACTGCCGTAAACGACCACGAGGAATTCTTCAGAAAATTTGATTTCAACTTCAAAAGCTTTGCTACGAATTTAAACTTTTTTGAAAACTAAATGCAGAAAATGATACACCACCTAAGCGCTCCTTAAACTGAACGAGGGGTTCGTTGGGAGCACCATCTAGGTAAGATGTACCCAGGTTGAGCCATTTAATAGCCTGCGCCTGACTCCACTCATAAAGCCCCTGCACCAGAGCCACTACAGGGCTCAGCTCATTGTAAGCTGGCGCATGAGCTGGCGCAAAGTTGTATAGCACGCTTTTACTTTCGCGTATGGCAATGGTGGCCGCGGCAATCTTTTTATCGTGCAACATAACTGCAGGTAAATACATGCCGGGATTTAACCGAGCAGCATCCCTTAACTCTTCCCAACTCATAGAAAACTCATAGCCCTTCAAATCTCTCTGCAGTTTTATAAAGGCAAAAACCTTTTCCAAGTCAGACGAATCGAGCATTTGAAAGTTTAATCCACCCTGCGCACTCTTTTTGAGTTTTCGTTTCTCCATATCATGCACCTTGCCCTCAAAAGGCGTACTATCTACCGAAATGCTGTGGTAAACCCGGGCTGCTGCTTTCTGATATTCCAGAAAACCCAAATCCCTTTGCTCCTTTTCAAATTGTGTATTAAAAAAACTTGGTGCTTGGCCAATGTTTAATGCCTTAACACCAGCCTGTTTTAAACGCCTTTCTACCTCAATCATAAAGAAAATGCGTTCTTCAGGATTTAACCGCTGAGCAAACTCATAACCTGAAAAGGGCGCTTTTGCAGGGCTATATGCAGTACCTTCTTCAATTGAAAAGGCTATACTCGCAAAGACTTTGTGATAGTGGTTATCCACCAAATAGAAATGCTTTTGAGGTAGCGCATTGTTAGCCTCTAAAAATGTGGGAGTACCATAAAATAGCGGTTCGTACTCAAAAGTATAGTTGGTAGGTAAATGCTCAATTACGTGCAATCCTTCCATTAGAATTGTGCTTTATCGCGAATGTAATCTGCTTCCGAAAACTCATCTGAGGCCAAGCCCAACAGCATTGCCTTGTCTTTAAAAAGCATTCTGCCCCACCACATTGGCGGTATATATAATCCCTTTTCTGGGGCGGAAAGCGTATAGGTAAATGTCTCTCCCTGCTTCGATTCTAAAACCACTTCCACAGTTCCTTGCAAGCACACAATTACTTGCTCTCCTGTTTTGTGCGCATGCCCACCACGTGTTTGCTGTTCGGGTACATTGTGCAGCCAATACACCCGCTTCACCTCAAAGGGAACGTCTTTCAATTCCTCCAAATAATTCAAATGCCCGCGCGGCTCCTTCACTCCCGAAAACGTGTATAATTCTGGCTTTTTACGCATAAGATTTCATCAATATACAAAGCTAAATGCTTTGAAAGAACTAGATTGAGCCGCAAAGGAATCGCACCCAGTTTTAAACACCAAAAATGATTTACCTTTTACTCACCATTTTGCTCAACGTGGCCATATTCATGGCTTTTCGGTCATATAGCAAGTTTCAGATCAACACCCTACCGGCCATTGTTACCAACTATTTGGTGTGTGTAATTACAGGTAGCAGTTTTGTTGGTTTTGGTAATGTTTCGGCACAGCTTTCCGTAAGCCATTCGTGGTTGCCATATGCATTGGGCTTGGGCGTAATTTTCGTTTGTACGTTCTATTTAATGGCTAGAAGCACACAATTGCGTGGGGTAGCAACTACTTCTGTAGCTAGCAAAATGAGCCTAGCCATTCCGGTTATCTTCAGCCTTTTTATTTTCAAAATAGGTACCAATGCGTTGGATGGATGGAATTACCTAGGCATTCTACTTGCCTTTGTGGCCATACTTTTAGTTAGCAAAAAAGATAAAACATCAGAACAAACACCTTTCAAGCTAAAGCATTTAACACTGCCATTTATGGTGTTTCTTTTAGGCGGAATAATTGACACCTCGCTCAACTATGTAAACCAATATGTAATTGACGAATCGGTCGAATCAGTTTTTCCCATTGCCATATTTTTTACGGCTTTTGTGGGCGGAACAATTATGATAATTGCCACCAAAACCAAAGTACGGGCAAAGGACATAATTGGTGGCATTTACCTAGGCATTCCGAACTATTTCTCCATCTATTTTCAGCTCAAAGCACTCAGGGCGTTCGATAACAATGGCGCCATTGTTTACCCTACGTTGAACATTGGTATTATTATTTGCGCTACACTGGCTTCCATTTTATTGTTTAGGGAAAAGCTCGGCAAAATTAATTTAGCTGGCGTTGGACTGGCCGTAATTGTCATCTTCCTTTTGAGTCATCAGGAAATTGTTAAACTTTGAGCCATGCTCGATAGCTTTTTAACGATTACAAAAACAACTGAAGGGTTTTATAAAGAAAAAGGCAGCAAATTCATTGCTTATGCCATTCCGGTAGAAGATGAGGATGAGGTCAAAGAGCAGCTTGAACAACTGAAAAAGCAGTATTACGATGCTCGTCACCATTGCTACGCCTACATTTTAGGAGCAGACCAAAGCCAGTTTAGAGCTAACGATGATGGCGAACCCAACCACTCTGCCGGTGATCCAATTCTCGGGCAAATTCGCTCAAAAGAAATCACCAATACGTTGGTTGTGGTAGTACGGTATTTTGGCGGAACCAAACTGGGCGTTGGTGGCCTGATAAACGCCTACAAAACCGCTGCGGCCGATGCCTTGGACCAAAACCAAATTGTAGAAAAGAAGATCACCAAAAAGCTACGCTTTTCTTTCCCTTATGAAGAAATGAACGAAGTAATGAAGCTAGTAAAAGACTTCGACTTAGAGATCAAAAAACAAGACTATCAGGTGGCATGTATTCTAGTAGCCAATATTATCGTTAG
This sequence comes from Roseivirga pacifica, assembly GCF_900111145.1. Lineage (GTDB taxonomy): Bacteria > Bacteroidota > Bacteroidia > Cytophagales > Cyclobacteriaceae > Roseivirga > Roseivirga pacifica. The sequence continues at coordinate 172,118 of NZ_FOIR01000004.1, forward strand.
TTTGGAAGAACAGCTTCGTACCAAAGTACAGCTGCTTAACGACCTTGGGCATGACATTAAACTTGATGACTGAATTCACGTTTAGCTGTTCATGAACCTTGTAACCGTAGCCAATTTTCCACTACCACAAGACGCCTATGTACTGAAATCGCGCCTAGAGGCTGAAGGCATTCCCTACCACATGAAAGATGAACTAACGGTGCAAACCGACAACTTCCTTTCGAATGCTATTGGCGGGGTAAAACTACAAGTGCGGCCTGCCGATATTGAAAGGGTAAACGCCATACTCGCTGAGTTGGACATTCAGGCCGAAAAGCCCTTACCTCCCGAGGCTTTGTTCTCCAAAAACCGTTTAACCATTTTGGCCATTGGCGGAAGCATTATCATTGGCGTTTTCTTATATCTTTACCTATCAGGTTCACTATAAAAACATGCATCAATACCAATTCCCTATAGAAAGCGAGCGACTGCGTTTTCGCTATTTCCAAGAGGCCGATATTGCCGAGTGGGCCGTCTTTTTCACAGAAAACCCCATGATGCATTATGTTGGCGCCACAAACCCGGAGGCTCCAGAACTCGAAGCCAAAAAGTTTATTGAAAGACAAACCAACAGATACAAAACCGATGGCTTTGGTACGCTTGCTGCCATAGAAAAAGGGAGTGGCGAAATTGTGGGATCGGCCGGAATAATATACCGACAGCACCCCGAATTTGATAAAATGCACGAGATTGGCTACTCGGTAATCCCCAGCCGATGGGGCAAGGGTTATGCCACAGAAATGGCCAGATGCTTCTTCGACTACTTCGTGGTACAAAAACTCGCTAACAAAGTGATTTCCATTATTGATAAACACAATACTGCATCGCAAAAGGTAGCCGCAAACAATGGTATGCAACGTGGCCCCAAGTTCAACTTCAATGGTTTTCAGTGCTACCAATATTACCGCAATATAGAGTAGGCAAACGGTTCTAAACAGCAAGACTACCATTGATAAGATTGTAGCCCAGCAACCAATTGGTTTTCATTATCTTCCTTTCTTAAGGCAGTAAACCATGTGGCATTTTTTTAGGCAGATCAAAGAAGAAAACCAATTACTAAAAGAAAATAATCACCCGTTTTTAAAGGGCATATTCTGGGGGCTATTCCTACTCACCCTAGTAATTATGGGCATGGCCGGATACTTTTTCCGCACCGGACTTTCGCCCCTATTGCAAGCCACAGTTTATGTAGTAATTGGCACTATCGCCTTCCCTATTTTTCGCTGGTTGGGTACAGTTGTACACCATATTGTTAAAGCTATCCCTTCTACTTTAGCTTCTTTGGTATTGGCCTTAATCGGCATTACCATTTTGGCAGGTTATATGCGCTTTAGCTGGCCCGGCAGCATTTACAATATCACACTCATTTATGCAGCCCTGTCATTTTCGCTTGTTTTTGGTAGCCTATATGCCATGGTAAAAGCCAAACAAGGCAAAGTGCTGTATATTGTGCCTTTACTCGTAGGCTTGGCTTTAGCATATTTCCCGCTGCAAAAGGTAGTGGACTCGGGTTACGACCCTTACCCTGTCTCGTTCAACGATGTTATTCCCAACCAACTAGCCGACCTGTCCTTAACAGACCCTAGCCAAAACGGCAATTATCAGGTGGAATACTTTACCTATGGAAGTGGAACTGATGAAAGGAGGCCAGAATTCGGGCCAGATGTGAATTACAAAACCGAAACGGTAAATGGTTTACCGCTGCTGCCCGAATGGAAAGGCAAGCGCAAAAAGTGGCGCGAACGCTATTGGGGTTTTGGAATAGATGAAGCGCCAATAAACGGACGTGTTTGGATGCCGGAAGGCGATGGGCCATTCCCGCTGATTTTGGTAGTGCATGGAAACCATGGCATGGAACACCACAGCGATCCTGGTTATGCTTACTTAGGTCAGCACTTGGCTAGCCGTGGCTATATTACCGTTTCGGTAGACGAGAACTTTATTAACGGCACTTGGTCGGGCGACTTTAGAGGCCGCGAAATGCCAATAAGGGCTTGGCTGCTGCTAAAGCACCTGCAGCAATGGAGAAGCTGGAATAACGGCACTAGCGAATTAGCGGGAAAAGCCGACTTGGACAATGTAATACTGATGGGCCATTCTCGCGGTGGTGAGGCTGTTTCGATTGCCGCTGCTTACAATAAACTCAGTCATTTTCCGGATGACGCCACCGTTGAATTCGACTTTAACTTTGGCATTAGAGGTTTGGTGGCCATTGCCCCTACCGATATTCGTTACTTCCGAAGAATTGAGTTGGAAGACATCAACTACCTATCGTTGCAAGGCACTTACGATGCAGACGAAGCCAGCTTTTTTGGACTCCGCCAAGCCAAGCGCGTTTCGTTTAGTGATTCTACCAACTACTTTAGCGCGGGCGTATGGATTCACAAAGGCAACCACGGGCAGTTCAATTCTATTTGGGGATCGAGGGATTTTGGCGTACCCTACGGCTGGTTCCTGAACACTGGAGCCCTTATTGATGGTCAGGAACAAAGGCAAGCGGCCAAAGTGTTTATTGGCGCCTTTGCCGATAGAGTTTTGAAGCAAGACTCCACTTATGAGGAAATATTCAAACGTCCTGCCTTAGCAAAATCTTGGTTACCAGAAACCGTTTACCTGAGCAACTATATGAAAGCTGGTGATAACATATTGGTAGATTATGAAGAGGATATTAACGTGACTACAGGCACCAATGGACAGTCTATCAGCAGTAATGAACTGCTTGTTTGGCGCGAAGAAAACCTAAGCATGCGCGGTGGCGACAGCCAGAGCACCGATGCTGTAATTATAGGCTGGAACAGCGACAGCGTGGCAACCACTCCGTATTACGAAATTCAGTTTGAAGACTCGGTTTTATTCAGACCAACAGACGAACTGCTCTTTACCCTTGGCAGGGCAAAAGATGAGACCATAGAAGTAGCTGACACTACCAACATTAACTTTAGCATTAACCTAAGCCTAGGCGATTCCATTCCTACTTCGGTTGTCTTAAACGACTATAAAAAGCTGGCTCCTGCACTTAAAATCAAGTATATGAAACTTGATCAACTGAACGGCTCATTTGGCAATGAATGGGAACTCAACATGGAAACTGTAGCTATTCCGATGTATGGTATTATTTCGGAAGAGCGCTTTCTAAAAAGCATTAAACTAACCTTCGATAAAAGTACCAAAGGCGTAATTGCACTGGATGATATTGGAGTGAGGAGAAATCCTGATTTTTAATTTAAGAGCCTAGATCAAAAGGTCTCCGCGAGACGCGAAGACCAGAAGGTTTTGCAGTTGTTGGTGTTCTTCACCAACAACATATTGGTAAAGCCCCCAACTCTTATCTTCCCCCAAAGGGGAAGACGGCTATTCAGTGTTAAAAACGGCAATTAACACTTCTCTCAAGCAAGCTTTCATGCTCACTATTTTATAGCGATTAGCCATAAAGCTTCAGTTATACAGAAATATCAACCATATTAATGACTGATACGTTACGTTGGGACCAATTCAAAATATGACCAAGTTTATCATAGGCGTTTTAATGACCATTTTTTTAATGAACTTTTCAACAATTAATGGTCAATCTATCAGATCACTGAAATCAGACATTCATAGTAGTTATGTACCCAAATATGGCTCTATTGAAAAAGTCATCAATACGAATACTTTCTATTCGAAATCTGGAGTAGAGAAAAAAAAGGATGTTTATGAGTATTCCACTAAAATGGATACAATAACCGAAAAGAGGTATGAAAGCTCAGAAATCACAGCTGAATTAACTTTTATATTTAATCAAAATAAGCAATTGACATCTCGTTCTTTTAAGCGGAAAATTCCCTATAGTGGCTGGAAGTATGATTTAGCAACATATAAGTATGATTCAACAGGTTTAATTGAAAGGACGGAGTTTGATTCAAATGGAAATAAAGTTATTAATGCCGTTATAAAGAATGATTCACTATCCAACATAATTGAGCTTCGATTATTTGATAAGGATAATGAACTTATCGGATACGAAACAGCGACATACGATTACCCAAGTAACAAATGGGTCTATCGAGTATTTGATAAAACTGGCAATCTAGTTACTACCAATAATTATGAGATAGACTTGAGCATAAACACTGATAGAAAGTACAATGAGCAAGGTGATTGTATTTATTACCCAAGAAATTGGGGTGAAAATGATGACGTCTACTTTGAACTTCAAATAAAGTATGACAAAAGAGGCAATTGGGTTCAAAAAAAGATTTACGAAGTTAAATTGAATGGTAATAGAGTCGTAGACCGGTCTATAAATAGAATATTTAAAAGAAAGATTGTTTATAAAAACAACTAACTCCAACACAACCTATACCCAATGCGGCTGAAGGAATAGTCCAAAGATAGGTGCTTAAGACCGGCCAAATTGAGTAAACTCATCCGTAAAGCCCCCAACTCTTATCTTCCCATAAAGGAGAAGACGGTTATTCAGAACTAGAAGACAAGCAACGCTTATGTCTGCAAGCAAGCTTTAGGGCCGTTGGTGAAGAACACCAACGGGGACACAGAAGTAGTGATGAACACTTCTCTCAAGCAACTTTCATTATATGTTTATATCAGTCATATTTATGGATGACACATAATATTGATAATAATTAAAAAATGGACAAGTCGATAATTGAAAAATATCCAAATGCTTGGGACTTTGGAAACTCTGACAAGCAAATGAAATCGACTATTGGATATTACAGAGTTGAATATGGTGAATTGTTGGAAATTGCAATGGGTGCGCCATTAGGTGGACAAGCATATTTGGTCTCGGACGATAAAAACCTACTTATCGACAACTGGTGCAGCGGACCACCAATATGGGATTCCGAAGGAAAAAAAGTGGCTATCCCTAAATGGACTCGGACTCTTTGGAGAGGAACTCTACAACAATTAATCGTAATTGACTTGTCGACAGGAAAGAAGACAACATTCAAAAGAAAATTTAACGTTCTTGATCTTAGAAGTTTTGAACAGAACAAAATTTACGGTTATGATAGTCCAAGGCATAAACCAAAGATGATTGAATTTGATGTCGACCAGGAAAAAATTGAAACAAAGAATAAAATAACTATTGCCAAAAAAAACTACAAAAAGGGATAGTCCAAAGGCAGGTGTTTATAGCTCGCCAAATTGAAAGTTTCGGCCTTTCAATATCACACTGCGCATAACTGGAACGTAAACAATCTTACCAAATGAAAAACTACTACTTAACTTTTGCATTTACCCTGCTATGTTTTTCCTGTTCAGACAATAGCCAACAAGCAAGAGTCGAAAAGCTTAAAAATATAAATGAACATTTGATAACTGAGATTGAACACTTGAATCTTTCAAGTGACTCATTAAAAAAAGAATACAACAACTTAGAAGACCTTTTGGACTCTACGAAAAATAAACTTCTGCAATATGAAAAGGATAGGAACTATCTTGAATTCGCTAAACTAGGAGAATATCAAAGCTACGACTCAAAAGAAGGCAACAAAGCCGATGGGTTTAATTATCGCATTGAAGTTTATGGTTCCGAAATCTATAGATACTTCTATATCTCTAAAATTGAACATACTGGAGAGGTGAGAAGACAACAAATACTTAAAAATGAGATGAACATTGAAACTCTTCTTGGCATCTATTCAGAGCAGAGTGGAAACGTAAAATTTCAAAGCTGGAATTCACCTAACACATTCTCCTTAACCCATTTAGACACAACCTACAACCTGACCATTACCTTAACTGGAGAAGTAAAACTCCAATAGCCATTTCCAAAAAAGCCTTAGATCTTACGACCTAAGGCTTTCAACTAAAAACTTACTTACTACTCATTTCTTAACGAAGAAACCGGGTTGGCTACTGCGGCTCTTCGGGCTTGGTTCATTACCACTACCAATGCAAACACCAAAGCGAATGCCCCTGTGATGGCGAAAATCCACCAGTCTATTGTTGTTCTAATGGTGTAGCGCTGCAAATAACTATCGAGCAAGAAATAGGCTACCGGAGCCGAAACCACAAAGGCCAGCATCACCAACTTGGCAAAGTCGCGCGACATTAGGCCAACCAAACTACCTACAGATGCACCCAGTACTTTTCTAATACCAATTTCTTTTATGCGCTGCTCCGCAGTATAAGACGCTAAACCAAACAGCCCCAAACCAGTAATAAAGATGGTCAACACCGCGAAAATGGTAGACAGCTTACGGGTTAGGTTAATGGTGGTATACTTACGCTGAAAGTCCACATCTACAAAGCTATAATCGAAGGGATAAGCTGGATTATGGCGCTCGAATACTTCCTGTACCTGAGCCATTGATGCTTGCATATCCTCTGTTGGTTTTAGGCGAACTGTTACTGAACCGCCCCAATCATCTAACACCATAAAAAGTGGTCTAACTTGCTCATATGGCGAGCCCATAAGGATATTGTCTATTACGCCTATCAAAGTGCGTTTTTCACCCCAAAGATCAAGCTGTGTTCCAATTGGGTTTTCTAATTGCATTAGATCGAGTGCTGCTTTGTTAATTACAATTGAGCTTGAGTCGGTGGCGAATTCCCTTGAGAAATCACGCCCCATAATCATTTCTGCTCCTACAGTTTCAGCATAATCGTAAGCCGTTGTAATTGTTGCGAACATCACTTTCTGGCTTTCCGGTTTACCTGGCCAGCCTAAAAAGTTGTTCGAATTGATGGAAGTAAGCGAACTGTTCGACCTGGTCATATTCACCACAGCTCCTGTTCTAAGCAAGTCCTGTTTGATCAAATCGTGGTTCTCCCTAATATCGTCCGTTACGGGAATGGTAATAAGTCCCTCTTGCGCATAGCCTAAATCGCGGTTTTTGGCCAAATCGATCTGCTTAAGAATTACCACAGTACTAATAATAAGAATCACCGCGAACCCGAATTGAAACATCACCAATATTTTTCGTGGCAGGTTGGCATTTTTGCCAATACTCACTTTGCCTTTAAGCGTTTTTACCGGATTGAAAGAAGACAAATAAAGCGATGGATAACTACCCGATATAAAACCAGTTAAGAAAACAATCATCAAGGTAAACATCCAAAACTCACTAGAGACAAAGTCTATCGCCAGCTTTTTATCAACTAAATTATTGTAGGAAGGTAGGCAAACCAACACCAGCAAAATGGCAATGGCATAAGAGATGAAAGAAATCAATAACGACTCCCCATAAAACTGCATAATAAGCTGCTCTCTGCGCGAACCCAAGCTTTTACGAATACCTACTTCTCGCGCTCTTCTTTCAGACCTGGCAGTAGCCAAGTTCATAAAATTTATACAGGCAATAATTAAAATAAAGAGTGCAATACCCGTAAAAAGCTTCACATATTCATGCTGCCCGCCAGCCTCTACACCATTTTCAAAACTAGTATGTAACCTCCAGCGCAGCATTGGGTGCAAGAAAAACTCTCTCGGCACATCCGTTTGCCCCTTTTCGGTCAGAATATCTTTAATACCAGTTTCCACCTCGTCCATTGCATTGGCATCAGAAAGCTCTATATAAACCTGAAAGGAGTAATTGCCCCAATTAGTCTTATTATTAACTACCCACTCATTAATAGATTCGCGGTGTTTCCATGGAATTAGATAGTGAAACTGGAAAGAAGAATTTTGAGGTACGTTTTTAACCACCCCCGTTACTTTTAAGGTGCTAGTATCTTCCACCTTAATAAACTCACCAACAACATCCGTTTTACCAAAAAGAGTCATGGCGGCTTCTTCCGAAATCACAATAGAAGAAGGGTCATCAAGTGCCTCGCTTCTATCACCATAGAGCATCGGAAACTCGAACATGTCCAGAAATTCATTGCTAACATAGTAACCGCGTTTCATCAAGCGAATGTCGCCCACCGCCATAAGCCTTTCAGCCCCCCAACCGGCCACGGCCGAGTTAGCAATTTTGGCGTGAGCATTTTTCATTTCCTCGTAAGTAGGCAGCGGAACGGAATTCCATGATTGAACCGAACCATCGAATTCAGCATTTACCCAAACCTGATGTAGCTTGTCTGCCTTTGGAATAAAGGCATCGTAAGAAGTTTCGTCTTTAACCCATAGTAAAATGAGAATACTGCAGGCTATTCCGATAGAAAGCCCTGAGATATTGATGACCGAATAGAGCGAATTTCTGCGCAGATTCCTCAGCGCAACTTTAAAGAAGTTTTTGAGCATGGTGACCTTTGAGTTTGATTTGTATTAAAAGACTTGGGTGCAACAAAATCGTTACACCCAAGTCTTAAATTATTCTCTTACCACAGCGTTACCCGAACCTGTGCTAATTCTAATAGTGATATTTTTCGAGCCGATCTTGGCCTCTTTGGTATAGCCTCGGTTTCTGCCTCCCCATCTATCACCAGAGCCTTCATACTCTTTGTCGAAACGGAACGGAGCGCGAATGTCTGACTTGTCATTCGCTCTCATGATGAATTCACCTTCGATTTTCTGACCATTAAAATCTAAAGTGGCATTACCTGAACCAGTATTAAGTGAAACATCGCTATTTAAAGCAGCCGACAATACGACACTGGTATTGCCCGAACCTGTATTGAAGCTAGAAGCTCCGGTAATGGTAGCCTCTCTGATATCTATATTTCCAGAGCCTGTGTTTAAATCCAATGCACCCTCTACTCCATTAGCACGAATGTTTCCGCTACCGGTATTCAAATCAGCATCGCCCTTTACACCCTCAAGTCTGATGGAACCTGAGCCCGTGTTGGCATCCAGCATTCCATCAACATCTCTGAATGAAATGTTACCCGAACCAGTATTGGCCCTGGTATCTCCCGACACCCTATCTACCTGAATATTGCCAGAACCTGAATTGACTTGGAGTTCAATAACCACCCCATCAACTTCTATGTTACCAGAACCGGTTTTAAAGTCTAACTCAAGGCCATCTGGCACTTCAAGCGTCCACTCTGAGTAACCGCGCGTCCAGCGGCTTCTTCTAAATTCTTCTTCTATGTAAAGCGTTTCTCCTCTCTGCTCGAAAGATGGCTTGTAATCTTCCTCATCGTAGGTAAACTCTAAAGTTACTTTTACCTCGTTGTTACTACTTTTTTTAATCGTTCCATTACCGGAAGATGTTACTAATCGAATATTCTCGATTCCCGAAAAAGACTTTTCAATTCGTTCTTGCGCTGTGCTGCTGAAAGCAAAAATGCATAGGGCAATTGCAGTTAATGATAGTTTGAGTTTATGCATTGTCAGTTTGTTTTTCTCTAGAGACAGGCAGAAAAACGCAAGGATGCACAGACTCAATAAAATTTCTCAATTGGATGCGAAGTGGTACAAAGCACCTGACTGTTGTTTGCAACCAGATGCTTGAGGTGACAAAGGGGAAGTAAGCAGTAATTCAGGGCCTCACTTTGAGTGAGACCTTGAATACCTCAATCAATTCAGTTGACCAAGCGACATATTCTTAAGCGTAATCATCGCGTCCTTGGTTTCTTGTAAGTTCTTTTGAAATGCAGTCTTGTTTTTAGGATCAATATCCAGCGTAGTTTCAAATACATTCATGTAGTAGTCAGCCCAAGTGGCGACTATATCACGCTGCACTTCTTTATCCTCCCCGTCACTAATTGCGCTTTTACTTAGTTGTAGCTCGTTGGTCATTCTTATGGCTGCGGCAGTAGAAGCCTCCAACAACACAAAATCAGCAAGCTGCTCTTTGTTCTCTGTCAACATTAGAGCAATCATCAGCGCGCCTGTTCCTACATTATCTAGGGTTTGAGGAGACACTTTATCAATTCTATCTCTATCGGTATGGTAAAATACATCCGTAAAGTGCCAAAGCAATAAGCCGGGAATATTACCTCTCAAAAACGGTACATGGTCGCTTCCTCCTTCAAAAGGATTGAAGTTCACTTCCCAATTGCGAGCACTACCAATGGCTTTAAACTGGCTAATCACCAAATCATTAAAATAATGCGGTTTTAACTGTTCCTTGGTCAGCGGTCGCCCGCCCCATTCGGAATGCTTTTCTACACCACGTACCCAAATAGCCCCTGGGTCAGGCATTTTCTCAATTAGGAAAGTACCTCCAGTTTTTTCAGTGTCTTCGCCTACCATATCTAAACTCATGCCCCATTTAATGCCCTTTGCCCTTTCCGGATCCTCTTGCACATAGCGGTTGGTCGATACTATTTCATCGCCAAACAGGTAGGTTATAGTTCTTTCGGGATCAATCTGGCCTGACCGTAACAAGCGGGCCGATGAAGCAGCGATTTCAGTAAGTGCCCCCACACCAGAGGCATTATCATTGGCACCAGGTTCTTGCACATGGGCGCTAAAAACAAAGCGCTCTTCAGGAGCTTTACTCCCTTTTAATTCAGCCACCAAAGTCAGCTCTTCCGACTTATAAACCTTGGTTGCCAAGTCGATCTTTAACTCGAACTTTTCTTCAAACTCTGCCATCAGTAACTTATTGTAGGCATCGTATGAAAGCAAGATGGCAAAAGACTCCTTCTCCTCATCGAGCGGAATGCCAGAGAAGGAGATGGAATTTTGGTGTTTCACAGGTTGATTGTAGTCGGGCATGCGATAACTTATTACGCCAACAGCACCTCTTTTTTGCACACATTCGCTAAACAGATACCTGGCAGAGGCATTTCCAACAACTACTTTACCTTCCACATCATAGTTGTCAATATCCTTGCCTTCATACACATTCACAAACTCAAACGACTGCTCTCCTTTTGTGCTAAAAGAGTTTATGGCAATCATGTTTCGGTTGGTTTCTAGGTTAAGTAGTTCCTCATCCGACCCCAACTTTAGGCTTCCACTTACAGGCTCCCAAGTAGGTTTATCCAGCGTTCGCTTCTCAATTCGGTAGGTCAGTCTATCGCTGGGTTTTGCTTCTTCTTCCAAAACAAAGCCTGCTGCTTTCAGCTTATCCGCAGCGTAGTAAATGCTCTTATTAAAGCCTTCATTCCCCACCACCCTGAAGTACTTTTCAACAAAAGCTACGGTTTCAAAAGCTTCATTCTGATTGAATGTTGCGTCAACCATATCGTAATAAGGTTGTGCAAAAGGTTTAAACTGAAAGGCATTAGCCGAACAAGACAAAAAAAGGAGCAAAGCAGCTCCCATTCTAAAAATATATTTCACGTTTTTGATTATTTAATTACTGATGCGGAAGAACAAACCTCCTTGCATATTAAACTGTACAATTGGCGACCAAGTGCTTACACCAACTCCTCCACCGCCTGTTCCAAACCAAAGCCCGGCCCCAACATCAACAATGGGGAAGTTAATAAGCATTGCCAGTTTTATGCCCAGTTTATCCGTTATAAAATACTTTACACCTCCATTAAGGCCTGCTGCAAATTTTGTGACAGAATCAAAGTCATCTTCTTGAGAGGCAATCGTAACACCACCCAGCTTCATGCCTGTAAAAAAGTTAAGGCTTGAATTCATTGTTTCGAAGGTCTTAGTTCCGCCAATCATGTAGTAAACCACATTTGCGTCTTCATTCACATCATTGGACATAAATGCAGAATACGCGGTAACCACAGTATTTTGTCTGCTATACATAAACTCTACATCCAAACCATCGGTTACCTCAACAGCAAGCATTCCGCCATAAGTGTGCCCGTCATCAATTCTGGCTCGCCCGCCATAAATATCGAAGGTATTTTTAAAGGTATATCCGCTAAAAGCTGTGATTTCGATGTCGCGCTGTGCCCATAATTGGTTAGCGACTAAGATTAGGGTAAGTGTTAGGAGAACTTTCTTCATGGTAGTCGTTTACCTTAAAGATAACCCCAAAAAGCAATTTTCTTATAAATTTCTAGACAAATCCATGCATCGGTAGCTGCATAGCGCAGTTGCTTTTCCGTTAGGGTTTGTGCCTCCCAGTTAGAGGTTTGTGCTGACTTAGATATACGAATATCCAACACCATTGCCGCCAAGTTTCTGGCGCCAATGCTTCCTGCCCCTAGTTCTTCAAACTTATTGTTTAGATCTAAAAAGCCAGTTGGCCTGAACTTTCTTAAGTTATTCAGTAGGTTAAAATCATCCGTTAAACCTATGCCCACCTTGGTAATTTTTTCGTTCTGAAAAAACTCATGGAGCGAATCGGTAATCCCTGTCTGAAGAATTCTAATTAAGAACACTTTGTCTTCCGTAGCCACTTGAATTAGTGATACATTCCGCACTTGCCCTTTCTGAAATGTAGGCTTGGCTTCGGTATCAAAACCAACTATTTCGGACTGGTTAATCTCGGCCATGGCTTGTTCGATCGATCGTTCATCGGCTGCCACTACAATTTTTCCTTTGTAGTGGCCAAGCTCTCGCTGCATTACTTCTTCTTTGGTAATGGACAGGGGAAACATCATAGGTTAGTCCATTTCGGTTTTAGCCTCTTCTCTCATTTTAATCTTGATTTTGAAATAGGCGAAAATGATAGACATTAATGGGCTTATGTAATTGAAAATAGCAAACGGTGCGTACGCAAATGTACTCACTCCCAACACATTGGAATGATAGGCACCGCAGGTGTTCCAAGGCACCAACACCGAGGTTACCGTGCCGGAGTCTTCCAGCGTTCTACTCAAGTTTTCTGGTGCTAAACCTTTCTCTTTATAAATATCGGCATACATTCTACCCGGCACCACAATGGCCAAATATTGGTCTGAAGCCGTAATATTGAAGAAAACACAAGTACCAACCGTAGATGCTACCAAAGAACCAATAGAGTTAATTCCTGAAATAACAGCCTCAGCAATTCGCTTAAGCAAACCACTGGCCTCCATTATTCCTCCAAAAATCATTGCAGAAAGAATAAGCCACACCGTGCCGAGCATGCCATGCATTCCACCACTACTTAAAAGCTCATCCCCCTCTTGATCAAACTGCTCCACACCCGTCAAAAATGTAATATCACCGAACATTGCTTGCATAACCCCAATGAATTGAAACTCTAAGTCAGAGGTATTGGCCTTCTGGATTTCATACTCATTTTCCGTTAGCTTCCAATGAATTCCTACGTGAACATTCTCTCCAATCGGTGTTATTTTATCTGCCTGAAAAATAAATGCGAATACGACTCCCAATAAAGCTCCTATTAAAATCACTGGTATTGCCGGAACTTTCTTTAGAATTAGAAAGACAACAATCGCGGGAGCCAGAAAAAGCCACCCATTGATATTAAAGCTCTCACCAAGAGCACTCAAAATTTCTTGCGTTTGACTGTCATCAGAACCACCTCCTGAAGTGAAACCCAAAATAAGATAAATCACTAGAGCCACAGTAATAGACGGAACAGTAGTCAATGCCATATACCTTATATGCGAAAAAAGATCGGTGCCCGCCATTGCTGGGGCTAAGTTGGTAGTATCGGAAAGTGGCGACATTTTATCGCCAAAGTACGCTCCTGAAAGCACTGCACCAGCAACCATCCCCTCGTGCAAGCCCAAAGCTTTGCCAATTCCAATTAGGGCAATACCAACTGTGGCAGCGGTTGTCCACGAGCTACCAGTTGCCACCGATACGATGGAACAAACAATACACGCAGCAAAAAGAAATATGGTCGGGTTTAAAATCTGTAAGCCATAATAAATCATGGCAGGCACAATGCCAGAAAGCAGCCAAGTACCAGCCAAAGAGCCAATAAGCAGCAATATGAGTATAGAAGCCATGGCAGAGCTAATGCTTTTTACCACGCCATCTTGCATGGCTTCCCAAGGCATTTTCAACCGCAAAGCAACCAATGCGGCTACAGCTGCGGAAAGAATTAGAATTATTTGGTTAGAACCATCAAGCGAAGCATCTCCAAAGATTCGAACGTTGATAAAAAGGGCAACTACTAAAAAAATAATCGGGATAAAAGCCTGGAATAAAGTGGGCTTCTTGTACGTGTAACTCATAAGCGATAAAAGCTAAGCGTTGAAGATAGCAATTATTTCAAAATTGGAGCATACGATCGGCCAAGTCAAAGCCTAACTGACTACCAATGGCCACGCCCATTCCGCCTAATCGCACTCCCATAAAAACACGGTCCGTATGCTGCTTAAGCATGGGTTGCTTATTCGGACCAAAGGCCATTATACCGCTCCAAACATGCTCAATTTCAACTGATTGATTCGGACAAATCACTTCGTTTAAGTCGTGCTTCAGCTTATTCAATATCTTCTCATTAATTTCAAATGCAGTGGTTTCTTCTTCGGCTTCAGCCAAATTTCGGCCACCTCCAAAAATTATTCTATTCTCATAATTTCTGAAGTAATAATAGCCTTCCTCGTAATGGAAAGTACCCTTGAATTTTAATCCAGCTACTGGCTTGGTCACTAGTACCGTTCCTCTGCCCGGAGCCAATGCAGTTTCAGGCAAGAGATTTTTTGTAAATGCATTTGTACAAAGCGCTATATTCTCTGCACGAAAGCTAAGCCCTCCGGCCTTGACAGTAACACCGTTTGCTTGCTCTTCAAAAGCTTCTACTTCAATTCCAGAAATTACCTCAACTCCCAATGATGTGGCTAGCTGTTGCAGGCGCTTCATCATTTTCCCCGTATGAATCTGTGCTTCTAACGGATTAAAAATAACCGCAGACACATGCGCTTGATTAAAGCCAAAGTCCTCAATCTTTTCGTTTGTTTGGCGGTAAACTTCTTGGTCGAAAAGTGGCTTGAGCAAATCATTTACTTCATCCAACTTATCAAGTGCATTTAACTGATTCTTTGACAATAGTTCATATCCCCCATACGACCTATAATCTATTGCTGTATCGCCCAGTCTTTTTCTCAACAGCTGAAGCCCATTCCATCGTGTACTCACCAGGTTGACTACCTCTTCAGGACTCATTTTTTGCAGGTCTACCATTATCTCGGTAAGACTGCCAAAACAAGCAAAGCCTGCGTTTTTTGTACTGGCTCCTGTAGGAAAAACCCCTCTTTCTAAAACCAACACCCGCTTGTTAGGTGCCTTTTCCATTAATGAAACCGCTGTAGAAAGCCCAACAATTCCGCCACCAATAATGATGTGATCGTAGTTTAAAAAGTGATCTTTTTCCCAAAAACTAAGCATAGGTGTTTGTTTGAAATAGAATGTATAAATTAAAAGAAAATCTAGCGCATATGTTCGACCCTGCAACACTAATGGTGAAAGCCAGAACTTCCAAAAAACATCTATCCTTATTGAATTTTGGATTGGCGAGAATGATTCCTTTCAATAAACCTCATGGTTTCAGAATAACTGAAATTGGCGATGGGTCGGTAAAAATCTACATACCATATAAAAGAACAAACTTTAACCATATAAAAGGAATACATGCCTGTGCCTTGGCTACAGCTTCGGAATACTCCACTGGCTTGGTGCTGCTCAATAAACTCGACCCGAAAAAGTACCGCATTATTATGCAGAAAATGGAGATGGAGTACCATTACCAAGCAAAGATGCACAGCGAGGTAAACTTTGCGCTAACAGATGAATGGCTGCTCGAAAATGTGATCAACCCGCTTGCTACCAGCGAAAAAACAACGGTAATCTGCGAAGTAAAAACACATGACAGCGAAGGCAACCATCTAACCACAGGTAAAATTCATTGGCAAATAAAGGCATGGGATAAAGTAAAAACCAAGGCCTGAATCCACTAGTAAAAATTCATTCTTTGGTAGTTAGTAGAAGTTTTATATTCCCAATACTAAACAACCAGAGAAATGAAAAAACTAGTACTACTAATGCTTACTGCATTCGCTATATCAGCATGTAGTTCGGGCATAGAAAAAGAAAGTTCCACTACCTACTTTGTAACTAAGCTGGGCAACGACACGCTGGCCATTGAGCGCATTAATTATGGCAATAACAGCATTTCGGCCGATGTACTATTAAGGAGTCCCAGTATATCGCTTACCAGTTACCAACTCGCTTGGAACGAGAACAACCAGCTAATTAGCATGCGTGCTGAAGATGTGACAGACCTAGGCGGGTTCGGAAAAGGCACAGGTACAATCACACAAGAAATAGCAGAAAATGGAGATAGCCTAGCCATTACGGCTACCTTTCGTGGCAACGAAATAACCTACAACCTTGCCAACGACCAAAAGTTATTGCCCTTTATCGACATGGTGCACTGGCCTTTTGATATTGCGCTTCAGCGTGCGCATGTCAGTAAGTCGGACTCTACGCATCAATATTTAATATCGGGCAGAAGGGCTAGCGACTTTATAATTCACAATACAGCAGGAAATGACTTTACCCTACGCCACCCTTCGCGTGGAGTTATGCTGGTAAAAACCAACGACAAGGGGCAACTTACTTGGCTAGATGCTAAAAACACTACCAGAAAGCTTATTGTGGAAAGAACCAACACGCTCAACTTTGATGAGTTGGTTGCTCACTATGTAGTGCATGACAAAGAAAACTCGCCATTCGGAACCCTATCGCCTGCACAAGAAGGTGAATTCAGTTTTAAAGGAAGCGATTTCAAAGTGACTTATGGCTCCCCATTAAAGCGCGGAAGAGACATTTATGGCGGCATAGTTAGCTATGGCAATAGATGGAGAACTGGTGCCAACCGAGCAACTCATTTTAGCACAAGCAAGCCCATACAGATTAATGGCAGTACCGTGCCTGCGGGTGAATACACGCTATTCACCATACCAGAAGAGGATGGCGGTACACTGATAATTAATAAGCAGACAGGACAAAACGGTCAATCGTATGATGAAAGTAGAGACCTTATGCGCGTTCCCATGAGTAGAAAAAGCCAAGATGATGTAACCGAATCGTTTACTATAGAGATTGTTGAAACAGAAAAGGGCGGACAGCTTCAGCTCATATGGGACACCACCATTTACTATGTTGACTTTACCTTTTAAGTCACTTTAACAATGGCCGTTGCCTTTCCACAAGGCAGCGACCATTCATTTTTTTAGTTTTAATTTAACGATAATTAGGTATTTAAAATTGATGCATTTTTTTCACTAAAATCAACACATACATTTTTTTGTCGTTCACCACATAAAGAAAAGGCGACACCACCATAAATTCGTTTAAAAACACATAACCAACTGATTACAAGCCAAAACGGAGGCTATTTTTTCATTCCTTTCTTTCCTATCTTGGGGTAACCTTATACAAGAGTACACTCAACCTAAACCAATTGTCTGGCAAGTTATGATGCTATTCAGAACACTTTTTAATGGGCTCGGAGGCCTAAGAAAAAGAAAGTATTATAGAGAAGATCGGGTAGATTTTTACAGAAATAAGAATGCCCTTATTGCCAAAGCTTCCATCAACGACATTATTACTCGTAACAGCTACGATGTCTTCGTTAGTAAAAAGCACATAAATTTTTACGGCATTGCCTTTGGCACAAGCTTAAAAGCTTGCAAAAAGAAGATGGGCAAGCCAAATTTTGAAGTCAAGAAAGGCTCTGCTTTAGAAGGTCAGAATACTATATTCTACCGCCTAAGAATTGCCAATGTAAAATGTGTGCTTCAATTACACTTTTTTAACGACCAATTCTTTTTTGGCCAGTTAAGCTTAAAGCATAATACAGGCTATTTCTCTGGAGAATTAATAAACATTGTGCGCGAAAAATACGGACTTCCAGAAGCAAAATACTTCGAGCTCATTACCGATGAGCACGATAATAAGATCGAATTTATAGAAGGCATGGCTCCTTGTATTCGCTACACCACTGGCGACCAAAAGCTGCTAGCCGAAATAAGAACAGCATTACATAGTGCACAAACAAAACAAAGATCAAGGCGCCTTAAGCAGAATGAAATGCTACTGGAGCTTGTATAAAATATTCCCTTTCACCTAAACACTCAAGACCAAAAAGCCGGATTTATTCACCGGCTTTTTTCATTTACACTTTACCTACATAAAATGATAAACTATATTTGAGTTTAGTCTAAACTCATATGAAGGAAAAACAGAGAAGAAGTACCACTTGCAAAAACTGTGACTCAACTCTGGAGGAAGGTTTCAACTTTTGCCCGGTTTGTGGTCAAAGCAACAGCGACAACAACGTAAGCTTCACTACGCTTATCAAAGAATTCCTCGATAACTACTTCGGTATAGACTCTAAAATGGCGCATAGTGCCGTGCCATTTCTATTTAAACCTGGTGCACTCACTAATCGCTTTCAAGAAGGAAAGGTAAAGCACTTTATTCACCCAGTAAGACTCTACCTTGTAATGAGTCTCTTCTACTTCTTCACCATTAGCTATTTACTTTCAGACTTTGATTTGAGCACGCTAGATGATAGAATGGAATACCGTTCAGCAGCCTTCGAAGACCTGAAAGACAGCGATGAACTTAAAATGCTTAGCGATAGTGTGAAGTTTTCGCTTTTGAATGACACTTTGGTAAACAAATATCCTTCTATCACCAATTTTGCTGCGCTAATAGATACGCTAGAAGTAAATTATGGCGAAGACTTTATTGAAGACAACAAGGTTTCTCTCGAAGGCATAGACATTCCTATCTCTCAAAACGAACGCTATTTTGATAAGCTGCACAGACTTGCTAGAGATCATCGCGTTACGGATGATCAGTTTATGGATTCGCTAGCCAATGGTGATAGCAGCGGTGGCTGGAACATGAACTTTTTTGGCGGTGACGGTGGAGACCATGTCAAGCAACAGGTCAGGAAAATATTCGAAAATGACCAAGGCTTTAAAGGCTTTGTACTTGGCAATTTACCACTTATGATGTTCTTGCTGATTCCGCTTTTTGCAGGGGTACTTAAGATGGTTTATGTCAGAAGAAGCCATCTTTACATAAAGCATATTGTGCACGCTCTGCATGTTCACTCCTTTGCCTACCTTATTTATGGCATCATACTTTTGATTGCATTTAAGGTAATTACCGAAGAGAATTTTCCGAATGCCGACATTGAATCTGCCAGGGCTTGGCCATTGTTCCTCTTCTTTGTATTAGCCAGCACATACACTTACATCTCATTTTTAAAAGTGTATAAACAAGGTTGGTTTAAAACCCTGATAAAATTCAATATCGTAGGCTTTGTTTACCTATTTCTACTCTCAACCTTTTTCGGGTTCGAGGTTTACATAAGCTTCTGGTACTACTAAAGCAGGGCTTTTAAAGACTTGCGACTGGCGTCTATAATATCGTCCGCTATCTCTTTAGTAATGGCCGTAGAAACAAAGTAGGTCTCGAACTGAGATGGTGGCAGGTAAACACCATTATCAAGCATATTTCTAAAGTATTTACCGAACAAGCTTAGGTTGGAAGACTTAGCCGTATCGAAATCAACCACTTTCTGATCGGTAAAGAATAGACTTATCATAGAACCAATTCGATTGATTGTATAAGGTAGGCTCAACTCATCCAAGATATCTTGAAAGCCATTTTCAAGCTTAGATGTAATGAGTGCCAAATCGTTATAGAGCGTTTCATTCTCGTTGATTTGTGAAAGCATGGCGTAACCCGCAGCCATTGCTACCGGATTACCAGAAAGCGTTCCTGCCTGATAAACAGGCCCCACTGGCGATACAAAATCCATGATTTCGCGCTTACCACCATAGGCACCTACAGGCATTCCACCACCTATAATTTTACCCAGTGTGGTAATATCCGCCTGCACATTGAAAACACCTTGAGCACCAGCTTTAGACAAACGGAACCCCGTCATCACTTCATCAAAAATCAGGACAATACCTTCGGCATCGCAAATACTACGAAGACCTTCTAGAAAACCATCTTTTGGCAATACACAGCCCATGTTTCCGGCAACCGGCTCCACTATTATTGCTGCAATATTGCCTCGGCTGGCGGCTACTGCCTCGTGTACTTTGTTCAAGTCATTAAAAGGAACGGTAATCGTATCTTGCGCCACGCCTTTGGTTACACCAGGGCTGTTAGGCTCACCTAAAGTAATGGCTCCACTACCCGCTGCAATCAAAAATGAGTCGCCATGACCGTGATAGCAGCCTTCGAACTTAATGATCTTAGACTTACCTGTATATCCACGCGCCAATCGAATAGCCGACATGGTAGCTTCAGTTCCTGAATTCACCATGCGCACCTTGTCGATGCTTGGCACCATGTCACAGATTAACTCGGCCATTTTCACCTCCATGGCAGTTGGAGCGCCAAAAGAAAGAGAGTCTTTAATAGCCTTAGCTACCGCCTCCTGAATTTGCTCATTACCGTGACCAAGAATCATTGGCCCCCATGAGTTTATCAGGTCAACATATTGGTTGTCATCCTCATCTATCATATAAGCTCCATGAGCCCTCTTAATGAATAAAGGATTACCTCCAACAGCTTTAAATGCTCTTACAGGCGAATTAACTCCACCCGGAATATAGTTTTGTGCTTCTTCAAAAAGCTGAGTGCTTCTTTTAGATTCAGGCATATTATTTCTTCTCTTCTATTATTTCAACCTTCGCGCCCCTTACTTTCATGTAAGGAATGTAGCGATTATCATTGGAAAGCTTGTACTCCAAAAAGTCGGTAAGCTCTCCTGGTATTTTGTCTTGTCGTTTTAGGCCAACTTGGAAATACTTTCCATAGCGATGCAGCAGTCTACCAAAGCTTACCACAATGTCGTAGCCGATGTACGCATCGCCAAGTCGCTCTTCACGAACAGGGTTAGTATAGTATTTGTTCAGGTAGCGCTGTCTAAATTCGGTCACCTGTGGCTTTCCATAGTTAATATGGTTCGTTCCTGTAAAAGCAGAATTCACACGCTCCAACTGAGCGAAAGACACTGTTTGCTCTGCCGTTAGAAACCTTGATGATGAAAGAAACTCAATTGTATCAGGTCTTGCATCAATACCACTCAAAGCAGATGTGGAAAGCGATGAAAAATCGGATGCTATAAAGATGTGCCCCAAACTATCTGGCAATATCCTTAATGTATCATATACAAAATCTCTTTCTGAATAAATCTCCCAGTCAGCTTCGCCAGCCGCTCTCAACGAATCCATTTCAGCCATCATTAAGTCAACAGCAATAGAATCCCTGTCTACTTCCTCTTCATCAAGCAAAAGCTGCTGAATTTTCACTGACTCATTCGGTAGTACCCCTTCAAATATGGTTACATTGAAAGAGTCTTCCTCAATCAGCTTTCGATACAAATCTGCTCTAGGCTTATCGGAAAAACCACTGTAGAAAACTGCAGCATTCTTGTTCTTCCTAAAGTTCTCCTTAGCATAATTGGCTGCCTTAATAGCAATGGACTCATTGCTCGGGTAGTACAGAAACGCAAAAGGATTAGCCGCCATGATTTCCGAGTTAGAAGAAAGTGGGTTGATCATATTGATCTGCTTTTCTTTTGAAAAAGCGTTCACCTCATTAATACTCGATTCAGTAACCGGACCAATAATTAAATCCAGGCTATCCAACTCGCCTTCACTAATCATTTTCGCAAGCGACTTTCTAGCATCTCTTGTATCAACAGGAATCAGGTTAACTTTTATACCTTCTTCCTCAAGTTTTTGCACTGCCAATTGCGCTCCATAGTACATTCTAGAAGTCCAATTGCGCTCAACACGTACCAAAGAAGCAGAATCTGATCTGTAATAAAATGGCAAAAACAGCCCCACATTATAAACCGATTTTTTTGGTGAAGACTCAATACCTTCTACCCCAAGGTCGATTTTCAATTCGTAGGATTCTTCCAAGCTCATTAAACGGTTGATGTCTTGCTGCTCAACTGGCTTTTCAAGAATAAGCTCTGCAATACGCGAAGCAATTGCACCTTCCTGAGGAAATTCGCCAAGCATTTGCTCAAGCACATCAATCTCGGTTTCGGCAGCTAATGCCGACTTCTTGATCGCTTCTTTGTATTGCGCCAGCGAATCATTCTTAACTAAGGCTAAGTATTCAAAAGACTCTTGCGGGTTTCCTTCTTTAGCATTCAAAAAGCCCAACCAATAGTTCATCTCATCTGGCTCCCAATAAGGGTAGCGTTCCTTGATTTGAAGAAACATGTTCTTGGCTGTTTCAGCATCGTCTGCTCGGTAAGCCGAAATAGCATAGTAATATGCCGCATAGCGTACCATATCGTTCTCTTGGTCAAGAGCCGAAATAGCCGCAAACTTACCTTGTGCCAAAGCATATTGCTCCTGATCGAAAAGGCTTTTACCTTCTTCGAAAATTTGCTTTACGTTTTGTGCACTAAGCTGAGCGCTGAAAGAAAAAACTAGTAATAATGCTAAAAAGTATCGCTTCATTATTCCCATTCGATGGTCGCTGGTGGTTTAGAGCTAATGTCATAAACCACTCGGTTAACTCCTTTTACTTTATTTATAATATCGTTAGAAACGTCTTGCAAGAAATCGTACGGTAGGTTCACCCAATCGGCAGTCATACCATCTACACTAGTAACAGCCCTTAAAGCCACTACGCGCTCGTAAGTACGCTCATCGCCCATTACACCAACCGACTGAACTGGTAGTAACATGGCTCCGGCTTGCCAAACGTCATCGTATAAACCTCGCTCTTTTAATCCGTTTATAAAAATGTAATCCACTTCTTGAAGAATGGCTACTTTTTCTGGTGTAATATCTCCCAAAATTCGAATGCCAAGCCCTGGCCCTGGGAAAGGATGACGACCTAAAATATTCGGATCTATATCAAGGCTTCGACCTACATTTCTTACTTCATCTTTAAAAAGTGTATTCAGTGGCTCTACAACTTTCAGGTTCATCTTCTCTGGCAAACCACCAACGTTGTGGTGAGATTTTATAGTAGCAGAAGGCCCTTTAACAGACACCGATTCAATTACATCAGGGTAAATTGTTCCCTGACCCAACCACTTTACATCTTGAATTTTATGCGCCTCTTGGTCGAATACTTCGATAAACACTCGCCCAATTGCCTTTCTTTTATCTTCCGGATCGGTCAAGCCTTCCAATGCTTTGTAGAATTGATCTTTAGCATCAACTCCCTTTACATTCAAGCCCATGCCTTTGTAAGAATCCAATACAGATTCAAACTCATTCTTGCGCAACAAGCCATTATCTACAAAAATACAGTGAAGGTTTTCGCCAATAGCTTTATTGATAAGTACCGCAGCCACAGATGAATCTACTCCACCAGAAAGGCCAAGCACCACTTTATCATTACCCAATTGTTGCTTAAGGTTAGCAATTGTAGACTCTGCAAAAATATCTGGCGTCCACTCTTGCGCACAGCCACAAATATGTACCACAAAGTTTCTTAGCAAGGTTTTTCCTTCTTCAGAGTGCGTTACTTCCGGGTGGAACTGAATACCATAGGTTTGCTCATCGGCTACTTTGTAAGCGGCCACTTTTACGCTTGGCGTGCTTGCAATTACATCAAACCCAGCTGGTAAATCTTTAATGGTATCTCCGTGCGACATCCACACCTGAGAATCCATGCTTATTTCCTTTAAAAGATCGAAATGCGTATCTACATGACTCAAACGAGCCCTACCGTATTCACGAATTTCTGATGGCAATACATTACCTCCATATTTTTGCGCCATTAATTGTGCTCCATAGCACACCCCTAGCACAGGGAATTTCTTTCTGAATTGATCTACATCGATATCCGGTGCATCAGCTTCTCTTACAGAGCACGGGCTACCAGAAAGGATTACACCTTTAATGTCGTCAGTAATTTCAGGAATGTTGTTGTAAGGGTGGATTTCGCAGTAAACGTTTAGTTCACGAACTCTTCTTGCAATTAGCTGAGTATACTGCGATCCGAAATCTAGAATGAGGATCTGTTCTGCCATGCGCAAAAATAACATTCACCAGCACTATTAACCAATAAAAGCAAACGAATTCTGACATACATGTAAATACTTAGTGTGCCATATTATGCTCATAATCAGCAAGAACCAATCATCTCATGATTCGAAATTATATTTCGTATATACAATATTTTAAAATATTATTCCGAATACGTAACATATTCAGAATTATATTCGTATATATTAATAAGTTTTAGATAAAATGGCAGGTTATTCAAATACACCCTTAGTAAAGAAACTCGGCATAAAGCCGAGCTTTTTAATGATGCCGGTTAACGTACCGCACAACTACTGGGAGCTATTAGGCACCTTACCTGAAAACGTTCAGGTGGTAGAAGCAAAAAGACCTGTCGAACACACGGTAGATTTCATTCACATTTTTAGCAAAAGCGCTAACGAATTAAAGAATGAGATGCACTCCTTAAAAACTAGCCTTAAAAAAGACGGCATGCTATGGGTCTCGTGGCCCAAAAAAGCCGCTAAAGTGGCCACTGACCTGAACGATGGAGTAGTTCGGGAATTAGGGCTAGCCACCGGATTGGTCGACACAAAAGTTTGTGCGATTGATGACATCTGGTCTGGATTAAAGTTCGTCTATCGCAAGATAGATCGTTAATCCGAACCCCATCCATTTTCTCGAAAAACCCTGACAGCCAAAGTGGCTGAACAGCACAACCATGTTTAACCCTTAAATTTTATACACTATGACCATTTTAGGAATCATCATTATCATTATTGGGCTTATCACCCTAATTCTACGTCCTCAATTGAACGATGAGGACACTGTAAAAGAAACCGTTGGCGGGCAAGTTCAGGTAGTAAAGCGTAAGTCGCCCCCTTGGCTACTTATGTTTACCCGCAGAGTATCAATTGCGGTAATTATTACAGGTGGCCTACTCATTACTCTACCATATCTGTTCTTTTGGGCAGAGCCGGGCTACCAGTACTTTGTGGTATACCCAAATGGTAAAAAAGACGCCATAATGACGGAAGGAATTAAATTTCGTGGGTTTGCGAAAATCACACCCTGGCAAAAATTTATCGATGTTAAAGTTGTCGGAGCCGAAGAAGACGACAGAGACATTGAAGGGAAAATGGATCCCATTCCCATCCGGTTCATCGACCAAGTTACCGCTACGACAAAGCTGTCTACACGTTTTCAACTGCCTGCAGACAAAGAGTCGTTCATTGAAATGGCTATTGAGTTCCGTTCATTACAGAACCTCTCAAACAACACGCTAATCCCTACGGTGCGCGAGGTTGTATCGAACACAGGATATATGTTTGCCGCTCAGGATTATATTTCCGGATCAGCATCAGACTTCCGCGTAGCGATTGAAGAGCAACTGAAAGACGGTGCCTATAGTGTTGAAAAAACAGAGTATCGCGACACGGTAATTACTGCCATTGAGCAAGAAAGCCGCGAAATCAAAGAGGTACAAACACGATACGAAGTAAAAAAGCGTGTAGATGAAAACGGTCAATTCATCCGAATTCCGCACGACATAAACGAAAACAACATTATAGTAGCGCAGGTAATTGTGGACGATGTAATTCTGGAGCAAGTGTTTAAGCAGCGATTGGAAGCTCAACGTGACGAGTCGGCAAAACGTCAGCTAGAGCAGCAAAAGATCAAAACTGCGAAAGATGCCCAGGCCAGAATTATTGCCGAAGGTGAGCGTGACAAAGCTGCGGAGCGTGTAACGCAAGAGAAAGAGCAAGTAAAAGCCCTGATCTCTATTGAAACAAAACTGAAGCAAGAGGAGACCAATAAAAAATTGGCAGCCATAGCACTGGAAACTGAAAGACTTAGAGCCTCTGCACAAAAGGTAAAAGCAGATGCAGAATCCTATCAGAACTCTAAGTTGGTTCAAGCCGGCTTAACTCCGCAGCAAAGAGCTGAACTCGAAAAAGAGATTGCGATTGGTGTAGCAAAGGAAATTGCGAAAATCAAATTCCCTACAACAATGATCATTGGTGGCGAAGATGGAGGCGGAACTCCACTAGAAGCGTTGATTGGCGCAACCATGACAAAGCAGCTCACTTCAAACGGAAAGGGCTACTAAAAAGAAAAGCGGGGAAACCCGCTTTATTTTTTCACCTCTAAAAAGTAATATCGAACACCAAGTGTTGCGGTATTCCAATCCCAAGATTTTAAGCCATAATTATATTCTGCACGAACCGCAAACTTACTTGGCCTAAACTCTAGCTGAGACCTTAAAAAACTAGGATTATCCCGGTTACCGATATATCCGTCAAAACCCGATAAATCAGTAGCCAAATACCATTTCTTTCTGGTGTATTCAATCCCCAAACCATACGAAATGGCATCGTTTTGCAACTGATTCGACCCTCCAGGCAACTTATTCATATTCGTTTGCCATGTTAAAAAGCCCACCGCTAGTTTCACCAGAAGCTTTTGATCCTCCTTATTAACCAGTGTTTTTGAAAAAATACCATCCCACAAATACAAACTATGGTCAGTTGATCGAGCATTTTCCAGCTGCCCCCCAGTAGTGGTTTTAACATGTGCCCTAAAACCGAAATTGAACGGCAGCAACTTTCCCTCCTCGAAGGCCTTAACTATAAAACCATATGCCAAATCGCCTGAATTACCTTCATGAATGGAGATCATTCTACGCTCATCTCTGGTTTCGGCAGTTACATGCCAGGTTTCGTAAGCCACACTGGTTACATAAAGGCTGACTTTATTTTTAGCCAATGGAATATTGGCCTTCACAAATAGGTTATCCGTTTCGTCACCATTTCCACGATGCATTTGCCCAGCTACTTGTAGCCATAGCTCATCATCAATGGTCATATTTGGCAAAGAGGGAATGGCAAAAGCATTAGGCCCCATGTAACCAGGTGAGATATTGATGTAACGCCTGCGGTTAGGACCGGCCGCATCAGGATAATTGTGCAGCTGATCCCACCAGTCCCAAAAACTTTGCGCCTGGCAAAGCATTGGAACGAACAGTAACAAGTTAAAAATCAGTCTTCGAAGCGGTCTTTTCAAAGTGTGCCCTTGGTAGAAGGTAAAACATCAAGTTCTTCAGCATTTCGCTTTACAGCCATTTTAATGGCTTTCGCAAAAGCTTTAAAGATAGCCTCTATTTTGTGATGTTCATTATCTCCCTCCACCTTAATATTTAAGTTGCACTGGGCAGCATCTGAGAATGACTTGAAAAAGTGCATAAACATTTCAGTTGGCATGTCACCCACTTTTTCACGCTTAAAGTCAGCTTCCCAAACTAACCACGGACGACCGCTAAAGTCTATCGCCACTTGTGCCAAAGCCTCATCCATTGGCAATAAAAACCCGTAGCGATTAATGCCTCGTTTATCGCCAATGGCCTTTTTAAAGGCCTCACCCAGTGCCAAAGCAGTATCTTCTATGGTATGATGCTCATCGATATGCAAGTCGCCTTTTACAAGCACTTTTAAGTCTGAACCAGAGTGTTTCCCTAACTGATCTAACATATGATCGAAGAAACCTAAACCTGTTTCATTCTGGCAGTTTCCTTTGCCATCAAGGTTCAGTTCAACCTGAATATCAGTCTCTTTTGTCACACGGCTCACACTTACTTTGCGTTCCGGCATTTGCAAAAACTGAAATATTTCATCCCACGAGGTAGTCGTAAGCGCAGCTTCTTCATGCTTGTCCTCAGCAATAAAGATTGCCTTAGCACCTAAATTCTTAGCCAATTGAATATCAGAAGTTCTATCACCAAAAACATAAGAATTAGCCAAGTCGTAATCGCCTTGCATGTATTTCGTCAGCATACCTGTCCCCGGCTTTCTGGTATCAGCATTTTCATGCTCAAAGGTTCTATCAATACAAACTTCATCGAATACCACCCCTTCATTCTCCAGGGTTTTGAGCATCTTATTGTGGGCAGGCCAAAACGTATCTTCTGGAAAGCTATCCGTTCCCAACCCATCTTGATTGGTAACCATTACCAATTCATAATCTAATTGCTCTGCAATCTTTCTTAGGTTAGAAATAGCACCAGGTAAAAACTCCAATTTCTCCAATGAGTCTACTTGGTAATCGGTTGGTGGCTCAACTATAATTGTGCCGTCTCTATCTATAAAAAGTACTTTTTTCATAATTGGTCAATTGACCATGGACCATAAACCATGGACTAGTTTCTTAAATTCTTTAAAGCCTCAACCAGCTTATCATTTTCTTCTTTAGTACCAATAGTAATCCTTAGTGCATCGCTGCAAAGCACAACTTTGGACCTATCACGTACAATGATCTTTTGTTCTATCAGCTTAGTGTAAAGCGCCCGAGCCCCTTTCACCTTTACCAAAAAGAAATTGGCATCGGTTGGATAAATATGCTCAACCACATCAAGTTGCTGTAATGCCGCCTTTAACTCCTTTGCATTTGCCAAAATCTCGGCTACCATTGCGTCTTTGTCCGTTGCATTTTTAAGCGCTTCCAGCACAGTTCGCTGCGTAAGACCACTTAAATTATAAGGTGCCTTTATCTTATTCATGATAGCCAAAATAGCTTCCGATGCGAATGCCATACCTATACGCAAGGCGGCCAACCCCCATGCTTTACTAAAAGTTTGCAGCACTACTAAATTAGGGTACTCCGCAAGTTTTTCAGCGAAAGAAGCCCTTTCTGCAAAATCAATATAAGCTTCGTCCACCACCACAATTCCTTTAAAAGTGGAAAGTAACGACTCGATTTTGGCCAAGGTAAAATCATTGCCGGTTGGGTTATTTGGCGAGCATACCCATATGATTTTCGTGTTTGCGTCAACGGCCACACTTATCGCTGGCACATCCAAATCATAGTTTTCGGTAAGCAAAACCTCCTTCACCTCTACCGCATTTATATCGGCACTTACCTGGTACATGCCGTAAGTTGGTGAGTTGATGATCACATTGTCTTTACTAGGTTCGCAAAAAGCGCGATACAGCAGATCAATCGGTTCATCGCTACCGTTTCCTAAAAAGATATTCTCGGCAGGAACACCTTTTATTTGGGCTATTGCTGACTTCAACTCCTTTTGATAAGGGTCAGGATATCGGTTCCAATTTTCATCGGTAATAGAACCGAAAGGGTTCTCATTGGCATCAAGAAAAACGCCTTCGCTTCCTTTATAATCATCGCGGGCAGAAGAGTAAGGCACCAAGTTTTTCAGGTGCGGTCTTAAAAGCGCATTCGGATCAAACATCTTTCAAGCTTTTAAGTCGAAGTGAAACTGCGTTTTTATGGCCATCGAGCTGTTCGGCAGCAGCCATAGTTTCTACTACTGGACCAAGTGCCTGTATACCGGCAGCAGAGATTTGCTGATAGGTTACTTTTTTCACATAACTATCCAGCGAAACCCCACTATACATTTTTGCATAGCCATTGGTTGGTAGCGTGTGGTTTGTACCCGAAGCATAATCACCCGCAGACTCTGGCGTATAATTCCCCAAGAACACAGAACCAGCATTGATGATTTGGTCCGCAACCTCCCAAGGTTCTTTCACCGAAAGAATTAAGTGTTCGGCTCCATATTCATTCAATAAATCAACCGCGTCAGCTTCATTTCCTAAAACTACAGCTACGCTATTAGCCAAAGACTTCTCGGCAAACTCGCGCCTTGGCAATACCTGTAATTGCTGATCTACCTCGGCTTTAACCTTGTCAACAATTGCCTCGTTTGCTGCTACCAGCACCACCTGAGAGTCTACACCATGTTCTGCCTGAGATAGCAAATCAGCCGCTACAAAAGCAGGCACAGCTGCATCATCCGCATATACCGCCACCTCAGAAGGACCTGCGGGCATATCGATCGCCAAACCATACTTGGTTGCTAACTGCTTGGCAGCAGTTACGTATTGATTTCCCGGGCCAAAAATTTTATTCACTTTAGGAATGGTTACCGTACCGAAAGTAAGACCAGCAATTGCCTGCGCTCCACCTACTTTAAATATTTTGGTAACCCCAACAGCCTTGGCTGCATATAAAATAGCAGGGTTAATGGCTCCATTTTCATCTGGCGGAGTACACAAAACAATCTCCTTGCAACCGGCAATTTTGGCTGGTACCGCCAACATTAGCACGGTAGAAAACAAAGGGGCCGTTCCGCCAGGAATATACAAGCCCACTTTTTCTATAGACACTGACCTGCGATAGCAAACAACTCCAGGCATTGTTTCCACCTTAAGTTCGTCTTGTTGCTGCGCAGTATGAAAAGCTTCAATGTTTGCTTTGGCCTGAAGAATTGCAGCCTTCAGTTCGGCTGGCACGCTGGCTTCTGCTGCTTCGAATTCAGCTTGAGAAACAGCCCATTCGCTAAGCCTTACCCCATCATACTTTTCGGTGTAGCGCTGAATCGCTGCATCGCCTTCATTTTTTACAGCCTCCATTACGGGGCGCACCAAAGCTTCGATGGATGCTAAATCCATTGTAGGCCGCTTAAGCAGCTGGCTCCACGAGGCTCTGGCCGGATTTACTACGGTTTTCATAGAATCATCTTTTCAATTGGCACAACCAAAATCCCTTCAGCACCCGCTTTTTTAAGGTCTTCAATTATTTGCCAGAAGTCATCTTCGCGAATTACTGTGTGAACAGAACTCCAGCCTTCCATTGCCAATGGCAACACCGTAGGGCTTTTTATACCCGGAAGAATTGAGATGATCTCATCAATCTTTTCGTTAGGAGAGTTCAGCAAAATATACTTGTTATTCTTGGCGGTTTGTACAGAATCTATTCTGAACAAAAGGCGGTTTAGTATCTCTTGCTTTTCAGCACTCAGCGACTTGTTTGCCAACATTACGGCTTCCGACTGATAGATTTCTTCTACCTCTTTAAGGCCGTTGCTCATAAGCGTAGAGCCCGAACTTACGATGTCGCAAATACCATAGGCCAAACCGATGCTTGGCGCAATTTCTACCGACCCGCTGATCTCGTGGATTTCAGCATCAATGCTATTCGCTTTTAGAAAGTCGCCTAGGATTTTAGGATAGGAAGTAGCCAAGCTTTTGCCCTGAAAATCCTGCACTCCGTTGTAGGGTTCGTTTTTATCTATTGCCAAAGACAGGCGGCATTTAGAGAAGCCTAATTTTTTGATCCAATCGACATCTTTGTCTTTTTCTTCGGCTTCATTCGCCCCCACGATACCGATATCGGCAATACCATCTTGTACATAACCCGGAATATCGTCATCTCTTAAAAAGAGAAATTCCATAGGGAAGTTTGATGCGGTGGCTTTTAGTTTTCCGGTGCCATTGTTCACCTTAATGCCACACTCTTTGATAAGTTTTAGGGAGTCATCACTTAAACGTCCCTTTTTCTGAACTGCAATGCGTAATGTATTTTCCATCTGATGTATTCAACAGAATTTTTAAAGAATTGATTAAAGAAAATATTGATATGTAAACTGCGGTTACGGAAACCGCATAGGGGTGTTATGTCATCTCTCTCAAGAGAGATGATGGAAGTGATGTGCATGATGCGCAGAAATGGCGATATGTGAAGTCATGAACATTGACTGCAAAGATAATGGAAGCGAACTAGCCTACAAGTATTATTTCTACAATCGTTCAATCGCCTCATTAATACCTATCTCTCTGTTTGGGTTTTCTGAAAAAATGATATTTTTGATTAGAACATGAATATTATTGCCATGAAACCTAATTACCTCAAATCACTTATTTTCTCGCTAGCATTACTCTGCTCCTACAATGCTGCTGCTCAAATAGACACTTTGGTTATGCCGGGCAACAACTTGATTGTGGGCGAAATAAAAGGAATGCAATATGGAGTAATCACGATCGAAACAGACTATTCTGATGATGATTTCACGATAGAATGGCTCGATGTAGTTGCCATAAGAACCCAAACCAGGTTTTTAATTTCGCTATCTAATGGTGAGCGCTTAAACGGAACGGTATCGTCTTACGGCTCGGAGCATGGTGTAAAAATCCATGAAAGTGATGGCACAGAACTGGCAGATGTTGCCTTAGAAGATATTGTGTTTTTAAATGGTGTAGAATCTGACTTTTGGGGAAGAATGAGTGCCTCCATCGACTTTGGCATTAACCTTACTAAGGCCAATAACTTTAAACAATATAATGCTAGGAGTAATGTGGGGTATCGGGCCGACCGATGGAGTGCAGGTTTATCTTACGATTTATTAAGATCGAGCCAGGATGAGACCGACCCAATAAGAAGGCAGGAGTTTGGTTCCACATTTCAATACTATTTGGAACAGAAATGGTACATCGCGGGAAACCTCAACTTACTTTCCAATACAGAACAAGCGCTAGACTTACGTAGATCATTAAAGTTTGGTGGTGGTAGAAGCATTATAAAAAATAATAAAGCCGAATGGGGTGCCATAGTGGGGATAGCGTTTCTAAACGAGGAATTTGACAATAGCAGTTTAACAGAGCCTGTTGACCCTAACCCAAGAGCGAGTACGGAAGCATTCATTGGCACAAACGCCAACCTATTCGATACAGGAGATTTATCTTTAACTTCTTCTCTCTATATGTACCCAAGTTTAACGGAGTCAGGGCGTTTTCGTACTGACTTTAGCCTAGATGTAAAGTACGATCTGCCACTTGATTTTTACATTAAAACCGGACTTACCTATAACTACGATAATCAACCCGCTGAAGCTGGCAATGAATCGGATTATGTAATGTCCATAGGATTTGGTTGGGAGCTATAAAAAAGAAGGATGGCCGAAAGCCATCCTTCTTTTTTTACAAATCAATCATCTTGAATTAGAAGTCTTTTACCAAGACTAAATTCAGCCCTTCTACAAACTGCTGGTAGTCGTTCCAATCGTTGCTGAAGAAAGTATTTAGTTGTGACTTAACCGGCTCCCAGTTTCTTACAAAGTTAGCATAAGCATACTCTGCAGCTTGCGAAACGGGCGTGTAACTACCGCCTACTTTTCCTCTTACATTTCTAAGCTGACTGGTAATCGGACTATCATCGCCACGGTTACCTTGTACTGGCTCTGAGTAGAATAGCTTTCTTAATTCAGCTAGTTTTTTCTTCACCTCCTTGGACTTTTCCTGAAGCGCTTCATTCTCTTCATCTAACTTCTGAACCTTCCCTACTATCTCCTGCGCTTCGTTAAGTCTATCAACCGCTTCGGTTACCTCATTGGTAAGCTCGTAGTACTTGGCAATAAACGCCTGTTTTTCTTGCAAAGCAGCAACATCCCAACCTTCTACTCGCTCGTCTCTCAAAAGATTAATTGCCTGAGTTGAAGTCTGATCATTGTAAGTAAGCTTCACATTATAAGTACCCGGTAATGCATCATATCCACTTGGTGGAGTTACCTCGTTTCCGCTAGGCTGTCTAGAACCCGGACTTCTAATTCCATCCGTCTCAAATCCCCAATAAACTCTATTGAAACCTGCATCTGGCGTATAGTACCTGGTTCTAACCACTTTACCCGATTGGTCAGAAATCTCCATTTTCACTTTACCCTTTTTCTCTTTTACGTAGTAACTAATGGCTGCGCTGAATGGCTTGTTTTCTCCGAAGAACATGCCATTACCCGTGCTTCTATAGCCCCAGTAAGGACCAACAATGGCATTGGTGGCATCAGGAATTTCGAACAAATGAACCGTCTGATCCTTCAGCTTTTTCATACCCATAGTAGTTGCTTCGCGAATAGGTCTAATGTCATCTAAAATCCAGATGGCTCTACCGAAAGTTCCGATGATCAAATCATGCTCTCTTGGATGAATCGCTAAGTCCATTGTAGGAACCGTTGGGTATCCGTGTGTCCACTTTTCCCAAGTTTCACTACCGTCCATACTCACATACAAACCACCTTCAGTCCCTAAGAACATCAAGTTCGGCTCTATTGGGTCTTGAACAAAAGACAATGCAAAACCAAATACATCGCCCTCATTCACAATGCGCTTCCATGTTCTTCCGTAGTTAGTTGTTTGGTAAACATATGGCGACCAGTTATCTCTTCGGTGGTCATCGAAAACTACGAAGGCTGTCGCTTCATCGTAAGTACTTGCTTTAATTTGTTGTACCCAAGTGGCCTCTGGTAAGCCCGGAAATTTACCTGCACTGTTTGCCCATGTTTTGCCGCCATCTCTTGTTAGTTGAACATTTCCATCGTCAGTACCAACCCAAATCATACCTTCAGTTTTTGTGCTTGGCTCAATTACGGTGATGGTAGTGTGCATTTCTGCACCTGTATTATCATAATTCAGTCCACCAGTATTGATCTGATCTTGTTTTTCAGGATTGTTGGTAGTTAGGTCTGGTGAAATGATTTCCCAGTTCAAACCATAATCGCTCGATTTGAAAAGGTATTGCGCACCGATGTAAACGGTCTTCTTATCGTGCGGATCCACATTTACCCCAGCATTCCAGTTCCACCTCAACTCCTCTCCTTCCGGATGCTCTGGCCTGATACCACGCATTTCTCCGGTTTTGCGATCGTAGCGTTGAATATTCGCTCCTTGGCTTAGTGAATATCCGTATCTAGAATTCTGCGGATCAGGCACTACATCAAATCCATCGCCACCAACAATTCTTTCCCAATAGCTATTTCTAATTCCACCTTGCTTTAACAGTTGGCTTGGCCCTAACCAGGCACCGTTGTCTTGCATACCACCCATTACATTATAAGGCGTTTCCATATCGTAATTCACATGGTAAAACTGACCAATCGGCAAGTTTTCCGAATACTGCCAGCTACCACCTCTATCGGTACTCATCACCAAACCACCATCGTTTCCGAGAATGATAAAGTTCGGATCGTCTGGATG
Organism: Roseivirga pacifica; assembly: GCF_900111145.1. GTDB lineage: Bacteria > Bacteroidota > Bacteroidia > Cytophagales > Cyclobacteriaceae > Roseivirga > Roseivirga pacifica. The sequence continues at coordinate 206,647 of NZ_FOIR01000004.1, forward strand.
AATGTAATAGGCGTGATTGTCTACGTGAACATATCCAGGGTTCACAAAGGTGTTGAAGCTCTTTCCACCATCTTCACTTGAAGTAACATAGGTATGAAGCGAGTAAACCCGGTTTTCATTCTTCGGATCAACATATATCTCAGCATAATAGAACGGGCGGTTACCAATTCCTCTATCGCCTTTGTTTGAAACTCTATACCAGTCAACTCCGCCATTATCAGATCTGTAGATGGCATTCTCTTTAGACTCTACATAAGCGTAAACTCTGTCGGGCATTGAAGGCGCTATGGCCAAACCAATTCTACCTAAATCACCTTTAGGCAAGCCATCTTCCGATGTCTTTCTGTCCCAAGTTTCGCCACCATCATGAGAAATGAATATTCCAGATTCAGGGCCTCCTGAATTGAAAAACCAAGGATATCTTCGGTGCTCCCACATAGCTGCAATCAGCTTGTTTGGATTACTTGGGTCCAAAACCAAATCGGCAGTTCCTACTCCAGGACCTCCGTAAAGCACCTTTTCCCAGGTTTTACCACCATCTGTAGTTTTAAATACTCCGCGCTCCTCGTGCTCTCCCCATGGAGAACCGATAGCACCTACCCAAACAGTCTTAGGGTTGTTCGGGTGAACGATAACCCTGTGAATGTTACTCGTCTCTTCGAGCCCCATGTGTTGCCAAGTTCTTCCGGCATCTAAGCTTCGATACAAGCCGTAACCAGAGTTCAGCGAGTTTCTAGGGTTTCCTTCACCTGTCCCCACCCAGATTACACTTGGATTTGAAGGGTCGATGGCCAGCGCTCCAATAGAAGCGACTTCCTGATCATCGAAAATAGGCTCCCACTCTGTACCAGCACTGGTCGATTTCCATACCCCACCAGAAGCTGTTCCTATATAAATTACATTCTTATTGTGCCTTACCACATCTATTGCGGTAACGCGACCAGACATACCAGCTGGGCCAATAGACCGCGGTTTCATAGCCTCGAACATTGAAAGGTCGGTTTGCGCCTGAATACCGACACAAAGTACCAGCAACAGTGCAAAGAGACTGTACTTAAATAATTTCATTGATAGAGATTTTCGTGTTTGCGCCAATATACTGCTCATAAACAGGCTTATGGAATAGAATTCTATTAGCGGTTATACCCATCACCTTTCATGTAATTTAGATTACTGGTTAACAGGTGTTTACCAAATTTCTTAACTTAATACCACCATTAACCAAGCCCTAAAACCATGAAAAAACTTAAGAAAGAAGAAATCTCCCAAGAGGTTTACGACCTATATGATGACTACGCACACAACAAAATAGACAGGCGAAACTTTCTGGAAAAGCTGTCCATTTATGCGGTCGGTGGCATCACGGTATCTTCGCTTATGAGCACAATGCTACCAGACTATGAAACCACAAGAACCATAAAAGCAGATGACGAAAGACTAAGCTCAGAGTACATTACTTACAATTCACCTAAAGGAGGTGGAGAAATAAAAGGCCTCTTTTCTGTGCCAGAAGGAAAAGATGGAAAACTGCCCGCTATAGTTGTAGTGCACGAAAACCGTGGCTTGAACCCATACATTGAAGATGTGGGCCGAAGATGTGCAGTTGCCGGATTTATGAGTCTGGCACCCGATGCTCTAACACCGCTTGGCGGTTACCCTGGCAATGACGATGAAGGACGAACTATGCAGCGCAAGCGCGACAGAAATGAAATGCTTGAAGACTTTATAGCTGCCTTTGAATACCTTAAAAACCACCCAAGATCGAATGGCAAAGTAGGCGTTGTTGGTTTTTGCTTTGGTGGGTGGATCTCGAACATGATGGCCGTGAACCTACCTAGCTTAGCTGCTTCAGTGCCGTTTTATGGTGGCCAACCAAGCGAAGAGGAAACAGCTAAAATAAAAGCACCCCTAATGCTGCAATATGCAGGGCTAGACACCCGAGTAAATGCTGGGTGGCCCGATTATGAAGCTGCACTAAAAAAGCACGGCAAAGCTTATGAAGCCTTTATTTACCCCGATGTAAACCATGGCTTTCATAACAACACTACACCTCGCTATGATGATGCCGCTGCAACCTTGGCCTGGGAACGCACGATTGGCTTTTTTGAAAAGCACTTGTCTTAACGGAAGTAAAGGTCTAAGTAAAATTTAGCTATTGTTTAATAAAACCCGAAACAGCATTTGCATAGGTTTCGGGTGAATCTATAAAGGGGAAATGCCCTGACTTTGATATCACTTCTAACGTTGCGTTAGGAAAAGCCTCGGCAAACCTGCCTGCATGGCCGCCAACTGCAGGCTCCTTTTCTCCATAAATTATTAATGTTGGGGTTTTTACAGCTGTCAGGGCTTGGTATAAATTGTAAGAAGCCAAATCGGGACTTAGCAAACCAAAGGTTTGGCTTCTTATCATAAAGTTCTCAGGAATAAAAATTTCTAGCTTAGACAAGTTGGCTGTATCATACATTTGCCCACGAAAAGAGAGCATCATCATTTCTTTGATATAACGAGCGGGGTTCTCCTGTCTCAGCAGCCCAGAGCTCACCAAAGCATTCAGTCGCTGCTGATCTTTTGGGCTTGTCATTTGCGCCACAGCAGCATTGTCGGCTTGCCAATCGGCAACGCTTGGTGCCATACTGTTAGATAATATGAGATGACTGAGCTGTTCATCGTACTTAATCGCATATTTCATTGCCACCAAACCACCCCAAGAGTGCCCCAACAAATTAACCTTGCCCAAGCCCATTTGCTTTCTGATTACCTCAATATCATCGGCAAATCCATCGAGTGTCATGGTTGTGGTGTCTACTGCCAAAGAAGACCTACCGCACACTCGTTGATCGTAAAATATTAGTTGGTATGTTCTGGCTAAATCGTCTAGGTGGGGAATGAAATAAGTGTGATCTAAAACCGGCCCACCGTGTACAACAATAATTGGCTCGCGCTGAGAAACATCCTCACCTTCATGGCCAATGGCATACTCCTTTACATAAACAGCAGAACCAGAAACCTCAACCTCCCAGCCTTCTTCAAAAAGCACTTCTTTCTCTTGGCACGAAAAGGCCAAAAGGCAAACAAGTAAGCAATATATGAGCCTATTAACCACCTACCCTTTTGGCGTTGTATCCTTCGCTTTTCAGTAAATCGAGCACTTTGTCCCTGAAATCGCCTTGAATGAGAATTTCTCCATTTTTGGCAGAACCGCCCACGCCACACTTAGACTTCAGGAGCTTGCCCAAATCTTTCAGATCATCTTCGGTGCCTACAAAACCTTCAACTAAGGTAACTTGCTTACCTCCACGACTCTTTTTATCGAGCATCACCTTCAGGTTTTGCTCTCCAGCCGGCAAAGTCTCCTCCTCAAAATCATCGTAGTCGTAGTCAAAATCATCGCTGGTTGAATAAACCACTCCAATTCTGCCTTTATCCTTTTTGTTTTTTCTGCCCATAATTCAAAGGTAAATAATAGTGAACCTAAAATAAAAGCCACTCCCAAACAGATGAGTTCAGGAGTGGCTTCAATGTATTATAAGTCAACATTACTTCTTCATAGAGAATGTCCAAACTGGCACTTTAGAGTGGTTCACCAAATCTTCTGCAATACTACCGCTTAGCAGGTGCAGCAGTCCCGTTCTTCCGTGTGTACCAATCGCGATCATACAATCGCCCAAGTCTTCAGCAAAATAAAGAATACCATCTTCCTCTGAAGCTTCATTATAAACATGCGTTTCGCAGTCCTTCAGGTCGTGCTTCTCTAAGTACTTCTGAAATTCTTCCCTCAACTGGCGCTCCGTATGGAAGTTATTTGGCGTATTTACTTTCACCAGATGCAACTTTACACCAAAGTTCTCTCTTGCCAGTTTTAGTCTTTCAACAATATCTGGCTGGTCTTCCATTAAGCTTGTTGCAAAAACAATATGCTTAACCTTATCAAGATCAACCTTGTCCTTAATGGTAATCACAGGACACTTAGCATAACGAACTACCTTTTCAGTATTCGATCCAATAAGCACTTCTTCAACTCCTCCACTACCTTTGGTTCCCATTACCACTAGGTCCGCATCGTGGTTGGTTATTACATGTGCAATACTTTCGTAAGGGCTCCCAATTTCAACCATGGCTTCAATTTCCACTCCATCGGTATCGAGGTTCGACAGCGCATCATCCAAGTTCGATTTGGTCTGGTCGACTAGCTTTTTCACCAAGTAGGCTTCTTCACCGGTAGAATCTTCTAGCTCACCCATGGTATTAAAGGAAAACGAGCGCATTCCTTCAATCACATTGATAAGCAAAATTTTGGAACCGTTAATTTTGGCCACTTGCAAGGCCATGTCTAACGCATTGTCGGCTTGGGTTGAAAAGTCTGTTGGTACGAGTATGGTTTTCATATGATTTAGGTTTTCGTTCTAAAGTGTGAATCGACAATAAGATAGTGAATTAGAACTAAGCATTGAACTGCTTTAGGGCGTTTGGCAAATAGATATTTCTTTTTCGCTGCCAAAGGCTGGGCTTACATATGGAATACCCAAACCAAGCCCACGCATAATCAACAACAAAGAAACCACCACCAAAAATCTTGGTGCCCATCGGTTAAGCAAACCACTTTTTAATCCTTTAATTCTGCTACCTAAAAATGCCGCGGCAATCATCATAGGGAAAGTACCGAGCCCAAATAGCATCATGTAAACGCCACTCCCCACAATGGTACCCATCGAAAGTGCCGCTACCAATGCCATGTATACCAAACCACAAGGCAAAAGCCCATTGAGCAGGCCAAGCATAAGGTTGGAACCCGCTGTATTGCCCCTTATTAAGGGCCCCATTTTGGGCCTTACCCAAGCAAACAACTTAGTGGCAGGGCCAAAGCTGATATTTAGTGGCACATGACCCTTTGAAAAAAGAAGAATGAGCAGCAAAACAGCACCCGCAATAATGGACATATACTGCTGCAAACCTGCCAGCGCAAATGTTTGCCCCAGCAAGCCAATAGTCACTCCTAACAATGCATAAGTTATACTTCTGCCAAAATTATATGCCAAGCGATTTGCCCACCACTTACTTTGTTTGGCCTTATCTTGAGGCAGAGCCCATATGAGCGGTGCGCACATACCCAAGCAGTGCAAACTACCCAAAAGACCAAAAACAAAAGCGGTACCGAGCAAAACCATTATATCACAAACTTTATCTCTTTATAGTATTCTTTGGCACCATCATTAAACGAAAGTTGAAGGCTCCAAGCACCAATTAAAAACTTGGAAACATCTGTTGTAAATACATTGTCGTCATCAAAATTTAGTTCGAAGACCTTGTCGTGCTTTGCACCACTGGCACGAAAGAACACCACCTTACCTTCTTTAATTGCACCTACTAATTCTTCTGAAAACTGAAGTTTGATTTGCTGTTCGGCCCGATTGAAAGAAAACTCAGGCTGCGCGGTTAAAGCCTCAAAATTTCTGATGCGCGCAATTTGGTCGTCATACGCCAACTCTTGCTCATAGTAGTTGTCTGCAACCAAACTAAATTCTGTATTTACACTTACGTAAACCATTGTGGCAATTACCCCCACAAACAAAATCATCGCTACAAGTATTCCTCTTCCCCAGTTCATACCCTAAAATTTAATTGGCCCTAAAAAGTTTGTTTTAATTACATCAATCACCTCTCCATTGGAGATGAGTTCTAAACGCAACTGCGTTTTTCTTTCTTCCAGTGCGTCCTCAGGAATTTTTATAATGTAAACACCGTCAGATTTAGACTTTGCATCGAGCAGTATGGCTCCCTCACCTACCTTTTCAATGGTAGCTTCAGGAAAATTGCTTACTCTAATTTCGAGTGTTAAGTCTTCTGCCGTTTTGTTTACAAACTGCACATTGTAAATGTTCTGTATTTGCCCATCGTCTAGTTTTTGAAATATAAGCCCCGGCATACGAAGCATGGTAGCCTCCACATCGGCCCTACCCGACACAAATACAATGACCAAGGCAAGTAACAATGCCAATACACCTGAATATCCTGCTACCCTCGGAGTGAAAATTCTTTGATGCCCTTCTTCAATAGCAGTGTGAGAGGTTGGTCGAATAAGACCAGTATCTTTGCCTATTTTCAACATCACATCATCGCAGGCATCAATGCAGGCAGTACAGTTTACACACTCTAGTTGTGTACCATTGCGAATATCGATTCCGGTTGGGCAAACGTGCACGCACATTTTACAATCAATGCAATCTCCCTTATCCGATCGCTCTTCATTGCGTTTCATTCGGCCGCGTGGTTCGCCACGTAGCCAGTCGTACATTACGGCCATGGAGTCCTTAACCAATAGCACCCCTTGGAGCCTTCCGTATGGGCAAATGGCTACGCAAGCCTGTTCGCGCAGAAAGGCAAAAACAGCATAAAACACACCGCTAAAAGCAACCAAACCAATAAACCCTGCCAAGTTTTCCGTTGGCGGCTGACTCACAATTTCCTTTACTTGTTCAATACCAATAAGGTAGGCCATTGCTGTATGCCCAATAAGAATGGCTATTAGGGCAAAAACGCTATGCTTAAGTACGCGTTTTCTAATCTTTTCAGCATTCCAAGGCATTTTAGCGAGCTTACGCTGAGCCCCAGCGTCACCATCTATCCAGTACTCGATTTTCCGGAAAACCATCTCCATAAACAACGTTTGTGGACATGCCCAGCCACACCAAACCCTGCCAAAAACGACCGTAAACAGAATGATAAAAACAAAGAATGAGATAGCTATTAAGGCCAGAATAAAGAAATCTTGAGGCCAAAACACCATTCCCAGTATTGAGAATTTACGCTCAAAAATATTAAGGAGGAGAAACGGTTCTCCCCCTATTTTAATAAATGGTCCGGCAAACAATATAGCAAGCAATACAACCGAGACTATTACCCGCTTATTGTGATACCGACCTTTTGGTTTTTTAGGATAAACCCAAATACGCTTGCCCTTTTCGTCTACCGTGGCAATTGAATCACGAAACTGCTCATCGTAATGATATAGGTCTTTTAACTTATCCTGATCCATTTTCTTCTACAGTCTATGTCTCATCGAGACTGGCTTGCAATTAATTCTCAGGCTCATACAGCTCCCCGTCAGGAGGCAAAGCACCTGGAGGGTTTGTTCCTTGCAAAGTGAGTAAGTAAGAAGCCACATTGCGGATTCTCACTGGGTTTAGCTGCGACTCCCACGAAATCATCGCTGTGTTTGGCACTCCGTTTTTAATCACTTTGTAAACATCAGACATGCTGCCACCGTGCTTCCAATACTTGTCAGTAAGGTTGGGACCTGCCAAACCACCACCATCGGCTTTGTGACATAACGCACATTGGGTTTCGAAGAATTTTTGACCGTCAGCCAGCTCGGCAGGGTCTTCAGTTGGCGTTACTGTTTCTTCATCAAAGTCTACTACTAAATCAGCTTCTTTACTGGCGCGTAAAGCTTCGGCTGCAGCCATCTCGCGTTCATACTGCTCTTCTTGCAAAGGAGCGGTTTTGAAAACGTGGAAGATCAATAGGTAAACCACGGCATAAACAATGGTTAGGTAGAATAATCCTTTCCACCAAGGCGGCAAGTGATTATCTAGTTCTTTAATGCCATCATAATCGTGGTCGAGCATAATGTCTTGCTCTTCTTCCATTGGCTTAAAGTCGTTCCATTTGGCCCAGAGTCGGGCAAAGTAGCCAGGCTCATCGGCACGGGCGGCCTTTTGCTCTTCCGTCATTTGTAGGTTTACAAATGCCCTGAGCAGCTGCAATACATAAACTGCAACCACCAAAACCAACACAGAAACCAAAATGGCCAAACCAAGCGCCATATACATCATGGTGGTATCACTCATACCTCCATTTGTTTGGGCAAAACTGCTTGAACCAGTTAGGAACAAGCAACTCATTAGTAGCCCTGCTTTTCTTATAGTATTGTTAGCAATTCTTTTCATGGTTATTCGGTTATCTGCTACTGGTTAAATCATTTTCCGGATCATCTTCATTTAACGGCATGGCCGACATATGCGAGATGTGGTCTTTCTTAATACGCAATACGTACACCAACAGCCCCACAAAGAAGACAAAGAAGATACTGAGCGAGATTATCGGCCAGATTTCTACATTATGAACTTGTTCGAAATAGTGCTTAAACATGGCTTATTTGTTTGCTGTTGGTTCTGCTTTAATATCTGTACCTAAGCGCTGTAAGTAGGCTATCAATGCCACTATTTCAGCGGTTTCAGGTATTTCTACATCGAAAGACTTTAGGTCTGTAACTATTTCTGTAGCCTGAGCCTTCAGGTCTTGGTTAGCTACATCTTCGTACCCTTCTTCATACGGCACACCTACGGTTCTCAATGCTTTAATTTTACCCGCAGTTAAGCCCGGATCAATTTGATTTTCGTACAGCCAAGGGTATGGCGGCATAATAGAACCTGGCGAAGTAGAGGTTGGATCCAACATGTGGTTGTAGTGCCACACATTGTTGTATGCGCCCCCTACCCTGTGCAGGTCTGGCCCAGTACGTTTAGACCCCCACAAGAATGGGTGATCGTACACAAACTCGCCAGCTTTAGAGTATTCCCCTTTGTATCGTACAGTTTCCGAACGGAACGGACGCACCATCTGCGTGTGACAGTTATTACAGCCTTCGCGTATGTAAATATCTCTGCCGTGCAGTTCTAGTGGTGTGTAAGGCTTTACTGACTCAATGGTCGGAATATTGGATTTGATCAGGAATGTTGGCACCATTTCGATCACTCCACCAATTAAGATGGCCACCAAAGTAAGCACTGTAAATATCACAGGCTTTCTTTCCAAAGCAGAGTGCCAGTGTCCACCTACAACTTTCTTTTTCTCTAGTGCTGGAGCTTCAGCAGCCTCTTCTGCCATAAAGCTTCCCTGCTTAGCAGTTTTTACTAGGTTAACCACCATTATTATGGCACCCGACAAGTAAAGCAAGCCACCTAATGCACGCATCATGTACATTGGAACAATCTGTGTTACTGTCTCCAAAAAGTTAGGATACTCCAAAAAGCCTTCAGCATTAAAGTTTTTCCACATTAAACTTTGCACTACACCTGCAGTATACAAAGGCAAAGCATAAACGATGATTCCCAGCGTGCCAATCCAGAAGTGAACGTTGGCCATTTTGGTTGAGTAAAGCTTTGTACCCCACATTTTAGGGATTAGCCAGTACAGCATACCGAAGGTCATGAAACCGTTCCAACCCAAACCACCTACGTGTACGTGGGCAATAATCCAGTCGGTAAAGTGTGCAATGGCGTTTACGTTTTTGATAGAAAGCAACGGGCCTTCCAAAGTAGCCATACCATAGGCTGTTACAGCCACTACCATAAACTTCAATACAGGATCTTCCCGCACCCTATCCCAAGCACCACGAAGTGTCAAAAGACCATTGAGCATGCCACCCCAAGATGGCGCAATAAGCATAATGGAAAATACCGTACCCAATGATTGCGCCCAGTTTGGCAAAGAAGTATATAACAAGTGGTGAGGCCCCGCCCAGATATAAATAAATATGAGTGACCAGAAGTGAATGATGGACAGTTTGTAAGAATAAACTGGTCTGTTGGCCGCCTTAGGCAGGTAGTAGTACATTAAACCTAAGAATGGCGTGGTTAGGAAGAATGCCACCGCATTGTGACCATACCACCACTGCACTAGGGCATCTTGCACACCAGCATACCAAGAGTAACTTTTAAAAGCTGTTACAGGTATTTCGAAAGAGTTTACAACGTGCAAAACGGCCACCGTAACAAACGTGGCTATGTAGAACCAAATGGCTACATACATATGGCGTTCCCTACGCTTAAGTATGGTACCAATCATGTTAATACCGAACACCACCCAAATAAGTGTGATGGCAATATCGATTGGCCATTCAAGCTCAGCATACTCCTTGGAGGTAGTTAATCCGAGTGGAAGCGTAATAGCTGCTGCCACAATAATTAGCTGCCAGCCCCAGAAGTGAATCCAGCTCAGCATGTCGCTAAACATGCGCGCTTTAAGCAGGCGTTGCATTGAATAATACACCCCGGCAAACATGGCGTTCCCCACAAATGCAAAAATCACGGCATTGGTATGCAGTGGTCTAATTCGCCCGAAAGTGGTGTAAGGAATACCCAGGTTTAACTGAGGAAGAAAGAGTTGAGTTGCTATGATGAGGCCGACTAACATGCCGACAAGCCCGAAGACTACCGTAGCAATTGCGAAATACTTGACAATCTTGTTGTCATACTTAAAGTGTTCCAGTTCCATGGTTGCGCTATGGTTAAGCTAATTAATGATTCGAAGGTAGCTTTACCATACACCGATAGGGCTGACACGAATTAGCTAAAAAACTGATTTATGTCATGTTTTTGAACCCTTACTCAACAAACACTGCTAAGCAACTGAGCACCAATAAAAAAGCCTCTTCTGAATAAAAGAAGAGGCTTGACATTTTGTAACTAAAACCTACACCGCCTGACTAAAAATTTTGCCGGCTCTTTCGGTTTGGTAATTGGGGTCGAAAAGTGCGCAGATATTTCTTAAAAACTGCGAGCCAATTTGTGTTACTGAATAGCCATTTTCACTTTCCTCAAGTAACCCTTCGGCAATCATAGCTTGCATTTTTCGTCTGTCAACTTTTTCGCTAATCAGCGCATTGGAGATATGCTTTTCGCAAGCCACAAGTAGAATCTTGGCCTTTGTTAGCCAATCCTCTTCGGTCATTAAATGCCCTTTGAAAATCGCGAATTCACCTGCTTCAATATGCTGCATGTAACCTTCTACAGTTTTTACATTTTGAGCATAGGCGGCATCAATATCAGAAATGGAAGAAACACCCAAACCAATTAGCAATTTCCCTGGGTTGGTGGTGTAGCCCATAAAATTGCGATGCAACTTTCCTTCTAAAGAAGCAGTGTATAGACTGTCGCTATTCAGGGTAAAATGATCCATCCCTATCATTTTATAGCCCATATCGAGCAGCATATCTGTACCCAACTTATTCAAGTCGCGCTTATCTGCTGCTTTTGGTAAGTCTGCTTCCGAATAAGCCCTTTGCCCGGGGCGCTTCCACGGCACATGTGCGTAAGAATAGAAAGCAATACGTTCAGGCATCAGTCGCTCTACCAATTCAATGGTGTTTTTAATGGAAGCACCCGTCTGAAATGGCAATCCGTAGATCAAATCGAAATTGACGGATTTATAACCTAGCTCGCGCGACCATTCCGTTACTTGTTTTACCTGCTCAAAACTCTGCCTACGGTTAATCGCTACTTGCACTTTTTCGTCAAAGTCTTGAATCCCAAAACTCACACGGCTAAAGCCTGCGTTTGCTAGTGCTTTTAGGTGCTCATATGTTGTATTATTTGGGTGACCTTCAAAGCTAAACTCGTAGTCCTTATGCAGGTCTGCGTTTTGCAGCAAACCCGCAATAAGGCTACTCAGATGTTCTGGTGAAAAGAACGTGGGCGTACCTCCGCCCAAATGAATTTCTTTGATGATCGGCTTGTCTTCGAATAGCTGCGTATAAAGTTGCCATTCTTTCAAAACCGCATCGATATATGGCTTTTCAACTGCGTGATTTACGGTTATGCGCGTATTGCAACCGCAGTAAGTGCACAGACTTTCGCAGTATGGCAAGTGGATGTATAAGCTCACGCCATCTTTACCGTAATTCTGAAAAGCTTCTATAGCACGACCTTTAAATTTTTCGAGCGAAAAAGCCGCTGTATTCCAGTCCGGAACGGTTGGGTAACTGGTGTACCTTGGCACTGGCACATCATACTTTTTGATCAACTGTGCTATCTGATTCTGCTCCATCTGTTTTCTTCTTTTTGTCGTCAAACAACATGCGTACGGAAGGCGAGTAGGTATCATCATACTGGCCCGATTTTACCGACCAGAGAAAGGCCGCCAAAAAGACCACCGCCACAACGATACTGGTAATAATTAAGATCACAATAACCGACATACTACAGCCCCTTTCTCTTTCCTAACCAATTAATTATCAACGTAGTAAACAGCACCACCGAAATACTACTTAGCGGCATTAGTATAGCCGCAAAAAGCGGTGTCAGCCAACCTGCTACTGCAAATGTTAACCCACCAATATTGTATATAAATGAAATCACAAAGCTGGCAATCACCACCCATTTCGCCTGCTTTACTAGGGCCATCAACTTACTAAGTGCGCCAAAAGCATTGGCATGCATAATGGCATCACTGGCTGGCGAAAACATAGAAATATCTTCGGTCACGGCCACACCAACATTACTCTGTTTTAAAGCTCCGGCATCATTCAGTCCATCACCCATCATCATTACATTGGCACCAGCTGTTTGCAAGCCTTTTACTACTTGTAACTTGTTATGCGGACTTTGCTTAAATCGAATACTAGTTCCTTCGGGCAACAATGTTTGCAGGCGCTCCTTCTCGGCTTCATTATCTCCTGAAAGCACACTCAACTTAAAGTGAGCCGCCAAATCATCTACCAAGGCCTTGAACCCCTTTCTGTATGTATTCTTCACTAAAAATCGGCCTCTTACTTTTCCTCCAATGGAAAGAAAAACCTCTGATGTTTCTACCGCTTCACTTGCTTTAGCTCCAACAAACTTGGCGCTACCCAGCTTAACTTCTACCCCACTAACCACAGCAAAAACACCTTTACCCGATAACTCATCAAATTGCTCCAATGAGTAGGCTGAACCAGAAGCCTTTAGGCTCTGATTCACCCTTCTACTCAACGGGTGTGTGCTACTGGCCACTGCCATACTCGTCATTGCGCGTTCACCTTCTGTTAAAGGCTCCCCCACAAACTCCAAATCCTGACTAGCGGTCTCTGTTATCGTTCCCGTTTTATCGAATACTATCGTGCCAATTTTCTGTAAATCTTCAATAATGTCGGCATTTTTTAGGTAAAACTGGTTTCTGGAAAACACCCGCAACACCGAACCCCATGTAAAAGGTGTAGCCAAAGCCAAAGCACATGGGCAGGCAACAATCAGCACAGCCGTAAACACCAACCATGTTTTGGATGGGTCAACTTGCTGCCAATAAAAAGCCGCACCAGTAGCTACCAGCATAATAATTACCGTAAAGTACTGGCTTACCTGATCGATTAAACGCTTGCTTTTTCGTTCCTTTTCAAAGGCTTGATCGTTCCAAAGGCTAGTTAGGTAACTCTGCGAAACGTCCTTTTGCGCAATAAAATGGGCTTGTTTTCCAACCAATCGGCCTCCAGCATACACCAAATCACCTTTTACCTTTGCTACCGCGGCCGACTCGCCCGTAACAAAACTATAGTCAATAGAAGCCTCACCGTCAATCAGTATGGCATCGGCAGGCACTACTTCAGTATTCCTAATAATCAACTCATCGCCTTTCTTAATGTCCTTCACCATTACGGCATCTACCGCATTGTCCTTTTTGCGCAGAACAGCCAGCGGAAAATAGCTCTTATAATCTCTGTCGAAAGAAAGGTTTCGGTAGGTTTTATGCTGAAACCACTTGCCAATGAGCAGAAAGAAAATAAGACTCACTAGCGAATCGAAGTAACCTGAGCCTACGTTTGCCGCAACCTCATAAAAACTTCTTACAAACAATGTGATTATACCCAAAGCAATCGGCACATCGATATTGATAAACCGCTGTCTTAAACTCTTAAATGCAGAGATGAAATAGTCGGAAGCTGCATAAAAAACCACAGGTACAGCCATTAGTGCACTTATCCAACGAAAGATGGTTTGGTACTCCCTTTCCAGCTCTGAAAGCCCCAAATATTCTGGGAAACTCAGCAGCATTACATTACCAAAGCAAAAGCCGGCAACACCCAACTTTACCCAAAGTTTTTTATCGGCCTGATGCACTTGTTCTGCATCTTCCTGTGCCTCTAGGTTAATTACTGCTCCATAGCCAATTCTGTGGAGTAATTCTGCCAATTGTTTTAAAGAAAAACCATCTGTTTTATAGTGGATACTCACTTTTCGCTGTGTAAAATTCACATTGGCATGAATTACTTGCGGAGCGAGTCTATCCAAATGCTCTAACAACCAAATGCAGCTACTGCAATGAATATTTGGCACAAACAACGTGACTTTCTCTTGCTCACCATCCGAAAAGTCGAGCAGCTGCTTTTTTACTTCTGCATTATCCAAATACTCAAAAAGGCCATTGCTCTGATTGCTCTGAGAAATGCCAGGGTTAGCCTCTAAATCATAATAATCACAAAGATCATTTTCACTCAGAATCTCATAGACTGTTTTACATCCAGCGCAACAAAAAGACTTATCATCAAATTCAATTTGATCTGTCTCACATGGATCTCCGCAATGGTAGCAGCTAGTTGTTATGGCCACAGGGTTACTCAATGTTAATACTCCTTATTATAAATGAAAGAAGTGAATTTATCGGCCATTTCGCCTTTTTTCGTCACCAACAAGCTGGATACTTGTTTATCCATAATCACAAGAGAAGAAGGTGACTGGCGGCTTACGGTCTCAAAGAGGTTATCCTGAATATTGCCGTGTATTAATTGAATTCCTATATCGTTAAAGAATAGTTTTAGATAAGAAATAAAGGCTTTTTCATTGTCTATATGAGTGCCACTTTCCGGGTCTGAAACATATACAGAAACTGGTAAATCCCTCAGGCTAGTAGCAAAAAGGTTCAAAAAATGCTTTACGCCACTCACAATTCCTGTTGAGCCGCTATGTACTATCACTAAGTTATCAATTACCAAGTGCTCCGAGATTAGTAACACGGGGCAATCAACCCTTTTTAAAAGTTCTTTAAGTGTCTTTAAGCCATAGTCGTGCAGCAACACCTTCATGTCCACTACAAGCAGGTCCGCCACGGTGCTTACACTTTTCAATGAGCTTGTGCCGAAAGCATCTTTTACTACCTCCACATTAGACCACTGGCAAGCAGCTTCATCAAAGTTCAGTTCAAACTCAATGGTAGAAATAAGGTCTGGTTTATTGTGTTGCCCTGCGGCACCAGCCACAGCCAGCTTCTTTTCAAACTGCGCATCGAGCAGGCATAAAGAAAAAAGCTTGGTATCTACCTCATTTAACAAACCCAAAGTTTGCTTAACCAAATCGTTAATGGCAGAATTCTGATCGGCAGCTATTAAAATTTTGTGTTTCACTACTATTCCTCATTGGGTAATCAAAAGTAGAATAGTCAGTCACAAGATGGATTGATAGCTGTCAGCGAATTATATGATAAAAATCATGTTTTAACTGTAGAAGTCGGCCTCGTGAAGCAGGCGTTTCTGATCCACCACCTTTATCTTCTTGCCCTGAAGCTCAATAAGCCCATCGCCCTTAAACTCAGACAGTAAACGGATTACGGTTTCGGTAGCGGTACCTACAATATTGGCCAAATCTTCGCGCGAGAGCATAATATCAATAAGTTCGCTCTCACCCCCTTCCATTCCGTACGTTTCTTTCAACATAAGAATTGTACCTGCCAAACGCTCTCTCACAGACTTTTGAGCAATGTTAGCAAGACGCTCTTCCATCACGCCCAAATCGTGACACACGGCCTTCATTAATTTTTGGAAGAACGCAGGGTTTCTGTTCAAAATGGTTAGAAAATCTGACTTAGGAATAAAGCAAACTGCTGCAGGCTCAATTACGGTTGCCGAGGCAGCATAAAACTCTTCGCTCAACAATGCACGGTAGCCCAAAAAATCTCCACCTTTTGCGATATAAAGTATCTGCTCTTTACCGTTAGAACCCATTTTGTATACTTTCACCTTTCCGTGATTGATACAAAAAACCCCCATAGGACGTGTTTCTTCGTAAAAAAGCGTTTGGCCTTTTTTATAAGTTACGCAGCTTTTATGCTCACTCAAAATTCCTAAATCTTCATCTGGAAGGTCGGAAAAGAGGGAGTTTTCGCGCGACTTACAAAACTGACATTGCAAATCTACTTGGTTTGATTTTCGTCCTTTCATAGGGCTAGAAGTGGTTCATTTAAATTTAGCAGTCATGTAAATAAGATGCAAAAAAATAGCACAATATAAAGCTAGATTAACTGACCTACACCAAACAATATTACAAACAATAGTGTAGTAAGGGCCATTTGCTTTAAATAGGGATCTAATTCGGCAGCCTTGGTTTTCACCAAAGTTGCTTTTGCATTCTTTAATAGTAGCGGTAGGCAAAGCACAAAAAGCAATTGCCATGGACTGGAATAATTTAGGCCCACATAAATAAGCGCACATCCAAAGCCCACTGTTAACAAGGCAAAGTGATAAAACACCGCGGCTGGCCTGCCAATTCGTACTGGAATTGACATTTTCCCCGCCTTTTTATCCGATTCGATATCCCGAATATTGTTCACATTCAACACGGCTACAGAAAATAAACCCGTAGAAAGTGCCGGTAGTATATAATCCCAATGAATTACAGGTTCGTAGAGGTAAGCAGCACCAATTGTGGCCACAAAACCAAAGAATATCAACACGCTAATGTCGCCCAATCCGGCATAACCATAAGGTCTGTAACCCGCAGTGTAGGTTATAGCAGCAATTACTGCCAAAACGCCTAAGCCAACAAAGAACCA
The DNA here is from genome assembly GCF_900111145.1 of Roseivirga pacifica. Taxonomy (GTDB): domain Bacteria; phylum Bacteroidota; class Bacteroidia; order Cytophagales; family Cyclobacteriaceae; genus Roseivirga; species Roseivirga pacifica. The sequence continues at coordinate 223,222 of NZ_FOIR01000004.1, forward strand.
GAACACGGTTCCGAAATCTTCTAAGGCTACATAGGCCAAAGCGGCACCACTCAACAAAGACAAAACAGAGAAAACAACCAACGCCCTGAACATTGCCTTTTTAGTAATTGCACCACTCTGCACGGCTCTTTTCGGCCCCTGCCTGTCATCACTATCAGCCCCATGAATAGAGTCGCCATAGTCGTTGGCAAGATTAGATAGCACCTGTAGTAAAATGGTAGTTAGGGCGCATAGCGCGAACACTGTTCCATTGAAGTGACCTGCTGCGGCAGCCAAAAAAGTACCCATTCCGATTGACGCCAAAGCCAGTGGCAATGTGCGCAAGCGAAAGGCTCCTATCCACTTTTTCATATTACATGCGTTCTGGAACCTGAATACCCAACAAGCCCATACCCACCTTAATGGTTTGAGCAGTTAAAGCAGAAAGTGCCACTCGGAACTGCTGCAAAGTATCGTCTGACTCATTGAAAATAGAAAGCTCGGTATAGAACCTGTTGTATTCTTTGGCTAAATCGTAAACATACTGCGCGATAATAGCCGGAGAGTAAGTATCTGCTGCCAGTTGCAACTTCTCAGGATAGGTACTCAAAGCGTAAATCAAATCCTTTTCGTTTTGATGCACCTCCTCAATGCCATCGAAGTTAATGTCCTCCATACTTACACCTAGCTGCTGCGCCTTACGCAAAATGGCACTAATTCGTGCATGAGTGTACTGCACAAACGGTCCCGTATTCCCTTGAAATTCAATAGATTCTTCAGGATTGAAAAGCATGCGTTTTCTCGGGTCAACTTTCAGTAAGAAGTACTTAATGGCGCCCAAGCCTAGCATTTCGTAAAGTTCTTTGGCTTGTTCTTCTGTAAAGCCTTCGATTTTACCAAGCTCCTCTGTGCGGGCTTTGGCGGTATCAGCCATTTCCTGCATCAAGTCATCAGCATCTACTACGGTGCCTTCTCGTGACTTCATTTTTCCTGAAGGCAAATCTACCATACCGTACGACAGGTGGTAGCAAGCATCGGCCCAAGCGTAACCGAGTTTTTTCAGAATTAAAAAGAGTACTTTGAAATGATATTCCTGCTCGTTTCCTACTGTGTAAATCAACTGACTAAGGTCAGGATAGTCGTCAAAACGCATCAGCGCGGTGCCTATATCCTGTGTCATATAAACAGAAGTACCATCGCTTCTTAGCAATAGTTTTTCATCCAAGCCTTCGTCTGTTAAATCAACCCAAACAGAGCCATCTTCCTTTTTATAAAACACCCCTTTTTCAAGGCCTTCCATCACACGATCGCGCCCGATAAGGTAAGTATCACTTTCATAATAAAGCTTATCGAAATCAACGCCCATGCGTTCGTAAGTAGCATTGAAACCACTATAGACCCAGCCGTTCATTTTCTCCCAAAGGGCATAAACTTCTGGATCTTTGGCTTCCCATTTTTTCAGCATGGCCTGCGCTTCTAGCAACAAAGGGGCTTCTTTCTCGGCTTGTTCTTTGCCCATGCCACCAGCAACAAGCTCAGCAATTTCTGCTTTGTAAGCCTTATCGAAAGCCACATAGTATTTACCCACCAAGTGGTCGCCTTTTAAGCCAGAAGACTCAGGAGTTTCGCCTTCGCCAAACTTTTGCCAAGCCAACATGGATTTACAAATGTGGATTCCGCGATCGTTAATAATTTGCACCTTCTGCACATTATAGCCAGCAGCAGCCAAAATGCGCGATACTGAATTACCTAAGAAATTGTTACGTAAGTGACCAAGGTGCAACGGCTTATTGGTGTTTGGCGAAGAATACTCCACCACCACGGTTTTGCCAGTTGCAGTCTGCTGAAAAATAGCCGATTGGCTAACATCTACACCATTAAAAATGCCTGCAAACTGATTCACTTGAGAGGCCTCGGAAAGACTGATATTCAAAAAACCTTTTACTACATTAAAAGCAGCAACCTCCGCTGCATTGGCCTGAATATGCTCGCCAATATCTGTTGCGGTTTGCTCTGGGCTTTTTCTCGAAACCCTTGCAAAAGGAAAGGTTACAAAGGTATATGTACCCTCAAACTCTTTTCTGGTTGGTTGTAACGCAATTTCTTCTGCAGAAACTGTATGGTCGTAAAGTGCTTTTAATGCTGCCGAAATGGCCTCTTTAATTTGTAACTCCATTAATTAGAAATTCTCGATTAACGATTCTGTGGTGGCTTCCAAAATGTCGAAAGCATGTTCCGCCATTTTATTTTCTGTGTCCAAAGTTGGGTTCACCTCCACTATCTCCCAACAGCACACTCTTTTATCTTTTATTAATGTTCTATTTAGCTCGAAAGCTTGTTCTTTAGAAAGACCATTTGGCACTGGAGTTCCCGTTCCGGTTGAAACAGAAGTATCCAAACTATCCACATCGAAAGAGATGTAGATCTGGTCGCAGTCTTTCAAAATCTCAAGCGCCTCCTCAGCAATTTTGGCAACACCTTTCTCATTCACCTCAGCGGTTTTAAAGTTGCGAATACCAAACTTTTCAATCAGGTAATCTTCTTGCGCTTCGGTGTCTCTCACCCCAACATATACAATGTCATCTGGGTTTATTTTTGGTCCGTTGCCACCAATCTGCTTTATCTTCTCCCACAGTGCTTCAGTTTCTTCCTCCACATCGTTGGCTTCGTTTTCTGCATTATCGGTAGCGGTAACCATTGCCAAAGGCATGCCGTGCATATTGCCTGTTGGCGAAGTGTACGGTGAGTGAAAGTCTCCATGAGCATCGATCCAGATAACACCAAGGCGTAAACCTGGATCAGCCTTTTTAATGCCACAAATTGTGCCGGCCGCAGTCGAATGATCGCCCGCCAGCACAATAGGAAACAGTTTCTCTTTTCTCAAACCTTCAACCGTGTCGCACACTCTGTTGAGCATTGTGTACACGCCTTCGCCATACTTGGCCCATTTAAACTGCGGATCGCCAAACAGTAATTTGTTCTCGTCCTGAACGCTAACAGGTTCAAAGCGCATAAAAAAGTTGGACCTTCTCTTGATACTCGCAATTCTCATTGCATCAATGCCCATACTCGCGCCTCGCGTACCTGCTGCAAGTTCCGAACGTACTTCAACAAGTCTAATTTTTCTCATAGGTGTTCTTTAGTTCTACTTACCCAAAATGTAGGCGAACATTAAAGGTGCTACAATGGTAGCGTCCGACTCTACAATGTATTTAGGCGTATCGATATCGAGTTTACCCCAAGTGATCTTCTCATTTGGCACTGCGCCAGAATAAGAACCGTAGCTGGTGGTGGAATCGGATATCTGACAGAAGTAGCTCCAGAAAGGGATGTCGTGCATTTCCAAATCTTGGTACATCATTGGCACCACACATATTGGAAAATCGCCCGCAATACCTCCACCAATTTGGAAGAAACCTACGCCTTTGCCCGCTGAATTGGCCTTGTACCAGTCGGCCAGAAAGGTCATATATTCTATGCCTGATTTCATGGTCGATGGCCTCAATTCACCTTTTATGCAATAAGAAGCGAAGATGTTACCCATGGTAGAGTCTTCCCAACCCGGTACTACTATCGGCAGGTTCTTTTCGGCTGCCGCCAGCATCCAGCTGTTTTTAGGGTCAATCTCGTAGTATTGTTCTAAATCTCCTGAAAGGAGCATTTTGTACATATATTCATGCGGGAAGAAACGCTCGCCTGCATCTTCAGCATCTTTCCATTGCTGAAAAATATGCTTTTGCAATCTGCGGAATGCTTCTTCTTCAGGAATACAGGTATCAGTTACCCTGTTCAATCCCCGCTCGAGCAAGTCCCACTCTTGTTTAGGAGTAAGGTCTCTATAATTTGGTACACGCTCGTAATGAGAGTGCGCCACAAGGTTCATGATGTCTTCCTCGAGGTTTGCGCCCGTACAGGAAATGAAATCCACCTTATCGGCACGAATCATTTCGGCCAGGCTTATGCCCAGCTCGGCAGTACTCATGGCGCCAGCCAAAGTGACCATCATTTTACCATTAGCTGCAAGGTGTGCCTTGTAGCCTTTTGCTGCATCAACCAATGCCGCTGCATTGAAGTGCAAATAGTTTTGTTCTATAAAATCTGAAATCGGAGTGTTAGACATACCGATAAATTTAGGGTGTTTTTACTAAGGCGTAAAATTGGCAAAATCTTAGGATTTATTAACGTATTGCCCATGTTATTTAGCCTTTGCAGAAATGCGGGCATTATTTACCCTCATGGTAATAGCAATTCGTAAATTGTTTTCATATTTGTGGTCTTAGATTTAATGTTTTTGAATGAAAAGTTACTTCGATCTGATCGATCAGACGTTTGAGTTCCCTACGGAAGAGTTTAAGGTAAACGGTAAATACCTTGAGTTCCACGGAGTGCCTTTAAAAAAAGTATTAGACAAATACGGCACCCCTTTAAGAATCACCTACTTACCTAAAATTTCGCAAAACATTCAAAATGCGAAAAAGTGGTTTGCCGATGCCATAAAAAAGCACGACTATAACGGAACTTACACCTACTGTTACTGCACCAAATCTTCTCACTTTGAATTTGTATTGGACAAAGTGATTGAAAACAATTGCCAGATAGAAACATCTTCTGCTTTCGACATACAGATTGTGAGAAGTTTGTATGAAAAAGGCAAAATTAGTAAAGACACTTTGGTAGTGTGTAACGGGTTTAAACGCCCACTTTACACCGAGTACATTAATGGAATGATCAATGATGGTTTCGACAACCTGATTCCTATTCTTGATAATTTGAATGAACTCGACCAGTACAAAGCCGCCATCGACAAAGACTTTAAGGTAGGCATTCGCGTAGCAGCCGATGAAGAACCAAACTTTGAGTTTTATACATCAAGATTAGGTATTCGCTACAGCGACATTATATCGTACTACAAAGAACACATTCAGGGCACAAAGGCGAAGCTGAAAATGCTTCACTTCTTTATTAATACAGGCATTCGAGACACCGCCTATTATTGGAGTGAATTGAGCCGCTTTATGTATCAATACTGCGAATTAAAGAAGATTTGCCCTGAGCTAGACACGGTTGATATTGGCGGTGGTTTTCCAATAAAAACTTCTTTAACATTTGAGTACGACTATGCCTACATGGTTGACCAAATTGTTGAAAACATTAAATGGATTTGTAACAAAAACAATGTACCTGTTCCGAACTTGATTACTGAGTTTGGTTCGTTTACAGTAGGCGAAAGCGGTGCTTTCTTCTACTCTATTTTGGACCAAAAGCAGCAAAACGACAAAGAGCTTTGGTACATGATTGATGGTTCTTTCATTACGCATCTGCCAGATGCTTGGGGACTAAATCAAAAATATATTTTACTTGCCATTAGCAAGTGGGATCACCCTTTCCATAGAGTAAACCTTGGTGGGCTTACCTGCGACAGTATGGACTATTATAATTCAGAGGCACATAGCTCTGAAGTGTTCTTGCCATACATTGAAGAGGACGAAAAGCTTTATGTTGGCTTCTTCCACACAGGAGCGTACCAAGAGTCGCTTGGTGGTTATGGAGGCATTCAGCACTGCTTGATTCCGGCTCCTAAGCACTTATTAATCGACAGAGACGAAAATGGTAAACTGTCTTACGAGGTGTTTGCTGAAGAGCAAACTCACGATCATATGCTTAAAATATTAGGATATTAAGCCAGTTGATAGACTGGTGACTAATCAGTTTTTATTGACGGAAAAGAAGAATCCCAAGCCTGTAGGTTTGGGATTCTTCTTTTAAGACCATTCAATTCTGGTATAAAAGAATCGCTTCGAGCTAAAAGCAGAGGACTATCACGTTTTAACAAATTAATAAGCCTATTTCTCCTAAACCATCATAGGTATTTATAGAAGCCACAGAAAGTACAAAACCATTAATTTTTCAACTGATAAAACGAGCGCATTCAATTAAAAAAACACTATTTTAATGTCCCTTTTTTTAATCAACCGAGTTTTATCAGGGTTTATGAGTTTAGGTAATAGCAAAAATCAATTAGCCAACTATTTGGCTTATTCTACAATCGGCTTTACCATAGCCCCAATCATCCTTCTGCTTTTGGGAGTCAATTTTGGTTCACAAACTCACCTAGCCAATTTCAACAACCTATCAACTGCCGACTCTGCAAATTTATTAGAGGCACTAGCGGGTGCATTTGTCCATTTGTTGCTAGAGTGGTCATCAGTCACCATTGCGGCAGTTACGGCAGTGTTAGCTTTTGCACAGTACCGCATTACCAAAAATGCGGCAACTGCCATTATTGGGGTAGCGCTGCTATGCACAGGTGGAATTGATGCCTTTCATGCCTTGGCTGCTACAAAACTCACCCATTCAGTAAACGATAATTCCAATTTCATTCCTTTCACGTGGGCTTTCTCACGAATGTTCAATGCACTTATTCTATTGGCAGGTGTAAGTGTATTCATTTTTGGAATACACAAAAAGCTAGACAGAGCAGCTCAAGATCGGTTTGTGATATTTACGAGCCTCATTTTCTTAATCATTTCGTACACCGTTGTTCGATTTTGTGCTGTTAGCAACAATCTACCTAATACACAGTTTCCCGATCAGTGGATCACAAGGCCTTATGACGTTATTCCACTCATTCTATTTATAGTTCTCGGACTTTGGGCGTTTCCGCGTTTTCGGAGAACAGAAAACAACATTTTTAGCTATGCCCTACTTTGGAGCATGGTGCCAGCTTTGGCAACCCAATTACACATGGCCTTTGGGTCTACTGAACTTTACGACCCTCATTTCAACATAGGGCATTACCTAAAAACCATATCCTATATTGTTCCATTTGTGGGCATTACAATCGACTACTTCATCACCTACAAAGAACAAAAGACAAAGCTAACTGAGCTTAAAAAAGCCCACCATCAGCTTGAGATTCAAAACAAAGAGCTGAGTCAAATAGCATACATAACCTCGCACGATTTGCAAGAACCCCTGCGCTCGTTAATGAGCATGTGCGACATTTTTGAACAAGAATATAAAGGCAAGCTAGAACCCGAGGCCGAGCAGTTGCTCGATTACATTATGCAGGCAAGCCAGCGCATGAGTCTGCTGGTAAGAGACATTATGGATTACAATCGCCTTGGCAAAGATCAGGTACTTTCAACTATAGACTGCCACCAATTGCTGAATACCATTCAGCAAGACCTATCAACCCAGATAAAAGAACATAGGGCAGTAATAAAAACGACAGACATCCCTTTACAAGTAAAAGGCTATAAAACAGAGCTGAGGTTGCTCTTTCAGAATTTAATAGGCAATGCCATAAAGTTCAAAAGGCCAGACACCCCACCACATATTGTGATTGAGTGCACACAAACAGCTAAGCATTGGCAGTTTTCTGTTAAAGACAATGGCATTGGCTTAGCTTCAAAGCACTATCAAAAGATTTTCTTGATGTTTCAGCGCTTGCACAAAAAAGATGCATATGAAGGCACCGGCATAGGCCTAGCCCACTGCAAAAAAATTGTAAACATGCACGGAGGAGAAATTTGGGTTGATTCCGAAATAGGCGCGGGCGCTACCTTCTACTTTACCATACCCAAATAAATTCATCTAGCATAGGCTATTACGGAGCATCTAAAAAATGTGACCAGTAAAAACTATGCTAAAAGTGTTTTCACGCTTTCTGGCGGTCGGCCAATCACAGCTTTTTCGCCATCGGTAACTATCGGGCGCTCAATCAATTTTGGGTTTTCCACCATAGCCTTAATCCATTCGTCATCGGTAAGTGTTTTACCCTTAAATTGTTCCTTATATATAGCCTCCCCTTTTCTCAATAGTTGCTCAGGCTTTATACCAAGCATTTCAATTAGCTTTTCCAGCTCTTCCTTAGAAGGCACCTCCTTTAGGTATTCAATCACTTCTAACATTTCGCCACTTTCTTCTAAAATCTGAAGTGTTTCTCTACTTTTTCGGCACCTTGGGTTATGAAAGATTGTTAGCATATCTACAAAAAATTAAAAGGGTTTAGTATTCTGAATTCTTATTTCAATTTTAGCAAATAAATCAAGAATAATGGAGCAAATAAAATTAAGCAACGAAGTATCCATTTCAAGATTGGTGCATGGTGTTTGGCGAATGACTGAATGGAACATGCAACCAAAGGATACTGTGCAGTTGGTAGAACAGTGCCTGGAATTGGGCATCGATACATTTGACCATGCCGATATATATGGCGACTATCAGTGCGAAAAAATGTTTGGAAAGGCCATGGAATTGGCACCTGAACTGAACGATAAAATTAAAATTGTTACCAAATGCGGTATTCAATTAGTTAGTCAAAAACGACCAAAAAACTACATAAAGCACTACGACACTAGCTTTGAACACATTGTATGGTCTGCGGAAAACTCGCTTAAAATGCTTAAGCGCAGCAATGTAGATGTATTGCTCATTCACAGACCAGATCCATACATTAATCCAGAAGAAGTCGCCAAAGCTTTTAACAAGCTAAAGGAAGAAGGTAAGGTAAAAGCTTTTGGTGTTTCTAACTTTTTGCCTGCCCAATTCAAGGCATTGCAAGCGCATTTAGACTTTCCATTGGTAACCAATCAAATTGAGGTTTCAGTTGCGGCACATCAAGAGTTTGAAAATGGTAATATCGATTTTTGCCAAGAAAATGGCCTTAGACCAATGGCTTGGTCTCCATTGGCAGGTGGCGCCATTTTTACAGCTCAAACCCATCGTTTTATAACGCTTAAGAATGTATTGCACCGCATTAGCGACCATATGGGCGTACCAATAGATCAGGTAATGTATGCTTGGTTATTGCAACACCCTGTTGGCTTAATTCCGGTAGTAGGCTCAGGAAAAATTAAGCGAATAAAGTCTGCTGTAGCTGCGCTTGACGTAAAACTTAGCCGCCAACAATGGTTCGACATATGGGTAGCCTCTCGAGGTGAAGGTGTAGCCTAATAAATCATAGAAAAATGGGAGCTAGTCGGTTCCCATTTTTTATTTAACAATCTTCAAATCATTAAAATGAAAACTTCGCTTAGTTACCCAATTGGCAAATTCGAAACCTTAAAGCCCATTAACAAAGACCAAATTGCTCAATGGATTGAAGAGATCGCCACGCTTCCCCAAAGAATGAAGGAGGCCGTTGCTGGCCTTTCAACCGAACAACTAGACACCCCATACCGCCCCGAGGGCTGGACGATCAGGCAAGTGATTCATCATGTGCCAGACAGCCACATGAACAGCTATATTCGCTTTTGCTGGACACTCACCGAAGATCAACCCACCATTAAAGCCTACAACGAACAAGCTTGGGCAACACTACCCTTTCAAAGCACGCTGCCTATTTCGGCTTCGCTAGACCTTTTGGAGCAAATACACATGCGCTGGGTACACTTACTCAAATCATTAAACCAATCCGATTTAGACAAAGCCTACATTCACCCTGATGATGGAAAAACCAATAAACTCGCTAAAGTCATTGGTATGTATGCTTGGCACGGAAACCACCATTTAGCGCATATTACTTCTTTAAAAGCGCGAATGAATTGGTAGTTTGGTACTTTAGTATGAAGACTTTTCGCACACTAACAGCCACATTCGAAAAACTATAAAACTATGAAAGAGCAGAAATTTGGCACCATTGGATGGATAGACTTGAGCATTCCTAATGCTGAAGAAGTAAAGGATTTTTATGCCGAAGTTGTAGGCTGGAAACCAGAACCAGTTTCAATGGGCGATTACAACGATTACAGCATGCTTGCCGATGGTGAAGCTAAAGCTGGTGTATGCCACAAAACAGGCATTAACAGCGACATTCCATCGCAATGGATGATCTATATAAATGTGGAAGACTTGGAAAAAAGCCTAGAAACGGTAAAAGCCAAAGGCGGCAAACTTTTGACTGAAATAAAAGACATGGGTGCTTACGGTCGCACTTGTTACATACAAGATCCGGGTGGGGCCACCTGTGCATTGTTCGAGCCAGCGAGCTAACTCCGCCACCAAGCAAAAGCTTAATTTTTCAGCAGAAAAGTTCAAAACAAAAGTAATTACGTAAATTGAATGGCCTTGTGTGGTGTGAGGCAATTCAAATTGGCTGGCTATGTACCTATGGACTTTTGTAGGTGTGTTATTTTCTGTACTATTCACTAAAAATAGCACACCAAAACCCGACTTCTTTAATCAGGACGAACAATATTTATGCGCCCGAAACACTTTGGCATTAAACAACAGACTCTGCTTAGAAATTACAGAGACCCCCGCCTATTTATACAAAGAGTTTCTTGCGAGCATAGCCAATGAACAAGGAAAAACATCGGCAGCCTTTATCGAAAATGAACCAAACTTTGGGGTTTGGACAAATGCATTTCCAAAACTTTCGGCAGAAGAACTCGCGAGCCTGTTTTACGCTTCTGATGAGTTGGCACTAATGCCAATTGTGGGGATTACACGCCAACAAGCCGAAGCATTTTGTGAGTGGCGCACCAAAACCTTTAAGAAAGAATTGGAAGGCATGAGCAAAAGAGAGAGGGCGCGCTTTCCCAGAGACTTTGTATTCCGTTTACCAAGTGCCAAAGAGTGGGGCATAATGCGTTTTAAAGGACAACCAAATCAGGTACTGGATCAAATAGAAGACCTAGCTAATCAGAATTCTAAATCCTTTAAACTGAACAGAAGCAAAACGCTTAAAAATTCAAAAACACTTACCGATATATACGACACCCCAAAAGAGCAGATTGGCTACTACAACGTGTTTAACAATGTAGCAGAAATGACTTATTTAGAAGGAATTGCCGTAGGTGGTGGATGGAATTTACCTACACCAAACACTAGCTACACCAAAGAATTCAGCTACGAGAAAGCTGAAGCATGGCTTGGTATTCGATGCATATTTGAAATACTGGATTAAACCAACCCGGCAACCAAAAAGCCGAGATAAGTACCAAGGCCAGTACCGAGCGAACCTGCCAAAATTGAAGGAAGCAACAGATCACTTCGTTTAAAACTTTTCGCCAAAGCCAAAGCCGTACTTGCTCCACCAATATTGGCCTGCGAAGCAATGGCAATTATGGACCAATCGGTACGGAACAGCCAACCGCAAGTCACCAAAAACAAGCCATGCACTAATACTATCGCAACTGTAAAAAGCAAAATATTGAAGGCATGTTCGCCTACCTCTACCAGAGCCGTTACCTCGCAAAATGCTCCCACAACAACCAAAAAGAGATACACCGAAAACATACCCAGCATTTTTGCCCCAGGAATTTGCTGAACAAGCCTCCATTGAGCCAAAACCAAAGCTATAGTTGTTAGTATGAGCACTGACGGAATATCCGAAATGGCAGCTAGCTTATCCGAAACAAACATGGCTGCTAGACCAATAAAGAGCATCAGCCCTAAGCGTAGCGGTCCTACGTGCTCTCTTTCGGTATGGGCATCAATCTTATCTCCATCCTTCATCTGCAATACCGGATTCGATCTGAACTTCATCATAAAGACAGGCAGGCTCAGAGTAACCAACATCCAAACAGCGGTTACAATATTATCGGCCACTACAATTCCAGTGTAAATAGCTCCTTCCCTCACAATATCATAGTGCAGAGCCACGGCATTAAAATTCGCACTTCCACCAGTATAAGTTCCCGTCATCATGCCGGCAATGGCTGCGTAGTGCGCACCAAAAACTGTCTTGTAATCAATTAATTGTAACGCTACAATCACACCCAGCGTGGTGCCAGCTGCGCCAAGTACAAAAGCCACAAGCATGGGCATACCGGCCTTTTTCAGCTGCTTTAAATTCACCCCAAGAAGCAAGTAGAAAATGCTGGCGGGTGCCACATAACTAAAGATGGCGCTGTAAACCGGGCTAGCATTGGAAGCCGAAGGAATAAGTCCAAAGTTGGCCAAAACAGCACCTAGTATTATCACCAAAAGTGGCCCACTGATATGCCTTAAAAAAGTGTGCTTAGTCAACCACTCGCTTATAAAAATCAAGCCGCATAAAACCGTCAGAATGTAGATGGGTTCCTGAATCATAAACCTTGAAGATAAGCTTTATTTTGACATTGGGAATGAAGAATAGTGCAGTTGGCTTGCTTAGAACCTCCCTTTCTATCAATTTCGAGCCCAATGAAAGCGGTGATCTTTGATATGGATGGTGTGCTGATTGACTCTGAACCACTTTGGAAAAGAGCCGAAGCAGAGGTGTTTGGAGGTCTGGGGGTTACACTTTCGGAAGACCTCACAGGGCAAACTGCCAGCATGACCACCAAAGCCGTAACCGAGTTTTGGTTTAACCTCAGCCCATGGCAAGGGCCATCGCTACAAGCGGCAGAACAAGCCGTAATCCATCGGGTTGAAGAACTCATTGTGTCAGAAGGCCGAGCAATAGATGGTGTAATTGAAGTGCTAGATTTTTTTAAAGAAAAAGACCTTAAAATTGGCTTAGCCACTAACTCCCCCGCTTACCTTATACCCGCTATCTTAAATCAGGTTGGTGTTACTAAATACTTCGACATCACAATTTCTGCTGAAGATGAAAAGCAAGGCAAGCCACACCCTGCTGTTTACCTTACTGCTGCCAAAAAACTGCAAGTAGCACCTGCAGACTGTCTGGTAATTGAAGATTCCGTTTCGGGGCTAAAAGCCGCACAAAGTGCCGGCATGAAAACTGTTTGGCTAAATATTCATGGCCTAAAAACCGAACATTTGCAGCCCGATGTGGAGATTAGTAGCTTTTCGGAACTGCAAATAAAACTGACCTAGTTAAGCACCACTCATAACGCAAAAAGCACTTATTACAATTATTTGCTCCATTTAGCCTCGGTGTTGCGTAAATTTACAGCTGCGAAACGAATTTTCGCTCACCTATGTTGAAAAGCGAAAGCTGAAGGAGTACCTGAATGAATACCAAAGAGAATACAAGAGTAGAAAAAATATCGTTGGCGAAGGAGCGCATTCACTCGCTTAAAAAGTATGCGCAAGAGCATAAAGCCAAAGCCACCATTCAAATCATTAATTCATTTTTGCCATTTATTGGCCTGTGGATCTTAATGTACATTAGCCTGGATTACAGCTATTGGATAACACTTGGGCTAGGCGTTATCAACGCTTTCTTTTTGGTAAGAATCTTCATTATTCAGCACGACTGCGGCCACCAATCGTTTTTGCGTAACAGAAAAGCCCAAAAAGTAATTGGCTACATCTGCAGTTACTTTTCAACCATTCCATTTAATTATTGGTCCAAATCGCACAATGTGCATCACAAACACAATGGCCAATTAGAGATTAGGGACATAGGTGATGTGACCACCAAGACTGTGGCCGAATTTGAGCAAATGACCCGATTTGAGCGCTTCAAGTACCGCCTGTACCGTTCTCCAATCGTTATGTTCTTTATTGGCCCGGTTTATTATGTATTCATTCACAACCGTATTGCCATGATTAAGCTACCAAGCTTTCAAAAGGCAAAAAAATGGTTGGTGCTTAACAACTTTGTACTGCTCGCCATATTCTTGCTTTTAGGTTTTCTACTTGGCTGGCAAAAATTCTTACTGGTTCACCTTACCATTTTGGTGTTGTTTTCAATCATCGCCATTTGGTTCTTTTATGTGCAGCATCAGCACGAAAACAGTTACAAGCAATGGAAAAAGAACTGGGATTATGTGACTTCAGCCCTAAAAGGCAGCACATACTATAAGGTGCCACGCGTTTTCAATTGGTTAACAGGCAACATCGGTATTCACCATGTTCACCACCTTAATCCGTTTATTCCTAATTACAATTTGAAAAAGTGCATTAAGGAAAACCCTTGGTTGAACCAGTTTACCACAACCATCAACTTTTGGCAAAGCCTTTCACTAATGCGTAACAAATTGTGGGACGAAGCCGAGCAACGCATGATCAGCTTTAGCGAGTACTATCGCATGAAGAAGCTGAAGCCCGTTAAGGTGCGCTCATAAAATCCAGTTTACAGACTTAGATTATGGAGTAGACTTCTACTCCTCCCTTAAAGCCTCCACGGGGTTTCGTACCGCAGCACGGTAAGTTCTGTACCCAACGGTGAGTCCGGCTACAAGCAACATCAGCACCAAGGCAATTACAAAGGTGAAGATATTGATGGAAATGTGGTAGGCGAAATCGTTTAGCCAGCCATTCATTACATAGTACGCAATGGGTGAGGCAATTAGAAAGGCTACGAGTAATAGCAAGGCAAAATCTTTGGACAAAAGCGCCAATATACGCCCAACCGAAGCCCCAAGCACCTTGCGCACGCCAACTTCTTTAATGCGATGTTGCACCTTATGGGCAGCCAAACCGTAAAGCCCTAAGCAAGCAATTACTATGGCCAAAGCAGTAAACCAATTAGCCAATTCGGCCGTTCTGGTTTCCGTTTGGTAGGCCCTATCAAATACATCATCGAAGTAGTTATAATCAAAAGGATATTTAGGGTTGAAGCTTAAGTACTTGGCTTCAATTGCCTTGAGCGTTCTGTCCAGATCGCCCTCAATTTTCACAGAAATTCTCGACTGTTCATCGTTAAAGAAAATTTGGCTTGGCTCAATAGCAAGATGTACCGAATGCTGATGAAAGTCCTTTAACACTCCCACAACTCTACCGGTGTCGCCATACCAAGTGCGTACCATTTCCTTGCCAATCGGGTCGTCCCAGCCAATGGCTTTGGCAGCGGCTTCGTTAATCAAAATTCCTTTCTTGTCAGCAGCAATATTAGGGTCGAAATTCCTTCCTGCCACCAACTCTAATCCATAAAGATCTACATAATTATAGTCTGCCGTATTCACATAAATACGTACTCTTTCGCCATCTTCTGGCATGCCAGGCCACCTAGCCGATGTGCTGGAAGAGATATTGTTTGGCAGGGAATTAGAAGCAGCCACGGAAACCACCCCAGGAATAGTTTTGATTTCATCTTTAAAAGCGCCAATCTGATCTCTCAAGCCTTGGTCGCGAACAGAAAAGATCACAATCTGATCTCTATCGAAACCAACATCCATGGTTTGAATGTAGCTAAGCTGTCGAGAAAGTACAGTTGCACCCAAAATGAGTATCCCCGAAATAGTGAACTGAAATATCACTAGGGCATTTCGGAACATTGCATTGCTTTTGCTTACCGTTCCTTTTCCTTTTAAAGAAGCTATTGGCTTAAATCTAGCCAAAAGTACAGCAGGGTATATACCGGCCAGCAATGTCATGCTTCCGCCCAAAATCAAAAGCACCAGCCAAGGCTGAACTGTGGCAAAATCGACAGCCAAAGGCTTATCAATAAATGTGGCAAAAGAAGGCAAAATGAGCAATAACGAAAATGTTGCAATAGCCAATGAAGTAAAAACTAACACGCTTGATTCGACTAAAAACTGACTAAGCAGCGATTTCTTTTGCGCTCCAATCACCTTCCTAATGCCTATCTCTTTGGTTTTATTTATTACCCTAGCAGTTGCTAGGTTTACATAGTTTACGCCCGCAATAATCAGAATCATAAAGGCAATCCCCAAGTAGATCAGCAAGTTCTGCTTGTTAGCACTTGGCGCTATATCAAAGTTCACATTGCTTGTAAAATGCATATCGGCCAAAGGCTGAATAATGTAGTTCGATTCTTGTCCGTCCTCATCAATTGGATCATCGGCATATTTGGCACGAATTTGCGGCATCTTTTCTTGCAAACCCTCAAAGCTATTGCCGGTCGCCAACAGGCCAAAAGCATAGTAAGAGCTGTTGTTCCAGCTCTGCGAATCGTCTCTGTTCAACTCCATTACCCCTTGAAAATCGGCCGCCAGCTGAATGGTGAAGTGAGAATTCTCTGGCATGTCTTCGAACACCGCAGTTACCTGCATAAAAAACTGCTTACCGCTCCACTCCTCTCCATACTTTAATGTCTGCCCAAGGGCATCAATTGTCCCGAAATACTTCATAGCAGTGGTTCGAGAAATGGCAACAGACTCTCTACCTGTTAAAGGACTATTGGGGTCTCCTTTTAAAATCTCCAAACTGAAGATTTCGAAAAAATCAGGATCCACTCCATGTAAGTTACTTTCTATAAAAAACTCATCGCCTACCTCTATCAAGGCGTTTTGCCTGCGCAATACGCGTGCGGCAGCCTCCACTTCGGGAAACTCCGCCTTCATGGCAGTGGGCAGCGGAGCAGGAACTACAGCAAACTGATCCGTTCCTTGGTACACATTACCGTCATCGCGCTTGTATACTCTAAAAATGCGATCCTTCTTTTCATGATAACCATCGTAGCTCAACTCATAGGTTACGTAGCGGGTTATAAGCATAAATACCAGCATGCCAGAAGCTAGGCCGAGGATGTTGAGCAGACTGTAAGATTTGTTTTTGCGAAGTGAACGCAGGGCGGTTTTGAGGTAATTGCGGAACATAGTTTGAGTTTTTAGTGCATAAGAGACAGTTCAACTTAAAGACTGTTGCATGGATGGTTCATTACAGTAGAAAGTTTTAATTTGAACTATCAAAAACTAGCCCTACCCTCAGAAAGAAACCTTATGAAATTTTTGCTAATAGCCCTTGGCACTCGTGGCGACATTGAGCCATTTTTAGCGGTGGGCGAAATGCTTGCTAACCGAGGACATGATGTAACCGGTGTTTTTCCGCAGCAGTTTGAACAGATAACGCTCGACTCTAGCATGGAATTTATTCCTATGACAGCCGAGTTTCTCGATATGATTGAAGGCGAAGTAGGTAAACAAGCATTAGGCGGAAAAGGCAACTTTGTTCAAAAATTCAAAGCCTATTACAAACTATACAAAGCTTCAAAAGAGATTAACAGAACCATTTTCAAACAACAGTTCGAAGCGATAGAGGCTTTGCAACCCGATAAGATCATTCACAGCATTAAAGCAACCATTCCTGTTCATTGGGGAGTAGATAGACCAGGAAAAAGCATAATACTCAGCCCCATTCCCTGTGTAGTTCACCCTATAAAGGGTCGCTCTTCAATGGCTTTTCGAGGGAAAGATTTAGGCAAGCTTCTAAACAAGTGGAGCTATAAATTCACTACTTATGCTACGGTAAAAAACCTTAGGTTTTATCTAACCAAGCTTTTGCATATTGAAGCCAATAACGACCAAAAAACGCTTAAATCAGCCATGCAAAATGAGCCGGCAATCTTTACGGTTTCGCCTAGCTTAATCAATACACAAGGTCTCCCTAAACAAGTAGCGTTTCTTGGTTATCAGGAAAGAAACAAGACTAGAACTTGGCAGCCTGACGAAGCGCTAAAACATTTTCTTGAGAAAAATCAGAAGTTCATTTTCCTGACCTTTGGTAGCATGAGCAACCCAGAACCAGTACAAAAAACCAAAGTGATGATGGATATTTTCCAGCAACTGGGCATTCCTGCAATCATCAATACTGCGGGCGGTGGCTTGATTGAACCATCAGATTATAATAAGTCTCAATTCTACTTTACCAGCAACATTCCTTACGACTGGATTTTACCAAAAACGCACGCTATCATACATCATGGTGGAAGTGGCACCACCCACCTTGGGCTAAAGTACGGCTGTGCCTCAATGATAATACCGCATATAATCGATCAGTTTTTCTGGAACAATGTGCTCTCTGATCTAGGCGTTGGTCCAAAAGGCATTAAAATCGGAAGTATTAGCCAAAGCAACCTGGAGCCACTCGTAAACTCACTTTGGACTAATATTGATTTTAAGCAAGCAGCTTCTTCCATTGCACAAAAAATGGCCAAAGAGGACTTTCAGGAAGAATTAATGCAAATACTGGAAGCCTAATACGGCATGTATTTGTGGTCTATATAGCGGAAGAAAAAACGTTCTAAAAAATGCTTTTTTAGCCTGAACTGTTTCGGATGTGCCACAAACTCATACCCAGCTTTTCGGCCTATTTCATAATATTCGCCAGTACTGCTAAAATCCAGCACACTGCCATGCGGTAGTTCAGGCTCAAGCCAATAGTCGCAATACATTTTATAGCGCTTTACGTTTTGGCGAATCACCAGGGAAAAAACTTTATCGGCCAAGGTTTTCAGACTTTCGGCCTTTTCAGGAATGGCATAATTATTTACATGCACACCTATAATTTTATCCACCTTCTCTACCAACTCATTAGCGGGCAAATTATTCAGCAAACCGCCATCTACACATTGCTTACCGTCTATTTCCGTAGCCTTAAAAAACACAGGAATAGAACATGAAGCCACTACAGCCTGATGTAAATCGCCACTGCTAATGGGCAGGTAATCGTCAGAACCCAAATCGGTGGTAACTACAGTCAAAGGTATGTTCAGCTCTTCAAATGTCTTGGGTACATACTTTTCGAGTAGCTTATACAGGCCTGTCATTTCCATTAAACCTTTTCTGTTGAAGCCCAAGCGCGCCATGCTAAACAGCGACTGACTACTGATTATTTCGAGCATTTTTCGGGGCGGCACACCAGCAGCATAAAAGGCGCCAATTACAGCGCCAATACTTGTTCCCGAAAGGGCTTTTATTTGGTCGTTATGCGGCTCCAATGCCTCGAGCACACCAATATGTAAAGCACCACGTACACCACCGCCACTCAAGGCCAAACCAAGCGTTTTGTTCTTCAACATACTACCTAAGATATAGGCTGTAGTTCGGACTGCAAAGTGGCGACTGAGTTTATTATTTTTAAACTACCTCGAGTTCCTGCAGTTTCTTTTTCATATCCAAAAGGCGTTGCTTTTGGCTAACGTAAAAAGTTTTATGCTCCCATTTTGCCAGAAAATAAACCACCACAAAAAAGGCAATCACAATAATGGTTTTAGGAATATCGGCAGTAGTACTATAAGTACTTAGCACAGTAAAGCCAGCCACAATAAAGAAAAACCACCGACCCGATTGCGACAACCGCACCTGATAGTTTGCGTGAGCAATGGCCTCTTCCAATTCACCCAAAATAGAATTATCGAAAGTATTATTCCATTTCAGTCTTTTGCTTCTGTTTACCAAAACATAAGTTGCCATGACCAACATTAACACTGCCATAATTAGCGAAGTCACCTCATACTTACCAGTAAAAACATTCACTGCCACTATGGCTAAACCCGATAAGCCCAAAGCACCTGCTAAGGCCTTTTCAGTATAGCTAGCGATATTTTTCGCCTTGTTTTTTCTCTTACTCACACGTTGCTGTAATGCGTCCTGATCAATCGCGTACATTGGCTGATTGGTCTGGTTGTCCCATATCTTTTTCATTTCTTCAAACTCCATTTTAATTCAACTTTTTCGACATTGCTGTCAGTTTTTCTTTGATCCGATTCACCTTCACGCCTACGTAGTTCTCCGAAATCCCTACAACCTCTCCTATCTCTTTATAGCTAAAACCATCAAACATCATCAGGCAAATTGAGCGATCGGTTTGCTCCAACTCATGGATTTGCTCATAAAGCCAATTCAGCCTTGAGTTATCTGCCGGGGCTTGTTGATACAGCAGCCTCGAAAACTCTTCCTTATGTTCCTCGGCAGGTCTTCGTTGTTCCTTGGTGCTCCATTTAATTGCTTGATTGAGTGCTAGCCGATAAATCCACGTGCTCACTTTACTCTCTGCCTTAAACTTTGGCACCGAACGCCATAGCTGCACCGAAATCTCCTGAAACAGGTCTTCTTGGTCTTCAGCGCTTTGAGCAAAAGATCTAATTACCTTAAAAAGGATCCCCTTGTGCTCATTTAGCCACTCTTGAAATATTTGCGATTGTTGTTCTTCGGTCATTTAAATGAATCGTCAACCAATTAGTACCTCTAGCCAAAGCATTTCTTACAAACTCCGAATATTTTTTTCAAAAAGTCTCAAAACCTTACTAAAGCGACCAGTAGCAAGCCATAACTCATTAACTGCATTTTCTTGTGTTCAAAAAACACAATTAAATTATTATCATTAATTCATGATATATTATCATTAATTAACAATTGTCGCAGACTCGACATTTTATATTTTAATTTTTAACTTAGAATACCAACAACCAAATATATCACCGTGCGCACATACACTTTTTTATCTCACTTGCCACTTCTTAGCAAGCGTTTCCCCCTTAAAATCTTATTTGTCGCATTTGTTGGAATACATATTCCCTTGTTTGCGATTATCGGATATCTTCTAATTAGTAGGTTCCCCATAGATGCTGCAAAAACCATTGGCCTACTAACTTTGGTCTTTACTTTATTGGCCACAGGCATTACGCTCTTCCTGCTAAACAAGCTACTTAAACCCGTTATGATTGCTAAAAATGCGCTTAACGACTACATAGCTTTTTCCAAAACGCCCGATTTACCCCTAACGTTTGAAGACGAGGCTGGAGTGCTAATGGCCGATGTGCAACAAGCCATAAATGAATTAGAAAAGTATGAAGAAGAACGGCAAAACGTACTCCATGTACTTTCGCACGACTTACAAAGTCCGGTAAGAACAGCTATGGGCGCATTGGCACTGCTTGAAGATGAAACAGACCCCGAACAGCGAAAAGAGCTGGAAGGAATGCTGAAAGAAACACTCGACAAACAACTAAAACAGCTACGCTATTACCTGCAACTGCTAAAAGAACAAAAGTTGAACAGCGAGCTAGACGCTGAAAAAGTCAGCATTCCAGTACCGATTTTGATTGGTGAAGTGGCCAAAGACCTACACATGCAAATGAAGGCAAAGGGAATTGATTTGACGATTGGTGGTTTTGAAGGGTCCTTGGCACTACCAAAACACAGCCTGCAACGGGTATTAAAAAATGTGCTCGACAATGCCATTAAATACTCCAATGTTGGCGGAAATATTGAGATATCAGCCATAAAAGAGGAGCATACCCTGAAAATCGCTGTTAAAGACTATGGTGTTGGCTTCAACGAATCTTGCGCCAAGGCAATATTCGCCTACAACTCTCCTTTGCAGCGACTGGGAACTTCGAACGAGCCTTCAACTGGCATTGGCATGTACCTATGCAAAAACATGATGCGCAGAATAGGTGGAGAAATTAGTGCTACGAGTGAAGGCAAAGGTAAAGGGGCTACTTTTACCATTATTTACACTACCAGAAGCTAAGGTAAAATACTGTAAGGTTTAGCTGCCATATTCCAGTATATTGGCCCAAACCTTTATACCGATGAAGAACTCACTACTGCTGATAGTTGTACTTTTTGCTGTCTATTCTTGCCAAACAACTACCACCAAAACACCTTCAAAACCCAATGTAATCATCATTTTTACAGATGATCAGGGCTATCAGGATGTAGGTAGCTATGGCGCTGTTGGTTTTAAAACACCAAACCTAGACCAAATGGCTGCGGAAGGCATTCGCCTGACCGATTTTTATGCTGCGCAAGCGGTTTGCTCGGCTTCGCGTGCAGGGCTGCTTACTGGCTGCTACCCTAACCGATTGGGTATTCATGGGGCTTTTATGCCCAATAGCCCCAAAGGTTTGAACCCGGAAGAAACCACCATTGCCGAAATGTTGAAAACAGAAGGCTACAAAACAGCCATTTATGGCAAATGGCATTTGGGCGATGCGCCTGAATTTCTTCCAACCAAACAAGGATTTGATGAATACTTCGGCATCCCGTTTTCAAATGACATGTGGCCTTACCATCCGCAACAAGGCACTATTTTCAACTTTGGGCCACTACCACTTTATGAAAACGAAAACATTATTGACACCCTCACGGATCAGTCGAACTTAACCACTCAAATTACAGAACGCAGCATTCAGTTTATTCAGGAAAACAAATCAGAGCCCTTCTTTCTTTATGTGGCTCATCCGCAACCACACGTACCGCTTTTTGTTAGCGACAAGTTTAAAGGCAAGTCGGAACGTGGGCTTTACGGGGATGTAATTATGGAAATTGACTGGTCGGTTGGTGAGATTTTGAAAACCCTTAAGCAAGAAGGAATTGATGAAAACACTATGGTAATCTTCACTTCAGACAATGGACCTTGGTTGGCCTATGGCGAGCATTCGGGCAGCGCACTACCACTTCGCGAAGGCAAGGGCACAGCACTAGAAGGTGGCCAAAGAGAACCTGCAATTATTCGCTATCCGGGTAAAATTAACCCCGGCAGAACACTGCAAACACCTATGATGAACATTGACATTTTGCCAACCATAGCTGAATTAACAGGTGCACAGCTTCCTGCAAAAAATATAGATGGTAAAAGTGTTTGGAAAATCTGGACCGGAGAAAGTAATGAGAGTCCACAAGAGGCCTATTATTTTTATTACCATGTAAACGAATTACAAGGCGTGCGTTACAAAAACTGGAAGATGTATTTTCCGCATAAATACAGGACCCTAGGTGGTCGCGAAGGTGGCAAAGGTGGCCTCCCAGCTGATTACGAATACTTGACTTTCGATGAAATAGCACTTTACGACCTTTCTAAAGATATAAGCGAAACCAACAATGTGGCCAACGAACATCCCGATGTTGTTGAAGAGATAAAAGCACTTGCCAACGGCATGCGCAACAAACTTGGCGATGCACTTACCAATGTGGAAGGCACTGAAAACAGGGCGCCTGGAATGATCCATAAATAGCACCGTTCAAAGGATAATCAGGCGCAGCCTTGTGTGGCAATATGTGCTTGGTAACTTTAATACATGGAATGCCGAATTGAGACCATGCCCGAAACGAAATTTGTTGGGCAAAAAGCGTTAATGTCGTTAACGGACAATAAAACCGTAGCTATTTGGCGCAACTTTATGCCTAAACGCAGCGAGATCCAAAACCAGCTAGGTACTGAGCTTTACTCAATAGAAGTTTACAGTAGCGATTACTTTAAGGGTTTTGACCCTGCAAAGAGGTTTGAGAAATGGGCAGCAGTGGCTGTTGAAAGCTTAGATGGTCAGCCCGAAGAAATGCATCACTTGGTAATTCCTGAAGGAAATTATGCTGTTTTTGCCTACAAGGGCTCTTCTGCCGAGGCCGGTAAAGCATACCAATACATTTTTAGAGAATGGCTGCCCTCCTCAGAATACGAGCTAGACCACAGACCTCACTTTGCAGTAATGGGAGAGAAGTACAAAAACAATGACCCTGAATCCGAAGAAGAGCTTTGGGTACCGGTGAAGGACAAGACAACTAGCTAGGTTGTTAAACTCTAACTCTTTTTGAGTATAATTGATTTATTAATTCACACACAATTAGTTCCAACAATGAAAAACTTAGATGTTCTAGTTACTACATCTTCGACCATAGAAGGTAGAGAAATAGAAGAGTACTATGAGCCAATTACATCCCACCTTGTTATTGGGATGAATTTCTTTAAAGATCTATTTTCTGGTTTAACCGATTTCTTTGGAGGCAACTCTCAATCTTACCAAAAGACATTAGACCGCATTAACTCAGAGGCTATTGATCAACTCAAGTATAAGGCAAAAATACTTGGAGCAAATTGTATTCTTGATCTGAGAATCGACAATGATGAGATTTCGGCCCAAGGGAAGTCAATGTTGATGGTTACAGCGATAGGAATGGCAGCCAAATTAAAAACAGATAATAGTGAAAAATCTACCAATTTCAATTCAAAGACATCAATCTCGGATATCGCCTTTAATATTCTTAAGAAAAAACAGCTATATCTAGAATCTGCAAAAAACGACTCTCTAGCCTATATTGATGAAACTTGGAGGTTTCTAATTGAGAACCAATTAGAAGAGTTCTCAGAGCTGGTTATTGAATACTTCGACAAAAAGAGTGTATCTCATATGCCTGACTTCGAATCTAAAATGGTGGAATTTTTTGGACATTTACCTTCAGAAATATCCAAAGAAAAACTCTATTCAAACCTGATAAAAGAAGAACTTTCGATAAGCACTAAAAATCAGATCCTTGAAATCATAAAATCCAATAAGCTATTAGACTACAACATAGTTTATTCTAATCTCATCACCTCAGACTTTCACCAAGGAATACTGCTTATGAAAACCTTAAAAAGTGAGAAGTCAGAATACATAACCAACGACCTACATGCGCTCGAAAACATTAAAAAGCTAATTCAAGAAAAGTATCCTATTAAAGTCTCTTTCTCTGAGAAAAAGAAGGGACTAACCAGTAAGTTAACTTCCATATGGGGCTGTGAATGCGGAAAAGAAAACAATAAAGATAGCATGAGCTGCTCTAAGTGCTCAAAGGACCAACGTGGTATTGACAGTAACACTTTGGTTTTTGATAAACTCCTAGAAAAAATCTCCCAAGATATAGCAGTACTTCAAGAAGTATTTAAATAACTAAATAACAACCATTTCTGTGCTTCGAATCTAGGAAACTATCATTAGCTACCCAAAACACTCAAGACCTGCTCACGATAACTCTGCCCAATAGCAATAGTATGTTCTCCAACCTTAATCTGATTACCCTCAATGTAATCGAATTTAGCCGTGTTGATGATAAAAGACTTATGTGTTCTGATAAATTGATTTGAGGGCAATTCTGCCAAGAGCTTCTTCATGGTAGTGGTTACAATCAACACCTTATCCGTTAAATAAACTTTTACATAATCCCCTAAAGCTTCGCAAAACAGCAACTCATCAAACGGAGTACGGTACATCTTTTTGTCTGCTTTTAGCATAATGTAATCTTGCTGGGGTTTGCTTTCCGACACTCCTCCAAGCTTCGTTTTCACCTTTTGCACTGCCTGTAGAAAGCGCTCAAATGCAATGGGCTTCATTAGGTAATCCGCAGCGTTTAGCTCAAAGCCATCTACAGCAAATTCAGGATAAGCTGTAGTAAAAACCACCGCTGGCTTTTGCTGCAACGCTTTATAGAAATTCACGCCAGATAATTTCGGCATGTTCACATCTAAAAACAGCAAATCGACTGGCTGTTTCTCCAAAAAAGTCATAGCCTCTAGTGCATCTTTACACTCGCCAGCTAAGTTCAAATCGGGATGGTCTTGGATAAAGCCCTTCAGTACATTTCGGCTCAATGGCTCATCATCTATTATCAGGCATCGAATCATTTTAGTGTAAGTTTTGCAGTAAAAAGGTCAGCGGTCTCTTCAATCTCAAAGGTATGTGCATTCGGGTAAATCAGTTCTAGCCTTCGTTTAACATTTTCCAGACCTATCCCTCCATATTTACCCTGCTCCATATCATCTACTACTCCTTTATTGTTACTTATTTCAAAGTACAGTCCCTTATCCAACTTCATTTCAATATGAATAAACCCTTCTTCCGAAACACCTTTAACACCATGTTTAAAAGCATTTTCTATCAAAGGAAAGAAAAGTAAAGGAGCTACTTTATAAGCTTCAATCTTTCCACTTACACTAAACTGAACCTTGGTCGAAGCATCGGCACGTAGCTTTTGCAACTCAATGTAGTTCTCGATCATTTCCACCTCCATTTCTAAAGGCACTTTATCTTCACCCACCTCGTACAACATGTACCGTAATAGGTTCGAAAGCTCCAAAACACTATCAGCTGTTTGTTCGCTTTTGGCCAAAGCCAAAGAATAAATACTATTGAGGCTGTTGAAAAGAAAGTGGGGGTTGACCTGTGTTTTGAGAGAATCGAGCTCAATTGAAAGTTTCTCTTTCTCCACCTGCTGCAAAGTGTACCAAGATTTAGACAAGGTAAGCAGCGTGGTAAGTACGATGTAAATAGCGAAAATAGTCACCAGCACTTGCCAATCGGCAAAGGACACCATATATAATGCTGTTTCCGCCACTATAACCTCAAAGGTAAATTCGTGCAACCAGTAGGTAGCTGCAAGCAATGCCAGCACCGAAAGTGCATAGAGCGCGTAACGCCCCTTCTTGAGCAAGTTGGGAACAATTACCAACAGGTTTACATACACCAAAAAGAATAGCGGGATATGGAAAAACAATGCATAATAGAAGTCGAGAAACTTAAGAATGCTGGAAATGGCAAAGTAGCTGCCTATAGCGTAAATGGACAGCATCCAAAAAATTGGATGCTGAAACCAACGCGACTTTAAAAACTTGACCAGTCTCTTCATGCTATTGTCCTACCTTGGTGTAAAGTGTAGACCCCTCGAATACCGACTCGTCTTTCGAATACTTATCAATAAATTTTCTCAATTCATCAGTCTGCGCAGTAATCAGTACAGTACCGTCAACCACTTCATGCCTCAAACGGATCAGGTTACTTTTAAAGAGCTTGTTCATTTTCTGATAGTCAAACTGCACCAGTTTCAATTGATCTCCATTCATTTCCAATTTCATAAAGCTATGCACCGGAAACCATACCATACTTTCAAAAGCCTGATCGGCCAAATCACCATCAGTGGCATAAATATCAAGAAAGTACTCTCCTCCAATTTCAGTAACATTGGCCTCATAAACCGCCACTTTCTCCCCTTCTTCATAAATCGTCATATAGTAACTTTCTGGATCCTTGTCGAAGCCTACATCTAAACCACTCGTTAGTTGCTCTATCGCACCACCAAGCTCAGTAAGCGTATTCGCCAGTTTATCGGCCATATCCCCCTTAAATTCCTCTGAAAGCTTTTCCATTTCTTTCTCCCAATAGGCCTTTACTTTTTCTTTGTCTCGAATGGTATCACCATCTTCCACATAATATTCGTCCCCATCAAACTCTATAGAGAAACTGGTTTCAACTTTTGGTTCAACCTTAGGCTGAGGCTGTCCTTTTTCCACCTTACTAACTTTTAAATTCCCTTTGTAATTGAGCCCTGCGGAGAAAGTAACATAATTACCTTCCTTGTCGCCCTCCTGCCACTTACCATCTAGTTCAGGTAGAAAAACTCGGGTCTCTTTTGTGAAAATTGGAAACAGCGAATAAATGCACGAATTCATTAGGAGTGCAACTGCCGCAAACGCGATTATTACTTTTAGCTTTTTCATTGTTTTAATGTTTTGAGTTTTTGTCTTCGGGCTATCCGAAATCGTTGACTCAAAAGTGCTGCAAGTACTGAAACTACTAAAATTTTATCGGTGAACGCTGTGAAACTTGGGATGAACTTGGCTAAAGCCAGAATGGAGTATGGTGTACAAAGTACCGAGACCTAACCAGCATTAATAATTAATTGAGCAGCTTCGAGTAGGGAGTGTACTTTATAATCGGCAAATTCAGATTTTTCACCTTCCGTTAAGTGAACAGTGTTTATCCCCAGCTTTTTCGAGGGAATCATATCGCTCTCTCGGTCACCAATCATCCAGCTTTTTGATGTGTCAATTCCGTGCTTGGCTATGGCTTTTTCGAACATCAGTCCTCTTGGCTTCCGTGAAAGTGTCTTGCTAATTTTATCGTAACCAGGGGCGAAATACAGGTCGTCAATTACATAGTCGCAAGCGGCTTGAATAGCCTCGTGACATTTTCGCACAAAACCCTCATTATAAGTACCTTTAGCGATACCACTTTGGTTTGTGATCACTACCAATAAATAACCAGCCGACTTGAACTGTTGCAAGGCTTTCGGCACCTCATCACGGATTTTAAACTCATCGAAATGCGAGACCTGATAGCCCAGCTCTTCATTCAAAACCCCATCACGATCTAAAAACACACATTTCACAGCTTTTGTCATCTTAACATCTTTTAAAGAAAATGTGCTTAACATTTACATAACGCACATCGTTTTATCCTATATTCGGCACCACGAGTTGGCACAAATAAAGTAAGTTAATTTTAAACGGCAGCCCACTCGCTGAAGAGATTCAATTTTTGGCCGTAATAGCCCCATGAGCGATAGCATTGTAATTATACCAACCTACAAAGAGCGCGAAAACATCGAAGAGATGATTGACACCGTGCTTAATCAGGAGAAAGATTTTCACCTGTTGGTTATTGATGACAATTCACCTGACGGCACTGCTGACCTGGTTAAGGAAAAGCAAAAGCTTTACCCTGAAAGGTTGCACTTGGTAGAGCGTGAAGGCAAACTCGGTCTTGGAACAGCTTATATTCATGGTTTTCGCTGGGCACTAAAGCGCAACTACCAGTATATTTTTGAAATGGATGCGGACTTTTCGCACAACCCAGAAGACCTGAACAAGCTCTACTACGCTTGCGCCACACAAGGTAACGATATGGCCATTGGCTCGCGCTACATTACGGGTGTAAACGTAGTTAACTGGCCCATGAGCCGAGTAATGTTGAGCTATTTTGCCAGCCATTATGTGCGCATTATCACAGGCATGCCAGTAAACGATACTACCGCGGGTTTTAAATGCTACCACCGCAGTGTGCTCGAAACCATTGAGCTGGACCGTGTGAAATTTATGGGCTACGCCTTTCAAATTGAAATGAAATTTTTGGCGTGGAAGTATGGCTTTAGCATTGCCGAAGTACCAATCATTTTTACAGATCGAACCCGTGGCGAATCGAAAATGACAGGCGGAATCATTAAAGAAGCGGTACTTGGCGTACTCCAAATAAAGCTGAACAGCCTGTTCAGAACTTTCCGAAAAGATCAGGATTTTTCTACTCCGCTAGTCGAAGCGAATGGCCTTAACCGGACTGATTCGTGAGATAATTGCCGTTGGCAATAACAGCACCACACCTACTAATAAAAATGTAAGCGCGTTTATGCCCAATATGCGGAACCAGTTCCAATCGATTGGTACGTGACTCATATAATATGTGGCTGGGTCGAGCGGAATAAGCTTGAACTGGTACTGCAAAAAGCCAAACACCAAACCGATCACATTCCCGATAATTAACCCGCGAACAACCAATCGTACGCCATTGTAGGTGAATATGCTACGAATTAGTTTGTCTGTAGCTCCCAAGGCTTTGAAAGAACCAATCATTGGTCTGCGCTCCATAATCAGTATAAAGAGCACCGAAACCATGTTAAAGCAAGCCACAAATAGTATAAGACCAATAAGGATAAACACGTTCTGAGAAAGCAGATTGAGCCAATCGAAGACCTGTACAAATTTTTGATCTACGCGCTCTGTGGTCTGATTTACGCTTAATCTTTGAAGGATGGAATCATCCGCCTCCTCCAGCTTTTCTAAATCGTTGATAAACACCTCGTAACCACCAACCTCATTGTCTTCCCAACCATTCAGCGTTCGAACCACTTTAATATCGCCAATCACAATTTGCTCGTCAAAGTCTTCCAAACCAGAGCTAAAAATCCCCTTCACAAAAAATGACCTAGTTCGGGGCGGATCCATTATAAAGTAACTCACAATTCTGTCCCCTACTCCCACTTGCATTTGGCGCGCCATATGCTCACTCAGCAGTATTTCATTCGGATAAGCTTCCTCTTCATCAAAAGTCAGCATGCTTCCTTCCACCAAATAATCAGCAAAACGTATGGTATCGAAAGATTGGCTCACCCCTTTAAAGAGCATTCCAAAAACCTCTTCGTTTTGGGAAATAAGCCCAGGTTTAAAGGCAAACTCCTGTAAATGCTTTACATGCGGATCGTCCTGCAGCATTTCCATCCGCTCCCCTTCAATTACTATTGGCGTTTGCTCATATTCACTCGAAAAAGTGAATGCTTTGATTTGAATATGCCCCGAAAAGCTAAAGATCTTGTCTTTGATACTATTCTGAAAACCACCCAATATTTGGAATGAAACCAGCATTATGGCGATGCCCAGTGCTACACTGGCTATGGCAATTTTGTGAATGATTGACGAAAAACTCCCTTTATCACTGGCGTTTATTCTTTTGGAAATGAAATAAGGGAGGTTCAAGATTATCGTTATTTTTGATGCTAATGCTCAAATATAAACGAAGCGAATGAATCGTCTTATTTTACTTGCCTCCATTTTTTTAATGTTCGGTTGTGCCAAAGCACAAGAACTGCAACTCGGTGCAGCCCGAATGGGTGAATACCTCCCACTTTCAGAAGGAAAACGCATAGCACTGGTGGTCAATCAAACTTCCGTAATTAACAATACGCACTTAGTGGACACATTAGTAAGCCGCGGAGTTAATGTGGTGAAAGTAATGGCGCCTGAACACGGTTTTCGTGGTGAAGCCCCCGATGGTGAAAAAGTAGACGATACCAAAGATGCTAAAACAGGTTTGCCAATTATTTCTATTTATGGCAAAACCAAAAAGCCCACCCCAGAAATGCTGGAAGATGTAGATGTTTTGATTTTCGATATTCAAGATGTGGGCGTGCGCTTTTATACTTTCATTAGCACGATGCACTATGTAATGGAAGCCGCTGCAGAAAACGGCAAGCAGGTTATCGTGCTTGACCGCCCCAACCCAAACGGCATGTATGTGGACGGCCCTGTAAAGGATGATGATGTGAATAGTTTTGTGGCCATGCACCCAATACCTGTGGTACACGGCCTTACCGTGGGCGAACTTGCCCAAATGATCAATAATGAAGGTTGGCTAGCCAACGGTGCAACAAGTGACCTTAAGGTTATTCCTATGCTGGGCTGGGATCATAGCCAAACCTACAGCCTACCGATTAAGCCATCGCCTAATTTGCCAACAGACAACTCCATCACGCTTTATCCTAGCCTCGGCTTGTTCGAAGGTAGCGTGGTGAGTGTAGGCCGCGGCACCGACCATCCTTTTGAAGTGATTGGCCACCCTGACTACACGCCCGGTACTTATGAATTCACTCCCCAACCAAACGAGGGCTCTAAATATCCGCCAATGGAAGGCAAGCTCTGCAAAGGTCAGTCGTTTGTAGGTACAGCCGCCAAGCCTGAGTTTACACTGAAGTACTTGTTGGAATATCATCAAGAGATTAAAGATGATACTACCTTCTTTAGAGATTATATCGACTTACTTTCTGGCACCAAAGATTTCCGCAAGCAAGTAGAAGCCGGCATGTCAGACGCCGAAATAAGAGCCACTTGGCAACCCAAACTAAACGCCTACAAAGCCCTACGCAAGAAGTACTTGCTGTATAAGGATTTTAAATGATAGATCTAGAAGTCATTGGATATTCTTTAATACCATTAATACTAATAGCAATTGGCATAGGAGTAAAACACTATTTAAAGTGGGCTAATTTAAATGACCCGAAAAGATTTCTGGGATTAAGCATTTATTGGTTTAAGCTTTTAGCTTCATTTCTAATTATTGCCGGCTCTCTAAGCTTTTTCACCATAGTGTATTTATTAATAGATTCAGCTATAGTATAAGATTCGATTTGAATGAATAAATGATTTTCCATGCTGAGCGAAGCCGAAGCATCGACCCAAATTAACTTGGCCGATCCCTCCGTAAAGTCGGGATAAAAAAGGATAGCCAACAACCATTAAGGCGCCTTCAAATACATTCCCTATTTTTGGGGCGAAGAAATTCTTTCAATGACTGATTTACGCATTATCTATATGGGCACACCTGAATTTGCGGTGCCTAGCCTTCAAATATTGGTAGAAAACAATTTTAATGTGGTGGCTGTAATTACGGCACCCGATAAACCAAAAGGCAGAGGGCAAAAACTGGCTACTTCACCCGTAAAGGACTATGCCGTTTCGCAAGACATTCCGGTGCTTCAACCTACCAATCTTAAGTCGCCAGAATTCATTGAGGAATTGAAAAGCTACAAGGCCAACTTACAAATCGTGGTAGCCTTCCGCATGTTGCCAGAAGTGGTTTGGGACATGCC
The DNA here is from genome assembly GCF_900111145.1 of Roseivirga pacifica. Classification (GTDB taxonomy): domain Bacteria; phylum Bacteroidota; class Bacteroidia; order Cytophagales; family Cyclobacteriaceae; genus Roseivirga; species Roseivirga pacifica. Next base: position 254,733 of record NZ_FOIR01000004.1, read on the forward strand.
AGAAATTGGCACTTTCAACCTACACGCTTCTTTATTGCCGCAATACCGTGGTGCTGCGCCCATTAACTGGGCCATTATCAATGGTGAAAAAGAAACAGGCGTAACAACCTTCTTTTTGAAGCACGAGATAGATACCGGAAACATTATTTTCCAAGAAAAAGAACCGATTGAAGAGGATGATAATGTGGGCGACCTCTATGGTCGACTAATGGACAGAGGTTCAAAATTGGTACTTAAAACAGTGCAAGCCATTCAAGAAGATGACTATCCGCAAGACCCGCAAGACGAAAGTGGAGAGATAAAACACGCCCCTAAGATCTTTAAAGAAACCTGCGAAATCGACTGGAGTAAATCGTCTGAAAAAGTTTATAACTTCATCCGTGGCCTTTCTCCTTACCCAGCTGCATGGACGATGATCAACGGCACGCAGTTTAAAATCTACAAAGCTGAAAAGCTAGAAATGACTACAGCTGGCGATCAACCAGGCGACTATAAAACGGATAATAAAACTTACCTCCACATTCAAAGCGGAGGCAATTCGCTGGCCATTACCGAACTGCAAATGCAGGGTAAAAAACGCATGGACATCGAGAGCTTTTTAAGAGGAAACAATCTATGATTCGCACGATAGTAGTAGCCGCAGCTAAAAATGGTGCCATTGGCAAAGACAATGACTTGCTTTGGCGCTTACCGGACGACTTCCGTTTTTTCAAGCAAGTTACACTCAACCATGTGGTGATACTGGGACGAAAGACTTTCGATTCGCTACCTGGCTTACTACCAAAACGAACCTTTGTGATCGTAACGCGACAGCAAGACTACCAAGCGCCAGAGGGACATTATGCCGTTAATTCTCTAGAAGCTGCATTGGAACTGGCAGAGCAAGAATTGAAAGTGGAAGAAGTCTTCGTGATTGGCGGTGGCGCCATTTACAAGGAGTCGCTGGAAAAAGGCATGATCGACAAAATGCACATTACCGAGGTATATGCTGACATTAAAGGTGCTGATACTTTCTTTCCTGACTTCGACAAAAGCCAATGGCAAGAAGACTCACGCGTCCATCACTCAGCCGATGAAAAGCATCGCTATGCCTTCGATTTTGTAACCTATTTGAGGAAGTAGGTTCAACTTCATTTTGCCATTTCAGCCGCATGGAGAAGTCTTAGTCTTTACTTGTCCTCCCCTTGGGGAAAGTAATTTCCTAGCAAGTGGCACCTCTATGGAATTCTGACCAACGATGTTTGCACAGACACTCCTCCTTGACGAAGGAGGTTGGGAGGATTGGCTTTTCAAGTAATCAAATATGGTTTTCAAATCCCCCTAGCCCCCTTTTCGAAAAAGGGGGAATTGCCTCTACTAGATTGAAGAGCAACACATTTAGTGTTTTTCAATTCAACATTCAATTAAATGCCTTTTTCTATGAAATCACTCTTCAAAGAGAGAGACATTCACTGCAATTGGCAAGTAACACAGTCATAACCAAGTAGTGTTAAGAGAAAAAGCATCGGATTAACGCAGGTGGGGATCCAATCCCGATAGCAATCGGGACGTGACCATCGGCTGAAAAAGCCCCCCCCAAAAAAAGCCCCGTAAGCCAGTTTTGGTATCCACACCAAAACACTTTCGAAATGTGAGATTCCCGCCTGCGCGAGAATGACGTAAAAGATTAAGCTAGGCTCAACCTAATTTCTTCTTAAACTCAGTAATAAAATTCTTAGTATAATCAGAAGTAACCAACTCACCGCTAATCTGTGCTCTTTCATCAAGCAGCTTATCCCAGTCTTCCGTACCACGCCAGAATACTTTTTTCATCATGGCCATAGACTCTGGATTCGACTTGACAAGTTTTTGTGCAAGTGCATTTACCGCTTCGTCCATTGCCGCTGCATCATCGAATATCTGCTGGTATAAGCCTTTGTCAGCTGCCCACTGCGCATCGTGAAATTCAGTAGCGTTAATGGCCATCTGAGAAGTAGCGGCTACGCCCATCTTGCGTTCAATGGCCGGACTCACAACAAAAGGACCGATCCCCACGGCCAGTTCACTAAGTTTAATGGAAGCAAACTTTGTTGCGAAGCAATAATCCGTAGCCGAAGCTACGCCAATTCCTCCACCAACAGCCTTACCTTGCACTCTCCCAATAATAAACTTTGGTGCCTTACGCATCGCATTAATTACTCGTGCGAAACCAAGGAAGAATTCCTTACCAGTGTCTTTGTCTTCAATAGCCAAAAGCTCATCGAAGCTGGCACCTGCGCAAAACGCACGGTCACCACCACTCTTTAGAATGATCACCTTGATACTGTCATCCTCGCCCGCCTTGGTAATGGTTTCAGCAAGTTCCTTCAAAGTCGCACCCGGCAAGGAGTTGCTTTGCTTGGTGAAAAATTCAATTGTTCCTATTCCTTCGTTTACCTGTAGGTTTACGTAGTTCTCCATTAATCTTGATTTTTCTTTTTGATCATTGTTAGAATAGTCGCGATGGCTACGGTTTCGCCAGTTTCATCGTATACATCTACCAAGAACTTCACAATACCTTTGGCGATATCGTCTTTCTTCTCTTGCTCGACTTTTTCCTTCACGGTTAAACGAACACCAATGGTGGCACCTGGATAAACAGGTTTTGTAAAGCGACACGTTTCTAGTCCGTAGTTCAACAATACTGGTCCTTTCTTGGCCTGAACGAACAAACCAGCGGCAGCAGAAAGCACAAAATAACCGTGTGCTACGCGTCCTTCGAAGGTTGTTCCTTCCAGTGAAGTCTCGTCTGTGTGCGCATAGAAATGATCCCAGCTTACATTGGCGAAGTTCACAATATCGGTTTCCGTTACCGTTCTTTTCGCAGTAATCACTGTCTCTCCTACCTCAATATCTTCAAAGTATTTAGAGAACAAATGCTGCCCCGGATCTTTATATTCGCCACCGTATTGATATTGCTGCGTAATCTCCGTTAAAGTAGTTGGTGAGCCTTGGATAGCCGTGCGCTGCATGTAGTGCATTACGCCACGCTTTCCACCCATTTCTTCGCCTCCACCGGCACGACCTGGGCCACCGTGTGTCAACATTGGCATTGGCGAACCATGACCTGTGCTTTCCTTGGCGCAAGCTTCGTTCAGCACTAAAATTCTTCCGTGATGGGTTGCTGCTCCAATCGTATATTCAGTAGCAATTTTATCATCGGCCGTAGTGATCGAGGACACTAACGAGCCCTTTCCTTTCTTAGAAATGGCAATGGCTTCATCGATGGTTTTGTACGGCAAAATGGTACTTACAGGACCAAAAGCCTCCACATTGTGTGGTTCATCAACACCCAGCGGATTCTGGTTTAAGAACAAGATAGGTGAAATGAATGCACCTTTATCCCAATCAGCTCCCATCAGCTCCACTTTGTCTAGTGTACCGTAAACCATTTCGGATGTTTTGGCCAGTTCGGCCACCTTCTTGGTTACCTCAGCCAACTGCTCTTTTCCGGCCAAAGCCCCCATTCTTACGCCTTCTACAGAAGGGTCACCAATAGTGGTTTTAGTCAAAGCTTTGCCCAAAGCAATTTGAACATCTTCCACCAGTTTTTCTGGCACTATAATTCTTCGTACAGCAGTACACTTCTGCCCTGCTTTAACGGTAATTTCTTTTCGAACTTCCTTGATAAATAGATCGAATTCCGCTGTGCCAGGCACTGCATCTTCACCCAATACTGCACAGTTCAATGAATCGGCCTCTAGATTGAAAGGCACGGAGTTTTCAATGATTTGAGGAAGTGTTTTTAGCTTCTTACCCGTTTCGAAAGAGCCCGTGAAAGTCACCACATCTTGCGAATCGACATAGTCTAGAATTCCATTACCATAGCCAGAAACTAGTTGTAAGGCACCGTCAGGCAATATGCCTGAGTCGATGATTTCTTTCACCACCGCCTGCGTTAAATAACAGGTTTGCTCAGCTGGTTTGATGATACACGGCATTCCAGCCAACCAGTTGACAGCAGCCTTTTCCAACATTCCCCAAACCGGAAAGTTGAAAGCGTTGATATGCACCGCCACACCTTCTTTCGGCACCATAATGTGGTGACCAACAAACGATCCGCCTTTAGAAAGGCCAACCATATCGCCATCTACATGATAAGAAGTGTTCGGGAATTGACGTCTTAAACTGGCGTTTGAAAATACGTTTCCGATACCACCCTCAATGTCTATCCAGCTATCGATGCGCGTAGCACCAGTCGCTTTGCTCACTTCGTAGAACTGCTCTTTCTTTTCCATAAGGTGGAAAGCCAAAGCCTTGAGCATTAAACCACGTTCTTGGAAAGTCATTTTGCGTAAAGCAGGATTACCAACATTTCGTGCATAGTCATATGCTGCGCTGAAATCAAGGCCCTTAATGGTATGCGTTCCAACAGCTTCGCCTGTAATGGCATGGTGCAAAACCTCTCCATCGCCATCGCCATGAATCCATTCGCCCGCAATAAAGTGTGGTATCTTATCTATCATCATTTCTTTTTCGTTTCGTTCCAGGTTTTATAATCTGCCGAAGCAATCGGTCGGTTGGGTTCAATTTTCCTTAGCGGTTCGCACTCTTTCAGCGAAGTATAACAGTCGGCAGGAAGCTGCTGATACAGCTTTGTTCCTTCTGATTTCCAGGCAATCATTTCATCGCTTACTTCTTTGATACGCTTGGCTGGGTTGCCAACAATCAAACTTCTCGGTTCGAAAACAGCGTTGGCTTTCACAAAGCTGAGCGCCCCAACAATGGACTCATCACCGATTACGGCCTCATCCATAATCACCGCATTCATGCCGACCAATACATTTTTGCCAATTTGTGCTCCGTGAATAATGGCCCCATGACCAATGTGTGCGCTTTCTTGTAAAGTGATGGTGATGCCGGGAAACATATGCACGGTGCAATTTTCCTGAACGTTGCAGCCATCTTCAATCACAATTCTCCCCCAATCGCCACGAATGGCTGCTCCCGGACCGATGTAGACATTTTTACCAATGATTACATCGCCAGTAACGGCTGCCAAAGGATGGACAAATGCCGTCTCGTGAACAACAGGTTTGATATTGTTGAATTCGTAAATCATTAACCTACGTTTTCGAGGATTATGGCATAGCCCTGACCTACACCAACACACATAGTTGCCAATGCGTAACGCTTGCCTGTTTTTTGCAATTCTAAAGCTGCTGAATAAGTGATTCTAGCGCCTGTCATTCCCAGCGGATGACCAATAGCAATTGCACCACCATTTGGGTTGATGCGCTCATCGTCATCGGCAAGGCCTAAAGCCCTTGTGCACGAAAGTGACTGTGCTGCAAAGGCTTCGTTGATCTCAATCACATCCATTTGATCGAGCGTTAAACCAGCTTTCTTCAATGCTTTTCGGGTAGCCTCAACTGGGCCAATGCCCATGATTCTCGGCTCTACACCTACCACGCCAGAAGCGACAATACGTGCTTTTGGTGTTAAACTATTGGCTTTAACCGCTTCTTCCGAAGCTACTAAAATCGCTGCTGCACCATCGTTTAGGCCAGAAGCATTACCCGCAGTTACACTACCGTCATTTTTGAAGGCAGGACGTAAGCCAGCAAGAATTTCTTGCGTGGTGTTGGCTTTGATAAATTCGTCTTGATTGAAAACGATGGGATCCTTCTTGCGCTGCGGAATTTCAACCACTACAATTTCTTCGGCTAATCTACCGCTAGCTTGTGCTTTCGCAGCTTTCATTTGGGAATTGTAAGCGAAAGCATCTTGATCGTCACGACTGATCTTGTGGATTTCCACCAAGTTTTCGGCTGTCATCCCCATGGAATCTGTTCCGTAAACCTTCTCCATTTGTGGGTTGATAAACCTCCATCCGAAGCTTGAATCGTACATCTTTGCATCGGTACCGAATGGTCTAGCTGATTTGGAGACCACCCAAGGCCCACGTGTCATATTCTCCACACCACCAGCAATGAACATATCGCCATCGCCAGTTTTAATGGCACGGTTAGCCTGCACAATGGCCGACATACCCGAAGCGCATAAACGATTCACCGTTTCGCCTGGTACTGAATACGGAAGTCCCGCCAAAAGCGAAGCCATTCTAGCCACGTTTCTATTGTCTTCTCCAGCTTGGTTAGCACAGCCCAAGATCACATCTTCGATTAAAGCTGGGTCAATTTGGCTATTTCGGCTCATCAATTTTTTGATGACCAAAGCGGCCAAATCATCTGCACGAACTGCGCCTAAGGTGCCTCCGAATTTGCCAATCGGAGTTCTAATTCCATCTATTATAAAAGTATCTTTCATCCCTTTTATTCTCCAGTAAATTCTGGTTTACGTTTTTCCACAAAGGCTTGAATGCCTTCGATTGAATCTTTTGAAGCCGCAGATTTAGCTTGCCATTCCTTCTCTTGGTCTAACTGCGCATCCAAATCATTGGTGAACGATTGGTTCAACAAATGCTTAGTGTATGCTAAAGCCTTGGTTGGCATTTGTGACATCTTTATGGCTAGTTTCTCGCTTTCTTCCGCAAACACATCATCTTCAAACACTTTGTAAATCATGTTCATTTGCGCGGCTTCTTCGGCCGTAACCTTATCGCCCAGCATCATAAGTGCAGATGCTTTTTGGAAACCAACTAACCTCGGCAAAAAGAAGGTACCACCACTATCAGGCACTAATCCTATTTTGCTAAAAGCTTGAATAAATGCAGCCGATTTAGTGGCCACAGCAATATCACAAGCAAAGGCAATGTTAGCTCCAGCACCGGCTGCTACTCCATTAACCGCAGCGATCACCGGCTTTTCCAACTTGCGAATCAACCGCACAATTGGGTTGTAGTGCTCTTCTACCATTTGCTCCACAGAAAGACCATTATCTTCTACCGCTTCTTTCAAATCCTGACCTGCACAGAAAGCCTTTCCGTTGCCAGTAAGCAACACGGCCCTTACGGTTTTGTCTTCATTGAACTTTTTCAAAGCATCAATCAAAGCAAAACTCATTTCTCTGGTAAAGCTGTTGTATGCTTCTGGTCGGTTGAAGCGAATGATACCTAGATTTTCTTTTTGGGTTATTTCTAAGGTCATGGTTTGGTTAAAGTTTAGTGGCATTTAAAATAATCGAAGGGCTCAAGGCAATCGTTGCATTTGAACAGCGACTTGCAAGCCGTAGAACCAAACTGGCTCAGCAATTTGGTGTTTTGAGAACCGCAGTTTGGGCACTCAATATCCTCTTCGTTAGTTGGGTTTGGTGGAGCAATGCCGTACTCCTTCAGGTTTGCTTTGCCGCGCTCGGTCATAAAATCGGTACTCCAAGCAGGGGAAAGCACAGTGGTTATTTTAAAGTCGTTGATTCCTTCTTTTTTCAGCGCATTATTGATGTCGCGCTCAATTTCGAGCATGGCGGGACAGCCTGTGTAAGTTGGTGTAATCACCACTTCTACAAAGCCGTTTTCTACCTTCACATCGCGAAGGATACCTAAATCGTAAATAGAGACCACGGGGATTTCCGGGTCTTTTACCTCCTCCAGAATTTCCTGAACGTGTTCTTTATTGATTACCATTCGTTACCCGGATATGCTCTTTGTAAGAATTGCAGGTCGGCTAAAATGTAGCCCAAATGTTCGCTATGAACGCCTTCCTTTCCTCCCTTGTGACTGTAAGTTCCTTCAGGGATAGAAAGCGTAGCTTCTTCTAAAACCGCTGTGATTTTGGCGTCTCTTTTCTCTTTTAGTTCGGCTAATGAAACACCGTAACCTGCTGCAAGCGCATCCGAATCAGCACTAGTTTCTATAACGATCTCGTCTTTATAAGACCAAAGCTCATTTAATGCTTGCTGAACGCGGTTATGGCTTTCAACCGTTCCGTCACCTAAGCGGATTACCCAATCGGCACTCCATTTCATGTGATAGAGTGTTTCCTTGTGCGATTTAGCAGCAATTGAAGCTAGTCTTTCATCGCTAGAACTCATCAGTGCTTCGTAGAAGTAACAGCTAAAAGTATCGTACAAAAACTGGCGCATAATGGTAAAGCCAAAGTCACCATTCGGCTGCTCTACTAAAAGCACATTTTTAAAGCCCCATGCATCACGCAAGTAGGCCAAATCGTCTTCGGTTTTTTCTTCTCCTTGAATTTCAGCAGCATATTGGTAGAACAATCGTGCTTGACCAATCAAGTCGAGTGAAATGTTAGTAAGCGCAATATCTTGCTCCAAAATTGGGCCGTGACCGCACCATTCGGCTAATCGCTGACCAAGAATGAGGCAGTTATCTGCTTGCTGAAGTATGTAATCGAACTTATTCTGATCAGTCATATTACATGTGTTTTAGCTCGTCAGGCAAATCGTAAAATGTTGGGTGTCGGTAGGCTTTATCCTTAGCCGGCTCATACATTTGATCCGAATCGTCAGGATCGGAAGCTGTGATATGCTTTGTTTCTACCACCCAAATACTCACACCTTCATTTCTTCTGGTGTAAACATCGCGCGCATTTTGCACCGCCATGTCTGCATCTGCAGCATGTAGACTTCCCACGTGTTTGTGGTTCAAACCTGCTTTACTTCTTATAAATATTTCCCAAAGGGGCCAGTTCTTGTTCATCTTATTGATTTACGATGTTTGATTTACGATTTGCGATATTCCATCTACTTTGTCTTCCTCTCTACTTTACCCTTAATCCCTAAAGGGAGCTGTCATTTACATTAATTCACCCTTTAGTGGTCGGGGGAGCATTTCTGTTCCAACCGGACATAGTAGAGATTATGCTACCTTCTTTTTGGCTTTCTTTTCAGCATACGCATTGGCTGCTTCGCGCACCCAAGCACCATCGTCATAGGCTTTTTTTCTAGCGTCAATTCTTTGCTTATTACAAGGGCCGTTTCCGCTAATTACATTGAAAAACTCTTCCCAATTGATCTCACCAAAATCGTAGTGACCCCGTTCTTCGTTCCATTTCAAATCTTTATCTGGAACCGTCAAACCAAGAATTTCAGCTTGCGGAATGGTTACATCCACAAACTTTTGACGCAATTCATCATTTGTGAAACGTTTAATTCCCCAGCGCATTGATTGCTCAGTATGTTTAGAATCAGCATCAGTTGGTCCGAACATCATTAGTGATGGCCACCACCATCTGTTAAGCGCATCTTGCGCCATTTTCTTTTGTGCTTCTGAACCTTTGCAAAGCGTAAGCATGATTTCGTAACCTTGGCGTTGGTGGAAAGATTCTTCCTTACACACTCTTACCATAGCCCTGGCATACGGCCCGTAAGAAGCACGGCAAAGCGGCACTTGGTTCATAATTGCGGCACCATCTACCAACCAACCTATGGCGCCCATATCGGCCCAACTTAAAGTTGGATAGTTGAAAATGCTCGAATATTTGGCTTTGCCCGAGTGTAAGTCGGCCAACAAATCATCGCGCTCTACGCCCAATGTTTCGCAGGCAGAATAGAGATAAAGTCCATGACCTGCCTCGTCTTGTACCTTGGCCAAAGCAGCAGCCTTTCTTCTTAAAGAAGGCGCTCTTGTAATCCAGTTCGCTTCGGGCAACATCCCAACAATTTCGGAATGGGCGTGCTGAGAAATCTGCCTGATCAATGTCTTTCGATACTTTTCGGGCATCCAGTCCTTCGGCTCAATACGAACCTCCTGGTCTATCTTCTCATTAAATTTTTGTTCCAATAATTCAGTACTCATATCATTGAATTTTCGGTTTTACACATCAAAATTCAGCTTTACCTTATCGGTAGTTGGGTGCGACTGACAGCTCAGCACCATGCCATTGGCTAGCTCATCCGGTTCTAGCGCGTAGTTCACTGTCATATCTACGCTTCCTTCTTCAACCTTGCAAATGCAAGTACTGCAAACACCACCTTTGCAGGCATATGGCAGGTCAACACCTGCTTTTATGGCCTCATCCAAAATCGACTCGTGTGAATCGTAAGGAAAGGTAATGTTATTACCATCTAGGGTAATTGTCACCTCACTTTTGGCCTGCTTGGCTGGCTTAGCTTCTTTGGCTCCGCCTAGCTTACCCAATGGAGAAGTAAACAACTCCATATGAATCTTTTTGGTCTGAACTTCCAACTCAATCAGCGCTTCTCTAATGGCCAACATCATTGGCTCAGGCCCACAGGTAAAGAACTCGTCAACCTCCTTTGGGTTAAAGAAAAGCTTTGAAAAAGTCTTCAGCTTTTCACCATCAATATAACCATAATAAAGGTCAGGGTCTACCATTTCATCGCTCAGTACATGGTGCAAGCTAAACCTGTCCATATACTTATTCTTTAGCGCTTCCAGCCTTTCCTGAAAAATGATAGCTCCCGATTTTCTATTGGCATAGAACAGCGTAAAGCTACTTTTTGGCTCGGTGCGTAATGTAGTTTCGATAATAGAAATGATAGGTGTAATACCACTACCACCCGCAAAAGCCACATATTCCTTTTGGTTGGCTACATCTAGTTGGGTGAAGAATTTACCATTTGGCGGCATTGCCTCAAGTACATCGCCCACCTGCAAACGATTGTTGGCGTAATTCGAAAATAAACCACCCTCAACACGTTTAACAGCCACGGTTAAGTCGCCATCTAACGGACATGAACAAATGGAATAAGATCTGCGAACTTCTTCGCCATTGATTTGCTGTCGAAGGGTTAAATATTGCCCTTGGGTATATTTAAACTGCTCTTTTAAGTTTTCAGGAACATCGAAAGACACAGCAACTGAATCATCAGTAGGTCTACTTAAGTCCTTAACTTTTAGCGGGTAGAATGCCATTTTACTAACCTAATTTAGGTTAAAACTAACGAACATTAGTTAATGTTGCAAAAAATTTTAACCCTAGGCTAAAATCCCCTTTAGAACACCTTGCTTGATATTCTGTTCGAGCTCAAGCCTATTGTAATCTCGGTACTTTGCGCACCAAGCATAAAGCGAACGAAGTGTGGAAAGTATCATGAACATCATAAAATGCACATCCATTTGCACCACTTTTCCTTCGGCAATATTCTGCTCTAGTATGGACTGAAACTCTCGCTCATAGCAATCGCGCAGGCTCACATACTCTTGTTTTTCGGCAGGTTCCAAGTGTGCCCATTCATGCAACATAAGCGCCATGGCATCTGGGTTGGCCACTGTGAGCTCTATGTGTAGTGAAATCACCCGATCCAGCTTGTCGATAGCTCCCAAAGAAGAGGTCTGGATCTCTGTAATGCGCTCATGAAAAATGCGTGCATTGGTCATGAGTAAATGGGAAAGAATCTCGTTTTTAGACGAAATATGGTTGTATAAACTAGGGCCTTCCATCCCCACTTTTTTGGCTATTTGCTGTAGCGATGTACCCTTAAACCCATAATTGCGGAACAATTTAGCCGCTTCTTCCAGTATCTGTTGCTTTCGAGATTGTAAACCTTCGGTTACTTTCATTCTGGAAAAATAGCGAAATACTATTGTAAAAAGCGCACGACTCAAAACAAATAACACCTACCGACACTATGCACAAAATATTTGACACATAATATCGGTAGGTGCTTTGTACCCTTAACGAATCAGTCTAATGCTAAGGGAAACTCAACTAAAATAACCTTAGTCTCTCAAATCAACAAAGTATACCTAACCGGCAACTATCTTCTTCCACCAGAGTAAGTCATTGCTTCGCCTTTACCAAAGCTGAAACTAAAACCCAGTGTAATAAATCGACCTCTAAAACCTTCGTTGTACAAAGAGTACTCTGGCTGATCGATAATGCTCTCTTGGATTCTCGAAGCAAAGGCATCTCTAACACTCATGTTCAAAACACCTCTTCCTCTAATAATTTTCTTTCTCAAGCCAAAATCCATAAAGAACTGGTCTGAAATTGTACTCTGCACCGTTTGGTAGCTAGAACGGTAATTGGTAGTTGCCTCAAAGTCTACTCCTGCCGGCAACTTAAACTTTGTAACTAACCTGCCCGACCATTGATCGTTACTGAAATCGAATGACGTACCATCGAACTCACCGTTTCGCACAAAGTAGTTATAGTTCATATCAACCGTTGCGGTAAACCAGTCCAATGCATCGTATTTGGCGTTAAGCTCCAAGCCTGTTGAATTGTTGGTACCAATATTCTCCGGACGGGTAATATTCACATTGTCTTCGTAAAACGAAATGCGCTCAACCACTCCAGTTGTATTTCTTTGATAAAGTGTAAAGTTTAACGACAAATCACCCGCATTGTAAATAGTAGCCACCTCGTAAGAATCTGAGTATTCAGGCTGCAAATCAGGATTACCTGTTCTTATGTTATAGTTATTCTGAATGTTTGAGAATGGGTTCAAGTCCCAAAGTCTTGGACGGAAAATTCTACGAGAATAGCCACCCTGAATGGAAAGATTCTCTCTTAACTCGTAAGAAGTGTGAATTGAAGGGAATAGATCGGTATAGTTCTGATTATTCTCCTCACCAGTGTTTTGCAAGTAGGTTTTAAGGTCGGTATCCTCAACCCTCAACCCTAACTTTAAACCCCATTTTTCCTTTTCATAAGCCCCAGTGGCATACACTCCCAACACCTTTTGATTGTAATCGAAAACATTGGTCTGAGAAGCATCAACCATCCAAGTGCCATTCTCCAAGTTTTCTACCATGTAGTCATTACCCACATCATTAATAAAGTATTGGCTACCGGTTTCTAGGGTAAATACATCAGAAAAAGGCTTGGTATAATCTAACTTAAATGTGTACTGCGTTTCTCCGAAGTCAGTAGCAGTTCGCTGCTCCAAATCTTCATCGGCACCAGCGGTAGTTTGGTTGGTAAAGTAAGACGACTGGTCCTTTGCAAAGGAACTCCCCAAAGCCGAGAACAATAGGTCATGATCTTCATGATCATCGAAATCTCTTTTGTACTGCAAATCGAACTGATACTTTGGGTTAGTTGCCTCTGTATCTTCCGTTCTATCCCAGCTAGAGATCACCGTTTCGCCATAAAGTGACGAGAAGTTGGTTACCGAAGGCTGATCCTCATCTTCTAGCGAGTAATTACCAGAAAGGGTAATCACGTTATTATCATTTATATGATAATCGGCACCCAAAATAACGTTGTAAAAGGTTTCGTATTTATCACCGTTACCTACCGAATAGATGGTGGTATCTGTAACCTTGTTTCTATTGATCGAAGTATTTTCGTTGGGCATATTTCTGTAGCCTACCCCAAGCTGCGAGAACAGGTTAAACTTTTCAGTTCTGTGATTCAAGCTTAACCCAACACTGTGATTATCCGGAATACCGGTATTCAATGAAATAGAACCGTTAGTACCCTTGCGCTCATCCTTTTTAAGCACAATATTAATTATACCAGCAGTACCTTCTGCCTCGTATTTGGCCGATGGATTTGTGATTACTTCGATGCTCTCGATCATGTCTGCAGTAAGCGTACCCAGCGCGTTACCACCATCGCTCGCCATTACAGAAGGCTTACCGTTGATGAGTATTTGCACTCCGGCACTTCCACGCAAGCTAATCTGCCCTTCGATATTTACATTTACCGATGGCACATTAGAGAGCACATCAAGCGCACTCCCACCAGCTGTACTCAAATCTTGGCCAACATTAAAAACCCTTTTGTCGAGCCTGAATTCTGTAGAAGATTTTTCTCCAACAACCACTACATCTTCCAGTTCTTGGCTATCAGCACCCAATACTACGATACCCAAGTCAATTTCATTTCCCTCCACAGTGAAGTCCTCAATCAACTTAGTTTCAAAACCAATAAAGCTAATCTTAATTGCGAAATCGCTGGCAGTTGTTTCTATATTAAAACTACCATCATCGGCAGTTAGTGTACCCGCCAATGGCACATCCGAACCTATTCCCACAACAGCAATGGTAACAAAGCTTAGCGGCAGATCGGTCTCCTCTTCAATCACTTTTCCCTTAATAGTCACCGTGCTCCCTTGACCAAACGCCTGAAGCGCTGAAAACACAAGTGTGACCAAAAGCATGAGTGTTCTTTTTTGCATATCTATAGATTTTTTGAATTACTACATCAAAGAAAAACACTCCTTAAAAGCCGTTCTAAAATAATCCTTGAACTACCAAACTAATACCATGAACTGCATGTAAAGCCGAAATGAACACATATTGCGGGTCGCGGGGTTTAGAATGTCGTTTATCGTGTTAACTTGGAAGATGGGGTGAAAAATTTAAGCCCTTTGAAAGAATTAGCATAAACTAGTAGCGTGATAAACCTGGAACAGAAACCGTCCTTTTCCAAATGGGAAATCCCATTTCAACTTGGCATTACTTCCATTGTTTTCATCTTTTACACCTACCGCGGCAATCCTGGCGAAGAACATGTCAGCGTTTCGTTAAGCGAATCGCACTTTGTGTTTTTTCTGAATTATGTGGCAGGAGCTTTTGTAATGAGCTACTACCTTTTTCCGAAATTCCTTTACAAAAAGAAGTACTGGCAATTTTTCCTTTCGGTAGTTACACTCATTGCAGTGGTTATATTTTTGGAAGAAGCAGTGATTGAAAAAATCTATTTTCCTGAATATAGAGGGCGCTACTTTCAAGGTGTTTTCCGAAGCCTAATTGATGTACTGCCGGTTATGATTATTCTCTGCGGCTTTAAGCTGGCCTGGGACATTATAACGAAGGAACGACAGGTTGACGAACTGAAAGCATCAATAAAAGAGAGTGAGTTGCGTTTTCTCAAATCGCAGATCAATCCGCACTTTCTATTCAATAATCTGAACAACCTGTATTCGCATGCATTGGAGAACTCTCCAAAAACTCCGCAAATCATTCTTGAGATGTCTTCCATATTGCGATACATGCTTTATGAGTGCCGAAACGAATATGTATCTCTGAAAAATGAAGTATTGCAACTGGCACATTTTGTTGCCTTGTACGAGATGCAAATTGAGGGAAGAGGCACGGTAAAGTTTAGCAAAACAAATGTTGAAAGTGCTGAGCTACCAATTGCTCCACTAATTCTAATGGTTTTTGTGGAAAACGCCTTTAAGCATAGCGCCATAAATCAAATGGACAATATCAGTATTGATATTAGCATAGCACTAGAAGGAAATCAGCTTTATTTTGAGTGCACAAATTCTTATCAAAAGGAAGAGGAAGAAAATACAGATGCAAAAGGTATTGGGCTTGAGAATGTGAAACAGCGCTTAGCCTATATTTACCCTAATGCGCACGACTTATTGCTCGAACAGACCGAGCAATATTTTAGAGTGGTTTTGAAAATGGAATTAGGAGAAAAGTGATGACTTGCATAATAATAGAAGACCAAGCTCCCGCACAGCGGATTATCAAAAAGTACATTGAAGATATTGGCACGCTAGAGTTGCTCGGTACATTTTCTGACACCATCAAGGCACTCGCATTTCTTAGCAACAACAAGGTAGACCTCATCTTCCTAGACATTCACTTGCCCAAAATGACGGGCATGGAATTTCTGAGGATCAAACCGACAGATTCTTACGTGATTTTAACCACCGCCTACTCCGATTATGCGCTAGAGAGTTATGAGTACAATGTGGTAGATTACCTACTAAAGCCCTTTCCTTTTCAGCGTTTCGTCCAAGCTGTAAGTAAAGTACAGGGGCTTTTGAGCCCAAAAACAGCACCCGAAACAATAACTCCGAAGGAAGTAAACAAAGAGATCTTTATTAAGTCGGGCCACGACCATATTAAACTCAAAATCACCGATATAGAATTTATTAAGGCCAGTGCCGATTATTCTGAGATTGTAACAAGCAGTAAAAAGCACCTATCGGTTGAACCACTTAAATATTGGCTAGAACACCTACCAACAGGTAGCTTTGTGCAAGTACACAAATCGTACATCATCAATATTGCAAGGATTCAGCGGGTTTCGGGCAATCGCGTTTTTACCGAAAAAGGTGTAGAAATACCGATTGGCAGAGTGTATAAAGAAGGTTTTACAGCGCAGTTCTTAAAAACTTAACCGTTAAACAAGCCTTTTTTCGGCAGCCTTTATCGGAAGGTCATTAATGCTGGCAAATCGCTTAGTCATTAAACCGTTTTCATCAAACTCCCAGTTTTCATTGCCATAGGCCCTGAACCACTCTCCAGTTTCATCCTGGTATTCATACTCAAACCTCACTGCAATGCGGTTATCGGTATGCGCCCAATACTCCTTCTTGAGTTTATAGTTCTTTTCCTTTTTCCATTTATCTGCTAAAAAAGTACGAATCTCTTCTCGGCCTTTCACAAATACAGATCTGTTTCTCCATTCGCTATCTACCGAGTAAGCCAACGAAACTTTGTCCGGATCTTGGCTATTCCAGGCATTTTCTGCGAGTTGAATTTTTTCTTTGGCTGTTTCCAAAGTATAAGGAGGTAGTGGATATTTCTTTTCCATAATAAATACATTAAAAGTTAGAGGCGGGCCAAAAGACCCACCCCGAACAATCATCAACCAACACTAACAGCTTTTTTACCTTTTACCGTTTGGCTGCCGTAATCTAAAATCACGGTAAGCGGAATGGCATATGCCCAGTGTCTCACCATAGTGATTATCGGAATCATTGGACTGAGTGCCAAGCCGGCTACCCCCGCCCCTAAAAGCGGAAACATAAAGAACCATACCAAGGCAACTGTTTCCGCACTAGCAAAAATTGCCGCTTTTGCCCACTTGGGTCCCCAAAGTGATGGCGCAATGCCTGCATAAAGAATGGAAAGTAGCACACCGTTGCCGTAGTGACCAGCTACGCCATAGGCTAAGCCCAAACCGGTTTTCTGCCCTAAAAGAGCAGGAATATCCCACCATTGACCGGTAAAAAAGAATCCTACAATATCGAATGCCAGCGTACCTAGTACACCTGCAATAATGGCTTTTTGCCAGTTAATTTTGTTTTTCATGACCTTATGATTGTTGTTTTGAAATGCATTCAGGCCTTACGACCCGAATGCTAATTTTTTTCTTATGCCTCCACAGATTCTAAAGCTGGTGCTGCAGGGAAATCCACAGGAATTTGAGTAAGATTATGTAGGTAATTCATTACCACCTTGTCGGCCACAGCCACTACCAAATCGACTAAATGACCTTTAGTGTAACCTGCACTATAAAAGTTCTCCACTAACTCCGCATCAACTTTGCCCCTGTTTAGGTTTACCTCGCTAGCAAGTTTTACCAGCGCATCGAATTTTTCGTTAAATGAAGCCTTACCCGATCTTAGCTCAAGGATTTGCTCATCTGTAAAACCGTTCATTTTGCTTATGGCAGTGTGCGCACTTTGGCAATAGCTACATTCGTTGCCTTGGCTCACCACTAGGTTTATCACTTCTTTTTCCTTGTTAGAAAATGATGTTTTTCCCTGCTGAAGTTGCAAGTAGTTACCTAGTGCATTTTCTGAATGCGCCATAGTCGCATAGAGGTTAGGAACAAATCCCAATGCATTTTTCAAATTGTCGAAGATGGCTTTGTTCTGCTCACTTACTTCTTCTCTGGTTGGTACGTTAAATGTTTCCATGATTATTTGTTTTAAAGTTTTTAAAATACAGACAAGTCTGTTCGTTTTATTTGAAATACAAACAGACAAGTCTGTTCTTTTAGTTCAAAAAAAGATTAATTTTCTTGAATAATTTTTTCAAACATACCCTTAGCCACTTCAATCGGCCATTTTTCATTGAAAACCCTGGCTTCCATAAGTGCTGATTCGTAGATCAAATAGAGTTGATTTGCTATTACTTCCGGTTCTCTTGCGTTCAAATTATCGACAACCAAGCGATAGGTGAATGCTTTCATCTCTCTTTTTTGCTTCAAGATTTCCGCCATCATCAGTTTATCCTCTTGTGAAATCTCGGCAATTGTATTCAAACTCCAGCAACCTCTGAAAGTCCCTGAATCGAAGAACTCGGAAACATGTTCTATGATGGCCATTACACGCTCTGGCCCTTGTGGTTTAGCATTAATTTTGGCACCCAGCTTCTTGTGCGCCTCAGCGTCCATATGCTTAAGGTATTCCACACCAATCTCTTCTTTAGAGCGAAAGTGTTGATACATACTCGCCTTAGCGACACCGGACTTCTCCAGTATCTCATTAATACCGGTTCGGTTGTATCCTTTATTATAAAACAGGTCAGAAGCTGTTTCAATCAATCTTTCTTTTACTGGCCGTCCCTTCATATCGATAAATTTAGTAAAAAACAGACAGACTTGTCTATAAGTTCAGCCAATACGAAAACGTAATTGACAATTGGGCACAAAAAAAGCCCGACATAATGTCGAGCTTGATTCTGTAGTCCCTAGGGGAATCGAACCCCTGTTTCCAGGATGAAAACCTGGCGTCCTAACCCCTAGACGAAGGGACCATTAGGATTTCTTTTCTCAAACGACACAACAGTGTTTCAATGCCCTATCGTTTTCGAGGTGCAAATATAATTGGGGGTTTAATATTTGCAAAAACTTTTTTCCAAAAATATTTCAAACGTTTCCGTTAGAACTGTTCCCCAAGTGCCTTGGTTTATACCAGTGTACTTACCTTTATTATTATTTGAAAACGTGTAGGGCTTTGTTAGCTTTACAGCCCTAAAACTTTATTTAAAACCCGTTACGGATATGTCTAAAATCAGAGTAGCCATTAATGGATTTGGAAGAATCGGAAGATTGACTTTCAAGACCTTATTGAACAAAGAAAATGTTGAAGTAGTAGCGATCAACGACTTGACCGATACTGCTACCCTAGCCCACCTATTGAAGTACGATTCTGTCCATGGTAGATTTGACGGAACTGTGTCAGCATCTGATGCAGGAATCGTTGTAAATGGTACTGAAATTAAAGTAACTGCAGAAAAAGAGCCTAAGAACCTTCCTTGGGGAGATCTTAAAGTTGATGTAGTACTTGAGTCGACTGGTAGATTCGTTGACAAAGAAAGCGCTGGTGGTCACTTAGAGGCCGGTGCTAAAAAAGTAGTAATTTCTGCTCCTGCTAAAGGTGGTGTAAAAACTATTGTTCTTGGAGTAAATGACGAAGAACTTACTGGCGAAGAAACTATCGTTTCTAACGCATCTTGTACTACTAACTGCCTTGCTCCAATGGCAAAAGTATTGGACGACAACTTTGGCATTGTAAAAGGTTTCATGACAACAGTTCACGCTTACACTGCTGACCAAAGAATTCAGGATGCTCCTCACAAAGACTTAAGAAGAGCTAGAGCAGGTGCTGTTTCTATTATCCCTACTTCTACTGGTGCTGCTAAAGCTGTAGGTTTGGTACTTCCTCACCTTGCTGGCAAATTAGACGGTATGGCTATGAGAGTTCCTACTCCTGACGGTTCGTTAACTGACCTTACAGTAGTTTTGGAAAAAGAAGTAACTGCTGAAGAGGTTAACGCTGCAATGAAAGCTGCTGCTGAAGGCCCAATGAAAGGTATTTTAGAGTACACTGAGGATCCAATCGTTTCTGTAGACATTATTGGAAACCCTCACTCTAACATCTTCGATTCTGACTTAACTTCTGCTCAAGGTAACTTGGTAAAAGTTGTTGGTTGGTACGACAACGAAGCTGGTTACTCTAACAGAGCTGCCGACCTAATCGTTAAGATTGGTGGTTAATCCAAAGATAAATAGATGCTAAGCATCTCAACAATACAAAAGCCAGTCAATCGACTGGCTTTTTTTGTACACAATTGCTTAATCGCAACTTAATTTGTTTTAGGCGGAACTTACCTTGGCACTTGCTAGTTTTATAATCGAAATGACAAACCCGAGTCGCTATAACATGGGGCAATTATAATGCAAGACAACGCCTAGTCATTAAAATAAGGTGAATGAAAAAACCGCTCTAACGAGGGGTTATTTTTTTGTCCCTACTCAAAATCGCATTGGCTCTTTTTCCAAAATCAGCCGACTGCTGAATCTTCATCTTTAGTTGCTTATTGTAATTCGGGTTTTCTTTTAGAAAGTCCTCCACTGTGGCAATAGCCTCATCGGAACTATGCCCACCCAAGTTGGCATCGAGCCACCTCTTTGGGAAGAAAATATCGCCAGTAACCTGAATCCCCTGCAACAACTCCAAACTCGGCTTGATGTACTTTACCGATTCTGTTTTGCGCAGCGGGTGATGTAAATAGTTTAATGCCGAAAGCACCCAAGATTCGGTTTCTCTATTTTGCTCATCTTTTAATGACTCGAAAAACGCATCGCGAACAGCCGCTGTATCTGAAAGAGCCGGCATAATAAAAGCAAAACGCCTTTTCGCATCAGGGTTCTGAATACCATGATATTGCTTGTTTGTAATAAGCGCAGCCTTATCAGGCATTTTAACAGCAAGATTGGATGCCAATCCTATTTTATCATTTTCAGATAGTTTTAAACCTTCGATCTGCGCATGAGACGTTCCCACCCAAATATCAAACAAGTGCTGCTTGTTCAATTCTGTAATGGTTACACCACTAAAAGCATTAAAAAACATCTTTTTAATAGCTGCATCATCCGCCTTTAGCATTAGTCCGTACAATTGCTTCTCTAGCGATGGTGCCAAAGCAGTGCGCTGCGCCTCATCCAATAGATTCCAATAAATAGAAGTTATCTGGCCAATCGCTCGGTTTAAATTCAATTGGTTTTGTTCCCTTTCAATAATCCACTGTAGCACTTCCAAATACTGCCCGGGACTGTACTGATTCCCCTGACCATGATTAGCTGGCTCAATCAAGTTTTCATATGCATTTAACAGAAGTGAGCCTTTTTCAAGGTCGGAAAGCGACTCCCATCGTTTTTCAATCATATTATAGGCTGGTGGAAAAAGTCCATAGCCAATACCATTAGAATTGTGTAGCACATCAAAATCCGTCCAACTATTACTTAAAGCAACGGTGTATGGATCTCCCCCAGAAACTACCTGTAATTCCTTCCTATCCTTTCGGCCATTGTTATACAGTTTCATTCGGAAAGACTGCGGCCATACCTTATCTCCATTTCTGTCGGTTTGGCTTAGTGTTCCGGTTCCGTCAGCTACTGCAAAGTTAAAATCAGGTCGGCCAGGAGAATTCACCCATACCTCACTCCATGTTTTCAAATCTGCCTCCGATTTTTTATCTAGAATCTCAATTAGGTTCGGCCAAGTGGCATTGCTCATTCCATAAGTTTTCAGATACTCCTGCAAACCAGCTCTAAACACCTCTTCACCAATCAAAAACTCCAATTGTTTCATCATAATTGGCGCCTTGTTGTAAATAATCGCACCATACATTTGGCCCGCCTCATTCAGGTTAGGTAGCTCCTGACGAATTGGGTTCGCCCCCTCAGTACGGTCAACACTGTAGGCTGATGAGTAATGCTTAAGAAAATTCAGGTCGTGGTTAATTTCAGGAAAACTAGGATTGACCATTTTGGCTGCCATAAAATTGGCAAACACTTCCTTGGTCCACACATCATTAAACCAGTCCATAGTAACCAAATTACCAAACCACATATGGGCAGTTTCATGCGCAATCAAACTCGCTCTTGAGAGCAACCTATTTTGCGATGGGTCCTCATCTAAAAACAAACTATTAGCCTGATACTGAATGGCTCCTACATGTTCCATTCCTCCATACTGAAAGCTAGGAATAAGGGCGAAATCGAACTTTTTAAATGGATATTTTATACCCGTGTAACCTTCCAACCACTGAATAGATGCAGCGTGCAACTTGAAAACATCATCCTTGTTCCTAGCCACTTTATTCTCATCAGTCTCTCGGTGTAGCATGGTCATGGTTCTTCCTCCAATGGTTTCAGTAATGGACTTGAATTTTCCTGCTACAAAAGAGAAAAGATATGTGCTGATTAGGTCAGATTTTTGATACTCAAGCTGCTTGCGACCATCCTTTATTTGGACTGTACCAACAGGAGCATTTGCAACAGCATTCCAACTATTTGGCAAATCAAGCTTCAGTTCGAAGGTAGCCTTTAAGTTTGGCTGGTCGAAACACGGAAAAGCCGTTCTGGCCCTGTCTGGCACAAAGAGGGTGTACAAAAACTCTTCTTTTCTATTCAGTGAGCTTTCTCCTGCAAAAAAGTTTACCTCTACTTTGTTAAAACCTTCTTTAAGCCCCTCCTTGGGAAGGATTAAATGCTCTTGCTCAAACAGAATTGGCACTGACGATCCGTTCACTATCAAGCCCTTCAGCTTAGATGCATCTTCTTTAAAATCAAGTTGCAAGTCTTGATCTACCTCCTTCAGGTTAAATGTAAGCTCTTCCAAAGCCTGAATCTGCTGATCGTACGCCTCGGGCACACGAAATTCAAGCTTATAATTAACCATACTAATGTTGGCTTTTCTCCATTGGGCCAACTCAAGCGAAACACCTTTTTCAACCTTAATTGCCTCTTTATTATTGCAGCCCCAAATCAACATTGTGAGGCACAAAAGCATTAAAAATCTCTTCATTTAAATAAGGATAAAGTCTTTTCTAAGTTCAGGAGGAATTCCAAAATGCTCTCCCATAAAATCGTCCATTTCACCTTTGGTCTCTTCGGAAAGCAATTCGTTCATTTCCTCAATAGCCAACTCACCTATTAGAAATGGCGGCATAAAATCAGTTGCCATTTTATCACCTCTAAAGCAGGCGCCCATCTGAAATTCTTTCATTTCATCTTTTGCAGTGCCTTTAATAATGCAGTGCGTAAGCCATTGCTCCGGATCTTCTGGGTTTTCCTCAATGCGCTTTTGCAAGGCGCTCATGTCGGAGTTTTGCATCATATACTGAGAAAGGTTGGCCATGCTTTCTGCCGAAAGTGCGTCTTTCATTTTTTCGTAACACACACTGCAAATCGCGTATTCGAAAAGTACCTCTAACTTATCTAGGTTTGGGTAACGCTTAAAAACCTTTTCGATCATATAATGCCTATCACCCAGCATCAAATCATGATCACAATCGATGCATCGCTGAATTGGCGCATTGGTATCCGATGAAAGGAATGACTTTGGTATTGGAATACCTTCGTTTGTATTTTCTTCCATGCCTTAAGCCTTTCTATCTACCACAGTTGAACCCGCCTGAGCAGCCGGGAAAATCAATGTATCGGCTATGTTTACATGTGCTGGCCTAGTAACGATAAACTGAATGAGATCAGCAATATCATTTGCCGTTAGTGGGTCGAAGCCTTGGTAAACAGCGCCAGCTCGGTCTTCATCGCCCTTAAATCGCACCAACGAAAACTCCGTTTCAACCAAACCTGGACATACCTGCGACACCTTCACACCTGTTCCATTTAGGTCTAAACGCATGCCGCTGTTTAATGCATCTACAGCATGCTTGCTTGCGCAATACACATTGCCATTCGGGTAAACTTCCTTACCAGCAACCGACCCAATATTTACAATATGGCCTGTTGCACGGGCTATCATTCCTGGCACCACAGCCTTTGTCATATAGAGCAAACCCTTCACGTTAATGTCAATCATGGCTTCCCAATCATCCACATTACCATCCTGAATCTTACCAAGTCCATGCGCATTTCCCGCATTGTTAATCAGTACATCTATGGCCTTCCACTCTTCTGGCAAGCTCGCAATGGCAGCATCTACTGCGGCCTTGTCGCGTACATCAAAAATCAATGGATAGGTTTCCACTTCAACCTTTGACGAAAGTTCTTTCAATCGCTCTTCTCTTCTGCCACAAATAATAAGCTTGTAGCCCACCGCTGCCAAATGTTCGGCCGTAGCCCAACCAATGCCCGATGTTGCCCCTGTAACTAATGCTATTTTCATTCACTCAAGTATTTGAAGTGAAAATAACAGAAAAAGCACTCAACCAATAATGTAGAAATGACTAACGGAAACTTAGTCTGAAAAATGCAAGTAGATACTGAAATTATGGGTTACCAAACGTTGAATTCCGTTATGGTAAAAGTTGTTCGCGCCCGTCATTACATTCACCAGCCCACGGGAATAACGAATCTCTGGAGCGAACTTAAAAAACTCGAAATAACGCTCCATTCCAATCCCTACCTCGAATTTGGCATTGAACTTACCTATCTCTAATCGGTCTTGAGAGGTTTCCAAGTCATCTTTACCAGAACGCATAGAAGCACTTACACCTGCAATAAGATACATGCGCGAATTATCCCTTCGGATAGAACGGTATTTTAAAAACAGTCCTGGTTCAATTCGGGTACTTTCTATAATCTGCTGATCGATCGTTCCATCGGTGAAATTGTAGTCTACTGTATGCTGGTAAAGCCCAATTTTCACCGGCACAAACCTGAAAGAAAACTGATCATTCAGCCTAAAGTTGACCATAAACCCAAGGTTGAACCCTAGGTTTTTCCGTGGAGTGATTGAAGTTACATTGTCGTAATCTGCACCAGAAAAGGCATCAGAATACTGCAAACCATAATAGTTTTGATGTGCCCCTAAAAAGAAACCATACTTAAACTTCTTCTGGTCGCTTTCAATACGATGTAGCGTAACTCCCGGCTTTCTGCGTTGCTGGGTAAATGCCTGAAAAGAAACTAAAAAGAGAAGTAAGGCAATTATTTTTGCCCGATGTAGATAGAACTTATACCGAAAGTGAGTGGTTTGCATTGAGTCTCTTTATATCCTACTTCGCCAAGAATGTCCAAAAACTTTTGTCCATCAGGAAAAGCTCCAACCGATTCTGGCAAGTAAGTGTAGGCCGCCTGATCTTTCGAAACAATCCGTCCAATAATCGGCAGAATCGATTTAAAATAAAAATTGTAAAGTTGCTTCATAGGGAAACGCTTAGGCTTCGAAAACTCGATGATCACCGTTTTCCCTCCAGGCTTCAACACTCTGTGCATATCGGCCAGTCCTTTTTTAAGGTTTTCGAAATTCCTTACGCCAAAAGCAACGATTACGGCATCGAAGGTATTGTCTTCAAAAAGCAACTTTTCGCTATCGCCCAACTGCATATCAATGATATTGTCGTAGCCCTTCTTCTTCATTTTCTGCTTGCCAACCTCTAGCATACCGGCAGAAATATCAACTCCTACAACTCTATCGGGGTTAAGCGCCAATGCTTCGATGGCAAAATCGCCAGTACCTGTGGCAATGTCTAGAATTTGCTTTGGCTTATCGGCTTTCAACAATCTTATGGCTTTCTTTCGCCACAAAATATCTATACCAAGGCTTAAGAAGTGATTTAGGAAATCGTACTTATGGCTAATGTTGTTAAACATTTCGGCCACTTGTTCTTTTTTACTTCCCTGCTGCTCTTTGTAAGGTACTACCGCCATCTTCTTCAATTTTCGGGTGCAATAATACGAAGGAAACCTTCAGTATGTGGTATTGTTTGGTGGAAATAACAAAGCCTCACAGGGTGAGGCTCCGTATTTATCTATATTTTTTTGAATGCCTTAGGCAATCTCTACTAGTTCAATATCGAAAACAAGATCTTTACCAGCCAATTGGTGGTTAGCGTCAATCACTACAATATCTTCTTTCACATCTTTAACAGTTACTGGCACTTGCTGTCCATTTGGCTGGCTCATAGCTAATTGCTGACCAACTTCTGGCTTAAGGTCTTCTGGTAAATTTGCTTTTGGCACATCGAAAATAAGGTCTTCACGAGCTTCTCCGTAGGCATCAGCTGCAGGAATTTCGGCAGTTACTTTATCTCCAATAGCCATTCCGTCTACTGCTGCATCAAATCCTTTAATCATCATTCCAGCGCCAAGCTCAAAACCTAGTGGTTCTCTACCTTCAGAAGAATCGAAAACTGTTCCATCTGTAAGTTTACCAGTGTAGTGAACTTTTACCTGATCGCCTTTCTTTGCTTTTGACATAATTATTGTTTTTTGTTTCCCCCCAATATCGAGGGAGTGCAAAGGTAACAATAAGAAAAGGAATACCCAGAAATGAGCCGATTCATCGGGCTTTTAAATTGCTCGAATTCAATACCTTTGTGCCATGTTTGAAAGCGCAGCCTTTATTATTAGCAATACCGACTACAAAAAATGTCCGAAACCGGATTTACCTGAGTTTGCCTTTATTGGCCGATCGAATGTTGGCAAATCCTCCCTCATTAACATGCTTACCGATAAAAAGAACTTGGCGAAAACATCGGGCAAGCCGGGCAAAACTCAACTTATTAATCATTTTAAAATTGATGAAAGTTGGTACTTGGTAGACTTACCAGGCTATGGTTACGCTAAAACCAGCAAGAAGAATCGCGAGGCATGGGAAATGATGATCTCCGAGTACCTGATCAATCGCGAAAACCTGCAGTTGGTTTTTGTGCTAATTGACAGCCGACTGCCCCCGCAGCAAATAGACTTGGAGTTTATTGACTGGCTGGGAGAGAACATGATTCCTTTCGCGCTAATTTTCACCAAAGCCGATAAACAATCTATTAATAAGGGCCAGCAAAACGTTGCCAAGTTTAGAAAAACCATGAAGGCGAACTGGGAAGAATTGCCGCCAATATTCCTTACCTCTTCGGAAAGTAAGTTTGGTAAAGAAAAAGTATCCGAGTACATCCAAGAGATTCTTGAAAGTTAAATTTTCTGTTGGTTAAAGCCGTGGCTTCCGTTTACTTTGAAGCCTCAATAATTGAAACGTTTATGAAGTTTGAAGAATTGGCCTCAGTGGCAGGAAAAGGTGGGTTGTTTAAGGTACTTAAACCTTCAAAGGCCGGTGTTATTTTAGAATCGCTTGACGAGAAAAAGCAGAAATTGGTAGTTGGAGCAGATGCTCGTGTATCGATTCTTAGCGAAATCTCTATCTACTCTCATACTGAAGATGGTTCTACACCATTACTTGATGTGCTTCAGTCGATTCACAGTGAGTTTGAAGGCGATACAGGACTAGACAAAAACTCTTCTGGAGACGAGTTAAAATCTTTCCTTAAGCACATTTTACCAGAATACGATGAGGACAGAGTTTACGTTTCTGACATTAAGAAACTAGTGACTTGGTACAACCTTATTGCGGTAAAATGCCCTGAGGTTTTGGCTGAAGGAGCTACTGAAGAAAAAGAAGAAGCATAAAAACAAGTAGGGAAAATGACCTACGACAATAAAGACATAACATCCGGCCTGGCCCTTTTTGAAAAGGATTTTGGGCTGGATGTTTCTTATTTAGACTTGGCCAATCAGCCAGACTTTAGCTACGACCAAGCTTACCTTAAAATAATGCGTGTAGTTGAAGACTTGATGGAGCGCGACTTTAATGCACTGATTAATGTGCTTTACCGCATAGATGTTTCGGAGCAGAAACTAAAAGCAGCGCTGGCCATTACCAACGACAACCCTGCGGCCATCATTACTAAAATGATTTTGGAGCGCGAGCTACAAAAAGTAGGCACTCGAAAGAAGTATTCTTAGGATAGAGCACTCGACACACGTTACCACCTCTTCAAAACACAACTTACAAATCGGTGAGGTTTGCAACATGGTCATTAAAAAGGACTACATTTCTACTCCCTCGCCTGCGGCACTCCCTCTTCAAAGAGGGAGACATTCACTGCAACTGGCAAGCAACACCAGTCATAGCCAAATAGTGTTAAGAGAAAAAGCATCGGATTAACGCGCGTGGGGATCCAACATCAGCGTGACCATCGGCTGAAAAATAAACGATAAAAGTAGAAGGCTGCCCCGATGGTTTTGATGTTGGGCGCTTTTTCTTTTGTTACTTTTCTTTTGGAGCATCAAAAGAAAAGTAAATGGAATGATATTGCACCATTGGCATAGCTCATCCCCATAAAATACATGTTTACAAATCGGTGAGGACACCGATTTTGGCGGCAAGTTTTGTGACTATAGTCATTAGAAAGAACTACATTTCTACTCCCTCGCCTGTGGCACTCCCTCTTCAAAGAGGGAGACATTCACTGCAATTGGCAAGCAACACCAGTCATATGCAAATACCTACTCAAATTGTGCCCCTGCAACTGAGATCCTTCGCTGCGTTCAGGGTGACTTTCTAATAAAGCCTTAAAAAAGTCAAGGCCTCACTTTGAGTGAGGCCTTGATTGATACCAATGCATTTAATTTGAAGACTAGGCTTCTTCAGTTGCTTCTTTCACCATTTTGGTACTGCCCACATAAAAAGGCACACGCTGGTGCAAGTCTGTTGGCTGAATATCCAAAATACGCTGCTTACCATCAGTTGCTTTACCTCCGGCCTGTTCGGCAATCATGGCCAATGCATTACATTCGTACATTAATCTCAGTTTTCCATTTGGCGCTTTTTCGGTAGAAGGATAAATATAAATCCCACCCTTTAATAAGTTTCTGTGAAAATCTGCCACCAAAGAACCGATGTACCGTGCCGAAAAGCCTCGCTTTTTACAGGCCTCCACATAGTCCCTTACATGCGGTTCGAACGAATAATAAGAACCTTCATTAATTGAGTACACTTTCCCATCCTTAGGCATTTTCATGTTTTGGTGAGACAAAATGTATTCGCCAAGTGATGGTTCATAAGTAAAGCCATTTACTCCTTTACCCGTTGTGTACACAAACATGGTTGAAGAGCCGTAAAGAATGTAACCAGCAGCCACTTGAGCACTACCCGGTTGCAACACATCCTCTGTCTGAATCGGGCTTCCCTGCGGGGAAATTCTTCGGTAAACAGAAAAAATCGTCCCAATTGACACATTCACATCTATATTGGACGAACCGTCAAGCGGATCTATCGCCACAATATATTTAGAACGTGGATTGTTCAGGTCGATAATTTCTTCGTCCTCTTCAGAAATAATAGCGGCTACCTCTCCCCCTTTTTTAAGCGCTCTGGTAAACCTAATGTTAGCAGCAACATCTAAATTTTGTTGCTCCTCGCCTTGTACATTTTCGTTACCATAAGCTCCGGTGATATCGGCTAGCCCTGCCCGATTAATTTCGCGGTTCACTACCTTGCCCGCGTAAGCTAAGTCTCTGATTAACTGAGACAATTCTCCAGAGGCATACGGAAATGCCTCTTGGTTTTTCATGATGAATCTATCGAGATTAGAGCCAACTGGAAGGGCAATTCTCGATTTTTCCGCTTTTCCCATAGGTGATTTATAATTTGTAAGTCGGAAATCGTTAATAACTTGCAGCGAAATTAGTAAAATTTATACACGTCCATTGAAAGTATTTAAGTTTGGCGGAGCCTCAGTAAAAGATGCCCCTTCCGTGCGCAACATGGCGCAAATCATAAAAGCCAATTTAAACCAACCACTTGTGGTAATTGTATCGGCCATGGGTAAGACAACCAACGCCTTCGAGCGATTGCTTGACGCCACCATGCAGGAGGAAGATCCTACCGAAGCCCTTGCCGCTATCACTAGCTTTCACGAGCAAATTATTTACGATTTGGGCTTAAGCAGCAATGAAGCATTGCAGGCCGACATCGAGAATATTTACGAAGAACTTGAAAATGCACTGAATAAATTCAGTAGCACAATGGGCTACGACTACGTTTATGATCAGTCAGTTTCTTGTGGTGAATTACTTTCTACCAAAATAATTGCCGCTTATTTAGCTAAAGAAGGAATTGCCAACACTTGGTTAGATGCAAGGAAGGTGCTCAAAACCGACAACACTCACCGCCAAGCTAAGGTAGATTGGGGTGCGAGCCAAGCAATGATTCGCTCTCAGGTAAACCCAATGCTCGAAAGCGGTATTGTTATTTCTCAGGGCTTTATAGGCAGCAACGCAAAATTCAACACCACTACCTTAGGCCGTGAAGGTAGCGACTTTACCGGTGCTATTTTTGCCACTAGCCTTAATGCTACTTCCCTCACTATTTGGAAAGATGTACCTGGAGTACTCAATGCTGACCCAAAGAAGTTTGAAAAAACCACCTTGTATAAGCAGTTACCATACAAAGAGGCCGCTGAAATGACCTACTATGGTGCTTCGGTAATTCACCCAAAAACGATAAAGCCGCTGGCGCAAAAAGGCATTCCACTTTACGTTAAGTCTTTTGAAACCCCAGAAGCTGAGGGAACAATAATAGAGGAGTGCCAAGTACCAAATCTTGCTCCAGCCATTATACACAAAGACAAACAAACGGTTATCTCATTCAAAATCAGCGACTTTTCATTTATTAATGAGCATCACATACACATGATTTTCGATCATGTAAAGCGCCTGAACCTGAGCATCAACCTGATGCAAAACTCGGCCATTACTTTTACCATTTGTATGGACGATGACCCCAAAAGAAGGGAGCAACTACGCACTGCCTTAATGGAAGAGTTTTCTATCTATTATAACGAAGGGCTAGAGATGATTACGGTCAAAAATTATAATCAGGCAACCATTGACGAACTGATGATAGACAAACAAATCATTATTGAGCAGCGTTCCCGAAATAACTTCCAGATGGTTTACAAAAAACTATGAAGGACGAGGTGAAGAAGTAAAAAAGTCCAGCCATTGGACTCATTAAGCAAGCTGATGTTCCTTCACTAAATGATCGAGTAGGTTGTTTACTGATTCATCAAGTATATCGAACACATTCTGAAAACCCTGCTCGCCACCGTAATACGGGTCAGGCACATCGGTACCAGACTGCGTGCCATCATACGCCCTCATCATTTCAACGGTAGCCTTTGCTTCTCCCGGATGGAATTCCATGATGTTCATTTTATTAGAAGCATCCATGGGGAAAATGTAATCGAAACGCTTAAAGTCGTCTTTCTTGAACTGACGCCCACGGTGAGTGTATTTTACGCCATTCTTTTCGGCATTCGCCATGGAACGTTCGTCTGGAGTTTCGCCTATGTGGTAAGATGCCGTTCCACAAGAGTCAATTAAAAAGTATTCTGAAAGCCCTCTTTCTTCTACACGCTGTCTAAAAATCCCCTCTGCTAATGGAGAACGGCAGATATTTCCGAGGCAAACGAACAATACTTTTACTTTACTCATAAGTTAACGGTGATCGGTCTAAAAATTGGACTTCAAACCTATACAATTAGTGAAAGGAAATAAAGCAGAATGGAAGTTCTTCTCGAAAAATTGGCAATAAAAAAAGGCTGCTTACCCAAACTGGAAAGCAGCCTTTAACTTATCTGTTAATATTCTTATCTGAAAGTAAATCCAATACCTACTGTGTAAGTGTCATATTCTTGGAAAGCATACTCACCAGTAATTGTTAAAATAGCTAGTTTAATTCTAAGACCAGCATTTGCTCTAAAGCCACTGCCCTCATAATCAAAATCAATCGGATCAGTTAAAGTACCTGTCTCAGTATCAAAGTTACCTAGCATCTTAAAGTTTACATTGTTGCTAGCATAACCCAATCCCACATAAGGAGTAAAGATCGAAAGCTTTTTAGAAACAACAGCCTGAGCCATAAATGAGTTGGCCTCCATTGTCACCCTTTGGTCCAAATCTTTATCGATGTAAACATTAGTCTCTAAGCTAGTAAAGCCTAAGAATACAGAAAGATCAATTGGTAAAAGCTTCTCACCAGGCAACCATTGCTTAATGTCGTGCATTAAACCAAGGCCAAATAGTTTTACAGAATTTCCGTCATCGTCAACCTCCACATTTGGGATGTAACGCACCTTTAAATCTGTATTTTTGAATAAGCCAATTCCTAATTGCGCCATTGGTACAGGCACAGCATTAAAAGGCATAAAATCCTCTTCATCTAAACCAAGGCCTGTTGGGGCAGAAAGTCTAACCAACTCCTCCATTGTATCTCCATCATTATCAGCATCGTTAAAGTCACGCACTGAAAGTTGAGGAAGGTCATCTGCACCTAAATTAGGCCCAAACATTGTTGGCACATCAACCGATGATGCATCTCTATAATAAATGTTTGTATAATCGCTGTTATTGAAAGTAAAGAACTCTGCACCTGTTGGAACTCTTGAGGCTATTAGCGAAACTGAAAGGTCAACACCAAGTAAGTTATGAGTTTCGGCAGTATTGTACCAACCGCCATTCATTCCAAAGCCCAAACCTTTAAACGCAGGCTCTGCATAATTCTTAAGGTAAGTGGTTACGTCTGCGGCTCCTGCCTCCAATATTGTACCTAAATCCAACTGGGCTTTCGCTTTTTGGCTAAACCCAAATAGAATGGAAGCACAGAAAAGTGATGTGTATATATATCTTTTCATCGTTGTCATTGTTTTGATTGAAGTAGAAGAATTAGTCGAACTGAACTCTTGCAGTAAGGTCATACTTAAAGATTAGGTCGAAGGCTACATCAGCTTGTTCTAGTGTCACATCTTCTCCATAAAGCTCAATCTTCATATCGAAAGTCTGTCCATTTAGCAGCGCATTTTCCAACTGGCTAACTGTACTCTCATTTGCAGGAAGGTCACTTCCCTTCTCGTAGATCATAATGTCCTGAGGATTGTTCTGAACATCATTAATTCTAAGAGATAACAACTCTAAAAAGTTACCACCTTGAATAGATACAGAAACATCCAAGACCATGTCCGCACTACTAGTAGTAGGAAAACCCTCAACACTATAGGTAATAAAGTTTACTGTAAAGTTCTGAGCATCATCAAGATATTCTGAAAATTCGTCAGACTCCACTACATTTCTAGCGTAAACTATCGTAGATGGTGTTCTATCCACTTCTTGTCCAACAAATGGAGTTGAAAGATTAATTTCTATACGCTCTGTGTCAATTAGTTTCGAGATATCCGACTCTACGCCAGCCTCTCCACAGCCCCATAAAAAGACACTAATCAGGGCTAATAATAGATACTTACTTCGCATTTTAGTTTTTAGTTTTACTGATTGAAGATACAAGTTTATAAATATAGAATGCATATTTTCCTATGCGAATACCCACTAATAGGTAGATTCCCTACATTCATTTATCGAAGAACGCGCTTTTTAAAGCAGTAAACAAAGAGAATATTGCTAAGAAACTTTTACCAATAAAGAACAGGTATTTAATCATATCGAACGGATAGTTTTACCCATGCCGTTTTTACTGCTATTTTTGCACAAATGATGCTCCTTTACAACCTTTCAATCTTTCTCTACAGGCTATTGGCTATTGTTGCAAGCCCCTTTAATACAAAGGCTAAAAAGGCCGTTGAGGACAGGAAAGCATCTATTCAAGCACTTCAAACCAAGCTAGAAAACAATCAATCTCCTATCATTTGGTTTCATGCTGCATCGCTAGGAGAGTTTGAGCAAGGGTTGCCCGTAATGGAGCAGGTAAAAGCAGCCTTTCCCGAATATAAGCTATTGGTTACTTTCTTTTCACCTTCGGGCTTTGACCACAGAAAAAACCACCCTGTAGCCGACTTTACCAGTTATTTACCTTGGGATACTGGCAAGAGCGCCAGAGCTTTTGTAAAAATGGTTAATCCCAAAAAAGTAGTTTTCATTAAATACGAATACTGGTACCATCACCTCAAAACAATCAATAATCTGAGCATACCACTAGTAAGCATCTCTGCTCTTTTTACCGAAAAGCATATTTTCTTTAAACCTTACGGTGGGCTTCATCGCCAAATGCTTCGCTTTTTTGAGCATACCTTTGTTCAGAACGAAAGCTCTGAAGCGTTGCTTCAAGGCATTGGCATTAAAAACGTATCTGTTTCTGGCGACACACGCTTCGATCGAGTACAACAAACCATTGCAAACCCAGCCAAACAAAGTCAAGTTGAGACTTTCTTAGCTGGCAAACCTGCCTTTATTGTTGGAAGTGCCTGGCCCGAAGACATGGAGGTTTTAGCGGCTTTCATTAACGAACACTCCAATGACATAAAAGTGATTATTGCACCACATTTAGTGGACGATGCGCATGTGGCTAAAATTGAAGACTATTTAAAAGATCAAGCCATTCGATACACCGAATTTGACAATTTCACCAATGAGCACATACTCATTCTCAACACGATTGGCATGCTTTCTAACACCTACCAATACGGAAGCTTTGCCTATATAGGAGGTGCGTTTGGAGATGGCTTGCACAATGTATTGGAGGCTGTTGCTTTTGGCTTGCCAGTAGTTTACGGCAATAAGGGGCTCGAAAAATTCCCTGAGTCCATAGAGTTGCAAGAAAAAGGCGGTGGGTTTAGCATTGAAACAGCAGATCAAGCTCAGGCTATTTTGAACAGACTATTGAACGAAAAAGAACTCAGAAACACCGCCTCAGCTACCTGCAAGCAATACGTAAACGAGAAAGCTGGTTCTACAAACATCATAATGGACTATCTTCGTGCCATATGAGGGGAAGAGTCTACAAATCGACTGGTAGTTGGTATGGTGTAAAAGCCGAAGATGGCCACTATTATCAATGCCGCTTAAGGGGCAAATTCCGTAACGCAAAGCTAAAAGTGAACAACCCAATTGCCGTTGGCGACTGGGTAACACTAAGTACCGAAGGAGAAGAAAAAGGCTCTGCGGTAATCACTCAAATTGAAGACCGCGAGAACTACATAATCCGCAAATCAACTAGAAAAAACGGCTTTTCTCATATTTTGGCTAGCAACTTAGATCAAGCCGTTCTACTAGCGACACTTTCCTTTCCGCGCACATCGCTCGGGTTCATCGACCGCTTTCTAGTTAGTGCCGAATCATTCAGAATTCCAGCCATTATTGTTTTCAACAAAAAGGACATGCTTAAACCAAAGCAAGTGGAGTTTTGCGAAGAGCTAATGGATATGTATAAGGCAATTGGTTACGATGCCCACCTTATCTCTGTGCTTGAAGATGAAGGACTAGAAACCATCCACTCCTTATTGAAAGACAAAACCACTTTGATAGCCGGACATTCCGGAGTAGGTAAGTCAACATTGCTTAACGCTATTATTCCTTCTATCGAGCAAAAAACCGGAGAGGTTTCCTCCTTTGCCAACAAAGGCACGCACACCACTACTTTTGCAGAAATGTTTGAAATGAACGAACAGAGCTTGGTAATAGACACTCCCGGAATTAAAGAACTAGGTTTGGTTGAAATGGAACCAGAAGAAATTGGTCACTATTTTCCGGAAATGCGCCAGTTCTTGGGCGAATGTAAGTTCAACAACTGTACTCACACCAACGAGCCAGGCTGCGTAGTTTTAGATGCATTTGAGCAAGGTGAAATCAGCGAAACCCGATACCTCAGCTACCTCAGTATTTTAGAAGACTACGATAGCCATCGCTAACTTTCTGCATAAAAAAAGCCGAAGGAAAAATCCCTCGGCCTCAATCCAAAATATATAATAGAATTACACTAATCGATCTTTAACGTACTCAATTTTCGTTTTTCCATGTGGAGCGGGGTTTCCATCCTCACCCAAGTTCACCATCACGATTTTATCAATCGATAAAATCTGCTTTCGCGTTTGCTTATTTCGTACCTCACAACTTAAGGTTAGCGAGGTTCTTCCAAACTCAACAGCTTCAATACCTATTTCAATGATATCGCCTTGTTTTGGAGCCGAAATAAAGTTGATCTCGGAAATAAACTTGGTTACGATATGAGGGTTTTCAAGCTGCACAACTGTGTAAAGGGCAGCCTCCTCATCAATCCACGCCAACAACCTACCTCCAAACAGCGAACCGTTTGGGTTCAGGTCCTCGGGTTTTACCCACTTCCTAGTATGAAAATTCATTACTTCAAGTACGCTTTAAACATCCAGTTTTGTTTCTCCAACTCTTGAATGTAGCTAGTGAAAATATCGAGTGTACCCTCATCACCTGCTTCTTCCGCAGTTGTTAAAACACCATTTAAGTTTTCTATAAGCTTTTTGTTAGCGCTAATAATCGAGTTTACCATTTCATTGGCCTCCATTTGCTCCTCGTGCGATTCAACATCAGCATTCGAAACAATATTTTTAAGCGAACCTTTTGGCGTTCCTCCAAGTGCCAACACACGCTCTGCTACTTCATCAATTTTTTCAGCAGCATCTCTGTAAAGCTCCTCAAACTTATCGTGAAGCACGAAAAAGAAAGGGCCTTTTACATTCCAATGAAAAAGTCTCAGGTTTTGATAATGCACCTGATAGTTGATTAAAAGCTGATTTAATTTTTCTACTACTGTCATATTTGTTGATTTTTCCATTTCTCTGATTGTTTTCTTTTTTGTTTACACACAAAGAACGTTATTTACCCCTTCAATGTTCCTAAAAATGTTATAGAATTCGTAAATATGACATTACAACAATTAGAATACATCGTTTCGCTCGATACGCACCGTCATTTTGTTACGGCTGCCGAGCAGTGTTTTGTAACACAGCCTACGTTGACCCTGCAGGTAAAAAAGCTGGAAACGGAAATGGGCACGCTCATTTTTGATAGGTCCAAGCAGCCAATTATACCTACCCCAACAGGTGAATTGATTATAGCTAAGGCGCGCCAAATCTTAAGGGAAACCAACCAGCTAAAGGCCATGATTAATGAGGAAAAAGACACCATGAAGGGCACCTTTAGGTTAGGGGTTATTCCAACCATAGCGCCTTACTTAGTACCGCTTTTTCTCAATGACTTTACGGCCAACAACCCTAATACTAAACTTATTATTAGAGAGGTAGAGTCGTCTCAACTAATAAGCGATCTCAAAAACGACTTATTGGATATTGGGCTTATGGCTACTCCTTTAGAGGAGAGCAACCTTAGGGAGGTACCAATGTTCAACGAGCCCTTTTTGCTCTACACTAGCATGCACCATCCTTTTTTTATGAAGCAAGAGATTGACCCTAACGAACTTTCCGAAAGAGGGCTTTGGCTACTTACTGAAGGACACTGCTTAAGAAACCAAGTACTGAATATTTGCAGCGAAAAGAATGCTCGAAGTGGAAACTTCTCGTACGAAAGTGGCTCAATAGAAACGTTAAAGAACCTTGTAAAGCATAATATGGGCTATACCTTGGTACCTGAGCTTTCTGTTTTGAATGACATGACTGACCAACGTATAAAACGCTTTACCTCACCTGAGCCAATTAGGGAAGTTAGCTTGGTGGTTCATAAGAGTTTTACAAAAGAGGCCGTTCTGGAAAAACTGCGCGATAGCATCATTAAACACATTCCGAAAAACTTTAGCAAAGCCAAGAGTTTTGTACGCGTAAAGTGGCGCTAAGGGAATTACGTAAATCCAGTTTTTCACGAATTCCCGTAAAAATATTTGTGGCTATCTGAGCAGATTTGAATATCATTTAAAACAGATAGCCATGAACACTTTATCTATTGAAGCAATCCTTTTAATCGCAGGTCTTTTCTATGCTGGCATTTTCACCTTCTTAGGACTTAAACTGAGGTTGTATTTAAAGCGTTCTGCTAAGCTATCTCCAAAATTCTAGATATTAATCAACCCTTGTTTATTACTCATAGTGTAGGATTTCGGCCGGATTGGTAACGGCCGCCTTTACACTATGGAAGGAAACAGTTAGCAAGGCTATGAGCACAGACCCCAAGAGCGCCATCACAAATACGAGTAAGTTTAGCCCAACAGCATACGCAAAGGTATTTAGCCATTGCTGCATTAGGTAGTAGGCCAAGGGCCAAGCCAATAAGTTTGCCACCAATATTAGCTTTACAAACTCTTTTGAAAGCAAACCCACTAAGCCAAAAGTGGTAGCTCCCAACACCTTTCTCACTCCAATTTCCTTTCTGCGCTGCGCGGCTAAAAAAGCAGCCAAGCCAACCGCCCCTAAGCAAGCAATAATAATGGCCAAAACTGCAAAGGCAGAAAATAACTGGCCGCTACGCTCCTCTGCCTCATACAACTCTCCAAACTCCTGATCTACAAACGACAACTGCACCGCCCTTTGTTGAACAAATTCGTCCCAACTGGACTCAATAGAAGCCAGGGTATTGCTTAAGTCCGAAGTGGATACTTTCAGCACCATTAAACCGGTAGGGTTAGCGCCAAGGTCACTTGCAAAGAGGGCCAATGGGCCAATATTTTGGTGCAACGACTCGAAATGAAAATCTTCAACAACGCCAATTACAGTATAAATTGGGCCGTTTATTGGCTGTAACTGCTTTCCTATCGGGTCATTCCATCCAAAGGTTTTTACAGCCGACTCGTTTACTATTATAGCAGTTGAGTCTGTAACAATGGCATTATCAAAAGCGCGGCCATCTACCACATTCAACCCCATGGTGTTGATCAAATCATAATCTCCGCGAATGCTAGGCATTAAATACCGTTCGCTGGCATTGCCAGTAACATCCATAAAGGTGCCGCCATTTACCTGTCTACCAGGAATAGTGGCTGCTCCTGCCACCGATTCGATTCTTGGGTTTTCTAAAAGTATGTTTTTAAATGTTTCAATTTGCTCACCTAACAAGTCGGCCCGCTCTACCACTACTAATTGGTCTTTATCAAAACCCAAGGGTTTGTCATTCAAATACTGGATTTGCTGATAAATTACGAGCGTTCCGATGATTAAAACTATTGAAACTCCGAATTGAAAAATGACCAACCCGTTACGCAAAAACGAGCTTTTCGCCCCGCCACTTACTTTACCTTTCAATACTGAAATGGGTTTAAATGCCGATAGAAAGAATGCAGGGTAAAGCCCTGAAGCAACACCAAGCAACACAGAGAAAAGCACAAGACCACCAATAGATCGCCAATTCATTAAACTCACAATATCTATTTGCTTGCCCGACATTTCGTTGAAAAGCGGCATGAGCATAGAGGCAAGAAAAACAGCTAGCGCACTTGCCAACAAACAGACAAAAACGGCCTCTGTTAAAAACTGACCAACCAATTGCTTACGTACTGCGCCAAGTACTTTTCGCATTCCAACCTCTCTCGCCCTATTAGCGGCTCTAGCCGTAGTAAGGTTTATAAAATTGATGCAAGCCAAGAGTAAAATAAAGCCCGAAATCGCAGCAAATAGGTATACGATTGTCGCATTTCCGTTAGGTTCTAACTCCCACTGAAAGTTAGAATGCAAATGAATATCCTTCATTGGCTGAAGAAAGTAGCGATGATCATTTCCAGCTGCTTCATACTCCTGCCAATCAATCCCTAGAAAGCTTTGCACTTGAGGTTCCATATAAGATTGCACAATCTCTTCAATGCGCTGTTCTACCATGGCCGGATCAGTTCCTGACTCTAGCCGCAGGTAATTATAGGTTTGATATGAACCCCAAAAATCGTTTCGATACAAACCAGGCATAGTATTAAGAGAAAAAAGGAAATCGTAATGCATATGAGAGTTGGAAGGCGGATTTTTCACCACTCCTCTTACCATCATCTCACCTATATTCTGAACAGTTAATTGCTTGCCCAAAGCATCTTGACCACCGAAATACTTGGTAGCCATTGCCTCTGTAATTATTAAACTGTTTGGCTGATCCAATGCAGTTTGTTTGTCTCCACTAACAAAGTCAGCATGAAAGAAATCGAAAAAGGTAGAGTCCACCGCCAGCACATTGCGTTCATCAAAGTACTGGTCTTCTAACTGAAATGTAAGCGAACCGAAGTTATTGAACACCCGTGTAAAATTGGTCACCACGGGTAAATCGCGAACCAACGTTACACCAAGCGGCATTGGCGAACGCGCATACACAAATTGATTGTCAGGAAACTTTCTATCGAGGGCAACCCTATAAGTTTGTTCCACTTCAGGTTGAAAGCTATCATAGCTTAACTCATCGGCCACATAGGTAAGAATGAGTATGCAACAGCTAATTCCAACTGCCAAACCGGTAATATTCAGCACAGCATAAAAGCTCTGCTTACGAATATTTCTAAATGCAATTTTTATGTAGTTCTTAATCATAGCCTGCGATTTCTATGAATTAAGATAGGAAATGGATTTTCGTTTATTCTTGCGGATTATGTTAGTGGTAACATTATTCCTTCCAGAATACAATTTTCACGAAATTCTCCTTTTTAATGGTTTGCTCGGTAATCTCTCCTCCCCAAATCTGGTTTGTTCGTTCATAATGATTTATAGAAAGCAGGTGTCTACCTCTACTTAAATCATTCAAATCCAACATAAAAGCAAAGCCCTTTTCGCCTTTATTTTTGTGAGTGGTGAAGAAAAGCTCAGGGTTTTCAACCTTGGCCCCATCAATATATATGTCGTACATTTTCACCAAGCAACCAGCCGA
Source organism: Roseivirga pacifica (assembly GCF_900111145.1). Classification (GTDB taxonomy): domain Bacteria; phylum Bacteroidota; class Bacteroidia; order Cytophagales; family Cyclobacteriaceae; genus Roseivirga; species Roseivirga pacifica. The sequence continues at coordinate 294,635 of NZ_FOIR01000004.1, forward strand.
CATACTCACCATTTCGTCAAAGTTGTTGAGCGAGCGGAGTATCTCATTTATCGTCCGGGTACTATCGCCTTGCGCCTCCACACCGGCCTTCATTCCTTCCATAAAAGTTATGTCGGTATTCAGGTTTTTAGACGCAGGGCATAAGAATTGCAGAATCTCGTTATTCACTGGCGAGTACCTTACAAATAACTCCAAAAACCCATTATTTACTATGCGAGACGGAATACTGGCCGTTTCTATAAATCCATCGGTGCGCTGATCATCGTAATGTTCATTCCTTATTAAAGCCTCACTTTCATCGTCCATTTGCGGAAAGAAAGGGTAGTTATCCCAGCTGTTCAACCTATTATTAATCAAAAACAGCACAAGCAAAGCCAGCGAAGCAAACACTATATGTTTCTTCTTATAATTGGTTATTAAGTGATAGTAAATACTTCGGTAAACAAAGGAAAGCGACAGGATAGAATAGAAACGATAAATTGGGTAATAGAGCGTTGAAAACCATCTGGACCTTTTGAACACCCCGAACAACAGCGTATCTAAAAAGAAGATAATTGAGCCTAAAGCCAGAATAAACCAAACAAAGAACACAATGGCATTTAAGGTACCGGCCAAAGCCACACTTTCAATAACAACAGGGAAATACGAGGTTAAGCTTAGCACTACCAGCAAAAAAGCACCAACCAATACCACCGAAATTATGGAGAAAGCCAATAAATAAGTGTAGGCAAAAATTACGCTCGCGATCTTATCTAAATAAAGAATAAGCTCATCGAGCGTTCGAACGTTTTTGGGAATGAACTTTTTAAACCCGCCACTTAAGCGCAGGCTATCAAAATCAATTCGGTTAGAAACGGAGCTCAATCCTACTATGCCAATCCAAAATCCTCTGAGGAGTAAGTGCGCCAACAAACTGAAAAGGAAAAACCGCATGGCCAGCGGAATTGTGTTTAGAATAAGCAAAACAGAAACCGAGATAACCGGATTCATGTTTCCGCCTAAAGTGAACTTATTAAAAGCCATAGAAGCTCTAAAAAGCTCGTATTCCTCTAAACTAGTAGCCAAAAGAAAAATTGAGAAACCCGTGATCAGTAGCTCAAGCTGCCAACTTTCGAGCTGAAGGTTGTTTACCCACCGCCTTAACTTGTCCTTATCATCATTCTCGTCTGGCCTTTCTACCTGCTCCATATTCACACAAACATTTCTACTAATATTCTAAAAGCCAGAACAATTCACAAGAAAAAAGAAAGCCACGCTTGTCCAATTATTAACCAGCGTAGCTTCATTGATTTCATCATTCAGTTAGCAACAGCCGCCACCATCGTAAAAGTAGGTACTTGGCGACACCCAAATATCTGGGCTATTGAGTGCCTCTAAGTTACCGGCCGTTTTATCGCAAACAGCTAAAGGCTGGTTCGGCAAGAGTATATGCCCATTATGGTCATCAAAACACTCATCTTTTCCGGTATAAATAGCGGTTCTACCTGTAAACACACAAGGCCCATCAGCAGGCATTGGATCCTTAATTGCACACACCTCAACCGATTCTATGTAGATAGATTCTGGAGTGTCGTATTGCGTTGGAGTAAGTATGCGATAAGGCCTCTTCGCCCTAATTTCTACCGTGCCGAAGCCTATGTCAGTGATCATCTTTATGTAGTCCTTAAGCGGCAATGCCCCACTTAAGCAAAGCCCCCGAAGTTGCTCATCCTGCTTCAATGATTCAGGCATTTCATCTTCCGAAACAGGGTCAGAAAGCACCAAACGACCCCTGGGCTTTAGTACTCTGTACATCTCCTTCAGTGCCTTTTTCAAATCTTCTTCATGAAAAATATTGAACAGGCAATTCTGCGCAGCCACATCTACAGACTCATCCTCAACAGGCAAACTCAAGGCATCGCCTTTTTTGAGCGTAACAAAAGACGGATCGAACCAAGCGTTAGATTCAGCGGCCTCTTCAAAATTGCGTGCGGAAGCAGCCAACATTTCATCCACCACATCAACACCGATTACGCCCTCAGGCTGGCGACTGAAATAAGAGAACTGAAGAAGCTCCATACCTCCACCTACACCCACGTAGAGAATCTTGGGGTTGTTCACCAAATCTCGAGGGTGAACAGTGCTGCCGCAACCATAATTCATTTGCTGCATTATTTTGGGAATCTCCAACCCCGGAAAAGCCCAAACTGGTGTCGTAGTACAGCAAAGCCCCACATCGGGTGTTTCTGCTGCTTTTTTATAAATGTCTTTAGTGGTTTCTAAATAACTCATGTTTATGTAGTTGCACCGCCACAGCTAGAACCTGCCCCTGCAGTACAGCCATAACAGTGTTGATTTATTACTATTTCTCTGTCCATTACCTTGTCCCAATCAAAGTCTTTAACATGCTTAGGCGCATTCCCCGACAATTTCAACTCTAGCATTTGGTTAAAATCGCAATCGTACAGATAACCATCCCAGCTAATTGAAACCATGTTTCGGCACATAACCCCTGCAGCTGCCACAGGGTTATAAGCATTGGCCAATTCATCCATATACGACTCGTAATTCTTAGAATTGAGTAGGTAATCCAAGAATCGACTGACAGGAAGGTTAGTAATTACAAACAGGTCGTTGAATACGATATCGTAGCTTTCCTTTAATTTCTGTTTAAACTCTTGGGTTAGAATGGCCTGATCGTCTGGTAGAAATGCACCTGAAGGGTTATAAACCAAATCGAGCTTCAGGCCAGAGTCTGCTTTGCCATAACCTACGGCATTCAGCATTTTCAATGCCTCAATGGACTTTTCGAAAACACCATTACCTCGCTGGGCATTTGTTCGTCTGGCTGTAAAAGAAGGCAACGATGAAACCACATTCACCCCGTGTTTTCTAAAGAAGTCGGGCAAATCGTGGTACTTAGGGTTTGCTAAAATTATGGTAAGATTACAGCGCACAATAATTTGGCGTCCTTGTTCAGAAAGGGCTTCTACAAACCACCTAAAATCAGGATTCATTTCTGGAGCTCCACCTGTAAGGTCTACGGTTTTTACATCGGTACCTTCCAGTGCATACAAAATTTGCTGCATGGTTTCGCGGGTCATTATTTCCTTTCGGTCAGGCCCTGCATCTACATGGCAGTGTTTGCAAACTTGGTTACACATTTTACCCACGTTCACCTGAAAGGTATCTATTCCCGTAGGGGTAAGTTCCACTCCACTCTTATCTAGTTGCTGTGCAAAAGAAGGAACACCGGCAGCCTCGTGGTTGCTTAAAACCTTCACCTGTTCATCAGGCGAAGACAGCCAATGTTTCTCCCTAAGCAAAGTTTTAATGCTCATATTACATTAGTTTCTCGTCTACTTTATTCATCATTTGCACACCATGAACCAAAGAAGCACCACCTCTGATAGCCGCTGCTACATGTACAGCTTCCATCATTTGTTCTTCATCTGCTCCTTTTTTCATGCTGTCATCGGTATATGCATCAATACAGTACGGGCACTGCACGGCATGAGCTACAGCCAGCGCTATTAGCGATTTTTCTCTCGCGGTAAGTGCTCCAGGCTCAAAAACAGCTCCGTACCAATCGAAGAATTTTTTTCCTAGTTTCTCTTGAAAATCAGTTATCTGCCCGAACTTCTTAAGGTCGGCAGGATTATAATATGTTTTGTCCATGAAAAGGTTTGTAAGGTTTAAGCGCACAAAACGCACGCTGAATAAGTATGCTAAAATCGATTGAGTAAGCAGAAAGGAGGACCTTTCCAAAATGCCAGCATGCATGCACGCAGCACCTCAATTGTTTGCTCAAAAATTCTTTGGTATGTATAGGTGAATGCCGCACATAGCAGACGTACGAACTTACGCACACCTTTGGATGCCTCTCGTCTCAAAAGAAGGAGATCCCTCTTTGAATTGACATCGCGCAGACTCCACTCTAGCGAGTAGGATTTTACACGTGACTTAAGCTCCTGAGCTACCGCAGCAGTGCTCCACTTTATGCTAATCAAATCATTGAAATCAACCTTTGTTAGGTCAATTCCTAATAGTGCTATACCACCACGCTTATCTTCTAAAACCACAGACGGGTGATTTCCCAAGCTTTGGGCAGCCTGTTTTAAATGCAAGGCATTCAGTTCGGGACAGTCATTCCCAATTACCAGTACTTTTTTAAACCCTCCAGACTCAATGGATAGAATGGCGTTTATCAGGCGCTCCCCAAATGTTCTGCCGACTTGACTACCAGAATAAACCTCATGCAGAGCAAACCCAGTTTGCTCTGCTACTCGAAGTGCCTTACTTACTAAACCTGAATAAACTGATTTGAATCGTTCCTTCGAAAGACCAAACGACTTCGCCTTATACTCATCTTCGAGCGTTCTTGAGAAAAAAAGTATGGCGGTTTCCGACTGCATGTTTGGTACGAATAACGGACAATAAGGAGAGAATAATTCCTTGCAAAAACAAGAACTCTCCATAATTGTCAGCTTGCATACATCAAACAAGCAAAGCGCAAAAGGGTTTATTTTATGCTGTCATAATCAACTTATTGCTAAGCAAATTTCTGTAAACAGAAGGCGTATGACCAGTATAAGAGCAAAATAATCTTGTAAAAGAACTTACATCCCTAAAGCCAATTTCATGACAAATCATTTGTACAGACCTATCACCGTTTTCTAACAGCCATTTAGCCCGCTCTATTCTTAGGTGGGTTACAAACTTTTTGGGCGTAATGCCAAAGGTGTGCTTAAAAGCCCTATGAAAATGATAAGGAGAAAGACAGGCCACCCTAGAAATCTCGTTTAGATTAACATCTTCGCAGTAATGTGCTTGAATATAATCTCTAGCTATAGACAGCCTTTTGAAGAGTTCAACCTGAGTAGATTTCTTGACAACATTTTGCCGTTCAAAAGGCGATAACACCTCTTTTGTTCTTCGCATTACGGTGGTTAATATGGTAGAGAACAGTTCGAATTCATCAACCATATCAACTGGTGCACATATATGTTCATCCATTAACTCCTCAATACAGGTTTTTAAACCTGCATCTACCACCAACGAATGTTCTGGGAAGTGAAAAGTGCTGTTAGTACACTCAAATAGACCACCGGAGTCGAGCAAACTGAGGTTGCTTTTTTGCTTACAGGCAATAAAATCCGCGATAAACTGCTCGTTAAAACAAAACGCCAGCATTGTTGTATCTTCATTATTCAGTGCCCGCAAATGATATTCAGTACCTTCGTTCATAACGAAAAACTGGCCTGAATTGACTTGCACTTGCTGGTTATTCACTTCATAAACCTGAGTACCGTCAAGCCCAAACCGAATTGTAAATCGTGTTTGCTGATTTTCTGCCGATAAATTTTTAGATGAGAAATAGGCGAAGCCGTTGTTGATTCCTTCCATTGAACCATTTTCTGTTCGCCAATAAAGCTGTCCACCCTTTTTGTGGATAGTGTGTTGACCCTTATACGCTATCATTGTTTTGACCTTTTACCGAATATACGGTGAGTTTTGTTTTTCAGAATAGCCTTTATTTCAGCGGAATAACACCATTTAACCACAAACAGCACTCAAGAAAAGCAACTGCATTTTATCCAAAAATACGACCGCCAATTGACCAGATTGAGCGAATATCTTCTGAATGAACCGAACCCGAACACTTTGTAAGAGTGTCCGAATTAAATGATGAATTTACGTAAGTGGTTACTTATTAAAAGTACTATACACCGAATAAACGCACATATTCTAGCCTTTAGTTACGTGATAACGTGCCGTGGGTTCAAAAAAAATTGGATGGAGAATAAAAAGAGGAGTTACAAGGTTACCTCTTTTACTAATAAAAACCCTTGGTGTGCACTTTTGGGAATTGGCAAACAACTCTAAATATCACACCTGAAAATACAAAAGCTCATGCTGCGCATGTCTTTTTTTCTTGATTACCCGAGCAAGCTCGGTAATCCGTAAATAAAAAAAGCTCTGAAAACATTCAGAGCTTTTGTACTTTAAGTGACCTCGGCAGGATTGTTCGTACCCGCAGAGCATACCGCACAGCCCCTCACGAATCTCTCCGAATACTCGGAAGAGATTTCAAATGGTTTGAACCTGATACAAAATCTTAAAAACAGAAAAGGCCACCCCAAGGGTGACCTTTTCTGTTTTTGTGACCTCGGCAGGATTCAAACCTGCAACCTCTTGAGCCGTAATCAAGTGCACTATTCAGTTATGCTACGAGGCCAAATACTTTTCGCTGTTAAAGTCCGTTAAAACGGAGTGCAAAGGTAATTAATTCTTTTTCTTTGCAAAACACGTTTATGTATACTTTTAAAAAATACTATCTTTGCCACCGCTTTAAACAGCGCAACTATATGAAAAAAAGCCTTTTAATATTCGCATTAATTTTTGTCGCATTTTCTGCCAAAGCTCAAAGACCGGATCTTCCGGGTGCATTGGTCTTCGATTTTGGCTTTAATAGCTGGTCAGACAAGCCTACTGGTGCCGACTTAAACTGGTTTCAGTCAAAAACAGTAAACGCAACTTACTTCTACGACTTACCAATTGGCAAGGGTGGTTTTACCTTAACCCCTGGTTTAGGCATGAGCTGGGAAAAGTATACATTCGACAACAACACTACACTTGTCTCTAGCATTAGCAACGGCCAGAGAACAACTGAGGTAGTTGACTTAGAAGATCAATTCGGTTCATTAAGTTTTGATAAATCAAAGCTTGGCCTATTCTACGTAGACATGCCACTTGAAATTAGATGGTATGCGAATAGAGACAAATACAGCAGAGGTTTTAGAGTAGCAGCCGGTGGTAAGGTTGGTGTTCTTTACTCTTCTTTTACAAAGGTTAAGTTTCAAGATGCACTTGGCGACAACAGAATGCTAAAAGACCGAAAAGAGCTAGGGTTTAACCGCTTTAGATACGGCCTACAGGCAAGAGTTGGCTGGGGTGGTTTTGCCATTTTTAGCTTCTACGAACTTTCTGATAAGTTTGACAACCCTCCGGCAGGCGGGGCGGACACAAGAACACTTACAATAGGAATATCACTAACGGGCTTTTAATTAAGCCCTTTTTTCTGCCTAAGAAAAAAAGACAACTGCCGCATAACAGACCAAAAAACCCATTGTGGCCCCGGCCCATATCTCAGCTGGCTTGTGTGCCTTAAGAAAAAGACGAGACCAAAACACTAAACCACAAAGTGCAACTGACCAAACCAACGGCCAGAACAATGTATTGGTAGAAGCAAACTGGTTTTGAAAGGCTACAATAAAGCCGAGCCAACCAGCAACACCAGCTGCATGCGCGCTTATCTTCCACTTAAATGTGATACCATTCGTTAGCACAACCACTGTTGTAATGGCCAAAAAACAATTATACATAAGCGGAGTCAACCACTCCTGCCCTTTTATAAGGTATGAAACCACCACATAAAATAGCGTAATGAACACAAAAGGGATGTAACGATCTGTTCTATTGACCATATTCAAATCGCGAATAACCCGCGTAGCTTTAAACATGACAACCGTAAGCACCGGAATAACGCAAGTGGTTACAAAAATGAGCGAAACAACTGTCCATCTACCTTTATCCGTAAGATTTGAACTACTCCCCAAATGAAATAAGAGGGTATAAAAAACCAATGTCGGCATCAACAATGGCTGAAAAATGTATGTGATTAACTTGGCGAAAAAACTCAAACTATAATTCTTTTCTTAGTCGCGCTACAGGTATGTTCAGCTGCTCACGATATTTAGCAACTGTTCTACGCGCAATATTGTACCCTTTTGCCTTGAGTGCCTTTTCTAACTTATCATCCGAAAGCGGCTTCTTCTTGTCTTCGTTATTAATAAACTCAGCCAATACGTTTTTCACTTCTCTCGAGCTTACATCCTCTCCACTTGCTGTAGAAATTCCCTCGCTAAAGAAGTACTTTAAAGGAAAAATACCGAAATCCGTCTGAACCGACTTGGAGTTAGCCACACGCGAAACCGTAGAAATATCCATTTGGATTTCGTTGGCAATATCCTTCAAGATCATAGGGCGAAGTTTGGTTTCATCACCCTCCAAAAAGAATTCATACTGATACTTCACAATCGCCTCCATTGTTCTTAGCAATGTATTTTGGCGCTGTTTAATAGCATCTATAAACCACTTTGCAGCATCAAGCTTTTGCTTAACAAACGAAACGGTCTCTTTTAGCTTCTTATCCTTTTTATCACTCTTATCATATGCCTTAAACATATCAGAGTACGACTGACTTACTCTTAACTCAGGTGCGTTTCTGGAATTAAGCGTCAAGTCCATCTTTCCATTATTGTTAGAAAGAATAAAATCTGGAATAAGATATTGCGTTTTAACGATTCCACCAGAAACGCCACCCGGCTTAGGGTTTAGCTTAACAATTGCGGCAACTGCATCTTTCAGCAACTCTTGATCGTCAATATTGAGTTTCCGAACAATCTTATCGTAATGCTTCTTGGTAAACTCATCAAAGCAATGCTCAATTATTTCAATTGCTGCTTGCAGCACCGGGTCTTCCTCCAAGTCTTCCAACTTTCTTTGAAGTTGAATCAACAAGCACTCTTGAAGATTTCTTGCCGCTATGCCAGGAGGATCAAATTGTTGAATTTGACCGAGCAACTCTTCAAGCTCCTCAATATCAGTTTCTATATTTTGTGAGAACGCCAAATCGTTTACGATAGCATCCAACTCTCTTCTTATATACCCATCAGATTCAATGCTGCCAATAAGTTGCTTAGCGATGGTTTCGCTACGACTATCGAGCCCTAAATACCCCAATTGCATCTCAAGCTGATCATTCAAAGAGGCCTGCATGGCGATCGGCATTTCCTTGTCTTCATCATCATAACTACCATCACCTTGCATTTTATAGCCGGAGTAGTCATCATCTCCAAGGTAGTCCTCTACGTTCAAATCATCGGTAGGGCTCTCCGCCTCGTCATAATCATCTGCTTCACTTACTGGCTCAGGCTCTTCTCTCCCCTCTTCCAAAGCAGGGTTCAACTCAAGTTCTTCTTCTACACGCGTATCCAACTCTGCAGTTGGCACCTGTAACAACTTGATAAACTGAATCTGTTGTGGAGACAGTTTCTGACCTAATGTTTGACTTAAACTGAGTTTCTGCATGCGTTGAGTTTTGTTCGACTCGTTCAACCAAAGTTAAGTAAAGAACGAGAGAAAGAAATGCAATGTGACACTTTTTAACAAAAATCATGCAAAAAATTAAAAACAGCCAAAACATCACACAATCAACCTTTTTTCTATTCGTTCCATAAGGTTTAGCCACAGCAGTTATTTACCGAAATGACAGTCAATTAATTGTTAATAAGGAGAAAAAATGATTGTTTTGCGTTCATTTTAATCGCTTGAGAAATAGCCCCATGAAAACAAAAAGAACAAAAGTATCGGAGCTGCTACAAAGCACTGAATTCGACAGAGAGGTTTTAGTAAAAGGCTGGGTAAGAACTAAACGTGGAAATAAACACGTGAATTTTATCGCTGTCAATGATGGTTCAACCATTAAGAACATTCAGGTTGTAGCCGACCCAAATCAAATCAGCGAGGATACTTTGCGACTTGTTACTACTGGAGCTAGTATTTCGGTTACAGGTAAACTTGTGGCATCTCAAGGGGCTGGCCAAAACATGGAAATCCAAGCGTCTCAGCTGGAAGTACTCGGCACAGCCGACCCTGAAAAGTATCCATTGCAACCAAAAAAGCACTCTTTTGAATTTTTGAGAGAGATTGCGCATTTGCGCCCAAGAACCAGCACATTTAGTGCAGTTTACAGAATGCGCCACGCTATGTCTTTTGCCGTTCATCAGTTCTTTAACCAAAAGGGCTTTGTATATATGCACACCCCTATTGTTACTGGTTCTGATGCAGAAGGTGCAGGCGAAATGTTTAGAGTGACAACACTTGATGCTAAAAATCCTCCACTAACAGAGGACGGATCGGTTGACTTCAGTGAAGACTTCTTCGGCAAGGAAACAAACCTAACCGTATCGGGTCAGCTGGAAGGAGAACTAGGGGCACTTGCATTGGGAGACATCTACACTTTCGGGCCAACCTTTAGAGCCGAGAACTCTAACACAACTCGCCATTTAGCGGAATTCTGGATGATTGAGCCAGAAATGGCTTTTTACGAGCTTTCCGACAACATGGACTTGGCTGAAGAATTCTTAAAATACTTGGCCAAATACGCACTAGATAACTGTGCAGATGACCTAGAGTTTTTAGAAAACAGACTACTTGACGAGGAAAAGAACAAACCTGCAACCGAGCGCAGCCCGATGACCCTGCGCGAAAAGCTACAGTTTGTTGTTGAAAACGACTTCGAAAGAGTTAGCTATACAGATGCTGTTGAAATATTGAGAAACTCTAAGCCTAACAAAAAGAAGAAATTTCAATTCCCTGTAGAAGGGTGGGGAACAGATCTACAATCAGAACACGAGCGTTACCTGGTTGAAAAACATTTCAACAAGCCTGTCATCCTTTTCGATTACCCTAAAGACATCAAAGCATTCTACATGCGCATGAATGATGATGACAAAACTGTTGGCGCCATGGACATTCTTTTCCCTGGCATTGGCGAGATTGTTGGTGGTTCGCAGCGAGAGGAAAGACTTGATGTACTAAGAGCCAGAATGGCAGAAATGCATATTCCTGAAGAAGAAATGGATTGGTACTTAGACACCAGAAGGTTCGGCTCGGTACCACATAGTGGATTCGGACTAGGCTTTGAAAGACTAATGATCTTTGTAACTGGACTAGGAAATATTAGGGATGTGATTCCTTTCCCAAGAACACCTGGAAACGCAATGTATTAAAAACAACAAACCCCGAAACTTTCGGGGTTTTTCATTTCTTAGAGAATCTTATGGTTTGTTGGAACTTGGTCCTATCCTCTCGAACCAGCACCAGATAGTAACCTCTTGGAAAACTACTTACATCTACCTTGTATTTATCGGTACCGTTCTTTTCTAGATAGATGTTCATTTTTGTCCCGATAATACTTCTGATTTCAATTTTAGGCTTACTAAGCTCAGCATCCGTTAGATCGATGTTAATCAAATCAGAGGTTGGGTTTGGAAATACCTCAATCTTAACTTTCTCGTCAGATGAAGATCCACCGGCCTCTGCAAGCCTACCGTTTTGGGCTGAAAGACTCGCACATACCAAAAGCAATATCGCCATTAAGGCGAATCTTTGAAGCGGTATGTTTAGGCTGAAGGTTTTCATTCTCTTATTAGACCCATCAATTGACCTGAAGGTTTGGATAAATATACTCTTTTTTCAAATAATTTTCTTTTTCCGAACGTTATCAATTGAATATGGTAATGATTCAAGCAAATCTGATGCCATTAATGACACTTCACCTACCTTTTTTGCAGCATAATCTCCAGCCAAGCCGTGCAAGTAAACCCCACTTAAAGCAGCCTCACTAGCAGCCATCCCCTGCCCAAGCAAAGCTGTTATAATTCCAGCAAGCACATCTCCACTACCACCCGTTGCCATACCAGCATTGCCCGTATTATTGAAAACCACTCGTTCACTATCAACAACTGCTGTATGTGCACCCTTTAACACAATCACTAAATCGTACTTTTTCGCAGCCTGTTGTGCCCGCTCCAATCTTTCAAAACCATCCTTACACTCACCAAACAACCTATGAAATTCTCCCACATGCGGTGTTAATACCGTTTTACTCGGTAACTCTTTCAGAAGCAAAGGGTTTTGCGCCAAAATATTTAGTGCATCTGCATCTAGTACCAAAGGCTTCTCAACTGACCTAAGAAATTGCAGAAGCCCATGAACAGTTGACTCATTAACACCTAACCCGGGGCCAATACAAATAGCAGAGGCATCAGACTGAACAACCGGATTTGAAATAAACTCACCCCCCTCATCCACAGTAACCATGGCTTCTGGCACACTTACTTGCATTGCTGTATACCCTTCTCTTGGTATATGAACAGTGAGCAACCCAGCCCCTGACCGCATAATTGCTTTGGCACAAAGAATTGCTGCCCCCATTTTTCCATAGCTGCCTGCCAACAATTGCACCTTACCAAAATTACCTTTATGACTGAACTTTTCTCGTTTTGGCAAACCAACATCACTCGCCTCTATCAAGTAAAAATCCGACTCTTGCCCCTCAATAAAAGCCTCATTGAGCCCAATATCGACACAATGCCATTTCCCAGTGAACCTCCCAGTTTCGGGAACAAAAAAAGAGCGTTTTGGTCTTTGAAAAGTAATGGTATCATCAGCCCTAATAACTGCACCATGACCAGAGGAATCTGCAAAAAGACCAGACGGAACATCCACGCTAACCACAGGCACATCACTCCTATTAATATCATCAAACAGATCGGCCAGCCAACCTTCAACAGGCCTATTGAGCCCTGAGCCAAAAATTGCATCGATAATCAACTCACAGTTAACTCCAGTGTGGTCGCCCTCCTTTAAAACCACACAATTATCTAAGCGATCAAAATTACTCTTACAATCGGCCGAAAGACTATCAGCATACTTTACCAAGTAAGCCTGCGCATCTACTCCATTCCGCTGAAGCAACCTGGCAATTGCCAGACCATCGCCACCATTATTACCGGTTCCGGCAAACACACAGACAGAAGACACCGCAGGGTACAATTCAAGAAAGCATTCCACAAACCGCTTAGAAGCCCTCTCCATAAGATCAATAGAGGAAATCCCCTCCTTTGTAATCGTAAAGCTATCGGTTGCGCGCGTTTGCGCTGCGCTAATAATTTTCTTCATCGGAAATCCAGGTAAGGTAAAAGTTTGACTACTTGAGTACTGTCGAATGTCTCGACCTTTAATAGGTCATTGGCATTGGTGAATTTACCGTTTTTACTTTTCGTGTTCAAAATATCACCGGCCTGTTGGTAAGAGATATACGGATGTGCGTTGAGCTGCTTAAAAGTAGCTAAGTTGATCGCCAGTTTTTTTAACTGATAATCCTCACAAATAAGGTGCGGTTGCAAAGCCACAAAAAGAGAGTCGGACAGCCCATAAACCTCCCGCAACTGCTCAACATGATAAAAGCCTCCAAGCAAATCTCGATATTTAACGATTCTGCGCGCATAGGCTGGCCCAATACCCCGTAAGGCGCGCAGGCTCATTGAATCGGCACTAGCAATATTTACAACTAAAAATTCTTCAGCTTTTTTCTCTGGTGCCCTCACCTCAATCTCACCATCAGGTTTAGGTACTTTTGGCGTTGGCTTCTTTTCTACCCTAGCCTTAACCTTATCGGGCAAGAGAATGAATTGCTCAAGTCTATTATAAGTCGAATCTGGGAAATCATAAATTCTCTTTAAGTCAGCTTTCACCCTAAATTGACCACCCTTAGACCGATAATTTTCTATTCGATCCGCTATAAAACCTGGAACGCCCAGCAGCCTCAAACTATCTCCAGAAACCACATTTGGATTAAATAAGAATTCCTCTGGTTTTGATGGAGAAACTAGCTCATTAGGCCGCACCGACTCTTTCACTCTTGCTACCAGACTATCGAGCAATACGGCATCATGTTCATAGTTCTGATAATCAACCCTAAACCAGGCCGAATAGAATTTTGGAGATAAGACTATAAGCACCAACAATGGAACCAAAACCACCACAGCATTGGTTTCTGTCTTGGTAAAACCGAAATAGTGTTTAATCCATTGTTTCAATCGGAATTTCAAGGTGTGTGCGTTTTGAAATTAATACAATTAAATATACCGAAAGTATTAAAACCCAGAGAATTGTCAAACAATTATTTAGAAGCATTCTAAATATCAAACACTGATTTTTATCACTTTTATTAAGAATATGCAGAGGTTATTTTTGCAGGCAGTATTAGAAGAAAGTAGGCAGCAATGCAGGGCGATTTCAAAGTAATAAGCTTATCATACAAAAACACACCGGTTGAGATCAGAGAGGTTATCGCATTAGATGACAATCTTATCAAATCGATGTTAGAAGAGATTAGAGACCTCTTCCCTGTTTCTGAAGCGCTTATTATTTCCACCTGCAACCGTACCGAATTCTATTACTCAAGCGAAACCGAAGTAGCTGCTCAGCTTATTCAATTCCTAGGTTTAAAAAAAGGAATTGCTGATATGGAGCAATACATGGAGCATTTTCAGGTAATCAATGATCCTGAAAGCGCTTCAGAACACCTGTTCCGTGTGGCTTTAGGGCTCGAAGCTCAAGTAGTTGGTGACTTACAAATCATCAATCAAGTAAAAAGAGCTTACCAAATGTCTGCCGATGCACAAATGGCAGGGCCATTTTTGCACCGCGTGCTTCACACCATCTTTTACGCTAACAAGCGTGTTTTTCAAGAAACTAACTTCAGGAATGGTGCTGCGAGTGTTTCCTACGCAACTTCTGAATTGGTGAAAACATTAGCCGAAAACCTAGAGAACCCTAAGATCTTACTCCTAGGCCTGGGTGAAATTGGTGAAGACTTAGCCAGACACATGGCTGAGACCAAGCTTGACGTAAGCATTACGAATAGAACTACAGAAGTTGCCGATAAGCTCGGTCTTGAATGTCAACTGAACGTGCTTCCATTTGACCAATTAGACAAGAGCTTTAATGAATTTGACGTAGTAATTTCCAGCGTTGCTGTTAGACACTTCATCAATCCGGAGCAACTTGCCAACACCGAAATCAAAGGCATTAAATATTTTGTCGACCTATCTATTCCTCGATCAATCGATCCTGCTATTGAAGATATTAAAGGTGTTGCCCTCTACAATATTGACGAAATTCAAAACAATGCATCAGCAGCTTTGAATAAGCGACTGGCCGCAATTCCTGATGTTGAAGCCATAATTGCAGATTCTCTGGATGATGTAAACGAATGGTCGATGGAAATGGAAGTTTCTCCAACCATTCACAAGCTTAAAGGCGCGCTAGAGCAAATCAGACAAGATGAGCTTAAAAAGCATTTGAAGCACGCATCGCCTGAAATGGAAGCTTTTGCGGAAAAACTCTCGAAGAGTTTAACGCAAAAAATAATGAAGCTACCTGTACTTCAACTAAAAGCAGCCTGCAAAAGAGGTGAAGCAGAAACATTGATTGACATATTGAACGATTTGTTCGATTTGGAAAATCAAGCCGTAAAAAAGTAATTCCACCAAAGCCTCAAAGCTTCATTCCATTTTCCTTACAAATTTCGTAAGCTTGGCGTTTTATTTACGTTGCCATACTTAATGCCGCTAACCCGACTGTTTATTACTCTGTTTTTTTGCTGCTTTTCGCTTTCAGTTAGTGCATTTCAGCTAGTACCTTATGAGGTAAACGGAAGGCTCGGCTTAATTGACACCGCAAAAGTAGATACAATTTTCACTGCCCAATTCGAGGCATTTGGCTGGAGCGACCAAGCCTTTGACCCTAACGCTCAGATTTTTGGCGCACAACTAAACGAAAAATGGGCATTGGTTAATAACACTGGCAAAAAACTAACCCAGCACCTCTATACCGACCTTTATCCTTGGCAAAACGGCCAGTTAATAGGAAGCACACGTGCCACAAACTCCGTATGGCTCAACTACGGCACACTTACCACAAAAGGCAAAGTACAAGTACCGTTCGAACACCTCACACTCACTCCTAATGGCGATCAATTAATTGTATCTAAAAAAATGGATACAGGATTTCGCAAGGGCGTTTTGAACAGCAATGGCAAAAATATCATCCCATTAAACTATGAAGATATTGAAGCCCTAGGTTCTGACAGGTACTCAGTGAAAGAACCCGATGGGCTTTCGGCACTTTTCGCTAAAGAAGGAGATCAACTTTCAGGTTTTGAATTTGAAGAAATTTCGGCTCATTCAAACGAGTTACTTGCCGTAACCTACTACAACAGAAAAGGCATTATCGACAAAAGCGGCAAAGTGGTTATTACCCCAATTTATAAGCAGATTGAGATTAGTGAAAGCAGCGCCCGTGTTATGGGCTTTAGAAACTGGGAATACTTTAAAATTGGTGAAGGTCAAAAGTCTTTCAACTTTGACCAAATAAGCCAGCTGGCAGCCGATGCCTTCGCCATAAGTACAGGAAACAACATTGCAATAATTGACAAAAATGAAAACTACCTGAGCTACTTGGTTGATCATACGGTTGAAGATTCCAACGACAAAGGGATTGTAATTAAAAACCGGCAACAGGGTTACTATGGTTTACTCAACTCTAAAGGAAGCTCAGTACTACCTACTAACTTTGATAGCATAAGACTTTATCAGCATTTTGCCTTAGCAAAAATCCACAGAAACGATGGACAACACTGGTTCGCTTATGACTTTGAAGGAAACAAAATCAATCAAAATGGTTACTCAGAATTTAAACCATTTTCTGAGGGTAAATTCATAGCAAAACGAGGCGAGAAGTTTGGGTTGATCAACACTTTTGGTGAAGAACTTACCACCTTTCAATATGATAGCATTTCTGACTTTAATAAAGGATTAGCCATCGTTAAGTCCCGGGGACTTTTTGGCGTAATCAACGAAAATGGCATTTGGGTAATCACCCCTTACAAGGATTGGATCCACTTTTATGATGACCTAATTTACTTTCAACAAGGCTCAGAATATGGCATTGCCAATAGAGCGGGTAACACGATTTTTAGGAGCTACGATAAAATCTCTCCCCTGCCGCAAGGCTTTTATAAAACCGACTCGCAAGGGTACAAAGTATTCGACCTAAATGGCAACCAACTACTTGAGCACAGCTATGACACCGTAAGACCGCTCAACAAAACCATGTGGCTACTTGAACGAAACGAGCAATTCTACCTTTTTAGGCCAGAGGACAAAGCAGACTTTAAACTACCTGAAGGCACACAACAGGTAGCGAATTATTCAGAACAACACATCAAAATCTACAAAGACAACCAATGGGGGTTTGTTGGCGAAATGGGACATTTAAATATTGCCAACCGCTACGATTCAATTGGTGATTTTTCTGAAGGCCTTTGCCCAGTAAAGCTTATTGGTAATTGGGGAGTCATCAATTTTAGGGAGGAAATTGTTGTGCAACCTGTGTTCAAACACATTGCACCTTTCCACAATGGAATGGCAACAGTAACCACCCCTAACAGCGAACAAGGACTTATTGATAGCAGCGGAGCCTTTATACTAGAACCAAAGTACACCCAACTCATTCGCACCACTGAAGGCATAATATTACAAATAGGCAATGCTTTTGGCTTGGCGGATTCCAACGGAAAGTTGATTCGAATGCCGCAATATGATAGCATTTCTAAACTTGATAGCGGCTATTTTCAGGTAGAGAAAAATGGAATGTTTGGGGTAATAAGCCTGAAAGGAGAAGATGTGGTACCTACTGCCTACGAAACTATTCAGCAATTTAAGGATGCCTTTCTTGGGTCTAAAGCGAGCCAATGGGAAACTATTCGGCTGAGTAAATAGAAAAGGCCAGTTGTTCACCAGCCTTTTTCAATTCATAAAATTACTCTCGTAATTATTTCTTATCAGAAGAACCCTTTCGTTTGGTCGAGCTCTTTTGCTGAGGATTCGCAATAGAATCGCGCATATCCGTATCAGCCTGAATATTCTCCAACTTGTAGTAATCCATAATTCCCAAGTTGCCCGAACGAAACGCCTCTGCAACTGCCAAAGGCACCTCCGCCTCTGCTAAAATCACTTTTGCACGCGCCTCTTGCGACTTCGCTTTCATTTCTTGCTCTTCAGCTACAGCCATGGCACGTCTTTCCTCCGCCTTCGCTTCAGCAACTTTCAAGTCGGCTTGGGCTTGGTCGGTTTGTAGCTGCGCACCAATATTTTGTCCTACATCAACATCAGCAATATCAATGGAAAGAATTTCGAATGCTGTTCCAGCATCCAAGCCTCTTTGCAGCACGAGTTTCGATATCTTATCCGGATTCTCAAGTACTTCCTTATGTGTTCCGGCAGAACCAATTGAGGTCACAATACCTTCACCTACCCTGGCCAAAATAGTATCTTCACCAGCACCACCAACCAATTGTTGGATATTCGCTCGCACGGTAACTCTAGCAATAGCAACCAACTGAATACCATCGGCAGCCACAGCCGCTACTTTAGGCGTAGTGATTACTTTTGGATTTACAGAAATCTGAACAGCTTCGAATACATCTCTACCAGCAAGGTCTATAGCAGTAGCCTGCTGAAAACCCAGAGTTATATTCGCCTTATCCGCAGATATGAGTGCTTTGATAACAGTAGGTACATTTCCACCAGCAAGGTAGTGAGTCTCTAAATCCTTAGAAGACAAATCCAAACCGGCTTTTGTAGCAGTGATTAATGAGTTTACTATGAGACTAGGCGGCACCTTTCTTACCCTCATCAATACTAACTCAACTAAACTTACTCTAACCCCTGAAATTAACGCTGTAAACCAGAGATTAACAGGTATGAAATAAAAAAATATAAATAGGGCAACAATACCACCTATTACCCAAATCAAAACTGTATAATTTTCCATTAATTAGTAGTTATCAATTCTACAACAATTCTGTTTCCAGAAACCTTGGTTACTCGTATTTGAGAGCCTGAAGAAATATGCCCTCCATTAGACCTGACTTCGTAAGCTTTATTTTTAAAATCTGCCTTTCCAATTGGCTTAAGATCCGATAAGGCAACTCCTTCAATGCCAATGCTTATGTCTGAGAAATAGTTTTCATTAACCTTAGATCGATTACTTGTTTTCAACGAAAACTTTTCCCAAGACTTCGCCCTAAAGCTATAAAACAACCCTATTAGAGAAAGTACAACAGAGCCAGCCAACACCCAATTCCCAGTCGCATCACCATGCTTTTCATAAGTGAGATATATTCCCACCACACATAAGACAACACCAACCAAGCCTACTATTGTAGTACCTGGCACCAAAAGTAATTCGAAATAGATTAAAACTATCCCGATAACAATTAATAAAACGATAGAAATCCAGTCGCCCATAGGTGTGTTTGAAGTCACACCAATATACAACAAAAAGGGAATGCCCTAGTATGCCTTGGCAAAAAGAACTCTTCTTGAAGATGGTTTACCCGAATAGATACACACGCCTTCCTCTTCTTTGGCATCGATATGTATACAGCGAATTGTAGCTTTGGTTTCATCTTTTATCTGCTCTTCAGTTTCGGCAGTACCATCCCAATGAGCAGAAACAAAGCCTCCTTTGCTTTCAAGCACTTCTTTAAACTCTTCGTATGAGTTTACTTCTGTGGTATGTTCCGCACGGTAGGCTACCGCCTTTTGGTAAATACTATCCTGAATATCTGTCAGCAAGCCTTCAATTTTGGCAACTAGGTCATTGCTTAGGTCGAAGGTTTCCTTTTCACCTGTATCTCTTCGGGCAATTTCCAAGGTATTGTTTTCCATATCGCGAGGCCCCATGGCCAATCGAACCGGCACACCTTTCAATTCCCATTCAGCAAACTTAAAGCCCGGTTTGTGCGTATCGCGGTCGTCAAGCTTTACCGAAACACCAGCCTTACGCAAGGCAGGTATAAACTCATTCACTTTATCGCGAATAGCATTCAACTGCTCTTCTCCTTTATATATAGGTACAATTACCACTTGAATAGGCGCCAACTTTGGAGGCAGCACCAAACCTTGGTCGTCTGAATGAGCCATAATAAGGGCACCCATTAAACGGGTACTAACACCCCAAGATGTTCCCCAAACAAAATCTTGCTTACCTTCTTTGGAAGTAAACTTCACATCGAATGCTTTAGCGAAGTTCTGTCCTAAGAAATGCGAAGTACCAGCTTGTAGCGCCTTTCCGTCTTGCATCAAAGCCTCAATACAGTATGTTTCCACAGCCCCAGCAAATCGCTCGCTTTCCGACTTAATACCTTTAATTACTGGCACAGCCATAAACTCCTCAGCAAACTGAGCGTACACATTCATCATTTGTACCGATTCATCAATGGCTTCTTGCTTTGTAGCATGTGCAGTATGCCCTTCTTGCCATAAGAATTCAGCGGTACGCAAAAACAAGCGAGTTCTCATTTCCCAACGCACAACATTAGCCCATTGGTTAACCAAAATAGGCAAGTCCCTATAAGACTGAACCCAGTTTTTATAGGTATTCCATATCACTGTTTCAGAAGTTGGACGAACGATAAGTTCTTCTTCCAACTTAGCTTCAGGATCAACCACAACCCCATTGCCATTTTCATCATTCTTAAGCCTGTAATGGGTTACTACCGCACACTCTTTAGCAAAACCCTCTACGTGATCTGCCTCTTTACTTAAGTAAGACTTGGGAATAAAAAGGGGGAAATAAGCATTCGTATGACCTGTTTCTTTAAACATTCTATCAATTTCGGCTTGCATTTTTTCCCAGATGGAAAAGCCATAGGGCTTGATTACCATGCAACCTCTAACCGGTGAGTTTTCAGCTAAATCAGCCTTTTTCACCAATTCATTATACCACAATGAATAATCTTCGCTCCTTTTTGGTATTCCTTTGCTCATAGTCCCTTTTTGGTATGATACTTGCTCTTTTTGTACTGAAAAATTTATCCGACAAAGATATACTTTTCGGATGTTTTCTCGACTAGAAATGAGAAATAGACGTTAACTTTAAAAAATGCCAACAGGAGGACTTATGAAAATGAAAAACTACGGAAAATACCTAATGGCACCACTAAGCATGGTATTGATTTACTCATGCTCACCAAACCAATATCAACAAGGTGGTGAATACGATGACATGTATTTCACGAAAGCCGACCGAAAAACGCAACCTCAAAGCGTTGACCTACCCCCAGTTCAAGAAGCTGACCCAAGCGAAGTTGACTTAGGGTACTCAGGCAAGGCTACTGTCTCGCCAGAGGTTCTAGAACGATACTCAACTCCAGAAGAAGAGCCTTTAACTTACTTTGAGTTACAAGGTCCTGAAGGAGCTAAAGTAACGTCTGCAAAAGATTTAAACTATCGAGATTTTCTTTACGATTACGAAAATGAGCACCTAGCTTATTATGAGCTTCCAATGGACTGGGACACAGACTGGAACGAAAGCTCATTTAACAATTTAATGGTGCAAGACTACCAGTTTAGAGTAGCCTGGTACGACCAATATTATAAAGGTGAAGCTTGGAGAATGGACAACTATCTTTCTGGTCAGTCTGCAAACTCCTTAAGATATAGTGATTTTATGGGGCCAACAGTTGGACTTAGCGTAGCTGCTACAGATTTCTATTCTGGCTTTGGATACGGTTTCAATTATGGAATGGGCATGTCTTACGTTGACCTTAACCCATATGGACTCTACGATCCTTTTTGGACACCCTTACCGAGTTATTACAGACCATGGAGAAATTCTTGGTACGTAGGAATTGGCTTTGGCTTTGGTTGGAACAACTGGTACAACTACAATCCTTGGAGACCAGGATGGGGCGGCTGGTATGGCCCGGGTTACTACAACCCAAGACCTAGCAGACCAGAGCATTATTATACCGCCAACGGAAGACCTATTGAGTACGGCCCTAGACTAAGATCTTCTTCAGTAGCGAGCGTAAGATCTGATGCATTGAATGGTTCTGGAACCAGAAGTAGGTCTCAGAGAGCGGTATCGGCATCAGGCGGTTCTGCCAACCCAAGAGCCGCACGAGGCGGAAGAGTTGGTTCCACCTCTACCAGAAGTACAAGAGCTACAAACCCGAACATTACTGCATCGCGAGTTAACCGTGTGAGAACGGATGACTATAGAATCGGAAGTGGTTCAAGTGGCGTAAGTAGAGTTACCAGAAGCAGAGTAACAGCGGCAAGAAGCTCTTCGGCTAGAGCAAACTATAGAAATACCGCAAGTGGTGGCTCTAGTTCTAGTAGATTTACGAGAAGCTCTGTTAACAGAAGAAGTTATAATGTTGGATCAAGTAGATCTGCGGTTTCTTCACCTACGTTCAACAGGAGCACCTCAAGTGGTTTAAGTAGGTCTGTGATTGACAGAAGTAATAGAAACGCTTACAGCAGAGGGTTTTCTTCTGGCAGAAGCAGTTCTTATTCAAGATCAACAAGCGGTTCGCGCCCTGTTAATGTTGGAAGAACCAATTCGTCATCTTCCCGATCTTCAGGCAGTGGAGTGAGCAGAAGCTCATCAGGAGGCAGTAGATCTAGCGGAGTTTCTTCTTCGAGAAGTAGCGGTTCTTCTAGGTCAGGCGGCAGCACCAGAAGTTCAAGAGGTAACCAGTAAGATCAAAACTCATTTATGAAAAACTTTAAGCTTATAGCATTAAGCATGGCACTGTTGTGCCTTGCTTTCAAGTCGAACGCACAAGTTGACCCTTTTGCATACGGCTATTATCAAGATGCACTGCGTTATGGTCAGTATCGCGGTTTGGGCTCAGCCAGACTTACTGGAATGGCCGGGGCAGGTTCTGTATTAGGTGCCGACCCAAGCGCTGCGTTTTTAAACCCAGCCGGACTAGGGATGTACAATCGTTCTCAGCTAGTAATTACACCTGGCTTCAACTTCAATACATATTCCACTGACTATTTAGGCAATACTGTTGACAATGAGAATTCAGGTATGGAATTCTCGAATTTTGCAGCAATAATAAATTTCAACAAAGGAGACTTGGTACCTGGAGGCTGGCGAGGAGGAACGCTAGCCATAACCTATAATCGTTCCGCTAACTTTAAGCGAGACCTTCAGTATGGAGCCCAAAACAACGAGAGCTCAATTATTGACGCAATGATTGATAATGCATATGGCTTCTTTCCCGAAGAATTAGGCGGCATTGAACAAATTGGTTATGACCATTTTTTAATCAATCCTATTCCTGGAGCTGAAGACCTATATGTATCTCCTGTTGAAGGGTTCCCTTATCAGAACGAACGCCACAGGCAATCCGGCCATATTGATGAAATCAACATTTCGTTTGGTGGCAATTACAACGATGTACTGTACATAGGCGCGGGCTTAGGCTTTGTCTCAACCAAATATTCGAATAACAGGGTTTATACTGAATCTTTTGAGGGCACCTCGTTGAGCACGTTCTCCATTGACGAACAATTGACAACTTCAGGTTCGGGTATCAATGCCAACTTTGGTTTTATCGTTAGACCAATCCCTATCTTCAGGTTCGGTGCCTCAATTACTACACCTACATGGTTCAACTTTAACGAAGAAAGTGATGCCATTTACAATTCAGAATGGAACAACTATGATGTTGCCAACTTTACAGACGAATTCGGTAACAGGTACATTTTGGAAGACACAGTGCTAACAAGCCTACAATCAAGTACGCCAATTTATGCTTCAAATTATGATCTAAGAACTCCAATGAAGGTAAATGCCGGAGCAGCATTATTCTTGGGTAAAGCAGGTTTTATTACTGCCGACATTGAATATGCCGATTACTCCAACGCACATGTTTCTTCTATCGACTTCTCAACAGAAGGAGATAACAACACCATAGACAATATTTACCAGTCTACATTGAATGTGCGCTTTGGTGCAGAGTTTAGATATAGCATATTTAAATTCAGGGCTGGTTATGCTCGAATTGGGGATCCTTATGCTGACTCATACGACAACCTCGATAGGTCGCAAGAAGTAATGTCGGGCGGAGTAGGTTTAAGTTTTAGAAAGTTCTTTGTGGATGCCGGCTATAGCCGAACCACCTATCAGTCTTCTTACCAGTCGTACAGCTTTTACGATGGTACCGGGCCTCAGGGTATTACAGACAATACACTGAACCAACTAAGACTCTCGGTAGGGCTTAACTTCTAAAGTTTTCCAGCACTTTTCAATTCAGAGACAATCATATCCACAGTGATTTGGTTGTCTCTGATTTTTATTTGTGCCTGTTGGTAAAAACCTTGGCGCTTTTCTTTCATCGCTCTAATCTCAGCAATCAAGTCTTGCTGATCGTAACTTTTCAAAAGTGGCCTATTTTCAACGCCATCTTCCAAAATGCGTAGCGCTAAATCACCTGGGTTTACATCTAAATAGATGGTCGTGCCATGTTCGTTCATGGCGTCCATATTAAAGTGAAAGCAAGGAGCGCCTCCACCAGTAGCAAGCACAAAGCTATCTTGTGTAGCAATCAATTCATTCAAACATTCACTTTCTTGAATGCGAAAGTTCGCCTGTCCTTGTTGGCTAAAGTATTCTGGAATACTCATACCTACCCGATTTTCAATCTGGCTATCCAAATCATAAAACGGAGCACCTAATCGTTCGGCCAACTGTTTACCCAAAGTGGATTTTCCACTTCCGGCTAGGCCAACCAAAAACAAGCGTAAATGCTGCATTATTGCGCTACTTTTTCTAGAACATCTGTTGCTGCAGGAATATCGTTATAATGCCACTTTCCCTTAATGGTGCCATTGTTCATAAGTACTAAGCCAGGATTCGAGCGGATCATGGTTTTTAAGAGCGTTTTGTCGGAGTAGTAATAAGGAATAGCCAATTGCTCCTGATGCCTCAAAGCTTCGAACTGAGGGCCGCTTGAAGCTGTAATAGCCACAACCTCCACATCATAACCTAAAGCCCTGATCATACTGTTCAACTCAGGATAAGATTCTAAATCTGTTTTCTCCACATCATGAATAATCAACAAAAGCTTTTTCCCCTGAAGTGATTCAAATGTAAAGTCACTTTCATCTCCCCAAAGCGCATAATTTGTAATCTTAGGTACTTGCGTTGGATCATCGGCTGGCGGCATAATAGCCTCGTTAATATTTGTACCCACCTTGTAAGCTCTAAAATCTATTACTGGCAAATGTTTTATAGCGTTGAAAGCAACTGCCAAGCAAAGCACCACAACTACGGCCAAACCAATGGTTTTCTTTTTTGCGCCTGAGGTAATCTCATTTGCCTTTCGCTTTACAAAAAGCACCAGAATAAGCACCAACAGAATGATATCTTTTGTAAACGACTCCCATGGCGTGAGCTTAATAGCATCACCAAAACAACCACAGTCTGTCACTTTATTAAAGTAAGCCGAATAGAACGTAAGAAAAGTAAAGAACACAATCAGCACTAGGAGCAAAGTGGTTACGAGCTTTTCCCGGTATTTAAGCAGCACGGCAATTCCAAGCACTATTTCTAGTGTAGAAAGCAGAACAGATAGAAATAAAGCAGCTGGCTTTAGGCTTTCGAAAAACGGAGCAATATCCACCGCAAAAACAGTAAAATACTCTTCCAGTTTTATTTGCGTACCTACCGGATCGTTTACCTTAATCAGTCCAGAAAAGATAAACAGCCCCCCTACGAGCACCCTGGCGATTGTGTTAAGAAGTTTCATGATTTAGCGAAGCCCATTAAGATTAAACAGAAAACCGAGTAATTGATCATGTCCATGTAGTTGGCATCAATTCCTTCCGAAATAATGGTTTTTCCCTGATTATCTTCAATCTGTTTTACACGAAGCAGCTTCATTAGAATAATGTCGGTCATAGAACTTACCCGCATGTCGCGCCAGGCCTCACCGTAGTCATGATTCTTATTTTCCAACAACTCCCTGGTTTGACGAACGTGCTTGTTATATAGCGGCTCTAGTGTTTCGGCATCCATTTCCAGCGGTGCGTTTTCATCTAATTCCATCTGAATCAAAGCGATAACACAATAATTGATAATCCCGATAAACTCACCCGAAATGTCGTCACCAACCTTTTGTGTGCCCTTGTCTTGAATAGAGCGAATGCGTTGGGCTTTAATAAAAATTTGGTCTGTAATAGACGACAGTCTTAGTATTCTCCAAGCTGTGCCGTAGTCTTTCGTTTTCTTAACGAATATGTCTTTACAGGCCTTAATAACTTCTTTATATTCGCCTATTGTTTGTTCTTCCAAGGTAAATCTGGGTTTAAGGTATCGCTTAATTTGAAGGCGAAAGATAGGTTTTTATGACGAAAAGCACATTGAATGTAAAGGGAAATCTGATCTCGCTAAACAGCCCATTGGTAATGGGTATTCTGAATATTAACCCTGACTCATTTTTCTCTGAAAGCAGAACTCAAACTCCAGACCTGATTAAGGCCAAGACAGCTAAAATGCTCGAGGATGGCGCTTCCATAATTGACATTGGCGGTTACTCCACTCGGCCAGGAGCAGCAGAGGTTACCCAGCGCGAAGAAACCGACAGGGTAATTTTGGCTGTAGAGACAATTCTGAAGGAGTTTCCGGAAACAGTAATTTCGGTCGATACTTTTAGAAGTGCAGTAGCCAAAGCCGGAATTGAAGCAGGTGCGGCCATCATAAATGATGTTTCCGGAGGGCTTCTAGATGAAGAAATGTTCGCCACAGTTGCAAAACTTCGCGTTCCTTATATTTTAATGCATATGCGAGGCACTCCGCAAACTATGAGCAACCTGACCAATTATGACAATTTGCTGGTTGATGTTTGCACTGAGTTAGATGCCCAGCTGGCTAAGTTAAAGGCACTTGGTGTGGCCGATGTCATACTCGACCCTGGCTTTGGCTTTGCCAAAACCGTGGAGCAGAACTGTGAAATGCTTAAAAATTTAAGCTATTTTCAACGCTTCAACCTACCTGTACTAGCAGGGCTTTCGCGAAAGTCTATGATTTACAAAACGCTAGGCAACAGCGCAGAAGAAGCACTCAATGGCACCACAGCACTTAATATGGTTGCGCTAATTAATGGCGCCAAAATACTCAGGGTGCACGATGTAAAAGAAGCTACCGAAACAGTAAAACTTTATAACCAATTATACGCTTGATATACGCATTCAAAATAGGGTTTCTTGATGTACGATGGGTCGATATTGTCGATATCCTTTTAGTGAGCGTATTGATTTATCAGGTTTACAAACTGCTAAAAGGAAGTGTTGCCGTAAGGGTACTCATCGGCTTTTTGGTACTCTACCTCATCTACCTGATTGTACGCGCTGCCGAAATGGAACTGTTAGCCGGAATACTCGGCCAGTTTATGGGGGTTGGTGTACTGGCGGCCATTATTATCTTCTCTCAAGAGATAAGAAAGTTTCTGCTAATCCTCGGCAAATCCACCTTTAGACAAGATGGTATTCTAAAGTCTATAATGATATGGAAGCGGAAGGAAGAAAAGGAGCAGTTTAATATTACTCCAGTAATTGAGGCCGCAAAGAGTCTTTCCGCCACAAATACTGGCGCACTTATCGTTTTCTCCAAAAACTCCGAGCTAAAGTTTTATGCCGATACTGGCGATTTAATGGACGCAGTCGTGTCTAAAAGACTCCTGATTTCCATCTTTAACAAGCACAGCCCACTACACGATGGCGCCATTATTTTGTTTAAGAACCGAATAAAGGCTGCACGCTGTATTCTACCTGTGAGTGAGCGTGAACTACCCGCACAGTATGGCATGCGACACCGAGCTGCCATGGGTATGTCTGAAGCAACAGACACACTCACCATGATTATTTCTGAAGAAACCGGGCAAATCTCAATAGCCCGCAATGGTGTTATTGACAGCAACTTATTAATTCCGGAAATCCGAAAGCGAATCAACAGCTATCTATCTGAGGCGAAACAAGAAAAAGAAACTGAAGAAGCCAATCTGGAAGTTGCTTCTTGATAGAAGCCTAAACTTGGCCAATAACCTTGTACGTTTTGCGGTAACCTAGTTCTATCGCCACTTAAGGAAAGCGCTAGGCCGCAAGTTTCTTCTTAGACAGAAACACCGGCAAACACACAAACACTGCTACAGTAGAAAACACCAATCCACCGATGGTTCCAATGGCCAAGGCAAACCAAAACACTTCACTTTCGCCTTCCAATAAAAACGGAATTAGCCCGAAGCATGTAGAAAGAATGGTGAGTAAAATAGGTTGTGCTTTACCAAGCACCGATCGCAACACCAATCGGTTATAATTCCTTAATCTGTTATTGGTATTCAAATCATTCACTATAAAAATGGAAGCATTTACAACAAGCCCACCTAGCATTACAAAAGCTGCATAGCCGCCTTGATCGAAAGAAAAATCGAACAAAGAGAAAATCAAAAACAAGCCAATAAACGAAATAGGAATAGTGACAATAATATGGAAAGGCTGCCTAAGGTTTTCGAAAAGAATGGCACAAATAAAGTAAATACCTAAAATCAAAAACAGGAGTAAACTGTACTGCCGTTTCTCCCGAGCCATGCTAAAAGTATAACTGCTTGCCTCAGATTCGTAGCCCACTGGCATTATACTATTTAGATAATCAACAATATTAGTTCGGTAACGATCCCCAAATTTTCCCGACCCTAGGTATTCGAATGCCACTACCCGCAAATACTGACGGTCTTCTTTATGGATTTCGTTAGCGGTTTGCTCAAAGGTTAAATTGGCATAGTTGTTCAGTTTAACAAACCTAGCCGTATCTAGAGGCAGCGCTTCTTCCATCAGATCGTACCGAGAAAACTCGGCTGCGTTGTTGGCCTTTATTACCACAGGCAAACGCTCATCGTCAAAATTTGCCTGCAACGAAGCCCCACGGGGCAAGGTTAAATCTTGAAGCATACCAGTAATTGCACCTCGGTTAATACCGGCTGTCGCCAATCGGTCCACATCAAAGTCTAGTACATATTCACTGGTTTGCTCACCCCAACCAAGCTGTGCATTGTCGTTCACCTCTTGCACCCTGTTATGCCCAAGCAGGGTATCAGACATTATTTCGGCATAACCAGCTAATTCATCAAAATTATAGCCTTTCATTTTTATGCGAAAACTAGGGCGTGAGTTGCTCTCTCCTCCTGCGCTAAAGCCTTGTCCGACACCGTGTATACTCCAACGAACTCCCGTTAAATCAATTGACCGCGCTTGCAATCTTCCCTTTAGCTGGTACGGAAGTCCAGAGTTTTCATATGCCTCCTCGAATGTAATCTCTATTCGAGCCGTGCGGTTATTAACGTTAGTTACAAATTTATCTATCCCCTTAACCTCGGTCAGATATTCCTCTACCTTACCAATTACATAATTGGCATCTTCCAAAGTTGTGCCGAATGGCAATCTGGCATTTACATTCAGTTTAGTTTGCTGAGGCGAGCGATAGCCGTACCCTTCGTAAACCTCTTGCACAAACTTGCGCAGTGCCCCACCAAAAACCTTGTCAGTTATTGGGCGAATATCGTCTTGGTAAGTATCGCTCCCTATACTTTTATTATACCATTCTTGCCCCTCCCATGTAATAGGCAGTTTAAATATAGGCAAGCCAAACCCGAGAATAACCAGCACAATAAAAGCTTTTCTGTAACGCACTAAAAAGCCAACACCATTCTCATAGCGCTTAAACCCACGTACTTTTCTTCTCAGGCTTTTTATGCTTGGCTTGGGTCTTCCTATCTTTTCTTTAAACAGCAACTGGTAAAGTGCCGGTGTGAAAAACAAAGCAATCAACAAAGACACCGCCAAGTTAATAGCCACTACAACACTAAAATCCGTTAAATCTCTCCTATCCTCTTCTGGCAATAGCAGCACCATAAGTAGCGCCATAATTGTGGTGAGTGAAGCTGCAAAAAGTGCCATAAACACCTTTCGGTTTTTCTTGCGATACATATGGTCGATCATCACAATGGCATTGTCAACAATCAACCCAAACGAAATTGTAAGACCGGCTATAGAATAAATGTGCAATTCAACATTCAGTGCATAAATGAAAATGGCTGTAATGCATAGGTTTACCACAATACCCAAAAAGAGCGTGAGCAGGTAACGAACATTTCGGTTAATGGCCAAAATAAACAGAATAAGTATCCCTACAGACAGTGCTGTACGCACGTAGATCTTATCCATTTCCTTACCCAAATACTCAGTATCATCCCGCTCTAAGCGCACATCAATCCCATCAGGAACAAGTTGCTTCAGCGCTTCAATTTTCTGCTTTATTTCTGATGAGAGCACTATTTTGTTCACGCCTTGCCGAGCATAAACATACATATACACCGCGTTTTTGGCATTTATTCGCCTATAACTGGTCGGTGTTTGTTCTTCTACATACACCTTGGCTACATCCTTTAGCAGTACAGGCTTTTGCTTTACCATCCCCACCTGCGTTTGCTCTAGCGCCTTAACATCAGGCACTTGGTCAGCGGTTTTCAGAAAGAACTGATCGCCATTTGGGCTTTTGGCCAAGCCGGCATACACTGTTTGGCTTAAGCCGGAAAGCGCGGAAGCAATACTAGCTTTACTCAAATGATAACGCTGCAGGGTTGGCACATCAAAATCCACCGTTATCTGTAAGGGATTTCCTCCATGTACTTCAATATTCTCTATGCCTTTGATTTGCGCCAACGGTTTGGTAATGTACTCCTCCACATCTCTCTGTAACTTATATGGAGCAAAAGCACCGTTGATGGAGTACTGAAAAATTGGGCTCTTCGACTCGTTTTGTTCCTCTCCACCACGTTGCTCCACTTGCGGATAAGACAGGTTCTCGGGTAGTTTTTTATAAATGTTCCGAATTATTCCATTCACTTCGAACTTACGGAAAGCCATATCCTCTCCCTTATCGAAAGAAAGCTCAATGGTACCACTATTGTAGCGTGAAATACTGTACACCTTATTTACACCTTCTAATTGAGAAAAGGCATTTTCTAAAGGAGAAGTAGCCAAGCGCTCCACAATATCGGGCGAGGCATTGGATAAACTATAAGTAATGGTAAGTGCAGGCTTGGTATAGGTAGGAGAAAAATTAACTCTTAGCGCTGGTACAGTCGCCAAGCCCACAATGGCCAGTGCCACAAAAAGTATTACTAATCTGAAGTTTCCGGTGTGTTTGGTCAAAGCAAAAATTTAATTGACTAAGTATAAAAGTATGTATGAATAGTGAAAATCAAAAAGAACTACATACTTAGTTTAATAAAAGAATAAACACTAACACAATCATTTATCCGTTCTAGTCTCAACTGACAAAAACACATGCACCAATTCATTTTACAATTCCTCTTGATACTAACGTCACTTGCAAGCCAAACTAACGCAAAACAAAAGCAAGCACTAGCCCTGCTAAGCCCAATAGGATCAATCCGCGTTCACCTTGACTACGTAACTCCGCCAAACTCTTTTAGGCTTCAATATATTGCAGAAAAAGACCAGCTAGCCTATTGGAACGACAATGACTTCTCCATCATCTACTTTAGCTTGGAAACTGGCAAACCGGTAAAGAAGACCTTTATTGAGCGGGAAGGACCAAACCCAAATTACTCCAACAACTACCTCTATGTGGATGACCAAACCATTTACACAAATGATGTTATCGGAGCAATTCGCCAGATTGACATCAATGGGAAGTCAATCAAAAAACATAAGAATTCAGACCCAAGTAAAATCAATAAGCTGCCCGACCCAATGGTTTGGACGGGCAGCCCTATGACCTACCACAATAGTAAACTGTATTTTCAAGTGGCCATTGGCGGTATTTTCACGCAACCCACTATGGCCATACTCAACTTAAAAACAGACCAAATCGATTACTTCTCTGGATATCCAGACTTCTATAAAGAAGCGTATTGGAGAGGTGGTTTTGAAAACATGTTCTACACTTTCAATCCTGATAAAGAACTTTTTGTTTTCAGCTATGCAGCGGATAAAAACTTGACCTCAATTAGTGTAAAAGACCTAAACGGAACCAACAGTCATTACGCAAGTAGCCCAACTTATGGCAACCTAAAAGCCCCAAGAAAAAGCATGCAATCGCCAGGAAGAAAGCATGACGAAATGAAGTTTATGACTCAACCGTCTTTTCATATGATACATTATGACCCTTATCGGAAACTGTATTACCGCTTTGCGCAAGACCCAATATCTGAAAACGACTATTACTCTAAAGACTCGGAAAGATCAGAAACTAAAGCACCCCGAATTATCATTCTGAATGAGCATTTAGAAATCATAGGCGAGAAAGAACTCCCCAAATTTAAGTATGACATCAACATGTCATTTGTATCACCAAAAGGCCTTTGCATAAAACTAAAAAATAACGAAGCAGAAGACTTTATTGATTTTGAGGTGTTGCTCTGGCAAAAAGAATAGCTCAAACACCAACCAACGACCTTTTTAGTTAAACCACCCCAACTTTTCCACCCATAGCTTTCTGCTTATAAATTTTAGCACTATTTTGTGTGCTTTATGAGAACACCACAACTATTCACACTACTCGTATTTTTAGCGGTTGCTTCCTGTCAAAACAAAAAGGAAACTTTTGAAGAACCTGATGTTGAATCGCTTCGGGCTGAAGTAAAACCTACCGAAGTGCTTACTGCCATTGCCCAACAAAAGGACTTTGAACTGAGGGTAAACGCCAGCGGTATTCTTTCGGCTGCGCAAGAAGTGCAGGTCACTTTTCAAACCGGAGGCTATTTACAAGAGCTAAACATTAAAAACGGCCAGCGCGTTACAGCCGGGCAAGTATTGGCTCAGCTTGAAAACTCCAAAGAGGTACTCGCATTGGAAAGAGCCAAGGCATCTTATGCGAGTTCAAAGGTGAACTACGATAACGATTCTATATCCTTCGGTAGCTCTCTCACGCAAGTTATTCGCGATAACCTGAGAGCCAAAAACGGCTTGGTAAATGCCGAAATAGCAATAAAAGAGGCACAACTTAATTTAGACAATACCATTCTAGAAGCACCCATTTCGGGCATTGTTACAGCCTTAGAACAACAAAAAGGCAACTTGGTAAACAGCGATGCTCTTTGTAAAATCTACAACCCCAACAGCTTGGTACTTACGGCAAAAGTGCTTGAATCGGACTATGCACACTTAAAAACAGGGCTAAAAGCTGACATCTACCCATTGGCCTTTCGTGACAAAGTATTTTCTTCTACCCTAGTGGAAATTGACCCAAGTGTAGACGAGAATGGCATGGTAAGCTTAAAGCTGAAAATCGACAATCCACAGGGGCTTTTACCCGGTATGAATGCCAATGCAGTAGTACGTGTACCTCAAAACGAGAACATTATTGTACCGCGCGAAGCTTTGGTAATGAAGAGCGGCCGATCGGTAATATTCACCTTGGAAGATGGCCTTGCCAAATGGAAATATGTAGAAACCGGCATGGACAATGGCGTAGAAATAGAGGTGAAAGACGGGCTCAAGGATGGCGACATTGTGATCGTTAGCAACAACATGCAGCTGGCGCACGATGCCCGCGTAAAGCAAGTAAGCAACTCTATAGAATCGAATAATTAATAGCATATGGTTCGTTTCTTAATCAAACGCCCTATTGCTGTACTGCTCTCGTTTCTGGGGCTACTGGTGTTTAGTGTGTTGGCCATTCGGCACTTACCCATTTCGCTTTTGCCGGGTATAGAAGTACCTTCCATTGTAGTAAAAGTAGACTACCCCAACAACCCAGCACGCATTATCGAAAACAGCGTACTCAACCCTATTCGCACCGAGCTAAATGCGCTGAACAATTTAAAAAGCCTGGAAAGTACCGCCACTAGTGAAAGTGGTGTCATCAACCTGCAATTTAATTACGGTACGCGCATGGATTTGGCTTATATCGAAATCAATGAAAAGATTGATAGGCTACAGGAAAGCCTGCCCCGCGACATGGATCGGCCGCGCATTATTCGTGTGAATACCTCTGACATACCAATTATTCGTATTCAGGTAACTCCGCGCGCAGGCACAGATTTTATTGAGCTTTCTGAACTTACCGAGCGCGTACTTAAGAAAAGACTCGAGCAATTGGACGGAGTTTCCATTGTAGACATTAATGGAACTCGCTCTGAATTTATTTCCATTGATCCATACAGGGCACAACTGGAGGCACTCAACATCACAGAGTCGCAAATTGAGCAAACGCTAAAAACTGCTAACCAAGAACTGGGGCAACTTTCTATAAAAGACGGTCAGTACCGCTACTTCGTGCGCATGGCCAATCGCTTAGACGATATTGAAGAGATCAAAAAGCTTCCGGTTAAAAACCCTGATGGTGATGTCGTTCCACTCAGTCGCCTTGCAAGTATTTCCTTCGAACAGGAAAAGGTACAGAGTTATCATTTGTTTCAAGGACAAGAAGGCCTAGTGATTACGGTACACAAACAGGCCGATGCCAAGATGACCGAGCTCACTCCCTTGGTTTACGATGCAGTAGAACTTTTTAAAAAGGAATATACTGAGGCCGATTTCGATCTAACGCAAGACCAATCGAGCCTATTAAACGCAGGCAT
Source organism: Roseivirga pacifica (assembly GCF_900111145.1). Classification (GTDB taxonomy): domain Bacteria; phylum Bacteroidota; class Bacteroidia; order Cytophagales; family Cyclobacteriaceae; genus Roseivirga; species Roseivirga pacifica. The sequence continues at coordinate 328,779 of NZ_FOIR01000004.1, forward strand.
TAGCAACCTCAGCACTAGTTTAATCTATGGTGGTGTTTTCGCATTTGCCGTACTCTTCCTATTCATGGGAAATTATCGCCTGCCAATTATTATGGGTATTACCCTACCTGTATCGCTCATTATCAGTTTTTTACTTTTCTATGCTGTAGGGCTTAGTATCAACATTATTTCACTAAGCGGGCTGGCACTGGGTTTGGGAATGCTCATTGACAATGCCATCATTGTTATCGATAATATTTCGCGCAAACGCAGCGAAGGACTTGGCCTTACCGAAGCCTGTATTAGCGGGGTAAACGAAGTAATGTCGCCACTTATCAGTTCGGTTTTAACCACCTTGGCGGTGTTCGTGCCGCTAGTCTTCCTCAATGGGCTTTCAGGCTCACTTTTCTACGATCAGGCGGTTTCCGTGGCCATTATTTTAGGAGCATCCTTAATGGTGGCCTTTATTTTATTGCCGCTACTTTACAAATTGTTTTTTGGTAAAAGCGAAAAACGAATCAATGAAGACAGTGCATTTTTCAGACTTATACTAAGAGGCTACAAAAGCATTTTTAAGCTGGTTTGGAAATTCAAAGCAGTTAGCTTGGCCGTACTTGTATTGCTTATTCCATTGGCTTATTTATTATTGAACAGTTTGCCAAAAACTGGTTTGCCAGAAATTGAAAAGACTGAAACACTGGTAACCATTCAGTGGAATGCACCAATTGATGTAGCAGCTAATAAAGCGCGCCTTCAATCTATACTGGCTGAAACCCCAGAAAGCACGGTTTCCGAATCAGACATTGGCCTAAGTCAGTTTTTGCTCTCCATTTCGGAAGGATCCGTGGAACACGCAAACCTCTATCTAAAGTTCGCAGACCAACAGCAGAAGGCTAAAATAGAAGCTCAAATTGCAGCATTTTTAAGTCAAAGTTTCCCAGAAGCCACTTTTGAGATTACTGATGCTCCGAATGCCTTCGATCAGATTTTTGTAACGGAAGGCAGCTACTTTGTGGCCAAATGGAAAAACTTAGGAGAAAGCGAGCCAATGAAGCCCGCAATGATGACAACACTCAAGCAAGCCTCTGAGCAAAACATTGAAAGCGAATCTATAGCAGGAAAAGGTTTTGTTTACGAAAACGCCCTAGAGGGCTCCATCGATATAGAGGCACTTTCAACTTACGGTATTAACGAAGGTGCATTTAAAACAGCCTTGGGCAATGCACTCGATGGCTACTTAGTTACAGAAATCCGAAGGTTTGGTGAAGTAACCCCGATAAAGATCACGCGCCCTCAGACCGATTTGCAACAACAATTGCAGCAGGTTTTTGTAAGTGGTGCAAGAGGAGAACAATATCCTGTTTCTCGCTTTGTTAACTTCTCATTCTCCAGCACCGAAAAGAACATTACGGCAGACAGAACCGGTATTTACCAATCACTGGAGTGGGATGAAATCAGTGAGAGTGAGATCAAAATACTGACCAGTAAACTTCCAGCCGTTGCTTCGCAAGAAGGCCTTACGGTAGACTTTGACGGCACTTACTTTGAGGATCAAGAAAACCTGCAACAGTTACTCTTTATTCTGGCAATATCAGTAGCCCTGCTCTATTTTATCTTAGCCGCGCAGTTCGAATCGCTCGTTCAGCCCCTTATTGTGATTTTCACTTTACCCCTAGGGATTTTAGGTGCCCTAATTATTATATACATTTCTGGCGCAACACTTAATGTAATGTCGGCCATTGGGATTATTGTAATGCTGGGAATTATGGTTAATGATGCCATTTTAAAAATAGACACCATTAACCGATTGGCTGGTGCAATAAATAAAGATCAAAGTACGGATTACAGAGCACAGCTTACTGCCGCCATTGCCAAAACCGGAGAAATTAGACTTAAGCCTATTCTGATGACTTCCATTACAACCATTTTGGCTTTGCTACCCGTAGTGTTTGCTGATGGTATTGGGGCTGACTTGCAGCGTCCACTGGTTTTTGCAGTAATTGGCGGACTTACCATTGGTACCTTTACCGCGCTGTACTTTGTACCGCTTGCCTATTGGTTTCTTTCACGAAAAGCCTTCTAGGAGTTTGGTGAATTGCAGCATCTACCTTTTAGAAAAATGAACTCAATAAAACTACCATTCAACACTATCTTTCCACTTCACCACCAACAAGGCTCGATTTTCAGAGGATTCTATTTCTTCTAGGGTAGTACCTCCTCTAAAGTTGTATTGAGATTCATCTAACTGATCTATTAAAGGTGCTACTTGAAGGGACTCCAATGATAAAATAGCTTCTTTTGGGCCACGCCATTTACATATTGCAAAGCTGAATTTCTCTTCGGGATCAATCTGTACGTCAATCTTTACCGTCTTACCATTTGAGCGATCCATTAAAAAGCGCGGACTACTTCCCATACCCACTTGTGCATTTAGCACAGTCAATTGTGGCCCTAACTCTCCCATAATCATCCAAGTTTTCTCCGATTGCTGTACCTCCGTAAAAAAATTACCAGACAGTTCAATGTCATTCAACAGCCAGTCATCTCCAAAGTCATAATGAATTAAGGGCTTAACCTGACCATCGGCATACAGGTAAACAGAGTCGGACAAAGTCTTCTGAATTAAAACCATTCCCCCAACAGTTTGTACAGTAGGTGTGCTTGTTTTAATCGAAAAGCCGGGGAATTTATCAAAGGGCAGATAGCCTTGTTCAAACACGCCATTCTTATCTGCCTTTACCAAACCGAACTTCAAAGTGTCATTCACTGGCCGAAATCCCATATCCATTAAGTAGCCACCTTCAAAGGGCATAATATGGTCTGCATTATTCTCTAACTTTTCAGCACTAATAAAAGTACCATCGAGCAAGTACCTTTTTATATAACGCTTGGTGTCATGAATTACAGCGGTATCCCCTTCCATCCACAAGTCTTCTATGTTATCGTGCTCTTCGGGTCCCTCACCAAAGCGGCTAAATTTCTGAATATACTCACCCTCGTTAGAAAACGTATATATCCCGTCCTCACTAGAAAAAACATAGCTGTCACCAACCTCATGAACTGCATTAATAAAGCTAAGCAACGATTCACTTGTTTCTTCCAGCTTTACAATTTCCACAGACTCAATAAGGTCAGCAAGCTTGGTATCAGGAGCGTTTAAACTTAGCGGAATGGACCGAAACTCGGTATTTACAACTGCAGCTTGTTCTGTAGCTTCTTCTTGTGCCGAGCTACAAGCCATCAGCAAGCAAAAGAACATGGCGGTGAATAGGTAAAAGGTATTGTGTGAATTCATCTTGATTAATTTATTCTACTGTCGGTTTAAAAGTCACCCAAATCAGGGTTGGATTCTCCATATTCAGCATATCTTCCAAGCTCAAACTGCCAAGCACCTCTATTTGAGATTCATCCAAACCCTCCACCATTTTCTCCAGCCCCTCAAAATTAGTAGTCCCGAAAAAGGCATCTGCTGTATCATCCACACCAAAGTACTGCACCGGAATTTTCTCCAATGCCTCTCCGCTGTAGTGATAAAACTTACCTGTCTTTCTTTCAATAAAGCCTCTGCGACTATCATTGAAACTCAGGTTATAACTTAACTCCACTCGATCATTCGTTAAAAACCAATTAAATACCCAGACCTTATTGGCCTGCTCAATTGCTCCCATGGCCATACCTGCATCACCCCGCATCTCTTCCGTCCAAAACCATTCGTCACCAAAGTCGAAATGGATAAACGGGGCAACTGTATCTGTTTCAACCACAAAAACGGAATCAGAAATAAGGGTATTGAATAAAATCTTATCGTTGAATGTTCTTAAATCGTTAATCGACCCCATGATTGGAAATGGATCAGCTTCGCCTACTGGCTTTAGGTATTGCTGAATTTTGAGTGCCTCATCGGCCACCAGCAGGTTGTATTTTAGCGAGTCCTCATTAAGAATATTGCCTTTACTCCAGTACCAGGTATTGCCACGTTTCATTACATGCATTACTCTGGTTGGCAGCTTTTCGGTACTTATGAATTCACCAGTAGCCGTATAACTCAAAAGCTCACTATTTCTATTATCGAATGTCACCAATGCAGTTCCATCCCAAAAAGTATTCTGCATGCCTGCATATTCTTCAGGGCCATCGCCCTTGTGGCTAAACTTATCAATGTACTCTCCTTGCTTAGAGTAACGGTACACAACCCCGCTGCCTTCATCCACAATTAACAACTCGTTATCCGTAGGTAGATGTACCAAGAAAGGTTGTAATAATGACTCGTCAGTTTCCTCCAAACCAAGTAGTCTAACGCTTTCTATCTGGTCATAAAAATCAACCTTAGGAGCATTACGATCAATAGGATATGAATAAAAAGAAGCCTCGGTCGAGACGTTTTCTTTGGGTGCGCTACCGCAGGCCGCAACAAGCAACACCAGCGGCAACATTAAGTACAGTCGTGTGTTCATAAATTAAATCGCCTATACTCAAGAATAACTAAATCGGTAGTTTATTCAAAGCCACAGGACGAAAAACTCCCATTACCAAAGCATAAAAAAAGCCAACACTTAAAGTATTGGCTTTCAAATTTTGTCGGCAATAAGTGCTTAAATCACACCTAGGTCTTTACCAACCTGGGTAAAGGCTGTTATTGCTTTATCTAAGTGATGCTTTTCGTGACCTGCAGAAACCTGCACACGAATTCTGGCTTGTCCTTTTGGCACTACAGGATAGAAGAATCCGATTACATAGATCCCTTTTTCTAACAATGCATCGGCCATTTTTTGCGCCAACGGAGCTTCATAAAGCATTACAGGTACAATTGCATGTTCACCCGGCTTAATATCAAACCCAGCTTTGGTCATTTCCTCACGGAAGTACTTGGTGTTTTCTTCCAGCTTATCGCGCAATTCGGTGGTTTCCGATAGCATATCGAACACTGCAATTGATGCCCCAACGATAGATGGCGCCAAAGTATTAGAGAACAAGTAAGGCCTAGAGCGCTGGCGCAGTAACTCAATAACTTCCTTCTTACCAGAAGTAAAACCTCCACTAGCACCACCAAGGGCTTTACCCAAAGTACCAGTGATTATATCTACTCGATCCATGCAATTGCGGTACTCATGTACCCCTCTGCCAGTTTTACCCATAAATCCTGTTGAATGACACTCATCGGTCATTACAAGGGCATTGTACTTATCGGCTAAGTCGCAGATTTTGTCCAACTGTGCAATAGTACCATCCATTGAAAACACGCCATCGGTAACAATGATCTTCTGCTTAGCACCTTTGGCATCTGCATCTTGTAACTGCTTTTCCAAGTCGGCCATATCGTTGTGCACAAAGCGGAAACGCATGGCTTTACAAAGCCTCACACCATCAATAATAGAAGCATGATTTAGCGTATCAGAAATAATCGCGTCTTCAGGACCGAAAAGCGGTTCGAAAACCCCGCCATTTGCATCGAATGCTGCGGCATAAAGAATGGTGTCTTCCATGCCCAAAAACTCAGAAATCTTTTGCTCAAGCTCTTTATGAATATCTTGTGTTCCGCAGATAAAACGTACCGATGACATACCAAAACCGTGCGTATCGATAGCAGCTTTTGCTGCTTCAACCACCTTTGGGTGAGAGCTTAAGCCTAAGTAGTTATTGGCGCAAAAGTTAATTACTTCTTTGCCTTCAGTGGTTTTAATATCAGCCGCCTGAGGAGTGGTAATCACACGCTCTTTTTTGAATAAACCGGCTTCTTTAATCGATTCGATTTCAGCCTCCAAATGTGGTTTCAGCTTGTCGTACATATTATTGGGTTTTAGGTTTCATGATTTTTGGCCTTGCCATAGGCTTCTTTTTTGGAACTTCAACGGCCTCTTCTGTAAAAGGGAATTTCCTTCTGGTAGCATTGATCAAAAAAAGCTTTTGCTGCGTAAAGCTGGCAGGGCTCACCTGGTCGAAAATATGCTTAAGCGATTCGAACTGATCTTTTTCGGTCCTTTTAAAGACCGAAGGGTCGATTTTCTTCGAAATTAAATACGCATCAAAAGTCATTTCTTCCATGAGCAACAAATATAAAAAGAAAGCGCATGCCCTCACCTTTCGCATGGCAAACGTTTTACTTATAGCAATGATTCTATATGTTTGCACCGCAATTCAAAACGGAGGAAATGGAGAAAGTTTTAGTAATTGGTGCTTGTGGCCAACTTGGCTCTGAGCTAACCCACGAGCTGGGTAAATTATTTGGAAATGAGCAAGTTATAGCATCTGATATTTCGCAACCCAACAAGGCGATTGAGGCTTTTACTTTTGAACGTTTAGATGTAATGAACCGTGAGTTGATCGATACGATCATTAAAAAGCATGGCATTACTCAAATTTATCATTTGGCCGCAATTCTTTCTGCCAAAGGAGAAGAAAACCCACAGTGGGCTTGGAACCTGAACATGACGGGCCTTTTGAATATTTTAGAAGCAGCCAAAGACCACAAACTAAACAAGATATACTGGCCAAGTTCTATTGCTGTTTTCGGGCCAACTACCCCAAGAGTTGACACGCCACAGCACACAGTAATGGACCCTAACACCGTCTACGGCATAAGCAAATTAGCAGGCGAGCGTTGGTGCGAATATTACCACAATAAATATGGTGTTGATGTTAGAAGTTTGCGCTACCCTGGACTAATCGGCTATAAGTCGCTACCAGGTGGTGGAACTACCGACTATGCCGTAGATATTTACCACAAGGCGATTGCTGGCGAAGACTTTACCTGTTTTCTTTCTGAAGAAACAGTACTGCCAATGATGTACATGCCAGATGCGATTAAGGCTACTATTGACTTAATGGAAGCTCCGGCAGAAAAGGTAAAGGTACGTTCGAGCTACAATGTGGCGGCACTTTCTTTTACTCCTGTTGAATTGGCCAACTCTATAAAAAGACGTTATCCTGATTTGAAAATGGACTTTGCTCCAGATTTCAGACAGAAAATAGCTGACTCTTGGCCTGATAGCATTGACGATAGCGAAGCAAGAAAAGACTGGGGCTGGCAAGAAAGCTACGATATAGACCAAATGTCGGACGACATTCTGGAAAACCTACCAAAGTATTTCGGTAAGTAGGGTGCTTTCAAGGTTCATCTTTTCACTCAAAGTGAAGTGATAAATAAATACGCTTTTGGCACTCAGCTACAAGCGCATTGGTAAAGAACAACAACCAGGGTTAAATTCTTCACTTTCTGATCTAATCCCCCAAGCCCCCTTTTCAAAAAGGGGGAGTTTCATCGCATTCCAACTTTGCGACAGATGCCTGTGTCTAATCTTGCAAACAACCTAGTCATGCAAAAGATATTCACAGCAACAGTAGTAGCAACCTTGGCCTTAATGGCAATTGCTTGCAACAAAGTAGACCCTTTGGAAGGCGCTGTAGAACGTAAGTTCTATTTAAATGCAGAACTGACCGAGCCAGAGGAAGAAACCGGAACATACATTAAGTGGAACAAAGGTGAAAAAACCGTTTTTCGCTTTGTACTTACGCACCCCGATGACAAAGACATAGCTGATGATGAGCTCTCTGAAATATTTTGGATAGAGATACCGAACAACATTCCCTCTTTTGAATACGACTCAAAAACGGATAGTGGTCTTGGCGAAATGGAATTGTATTACACCAGGGCGTGCTACTGCTATTTCGAAGAAGGCTTTAACATAACCAGCGTTAGGGTAAAAGGCTCCAAATTAAACCAACAGCAATGGTCTGTTGAGTTCGAAATGGAATCTTCAGGGAAATACGGAGACTACGGCTTGGAAGATAAAGGCACATATACAATAGATACTTTTGACTGGGATTAAACTAACCAGTTCTGAACCGAGGAAGGCCAGCACTTTGTGGTGGCCTTTTTTTTATATTTAAAAACTGAAGACACATGACTAATGACAGAACTATTTTTAAGCTTACTGTTTATAAATAACTTTAGTGTATCCCTCGAAAATCAGACAGACACACTGAAAACCACTTTTGAAGGAATTTCTGCTGAGCACCTTGAACTGGTTATTGGCTTACCCGTGATAGACGGAGAAACATCAAACACTGAGAAAGTAAACTATACTGGCTATTATAGCTACGTCATTCAAGACAACAACAAAGTCAAGCACGGTAATTTTAAATTTGAATACCAGAACGGTGAGAAAAGTGCGGTTGATCAAATTAACGTAAAATACAATTACAACGTAACCTATACAGGCACCTTCAATAATGGAGTATTGCAAGGTGCGTTCACAGAAAAGGCGCTAGAGTCTGACGGTGTAGATATCTACAACCAATGGTCCACTACACTAATTATGACGAATGGAGTTTGCTCTTCAGCTGTTTTCAAAGGTAATCTAGGTCATATTATGCCCAAATCAACTTACAAATTCGAAAACCTAGAACTTTGTACTTTCAGACAAGTTTTTGAGTTAGCAGAAAAGAAATGGGAAAAGGAGTACACCGTGAATAAAAGTAGGTATTAGCAAAAAAGCCAGTGCTTTCACACTGGCTTTAATCTATAGTAGAATTTTCTTATTCTCCTTGGCTTAGCGAGTAACCACGCTCACCATCAAAGTGGTAAAGGTGCTCTGTTTTAATAAAGTCGAAGCCTAGGTCTTGAATTTTCTGAAGCAACTCAAGTACATCGCTATTGGTTACCAACTCGTTGTTCGGGTTGGTGTAACGCACTCTCCAGTGGTCCGATTTGAATGTCTCAGGCATTCCACCTGGGTAAACCAATACACCACGGTTTGAGATCACCTTAACTTTCAATTTATCGGTAGCACCTTCAGCAGAAAGTTTATCACCAAAAGCATCAGCATCTCTGTTACCTTCTCTCCAGTCGATAAACACATCAACGCCAACCATTTCCTTTTTCTTAGCAGGCTTTTCAGCTACCTCTACATTAATAGAAACGTTCTCGTTGTATTTTACTGGCTTCAATTTCTTTGGCTTTTGGCCAAGTCTTTCGATTACCGCATCGGCAAATTCTTTTGTACCTACGCGCTCAACGCTAATTTTCGGATCGTAAATATCACCTGTGTGAATTCCGTCTTCCAAAGTTTTCAACCAAGCATTCTGAATCAACTCAGCTTTATCGGCTTTGCCAATTTGCACCAACATCATAGTGGCACCATTCAACAAACCAGAAGGGTTAGCAATGTTTTGGCCAGCAATATCTGGTGCAGAACCGTGAATAGCTTCGAACATTGCGTGTTCCATACCAATGTTTGAAGAACCCGCCATACCTACAGAACCAGCAACCTCGGCAGCAATATCAGAAATCACATCACCGTAAAGGTTTAGCGTTACCACTACGTCCAAAGACTCTGGGCGTGCAGCCACTACAGCCGACCCGATGTCAATAATCCAGTGATCAGCAGCAATGTCTGGGTATTCTTTAGCCACCTCGTTGAACACTTTGTGGAAAAGCCCATCAGAGTGCTTCATAATATTGTCCTTGGTCATACAAGTCACCTTCTTACGACCGTACGCTCTTGCATATTCAAAAGCATAACGTACAATTTTCTCTGAACCCGGCTCAGAAATAAGCTTAATGGTTTGCACCACTTCGCTAGTTTGCTGGTGCTCAATACCAGCGTAAAGATCTTCCTCGTTTTCACGAACAATCACCACATCCATGTTAGGAAAGTGAGAAGGAACGTAAGGAGTATATGCTCTAAATGGCCTTACGTTTGAGTAAAGTCCCAAAGACTTACGGATGGTCACATTCAAACTCTTAAAACCACCACCCTGAGGAGTAGTAATAGGAGCCTTTAAGAATACTTTGTTATTTCTTAGAGTTTCCCAAGACTCTGGGCTAATACCAGACTCGTGACCAGACTTATAAACTTTCTCTCCAATTTCAATAACATCGTAGGTAAGGCCTACTTCAGCAGCATCCATAATACGCAAGGTTGCGTCCATAATTTCAGGACCGATACCATCGCCATGCGCTACCGTAATTCTGTCTTGTTTTGCCATTTTTTGTCGTTCTTTTTTACGCGCTCAATTCGCCCGCAAAGGTAATTCACAAAGCTTTAAAAGGAAATAAAACCTTGACTTTAAACGGCTTCAATACACAGTTGGTCGTAGGTCTCCATCACCTGCTCATATTTTTGTGTTTCGGGGCGTACTGTTATCTTTGAGCCAACATAAAAAGGGATAATGACAACATTTAACAACCTATTGTTCGAAAAGGAGAATGGCATTGCATCGATTACCATTAATCGACCAGATAAACTCAATGCACTAAACATTCAAACCATTGAAGAACTGAAGGAGGCATTCCAACAAATTTATGATGACCCTGAAGTGAAAGCGGTTTTGCTTAGCGGTTCAGGCGAAAAGGCATTTGTTGCCGGAGCAGATATTTCTGAAATAGCAGACCTTACGGAGCTTAATGCCAGAAAATTTGCTGAAAACGGTCAAGAAGTTTTCTCTATGATAGAGACTTGCCACAAACCAGTAATAGCATTAGTAAACGGTTTTGCACTCGGTGGCGGCTGCGAATTGGCCATGGCTTGCCATATGCGTGTAGCAAGTGCCAATGCGAAATTTGGCCAGCCCGAAGTAAACCTTGGAATTATTCCTGGTTATGGCGGAACCCAAAGACTTACTCAATTGGTGGGTAAAGGAAAATCTTTTGAATTGTGTATGACAGGAGATATGATAGACGCTAACACTGCGTTATCTCTTGGCTTGATTAACTATGTAACCGGCACAATTGAAGAGGCAAAAGCAAAATGCGAGGAGCTTTTGGGCAAAATTACAGCCAAGGCACCTGTAGCTGTAAGCTTGGTAATTGACTGTGTAAATGCAGCGGTTAACCAAACTGAAAATGGCTACCAAACAGAAGCAAACGGTTTTGCGGCCTGTACAAAAACAGAAGACTTTAAAGAAGGAACACAAGCCTTCTTAGCAAAAAGAAAACCACAGTTTAAGGGAGAGTAACGCCTCCCTTTCTATATGAGTCAAATTCGAAAGCTGGCTGGACAAACAGCCTATTATGGCATAAGCAGTATTCTCGCCAGAGTACTCAACTTTCTATTACTCCCTATTTGGACAGAAAGGCTAGATGCCGCAGAGTACGGTCAAGTAACCTACCTATATGGATTCACTGCACTCTTCCTAGTACTCTACACTTTCGGAATGGAAACGGCTTTTTTCCGTTTCTCATCCAAGAGTAATGACGATAAGGTTTACCACAGCAGTACCACCGCCATCATTCTTATTTCAACCCTGCTTTCGGGCATACTCTACTTTGGTGCCGATAAGTTCAGCTTTCTTTTTGGCGAAGACATTGCACCAGTATATATAGAGTACTTAGCCATAATCCTCTTTATAGATGCTATTGTGGCCATCCCTTTTGCCAAACTACGCCAACAAGAAAAAGCACTCAAATTCGCTGTAATTAGAACACTGGTTGTCTCTATAACCATTATTCTTAACCTGCTATTTATCATTGTATTCCCCGATATTCTAGCGGGCAAGTATCTAGAAGCCCTGAAACCAATTGTAAACGCTGTTTTTAGTGGCGGCAAAGGAATTGAGTACATCTTTATTGCAAACATTTTAGCAAACCTACTTTACCTACCGTTGCTTTGGAGGGAGTTTTCGCAACTGCGCCTACGCATAGACTGGACTACTTTTAAGCCCATGCTTTACTATGCTTTGCCACTTTTTGCCATGGGCTTAGCTGGTATGTTCAACGAGCAAGGCTATACAATTATCATGAAGAACGTATTCCCTGAATCTATGGGCAATTCTGGAAGTGAAGCACTCGGTAAGTTTGGTAGTGCAGTTAAGCTAAGCGTAATCATGATGCTAGGAATTCAGGCCTTTCGCTATGCAGCGGAGCCTTTCTTTTTTAACCACGCAGACAATAGGCAAGCACCAGAACTATTTGCTAAAATCATGCACTACTTTGTGGTATTCAATGTGGTGATATTGGTGGCTATTGGTTTGAACATAGACCTGATAAGCGACATTTTCTTGCGCAGACCAGAATATAAGGAGGCGCTTTTTGTACTTCCAATTCTACTTTTAGCCAAACTCTTCTACGGCATTTATGTAAACCTCAGTGTTTGGTTCAAAATAAAAGACAAAACGATTTTCGGTACTTACTTTGCCGGAGCCGGAGCCCTAATTACCGTAGCGGGCAACATCCTGCTCATTCCAGCCATGGGTTACATTGGCAGCGCTTTAACCAGCTTAACTTGTTACATATTAATGTCGGCCCTTTGCTATAAATACGGAGTAAAATACTTCCCTGTACCCTATCGGTTTGGCAAACTTTTCATTTATATACTGATTGGTTTGGCCATTGTATATAGCTTAGGCGGAGTGCAAGTCGGCAATCAATGGCTGCAATACGGGTTCGATCTAGTGATTACACTTCTTTTTGCAGGAATAATGTTTTTACTTGAAGGCAGAAGCGTGAATTACAAAACCAAAAGAACCGCATAACTGCCAGTGCTCACAAACAGGAAACATCGTAAAGCTTCAATCGTTTTATTGTAGCATCTATTGTGAAAAACCGAATCATCATATCATTCATCTTGGCAGTGGCACTTAGCCCCTCACTGGCTGCTTATCAGCAGGCGGAAGAGCAGAAGCTTGAAAAAGAAGCTTCTGCATACGAAAAAGCCAATGCTGAATTTGTGATGATAGAAGCGGAGAAATTCTTTTTGTTGGAAGATTATGAGCGTGCGCTGGCCTTCTTAGATCAATCCCTTTCCACCGATCCAAAAAACCACGCGGCCTACTTTAAGAAAGCTGAGGTGCTGGGCATTCAGGAAAAGTATGAGGAAGGGCTGGAAGCCATTACCAAAGCGATAGAAATTCAGCCAGACAATAAGTTCTATTACATTTTAGGCGCGCAACTAGCCAAGCAAAATGAAAGCTTAGAAGATGCCAAACGCTTCTACGACATGCTGCAAACAAATGCCAGTGGTTATGAGGCTTACTATGCCGAAATTATTGATACATACCAGCAAACAGGAAATAACTCTGACGCAATAACCTTGGCAGATAAAGCCATAGCAGCTTATCCTAACGCACCCGAATTCTATCTGAAAAAAGCAGAAATCGAGCTCATTTCAGGTCAAACTGAGTCTGCTACCCAAACGCTCTCCCAGGGGTTAAACAAATTTCCGCAAGACGATATTGTACTTCAGCAGTACGTTGAACTAATGAGTTTTCAGGGTAAGTTACCTGAAGCCACCTCGCAATTGGAGCAGATTCAGGCCAACAATACTAAAGCCACGCTTTTACTCATTGACCTTTATACACAACAGGGTAAAACGGATAAAGTAAAGTCGAGCATTAACATGGTGTTTGAAGATGATGAATTTGGCGCTGATGCTAAGGCATTGGCGATTGGTTACCTCATTTTCAATGATGCGGAAACTGGGAACGAAAACTTCATTGACAGCCTACAGCAAGTGTTACAAACCACTTACCCAGCCTCTGCCATGGTGTTTGAAAATGGAGGCCTTATTTATTCTCGTTTAGCATTCAACCCGGACCCCACGGTAAGAAAAGCTTACCAAGAAAAAGCAATCGCCAATTACAAAAAACTAACACAGCTAAACCCGGGCGACTTTGCTGGCTGGAACAAAGTGCTAAGCTACGAATACAACCAAAAGCTTTGGGAAGACCTGACCAACGATGCCGATGAAGCGCTTAGCCTCTTCCCTAACCAAGCTATCTTTTACTACTTTCTTTCGGCTGGCCAATTAGGTTCAGGGGAAATTGATGACGCTGAAGACAATGCCACACAGGCCCTGCGTATGTCGGGTAGTAACCAGCAATTGCAAAGCCTTTTGAATGCCCAATTAGGGCTTATTCAACTAGCGCGCAACAATGCCACACAAGCAGAAACCTACTTTGAAAAATCTGTAGGTTTTAACACCGTTCACGAAGAGGCCATACTGAGTTACGCTAACTATTTAAGCGAATCGGAACCACAAAAGGCTTTAGAATTGTTGAACGGTTTTGCCGAGGGCATAAACCAAAAACTGAGAGCGGTAAGCATTCAAGCCAAAGCACTTTTAAACCAAAACAACACAGCGCAATCTAAGTCGACAATGGAAACCGCCTTGGCACAATTTCCGAACGAAGTTGACGGAGCTAGCCTGGAAATTTATGGCGACATACTTTTTAAGGCGGGCCAAACTAACGAAGCCCTAGTTCAATGGCAGAAAGCCTTAACTTTGGGCGGTACATCTGATAAACTGGAAGAGAAAATTGCAAACAAAGCATACAACTAAACCTTTTGGGTTAATTATCCTGCTTATTCTCAGCCTTGCTCTGCAAAGCTGTAACAGAAAATTCCTTGGGTTCAATTTCCATCGAGACGATGTGCTGGTGCAAGAAATTGACTACGACTATTTGAGCACCCGTACCAAATTCAAGTACAAAAACGGTGACGACAAAACGAAGGCTACGGCCAGAATGCGCATTAAAAAAGATAGCCTCATTTGGTTCTCATTAACCCCAGGCGTTGGTATTGAGGCCGCCAGAGGCAGAATTACCAAAGACTCACTCATTCTTGTTGATCGCATTAATAAAGAATATTACGCCTTTTCCTTTGCTGAGCTTAGTGCGCAATACAACTTTCAGTTTTCTTACAATCTATTTCAGTCGGTACTAATTGGCGACTTGCCCATTCCTAGAAGAAAAGGAGACCAAGTTGTTAAAAAGGGCAACAATCAAGTAATTATTCAAACCGAAGGGCCGTTAAAAATCAACAACACGATTGGGCCAAAGACTGCACGCCTCGAAAATTTATATGCCAGTACTAGCGAAAGCCTTAACACGTTAGAGATTAAGTACGGGGAATTTAAGCCCCTGAACGAGAAAGCGTTTGCAAATAAAGCCTTGATGATACTAACTTACTTCACCGAAGGTAAAAAGCAGCAAGCCACTGTAGACATTGAACATAATAGAGTACAAATTGAAGATAGCTCACTCAGTTTCCCATTTTCTATCCCAGACAGGTACACGCTGCATAAGTAGTGCATTTGCCCTCCTATTTTTTGTGTTGCTGGCACCATTGGCTTCAGCTCAAAACACACGGGCCGAACTGGAAAAGCAAAAGCAAGAGCTGCTTCGGAAAATAAACGAGAACCAAAAGATCCTTGATCAAACTGCTGCACAGCGCAACACCTCACTTGGTAGGTTAAAAGCGCTGAACAATCAAATCACATCTCGCGCCACACTAATCAAAGCGATTAATGATGAAATGGCCGTTCTGGACGATGAGATTGCAGAAGACCAAAGCATTATCGAGGCCATGGATCGCGACTTGGCAGCACTGAAAGAAGAGTACGCTAAAATGGTTTACGCCACTCAAAAAACCAGTTCAGGCTTCAATAAGCTCACTTTCCTATTTGCTTCTCAAACTTTCAACCAGCTCTTTATGCGCTTTAAGTATATAGAACAATATGCCGATGCCAGAAAGAAGCAAAGCGAACAGATTCAGATTGTTCAAGCCAATTTGAATGAGCAAATCGCTGAAATAGAGCAGCAAAAGCAAGACAAACAAGCTTTGTTAGATGAAGAGCTTTCTGAAAACAAAAAACTACAAAATCTCAGGGGCGAGCAGCGCCAGCTCATTAGTACGCTGGAAAAACAAGCCAATAAAATTCAAGATGAGTTAGAAAAACAACGCGCCTCTGAGCGCGAGCTGACCAATCGTATTGATGAAATCATCGAGGCCGAAAGGTTAGCTGCGGCCGCATCTTCTGCCGATATGTCTACCCTCAGCAAAGAGTTTTCAGACAACATGGGCAAATTGCCGTGGCCTGTTGACGGTGGCTTTATCTCATCAAAATACGGTAAGCACCGCCACCCAACACTAAAGCGGGTTACACTAAACAACAAAGGCATCGATATTCAAACGGCTAAAGATGCAGATGTGAAGGCGGTGTTCTCTGGCAAGGTAGTTGGCGTTATGAGTATTCAGGGCCAAGGCATTACGGTGCTTATTCAGCATGGCGATTATTTTTCGGCCTATTCACGCCTAAAAGCGGTAACCGTAAAAAAAGGCGATCAAATAATTGCCGGCCAAAGGCTTGGGCAGGTTTTAACCAATGGAGACAACGTTTCCGAACTAAAATTTCGCATTAACGATAAGAATGGAACCGTTAATCCTGAAATATGGCTCCAAAGCAAAATCAATTGAACGGCCTTGCAAAAAAAAACGTTCTTTTAGGTGGGTGTTCCGATTAGGATTCACCAACTTCGAGTCTTAATAATTGACTATCTTTGTAAAAATTTTATTATAAACGTTTATGGAAACAATATTTGCGATAGGAATGCCAGGAGGGCCAGAGTGGATATTCATTATCCTAGCAATCTTGCTTCTTTTTGGTGCGAAGAGAATTCCAGACTTGGCCAGAGGCTTAGGTAAAGGAATCAGAGAATTTAAGGATGCCACCAAAGAAATCAAGAAAGAGGTGGATGACGCAGGGAAGGAAATCGATAAGTAATTCGCTAATATTTTGAAGTCGTATCATCGTTTAGATGAGATTCAAAATGACCTATACCTTGGTAACACAACTTGCTCTGAGCTTGTAGAACACTACCTAAAAAACATTGAAGACAAACAGTCGCTCAATGCTTTTATAGAAGTGTATAAAGAAGAAGCACTAGAGAGAGCAGTTCAGATAGACGAAAAAATTAAAACTAAAAAGGCCGGCAAATTAGCCGGCTTAGTTTTTGGCATTAAGGATCTTCTGTGTTACCAAAACCACCAAGTAAGTGGTGGCAGTAAAATCCTCGAAGGTTTCGAATCTCAATTTACCGCAACAGCTGTTCAGCGTTTGTTAAATGAAGACGCCATTGTAATTGGTCGCCAAAACTGCGATGAATTCGGCATGGGCTCTTCTAACGAAAACTCAGCCTTTGGCCATGTAAAGAATGCTGCCGATGAAAGCCGCGTACCCGGTGGTTCATCTGGAGGTTCGGCCGTAGCTGTGCAAGCCGACATGTGCTTGGTATCGCTTGGCACCGACACTGGCGGATCGGTAAGGCAACCAGCATCGTTTTGCGGTATTGTGGGTATCAAACCTACGTATTCTCGCGTTTCGCGCTGGGGACTTCTTGCATACGCCTCGTCATTCGATACAATTGGCGTCTTTGCCAAGTCTGTAGCAGACTGCGAGCTGGTATTGCAAACCATCGGTGGTCACGACCCTAACGATGCTACCTCATCTAGAGAGCCAATAAAACCTGTTTTAGTAACAAAGGGCAAATACAAGGTGGCTTACCTCAAAGAAGCACTTTCAAGCGAAGGTGTTCAAGGAGAGGTGAAGGACACATTAAAGTCAACGCTCGCTCAACTGCAAAGTGACGACCATACGGTTGAGGCCATTGAGTTTCCGCTGTTAAAGCACGCACTGCCAACCTACTACATCCTCACTACTGCCGAGTCTAGCACGAATCTTAGCCGCTATGATGGCGCTCATTATGGGCACCGTAGTGCACAAAGCGAAGATTTGGAGAGCATGTACAAAAACTCGCGCACCGAAGGCTTTGGAGATGAAGTGAGAAGAAGAATTATGCTAGGCACTTTTGTGCTTAGTGCCGATTATCACGATGCTTACTTTAAAAAAGCACAAGAGGTACGCAGATTAATAAAGGATGCTACCGAAAAAATTCTTTCGGAATACGACTTTATTGTTATACCAACTAGCCCTACAACTGCGTTCCCAATAGGAGCAAACGACCAAAACCCATTACAAATGTACATGGCCGATTTGTTCACCGTTCAGGCCTCTGTTAGCGGTATTCCTGCCATTTCAATCCCAATGGGAAAAGACCAAAACAACCTACCGATTGGAATACAAGTAATGACAAAGGCTTTCGAAGAAGATAAAATTTTCGCATTTTCGAAGTATTTAATGAAAGAAGCCCAGCTTGATTCATGAGAAAGGTAAAACTCTATTTCCTATTACTTTTTACAACTAGCCTTGCAGCCCTTGGCCAAGAACAGGAGCTTGCACTGGCCGAAGTTTATGACTACGCACCAGATTTTAGTTACGAAGAGATAGAAAGGAGGTACAACAACCTTGGGTTAGAGATTGACATTGCCTTTAATGATAGAGTTGATGCTTTCATCAATTACTTTACAGTTCGCGAGCGTGGTTACACCCGCGAAATGCTGCGCAGAAAGGAAGTTTACTTCCCTATTTTTGAAAAATACCTAGCCGAATACAAACTCCCACAGGAACTTAAATACTTACCTATTATTGAGTCTGGTCTTAATCCTGGCGCAGTTTCTAGACCAAAGGCCGTTGGGCTATGGCAGTTTATGGCGCCTACCGGCAAAGAGCAAGGGCTAAAAATAGACTGGTACATTGACGAAAGGATGGATCCTGAAAAAGCGACTGAAGCTGCTTGCAAATACATTGCTTGGCTTTACCGCATTTTCGATGATTGGAAGTTAACCTTAGCAGCCTACAACTCTGGTATCGGCAACGTGCAACGTGCCATCCGAAGAGCTGGAAACAAACACGATTTTTGGGAAGTTTACCGTTTTCTACCGCGTGAGACACGTTCTTACGTACCGCAATTTGCGGCTGTGCTCTACACCATGGAATATGCCGATGAGCACAACCTGTATACGGAAGAGCCACTCTACCCTACCCCATACGAAGAAGTTGAAGTTAACCAGTTTGTTTACTTAAAAGCATTTGCCGAAGAAGGAGGCATGGACCTAGAGGAACTGCGCATGCTCAACCCATCGATTAAGAAAGATGCTATTCCAGAAAATGCCAAAAACTTTAAACTGAGAGTTCCGGTGCAACATATGCCAAACTTTGAACTAAACAGAGAAACCATTTTGGCCAAAGCAGCAGATGGTAAAACTGAGTTTGAGAAGATGGCTAAAAATATGCCTGGCAGTACTTTTGGTAAAGAGAAGGTAGTTTACAGAGTGCGCAGTGGCGATGTACTTGGCAAAATTGCACTGAAATACAACGTGCGTGTCACGGACATCAGGGCTTGGAACAATTTGAGAGGCTCCATGATTCGCGTGGGCCAAAGACTTACCCTATACACCGGTCCAGACTTTCTTACCGACAACACCATGGTACAGAGCAAACCAAAAGACCAGCCAATCCCGGCATCTAAGGTTCATGTTGTTCAGCCTGGCGACACGCTATGGGACATCAGCCGCATGTATAAAGGTTTGAGTATCGAAAAACTCAAGACCCTTAACAACCTTAAAAATAACCAGCTAAAACCTGGTATGAAGCTGAAAGTTGGTTAAGAAAAACCAATCAACTAAATTTTTAGTAGATTTTTCTTGCTAATGATTTGAGAATTCTATTCCTTTCAAACATAGTCTTGTTCAAGACGTTTATTAGGTAGTTAAATAGCATAGTTTATGAGAAAGTTAGCGCTCTTATTTTTAGTTGTATTCACTGTATTTGCTTGTATTCAGAGTGAAGACAAAGGGGAATCTACTGACAAGGATGGAAAAACTACAAAGACAAAAAAACGCTCAGTAGCCCTACCTGACGCATCTGGCGAGCCAGGTGAAATAGTGATTATTGTTAATAAGAAAAAGTACGATGGACCATTGGGCGATGCTCTGAAGGAAGTGTTTCTTGAAAACGTTCCTGGACTTACTCGCTCAGAACCGCTGTTCACTGTTAGGGTAATTGAGCCTTTCGAGTTCAACAGAATATTCAAAATTGCCAGAAATATTGTTTACGTATCTTCTTTTGAAGGTAACGCTGCCGCAGACAAATGGCTTCAGGGTATTTACAGCGAAGAATCCAGACAACGCATTATGAATAATCCAGATTCGTTTATGCAAACTTCTGGTGACCAATATGCGGAAGGGCAAAATATTTTGCAGCTGTATGGTAAAGATGATGCTACGCTAATCAAAAACCTGAAAGAAAACGCTAGCCTAATTCAGAATTACTTTAACATGGCCGAGCGCAAGCGCCTTGCAGAAACCATTCGCATGTCTTCAGCTTCTAGGGCTATTTTAAATAAGGTTAACAACAAACTTGATATCAACATTAAAATACCAGCTGGCTACGAGCTTGCCATGCTAGAAGATGACTTTATGTGGGTGAGATTTTTACCTGCCGTTGGAGCCAACAAGAACCTTATTGTTTACGAAAAAGAATACGAAAGCCAAGACGAGTTCACTCCCGAAAACATCATCAAGTTGAGAAATGAGGTAGGTCAAAAGTATGTGTATGGTGACCCTGAAAACCCAGAGTCGTACATGGTAACCGAAACCAAATACATGAAGCCAATTACCCGCACCATCGATTTCAACGGCCACTATACTGTGGAAATGAAAGGTGCATGGAAAACTAACAACCTATCGGTAGGTGGTACATTTGTGAGCTACACTTTTGTAGACGAAGAAACCAACAAGCTATACTATGTTGAAGGCTTTGTAATTCACCCGAACGAAGATCATAGAGAATTGATTAGAGAAATGGAGTCTTTGATCACAACCTTTAAAGCTAGCTAGCAATAATCGGCATAGAGTAAGGTGTAAGAGTAGGAATATTATTATTTTTAGCGGTGGCAAGTTTTACTTGCCACTTTTGTTTTTATATACAGCCAAACTATGTTCTCATATCTCAACGGAAAACTCGCTTACAAAGACCCAACTTTTGTTATTATCGATATTAATGGCGTAGGGTACGATGTGAAAATTTCGCTCCACACATTTTCCCAAATCAAAGATCAGGAGAACATTAAACTGCACACTTACCTCCACATAAAAGAAGACGCACACACACTTTTTGGCTTTGCAGAAGACAAGGAGAAAAAGCTCTTTTTACAACTCATTTCAATATCGGGAGTTGGCCCTTCAACCGGACTAATGGTACTCTCTTCGCTAGGCCCTCACGAAACTGAGCAAGCCATTTTGAGCGAAGATGTTCGGACCATTCAGGGCGTGAAAGGTATAGGCGCTAAAACAGCCCAACGCATAATCTTAGAGCTAAAAGATAAGGTAGGAAAAGACGGTGATTCAGACTCGCTGATAAATATTCCTAGTTCCAATCGCAATGCTATAAGAAACGAAGCGTTGGCAGCGTTAGTAACACTAGGCATCAATAAAAACGCAGCACAAAAAAGCATTGACAAAATACTAAAACAAAATTCAGGGGACTTAAGCCTAGAAGACCTGATTAAACTAGCTTTAAAAGCTGCCTAAGGGACCTTAAAATACTTGACTCGCAGCTATCACATATTAATCTTCAACCTGATATGCGTAGGCCTGCTGAGCTTGGCTCAGCCTGTCTTTGGATTTCAGCAAGACACTACTGCCAACCGCCAGGACACGGCCAAGTATGTGCCTTCGCCTTATCCCAAATACCAACGTAACTTCTCGCCTATTGCACCTTTAGGTGGTAGGCCCGTTCGTTCTCCGCTTTGGTTTAACCGCCCAGCTTATCTCAACCAAATTTCGAGGTTAGATACTGGTCGAAGCATGGTTTATGGAGAACAAATAGGAGGATCTCTTTTAAGACCGCCTTTGCGAGTACCCTTCAACCAAGTACTCCAACAAAAACTTTCTGATGGCAACAGAGAGTTCTTTGAGCAAAAAGCAAAGGCCCAAGATGGAGAAAGTGCGGTAGCCAACCGTGGCAGACTAATTCCTCCCATAGCCTTAAACCCTTTCTTCGATAGGCTCTTTGGAGGAGACCAAATATTAATCAATACAAGTGGTTCGGTATTACTCGATTTTGGAGCTCGCTTTCAGCGGGTAGACAACCCTGCCATTCCTGTTCGGCAGCAGCGAAACGGCACCTTTGAATTCGACCAAAACATTGGAATGAACCTGGAAGGAACTATCGGTTCCAAACTGAGGATAAACGCCAACTTCAACAACAACAACTCTTTCGACTTTGAAAATCAATTAAAGGTGGAGTTTTCCGGCTTAGAATCGGATATTATTAAAACGCTTGAAGTAGGTAACGTGAGCATGCCAATTGACAATAGCTTGATTACGGGTGCACAAAACCTCTTTGGCTTTAAAACCCAGATGCAATTTGGCCGACTATATGTTACCGCCTTGGCGGCATCTCAGCGCGGTAGTACAGAAAGCATAGAAATTGATGGAGGCGTTCAACGCAATGAATTCGAAATACGAGCCTCAGATTACGATGAAAACAGACACTTTTTCCTGGGCCACTTTTTCCGAGACAATTTCGAAAACTGGCTAGGCAGTATCCCTTCGATAATTTCTGGTGTTCAAATTAGTCGAGTTGAGGTTTACGTGCTCAACAGAAACAACAATACCGAAACCCTAAGAAATTTTGTTGCCCTAATGGACCTTGGAGAGGGCGACAACATTTACCAGCAAGGCAATTCGTTTGTAGGTCCCGGAACGCCTGGCTCCCCTACCGCCAACAGTGCCAACGACTTATTCACCAACATGACGGCAAACCCCAGCCTGCGACAGTCAGACCAAGTGAGTACCATTCTGGAATCCCAGCACGGCCTTGAACGCGGGCAAGACTTTGTAAGGGTAACAGGTGCACGTAAGCTCGATCCTTCCGAATATTATTTCAATAGAGAGTTGGGTATTCTTACCATGAGCAGACAACTGCAAAACGATGAAGTGCTAGGTGTATCTTTTGAATACAACTACCAAGGCAGAAATTATAAAGTAGGTGAAGTAACTGAGGACTATCAAAACAGGCCTGAAGACGAAGTGATTTTCTTAAAGATGCTTCGCCCAAATAAGATCAACACACAAGTACCCACTTGGGACTTGATGCTAAAAAACATCTATAACCTGAATGCAGCACAGATTGACCGCTCTTCCTTCCAACTGCGCGTAATCTATCGGGATGACGACACCGGAATTGACAACCCAAGCTTGCATGAGGGAGAAAGAACCAAAGACGTTCCGCTGGTTGAGTTAATGGGACTAGACAGGCTAAACCAAAATGGTGACCCGCAGAAAGACGGCAACTTTGACTATGTAGAAGGCGTGACGATAAACCCAGAACGAGGTTTTATGATGTTTCCATATTTGGAGCCCTTTGGCGAAAGAATGGAAAACCAATTCCTACCGAACGAACAGTTTTTAAAAGATAAATATGTGTTCGACACGCTTTATCAAACTACCCGCGCTGATGCCCAACAAGTTTCTAGACTAAACAAATACTACATAAAAGGAAGTCTGCAGTCAGGTTCTGCTAGCGAGATAAACCTCAATGCATTTCAGGTAGCAGAAGGCAGCGTGGTGGTAACTGCCGGAGGCACCCCACTAATAGAAGGTACCGACTACACGGTAGACTACTCCCTTGGAAGAGTAACCATTATCAATCCTTCGATCCTTAATTCTGGCAAGAAAATCCGTGTAACTTTTGAGAAAGCCGACCTCTTTAACTTTCAGGCCAGAAACCTATTAGGAACAAGGCTAGACTATGTACTGAACGACCAAACCAACTTTGGCTTCACACTAATGCACTTAAACGAGCGGCCACAGCTTTCGCGTGTAAGCATTGGTAACGAACCGGTAAGCAACACCGTTTGGGGGCTCGATTGGAATTATAGTGCTGACTCTCGTTTTCTAACCCGAATGGTAGATGCGCTGCCATTTATCGACACTAAAGCTCCTTCTAAAATCACATTCCGTGGAGAGTTTGCCCAGCTAATTCCGGGTACGACCAACGAGGTAGAAGGTGTGGGCACTTCATACATTGACGACTTCGAAGCCATTGCCACTCCATTTAGCCTTTCCAATCCGCAAAGCTGGAAACACGGTTCGGTTCCTAAAACCGACAACAACAGGTTCGATAAGAGTGGTCAAACTTCAGACAGACTTGGAGCCAACTATAAAAGGGCAAGAATTTCATGGTACTCAATCGACAATGTATTCTACCGATCTACCGGCACCAACAGGCCAGCCAACATTACGCCAGACGATTTAGAGAATCACTACGTTCGTTCCATTGGTCAAAACGAGGTGATTAAAAGAGATGCACAACAAATAAATGTAAACGAACCAAGTTTCGACATTGCCTACTACCCTTCCGAAAGAGGTATTTACAACTACAATCCCGATCTAAATCCTGACGGAACAATGAAGGATCCGAAAAGTAACTTCGGAGCCATTACACGAGCCATCACCAACGAGGTAGATTTTGACAAAACGAATATTGAATACGTAGAATTTTGGTTGATGGACCCTTTCATCAACAATACGAATGGACAACCGGACAATCCTCGCGGAATGATTGATGATGGCATAAATCAGCCAAAAGCAAACTCTACAGGCGGTATGATGTACCTAAACCTTGGTAGTATTTCTGAAGACTTGATGCGCGATGAATTACACGCTTTTGAGCAAGGACTTCCGGCAGATGGTTCGACCGATCCAAGCGAAGTAACAGAAAACGAATGGGGCCGTGTTACCCGCCAGCCATACCTCAACCCCGCTTTTGATAACACCGCAGATGCTCGTGCCAACCAAGACATCGGGCTTGATGGTGTAAACACCAATGAGGAGCGCACTTACTTTGAGAACTACCTCAACAGCCTTGCTCTGAATGGAGATGCTCGTGACAAAATATTCCAAGACCCATCGAATGACGATTTCTACTACTACCTAAGTGACTCTTTGGATGCTGCAGATGTTGGCATTTTGGCACGTTACAAAGGCTACAATGGCATGGAGGGCAACAGCCCGATTTCTAACGGAAGCGAGAACTTTACAGCTGCCAACTCTAACCTGCCAGATAATGAAGATTTAAACAGAGACAACACTCTTTCTGACCTAGAAGAATACTACGAATACAATATTCCAATTAAGCCTGGGCAATTAAGAATTGGCCAAAACAACATTGTTGATAAAGTAACCAACGAGGTAAACGGTGACAGAGTAGACTGGTACCTTTTTAGAATACCAGTAAGAAATCCGGATCGCGTTCAGGGCAACATAAACGGATTCAAGTCTATTCGTTATGTCCGCACCTACCTGACGGAATTCGAAGAACCTATTGTATTAAGAATGGTCAACTTTAGAATGGTAGGTAGCCAATGGAGAACCTTCCAAGAAAGCTTGTACGAAAAAGGCCTTTTCGAAATCCCTGAACCTTCAGGGCCAAACTTCAATGTTTCTGTGGTGAGTATTGAGGAAAATAGCCAAGGAGGAGATGGCGTACCTCCTTACATGGTTCCTCCGGGCATTAACCGAGACCGAGATAATACATCTGTGGTAGAGCGTAGAAGAAATGAGCAGTCGCTGCAGCTATGCGTGGAAGACCTAAGAGATAAAGATGCACGTGCCGTATTTAAGAATGTAAATATGGACATGATCAATTATGGGCGGATTAAAATGTTCCTTCATGGCCATAGTGATGACAACATTCAGCCTGGCGAAGTAAGCGCCTTTTTAAGACTAGGAACTGATTTTACCGAGAACTATTACGAAATAGAAGTCCCCCTAACCATGACGGATGCCAGCGCAGTAAGCGCCCGTGACATCTGGCCTGAAGAAAACGAAATAGACTTAGCGTTTAGCGAACTCTACAAAGTTAAAACCGCTCGAAACCAAGCCAATGCCAACCTCACACTTCCGTATACTCAAACAGTCGGCAAATACAACATTACCGTAGTTGGTAGGCCAGATATGAGTTCGGTACAAACACTTATGATTGGGGTTAGAAACCCGAATTCGCCAGACGCTGAACCGAAATCCTTCTGCTTATGGGCAAATGAAATGCGTGTTTCGGATTTCGATAGTAATTCGGGGTGGGCTGCCAATGCCCGATTAGATGCCCAGTTGGCGGACTTCGGAAACGTAACAGCCACGGTGAGCCACTCATCGATTGGCTTTGGTGGTATTTCAGACAAGGTATCGGAGAGAAACCGGGAAAGAACCACGCAATACGATGTATCGAGCCGATTTGCAATGGACAAGTTCTTCCCAGAAGACTGGGGGTTGGAAATACCAGCATACTTCAGTTTTGAACATGCCCATTCCGTACCTCAGTTCGATCCGCTGGACCCCGACCTCTATTTGGATGATGTCCTTAACTCTTTCGACTCTAAAGCGGAACGAGACGAGTACTACAAAAAAGTAGTTGACATTTCGAATAGAAAGAGTTTTAACTTCTCTAATGTGCGCAAAAGAAGGACTAACCCAGACAGGCCAGTGCTGCCATGGCAAATAGAAAACTTCAGCTTTACTTATGCATATAATGAGTTAGACCGCTCTAACATTAACACAGCAGAATACAGCTACCGTAACTATCGCGGAGCAGCCACTTATGCCTACCAACCTGAAGGCATAAATGTTCAACCGTTCAAGAATGTAAAGTTCCTTGATTCCAAATGGTTAAAAATCATAAAGGATTTCAACTTCAACCCTATTCCGAGCTCAATTGTGGTTAATGGAAATTTGAATCGAAGTTTCCTTAAAACTCAGTTACGAAACTCAGATTTGGGTACAGAAGGCATTGACCCTTACTATGAGAAGTCCTTTACTTTCGATCGCTCTTATGCCCTAAACTGGGATTTGGCCGATAGGCTAACCTTCGATTATATGGCCAATGTAAACGCCATTATAGACGAGCCCGAAGGAGACATTAACACTGACATTAAGCGTGATTCGGTGTGGAGTAACCTTAAAAACTTTGGTAGAATAAAGAATTACCAACACACAATAAACGCTACATATACTATTCCGGTAGATAAAATCCCATTAACTGAATGGATTAACTCAGACGTAAGTTATACGGCCACCTATGGGTGGAAAGCAGGCGCCATTGGCCAGCTAGACACACTCGGTAACACGGCTACAAACTCAAGAGTGATTGGCCTTAGTGGTAAATTCGACCTTGTAAAACTCTACAACAATATTGGTTTACTGGAGAAAGTAAACACTCCTGCCAGATCACGGAGCCGTTCGAGGGCCAGGCCAGGCACCGAAGCTGCAGCAGACAGCACAAGACAGAAAAAAGACATTAACCAAATGCCGGTCCTCAAAGGTCTTTTACGTACACTTATGATGTTCCGAAACCTGGACTTCTCGTACAATCGCAATGAGGGCACCGTGTTGCCTGGCTACATGCCAGACGTTTACTTATTCGGTATGAGCGAAGGTTTCGATAATCCGGGCTTTGGATTTATTACGGGTAGCCAAAATGCGGATATCCGGTATCGACTAGCGCGAGAAGGACAATATGCACCTAGTGAGTTTTTAACTACTCCTTTCCAACAAAACAAGAGCATCAACTTTAGCTACAACGCGCTTATTGAACCATTCAGCGACTTCAGAATAAACCTAAGTGGCGCTAAAAGTTTTACAGAGAACTATCAGGAGATATTCAGAAATGATGGAGCTAACGACCTATATGTTAGCATTAACCCAAACAGAACGGGTACCTACAATGTGAGCCACATGATGATAAAAACCACCTTTACTAAAATTGGTGATGACGACAGCTCTCCGCTTTTCAACGACTTTGAGGAATACAGAAACGTAGTAAAATCTAGACTGGATGCTCAAAACAACAATGGAGATTATGAATTGAACTCGCAAGAAGTAGTGATTCCTTCTTTTATTGCAGCTTACAGTGGTGACGACCCAAATGAGGTGAACCTAAGTCCCTTCCCTAAATTCCCTATCCCCAACTGGAGTTTAAACTATCGCGGACTCTCTCGAATCCCAGCACTTAGCGAAGTATTCAGCACCATCAACATTTCGCACGCCTATAGCAGCAGCTACTCTGTTAGCAACTTTGTTAACTCCCCGCTCTACACTACTGGCCTTACGCTAGATAATAGCTTAAACGATTTCGGCTTGGCATCTGAAGTAAACGAAAATGGACTATTAGTACCGATATTCCTCACCCAGCAAGTTGTGCTTACCGAAAGGCTTTCGCCATTGGTTGGGGTAAACCTACGTACCAAAAACAACTGGGACATTGGCATGGACTATTCAAGAGAGCGAAATATCGGACTGAACCTTTCAAACATTCAGGTAACAGAAATGAACTCAAAGGCCCTTCAGGTTAATGTTGGATTCTCCAAAACCGGTGTAATGATTCCTTTTAGAATAAATGGTAGAAAAGAGCGCCTACCAAACGAACTAAGCTTTAACATGACAATGACCATAAGCGACCGAAACACCATTCAACGCAGAATTGACGAAAAGCCAATTGTAACAGACGGTATCAAGGTATTCAGGCTCGCTCCTACCGTTGACTATAATGTAAGTCAATCACTCCGCGTATCACTTTATTTCGAGCGCAACGTGAACGATCCACGTGTTTCTACCAGCTTCTTAAACGCAAGGACATCCTTTGGTGGAAGAATTCGATTTAGTTTAGCGCAATAATGAATGCTATTCTAAAGAATCCATTTATTTTTGGGGCACGAGAATAATTACCGTTATGAACATACCTGAACAACTTAAGTACACCAGCGATCACGAATGGGTAAAAGTAGATGGTGACATTGCCACAGTAGGTGTTACCGACTTCGCACAAGGAGAGCTTGGCGACATTGTTTATGTTGAAATTGAAACTGAAGGCGAGAGCATTGATGCCAACGAAGTATTCGGAAGCGTAGAAGCTGTAAAAACCGTTTCAGACCTATTTATGCCTGTTTCTGGTGAAATCGTTGAAGTAAACGAAACCCTAGAGGACAGCCCTGAATTGGTAAACGAAAGCCCTTACGAGGATGGCTGGATGATAAAAATCAAAATGTCTGATGCAAGCGAAGCGGACGGTTTGATGGATGCCAGCACTTACAAAGAGCATATTGGCGCATAAGTAATTATGCCTAGCCAGCGTATCTGGAAACTTTCGGCCCTGTTATGGGCTATAACATTAGCAATATTATTATTGCTACCACAAAAAAGTTTTCCTGAAAGCGAATTGCTTTCGTTCGACAAACTGGCACATATAGGAGTGTTCGCAATTTTAGAAGTACTATTATTGCTAGCATTCTTTAAAGGAAAAGGTCAAAACACAATAAAACTCAAGATTCTGACGTTAACTATAAACATAGTTTATGGTTCTGTGTTAGAATTATTACAACATTTCTCTCCGGGGAGACTTACCGATTGGTACGATTTTTTCGCCAATAGTGTAGGAGCACTTGTGGGAGTTATATTTTTTTCGATCTTTATCGAAAATAAAGTTGCGAATCATAAACTAATATTATAGTTTTAAAATCTAACGAAAGAAAAATGGAAGCTAAAAAAACCCCTAAAGCGGATTTAACTAAGAAGACTAGTCTCTTCTTGGCGATCGGCTTGGTGCTTAGCTTAGGAGTTACATTGATGGCCTTTGAGTGGAAAAAATACGATGAAGGCGAATTGATGGACCTTGGAATGGCGCCAGACGACTTTGAAGAATTGACAGAAATTCCTCCAACCGAGCAGCCACCACCACCACCACCAAAAATTCAGCAGCCTCAAATTATCGAGATTCCTGATGAAGAAGAGATTGAAGAAGAAATCGAAATCGATCTTGATGTGGAAATCACTGAGGAAACTGAGGTAGAGGAAATTGTATTCGAAGAAGAACCAGAAGAAGAAGAAGCAGAAGAAATCTTCATGGTTGTTGAAGAGCAAGCTTCTTTCCCAGGTGGAATGGGCGAATGGAATAAGTTCTTGAAGAAGAACCTAAAGTACCCTCGTCAAGCTACAAGAATGGGTATCGAAGGTGCAGTTTTCTTGTCGTTCGTAGTAGACAAACAAGGAGTAATTTCTGATATCAATGTAATTAGAGGTATCGGTGGCGGATGCGATGAAGAAGCCATCAGAGTATTGAAAGAATCTCCAAGATGGGCACCAGGTAAACAACGTGGTAGAGCCGTAAAATCTAGAATGCAGCTAAGAATTGTATTCCGTTTGAAATAAAACTAATGAAGCCCGATTTAATCATCGGGTTTTATTTTGAATTGAATAACTAATTATTTAGTTTTATTATTAAACAATTAGTTGATAATTATGGAAACCAAAAAAAACAACCGCTACAACCTCCTTAAATATAAAGGAGTGTTCTTTTTAACAGGCCTCTGCATAAGCACCAGCCTAGTTCTTTTCGCCTTTGAATATAAGACGATCTACACGCCAGAAACAATGGGAGATCCAACAGCCTCTTACTGGGACAATCCAGAGATCCCTATTACTGAATTTGACGAACCAGAGCCTCCAAAGCCAAAAAAACAGTTTCAACTTGTAGAGGTAGATGATGTAGAAGAAGTAATTGAGGAAATTGAAATAGACATAGATTTCAACGAAACCGATGTACTAGATGAAATAACCTTTGAAGAAATAAAAGACGAAGAGGTAAAAGAAGAGCCCTTTGTTATTGCCGAAGTACAGGCAAGTTTCCCTGGAGGCACCGCTGCTTGGGGTAAATACCTGAGAAAAAACCTAAAATACCCTAGACAAGCTCAGCGCATGGGGATTGAAGGAAAGGTACAACTAAGCTTTCTGGTTGATGCTAGCGGAAACATATCCGATATTAAAGTAGTCAGAGGAATTGGAGATGCGTGCAACAACGAGGCCGTTAGGGTATTAAAGAATTCACCACAGTGGAACCCAGGACTTCAACGCGGGCGCCCTGTAAAGTCACCAATGTCGATCTTTATTCACTTCATACTTAAGTAGTAATAAAAAAGGGAGGCTTAAGGCCTCCCTTTTTGCTACAGCACATTTAATAGCTGCTCCTTTATCTTTTCTAGTTCATCCTTCATTCCTACTACCAGTTTCTGAACCGGTGCATAGTTAGCTTTAGAACCAATGGTATTGATCTCTCTTCCTATTTCTTGTGAAACAAAACCAAGCTTCTTTCCCTGTGACTCTTTATCAGCCAAAACCTCCAGAAAATAACTCAAATGATTCGTTAGTCGGACAATCTCTTCACTAATATCCAGCTTCTCAATGTAATAGATCATTTCTTGCTCAAAACGGTTTTTATCAAACTCATCGGATCTAGAAATTTCCTCCTGATGCCCCTGTATGCGATCTCTAATCACCTTTACACGTTCTGGCTCCAGCACCTTAATTTCTTCTAGGTTATTGCCAATATTCTGGATGTATTGCGAAAGTTCCTTTTCTAATGAAGCCCCCTCTTGTGACCTAAACTCATCGCAAGCCTCTAAAGCTTTGTCCAGATGGGCTAAAATAAACCCCCATTGTTCTTTCAAAAAGTCATCATCTGCCTGACCTCCGTTTAATACATCAGGACTGTGCAAGGCCAGTCTAAACAAGTCGCGCTTATCGGCCCCGGTATCTTCGGCAAGTTTTTCAAACTCGCTGTAATAAGCCTTAAACAACTGCTCATTTACCGTCTGCCCATTCAGCGCACCCGAATCATTAACTAATTCTATGCTAATTGAAGCTTTCCCTCTAATCAAACGCTTATTGAGTACATTTCTTAACTCCAGTTCTTTGTCTTGAAAACTCCTAGGCAATTTCACCTGAGCATCTAAGAATTTAGAGTTCAGTGTTCTAAGTTCAATTGTAACGCTGTACCCATTTTGTTGACCACTAGATTGGCCATATCCTGTCATCGACTTAAGCATAGTTATCAAAATAAGGCACTAAAATAAGTGAATTAGTGCGTTATAAAAATCGCTTAAAAATCGTAACCAAAAGACAACTGGAATTGTGGACTTAAGAATTCAAAATTTCTAATCGGAAAGGCTAAGTCTACTCTAGAGAAAAATCCGAGGAACATGGTTCTCATACCAACACCAGTACTCTGCAACCATGGGTTATTAAAGTTATTGAGCACTGCCGAAAAAGGTGATCCATCGGTACTTACTTCTTCAATATTCAGGTTGTTTTGCTCTTCAAATGGAGATAGATCATCCCATGCCGAACCTATATCGTAAAAAGTAATAACTTGAAGATTGCGCAAGAAGTTAGACCTCAACTCACTATTATTTAATAATTGATTAATTGGGAATCTAATTTCAGCACTAGCAGACAACACATTTCTTCCTTGGAAAGTATTGTAGTCGTACCCCCTTAGGTTAACGAACTCCAAAAACAGCACATCGCTATTATCATACAGCGTGGTAAAGTATAAAGGGTCGGTTTCATCGCCACTTCCCTCGGTACTGTTAAACGCCCAGTTATCTACACCTCCCAATAAATATTGTTTTGGTGCACCTCCAAAGTAGCTTCCATAATGAACTCTACCCGCCAAAAGAATCCCTTTTGTCAATCGCTGGTAATGGCGAACATCTAGTTCAACATTACTAAAGCCCACAGCGGCATCATTCAACTTGGCATGCGTTTCAAACGTAACTTTAGCTCGTGTTCCTTCATGAATATTAGTACCAGTAACCACACTATTATCGTATACAAAACCCGCACTAAACCCAACGTATCTGCGCTTAACATCGGCAATAAACTGACTTGGCGTATTTGCCGGAACCAGCAAAGCAGGGTTATTATCCAAAAACCTAGTTTGGGTATAGAATGGATTAAACTGAAACCTTAAACGTTGAGTAAACGGATAGCCAAAACCCAACTCAAATCTGTCCTTAAAATACTTTTGATCAAAATCGGGGTTACTCTGGCTAGAGCGCACAATTGCTTCGCGATAATACTGTGCATGAAAATCGATTCTGTGTTTGAGGTATTCATACTTACCAAACACATCGTAGCCATCATTAAAGCTCCATGGTATTAACATACCACCGCTAAAACGATGATCCTCCAGAAAATCATTCATATCAATTTCCACCCACTGAGAGAAAGACCTAATCTCATCAATTGCAAACGAGGTTACAATATTGTTCGTTTGCATTCTGTTTTGGTAATCGTACGGTCCAGTGGTAGCGTTTTGAAGCTTGGTGTTTTGATAGATGTTTAAGAAAGACCTACCGGTAGATTGACGCTCTTCAGCCACAGGCCGCTCAAACTGATAGTCTTTAGTATTAACCTTAGATGCATTTTTAAAACTATAGTTCTCAGTATTTATAGCATTCGCTCTTACAGAGTCCAAAAACAACATCTTTTTCTCTTCTACCGGCTCAGGTTCATCCGGTAAAGTATCTCCTAAGCTTCTGTTTTCAAGTAGCCTCTTCCTTCTTATTTCGGCCAATAGCTTGGAGGTTTCTTGCGCCTTTCTAGGTGTTACAGGAGTAAAAACAGACTCAGAAGCTGTAAATGATTGCAAGAAAATAGCATCGCGGCTATTATTGGTGCTCACATATGCCAGTCTATTGTTCTCTGCATCGTAGGTAAAATGCTTCATGCCAAAAGCAAAATTGCTTATCTGGGTAGTTAGGCTATCCCTTAGGCTAAACTTGTACAGGTTATTAATGCCTTGCTGATCACTCAAATACAAAACATCCCGATCAACAGATATTTCAGCGCTTAAATCTAAAGCCAAGGAGTTGGTGATCTTACCAAAAACACTGTCGGGATAATCCAAACTGTAGGTAAACAGGTTAAACTTATTTACTTCTACTTCCGAAATTTTCTCTGGGCCTTGAACAAACACACTATCACTTGGTCTGTTTGAGCTTAAAATAATCTGATTGGAGCCTGGGAAGAACGAGATATCACGCTCATCGTAACTATCGTCTGTAATTCGCCTTACCTGACCGCGCACTATGTTATAAATGTAGGCATCGCTTATTCCATTGTAAGCCCCAGTAAGTACTGCCTGCCTTCCTCCCGGTTTAAAATCAAAGCTTTGCACATCGGTAACAACAGGAATATTAATTACCTGCTCACCTTTAACACCCAGCCTCTTTACCGCGAGTACATTATTTCCATTCTCGCTGTAAACAACACCTAGTGTAGTGCTATCTGCCCAACTCAAAATTGGGTAGTGCGTATCAACTTCCTGATTAATAATTCTAAAGCCACCTTCATAAACCACCTTTTCTCGCTGACTTTGCATGTCAATTACGCGAACTTCAAACCTTCCATTTTTTGCAGCGGTATAAGCCAGGTGCTTTCCACCCGGGCTAAACTTAATACTCGTATAGTCTTCTGCCTTCTTATTATTACCTGTAAGCATAAACTCTTCATTCGGCTGGTTGTATGCCTCAAGTAAGTTCACATGCATATTGCTGTAAAAAGTACGCCATTCGAGCATAAAGCGGTTAAACGGCACCCCTAGTGTTCTGGAAACACTTGTCTCTTCATCGCGCAAAATTCTTGCTAGGTTAAGAACATTCGAGACACTGCGCTGACCATATTTTTGAACCACATAATTCCAAATAGAACGTCCTATCAGCTCATTCATTTCGGGGCTTAGTCTGGCAAACTTATCTACTTGGTTATGGTACACATACTCGCGCACGGCATCGTCCATTTCTTTATCCCAACCATAGGCGATATAACTTGCCACACCTGTAGTAAACCAGCGGGGTATTGGTGTTGAAAATGCGCTCTGAAACATCTCAGCAATATTGCCACCATATAGCATCTCCTGAATAAGCATGTCGGAAATACTAAAAACTGCCTTTTTCTTAAACGAAGCCAAGTCTCCTGAATAGGCTATTTCAACCTGTGACTTAACAAAGTTGGTCTGTCCGCCTACACTAAAATCGTTACCGCGAATACCAACATTACTTTGTTGCTTATCTATAATGGAATTGTAAAGAAAAACCCTTGTGCGTGCATAAGGAAAATACCCTATGGTTTCTGTAATCCTACTAAACTGATCTTCAAGAAACTCAGAGGTTAGTTTAGCCAACTCTTCTCCCCCCTGATAGTAGTAAACCTCATAGTTTTCTGACTGGTAATATTTCCAATCGAAACTTTTATACTGAATACGGTTTTTATCGAACCGTTCTTTATAGGCCTGCCCCCGAGCGTGGTTTAATTGAATCGAAAAAAATACTACCGTTAAAAGTAGACTAGTCGTTAGTTGGCGTTTTAGCATAAGCCGCTGAAATAGAGTTTTAAAATAACGAAAAAAACCGCTCGATATTGACCTCATCCTCAAGATTAGTATTTCCTTCCATCCATTGCGCAAATTGGTTGGCATAAAACGGTGCTAAAGACACGCCTTTTGCCCCCAACCCATTAAAAACATAAACACATTTATGCTCTGGGTGTTTTCCCAAGAAAGGCCGCCTATCCTTAGTAGCGGGCCTAACACCAGCCTTTTGGTCAGTTACTTTATACCTAAACTTCACCAAACCACTCAGTTTATCTATTAACTGAGTTTTAGCCCTAAGGGTTGGTGCTTCATTTAAATTTTGATGCTCATAGGTAGCTCCAACTTTACATTTCCCACCACCTAGTGGTACAACAAATACACCTCGGTTGTAAATCACCCTCTGTTCTTGCTCGCTTTCCACATCCAAAAACAGCAGTTCACCCTTTACCGGGCTAAGCGGTAACCATTTAAAAAACGGATTCTCCTCCAACAATCTACCGTCACAAAATACAATCTTTTTGGCGCTTATTCCCTTGTAGGAAACTCCATTATCCTCAAGCTCCAGTGCATCAAAATCGAAAGTATCGTTAACCAACAACTCCTTATTAGCCAAGTACTCCTCGTAAGCAGCAATAAACTCCGCAGTCTTTAAATACCCAGACTTCTTCAGTAATATCCCCCCGAATTCATCTTGCACATGGTGCCCGAACCCCGGCTTTTGATAAACCTTTTCAATATAAGGAGCATAGTCCGACTCGGCACTTTTACCCATCCACTCATTCTGTTCTTCAATAGAATAAAACGGACGATAAATTGGTGTTTCAACCAAGAAGTCAGTCTTAAGCTTTCGCTCCAAACCTCGGTAGAATGGGATAAGATAATCAAACAACCGATCACAGTGCCAAGTTTTCACCATCTTTCGCCCTGTAATCGGGTTGAAAAGGCCTCCTGCCACTTTAGAGGAGTTAGATAAACTGGCATCGGAAACCACTTTAACTGAAAGCCCAATATTCAATAAATGCTCGGCAAGCACACTGCCAGCCAGCCCCTGCCCCACTATAAGGTAATCAACCTGCATAAAGCGAAATTAATCCAACTAAGTTTGAAAAAGGCGATTATTACATGAAATTTGGCCTATAAATTTTAAGACAACAATGATTGAAATTGAGCAATTTACATTTAATCCATTTATGGAAAACACCTATGTGCTTTACGATGAAACCAAAGAAGCCGTAATTATAGACCCAGGCTGTTACGATCCTCGAGAGCACAAAGAATTGCTAGATTTTGTTGTCGAGAAGACATTAAAGGTGAAATACATACTGAATACACATGGGCATATAGACCATGTGTTAGGCAATTACTTTGCGAAAACACATTTTGGCGTTGACCTATTAATTGGCAAAGAAGACTTGCAAACGCTTAAGTCTGTAGAAGTGTATGCCGCAAACTATGGCTTTCAAGGATACCAGGCTACAGAGCCAGATCAGTTACTCGACACAACGGACATAATCAAATTCGGCAATAGCTCACTCAACATACTGTTTGTTCCAGGGCACGCACCTGGGCACATTGCGTTTTACCCAACCGACAAATCTTTCATTATTGGTGGAGATGTACTTTTTCAAGGAAGCATAGGCAGAACCGACCTCCCTGGAGGAGATTTCGACACACTAATCAACAGTATTCATACCGAATTCTTTAAATTCCCAGATAGCACCGTGGTACACCCCGGCCATGGCGAAGCAACCACTATTGGGGAAGAAAAAGTATCTAACCCCTTCTGTGCGCTCAAATAATGAACTGGTTAAAAAGAAACATACCTAACGCTTTTACGCTGGGCAACCTAACGCTGGGTGTGCTCGGCATTTACTTTTTACTTACTAACCCCAGCCAGTACGCAGATAAAATTCATTACTTCGTGTTTATAGCTGCATTTTTCGATCTGCTTGATGGGCTTGTGGCGCGCCTGCTCAAGGTGCAGTCTCCGCTGGGGGCACAGTTAGATTCACTGGCCGATCTAATCACTTTTGGAGTTTTGCCGGGTTTCATTTACCTGAACTACACCAGTGCAGAAACCTTCGGGTTTCTAGTACTCCTAATACCCGTATGTTCTGCCATCAGGCTTGGTGTCTTCAACCTAGACGACAGCCAGAAAACGGTATTCAAGGGTATTTCAACCACCGCGCATGGCATTTTCGCGGCAACAATCCCGTTTTTGTTTCACCACACTGAGGGTGCGTTTTCACAGATATTTTATGGCAACACCATTGCGCTAGTAGCACTAAGTTGGTTCTTCTCATTCTTACTGGTTTCCAAACTCCGAATGATCTCATTTAAATTTGAGGGCTTCGGAATAGGCGCAAACTGGGACCGCTATCTTCTGATTGTAGGAAGTGCCGCCCTATTCGCGGTGTTTGGTCTAGCAGGCTCTCCTTACATTATGCTGCTGTATATTTCCCTATCTACAATTGGGCATTTTAAATCCTCAGTGCATTCATAATTCCGTTGAGACCAATACGTTCACTATATTGGGTTCCAAACTAACTAACTTGCTTCGCAAAGCGCTTCTTATACTAATTATTGCCACTATTTCTGTGCAAATCCATGCACAGCAGAGCAGCGTTTTAGCCACTGGAAGGTGGGTGAAAATGAGGTTTGAAAGCCCTGGAGTCTATAAAATCGACTTCAAACTTTTGACCGAAATGGGCTTCTCCCCTAGTCAGGTCGACCCAAAAAAGCTAGCGATTTATGGTAATCAAGGAGGCATGCTACCACAAGCAAACAGTGCTTATCGCCCAGCCGACCTTGAAGAAATTGCCATTTGGGTTGAAGGCGAAAACGACAACGTTTTTAATGATGGCGACTACCTACTGTTTTATGTAGGCATGGTTGACAAGCTGCATTTCGATGCAAACAGCAAACAATTCAACGTAGAAAAAAATCTCTATACACAAGATATTTTCTACTTTCTAACGGAGAAAGAGAGCGAAGGAAAGCGCATTCAAGACAACCCGAATTTAGGCACTGACTACCCTGCTTACAACTGGCACAATCGCCTTGTTCACCACGAACAAGACCTGATAAACTTATTGCAATCTGGCAGAGAATGGTTTGGAGAAAACCTCGGTGCACAAACCTCTCGTACCTTTCCAATTGACAACACGCAACTGGTTAGCGGCACAATAAAGCTTCAGTTAACTGCCATTGCACAGTCTTATAATACCTCAAGCCTTAGTGTTAGACTTGGCGAAGCCAACGTTGGAAGCTTAGGCTTTGATGCGATTCCAAATACGCAGTACGGTATTAAAGCTAACGAGCAAATATTCAAGGGAGAAGTTACCCTCAATGGAAACGAGAGCAGTCTGGACTTACAGTTAGATTATGACAAAAACGGAGCTTCGAATGCCATTGCCTACCTTGACAAGTTCCTTGTTGACATCCCCACACGAAACACCTTTTCACAAGAACAATTAAGCTTTAGAAACTCTGAAAGCATAGACAATGGACTTTCTACATTTCAAGTTGAAACGGACAACCAAAATGCTGTGGTTTGGAACATTACCGAACACGGCAACAGCCTTAACCAATCCTTTGAAAGGACGGCAAACAATATCACATTCGGAGATTTTTCTTCAACGTTACAAAGCTATGTAATCTTCGACCCAGCCAACTTACCGGCACCTTTGGCATACGAAATTCAGGAAAATCAGGATTTACATAGCAAGCTTAACACTGAGTTGCTCATTATTAGCCACGAGAATTTCATAGCTCAGGCGCAACGCATTGCACAGTTCAGAAGTGTTAACAGTGGGGTCAACTCAACCATTGTCACCCCAGAAGAAATCTATAATGAGTTCAGCTCGGGTAGACCAGATGTAACCGCTATTCGTGACTACATTCGACACCTTTATGCAAATGGCTCATTAAAGTATGTGCTGCTATTCGGAAAAGGCTCTTACGACTACCAAAACAAGGTGACCGACAACAGCAATTTGGTGCTAACATATGAGTCTCGTAATTCAATCCATCCACTACTCACTTATTCCTCTGACGATTTCTTTGGCTTTATGGAGGAGAGCGAAGGTGAATGGGCCGAGTCAACCGCTGGCGACCACACACTTGAAATCGGCATCGGAAGAATCCCGATTACAGACATAAATCAAGCAAAGTTTTTTGTAGATAAATGGATTAACTACCAAACCAATCCAGAAACCAAGGGGACCTGGCGGCAAGAAGTTGTGTTTGTAGCTGATGACGGGGATGGCAACTTACACAGTCGTGATGCGGACTTTTTAGCCGGATTGGTGGAAGATGATTTTATTGACTTTCAGGTTAACAAGCTCTACTTGGACAGTTACTTTCAAGAGCAATTACCCAACGGAGAAAAATCACCAGATGCTGAACAGGCCTTGTTAGAGGCGGTAAATAACGGTTCTTTGGTCATCAACTTTACTGGCCATGGTGCTGAGTCTGGTTGGATGCAAGAACGCATTCTAACATTCGACTTGATGAACCAGTGGACCAACCCAAACAAGCTGCCTTTTTTGGTTACCGCTACCTGCGAATTCGGCAGAAACGATGACCCTCAAGTTTTCTCCGGTGCTGAAAACCTTCTGTTTAAAGAGGTAGGAGGTGCAATTGGCTTGGTTACAACTGCCCGTCCTGTTTTCTCCAGCTCTAACTTTAGCTTAAATCAGGCCATTTATGCCAAAATGTTCAAGAAGGAAAACGGCAGTTATCCAACCTTGGGAGAGATAATTCAATACACCAAAAACAATAGTTTGGAGGGAAGTTTGAACAGAAACTTTATTTTGCTGGGAGACCCTAGCATGACACTGGCTTACCCGAATAAAGAGGTACAGTTAACGAGTGTAAACGGAATTAATACCGAAACACAGCTCGACACCTTAAG
This sequence comes from Roseivirga pacifica, assembly GCF_900111145.1. Taxonomy (GTDB): domain Bacteria; phylum Bacteroidota; class Bacteroidia; order Cytophagales; family Cyclobacteriaceae; genus Roseivirga; species Roseivirga pacifica. The sequence goes on from NZ_FOIR01000004.1 coordinate 368,553, forward strand.
CGCTTTTGAGCAAGTTATGTTTACTGGAGAAATCCAACAGCAAAGCATGGTTGATAATCAGTTTAACGGCACGCTATATTACCAGTTATTGGACAAACCTCAGCCTCAGCAAACCTTAGGCAACGGAAGTCCACAGTTCAACTTTTCAGAACAAAACCATACGCTTTTTAAGGGTTCGGCTAGTATTACCAATGGGCAGTTCCAAGCCAGCTTTGTGGTTCCCAAAAACATCGACTATCAATATGGAAATGGGAAGATTCGATTCTACGCAGTTTCAAACAATCAGTCAGAAGATGCTATTGGCGGGTCAAAAGACATCATAATAGGAGGTACCGGAACAAATGTTACTACAGACCTAACGCCACCAAGCATCGAACTTGCTTTGAATGACTTTGAAGCACCCTACCAAACCAGCTATCAAGGCAATGTGTTGCTCCTCGCTCGTTTATCAGACGAAAGCGGAATAAACATTTCAAATTTAGGCTTTGGACAAAACATTAACCTAATCATTAACGATTCTGCCTCCTATACCCTTAATGATTATTTCATTTCAGAGAAAGACGATTTTTCTCGCGGCACCATTAGTTTCCCACTGAATAATCTAGCACCAGGTTCCAATATCCTTCACCTTAAAGCTTGGGACAATTTCGGTAATTCCAATACAGCATCCATCGAGGTGATTATTAAAGAAAATTCTTCGGCTTTAACTGAAATAAAGAACTACCCGAACCCGTTAGAGTCAGAGACTCACTTTCTAATTGAGCACACACTGATTGGGGAAAATGTGGATGTAAAGATTGAAATCCTTACCCTAAACGGACAACCGGTTACCGCCTTTGGAGAATCCTTTATCAATGCAGAACGTGTTCTGTCTGTCCCTTGGACATCGGTAAATAATGAAGGCACTCAATTGGAAAAGGGATTGTATATTTACAACGTTCATATTCGCTCAAACACTACCGAAAAAGCAGGTTCGATGCGAAAAAAACTCGTAATTTCATATTAACCAGATATAAGTATCTTTGAACAAAAATTTCATGCACTTCAGGTTACGCCTTATACCATTATTGGTTCTATCTATTATTGCTACTAACTCATTATTAGCCCAAAATTCTGGCGTTATAAATGGGCAGGACACCACCCGCAGGGTAATCACTACAGCCGTGCCATTCTTGAGCATAGCCCCAGACCCAAAAAGTGGTGCAATGGGTGATGTAGGTGCTGCAACAGAACCTGATGCAAACGCTACTTTTTGGAACCCAGCCAAGCTCGCATTTCTAAATCAGAAATCAGGCGTATCACTTTCTTTCACTCCGTGGTTAAAAAAATATGTGGATGATATGTCGCTGTCTTACCTCAGTGGTTTCTATCAACTAGATAATGAGCAGACATTTGGCCTATCAATGACCTATTTCGATTTGGGCGATATTGAACTTACAGACGGTTCTGGTGGTAGTTTAGGCAGTTTCAATCCACGCGAATTTGCTATTGCTGCTTCTTATTCTAGAAAGCTGAGCAACAATTTAAGTTTGGGGGTTACTGGTAAATTTATTCACTCAAACCTTTCAGGAAATATCTCTACAAGTCCGGTTACCGACCCAAAACCAGGAACAAGTATTGCGGCAGACATTGGAGTTTACCACAAATCACAAGAATTTACGTTCCTTCAAAAACCGTCTCAATTCTCTTACGCGGCAGTAATTTCTAATATCGGATCTAAGATAACATACAACAGTGCTGACGAAGAAGACTTCATTCCTACCAATCTGAGAATTGGTGGTGCACTAACTTCTTTCCTCGATCCATATAACAAAATCACTTTAGCACTCGATCTAAATAAGTTAATGGTACCAACGCCACAGCCTGATGGATCGGAAAAAGATAAAGGCCTACTTGAGGGCATGTTCGGGTCTTTTGCAGATGCGCCTGACGGATTCTCAGAGGAGCTTCAAGAAATTATGTACTCAGTTGGTGCTGAATACGAATACAGAGAGGCTTTTGCCTTACGTGCGGGTTACTTCTACGAGAACGCCAACAAAGGCAACAGAAAGTACTTTACATTTGGTGTAGGCGCTATGGTAAAGAAGTTCGAGTTCAACTTCTCTTACCTAATCCCTCAATTCCAAGACCATCCGTTGGCCGAAACACTTCGTTTTGGCGTGCTTATCGACTTTTCAAAGTCTGACAATTAAACCCAATTATGGATAGAACCATAGCACCTCAAGCCTCCCCTATAGGAGGCCTTATTTTACCTACAATTGGTCACCATGTCCTCGCTTCAGGCATAGATGTTTACTATAAAGAGGAACCAACTACCGAAGCTTTTAAAATTGAACTACTTACAAAAGGTGGCTACGCAAATGCTCAATCAGCTGCTTTGTGTAGTATTGCGAATAAATCACTTCTCGAGGGTACCATCTCTTTTCCCGGTAAGAAACTAATTGATCAAATTGATGGCATGGGCAGTTTTGCTGAAGCCACACCAAGTTTTGACCATAGCCTTATCACTGTTTTTGGCCTTTCTCGGTTTTTTGATAGAACCGTTCAGATATTGTCTGAAATTATTTATCAACCAGAATTCAATGGGGCCAACATTGAACACCTAAAGAAAAAAGAGCTCAATAGACTCAAACTAAACTTAGAAAAGGGCTCTTATATATCTTCTGTAAATCTGCGTAAAGCACTATTTGGTGAAGCACACGGTTACGGAAAGTCATTATCACCTGAAGAAATCGCTAACGTCTCTGTCTCTGACATTGTCAAGTTTCACAAAACCAAGCTTTGTGACTTTAGTATTTATATTTCAGGCCAATTACCACCCAATTTCATTAGCAAATTGGAAAACCGCTTCTCACGAGTAGAACGAGAGTCTCTTCCTGATAACGGTTCGATAATAAAGCATAGCCCTGCCAATGTTAGGTATTCTAACCCAAAATATATTCAGAGCTCAATCCGACTAGGTAAAAGACTTTTTAATCGAACCCACCCAGACTATTTTAAGTTTGTTCTTACTAATGAAATCCTTGGGGGCTATTTTGGCTCGCGTTTAATGAAGAATATACGGGAGGAAAAGGGTTTTACTTACGGAATATATTCGGGCCTTTACAGCCTAAATAAAGAAGGCTATTTCAGCATCTCTACTGATGTTAATGGTGAGCATGAGCAAGCAACTCTTGAGGAGATCAATAAAGAAATCATCACACTGCAAAGAGAACTGGTAAAGCCAGAAGAGCTAGAGACAGTAAAGAATTACCTCTTAGGTACATTCATCAACTCTTTCAGTACTCCTTTTGCCCATATTGACAAATTCAAAACGTTAAATGAGCAAGGTCTACCTTTTTCCTTTTATAATGAATATGTAAAAGAGATAAGCAAAACTACGGCTGAAGACATTTTAACTATTGCCGGTGAGTACTTAGACACAGACAGTCTAATAAGCAGTATTGCGGGTAAGTAAAAGCATTTAATAATCTTCTTAACACACTAAAAGTTCTTAAGACTACACAGGCTTAAGATAATCCTTGTCGTATATCAATCGATACTTAAGGTTTTTGGTCATAGAGCACTAACCCCTCTTCGTGTGTCTTTATCGTGGAGTGGTCTATAACGAAAAAAAGGAACATACGATAAGTATGTTCCTTTGATAATAAGTTGGCGGCTACTTACTCTCCCACCGGTAAGGGCAGTACCATCAGCGCAAGCGGGCTTAACTTCTCTGTTCGGAAAGGGAAGAGGTGGACCCCACCGCTATAACCACCATAAAATCTTAATCCAGTCATTTACTGAACACTATTTCTTACCATCATTTCTGATGGTCGACATATTTACTGTAAGAGTATCACACAATAGAGGTAGGTTACCGCCCCGCACAAAGGCGGGGCTATCGGAAAGCTTACGGGTAATTAGTACTGCTCAGCTATGACATTTCTGCCTTTACACCTGCAGCCT
>NZ_FOIR01000003.1 GCF_900111145.1 Roseivirga pacifica
GGCTTCGGCTGTTAATAACTGATTACCATTGATGCTGAAGCTAGCATTGTCTGTATCGCCTGTACCTGCCACTAATGTGTAAGTATGACTGTCAGTTGCATCTTGGTCGGTACTTGCAATTGTCCCAACTACTGAACCTACTGCACTGTTCTCATCAATACTCGAGCTGCTTAAGCTAATAGCTGTTGGCAGGTAATTGGTTGTATAAACATCACCAGTAAAGTCTGCTGTCAGTGCATTGGTAGCTGCATCGAGTATGCTGCTGTTGGCTTTCAGGTTCAGGCCAATAGTTCCTTCTCCTGAAACACCATTTACATTCACCGTATAGGTTTTGGCATCTACTACAGTTACCGAGTTGATACTTGCCGTTGCCGTACCAGTAACCACTGTTTCAAAGTCAGCGACATCTACTCCTGTAACTTCTTCAGAGAAGGTTACAGTAAAGTTGGCATCGGTATCTGCTGTGTTCAGTTGGTCGGCTTCTGCCCTTGCAATACTGCTTACCGTTGGTGCTGTGCCATCGAAGGTAGTGCTTATGGTGTTTGCTGATGCTGCACTGGTGTTGCCTGCTGCATCGGTTACTGCTGCTGCGGCTACTGCCACAGTAGTTGCTCCGTCTGCTGTTGGAGTAATATCAGCTGTCCAAACTAGGCCTGCGGTTACTACCTCCACATTGCTCGCTGTACCGTTAGTGATGTCCAGGTCTTCAGCTGTTAGGCCTGAAACTGGTTCATCGTAGGTAACAGTTACTGTAAAGGCTGCATTGGTCAGGTCGCTCACCACTGAAGTAATGGTTGGTGTGGCGCGGATTCCGTCCGCATTTACATTGGCCGTACTGGCGGTATTGTTAAGCGTTAAGATCGCATCGGTTCCAAACTCATCTACTATGATAGCTCCGTTCAGGTCGATGGTTGATCCAACCGTGATACCGTCTGTATCTAGGTCACCTTCGGCAATAGTGTAAGTAAATGTAGCGGTGTTGCTTTCGCTTACTGTTCCACTTAGTGTAGCGGCCTTCGTTTCTGTTCCTATCGTGATTGGTAGGCTTGGCGTTCCTGTAATTGTCACAGGCAAGGTGAAGCCGGTCTCAAAAGTAAGCTTATCACCAATCGCGTAAGTGTCTGCCGTAGGAACAGTTGTAGCGGTAATAATCGAAGCATTAATGATCGACAGGTTTCCATCAACCAGGTTGAAGCTGTAGTTGTTATCACTTCCTCCGTTTAAAGTTATTGCTACAATACCGGCAGCAGTGGTTTCGTCAGCAGTAGTCGAAATGGTTGGTTCAACATCTAAGTCGCTTGCATCATCGCCATTCACGAAGCCAGCGTAAGTAAATGTTAGCTCTGGATTTACTTGGCTGAAGCCTTTTACTTTATCATCTGCCGTAACCGTAAGCACCGCCTTGTTGATAGTCAGTGAACCGTTATTGGTTATCAGTGAATAGTTATCGGCTGCTCCTCCACTCAAGGTGATATCGTAGGTTCCTGCATCACTTGCTGCGTTTGCCGTTACTTCAACCGATGGAGCAGTGAAATCAGTGCTATTGTCACCATTAACCAGACCACTATAGCTAATCGTAAGTTCAGGGTTGGCATCGCCATAAGTCTTTGACTTGTTATCGGCTGTGGCCGTTAACGTTGCTTTTGCTATAGTCAATGAGCCGTTATTTATTATCAGCGAATAGTTATTGGCTTCTCCTCCACTCAAAGTGATGTCATAAGTTCCAACACCGCTAGTAGCATCGGCAATTGTGCCAATGGCAGGTGCTGTAATATCACTTTCGGCATCACCATTTACAAAACCAGTATAGCTGATGGTAAACTCAGGGTTTTCTTCCCCATAAACCTTTGACTTATCATCGGCAGTGGCAGTCAATGTTGCTTTTGCAATAGTCAGTGAGCCGTTATTCGTTATCAGTGAATAATTATCGGCTGCTCCTCCAGTCAGGGTGATGTCATAATTTCCAACACCACTGGTGGCATCCGCAATTGTGCCAATTGTAGGTGCTGTAATATCACTTTCGCCTTCACCATTTACGAAGCCATTGTAGCTAATCGTAAGCTCAGGGTTTGCTTCGCCATAAGTCTTTGACTTATCATCAGCAGTAACCGTTAATGTTGCTTTTGATATAGTCAATGAGCCGTTATTGGTTATCAGTGAATAGTTATCGGCTAACCCTCCAGTCAGGGTGATGTCATAATTTCCAACACCGCTGGTAACATCGGCAGTTGTGCTAATGGTAGGTGCTGTAATATCACCTTCGGTATCACCATTCACGAAGCCAATATAACTGATGCTAAGCTCAGGATTTGCTTCGCCATAAACCCTTGACTTATCATCGGCAGTGGCCGTCAATGTTGCTTTGTCTATAGTTAGCGAGCCGTTATTCGTTATCAGTGAATAGTTATCTGCCGCTCCTCCGCTCAAGGTGATGCTATAGCTGCCAACACCAGATGTTGCATCAGCCAAAGTTGAAATACTCGGTACCGCAATGTCTGTGGCAGCATCGCCATTTACAAAGCCGGCATAAGTAATTGTGAACGAAGGATTTTCTTCACCATAGGTCTTGCTCTTGTCTTCAGCAGTGGCTGTTAAAGTGGCCTTGTTAATGGTTAAGGTCCCCTTATTTGCTGCGAAAGAATAGTTACCGGCTACCCCTCCAGTCAGCGTGATGTCATAAGTCCCTACACCACTGCTTGCATCGGCAACAGTTGAAGCAGTTGGTTCACTTGTGAAAACCGACTTATCTTCTCCATTCACAAAACCAGAATAAGTTATCGTAAAGCTTGGATTCACTTCTCCATAGACCTTGCTTTTATTCTCGGCAGTTGCAGTTATTGCAGCTTTATTTACTGTCAATACCTGCGTGGCATTGGTTGCCGCAGCATAGCTAGCATCTCCAGACTGTGAAGCTGTGATTGTGGTTTCCCCTGCCCCAATAATACTCACTGTAGTACCAGAAACTGTTGCCACACTTGTATTCGAACTGCTATAAGTTACTCCTAGATTAGACGAAGCCGTAGCTGAAAGTGTGAAGCTGGCATCACCATAAGTTTTAGCAGCTAGCGCTCCAAAAGCAATGGTCTGACTGATTTTACTAATCGACCCTTGCAACCTGCTTTCTACCGATGCCCCAAAGTTTATTCCATCATTCGGGCTTACTTCAAAGCTAATGTACTTACCAACATCAGTACTTGTTAGCACATACGTTGAAGCAGTAGCCCCTGTAATAGCCGTTTTGTTTGCACCATTTATATCGCCTGATCTGTACCATTTGAAGGTTGTACCATCTTCAGTATCATTATCTGAATCGGCATATGTATAATCACCAGTTAAGGTCTCTCCTACAATAAGCCCTCCTGAGAAGTCTACATTGGTTGCTGTCGGCAATGCGTTCAAGTAAATATTTACTCCAGTAGCATCTGAACCCAAACTATTACCCCCAAAGTCAGCGACTACATTATTGTTGTTAACATAAGTAATGTTCAAGTTGAGCTGGGCATTCGTTAGGTCGTCAACCGTCAGAATCAGCTTATTGTCTTCAGCGGTTCCATCGGTAATGGACTGCACTGCAAAGCTACTGCTGTTACCATCCTCCACAGTAAAGTCAGTCGGGTTAGTACCCAAGGCCTTAACCGGCTCGCTGAATGTTAGCATAATCTGCGTTTCGCTATCCTTAGTGGCACTTACCAAAGTTGGAGCTATTTGATCTAAATCGATAATCGCACCTGTTCCATCCAATGGATAAACATTTCCAGCCAAATCTGTAATGGTACTTCCACCTGAGTGAAGCACTTCAAAATCGCCCAATAAAGCGCTGAGTGAATTGAACGTTATTACAATTTGGTTATCTCCCACAGTTCCGTCTGAAGCTGAAACAGCATTTTCAGACTCGCCATTTCCGCCATAAACAGTAATGCTGGTGTGACCATTAGCCCCTGGTGCTACCACCTCGCTAAAGGTTAAAGTGATCTGAGTGTCACTGTCCTTAGTAGCGCTTACCAGACTTGGAGCAGTCTCATCGTTAGTGACATTAACAGGTGCTGCCGCAGTGTTAAAATTACCCGCAATATCGGTTGCCTTGTTAGAAGTTACCCCTACTGTTACCTGACCATCTGCTGATGGTGTGATTTTAGCAGTATAGACACTTGCACTTGTAGTGCTAAAGTTGCCGGCTGTTCCATTCGTTACAGAAATGTCATTTACATCGAAGCCTGACACATCTTCCGAGAAAGTAAAAGTTGTTGTAAACTCGCCTTTTTGAGGATCATTAGCATTGCTTGTAATGGTTACCGTTGGCTGAGTCAGGTCAATTACCAATGTTTTTGCAGCAGATGCTGGAGAATAATTCCCCGCATCGTCTAATTCCTTAGCCGTGATTGAATAAGTACCCGCTGGCAAGGTTGTTCCTTCATGATTGAACAACCAAGTGGTCTGAGCATTGGTATTGGCAACCCCGATACTTGTTCCATCAATAAACACCTCAACCCTGCTATTTGAGGCTGCATTTCCTCCTATAATCAAGGTTTGATCGTTGGTAATAAAGTCTGAATCTGAAGATCCTCTATCAGTACCCACTGCCCCTACACTTGGTACCGAAACCGGGCCTGTAAGGTCGATTTCCAGACTAAAGGCATCGGAGGCCGATGACTCATTGCCCGCCAAATCTGTTGCTTTGGCGGTTATGCTATAAGTGCTTTCTGCTAAAGCCGATCTGGAACGGTCTAATGTCCAGTTACCGCTAGCGTCAGCATCGATTGTACCTACACTGTTATTGTCAATAAATACCTCAACAGTGCTATTAGCTTCTGCCGTACCATGTATTTCAATTTCATCATCATTGGTCAACCCATCTGAATCGCTTACACCCGAATCATTACTAATACCTGTTATCACAGGAGCACTAGGAGCAGTAATATCAACAGTTACACTTAGCGCTGTTGACTCGGCAGACTCATTTCCTGCGGCATCAGTAGCCTTGGCAGTAATGCTGTGAGTCGCCTCTGTAAGCGATGATCCAGTATGGTCATAAGTCCAATTGCCTGAGCCATCTGCTGTGGTATTCCCAATGCTGTTTCCACCGATAAATACTTCCACTGAAGCATTGGCTTCTGAAGTACCGTTGATTTCCAAAGTTTGGTCATTGGTTAAATTATCTGTGGCACTGCTTCCAGCATCTGTTGAAATACTAGAAATAACTGGAGCAGTCGGAGCTGTTTCATCATTGACTACCCTCAGTTCTGATGCAGCCGTATTTCCATTACCACCCGCATCCTGTGCCTTATCGGCAGCAACATTTACGGTTACATTTCCATCAGCCACTGGGGTGATGGTAGCCGTATAAATCTTCGCACTAGTTGTATTGAAACTACTTGCCGAACCATTAGCTACTGAGATATCGCTTAGATCAAATCCAGAAACATCTTCGTTGAAAGTAAAGGTTGCTGTAAAGGCACCACTTACCGTATTGGAAGAACTGGTAATTGACATGTATGGTGCTGATGTATCAACTCTTACACCTGCAGCACCAGAAACACTTATAGAAGTGCTGGCATCATTTCCTGCCGCATCTTGAATTGTTCCTCCGTTAGTATTTATTGCAGAAACGCTAACACCATTGCCATCAATATCACCGGCAACTGTTGTGTATCTGAACACCAAAGTGTTTGTACCTGAACCACTATGATATGCTGCAGCTCTATTCTGGCCGCCCATGGCGATAGTAACGCTTGGCGTGCCATTGGTTTCATCTACAAGTACTGTTTCGTTAAATACATAGGTAACATCCACGTTTTCTGTCAGGCCATAAGTTTTACCTACAATGGTACCGGTAGAAACCGATGGAGCGCTGGCATCTATCGTAATATTAAGCGTACCTGAAAGAGCCGACTCATTTCCTGCAGCATCAGTAGCCTTGGCAGTAATGCTATAGCTCGCCTCTGGAAGCGATGACCCCGTATAATCGAAAGTCCAATTGCCTGAGCCATCTGCTGTGGTATTCCCAATGCTGTTTCCACCGATAAATACTTCCACTGAAGCATTGGCTTCTGAAGTACCGTTGATTTCCAAAGTTTGGTCATTGGTTAAATTATCTGTGGCACTGCTTCCAGCATCTGTTGAAATACTAGAAATAACTGGAGCAGTCGGAGCTGTTTCATCATTGACTACCCTCAGTTCTGATGCAGCCGTATTTCCATTACCACCCGCATCCTGTGCCTTATCGGCAGCAACATTTACGGTTACATTTCCATCAGCCACTGGGGTGATGGTAGCCGTATAAATCTTCGCACTTGTAGTATTAAAGTTGCTTACGGCCGCATTCGATACTGAAATGTCTTCGGAAGCAAAACCAGTAACATCTTCGCTAAAAGTGAAGGTTGCTGTAAAGGCTCCGCTGGTCGGGCTCGAACTACTAGTAATAATGACTGTTGGTGGCGTATTGTCAACTTCGACCGCATAGCTTTCTTCCGTTCCCGGAGCTTGATCGAAAAGGGCTGCACCGTCTATTTGAGTGCCTTCAAAAATATCAATCATAAAATCGAAGGCCGCATGGCTAGTATTATTCGAATTAGTAAAAAATGCTCTACCACCTGCTAGACTTCCAGAGGTATGGGCGTAAAAAGCACGATCACCTGACCCTATAAAATTATCTAGCGTGACACTATATACTGAACCTGAAGTTAGCTGAGAAGGATTTGAAATGGTAAAAGTTTGACCAGAAGCGTCTGTGCTACTTGAAATATTCACCGTCTCTTCGGAGAGAATAGCATTGGCATCGTTCAACACTGATGAACTAGAAGCATCCCCTAGAAAAACCCTCAACCGCGCTGTACCAGAGAAAGAGTGATTACCAGATTTAGCGAATAATGTAAAGGCGGTAAGAAAATTATTGCTCGCAGCAGTAAAGGTCTGACCAATCAAAGCCTGATTCAAGTAATCATTCTCTGCCGTCTGCTGATGTGCAACCGCTCCATTATTATAGGTTATGCCAACAATGTCGTTGGCACCGGCAGTTCCGTCAATACCTTTTAACTTCAACGATAGCGTACCATCTACATGGTTAAGGTTGTTAATTGATACATCGTAAGTACTGGCATCAACTTGACTAACATTGGAAACTGAACCACCAACAGTAGAGCTTACAGAGAAGTCGTCACTACTTACATTTTTCACGTTTTCGCTAAAGCTTACCCGAAAAACTGGTGAGGTGTTAGAGTTAACAGTAGCATCGGTAGGTGTTTGCCTTGTTATTGACTGAACTGTAATAAGATTATTTACCTGTTGTGCAGTGCTTTCAACAGCATCACCAGTATTGGTACCGTCTGAAGGGGTTACTTCAAAACTAAGGAACTTTCCAGCGTCAGCCGAAACAAGGGTATAGGTTTTAGTGGTAGCCCCGGCAATAGCTGCCTTATTGGTGCCTGAAGCATCATCTGCACGATACCATTTAAACGTAGATCCGCTTTCAGTGTCTGACTGAGGGTCGCTAAAATCATAATCAGCAGTCAATTGTTCACCGACCACTAAATTTCCTAAAATGCCCAAATTAGTAGCTAAAGGAGGATTAACAATTGTAAAAGATTCATCTGTACCTGGTGCGGTAGAACCCAAAGGCACTGATAAGTCAGTGGCTACTATTGTCTGAAAAACAAAGTCGACACTCGCACTAAATCCTCCAAGCGTAGAAACATAAGCAGTACCATCTCCATAAGGATTGGAGGTTGTACCCATGTAATTAGCACTGCCAGAGCCGGTACCTTTCTCCCACGACCAGGTATAGGTATCGCCAGCGGTCAATGAAGCAGGTGCAGAAAAAACATAGGTTTCAAACCCTGAACCACTAGATACATTAACCTCTTGTGTAGCCAATGGAGTACCACTAACGGTTGTTCCGGAAAAAACCTTAATGGTAGCGGTACCTGAATAGCTATGAAACCCAGAATGACGATGCAATGAGAGACTATGCAATATGCCGGTATTCAGCGCCTTGAAAGACTGCCCGATTTGCCCCGCATCCCCTCCATCCTGATTAAAAGTGCCAGATTCGTTGGCATCATTTAGAGGAAATAGTTTTATGATGTTATTGCTACCTGTTCCATCAACACCTTTGATATCTAGGCCTATAGTGCCTTCAGAATTGGTAACACCAGTCACTTTTATATCAAAAACCGTGTTGGAGATTGCAGTTATAGAAGCTATTGTGCCATCTCCGGCCACTGTACCGCTAAGCACAAAATCATCAGTAGAAACTCTGGCGACTTCATCACTAAACGTTACCCTAAATATCACCTCATCGGCATTTGTAGTAGCATCAGTAGGTAATTGGCGCATAATTGAAGTAACTTTCACAGCTTCGAAAATCGGGCTACTCTCAACCGGAGCACCTGCACCGGTACCATCACTTGGAGTTACCTCAAAGCTGATAAATTTACCGTCATCATCTGCTACCAATGTATAAGTTTGGGCTGTGGCTCCTGCAATAGCTACTTTCCCGGTTCCGGAGGCATCATCGGACCGATACCATTTGAATGTGGAACCGCTTTCTGCATCACTGTCGCTATCTGCATAGGTATAATTGCCTGTTAATTCTTGGCCTATTCCGAAAGTACCAGAAATATTTACATTGCTGGCCGTGGGTACACTATTCGGAGTACCCAATAATACTTCTATGATAATATCAGATGTGCTAAAATTGGCAAACCCAGACTGCGACCCGTCAAAAGTTCCAGAATAAACACCGGTTGTAAAATCGGCAAAAGTGGCTTTACCAGTAATATCAAATGTGGCACTTCCTGAAAGGGTGTATAAAGTATTAGACGCCATTGAAACTGGAGCCCCCACATTTAAAGCAAAATCATCATAGTCTGAGCCTGTATCGTCATCTAATACAATAGCACTAAAATTGACCGGAGTAACTCCGTTCGAAAGGTGTAAGTCGCCATTGAGATTAAAGGTTTGGAAATTGAGATTAGAGTTCACAAAATTGAAAGAAGAATTTCCAAATATTTGGTTTACACCGTTTGAGTTACTCCATGAAGTGGAATTTCCGTTGGTTGTCGCTGAGCCTGAACCTGTAACGGTTATTGTGGTAGCCGAAGTACTCGTAGCACTAATAGTAAACTTAATCTGGGCAAACCCTGCGGACTGCAGGAATATGATTAAGGATAGTGCCCATAGAGACACTCTCCTTTTGAATAATGATTCAATAACTTTTGTTAACATGACACGCATTTCGGTGAAGATTAATTCAATATGAAAATGCGGCCTTTTATTGCGTAGAATTAAAAAATGTGCGTGAACCGCAGTTTTTTGTGCGTGGAATTAGAAGATTGAGGAGCCAAAAAACTGAAAGATTCGGGAATTAACTGCTAAGCCCTGCGCACTATTAGCTAGAGATTCGAAAACCCTTTATTACTTCACTCCCGATAAATAACCAACCAATGTTACATCGGGAGATTCCGCCAATTGGCGCGGGGTTATCACAGTCTCTGTTACCTCAATTTTGGGCAATTCATTAGTCTTTGATCTCTTATAGAAAGAAAAGAGGTCTGTCTTTAATTGAAAATCTGCAGGCATTTCAATATTCGGATTCTGCTTGAGCGCATCTACGTGCAGTGCATAGCCGGCATTTTCATAAATCATTGCTACCAGCGTGGAACAAGCCACCATGTGCTTCTGATGAGTTTTAGCATACTTGTTTATTAGCTGTCTGATAAATATCACCATTAAATCTGCACCTTCTTCACCTAGCTTTTCCACTAAAATTTTATGCAATTGACCATCCGAATAGCGTAAAGAACAGATCACGGCAAGCATCCAAGCAGTTTCATAAGCGTATGGAATATTTGTATCATTTAAAAACTGCTGAGTAGCAGCATTTACCTTCTCCTGAAATACATTATCCGCAAACCTACTGCGATAAACATATACATTCTTAACAGTGTCTTCCTTTAAAGTTGAGGGTATATCCGCAGTAACAATTCCCTTCCTGCCCGCCTGAACAATTTTTGATGCTAAGTTGAGTTCGCCCCTCCCCCTACTTAAATCTACATCTGCCCAAATAGCTCCATGGTAAATGTTTCTATAATTACCTCCTTCGCTGCCTGGGTCGAACCATGGAATAAGATAGAGCAACAGATAGAAGGCGGCATGTGTCTTTTTTGCCAAGTCGGCCTCATCAAAATCTTGCCTTAACTCATCAAGCAGTTTTATAAGGTTGAAGTCTTGATTTTCAAAAATTAAGATATCGCCAGATTGCAAATCAGATTCGGCAAGCTTCTTCATAATACTGAGTTTAAAAAAGAAGTCGAGCCAGATAAAAACTACCCAACTCGACTAAGGAAAAAAAGAAATCTTAATTGGACTTCTTTAACCAACCATCTAACCTTTGTGCAGGTTAACATACCCCTAATATTGTATGCGAATGATTTGAAGCTATACAATAGCTTAATACGAGTTATAGAAATGTGCGCGAACCAATAAAACTTGTGCGTGAACGGATTGATTACAGGAGCGAATAAAACTCGCTAGAGCATTTGTAGTCGTTGAACCAAATTATCCTTGTAAGACTTACCCAAAGGAACTTCCTCCCCATTTACTGAGATAGTAAACAACTGTAAGTCTATATCTTCAACCGTGCTGATGTTAACAATATGCGAACGATGCACCTGCACGAATATGCTGTCATCTAGCTTTTCTGCCACTTCCTTTAGCGATTGTCTTAGCACAAAACGCTTATCGGCTGTATGCAAAATGCTGTACTTATCTTCTACAGAAACCCACAGAATATCACCTACATTTACCTTAACCAGTTTATTGCGCTCTTTAATAAAAAAGCTGTTTTTAGCCAGAATGGCGTGCTTTCCATTATCAAGCAATTGCTCATCCTCTTGGTTTGGTCCATGCGTTCTAAGCAACGCTAGCTCCATGCTACGCTCTAGTTCGTCTGGATTAAATGGCTTGATTAGATATGCATGCGGTGCTGTTTCTTTGGCCTTTTGAAAGATCTCCTTATCGTCAAACGAAGTAATGAAAATGATGGGGGTTTTTCTCTCGGCCTGAAAGGCCCTCGCTAGGTCGATACCGGTCATCTCTCCTTCCAAGTTGATATCTAGCAAGACCAAATCGGGGTATTCATTCCTAAAAGCCCTAAGTGCTTGTTGGCCCTCCCCAACTACATCGGTAATGTTGTAACCTAGCTCGTCTACAAACATTTCCAGCGTGTCTGCATAGTTTGGCTCATCCTCTATTATAAGCACTTTCATCAGGTGGCAATTGTTTTAGGTGAATAAGTAAAAGTAATAAAAACGAAAAAGAAAAAATGCATGATTAGCATGTGTGGACAGGCAATAAACTTAGAGTGCCCTTCACACTGCTTTTGGAAAGCTCAACTCCACACAAGTACCCTCCCCTAACTTACTGTAAACCTGTAAACTTCCTTTGTTTAAGTCCATGAACTCTTGGCAGAGTTTTAGTCCTAAGCCAAATCCTTTTTCGCCTCGGGTGCCCACATTACTTTTTGACGAACGGGAAAAGAGCGCAGCCACTTGCTCGGGACTCATTCCTTGCCCTTGGTCTGTAACTTTAATTAGTACATTTTGGCCTTTGTGCTCACTGCTAATGGAAATAGTGCCATTCTCGGGACTAAACTTTAGCGCATTACTTAGCACATTTCGAAAAACCGTTGCGGCAGTATTTATATCTGCATAAATGCCGGCATCCTCTATTCCATTCTCAAAGTTTACCTGCTTGGCTTCCGCTAGCGACTTGTAAAGTTCCATATTCTCTTCTACCAATGCTTTGGCATTCAAAACTTCGGGGTGGTAAGGAATGCTTTGGTTTTGAGATGTAGCCCAATTCAGTAGGTTATTCAGTAAGTGATTAAGTTGATCAATCGATTGGTCTATTTTGCCACCAACCTCCAGCAGTTTCTCAAACTTCTCTTTACGAATAAAATAGTCTAGCTTTTGGCCAACACCTTGCAAGGCAATCATGGGACTACGCAAGTCATGAGCAATTATTGAAAAGAACTTATCCTTAGTTTCATTCAATGCCGAAAGCTCTTCGTTCTGGCTACTCAATTGCTTCTTGTTCTTCTGCAACTGCATGGCTAACCAAGCCACAAGGCAAAGTACTAAGCTTAAGCTACCAACACCAAACCAAAGCATCCGCTTTTGGCGTGTTTCATAGGCGTTCACTTCTTGTAGCAGTGTTATTTCGGCATCTTTCTGCTGATTGTCAAGTGTGATTTCCCAGCCCTTTAAACGGTCCATCATGTCTTGATTTAACTGCCTCTTCTCAATCTCATCGTATGCCTTATAGTACTTCAGTGCTTTCTCATATTCGCCATGATATTCCGCTATTTCAGAAAACCCAAAATTCAACTCTCGCTGGTAATCAACCAACTCCATGTTATGCGCTAAACTAAATGCGGTATCGATATGCCTTTGCGACTTTTCAGGGTCAATATCATAGTAGTACCTACCAAGGTTAGCATGGCTAAAAATAAAGTCCACGCTATCTCCTTTTATCTTTTCTATATTTAAAACAGACTCCTGATATCGTATCGCATCTTTTACTTCTCCCAAATCATACAGCAAGGTGGCATAATTAGCTTCTAAATTGGTGAGGTTCATAGTATCACCAGAAGCAAAACTTAAGTCAATGCCTTGCAGAAAATAATGCTTTGCGGAATCGTAGTTTTCCAATTCCTGGAAAGTATTGGCTATTCCATCATAAGTCGGAATAAGCGTTCCTGTATCTAAACTAGCTTTAGCCAATGAAATAGCTTTGCGATAGCTAGGGAGGGCTAAATCCATACTATCGACAGCGTAGTAAAGGTGCCCAAAACCAAGGTAAACCTCTTCCGCATACTTCAAATCATTTCGCTCTGATATGGCCAATGCCTCAGCTAGATCATCAATACATTCATCGAACATACCCAAGCGAAAGTAAGTGAACTCCCTATCTATTAGGTATCTCATTTTTAGGCTGTCCGAAAACTCGTCATAGAAGATCTCGAGGTCTAAATAACGCTGTAAGGCACTATCAGGGCTAACATCTATTACAAATTGCGCATTGTAAAGCCTTTCGAAATGGGCAGCTTCTCTTTCTTCAGCATTGATTAAGTCCTGAGCTGAAACATGAGTGGAAATGATTAGGCAGCTGAGCAAAAAAAGTAAAGCGGGCAGTCGTGGCATAACTTGGAACAAATATAAAATTTAAGCCTTACTATGTGGAAGGGTGACACTGAACTTAGTACCTGAAGACTTACTGCTTTCTACGGTTATCCTACCTTTATTGTGAAGCACAAATTCCTTTGTGAGTTTCAGTCCCAAACCAAAGCCCTTTTCGCCAGCAGCCCCTGTCCTTGAATGTCCAGTATCAGTAAATATTTTAGCGACTTGCTCGGCTGTCATCCCTACTCCATTGTCCGCAATAGAAAACACCAATTCTTCGTCTTCTTTGTTCCAGCTCATAGAAATACAGCCGCCTTCATTACTAAACTTAATGGCATTACTCAGCAGGTTACGGACTATTGTACTAAGTGTATTCACATCAGCATATACGTAACCTTCGGTATCTGGTGTTAATACCGTTAGTTTTTTTGCTTCAATTAGCGCTTGATACAGGTTCGTATTTTCGAGCACTAGTTCTTTCAAAGAAACCCGCTCCGGGTGATAAGGGATAGCATCTCTTTGAGACGAAGCCCAGTTTAAGAGGTTATTCAACAAGTGATTTAATTGATCGATTGACTGATCGATCTTACCACCAATTTCCAGCAGCTTTTCCTGCTTATTCTTCCTAATGAAATATTCCAGTTTTTGCCCAACACCCTGCAAGGCAATCATAGGGCTGCGCAAATCGTGCGCAATAATAGAGAAGAACTTGTCTTTGGTGGCATTAGCCTCTTCCAACTCTTTGGTTCGCTCCTCCACCTTTTGTTCAAGTAGCACCTTTTGTTCACTCAAGAGTCTGGTCTTAAACTGCTCCTTCTCTAGCTCCTTCTCGGCAATCTCCTTGCGCATACCTTTAATTCTGGCAGCCAAAGCCAGCGACAGTAGCACCGCTTCTGAAGCTCCGCCAATTTCAACACCGTAGGCAGTAATCAGCATTTCTGGCACTAAGCCCGCGCCTCTCAGCAACACCAAAATCAAACCCAAGATATACGGCAACCACGCTATCACATAATACAAAGCGGTATTATAACCTCTTCTGTAAGACCTGATACCAATAAAAATGTAAGATGGAAATGCAATGAGTACGATCAAACGGCCATACAGCAGTAGCTGTGTAGCATCAAAGAACAAACTCAAAGCCGACATTAATGCACTCGCTCCGGCAACTACCCAAAGATATCTATCCATCTTAGGGTCGAAAGTCTTGAGATTTAGAAAAGTTGCCGCAAAACGACTTGAAAATACCATGCTAATTCCTGCAAAGGTTAGGTAGATATGGTCGTCCAACACAGAGTTATTCGGCCAAGCAAAAAGGTAACCATAACCATTGAGCACTAAACTTGTAGCCAAACCAAAAATAGTTGCACCAACATAAAGCAGGTAAGCCTTATCGCGCAAATAGGTGTACAAAAGCAAGTTATAAACGGCCATTACAGCCATTAAACCGAAAAAAACACCTAGAAACAAGGTGCGTTTTAGCTTAAAGGCATGGTATCCGTTAACGGTAAACAGCTGAATGGGCACAGCTACCGTCCCAGTAGTTCGCACATTAATATAAATGGGGGAATTTAGAGCTGTTTCGCTAACATCAAATGCAAAATTGACACCGCTATAAGGCTTATCTACAGGGTTAAATGCATGTCCTAAAACTTGAGCCTGCCAAGCCGAACCATCGAATGTATATACCGCTACGGTATCCAATGAAGTTTGTGCAACTTCAAGAATAGCTGGATGGTTAAACCCACTTTTGGCAGATACTTTAAACCAGTAGGAACTGGTATCAAAACCAAAGTTGGTAAGTTCTACCTGTTGCCTATCGAATATACGCTGATAAGCGTCTGCTTGAATAGCCCCTACCTCTAACTGCTTTGTTGAATCCACTAAAAAGTGAAGGTTAAAGGGTATTTCACCTGTACCAGATTGCGCCAACAAGCGACCGGGGCTCGCAAAAGCAAAAAGCAGAAAACCAATGAACAAGGCATTGGAGATAAGATGGTTTTCTTTCCTCATAAAAGGTTGGTACACTTAAAGTGCAGCTTAAGGAGCTCTACCTCCTTTAACACTAAAAAATATTCACACACGCTGGTTCTAAAGAACCAGCGATTAAAATAGGCACCAAAACACAATAAAAAAAGCCGATGGAAGTTAATCCACCGGCTTTCACATTATATGCTAATTTACCTTATTTAGTTACCAAACCACCCTTGGCAGAATCTACCGTAATAGTGTATTTGCCTTTGCCACTTACAATCCAGCGAACTTTCACAAAACCATCACCAGGAATGTTTGCTACTTCTAGTTTAGCAGGGTTAACCTTTTGCTCAGTAGTAACACCAAAATCGGCATCTTCTACAATCATTCCCGCCTGCACATCTACTCCAGCAATACTGATATAATCAGGTCGCTCAATTTTGTATTTTAAGTCTTGCGAAGCATGCGTAGGCATCAAACGGTCGTTGCTAATTGTTGCCGTAATCTCCTTTAAACCTCCACCCAAGTCTTTTTCTTCAACATTAGAAATACTAAGATTAGGCATATGATAGGCGTGATATAGCGTAAATGCCATATTTCTGTGGCACTCTTCTTCCAACATAAAACCAGGTGTAGCACGGCCAAAGTTCTTCTTAAACCCTCCTACTTCAATCTCACCATAGGTTGGGTGATTAAAAGTTTTCCATGGTTCGAAAGCATCGCCCATTAATAACTCAGAGTCTACATCGTAAGAAAGGTTACCACCTCTTCTTCCTCCCTCATTGTTCTTATAGTAGGCAAAGCTTGTAAAGATTTCGTTGGTAAAGGTGTAAATACCTCTACTGCCATAAAACCAGTCTAACTCTCCACCAAATACAGAGTAAAGGTCTTTGTAAACCGTTAGGTATCTATAACCAGGAAGAATCTTCTCTCCTTTTTCTCCAATCGCATCATAAATTCTTATGTCTGCTCTATTGTAGGTTGAAAGATCTTCTTCGGCACCAGGCCCGCGCAAGATCATCCCCCCTGAATTATGGAAGCTTTGTCCACCTGCAATATTTGGATGTGCCAGCACAAAATCGGCCACTGCACGGTTTTCTGGAACACTAAACGGATACTTGTATGCCCCTCTTTGAATGTAGTCAGGCTGCCATTTCCATGCCCAGTCACGGTTAGGATCGTAGTATCCATGCGGATCTTCGTTCACTTGTCCGTCACCATCATTATCAATTCCTTCTTGACCCAAGAACTCATAACGCACCACATCTGCAGGCACGTTATCGTCCACGCCAATGGCAATCATTTTTCGCGGATCTTGCGGGTCAACTATCATGTTACCCGTTGGGCTCTTTCTTCTCATTTGAGTTATAGAGCCATTACCATCAATATCATCTGGTAAATCCTCATCAAACAAACCATCCTGGTCATCATCCATTGCAATCATACCTGCTCTTGGAGAACTTCCAGTATTCGGCTCTTGCATATAATTGTTTCTAGCATCAGGGTTAATGGTTGGTACTATATAGAAAATTCGGTTGTCAAGCATTTCTGTAACAAAATCAATATCACCGTAATTTTCAGTTAGATACCATGCTGTGTATATAGAAATCTCTCCTCCTTGAATCTCATTAGAGTGAATGTTTCCATCAACATAAAAACCAGGTTTTCTATCTGGGTCACCCTTTTCGAAATTGGTAATCTGAAGCATCCACATATCGCGGCCTTCGTAAGATTTGCCAATAGACACACGCTTAACCAAGTTCGGGTAAGCATCTGCTATCTTTTTACCTAAAGCAGCCAAACCTTCGGCCGTATAGTATCGGTTAAAAGAAATCTGAACCTTAGGGTTGTGTGGAGAGCCTGCCGCTCTAAATACCTCATCAGCATTTTGCGCCTGCACGGTAAAAGCCGTAGCTACAAAACACGCTGCAACAGTTAGTTTTTGAATAATTCTTTTCATCACTAATTACTTTAGATCGACAGAAGATGAAACAATTCCGGTATGCGGTGCACCAGCTTCTATGGTAACCGAACCTTTTCCTTTTATTAACCAAGTCAGTTGCTGAGCCTCATCGCCATCAACATTCCTGATTAACTGTACTTTTCTACCTGAAACCACTTCTTGGTTTCCATCCAATTGAAGAGCAACTTTTACCCTGCGCAACCAACGCGAACGCTGCCCCATTGTTGAATGGGTTGGCAATGTGCCGGCATTGTATAAATCGGCTGTAATACGGGTTAAACCTTTGCCTACAGACTCGCTTTTTACATTTACTAACTTGATCTCTGGCTGCATTCCTGCCAATTCAGCAATAAACTCCGCATGTTTTTCGCCCAAGTCTCCAATTTTTTCCAAAGGAGGGTTCATCATTAAAAATGGAGCTACTCCACCAACTTCTACCTTTTGTCCAGGGAAGTCAGGGTGATCAATTGCTGTCCATTCCACAAAAGCATTGTTTATTCCCTCTTGTGCCGCCCAACGAATAAAATTCACTTCAGCATTTTTGTCCTTGTTAGGAGCTGCGGTGGAGTCGCCTTTTACAGTTGGCACCCACCATCCCGGTGTACCAAAGCTTAATTTGCCAAAGTGGAAATATGCCCACTGGTAAAAATCACCACCTTGGTCGTCTGAACGCGGAGCATCCTTTAAGCCTACTATCTCATTGTATTTAGAAGAAACCAGTTGATTAATATCGTCATCACCATTCAGAATACTGGTTACAACACGCTTAGAGGCTCCAGCTCTGTTGTATTTCCAAGGCGAAGAAAGGTTGTTACCAGGACCAAAGGTTACCACTGAAAAAATGTTCCATTTGGTATAAAGCATATCTAGCAAGGCTCTGTTCTCTAGCTCAGAAACCGGATGTTCTCCAGCACCTGGAGTAAAATATGCGTACTCATAAGTTAAGGACTTGTTAAAGTGGATTCCACCTTGACCATCCTCGTTAAACTTGCCATCCAAGTCATTGTCTCTACCCTCGGTAAAATACTTGTAAGTTCCTTTCTCACCTTTCGACTTGTCTGCCTTTACCATTACGCGAGCATCAGCAGCATGGGTAGTCCAATCGCCAGTTTCGTCATAAACGCGCATCATGGTAATCATTCCATCACCATTCAAGTCCTCAAAAGGATCTTCATCCAGTCTACCATCACGATCATCGTCAGTTGGTTTAGCATTACCACTTCTGCCATACTTAAGTGCAGCAAAGTACTGCTCTGTAGCATCAGGGCTCATATTCGGAAACACATAGAAAGTTGTGTTTTCTAATAACTCAGAACGGTTGGCAATTACATCTTCTGCAAAACGAACCGCCATTTCAACACCCAAAAGGTGTTTTCCTTCTACTCCCCCCACTACGGCAATAGCAGGTTTGTTATCTACATCTCCGGTGCCCAAAGTGAGCATCCAAATGTCTTTACCTCCCAGTGTTTTGGTTAGTGATTCCAGCGAGGCACTGCTCGAAGAACTGGCCAGCGACCTAAGTCTTTGTGCCAACTGCTGAGCATTGTTGTAGTCTTGTGCCTGTACTAGGGTGGTTATAAACCCTAAAATAACCAGTGCACAACACCTCATCAGTTTAATTTTCATAGGCTGATTATTGGTTTGAATAATTCATTAATGTGTCAACCTGAAGAAAGTGATGTTGCGGCTGTAAATAAAGCAAATGCTTAGGAATGGTATTCCACGGTGTTGGGTGGAAAAGTTTGTAGATACTGATTGGAGTGTTAATTTGAAATCCCGACTATCAACAAACTTAACTTAATGAAAAACACACTACCCACATTACTGCTTTTATTCCTTTGCCTAACTGTTGATGCCCAGAAAATTGACACAGTATTTTTAGATAAAAATAGCACGGAGTTAATCAGCATTGAAGGTGCTAACAAATACAAGGTAAAGCATTATGATAAACGCGGGAAAAGGCTTTTAAAAGAAGAGCTATACTCCAAAGCAAACGTTTTGTTGCAAGAAATCAATTATAAAAAAGACAAAAAGGATGGGCACTACTATTATAAAAGTCTACAAAATGGAACAGAAACCATTGGAACCTTTAGTAAAGGGGTAAAAGTAGGTACTTGGTACACCAATAACTTAAGCGGATTTAACCTTTACTATGACGAGTTTGATAATTCGGGCAATGAAATTGGCCGCTTCTCAAAAAAAGAAGTACCTGGATATGTCGGTACCTTAAAAGGTATTGAGGTAAAAATTCAGAGTAGCCCACGATACCCCGGTGGCCCTCCTGCTTGGGGCAACTTTCTAATGAACAATTTGAAGTACCCCAAGGAAGCTCAGCAGCGCGGAGAGGAAGCTATAGTTATCATTCGTTTTCTTGTAAATAAGGATGGTAGCTTGGAAGACTTCAAAGTAATAAATCAGGAAACACCTGCGACATTACAAAAGGCAGCACTTGATGTTGTTAGAAAATCCAATAGGTGGGTACCAGCTACAATTAATGGCCATCCCATTGACTCGACAATGGATATCCGAATCGTATTTAGATTGTGATTGCCGTAGTGTTGGCTGGAAAAGTTTGTAGATACTAATTGGAGTGTTAATTTGAAAAAGGATGCCAATACTTGATAAACACATGAATGCAAGAACCCTTTTTTTCACTTTGTCTTATTTTTTAATAGCCTACACTTTGCTGGGGCAAAACAAAGTTGACACACTTTATTTCGACAACAACGGCACAGAAGTTAAAAAAACAGCCCCATTTCTATATTATGAAGTTCGGTCTCAAAAGCGTGGCAAACTAGATGGTACTGTCTATAGGGTTTATAAAAACAGGCTTGCCTTAGAAACCATCAACTACAAAAAGGGAAAGTTAGACGGGGAATACTACCTTAAGCAACTTGCAGACAGCACTATTACCAAGGGCATGATTACCAAAGGGCTGAGAGAAGGAGAATGGACGATTACAGACTTATATGGCACACCATATTATACTGAAAATTACACTGAGGGGGTGTTAAAAGATAGAAGTGCAACCGAGGAAATTATTGCCGAAGCTGTTGAGTCAGATACTACATTAAACAGCAGTTATAATACTGAAAGTTGGAACCGACACCTAGTTGCAAATTTAAGGTACCCTAGAGAAGCTACTCGGAATGGATACGAAGGTGAAGTGTGGCATGATTTCATTGTTTTAAAAAATGGAAAGCCAAGTAACTTAGTCTGGACCAATAAGGGAGAAGTAAATGAAGTTTTGGCAGCAGAAGCCAAACGCGTAATACTCCTCTACAACTATTATCAACCCATCTACAAAAATGGAGCATCCATTGCTACAAAGAAAAAGATAAGGATCGTTTTCAGACTTAAATAGAGTATCAGCCAACCACCAACACCAACTTTCCAAATCCGCTGCCGCTTTTCATAGCATCAAAGGCAGAAATGGCCTCATCGAATGGACGAACCGAATCGATAATTGGATGTATTTTGTGTTGATTGATAAAACTGACCATCTCAGTAAACTCAGCATCGTTGCCCATGGTGGCGCCTTGTAGTGTAATCTGATTCCAGAACATTCTAAAAACATCTAGCTTTTCGGGCATGCCGTTAGTCGCACCATAAAACACAATGCGGCCTGCGGGCTTCATAAGTTTTATAAAATCGTTGATCTGATTTCCACCAGCACTATCAATCACCGTATCGAAACCGCCAACGGCTTTAGTCGTTTTCTGCCAACCTTCAGTTTTGTAATTAAAACCACCTTTAGCACCTAACTTTTCGCAATGGGCTATTTTCTCGCCTTGGCCTGAGGTAACATAAACATTTGCTCCTGCTGCTACAGCATACAAAAACGCAAACTGTGCTACTCCTCCACCTACACCAGATATCAGCACATTTTTGCCTTGGCTTACTTGGCCGTGATGAAAAGTTGCCCTATAGGCAGTTAGACCACCCAATGGCAATGCGGCAGCTTCCTCCCAGTTTAAATGTGCAGGTTTTCCCACCAATCTATCGGCATCTACTAATACATATTCTGCTAACGTTCCGTCTGTAGGCATACCCAATATGGTATAGTCGGCCGACTGAACTTCGGGGTTTGAACCCCAATTGATATTCGGATTGATAATCACTTCTTGGTTGAGCCAGTTTTCGGAAACACCTGCGCCTACTTCGGCCACAACTCCTGCCCCATCAGAACCTAAGGTAACATCCATTTGAATGCCCGGATACTTACCTTCTCTTATCCATTGGTCTCTGCGGTTAAGTGCAGCAGCTTTAAGCTGCACTAAAACCTGATTTGGACCTACAGTTGGCTTCTCAACCGTTACAAACTGTAAAGGCTCTTGCTGGTTAGTGATTTTTAAAGATTTCATAGGGAGTTTAGGTTTATCGTTTCAAGTTGTGACAAACTTAAAACTTAGCGCCTAAAACTTAAAACGGTGCATCCTCACCTGCCGGTGGTAAGGCCGGAGAATCGCTTCCACTCGCCTTCGATTGGAAAGTCATGGTATTGCCACCACCCGACTCGAATTCGGTACTACCGCCTACAGGGAAGTTTCCACCATAATTACCGCCTGAATTAAAGTCCAGGTCGGTAAACTTGGTGTACTTACCGATAAACTTAAGTTGCACGGTGTCCAAAGAACCATTACGGTGTTTGGCAATAATTACCTCACCTACTCCCTGCATTGGCATACCGTTTTCATCTTGGGTAATACCATAATACTCGGGTCGGTAAAGGAACATTACCATATCCGCATCCTGCTCGATGGAACCAGATTCACGAAGGTCGGAAAGCTGGGGACGCTTATCCCCTCCTCTGGTTTCCACCGCCCTACTCAACTGAGACAGGGCCAAAACAGGCACGTTTAGCTCTTTAGCAATATTCTTCAAAGAGCGCGAGATAGAGGCAATTTCTTGCTCGCGGTTTCCTCCGCCTCCTCCACTCTTTGAAGAATCACCCGACATTAGCTGAAGGTAATCGATTACGATCATCTGAATGTCGTGCTGCTGTTTCAACCTCCTACACTTCGCTCTTAATTCCAAGATTGAAAGCGCAGGGGTATCGTCTATAAATATGGGGGCTTTGGTTAATTTCGCTGTTTTATGCACCAACTGAGCCCATTCGTGCTCGGCTAGTGTTCCTTTTTTAATCTTCTCACTTTCCAGTTCGGCCTCGCCACTGATCAGACGATTTACCAGCTGAACGGACGACATCTCGAGTGAGAAAATGGCACATGGCTGGCCGTGGTCTACTGCTGCATTTCTAATGGTAGAAAGTACAAAGGCAGTTTTACCCATTGCCGGACGTGCCGCAATAATTACCATATCCGACTTTTGCCAGCCAGAAGTAACACGGTCCAAATTGGTGAAGCCCGAAGGCACACCGGTTAAACCATCAGAATGATCCTTACGGGCCTGAATTTCTTCAAGCGCTTGGGTCATAATGTTCTTCATGCTGTCGTATTCCTTACGAATATTGCTTTCCGAAACATCGAAAAGCGCTTGCTCCATTCTATCGAGCAATTGGAATACATCGGTGGTATCCTCAAACGCATCTCTCTGAATTTCAGAAGAAATACGGATCAACTCTCTTTTAATAGACTGCTCAACAATAATCCTGGCGTGGTACTCAATGTTGGCTGCCGAACTCACCTTGTTGGTTAACTGGGTAATGTAGTACGGCCCGCCAACCATTTCTAACTTTCCACCAGTACGCAACTTGTTGGTAACTGTAAGAATATCAATCGGCTCAGAATCCTGAAAAAGGTCAAAAATTGCTTGATAGATTTCCTTGTGAGCGTCTTTGTAAAAAGACTCAGGGCGAAGAATATCAATCACATTGGTCAATGCGTCTTTCTCCAGCATCAGCGCACCCAGTACAGCCTCCTCCAGGTCGGTAGCCTGAGGTGGTAATTTACCCAACTGAGACATCTCTCCAGGTAAAGTTTTTGACTTGTAACCAAGTCGAAGTGCCGCTGATTTCCCTTTTTCCATTCTTCAAACTTAGGGTGAAAACTTGCTCCTCACAAACCTTCGCGCGAAATATTATAAAGAACTTTTCAACTTCATTTTCCACCTAGTTTTACACATATTTATCACCAGCTTTGTCAACAAAAGTTAAAGCATTCAGCCTCAACAATATGTACATTTGAAGCGCTGTTCTATATAAAAACAAACCCTAATGTTAGAAGGAAAAAACGTCCATTTTATTGCCATTGGTGGTAGCGCAATGCACAATTTAGCCATTTGCTTACACCGTTTGGGCAATCAGGTTTCTGGTTCAGACGACATGTTTTTCGACCCATCGAAAGGCAATCTAAAGCGAGAAGGCTTGCTACCCGAAGCAGACGGCTGGCACCCCAACCGTGTGGACAACTCACTCGACTATGTGATTTTGGGGATGCATGCCAAGGCCGACAACCCTGAATTACTTAAGGCTCAGGAGTTAGGGCTACCTGTTTACTCATTTCCCGAGTTTATATACGAGGCTTCCAAAAACAAAAAGCGGGTGGTTGTAGCCGGTAGTCATGGAAAAACCAGCATCACCTCCATGATCATGCACATTCTTAAAGAAGCTAATAAAGACTTTGACTATTTAGTTGGTGCACAGCTAGAGGGCTTTGATCAAATGGTTAAGCTTTCGAACGCTCCAGTAATCATTATAGAAGGCGATGAATACACCACCTCCCCACTTGACCTAACACCGAAATTCCTGCACTACCATCATGACATTGCCTGCATTAGTGGTATTGCTTGGGACCATTTTAATGTGTTTCCAACCTTCGAAAATTACAAGGAACAGTTTAGAAAGTTTGTTGAATTGACACCTACTAATGGTAAGCTCTACTACTACAACGGAGATCAGGAATTAACCAAAATAATTGAAGATCAAGAAGGTGAAGAAGAGCGTTTTTCACCTTACAGCGAGCACCCAAACACCGTAAGAATGGGGAAAACAATTCTGAAAAGTCATGGTGCGGAATATGTAATTGAAGTTTTTGGCAAGCATAACATGGAAAACCTACAAGTTGCCAAAAACATATTAGTAGACTTAGGAATAACAGAAAGTGAGTTTTATCAACACATCAAAACATTTGGCGGTGCGGCCAAACGCCTAGAAAAGATTGGAGAAAACGAAAACACCATTGTTTTCAAGGACTTTGCGCATGCACCTTCTAAGCTAAAAGCTACGAGCACTGCCGTTCATGAGCAATTTCCCGATAGGCAAACTTTTGCGGTGCTGGAGCTGCACACTTTTAGTAGCCTCAACCCAGAGTTTATCGACCAGTATGCTCACGCATTCGATGCACCAGAAAATGCAGTGGTATTTATTAACCCTGAGATAATGAAAAAGAAGGGCTTTGAACTGTTTACGCAAGAAGAGATCAGAAATGCCTTTCAGCGTGAAGACTTATTGCTGCTTTGTGATGCAGAAGCGCTCGAAAAAACCTTACTTGCACAA
The DNA here is from genome assembly GCF_900111145.1 of Roseivirga pacifica. Taxonomy (GTDB): domain Bacteria; phylum Bacteroidota; class Bacteroidia; order Cytophagales; family Cyclobacteriaceae; genus Roseivirga; species Roseivirga pacifica. The sequence continues at coordinate 24,569 of NZ_FOIR01000003.1, forward strand.
AATTGGAAGAACAAAAACCTGCTGTTTATGAGCTCGGGCAACTATGGTGGCCTTAACTTAGAAAAGATAACAGCAACAATACTAGAATCTTAACATGCAACTCAACCTCAAAAACCCATTAGTATTTTTCGACCTTGAAACAACAGGAATTAACGTAGCACAGGACCGCATTGTGGAATTGGCCATGTTAAAAGTGAAGCCTAATGGAGAAACCGAAAAGAAAATCCACTTGGTGAATCCTACCGTTCCAATTCCGGAAGAGTCTGCAATGATCCACGGTATTCGCGATGAGGATGTGGCCGATAAACCAACCTTTAAGGAGTTGGCCAAAAATTTAGCTAAGTTTTTAGAAGGTTGTGACTTAGGTGGCTTCAACATTGTGCGCTTTGATGTGCCGTTGCTCGTTGAGGAGTTTTTGAGAGCAGGTGTAGACTTTGAAGTAAGCCAGCGTAAACTTATCGATGCGCAGAAGATCTTCTTCTTAATGGAACAGCGTACACTTACAGCTGCATACAAGTTTTACTGTGGCAAAAAGCTGGAAGGTGCCCACGGTGCCGAAGCCGACAACGATGCCACTTACGAAGTTTTCAAAGCACAAATTGAACGCTATAATGGCGAAGAGGTAACCGATGCCTCAGGTCGTAAATTGGGCAAAATTGAGAACGATATGGCAGCCATTCACAATTTGGTAGCCAGCAACATGGTGGACTTGGCCGGAAGAATTGTACTGAACGACAAGGGTGAAGAAGTTTTCAATTTTGGAAAACACAAAGGCAAGCCTGTAGCCGAAGTACTGAACCGTGAGCGCGGCTATTACGACTGGATGATGCAAGGTGATTTCCCGCTAGACACCAAGCGTAAGCTCACCCAAATTAAGCTAAAGGGCTTTCAATTATAAAGTATAGATTTCTCATCCGACCTGCTGGTTTACCACAGGTCGGAAAAATAACATCTTGTCCCCTCCTTTCAGTCTTTCAAAAGTAAACGCCCCTTACCTATTTAGACTGTTTTAAAATATTTAAGCGGTATTTATTTTTTACATAGGGCAATTAAATTTGTCGATATGAAACGTTTTGGAGTAGCCTTGATATGTACTGCGGCTATGCTGGTAATCCTACACAGCATAACCCCGCACACACATACCAATCCTTACGGCACTCAGAACGTTACTATTAGCCAAAATCAAGAAGACAATGGCTTAATGGGCTTTCTACAGCTGGTCTTCCACCCCGACTTGGGGCAAGAACATCTAGAACATTTTCAGAACGAAGCAGGCGATTTACACATTCTGCCTCCTTTAGCCCCAGTGGCAGCCGTTCCAGATTTAACGCCTACCGAAGAACTTAATCCTGCTCCTAAGGACAGTTATCAGATTACCTACACAGAAGAGGTCTACCTTCTGTTGGCTCCACTGAGAGGGCCTCCCCACATCGCATAATAGTTTGCATTAATTGCCACTAAGGCACATTTCCAAAGATTAATTCTTTAATCAAAACCCTATTATGTTTGAGAAAATCATACAGTTTTCTGTACGACAGAAATTTATTATAACCCTATTTGTGGTAGCCATTATTGCGGGTGGTTTGTACTCGCTTAGTCAGCTACCGATTGATGCCGTACCCGACATCACTAATAACCAAGTTCAGGTGGTTACTACATCGCCAACACTTGCTCCACAAGAAGTAGAGCAGCTTATTACCTTCCCTATTGAGGTTAGTGTAGCCAATATTCCTCGGGTCGAAGAAATTCGCTCAATTTCGCGCTATGGCCTTTCTGTAATTACCATTGTTTTTGACGAAGGTATGCCCCAGCTCGATGCACGGCAGTTTGTACAGGAGCAACTAAAGCTAGCAACAGAAGAAATTCCTGATGGACTTGGCAGCCCAGAGTTAATGCCAATCACTACTGGTTTGGGAGAAATTTACCAATATACATTAGAGGTTGAACCAGGCTATGAGTCTCAGTACTCAGCCATGGAACTGCGCACTATTCAAGATTGGATAGTGAAGCGCCAGATGGCCGGAATCTCAGGAATTATTGAAATAAGCAGCTTTGGCGGCTATCTAAAGCAATATGAAGTAGCAGTCGATCCGTTAGTACTAAGAAGCTTCGACCTTACGCTAGCCGATATTTTCGAAGCCCTAGAAAACAACAACCAAAATAGCGGCAGTAGCTACATAGAGAAAAGTACTAACGCTTATTATATTAGGTCTGAAGGTCGAATCAACTCGCTAGAAGATATTGAGAAAATCATAGTGAAGCATCAGGGCGAGTCGCCAGTAATGGTGCGCGATGTAGCCAACGTGCAATGGGGAAGCCCAAAACGCTATGGAGCCCTAACCCATGATGGTAAGGGAGAAGCCGTTGGTGGAATTGCACTGATGCTCAAAGGTGCAAACTCATCAGATGCCATTGCTAATGTCCACGAGCGCGTAGAACGTGTTCAGCAGTCTTTGCCAGAAGGCGTTAAGATTGTTCCGTACCTAGACAGGTCCGACCTTGTAGGCCGTGCCATTAATACAGTTAGCAAAAACCTTATTGAGGGTGGGCTTATCGTCATTTTTGTTTTGCTCTTACTGCTAGGCAACTGGCGGGCAGGCCTTATTGTGGCTTCAGTAATCCCATTGGCCATGCTCTTTGCCTTTATTCTAATGAACCTGTTTGGAGTGTCTGCCAATTTAATGTCGCTCGGGGCAATAGACTTCGGTATTGTGGTAGATGGAGCGGTAATTATAGTAGAAAACGCGCTACACGTACTGTATACCGCCTACTTAGGCAAAAAACTCACACAGCGTGACATGGACGATATCATCACTCAATCGTCTTCAAAAATATATCAATCAGCCGCGTTTGGTGTACTGATTATTCTAGTGGTTTTCCTTCCAGTAATCACCCTTACTGGGGTTGAGGGCAAGATGTTCAAACCAATGGCACTTACCGTAAGCTTCGCCCTACTCGGTGCACTCATTCTATCGCTTACCTATGTGCCGATGATCACGAGCCTAATACTTAAAAAGCATATAAAAGAGCACAAAACATTCTCCGATAAAATGGTAGACAGCATGAGAAGTGCCTACCAACCCTTGCTCACAAGGTCGCTGCAGTGGCCCAAATTATTGCTAAGCCTAGTTGCTGCTGCCTTTATTGGGTCTGTTGCCCTACTGGGCAGTCTTGGTGCCGAATTTATTCCTACGCTCGAAGAAGGTGATTTGGCCATGCAAATGACCATTCCACCAGGAAGCTCGCTTCAGCAAAGTATCAAAACAGCCAACAAGGCCGAACAAATTCTGCTAGACAATTTTCCTGAGGTAAAACATGTGGTTTCGAAAATTGGAACATCTGAGGTACCTACCGACCCGATGGCTATAGAAGATGCAGACATTATGATCATTCTAAAAGAAAAAGCCGATTGGACGACAACGCAAGACCGTGAGGAATTGGTGGGAATGATGAAAGATAAACTTGCAAGAATACCGGGCGCTTCCTTTGAATTCACCCAACCCATACAACTTAGATTCAATGAGTTAACCACCGGTGCAAAAACCGATGTAGCCATTAAAATTTTTGGCGAAGATGTAAACACACTGGCCAGTTTAGGCGAGCAAGTGGCACAACTTGTCGAAGGCATTCAAGGCGCTGCGGATGTTAAGGTGGAGCAAACAGATGGACTCACTCAGTATGTGGTTAGGCCAATTCGTGCTAAGCTGGCACAACACAACGTGAATATCAGTGATGTTAATCAGGTAATTCGCACAGCCTATGCCGGAGAAACAGCCGGTGTGATCTTTGAAAACGAAAAGAAGTTCGACTTAGTCGTTCGTTTAGACTCTTCCTACAGGCAGTCACTCAACCTCAACCGGCTTTTTGTAAACAATGCTGAAGGCGACCTAATTCCTTTGGAAGAACTGGTGAGCTTTCAAACCGAAGAAGGTCCAATGCAGATTACACGCGAAAACGCCCAGCGCAGAATAAGCATTGGTGTGAATGTGCGTAACCGTGATATAGCCAGTTTGGTAGCAGAAATTGAAGAAAAACTAAACGCTCAACTACCGTTGCCAGCAGGTTATTATGTTACCTATGGAGGGCAGTTCGAGAATTTGGAAGCCGCCCAGCAGCGCCTTAGCATTGCCGTACCTGTTGCACTGCTAATGATCTTTATGTTGCTGTACTTCGCCTTTGGCTCCATGAAATACGCGGTGCTTATTTTCTCGGCCGTACCCATGTCCGCCATTGGTGGAATTGTAGCATTGTGGTTACGTGGCATGCCTTTTAGTATATCGGCTGGTATCGGCTTTATTGCCCTCTTTGGCGTGGCCGTACTCAACGGCATTGTGCTTATCAGCTACTTCAACGAGCTACGAAATGAAGGTAAACAAACCATAGACGCTGTTGTAATAGCCGGAGCACTCGCTCGCCTTAGGCCTGTACTTATGACGGCCGCTGTAGCTGCATTAGGCTTTCTACCAATGGCCATTTCAACCACAGCAGGTGCCGAAGTGCAAAAACCATTGGCAACAGTGGTAATAGGTGGCTTGGTATCTTCTACCCTGCTTACGCTCTTCATTTTACCTAACCTCTATGTTATGTTCAACAAAAAGGTATTTGCTAAAGCGGCTACCGTTCTGGTACTATTTATTGCCGGTTTTAGCCAAGCCAATGCTCAAACTTTCAGCTTGCAACAAGCAATAGACTCGGCAAGTGTAAACCATGCTGCTTACAAAAACTTGGACCTAGCACTTGAGCAAAGCCTGAACAACGAAAAGGCTACTTTCAAACTAGGCAACACATCGTTTAACTACACTTTTGGCCAGATAAATGATGACTACCAAGACTGGCAGTGGCAACTTGACCAAGACCTTGGCAACCTATTTTTAATAGGCGCTTCCAAAAAACTAATGGAAGCGAATACAGACCAAGCGAGGCTGGAGCAAGTAATAAAAAAGAACCTGCTTGATTATCAGGTACAAGAAAGTTGGTTCAGTTGGTACTTCAGTTATCAAAAGCAAAGTCAGTACAACATTTGGTTACCAAAATTAAACCAAGTGAGCAACTCGCTGCAACAAGCTTTTGAGCTGGGAGAAATAGCTGCAAAAGACAAACTGAGCATTGAAAATCTACTGATAAAACTGCGACAAGAAGCTTTGAGCGCGGCTAAAAAGCTAAACGAAAGCAAGGCTACCCTGAGTACTTGGACTGGCAATGAACAGTTAGAGCGCCCTACCGCCATCAACTTAGATGCTTTTCTGCTGCAAGCCAACGACAGCTTAGCCAATGTTTTTCATCAAAGAAATGAAGCTGAATTGAATGCGCTCGACTTAAAAGTAAGGCAAGAAAAATCGAAACGTTTACCAGAGTTCAGTGTAGGCTACTTCAACCAGCAAATTGTTGGAACCCGGGGGTTGAATGGCTTTCGAGCTGGCATTGGAATCCCCCTCTTTTCGGCACAAGAAAAGAGAAACGCTCAAAATGCAACGATTCAAAAACAGATTCAAAGCAATGAGCAAACGCAAACTATGGCCGAATACCAGCAACAGTTAAAAGCCTTAAAGGCCAATAAAAAACACTTACAGGCTAGTCTTGATGTGCTTCCGAGTGAAGCTGCTTTTGCTAGTCAATGGCAAGTTTTGGTAGAACTACTTGAAAGTGGCGAGATCAATCTTTTTGAGTGGACGAGCTTGCTCAACTCGCACATAGAAAACTATGCCGAGCAGTTGAGCATTCAGCAACAACTAATAAACACACAACTTCAGATCAACTTTCTAACGCAACAATAAGTAAGATGAAAAATATTAAAAACCTTCTTTTCACTCTTCCACTAGCCCTATTTGCAGCTTGTGGCAATGGTGAACCAAACGAAACACACACGGTAAACCCAAGCGAAACGGCTAATGCCGCTGCCAATTACGTGCAAGTGGGTAAGTTGGCCGTTAAGCCGCTAAGCGAAGAAATATACAGTACAGGTACAATTGATGTACCGCCTATGGAGCGCAAGGTTATTCATAGCTACCTAGAGGCGAACGTAACTTATGTGAATGTAATTCAAGGACAAACCGTAAAGCAAGGACAAGTGATTGCCAAGCTGAGCCATCCAAACCTTATTGCACTACAGCAAACTTTACTAGAATCGAAAACCGAAATTGATTTTCAGCAAGGTGAATTAGAAAGAAAAACCAAGCTAGCGGAAAGTAATGCCGCCTCAGCTAAAGAAGTAAATGCGATAAAACGCCAGTTAGACATGGCCAAAATCACCTTCGAGTCGGCTAAAGAGCATTTAGCTCTTTTAGGCATTTCCGAAGCGCAAGTTTTGAACAACGGGCCAAAAAAAGAAATCAGCATAAAGGCACCATTTAGCGGCAAAGTGAGCAAAGTGCACATAACCAACGGACAGTTTGTAAGCGTAAATCAGCCATTGGTAGAAGTACTAAACACGCACCATAAGCACTTAGAACTTGACGTATTTGCCAAAAATGCTGACAAAGTAAAACTGGGGCAAACCATCCACTTTAATGTACCAGGCAGCAGCCAAGTATTTTCAGGCAAGGTCTACCTTATCAACCCAGATATTACAGGCAACAAACTGCGTGTACACGGGCATTTAGACAATGAAGAAATAGACCTGAAAGTAGGCACTTTCATTGAAGCCAAAATCACTATTAACAATGAAGCGGTTGCACAAATTGGCAACGAAGAAATCATTCGAGAGGGCGACAAATTCTTCCTTTTTAGGCCAGTACCAAGTGGTTACGAAAAAGTGGCTATTACCAAAGGCCGCAGCAATGAGCAGTACTCAGAATTAATAGGCATTGATACCACCCAACAATGGGTGATAGCCGGAAATTACTATCTTCAGTAAGTATAAGTTTCAGCCCGGCATACGGCTGGGCTGTTACTTTAAATATTCGGAGCTATAAGTCTCGCAAAGCGTATTTTCAGATACTTTCAAAAGCGGTCATTCAAATTCAATGCATTTCCCTATTTTTACCGCACAAAAAAGAATAACCCTTATGTCACATAACCTATTGAAAGGAAAAAGAGGAATCATTTTCGGTGCACTTGACGAGCGTTCTATCGCTTGGAAGGTGGCGCAAGTAGCACATGCCGAAGGCGCTTCTTTTACCCTAACCAATGCCCCTATTGCATTAAGAATGGGCGAAATCAACAAATTGGCTGAAGAATGTGGAGCAGAAGTAATTCCTGCCGATGCCACTTCTGTTGAAGATCTTGAAAACCTGATCACTAAGTCGCAAGAAGTGCTAGGTGGAAAGCTCGACTTTATCCTTCACTCAATTGGTATGAGCCCTAACGTACGTAAAGGCCGTTCTTACGGTGACCTGAACTACGATTGGATGGTAAAAAGTTTAGACGTTTCTGCTATGTCTTTCCACAAAGTAATGCAAACTGCAGAAAAGCTTGATGCCATGAACGAATGGGGTTCTATTCTTGGCCTTTCTTACATTGCGGCACAGCGTTCGTTCCCAGATTACTCGGATATGGCGCAAGCAAAAGCCATGTTAGAATCTATTGCGAGAAGCTACGGTGAGCGTTTTGGTAGATTGAAAAACGTACGTGTAAACACTATTTCTCAGTCGCCTACAATGACAACCGCAGGTACTGGTGTTGGTGGTTTCGATGTGTTCTACGACTACGCAGACAAGATGTCTCCGCTTGGTAACGCAACTGCCGAAGACTGCGCAAACTACTGCGTAATGTTCTTCTCTGACTTTACTAAAAAAGTAACAATGCAAAACCTAATGCACGATGGTGGCTTCTCATCTTCTGGCATTACCGATGCATTGATCGAAGACTTGAAAAAAGCGAAGTAATAAATTAATAGCCGTTTTAAACAATTGCTTGTCATTCCCGACTACGATCAGGAATGCCCCTTATGAAAAGAGATTCCCCTTTTCAGAGGAATAACAAAAGAGGTGTTTAAAACGGCTAAACTCCCTTCTTACCATGCTGGTATTCCCTAATGCAAAAATCAATCTGGGACTGCAGATTACCAAAAAACTCCCCAATGGCTACCATGCCATTAACACTTGCTTTTACCCTGTACCCATTACCGATGCATTAGAATTTATAGAAGCAAAGAAAACAGCTTTCTCATCATCGGGCATTGATATTCCGGGCAACGAAAAGCAAAACCTGGTTTTGAAGGCTTATCAACTGCTCAAGAAGGACTACCAGTTACCAAACGTTTCCATCCATCTTTTAAAACAAATCCCCATTGGTGCAGGGTTAGGCGGTGGATCTGCCGATGCGGCCTTTATGCTTACCGCACTCAATGAGTATTTTCAGCTTTTCCTCGATGTTAGCATTTTAGAAGACTACGCGGCACAATTAGGCAGCGATTGCCCATTCTTTATAGAAAACAAGCCTGCCCTTGCCACTGGAACAGGCACGGAATTAACGCCATTTGAATTCAGTTTAAAGGGCCATTGGTTGGTCTTGGTAAATCCTGGTATTCATATTTCAACCCAAGCAGCATATGCTGGGGTTAACCCAAAGGCATCGGCAACCAATTTGGAAGAGCTACTCCAATCAATGGATTTTGACCGTTGGAAAAACGAATTGATAAACGATTTTGAAGCCTCCATTTTTTCGCAAACGCCCAAGCTAGCCGAAATTAAAACGCAGCTCTATACCTTAGGCGCCAACTATGCAGCCATGAGTGGTTCTGGCTCAACCATGTTCGGAATTTTTAAGCATGAACCTCAACTTAAAGCAGACTTTTTCGATAACTTATACGTTAAGAAAGTCTTGCTTTAACCATCAGAATTATGCCAAAGCTATTCTATTCGCTTAGCTTATTATTACTCTCTATTTTACAAGCAACCGCCCAAGAAGACTTTTTTAAAGTCTACTATGAGCAGACCGACACAACCATTAGTATTTATGCTGACAATAGTGGGTTTATGCCTGTTTCGGTTACACTTACGCTCGACCTAAAGGGACTGAAACCAGCGCAAGAACCTCCTGAATACTACATTATAGAAGGTAAAACAGCCACCAATAAGCTTATCGATTTGGTAATTCCCGAGGGCCGATCTTGGAACTTTAAATACCATTACAATTACTATTTGGGCAAGGCAAATGCCGTGCACAACGATGACTTTGTCTATCAACTACCGTTTGAAGTGGATAAAACATGGCCACTCACGCAGGGCTATAATGGGCGCTCTACCCATATGGGTGAGAATGCTTTGGATTTTACCATGCCCAGTGGCGAAAAGATATTAGCTGCCCGAGGAGGCAAAGTTGTAGCCATTAAAGAAGACTCAGACAGGGGTTGCCCCTCGCCCAGCTGCAACGACTATGGCAACTACATACGCATACTGCACGATGATGGCACGCTAGCCGACTACCTACATTTACAGCAAAACGGAGCACTCGTAAACCCTGGAGATGAAGTTGAAAAAGGCCAACACATTGCGCTGTCTGGAGGCACCGGATGGGCCTCTGGGCCTCATTTGCATTTTATGGTTTACAAATACGAAGGTAGCAAACGTATTTCCTACGAAACCAAATTCCAGATAAACCCAAGAGAAATCGGCTATTTGGAAGAAGGGAAAAGGTATAAAGGGAACTAAGCTGGATTGCCATTTAGTTTCGCGGCTCTTCTGCGCTTCCACCTTTTGTATACCGGATAAGAAAGCACTGAAGCCAAAATGACCAAAGTCCCATAGTAGAAACCATTGCTCATTTGCTCTTCTTCGCCATAAATAATCAGCGCCATAATAATGCCGTAAACAGGCTCTAGGTTAATAGTAAGGTTGACAGAAAATGCAGAAATGCGCTTCATCAGCTCCACAGAAACTGAAAACGCATACACCGTACACACAATAGACAGTACAGCCAACAATCCCCAATCTCTCAAGTTTGGCAAGTCGTAAGTGGCCGCTTTTCCCACAATAAAGGCTTTATAAAAAGGAATGAATATGGCGATGCCAATTGCAGCAGCCAGCATTTCATAATAGGTAATGCTATACTCTGAGTATTTATGCGTTAGCTGAGAATTAATCACTGAAAATGTAGCCGACAGGATTGCCGCTCCAATGGCGAGTGTCAAGCCTAGTGCATGGTTAAACTCAAATCTAAAAATGAGATAAAGCCCAAAAACGACCAGCAAACCAAGCAGTAATTCTATACCGGAAACTCTTCGCTTTTTAACAATCGGTTCGATAAGGCTCGTCCAAAATGTAGCGGTAGCCACACCTGCTAAGCACACCGAAACGGTAGAAACCCTGGCTGCTTCAAAGAATAGAAACCAATGGGCAGCAATCAATATTCCCGTTCCAATTAGCTTAAAGAGCACCTTTCTTTCAAAGTGCATTGGCTTTTTCCTCCACTTTAGAAAAACAAAAAGCACCAAGGCTGCAATGCCCGTGCGGTACATCACCACATCTGCTGAGGAAATACTGATTTCATTACCGAGAATTGCTGTAAAACCCCACAAAAAAACGATAAAGTGGAGTTTAAAATAATCTTTAAGGCTAGCTTCCATTATTTGGGAACGAGGCGGTAAAGGGCCGCTCCTACAACTGTGAAAATAATGTTTGGTGTCCAAATGGCCAGTATCGGATTGGAACCACCCGTTTCGGCATTACTCTTAGCCGCAATAAATAGAATGATGTAAATAAAGGCTATGAAGAAGCCCAAAGCAATCTGAAAACCAACCCCTCCTCTTGTCTTACGAGACGACAGAATTACACCAATAAAAGTTAGGATAATGGCCGTAAATGGCGACATATATCTCACCAGTTTTTCAATCTGGTAAATCGGAATATTATCTGCTCCCTTCATTTTCAGGTCGGCAATGTAATTGTCGAGCTCTGGTATGGTTAGCGTCTGCTCAAAACTGTTCATGTTGCCAAAGTCCTCTGGCTTCATGTTTATTTGCAGCAGCGTATCATTAATATTTTCGTAGCGATAGGTCTCTTTTAAGCCATCAAACTCACGTAAGCTCCATCTTTTCAGACCCCAACCATTACGGGTTGAATCCCACTTAATTTCTCCAGCCGTTAACTTCCAATCGATCTTTTGATCTTTGATCTCCTCCATTGTAAAGCGATACCCCTGCTCTCTGTTAGAATCGTAACTACTCAAAAACACATAGGTGGTCGGGCTCACTTTAAAGTGAATATTCTTCTCATTAAAGCGGAATTCCTTTTCGAAAAATCGCTGTTCAAAAGCCACACGGAATTTATTGGCGTTGGGGATAATCCACCCAGTAAAGATAAAGCTGGTAATGGCAATAATTACCGAACCAATAAGAAAGGGCCTGAGCATTCTGGGGTAACTCACACCGCCACTTAAAATGGCAATAATCTCGGTATGACTAGCCAACTTAGAGGTAACAAAAACAGTGGCAATAAACACCGTAATTGGTGTAATAAGATTGGCTATGTAGGGGGCGTAGGATAGAAAGTACTGAAAGATCAGCTTGGCCGGCACCTGATTTTTAATAAAGTCCTCATTCCTTTCAGAGAAAGTAATAATGAGTACAATTGACACCAGAATGATCACCACAAAAAGAAATGTGGTTAAGAATTTTTTCAGTATGTATCGGTCTAGAATGCGCATTAAAGTCGTGTGGTTACCTTTTTAACCATTTCGTTTTTCCAATCAACAAACGTGCCGTCAATAATATGCTTTCTAGCTTCTTTCACCAACCACAAATAAAAACTTAGGTTATGAATACTGGCAATTTGTGCCCCCAAAATTTCTTTACTGGTTATTAAATGCCTCAAATATGCTTTGCTATAAAAAGAGCTTACATAACCACCCAAATTCGGGTCAATCGGTGAGAAATCGTCTTTCCACTTTTCATTGCGCATGTTCAGAATACCTTCCGAAGTAAAGAGCATGCCATTTCGGGCATTTCTGGTCGGCATTACACAATCGAACATATCCACACCAAGCGCAATGCACTCTAAGATATTTTCCGGAGTACCCACGCCCATCAAATAACGAGGTTTGTCCTTCGGTAAAATATCGCATACTATTTCAGTATGCTCGTACATCATTTCGGCTGGTTCACCAACCGACAGCCCACCAATGGCATTTCCTTCTCGCTCAAAAGAAGCAATGGTTTCGGCCGACTTCACTCTCAAATCTTTATAGGTACTTCCCTGCACAATCGGGAAGAGTGTTTGACTATAGCCGTACTTGCCCTCGGTGGCATCAAACCTATCGCAGCAGCGCTTTAACCAACGATGGGTCATCTCCATAGACTCGCGCGCATAACCATAGTCACAAGGGTAAGGCGTGCACTCGTCAAAAGCCATAATGATATCGGCACCAATGGTACGCTGAATATCCATTACATTTTCTGGCGTAAAAACGTGCTTTGAACCGTCAATGTGAGATTTGAAGGTTACGCCCTCTTCCTTAATCTTTCTGGTACCGGAAAGTGAATACACCTGATATCCTCCTGAATCTGTCAAAATTGGCCTATCCCAACCATTGAATTTATGGAGGCCACCCGCTTTTTCGATAATATCGAGACCTGGTCTCAAATAGAGGTGGTAGGTATTGCCCAAAATAATTTGCGCATTAACATCTTCTTTAAGCTCACGCTGATGCACGGCCTTAACCGTTCCTGCTGTACCTACAGGCATAAAAATAGGCGTTTCAATAGTACCATGATCGGTGGTCACCTCTCCTGCTCTTGCCTTTGTTCCTTTGTCGTTTGCTGTCAGCTTAAAATCCATTCCCGCTATTTAGTGGTGCAAAAATAGTAGGAATGCCGAATTCTTATTTCTTTAGCAGCAATTCATTTCCATATGAGTCTTTGGCTGTTCTATTTCTTTCTGGTTTTAATGGTTGTTCAGCTTGGGTATTTGCTCACCCTAAGCGTGTCTATTTTCAGGTTAAAAACGCCAAAAAGCGACATGTATCAGCCTGTATCTGTAATAATTGCTGCCAGAAACGAAGCGCATAATCTACCCAACTTATTGGCAAAATTAAGCGAGCAAGAACATCCTCAGTTTGAAGTCATTGTAGTAAACGACAGGTCATTCGATAACACAAAAGAAGTTTTGGCAAAGGCCGAAGCGTTATATGACTTCTTAAAAGTGATTACCATTTGCGAAAAGCCCGCTAACTGGAATGGTAAAAAATATGCATTAAAAAAAGCCGTTGAAGCCGCTAAGTATGATACGCTATTGTTTACCGATGCCGACTGTTTACCTAAGAGTAAAAAATGGGTTACGGAAATTACAGCTGGCCTAAGCGAGCAAAAGCAGGTGGTTATTGGTTTTTCACCTTATGCAGAAAAGCCGGGGTTCCTGAATAAATTCATTCGGTTCGAAACACTCTTTACCGCACTGAACTATCTCGGTTTTGCTGCGATCAATAAACCTTACATGGGTGTCGGCCGAAACATTGTCATCAATAAGACTATTTACGATATAGGCTTTTTAAATAAAATCAGTGATTTAACTGGTGGAGATGATGACCTGATGGTACAAAAAGTAGCAAATAGGCAGAATACCTGTGTGATAATTTCACCCGATTCTCAGACCATATCAGAGCCTAAATTAACATGTCCAGAATTTTTCAAACAGAAAATAAGACACTTAGGCGTTGGAAAGTACTATCGTCAAAAAGATAAAACGGTTTTAGGATTTTTTTCGTTTAGTTACGTGGTCGGATGGGCAACGTTTATTCTGTTGTGTTTTTCACAAATATGGATTTTCACATTAGTGATATTCGGTATTCGGAGCTTATCATTTTATGTTATCTTTAGCCAATTGGGTCGAAAACTCAAAGCAGGCGTTCCATTCTGGGCACTTCCTGCGTTGGATTTTTGTTATCCGTGTTATTATCTCCTGATTGGATTGAGGGCGTTATCACCAAAAGGTATTGAATGGAAACAGGAAAGCAGTTTTCTCAAAAAGCATTAGAAGATTTTAGATTAATAGATTTAGCCGTTTCGGGTCAAGATGAACAAGCTTACGCTGATTTAATGAAGCGTTACAAGAAGCCTGTGTATCATATGATCTTGAAAATGGTTAGAAATGTTGATGATGCCGAAGATCTAACCATTGAAGCCTTTGCCAAGGCTTTCAAAAACCTGCACAAATTCAAAAAGGACTTTACTTTTAGTACTTGGTTGTTCCGTATTGCGACTAACAATACCATTGACTTTATTCGAAAAAAGCGATTGGACACCATGAGCTTGCACACCTCTTATAAAGATGATAATGGTGATGCTGTAACCATTGATGTGCCAGATAAAAACCTGAACCCTCAGGAAGAGGCTATTAAAGACCAGAAGATTGAACTAGTACGAATGTTTGTGGACAAGCTTCCTGCGAAATATCAGCGTTTAGTTAAGCTTCGTTACTTTGATGAATTGAGCTACGATGAAATCGCCAAAGAATTGGATGCACCGCTTGGTACCGTAAAAGCCCAGCTACACCGTGCGCGTGAGCTTATGTACGACCTAGTGAAGAACAAAAAAGAACACATCTAACAGCAATAAGTTGCAATATTCACTTGTTTAAATCATTAGCCTCCACAAGCTTATACACTAAGCCTTGTGAAACTGCTTTCCGTACCATATCATTCTTGCTATTGATATGATTAATCGGCAATCTCGCGTATTTTCGCAGCATGAATTTGATTGAGCAACATTTCCCAAACCTTACTGCACAACAGAAAGAGCAGTTTGCGGCACTTCCAGAACTTTACAGAGAATGGAACGACAAGGTGAATGTTGTCTCAAGAAAAGACATTGACAACCTATTAGAGCGCCACGTTTTGCACTCTTTGGGCATTGCCAAAGTACGCCAGTTCTTACCTGGTAGCGACATTCTAGATGTTGGTACTGGTGGCGGGTTTCCGGGTATTCCGTTGGCCATTCTCTACCCCGATAGTCAGTTTCATTTGGTGGATTCAATCGGCAAAAAAATTCGTGTGGTGAATGCTGTTGCCGAATCACTAGGTTTAGAAAATGTGAAGGGTGAGCAAATCCGTGCGGAACAGCTTAGAAATAAATATGATTTTGTGGTTAGCCGTGCTGTTACTCGTTTAGCCAAGTTTTATCCTTGGATAAAAAGGAGTTTCAAATCACAAAACAGGCATTCTTCTTTACCAAATGGCCTCCTCTATTTGAAAGGCGGAGACCTACAAGAAGAGCTTCAAGAATCAAATCTCAAAAAAATAGCCACCCATAACCTGAGTGACTTTTTTGAAGGTGAATTCTTTGACACCAAAAAGGTGATTTACGTTCCTGCACAGTAAACTGCTTAGTACTATTCTTTCTTTTTAGCGGTAAAAACTGCGATGGCGTAAACTCCCAGGAGTGTCCCCAACGGGAAATTCAGCAAACTGATAATTCCGAAAACCAAACCAGGAATATCTGCCCATTTTTGCTGCATAGCCAATCCGATGCCAATAATTAATCTTGGTAAAAGGAATAGAATGGCGATACCCCAAACAAAGGCGCCAATAATGTCGAACATTGGGCTTACCTCTGCAAAATCGGGGTCGTTGGCTTCGGCTAAACCAAAAATAAAGCTCATCAGCACGTCATAAAAACCTACAATCATTAGGCCTAGAGCACTAAATATAATGTAAATGATACCAATGATTTTCTTGTGGGAAGGGTCTGTAAAATCCATAATCGTATTGTTTCTTGAATATAAAAAAAGCCTCACTAATGTGAGGCTTTTTCGTCAGCACTATGTGCCGCTTATTCAAATCTTAAGGATTCAATCGGATCCATTTTTGATGCTTTACTAGCCGGAATATAGCCCGAAATTAGCCCAACAATTACGCATATCACCAAACCAACAGTAATCCAAACCCAAGGAATTACAAAAGTACCCCCAAGTATATTACCGAGTATGTTGCCTATGCCAATACCCAATAAAGCTCCGGCAATTCCGCCCATTTGGCAAATCACAATGGCCTCAATCAAAAACTGTTGCTTTATACGCTGTGGTGTTGCTCCCAACGCTTTTCTAATACCAATCTCCCTTGTCCTTTCGGTAACACTTACCATCATAATATTCATCAGACCAATGGCAGCACCAAGCAAGGTTACAGCACCTATACCAAAGCCTCCAAAGCGAAGCCCGCTAGTCATGCTATCTAAAGCCTCTGTTACAGAATCACTTCTTTCAACCTCAAAAGAGTCTTCGGCACCTATCCTATCACCACGGATTTGGCGCATTGTTCCTGTAGCCTCTCCCATGGCATAGTCAATATTTTCTGCGTTCTCTATCATGGTGGTTACATAATAGCGCTGCGAACCTCTTCTATCTAATCTTTTAGCATTAATCAATGGAACAATAATATTTCTGTCTTCTTCAGTATCTCCACCAAATCCACCTTTTTCTTCCAGTACACCAATCACTCTATAGTTGTTACCATAGAATTTAACCTTTTTATTAATTGGGTCTTCGTTCTCTTCAAAAAGAGCCTTTACCACTTCTGTACCTAGAATACATACGTAGTTTCCATATTGAATCTCAAGTGAAGAAAATGATCTACCACTTTCAATATTCACCCCTTTTATGGCAAAGTAGTTTTCGTCTCCCCCAGTAATGGTAATATTAGGGTTGGTGGTTTTACTTTCATATTTGATTTCGGCCGCACCAGACACATATGTGAAAATAGTGGTGGTTGATGGGTAATCGTATTGATCTTTGAATCGTTGTGCCTCATTGAAGCTAATTGGTTCGTAGGATTTTTCTCTTACCCCTCCCTGATTTCTTCTACCCGAACGTTTTGAGTTCACGTTAAAACTATTCGCTCCAAGATTCGAAAGGCTCGAATCAATTTCACTTCTAATTCCATCTACAGCCGTAAGCATACCTACCAACGATGCAATACCAATGGCAATGATAAGCCCAGTAAGCACCGTTCTTAGCATATTGGATCTAACGGATTTGATTCCCTCGCTAATATTTTCTCGTAAATTCATTGATCAATGTGAAATTAGACACGTTATAAAAGTAATCGACCTTCTGTCAAAGTTTGTCAACTTATCCGTAAATTAAACGATTCCACACTTAAACGGTTCATATTACAGTTCGTTATGAGGAAGCACCTAATTACAGCCTTTTTAACCCTTTTTGCGCTTCAGGCATTTGCCACCAAAATACTCGTTCCGATGGACGAAACCCAAACAAACCATATGAAAGCATATGGCATTGCCTACTGGGTTTTAGCTAAAGACGAACCAATTCAATGGATGTTAAATTATAAAGGTGGAAGTTTTTTACTGCCTGGCCGCACGGGAGTAGAAAACGAACTAATTATTCGTGGGGTTTCATACCAAGTAATATCCGATGCGCAAGCTGCCGAACTGGAAAACCAGCTAGCCTCGCCAAGTACCAACCAAGATGTAATGCGCTTGGAAAAGGCACCAAAGATTGCCGTGTATTCACCTAAGAGTAAAATGCCTTGGGACGATGCCGTAACACTTGCCCTTACCTATGCCGAAATACCATATGATGTGGTGTATGATGATGAATTAATGGCCGATGAATTGCCAACTTACGATTGGCTCCATTTGCATCACGAAGATTTTACTGGGCAGTACGGAAAATTCTACCAGAGCTTTAAAAACTACCCATGGTACGCACAGCAACAAAAAGATTATGAAGAATCGGCAAGAAAGCATGGCTTCGCGAAGGTTTCTGAGTTGAAGCTAGCGATAGCACACAAAATCAGAGATTTTGTAGCTGGTGGCGGCTTTCTATTCGCCATGTGCTCAGCTACCGACACTTACGACATTGCGCTTGCAGCCGATGGTGTAGACTTTATTGAAGCCATGTACGATGGTGACCCTGCCGACCCATCGGCCGAGTCACAATTCGATTTCGCCAAAACCTTTGCCTTCGAAAACTTTAAGTTGAAAAAGGATCCAATGGAATATGAATTCTCTGATATAGACAATACCGATGCCCGTAGATCGCGATCGCTCAATGAAGGCAACGACTTCTTTAAACTGTTTCAATTCTCGGCCAAGTGGGACCCCGTGCCTACAATGCTTACTCAGAACCACACCAACTTGATCAAAGGCTTTTATGGGCAAACAACTGCTTTTAAAGCAAGGGTAGTAAAGCCCGATGTGGTAGTAATGGGTGAAACCACCGCAGCCAATGAGGCGAAATACATCCATGGTGTTTTTGGCAAAGGCTTTTGGACCTTTTATGGCGGCCACGATCCAGAAGATTACCAACACCGCGTGGGCGAAGAGCCAACTGACTTGAACCTATACCCTAATTCCCCGGGCTATAGGCTCATTCTGAACAACATTCTATTCCCAGCCGCTAAAAAGAAAAAGCGCAAGACCTAATTCACCCTTTTGCAAATCTTGGCAAACTCACAGTATCCACACCTTTCAATATCTTCCGTTTGCTTGAATGGAACAGCAGGATTGTAGATTTCCTTAACCAATTCTGTAAGTCGCACATCAAAAGCCTCTATTTCCTGGTCAGCCAAAGGCTGCCCCCCTTTTAGCCATTGCGTGCCTTCCGAAAGCTTGCGCATGCTGGTAATACCTACCTTAATAGGGGCTGTAAAATGGGGTTTGGCTAGAACAGCATACAAGTAACCTTGAAAACCAGACTTGTATTTTGGGTCGACAAAGTGCTCTTCAAGCATTTCTTCATCGCTTTTGGCTGGTCTACCACGCGTTACAAATTCAACCTTACCGGTTTTATAATCCGTTATGCGCAGCTGCTCATCCTTCATGTCCATTCTATCGATGGTACCGCTAATTCTTACTGCACCAAAGCCGGCTACTTCCACTACTTTCTCGTAGTTTTCAGCCTCTAGCCCAACTACTTCAAAAGGAGCATCTTTCATATCTAGCCCCAGCACTTTATGGATCATTTGCTCCATCACCTGCTTGGTAACCAAATCGCGACCTGAAAGCTGTTGCATGTCTTGAACGATCTTATTTCGTTTAAGCGACTCAATCAGCTCCTTTTCTACCAATGGCTTGAGCAGCTTTATTTGTTCAGCAGTAACCTGTTTTCCTACGAACGGCTTATACAGAAACTCTAAAACTTCATGCACCACAATACCTAAGTTTCTCGCGTCAATATCTTCTTCAACATCGTCTTGCTCTCTAAAACTCGCCACGTTTTTCAGGTAGAATTTTAGCGGACAAGTGATATAATTTGTTAACGAAGTTGGTGAAAGGAACTTCTCACCTTCCGCCCCAACAGTAAAGCGACTGAGCAAGTTTTTCACGGCATCGCCCTTCTCTACTTCAATCGCTTCTTCTGTAGACAAATTGGGAAATTTGCCCTCATAGCTATGGCGCTCTACTTTAATGTTTGGCAGGTCATTGTAAAGCCTCAACTGTTGTAGAATGAAACGACTCTTTTCTCCTGTAGAATCGCCCTTTGTGGTGTTATCATATATAAAATGAATGTCTTCGGCCTGTTGAAGTAGGCGCTTAAAGTGGTAAGCATAAATCGCCTCTTGTTCTTCGAAAGTTGGCAAACCTTGCAGCCTTCTCAAACTGTATGGAATGTAAGAATTAAGGTTTCGCGGGGTAGGCAGTTTACCATCATTGGCCGAAACCACAATGAGGTGCTTAAAGTCCAAAGTTCTGGTTTCCAAAAAGCCCATGATCTGCAAACCTTGAACAGGTTCGCCCTCAAAAGGTACCTTTGCAGCCTTAAAATGCTCCTGAACTATTTTCTTAATAAGGCGAAGCGAAAACTCCTGCTTACCTTCTAAATAGTCGTTCAGTTGGTTTAAAGATTTAAGGAAAAAGTAAATAAACTCCCTGTCCGTTTGCCCTGCATCTTGTTCCTTAAACTGATAGAAAACCGTTGTAAGGTATTGTTTCAAAGCGGCAGAAATCGATGGCCAGTCTAGCTTACTTGCTAGCAACTGATAAAGCGCATTCGAATTGATTAATTCTTTCAACTCTGAAAGACTAACTTTAGTACGCTTTTCCCTGACAAACCAATCGTTCAGTTCTTTGTACACCTCCTCTTGGAAAACCGCAGCATAAGCATTCGAAATAAATGGCCTCAAATCATATACATGAAATACGAGATCACTGCCATTTGCCTTTGCCTTACGCATAAGCTCTAAGTAGGACAGCACAAAATCGAAAACTACTGTGGATCGCATGGGATACCCCATGGTTACATTCACCGTTTGGTCTTGTAACGGTAGCGCATAGAGCAAAGGAACCAGCAACTTCTCATCGGCCAGAACAACGGCAGTTTCTTCTGCCTTAGCACCATTTTCAATCAGCTCTTGCGCTTTTTGAGCGGCCAAATGCGCTTGCGCCATGTTTTGTGGAACAGCATGTAAACTTACCGTTTTCGGTCGTTTCAGCGAGTCGGCATTAAACCAAGTTGAGTTAGGCCATTTCACTTGATATTCGCGCATAAAGTCTCCGGCTTCTTCCCGCTTATTGTCCACATAGTATTGGTCAACATCCCAATACAATTGTGCTTTTTGCGCCTTTACCAAAGCATCAAAAATAAGCTCTTCAGCCTTGGATAGGGCATTAAACCCACAGAAGTGATAAAACTTAAAAGGATGCTCAAAATGATCCTGCTCCAGAATGGTAGCCAAATTACGATAGAGCATTCCGCCATAGGCCTTTTCCTCCCTTAACAGGGCATCGTGATAATGTTTATAGACCTCTCCTACCTCATTCCATATTTTCAGAAACTCAGTAAGCAATTTGGTCTTCTCTTGGCGCTCTGTTAGCGTTCTAAAACGCTCAATAATGGCACGAAATTCATCATTATAGCCAAAGACATTATCTATTTCCTTTATGTTTTGCAGGGTAGAATAGATCTGACCTGCATCGGCCATATAGCGATCTATTTCATCGTAATCTTTCAGAATAATTTTACCCCAAGCATAGAAATCATCGAACTCAAGCTCGTTGTTCGTTTGTCTATAAATAGTGTACAGATGAAAGAGCAAGGTAAGTTCATCAGTAATGGTCATGCCCGTCATCCGTTGCACAAACTCCTCAATACTAAGGATTGACGGCAGCATAAAGTCCTTATCACCATACTTGGCCAAAAGTGCCCTTTTAAAGAAAACGCCACCACGTTTGGTCGGAAACACAAAGCATTCGTCTTTTAGTCGGTCTAAGCTTTCCCCATCAATTTGCGATACAATATTTTCGTGAAAACCTATCATCTTACCTCCCTCACAACTACTGGTTCAACATATATTAAAAAGCCCGAAATTTTATCGTAGCCAAGTGCCAGCATTGCTGTCATGTATCGTTTTACTTGTGTATGATGAGCATCGCTCTCCTTTTCTTTTTTGTAGTCGATGATGATCGCCTCCTTACCCTTTGTGAGCAACCTATCGGGCTTATGCACTTTACCCTCAAACCATAATTCTCGCTCATTATAAACCTCATAGTCATCGGAAAACCACGAAGCTATCTGCTGGTCTTCAAACAGTTTTTCTATTCGCTCCTTTACCAAAGCAGCCGTTTTCGCCCTTAATTCTCCGGCTTGCTGCATCTGCCTTAGCACCAAATCCAAATCTTCCTTTACCCGAATAGCAGAGAGCACCTCATGCACTTGATTCCCCAACGTAATATTCTGCGCTTCTTCCGTATCCTGAAGCATAAAGAAACGGTCAGAATCATTCCGGATTTTTAATTTCTTTAGGTATGAATTCTCTGGATATACAGTCAAGGTTTCGCTATCCTTTGTCTCCTCAGATTTACCAATTTTGTGCTCGTCTTGTCCGAAGGCAAAAACCGTTTGCTCATCCATTTCCTCCACATCAAAACCGATTTCGGGCAAAATACCAAGCAGTAACTCGTTGATTCGGCTAGCACTTGGTCGTTTGGGCAAAGGCGCAGATAGGTAGAGTTTTTCGCGCGGACGTGTAAACGCTACGTAGGTCTTGTTGAGAATATCCAAGGCACTTTCCTCAGCCTCTTTGTAATAAGCCTCACTAAAGTGAGATTCCAACAGCGTGTTCTTACTAAAATCAAGCGGAATGTACTTTAATGCCGCATATTTTTCTGGCAATTCACTGGTCCAGAATTGATGTAGTGTAGCGTTGGGCAGTATATTCCAATGGGCAAAAGGAATAAAAACTATAGGCGACTCAAGCCCCTTAGACTTGTGAATAGACAGAATTCGAACCGCATTGGTGTGCTCACTTGTGGCCACAGTTTGGTTGTCACCCTCTTTGGCCCACCACTCCAAAAATGCACTAATGGAGTGCACACCACGCTGCGACTGCTCCAATACCACATCAAGCAATTGCTGCAAGTAAATATCGGCTTGGGCTTTCCATTCAAACATGAGCAAAAGCTCACTTACCAGATCAAATAGCGGCAATTGTTTGAGTTCATGCTGGCGCGAAATAAATGCTTCTGGAAACCCTGCTTCCTGCAAAGTCATTCGCTGCCCCTTACCATAAAGCATGGCCGTTGTTTGAGGTTTATTGTTCAATCGAAAAAACAAGGTCAGCAAATTAAGCTGTAGCACCTCGTCTTTATCCGACTGCAAATAATGAAGCAATTCGAGTAGAAAAACCACCGCATCGCTTTGCTGCAACTTAAGCGACTCGCCATTGATGAAAGGGACTCCTTCCGCTAACATGGCATTGGCTATACCTGAAATCTCGCTATTTCTGTTCACCAAAATCAGCAT
Organism: Roseivirga pacifica; assembly: GCF_900111145.1. Taxonomy (GTDB): domain Bacteria; phylum Bacteroidota; class Bacteroidia; order Cytophagales; family Cyclobacteriaceae; genus Roseivirga; species Roseivirga pacifica. The sequence continues at coordinate 47,203 of NZ_FOIR01000003.1, forward strand.
ATCACTTAAACTGAATCCCTTGTCTCGATTACTCTTAATATTAGCAATCAGTGCTTCTATAGCCTGTTCTTGCCAATCTTCTTTGTAAAAAGTGGCTTTCACCAAACCGCCAGCTTCCCGCTTTGGATTTTGCTCATGCTTAAGAAAAGCCTGCTGAAACAAGGCCGTATCGCGCAGCGCATCGTTGCCTCCAAGAGCTTCAGGCAATTGTGCAAACAGCGCATTGTTAAAATCTACTATTCCCTTTAAGCTGCGGTAGTTATCGCCCAAGTTTTGGTCAGCTTCTTTAGGATAAAATAGCCCGAGTTCTTCTTTAATTTGAGAGAGCAACAGTCGCATATTTCCACCTCTAAATCGGTAAATCGACTGTTTTACATCACCCACAATCAGCACTTCATGTCCTTCGGAGAGGGCATTTATGATCAACGGCTTTAGGTTGACCCACTGGAAATTGGAGGTATCCTGAAACTCATCGATCATGATGTGTTTGTAGAAACTGCCCAGTTTTTCGAACATAAAGGGCGCATCAGCCTCTTGCAGAATATCTCTAAGGATAATATTAGTATCGGAAATAAGCATTACGTTGTGCTCATCACGGTAATCCTTCAGCTTACGATATAGTGCTTCGAGTAAGCCATAGGCATAAATGTTTTTCAGAATGGCCCTTGCCGTATTGTATTCCAGCGATTTGGAGGCAATGTAATCGATAACACTCTGAGACAAGCGTAACAAGCCATTGCTTAGGGCTTCATCTATTTGATCTTTTTTATCCGACTTCAGCGTGTACCAGCTTTTGTCTCCCGCTACGGTTTTTAAGAAGGTATCTGTAAGCTTAAAGTCACCTTTGGTGAGTTTAAGGAAGGTATTGGCTACACTCCTGCTCGCTCCTCCGCTAAAATCTGCCAACACCAGTTGATGTTTCGAGAGTAAATCTAGCGCTTCGTTCCCCCAGCTTTTTAATTGATTTTCATAAACTTTTACGTCCTTCTTAAGCTCATCAATCAGCTTTTTAAGGTCGGGCAATTCAATGGCCTGCTCAAGGCCGGCCTGAAAAGCCTCCTGAAAAAGGTTCTTTCCCAGCTTTTCAATTTGCTGGTCTACATTCCACGATTTATCATTTTCAATTTGCTCAGTGGTAAAGCTGATTAACCATTGGCGGATTTGCTCATTGTCATCCAAATCGCGAAAAAGCTCATCAATGGCCTCGCCCAGTGCCAAGTCCACATTCATTTCCACCTCATAACTCAGTGGTAAGTCGAGCTCTCGAGCAAAGGATTTCAACACACGGGAAAAGAAACTATCGATGGTAGAAACCTCGAACCTACCATAGTTGTGAATGATCAGTTCATAGGCTTCATTGGCACGTTGCTGAATTTCATCTGCCTCAAACTTTCCATCAAAATGATCGAGCAATAGGGGCAAGTAGCTTTCATCCGTTCCATTGGCAATAGCCTCCAGGGTCTCCAAAATCCTGGATTTCATTTCCTCAGTAGCCTTGTTGGTAAAGGTAATGGCCAACGTGTGTTTAAAGTCTTCTGGCCGTTGTATGAGCAGTTTTATGTACTCTTTAACAAGCGTAAAAGTCTTTCCAGAACCAGCTGAGGATTTGTAAACGGTAAGTGCCAATGTGCTTAATTTCTATTAAAAAATTGAAGTTAAGCGAAATTAGTCAATTGAAGAGCTTAGTGTAAAGTGGTGCTAGAAATTCAAGGAAATTTTATCTGTAAAGATTAACCGTACCCCTTATATTTTCCTCGAAAGTGACCCCATTCAAAGTGCCTGCATAAAAGATAACATAAGAATATTTGCCATTTGGCGCGTCTCCACCTTCGAAGGTGCCATCCCAACCTTGAGTAAGGTCTTCAGAGGCGAACACAACGCTTCCCCAACGATTAAAAATTTGTATAGAGTAAACCACAGCACAGTCCGCCACAGGCTTAAATTCATCGTTTACATTATCGCCATTTGGGCTAAATGCATTAGGCATATAAATACGCGGAATACGCTCTATCTTATCTATCGTCAAGCTGGTCTCGCAGCCATTGGCATCTACAATACGGACAGTGTAGGTACCGCGGTTCATACTCCTTCCCTCTTGTTCATCAATATTCGGGTCGTTATTCCAATAGAATTGGTAATCGGGGCTCCCCCCCTTTGCATCAACAAAGGCAGTCCCATCAGATGCATCAGGGCAAATGGGGTTATTAATAAGGGATTCTAAATCGGGCTCTAATAAGTCGGGCTCTGTTACCTCCAAATTTGACGAGCTCACAGTACAACCATTTGCATCGGTAACTACCACCGCATAAACCCCAGCTTTCAGATTATTTAATTCAGGTGAACTTGTGGTTACGTTCACTCCATTGCCCGTCCAGTTAAACGCATAAGGAGTTGTTCCTCCCTGTACATTCAACATAATGGCACCGTTGGCCTCCTCAAAACAACGGACATTTAGAATTATTGGGGCATCAACAATCTCTAGTTCATCGGGCTGCGTCACCGTTATTGGAACTGTGGTTATTTGGCAGCCCAAATCATCGTTAATGGTTGCCTCGTAATCGCCTGCTCGCAGACCACTTATGCTGGCACCAGTCATATTGTTATCCCATTCAACGGTATAATTGCTACCTTTTCCTTCGGTGATAGTTAAATCTATGGCTCCATTATTCTGCCCAAAACAAAGCACATGCGATACCGAAGGTACAGCGACAATTTGATCGTAAACTTTAACATTTAGTGTATCCGAGTAGCCCTCACAATCAGAAATTGACGGGTTGAATTCCCTGTACCAGATTTTTCCTTCTCCTGCATTGCCCCAATCCACAAAAACTTCATTGCTATTATTGGCTCCCGCAGGAACAAAATCGCCTCCTTCTATAAACCACTCGTATTCAGAACCATTTGTGGGTGTTGTATAAAAGCGTGTATTCATTCTTTCAGTAAAACACACCTCCGCCAACATGCTATTTGCTTCCACATAGCTATCAGTTTTAGGTGGAAGTGGCTCCAAACGTTTGTTAATTCTTACATCATAGGTAATGGTATCTCCCGGGCATCCCAATTCATTAAAAGGCACAAGCTTTAAGTAGGCATTGTCATTTGCTGCCCCCCAGTCTACCGTAATCTGTTTGGTATTATCAGCTGAAGTAATCTGCCCCGAAAACGGAGCTATAAGCCACTGGTAGGTATAGTCATCAGGGCCATCTACAGCGTATTCAATACCGGTAACATCGGGGCAAACGGATGCTGGACCAATCACCTCGCCAACATCAATATCGTTGATGGTAACAGAACCAAATATCACTTCAGAATCACCTCCGCAACTCGTATTACCGTCTGAAGCAATAAGCGTTACGTCATACACTCCTTCGGCATCATAGGTATGCGTTACGGTTTCACCAGTCGCAGTGGTACCGTCACCAAAGTGCCAATCGAATGTATTATACCTAGGTTGCTCGCCAGGTTTTACCTCAAACTCTGCGGTAAAGGTTAATTCGGAATTAATACAAGCTTCTTGCGAAATGACATTTTCCATTAAATAAGGATCGGCAGCATTAATCTGCACGTTCAAATTTTCCAATGAAGCGCCCGCTACGTAACCGAACGATTCGATGCCTCCATATGCATATACATAAGCAATAAAACCATCTTCGCTTTCCAAGGTATAATCTTCACCTCCGCTCAAATTAAGCGAAGCGTAAGCCAAGTCGGTACCATTTATATTTCTAAAACGGAAGGTGGGCACAGCAGCATCATTCAGCATTACATTGCCTGTGGCGGTTCTATCCACAATTATTGTAAGAAAATAGTTTGTGATATTAGAGGCTCGTAATGCATTAAATGTTATGGCCTCCAAACGCTGCTGAATTGGGCTTAGCACAATCATAAAAGGGTCACCATCTCCGCTAGCACTGTTATTATCACAGCTTACAGATGTGCTATACTGCACCACCGAAATGGGTTTATCGGCACTTAAATACGTTACACCCGTTTCTACAAAATCCTCATACTCACCCGCACCTAAAACCAAAGTAGAATTCCCATCAATACTTATGGTGGTATTAGCCTCGGCAGCGATTATTCTGTACACATAGTTATTTCTAAGCTCAATTGGGGTAACCACAAAATCCTGCCCCCACGAGCTCAGTGGATACATTTGTTCAAAAAGGTGATCGCCTGCGTAACCGCCTGCCCAGTTGGTTTGATTGGGTGCTTGGCCAGTTACCACTCCGCTGCAATCTTGGCCTCCCGTTACGCGTGTCCATTTGTTTCCTCCAAATACTGCAAAAGTTTTACACTCAGAACTACCATCATCAACTGTTCTCAAAAAAGTTCCTGTCAAATCATCAAACGACTGCAACTGGTACACATCCCCTTCGTTCATGGTAATTTGGTAAGTCGTACCTGCAGAAACACCTCCTACCACATCTACCGAAGGCGTAATTTCTATAGTTGTACCATCTTGTGGAGAGACAAGTAATATTTCAGAAGGACTATTGGCAACTCCCACCTGATCGTTGAAAGGCGGGTCTTCATAATATGCTACTGCGTAATACTCATTCCCGAGAGAATTCTTAGGCAACACAACCGTGGCATCAGCACTATTAATTCTGTTGTTGAAAGCAAAAACACTTATTTTACGATCAGCCGTTATGCGAATCGCTTTGTTTTCAATATTACCGGAAAGAGATGCCGCAAAACTATTACTTGGTTCAACACTTATAACTTCGCTGTGTGTATTGCCTGGCTGTACTGTAAAATTCTTGGTAGTACCGTTTGTAAATATCTCAAGCTTTACGTTGGCTTCACTTTTAGCCGTTATAAAAACCTCTAGCACCGAGGGGCTCTGACCATCATTATTCTCCATAAAGCCCAACCAAAACTCGGTACCCTCAGTGGTTACCTGAGCCTTAGCGCTAAAAAGCCCTATTGCCACAAACAGTATCGTAAGCAGTCCTTTCCTCACATTAAGATTTAATCGAGCCTTTAAATATGGCTAATTATTTAACACCTAAGCAGTAGTTAAGCCCTAATGTTTAACAAGTGTTGTGAGTAAGACAAGCAAATTTTGAAAAAGTAAAAAGTGCACCAGCAAAATTGTCAACTATTTGCTTCTTCTTTAATTATTCAATTGCTTTGCCATCAAATTATTTACAATGGAGATTAAAGCTACAATAGAGAAGATTTTCTCTACTCAAAATATCACTCAATCATTCAAAAAACGTGAATTCGTTGTTGAATTTGCCGATAACCCACAGTACCCTGAATACATTAAATTTGAGGTTATTCAAGACAAGTGCGATTTACTTGATCAGTTTACAGAAGGCCAAACCATTAATATTAGCTTTAACCTAAAAGGTAGAAAATGGACTGATCCGCAAGGCCAAGTTAAATACTTTAACACACTACAAGCTTGGAGACTCACTCCAGAAACAGCATCGGCTCCGGCAGCAGGTAACGGTAGCACACCTCCTCCACCAGCAGCCAACGATGAGCCAGACTGGTTAAGTAGTGACGATTCGGACGACCTACCATTCTAAGGAATGAAATACGACATTGTAGTAATTGGCGGTGGTATTGTAGGCCTTGCAACGGCTTATCAAACACTCAAAAAAAAGCCCAGCTTAAAGCTTGCCTTGGTGGAGAAAGAGACAGAACTCTGTAAACATCAAACAGGCAATAATAGCGGGGTAATTCACTCTGGCCTTTACTACAAACCTGGTAGCCTCAAAGCCAGAAACTGCATTGGCGGCTACCAGATGTTGCTAGATTTTTGCAGCGAAAATGAAATTCCCTACGAACTGTGTGGCAAAGTAGTAGTAGCCACAGATGAATTTCAAAAACCACTTTTAGAAAACCTATATAACCGCGGGCTAGAAAACGGCTTAGACAAAATATCTAAGCTCAGCATGGAAGCCCTTAAGGAAATTGAGCCCCACGTAAACGGTATTGCAGCACTTAATGTACCCTATACTGGTATAATAGACTATGTAGCCGTAGCCCATAAATATGCTGAATTAATTCAGGCCTTTGGTGGCGATATCTTTTTGGGTGAAAAAGTAACAGGCATTAAACAAAGTACTGGATTGGCTACCGTAATCACCGAAAAGCAATCGTTTGAAACCAGTTTGGTAATTAACTGTGGTGGGCTTTATTCTGATAAATTAGCGCGCCAAACCAGTGAAGAGGTCGATCTCAAAATCATTCCTTTCCGTGGTGAATACTTTAAGCTTAAACCGGAAAAAGAGTATCTGGTAAAGCACCTAATTTACCCAGTACCAGACCCCAACTTTCCATTTTTGGGTGTACACTTTACCCGCATGATCAATGGAGGTATTGAAGCTGGACCAAATGCCGTTTTGGCATTTAGACGCGAAGGCTATAAAAAGTCCCAAATTCATTTGGGCGAATTGGCCGAGTCGCTGATGTGGCCGGGCTTTCAAAAAGTAGCCATGAAATACTGGAAAACTGGCTTTGGCGAAATGTACCGTTCTTTCTCAAAAGCAGCCTTTACCAAGGCTTTGCAAAAGCTAATTCCTGAAATTGAAGAAAACGACCTAGTGGATGGCGGTGCCGGTGTGCGCGCCCAAGCTTGCGATAGAACCGGTGGTTTGCTAGACGATTTTGCAATTATTGAAGCGAATAAGGCCATTAATGTGTGTAATGCACCAAGTCCAGCGGCAACTTCGTCCCTTTCAATTGGCAATACAGTCAGCAGTTTAGCAATTGAAAGATTCTAAATAGAAAGTTTCTCTTAAGCTTAATCGTTTGGTGTAAGACTTATTTAGCCAAACCGTATATTTTAGCGGTATGAAATTTACCTATACCCTACTTTTAAGCATACTCACACTACTCCCTATTCAAAGCATAGCACAGACTAATGTGGAAGAATTCACTTTTCTTTCTTACAACATTCGTTTTAACAACCCACACGACAATGAGAATTGGTGGGGGCACAGAAAGGAAGCTGTGGTTGACTTGATCACCAATGAATTTCCAATTGCCTTTGGGGTACAGGAGGCCGTTTTGGACCAAATGACCTATATAGATAATAACACGCCAGGCTACAGCTACATTGGTGTGGGGAGAGACGATGGCAAGACTAAGGGAGAATTTAGTGCTATCTTCTACAATACTAATAAACTCAACGTGTTGAAAAGCGGTACTTTCTGGCTTTCGGAAACTCCGAATGAAGTTAGCAAGGGTTGGGATGCAGCCTTACCAAGGGTATGTACTTATGCCCAATTTGAGCACAAAGACTCTGGCATAGTATTCTGGTTGTTCAATACGCACTTTGACCACGTAGGCAATAAAGCAAGGGTTGAATCGGCTAAGCTAATTGCCACTAAAATTGATGAATTTACAGAAGAAGACACTCCAGTAATTCTTACGGGCGACTTTAACCTTACTCCTGATACTGAAGCCATGACTAAGCTGCGCGACTATTTGCAAGATGGCGCATTGGCCAAATCTACAGACCTTCAAGGCCCAGTTGGTACATTCAGTGGTTTTAAGCTAGACGCACCACTGGATAGAAGAATCGACTATATCTATTCGAAAAATGTAACGGTAAACGCTTACAAACACTTGGACACAAAACGTCCCAACGGACTGTGGGTTTCGGATCACTTACCAGTGGTTTCGAAAGTGTCAATGAAGAAGCCATAACCAAACACGGAGTTATTAAGATTACAAGGCCGGAAACTCAGTTTTCGGCCTTTATTTTATCCATTGCCTAGTCTACCAAGTTTCTAGTAGCCTTAATCTGATATTCTTTAGGGGAAAGCGCATTCGTGCGTTTGAACAATCGATTGAAGTAGGAAAGACTATTAAATCCGCACTCCATATAAACCTCTTTAATTCTACGGTTAGGATCTTTTAAAAGGCTGGCAGCTAGTTTTAGCCGTTCGTTATTAATAAAGTTCACTGGGGAAATCCCTAACTCCTGCTTAAACACGCGATGAAAGTTCGATTCGCTCATATAGGCCTTTTTGCTCAGCTCTTCTACCGTTAATGGTTGATGTAAATTCTCTCGGATATAGCGAATAATAAAAGCCAAACGATTATTGTTGCTCAGTGACTTGCTCTGGGTATTATAAATTTCCCTCGATTCAGCCTGGAGTATCCTAACAATCAACTCCTTCATAGACATTTCTACAAACAGCGACTTAGACGGGTGATTTTCGGTAAATAGAAATAGCAACTTATGAATCAGTTGATGAATAGCCATGTCGTTGGTAAAATGGAAATTGTAATCCGTAAACCTCCACTCACCACTGTCTACTTTGGGCATTGCCAAGTTCATCTGTTCAACAATTTCATCAATCTTTTCATGGTTAAAAGCCATTGCCAAGCACTTGGTAGGCCGGTTCAATTCTGCATCAGGAAAATCAATGCACATTAACTCATCAGATGGAAGAATCAGGCTCTCCCCAGGCAGAAATTCAAAAGCCTCATGATCTCGCAGGTGCATTACCTTCTTACCCACTATCATACTAGCCAATACTGGTTCGTGAAACTGCAACAATACTTGGTTAGCCTCCTGATGCGTCTCAAACACATGCATTTCTGCCTGGTCCATTGCATAGGTAGTCTGGTTTTCTACCAGCGACTCTAACCTTCTGCTATTGTAAAAGCTCTGTGATAATTCCATAGTCAAATCCTTCCGCTGTTCTCTTCAATTTATTCAACCTGAAGCGATTACTACGGTAATCTAGCCTCAGCACATGGCATTTGCAAGTATTGTTCACCCAATTGCAAGTATAGTGGAGGCAAACGATTGCAACAGTACCTAATTTTATAAAAATCCAAATAAGCCAAACAGTATTTTGACTTAATGGACTTGAAAAGATTTATCAATTTAAAAACAAGTCAATCATGAGTAATAACGTAACAGCCGCTGCTTCTGTGGTGGAAAAACCAAGATTTAAAGATCAGTACGACAACTTTATTGGAGGCAAATGGGTAGCACCGGCCCAAGGCCAGTATTTTGAAAATGTTTCCCCGGTAGATGGCAACGCCTTTACCAAAGTTGCCCGCTCAACTGCCGAAGATGTAGAAATGGCCATTGACGCTGCATGGGAAGCCGCCCCCACCTGGAACAACAGTTCAGCAACGGAAAGAAGCAATCTGCTTTTGAAAATTGCAGATGTAATGGAGCAAAATCTAGAGGCGCTCGCCCGAGCCGAAACTTGGGACAACGGAAAAGCCATACGTGAAACGCGGGCCGCGGATTTACCATTGGCGATTGACCACTTCCGCTACTTTGCAGGTGTTATTCGTGCCGAAGAAGGTAGCATAAGTGAGTTAGACACCAACACCGTTTCGATGAACGTGCTAGAGCCACTAGGCGTGGTGGCACAGATCATTCCTTGGAATTTCCCTATTCTAATGGCTACCTGGAAAGTTGCCCCTGCCCTAGCGGCCGGAAATTGCGTGGTGCTTAAGCCGGCAGAACAAACGCCCGTAAGCATCATGATCTTAATTGAAATGATTCAAGACATTTTGCCAGCAGGTGTATTAAATGTAGTAAATGGTTTTGGTGTAGAAGCCGGAAAACCATTGGCTTCAAGCCCAAGAGTAGATAAAGTGGCATTTACGGGCGAAACCACCACAGGCCAATTAATTATGCAGTACGCTGCCAAAAACATTAAACCTGTAACGCTAGAATTGGGTGGAAAGTCACCGAACGTATTCTTTGAAAGTGTTATGGAAGCCGATGACGAGTTTTTTGATAAATGCTTGGAGGGTGCTGCCATGTTCGCCCTAAACCAAGGAGAAGTTTGTACCTGCCCATCTCGCTTGCTTGTGCAAGAAAGCATTTATGACAAGTTTATTGAACGACTGATTGCCCGTGTTGAGGCCATAAAACTCGGCCACCCAATGGATGCAAATACCATGATGGGGGCACAGGCATCTAACGATCAGTATGAGAAAATCCTCAACTACATTAACCTAGGAATTGATGAGGGTTGCGAAGTACTAACTGGTGGAAAAGCAGCTTACAACGAAGGTTTAGAAGGTGGCTATTACATTCAGCCGACACTTTTAAAAGGCAACAACAAAATGCGCGTATTCCAAGAGGAAATCTTTGGACCAGTGCTTTGTGTAACAACTTTTAAAGATGAAGCCGAAGCCTTGGAGATAGCTAACGATACGCTTTACGGGCTAGGTGCAGGTGTTTGGACCCGAGATACACATCAGGCCTATCAAATTTCTAGACAAATTAAAGCAGGTAGAGTTTGGGTAAACTGTTACCATCAGTACCCTGCTCATGCACCATTTGGTGGTTATAAAAAGTCAGGAATAGGAAGAGAAAATCATAAGATGATGCTAGATCATTATCGTCAAAACAAAAACATGTTGATTTCATACGACAAAAAAGCACTCGGATTTTTCTAATGACAGTCGCTAGGGTTATAATGACTGACGAAGCCAAAGCTGTTGTCGATAAACTTCGGCAACAGTACCCGGCTTTGATCTTTCACCAAAGCGGTGGTTGCTGCGATGGTTCGGCCCCCATGTGTCTTGAAAAAGACGACCTCATTTTAAACGAAAATGATGTTTGGCTGGGCGCAGTTCACAGATGCGACTTTTACATGTCGAAAGATCAATTTGAGTACTGGCAGCACACCCAGCTTACTATTGATGTAACAAAAGGGCGTGGCGCCAGTTTTTCGCTAGAAATACCACTTGGGCTAAGGTTTGTTACAAAATCGAGGCTATTTACAGAAGACGAAATGAATGACCTATCCCTCACAAGATTGGCGTCCGAACAAGGATAAATTTTCCCTTTATTTTGATTACGCATGCTAATCGTTCATTATGAATGAATGAGGCATGCGTTTTTTTTATGCATTCAAAAACTCTAGGGTGCGCTTTTCGGAATAAGTAAACTCTGAATTTGGCAGCATAAAACCAACATGACCACCTCGCTTAGGTATTTCTAGGTGAATATGTGGATTCGATTCAGCTACAGAAACGGGAAAGCACTCCCCAACAAGCATCGGGTCGTTCAATGCATTTATAATCAACACATCGCGCGTAATTTGCTTTAAGAATGGATATGGATTACAGTGCTCGTAGAATTCTTCTGCGCTTTTAAAACCATGAATTGGCGCTGAATAAAGCTCATCGAAAAGAGTAAGATCCTTTATTTTCTCAATGCCATTCACATCAATATCTGGAAACTGCTCCGCCTTCTTCTGAATTTTAGACTTCAGCTTATTCAAGAACTTTTGCCCATAAACTTTATTAAAGCCGTTTTTCAATGTTGCCGCGCTTTCAATCAATGAGCAGGGCGCAGATATAGCCACAGCTTTAGTTACCTCTTTAGGCAGACCAAACTCAGATTCTTCTCCCAAATACCGGAGTGTTTGGCCGCCTCCCATACTAATACCTGCTAGCACAACCTCCTTATAACTTTCGGTTGTAATGCAATGCTCAACCACCGTTCTAAGGTCGTAACTGGCCGCATGATGGTAAAGGATTCGCTGGCGATTCATTTCGCCATTACAGGTGCGATTATTCCAAGCCGCCACATCCCAACCATGCTGAGAAAACAACTTGGCCAAGCCTTTTACATAGTGTCTGTCGGAACCACCTTCCAAACCATGCGAAATCACCAGCAGCCTGTTGTTACCGTTTTTAACCCAATCCACATTCAGAAAATCATCATCGGGTGTTTCGATTTGCTCACGCGTATACAACACACCATCGATTTTACGAGTTAAACTCGGTATGATGGTCTCTAAATGCTTATTTGCATAAAAAAAAGGAGGTCTCTTATAGCTAGATTCTACCAGTGGCATGTTTTAAGGGTATATTAGCGCAAGGAAATACATAAATCCTTTTATTCAATGATTTAGCGAATAAACTGGTTCATAAATTGGTCAAAAAATCACTTTTCAGCGTTTGCTTACTTTTTACCAGCCTTTGTTTGGCCACAATCGCCAATGCGCAACAGATTGTGGTGGTAGACGAACAGGACAATAGCCCTATTGCTCAGGCTACCATTCAGTTAGAAGACTCGGACAAGGCGGCCGTGACTAATGTTATGGGGCGTGCAGACATTTCTAGTTTAGGTACAGAAGGGCGCTTAATCATTCGTCATATTGGCTATAAGCCTGTGCTTATCACTTTTGAAAGACTAGCCAAGCAGGCCTACATAGTGAGCATGCGAGCTGCAGCCGAGGAACTTGAGGATGTGGTTGTTTCGGCCAATAAATGGGAACAAGACAAGCGTGAAATCCCCCAACGCATTACACAATTTAAAGCTTTGGAAATAGCCAAAGCAGAGCCCGCCACCACAGCCGACCTTCTAAGTATTGGAAGTCAGGTTTTTATACAAAAAAGCCAGCTTGGAGGCGGAAGCCCCATAATTAGAGGCTTTGCTGCCAACTCGGTGCTTTTGGTTGTTGACGGGGTACGCATGAACAATGCCATTTACCGCAGTGGCAATCTGCAAAATGTAATTACACTCGACCCAAATAGTTTAAGTGAGGCCGAAGTAGTTTACGGCCCGGGGGCAGTGATTTACGGAAGCGATGCACTTGGTGGAGTTATGGATTTCCATACCAAATCGCCAGAATTCTCTTCTGAAGGAATAAGCACAACCGGTGGTGTTTTACTTCGCGGAGCAAGCGCAGCCAAAGCCATTACGGGGAGTTTTAACTTGAGTGTAAGTCTACCCAAGTTCGCTTCGTTCACAAGCTTTACCTACAACAATTTTGATGATTTACGTTCCGGGAAAAATCGCCCAAAAGATTTTCCAAATTTTGGCAAACGCTATTGGTATGTAGAGAGAATCGAAGGTCAAGACCAAAGAATTGAGAATAATGATGTGAATATTCAAACGCCCTCTGGCTACAACCAAACCAATGTGCTACAGAAGTTTAAGTGGAAAACGAGTAACTTCTCAGACTTGACTTACGCTTTTCACTATTCTACATCATCCGACATTCCGCGCTACGATAGGCTTATTCAAACCAATATAGTAAGCCAGCCTGTTTATGCAGAGTGGCACTACGGTCCGCAAGAGTGGCAAATGCACTCTTTGCAAAGCCGCTTTTTCTACCCAACCAAACTCTTTGACGCACTCAAAATCACTACGGCATATCAGCTTGTGGAAGAAAGCCGCCATGACAGAAGGTTTAGTGAAGACTGGTTAAGGCATCGTACCGAAAAAGTAGACGCACTTTCTCTGAATCTAGATTTTGAAAGGTCATTTGGGCTCAACAATGAGCTTTTTTACGGCATTGAGTTGGTCGGTAACAAGGTGAACTCTGAAGCCTATGCGGAAAACATTGTTGATGGTAGCACGAGACCCGAAAGTACCCGCTACCCCGATGGTGATAATACATGGAATTCAGCCGCTGCCTATTTCAGTATAAAAAACGAACTGAGCCAACGCTGGATCCTCAACACTGGCCTTCGGTACAACTTTGTAAAACTTAATGCTGAATTCGTTGATAAGAGTTTTTACGATTTCCCATACGATGAAATCAACCTGAAAAATGGAAGCCTAAACGGAAACCTGGGCATAGTGTTTCTGCCAAGCGCCAAACTAAAATTAAACGCACTTTTATCTACAGGATTTAGGGCGCCCAATATGGATGATGTGGGTAAAGTATTCGACTCAGAGCCGGGTGTGGTAATCGTACCTAACCCCGATTTAAAGCCAGAAAAGACATACAATTTTGAATACGGTTTCGATGCGCAACTAACCCCGACACTCAACATTAATGTGGTGAACTACTTTACTATGTTGAAAGACGCTATGGTGAGAAGGCCTTTCACTTTTAACGGCCAATCGCAAATTGAATATGATGGTGTTTTGAGCGATGTTTATGCCGAAGTGAATACTGGAGAAGCCTTTATCTGGGGGCTTTCGGCACAGCTAAACTACCGCTTGACCAATGGGCTTAATGCCTATATGAATTTAACTTACACCGATGGAAAAGACACCGTTGAAGATTTGCCGCTAAGACATGTAAGCCCAGTGTTTGGAGAAACCGGAATTAGCTACAAAAAAGATCCACTTGAGACGAACTTTATAGTGCGCTATAGTGGCGGCATTGCCTTTGAAGACCTAGCACCTTCTGAGCAAAACAAGCCCTATTTATACACATCGGATGGCGCGCTGCCTTGGTATACATTAAACCTCAGTTCTTCATATAATTTTAGCGAGTACTTTTCCGTCCATTTAAATCTTGAAAACTTGCTAGACACCCATTACCGCACTTACTCATCGGGCATTAGTGCAGCTGGATTTAATGCGGTTCTGGCATTTAGAGCCACTTTTTAGCAACATAATAGTTTGGTAACCTGCCGTTTATTATCAGTTCAAACTAAAACTCGACCTTAGTAATATCTTTAATCTTCATATTTATTGGGTGTTCAAAAAAAGGTCTGTCTCGCAGGCTTTTTTTTATGCTTTATACTCCACTTTCCTACTTTCAAGTGATAAATTGCATGCCGAAAAAATTGAAGAAGGATGCACGTAGCGATTGCCGGAAATATCGGTTCAGGAAAAACCACTTTAGCAAAAAAATTAGGTAAGCAATTTCAATGGGATGTGCTGCTAGAATCGGTTGATGACAACCCTTACCTAAAGGATTTTTATGAAGATATGACCCGCTGGTCTTTCCACCTACAAGTGTACTTTTTAAATAGCCGATTTAACCAAGTGGCTAAAATCAGAGAATCGCAAAAGAGCACTATTCAGGACAGAACAATTTATGAGGACTGCCACATCTTTGCGGCCAACCTTTATAAGTCGAAATTCATTTCCGAGCGCGACTACAACAACTATTTGGAGCTTTTCAACTCTATGATTAAGCATACCGAAGCTCCTGACCTATTGATTTATCTAAAAGCAGATATTCCGAAGTTGGTGGCTAACATTCAAAAACGTGGCCGCGATTATGAGGAGCTTATCCGAATTGAATATTTAAAGAACCTAAACCAGCATTACGAAGACTGGATAGCCAATTATGATATCGGTAAGCTATTAGTAATTGATGTAAACGACCTGGACTTTGTAAAAAACATCGAAGACTTCGCCTCTATAGTAGAAAAAGTTAATTACGAAGTGAATGGGCTGTTTTCTTAGCTAAACAGTGATTATAGACAACAACAAAGTAAATGGTTATAGATTAACTTTTTTACTAAAAACCAAAACTAATCCAAGTAAAACTTGCACTTTACCACTCTACTAATTTATCTTGAACTAACTTTCATTTCTAGAATAGAAAGAAGGAAGTTCATCCTGCCTTTGGCCAACGAACAATAAACGCACAATTCTTATCCATAAAATCATAGATATGATTGTGCCCTTACAGGGTATTGCTCACCTCCTAAAAAAGTGTGAGTAGAACATAAAATTCTATATAATCATGAAAAAGAAATTTTTCTTATCATTAACACTGTTGTTTTTTATATCCGTAAGTGCTTTTGCTACTAGATGGTCTGTTCACGGAACTCATTCTTACGGTGACTGCACAATTACCTATGAAATATGTGAAACCGCATTTCTATCAACTGACGGTTGTACAGAAAATGACGTTCGTGCAATCTACGACCCTAGCAACTCTGATTGTCAAACAATTATCGAAAACGGAGCGCTGTTCTTATAGTCATAATGGGGCTCTTATTACTAGAGCCCCCTTTACTGCATATGAAAAATAGAATATTACTCATACTTATATGTGTTATCAGTCTACTTCAAGGCTGCTCTAAAGAAGAAAACTCCTCTAACTACAGTTATACGACCGCTGAATTAGAGCTTGTGGAAAAGGTTGTTCTTGGAGAAAAAGAGTATTTCAATCCCTCTTCTGCCTCGGTCACTTATAAAAGCACAGATTCTTTGCACTCATTTATGAGTAATGGAGGAGTCATTAGAACATATGACTCTAAGGGTAGTTTGATCCGCCTGTTTGATAAAAATGCTCTTGAGAACTCATATGAATACCCTGGCTCACTACCTACTGCATTTGACTTTACTGAAAGAAATCTCTTTCTATTTTTTGGAGGAACTCCAACTGTCTTTGTTGTTGATGAAAAGGACAGTATTGTCGATAGGATAAATTTAAAATTAGGCGAAAACCATTGGATTCAACGAGCACCATACCTTGAAGTAAACAATAATAAAGAATTAATATATATTTCTATTGCAAATATTGACTCGGAATTAAGCGAAAACAATTTCTTTTCAAAATCCTCATTAATAGGTGTCTTCAATTTTGAAGGTGATTTATTAGAAACATTTGGCAAATTCCCAAAGGAATATGAAAGTAGTGGGAAGTTTTCAAGAGGAAACCCATTCAGGTATTACCAATACCTAAAAGACAAAAACACTCACTACTTCTTGTTCGATATTATGGACGAGGTGTATATGTATAATGAAAATAAAAAAAATTGGGACACTATAAACATAAAAGCAAGAGTCAGAAGTTATGATTTTGAGGAGTCTAACATTCCTTTTTTCAGTAAACAAAGCCTAAACAAAGCGACCAATGATGTCTATCATTTCATTTCGCATAACCCCTCTAACAACAAACTCTATATTGGAACTCAACGACTTTTAGAAAAGCATCCTAATAAAGATGATTTTCTACTTATTATTTCGCCAAAAGAGAAATCCATAAAGGAGGTTAACCTTACAAAGTATTTTGGCATACAATACCACGCCTTAATGCCTTCAACAATAGCCTCGGACACATTAACTTTTTTTCTTGCCTCACCATTTTCTGACAAAGTCCACTTAATTAAAACTACCCTAAAATGAAGCGCAGAATTACATTTTTAATATTGACCCTAAAGCTATCATCTCTCTTACTTTTAGGACAAAACAACCCTCACAGTAGTTTTTTGAGTGAAGAAGACCAAAAAAAGGTTTCTAGAAATGTAGGGGAGCTTTTTTTTAGTCAAAAAAACCTTAGAATCAACGATTTCATAATTAAAGACACTCTAAAATTTGTCACATCTATTGATGAGCCTAACCACATTTTGGTATACGACAACTCTAACTTATTGATAGAGAAGCTAGAAATAAACGCTGTAGAAGATAGAATAACGGTTGTATCTGGAATTTACCAAGATTCTGGTGAAGTAATGTTAGCACCAAGACCTTTAAACAAAGACAACTATTTGTTAAAATTTAAAAGAGACAAATTCAAGGTTCAAAAATTGAAAGGGATTGTCTCGAAAAAGTCAGACCAATATTATTTTAAACATATCACATACAACAAGGGGCACATAATCATTAAAGATTTTTATACCCCAAGTAGATCCGAGGGGCTAGCCTCTGTAGTCCTTTACTCTCAAAACAAAGAAAGCTCAATAGATACACTCTCTAAAATCACAGGAACATTTCCTCAAACCTTCTTAAACGCTTATAATAGTTGGACATTTGACGCCTTAAAAACTGCTAATGGAAACTTGCTTTTGGCTGATTTCTATAATGGCTCTGTGACACTATTCGATTATACCCTTACCCAGGTAAGTAATGTTCAATTGACAGATTTCTTTCCAGACTCAAATCTTTCAACGAGTTACTTTCTAGGAACTAAGTACTTTTACTTTAAAATCTTTCGCGACTCTAAAACAGACGAGTTATACCTGTACTTTGGAAAAACAGACTCTTATAACAAAACTGTAGCATGTCTTTTTCTGTTAGATGAAGAAAGTAAAAAGTGGTCACAAATACCCGTTTTAGACAATCGTAACGCTCCTTATCCATTCGTAAACATTAAACAAATACATAATGGATACATTTACTTCCCCCTTAAATTTGATGGGACACTCGATTCTATATATCGATTAAAACTGAATTAAGCTTCTTTCATAGAAGGTGTAATTCTATGGCTGAAATTCACTCTCCCCTTTCAATCACCTCCCAAGTATGGTCGGAGAGCAACTTTGCAGTGCAGATAAATCTTTGAAATGGAGTGGATTTACCCCACTCCTTTGGAGAAACCAGAGACAATACATCCTCACCTTTCTTATTGGTGTAAAGATGATAAACCTTACTGATTAACGGCTCAAAGGTCATTTTAGCTTGGTACATGCGCTCAGAGAATTCTACCCTATCTTGAATTACCTTTGCTTGCTTGGCCAGCAATTGCATTTGCTCATAGATCTGCTTCATGTCAAGCTCTGTTTGCTCGTACATAGCAGAGAGCGACCGGCCCTTTATTTTGCCTTTGTCTTCTGGCTTTATCATGGCCGAGCCAACTGCGTGCGGAAAAGGGATTACCCCTGGATTTTCCGCAGCCATCTCAGCCATTCTTTCTAAATCAATTTGCTCAACATCAATCTTCTTTCCGCTATTGGCCATGTTGCTCAATGGTTAAAGTATCCAACTTTTGCTCTTGCACTACGCTATCTGCTTCCGAGGGTACAATAGACTCTTTCAAGTATTTTTTCGATCCGGGGAAAGATGTTTTACGCGAAATATCGTAACCCACCACAAAAATTGCCGCTATGAATAAAACAGCAACTATTACAAAAATCTTCTTCGAACGCTTCATGCTTCTGTGGAAATCAATTTAAAGCCATAAAGTTCGCGATTTCCCTAGTAAATTCGAATCCGATGGACAATTTACCGATGGCAGACTACCGAAAAATCATCCATATTGACATGGATGCGTTTTTTGCTTCTGTGGAGCAGCTGGACAATCCGGAGCTACGCGGTAAGCCCATTGCCGTTGGTGGTAGCCGCGAACGTGGCGTAGTAGCCGCAGCCAGCTATGAAGCCAGAAAGTATGGTGTCCGCTCCGCTATGCCTTCTACCCGCGCATTTAGGCTTTGTCCAGAAATTACCTTTGTAAGGCCACGCTTTGAAAGATATAAAGAGGTTTCAAACCAAATCAGGGAAGTTTTTCACGAATACACCGATCTTATTGAGCCACTATCGCTTGATGAAGCATTTTTAGACGTAACCAAAAACAAAAAGGGCATTCCTTCAGCCACATTAATTGCTAAAGAGATAAAAAGGGAAATAAAAGCCCGAACAGGACTTACCGCCTCTGCCGGCATTTCCATTAATAAGTTTTTGGCAAAAATTGCCAGTGATTATGACAAACCAGATGGCATTACGCTCATAGGGCCTGAGAAAGTGCATTTATTCATTCATCAGTTGCCGATTGAAGACTTTTTTGGTGTTGGAAAAGTTACCGCAGCCAAAATGAAAAAACTTGGTATTCACACCGGAAAAGATCTTTTACAGTGGTCTAAGGAAGGGCTAAAAGCTAGCTTCGGCAAAGCGGGTGCCTATTATTTTGACATTGTAAGAGGGAATGACAATAGGCCAGTGAATCCGCACAGAATTAGAAAGTCGCTGGGCGCAGAAAATACATTTTCGGAAGATTTGCTAACTGAGGAAGACATGAAAATGGCACTGAGAAAAATTGCCAGCGAAGTAATGAAAAGGCTGGAAAAAGCCGACACTTTTGGTAAAACCATTACCCTTAAAGTAAAATTTAGCGACTTCACACAAATTACCAGAAGCCATACGCAAAATGGTAAGATCGAAAGCTTTGATGAAATCATATCGTTGACATACAATTTGTTAGCACAAATTGAATGGAACGACTTTGCCGAAGGGGTACGCCTTTTAGGAATAACTTGTTCTAATTTTGACAACGAGCCCGAAATAAAAGCCGTAAAAGGCTTACAATTAACCTTGGATTTCTAGCCTAGAGTTAACAATTTGAATTTCACTTTTTAAAGAAATACACCAAATCATGTCAAAAGTAGTCATCGGAAGCCATCAGGAGTTCGAGCAGTACATAGGAGAAGTAATAGGCGTTTCTGATTACCTGACCATTGATCAGGAGCGTGTGAATGCATTTGCTGATGCCACTTTGGACCATCAGTGGATTCATTTAGATGATGCCCGTGCTAAAAAGGAAACCAAGTTTGGTGGAACCATTGCGCACGGTTACCTAACACTATCTATTTTGCCTCACCTGTGGCAGCAAATCGCAGAGATCAACAACATCGAAATGATGATCAACTACGGAATTGAAAAGCTAAAATTCAATCAGGCCGTAGTTGTAGGCAGTGCCGTGCGTTTAAAGGTTAAACTAACTTCGCTTGCCGACTTAAGAGGCATTAGTAAGTGCCAATTGAACGTAACATTGGAAATTAAGGACAATCCTAAACCGGCATTTACTGGAGAAATGATATTCCTATATCATTTTAAAAAGTAAGTTGGTTTAAATTTTGTGCAGGAAACTGCGTTACTATTCTACTAACCAGTTTCCTATGCACACCAACATGCGAATACTTACACTGGCCATGTTACTGGCCGTTTTTATTTCGGCCTGTAGTAAAGACGAAGAAACACCCGCCTATCCACTTACCAGTTTCGAGTCTCAAGCAAAAGCATATTTCAAAGAGGTTGCATTGGGGTTCGAATCAGGCGGTGCAAGTGAAATCACCAGACGTTGGGAAAGCCCTGTAAGGATATTTGTGGGTGGAAATTACAGCCCTCAGCACATGGATGAGCTCAACCTAACGGTTGCTCAACTAAACGAGGCAATGGCCCCTACGAACTATATTGAAGTAGTAAGCGATTCTACCCAAAGCAATTGCTACTTTCACTTTGGCTCTGCAGAATCTTACATCAAACTTTTTCCTGATATGCGTAATAGCCTGAGAGGAAATGTAGCCTACTTTAATGTATGGTGGCTAAATGATGAAATCAATCGCTCTAGAATTTTCATTGACACCACAGTGGAATTCTACAAACAACAAAGCACCATAAGAGAAGAACTAGCACAAAGCTTAGGCTTAGGAAAAGACTCCCCTCTATATCCAAACAGTATTTTTTATGAAACTGCTACCGATGGCGGCTTTGCCACTAGCTATTCTAGTTTAGACTTGGAGTTAGTGCGGCTGCTCTACCACCCTATGATGGATATTGGGCTAAACGAATTGGCTGTAGATGGTAGAATTAATAGTATATATCAGGCAGAGGCAGGTGAATAGTCCTTCTTCCTTTTATAAATCGTCTTTTGTAGCGAAGAAACCACATCGCCTTCTTCATCCACCCTGAAAATAATTTGGCTACCTGTTTAAAGGGAAATTATTTATTAGCTCCCTCCACCTAACATCAACTCTAAGGCTTCATATGCGCCCCCGTGGAGCAGCTTAGAGCTAGTTATTCTGAGTTAGTCTATTTTCAAGATCAAGAAACACTGTATTACTTTCAGGTGAGACCCTGTCAACCACCCCCCATATATCATTATCATCCTTTGCTAAAATAACTGGGTAAATTCCATCTAACTTATTTGGTAACTCAATCATCCTAACTCTTGAACAATCACATTATCAGAAAATAACACATCCCCCAGCCTGAGCTTTAGGAGTTTATTGGAGTTCACATTAAAAAAGAAAATGCCTAGTTTGGGGTTCCTGAAATTATTCAGAACAAAGTTCTCTGTATTAGTAATACACCCCTTACAGCCTGCATTCGGAATTGCAATAATGACTTCCTTATTGGAAATTTGAGGCAATTGACTCTTCACAAAGAAGCTTAATTCATAGCTTTCTCGAGTATTACTACAGCCAACCAATAAAATAAGAGCTAAAAAAAATAAAGTTCGCATGTATTATTAGTTTAATTTATTGAATTTTAACTTCCTATAGGCTATAATATTTTCGTTTTCCTTATCAAAACTCCAGTCAGCGAAGTAAATACCATCTTCAGTGCTGAACACCTCCTTAAAAAAGTTTATCCCCTCAAATTCACCAACTTTAACTAAGTTATCATCAAAAATCTCAATTAAACCAGAATTAATGTCTTCTAGTGAATTCACCCCCAGTGTACTTGACCTAACGGTTAACTTTGTATTTGGATCATAGAAAATAGCATCATGCCAACTATTTTCTTTCGCATACTCTCTTCTTTTTTCTAGGTCAGCATCAGGATTAAAAGTTTCAGGATCAGTGTAAATATTAGACTCAACCTTTATTCTTTTCGAACTTTTCTCTTCGAGATTATAAACTAATAAATCCCCTCCCATACTCAGGCAAATCACATAACTATTCAAGTGACTCACATATGCTCCCTCTTTAAAAAGTCCTCTATCAGCATAATACCCCTGAAAATCAGCAGGCATATCCAATAAATAAGATGAGTTTTTAGTCTTAAGGTTATAAATTAGAAGCGACTTATTTTTTAACTTAGTATCAGATTTAGCATACCCCACTGTGGGGAAAAAAGCCAAGTCTCCTATAACTTCAACCTCTGGATATATCGGAAACCCTATTTCCCCCTCACTAACAACATTAAAAGTATCAATTAAATCCCCATCTGAATTTATTAAGTACAGATTTTTGGATATCGAGTTGAATAGAAAAACACTGTCCCTACTATGATAATTTATAGCATTAACTTCTGGAACTCTGTTCTCCCCCTCCGTTGATAAATTCAGTTTTAAAGAAGGTAATATCTTTTCCGACTGTATTTTAAAGGGGTAAAAATAAAGTGAATGATTAATCTTGTTATAAAAAAGGATTTCGGTTTCAATTGAAGAGAAACTAGACGGGTTATTAAAACGAGGGGTTTCTTGGTCTATCCCTAATAACACATAATCCTCACTATTAACAGACTCTAAAGAATACTTATTCTCGAACTCTGCCTCCCTAGCACATGAGAAAGCAAGTACAAATAAAATGAATTTTAAAAGTTTATGCATAAGTCAAAAAGACAGGGCCTAATTATGCCCTGCTCAAAAGGTTTTTAACAAAATCGTCTAGAATCAAGGTTCGTCATAATGACAGTTAGCAGTATCTCCCTCAGCGGGCTCACCACATAATGCGTCAATTTGTGTAACTCCCATAAATGTGATTTCAACCAATCTACATTTACCATTTAAACCACCTTGAGTGTAACAAGTTGCTTGAGACTTAAAGTTGGTAATCGCTGTTAAACAAGCTACGGCAATCATTACAAAAAATAATTTAAGAAGCTTTTTCATTATGTTTATTTATTTACGTTATGCCTACTCTTTTACAAGGTTTTCGGCTCTCCCTTCTCAATAACACAACAACTTGATGTACATAAAATTAACTCTTGTGTGTACATATTATAGGGCAACTTAGAAGAGTGCCTTTCTTATTATGTGTTATTCAATAATACAAAAGACAAAAACACAAATCAAATAAAAGCCATTAATTAACACAATAGAATTTAAAAAAAATACAATTTTATCAATCTAAATAAATCTAAAAAACATTAAAAATCTTCTTCCTTATATAAATCGTCTTTTGTAGCGAAGAAACCACATCGCCTTCTTCATCCGTAATTTCTAATGGTAGCTCAATCTCAGTTTTCCCATTCGCTTCTACCTCTTGTTTTATCCTTTCGAGGATTTCATCGCCAATTTCAAACACACAAGTAACCTTTCCTTTACCCGGTTTTTTAAACTGAATACAACTGGCCTTGTCCCAAACGATGTAGCCTTTACCCAGATTCTGCAAAATAAGCAGCATATAAAATGCATCGGACATGGACATGAGCGATCCACCAAAGTGCACGCCCACCAAGTTGCGGTTCCACCAGCGCAACTTCATGGTTACCACTGCCTTTCTAAAGTCTTTCGATATGTAACTCAACCGAATACCCGCACCTAGAAATGGTGGGTAAATATTCATGAATTTGATTTTTGTCTGATTTGAAAGCCGGAACATTGCGCAGGATGATTTACTTTTGCCCTAATTAAAGTAAAAAGAAATGACGGCAGAAATTCATACCGAAAAAGGATTAATGAAAGTGGAGTTTTATGAGAATGATGCTCCAAAAACAGTTAAAAACTTTACAGACCTTTCTAAAAAAGGTTATTACGATGGACTTACCTTCCACCGTGTAATCCCAAACTTTGTAGTACAAGGTGGATGCCCTGATGGCACCGGAGCTGGTGGCCCAGGTTACTCAATCGACTGTGAGCTGGATGGCGACAACCAATACCACGACAGAGGTGTGCTTTCTATGGCGCACGCAGGTCGAAACACTGGAGGTTCTCAGTTCTTTATTTGCCACAGCAGAGACAACACCGCACACCTAGACAGAAATCACACTTGCTTTGGTAAAGTGGTTGAAGGCCTTGATGTGATAGACGACATTCGCCAAGGTGATAAAATCGAAAAAATTGTGATCAAGGATTAATCCTTAGCTCACTTAGATATAATTAAGTACCTCAACCTAGTCGGTTGGGGTATTATTTTAACCTAAAAAAAAGCCTTCTCCCTAAACAGGAAGAAGGCTTTTTACTTTTGATTTTGAAAAGACTACTTATTGCCTTTTTCTATATTCAGGCTCTCGCCTTCCTTTAGTTTCTCCTTGCTTTCATCTACCAATTCGTAGCGAAGCGTTCTGTCTTTTAGCGTTGCAGGTAAACCATGCGCCATCCACTCTGGCATTGGAGCACCTTTTAGGTAGTGATCGAAGAATTGACCCATTCTGATTGAAAGGTCTTTTCTGTTTTTACGCAAACGAAGGTTGTGTGCCTCGTCATTGTAAACCACCATCCAGCTTGGTTTTTGCAATCTTCGCAGTGCCATGTAGAACTCAATTCCTTGGTACCAAGGTACCGCACCGTCTGCATCGTTGTGCATAATAAACAGTGGCGTATTGATATTCGGCACACCAAATACTGGCGAATTTTCAATGTATAGATCGAATTCATCCCAAAGTGTTCCGCCAATTCTAGATTGCGTTTTTTCGTACTGGAACATACGGCTCATACCGCTACCCCAACGTACACCACCATAAGCCGATGTCATGTTAGAAACTGGAGCACCAGCACCTGCTGCCGCATACATATCTGTTTTTGTAACGATATGCGCCACTTGGTAACCACCCCAGCTTTGGCCTTGAATAGCCATTTTGTCTTTATCTACAAAGCCCATATCTACTACAGCTTGTGTAGCTGGTACTACGTGATCCATAGCACTTTTACCTGGGTGACCAATTTCGTACTTAATGTCTGGCACAAGCACTAGGTAATCATTACTTACGTAGTAAGGAATATTTACCGTACTGGCACTTGGTGCTGGGCTTGGGTGACTGTGCAAAGAATTTGATCTACGCTCGTAGAAATACACAATCATTGGGTACTTCTTATTTGGGTCGAAGTTTTCAGGTTTATAAAGAATAGCCTGCATAGTTTCGCCATCGTAACCAGAAGCAAACTCGATAAGCTGGTTGCTACCCCAGTTATATGGATCTTCCTGAGCATCCAGGTCAGTCAATTTTTGAATATCACTTAATGCAGTGCTGCTCGCAGTGTACACTTCAGGGTACTCTTCATAAGTAGACATTCTTAAAAGAACTCTATCTGCATTTTTGGCTTTATCCAAACCATAAACGCTCATATCCTTCATTAAAACTTCTTTTGGCGAATCGGCCGAAGCCATTGAAGTTGTATAGTAGCCAGAAGCTTTAGTCCACTCATTAGATGCCGAAAGCAATACTGGCTTGTTTGTAGGAACGTATTCTTCTTCTCTATCCAAACGCTGATAACGGAAGGTAATCTTATTGGCTCTACCTTCTCCGTTTGTAACGTTTTCAAAATCGCCAGTAGCCGGATTGATTTTCCAGATATCATAACGGTCGTTAATAAATACCTCTTTGTCGCCTTCAGTCCATCCGGCAGTTCCGTAAGCATATGCAAGCGATGGTGAATCGTGCAATTCGTTCGCGAAGCTCACTGGAATATTCTCCGTAAGGTTTTTAGTGGTTTTGGTAGCCAAATCCATTGCATACCAATGGGTATCGTTCAAATCGTACCAAGTAATGTACTTACCATTTGGCGAAAGCTGCTGCCATGCGCCCATGGTTCCTTTCATCAATAAGTCTGCATCACCTGTTTCAGCATCAACAAGGTAAATATCGCTTGGCGTTTGGGTATCCCAAGTGTACTGAACACGGTAAGGCTTATCTGTAGAAGCTAGGAAAAAGTCCATATCCTTCTCAGTATCGACTCTTACAGACTCCAACTCAAGGTCAGCAAGCTGCACCATTTTCCCAGTCTCTACATTAATATATGCACTGTAGGTTCTGTTCTTTTCGCGAGTTGCTTGCAGCTTCTGCATTGGCTGAATGTAAGGGTCGTTATATGACCAAACATCTACAGCCGGCTTGTCTTCTTTTAATAAAGTAGTATCAGACTCGTAGGCATATTTTACCGGACGAGGCGCAGTACCGAAGTATAAACGCTTACCAGACTCTGAAAAGCTGATTCTACTATTATCACTTACCATCCAGTTTTCAGGAGTACCAGCAGTAGTGGTATCGGCAACTATTTGTGCTGCTTCTCCACCTGCAGTCCAGTGGAATAAGCTGTAATACTTATCTTCGGCATCCTTTTCGCTAGCAGAACCAAAGAAAGCTACTTGAGTACCTTCCTCATCAATTGTAATCTTTTTGTAGCCAACTAAACCACTGTTTAGCTCAAAGCTTTCTCCACTCGCAATATTAAGCGCGTGAATTCCAGATGGCGCCAAAGAATCAACCTCATCATATTCATAAACAAGAATGTTTCCTTTGTCAGATAGGCTGTATTCCATTACACCAGTAAAACTTTTAGTTTCACCAGTAGCCATGTTGTATAAAACCAATTCTGTGCCCTTAGACTTTTCTCTTGGGTCCTTTGGCTCGGCCGGAGCTTCTTCAGCCTTTGGCTCTTCTTTCTTCTTGTTTCTCTTCTTCTTTTTCTTCTTGCCTGTTTCTTCCGGAGCTTCCTCAGTTTTCTCCTCTTTCTTTTTAGGCTTATCTAGCGGCTTTTCGTGCAACCAAGCTATCCACTCCTCAGAGTCTTCAGGCAGTTGGTAGTTCTTTACTCGAGCCACTTTTTTCATGTCACCGCTTTCAAGGTTCACTATGTAAAGCGAATCCTTTGGCATTTTAGAACCCGAGGTTTTTTTAAGCTTCAATTCACGCACTTTATCGTGCTCAGGCTTAACTTCAGCAGCCACAAATTTCCCGTTTGTCGAGAAGGTGTAGCGAGAGACGCGTTCTACACGAATGGTCTCATTATTATTTAAATTTCGTAGCTCCAACACGGCATCGCCCTCTTGTGGTGCAATTCTATATGCAGCCCACTGGCCGTTGTTACTAATATTTACCGTTTGAATGCTTTTCCAATCATCGTACACATCGTGTGTTAATGGCTTTTTTTGGGCAAAAACCGCTGTAGAGACCATTAAACAGATGATTAATAGGTAGTTTTTTCTTCCAATCATTTGTTTACTCGTTTTTGAGACCTTACAAATATAAACGTATAGTGGTGTTAGCAAAGACTTATTATATTCAGGTCGATTGAATCTTAAAACCTTATAAAATGCTAAAAAAGACCACATGGGTAATGCTTTTATGCCTTGTAGCACATACGCTAATTGGGCAAACCAGCATTGCTGAAAAAACGAAAGACTTTACCAAAAAGGAAGGCTTTTTCACCTACTATTGGGACGAAAGTGCCGGTAAAGTTTGGTTAGAAATAGATAAACTAGAAAGTGAATTCCTATATGTAAACTCGCTAGCTGCGGGTGTTGGATCTAACGACATTGGCCTGGATAGAGGCCAGTTGGGCGGCACCAAAATAGTTGAGTTTAGAAGAGTTGGACCGAAAGTATTGTTGGTGCAACCAAACTATGACTACCGCGCTGTTTCTAACAATCCAGAAGAAGTAAAAGCGGTAAAACAAGCCTTTGCAGAATCTGTACTCTACGGCTTTAAAGTAGAAGCCGAATCTGATGGCAAAATACTTATAGACATAACCTCTATGTTGCTAGACGATGCACATGGAGTTGCCAGAACTTTGAGCCGTTCGCGCCAAGGTAACTTTAGAGCAGATGCTTCGCGCTCGGCCATTTACCCGCCAATGCTTAAGAACTTCCCGAAAAACTCTGAGCTTGAGGCTACTATTACCTTTACCGGTACTGCCACAGGCGGTTACCTAAGAAGTGTAACACCTACACCAGACAATGTTACGGTACGCATGCACCACTCATTTATTGAGTTGCCAGATGCAAACTATGAACTGAGAAAAGCTGACCCTCGCTCAGGCTATGGCAGCATTAGTTACATGGATTACGCTACACCAATTCAAGACAATATTGTAAAGCGTTTTACCAGAAGACACAGATTAGAAAAGAAGAATCCAAAAGCGAAGGTTTCGGAACCAGTGGAGCCAATTCGTTACTATGTAGACCGTGGCGCACCAGAGCCAATTAAGTCTGCCCTAATTGAAGGAGCTCGTTGGTGGAACCAAGCGTATGAAGCTGCCGGCTATAAAAATGCTTTTATAGTGGAAGAAATGCCTGCCGATGCTGACCCGCTAGATGTTCGCTATAACGTGATTCAGTGGGTACACCGTTCTACCCGCGGCTGGTCTTACGGCTCATCCGTTACCGACCCGAGAACTGGCGAGATCATAAAAGGGCACGTTAGTTTGGGTTCTCTGCGCGTAAGACAAGACTTTTTAATTGCTCAGGGATTAATTACGCCTTATGAGAATGGCACAACGCCAGATCCTAAACTATTAGAATTAGCTTTGGCTCGTTTGCGCCAGCTTTCAGCCCACGAGGTTGGCCACACCATTGGCCTATCGCACAACTTTGCGGCCAGTGTGAACGACCGCGCTTCTGTAATGGACTACCCTCATCCATTGGTTGAACTGAAAAATGGTACAGTTGAACTGAAAAATGCTTATGATGTAGGTATTGGCGACTATGATAAGTCTGCCATTATTTGGGGTTACCAAGATTTCCCTGATGGTACAGATGAAGACAAGGCGCTCGATGCCATTATAGATCAGCGCGTAAAAGACGGTTTATTATACTTAACAGATTCTGATGCCAGACCGATTAGTTCGGTATCTCCTACAGCTCACCTTTGGGACAATGGAAAAAGTGCGACTGAAGAGTTAAACCGCTTAATGGAGCTACGTAAAGTAGTTTTGCAGAATTTCTCTGAAAAGAACATTGCGGTGGGTGCACCTATGGCCACTTTGGAAGAAGTTCTTGTACCAATGTATATGATTCACCGCTATCAGCTTGAAGGCGCGGTAAAATCGGTTGGTGGCGTTTACTACAACTACAAACTGCGTGGCGATACGCAAGCAGCCCAAAGAGTTGTGCCGAGAGCTGAACAAGAAGCTGCACTTAGTGCACTTTTGAATACTATTAAGCCTGAAAATCTGGCTTTCCCTCAGCATATTTTGGATATCATCCCTCCGCGCCCTCCTGGCTTCTGGAGAGGCAGAGAAAACTTTAAGGTAAGAACCGGGCTAACTTTTGATGCTGTTGCTCCGGGCGAAACATTATCGGGTGCAGTTCAGGAGTTTATTTTAAACCCACAACGCGCTACCAGATTGGCTCAGCAAAAAGCAATAGACCCAAGCCAAATTGGTTTGGAAGAGGTGATTGGAGCTATGGCTCAACAGGTGTTTTCTTCAACAAACAACGCTTACCATGCAGAACTGCAGCGCGCCAACGTAGACCAGTTCACCAATGCTTTGATCAACTTAGCTAAGAGCACACAAGCTTCGGCTACGGCACGTTCGGCAGCTTACGCTAGCTTAATGGAAATAGCTGATCAAGATTTTGATGAAGGCGACCTAGTTGAAAAAGGATTTATGGCCATGCAAAAACATAAAATCAAGACTTTCTTAAACAACCCAATGGAGTACAATCCGCCAAGCGCACTTACGCCACCGGATGGTTCGCCAATTGGCACCGACTTGATGGACTGGTGTAGCTTTGGAAACCATTAATATTTAACACAATAAAGTACCGGATCAATCTGTCTCTCTGCTTGAAGAGGCAGTTTTTCCGGTATTTTATTTTATAATCAACAAGTTCTTTTTCAATATTGAGTTACATACTTAGATTGACATCGTCAATAGCATATTAGTTAACTGTTTATGAGCAAGCGCAACATAGTAGGACTTATCCTCATCATTATTTCCCTTATTTGTCTATACCCGGGGCTTACCCTCCCAATTCTCAATATTCATATTGGTGCAAGTGTACCTATGCTAGGCGAATTTGAGCTTTATGATAGAACACAAAGCGTAATTAGTGGCATTAAACTTCTATATGAGTTCGACAACACACTTGTAGCAACCCTGATCTTAATATTTTCGGTACTCGTACCCATTACAAAAGCGCTATTACTCTTTGCAGTAATGGCTTTTAAAAACTGGAAAAGCCGCATTAAAGTCTACAACTTTGTAGCCATTATTGGCAAATGGTCTATGGCCGATGTTTTTGTGGTGGGCATATTCCTTTTCTACCTTGCCACAGCTTCAGAAGAAGGCATTCGCGCCAGCATTCACGAAGGTTTCTACTACTTTACTGCCTACTGCCTTATTTCAATCTTGAGCATTCAGGTGCTCGATGTGAAAGAGGTAAAGCAGTCGAAAGACCAAGTGATCTTTTAATTCCTTCTACCACCTCTTCTCGGAAAACCAGTGGTCGCTCCACCTCGGTTAATCTTCTGACGATTGTTATAGGTACGGTTTAGCTGTTGCCTTTGTGTAGTAGAAGGTCTTTGAACATTCCTCGTATTTCTGGTGCTATTGGCATTTTGCCAGTTGCCATTCTGCGTGCGCTGAAAAACGTTCCCTTGTCTGTCAGTCAATACATTGTTTCCCCTTTGGGTGCTTGGCCGAACCCTGTTATTATTGGTTGGCCTTCTATTAGCGCCAAGGTTGTTCACCCTGTGGTTCTGATGGTTTAAAGTTCTAACCCCTGCCCTATTATTGTAAACGCTGTGTCGTTGGCCAGCCATGTAGCCCGCAGCAAAGCCACGGTTATACCCTCTGTGATAACCATGATAATAGCCTCCTCTATATCCTGGGTAAAATCCTCGTGGCCCCCAATAAGGTCTGTAGTACGGGTGAAAGCCCCAGCCAACCCAACCAAAGCTAAAGCCTACACTAAAGCCCCAGCCGGTGTATGGGTTCCAATGCACCCCAAAACCGAAGGTTACTGGTCGTGGGTAGTAATAATAGCCATACCAAGGTCGGTAGTAAAAGCCTGTGCCATACACTACAACTCCATTGTAAATATAAGAGTGGTAATAACCTGGTGTGTATCCCACATAAATTACCTCGGGCTGCACATCGTAAATATAAACGTACTTAACATTGTACACTGGGCTTGAAGGCGGTAGGTCGTCCACCTCGCTTGGCCTCTCTGTTGAAACCTTGTAAGTACCTTTGGCTTTTGATGAAGTAAACCAAATGCCATCTTCCACGCAGTAGTATTTGTTATTAATCCTCAATACTGTTTGAGGAGAATTTAGCGCATACTCTACAGCCGTGCCATCCACTTTAGAAAACTGCGGATCGCCATCAAAAGTCACCTCAATTGTTTTGTTTTTGTCTACCTCTGCAGTTTCAGGAATCACTTGATCCAAAAGCGCCTCATGGGCATCTGGAGTACCAGGCACGCTTGCCTTAATATCGCTAATTGGCGAATCGTCTGGGATATTGGCAAAACCGGCAGGTAAGTCTTCTGGGTCTACAAATGCCCAATCACCATCACTTAAAGTGCTCGACTGATAAAACCTACCAGCCAAAAGCAAATAATGCATTTGCGACTCGATATCCATTATAATATCGCTTTCCGTATTTTGAACATAGAGCAATTCTGTTCCGGAAATTTGCTGATAATCCGGTGTTCCATCTACCAAAACGAGTTCCGCGGGAGCAGTAACCACCAATATACTTGGAGGGCCAGCAGCAGTCATTTGCTCTTTGGCCTCATCGCTTGGCTCGCCCTCTTCTTTAGGTGCATTGGCCTCCGCAAAGTCCTTTATTTTTTTGGGTGCATTGTCAATCCGAGTCCAGCCTTCTAGCACGCTTTCCGACTTATACCAATAATCCCCTCCTTTTAAATAGTGTACCGATCGGTTCTTCTCTTTAGCGATAAAAAAGGGTGTGTTCATTACATAACTAATGCCTGAACGGCTATCTTCTTTAAACTTTGGTTCTCCATCTATGGTCACCAACATGGTAGCACTTTCCCTATACAGAATATCCGGAGCATCATGCTTCAGTCCTTTATCTCCTTCGCTCACCGACTCCATTCCCGCCAAGCTTGCCTTTAACTGACTTAAAGACATTCTCGGCTCCCATTTCATTATCTCGTCTGCCAAAAATGATTTTAGCCCTTCAATTTGGGCATCGGTTACTTCTTCAGGAAACTTTGTTTGGGTGACTTTTATATCTAAAAGAGCCGCTTCGTCTTGATCCATATCGGTTGCCAGCGTAGCCTGAAGCCACACAGCACCAAACACTAGTTTTCCATCACTACCTTTGGCTGAAACAGCCATCCTACCTTCTACTACATTGTTTTTGAGGTCATCTAACTGAGGCTGGTATAGTGTAACTTCTTTACCAGATGCTGTGGTTAACACACGTGGCCAGGGCATTTTTTCATCTTGGGCAGAAAGAGAAAAACACAATAGTAAAAACAAGCTTGACAGAAGGAGTTGGTAGACTTTCATTACAATTAATTTGATTAAAAATTAAATAATTTAAAGACCTGTTCCACATGCTTTGTTCAATATTTTGACAGATTAGTGTTCCGACCCATTCATATTTTCCTTTAACCAGTCGAATTAGAATGCCAAAACCTCTTAAATTGAACCATTATCAACCGTGAAAAAATGCGCATCAAACACTATCTCATTTCCGCTCTTATTCTGACTATACTTAGCTGTGGCTCTAAAGACCATTACGACTTAATTATCCGCAATGGATTGGTTTATGACGGCATTAACGAAGAGCCGTACATTTCCGGAATAGGCATAAACGGAGATAAAATCGTGAAGATTGGCAACCTGATTGAAGCCACCGCAGACAGGGAAATTGATGCGGAAGGACATATTGTGAGTCCCGGTTTTATTGACATGCACGCGCACATTGAGCGCATTATGGAATTACCCACGGCCGAGAATTTTCTAAAACAAGGAGTAACCACCGTTTTGGCCGGCCCCGATGGACGAGGCCCTTCACCCATGGGCAAGTTTTTAGATAGTTTGGAAACATTCGACCTGGGTATTAACACGGCATGGCTGGTTGGCCATAACACAGTAAGAAGGAATGTAATGCAAACCGACAACCGTAAACCAACGGAAGAAGAGCTTACGTCTATGAAAAAGGCTGTGGAAGAAGCCATGCTTTCGGGTGCATACGGCATTTCAACTGGGCTCAAATACGTACCAGGTGCCTACTCTGATTTAGCAGAAGTAATAGCGCTATCAGAAGTTGCATCTGAGTTTGGCGGTATTTATACTTCCCACCTACGGGAGGAAGGACTCGGATTAATTGAAGGGGTAAAAGAGGCTATTGTGATTGGGCGAGAAGCCGATATTCCAATTATTCTAACCCACCATAAAGCCATTGGCAAACCAATGTGGGGCGCCAGCGAAAAGACTTTAGCAATGGTAGACTCTGCACGCGCACTGGGTATTGATGTGATGATGGATCAATATCCTTACACAGCCAGCGCCACAAGCCTAGCAGTTTTAATCCCCACTTGGGCAAGAGCGGGTGGTAATGAGGAATTTAGAAAGCGTGTTGAAGACCCCGAAACCCGAAAGAAGATTCATGCCGAAATAATGTACAATATTGAGTACGACCGAGGCGGCAATGATTTGGAGGTGGTGCAATTCGCCAACGTTTCATGGAAACCGGACCTGAATGGTCGCACATTGAAAGACTGGGTAATTGAAAGAGGCCTTGAACCTACATTTGCCAACGGTGCCGACTTGGTAATTGAGGGACAGTTAAATGGAGGTGCCTCTTGTGTTTATCACGCCATTGGCGAAGAAGATGTAAAACGAATTATGCAGCATCCGCTGGCCATGGTAGCCTCAGATGGAGGCCTAGTTGTTCCGGGCAACAGCCATCCACATCCTCGTAGCTATGGCACATTTCCGAGAGTGCTAGGACACTATGTTCGCGAAGAGAAAATCATCAACCTCCCTTTGGCACTTAGAAAAATGACATCTCTGCCAGCCGAACGACTCGGGCTCTCAGACCGAGGCTTTATCCAAGAAGGAATGAAAGCAGATATTACCGTTTTCGATCCGCAAACAGTAAAAGACATGGGGACTTTCGAAGATCCTCATCATTACCCAGAAGGAATTCCTTATGTGGTTGTGAACGGAAAAGTAACTGTTTCGGAGGGAGAATTAACGAGCAATAGAGCAGGAAAAGTCCTGCGCAAAACAAAGTAGAAACTTTAAAGTCACCCAAGTCCTGCGCCTAAACAACTATTCCAATTTTTGGTTTAAATTGACCGTAAAGCAACATTCAATTATATGAATCTAAACGAGTTCTTTTCTTGGTTTCCGTGGTGGAGTTATGTACTCCTTGTTTTGCTCATCGTGTTTTTGCGAGACATCATTCAGAAAAAGCATACCATTAGCCACAACTTTCCAATTGTTGGGCATTTGCGCTACATGCTAGAGCGCATTGGGCCAGAGCTGCGCCAATACATTGTGGCCAATAACCGAGAAGAACTGCCTTTTAACAGAAGTCAACGCTCGTGGGTTTATGCCTCTTCCAAAAGGGAGAACAACTATCAAGGATTTGGAACGGACCAAGACATTTACGCTCCTGGCCATATTTTCATAAACCCAACAATGATTCCCTATGCCTTGCCAGAAGGCCACCCCAACAAGCAAACGCCAAGCCTTTTACCATCGGCCAAAGTGATGGGTGCTTACAACAAACGTAAAAAGCCATTTAGGCCAAAATCGGTAATTAATATCTCTGCCATGAGTTTTGGCTCACTTTCGGCAAATGCGATTTCGTCACTCAACAAAGGTGCCTATAAAGCAGAATGCTACCACAACACAGGCGAAGGTGGCTATTCGCCTTACCACATGCATGGCGCAGATACCATGCTGCAAATTGGTACTGGCTATTTTGGTGTGCGTGATGACAACGGAGATTTTGTAATGGATAAACTAGTTGACTTGGTTAACCAGCATGAAGCAGTAAAGGCCATCGAAATTAAGCTTTCGCAAGGTGCTAAGCCAGGTAAAGGTGGTGTGCTACCAGCTTCTAAAATCACTAAAGAAATTGCGGAAATCAGGCACATCCCACTAGGTCAAGATGTAGTTTCTCCATCTGGCCACAAAGCATTTACCAACATGACGGAAATGCTCGACTTTATAGAAGCTGTAGCCAAAGAAACAGGCTTGCCTGTAGGTATAAAGTCGGCCGTGGGTAAACTAGATATGTGGGAAGAGCTTACTGATTTAATGCTAGCCAAAGGCATAGGCCCAGACTTTATTACCATTGATGGTGGTGAAGGCGGTACCGGTGCAGCACCTCCATCTTTTGCCAACCACGTGTCGTTGCCATTCATTTTTGCTTTTACTAGCGTATATCAAATCTTTCTTAAAAAAGGACTTACCGATCGCGTGGTGTTCATCGGTTCGGGCAAATTGGGTTTCCCTAGTAGTGCCTTAATGGCTTTTGCCCTTGGAGTAGATGTTATTCAGGTGGCGCGCGAAGGCATGCTCTCCATAGGTTGTATTCAGGCACAGGTTTGTCATACAAACCGCTGCCCTGCTGGGGTGGCTACACAAAACAAGTGGCTACAGGCAGGGATTGATCCCGCATTAAAATCGGAACGCTTTTACAACTATGTAAAAACCCTGCGCAAAGAGATTCTAGAAATCACCCATGCCTGCGGTTATGAGCATCCTTCGCAAATGACTATGAAAGATGTAGACATTAGTATGGGGGATAACAACTACACCACCACCCTTGCCAATGTTTATAATTACGAAAAAGCTCAAGTTCCTTTTAAAAGTATGGCTGACCTTATAGCATGCCCTCATTTAGGTGGAAAAAAGGAGACGAACACAGCTTTGGCTTAAGTCGATTTTTCCTTTTAGGTGTAATCAACGTGATTTTTCGAACGGGTATTTTTACTCGTTCAATTTCCTTTTTCTTGCGGTTACTTTGATTGAGTTAAAAAACGAGACTTAACCTTTAACACGCAATCATGTCAACAAATAAAAGTACACCACAACCAGAAAAAGGCACCTACCTGCTATCGCCAGGTGCAGGCGTAAAAGTAACTTTCACCCCTAGCCCTAATGCCTACTTAGAGGTAAATGGCAGTAAAGTAGCCAGTATTTCTGTTGGAACCGTTGGTTCTAGCACCGGAGCTGCTGAGCAGTTTACCATGCACAACTTGGGCAAATATGCCGAAGCCAACATTGTAGTTGAATACGGAGATGCTAAAAAACCAAGCAAGGCTTACTGCCATATGGATTTCTTTTTGAGCGGCAGCACCTCTAGCTGGTCACGAGATAACAACGGGCTGCCTAATAATTGCGACACTGTAATTCCTGCCAGTTCTACCCCAGAGTCAAATGGCAACGATTTTATTAACATACCGGTAGTGGCTCCAACTGGCGGAGTGCCATCTGGCGTACCTTCCAAGCATCAATTTTTAAATAAGGACATGGTGTTTATGGTAGATCAGGTGGGCAGCAACTTGCTTTTTAGAGGCAACTCACCTTTGGCTCCAGCCAAGGTAGCCAATGGCCCACAGCCAATCGACTTCGATACGCTGCATGCTTATATGGAAGACCGATACGATACCCAAACAGATACCACAGGCAAATTCCCTAAAAAAGGAGATTATGTTTTGGTGGATGTATGTTTACTAAGCCCCAATTCTGAAGCTGGTTCTATTACTCAGGAAGTAGAATCGTTTTTAGATGCCAAGGGAAAGCCAGGCACTATGGCCGACTTAGCCGATAGGACCTTCTTCCCAACAGCACCGCAAACTGTAAGTGGCTCTAGCGGTATTCTCGGCCAAATGTGCAACTGGGTAATTCAGCCAGATGCTTCGAGAGGAAGCACAGACGATGCCTATGACCAAAAGTCTAGCAAGTTGCTCTATGACTATATGAACACTGCAAACGACAAGCCTTATGTGTATTACATTCACTGCGCGAGTGGCCATGATAGAACCGGCATTGTTGCCTCTACCTACCTAATGCGCCAATACTCAAGCTTTGGGCTGTCAGAAGCATTCATTTATGGTACTACAATTGCCAAACTACCAGCCGGAATTGGCGGTGGCAAAGACCAGCTTCAGCCAGACTGCAATGATATTAGCACGGGCAAGGAAGATCCAAATCGTTCGCGCTGTTTACTTATTGCAACAGTATACAACGAAACTGTTCAAAACATTTACAATACGCTGAACAACCTTACGGGAAGTTCCGCCAAAAGCTTGTCAACGCAAGCATTGGCCAAAGACCCAGCAAATGTTTACGACAATTACCCTTGGCAAACGTCTTAACAGCACTCAACACACACGATACAGTCCGGAGTCCAGTAAATGGGCTTCGGATTTTTTCGTTAAAGCAAGTATGCCCTTTCTTCTCTCCCCTACTAAGCTTAAATTGAAAACAAACACTGTTTTCATGAAAAGATCAATACTAATCCTACTATCCTCTGTGCTACTTTTTAGCCTTCAAGTGGCAGCACAAACCAGCAAAGCCGATGAATTGGTCAAAGCCTTTGTAACTGAAACAAAAGTACCGGGATTGAGCATTTCCATTTCGCAAAAAGGAAAACTGGTCTTTTCCAAAGGTTATGGTTTTGAAGACTTGGAAAAACAGACTCCGGTAGACCCTTCCAAAACCAAGTTTAGAATTGGCAGTGTTTCCAAAACCGTAACCGCAGCAGGTTTAGCACAACTTTATGAAGCAGGAAAAATAGATTTAGACGCACCAATAGAAACCTATGTTCCCTCATGGCCAGCCAAGGGCGAAACCATTACTTTAAGAATGCTGGCCGGGCATTTGGCCGGAATTAGGCATTACAAGGGCCTTGAATTTATGAGCAACAAAAAGTACGAGACAGTTACCGAAGGGCTCGATATTTTCATGAACGATCCTTACATCAACAATCCCGGAACCGAGTACGCCTATTCTTCTTATGGCTGGAATTTAATTTCTGCAGCAATGGAAACGGCTGCCAATGAAGACTTCCTCTCTTTTATGCAAACCGATGTTTTCAATGCACTTGACATGGAAAATACCGAAGCAGATCACGCTGACAGGAAAATCGATCGCAGAACCAAGTTTTATCAATTCAGAAATGGCAAAGTGATTGATGCGCCTTATGTAGACAATAGCTATAAATGGGCTGGTGGTGGCTTTGTAGGCACTACCTAAGACCTATGTAAGTTCGGTCAGGCGCACATGCAGTCTGGATATTTAAAAGAGAGCACTCTAAATGAGTGGATGAAAGGCCAAACGACCAACGCGGGCAAAGCCACCAACTACGGCATAGGCTGGCGAACATTTGAAAGACCCAATGGGCAAACCTATTATGGACATAGCGGTGGTTCAGTGGGCGGTATCACCTATTTCCTTATTCACAAACCCAGCCAAACAGTATTGGCCATTACAGGCAACATGGATCCGTTGAATTACGATGGACTTCAGTTTGATTTAATGGAGCTGTTTATTAACTAATCTTTTTGGTGATTAACTAATTAATTCGTTTATTTAACTACAAAACTAGTTAAACGAACGCTTTATGAAAAAATTAATCCCATTATGCTCACTCCTTTTATTTACTGGGTGTAGCGATGAAGACCTTTATGTATCGCCCGATGGTGATATGCCTCAGGCCGTTTTAATTGAAGAAGAAATACCCGCTTCTGAGCAAGACATATTTATGGTGGTAGAGGAACAACCTATATTTCCGGGTGGCCAAGAAGCATATACCAAATTTTTAGGCACTAATCTTACCTATCCTGAAAAAGCTAAAAATATGGGTATTGAAGGGCGTGTATTTGTATCATTTGTTGTTCAGAAAGACGGTGAACTAAAAGATTTCCAAATTATAAGAGGTATTGGTGGTGGATGCGATGAGGAAGCACTACGTGTACTTATGGCATCTCCTAACTGGGAGCCCGGTAAGCAAAGAGGAAGAGAAGTAGCTACTAGAATGCAGGCAGCCATCACTTTCAAGTTGGACGGATCTAAAGCATCTCCCTCTAACCCTTCAAGACTGATTATTGAAGTGCCAGATCAAGAAATCGAAATTGAGAAGTAAGCCAGTTAAACAAACACTTTATGAAAAAATTGATCCCACTATGCTCACTCCTGTTATTTATTGGATGCAGCGATGAAGACCTATATGTATCGCCCGATGGTGATACACCTCAAGCAGTAATGATTGTCGAAGAAGAAATACCAATGTCTGCCAGCGAGATATTCGCTGTGGTAGAAGAGCAGCCAACCTTCCCAGGTGGAATGGGCGAATGGATGAAATTCTTAAGGACAAATCTCAAATACCCTACTAAAGCAAAAGAAATGGGTGTTGAAGGTGCAGTATTCCTTTCTTTTGTAGTTCAAAAAGATGGGGAGGTTGACGACATACAAGTAATCAGAGGAGTTGGAGCTGGCTGTGACGAGGAAGCAGTTAGAATGTTATTGGAGTCGCCAAATTGGACTCCAGGAAAACAACGCGGTCGAGAAGTTGCCACCAGAATGCAAGTAAGGATTGTCTTTAGAATGGCCAACTCTAACAAGAAACAACCAAGCCTTTCTCCACTAGAAGTAGAAACCCCAGCAGTTACTGTAACAGGACTTTAACATCAAGCCCAAGCGTCAAAATACTAAAACTAACCTCACAAACCTTATGCTTCTTTGCATAGGGTTTGTGTTATTCAGTTGTGCTGAAGAAGCAGCTGACATAAACCCCGTACAAGTTGCAGATACTGAACTAGCAATTGAAGAAGAAGGTGCTTTTATCTGCTACATTACTCCTATGCCCACTTTTCCTGGTGGAATGCGTGCTTGGAACGACTTTTTAAAGCAGCACTTAAAATATCCAGCCATTCAAGAATCTATTGAAGGCAGAGTCATGTTCGCCTTAACGATAGACAACGAAGGCGTAATGAAAGACATTAGTATACTTCAATCACCTCATCCCAAATTAAGTGAAGAAGCCCTTCGTGTACTCAAACTATCACCCAAGTGGACTCCTGTGAAAGTTTATGACAGAGAAGCTGGTATATCTAAACTCGTTGAGAGTAGATTAAGTCTAATCATTAGGTTTAGAGGGTGTGATTAAATGAGGCTGCACATTATGTTCTTTCTATTGGTATTTATTGCTGCCAGTTGCAAGCACTCACCACCACAAACCAAGAACGTTCGAGTACATACCAGCCTCCCTCCTCACTATCCCGGTGGTACAGCAGCTTGGCATAACCATGTGCGCAGCATCATTTACCGCCCCAAAGTAGATGGACGGATTTATACAGGAGTTGTATTTCTCAATTTTTTGGTAAAAACTGATAGCACTGTAAGCGACACTCAAGTGGTAAGAGGCATTCACCCGACCTATGATAGTCTTGCCGTAAGCATTCTTGCCAGTTCAGGGCCTTGGGTCCCTGCTACGGAAAAAGGCCAACCAGTAGATGCACGTCAAGCCATAAGAATAGTCTTCCCCAGACTAAAATAAGCTTGATTAGCTCGCAGGTTTTATCAACTTTGTAAAACCTAATCATGCCACATGAAGCTTGTAAAGCGAACTTTTCTAACCACATGCATTTGCTTATTGTGCTATACACAAGCCTTTGCCCAAACCAAGTTTGAGCGAGAATATCGTGTTAAAACCAATGAAGTTCCGGCAAGAGCCATTGCCTTTATTAACTGGCAAACCAGCTACGGCAAAATAAGATGGTACTACGAAGAAAACTTTGAGGCCAATGCTTATGAGGGTAAACTAAAGATCAACAAGCAAAAGTACAGTATAGAGTTTGACACGCTCGGAAACCTGCAGGATATTGAAGTTGAGCTTAATGTAAAGAGGATTGATTCACCGGTCTTGGATGAAATCAAACAATCCCTCAGCGAAAAATTCGATAGATATAAAATTATTCGGCTGCAACAACAATTCAGCGGTAACATTAAAAGTCTAAGTTCTTTCTTACAAACCCCAAGCCCCACCGACAGCTATGTGGTTCGATACGAAATGACGATTAAGGGCAAAAAGAATGGTAGTCGTGAACTTTACGAAGTCACCTTCAACTCGGCTGGAGAAGTAATAAATGTCTCAACTATTGTTTCGCGAAACACCGACAACCTTGAGTACTAAAAAGCTGTTGATTTTATTGTTTGCCTTAAGTATCCGTAGTGCTTTGGCTCAGAGCACCTACCTCATTGGCACGCTTCCGAGTGTCAATATCAGCACCAATTTGAACGAAAACTACGGGCTGAATTTTAAATCTGAGTTCCGACAAATTTTTGCCGCAGGCTTTATGGGCGATGAACCGATCTTCGATCACCGCTACATTCACACCGATTTGTCTATTATGGCTTCCAGGAAAGTTGGCACCGAAAACAAAGTGGCTTTTGGCTATCTTATCCGCATGCGAGAAGATGGTGAAAACTTGCATCGACTTACGCAACAGATTGCCCTAATGAGCCACATTAACGGACTAAGACTAGCACATAGAATTAGAACGGATGAAACTTTT
The DNA here is from genome assembly GCF_900111145.1 of Roseivirga pacifica. Taxonomy (GTDB): domain Bacteria; phylum Bacteroidota; class Bacteroidia; order Cytophagales; family Cyclobacteriaceae; genus Roseivirga; species Roseivirga pacifica. The sequence continues at coordinate 88,762 of NZ_FOIR01000003.1, forward strand.
CATGCAAATGGAGAGCCAAGGTTTAGGCTACGCTACAGGGCTGCTTCCGACTTTGCATTGAACGGAGCAACTATTGACCCTCGCGAATTCTATATTAAGCTCACAAACGAATACGTGAACGATTGGCAAGGTGGAAACTACAGCCTGGAAGTACGTGTAACACCGCTACTAGGCTATGCCATAAACGATGCTAACAAACTTGAAATAGGTTTAGACTACCGAATTGGTTCGGTACTAAAAGACATAAACACAAACAGCTTTTGGGCTATGATCAATTGGTATTTAAAGCTTTAGTTAGCTTTCGCCTCTTCCATTTCTTTGAGTTTTCTGCGTAGAATTTTACCCACATTAGACTTTGGCAATTCATCTACAAACTCAATATGTTTCGGCTTTTTATACCCTGTTAATTCATGCTCGCAATATTCACGCAGCTCTTCTTCCGTTAATGATGGATCGGACTTGACGATGAATGCTTTTACGCACTCATTAGAATGTGGATGCGGCACACCAATCACGGCTACTTCAAGCACTTTTGGATGGTCCACGATTACATTTTCCACCTCATTTGGGTAAACATTAAAGCCGGAAACGTTGATCATATCTTTCTTACGATCTACAATCTTGAAAAAACCCTCTTCGTCCATCATACCGATGTCACCGGTTCTAAACCACTCTTTATTGAAGAAAACGCCTTCATTATCTTGGTTCCAATAGCCGCTCATTACCTGAGGTCCTCTGACACAGATTTCACCTATCTCACCTTGCTTTAGTTGCTCCCCTGCTTCGCTAAAAATAGCCAACTCAGTAGAAGATACCGGTAAACCAATTGTGCCCATTTTATGGGTGCCATCCAATGGATTACAGCTTACCACTGGTGCAGTTTCACTCAGTCCGTAACCTTCTACCAATGGTGAATTGGTCATTTCTTGCCACTTTTTAGCCACAAAGTCTTGCACTGCCATTCCACCACCAATGGCGCCCTTTAAGTGAGTCCAATCAACCTCCTTAACATTTGGCTGGCTGAGCAAACCATTGAAGAGCGTATTCACTCCTGTAAATAGCGTGAACTTGTGTTTCTTTAGTTCTTTGATAAAGCCCGGCATATCGCGCGGATTGGTAATAAGCACGTTTTTGGCACCAATGTGCATCATAAATGTGCCGTTTACATTTAGCGCAAAAATATGGTACAACGGAATTGCGGTAATCATCAAATCAGTTTGGCCGGCCTGTAAAAGCGGACGGAACCATTCATTGATTATTGCAGTATGCGCCACCACATTACTGTGTGAAAGCGTTGCTCCTTTTGATACGCCCGTGGTTCCACCAGTATACTGCAAAAATGCAGTATCCGAAGGGCTCATTGCAGGTTCTGTATACTTCATGCGAGCACCCGCTTTTAGTACATCCTTCCATTTAAGTGCTCCTTTAAGGCTGTAGGCAGGCACCATCTTTTTTACATGCTTCACCACAAGGTTTACAATGCTGCCTTTAAACCCACCAAGTTCATCACCCAATCCGGTAACAATCACATGTTCAATTTTCGTTTCGTGAAGAATCTCTTCTAAACTATGGGCAAAATTGGCAACAATGACAATGGCTTTTACTTCGGCATCGTTAAACTGATGCTCCATTTCTCGCGGTGTATAAAGTGGGTTGGTATTCACCACAATACAACCTGCCTTAAGCGCACCAATTAACGCAATAGGATACTGCAAACAGTTAGGCATCTGCAGGGCAATCCTATCCCCCTTTTTCATCCCTAGTTTTTGTTGTAGATAAGCTGCAAAGAAATCGGAACGCTGATCTATCTCATGGTAAGTAAGCGACTTACCCATGTTTTCAAAAGCCTCTCTGCTACCAAAGCTCTTAAAGGCCTTTTTGAACAGTTCTAGCAAATGATCTGGCTGGTTCTCACTAATTTCTGCAGGAATCCCCTTAGGGTATCTATTAATCCAAGGATGCATTATCTCTTTCTTAAAGTTTGGGCTGTCTCAAATATAAAAGAAATGCCGTGGCAATCGATTGTAGCCACAAAAAAATCATTTCCACGCCTTCAATTTATTTATTCCTCGGCAAAATAAAGGTCTAGCAGTGTGCGGGTTTCTGGCAGCGAAGGTTTAGGTGCAAAAACACTTACAATATTAAAGTCGCTGTCAATCAACAAGTAGCGTGGAATGGTGATCACCTTGTAGTCACTTAAGTCCAGTCGGTTAATCAAATACTCCTTCTCTTTTGGCAAATTATGCGTGGTCAGGTACTTCTGCCACTGCTCCAAATTAGTGTCGATTGAAACAGGCACAAAAGCCACATTTTTACCTGCATAGTCTGCTTTTAGCTGCTCAAATGCAGGCAGTTCTTCTATACATGGGCCACACCAAGTTGCCCAAAGATCTACGTAAATGAGCTTGCCTTTAAAATTAGAAAGTGGCACCTCCTCACCTAGTGCATTGGCAAATACAACGTCCATAGCTCGCTTGCCTGGTATTAGCTTTTCATACTCGGCCAATTTTGCCTGCACCATCTCCTTATATTCGGCTGAATGCTCTGCGGCCATAAAGTTATTGGCCTGCTGCTGAATGTTTTCCGTCAGCCCTTCTAATTCCATTTGCTTTACCAGTGCCCCCAGCGCATCATATTCGTTCATAAATGCAGTGAATTTCAGCCCGCTAAAAATCCCATTCTCGTGCATTTGCGCATCCACAAATTCATACATCATATCTCTAAAGTTGGGGTGCTTCATGTAGTCGTCATCCATAATTCCTTCAGACAGTTCATTCAGCACTGATTTAGCTGACTGAAGCACCTCAAACTTTTGTGTTTCGGCCACATCCCAATACCCTTTGAACGAACCGTAGATCGGCATTGAAAGGATTGTGTTCATCTCGTCCAATTTTAGCCGCATCTCTTCGAGTGCTATAAACTCTTTCGGTGCATCCAATTGATTTAGAAGCATGCGTCTTTCTTCCGTTTTTTCTTTAGCCAGATGAACGGTTTCCATTACGTCATCGGAATTCAGGTTGCTACCACCCTCTAAATAAGAACCACTTTTAGGGAAGGCCACACCACTTAAGTAGGCCTGTAAATGGGCGCACTCACCCTTAAAGACAGCTGCTTCGGGGTCGCGGTAATTCACTTCTATGTACAGCTCACCCCCGGGTTGCAGATACAACTTATTTCTGCCGAGTGAAAAATAAGTTGGCTTGTTTAGATCAAAAGAAAGGCTAAAACTCCCTTGCTCATCCGTTTCAATTTTATGGTCCTCCCCCAGACCAAAATCAGCCTCCAAAGCATTGGAATTAAGTATTCGAGAAGCGTTCCCCCAGTTAATCAGTTTACCAGAAAGCGTTACCTGATTGTTTGTAGATTCTGTTTTATTGCACGAAACTGCCACAGAAAAGGCAAGAAGACACAGGAATATACTGGAGTAGGATAAGCGAATTCTCATGTGTCAAAAGTAGCAAAACCCACCAAAAGCGCACTACCTCTTATACTTTTCCATCATCCAAAAATTCAGCTATGCCTTTTTAATATCCAGCTTATTTTTCGAAATTGAATGTTGATAAACAACACAAACACAACATGTCGAAACACACACCCAAGGAGCTGGACTTGTTTCTTAACATCTCTAGTCACCTCACTGGCTTTAAGACCATTTCCCTACTCGGCACAGGAATGACCGAGACCTACTTTAACACTATTACTGCACATGTAAACCCAAATACGGTAGCTCTTTTTTACGAGGCCTGTGCTGAAATACTTGCTTTAGATGGTGATAATGCGATTAAAGACGCAATCAAAAACGAGCTAATCCCTGACGGGAACTACGCTGGTTTAGGTAAAAAAATCATCCTCATGTGGTATTTGGGTAATTGGGATAACGATGTTATTTCTGCACAAGCCTACACACAAGGCTTGGTTTGGGACGCTGCTGAGACCCATCCCCCTGGTGCTAAACAACCAGGCTATGACTCTTGGAGAGAACGCCCAATTAAAGTTAACTGCTAAACACACACCATTATGCAACAACAAACTCACGAATACGATGTGGTCATCGTAGGCTCTGGTATTGGTGGCTCCATTGTGGCCAAAACCTTAACGCAAGCAGGTAAAAAAGTGCTACTCTTAGAAGCTGGCCTCGAAGCAGGAATCGACTTTCAGAAAAAGGAAGCTTTTAATAACTACATGGGTTACTTGGACAAGTTTTATCAAACAGCCGCCAAAGTACCCAACTCGCCCTACCCCAACTTAAAGGATGCACCTTCTCCAGATGTAATCGACATTGAAGCCATTGAGCCATGCAAACCGGCAACCAACGGTTATTTGGTGCAAGCCGGTCCAATTCCTTTTGGTAGCGATGCTTGGCGTGGGCCAGGCGGCACTACGATGCACTGGCTGGGTTCAACCCCGCGCATGCTCCCCAACGATTTTAAAATGAAATCCCTATATGATGTTGGCGTGGATTGGCCTTTCGACTACGATGCACTGAAACCATATTACGAAATGGCTGAATTCGAAATTGGTGTGGCCGGCAATGTGGATGAACAGAAAGGGCCAGATGTTTCGAAAGACAAAAACTATGGCAAGGACTATCACTTTCCAATGAAGAAAATTCCACAAAGCTACTTGGACGAAAAAGTGATAGAAAAATTCCCAAAAGGATTTAAAGTTCACTTTAACGGAAAAGCCCATGACCTGGAATTTGTGAGCACTCCACAAGGAAGAAACTCTATTCCGAATCCCGAGTATCCATACAGCGATGTGGTGTGGAATGAAGACAAACATAAGCTTGAGCTTCAGTCGGATAAACGCTGGAACACCTTTACTAAGGGTTACGAAGCGGTACCAGATCAACAAACTACAAAATACACTCCGGTTGGGGCCGTATGGGACGATCACCAAGGACACAGATGTGAGGGAAACGCCAGTTGTGTTCCTATTTGCCCAGTACAGGCCAAGTACAATGCACTTAAAACTTTGCGCAAGTCAGATCCGAAATTGATTACAACGCAAACACAAGCAGTAGCCTCGAAAGTACTTACAGACGAAAGCTCCGGAGATGTAATCGGCATTGAGTACAAAAAGTATGAAGATCCAAATTCTTCAGTTTTCGAAACGCACATTGCCAAAGGGAAAGTTTATGTGTTGGCCGCTAACGCCATAGAAAATGCAAAAATCCTTTTGGCCTCTGGCATAGCCAATTCAAGCGACCAGGTAGGTAGAAACCTGATGGATCACATGGTAATGCTCACTTGGGGCTTGTTGCCGGAAAAAGGTTTTCCGTATAGAGGCCCTGGCTCTACCACCAACATACCTACCATGCGCGATGGGGATTTTAGAAAAGAACACGCAGCCTGCATCTCTCCTATTGACAATTGGGGCTGGGGCTGGCCTAAATTTTCGCCCGGATCGGATGTAGAAAATGCTGTAGCGGCAGGCATGTTTGGCAGGGAGTTGAAGTATCATATTAATGATGTAGTACCTCGCCAGTTGCTGCTTCATTTTGAGTGTGAGCAAACACCCGAACCAAACAATAGGGTGACTATTGACCCCAACTATCTGGACAATTTAGGCAACTATCGTCCTGTAATCCACTACAGTGCTTCGGACTATATGAAGAAAGCCTTTGCAGAATATAAAAAGGTATCGGACCAAATTTTTGAAGCTGCAGGAGTTGAAGACTTTACTGAATACACTACCAGCCACCCCGATTATGCCGAATACGAGGGCAAAGTATACAATTTCTGGGGTGCTGGCCATATTGTGGGCACCCACCGCATGGGCACCGACAAGGAAGAGTCGGTAGTAAATGAAAATGGTCAAACATGGGATCATCAAAACCTTTACCTAGTTGGCTGTGGTAATATGCCAACCCTGGGCACTTCAAACCCAACACTTACCATGTCGGCTTTGGCCTTTAAAACCTCCGAAGCCATACTTAATCAACTAAAAGACTAAACCATGAACTTATCATATCGCAAAAAGAACGACCCAAAAAGACAACAATTAATTCCTGAAGCAGAACAGCTTTTAGGCAGTGAACTACGCTTTGAGGAAGAAATACTACTGGAGGCAGCAGAAACTGCGGCTGAAAAAAAGTCGCTAGAAGACCTTAAAAAAGACCTTCAAACCGCAATGGAATTGGAGCTATCCACCATTCCACCCTATTTATCCGCACTCTACTCTATTAAAGAAGGAACGAATTTAGAGTCAGTGGAAATCATCAAAAGCGTTGTTATTGAAGAAATGCTACACATGGTAATGGTAGCCAACTTAATAAATGCAGTTGGTGGCACACCTGTAATTGGCCAATTTACGCCTGATTACCCCAGCAAATTGCCAGGCGATGTAATGCCACAGCTTACCGTGCCACTTGCCCCCTTTTCCATAGACTCCATTAGAACATTCGAGAAAATTGAGCACCCTGAAGGTGGCCTTCAGTTTCTCTCCGAAAAAGAGAAGAAAAAGATTCAGCAAACAGGCGCTGAAGGCTTTACCGGCATCGGAGAGTTTTACAAAGCCATAAAAGACGCCATGATAAAACTGGAGGAAGAAGCCAAAGCAAAAGGCGAAACGATCTTCATCCCTAATCGAAATCAGGTTACCGATGAGCAATACTATGGCGCTGGCGGCAGAATTATAACGGTAAGTAACCTTGATGATGCCATCCAATTAATTGACGAAATAGTAGGGCAAGGAGAAGGAACTTTAGGCACTATTTTCTCGCAAGACTACGACCCGCAAGATGACGACTATCAGGTATTTGGACCAGATGTTGAAGAGTACGCACATTACTTTAGGTTTAAAGAAATTCGCTACAGCAGATTCTATGCAGTAACTGACTCGGCTCACCGCGACAGCCCGAACAAAGGTTTGCCTACTGGCCAGCCTTTTAAGGTTGACTGGAATGCCATTTATAACTTCAAACCCAATCCTCGGTTGTCATCCTTAGAAAAGGGAACAGCACTATACGACAAATCGCTCGAGTTTTGCAAAACCTACACCATGCTGCTCAAAAACATTAACGATGCCTGCAACGGTGAACCTGACTTATTAATTAAGGGCATTACGCTGATGTACGATCTAAAGTACAAAGCTCAAGAGCTAATGAAAATACCACTTGAAGATGGCATTCATACTGCAGGGCCTTGTTTCGAGCTTGTAGCATGTAACTAACAACAAAAGGCCAGCAAATTGCTGGCCTTTTGTTCATCCACTAATGATACTAAATTCAAACAAACCTGTTCAGTATAGCTTGTGCTTGTCTCTAAAACTAACCTAATCAAATGCAAGGGCACCTAGAAAACGGTGCCCTAAACGACAAACATGTACTAACTTCAATTGGCTGTAGGAGAAGGATTCGAACCTCCACGGAGTGGTTAGACCGATTGGCTTTATCCCAGAACCTCCACCCCCGAGAAAGGAGGGCACGGCTGCCTGTTTCGTCACCCTACAGTGTAAAGATGCTCGCCTGCTACCTGCAGGAATTCCAGGTTTAAAACCTCAAGTCAAGCATCTCGTTTTTTCAAACTAAAAGTCTATGATCTAAAATCTGACATCTAGTATCTAAAAAGCTGTAGGAGAAGGATTCGAACCTCCACGGAGTGGTTAGACCGATTGGCTTTATCCCAGAACCTCCACCCCCGAGAAAGGAGGGCACGGCTGCCTGTTTCGTCACCCTACAGTGTAGTATTCAAGAAGTTTCGCTTTCGCTATTATTCCGTTTGAATGTGATACAAACATATAGCGAATTCTCATATTATTAAAATATCTCTAACCAAATGAATCAATATTTACAGATAATTAAATTTTAAAATATTAATTTTACGAATTCAATAATTCAACCAGTGAAAAATGCCTGATAATTACGAAATCGATAATGTAGACCTTAGCATACTGTCTCTACTGCAGCACGATGCCAAAAAACCTTATACCGAAATAGCTAAAAAAGCATTCGTTTCGAGCGGAACGGTTCATGTTAGAATGAACAAGCTTGAAAAGATGGGAATTGTAAAAGGAGCCTCTTTAGACTTGAACTTGGCAAAGCTGGGTTATACTGTTGGAGCTTTTCTTGGTGTTTTCTTGGCGAAAAGTTCGCTTTACGAGAAAGTAGCAAATCAGTTAAAGAAAATCCCAGAGATTACATCCATTCATTATACCACAGGAAACTATAGTATGTTTGTGAGGATCTATGCAAAAAGCACCGACCACCTAAAAGATATTCTACACGATAAAATACAAAAGGTGGAAGGCATTGAAAGAACAGAAACCTTTATTATACTAGAGGAAACACTGAGCAGAAGCATTCAGTTGGATCAATAGACACACACCTTGTATTGATAAGGTAAATAGACCATAGGGAAAAAAAACGGCAAGGAAACCATTCGATTCCCTTATTGGTTGTACCTTTGTGTTTGAAATCAGTCTAAATAAGATTCAATGAGCAACGATGATCAAATCTTAGAGGAGTTCACATCCAAAGAATATGAGTTTGGATGGACAGTTGACTTAGAAGCAGATGAAGCTCCGAAGGGATTAAACGAAGATATCATTCATTTTATTTCGGCCAAAAAAGAAGAACCACAATGGCTTCTTGAATGGCGATTAAAGGCATTTCGTGCTTGGCAAAAAATGGAGGAGCCTACTTGGCCGAATGTCGACTACCCACCTGTTGATTACCAGGACCTTATATATTACTCTGCTCCTAAGCAGAAAACCAAACCTAAATCGCTTGACGAAGTAGACCCAGAGTTACTGGCTACTTTCGAGAAGTTAGGAATTTCCCTAACCGAGCAAAAGCGTTTAACTGGTGTTGCCGTTGATGCGGTGATTGACTCCGTTTCTGTAGCAACTACCTTTAAGGAAACCTTAGGTGAATTGGGTATTATTTTCTGCTCTTTTTCAGAAGCAGTTCAAGAACACCCAGAATTGATTAAAAAGCACTTGGGCTCAGTTGTGCCTATTACGGACAACTACTTTGCAGCGCTTAACTCAGCAGTATTCTCTGATGGGTCTTTCTGCTACATTCCAAAAGGCGTTCGCTGCCCAATGGAGCTTTCAACGTACTTCCGTATTAATGCTGCCAACACAGGTCAGTTCGAAAGAACCCTGATTGTTGCAGAAGAAGGTTCTTACGTGAGTTACCTTGAAGGCTGTACAGCCCCTATGCGTGACGAAAACCAATTGCACGCAGCTGTGGTAGAAATTAAAGCAGCCGCAGATTCAGAGGTAAAGTACTCTACCGTACAAAACTGGTACCCAGGCGATAAAAATGGTAAGGGTGGTATTTACAACTTTGTTACCAAAAGAGGTATCTGCGAAGGAGACCGTTCTAAAATCTCTTGGACTCAGGTAGAAACTGGCTCAGCAGTTACATGGAAATACCCTTCATGTATTCTGAAAGGCGACTACTCTCAGGGAGAATTCTACTCAGTAGCAGTTACTAATAACTACCAACAAGCCGATACCGGTACTAAAATGATTCACATCGGTAAAAACACCCGATCTAGAATTGTATCGAAAGGAATTTCTGCAGGTAAATCACAAAACAGCTACCGTGGCCAAGTAAAAGTGATGAAACGTGCTGAAAACGCGAGAAACTTCTCACAATGTGATTCACTTTTGATGGGCGATAAGTGTGGTGCACACACCTTCCCTTATATCGATATTGAAAACCAATCGGCTCAGGTAGAACACGAGGCAACCACTTCTAAAATTGGTGAAGACCAGATCTTCTACTGCCAACAAAGAGGAATTGACGAAGAGTCTGCAGTTGCCCTAATCGTAAACGGTTATGCCAAAGAGGTACTGAACAAACTACCTATGGAGTTTGCAGTAGAGGCACAGAAACTGTTGGCCTTAACCTTAGAAGGTTCAGTTGGGTAAGCACCAACACGCAAAAATCAAATTACAAGAGAATTAAGACAGAGATGTTATCAATAAAGAATTTACAAGCAAAGATTGAGGAGAAGGAAATCCTGAAGGGAATTAACTTGGAAGTAAAGCCGGGTGAAGTACACGCCATTATGGGGCCAAATGGTTCTGGTAAAAGTACTTTGGCTTCTGTACTTGCAGGTAGAGAAGACTATGAAGTAACTGGTGGAGATGTTGACTTCTTAGGCAAAGACCTTTTGGAAATGGATGCTGACGAAAGAGCCCGAGAAGGTGTTTTCTTGGCATTTCAATATCCGGTAGAAATCCCTGGAGTAAGCACAACCAACTTTATGAAAACGGCCATTAATCAAATTCGTGAGCACCACGGAGAAAAGCCGTTAGATGCTGTTTCTTTCCTTAAAGTGATGAAAGAAAAGATGAAGCTGGTAGAGATTGACCAATCGCTTTTGAGCCGTTCGCTCAACGAAGGATTCTCAGGTGGTGAGAAAAAGCGTAACGAAATCTTCCAAATGGCAATGCTTGAGCCAAAGTTGGCTATTCTTGATGAAACAGATTCAGGACTTGACATTGATGCACTAAGAATTGTTGCAAACGGTGTTAACGCCCTAAAATCGAAAGATAACGCTACTATTGTAGTAACACACTACCAGCGTTTGCTCGACTATATTGTACCTGACTACGTGCACGTACTTTACAAAGGAAGAATCGTAAAATCGGGCACTAAAGAATTGGCTTTAGAGCTTGAAGAAAAAGGTTACGATTGGATTAAGGAAGAAGCAGAAGCAACCGCATAATTAATGGAGAAACTAGCAGGACAAAAAGTGCTGGAATCTTTGAAAGAGCGATTTCAGGCTTTTGAAACAAGTTTAAACGGACATAGCAATTCGGCTGCGCACCAAGTGCGTAAAGCAGCATTCGAAAACCTTCAAACCAAAGGTTTACCGCATGCCAAGCACGAGGAATACAAGTTTTTCAACCTTACCAAAGCGCTTGAAAAGAACTTTAACTTTCCTCAAAGCTCCTCTCCTGCCAAAGTGAATGCTGACACCGTTCAGCAGTTTGGCATTGAGGGATTGGAGGCACACAAATTGGTATTTATCAATGGTGTGTTATCAGCTGAACTTTCAGACAACATAGCTATTGAAGGGGTTTCAATCGAGGCATTGCAAGATGCCTTCAACAAAGAGAATGTTGCCCTTTTTAATACTGAAGCACAATTTGAGGAAGATGCCTTTGTGGCCATGAACACGGCTTTTGCCCAAAATGGTATACAAATCACTGTAGCCGATAAGGCCATAGTTGAAAAGCCAATCATGCTTCAATTTATTGGTGCATCTGCAGAAGAAAGCTTCGATTACCAAGTTAGAAACTTGATCAACATTGGTAAACTAGCCGAGGTAACCATTATCGAAAAATTCGATACTTTGGAAGGCGCCAGCAGTTTCACCAATATTGTGAACGAAATTAGTGTTGCAGAAGGTGCTCAGGCTAAGTATTACAAAATCGAAAACGATGCGGCTAATACTTACCACATTGCCAATACGCACGTTTCGCAACAGCAGAACAGTCATTTCACAGCCAACACTATCGCTTTAGATGGTGCCATGGTTAGAAACAACTTGAACATTAAGCTTCAGGCCGAGAACTGTGAAGCGCACATGAATGGTCTTTATGTGTTGGGAGACAAAACCCATGTAGATAACCATACCGTGGTTGACCACATGATGCCTAATGCTTATAGCAATGAGTTATATAAAGGCATTATGGACGATAAGTCTAAAGGTGTTTTCAATGGTAAAATATTTGTTCGCCAAGATGCTCAAAAAACAAATGCATTCCAGTCGAATAAGAACATACTATTAACCAACGATGCCACCGTTAACACCAAACCTCAGTTAGAGATTTGGGCTGATGATGTGAAGTGCTCTCACGGTTGTACTACCGGTCAGTTAGACCGCGATGCCCTCTTCTATTTACAGGCAAGAGGTATTCAAAAAGACAAAGCCAGAGCCATATTGCTACACGCTTTTGCAAGCGATGTAATAGAAAACTTCGAAATAGAAGCTATTCAGCAATATGTTGAGGCAATCATTACAGAAAGACTAGCAAAATAATGCCGAATACGCTCACTAAGAGTACGTTAGATATAAACAAAATCAGACAAGAGTTTCCTATTCTTGACCAACAAGTTAATGGGAAACCTCTTATCTACCTTGATAATGCTGCGACCAATCAAAAACCTTTAAGGGTAATTGATGCACTTTCAAGACACTACAAAGTAGATAATGCCAATATTCATAGAGGCATTCACACTTTGGCAGAAAGGTCTACCGCAGCATTTGAAGAAACCCGGAAGATTATAGCCGAATTTATTGGCGCAAACGAGGTTGAAGAAGTAATCTTCACCAAAGGCACTAGCGAAAGCATTAACCTTGTGGCTTCTTCATGGGGAAGAAAATTCCTTAACGAAGGAGATGAAGTGCTTATCAGTACCATGGAGCACCATTCGAACATTGTGCCATGGCAAATGATTTGCGAAGAAAAAGGAGCTACCCTTCGGGTAATGCCAATAGATGCCAATGGTGATATTATTTTAGAAGAAGCAGAACAACTGATTTCTGACAAAACTAAAATGGTAGCCTTTAACCATGCTTCAAACAGCCTTGGAACAGTTAACCCTGTTAAAGCGCTTGTAGAAATGGCTAAAAAAGTTGGTGCTAAAGTTTTGGTTGACGGTGCCCAAGCTACTTCTCACCTACCCGTCAATGTAAAGGAACTAAACGTAGATTTCTATGCGCTTTCTGCCCATAAAATGTACGGACCAACAGGCTTAGGTGTACTTTACGGCAAAAGAGACATTTTAGAAAAGATGCCACCTTATCAAGGAGGTGGAGAAATGATCAAAGATGTTTCATTCGAAAAAACCACCTATAACGACATTCCTTACAAGTTTGAAGCAGGCACTCCGGACATTGCCAATGTAATTGCTTTCAAAGAGGCTGTACACTTCATAAACGAACTAGGGAAAGAAAATATAGCAGCGCATGAAAATGAGTTGCTAAAACACGCTACTGCTCTTTTGAAAGACATTGACCGTGTTAAGGTTTATGGTGAAGCTAAGGAAAAAGTAGCTGTACTTTCTTTTGGTGTTGAAGGTATTCACCACTTTGATTTAGGCATGTGGATGGACGCTAAAGGCATTGCTGTAAGAACAGGCCACCACTGTACCCAACCATTGATGGATCATTTCTGCATAGAAGGAACTACCCGAGCATCATTCTCTGTTTACAACACGATTGAAGAGGTAGACCAGTTCGCTGCGGCTCTTAAAGACATCATCAAAAAATTTTAGTGCATGAGTGCATCAATAGAAGCAGTTCAGAATGAAATTATAGATGAATTTTCCATGCTCGATGGAGATATGGAAATGACGATTGGTTACATCATGGAATTGGGCGAGCAACTGCCAACAATGGACGATTCGCTTAAAACTGAAGAGAATATTGTAAAGGGTTGCCAATCTAAAGTATGGTTGAATGCCAATTTTAGGAATGGAGAAATCTCTTTCGATGCAGACAGTAATACGGCAATCACCAAGGGGCTAGTGAGCCTTTTAGTACGTATTCTATCGGGCAGACAGCCACATGAAATCATTGATGCTGACCTCTTTTTTATTGATAAAATTGGTTTGAATAGATTCATAGGTACACAGCGATCTAACGGATTGGGTGCCATGATGAAGCAAATGAAGATATACGGATTGGCGTTTGCTACGCAAAACACAAAATCGCAATAATTCAAATAACAAACCTCGAACATTTCAATGAGCGAAAAACCTTACAACTTAGAGGAAAGAACCGAAAGGTTTGCCATTGACGTCAGATTATTTATTCGAGGTTTAAGGCTTGATATTGCCAATAAAGAAGATGCAAAGCAAGTAGTTAGGTCTTCTGGATCCATTGGGGCAAATTATATCGAAGCCAATGAATCTTTAGGCGAAAAAGACTTCAAATTTAGGGCAAAAATTGCTCGCAAGGAGGCCAAAGAGACAAGGTACTGGTTAAGAATCATTAACACACTCAATGATAATGAACTAGAAAAAACTAGATTGAGTTTGATTCAAGAGGCTGAAGAATTATTGAAAATACTATCTGCAATTATTAACAAATCCTAAATTGAAATTTGAGATTTGTAAATTGAATATTACGAACGATGAGTGGAGTAAAAGAAGGATTAAGAGACGAGGTGGTGGCGGCTATAAAGACCGTTTACGATCCCGAAATCCCTGTGGACGTTTATGAGCTGGGCTTGATCTACGAGATCAATGTTTTTCCGGTAAACAACGTTTATATTTTGATGACATTAACATCGCCTTCATGCCCTGCGGCAGAAGTTTTGCCAGATGAGGTAAAACAAAAAGTAAAGGAAATTGAAGGAGTGAACGAGGTAGAGCTTGAGTTAACTTTCGACCCACCATTTACTATGGAAATGATGTCGGAAGAAGCAAAACTTGAACTCGGCTTTATGTAAATTGGTTTGAGGTACAGCCTTTAGTTCAGAATGATATTAATTGTGAACTTGAGCCATTACCTAAACTTGAAAAACTTAGAATTTAAAACATAAACTTTACAAATATGTACCCAGAACATTTACTTGTTCCATTTAGACAAGAGCTAACTGAAGCTGGTTTTACTGAGCTAAAAACAGCAGATGCTGTAGATGAGCACTTTAAAGATCACAAAGGCACCTCATTAATCGTAATCAACTCTGTATGTGGTTGCGCAGCTGGCACGGCACGTCCTGGTGTTAAAATGGGCTTAAAGCTTACAGACAAAGCCCCTGATAACTTGATGACCGTTTTTGCCGGTGGCGATATCGATGCTACTGCAAAAGTTAGAGAGTACCACTTGCCTTACCCTCCTTCTTCTCCATCTATTGTATTGTTCAAAGATGGCGAGTTGGTTCATATGGTTGAGAGACATCACATTGAAGGCAGATCGGCCGAAGTTATTGGTAATCACCTTGCCGATGTTTTTGAAGAGTACTGCTAGACTTTAGTACAATATTAAAGAACTAAAAAAAGCTCCCTAGGGAGCTTTTTTCATAGTTAAGTATAGTTGGTTAGTATTATTTGTGTCAACATCAACTGGAAGTATGGTTTAAATATCCAATCGATAGTACGAGGAATCGTTGTATTTGATAAGGAAATCACTGGCGTTTAACAGCCTTCTTAAATGCTTGTTCTTTGTCTGCTTCAGTGAACTAACAGGAGCTTCTAATAACAACACATCATTCTTATCGTAAATTTTGATGATTTGCAAAGGAGACGATTCTTCCATGATTCCTTCCTCGTCAAAAACGAAGTTTGGCGTTTCAGCTTCAATCTCTAAATCTTCCTTTACCAATTCTATCAGCTTTTCAGCTTCCTCTTTTGTTAACTTGTCTTCATCTCCTAATGGAGTTGCAAGTACCGTTGCGCTAATTCCGACCAAGAAAAGAACTACCATTACCAAGCGTCTTTTCAAAGTGTAGTTGTTGTTGAAAACTAATGAGTTCATGACCAATTGTTGTTTTATTTTGAGTTTTACTATTTGAGCAGTCGACCAAAACCGCTCGGTTGTCATTTACTTTCCAACCAGCATGCCAAAAACAATTAAACATTGATTATCAAGCACTTACATTAATTCAATTACGATTTCAAACGATTGACTGTACACTAGCGTACAACAATAATCCGTTTTTGAAACAATGTAACCTTTTGGTTTTCAATACGTCACAAAAAAAACCTCGATGTTTCCACCGAGGCTCTCCTCCAATTAAGATTGCACTTTTAATTAAGAGTGATTGTATGATAAAAGCTTCTGCCGTCTGCAGTAAACTGGATATTATATTTTCCTGAAGGAAGCTTGCTAACATCATAGCGCTTCATTCCTCCTAAAGTATCCTTCACCGTTTGTCGGTAAACCATATCGTTAAAATTGTCTAGCATGCGCATTACAAATGGCTGATGACCAGCTCTTAGAAACACCTTCATTTCTCCATTCTGAACCCTTACAATTGGTTTTATGTAGGTTGTTTGGTTTTCCAGCTCCATGCTAGCCGACTGCTCGGTCACAGTTATCGGCAATAGCTGAACAGTCTCTTGGTCTTCTACCTCCAACACCAACTTCCCTCTTTCCAGTTTTTCTAGGTTGAAAACCTTCCCGTATTTTCCAAACTTGGTTTCATCTGAAAACAGTACCTGTCCTTTCTCATTCAAAAGCCTGATGCTTGTACCTTCATTTACATTGTCAAGTTTCAATACCACGGCCTTTTGCTTTACTGTAGTCAAACTGATTTCTCTTTCATTCTCTCTGGCCTGAGCCGTTAAGCCAATTGTCATAAACATGATGACCATAAAGGCTTGGGTGATTCTTTGTTTCATTGTTGTTGATTTTGAGTTGTTTTGCGACAGCATTTCTGGCGCTTTCTTCATAAGTCATCGCCACATATTTTTGACCTTGTGGCGAATTCTTGTTCAAATGAACGCGCAAAACCACCGGCGTTTGTCATAGTCCGGTAAATGGATGTCATAAGATGTCACAAAAGAGAGAAATATTGTAAAAACGGCTGCTTCCGGCTATAGACTCCAGTCGCGCAACAGCTTTTTAGCCGCAATAATACCAGAAAGGGTTACGCCAGGTATGCCTTGGCCGGGATAAACCGTATCGCCTACCTGATAGGCCTTATGACCATCTAAACGGGCACCTAGCATCTGCCAAGGTTTAATGTGATTGAACTGCGGATATCCACCAACGAATCCCCACTTTCTACCCGTCCACTTTTGCCACGACTTAGGACCAGAACTATGCTGATAAACAATGTTCTCCCTTTTCAGAAAGTCCTTTTCCACTAATACATCTATTACTGCATCAGTTAGCTTATCAGTCTCATAAGTCAAATACGCTGGATTTTGCCAGTGCGTACTTACCGACATTACGGCCAAACCTTCATCATCTGTTCTAGATAAATCAGCTGGATGGTTCAGGCTAATGAATATTGATTTAGACCCAATGCCTTCCAACGGACTACTTAAATGAATTTGATGGTGAATGGTATCAAAAGAGCGGTGAGGTTTAAAGCCTATACCGAGCTGAAATGCGCTGTTTAATTGGTCAGAACTCATCAGCTGTTGCTCAAATTTCGGCTTTATTTCTGGGAAATATTCGAGCGTGTTATTGATGGGGATGCCTGAAATGAGAAACTCAGTTTGATAAACCGCTGTGCTCGATTCAACTTCATAACCTCTATCATTTTTCACAACAGACCTCACTCCTTCCCTTAAGTTCACCTCTCCTCCATTCGACTCTATATAGTCTACAAAGGGCTGCACCAGATTAATCAAACCACCATCTATATAGTAATTGGGCAAATTTGTATAGCACAATGCGGCTGCGCCAAACATAAAGTTTACTTCACCCATGTGGTTTTGAGCAGAAATAAGCAATTGCTCGTTTACAAAATCAACAAATGCTTTGTTGGTGTGCAAGCCGTATCGGTTAACTACACTTTCAACAGTTTTAAAAACATACGGCAAATACTTAACCTGCTTTAACGATGCATTTTTCACCGCCTCAATAAGGTCGCTCAAATTGTTAAGTGGAAAGCTAAGTTGCTTTAGTGAGGTTTCCCACACAAAATCACTCACCCGATAGCACTCTTCCCAAAACTGGCGCTGCCCTTTGGCACCAAACACCCTCTCCGCTTCTTTTATCCATTGCTCTCTACCTTCGAACCTAGCGCAAACCAGGCCATTACTCAGGTGCACCCGCATTGGTAAGTCAAGCCTGCGAGCATTTAATTCAATGCCCGTTTCGTCTAATACATATTGCAAAGGCATGCCATTGCCCAACCCTACAAGGGTAGTTGCCCCAGTTTCAAAAACAAAACCTTTGCGCCAATAAGCACTGGTACAGCCTCCCGGTAGGTAATTCTGCTCTAAAACTGTGGTTTTCAACCCTTTTTTGGTTAACATTGCCCCCGCTACCAAGGCGCCCATTCCAGATCCGATGATTAAAACTTGGGTGTTCTTCAAGGCTATTTCTTTCTTGTTAAAGAATTTTTACAAATTCCTGAACAAAAGAGAATAACCTAATGTTGGGTAGTCGAACAAAAAAAGAGTAGTAAGCAGACTTCTTACTCAGAATTTGAATCACATTAATGAAAGTAGCGGTTTTTAGAAAGGAGCACTTCAATGCTGCGCACAGATTGCATAATGCCGATTGGTCAGACGAAATGAACCAGAAGGTGTTTGGTAAGTGCAACAACCCCAATTACCATGGACATAACTATGAATTGGTGGTAAAACTTACGGGCGAAACAAACCCAGAAACGGGTTATGTGTACGACATGAAGGTGTTGAGTGACATAATTAAAGAGCATGTCACCAAGCGCTTCGACCATAAAAACCTAAACCTCGATGTGGAAGAATTCAAAACGCTGAACCCTACAGCGGAAAACATTGCGGTAGTCATCTACAATATACTCAGAGAGCAAATTGAAGCAGACTACGATCTGAAAGTTACACTTTACGAGACAGAAAGAAATTATGTTGAATACCCCGCCTAACGATTTGATGATAGAAGAAATTGGCAACGAACACGTTGGCACCTCTTATGACACTCCAATGAAGGAAAACGCCTTTGAAATGGATGATGATCTGAAAATGGAGCTTATTGAAGACAAGTTCCGTGAAATTATGGAGATAATGGGTTTGGACTTGACCGATGACAGTTTGAGCGGAACGCCTAAGCGTGTGGCCAAAATGTACATCAAAGAGATTTTCAGCGGTCTTAATCCGGCCAACAAACCAAAAATTGCGCTGTTCGAAAACAAGTACCAGTACAATCAAATGCTGGTAGAAAAGAACATCACATTCTATTCTAATTGCGAGCATCATTTTGTGCCGATTATAGGCAAGGCACACGTGGCCTACATAGCCAACGGACCGGTTATTGGGCTCTCTAAAATCAATCGCATTGTAGAATATTACGCCAAAAGACCACAAGTTCAGGAGCGCTTAACTGTACAAATAGCCAATGAACTAATGGAGGTAATGGGTACGGAAGATGTGGCGGTGGTCATTGATGCCGATCACCTTTGTGTTTCTTCACGTGGTATTAAAGATGTGAATAGTAGTACCGTTACGGCTCAATTCCATGGTAAATTTAAAGAAGACGCTACCCGCAAAGAATTTCTGAGTTACATTCAAACAGAAAAATAGTATGGCTGTTCTGGTAGTTGGCGCTAGTTCTGGTATTGGCAAAGCCATTGCCACAGGCTTGATCGAAAGCGGTGTGGATGTTATTTCCGCATCGCGCAACCGACCAAGCATAAACGGAATAGTCCATCATAACTTAGACGTAACAGACCCATCGGCAGATCTCTCATTTATTCCCGATGTACTAGAGGGTTTGGTGTATTGCCCAGGTAGTATTAACCTCAAACCTTTTCATAGACTCAAGGAGGAGGACTTTCAAAAAGACCTCGATATCAATGTGCTTGGAGCAATAAGAGTGCTTCAAGCGGCTTTTAAAGCCTTAAAAAAATCCGATGGCGCGTCTGTAGTGCTGTTTAGTACCGTAGCCGCCAAGCTCGGCATGAATTTCCATGCCTCTATCGCCACTTCAAAAGCTGCCCTAGAAGGATTGGGCAAATCGCTAGCGGCAGAATGGAGTGCACACAATATTTGCGTCAACATACTGGCTCCTTCGCTCACAGACACCCCACTAGCCAGTCAACTGCTTTCGAATGAAGACAGAAGGGAGGCTTCGAACAAAAGGCATCCCATTGGCAGGTTCGGCAAAGCAGAGGACCTTTCAAACCTTGCTCAGTTCTTGCTTTCTAAAGAAAGTAGCTGGATCACCGGACAAGTAATTGGCGTGGATGGAGGTATGGGCAGCCTGAAACCATGACCACCAAATGAATAGGTAGCCTAGTGGCCCTTTCACCCCATATCTTAAAAGCAACCATCCAATAGCATGCTTGCTTATTTCGCATAAAATCGAATTCATTTTAAACTTCTTTCCTTTGCTTTCTGAAAGCAAGCCCTATATTTGGACGATCTAAAAACGACTAACAATCATGTCCAACTTAATTTATGTGGTTCCGCTTCTTGGCGTAATCGGGCTTTTGGTGATGGCTACCAAGTTCCGATGGGTAAATGCACAAGATGCCGGAGATGAAAAAATGAAAGGCCTAGCCAAGCACATTCGCGAGGGTGCATTGGCATTTTTAAGTGCAGAATATCGAGTGCTAGCCATATTCGTTGTGGTAGCAGCCATTTTACTCGGTATCATTTCTACGCTCGTTGAAACAACTCACTGGTTCATTGTAGCAGCCTTCGTAATTGGTGCTGTATTCTCTGCTTTAGCGGGAAACATCGGTATGCGCGTGGCTACAGCTGCAAACGTTCGCACTACACAAGCGGCCAGAACCAGCCTTTCTAAGGCACTTAAAGTGTCTTTCACCGGTGGAACCGTTATGGGACTCGGTGTTGCAGGATTAGCCGTTTTTGGTCTTAGCTTGCTATTTATTGGCCTTTTCTTCTCGTTTATGGGAGGCGAATGGACCAACACTCACGATATGACCATGGTGCTGGAAGCCCTAGCTGGTTTCTCACTTGGTGCCGAATCAATCGCTCTTTTCGCACGTGTTGGTGGCGGTATTTATACCAAAGCAGCCGATGTTGGTGCCGATCTTGTAGGTAAGGTAGAAGCTGGTATTCCTGAGGATGATCCAAGAAACCCTGCAACCATTGCCGATAACGTAGGCGACAATGTAGGCGATGTAGCAGGAATGGGTGCCGACCTTTTCGGTTCTTATGTGGCTACTGTTTTGGCCTCTATGGTGCTTGGTAACTATGTTATCAGAGATATGGGTGGTTCAATTACCGATAATTTCGGAGGTATTGGCCCTATCCTACTTCCTCTTGTAATAGCTGGTGCAGGTATTATTTTCTCTATTCTAGGAACCTTAGTTATTAAAGTTTCTGACGAGAATGCGAAAGAACCTGAAGTGCAGAAAGCACTTAATAAAGGAAACTGGGGATCTATCATCCTTACGGCAATCGCTTGTTATTTCCTTATCGATATGCTTTTACCTAAAACCATGCAGATGAGTCTGTTTGGCGAAGGAATTGTGGAAATCACTTCTATAAGAGTATTCGGAGCAGTTTTGGTAGGCCTTTTTGTAGGTGGCGCCATTTCTTACATGACAGAACACTTTACAGGATTAGGCAAACCACCGGTTATGTCTATTATTCAAAATTCATCTACCGGAGCAGCCACCAACATTATTGCTGGTTTGGCTACGGGCATGAAATCGACCTTCGGCCCAATTATACTTTTTGCTGGAGCCATTTGGGGTGCTTATGAACTAGCAGGATTTTACGGTGTAGGTATTGCAGCTTCTGCCATGATGGCAACTACTGCCATGCAGCTGGCTATCGATGCCTTCGGCCCTATTGCTGATAACGCGGGTGGTATTGCTGAAATGAGTGAACTACCAGAAGAAGTAAGAACGAGAACCGATATTTTGGACTCAGTAGGAAACACTACAGCAGCCATAGGTAAAGGCTTTGCAATTGCTTCTGCAGCATTAACTGCCCTTGCACTATTTGCTGCTTACGTTACATTCACCGGCATTGACGGAATCAACATCTTTAAGGCCGATGTACTTGCTGCCCTATTTATTGGTGGTATGGTACCAGTTATCTTCTCTGCCTTAGCCATGCAATCGGTAGGTAAGGCTGCCATGGAAATGGTAAAAGAAGTAAGACGCCAGTTCAAAGAAATTCCGGGTATTATGGAAGGAACAGGTAAGCCAGAATATGACAAGTGTGTGGAGATTTCTACCAAAGCATCTATTAGAGAAATGATGCTACCAGGCGCTATTACCATTGTATTCCCAATTTTGATTGGCTTTATCATGGGACCTGAAGCACTAGGCTCTTACATGGCTGGTGTGGCAGTATCTGGCGTACTTTGGGCTATTTTCCAAAACAATGCTGGTGGTGCTTGGGACAACGCTAAGAAGTCGTTTGAAGCAGGTGTAGAAATTGATGGAGAAATGACTTACAAAGGTTCTGATGCACACAAAGCGGCCGTTACAGGCGATACTGTTGGTGATCCTTTCAAAGATACTTCTGGTCCTTCTATGAACATCCTTATTAAACTTACTTGCCTTGTAGGTTTGGTTATTGCACCAATATTGGGTGAGATGTACATGGAAAATGACGCAGACCTTCACGTAGACAATCAATTGAAGAAAGAAATTCAGGTTGAAGCTACTGAAGAACTGATTACCGATGCTGAATAGTTTTGTAATTGCTTGATATAAAAAAGCCTGAATCAGTAATGATTCAGGCTTTTTCTTTTGGTAGATGTCTTTAATTAACCAATCCTATGCGTCTGTTAGAATTCACCATAATAGTCGATTCTGAAGCACGCTCAAAGTTACCTCTCATCGATAACCTATTTGGACCGTCATTAAACTGTCCCTTTACATACTCACCACTAATTTCAATGTAAAGCGTTATCAAGTTAATTGAAGCTGGACTGTTGAAGTTGATTCTAACACCGACACCTTTGTCCTTACCTCTTTCAAAAATCTCGTATTGCTGAATTTTCCCTTGATAAGTAACACCGCCTGCTCCATTTAAACCTATATTGATGGGGTCGCCAAACTGAACAGCAATATCATCACCATCAATCCTCACAAAGTTCACAGAGTTTACAACGGGAATAGTTCTACCCCATTTGGTAGTAATCATATCGGTTCTCAAAACAAAGTCTTTGTCCTTAATTGCCTCAAAGGCTTTCTCTTGATGTGCAATGGCCGCTGCTCTTCTCTCCTCACGCTTTTCCTTTCTTATTTCGCGCTTCGACTTTTCTTCTGTCTGTACCTGAGCATTCAACCCTACAAAGGTAAACGCCCCCAACATCATCAATACAATCGCTCTTCTCATTTTAACCTCCTAGTTTAATACACACAAGTTATTGCAAATTGTGTACCAAAGTAAGTCACATTAACATGACTTTAGTCATACCTTAAAGAAGTGATAGGATCCTGATCTGCAGCACGTTTGGCAGGCGCAATACCAAAAATTATTCCCACAACTACTGCTACTCCAAAGGAGAGCACAATAGAGGAATAGTTAACAATAGTCGGAATACTGGCTAGCTCGCTAATACCAAAGGCAATTGATAAACCGAGAATGATCCCGATCATTCCTCCACTAAAACTGATCATTACCGATTCAAGTAAGAACTGAAAGATGATGTCTGTTTTAGTGGCACCAATAGAAAGCCTTAGGCCAATTTCCTTAATGCGTTCAAGCACAGAAGCGAGCATAATATTCATAATCCCTATGCCACCAACCAGCAGCGAAATACCGGCAATACCTCCCAGTACATAATTGAATATGTTTTTTGTGCGCTGTTGTTGCTTTAGCAATAGCTCTGGAATAGTAATCTCATAGTCAACCACTTGGCTATGCTTACGCTTTAGCATTTTTGAAAGCACCTGTGCTATTGAGCCCATTTGCTCAGAATTTTCAACCTTCAGCACCAAACGATCTAGCTGATGATAATTGGTTGAACCATTGCTATCTCCATTTCTCATGGCCTCCTGAATAGCAGCATTCGAAACCAAAGAGCGGTTCTCATACCTCAACAACGCTGTACCTAGTGGAGTGTAAACATCCATGTTGTAATCCCGAATACCCAAGTTGGAAATACTCTTGTCAGAAATCATTCGCTCCTCAAGCACCCCAATAACACGCAACCAATGCTTGCCTACTTTAATGTATTTATCCAGTGGTTCTTCTCCATTGAAAAACCTAGCTGCAATGGACTTTCCAATAACACAGACAGCACTGCCAAGCTCTAAATGCTCGCTGTTAAAGAATTTACCTTCAGCCAATTGAAAGCCTGAAATTTCAAAATATTCATTACGAACACCAACGAGTTTAGTAGTACGCTGAAAAGCCTTTCGAGCCACAGAAGTTTCGATAATCACCTCTGGGCTTACCATTTCAATACCAGGAATTACATGCTGAATACTGCGGACATCTTGGAAATTCAGCCCCAAAGAAAGGTTTTTCTTTTTACTGGCCTGTCCTGCAGCAGCGTCATCCGACACCTCACCCTCGCTTTGCTCTACAACAGGCGTAATCACGATATTATTAACCCCTACGAGTTTAATCTGATCCAAGATTTCTTGCTGTGCGCCCGCGCCAATGGCCAACATGGCAATTACCGCAGCTACACCGAAAATAATCCCCAAAGCCGTAAGCAGCGACCTGACACGGTTGGCAACCACAGCCTCAACAGCTATGGCACCATTTGAAAGTAACTTCTTAAGCATTGTTAATCGTTTTTGGCTATCGACTCGCGGTTTCCTAAACGCTTAACTTCTTTGCTATCTAAACCTGAAGGGTCGGAAAGGTAGATAGTCTGGCCCACAGCCAAACCGTTCCTTATAATTACCTCATCTGAATTGGACATGCCAAGATCAACCTCTTGCTTTACGTAATTCAGCCCTTCCTTCATAACCACATAAGTTAACGAATCTCCTTGGCTGTGTATAGCCTCTACTGGCACAAAAAGAGCATCTTCAATTACCTGAGCGACAATCTTATTACTAGTTGACATCCCAGGCCTCAAAGTGGTATCAGATTCGTGAATGGCTACAGTAACCTCAAATACCTTAGAGTCTGAATTTGGTCGCTGCTGCCCCATATTTGCCACATCTAGCACAACGCCTGTCAAATGTTTGTCGGGAAAGGCATCCAAGCCAATTTCTACTTTCTGCCCAGACTTAACCGTGTTAATATCCACCTCATTAATATAGGTTTTAGAGATCATCAAACTCAAATCGGGCAAGGTGGCCACCGTAGGATCGAAAGCAGCCACACGTCCGCCCTCGCCAATTTTATTGCCCCGCCAGTCACGCTTGTAAATTAGCATACCACTTTCTGGTGCGGTTATTACAAACTGGGTAGAAACTTCGCGAAGGAACTCTACCCTGCGCTTGTCTTCCATCATTTCGGCTTCAGCAGCTTTAATTTTAGCCGCTGCTTTTTGCAACTGTAGCTGATAACCTTCTTTAGCTTGCTCATAGCGTTTTTTGGCTCTGTCAAGCTCCATCTGCTTTTCTTTGATTACGGCTGGGGGCTCATACTCAGAATTTTCGAGCACGAGTTTTTGCTTTTCCATTTCATAAAGCTGGTTTTCCAACTCTTCCCTAGCCTGTCGCAACTCCATGGCGGTGTCAAGCTTGGCTTCTTCGTACTTAGCGGTTGTAATAGTGAGGTCACTCTGCCTTTGCTCTATGCGCTGGCCCAGTTCCGATTCGTCCAAACGTGCCACGTAGTCGCCTTTTGAAACAACCGTTCCTTCATCAATTATATGGCTAATGGTGGTTTCCCAGACACCCGCTTGGCGCATGCCTTCTGGGCCCAAAATATTGACACTGTTTTTTGCGTGAAGCTCTCCCGATGCAGTTACTTCAGATCGAAAAACTCCCTTCTGAACTTCAACAAGAACTTCCGACTCTACCGAAGAGCCCTTGTTCACTTTGGTGATAAAAAAAATGATAATGGCCACAAATAGGCCTGCGAGGATTGTAAGCGTGCGTTTCTTCATAAGTTCTTTTGGTTGACATCTTGAGTTAAGCGTGACCGACTATCAAATTAGTTATTGAACGGAATCATTCAAATTTTTATTTCCTTTTTTACAGAAAATTAACGTTCACTCCCTCCCTACATCAGACTACCAACATTTATAAACGTTACACCACAGATGTTTTGAACGTAAAAATTGTTTGATATCAGTGGTTGAAAGCTGCTTTTTCGCGCTAGCTTTGTGGCTTATGAATTACCTCTCAGTAGAAAATGTCACCAAATCTTTTGGTGATCGCGCTATCCTTAACAACATCTCATTCGGTGTGGCTCAGGGCCAAAAAGTAGCCTTAGTTGGTGTAAATGGTTCTGGTAAATCTACCCTACTCAAGATTCTGATGGACATGGAGCAGCCGGATGCTGGCGAGGTAATCTTCAGAAACGAATTGGTGGTTCGTCACCTGCTACAAAACCCAGAATTCAGCGAAGGGCAAACCGTGCTCGATGCGGTTTATCTAGACACTGATGAAACCCACCTACTACTGAAGCAATATGAACGTGCTTTGCTAAAAGCGAGTAATGGAGAGGAAAACCATGAGGAGGTACAGCAACTGATTGAAAAGATAGATGCGGCTGGTGCATGGGACCTTGAAAGCCAAGCCAAACAGATTTTGGGCAAACTGGGCATTCATCAAATGGATGCCGATGTATCCAAACTTTCTGGGGGCCAGCAAAAGCGAATCGCCCTGGCTGGGGTGCTTATTCAGAAGCCAGACCTACTTATTCTGGATGAGCCCACCAACCACCTAGATATTGAGACCATTGAATGGCTGGAAAACTACCTTAGCCAGGCCAATATGGCGCTAATTTTGGTAACGCACGACCGTTATTTTCTGGAGAAAGTAACTAATGAAATTATTGAGTTGGATGGCGGAAAACTGCACGCCTACAAAGGCAACTACCAGTACTTTTTGGAAAAGAAAGCCGAGCGAGAAGCCAACGAAGCCACTAACATTGATAAAGCAAAAAACCTTTATAGGAAGGAGCTAGACTGGATAAGGAGGCAACCTAAAGCCCGCGGCACCAAAGCCAAATACCGTGTTGATGCTTTTAACGACACCAAGGCAAAAGCCTTTAGCGGCTCGCAAACACAAGAGCTAAAACTCAATGCCAAAGCTTCGCGCCAAGGCAAAAAGATTTTGGAGGTAGAAGCCCTAAGCCATGGATTTGCTGATAAACAGTTGATCCAAAACTTCTCTTACACTTTTCAGAAGCAGGATAAAATTGGAATTGTTGGCCCCAATGGTAGCGGAAAAACCACATTTATACGGCTGCTTTTAGGCGAACTAGAAGCCAACAGTGGAGAGATAATTAAGGGAGAAACAACCAAATTCGGCTATTACAGACAGATTGAACCGAACTTTAACGGTGAACAAACCATTATAGAGTTTGCTAAATCGATAGCCGAAGTTGTGGAAGTTGGCAAAGGCAAAACCATTGGCGTAAGTCAGTTTCTTACACGTTTTCTCTTTCCTCCCGATGTGCAGTACAAGCCCATTGGCAAACTAAGTGGTGGTGAAAAAAGAAGGCTTCAGTTACTTCAAATCCTGCTGCAAAGCCCCAACTTTTTAGTGCTCGATGAACCAACCAACGACCTCGACCTAATTACCCTAAACACACTAGAAGAGTACCTTGAAGCATTTGAAGGCTGCCTAATGATTGTTTCGCACGATCGATATTTCATGGACCGTCTGGTTGAGCACATGTTTATTTTCGATAGCGGCACTAGTGTAAAAGACTTCCCTGGCAACTACACCGACTTTAGGCAACAACAGCAAGAAGAAAGCAAGCCGACAACTCAGGTTAAAGAAACCGCAAAAAAATCTACCCCAAAGGAACAAAAAGAGAAGAAAAAACTTTCTTACAAGGAACAGAGAGAGTTTGACCTGCTGGAAAAGGAGATTCCGAAATTGGAAGAGAAAAAGGCGGCATTAATTGAAGCCTTGAACACTGCCGATAGTGATCATGAAAAGCTTGCGGCTTTGTCGCAAGAAATTGGTGAAATCACCGACCTTTTGGATGAAAAAGAAATGCGCTGGCTCGAGCTTTCTGAATTTGCATAAGCATGCCAACAATAGAAGTTGTTAATGATTGCGTAAGCCTAAAAGCTGAGCCTGGAAAAACAATATTAGCCTCCACACTAGATGCTGGCATACCCCATGCCCATGCCTGTGGCGGGCAGGCACTATGCTCTACTTGCCGTATTTATGTAGAAGAAGGCAGCGAAAACCTCTGCCCTCGCAACGAAAAAGAAACTGCATTGGCCGACCAATTAGGTTTGCTAAATGAGGTAAGGCTGGCCTGCCAAACAACCGTTTCTGGCGATGTAAAAATTCGCAGGCTGGTACTCGATGAAATTGATGAGGCCATTATTTTACAGCATGGTAAGGCCAGTGCCCCAAGAAGTTTAGGCGTGGAAAAAGATGCTTCCGTGCTATTTGTTGACATAGCCGATTACACGGCTTTCTCTGAGAAAACACCCGCATACGACATCGTGCACATACTCAACAGGTACTTCCACATTGCAGGCAACATTATAAAACAGCACAAGGGCAAAATTATCGACTATTATGGCGATGGCTTCTTGGCCATATTTGGCATTGATGACGATCCGAACCATGCCCAAAACTTGATGAACGCTGGCTTTGAGCTTTGCGAGGCCATCGACAAATTTGACATTGCCGTTCACGACATCATTAACAACGACTTCAAAATCAGGCTAGGTGCCCATACTGGCAAAGTAATTTGGGGTACCATAGGCATTGAGGGCATGCAAAAAGAAGCGGCCATTGGCGACACCGTAAACCTTGCCAGCAGAATAGAGCAAGCCAACAAAACACTCAATACCCGCTTCCTTATCTCATCCGACTTGTTTGAAAAACTAGAAGGTCAATGCCGTTGCCAAGAAAGCTTTGAAATTGAAGCCAAAGGCAAACGCGAGAAAATCCGTGTGCACTCCGTAAACCGACACTTTGTTGGGTGATTGGTGCATTAGGTAATCAGTAAATTGGTTATCGCTAATTCGTTATCAGTTTATCGGAAAGCAGTCCTTAGGTTCATGGTTCAAAGTTCATCACTAGGCCACCGCAAAAACCAATTAAACCACGTCATACAGAGCGCAGCGAAGTATCTCCTGCGGCCTTGCACCTAATTAGGTAATTGGTTGATTAGTGAATTGGTTATCAGTATATCGGTTCATCGGGGAATAGCAATCAGTTCGAAGTTCATGTTTTATAAAAGCCCCCATCCAAACCTTCCCCCAAGTGGGAAGGCTTCTGGCCTGTGCTAGACCTAGCCACTCTCCTTTTCTCCTCGACCGTAGCGGAGAGGCCGAGCAAATGGATTAGTTGATTAGTCACTTGTCATTAATGCTTTAGTTATCTGTTAATCGTAAAACGAGTTCCAAGTTCAATATTCAAAGGCACAGCTACCGTAACCCCTAACCATAGCACTTCATTCAGAGCGTAGCGATGAATCCCCAACAGCCTTGCACCTGATTAGGTAATTGGTTGATTGGTGAATTGGTTAAACGGAAAACAGTGTGCTAAACCTAGCCACTCTCCTTTTCTCCTCGACCGTAGCGGAGAGGCCGACCAAATGAATTAGCTGATTAGTCACTTGTCATTAGTGGATTAGTTATCTGTTAATCGTCAAACAAGTCCAAGCAACAGCTGCCGCAAACCCTAACCATAGCACGTCATTCAGAGCGCAGCGAAGTATCCCCTACGGCCTTGCACCTAATTAGGTAATTGGGAAACTGGGGAATTAGTAAAATAGGGTACTAGGCTTGTCCTCTCTCCTTTTCACCCTGAGCGTAGCCGAAAGGTCGACCAAGTACGTTGGTTCTTTCAAGGTTGGGCTATTGTAAAAACCCAGCAACTCATAACTTAAACACCTCAACACCTCCCAACACTCTCCCCTTGCAAATAAGCCCACAAATCTCTTTCTTGATGCTAGAAAAACACACACGCTCTAATAATGCTCCTGTGCTTTTCTTAAGAACGAAAAACTCTTTTTAGCATACCCAATTGGTTGTCTATAAGGAACCTTTCACAGACTATATTAAATATAACCGCCACCACATTGGCGTATAGCTAACGTTAGAGCCAATAACTGCAAACTGGATAACATGAACTTTAGGGCATCATTTTGCGATCCATTCAACCCAGAAATCATTGAACTTGGTGAGATCGAACAAAACAAGATTATGGAGAGCTTTGAGAAAATTCCGTGGAACGATTTTCTAGACAAGATGAAAACGGTCAACAATAACGAGATTCACTACTCACCATCTCTTGAAGTCGAGAACAAAGAGAACAAGACCGGACTCTCTGTTTCTGCGATAGATGGAACTGAATGGTACATTTTCTTCAAAAGACCTAAAATGGTGAAAAAATGGTTCGGGTTGGTCGAAAAGATGGACGACAACTACCTAACAGACGTGACCGGACAATCAATTGATGATGTAAGAAACTGCCTAAACGCTCTAATTAATAACGACTTGGATTATCTCGAAAAACATATAGGATAAACTGTAAAGCAGACCTCTTTATGAACACACTAACTTTCTGGCAGTATTTCAAACTAAATAAGCGAACAACGCTCTCATGTTTGAAAATCAGTTCATTATTATTTGCTGGAATAGCAACAGGGATCTCAATTGCCGTTAAATACTCAAAGAGTGCTGAAGAAGACCCTCTTATTGTTTTTATCGTATGTGAACTCTTTGGATATGGATTCGCAACATTCATTTTCGTCATTGCTATCATCGAAGGATTTACAAAGGCAAAAGTTGTTCTGGGAAAATTTCACAAGATACCTGAAAGGGTAAGGAAAGACTATTCGATCGAGTTAATTCAACGTCCTCTGAACCCTAAATATTGGTTTTTGCAGTTTCAGATAGTCCAAGAACGAAATGGAGAGTATTTCGAACTTGACAAACGAACAAAGAGAGAAATACTCGACAACTGGCTCTAACAGGTACTAAGCCCAATCCGCTACTTAGTTGTTCCAAAGGACACTTGGATCAGTATTTGAAAGTCTGAGCCTATTGCGCATAGCCAAACCTTTGATTATTTACCCACATCCTTTAAACCTTCTACCCTCAATTCGTTATATTAAAGTATGGACTCTACTACCTTAATTATTCTGATGGTTTTAATCATGTTGGTTTACACCGTAAGCTTTCTGCAATACATGAAATACCGCAGCCAACGCAAGCGAAATCAAAGCAGAATATTACAGCTACCATTGTTTATGGCTTTCCTTATTGGCCCGCTACTTTTCTTTATGATCAACAACCGACAGCGCAGAGAGCAGAAAAACTTTATGGAAGGGAAAAGACGTTTCTCTTAAATTTTAGGAAACTTCCTTACCACTTCTGCGTGTTCGTAGCTAACTAGCATTCTAACCTCATTTTCATGAATAAAGCATTTCTTGAAAAACTGTACATCAGGCAGCAAGCCTGCCCTACTTGCCCATCGCCAGAGGTGGTGGCTCATTGGTTTAATGAACTATTGGGTACGCTTTTCCCTGACTTTTCAAAGCAGCAATTCAATTCGCAAAAAGAGTTTGAACTGCATTTCGAAAAGCTAAAGCTTCAGCTAGATCAGATTCTTTCTCGCAATCCGGTAAAGACTGAGGACGACATTGAAGAAATAGCCGATAAATTCTTTGAGGAAGTTCCGGCCATTTACGAACAAATGGAACAGGATGTAACGGCCATGTTAGAGGGCGACCCTGCCGCAAAAAGCAGAACGGAGGTTATTCGGACTTACCCGGGTTTTATAGCCATTTCTGCACATCGAATTGCCCATGCCTTACAAGGTTTTGGTGTTCAACTTATTCCCCGCATTATCTCCGAATATGCGCATAGCAAAACGGGTATCGATATTCACCCAGGCGCCAGTATTGGCAACTTCTTCTGTATAGACCATGGCACCGGTGTAGTAATTGGTGAAACCACCATTATTGGCGACCATGTAAAGGTTTATCAGGGCGTAACACTTGGCGGACTGAGTGTAGATAAAAAAGATGCCAAGGTGAAACGCCACCCAACCATTGAGGACAATGTGGTGCTCTACGCTGGTGCTACCATTTTAGGCGGAAAAACCACCATTGGCCACGACAGTATTATTGGTGGAAACGTGTGGCTAACCCACAGTGTACCGCCATTTAGCAAAGTGTACTATCAGGCCCAAATGAATAATAGCGAAGGCGAAACAGATACCATTATTTTCAAAGGACATTCCGCATGAACATAGAACAGTTGATTGGCAATACGCCATTGGTTGAATACAGACACCTGAACACAAACCCAAAAGTTAAAATTTACGGAAAGCTCGAGGGCAACAACCCTGGCGGAAGTGTAAAAGACCGTGCTGCATACGGTATGATAAAAGGTGCATTAGACCGTGGAGACATAAAAAAAGGCGATAAACTGGTCGAAGCCACTAGCGGTAATACCGGCATAGCCCTAGCCATGATTGCCAGCATTATGGGGGTTGAAATGACCCTAATTATGCCAGACAACTCTACTCGAGAGCGAGTTTTGAGCATGGAAGCATACGGGGCGAAAGTGATCCTTACCCCTGCCAAGCAAACCATAGAGTACAGTCGCACATTGGCAGAAAAAATGGCTGCAGAAGAAGGCTACTTTATGCTGAATCAGTTTGCCAATGAAGACAATTATGGGCAGCATTATAAAACTACCGGACCCGAGATTTGGAACGACACCAAAGGCAAAATCACACATTTTGTATCGGCAATGGGTACCACCGGCACCATTATGGGGGTTTCTCGTTACTTGAAAGAACAAAACCCTGACGTGCAGATTGTGGGCACACAGCCTACCGATGGTTCTAGCATTCCCGGCATCAGGCGCTGGTCACCAGAGTTTCTACCCAAAATATTCGAGCCGCATAGAGTTGACCGAGTAATAGATGTAAGCCAGGAAGAAGCCACCATAATGACACGAAGAATGGCAAAAGAAGAAGGTATTTTGGCTGGTATGAGCTCTGGTGGTGCATTACACGCAGCACTAAAGCTTGCCGAAGAAATTGAAGAAGGAGTTATTGTTCACATTGTTTGCGACCGTGGTGATAGGTATTTGAGCAGCGATTTGTTTGGTTAAAGGTAGGTATTAGACGTTAGACCATAGATACTAGACATCGAACTCATCCTCGATTGCATCGAGGATGAAGGGAAGGTCGGTTTGTAACCGAAATAAGACACTGTTCAATCTTGCTCCAAGCCGCTTCTTTAGTTTCAGCATCAAAGATGCCTTTCTCGTCAGTCCTCGTTATAAACGATGACTAGTAAAACTATAGATTTCAGACGTCTGACTCTAGATTTTAGTCTCATCCTCGATTGCATCGAGGGTGTAAGAACAGTCGGTTTATAACCGACCGACTTCTAACTCAACATTCAAGAAGGTCGCAACATCTGTAGCCACTAATTCTCAGCCTTATCCAACAATGCCTTTAGGTACTGCACATTATACTGTACTGTCAATATAAAGCTGTGTAACCCTTTGCTAGGTCCCCTTTCGGTTCCAATAGTTTTTAAGCTAACATTAAAAGCATACTAATCATGGAAGCTGGTTATATTAGTATAGTCTTATATTAACGAGGCCACAACCACAAAATGAAGAATAGACTCCTCTCTTTTATATTTCTTTGCTTAACTCTATTTTCTTGCAACCAAGCAAATACAGAAAGCCAAACTGTTCAGAAAAAAACTCAACCGCTACAGGGAGAATCTGTTGTTTATAAGAGCGAAACACTTTCAGTAGTGAAGTTATCAGACCATACTTACCTACACATTTCTTACTTGGATACAGAGGCTTTTGGTAAAGTACCCTGTAATGGCATGTTCATCATATATGAAGGTGAAAGTGTAGTTTTCGATACGCCAACTAACTCAGAAAATTCTAGAGAACTTATCAGGTTTATAAGTTCGGAATTAAAAAGTAAAATAGTAGCTCTTATTCCTACACACTTCCATGAAGACTGTATAGGAGGCATTGATGAATTTGATGCTCACGGCATCACTACATATGCTAGCAAAAGAACTATAACATTATTAAATGACAATAGGTATCAGTTTAACGTGCCTATAAATGCTTTCAGAGATAGTCTAGAATTGAAGTTAAGTAGCGAGACGGTAGTGACACATTTTTTAGGTGAAGGCCACACTGAAGACAACGTAGTCGGGTATTTTTCAAAGGATAAAGTTTTGTTTGGAGGCTGCTTGGTTAAATCGGTTGGTGCTAGCCAAGGAAACTTGGATGACGCAAATGTTGAGCAATGGTCAAAAACCGTTGCCAATGTGAAAGCCAAATTCCCCGAGGCAAGTATAGTTATTCCAGGGCATGGAAAAACTGGCAACACGGCTCTTTTAGACTATACCATTAAACTATTCAATGATAAATAAAATTGATTTGCCTTGCTTCCATCCTGTTGAGGATGTCCGAATGATTACTCCGCAACCTTCAGGTACCAAGTACAAGTACCGTTATCCATTTTTCACTTCTAACACAAGGTCCCAGAGGGACGTTACATCAGTAGCTACGAATCTCCAGCCATACCCAACAGTGCCTTTTAGGTACTGCAGGTAATGTTATGTACCTAAAGGCACATCAATATAGACCGTAAAATCTTTAACCTACCGATATGTAGTTCCTAGCGGGACAAGAGTTTCGATTTATTCAGGGCTCTAATTGGTATATATGTCCACCCACAAAATACTCATACTCAATTGTGTCCAAGATTTAAAAAATCTTGCTTAGAACTGGCATACGCAGCTCCGTGACCCTTGTTGGTGTTCTCAACAAGCCTAGCAAAGGCTGTTGAAATGTTAAATTACCACAAAACTCATTGTGTAGACTGGCAATGATTTGCTTGTGCTCTCTCAAAGCTGTTTCTTCATAATAAAACCACACCGATGAGGGCCATATTTACTATTCTTATCCTGAACTTAGTAGTAATCCATTTAAATGCTCAGAATTACCAGAAAATCACTTTCGATTCAAGTACAGCCGATGGCTACTACCTAGCCGTTGAACCCGAATCAGACGACATACTAAGTGTTTTGGTACTGCTTCCCGGTTTTGGCCAAACAGCCGAAAGCATCTTCCCTGAAAGCAAAATTCAAAATGTAGCTTACGCGAATGGCATATTAACCATTGCGATAGCTGGAGGACAAAAGCTATATGCAGATGAAACAGTAATTAAAAAGCTCGACTCAGCATTTGAGCACGTTAAGTCAAAATACAAAGTAGATAAAAACCAATTCGTAATAGGTGGTTTCTCTGCTGGTGGCACCATTAGTTTACGGTTTACGGAACTTTGTGCAGAGCTTGGTCAAAAGGCGGTTATTCAACCACAAGGGGTTTTTAGTGTCGATTCGCCAGTTGATTTATTTCACATCTGGGACTACTTTCAAAGGGAGCTAAAAAAAGACTACTCTGCAGCCGGAACAGGCGAGGCCAACTTCGTTTCTAACATTATGCTTAGGGAAATTGGAGACCCAATCAACTCGCCAGATAACTACAACAAACTGACACCATTCAATGCTAACCTTGATCAACCCGGCAATGAACGATTCTTACAAAATACAGCTGTAAGAGTTTACCATGATGTAGATATTGTTTGGCAACTAAAAAATAGAAGAAGGAGCCTTTTCGATTCGAATGCGCTACCATCTTCCGAAATGATCAACAGGTTATTATTAATGGGAAATGAAAATGCAGAGTTTGTACCTGCCAATCAACCAGGCTATCGAAGCTCCGGATTAAGGCATCCGCATTCATGGTCAATTGTAAATGAGGTTGAGCTTATTCAATGGGTAATGCAGCTTTTGAAAAACTAACTCCTTTTTTCGCTCACTACTGACATAAGGCTGTCACTTACCCTAACTAAGATTACAGCAAAGTAAACCATGACTAATAAACCCCAAGCAACTTTCTACCCAAAAAGCAGAGCCGAATGGAGAACATGGCTGAGCGAAAACCATCAGTCAGAACAGTCTATTTGGTTAGTTTACTATAAGTCTTCAAGCAATAAACCTTCACTGAGCTGGAGTGAAGCAGTAGACGAAGCACTTTGTTTTGGATGGATAGACAGCACCAAGAAAACCATCGATAAAGAAAGCTACATGCAGTATTTCAGCAAGCGAAAACCAAATAGCATGTGGTCTAAAATCAACAAAGAAAAAGTAGATAAGCTCATTGAGGAAAATCTAATGAAAGATGCCGGTTTTCAAAGCATGGTCGTTGCAAAAGAAAATGGTTCATGGAATGCATTGGACGATGTTGAGGCACTGATAGTCCCGCAAGACCTAAAAGAAGCTTTAGCTAACAACCGAGAGGCTATGGCATTTTTTAATGGACTTAGTAATTCAGCCAAAAAGCTGTTGCTGCATTGGGTAACCTTTGCCAAACGGCCTGAAACGAGAAAAAAACGGATTGTAGAATTAGTCGAAAGCGCTAGTCAAAGCCTTAAACCCAAACAGTTTAGGTAAGAAGTTTAATAAACTAAGTTCAACTGTACTTCATATTTCAAAATGGATGCTTATTAAATGATTCCAAGCTCTCAAGGTGGAACTAAGTGCTCACATCAACACGTTAAACGCACCTATTGATTTGATAAAAAGAGAAAATATGAATAAGAGTTATCCGAGGTCATTTTCGCATATAGGCATTACCGTGCCCGACCTAAAAAAAGCAGTTGAGTTTTATGAAGAAGTAATGGGCTGGTACGTGATTATGGCTCCTTCAAAGATTCAAAAAGAAAGAGATACAGCCATTGGCCAGATGTGTATTGATGTTTTTGGCGAAGACTGGGAAGAGTTCGAGATCGCGCATATGTCTACTTCAGACGGAGTAGGTATTGAGCTATTCTCCTTTCCTAATATGTCTGAAGAGAAACCAGAGTTCAACCCATTCAACACAGGCCTATTTCACTTCTGCGTACAGGACCCAGACATTGAAGGTTTAACAGAAAAAATCGTTGCTAAAGGTGGTAAACAGAGAATGCCGATTCGTGAGTATTATCCGGATGAAAAACCGTATAAAATGGTTTATGTAGAGGACCCATTTGGTGTAGTATTCGAGATTTATTCTCACAGCTATGAGCTCACTTATTCTTCAGGAGCATACCAAGATTAAGGCAGTTATGGGCTGAGTATTTAATGGCGCAGCAAAGCCAACATTTGATATAACTAATGTTACCGGATTTAGAAAACTTCCGGTAACATCAACCTCATGTAGGTTCAGTCAACGCGCTTCCAACATTGATGCTTAAAGAGTGGACTCTTGCGGAAAAAGCATGTAGTTACTGGGCAAAGGTTTTGAGCAAAAGGAAATAACGTATATTCGTTCACAAGCAGTTTGCATTGTTCAAGCCTTCGTAAATAAAGCGCATCAAAATGATCAAAATCAAGCTTTTACTCATTGTTTTAGTTGGTGTTTTCTCGGTTAAATATAGCCTTAAAGCCTGTTCAGTATTGTATTATGTGGACAAGGCCACAGGCAAAATTTACGCAGTTAACAATGAGGATTATTGGTACGATGTAGAAGCCTATATTCAGATTGAGCCGAGGTCTAGAAACAAGTTAGCCCGTCTATGGTATGGCTGGGACAACTTCGCGCAGGGAGGAATAAACGAAAGTGGATTATTTTTCGATGCAGCTGTAACCCCAGAACAACAAAAAATTAATGGCTATGGCAACCCTAAGAATAACCTAGGAGATAAAATACTAGCCCATTGCCGCAATGTGGCTGAAGCATTGGCTTACTTGGAGAAGGAAAAGATAGCACTTAACAAAAGCCACATGATGTTTGGCGATAAATCAGGCAAAGCAGTAATTGTTGAATGGGTTGATGGAGAAAGAGTGCTTCACTGGATGGAAGAGAACCAGCTAATAATGACCAATTATTTGCTTTCGAAGCCAGAAGCAGGAAACTACCCATGCTACCGCTACGAATCGATAGAAAAACGAATAGCCGCTATGGAGCAAACGACAGAAATTGATTTGTTAAAAGTAGGCAATACATTTGGCCAAGCTGCTCAAACTCCACAAAAAACAGCAACTGGCAGAGTAGCAGGCACGGTGTATAGTTCTTTCATTAATATAACCGACAACCAGTTCTTTCTTTCCTACAAACTGAGCAATCAAAATGTCATTAAGCTCGACTTAAGTGATGAATTCAGCAAAACAAAAAAACAACGCATAAAGCTGGAGGATTAATTGATCTTTGAGGAATGAACCAAACTTACACCTACATTTTCGAATTCAGAGGTGGTACTTATGTTAGTCAAGTATTAGCTACTGGTTTGAATGAATCTGTAAACGAATGGCTAAAGGTCATATCAGCCCAAAGCAGTGAAATCTATCAACTTGGTGCAACCACAATAAAAGAGATAGAAAAACATTTAGAGCAACCCAAGAACCGCGAACCCGTGCTACTCAACAACCTTCAGAACGTTTGGTTTATCGACATCCACACCAAACAGGGGCTTGGGCTTGTACATATCGTTCAAACAGTTTCAGCTTAGTTAATCGTTTCTATTTTTAGATTAGAGTTCACTTCTAAAGCGCAGCCCCAATGGTTTTGCACCATTTCTCCACCTTTATTGTTGCCCTTGCAAACCAAGCAGATAGGTGAATCACAATAATCAGATTTTTGAGTTCTTCAACAGCAAATTCCCATTCAATCAGGAAGGGCTGACTGAGTTTTCTAAAGCTTTCAAAACCAAAACCTACAAAAAGGGAAGTTTGATTGTAGGCAAAGATGAAACGGAGAATCAACTAAGGTTCGTCAGTCAAGGCATTGTTCGCGAATACTTTGCCCATGAAGAGCGAGAAATGAACACTCAATTTTATCTCGAAGGAGAATTTACCACAGACTTTCACTTACTGCTTAACCAAGGTAAAAGACGCAAGTATCAGGAAAGCCTTACCGATACAACAATTAAGCAAATGGATAGCGCAACTTTCTACGAGTTTATGGAGCGCTACCAATGTGGGAAAGAGTTTGTAGACGAGATATTCAGCCAAAACATAATGCTAAGAGAACAGGAAGAGTTCAAGCATTTTAGCCTTACTCCAGATGAACTTTATCTCGATTTGCTAAATACCAAACCCCAATGGCTACAGCAAATACCTCTTTACCATATTGCTACTTATTTAAGAATGACACCCGAAACATTGAGTCGTATTCGCAAAAGAAATTGATTTGAATCAAGGCATTTGGCAAGCCTCGCTTTGAACTTTGCACAAAAAAAGAAATGAAAGTTCATCATCTCAGAAATGCAACCTTAGTCATAGAAACTCAGCGTCAAGTAATTTTGGTTGACCCTATGCTGAGTAAAAAGGGAACGAGTGCGCCATTTACACTTTTTAGGTTCAAGCCAAGAAAAAACCCTTTGGTAGACCTACCTGCCAATGCTTATGATATACTAGAGAAAGTTACGCATTGCCTCATCACCCACCTTCACCCTGACCATATTGACGATGAAGGCGTGGCCTTTTTAAAAGAAAGAAATATTCCTGTGGTGTGCAGCGCTTTAGATGTAGCCAAACTGAAGAAAAAGGGGCTTAAGGTTACAGAAACGCTAGAATATGGAGAAACAAAGGACTATTTGGATGGAAGCATCTCTGGGGTCAAGGCTGTACATGGCTACGGTTTTGTAAAGCACATTGCTGGCAATGTTATGGGCTACCACTTGGCTCTTCCTGATGAAAAATCAATTTACATTAGTTCTGATACCGTTTACACCGAACATGTAGATAAGGCATTAAAACAGTACAAACCAGATATTACTGTTTTGGCTGCAGGTATGGCTCAGCTAGATTTTGGAAAGCCCTTACTTATGAATAGCGATGACATAGTGAAGTTTGTTCAAAACTCTCCCAAGCATGTTTTTGCTAATCATATGGAATCACTCAATCATTGTCCGAATACAAGAACAGACCTTAAAAGGCTCTTAAAAAAGCATGGGCTACTGGAAAAAGTAGATATTCCGAACGATGGTGATTTTGTGAGTTATTGAGTGAGTAAATCACTTAGACGTTTTCAGGAATAATAAGAAGCCGTCTCAAAAATAAGCCGTCATTCGAGACGCTATCCAGATACCCTAGAAGGAAATACCAGAAAGTTGATAGAGCTTCGCGCTCAAGGCGAGAATGACGAAAACAGTAGCTTTTGAGACAGCTTCTTTCAGATTATGTTTATGAGAAATGAGCCTATTTTAATG
The DNA here is from genome assembly GCF_900111145.1 of Roseivirga pacifica. Taxonomy (GTDB): domain Bacteria; phylum Bacteroidota; class Bacteroidia; order Cytophagales; family Cyclobacteriaceae; genus Roseivirga; species Roseivirga pacifica. Next base: position 128,632 of record NZ_FOIR01000003.1, read on the forward strand.
ACTCAAGGTGCTGGTTAATACTAGCCATGTCAGCATCGGAGATTGATAAATTCATAGCAGCAGCATTAGAAGCTACTTGCTTTTCATTTCTGGCTCCGGCCAAAGTAACTGTAATTCCTGGCTGGTTCATTGTCCAATTTAGTACCAACTGAGCAAGAGAAGCATTATAGCTATCGGCAATAACCAACAGTTCATTTAGCACTTTCTCAATTCGCTCTAAATCGAACTGCTTAAAATATCCGTTTCTATGATCAGCCTCTTCTAGCTTTCCATCTTTGAAATACTTACCTGTCAATAGACCTCTTTCCATTGGGCTATAAGCAATTAAGCTCATGTCATTAGCCTGAGCAAATGGGACTAAATCAGCTTCAATACCACGTTGCAACATACTATAAGAAACTTGGTTAGAACTCATTTTAAGAGTTTGTTCCGCCTCCTTCAGCTGATCTACGCTGTAATTACAAACACCTGCTGCTCTAATTTTGCCTTGCTCAAGTAGGCGCTCCATGGCCTCCATAGTTTCACTAATAGGCGTGGTAGAATCTGGCCAATGCAATTGCAATAAGTCAATATAGTCTGTACCTAGTCGCTTCAAACTCTCCTCTACTTCCTTCACTACATTTTCTTTTGAGGCGAACTTATAGATGGAATAGTTCTTCCCGTTATCCTCAGTATCAAAGAAGTAATCACCTTTTCCGTTATTACTTCCATCCCAGACAAGTCCGAACTTGTTCAAGATCTGAATGTCTTCTCTACGCTTATCGGCAATGGCTTTCCCTATCAACTCTTCACTTCTACCCAAGCCATAAAATGGTGCCGTATCTAAGGTAGAGATACCATTGTCTATGGCTGCGTGAATTGCGTTAATCGAGTCTTTTTCTTCATTTCCTGCCCACATGGTTCCTCCAATAGCAAAGGCACCAAAAGCAATAGGCGAAACTTCTATATCTGTATTTCCTAACTTTCTTAAGTTCATATTCTAATTGTTTAAGCTGGCAGACAGTCTGCCATTTGATTTTTAAAATGCGGGAGAACGTGTTCTCCCAACTGTTCCATTGCCTCTTCAATTGGCAATTCTGATTTCCGTAAGTGAATGGCCATGTGCGAGACCCCAGCTTTCTGATAATCCATCATCAGATCAGCTACTCGATTAATCCCAATCAATCCGCCAAAACGCGCAGGACTAAAAACTTGGTCTTTGTCTTTGGTTAAGTTCAGATGAATGGCCGTGATGTATGGCTTTTCTGGCTGGTCGTTATCATAAAGTGCACCTCGCCAGTTGAGCACCACTTCCTTCGCCTGTTCAACAGGCCTTGGATAGCTAAACCAAGCGTCCATATTTTGAGCAATCCAGTCCATAGACTGCCTGGCCCGACCGGCCAAAACCCATGGCACTTTATGCTTTGGTTTAGGATAAACCTGATAGTTGGCGTTCAGCGTTTCATAATAAGCCTGAAGGTTATGATCCTCCTTCCAAGCCTCTTTTACGATTTCATAATTTCTTCTGAAGCGTTCATCCCTATCATCAAAACTATGACCAAGCACAGGAAACTCCACTGGCCTATCGCCTAAACCAACTCCCATTAAAAAACTACTATCAGATAAGTTTTCAATAGTGGCAGCGGCTTTTGCCAACTGTAACGGATTATGGAGCGGCATTACAATAGCCGCAGTTCCTAAAAGAATGTTGTCGGTTACCCCAGCCAGATAGCCGAGGTAACTTAATGTATCGAAAAGCTGGGCTGCATCACCAAAAGAGGGATCGTACAATGGTACTTCCCGCACCCAAAGTGTATTGAACCCAAGCTGATCGGCCAATTTTGCTCGAACAAAATGTCGGCTCATATCTGGCACACCAAAGGGCCTTCCCTCCTCTTTGCGCTTTCTATCTCCGGCCAATGACCAATCATTATCTAGGGGCATTTCAAGCCCAATGGTCATTCTTCCCGGATGATGGAGCTTACAAATAGTATCCATATCAGCGCTCCCTTCTATGGCTTACCAGTGTAAGCAAAAACCCGATGAACACGAGAATAGAGCCTATCCATGGCGTTGCGCCAACTCCTAGAGATGATTCAACAATCTTTCCACCTAAAGCCGCACCAATAGCAATACCCACATTAAAGGCGGCAATGTTAAGTGCTGAAGCCACATCTTCTGTTCCTGGCGCATATTTCTCCGCCATTTGCACAATGTACAACTGCAAAGCTGGCACATTTGAGAAGGCCAGAATACCCATAAAAAACAGTGTTACTACAGCCGCTACTTGGAATGGAGCGGTAAAGTAAAGTACCAACAAGATAACGGCTTGTAGAATAAACATCACCATTAAAGCCTTGCTTGGCTTTTTATTGGAGACTTTTCCACCAACTATATTTCCAATGGCTATGGCAATACCATATACCAAGAGCAACAAGCTGGTCATACTGGCTGAAAAACCAGTCACTTCTTCCAATAGTGGGGCTAAGTAAGTAAAGGTTACGAAAGTACCACCGTAGCCCAAAGCTGTAATGGCCAGAACCAATAGTACCGAAGGGCTTTTGATCACCTTCAATTGATCTACTATTCGCAAGGCTTTTCCTCCCTGAATTGATGCAGGCACCAAAACAGCACTAGACAAGGCTCCAATAATTCCTAAGATAGACACACCAATAAAAGTGGCTCTCCACCCAAAATTCTGACCGATGAAAGTCCCTAAAGGAACACCAGTAACAATGGCTATGGTTAAACCTGCGAACATAATAGCTATGGCAGAAGCACGTTTATTAGCTGGTACTAAACTAGCCGCAATGGTAGCACCTATTGAAAAGTAAACACCATGTGCAAAACCAGTCAGTATCCTGGCCATCACCAACAAGCCGAAGGTTGGAGCAATTGCGGCTAATCCGTTACCCAATATGAAAAGTAGCATTACCCCTAAAAGCAGCTTTTTTCGTGGAATCTTGCTGGTTAATGCTGTAAGAATAGGTGCTCCAACAGCTACGCCAACCGCGTACAAACTCACTAAAAGACCCGCTGATGATATTGAAATGGCTAAGTCTTGAGCAACTGTGGGCAGTAAGCCCACAATTACAAACTCCGTAGTTCCTATACCGAAAGCACTGATGGTTAATGCCCAAAGTGCTGCCGGCATACTTTTCCTTTTGGCCGTATTGGCCGTCATTGTTGCAGAAGAATCCATGCTTATTTAGCGTTAATCAATGCAACAATTTCAGTAGCCACTTTATGGGCCGAAGCAGGGTTTTGACCAGTCACTAATCTACTGTCAACACTTACTTTTTCAGCCCAATCTGCTCCCTTCACTATGGTAGCGCCTCTTTCTAAAAGTATGTTTTCTAAAGAGAAAGGCACTACATCTTCTAACTCAACGGCAATCTCTTCTTGGTTGGTGAAAGCGCTCACTTGCTTACCTTCTACCAAATATTGACCATTGGAAAGTTTGATATTTACCAAACCTGATGGGCCGTGACAAACAGCACCAATAATTCCATTTAGCTCGTAAATTTCAGCCGCTTTTTTAGCTAAGGCTTCATTGTTCGGGAAGTCCCACATAGTACCATGCCCTCCCGCATAATAAATGACATCGTACTTTTTAGACGCTATCTCAGCTGGCGTTTTGGTATTATTAATAGCTCTTTGGAAGGTTTTATCTTCCCAGTACCTTTTATTCACTTCGTCTTCTAGGTCGAACCCATCTACTGGAGCTTTACCACCTTCTGGACTCACAAAGTCAATTTTGTAGCCCGCTTTTTCGAATACTTCATAAGCATGAGTAGCTTCACTTAAATAGAAGCCCGTGGTTTTGCCAGTGTTGCCTAGTGCTTCATGACTAGAAAGCACCATCAGTACGTTCACATCTTTTCCTTTTTGAGCCATCATAATGGTAGATGTAAAAAGGAGTGCAATAAGTAATTTTAATTTATTCATGGTTTTTCGTTTTGTTTCTGATACAAAAGTCCATGAATTATGAGCCCTGTGCGAGGAGCTAAATCACAAGAATGAGGTGTGACAAATCACTAGCAAAAAGTGATTTACATCACATCAAAAAAGGAACTAAAGTCGGCTGAGTGTTTCTCTGCTTACGCCTAAAAAAGAAGCCAACAACCGTTTGGGAACCCGCTGAATTAAATGAGGCATTTTCTGCAGAATCTCTTCATACCGCTCTTCAGCAGTCTGAGTTAATAGCGACATAATACGTTGCTGCAGGTTGATATAACCAAGGTTCGATTTGGTTCGAAAAAAGTTGGCCATGGCTGGCACTTGATGGCAAATGGTTTCTCTGTCGTTAAAGGAAAGCGAAAAGAAAACAGAGTCTTCTAGGCAGTCTACATTCATGGTGGCTTCTCGTTTAAACTGAAAAGCGGGATAGTCACTTACCCAGTAGTTTTCCATTCCAAACTGCATAATATGTTCCTTGCCTTTAGAGTCTATGGCATAAGACTTCACCAAGCCTTTTACTATCCAAAACTCATGGTCTACCTTTTGACCTTCCTGAACTAAGAAATGATGCTTTTTTAACCTTCTAAGATGAAAATGAGATGCTATAAACTCCCATTCCTCTTCGGTTAGTTTAGAGATTTCTTCAATGTGCTTTCTTAGTTGTAAATGCTCCTGCTCCACTTTTTAAGGGTTTGAAAAGGGTCAACAACAAGATAAATCTAAAAATTCAGCTTTGAGAAAATTTTATAACTAACCCTGCCTTGGCGCAGATTACAATACATTCTCCTCAAAAAGCTTTTCGAGGGTTTTGGCCAAGTCTGAACTGAAACCTGTATGCGGACGTGAAGTTTGAATGATGGAGCTTCGTACAGCAGTAAGCCAACGGAAGCGTGAGGCTAAATCCATATCTGCAATCTGTCCACCATCATTTCCTGAACAAATTTTCTCGAATGAACTCAAGTTCAGCTTGATCATTTCCACATCAGCTTCAGGATCTAGAGCCAAAAGCTTTTGCTCATTGAGCTGAATTTTAGCACCAATAAAACCACTCTTAGCATCGCACAGAATCACCCCGGCATTGATAAACTCTTCTCGTTCCACCCTAGGCACCACCCGGATAATGGCATACTCATATAAGTGCTGTTCTTGCATCTTGGGCTTCTTTAGTGAATTGATCTGAATGTGAAAGTCTTAATTTGAGGAAGTTGGCATAAACGGCTCGTGCGTCAGGAGCATGCTCCTCATCTCCAGCGGCAAGCAGCCACTCATCTGGAATAAGCGCTACCAATGCATCTATATACTCTGATTTCAGCAGCACCTTTAACTGCTCGTTTGCTTCGGAAAGTTGAGATGCCTGCTTAAGCAAAACATGATTGGCTATGATGGGGAATTTGCCTGTCGCATTCTTCTCCCAATTAGTCCATGAATGATGAAAAAGGAATGCCGCCCCATGATCGATCAGCCAAAGTTCCCGATTCCACATAAGCATATTTGTATTGCGAAACGTGCGGTCTACATTGGTAATGAGCATATCTAGCCAGACTATTTTGGAGGCCATCAAAGGGTCTACTTCCATAGCCAGTGCATCGTAATTGATAGATCCCGATAAAAAATGGAGTGCCAAATTCAAACCTTGGCTTCCTTTCAGCAAATCTTGAATTTCTTCATCGCCTTCAGACCTACCGAATGCTGGGTCTAATTCCGCAAACACTAGCTCTGGCACTTTCAGACCAAGTATTCTTGCTATCTCGCCACCTAAAAGCTCTGAGATTAACGCCTTTTCTCGCTGGCCTGCACCTCTAAACTTGAGCACGTATTTGAAGCCATCGTCAGCATCGGCTAGGGCTGGCAAAGAACCACCTTCGCGGAGCGGAAGAATGTATCTGGTAACATTTACCTGACGCAATTGAAGCGTATTTTCCATCGGTTATACTTTGGGTTGAACTGAGAAACTCAACACCGTTAATGTTTTATTCATTCAAAGATTCAACAAAAGATTCGTTTTGCAAATCACACGACAAAACTAGGGACTTACTTTCTCGCAAGATTCACACACTATTAAAATCAAATTAGCCCTCTCCTATCCCAACCTTTTTCAAATGCCCTGCGTCTAACTGTTTTTAAAACTCAAAAACAACGTTCAACACATGAAAACACCATTTTTTTCAAAGCACTCACTACTAGTAGCTTGTGCCATTACTCTGACATTCGGCTGTAAAAACAATGATGACAGCACACCGGATTTTGTCAATATTCCAGACGCAAAATTTGAACAGAAACTAATAGAGCAAGGCATTGATAGCGATAATACAATTAACCAACGCATAAACATTTCGGATGCCCTAGCGGTAACCTCACTTAACCTATCAAATTACAACGAGGGTACTGCCATTACTGACCTTACAGGGATAGAAGCTTTTACCAATCTCACTTCATTGGTATTAACAAACAATATGCTTACCACTATAGACGTCTCTAAGAACACCAGTCTAGTACACCTCAACTTGTTATTCAATGACCTGACTTCTGTTGAAGGTCTCAATGCTGCCACACAGCTAAAAACGCTCAATATTTCGTGGAACTTCCTTAGGGAAATTTCTCTAGACCTACCTTCCCTAGAAGTACTAAACCTTAGTGAAAACGATCTTACCTCAATTAATGTAGAAAAGTGCGAAAACCTCAATTCATTATTGGCCAAAAGCAATGAGCTTACTGCACTAAATGTTTCACAAAACACTAAGCTCTCTACACTGATTCTCAGTGATAACAAAATTGAACAAATTGACCTTAGTAACAACGCTGAACTTGAGTATTTGTGGATTTCAGCTAACAAGCTTCAGGCTTTAGATGTAAGCCAACTAACCAGTTTGCACAACCTAAGCATTATTAATAATCCAGACTTGTACTGTGTAACTATTGCCAAGGACCAAACAGTAGCAACAGTAAACAAAACGGAAACCCAAATGCTTTTTGAGGGAGGTTGCTGGTAAAGCCAGTAAGTTTTAGTTAGCTTCAATTGAAGTTGACGCGAAAAAATGGATTTAGAAAAGAACAAACAAAATGCGGTTGCCTTCTACCAAACAGCGTATGAAGGCAACCCTAAATTGGCCGTTGAAAAGTATGTGGGCAAGGAATACATTCAGCACAACCCAGATGTTGCCAATGGCACAGATGGTTTTATAGCCTACTTTGTGCGCATGCAGCGCGAGTACCCAAACAAAAGCATAAGCTTTGTGCGCTGCATAGCCCAAGGCGATTTGGTAGCCTTACACACCCATCAAACATGGCCCGGCAACGACCAGTACGTTACCATGGACTTTTTTAGGTTCGATGATGATGGCAAAATCGTAGAACATTGGGATGCCATTCAACAAATTCCGAAACGCTCGAAAAACCCCAACACCATGTATTAGGTCTTATCCGGAAGTATAAATAGAAAGCACTTAAAAAATTCCTCTAACAAGAATCTGTTTGCACCGTAACACTTGCTATTAGTATTTAGCAGAAAAAATTACAGCATTTTGGAAACAACCACATTCTCAACTCACTCACGACTTTTGAAAAAACTATTTTTTGCCAGCTTAATCATTTTTGGCTTAGCCTATACAAACAACGATTTAAAGGCACAAAACAACACCGCCACTCAGTACAATGGCTGGTACATGTACTTTGGTAACCACCGTATTTCAGACGATTTAGGTATTCACACCGAATATCAATGGAGAAGAAGCGATTGGATTAAAGACTGGCAGCAGTCACTGCTTCGATTTGGTTTAGACTGGTACGCTGCCGACAATATGATGGTTACCGCAGGTTACGGCTGGATAAAGTCTTTTCCTTATGGTGAACAACCAATTCCTGAATCGGCCAACGAACACCGTATTTGGCAACAATTAATACTTAACCAAAAAACTGGCAGACTGAACTTTCAGCACCGTTTCCGTACAGAGCAACGCTTTATTGAAAACATCAATGCAGTTCCTTTTTCGGCCAATGATGATGAATACATTTATAGAAACCGTGCACGATACAGGTTCTTCTTGGCCGTGCCGTTAACCAGCAGCGAAATGGAAGACAACACCCTATTCGCGGCATTCTATGAAGAAGTCTTTCTTGGTTTTGGTAAAGGTATTGGAGCCAACACCCTCGACCAAAACAGGCTTTATTTGGCATTGGGCTGGCGGTTCAACAAAGACTGTAACGTACAACTTGGCTACTTAAACCATTATGTGTTCAAATCGGATGGCATACGCTCCGAACAGAATCACACCTTGCAAATGGCACTTTTCTATAACATCGATTTCAGAAAAGGCTAACCAAAACAAAGGCTGTCTCAACAGTATCGTTCACATAAAACAGTGAGAACTTTTGAGACAGCCTTTTTAGATAAGCAAACTATCCATTTATGTATCAATTCGCTATTTTCAGTATTGAAAATAACGCGTCATCATGCATCCCGACATTCAAGATTATCACAGCAGACAAACAGCTACCGACAAAGCTATTTGCCAACTGCTTTATGAAACAATTTGCCACAATTTACCCGAGGCCGAATATAAAGTTTGGCACGCACACCCTGTTTGGTTCTTGGATGGAAACCCCATAGTAGGTTACAGTAAACTGAAAGACTGTATTCGCCTACTCTTCTGGAGCGGCCAATCATTTGATGAACCCGATTTAAAAATAGAAGGCAAATTTAAAGCTGCAGAAAAACGTTTTACAAACGTTGAGCAAGTCAATATTGAGAACCTAAAAAGGTGGTTGGAAAAAGCAAAAAACATTCAGTGGGATTATAAAAACCTGATAAAGAGGAAAGGTTTACTCGAAAGGCTGAAATGAATAAGCAGAGCTACCATTAACCGGAATTCTTTGTAACTTAATCCTTGCTAAATAAACACAAATCCTCATTTCCACTTTGGAATATGAAAACACACGCAAACAAAACACCGCAAAACGGCAGCAAGGCCAATGGCCATGCAATAGCCGACACTGAAAACCGTTCAGAAGCAATCTTTCAGTTTGTGGATAATAGGCCGGTGAATGCTATGCAACGCAGGTTGAAACAAGGCAATCAGCCTGTCCAGCTTTTATCAAGTGTCGTTCAAAGAGATGTTCCAAACTCGGCATACAAAGGTGATTATGCAGAAGAGATTGAAGCATATGTAGATAAGCTTAATCAGGCTGTTCTAAAAGCCTGGGGATGGATTATAAAAACACCCACATTAGGGAGTTTAGCCAAACTTAATGGCTACACACAGCTATGGGTTGAAAAAATCAAAGATTATGGGGAAACAAAAATTGATCCCGGAGGCCTACACACTGCTTTTGGTTATGCAGTTGAAAGTTTAGTGAGTGGCCCTTTACTTCCTACCATAGGGGACAATATGAAAGTAATTCAGCAAGGTGCTAGAGGTAGTACTAGACCAGATTTGGTTATTCAACACAACAATGTTGACATAGCTTGGTTAGACATCACGGCCAGTTCAAGTGCTGGTCATATATTTACCAAGGCCGGAGCATGGGATCAGTCGCCAAGTTGTGCCGAAATCACCTACCCTTCCATTGGCACATCTGACTTACTTGACATGGCCAATACAGCAAATGACAATCCTGAAGCCGAAATTGGTGGTGACATGGATTTAGAGGAGTATTTAGCTCGAAAAGAAAGAGCCGATCAAGAATTGGAAGAAAAAATGGCACAATGGAAAGAGATTCTCACAGACCTGCTAAAACCTGTAAAGAAAATTGGTGGGCCTTTTGTTCCTGATGACGGACCTCCAAGAAGAAAAAAGACCATCCAACTTTTAGAGAACCATATCGGAGATAGTATTCCAGAAAAAACAGCACCTCATATTCTTGCTGCCGCTGGACTTAACTCATCTGTCTATGGATTCAGAACGGGTTTCCCTGCGAATGCATCTACGGGTGTTAGCTACCTTTTAGATAAACCTATTTGAAGATAAAGTCTTAAACCAGTCCCCTCCTTCACTTTCATCAGTCATAAGAGCAAAAAACCTTTATTGCGATGAAAGAATTTACATTAATCTTTAAAATCAAATCGCTCAACGATTTCAAACCTAGTCCAGAGCAAATGAAAGAACGCATAGTTTGGCTTCAAAATATTGCGGAAAGCGATAAGCTTGTTAACAAAGGCAACACCTTACTGCCAATGCCTGAAAGTGCCAAAACAATTACCGCTAACGGCAATGTAAAAGATGGCCCGTTCGAAACCACAAACATTACCAGTGGCTATATGGTGGTGAAAGCTGAACATATCGATGAAGCAGTAGAAATAGCCAAGGCAAACCCCATATTCAAAATTGGAGGAAGTATAGAAGTACGCGAGGTTCTTCAAAGACACTAAGCCTAATCATTTTAAACTAATTCAAGGCAGCCTACTAGCTGCCTTTTTTGTAACCCGTTTTGTAACTACTTTTAGTCATCAAACACAGTGCACATGAATAAGCTCAACCTTTTAATCCTAGTTGCTCTATTTTTATCATCATGTTCTTCCAAATCAGAAATGGAAGAAAAATCTGCCAACATGAGCATAGCAGAAAAAACCATTATAGACCTCTCACACGACTTTTCAGGAGAAACAATTTATTGGGTAAATGCCAAAGAGTTTGAGCTAGACACTGTTTTTAAAGGGCAAAACCCTAATGGATTCTTCTATGCTGCGAACAATTTTAGTGCTGCCGAACATGGCGGAACACACTTGGATGCACCCATTCATTTTTCTGAAGGCAAACAGTCGGTAGAACAAATACCGTTGGAAAGACTAATAGGTGAAGGAATCAATATTGATGTTTCTGGCCAAGCTGTTAACAATCCGGAATACCTTATTTCTGTAAATGACTTTAAAGTTTGGGAAGAAAGGAATGGTAAAATCCCTAAGCACAGCATCGTCCTTTTGCAAACCGGTTATTCAAAATACTACCCCAACAAAGCACAATACCTAGGCACTGACCACCGTGGTGATGAGGCAATTAAAGAGCTCCACTTCCCTGGTCTTTCTCCTGAGGCTGCTGAATGGCTAGTAAACAACCGTAATATCAAAGCAGTAGGCATAGACACACCTAGTATAGATTACGGGCAATCTACCCTTTTCAAAAGCCATGTAATTTTACTGTCGGAAAACATCCCCGTTTTCGAAAATGTAACCAACCTAAATAAGTTGCCTTCTGCTGGTTTTGAGGTGATTGCCTTGCCCATGAAAATAAAAGCCGGTAGCGGTGCGCCTTTACGCATTATCGCCTTGCTGAAATAGACGCATATTCGGTTTTTACTTCCTGCTAATCCCCTATTTTTGGTTTTTAAAAAAAAGAGAAGTCTATCAAGTTGCTTCAAAATAATGTCAACATCTCCCTAACCCTAAAGGGTAAATAAATACTAACAGTGTATCCCTTCAGGGAATTAAAGGGTCACTTTATGGCCTTACCTGTTCTAATTGAGCGCTGGGCTAATTAGTTTTGAAAGCAAAACCACTCCTATGGATTTATACAATATTGTTGCGCCTACCGCCCCTAAAGTTCCAATCGTTATTAGTTCTCCGCATTCGGGCACTTTTTTTCCACCCGAAGTGGCCGACCAGCTTAAGCCAGAGCACGTAGCTGCTCCTGATGATACAGACTGGTTCATCCACAAGCTCTATGACTTTGCACCCGCACTAGGCATTACCATGATTACGGCAAACTATAACCGGTGGGTAATAGACCTAAACCGCGATCCTAACAGCGCTCCCCTATATAGTGATGGCCGTGTAATTACTGGTTTGGTACCAACGACCAACTTTAATGGAGAAAACTTATACCAACAAAACATCCCAAGCCAAGAAGAAATCAACAGAAGGCTTACCGCTTATTACCAGCCCTATCACCAAAAGGTAGACGAACTATTAACTGCCACTAAAGCAGAATTTGGCAAAGCACTACTCTTTGATGCACATTCAATTAGAAAAGTGGTTCCCGGTATTCGACAAGAAGCATTTCCTGACCTTATTCTTGGAGATAATGATGGGAAATCGGCCAGTGAAGCGATCATCAACGCTGCTTTTGAAGCATTAAAAACAGACCGATATGACCTTCAACACAACCACCCTTTCAAAGGCGGTTACATTACGCGCTCATTTGGTCAACCAGCAGAAAACGTACACGCACTTCAGCTAGAAATGGCCAAAACCAATTACATGGACGATTCGGAAACGACTTATGATGAAGCTAGAGCAAATGTTATGCGTACCACACTAATCAACGTTTTCGAAGTACTTATAAAAGCACTATAACATGGCAAAAGCATATCAATTCAAGGGCATTTTAACCAACAATGGCTGGCAGCAAAATGCGGTGGTAAAAGTTTCAGCTGCGGGAAATATTGAGTCCATAGAAGCAAATAGTACGGCCTCAGAAAAAGTAAATGGTTACGCTATACCTGGCTTTCAGAATGCACACTCACATGCCTTTCAATACGCTATGGCTGGCTTGGCCGAGTTACACCAAGGTACTGGAATACCAGACGATTTCTGGAGCTGGCGTACTGCCATGTACGATTTGGCGCTACAAGTTTCGCCCGAGCAGCTCGAAGATATCGCAGCCATGCTCTATTCAGAAATGGTACGACATGGTTATACTGCCGTAGCCGAGTTTCATTATGTGCACCACGATAAAAACGGAGCGCAGTACAACAACTTAGCAGAGCTTGGTGAACGCTTAGTTGCTGCCGCAAAAAGAGCAGGCATTCAAATCACACTCGTACCCATGTTTTATCAAATGGGTGGCTTTGGTAAACCGGCCGAGGAAAAACAAAGGAGGTTTATCTCCAAGACTAAAGATGAATACTACAAGCTGCTTGAAAGCAGCGAGCAGGCTGTAAGCACTTACGAACAAGCTAGTTTGGGTATTGGCATTCACTCCCTAAGAGCGGTAAAGCCAGAAGACATTATTGCCGTTTGCAACGACTTTAAAAACGACAGACCGTTCCACTTTCATGTTTCTGAACAGCTGAAGGAAATTGAGGACTGTTTGGCTTTTCATGGCAAAAGACCAGTAGAATGGCTATTGGGCAATGCTAATGTAAACGAGCATTATCATTTGGTGCATGCCACTCACTTGAGTGACGCTGAAGTTGCAGGGATTGCAAAGGCTCAAGCCAATGTAGTGCTCTGCCCTACTACAGAAGGCAACTTAGGCGATGGACTTTTCCGATTTAACGACTTTAAAAATGCCGGAGGTTCTTGGAGTATTGGTACCGACAGCCATGTGAGCATAAATCCGCTAGAGGAACTGAGACTGCTAGACTACGGCCAAAGGCTAACTACGCATAAGCGTAACACCTTTTACCAACCAAATAAAGGCGATAGCGGCTTTAATGCCATTGAAATGGCTTGGGCTGCAGGGCGAAAGGCTATGGGCAAGCCGGCCAACAACTTCTTTGAAATAGGCCAACCCTTCGATGCGGTAGTTTTCGATGCCCAAGCTCCACTTTTGGCAACATCGGCAGAGCAGCATTTGAGCAATACCATTGTTTATTCAAGCGATGTTTCGAACGTGCTCGGCACTATTGTAAATGGAAAATGGATGGCCAAAGAAGGCAAGCATATAGCTTCAGAAGAGATCTCCACAAGATTTATTAATACAATGAAAGTGCTTAAATCTCGACTATAAGCGTAAAACAAACGTTTAAGCTTTCTTCATAGGTTTTTCTCAAAAACTCTTTCTATCTTCTATCCGATTTACGGTGTTTAGACACCTCTATTTTTTCCTATTTCTTAATCACTCACCATGAAGAATCGTATTTCAACCCTCCTACTGCTTACATGCTTTGTACTTTTAACTAGTGGCAAAGCGCTGGCACAAAAACTAGAAAAGGCCAAGCCTGAAAGTGTGGGTATGTCGACTGAAAGACTTGAATACCTAACCAATACATTTCAGCAATATGTTGACAACCAGCAAATTTCTGGAGCAGTTGCATTGGTTGCCAGAAAGGGGAAAATCGCTTATTCAAATTCCTGGGGAAAGCGGGATGTTGCATCGAATGTACCAATGCAAAACGATGCTATTTTCCGCATTGCATCGCAAACCAAAGCCATTGTAAGCGTAGGGATTATGATGCTGCAAGAGGAAGGAAAACTGTTAATTACCGACCCTGTAGGTAAGTATATTCGTGAGTTTCAAGAAACAACAGTTGCTGAGCCTGTAGAAGGTGGCGAGCCGGGTGAATATAAAATTGTGAAAGCAAACAGACCGATAACTTTGCGGGATTTGCTAACCCACACCGCAGGAATTGGCTATGGTGAAGGACTAGGCGCTGACCAATGGAAAGCAGCCGGTATTCAGGGCTGGTACTTTGCCGACCGAAATGAGCCTGTTTTAGCGACCATTAGAAGAATGGCGGCATTACCTTTTGAGGCGCAGCCGGGAGAAAGATTCGTTTATGGCTATAATACAGACATTTTGGGTGCGATCATCGAAGTGGTTTCAGGCCAAACGCTAGACGAATTCCTAACTACCAAAATCCTTCAACCTTTAGGAATGAACGACACGCATTTCTATTTGCCTCAAAGCAAAAAGGATAGATTGGCTACAGTATATTCTTCTACCGATAATGGTATAGAGCGAGCACCAAACGAAGGCACCATGCTAAGCCAAGGCCAATATGTAGAAGGTCCAAGAATGAGTTTCTCTGGAGGCGCAGGATTGCTTAGCACTGCAAACGACTACGCCAAATTCCTTCAAATGATGCTGAATAAAGGCACCTACAACGGCCAGCGTATTCTTTCGCCCAAAACAGTGGAATTAATGACAGCCGACCACCTGCAAAGGGCATCCTTCCCTTGGGTGGGTGGCACAGGCTTTGGCTTGGGCTTTTCGGTAGTTAACGATTTTGGTAAACGCGGCACCCCAGGCTCCAATGGCGAATACGGTTGGGGCGGTGCCTATCATTCCACCTATTGGGTAGATCCAGAAGAAGAGCTAGTGGTTGTTTACTTTACCCAACTTATTCCTGCCATAAATATTGACGATCATGATAAGTTGAGAGCGCTGGTTTATCAGGCCATTACCAACTAATTAGGCTGGCAAAAGCCCTTCTAAAGCAATTCCGCATAGTAATGGTATGAAGTTGTTCCTTCATTCGTTTACTTAAGGACATGAGAACATTTTTGCTCGCAATTTTGGCTTGTATTTACCTGAACACACAAGCACAAGACAGCTATCCAAAAATTAAGTACATAGACACCTATGACGCTGTTTTCAAAGGCATGATAGGGTATAAAACCCCGTTCACCATGTACCTTAAGTTCTATGCATACGCCAGAAAAAGTAACGCATCCTACGCGATTACAGGTTGGTACCAAACCGAAAACCAAGTAGGCAAAACCAGCATAGCCGGTCTTTACGATGATGATCTTACGGTTTATGCTTTTCACGATAGTGCTTCCACACAGCACATGCTCAACTTTGAAACTGAAAAGACCAATTTTTGGGAGGAAATGAGCTTTTACAAAAACCTGCCTGAATATTCAGAAAAGTTTGTTTTTGGCGACTCTACCTACAATTGGACCGATAAAAACGACACGCTAAACGTAATGCTAGGAGCACATAACCTTGACATTAAAGACTCTCGGGAATTCTTGATGTTTAACCCTAGCAAAGGCTTTAAACTTGATGAACTAGGCGATAGAAACTGGATTTTTGATATCCTTGCTCATAAAGACAATCGGTATATTTTGGAGTACGCATACGCCTCTAAGCCCTTGTACATTGGCATGTGTGCTGCGGGCGAAGAGTCTGGCTTGTTATACTTAGAATTTGATGAACTAAACGCACTTACTACTTACCAATTTTACAATTTGGAAAGCTGCCTGTTCGACTTTAGCTCTATTGCCGAAAAAACCGCTAATGGCGCTATAAAATATATTACCGATCGTGGTGAGGGTAAAGCGCAATCCGTAATAATTGTTGATACGGAACAAGTGGTGATAAGCCGATCAATCAATTAAAACACCAAGCATATGGAAGAACTAAGTCCTGAAGATTTAAAAGCAATTGAAAGCCAACTGGGGTGTCCAAGTGGTGCAAAAGGTATTGAAATGGCCAGTTTGATGCACGAAACGAACTTTGGCATGACAAAGTGCGCCATTGACGCACTGGCACTAAAAAGCAATGAACAGGTATTAGAACTAGGACATGGCAACTGTGCCCACCTCCCCTACCTTTTAGGAAAAGCCGAAGCACTGGTGTACACTGGACTTGAAATTTCTGAAACCATGTCTTCGGAAGCTAAGCAAAAGAACCAAAGTCATGCAGAAGCTAAAAAGGCAACTTTTGGTCTGTATAATGGAACAGATATTCCATTCGAGGGAAACACATTTCGCAAAGTGTTTACAGTAAATACGCTTTACTTTTGGGCGGAACCAGCAAAGCTTCTAAATGAAATTCACCGAGTAATGAAGCCAGAAGGCATCTTAACGATAGTTTTTGCCAAAAAGAGTTTCATGAAAAATCTACCTTTTGTTGGAGACAAATTCACACTATACTCACCTGAAGATTTAAGTCAGTTAGTAGCAACATCAGCTTTCAACTCAGTAGATATAACCGAGCACACCGAACAAGTTAAAAGTAAATCGGGTGAATTGGTTGAGAGACAATTCTGCTTGGCAAAACTTATAAAAGCCTAGTTAGGCAATAGCAGCGTTACTTTTAACCACTTTAGGCCTGCTAATCTTACCCTTTGCGTTTTGATTGCCTGAAGCTGCTGGCTTATCAGATTTCTTAGGTTTCTTCTTTTTATTCCACCACACAAGGAAACCTGTAATTGGTAAACTGGCACAAATTAAACTGATAAAAAAGGCCAGTATTTTACCCGGTAAACCAAGTGCTACACCAATGTGCATATCGTAGTTGAGCATCATTAGTTTGTCAGCCAAACCTGCCTCAGAAAAGCGGTCGCCTGGCCAACGATAAGGCTCTAAAGTATACCGATCGTAGTAATAGACATTTTGGTTATACCAAGAACCATCGTTTAAGTAAGCAAGTACTTCGTACACGTCATCATCATCGGCAAGTGTTGGCGACATGTACCAACCAGCAGCAGTTGGTTGTACCTCCAAAGTTTTGTACCAAGCCTGATCGATTAGCGGAATGCTATCGCTCACGGCCATATTCATATTATCTAAATTAGAATGCGGATGGCTGTGTCCCGGTCTTTCTTCACCTCCCGAAGCCAAGTAGTAAATACCATCGCCAACCCATTCAAAACTATATACCAAACCGGTAATAGCCAGTACTAAAGCAAGCAATAAACTGTAGAAGCCAAGCACATTATGTAAATCATAATTCACTCGTTTAAAACTCCCGTTCCATTTAATTTTAAAGCTCTTTCTGAGCGAAGATTTGCGGGTATTCTTTGGCCACCACATAACCAAGCCAGTAATAAGCAGCACCACAAAAATGAGTGTACCTACGCCAACTACAGGCCTGCCAATTTCATAGGGCATCCAAAGGGCTCTGTGGCCATCGATAATAAAACGGAAAAAGTCGAAAGTACCCTCACCAATAGTTTGTTGTTTGTACAGAAATTCTCCGGTGTAGGGATTCATAAAAACAGCCGTAAAACTTCTCTTTCCATCAATCATAGAAGAAAAACCAACAGCCGCAGCGCCTTCGGCATTACTATAAGTAAGCCCTGTTGCGGTTGCGCCTGGCATGTGCAACTGCGCGGTATCTAGCAATTGGCTAGGAGGAACAAAAGCCGTGTTTTGCGCTTCTACAAAACGCCATGGCTCCACGGCATCTTTAATGTCTTGCTGAAAAACATAAATACAGCCGGTAATGCTTACAATAAAAACTATAATACCCGAAATAAGCCCTAGCCACAGGTGAATCCAGTCGTTAAAACGTCTAAGAGCACTTTTGTTGGAAGACTTACGCTGCTTGTTTTTCATTTAGTATAGGGGTTGATGTAGTAAGGTGAAAGAAAAACCGTCATTCAGAAGTGATTATGTACTCCCAAATGACGGTTAGTAATTTAGAATCTGAAGATTCCCGCTACGAAGTTAGCTTCTACCAAAGCTCCTTTTGTAGCTGTCAATGTGTTCAAGTCAATTTTGTAAATGTAGATTCCGTTGTCTTCAGGAATACATCTGTAAAGTGTATTACCATCTTGCAATAAGGCTAATCTACGGCCATCACCAGCGTGCTGAGGAATGTCGGTAATAAACTCAACAGTTTGGTTGTTCAAATCAATGATTGCCGATTGAAGTGGGCCATCTGACCATCTTGCTTGCTCTTCACGAGCATCCATGTTGAATTCGGCAAAAGCTTTTCCGTTACCCAAGTAAACCAGGTGAGCAGCGGTTTTTCCTTCAGCAACCTCATCAAAAGACAAGAAGTAATCTTCATCAAATTCAGTTTCACCCGCGTTAATCTTCAAGATACCAGCAGGCTGAGTAGACTGGCTGTATCCATTAGCTGGGTTGGTGTGAGAAACAGCGTAAACGTCTCCATTCTCATCACTGATTAAACCAGATTTCACGTTGAAACCACCAACTGGTCCAACACGATCATCAGTCATAATACCTTCGAATTCGAATTCTGGGTAAGAGTAAACAGCCACTTCAGCTTGATCTGTAAATGGTGTTTCCCAAGTATCGGGGCTACTTACGTAGTAAGCCAAATAAAGGTGACCATTGCTCACTCTCATACCTGCATAAGAAGTACCGAGCTCATCAGTAAGGTCAGAAGTAGGGTTATTCACTGTTTCGATAACACTTACTGAGTTGAGATCCACTCTGTGGAAAGTAACCACATCAGAATCAGAAGACATTTCTACCGCTACTAAGCTGTTGTCATCTGCTTCTACAATATCAGAAATACTGTTTGTGAAAGAAACATCACCAATTTGGGTCAATTCACCTCCACTATAGTTAATCCCTACAACGTTTACATCGTCAAGCCCACCAATACTAAAAATGGTCTCATCAATCTGAGTAAAATCGTAGTAACCTGGTTGCTCAATACCTTCGCCCAATGCAGAAAGAGAACCTGTCATTACATCCTCAAACGGCACAGTATAATAGGTAAATGTGTTGTCGCTACCCTGAACAGCCATTGAAACTACAAACGGATGCTCAAGAGTTGAATCATCAGGATTAGTATCGTCAGACTCTTCGCAAGCAGTAACTGAAAGCGCAAACAGTGCAACTACCGGCAGCGCGTATTTTTTGAATAATGTTTTAGAAAACATGTCTAGGTAATCGTTTAGTTTATAATCGGTTTATAGGGCGAATCTTAGCTTTAGATAAAAAGCACGCCCCGGTTTTTGTAAATAATATCTATCGTAAAGCCTTGCACTAGCCAAGTTTCGGCATTCCACAGAAACATTGTACTTGCCCTCATTCAAGCTTAGTGAAAGCTCTACATCGTGAGAAGTTTGCCTTGGAATCACCTTCTTAGAATCCCTTGACCCCAACTCTGCCCAGCTTAAAAAGTATTGCTCAACAAAGCTGAAGTAGTAATTGAAGTTTAAGGTTGAACCACTGCCTACTACTTCCGGAAATGTTACTCCGGCATTGGCATTGGCAAAAAAGTAAGGGGTATTCGGCAACCTAAAGCCCTTCTGAAAATTCTTTTGATAGCCCGTGTTGGTGTACGATTCATTATAAATAGAATCGGCCTGATCGGTAATATTTTGGTAGGTAATGTTCCCTCCCAGTCTCAATAAATTCTTCCACTCGTAACTGGCGCTAGCTTCTACACCCAATACACGCGTCTCAGCCAAGTTATCGTAATTAGTAACCGGACTTGAAACTTTCACTACCTGATAAATGAGGTCTTTCGCTTCGCGATAAATAAAGCTTCCCTCAACATTAAACTGATGGTCTTGCTGCATTCTAAAACCATAAGCCGCACCAACGTTCAAGTTATCGCTTTGCTCAGGACCAAGGTCTGGGTTGTCTTGTGTGAATAATCCGTCTCCAAAAATTTCGTTCGCCCACGGCATGCGATAAGTGTGCTCGTAAGAAGCCTTCAACTGCAGGTCTGAAAGCAGAAAGTAGGTACTGGCCACACCGTAGCCAAAATTGTCTTTATTAGAGGTAACCGCTTCTGTGCGTTGGGTAGTTTGGCCAAAGTCGAACTGCTTGCTAGTTTCTGCCTTCAACAAATAAGCTTTACCAAAAAATGTGGTACTCCATTTAGGGCTCACATCCAACTTATAAGCCAAGCCTATAACTTGTTTCCTAATCGATTTCGGGAATTGGTTCTCTACATTATCAGGGTTTTCCGTATCAAAAGCCTCTCTATGGAAGTATGAATAAGCGTAGTTAAATGCCAGCGAATGCTTTGTATTAATGGTATAGCCGGCATTGAATTGACTGCTAAACTCGTTGTCTGTCAAGGTAGTGTAGGTACGAGAAAGCTCACCATTATTGGAACCCGGAGTGTAAGTTGTATCGCCCAGCCAGTTGTAGGTAACACCGCGCAGTGTATCAATCACTTCGCTTTTAATGTTGCTGTAAGAATTGAAGAAACTCATATTCAACCCTTCTACAAAAACGTTTTCCTTGTTCCACTTTAACGAAGGAATTATCGACTCGCTATTGCGCACAATGCCACCATATACGGTGTTCATGGTAGCGCCTGTTTGCACCTGCTGATCGTTGGCCGAAGCGATAATGCCAAGCAATAAATTGTCGGCAAAAGACTTGTCTACAAACCCCGCCTCAAGCTTTACAGTACCCGAGCGGTACCTGTCGTGAAAGCGTTCTACATTAGCCGAATCAACAATATTGTTATTCTCTCTAATCGGCACGAAAACCTTGTAATTATTATCAGAGTAGTTGTAGTTAGCATTTCCTCTAAATGTAAATCCGGTTTCGGCATTTGTATTAGCACCATTTATTGACACCCTATGCGTGTTGAATGAACCAATTGAGTATGAGGCGTCTAAAAAGTTATTCTTCTTATTGGTAATAATGTTTACCGCACCACCAAGTGCATCGGTACCCAACCAAACAGGCACTACACCTTTGTAAACCTCTATCCGGTCAATAGTATTTACAGGAATGTTGTTTAGGCTAAGCGATGAACCGAAGTTATCCATCGGAATACCATCTAGAAAGAATTTAACCTGATCTCCAGAAAAGCCATTTAGCGTAAACTTCAAGTTCGACCCTAGTCCGCCCTCTTCCATAACACGCACACCCGACACCCTATTGAGGACTTCTTTGGCATTGGCCGAACTGTTATAAAGCGACTTGGTTCTGATGGCCGCCACTGCATAAGGTTGCTCTCTAAGCAGTTGGCTTTCAGACTTGCCTACCACTTCCACCGCGCCAAGTTCTAGGCTCGCATCTTTAAGGGTTATATTAATCGAAAGTTTCTCGGAACCCGATACGGTAATAGATTCTTCGAAAGTTTCGAAGCCTAAAAAACGTGCAACCAAAGTATAAGACCCTTCTGCAACACTGTTGATTTCGTATTCACCCTTATCGTTGGTTATGGCTCCATGCGAAGTATTCTGGAGCATTACGGTAACCCCTGCTAGTGCCTCGCCATTAGCGGCTACAACCTTGCCCGCTACTACGGCTTTTGATGAATTTTGAGCAAAAGAATATAAGCTCAAAAACAATAATGTTAGACTGATTCCCCCTCTCACAATTGCATTGTAAACGTGCTACTTTTTATTTAGACTCGTTTTAAACAGCAGCAAATGTAGAGTAGAAAAACATATTACAAAAACTATTTAGAACAAATCTAAATAGCAGTACCGTATTTTTTACATTTATCTCAAAAAGCCTCAATTTCAATCGAATGCATAAACGAGCAGCAGCTCCGGCACTTAAAGAGTTGATGAATTTTGAACTAGTTTTGCTCCATTAATGTATCTACATTGATTTTTATAAATAAGCCCTATGAAAGTAGAAATTTGGAGTGATGTGGTTTGCCCTTGGTGTTACATTGGCAAGAGAAGATTTGAAGCTGCACTTGAGCAACTTGAACAAAAAGAGAAAGTAGAAATTGAGTGGAAAAGCTTTCAGTTGGATCCAACTACGGTTACAAATACCGAGCAAACCAATGCCCAATACCTTTCAAAAAAATATGGTGTAGGTATTACTGAAGCCGAACAAATGGTAAGCAATGTAACGCAAGTAGCTGCTGGCGTTGGGCTAACTTACGATTTGGAGCATGCCGTAATCGCAAACACCTTTAAGGCTCACCGACTTATTCATTTGGCTAAGCGCTACAACAAGCAAGACGAAATGAAAGAGCGCCTGTTGAAGGCATACTTTACCGAAGCCAAAAATATTGACGATACCCCTACCCTAATTGCTATTGGTGCCGAACTTGGCATTGATGCCGATGTGACCAAAGAAGTGCTTGAATCTGACACTTATAGCGAGCACGTGCAAACTGATATTAAAGAAGCTCAGCAGATTGGTGTAAGAGGGGTTCCTTTCTTTGTATTTAACCGTAAATACGGTATTTCTGGCGCACAAGAAACTGCTGTATTCAAAGACACCCTCGACAAAGCCTTTGCCGAATGGCAAGCAGACCAACCACAAATTGAGGTGATTGATGGCGATGCTTGCACACCAGAAAAAGGCTGTTAGAACATCTTTTAATGCTATTCTAATAACATTCTAATCCCCTTTTTTAGGCCTATTGAGGCCAAAACCATTCCTTTGTTACGGTTATAAATAAAAACACTCTCTCCAAAAGAGCGTTGTTTCCTTGAATATCAGTTATTAACCAAATAGTGTGTAAAGAAATTTAACCTATGGACTGATTCGATAAAAGATATTTCGAGGAACCTCGCTCTTTTCTTTCCCTTAAGCCATAAATTCTAACTCCATTCTAATCCAAAAACATATCAATTAAAGCCCTAATATCCGTGTTTTGTATTGTTGTTGACATGAAAGGGTTTAACACCTTGAGTGACATGCTCCCCAAATTTTGACATGAGGCAAAATGGTCTATAAGATTAGTAGAAGTAGTTGTTTTAAAGGCCTTTGGGGAGCCATGGCACTTGTTCTTTTTAACTTGTCTATTGATACCCCCGATTCTACCCCAAAGGGTACTATGGAAAACCTGGCCATAAACGATCAGGAAAGTATTGTTGAGCTCGTGCTCGAAACCTTTCTGGGTTTTGAAGACGCTATTGATGAGCATGAAGATGCCGACCAAGATGAGAACAGCAAAACAAGTAGTAAGAGCCTTGACTTGAACATATACGCACAAAACAGCCTAATTGAAGCAAACACTCATACAGGGATAAATAAGCTTATTTATCATCCCTACCGGTTTTTTCAAACCGACCGATTCATCTCTATTTTCTCCCCACCACCAGAAGCTTAATGCTTCCCATCACACTTCGATTTTTCGGAGGAATTATTTCTAACCATCTTTTTAAAATTTCATGAACAACAAAATACTTATGTTGCTTGTAGCAGCATGCGCATTGGTGAATACACTGAATGCACAAACGGAAAAAACATCACAAGACACAGCCAAATTACCACCTAAGGTTTTGCATGCAGAGCCACTCTACATTGACCTCATTAGGGATTTAGGCGCTAGAAAAGGAGAGAAAGAATGGAATGTTGGCTTCGGGCTTACAGATAAGCTGAACTACGATAACTACGAATTTCTAGTAGAGTATGAATGGGCACCTGTAAACCGGCTTGGGCTAGAGGTTGAATTGCCGTTTACCTTTTACTCTACCGTAAGCCCTGCAAGCGACTTACAGCAACCGGCCAATAAGCTAGAAAGCCTAAAGGTAGCCGCCCAATGGACTTTTATGGTGAACGAAAAAGCAGCCACCTCCATGGCTTTTGGTTACATCAACGAATTTGTGCTTTCCGACTTCGGCAGCTTTGGGCGACCATTAATTACGGCCAATGCGTTCAACCCTTTTTTGGTTGTAGCTAAACGCTGGGGACACAACTTTCATACTTTGATTTATACTGGACCCATGGTTGAGTACACCTACGAGCACAGCCAGGCGCACACCAGTTACGACATCAATACCAACATTCACTACATGATTCCTAACACAAGAAATTTTGTAGGAATAGAATTCAACAAAACCATTTACAACAATGATTTTCAAATGGTTATGCGCCCTCAAATGAGAGTAAGCATTGCGCACGACTTAATGGTGGGCATTGTAGCGGGTATTCCCATTAGCAAAGAAAGCGAACGCCTAAGCTCGTTTATTCGGCTTATTTGGGAACCAAAAGGCAGGAAATCGCCCAAGCATTAAAAACTCTAATTGAATTCTAATCTATTAGCGTCTCATTTTGAGGCGCTAAGTCGTAAACTAACTTTCTACCGTATATTTGTACCTACACATGTTTAATATACTTGTAATAGAAGACGAGCAAAATGTAGCCGATCTTATTAAAAAAGGGCTTGAAGAAGAAGGCTATGCCATATCGCATGCTAGCGATGGCAAAAGTGGACTTAAAGCCTTAGATAACAATGACTTTAACTTAGTTATTCTAGATATTCTGCTGCCCGAAATGAACGGGTTGGAAGTATGTAAGAATATTCGACAATCGAATAAATCGGAAACACCAATACTGATGCTTACAGCCCTTGGCAGCCCCGAAAACGTAGCTTTAGGGCTAGACAGTGGTGCTGACGATTATCTTTCCAAACCATTCAAACTCATTGAGCTAAAAGCCAGAATCCGCAACCTTTTAAGGCGTGCAGATTATTCGGAAAGCCCGAAAAACAATACCAACAGCCTTGCTTTTGAAGACATCTCGCTTGATGACTACTCAAAAGTTGTAATGCGGGCAAATCGTGAAGTGTCGTTAACCTCTACCGAATACAGGTTACTCTACATGTTTATGAAGAACCCTGGCCGAGTAATCGCCCGAACAGAACTGCTTGATGAAGTATGGGGAATCAACTTTGACATTGGCACCAACGTGGTTGATGTTTATGTGAACTACCTGAGAAAGAAACTGGAAGCACACGGACAAGAGCGGGTAATTCATACAGTAATAGGCATGGGCTATGTTTTGAGAAAAGGCAAATGAAAATTCAATACAAAATAATTTACATCCTGATAACAGTACTGGTGATTTACACCTTACTGTTTTCAGGTTTTATCTATTACTCCATTTCGAATTACTCGTTCGAAGACTTTTATAAAAGACTCGAAATTAGGGCTGCAACAACTGCCAAAATTCAATTAGAGCGCCCAGAAGATGTTTCGAGTATTAAAGAAATGCGACAAGAGTTTTTGGAGAAACTGCCCAACCAGCAAGAGTACATCTACATAATCGATCAGCAAGACAAACTCATTTTCAAATCGGGCACTCAGCCCCTACCCGATGATTTTCTGAACAAGGTGATGCAAACCAGCGCTGCCAGTTTTAACGAAAAGAGCATTTTGTATTCAGGTATTCGCTACGAAACTTTGCGTGGCGATGAGTATATAGTTGTGGTATCGGCCGAAAACTACTTCTACACTCACCATGTAGCTTACCTACGTAACTTGTTGGTTACCTCATTATTATACGCTACCATGCTTATTGTGGTGGTTTCACTCATTCTATCGAGAACACTTATTCGCCCAATTCAGAACATTATAAAAGAGGTAAAAAAGATCAGTACCGAAAACCTTCACTTAAGGCTCGAAACGCCCGAGAAGGACGATTCGATTGGTAAACTGGTGCTAACATTTAACGATATGCTCACCAGGCTCGAAACCTCTTTTGAGACACAGAAGAACTTTATTAGTAATGCTTCGCACGAGCTGAACACCCCACTAACAACCATAATTGGTGAAGCAGATTTTGCGCTTTCCAAACCACGCTCGGCAGAGGAGTACGTAAAGTCGCTCAACCATATTTTCAACGAAGCCGAAAAGCTTGATAAGAAGACAAAAGCATTATTGCTTCTTGCCCAAACCGGCTTTAATGGTAAAACCCAAAAGTTCGATAAAGTACGTGTTGATCAACTCATTCTGGATGTAAAGGAAACAGTTGAGAAGATCAATCCGGCATTCAAGATCACTTTCGACTTTTCACTTTTACCAGAAGACCCAACCAAATTGAAGGTAAAAGGAAACGAGCAGCTGTTGCATTTAGCCCTCACCAACATTATAGTGAATGGCTGTAAATATTCTGACGAAGCCCCAGTAGAAGTGGCGCTTGGCGCTTCGGACTCCAAGGTAATTATTGTAGTAAGAGACTCGGGCATTGGAATTCCCAAGGATGAGATTCAATACATTTACGACCCATACTTTAGGGCATCGAACACGGGCAATTACGAAGGCTATGGAATTGGTTTGCCGCTGACCCGAAATATTGTGAGGCTACACGAAGGCGAGTTGATTGTAAACTCAACCGAAAACGAGGGCACCACAGTTCAGATAACTTTACCAATAGGTAATTATAAATTTTAACAGCATTCTAATCTGAGCCCAAAAACTCTAATACCATTCCAATTTGGCTATTAAACGGCTCTAACAGCCCCCATCTACTTTTGTATCAAAGTAAAATAAATGGAAGCCAAAAAGATTATGCTACCCACCGACTTTTCAGTAAAGTCGTTGAACTTGGTTCGCGAAGCCATAGAAATTTCTAATGATGAGGTCTTGGAAATCATTCTTGTGCATGGTTATCAGCTGCCCAACCATTCCATTACCGATATGCTGTTTTTCTCCAAGGCTAGAGAATTGCAAAAACTGCAAACGGTAGAGTTTCTAGAAGCTATTAATCTGATTGAGAACAAGTATACCAAAAGAATTAAGCGAATTATTGTAGACCTCATTACCACTACAAATCGCTCCTATTTAAATGATTATGTACAGAAGCTCGGTATTGAAGAGATTTTTGTACCAGAAGGTTTTCCTCTAAGTTTTGAAGGCGAAAATAGCTTTAACCCAAGCCCACTTTTAAAGCAATGCCAGCCAGCGATAACGCTTATGGACTACTCTACCGCTTTTGAAAACAGCTTTAGAGTTACCAAGCAAGTATCAGATATCTTCTTTACCTCCCACCCCACCATTTAAGTATGAATATCAAATACTTATACATAGTATTTCTGCTAACACTTGTGCTATTGGCTAGCACAAAGTCTCGTTTTTTGGCGCCCGACAAACTAATTGTTGGCAGCTGGGAAGAGGTATCGTGGAAATACGAAAAAGTAAACCACAAAGGCGGGTCGAGCTTTGAAATAGACGAAAAACAAAAGCAGGAAATCACCAAAAACCTAGTCATCCATCAGTCTGAAACTTGGGAATTTAATGACGATGGCAGCCTAATATTTTATGATGGCGAAAAGGTGAAAGAATCGCTCGCTTGGAATGTAAAAGGTCGCGGAAACATCCTAGAGCTTATTCATAACAACAAAACGCTTGAGGACTACGAGATTCAAGAGATTACAAAAGACAGTTTGGTTATTCACTTTCATTCCGATTTACAAGTGAGAGGAATTGTGAAACTGACCTTCAAGAGAAAAAGAACAGAAAAATATGCTCAGGAAATACAGCAACCATAGAAGCTTTTCGGACAACATAAAACTTGGTTCGCTTACGGCCTTTTCTGCCGGAATGGTAAATGTAATATCGGTTATCGTGTTTTTCGCTTTCACATCAAACGTAACTGGTCATTACGCCATTCTGGCACAAGAAATAGCCAAGGGAAACTGGTACCAAGCCGTTGTTGTGTTTATCTGGATCTCTCTTTTCTTGATCGGAAATTTCACTTCCAATTACCTGATCATTCATAGTAAAAACAGCACCGGGCAATATATGGCGCATGCCATTCCGGTAATTCTAGAAATCTGTGCGCTATTATTTGTAGGAGCATATCTGCAATTCTACTATTCGGATACACTGCAGGAAACGGAAATTCTAGTGGGTACTATGTTGTTCGCTATGGGACTGCAAAACGGGCTTACGGCAAGCATTTCTAACTCGGCAGTTAAAACCACTCACCTTACTGGGCTTACCACCGATTTGGGCATTCTGTTTTCTATGCTTACCAAAAAAGAATACCGAGAAGACCGCGCAGTAAGGCAAAAGACAAAACTACTTTTGGCCATTATGTTTTCTTATATGGCAGGTGGCATAACATCCGGAGTGTTTTACTATAAAGTAGGCAACGCTACTTTCCTATTTATAAGTTTGGTGTTACTCATTGTAATTCTGTACGACTACTACAAGCTTTCTGTAACACGTTTTATATTTCGCAGGCCACTCATTAAAAGGCTAATTATTAAGCAAAGTGGTGAACAGGCATAAATAGGTAAATATTGAGAAAGGGTGTATAATAACCGAAAGCTAAAAGTTGATGCGTTTATTTTTCACCTACTTAGTAATAGCACTACTTGTTATTGGTTGTAAACAGGAAAGCCCCAGCCCTGCGGAAGACGCCTTTCCTGAGACACCCTTTCTTATTGAACAAGGCGAAATAACCTACAACGGCTCCCCAGTTACGTATAATGGAGTAAATGCACTCCAAACCTTTGGCCTATCCGACCCAGCAATCATGAATGAATGGGGAATTGAAATAGTAAGAGAGTTTATAGGCAACCTAAGAGAGCAACCAATTGAAGAAGACGCCATTTTAGCATCGAATGGCAACTGGTATCACGGCTTGCAGAAAATAGTAGACCAGAACAGAGCTAATGGAAAAGTCACGATTTTATGCCCCTTCGGCTGGGTAAATGAGGCAGGTGAACAAACCCTGTTTACAGGTTTAAACCCTAGCGAACAGTCCTTTTACAGTGAATACAAAACTAAAATGCGCGCAATTGCCGCACATTTTAGAGATCAACCAGATGTTTGGATCGAAGTATGGAACGAGCCATACAGCTGGAACAACCAGCATGGCTATACCCATAGCCTCTGGCTCAGCGACATGAAGGATATGGTGACTAACCTTAGAAGCGTAAGCGGTTTCTACAATGTTATTCTGGTGCCGGGCAACGAGCAAGGGCAAGCCGAAGATGCAATTTTAGCAGAAGGCAACAAGCTGCTCAATGACCAGCATAACCTACTATTCGATTTGCATGCATATGAGAAGTGGCTAATCGATCAGTCCACAGAGGAAATAACTGACAGAATTAACGCATTGAAGAGCGAAGGCTTTGCGATAGTTTTTGGAGAAGTTGGCGTAATAAATGCAAGTGGTTTAATGCAAGTTGACCACTTTTTAACTGCAGCTCAAACCACAAACACCTCTACCCTAGCTTGGCTTTGGAACAAAAACAGTGGAGACCAAAATGCACTTTTGAATGATAATGGAGCTGCTAACAATAATGAAAACAACAATTGGGGAAACACTTTCAAAAACTTTTTAGCACAATAACCCACTTACAATCAACTAATTAAACAACAAAACAACACTTGAAATAGTGATAGACCTGAACATATAGACTTTCTAAAAACCGACATTTTATTATATTAAAGAAGGCTTGACTTAAACGGAACAGTAACCGTAACACCTGGGTGATGATGGTGGGTTTATTTTAGGTCTCACTTTTACTTTTTCACCTATGATTGAACATATAGACCAAAACTTCGGCTTGCACGCCACGCTTATTCCACAATTAACCCCAAATATGCAGGTGGGCAAAACCGACCACTTTTCTTACGTAAAAACAGGTTTTTCTTGCGACACTTTCAATATCATCCATATTCATAACCATCAAAGTTTACCAGCATCTGCCCTGGAGTATTTAGTGGGATGTTATCGTGAAAAAAACTGGGATTATTGCCTTTGGATTAACCAAGAGAACCTTACTGCTGAGCTCAAAAACACAATTACATCTATTGGGCTAAGTAAACAAAACGAAGAGGTTGGCATGTCTTTGAACTTGGCCAACTATGAACTAAACTCAATCGATAAGGATCTTACTTTTGCCGAGGTTGGCAGCAAATCTCAGCTTGAAGAGTATGCAAATGTGGTTGCCGCCAACTGGACACCTGCCGATAAAAACGTTGTGAAGTTCTATAAACAAACGGCCAACCATTACTTACTTGGTTCAGCCAACATCACACTCTTTGTCGCTTACATAAATGGCGAGCCCGCAGGTTCGGTTGAACTCTTTCCTACCGATACAGAAACGGTAGGTATTTACGGTCTTTGCACTTTAGAGAAATTCAGAGGAAAAGGCGTTGGCTCTGCCTTAATGACCACAGCACTAAACAAGTCCAAACGCCAAGGCTATCACAATGTAGTACTACAAGCCACTGAAGACGGCATTGGCATTTATGAAAAGATTGGCTTTGAGCGACATACGACCTATTTCGAATTCGCCTAGAGGCTGGGTAATTTACCGATAGCCAGCGTTGATTGACCGATAACCGATGGTTAAATCTTGCGAATAGCGCCAGATTTGCATCAGGTCAAAAACTCAAAATCAACATGTCGCACATCAGTTATCACAAAACATTTAGCTTAAAACGAAAGCTCTTGCTTTTACTCGCTATCCCTCTTGCCATTATGCTCATTTCTTTAGAAGCTCCGCACTTTAAAGAAATAGAGAAAAAGGCCATTATGCATGCATCTATGATACATGCAGGCATAACAAACGCCAAGGCAATCGGAATATTCTTCTTTAGCAAAACCGTAAAAGAGCATTATAAATAGTCTTAAGGTTGGCATTGGCAAGCAATAACCAATTTCGCTATCGGATGATTAAAATAAGCCTTAACTTACCCGCAACATCAATGCTGGTTTGCATATATGCAGTTAAAGAAAATTATTGGGCAGATAAAACTGCAATACAATAATCCTGAATTAAGAAAATCTCTACCAAAGGCGATATCGAAAATTCCTTTCTGGATAAGCCTGATCAGTATTTTCACTATCATTTACGATTTCGGTTTCGATCAAAGCAACCAATCGCAGCACATACTAAACGAGGTTTACAAAGTTGCGCTATACACCGGTATAGCGTCCATGGTACTCCGGTACTCGCTAAAAAAGCAGCGGCCAAAAGTAAAAGCTTGGCCTTACGATCTGTTATTGTTAGCCATAACCAGCCTTGTACTGTTTAACCTTACCGGCCATTGGGATGTAGATTTTTTCCAGCACTGGAACGTAATATACAGCACGCTCTTCCTACTCTTTATCCGTGAGTTTTCTACCCTACAAATCGATATTAACAGGCGTTTTTTAAATCCGGCACAGCTATTTGTACTGAGTTTTTCGGTCATCATTATTTCAGGTGCCTTGCTGCTTATGCTTCCTAGGGCTACGCACGAAGGCATCTCCTTTATGAACGCCCTTTTTACTGCCACTAGTGCAGTTTGTGTAACAGGCTTGGCAGTAGTTGACACAGGGCAGTACTTTACCGTATTTGGGCAAACCATTATCATTGTTCTTATTCAAATTGGTGGGTTGGGCATTATGACTTTCACTAGCTATTTCAGCTACTTCTTTAGAGGTGGTGCCAGCTACGAAAACCAACTGCAATTGCAGGAAATGACCAATACTGAGCGTATTGCTGATGTATTCTCTACCCTAAAAAAAATCATCATACTCACCTTTTTAATAGAAGCACTTGGCGCCATCTTTATCTATTTCAGTCTAGACAAAGCCTTGTTCGAATCAGGAACGGACCGCACATTTTTTGCCATATTCCATAGTATTTCGGCCTTTTGTAATGCTGGTTTTTCCACACTATCAAACAGCCTTTATCAGGTAGGTTTCCGATTTAATTACCCGCTTCACCTGATCGTCAGCGGTCTATTTATTATTGGTGGATTAGGCTTTCCAATCATCTTCAATTCATACAACTACTTTAAGCACATATTGAAAAACCGAATTTTTGCTTTCAATAAAGAAAGAAGAAAAATCCATGTGCCTTGGGTGGTAAATATTAACACCCGAATTGTGCTAATTACCACCATTATTCTTTTGGTATCGGCAACAGGCATGTTCTTGCTGTTTGAGTACGACAACACTCTTGGCGAGCACAATTTTTTCGGTAAAGTAGTTACCGCATTTTTTGGAGCCGCCACCCCACGAACTGCTGGTTTCAATTCCATTGACACTGCGGCCATGGCATTTCCTACCATTATGCTGGTAATGCTATTGATGTGGATTGGGGCTTCGCCAGGCTCTACAGGCGGTGGTATTAAAACCAGCACTATTGCTGTAGCCACTCTCAACTACTTGAGTGTAGCCCGTGGTAAAGATAGAATCGAAGTTTTCAATAGAGAGGTGGGCCAATACTCTGTTAGAAGGGCATTTGCCATCATCTCTTTATCCCTAGTAGTTATTGGGGCGGCCATATTCCTCATCTCTTATTTTGAAGATGAAATGACGCTGATGTCCATCGCTTTCGAATGTTTTTCGGCTTATAGCACATCAGGCCTAAGTTTGGGCATAACAGCCGACTTAAGTGCGGCCAGTAAATTAGTAATTATCGGCACCATGTTTATAGGTAGGGTTAGTATGCTCACCATTCTCATAGCCATATTAAAAAGGGTAAATCATTTGGCCTACAGGTACCCTACTGAAGAAATCTCCATAAATTAACCAATATGAAATACGTGATCATCGGACTAGGTAACTTTGGTGCTTCGCTTGCAGAAGAGCTCACCAAAATTGGCCATGAAGTAATAGGTGTAGACCGCAATATGGGAAAGGTAGAAATGGTGAAGGAAACAATCACTCACTCCATTTGCCTAGACAGTACGGATGAACATGCCGTGAAACAGCTACCACTAAAAGATGCTGATGCCGTAATGATTTGTATTGGCGAAGATGAAGGTGCAAACCTTATGTCTACCGCTTTAATGAAAAAGATAGGTGTTAAAAAGCTCATCAGTCGGGCAATTACCCCACTACACCAAACTGTTTTAGAAGCCATGCAAGTGGACGAAATAGTGCACCCAGAGCAAGAAACAGCCACCCGCTGGGCAAAAAGGCTGAACATTGACTGCGTGGTAGACTCTTTTGAGCTTACAGGAGAATACAGTATTGTAGAAGCCACAGTGCCTGAAAGGCTGATTGGTAAATCGCTAATTGATATTGGCTTCCACCAACATTATAATCTAATCGTGCTCACTACCATGTCTATCGAAGAAGGCAAAAACATGTTAGGCGTAAACAAAAAGGTAAACAAAATCAAAGGAATTGCCTCGCCTAAAACAGTGCTTAACAAAGGCGAGATCATGGTACTTTATGGCCATATGAAAGACATAGAACGCTTTCTGGAGGAGTAGAGAAAGTTTTAAAGAATAATTGGTTATTCGATCTCGCTCCTTTTAATAGAAAAAAACGCCATGCTCATCAGTGATGAGCATGGCGTTTCATTTAGTCGCAAAACCTGTTTATTTCATCTTAACCGCCCCGATACCAGCATTCCAAAGCTTTTGATTAAAGGCAGGAATTTCGTTTTTCAGCCAACCTTCGGCCTTAGCCTTAAACCCTGCCCACTGAGCATCCAGTTCAGCCTTTCTATCTCTAGACGACTGATTAACCCGCGGAATAGAACTCTCTGTTTGATTGATTAAGTACATATACTCAGCCGTGAATTTGTTGGGGAAATTCTCCACATCGTCATATGCTTTAGACATTCGTTGCACCATGTCTTTATCCCAAGCATCAAGCGCTTCTACCAAGCTTTGTCCCTCAGCTTTTAATGTCTCGTTATCCAAATCTTCTATTATTTCTTTCAACTGGTTTTGAATGCTATACAACTGATTCACCATGTTGTGCATGTTGGTGAGCTCTGCTTCCATTTCTGTCATAAAAGCATCATAGGTTTCATATTGGCCTGGTTTAGTTTCGTAGAGTGGGTTCTCTTTTATGGTGGCGGTTGTTTCCAGCACTTGGTCTTCCACTTTCAGTCTTAATGTATAAGTACCTGGAGACACCTTATGACCGCTATAACTTGCCTCTATGTAAACATTCGGCACGCCTGGCATAATTGGGTGCCGCGTATTCCAAACAAATCGGTTCAGCCCTTCATTTTTAGATAGTTTAGGATCACCTCCTGGTCCACCATCATATCTCAAATAGCCTTCTTGCTTCTTCGAGGTTATCTTATTCACTAAATCGCCATTGGCATTTAAAATTTCTAATTCAACGTCTCCTTCCACTTTGGGCAACTCATAATAAAGCACCACACCATTGGCCGGATTAACCCCAACAAAGTCAGTGGATCCGGAAAAATTAGGGTTATTTCCATTTAAAGGGCTATTCCAACTACCGTAAACAGCGTCCTCAGGCTTATAGAGTTTAGCCTCCCCCGTCTTTTGGTATTGGCTTAACAAGCCCAGATCATCCAGCACCCAAAAAGAGCGACCAGAAGTTGCTACAATCAAATCACCTTGATGTACCAGCAAGTCGTTAATCGGTGTAACCGGCATGTTTAGCTGCAATGGTTCCCACTCCTTGCCATCGTTCCAAGAGATGTAAATACCAGTTTCGGTGCCTAAATAGAGCAACCCTTTACGGGCCCTATCCTCACGAACAACCCTAGTAAAAGCTCCATATGGAATACCCTCGGTTATGTTTGTCCAGCTTTTACCATAGTTAGTGGTTTTATAAATAGCCGGAGTTTTATCATTGAATTTGTAACGAGTAGTGGCAATGTAAGCCGTAGCCGGATCGTGAGGAGAAACTTCAATTGCATTTACCAAACATTCCTCTAACCCTTTTGGTGTTACGTTTTGCCATGTTTCCATGTTATCTCTGGTTACATGCACCAAACCATCATCACTACCCGTCCAAAAAACGCCTTGTTCATGTCGCGATTCAATCATGTAAGCAATCGTTCCATAATTTTCGGCACCTACGGCCTCATTAGTATATGGACCTCCTCCATTGCCTTGTTTTTCGTCAATATTCCGGGTTAAGTCGGGGCTAGCTTCTTCCCATGTCACTCCCATGTCTTTGGTTCTCAAAACTAGCTGTGCAGCATGGTAAAATGTATTTTCCTCGTGCTGAGATCTGATAATTGGTGCATTCCAATTATAGAGGTATTTCATATTTCGGGCCTCTCTCCCCAAATACTGAATAGGTGCCGCCATAACCTGCGTGCTGCCTTTAGACTGCATATCCATCACCTCAATGGTACCGAGGTAGCTTCCGCCCATAACATAGCGCGGGTTATCTGGGTCGAAAGCTAAAAATGCACTTTCGCCACCGGCTGAGGCTGTCCAGTCCTTCTCACTTATACCGCCATACCCAAAGGACATGTTAGGAATACGCACTGAAGTATTGTCTTGCTGACCACCATAAATATTGTAGGGAAAGAGATTGTCGGCACTAATGCGATAGAATTGAGCTGTCGGCATGTTGTCTTGTGTAGACCAGCTTGCGCCATTATTAAAAGAAATAGCCGCACCGCCATCGTTGGCGATCACCATGTTTTTTGAGTTATGCGGATTGATCCATAAATCGTGGTAGTCGCCATGTGTTCCTGAAAGTGTTTCCCAGCTTTTACCGCCATCAATAGACCTTAGGGCTGGGGCACTTAGCACATAAACAGTATGTTCATCGTTCGGGTCGGCAAACACTTCTGTGTAGTACCAAGCCCGTTGCGTTAAGCGGTTATCATCGCTTACTCTACTCCAACTGTCACCGGCATTATTCGACACAAAAAGCCCACCTAAATCTTTATTAGAGTCACTCTCAATCAATAGATAGACTTTCTCAGCATTAGCTCTACTTACTGAAATAGCCATTTTACCCAGTTCATCTGGCAAGCCATTTTCAATTTTCTTCCAAGTATCGCCACCATCCATACTTTTGTAAACGCCACTTCCTTCGCCACCGCTAATTACTTTCCAGGGCTTTCGCTCGTGCTCCCACATGGTGGCATAAAGTGTGCTAGGCGCATTCATGTCCATAGAAAGCTCGCTTGCTCCAGTAGATTCGTTTACAAAGAGTACTTGCTTCCATGTTTTCCCTCCATCAACGGTTTTATAGATACCACGCTCCTTATTCGGACCATGGAGCGCCCCTTGTGCGGCTACCAAAACAACGTCTGGGTTGGTTGGATGAATCACAATTCTGGCAATATGCTGGGTAGCGTCAAGCCCTATCTTCGTCCAAGTTTTGCCGGAGTCTACCGATTTGTATACACCGTCTCCATAGGAGGTCATAACACCGCGCGGGGCATGCTCTCCCATGCCCACATATACAATATTGGTATGCGATTCGGAAACAGCTACAGCTCCTACAGAACCCGTTTTAAAATGGCCATCAGAAATATTTTGCCAGCTTTGGCCGGCATCTTGGGTTTTCCAGACACCACCACCGGTAATTCCCATGTAGTAGGTTAAAGGGTCGCCAATTACGCCAGAAGCCATATTGCTACGACCTCCTCTAAAAGGGCCTATGTTTCGGTATTTGAGTGGAGAAAAATATTCGTTGGCCGTTTGAGCAAACAAACCAAAAGACATAATTAGCCCGCAAGTAGCCAAAAGTACTCTCTTCATAGTGTAAGTTAAGTTGATTAAAATTCGGTGAGATTAAGATAGTGAATAAGTAAGAAGTTACCTTGTTAAATATTCAAATGGTAAGCCTATTTTTAAAATCAATTACCAAAGAATTCAAAAGCACATTTCTGATGATACAGCTGTTACGAACAGACGCCACAAACACTGATTTTCAGTCGCTTGTAAAGGCACTTGATAAAGACTTAGCGGCACGCGATGGTGCCGACCACGCCTATTATAATCAGTTCAATAAAATTGATATGATAAAGCATGCTTTAGTGGCATATATAGAAGAAACCCCAGCCTCTTGTGGTGCGATAAAGCAACTTGAAGAGGGTGTAATGGAAGTAAAACGCATGTACACCTTACCCACAATGCGAGGCAAAGGCTTGGCAAGCCAAGTGCTTAATGGGCTAGAAATTTGGGCAAAAGAAATGGGCTATAAAAAGTGTAGACTAGAAACTGGCAAGCGCCAACCAGAAGCCATAGCGCTATATAAAAAATGTGGTTATCAAGTTATTGAAAACTACGGGCAGTATGCGGGAGTTGAGAATAGCGTGTGTTTTGACAAAGCTATTTGATCTTTCTATTTCATTTTTAACAAGTTTAGGTTGCTCAAACCACTTATTTTATAAACTTTGTAAACTACTCATCTGATCAGGCTTTTAACTGTGCAATTACACAATTGCCATTTTAGGTTTTAAGCTTAATTTTCTATGAAAGGCTTTTTGATACTACTGCTCCTGGCATTTACCGTTGGTTTAAATGCCCAAAACACTGCAGATTTCACACAAACCGTTTCTGGCTACGGAAATGCCAATGGTGGTTACTATGAGTATGAAGCCAAATTGAAATTCAATATTCAAAAGGTTGGCCTAGGCGATATTCGGTTTAAGGTCGGGATCATCGACTTTAAAATCACCAGCTTTAAGTATGATTATAAAGACGCAGAAGAGTTTATTGGTGTTAGTTTTCCTATTACTGTAAAAAGTATCGGATCAGGTTTTAGCGCCCGGGTTTTCGCTAGCAGAAACAATAGACAACACAGCAACTTCAATGTTAACCTCAACAGAATTACTTCAGGAGCTCTGGACATATACGACTTGGAAGGTGATGAGCTAAAAACATTCAACAATGCTTTCGACCTAATGGTAAGCTCAGAAAACATTAAGGAAGTAGAAGTTAGCTTGGACAATGTAAAACTTACCAATGAATACTTCGATGAACTGAGCAGTATTAGGGCTTTAATGGATAAAAAAACCAAAACGACTGAAAGGATTGAATCCATAAAGGAAGAAATAGAGGAGCTTGAACAGGATGAGTACACCAACAACAATAGCAAACTAATTGAGCTATACACCGAACTTTCAGAAATTGATACAGATACCGACTACAGCGATCAGCTACAAAAACTCAAAGAGGCTGCTCCCAACGGTGACCCTTCCACTACAACACCTACTGGGCTCAAACTAAATAAGCAAGGACAGTCACAAGGAGCCTCCACTTTTGATGCTATTAAACGTGGAGAAAAAAACAGAATACGAATGCAGCAAATGGAGCTTTCGGCAGAAGAAAGGCGCAGAGTTGCACAAATGACAGCACACCTTAACACCATTGATAGATATGAAAGTTACGGCATGTCTCGTAGCGATGCTCAACGCTTCGCCAACTACGAGTCAAACATGCGTATTCAAGAGGAGATAATAACCCAAACCTTTCAATCTGTTGGAAACATAATTATAGATGGGATAGGCAGAAGGCAAGAAGCCATTAATGCCAACGAAGACTACATTAGACGCTACAAACAATCGGTAGAGGCAACAAGTGACAAGCTTAGAAAATACGCTAGTGGGTACCACCACAATTTAGATGAAGAGTTTGAGGCAAAATATGGAGATATAGATGACATTGACCAACTAAAGAAGGCCATATTAGAATACATATATGCTTGGGATGACTTTACCTATGCCATTAGGCAAAATAGCGCAGACCCATACAGTAATGCAGACCACCTTCTGGTACTCCAAAACATTGAAAGGGCCTATTTTGATAAAGATGAACTGAATGTCATTTACTCGCAAGAGGTATTCAGAAGCACCAGAGATAAAGACGATGAATACATTGGCTATAATAAACGAAACACAGTACTCCACTACTCTCCTGCTCTCTACACGCATACTGGCTGGTTTAGAATGGATACAGAAGACTATGAAAAGACTTTTTACGAATCGAGTACATGGCAAACACCTAGTGGGCTTCAGGGGCTACCCACAGATGGATATATGAACAAGGCTGAGTATAGAAGACAACTAAGCACACTTTCCGGAAAGGAATATTACAAACCAAAAGAACCTGGCTACTTTGGGGCATTCATGGGAGTAGGCAATAACTGGGCAATCGGGCAAACTCGGAAACTGCAAAAGCTCATTGAGAGAGAAAAAATAAATTCAATCGATAAGGATGAATTAACAGTTTCCATTTCTAATCAATTGGACCAGTTCCTTAACCTAAAGCCAAATACTCCTTATTTATTTAAGCGCAAAGAAAATATTTCTGGAAGCGATAAAGAGGTTTCGGTATTTGCTTTCAACAATGACGACTATATGATCTACACCATACCCGACCCAAGCTTGGTAAAACAACTTTTTAAAGATGAAGTAACCATTACATCTCCTTCAGTAGTCAACTCGGAAAACCGCTTGGTAAAACATAAAACCCGCAACCGTGGAAAAGAAGAAGGATGGTTTGTTCAAGGCAATACTTACAGCAATGTTTACTTTGGCAACAATGACTTGCTCTGGATTGGCGAACAATATGTAGAGTTTAGCGATGACATTTATTATGTACTATCAAAATCAAGAAATGGTGTTATTGCCGAATTAGAGCTAAAAAAAGAACAAACAAAAGACTACCTAAACCCCTATTTGGAAGTAGGAAAAATCCAAAGATTGGTTGACTATAACTCGGTAAAAGACACCAACCTGAATAGAAGATTGAGAAACAGCGGATTCGAAGACAAATCTGGCTTACCCCTCTTTCAATTAAAACTTAATAGGACTAACCTGAGTATGCTGTTTCCACAGAAAAAGGCTGACTTTGTTCTTTCGGATGATGGCGCAAAAGATGATGACAGTAAACAAAAGTACCTGTATTTCGAAATGACTAACTATACAACCCATTATGGAAGTTTAGAATACGATTTAAATGAATGGTTCAATACAGCTGACTTCTATAACAACAAGGTGGACCTTAATGATGAACTGGAAGAGCTAAGCCCTGGCCAATACGACATGTCACAAATCATAAAGTCCGTTGTAGGCTCTTTCAAGGAAGTGAGTTCCACAAGGACCCAATACTACACATCTAGTAATTATCGAACAGTTTACGAAATCATTCCAGAAGTCCTTTCTTCAATAGAAAACGCATCCTTAAACAACACCCTCAATACCAATGACGGCCTATCTAGAACCTATCATGAATTTAATGGGAGCCTAGAATCTAAAGGTAAATTAGTAAACTATAAAAAGGAAGGTGCCTGGGAATACTATCATCCAAATGGCCAACTTTCAAGAAAAGAGTTTTTTGAAGGTGGACGCCTTGAGGGTCAGCAAAAGCTATATTACTCAAATGGCCAAGTTAAATCAGTAATTAACTATTCCAATAATCTAAAAACAGGCAGAGCTACTGAGTACTTTGAAAATGGACAAAAAAAGACCATTGGTGAGTACGTAAATGGAACACGAGAGGGTGGGTTTGTTACCTATTACCCAAATGGCAAACAAAATGAAAAGGGGTATTTTAAGAAAAACAGACCAAATGGTACATGGACTAAATACTACCCGAACGGACAAATTAACCAGATAAAAATTTGGGAGAACGGGTTGCTAATGGAGGTTACAGCTACCTACGACATTAACGGAAGCTTAATAGAAGAAAAAACCGTAGTTGCAGGAAATGGAACAAGAAACTATTACGATGAGCGTGGCGAACTCATAAAATCTGAGAGCTATGTAAATGGCAAAAAAGTAAATTAAAAAAATACCATTATGAGAGCATCAATTTTAGTACTTATCTGTTTTTTCTTAACCATTGGGCTTAGTGCTCAAGAGTCGGTTGAAGAAGAACAATTTGAAATTGTCACAACGAAAGCTGAATATCCTGGAGGAACCAAGGAGCTTGCAAAATTCTTACAAGAGAACCTAAAATACCCAAAGGATGCACTTAAAAACAATATATCGGGCAAAGTGTTCCTTAGAGCCATTGTAGAGAAAGATGGTAAACTTAAAGATATCGAAGTAATAAGAAGTGTGCACCCTTCATTAGATGCAGAAGCTCTTAGGTTGGTTAAATCAATGCCCAAATGGACTCCTGCTACACAAAGAGGGCAGGCCGTTCGTAGTAAGATAATGCTTCCAATTGTGTTTATGTTCTAGTAATTAGTTCTCAAAACTAGACTTAGGTTAACCAATATTCTGGCAGAAGTACCTTTGCCCCCACTAAACAGTGGGATTGTAACCTCAGCTTTAAAAACTACAACATAGAAAGGTTGCGTTCAAAACATTTAGAATAGATATGTTTCATTCTTTCATTAACTTAACAACAGAACTTAGAGGGAGTAAAACATGAAATGGACGTATAGCATTCGCCAAAAAATGACTGCAGCGGGTATTTTGGCTGCGGTTATGGGCTTAGTTTTAATCAATAACTTGTCTGAAAGAAGAAACTTTCAGCAGCTAGAAGATTCGATAGCGTCCATTTACCAAGACAGGCTTTTGGTTGAAAGCTATATTTTTAA
This sequence comes from Roseivirga pacifica, assembly GCF_900111145.1. Classification (GTDB taxonomy): domain Bacteria; phylum Bacteroidota; class Bacteroidia; order Cytophagales; family Cyclobacteriaceae; genus Roseivirga; species Roseivirga pacifica. Next base: position 169,790 of record NZ_FOIR01000003.1, read on the forward strand.
GCTTTACGACAACCTTCAACGCCACGATGAGCTACTGGATGCCCAAGCCTCTGCCCAAACCATACAGGAGATTAAAACCTTGGCTGCAGAGCGAAATGCACTGATAGCGCTTTATGAAGAAACCTACATAACTGAGGAAGAAGCCAAACATTTCGATGCATTAAAGAAAAGCCTAAGTGAGATTGAAATACTTGATGAAAGCACTTTGGCAAATAATAAATTCAGCACTCAAAGTGCCCAACCAACAAAGTCTGCCATTACCCATTTATCTGCCCTTTCGCAAATTCAAACCACCGAGGGTGCCTCATTAATGGATCGCTCCGAACGTATTATTGGTGGTAGCATAAGTAACTCTCAATTAGAAATGGTTTTGGTAATCTGTTTGGCTATCATTGTTCAGGCCTTGGTTTTCTCTTCAAAAAGCCTAAAAGCTGCGCCATACCAAGACCCAAGTCTAAACTAGTAGTCTGCTCCTACTATCAGCTTCAGGCATTTTGGTAAAACCTCAACGGTTACTTTGGTGCTTTCCGGTTTGGTTTCTCCATCAATCTGAAAAGGCTGTGGATCCTTTAGGTTTACTGTAACTTTTTTTGTTCGGTACACCTCAAAGTAAGAATCTGCTTCATCTAAATGATCGAAAAACTGTCCAGCCAAGCCAGGTAAGCTAAGTTCTCTAAGCACATACACCTCAAAAACGCCATCATCTACCCTACCCTGGTTACTTAAAATAGCGCCTGTACCGTACCTTCTGGCATTAGCAAAAGCAATCATATGCCCTTGCTCTTCTACTATTTGGTCATCAAGCACTAGCTCTGCTCTAAACGTTTTAAGGTTTAACAGTTGAGAAGCCACACCACTGGCATAACCTAAGAAGCCACGCCTTTCACCTTCTTCAAAATCCTTTACCAAACCAGCATTCAAACCAACATCGCTAATATGCAACCCATAATCCTTCCCATTAAAAAGCAGCATATCTGCCATTACGGTCTTTTCTTGGGCTATTACCGCTAATGCGCCTCGTATGTCATCTGGTACTTCAACTTCTGTGGCCATTCCGTTGGCCGAACCACCCGGTAAGATCCCCAAAGCCACATCAGTGTCCTTTACCACTTCGGCACAAAGCATTACTGTACCATCTCCACCAACCGCAACAACGGTTTCTGGCTGAGCATCAGCAATCACTTTTTTGAGTTTTTTCTCGTCATCTTCACCAGTGGTTTCCCACTTTTCTATGGATAAACCTAAACTTTCGCCCCAAGAATCTATTTCATGTATGTAGTCTTCTTTATCTCTATCGCCAGAGATGGGGTTAATGACGAACAGTATTTTACTCATGTAGAAAAGATTATTACCTTAATTTATATGATTTCAGCTCACCCAGAGTGGAGTTCCTATAAAGAAGCACCAATTAGGGGCAATTTGTTTGAAAAATGGTGGAAAAGTCGATTCCGATTTGTCGATTACCCCTTTCTTTTGGTTTATCGTGGTTTTGGCAATAGCCAAAAGTGCCATTTACAAGGGCACGTATTTCAAGGCATGGCATTGAACAAGCCTAAAAAGAAAGCTTCGGCCTGGCAGAACTTTATTGCGCTGCTAAAAATGTTTTTGGTAAAAACAGTGGCCAAAGCCAAAGTTGAAATAACTGTAAATGGAAAACATTACAACACACAGACCAACGATCAAGGCTTTTTCGATTTGGAGATTGAAGGGCACGGCCTATCAACCGGATGGCACCAAGTAAGCTACGAACTAAAAGAAACACTGGTAGACGGACAGGAAAGGGTTAATGTAAAATCAGAAATACTCATTACAGAAGCCTTTGAACACGGCCTGATTTCCGATATTGATGATACCTTTTTAGTTTCGCATGTAACTAAAAAGCCGAAAAAGCTTTTTACACTCTTGACCAAAAATGCGAATACTAGAAAGCCTGTAGAGGGTGTTGTAAAATTCTACAAGGCATTGAGCAATGGTCATTCAAAGTCAGAAAACCCGTTTTTCTATGTGTCGAGTAGCGAATGGAATCTGTATGAATTTTTGGTGAACTTTAACCAAATACATGAACTCCCAAAGGGTGTTTTACTGCTAAAAGAGCTTAAAGATAGCTTTCTTGATTTCTTCAAATCGGGTTACGGAAGTCACCGGCACAAAGTAGATAAGATTGAAAGGATACTTCGGCTTTACCCAAATCAGCAATTCGTACTGCTAGGCGATAATGGGCAACACGACCCACAGATATATTTAGAAATTGTAGCTACCTACCCAGGCCAGATAAAGGCAGTATACATTCGAGGTGTAAAGCACAATCATTGGAATGAAACGGAAGGCACCTTGAGCCAAATAGAAGCACTAGAAATACCCACCAAGCAGTTTAAACACAGCAGCGAGGCGTTTGATCATGCCAAAGAAATTGGGTTGATAGGGTAATTAATCTACCAAACCCTCACTAACCGCAATTCTTACCAGTCCTGCCACATTAGTGGCATCCAATTTTTTTATAATTGATTTACGATGAGTCTCCACTGTTGATACACTAATGAAAAGCTCTTCAGCTATTTGCTTTGTAGAGTGGGCTTCAGCAATCAGCTTTAGAATTTCTGTTTCTCGATTGGTAAGGCTGGCCAATTTAGAAAACCGTTCTTTCCCTATAATCTTAGAGGTATTATTAAGCACCTCAGTAATGGAAGCACTCCAATACTTCTGCCCTTTCACCACCTTATTTAGGGCAATTTTCAACTCCGTTTCGTCAAGGTTTTTCAAAATGTAAGAGTCGAAGCCTATTTCCATAGCCTTTTTTACCGTTGCATAATCCAAGTGCATAGTCAGTAAGATTGTTCGCAGTTCGGGCATGGTCTTTTTAAGTTGGCTCACTAGTTCCAAACCATTCAAACCTGGCATTTCCAAATCTACAAGCAGCACATCTGGCTTCAATATTGGTACTTTCTGCAAAGCCTCCTTTGGATCGACATAAGTAGAAAGCACTTTAAACCTATGCTCTTCTGCTATAATTCTAGAAAGACCATCGATTATCATCTGGTGGTCGTCTACAATTACAATGTGTTTTTCTTCACTCATACTACAACGGTACAGTTATTACAGCCACTACTCCACTTTCGGCACTTGGCTCGTAGTTCACGGTTCCTTTTATCATATCTAGCCTGTTTCGAATATTCATCTGTCCATGCCCGTTACTATTCGCATTACCAAAACCTTTACCATTGTCTTCTACCAAAAGGCTCAACTTATCTTTCAATCTAATCAATTGTACATTCACCTTTGTGGCCTCTGAATGTTTAATAATATTGCTAAGCAATTCTTGCAAAATTCGGTACATGCTTATTTCTATGCGTTCATTTAACCGATCTTCCATCTTATGATGTTCAAAATCATAAGTTATTTCAGTGTATTGAAAGGTATTTCTAAGTAGGTCTTCAACAGCCTTAACAAGTCCATCGTCCATTAGTGCTCTTGGCATCATTTGGTGGCTAATTTGCCTCACCTCGTCTGCAGATTTAGTAAACTGGCTAGTAATATGTGAAAGCTCACTTTTCAGGTCACCATCAACTTTCTTTTCAACAGAAGACAAACCCAGTTTAAGCGCATTGAGTTGTTGGCCTATGCCATCGTGTAGGTCTTTGCTAATTCGCTTTCGCTCTTCTTCTGTGGCTTGTACAACGGCCTCTAAACCCCGCTCCTTTTCCTCAATAATAGCAGCTTGCATTTGCTGCTTTTGTTTTGCTTTATTTCGGTTATAAAAAAGCGTGCCACCTAACAGAATCAGCCCTAAACTGGATACTAGCAAAGTAACCTGCGTATTTCTTGAAGCAATCGTGGTTTTCTGAGTTTGAATTTCGAGGTCCTTCTCAGCGGTTTCATATTTAATAAGAAGGTTATTTACGCTTTTAGTCTTCTCAACGTTTTTCAATGAATCGTTGAGCATTTTAAATTGCTCATATGCTAGTAATGCATTTTTATAGTCTCCCTTTTGCTTATACAGTTCAGCCAAATTTTCCTTAACAGCGCGTAAGTAAAGCTTATCGTTGTATTGATTGCATAGTTCTTCTGCTTTAAGCATTTCAGCAATTCCCTTATCGTATTCACCATTCACTCCAAATATCTCGCTTCTGTTCACCCATGCCTCTATAAAGCCCAAAGGATATTGAAACTCATTTGAAAGTCTAATAACTTCTTCAAAGTATTCGTTAGCCGTACTGTATTCCTTCTTCTTAAGATATACCTGCCCAATGTTGTTTAAAGCACCTATTTTGCCATATACAAAAGTGGCACTATCATAAATTGCCCCGGCAATACGAGCCTCTTTCAACGCTAAATCGAGTGAATCTGAGTTTAAGTATGCACTGCTTAAGTTGATATGGACATGACCATTATTGATTTGAACTGGTGATCTATACTTGGCGGCTAACTTGGTATACTTTACAGCGTTTTCCCAATCTTCTAAACCAATGTAGCTATTACCAATATTAATATACACACTGTTCAATACTGAGGATTTATTACTTACCTCATCATTATTATTAGCATAATCAAGCGCCTCTAATAGATACTCCACTGCGAGCGAAAACTCATTCATATCATTGAGCATCATCCCCCTATTGTTCAACACTCTAGTGACATTACCAATACTCTCTGCCCTTTTGTACACCAGCTCCGCGCTGTCCAAATATTTACCGGCCATTTCACTATTTTCCTGATATAGATACACATAGCCGAAGTCCATATATACCTTACCAATAAGCGTATCGTAGGCTACCCCATCATACTGATCTTTGATATACTCTCCTTCCAAACCATAATAATAAAAGGCAGAATCGTAGTTCAGGTTCGCTTCATAAAATCGTCCCAACTGCTTGTAGCCATTCACAACGTCCATGGTTACATTTTCCTTTAAGGCATTGTTTAAAACTGTGTGAAGACTATCGGACTGAGCATGTAAACTCAGCGGCACAGACAGGCATAAGACAAGCACTAGCCAATCGAATCTCTTTTTCATTGGTCAAAGTTTCTGCGACACAAGTCGCTTTGAGGTGATAAAAATTAGTAACCGATGCTGAGTCTCTTTGAAAATAATTAATCAGGATGGAAAGTAAAAGCAACAGACACACTTTAGTGTATTTCAAATGCATTTTAAAAAGCCTCAAACACACAACGACAAGACACCATAGCTACCCAGAAACCATGAGAAAAACCACCGAAACCTAGGAGTGAAATACTGAACGAAAGATGAGAATTTTGAATGCACAAAAATCCTCAAAGCAATGAAATACTTTAAATTAGTCTTGGCCTGCCTCATGATAGGCTGTACAAGCTCAGCACTTGCCCAAAACCATTTAACCGATGTCGTTGAGTATCCAGAAGAAGTAAGCTACCTAATTTCTCTTTTGGAAGAAGACCTGACAGAAAAGAGGAAACAAGAGTTCTATACAATGTTTCCCGTACCCGACAAGAAGCTTCCAAACAAGCGTCAAAAAGAAAGTAAAAGCGAAATCTATTATGAACTAGAAACCTCTGGCTACGAGGTCAAGTATTTTAAAATAACCCAACCGAAGCAAAAGAAAGAGCAACTTACATTTTTTGGCAAATCCACCTATTCCGAAATTAAAAGTGCGCTCTGTGAATCTGAAAACTTCGTTTGTCCAACATCCAATCAAACCACCTATATCAACTCAATAGACCTAAAGCTTTCAAGATTGGTCATCTTGCAATTCGATCCCAAAACAGGTTTGCTCAACCATATAGAGTACAGCGGTTCCAGAACATTTCAAAACAAATTCTCTGACGGGCTTCCCCAAGAACTTTGCTCTTTCACTCCAACCATAACCCCAAAAAACATACAACTCAATGCTTCGGGCATTTGCCTGGAAGGGAATTGTGAATCATGGAAGGGCACAATGCAATACGGAAACCTTGTATTTAAAGGAACACTAAAAAACGGCATTCCAAATGGCTATGGTAATATCTATTTTGTTGATGGCTGTAAATGGTTCAATGTAAAAAACAAGCCTTCGGAGTATATAGAGGCTGAATTCAAGAATGGCATAGCTCAAGGAGCTTTCCGTTTCAAAACAGATCGTTATGAGGGTGTTCCGAGGGATGTCATTTTCTATGAAAATGGTAAACCTTCCAGAATTCTTGTTCCGAAATCAGAGAATACTCCATACGGCTATAAATCTAAAATCACTCCTGACTTCAAACGCCACGATGATTCCGCAGTTATCGATATCCCCAAACTGGGTAAAATTGTTGCGCGGTTCGAAAACGACCAATTAATTGTACCTGATAAAATCTATGAATTCAGAGACTCTAAAAGGCTTTTGTACAAGGGTCGTTTAGACCAATCACTCAAAAAAACTGGCTATGGTCAATATCAGGTAGATCATTCTGACCTTATTCTTTCTTCTTTTTTCAAAAACAACAGACTTGTACTGGATAGTATTACTTCCATTCGAATGCCTGAAGAAGGATCAGAATATATTGTGGGGGGCTATCTAACTTATTTTCCGTGGGGTAAAATTGAACTAGAAAGAGCCCAAGCCAAAGTAAGTCTAGACTATATGGAAGGAACACAGCTGATAAAAGCAGAAAAGCTCTTGGTGGATGGAGAGGATTTTGTTCCTATTGGGAGAGTTGAACTATACACAGCGCGAAATGGAGAGTTGGTTCATAATGAAAATGACTACGGTATTTATGATGAAGGCGGGTACTTTATTCTTAATAAGGGTAAGAACTATTTCAACCGCCCAATTAATCCTGTGATTTCACGAGGAAAACTTAAAGACCCCCGGGACGGGACGGTCTATAATACTGCAACCTTACGAACATATAACAATAAGCTCGTAACCATGTTCACACAAAACCTAGCCTATGACGGTGCTCCTAGAAACACGATAGCCTATTCAAAATATGGATTGGCTTTTTATAGCAGAAAAGCACTGAGGAATCTTTGTCCACCAGGTTGGAGAATCCCCTCTTCTGATGATATCATAAACATTATCAAACCATTTTCAACCCATCAAAAAGTAAACAATGGAATTAATTTTTCCCCTAACCCTAGTCTCGAATCTTTAGAACTGTTCCGAGATAAATCGGGCTATTATACAGCCAATGACCATATTAGCTCCGAAAGAGGCTTAAGGCTAAATGGTGATCGAGCACTTTTTTGGATTACCGATGCACCTCCCGGACACTTTGGCGTTTTAGTAGTAGAACCCGGTGCTACAAACGAGGCTAAACTTACTTATAGAAAAGATTGGGATGGACAAACCGACTATTTGACCTGTCGGTGTATTAAGGATGGTTCGCTCTAATCCCTACCCAAAAACCGTGAGAAAAACCACCGAAAGCAAGGAGTGATTAAAGCTTTGAGCTTAGAGAACTTTGGAATAACAAAACTTCTCAAAGCAATGAAAACAAAGAACAAACTATTAAGAACTAAGCTACTTTTAGTAGTAGCACTATGTTTCACCGTATTTGCTTGTGACAACTCACCAAGCGAAGACGAAACCCCAGAAACGCCCGGAAACACAGGTAATATTGAAAATAATACCTTAACAGCCGATGGGCAGAAAAAGCAGCTAAGTATATACACGTTTGCCAAAAATGGCCCTCAACTTGAGTTCACGGCACGAGAGTCGTTAAACACGGGTGTACCTAGTATTGCCATTAGAATAAATGGCTTGCCAAGTTCAAGCACAACCCTACACTTTCAAGACGACTCAAATGATCCAGCAGAAATTCAGACCGATGAGTTTTGGACACAAATGAACGATGGCACACAAGTTTGGTATCCTGTCTTCACTTCTGATGCCTTTGAAACAACTGGCAGTATGGAGGTAACAGTAGCTGGAGACATCATCACTTTTGCTTACTCAGACATTCAACTGAATGATCACTACATCTCATCCAATGTAACGAAAACCGTCAGTTGCAGTGGAAAATTTTCGATTCACGTTTCTGAGCTCGATTTGAGCCAGGACGGAAACAGTTCAGGAAATCTTGCCACCAATTAAGCTACGAACCATGAAGAACCTATTAAGAATAGTCGTATCACTTCTGGTCTTAGCTTCAGTAGCTCAAGCTCAGGAAATAGAAATCAAAGAAGTAGACCTACCCCTTAGCAAAGAAGCAGGGAAAGCGGCAAAAAAGGGAGAACTCCTTAATGCTGGCACCTATTGGAACTCGGATAAAACAGCAACACATAACTTCTATGTTTATGAAGATAAAAAGGAAGGTCTAAAATTTATTGAGTTTACAGTAGACAATTCAGGGAACGTTACCTCCACCACTGAAGAAGCCTACAACGCAGCAAATTTGGCTAAATACAACTTGGTAGTAGAACCCAAATTAACAGATGATAAAGACCCGAATAATCTGGCAGGAAAGGAGTTCGGTTTTTTTAGAAAGACAGTACTAGCCGGAAATCCCAAACTTAACATGGGTGAGTTCGAAAACAACTATGTCAACGGACTTTGGGTAGGCTATAAGTTTAAAAAAGGCGAGCAAACCAGACTTGAAGAACGGTTTTGGCCTTTCGTATCCTTCGCAATACAAGACGGAGTTGACAACCAGCACTATCAAACCAGGAAAACCGCCAAACTTGGCAGGACTCTTTCCGGAGACATTAACTACATCCCTATGGATGGCAAAGCATTTATTGCTGGCCTTATGGCCACATCAGACGGTGAGTACATCTCTGGAGTTTTCGATATGGCAACACAAACCTGGGACAATAAAGTAATTACCCCAATGAAGGCACCAATTGGCCTTACCTACGCTCAAACCGATTACGGTGTATTGAACTTGGTTTCCATGAGTTCCTCAAATGACAGCAACCGTGCCGCCATTCTGATGGACTATCAGGGTAATGTGCTCAATAAAATTGAACTTCCACTAGCTCAAAAAGAAAGCCAACAACCAGGAGCTGAAATGGAAATACTTGAAGATGGTGAAGCTCAATTTGTAGTTGGTCCTTATTATGAAGGTGGGAACAGAAAGAATATCGGGCTAGTGATTCACAAAATCACAGATAAACTTGAGTTTTCTAAATTAATAGCTATCGATCAAATTGAAGCATCGATAGTAGAGCCGCCTAAGGCAAAGGATAAATTCAAAAAGTTCTACGAAATAAGTATTGAGACTATCACAAAGCTGAAAGACGGTAGCTACATGCTTTCTGTCAGCAGCCGTAGAGATCCAATCACTACACTTATACTCCACCTTTCTTCATCAGGCGACCTTATGACCACTTATATGATTGATGGTATGGAAGGAGATAATAATGATGCAGTAAGAATAATTGGCAAATCGGCCATTCATTTGGACTCAGACATCATTGAAGCAAACGGTTCAGTGTACGCACTCATTAGGTCTATCCCTAGCGGTTTAGAACAAGGCGTCCATACTTCAAGTGACAGTTGGGGAAATTCGGTAATTACAACTACTGTTAGGATTGATGAGCTTATGGCTGCTGGGAAAATTGCTAAGATAGATTTAGCAAGTAAGAGCATTACACAATCAGATATGTTCGACAACCTCCTAGTTGGACAGCAACCATATATTATTTCTCCAGATGGCACCTTAATCTTCAACACACTTAATCAGAAGAAAAAGGAAAGAGTAAAAGTGTTGGTTAAGTAGTTGGTTAGCCTCAAAGCATACTCCATATGCTTTGAGGTGGAGTTGCCTATTAATGGCAGTGGGGGCGTTAGTGTGCAGCCCCCATACTTTTTACTTTATCATTATCAAATACCTCAAAGCAAAATGAAAACAACATTCAAACACTTGTTCACAAGCCTGCTGTTTATTGCCTCGCTTCAAACACAAGCCCAAAACCTTGACAACTTTAAACCTGTCGGCAACCAGTTATTGCAAGACATTCAAAACAGCTCTAGTTCGGCACTACCCAGTAAATCAGTGCTTGAAACATACTTTCGCAAGGCAATTCTCCCCTCTCAAAATGTAATATTAAGTGATACTGAATTCTCTGAAAGATTGGATAAAGCAGCTACAGGGCTAAAAGAAGCCTACGAAAAAAACACTGCTGACATTCTCAACACGCTCAATATTAAGAACTTCGAACACTTTGAACTCAGCATGTATGCTATAGTACCTTTAAATGTAGAAATCCATGAAAGTAAAAGCTCAGGAGCTTTTGCTGTACCCGATAAAACCAAAGACAATCTTTCCACAGTAAAAGCGCTGTTCTTAATTGGCGATGATAGCCAAAGACTCCTAGTAAATGGTGTACTAATTGTCTTAAACAATGAATATCATTTATTAAAATTGGAGAACGAGCTATATACTTTAAGGGTCAGTAGTGGCCAATACTATGAATTCCTTAAACGGTTTAAGAAGATCATTGAATTGCAGATTTCCCCATCTGACATTGGTGAGAACCCGTTGTTTGGCAAGCAGTTTAAAAAAGAATGGTACAGGTGTAGTATTCAGCTAAAGGGTGATGGCTCTCCTACCCTTATCAGAACACAGGTGTCATCTGATGAATTCTTCGGTATGGAGTCTAAAACTGAAATTAAAACGGTTCTATTTTCTAACCTTGAAAAGAATGAAGCGCTTGAGAACATCTATAAGTTCATGTCGGTGTTAGCCCAAGAATTAATCATTCCGGCCACCCCATCAAACCAACTACGCGAAAGTATAGCCACAAAACCCTATACTTATCAGCTATTAAATAAAGATGATAAGTCAGGAATTGAACTTGCTCAGCTACAAATAAAATACGCTTCTAAGGACCAAGTAATATTCAACCTCGAAGTAAAATTGATCCCCCAAAAAAATAACAGATTTGATGTTGAGTTATGGATGATTCGTGAAAAGTAAAAGGCTGGCCCCTTTTGGGCCAGCCATCCTTACTAAACTACTAACTACAAAGAGATTACTCCTTTGTGGTTATCCTTCTAACTAAAACTCAAATGGTTCCGAACCATCTGGGTTTCCAATTCCTCCAAAAGTGTAGTCTGGTAAACCGAGCACCTCTAATTCCGAAGCAGGGATTGGAATACTAAGAGGTGTACCCGGAGTCAATTTCAAATCTTCAATAGTTGTCATTCTTCTGGCAAAATAGCCCGAACAAGCTGCATTCCAGCTTAACTCGACCAAGCGCTCATAAGTGATAGCGTAAAGCAATTCATCATCAGATTCAGTTCCGGTTAGTGGCGCCAAACCACCTCTATCAACTCGTGTTTCGTTAATCAAGCTCGCTGCTAAAGCCTTATCGCCACCTGTTCTAACAAGCGCCTCAGCTCTCAACAAATTATTCTCAGATACAGTGAAGTGAGGCATTTCACCTACATAATTATTCACTCTGAAATAATTGTATCGGCTATAATTGTAGTTACCATAAACAAAGAACCCTCTATCTGACCTAAACGGCACACCGTTGTTATAAGAGAAGTCCGTTGCCAACCTTTGATCTACCGGATTTTCAATTTCCGGATAAGTAAGCACATCGTTTGCCCATGGATAAGGTGCTGTTGGGTGATCAGGATCTGTATCGGCAGGGTTTTGAATATCTCTACCTCCAGAACCACCTTCCATCATGTTTATCATACGTTGAGAAACGCGCACCCATCCTGGATCTTGACCCTGAATTAGTGCTCTTGTATACCAATCGTTACCACCGTCTCCATTAGGAGAAACGTCCATTGTTAAACCATTGGTAGTCCATTCGAGTACTTTCACCCAGTCAGTTTCGGTTTCTGTTTGAGCCGCATTTCTGGCAGAATAAGCCTCAATTTTAGCTGCATAAGAGCGCGCAAACCTGGCTGCCTCAGTTGCTGGCAAGGTTACCCCGTTAAACCCGGTTAAGGTTGTTTCTGGATTAGCTTCAAAAATGGCCGCTGCTTCTAAGAATCTGGCTACAGCCGCATCAGCACATTCTTTATAATTACTGAACTCCAGGCTACCCAAGTCTTCATCTGTAAGGTCCTCGCTTACAATAAATCCTTGGTCGAAAAACAGCGCTACCCAACCTAGTGCCAAACCTTGCATCATTCTAGCGTTAGCCAAAACCAAAGCAGTGTTATCTTCTCCTGTTTTTGGGTCAATTGCTTTTCCGTCAAACTCGCTATTCATTACTTTCAACACATCGTTAACTGGCCCAATGGAGTTGTAAATTCCCCTCCAAGGGTTTCTGTTAACATACACTGTTGATGCAGTATTCGAGTTTACAAACGGCCTTGGAGGAATTCTTCCTCCATCGAACATGGCAAAATTGGTCCATGACGAAGAGAACACTTGAGCAGCAACGCTCAAGTACATGTTTGGATAAGAAATTTGGGTTTGGTTCCACCATTCGCCATAGGCACCCTGTACAAGTCCTGGATAATCACCAGGGTTACTGAGTACACCATTAATGTCCAATGCATTCGGATTATCAACCTCTAAATCCTCGCAAGCCGTAAACGATATGCACGCAATTGCTAAGCAAGCTCCTATTCTTTTCAATGATTTAATACTTTTCATATTCAATTAATTAGAGATTAGAAGTTAAGTGATAGTGATCCTGAGAATGTCCTAATCAAAGGGAACGTGTAGCTATCGTATCTCGTGTTAATACCTCCAGCCATTGGGTCGAAGCCTCTATATTTAGCAAACAACAATACGTTGTTGGCGATAAAGCTTAATTGAACTGACTTAAAGACATTTTTAAGACCAATACGCTCTAATTGTGGGGCTGTCATATTATAGTTAATAGAAAGCTCTCTCAATCTAACGTGCGAAGCGTCCTCCACATACTCTGCATTTAGCCTTCTACCATTGTAGATTGATTGGCGGAATGAAGTATAATGTCTCTGTCCTTCTGGTCTATGAGCTTGATCGTAGTCTGGTCCCAAACCATCTCTATCCAATGAGGCTAAACCTGCGTTGTAGATGTCACCACCAATTTGTGTTTCCCACAACATGTAAATATTGAATGCTTTGAATCTAAAGCCAGTTCTAATACCAAGGTTAAGGTCTGGGCGAGCATTACCTATAAGTAACTCTTGCTCTTCTTCACCATCCTCGTTCACCAAAGGCACCACGCGCTCATCTGATGTGTATTGAGATCCTTTAGGAATTACAAAACCCATGTCATTGATCTCATAATCATCTATTGTAGATGTGTTCCCAAGGCCAGCAAACTGCCCGTTCAATACAATTCCGTTGTCGTCAACTGTTAAATCAGAAAGTGATTTAGCATATCTACGACCATACATCTGAGTAAGCTCAGAGCCCTCTTTCCAAATACCCGCACCGCCAGCAAGTACCTGTGGTGCATTAAATTCAGTAATTGTTTGAACAGTTCTATCTCCTACCAAATCGAAGGTTAGCCCTAAGTCTGCCTTATTAATGGCCTTGTAACCTAAAGTAAACTCAATTGTATTGGTAGAAAGTGTTGCCGCATTTTGAATTTGCGTAGAACGCCCACCAGTTGCAGCTACAGATACAGGTACCGAGAGTAACTGATCTCTATTTTCTTGAGTTGAATAAGAAACTAGTAAGTCGAACTTATCTAAGAACTGAGATGACAATGTAAACTCTGCTTCTGTGGTGATGTTTGGCTTCAGATTCGGGTTCGCCAACTGTTGCGGGAATGAGATCAACCCATTACTTACATTGGCAATTTCGTACTGATCATTGAAACCAGGTCTTCCCCCTGCTGTTCCTAAAGAAGCAGAAACTTTTAGCTCGTCAACACCATCAATTTGAAAGTCTTGCGTAATTCTCCATGCTAGTGAACCACGGCTAAACCACTGCCATCTTTCGTCTTCACCAAATAATGAAGAACCATCTCTTCGTACTACAAAGTCGAAAATGTAACGGTCTTTGTAATCACCACCAACGGCTAAAGCATAACTATCCGATCTAATCTGTAAAGGTCTTGTATCTCCTACAGAAAGGAATTGGTAACCCAAGCCACTTGTATCGGCTCTTACAGCACGGAAGTTATCGAAACCGGCTACGCCTAAGAAGTCTCCATCAATATTAAAGCCCTGCTCAACGTCATCTTCATATTGATACTTCAATGTAGATCTCAAATTCCAGTCACCGAATTGCTTGATGTAAGAGAATGCAGCACTTGCGTTCATTGCAACCTCCTCGTAGTAGCCTCTATCTACATCACCCTCTTCAGGTATACCGTTAGCATTCGCCAAATAGCCAATATCTGTGTAACCTGTAGAATTGTCTGCTCTGGTATCAAAACCAAACAAACCAGTGAATTTAAGCGCCTCGCTTATGTGAACATCTCCTTGTACACTGGCAATAAAACGCTTTCTGATTCTTTCAGACTCTCTGTTTGCCAATTGATAGAATGGGTTAAAATAAGAGCCTAATACAAATGAGTTAGCATTATAGTTGTAAGGGCTTCCATCCTCTTCGTTAGGAGCAAAGAAATCTGCATCAGGAGACGCGAAGATCAAAGTTTGAATATCTCTAGGGCGTGTATCATCTTTATCCCAAATGTATCTTGATCTAACCTTTAGGTCTAAAACGTCAGCAAAGTTCTGATCTAAACCAGCAGAAAAATTGTAACGTGTGTTACCATCGTGCATGGCAATACCGCCAGATGCATTCTGCTGCTCGAACGAAACGCTCATGTTCCCATTTGCAGTTCTATTCATCAACCTTACATAGTTTCTAAAAGAAGTTGAGCCCTCAAAGAAGTCATCCAGGTGATCTTTGTAAACTGCAAAAGGCTTATCATTAATAGAAGGTGTGTCGTCTAATGCCAAACCATCAGCATCAGTAATAATGTTGCCATTAGCATCTACCTGCTTGTTATGGAACTTGGCCTTTTCTGGGTGACGATCTTTGTAAGAACGCTCCATTGTCACTTCGCTTCTAACAAAAACGTCTGTTTGACCAACCTTTAGGTTCTTACCCGACTTGGTATAAATGGCAATTACACCGTTTGCTGCTCGCGAACCGTAAAGCGTTGCAGCCGAAGCACCTTTCAGTACCTCATATCTATCGATATCCTGAACATTAATATCTGAAAGACTACCTTCCAATATGGCACCATCCAGTAGAATAAGCGGGCCATTAGATGTTCTTAAGTTGGTTGCACCTCTCAGTAAAATATCTGGTGCTGCACCCGGTACCGAACTTGGTGAAACGCGTAAACCAGCGATTTTACCTACAAGAGCATTACCTGCATTTGACGCTGGCGCTTTTGTAAGCACCTCTGAATCAACACTTGCAATGGTAAAAGATAATTTCTCCTTAGGTGTTTCAGATGCCACACCAGTTACTACCACCTCTCCCAAACTCTTCACATCTGGAGTAAGCTCTACATTAATTACCGTTCTGTTACCTACGGTTTCCTCTTTACCAACATAGCCGGCAAAACGGTAGATAAGTACGGAGCTCTCACCCGGAACAGTGATTTCGTATTTACCGTCAACATCACTCGTGGTACCTTGCACAGTACCTTTAATTAGGATATTTACGAAGGGAAGTGGTTGACCATCGTCAGTACCAGTTACAACACCAGTAATTGTGCGCTCCACTTCTTCTACAATCACAGGAGCGTTTTTGCTTCCATTTGAATTAGCAGCACTTACAGAAATGCTATTGTTTACTCTTCTAAACTTAAGGCTTCCTCTTTTGGCAATAAGTTTTAAAACATCTGCCACTACATACTCTTGCTTTGGCAAATCGAGTTTTACAGTATTACTAAGGTCTCTATTCTTATAAAAAAACTCGAATGGAGTTCGCGATTCAATAAGCTCAAAGGCATGCTCAATAGAGGCTTCCTTCAGCTCGATTTCAATTTTAAGGTCATGTACGCCTTGGGCGTTAGCCGATGCAGATGCAAGCATATTGGTTGAAGAAAGCAAGCAAGCCACAACGGTTAAAAACAAATACCTAGCAAACGATGATACGTCTGCTCGTTCGTTTTTTTTCATATATTAGTTAGTGTTTGATTAAACATAATTTTAAGTCCGGGCCGCTCTATTGCAGTAGATTGGCTCGGCATTTTTGCTCGGTTGAAGCATATAGGTTCACATCATAGGCACATACTCTCTAGGTTGGTTTAATTACTATCCGGTTGCTATCAAACTCACTGGTAAAGCCCATGGAGTAGCCCAAAGCCTCCAACACAACCTCTAAACTCTGGTTGGTGAACTTCCCAGTACCTTTTACATTCATTATTTGTTTAAAATCATCTATATCCATCTGGATGTCAACATCATACCATCGCTCCAAAACATACACCATGTTTTTAAAGGCGGTGTTTTCAAAGTGAATGGTATTGTTCATCCAGGCCAAGGTTAAGTCACTATTGAAAGACTCTACTTCCATTTCGCGCTTAAACTTATTATAGGTGAGTTGTTGAGAGGGCATTAGGCGCACCGCTTTACTTGTGGTATCCGGTTGACCGTTTTTAAATCGCAAAACATCAACAATGCCAGTAGCAAGCGATGTAGCTGCATCCCGATCTTTTCTATAATCTCTAACATTAAAAGATGTACCCACTGCGGTGGTCACAAGATTATCTGAAACTACTACAAAGGGTTTACTAGCATCCTTTGCCACTTCAAAAAATGCTTCTCCCTCCAAGTATACTCTGCGCTCCTTCTGCCCAAAGTCTTCTCTAAAAACAAGCTTAGATTGCGCATTTAAATGCACTTTAGTTCCATCCGTCAAAAAGAATGAACTACGAATGCCTCTTGGGTTTTCTTTTACTGTTTCAGTATATGTGTAGCGGGCATCTTCCTCTGGTAATGTGTTGTTTCTAAGATAAAATAAGGCAGTGATGCTTACTGTAAGCAATAAACACAGATAGATGACCGCGCTGGTCCTTGATCTCCTTCTACCTATGTTTTCTCTTCTTATTGGAGGCCTGTTACTTTGCTTGTCGCCAGCCAATGCTTTTGCTACCACTTTTCGCTGGAGCCCTTCCTCATCAATATTGTGTATGTTTTGTGACGGTGTTTGCTCCCAAAGCTCCTTCATCAAAACTTCCTGCTCCTTAATAGAGGAAGAAGAAAGGATCTTCTTGGCCAAAGCATCTAACTGTTGCTTTACATCACCACTATTATCTTCTGGGTTTTCTTTCACTGTGTTGTTAGGCAATTGTTAAGCCTGCCTAATAGTATTACACAGATTAGTTTGGCTAACCGTTACTCTGGCTTAAAATAAATTTTACAAAAATGTAAAAACACCCCATAAGAGAGCTCACAAGGGTATTTAACCAAAATAAAAAGTTGTTAATATTGAGATAAAACGACTCTTAGGCCACAGCACTGCTGCAAAAGGCCAAGAAAAAGATGTGTTCTGAATTTTCGCTAATAAACTTGAGGGCCTTCCGCATTTGGCCTTCAACGGTATTAATAGAAATCCCCATTCTTTGCGCAATTTCCTTATTACCCAAACCTTCGAATCTACTTAGTTCAAAAATCATGCGCCTGCGTTCGGGCATCAACCTCACAAGCTTTTTAAACTCCTCTTGCATGTTGTTAAAAAGCACCTCTTCCATAGTGTTTTCTACCAAACAATCTTGTTCTTCAATTGAATCTAATTGTTGGAGTTTCTTATTGTCGCGAATCTTATTGAGTGTAAGATTTTTTGCTATTGTAAACAGAAGGCCTTCTAGCGACATTGCCTCGTCTATGCGGCTTCTAGTACTCCATATTTTGAGGAAAACATCCTGAGCTAATTCTTCAGCCTCTTGCTTAGAGCCTATAATGGTGTAGCAGTAGTTGAAAATACGGGTATGGTATTCTGATACGAATAATGCCAAAGCCCTTTCGTTGCCACTTTTAATGTCAGCAATTAACCTTTCCATAATACAGTTTTCCTCTTAACTGAAATAATGGTTAGGCACCACAAATCTGATAGTTGAGTTTCCTTTTTAGTTGAGGTGCACCATTCCATTTTAGCACTTAACCACACGCTTAGCTAAGTACCGCACTTGGGTAACATTGCGTTAAACTACATAAAGATTTGGTAAGAAACCAAGCAGGCAGTTTTACATGTATATACTGATAATGGACGGTCTTATGTAAAAATAAAAACCATGGAACTCTCTAAAAATAAAAAACTAGAAAGGGCGATAAACAGAGCGCTCTACCAAATAATATTTTGAAGAATAAATTTCATCAAATGTCATTCAAGCAAGAAAGCACAAGTTATTACTATATATCCCAATCATCATTTATCTGGGCAATGGCATGATGGGCCGTTAGATCGTACTGGCATGGCACCACAGCTACATAGTTATGGTCTACTGCCCAAACATCGGTATCTTCTCCCTTGTCGTTGTTCACAAAGTTGCCAGCCAACCAAAAGTAAGGTCTACCATAAGGGTCTTTTCTATGATCGAACTCTTCTTCCCAATGTGCTTTCGCCTGCCTGCATATTTTAACCCCTTGAATCTTCTGGTTTTGTTTTGGCGGAAAATTAACGTTCAGAGCTACTCCTTTTGTTAGTCCATTCTCCAAAACCTCTTTGGCAATTTTCTGGATATATTCTACCGTATGAGAAAAGTCTGCATCGTGAGAGAAATCTGCCAATGAATAACCAATTGAAGGATGGCCTTCTATGGCACCCTCAATAGCTGCCGACATGGTTCCTGAGTACAGTACACTCACAGCCAAATTGCTGCCGTGATTTACACCACTCACCACCAAATCGGGTGTTCTATCCTTAAGCACATGGTGCTTGGCAAGCTTTATACAGTCAGCAGGAGTTCCCGAACACTTGTAGGCATCTACCCCAATATCTTCAAACAAATCTGACGGTATTAATCTTAGTGGTTCACCAATAGTAATGGCGTGCCCCATCCCTGACTGCGGACTATCTGGAGCTACTACAATTACCTCTCCAAGCGCGGTCATTGCCTCCGTGAGTACACGAATACCCTTTGAGGTTATGCCATCATCATTCGAAACTAAAATTAAGGGCTTTGCCATATATTGAAGGAGTTTTTAAGAGCCGCCAAGTTCGGAACATCTGGTGGCATGAAAAGAATAAATAAGAAAAATTTAGCTAAAGATTTTCTAGCGTATTGAAATACTGAACCAGCTTAGCCATATCTGCCACACGGTCCACTTTCAACTTTTCGTGTTTAACAAAACGCTTCAGCTCTTTCTGATGATTGCCTAACTCCTCTATCACATCAGACTTTTTGGAATTAAGGGCTACAACATTGCCCTGATCATCGGCTAAAAATAGACGGAATGCCAAATACCTACGCGTAGTATTCCCCATTGGTGATGGATTATAATATGGGTAGCGATAACCATACCTGCTGTAGCCACTGTAAGACCCTGCGCTACTCGTAGTGGTTGCTATATATTCGCGTGCTAATAGAGACTTGGTTCCCTCTGCAATCAGCTCAAAGATTGTGGGCCTCTCATAACCCGCTGAATTCTTAAAAGGCAACACATAAAAGTCTCGCTTTAGTTTATCCTCCTGCATTATAATCGAGAAGGTGTAAAACTGGCTGGCATGATACGTCTCAATCTTGCTATTGATGGCGATCTGAATGGAGTTGGCGTCCAAATCGTATTTAATAACCCCATTCTTTGTTTTACCATCATCAAGGGTTACGCTCCCCTCGTACCATTGGCTTTGAGGGAAGTCCTGCGCCATAAGAACAGCAGGTAGAATAAAAAACAATATGAGTAATGCTCTTTTCATTACTAGGATTAACGCCACCAAGGCTGAATGTTACATTAATATAACACTTTTTTGGCCTTAGATGTTTATTCCGTTTCTAGCGGAACGTATTCGGTAATCTCTAGGCCGTAACCAATTAAACCAACACGCTTTTGTGGGTTATTAGAAATTAGCTTTAGCTTATGAATGTTCAGGTCTCTCAAAATCTGAGCACCCACACCATAATCTTTCTCGTCCATTTTAACCCCGAACTTTCTGCTTAAAGGTTGTTCCGTTATACCTTCTTGCTGCAGAATTTTCATTTCATGCAATAAACGCTGGCCGCGGGCATTTTGGTTCATGTAGAGTACAACACCTTTGCCCTCCTTTTCTATCATACGCAATGCATGCTTAATCGGATTGCCAGCATCGTGTTTAAAACCAAAAATATCGCCCAAAGTACTCGAAGAGTGTACCCTTACAAGTACAGGCTCGTTTTCATCCCACTCGCCTTTGATTACCGCCAAATGCACTTCGCCAGTATTAATTTGTTTGTAGGCCTGAAGATGAAAGTCTCCGTATTCAGTTGGTAAGTCAATCGACATATCCTTCTCGATCAGGCTTTCATTGGCCAACCGATACTCGATCAAATCTTCTATAGAAACCAGTTTAAGGTTGAACTTGTCCGCTACCTTTTTCAAGTCCGGTAAACGGGCCATACTACCATCTTCATTCATAATCTCCACTAGTACACCACCTGGCTTTAAACCGGCTAATCGGGCAAAATCAATAGTTGCCTCTGTGTGGCCTGTTCTACGCAGCACCCCTCCTCTTTTTGCCTTTAGGGGGAAAATATGTCCAGGTTTACCCAACTCTTCAGGGCGGGTATTTGGGTCTACCAAAGCCTGAACCGTTTTAGCCCTGTCCGAAGCCGAAATTCCGGTAGTACAACCATGGCCAATCAAATCAACCGATACTGTGAAAGGTGTTTCGTAAGCCGCAGAGTTGTTGCGCACCATTAAGTCTAAGCCCAACTCTTCGCATCTGTCTTCTACCAAAGAGGCACAGATTAATCCGCGCCCATGCGTTGCCATAAAGTTGATTATTTCAGGAGTAACCTTTTCTGCAGCGCAGATAAAATCACCTTCATTTTCACGGTTTTCATCGTCTACAACAATGATTACTTCACCGTTTTTTATCGCCTCAATGGCTTCTTCAATGGTATTCAGTTGAATTTTCTCAGACATAGGTAATAGGTAAGCGATGCAAATGTAATCGAATCTTTCAGGCTTTAAAATTATCGTGGAATCACAATGCCAAGCTCTGTATCTACTTCAATCAATAATGCTTTTAAGTGTTTGTGAACCTTTAAAAGTTCAATTTGTTCCTCAACATCCTGCGTTTTTTTCAACGCATCGTCATTTTCGTTGATTAATATCTCTAGCTTTTTCTTCTTGAGTCTGAGCACAATCTTGTAAGCTGCATCGGGCAAATCTTCCGATTCGTGCATGGTCATAATTCGGTGGCGAGCTTGCCACCCTTCGCTCACAAAGTACTTCATTTCCAATAAGTCAATTACCAACTGGCTCATTGAAGGATCCGTAGGACCAATAAACTGATCTGGCTCAATTTTCTTTCCTGCAGCTACCAGTTCGGCAGCTTTGCTTAAGGTGCGATCAATCACCTCATCATCAAAAGGAATGGACTCTATTTCTTCAAAAATGAATTCAGAAATGCTTACCTCATCATCAAAAGCTTCATTACCATAGTTAATGAGCATACGCAAGCACTCTCGCTCAACGAAAAACGAGGTAAGTTTTACGTCACTCCGTGTCTCTTGCTCTACCGGTGGCAGCGGTTCCACTTGTTGCTCTTCATGCCTAGTGGAATCCCTATCCTTACGTTGCTGCTGAATCAACAGCTTGTTCAGCTCTGTTATCAGCACTTGCTCCTGAATATCGAGCAAACCGGCACAAGTTTTTATGTAAACCGAACGCTTGATACCATCGGGAATGAGCGCAATACTCTCGATTACTTCACGAATTACTTTAACCTTGTTCGAAGGGTCTTTGTCCCTCCCTCCATCGGTCAGAATATTGGTTTTGAAGGTAATGAAATCTTGCGCCTGCTCTTTCAAATAGGTTTTAAAGGCCTCTGAACTCATGGTTTTGGAGAAACTGTCTGGGTCTTCTCCTTCGGGGAATACCACCGCGTGCACGTCCAAATCGTGCTCCAAAATCATATTGATACCACGGAACGAGGCTTTTATACCTGCACTATCACCATCGTACAGCACAGTAATATTCTTGGTATAGCGGCTTATTAGCTGAATCTGCTCTTTGGTAAGCGATGTTCCACTCGATGCCACCACATTTTCTACCCCAGCAAGGTGCAATGAAATCACATCCGTGTAGCCTTCCACCAGATAGCACATATCCTCGTTGCGGATGGCTTGTTTGGCCTGGTGAATTCCATAAAGCACATTGCTCTTGTGGTAAACTTCCGTTTCCGGTGAGTTAATGTACTTTGGTTCTTTTTTATCGGTGCGAAGAGTTCGGGCGCCAAAAGCAATTGTTTTTCCCGAAACGTTGTGAATCGGAAACACTACCCTGGCCCTAAACCTATCGTAGACTCTGTTCTTTTCGTTCTTTAGAATTAAGCCGGCTTTCAGAAGCATTTCTTCTGTATGACCTTTGGCCTTGGCAGCCTTTAGCAGGCCATCCCACTCATCGAGCGCATACCCTAGCTCAAACTTTTTAATTATCGCCTCATTAAAGCCACGCTCTTTAAAATAGCTCAAGCCAATGGACTTACCTTCGCTGTTTTCAAACAACTGGTCTTGAAAGAATTTTCCAGCAAAGCCAAGCACAATAAATAGACTGTCGCGCTCATTTTGCGCTTCAATCTGCTCATCGGTCATTTCTTCTTCCTGTACCTCTATGCCATATTTTTGAGCCAGGTATTTTAATGCTTCAATGTAGCTAATGCCTTCAACCTCCATTATAAAGGAAATAGCATCGCCCCCCTTTCCAGAGCTAAAGCATTTAAAAATCTCCTTGGATGGAGAAACGTAGAACGAAGGTGTCTTTTCGTTGGTAAATGGGCTGAGTGCACGATAGTTTGTCCCTACCTTCTTCAAACTCACAAAATCCCCTATCACATCAATAATATCAATGCGATTCTTTATCTCCTGTATGGTAGCGTCACTTATTGCCATTCGATTTCAAATATAGCAAGCCAAGGTTAGAGATTTAAGATTGACGATTTTAAGATTTCAGATTTTCGGTCTTCGGTCTTCGGTCTTCGGTCTTCGGTCTTCGGTCTAACCCGTGAACTAATATTACCAAACGCTGTTATTAGAAAAGTCAAACGAATGCTGTTTATTTGCAGCTGAATTAATTACCATGGAGCTGACGAAAGAAAATGTGCTGAAAGCCCTTAGTCATGTGCTAGACCCCGACATTAAAAAGGATCTGGTTACGCTAGGCATGATTGAGAATATTCAGATTGAAGGGAACCAACTGGCCTTCACGGTAATGCTTACCACCCCGGCCTGTCCACTGAAGGAGTTGATTAAAAACGACTGTCTTAAAGCCATTGAAAAACATTTGGGAGAAGACATTGAAGTGGAAGTAGAAATGAGTTCTCATGTAACTACCACACGAGACAACACTCCCCTTTTACCAGGCGTAAAAAACATTATTGCCGTAGCCTCCGGAAAAGGTGGTGTAGGTAAATCTACTGTTACAGCAAACTTAGCAGTTGCACTAGCCAAGTCTGGTGCCAAAGTTGGGGTAATTGATGCCGACATTTTTGGACCATCTATGCCAACCATGTTCAACTGTGAGCATGAGCAACCGGGCATTAAAAAGGTGGGTGAAAAGAACCTGATAATGCCAATTGAGCAATATGGTGTGAAACTAATTTCCATTGGCTTTTTAACACCTGCAGAAAATGCAGTGGTTTGGAGAGGCCCAATGGCGAGTAGTGCACTAAAACAATTTATTGCCGATACGGAATGGGGCGAGCTAGATTACTTATTGATTGACCTGCCTCCTGGCACAAGCGACATTCACCTTACATTGGTGCAAACTGTACCTGTAACGGGTGCTGTAATTGTAACCACCCCACAAAAGGTGGCCATAGCCGATGCACAAAAAGGATTAAACATGTTCAAGCAGCCGCAGATCAATGTGCCGGTACTTGGAGTGATAGAAAATATGGCGTACTTTACGCCAGAAGAGCTTCCTGATAACAAATACTATATTTTTGGACAAGGAGGCGGAAAGAAGTTAGCCGAACGTTTTGACGTACCATTTATAGGAGAAATTCCGTTGGTACAAGGCATAAGAGAGGGAGGCGACTTGGGCTACCCAGCCATTATGAAGGAAGGCATTGTTGCCGATGCTTTTGCCAAAGTAGCCGAGTCTACAGCACAACGAATTGCTATTCGGAACGCTGAGAAAAAAGAAACGAAGAAAGTAGAAATTAACGCTTAACGATATGTTGGAAAGAGTTGAAGCAGCCTTGGAGAAAATCAGGCCATTTTTGATTGCCGATGGTGGCAATGTAAAAGTGCTCGAAATTACCGATGACCTGATTGTAAAGTTGGAGTTGGAGGGTGCCTGCGGAACCTGCCCGATGTCTCCTATGACAATGAAAGCCGGTGTGGAAGAAGCACTGAAGCGGGACATTCCTGAACTTAAAGGAGTTGTTGCAGTAAATGTAGCTGAAGCACAGTAACAAAATATTGGCCAATGGATAATTGCATTGGCCAACTTACTACTGCTCCCCTTCAGTTACCTCTATCGATCAGAACACGCCTTACATTAGCTTTTGCTAGAATTGCCACCCAAGCCGATTGATTAATCGGCAGCATACATTTGCCACTCTGTTGAAATAATTATCTTTGCCAAACTGTCTTAAAATTATTGGCAGTGCTTTGCGTTACTAATTTCAGATGAGCAATAAACCCTTCAACTTTTACAGTTTTCTTAAGAATGTTGGCATAATGGTAGGAATAGGCGCAGTAATGCTGCTGTTCTTTTTTTACATCTACCTACCGGCCACCACAAACCACAACGAAACCATTACGGTACCCGATTTAGAAGGAATGGCTTTCGATGATATTAATGAGTTGTTAACCAACCGCAACCTTGGTTTCGAGGTAATGAGCGATTCAGGCTATTCCGAAGAATACGATCCGTTTTACATTCTAAGCCAAAACCCAAAACCTGGGGCTAAAGTAAAGGAGAATAG
Source organism: Roseivirga pacifica (assembly GCF_900111145.1). Taxonomy (GTDB): domain Bacteria; phylum Bacteroidota; class Bacteroidia; order Cytophagales; family Cyclobacteriaceae; genus Roseivirga; species Roseivirga pacifica. The sequence continues at coordinate 194,672 of NZ_FOIR01000003.1, forward strand.
AAAAATTTATCTTACCCTAAATGCCAAGGTTCCCCCACAGGTGCGCATGCCCAACCTTATTAACACCGACCTACCCAATGCTGAAGACATTCTGTTAAGCAATGGGTTAAAGCGAGGTGAAATTACTTATGTGCCAGACAGAAGGGTAAACGCTGTAATATCACAAAAACTAAAAGGTGAAGATGTAGCCATGGGCACCATGATCTACAAGGGATCGGCCATTGATTTAGAAATTGGAAATGGTGAAGGCATTAAAAGCTTTCCTACCCCAGACTTTCTGGGAAAAACGCTGGCTGAAGTTCGCTTTCAAATCGAAGCTTCTGGCTTGAAACTTGACGAAATCAATTTCATTAAAAACGATACGGTTCCGGCTAATTTGGTCTACAAACAACTACCGCCACAAGGTAGAAGCATAAGAACTGGCGACTTGGTAGAAATTTGGATTAACCGCCAAGAAGAGTTGCCTGAAGAAGAGGAACAACCGGAGCAACAATAGTTCAAATGTGCTAAGAGCTGCTTTAACCATATTGGTGCTTTTTATTGGTTTGGGGGTAAAAGCTCAAATTATGGAGGTTACTTTACCTGCACCTAAAAGCAAAGCCAGCAAAACAATTACCACCGCAGCTAAAGGCGTTAATGCAACAAACGCACTTGACATACCTTTTTGGGAAGATTTCTCAACGGACTACTTAGTGCCCAACCCAACAAAATGGCAAAATGCTGAGGTTGTCAGAATAACGAATAGCACGGGTATAAATGCGCCAACACTAAATGTGGCCTTATTCGATGGTGTAGATGCCAACGGTGTTGCCTACAACGCAAACAGTTTATTGAATGGCGCTACTGATAGCCTCACCTCACAACCAATTAATCTATCGACTGTAGGTGCCGATCAGGCCGATTCGGTTTACCTCAGTTTTTTTTGGCAGGCTAATGGCCGAGGCGAATTACCCGACAGTCAAGATTCGCTGGTGCTGCTATTTAAAGACATAAGCGGCCAGTGGAACCAAGTGTGGTCTAAAACAGGCGGAACAAACAACGCGTTTGATGACTTTACCCAAGAGCTTATACAGGTTGACCAAGCATACTTCCATACCGATTTTCAGTTTAGGTTTCAGGCATATTCTCGCCTAGCCGGCCCATATGACACTTGGTTAGTTGATTACATTTTCCTGAACGATTCGCGCCACGAAAACGACATTGCCTACTTAGATCGCGCTTTGACCAGAAAACCATCATTTCTTACTACGCCTTACAGCGCAATGCCTATCGATCAGTTTTTCGCTAGTCCGGCTACTTACTTGCAAGAAACGAATGCGGAGTTCTATAACCTCAACAGTGTTTTTCAGCCTGTATTATATTCAACCATAGTAACAGACCTTGTTACCGGAAATGAAATTGAAAGGTTGAATGACAATGTGGTGGCCTCACCCCTTCCCGGAGCTTTTGAACGAAGAACTTTTACCTCTCCGGCACTTAACCCGAACAACCTGGATAGCGATGCCGATTCGCTTTTACTAGAAACGAATTACTTTATTCGTTCTGGAGACAATTACTTTATTGAAAGTATTAACCCCGGAGTTGACACTGTATTCAACTTTAATGTTGATTACAGAATTAACGATACGGTAAAGATGGTTACGGTTTTAAATGACTATTACGCCTACGATGATGGCGAACCGGACTATGCTGCTGGCATTAACCAGCGCGGTGGGCAGCTGGCTTATGAATTCAATGTGGAACAAGAAGCACTACTCACGCATATAGATATTAACTTTCCGTTTGTACAGCAAGCTGGGGAGCCAATTGAACTGTTCGTTTGGTCAGCACTCGACCAAGCTCCTGAGTCAGTTCTATTCCAAAATTCCTATTCGGTACAACGTGCAAGCGAAATTGGTGAGCTAAAAGCTTATGAACTCGATACGCCAGTCTATGTGCAAGGCACTTTCTTTATTGGCTATCAGCAAGGCACCAATGAGTTTTTGGCTATAGGACTCGACAAGAACAACGACACTGGGGATAAAATGCACTATAATGTAAGTGGTACATGGCAAGCAAATACCGAGGTTCAGGGTAGCTTTTTAATGAGACCAAGGTTCGACAAAGCTACTGCTGCAAGCTTTCAACCTGGTAACGAATCTGCTCCTGATGTAGCAATTTACCCCAACCCGAGTTCAGGCCGATTTTTTATCAACTCCACAGCGAAGAACATACAAGTTTTCGACAATTACGGCCAGCCAGGCATTTTCACCACTTCCGAAGGGAACAATGGCACTTGGGTAGACCTCTCAAAAAATAAAAATGGCATATATTTGCTCAAGTTTTCAAGTGAAGGAAGAACCGTTTCGAAACGGGTGATTTTGAACCAGTGATATGAAGGAAATTACAGTAGAACAACTTTTAGAACGCATAAACTCAGGAGAACAGATTAACCTATTTGATGTAAGGGAATACTGGGAATATGATGAAGACAATATTGGTGCTAAATGTATTCCACTGGGAGACCTACCTAAGCATTTGGAGGAATTGGCTCCGCTTAAAAACGAAGAAATTATTATTCACTGCAAGAGTGGCGCCCGTGGCGGACAAGCACAAAAGTACCTTACCGCTCAGGGCTTTGAAAATGTGGTGAATGTTTGCGGTGGCATTTTGGCCTACAGAGAACTGGAAACTGCTTAAGCAAACAGTTCCAGCCAATCTCTAGGGCTTACATTTTGGTAGCCAACAATACCAAGCTTTTCAGCAGCTTCAATGTTTTCTAGTTTATCATCAATAAACAAACAGGTTTCCGGACTTAATTGATGATCGTTCAATATTACCTGCCAAGCACCCGGATTAGGCTTGCGCTCCCCTACCTCTTGCGAAAGGTATACCTCTGTAAAATACTTGTGAAAAGGCTTATTTGGAGAAATATGATTCACCAACCGGTTAAAGAAACGGATGTGAATCTCGTTGGTATTACTCATAACAAACAGCTTATACTTTTGCGCCATTTGCTCTATTCGCTCCAATTTATCCTTGTCAATCTTTCCTAGCATGGCATTCCAGGCTGCATCCAAATGTCCATCTTCACCAGTAAACTCTAGGTGTTCTCTTAAATGAGCCCTAAAAGTTGGGTCGTCTATTTCTCCTACTTCATACTTCAGAAAGAAATCCTCCTTGGCAGCCAACTCCTTTACTTGCTCGAAAGTTAGGTCTGAAAGGTCTGCAAAGGCCTTATAAGTAGCGTCCATATCGAGATCGATAATCACTCCACCCAAATCGAAGATGACAGATGATATTTTAGTTAAATCTGGTTTCATTTAGAGTTGTTTAATTAAAGTCAAATATGTAACATTGCACTCCAATTTTCAACGGCTTTCTTAAGCAATTGAAAAGGGCCTATAACTCAGTTGGTTAGAGTATCTGACTCATAATCAGAAAGTCCCTGGTTCGAGCCCAGGTGGGCCCACCAAAAGCTCACTCATTAATTTGAGTGGGCTTTTTTTATTTCTTAGAACAAAACCTACTCCCCTGAAAACAAAAAACCACCATTTCTGGTGGTTTCTACTTTAACAAAACATACTAGAGGGGTTGTTAAAAAAAGAGCACGACATTGCTGCCGCACTCCATTAAACAACAAAGTATTAATCTTCATCATCGTACGATTCTAATGGGAAGAAAGCCCATATATCATCGAATCGAGATGAGCCATTTCGTCCAGTAACTATATAACCAACATCATCAATACTGAAACCTGTAGCGCCTTGCCTTGCAGTTCCCTCAAAACTTGTCATCTCGGACCAGTAGCCATCGCTTGGGTCATACACCCAAGTGCTGGTAAGGGTACCATTACCAATACCTGTTGAAATATAAGCTTTGCCATGGCAAACGAAACTTACGGTTTCAGATCGCATTACATCATCATCTCCATATGTACTATGATCCAAATCGCTTAACTCCTCCCAACTATCACTACTTGGGTTGTATCGCCAAAAATCTTCTTGAAAAGCGCCATTGTGCACCCCTCCACCTACATACGCCATTCCATCTATGGTAAAAGCAATTGGGTTAATTCGTTTTGAGCCCCCTACGCTTGTCATTTGTTCCCATGAGTTAGTTGTAGGATCAAACGCCCAAAAATCTTTCAGCTGATTATCTCCATCAAAGCCGGTACCTACATAGCCCTTGCCATCAATTCCCAAACCAAAAGCACTATGCCTAGCCACTCCTTCAAAATCTGGTAATTGTGTCCATTGGTTGGTCAATGGATCATATTCATAAAAGTCTTTCAAGTAATTCACCCCATCATAGCCAGTGCCCACATAGCCTTTTCCGTCAATACTAAAGGCAATGGCACCATTTCTAGCAGCTCCAGGGAACTCAGCAATTCTCACCCATGTATTTCTACTCGGATCATAAGACCAAAAGTCATTCAATCTATCAACACCATTGTACCCTGTACCAACATAGCCAATACCGTTAATAACGAAAGAGACTGCACCACTCCTTATTGCCCCTTCAAAATCAGACTTCTCTACCCAATTTCCATCTTCAGGTGTAGACTCATACTCGTTGTCACAAGCATTCAGTGTCGCCAGTAACAATACCAGAGACAATGTTTTAAAAAAGTTAATTCTCATGCACTTATTCATAATCTGTTAGAACTTTAGTCATATATAATTTTAGTTTAACACCTGCCTGCTCATGACTTGAGTTAGGTAATTGTACTTGTTCAAATGAGCACAAAACTGTAGAGGTTGGCGGTGTAAGTATCATACTGAATTCATGCGCTCCATTATCTGCGAGTTGTGCATGAATTAAATCTGTTACGTCAAAAGAGTACACGGCCTGCTCACCCAATTCCTCATCGTAACTGAGCCCGCTGTATATAAAGTATTGTTCTGCTCCTGAATCGTTGTAATCAAAAGTCCCGGTTGTTTCCAGCTCATTGGTAAGAAAAACCGCGAGTGAATCGGGCAATGGCATGGATTGCGAATAGGTGCCCCTGAGTGGGCTAACTTCTAAAATGGCTGAATTGAACAGGTAGTTCTTACTGAGTTCATTTAACTTCTCTACATATGGCAATTCAATTCTCGAATAAATACCTACACCCGCCTTTACATAACTAATGTTACCAGTAAGTTCTGAAGAAAACCTTGCACCACTTGCTAGCCCTGCTAAACCGGTACCTTCTAAACTCGCTGTGATGGAATTGAACGAAACATAATTCGATGAATTGAAAAAGTCGAAGTACTCAGAAGATGAGTAGTCCGCTTCTTCATGATAGTACATTCTCAACTTAGTCACCGTTCCTGCAACCTCATTTTCAGAAGAATAGCTGGTATTCAACAAGCTGATAACTTGGTCTGTATTATCATCACCTGGCCGAATGGCAAAGCCAGTAAATTGATTCAAAAAATTGGAATTACCGCTATATACCTCGCCCTGTAGAGCTAAAGCAAAAAGTGTCTCACCAACTGATCCAGATATTTTAACGGGAATGGAATCACCTTTTTCCATTGTTGGGGAATATGTAAAAGTCCCGACAGGTTCTTCGATAAAAGGCATTGAGTCGAAATTGTAGTATTCAACTTCTAACTCTTCAGTATTAACCGGCTTAATCAAGTGTACTGTATAATCCCTAGCCTCTTCTTCGAGCGTCAGTGCCTCATTAAAATACAGGTAGAGATAAAGAGAATCGAATTTCATATCCTCATCCAACTCCAAAAGAGACGCTGGTCTAAGGTTCAAAAAACTCTGAGCGTATACGGTACCTGTTTGATCAAAACTGGCAGCACCTATTAAGAACCTGGCAGGAGAAGATGTTACAATGGAATCTTCAATTTCAGTATAAGTTTTTATAGAAAAGGTATCTAAAACATTTACATCAAAAACATCATCCAAAGCCCCATCTGGTGCAATACCAATGGGTTGTTCACAAGCATATATACATAGGACTGCCAGTAAAGCACAGGCCTTAAGAAATAACTTCATTGTTTAAATTTTAGGTAAAACTATGGGTGGGAATCTTCTCCTAGGAAAGAATTCAGCAAGTGCTTACATAATTCAGTAAACAGCTTCAGTTTGTTAATGGCTGTTAAGTTTTGCTTACAGAATAAGGTTTCTTACCTCGTGAAGAAACGTACGGCCAATAGGAATTTTCTCGCCATTAAGCACCGTAAGTTCATGGCCGGAAATACTGGTTACATATTCAGTATTTACAATATAGGACCGATGCACCTGCACATAATTGGCAGGCAAAGTTGAGGACACCTTTTTGAGGGCTCCAAGCGTCAGATAACTGGTATCGTCAGTAAAATACTTAATGTACTCACCCTCTGATTTTATGTATTTGATCTTAGTTGTGCTGATAATTCGAGTGGTACCGCCATCTCGTACTTTTACAGAATCGCAATAACTAGGTGTTGATGCCCCGATCCTTAGGCTTTGGCTTACCCTAAAAGCAATAAGTTGCAAGCAAGCCGGCTGCAGTGGAAGTGTAACCACATCAGTGGCAAAGTTCAAAAGGCTTGTATTTACGTTCTGGTTTTCGCTGTTGCAGTAAACTACAATGGCCACCTCAGGGTAAGCCTCTTTCATTGTCTGTAGATCCTTTATAGATATTGTATCTGAAAGAAAAACTACATCAATTTTCATTACTGCTAGTGTGTGGAATATCTGAGCGACCGAAGCTGTAACATGAACAACTTCAAAGAGGTCGGATTGGCCAATTATCTTAACGGTAGCTTCAAGGGTTATTGAAGGCTTGTAAATTAAGGTATTAAAGCTCCTGTTTATACTTTCCATTTGTCAGTAGTATTTGTTTACCCCTCTGACAGCCCCATTTAAACAAAGGTTTATAGCCTGTGTGCCGGGTTTAACTTTTGTTAACCCGCTTATACATTTGTTAACAGAAACTGGTTATTTCTTTTCCTTTTTTAACAGAAAGCAAAGGCTTCCGCAACTCATTAACCGATTGACAGCCCTTACAACTTTCAAGCTAAACTCAGGTACCTCTAAGAAAAGACTTGAGCCAAAGAGTATATACCGCCTACCCCTTTAACTTCCCTTTCAAACGATTGCGAACGGAGAATTTCGGAAGATTATATCTATATTATTTTCCAATACTCAATCGAAAATCCTATGAAAGAAAAAACCGAAAAGAACTCTCGTAGAGACTTTATTAAAACCATGGGGATAGCCGGTGCAGGCTTTACTATAGTACCACGCCACGTACTTGGTAAGGGCTTTCGCGCACCTTCAGATACTTTTTACTTAGCAGGTATTGGTGTGGGCGGAAAGGGCTATTCTGACTTGGCCGAATGCGCCAAGAGTCCGGCAGTTAAAATTGTAGCCCTATGCGATGTGGACGACAGAAGGGCGGAAAGAGCTGTGAAAGACTGGAGCGATGCCAATTATTATAAGGACTATCGCGAAATGCTCGAAAAAGAAAACAACATTGATGGTGTTACCATTTCGAGCCCAGACCACATGCACGCCATTCAGTCGTTAGCGGCTATGGAACGTGGTAAACACGTTTACGTGCAGAAACCACTTACCCACGACATTGCTGAGGCCAGAGAAATGACCGAGGCAGCACACAAATATAAGGTGGTAACCCAAATGGGTAACCAAGGTGCATCGGGCGATGGCGTGAGAAAAATGCAGGAATGGTATCAGGCTGGCCTAATTGGCGATGCTACCGAGGTTTGGTGTTGGACGGACAGACCTGTTTGGCCTCAGGGTATACAGTGGCCTGCCGAGAAAAAGGCAAAAGTACCTAAGGAACTAGACTGGGACCTTTGGCTGGGCACCGCCCCTTACAAAGAATATGTAGATAACCTAGTGCCGTTTAACTGGAGAGGCTGGTGGGACTACGGAACCGGAGCACTTGGCGACATGGCTTGCCATATAATAGAGCCTGCCTTTAAAACACTTAAGTTAGGCTACCCTACTGGTGTAGAAGCATCTGTAGGTTCAGTTTACGTGGGCGAATTCCGAAGAGGTTACTTCCCTGAAAGCTGTCCTCCTTCTTCGCACATTACACTCGACTTTCCCGCCAGAGAAGACCAGCCAGAGCTGAAACTACACTGGATGGACGGTGGAATACAGCCGCCACGTCCAGAAGAACTAGGCGCCAACGAACAAATGGGCGATGGTGGAAATGGCGTAATTATCAAGGGTACTCGCGGTACTATGATGTGCGGCACCTACGGCATTAACCCGCGATTAATTCCACTAGAATTGAACGAAGCGGTGAATGTACCTGAAACCATTGCTCGTGTACCTGAAGGACACTACGTACAGTGGGTAAACGCAGCCATGGCGGGCTATAAACAAAAAGAATGTAGTTCTGACTTTGATATTGCAGGACCACTAACAGAGAGCATACTTATGGGTAACCTAGCACTTAGAAGCTTTGATGTTCGTAAGAAAAACGGAAATAACTGGGAGTATCCGGGCCGTTACATTAAGCTTTTATGGGATGGTGACAATATGAAAGTGACGAACTTTGACGAAGCTAACCAATACGTGCGCAGAGACTACCGCACTGGTTGGTAATCACCTATTTTTAGATTTAGATTCACCTAAAGCCCGGCAATTGTCGGGCTTTGCTTTTTGGTACCTACATAACCAAGAATCTAAAGAGCCTTCCATCCTTATTAATACTCCATCAAGCAACCATTTTGGCTACTCGACAGCCTCCTATTCCATACAAATCTTTTAACTAACGGAACTTTTTCATGCTAATGGGAACTATTAATTCTCAAGAATGATTGAACGTTCATTCAGTCGAGAATCAGGATGGAAGAAAAACTAGCTGAGAAGAAAAAAATGGTAATGGAAAGTGCGCTCAAGTTAATTTATGAGCACGGTTTTCATGGATGCCCAATGAGTATGGTGGCCAAAAATGCCGGTGTGGCAGCAGGCACTATTTACACCTACTTCGAAAGCAAAGATGAGTTGATAAACGGGCTTTATTACTACGTTAAAAACAGCCTTTTTCAGGTTGCCCTTAATGCCGACAACGACCAAAAAGATTTTAAAGAGCGATACCACAATTTCTGGAATGCCCTTGATAAGCACTACATGGACCATCCGGAAATACACAAGTTCTTCGAGCAATTTAGGTCCTCTCCTTACAACACCGCAGAAAAGCAGCTCGAGCAAGATGACTGGCATGACTGGCTGCACAGTTTTGTTCAGCAAGGAATTGACCAAGGGTATTTAAAAGACATTGCTACCGACCTACATGTAATTATGGTTATGGGCAGCTTGAGCTCTCTTACACTCGTAAGAACCAGCTTTCAACACAAGATTAACCAGCGCGCTGTCGACCTAAACAAACTGGCCGACATGGTCTGGGATGCAATAAAAAAGTAACAAAACTAAATCTATAAAACACTTAATATGATCAAACAAAAGCATATAATGCTGCTGGCACTATGGGCTTTGTTTTGGCCAAGTATTTCAAAAGGTCAAACCGAAACCCCGCTACCACAACAGCTTACATTAGAGCAATGTGTGGAGTTTGCGCTTAAAAACAACCCCACCATTAAGCAATCGCTTATCGATGAGGAAATTGGCGAGCGCGAAATTAAGTCTAGCCTCTCCGGTTGGTTCCCTCAAATATCTACCACATTTGGGCTTGACGACAATATTAAATTAAGAACGCAAGCCATTGATGGTAACCTGATTGCATTTGGCCAGAAGTACAACTCCAGCCTTCTGCTACAGGTAAACCAAACGCTCTTTAATAGAGACCAATTGTTTGCATCAAAATCTGCTGACAACATAAGAACTGGGCTAACCAAAAACATTGAGGAAGTTAAGATTAGCACAGCGGTAAATGTGAGCAAAGCCTATTACGACATACTGTTGACATACGAGCAACTGAATATTCTGAACGAAAACCTGAGCAGGTTACAGAAGCAATATAACGATGCCCGTAACCGCTACGAGTCTGGGCTTGTTGATAAAACTGACTATCAGCGCGCAAGCATCTCTCTTTCCAACGTAATGAGTAACAGAAATCGGGTTAAAAATTCACTCAATTCTAAGTTCTTCTACCTAAAGCAGTTGATGGGCTTTCCGCAAGAACAGGAGTTTACGCTCGATTACAATTATGACCTGATGGAACAGCAAGTTTTTGCTGACACCACAGAAACTTTGTCTGTAGAAAACAGGGTTGAGTACCAGTTTCTCGAAAACCAAGTTGATTTGTTGAACATTCAAACCAACTACGAAAAATGGTCTTACATCCCTACCCTTTCGGCCTATTACAATTACAACTGGCTGTTTTTCAACAATGATTTTTCATCGTTGTACGAACAGTCCTATCCTACTTCAGCAGTTGGCCTTTCTTTAAGCCTTCCAATTTTTCAGGGAGGGAAAAGAACCCAAAATATTCACATTGCTGAGCTAAAAGAAGAGCGTTCTCAAATCGACCTGATCAACTTAAGAAGTCAGATCAATACAGAGTACGAAGGCGCTTTGGCCGACTATAAGAGTAACTACTTTGAGTGGCAGATTATCCGTGAGAACATGGAGATGGCCAGCGAAGTGTACGACATTATTAAGCTGCAATACGATGAAGGCATAAAAGCTTATGTAGACCTAATTGTGGCAGAAACAGAACTGAGAACAGCTCAGCTCAACCATTACAACGCTATTTACCAACTACTTGTAAGCAAGCTAGACTTGGAAAAAGCACTCGGAAACATAGAAATCAATTGATAAAGCATAACCTACAAACTAGCATGAAAAAACAGACGACCATATTTGCATTGGGAGCCTTATTGCTTACAACTATATATTCTTGTTCGGATAACAAGGCTGCAGTGCAGCAACAAGCTCCACAAGCTGTACCGGTAAAAGCCGTACAGGTGCAAAAGCAACATATATCGGCCATTGACGAATACGCGGCTACCGTAATACCGCTCAACGAGGTAGAGATTAGGCCACAAATTAGCGGTTACATTACCCAAATATTTGTAAAAGACGGCCAACAAGTAAAGAAAGGCCAAAAGCTATACGAGGTAGATAGAACCAAATACGTAGCAGCCAAAGAGCAAGCCGAAGCCAATGTAGCCATTGCAGAATCGAACTTGGCAAGAATTAAGAAAGACGTAGAACGCTACGAAAGACTAATTGAGCAAGATGCCATTGCGGCTCAGCAGCTTGATTATGCCAAAGCAGATTTGCTTTCTGCACAGTCGCAGCTTACTGCTGCCAAAGCACAGCTAAACAGTGCCGAAACAGACTTGCGTTACTCTACCCTAACCGCGCCATTTGCGGGTACCATTGGCATTTCAAATGTGCGTTTGGGCGCTCAGGTTTCTCCAGGTCAACCATTGTTAAACACAATCTCTTCGGACGATCCTATTTTGGTAAACTTTACAGCCAACGAAAAGGAGATTCCGCGCTTTAACAGGTTGATGAATGCAGAAAACAACCCAGACTCCCTTTTCACCATACAACTTGGCGATGGCAGCATTTATCCAATGCCGGGTGAACTTACCATTATGGACCGCGCAATAGGTGGCCAAACTGGTACAATTAGACTAAGAGTAGAATTCCCTAACCCGAACAGAGATTTGGTTCCGGGTATGTCTGTTTCTCTTAGAGTGATTAACCAAGACTACGGCCAGCAAATTGTAATTCCTTACAAAGCTGTAACCGAGCAAATGGGCGAATACTTTGTGTATGTAGTACAAAACGACAACACTGTACGCCAGCAAAAACTTAAGCTTGGTAGCCTTTTGGGCAGCAATGTAGCGGTGCGTTCGGGCTTAGAACCTGGACAGAAAATCGTGTACGAAGGCATTCAAAAGCTTCGTCAAGGCGCTTCAGTTTCGGCTGAAATTGTATCTCCTAAATAATGGATTCTTTCACCTTATACGATTATTTGAATGATATCTAAAACATTTATAGAACGGCCAGTAATGGCCATGGTTATCTCCATCGTAATAGTGTTGGTGGGTACGCTCGCCTTGCTAAACTTGCCTGTAACCCAATACCCAGACATTACTCCCCCAGTAGTGTCGGTATCAGCCAACTATACAGGCTCCGATGCAGAAACCGTAGAACAAACGGTAGCCACACCTGTTGAAACGCAGGTGAACGGTACCCCTGGGTTGGCTTATATAAGCTCAACCAACACCAGTACTGGGCAAATGAACATGAACGTGACCTTTGAAGTAGGCACCGACATTGACATTGCGACACTGGACGTGCAGAACAGGGTAAGTATTGCCGAGCCAAGTTTACCTGAGGCAGTAAGAAGACTGGGAGTTGTGGTAAGAAAACGAAACCCAAGTATCATGATGGTAATTGGGCTTTATTCGCCAAACAAGTCTCACGACATCAACTTTATATCTAACTACACCAACATCTTTGTGAAAGATGCCCTTTTAAGGGTTAATGGCGTGGGAGATATAAATGCCATTGCCCAAGAGTTCAGTATGCGTGTTTGGCTTCAGCCCGACAAATTAAGCCAATATGGAATTTCGTCATCTGAGGTAACCGCAGCCATTCGCGAGCAAAACCTGCAAGTTGCGGCTGGTACCGTTGGTGGTAAACCACAGTTCGACTCTCAGGCTTTTGAATATCCTATTACTGTAAACGGAAGGCTTTCTGAAGAGAAAGAATTCGGTGAAATTATTGTACGAACCAATCCTGATGATGGTTCAATTGTTTACCTGAAGGACATTGCACGCATCGAGCTGGGTCAATTCGATTACGGTAGACAATCATTCATCAATGGTCAGGAAGCTGCCATTTTGCTTGTTTACCAAGCGCCAGGTAGTAATGCTGTGGAGACTGCTGAAGGTATTTACGAGGCTTTGGAAGAGATCAAGTCCACATTACCATCAGACATGGACTATGTAGTTCCGTTTGAATCTGTTTCTGTGGTTGAAGTTTCCATTAACGAGGTAATTAAAACCTTTGTAGAAGCCTTGATTCTAGTAGTAATTGTGGTATTCCTTTTCTTACAGAGTTGGAGAGCTACGCTTGTACCAATTCTTGCAATTCCGGTTTCTATTATTGGTACATTCATCTTCTTTATTCCGCTAGGCTTTACCATAAATACCCTAACCATGTTTGGTTTTGTATTGGCTATTGGTATTGTGGTAGATGATGCCATTGTAGTGGTTGAGGCAGCTCAGCACTATATAGATCACTTTAAACTTTCGGCCAAAGAGGCTACCATGCGGGCCATGAAGGACATTTCGGCACCTGTAATTGCCATTGCCTTAATTCTTGCCGCGGTATTTATTCCGGTAGGTTTTATTCCTGGTATTGTAGGTAGAATGTATCAGCAATTCGCCATAACTATCGCCATCTCAGTATTGATTTCGGCATTTGTGGCACTTACCCTTACGCCAGCCCTTTGTGCACTTTTACTCAAACCTTCAAAGGTGAATAAGGATGGAAAAGGGCTCAACAAGTTCTTCTTCGTTTTCAATACATGGTTCGAAAGAGCTACAAGAAGTTATTCTCGCGGAGTTCAAAAGTCAATTAAAGCAGCACCATTGGTACTCATTATTTTGGTGTGTATTTATGTGGGCACGGTAGGTATGTTCAATACCAAACCAACAGGCTTTATTCCTACGGAAGATGAAGGTAGATTGTACATTTCTATGGAGCTGCCAGAAGGTTCTTCCAGTACACGTACCAAAGCCGTGATGGACCAAGTGGTTGGCCATTTAGAAAGCACAGAAGGTATTGCCGATTACACGGGTATTGCTGGTTTGAACGTAATCAACTTCTCGTTTAAATCGAACAGTGCTACATTCTTCGTTTCTATGGATCCATGGGAAGAGCGCGGCACGCCAGACAAGCAATTGTACGGACTAATGGCACAGCTTAACCAGAAGTTCGCCACGGTTCACGAAGCCAATATTAGAGTTGTGCCTCCACCAGCAATTCCTGGTTTGGGTAGCACAGGTGGTTTTAGTTTTATGCTAGAGCAACGTGCCGGTGGCGATGTAAAAGAGCTGGAACAAGTGATGGGTAGCTTCCTTATGGCGGCTAACCAACGACCAGAAATTGCCATGGCCTATAGCTTCTTTACGGCAAGAACTCCGGGTTATCATGTAGAAGTAAACCGTGATAAAGCCAAGCAATTGGGCGTGGCCGTTTCGGATGTATTCTCTACCCTATCGAGTTTTATGGGAAGTACATATGTGAATGATTTTACCAAGTATGGTAGAAACTTCCGTGTGGTTGTTCAGGCCGACACGGCTTATAGATCGCGTATTGAAGACATCAATCAATTTTATGTACCAAACCGTGTGGGAGACCAAATTCCACTAAGTGCATTAGTTGATTACCAAGTGGTGGAAAATGCACCAGTAATTTCTCACTACAACTTATTTAGAAATGCCGAGGTAAATGGTGAAGCTGCTCCAGGTTACAGTAGTGGCCAGGCGCTTACCGCGCTTGAAGAAGTAGCTGCCGAAGTACTTCCTGAAGGCTACGGTTATAGCTTCTCAGGTTTAAGTAGAGAGGAGCTGTCCTCAGGTAACTCCACCATATTAATCTTTGCTTTGGCCATTACTTTGGTGTCTCTGCTATTGGCAGCGCTATACGAAAGCTGGTCTGTGCCATTCTCGGTTCTACTAGCGCTTCCACTAGGTGCTTTTGGAGCTATTGTGGCACTTACCTTCTTACCTAAGTTAGATAATAACGTTTACGCACAAATTGGTTTGGTAACGCTAATTGGTTTGGCAGCGAAAAATGCCATTCTGATTGTGGAATTTGCTAAGGAACGTGTAGACAGAGGTATGCCACTGTTAGAGGCAACAATTGAAGCGGTTAAATTGAGACTGCGCCCAATTATTATGACTTCGTTGGCATTTATTCTTGGTGTGGTTCCATTGGCATTGGCGCATGGCGCAGGTGCTGTGGCACGTCAAACCATTGGTTGGACAGTGATTGGCGGTATGTTAGCCGCTACTTTCCTAGCCATTTTTATAGTACCAGTACTGTATGTGGTAATTACCAGAATAGCCTATGGCAAAAAAGGTTTGGCAGCGCTTGAAGCCAAGTATCAGCCAGACCCACTTGAACAGTAACTATCCCAGTTAATTAGTTAATACTCGGGCCTTCATGAAAGTTTTGACTCATTCTTTCTGAAGGCCCATTTTTTTGAGCCAATCAAAAGCATGCTTTGCTATATTTATGCGAGCATGAATTACCTGAAAGCACCTTATCCATTTTTCCATCAGGGCAAAGAGTTAATAAAAAACGCCCTACTGATAGTGCTTTTCGGCTTTACCTTCGACTACTTCTTCGAACCCTTTAATGTAGCGAGAAGCGAACACACAATTCCTTACTGGGGTATTTGCTTGGTACATTCAAGTAGTGCTGCCAGTATATATTTATTCACCTCACTAATTGCCAAACCATTGATTAATGAGGACCAATGGAAGCTTTGGAGGGAGTTCTGCTTTTTGGCTCTATGCCTTCTACTCATAGGCATTGGTAGTTTTTTGTGGAGAGAGGTTATTTATGACAATCCAAACAACGTATCGCTAAGGTACTTGATTGAGGAAGTGCGCAACACCTTTTTAGTTGGCAGTTTGATACTCTTCTTCATTACCACTATCAATTTTCGATTGTTAGAAGGCAAGAATAGAAAAAGCGCGCAACAAATTTCGTCACGCAAAGCCACCGAAGAACATGCAACTGAGCACCGTTTTTTAGAGATAAAAACAAAGGTTTCGGCCGATGATTTCCAGCTATTACCCGAACAATTGATTTGCGCCAAAGCCGATGGAAACTACGTGGAGTTCTATAGCCAGAATGGAAGCCATGCCCAAAAACAGGTAGCCCGAATTAGCCTCAGCGAAGCGCATGAACAGCTAAAGAACATACCAAAACTTGTAAAAACGCATCGGGCCTATTTGGTAAACACCCAACACGTTCAAAAGGTAGAAGGCAATGCCCAAGGCTATCAGTTAACCTGCAAAAACCTAGATTTTAAAATTCCCGTTAGCCGCACCAACCTGGCTCAGTTTAAGCAAGCGATAGGTTAAGTCTTCGTTACCAGCGTTTTGTAATCCTGAGAAAAACCTTATATTCAAGGACTTATAACCTTACGCTGAACAATGACCATTGGCCTACTCAAAGAACCTTCGGGGGAGCACCGTGTGGCACTGCTACCCGAGAACATCAAAACACTCACAGATTTAAAAGTAAGCGTTAAGATTGAATCAGAAGCAGGCGCCTTAGCCTTTGCAACCAATAGCGACTACACAAGTGCCGGAACGAACATCACTTCCCGAACTGATACATTATCAGCAGATGTAATCATTGGCATCAACCCACCCACAGATGCGGAACTTGCAGAGCTAAAACCCGAACAAGTATTGATTTGCGTTTTTCAACCACTTTCCAATCGGGCGCTGGTCGAAAAACTACTCTCGCTTAAAGTCACCTCTTTCAGCTTAGATAATATTCCGCGCACCACACGGGCGCAAGCCATGGATGTGCTGTCTTCTATGGCAACAGTTGCTGGTTACAAAGCCGTGCTAATGGCGGCATCTGCCTCTCCCCGCTTCTTCCCCATGTTTATGACAGCGGCTGGCAGTATTATTCCTTCCAAAGTATTGGTTCTGGGAGCTGGTGTAGCGGGATTACAAGCCATTGCTACCGCCCGCAGACTCGGTGCTGTTGTAGAAGCCTTTGATGTACGAACTGCAGCCGAAGAGGAAGTAAAATCGCTAGGCGCCAAATTTGTAAAAGTAGAAGGTGCCAAAGATGAAGCAACGGCCGGAGGTTATGCCGTAGAGCAAAGCGATGAATATAAAGCCAAGCAACAAGCCTTGGTACAAGAACATGCAGCCAAGGCTAACATTATAATTACCACGGCCCAGATTCCTGGCCGAAAAGCACCAATACTGATTACAGAATCAACGGTTGGAAAAATGCAGCCAGGATCGGTAATAGTGGATTTAGCAGCTGCTACCGGAGGCAACTGCGCCCTTACTGAAAACGACAAAACCGTGGTTAAAGAAGGCGTGACCATTATTGGTGACTCCAATTTGGCCACCACCATGCCAGCAGATGCCAGCAAAATGTTTGGTAAAAATGTAATCAACTTTCTGAAACTTCTTATCGCAGAAGAAGGCAGCCTAAACCTGAATTGGGAAGATGAAATTGTTGCCAAAACCTGTGTTACGCACTCCGGAGAAGTAAAAAGTGAGCGTGTAAACAAAATTCTTTTTCAACCAGAAACCGCCTAAAATATGGATAACCTACTGAGCCTGTTTTACGAAAACAGGGAATTCATTTTTCTCATCATCGTTTCTATTTTTCTAGGGATAGAAGTTATTTCTAATGTACCTGCCGTACTGCATACTCCGCTCATGTCTGGTGCCAACGCCATTCACGGGGTAGTCATCATCGGTTCGATCATTATTATGCTAGAGGCCGATCCTACCAATTATTTCGCACTTGGCCTTGGCTTTTTGGCGGTGGTGCTCGGCACACTCAATGTGGTTGGTGGTTTTGTGGTGACCAACCGCATGTTGGAAATGTTCAAGAAAAAAGAGAAGTAGACCATGACATCAATACTAGGACTCAGTCTACTCGAACTTTGCTACATCATTGCTTCGGTGACCTTTATTTTTGGTTTGAAAATGCTTTCGAGCCCAGATAAGGCACGTAAAGGAAATTTAATTGCAGCATATGGAATGGGCATTGCCATTATTGCCACCATTCTGTTTAAAGAAGAACTCACCCCCGAAAAGTGGCCAAATTATGCACTGATATTAGCGGGGCTAGTGGTAGGAACTGTAATAGGCACCCGAATGGCCTTAAAAGTGAAAATGACAGCCATGCCGCAAATGGTATCCTTCTTTAATGGAATGGGAGGTGCCTGTGCTGCTGTGATCTCTCTCGTTGAATTTGACCATTTAATGCACGCAGGCCAAGTAGAGCTAGGAATGATGATCGTGATCATTCTCGGTTTAATCATTGGTAGCGTTTCATTCTCCGGAAGTATTATAGCTTATGGTAAGCTAGAAGGCAAAATCGCAGACAGAGCATTGCCTGCAGGCCAAGTCATCAATATTGTTCTTCTTTTAGCAATACTCGGTTTGGGCGCATTTATTGTTTGGAGTGGCTCCACCTCACCTATTTATATCTATGCCCTTTTGGCAATTTCTCTGCTATACGGAGTACTCTTTGTAATGCCAATTGGGGGCGCTGATATGCCAGTGGTTATTTCGTTACTCAATAGTTTTACAGGCATGGCTGCGGCCTTTGGCGGCTTTCTGTACGACAACCAAGCCATGCTAACTGGTGGGATTCTGGTAGGTTCTGCAGGCACTATTCTAACCGTTCTTATGTGTACCGCCATGAACCGCTCACTCACCAATGTAATTATTGGTTCCTTTGGTGGCAACTCGGCCGCTGGTGGAGAAAGCGGAGAAGAAGGAAGCATTAAAGAAATTACAGTAACAGACGCTGCTATTTTACTAGCATACGCCAACAAAGTAATGGTTGTACCTGGTTATGGATTGGCAGTAGCGCAGGCACAACATACCATTCATAACTTAGAAAAACTCCTTGACGATAAGGGAGTTGAGATGAATTATGCCATTCATCCTGTTGCTGGTAGGATGCCCGGTCATATGAATGTACTTTTAGCTGAGGCAGATGTGCCCTATCCGAAATTATTGGAAATGGAAGATGCCAACGAAGCTATGGCTAGTACCGATGTAGTACTTGTAATTGGTGCGAATGACGTGGTAAATCCGGCAGCAGAAAATGATCCTTCGAGCCCAATTTATGGAATGCCTATAGTAAAAGTATTGGAAGCCAAGAATGTGATAGTAATGAAGCGCTCTATGGGCAAGGGCTATGCAGGAATTGAAAATAAGCTATTCTACCACGATAAAAACAGAATGCTTTTTGGAGACGCAAAAGACTCAATAGAAAAACTAATATCAGAAGTAAAAAACCTTTAACCTTGAACTATCACAACAAAAAATTCAAACCGATTGAGAACTCATCCAATGGAGAGGTCTCGCCCGACATGGTTTTCCATTATCAGCAAAATGGCGAAGTACTGACTTGCCAATATAAAGGTGCAAACATTGTAAAGGGGGAGATTATTGGCCTAGTAGATGAGACAGGTGTAATTGAAATGCAATACGAGCAAATCAACAATAAAGGAGAGATAAGGACTGGCAAATGCACTTCAACTCCTGAAACCCTTCCCTGCGGTAAAATCAGGCTCCATGAAAAATGGCAGTGGACATCTGGCGACTACTCTCACGGTCAATCCATTATTGAAGAAGTATAAAGAAATACAGAATAAATTGAATCTGTAAAAAAGGTTTTCTTATTATTGAAGGAAACATTCCAACATGACTAAGAAGTACCTGCTCTCAACAGCCATAGCGCTAACGCTTTTCTTATCAGCCTGTTCTGCTCCAACACAATTGCTTGAATCTTGGGCACCACCAACCATCGAAGCCAAGTCCTTCGATAAAATTGGTATTGTTATGATCTCGCAAAACGAGCAGGCTAAAGAGAATATAGAATACGCTATCGCAGAAGAAATGCGTACAAAAGGCTATAAGGCCACCCCTACTTTCAATGTTTTTCCTTTTGCAGGCAACAAAAAAGTACAGGAGGACCTAAACCTTTCGGCCGAAGAACAGCAAGATTATATTCGCGAGAGAATTAACCGATTCGATTTTGACGCCCTAATCGTTGTCAGTATTCTAGATGTTGAGCAAGAGATTAAGCAAAGGCCTTCTGTTGGATTCAGTTACTCTGGCCCCGTTCAACGCTATGATGCTAACTATACAGAGTACATTCAGTATACATCTGCCTCTGTTTATAAGGTTAATTACTCCATTCTATCTAATTACTTTATAGAAGCCAGCATGTTCGATATTGAGTCGGAAGAACTACACTGGACAGGACAATACAAAATCAAAGACCCTAGCCATTTGAATAAATCAGCAACGGATTTCTCTGATGCCTTGGTTGAAGAATTAGTGAAGAAAAACGTGATTACTAAGTAATGGAAGGTACCAAACGAGCCAATATTAAGCCCGGCATAAGGGTTAACATTGTTCTTAAACAAGACCAAAGATCGGGTAAGCTCACAGAAGGAATTGTTAAAGACCTACTCACCAAATCACCCAACCATCCTCATGGCATAAAAGTACGCCTAGCAGACGGACAAGTAGGCAGGGTAAAGGAGATTCTGTAAGACTACTGGCATTTTCCTTAAGTTTGCGAAATGCTAAAAATTCTCTTTGAAGATGACCATATAGTCGCCATTAATAAACCGCATGGGCTTTTGGTACACAGATCTGCCATAGCCACCAACACCGATGTTTATGCAGTTCAAGAGCTGAGAAATCAACTGAACTGCCATGTCTCCCCCGTGCATCGGCTCGATAGAAAAACATCGGGCGTACTCTTATTTAGCAAAAATAAGGATCTAGTTGCACCGCTTCAGCAGCAGTTCGCTAGCCACCAAGTTGAAAAAACCTATCTGGCTATTCTCCGTGGTTGGACGGATGACAATGGCACAATTGACTATGCTTTAACAAACGACAAAGGCAAAACTCAAGAAGCCATCACCCGATATAGTACACTGGAACGAACAGAGATAGCTGTTCCTTTTGGTAAACATGCCACTTCAAGATACTCCCTTATAGAGGCAAAGCCGCAAACGGGCAGAATGCATCAGCTCAGAAAGCACTTCGCCCATATTCTACATCCAATAATTGGAGATAGGCCGCATGGCTGTAACAAGCAGAATAAACTGTTTCTAGAAAAGTGGCAAATGAGCACCATGCTACTTCATGCACAAAAGCTCAAATTCACTCATCCGCTGAGCAAACAGACCATCGAGGTAAAGGCTGAATTACAATCTGAATTTAAAAGAATGTTGCATACACTGGAGTTCAACTACTCCTCTCCTTCTTTGTAAGGAATTCGCTTTAAAATGTGCTTGATTACAGCAACTCTGGCCGTTGTTTTACGGTTTGCCCGCAAAATAGTCCACGGGTTTTTCTCTGTATTAGTATGCGCAAACATTCGTTCTTTATAGCCCGTGTAAACATCCCATAACTCCTGTGCTTTAGCATCAACCGGAGACATCTTCCACCTTTTTAAAGGGTTAGAAGCAATGTCAGCAAAGCGATCGGCTTGCTCATCTTTACTAATGGAAAAGTAAAACTTCATGAGAATTATGCCGCTGTTGGTGATCATGTTTTCAAAGTCATTGACCTCCGACATAAAACGTTCATACTCTTCTTCGGTACAAAAGCCATTCACAGGCTCTACCACTGCTCGGTTGTACCAACTACGGTCAAAAAGTACAATTTCGCCCGGGTTCGGTAGTTTGTTGATATAACGCTGAAAATACCACTGCCCTTTTTCTTCCATTGTTGGTTTTGGCAAAGCCACCACCCTGTAGTTTCGCGGGTTAATATGGTGTGTAACCCTTCGTATAGCTCCTCCTTTACCGGCTGCATCGCGCCCTTCAAAAAGTAAGCATACACGCTTGTTATGCTTTATTACCCATTGCTGCATTTTTATAAGCTCCACCTGCAGCTCTTCCAGCATCTTTTCGTACTTCACGTAGCGAAGTACTTTTTCTGGGTTAATATTATCCCCCTGCTGCAACAATAGTTTTATGGCCTTATTACTATTGAGCAGTTTCAAATCCTTTTGAGAAAAGTAGTATGTCTTACTCATTAAATAAGCTTATAAATTGAACGATGGAACCTCATAACCACATTGGGATCAGGAAGCACAGTGGTATTGGCATTCTCCTTCCCTTGGTATTCGAACTTTGATAATACGTGGCGAATACTCTCTAATCGGGCCACCTTCTTGGTATTCGTTTTAATAATTGTCCACGGGCAAAAAGTAGTGTGCGTACGGGCAAACATCTGCTCCTTATAATAAGTGTAACGCTCCCACATTTCCTGCCCCTTTTCATCAACAGGGCTAAGCTTCCAATGCTTAAGTGGGTTGCTTCTACGGTCGTCAAATCTACGGCTTTGCTCTTCTTTGGTGATAGAAAACCAAAGCTTTATTACGTGCACACCGTCTTCAAACAACATGTGCTCAAACTCTGGCACTTGGCGCATAAATTGTTGATAATGGTCTTCGGTACAGAAGCCCATCACCGGCTCAACTACCGCACGGTTATACCAGCTTCTATCAAAGAAAACTATTTCACCAGCATTTGGCAGTTCCTTTATATATCTCCTAAAATACCACTGACCAAGCTCTAAATCGGTAGGTTTGTTTAAGGCCACAACCCTTAATGAACGTGGATTCATATGCTCTACAAACCGCTTAATTGAACCGCCCTTTCCTGCAGCATCTCTACCTTCGAATATTACTGCAACACGCTGCTTGGTTTCGGCCACCCAGCGCTGCCATTTTACAAGCTCTACTTGCAGTTGTTCTAACTGGCGTTCGTACTCCACGTTGAACATCGCCTTGCCGTAATCTCGGCCTTTACGTTGCAAGGCTGCTTCCAAATCGGCTCTGTTCTTAATTTGAGAAAAATCCAAATTGGTAAGCCTTTGAGATGGCTTAAGCTTATTGGTAACGGAATGGTCTGTGATTAAAAACTCACTCATATAATACTGAATCAGGGAATTCTAAATTAATGAAAAACCTACAAGTTGCATGTTATTTAAAAGCATATAGCGGAAAAACTATATTGTGAATACTATAATCCGTCTAATTCGTTTAGTTTGCGGAAAAGAATAATTCCTTATGAAATCAAAATTACTGCTTTTAGCCTGTTTATGCTTTCTTACAAAGTTATCCCTAGGACAAGATAAAATTATCACGATTTATGGAGACACGCTTCGCGGTTCATATGATATTCAACGAGACCACCGCGGCCTAGAGTCTGTCAAAATTGAGCTTGAGAATGGTGAGAAAGAAATTCATAAGATATACAGAGTTAAAAGAATTGAGGATGCCAACGGGGATATATATGAACCTATCAAGGTTGGCGATCAGTTAACTTTCGGAAAGAAAATAAAAGAAGGCACCCTTAGTCTATTCTATTTCACCGATCAGAAAAGCACCATCAGATTTAACCACTCTGCGCTTGTAAAAAGCGATGGTAGTTCCATGAGGGTACCCGGTATTGTAGGATTCAGAAAAGCAATGATGGACTTTTTGCCCGAGTGTGATCAGGTTCAGGCTAAACTCAATGATAAAACATTTGGAAAAACAGACCTCAACGAAATTATTGATGAATACAATGCTTGTGCTGACATTCAAGTAGCCGATGCCCAAGCTATTCAATCATCCAAGATCCAAGCTACTGAGACAAAGAATAAGCTATCAGACCAGTTTGATGCCTTTAGAGAGGCACTTGATGCGTCTTCAATAGCGAACAAAAAGGAAGCACTAGATATGTTTAACGATTTGGCTGATAAACTTGTGAATGGTGAAAACGTACCGAGTTATCTATCTAACGCCCTGAAACAAGCTGTTTCTGCAGACAGCAAGCTCACCAACATATTGAACAGTCTTTTGAAGTAGGCACTACTTTACATGTGCCTTAAAAGTAATAACCTGCACTGGTCGTACCCCATCATTAGAGAAAACGGCCAGTGTTTTTCTTTCTAAGCCTGTGCGGTTGGTGAAATCAAAAACCACCTTTAGTTGTGCGTTTTCTCCTGGTTTAATGGACTCTTCTGTGAGTTCAAACCTCAAACAATCACAATTAGATTCTACCTTTTCTATGTTAAGCACATCACTTCCGTTATTAGATAGAAAGATTACTTCTGTAGCAATTTCACCTTCTTCTACCACCCTAAAGTCAAAGTTCACCTTAGTAATCCCTAGTCTAGCATTGCTCTGAGACTTTTCAGGAAAAAGCGTGTACTGAATTGGGAAGTAAGCAATGGTATCATTATCATTAATTATTGGCAAAATTCGCTTAACAAAACCGAGTTGACTGCTTTTGTATGTGGGCACTGTCAAGGTAACTTTTGTAAACCGATCGTGAGGCACGTTTTTGGGCAAAAAGGCCACTTGAATTGAATCGGCACTGGAAACATTAGATAGCATCAAGTCCTTCCCCCCTAAGTTAAACAAGTCGAAAGTTGCACTTAAAGTATCTCCGCGCGTTGCTGCCTTTAGGTTGAATACCTGCTCCTTCGATCTAAACGGCCAAAACTCATTTCTGAAGGCTTTAAAAACATCAACCTCTGGCTGTAATACTTGGTACTGAAAGTAGTAGGTTTGCGCAACAACACCTTGATTTGAGGTTAGCGAGACACTATCGAAGTAGATTCCTGCGTTTTCGGGCAAATCAAGCGTAAGCTCCCAAAGCTGCTTGGCCTTAGGCTTTACCTGTTTGTAAATTGTATCTCCTTTTATCAGTTGACCAATATTTCCAACTTTTAATCGTACGCCTGTCTCAGATTCGTTTTGCCAACTCAGCTGATAACTCACCTTTTCTACCTCTCCCTCAAACACGCCTAAGTCAACAAAAGCCTTTGCCTCGTCTTGGGCTAAACTTGTATTTAGAATAAAAAAAGAAAGGATTGCGGGAAGCCAAAGGCGTAAATGCATATTGAATGAAGCTTTTAATTGGTTAGGCCAAAATTAAACGATGAATTGTTGAATTGAGTGCTTCATTCTTATTTATTTGCCCAAAATTTAAAAATGGCTAGAATACTTACAGGAATCCAAAGTTCGGGAAAGCCGCATTTAGGCAACATCCTAGGAGCGATAAAGCCTGCAATTGAACTTTCGAAAAACGAAGCCAACGATTCGTTCTTCTTTATTGCAGATTTACACTCGCTAACGACTATAAAAGACGCACAACAACGCATTGAGAACACCAATGCAGTAGCTGCTGCTTGGCTAGCCTTTGGTTTCGATACTGAAAAGAATACGTTCTACCGCCAATCGAGGGTGCCCGCCACTTGTGAGCTAACTTGGTACCTAAGCTGTTTTACGCCATACCCTATGTTGGCCAATGCGCACAGCTTTAAAGATAAGTCTGACAGACTTTCTGATGTTAACGCAGGGCTTTTTACTTACCCAGTGTTAATGGCATGCGACATTTTACTTTACGATGCTAATGTGGTGCCTGTAGGCAAAGACCAGAAACAGCATTTGGAGATTACTCGCGACTTAGCAAGTGCTTTTAACCACCAGTACGGTGAAGTTTTTGTACTACCAGAAGCCAAGATAGATGAGCACATAATGACTATTCCGGGTACAGACGGCCAGAAAATGTCTAAATCTTACGGAAACACTATTGATATCTTCCAGCCGGATAAGCAGCTGCGCAAGAACATCATGAAAATTGTAAGTGACAGTACGCCACTTGAGGAGCCAAAAGATCCTGATACTGACAACACTTTTGCTATTTACTCTTTACTGGCAAGCGATGAGCAAACGGCAGAAATGCGTAAAAACTATGAGGCGGGCGGTTACGGTTATGGTCATGCAAAACAAGCCTTGTATGAACTTATAATTGAAAAGTTCGCTGAAGAGCGAGCACTTTATAACCACTACATGGAAAACCCTCAACTTTTGGAAGAAAAGCTCGCTATTGGTGAAGCCAAAGCAGCCGAGGTTTCCAACCAAGTTTTAGAGCGCGTTAAGAAAGCAATCGGTTATTGTTAATAAAGGTGCACCAGAGGTGCACCATTTCTAAGTATTTGACGTTATATTCAACAAACATTCACTATGAAAAAGGCCATTCTACTCTTCGCTTTACCATTTTTTCTGTTTGCATGTGTTGATAACTCCGACACAGAAGCGGTTTACACAGGCAATGAAATCAAGCTCGCAATGATTCCAGGAACCGTTCAGGAGAACACTACAACTGGAACTTTAACAGTAAAGGAACGCAACGATGGCTTAGCTGAGATCACAATTGAGTTGGAGAATGTTTTGAAAAACGCTTCGCATCCGGTGCATTTACATTTTGGCGACTTATCTACTGACGGAAATGTGGCCACTTACCTTAGTAATGTGGAAGAAAAAAACGGAGTTGGTGTTAGCAAAACTATCCTGAGTGAACTAGACAATGGAAGCTCACTAACCTATAGCGACTTCTTATCTTTTGATGGCAGCATTAAAGTTCATTTTGAGGCTTCTGGACCACTAGAAGATGAAATTCTTGGTTCTACCAATATTGGTATTAATGAAGCAAAAAACGCTGCTTATCTAACTGGTGAAAAATCTATCACCAGCTGTAATTCAAACTTCTAAAACTCAAAACTGAGTTTATTGAACAATAAGTTTTTTGGAAATTCTCCCCTGATTGGAGATGACTTGTATAATGTACAGCCCTGATTTCTTTGGTGAGCTCAAATGCATTTCAAGCGTAGAGTCCACAACCTGATCAAGCTGCTGCTCTACTCTACCACTACCATTAATCATTTGTACCGTGATAGGCTGAGCACTTAGCGATTCGGAAAACTCCAAATAAACTGTTTCTCCATTTTGAACAGGGTTCTTTATGAGTGCAAAATCATGTTCTCCCTGCAAACCATGGAAATCAACAGCAACTAACTTAGAGTATTCAAATTGACCATTGAAATCTGTTTGCTTTAATCTATAATAGGTGCGGCCATTCATTGGGAATGGGTCAATCGCCTGATAGTCAATAACGCCACTAGAGTTTCCTGCACCGTCTACTGTCAATACTGGATGGAAGCTACTACCGTCTGATGATCTCTCAATGGTAAAGTATTCGTTATTCGTTTCAGAAGCAGTAGACCAATCCAACTGAACCACTGAACCACTCACTTTTGCAGTAAAATCTATCAGGGTAATCGGCAATCTTGAACCAGAATTGTCCATTGCATAAAGCGTTACAGAATTGCTCGTATTACCAATATCGTCACCATCAGTATTTCCCATTACTACATTAGAAAATGTAACAATGTTAGAAGTTGGGTTAACTGTACCGCTACCAACAGCAGGTTTTGAACCTATGCCAAACCAATCTATGGTTGAGCCCCCTCCCTCTGGAGTGAATGTCCTTAATAAAAATGGCTGAAGACCAGCCTCAGAACCAGTAGCACCAACATTAGTATAATCTAGTGTGGCATTGAAGGTAGGGTTACTAATGGTAGAAGAAGTAAAGTTCCAATAAGCGTTTAGGTAATCTGTAGCAGCAGTACCATCATCATCACCCCCATCGCCTGAATTATCATTGCTCCTGTCTGGGTGAGCTCCTGCAACGTACTCAAACTCTATCTCAGCCGATGCAGGAATGGCATCGGAAGCCACCAAAGCAAATGTCATTGGAGCGTACGCGGTAGCATCGCCAAAAGGAATGTTAATGGTTGCGGTATTGCCACCTGTAGTATACTCTTTTCTGATTCTTCCCGCACCACTTTGCTGAATATAGCCAGTGGTACTGCCACCAATTATATTCGCATCAATCCCCAAAATTATGTCTTGGTTCCCCATGATTAGGTCACCATCGTTCAACGTAATATCACCATTAAATGTAAACACCTCAGTAGTTGTCATGTCTACACCATCTGCCTTATCAATAACCAAATTATGATAAACGTTATCCGTTGTAGGCATAATCCGCTGAATACTAGCAGTTCTATTGTACGTAACCGTATTGTTTGTGGCATTTGCAGTAAAGTTGGTCACAGTAAAGTTCCCTACTGTTCCCCCATAAATCAACGAACCGTTTGCTCCATTGATGAATGTGCCAGTGCCAGAGTCCGTTCTTAATGCATTTGATGCATTAAAACCACCTGTATTAGTATTGGTATAACTAGCACCATCATTCAAAATAACATTTGCGACTGCATCGAAAGCCCCACTACCTGTAATAGTACCCGAACTACTTGTAAGTGTATAGTCGCAGCCATTGCCGTTACACCCTGTAAATGTACCTATATTGTGAAGGTTGCCGTTTATTGTTGGGTCATAGGCCGCTGTGGCGTTCCAAACACCACTTGCCCCAACAGAAATATTATTAAAGCTTGGGGTCACAACTCCATCAATAGTAAAGCTGCCATTGGTTACGGTAATGGTACCAGTAGATGTCAGTGCAGTTCCTCCCAACTCTACAGCTCCCCCTGACGTCAATTCCATATCGGAAAATGATGTTGTTCCGCTGTTCAAGGTGGCCTCACCTGAGCCTGACACATCAAAGTCACCAGTAATAGTAAGTTCCGAAGTGGCCTGATTCATTAATAAGGTTGCACCAGTACCTAGTGTCAGATCACCTGATAAGGTCACTTCTCCTTCCGCAAAAACCATTGCGGTATTAGTAGCCGAAAAATTGGTAGCAGTTAAGGTTGATGGAGACAAGTCATCCGTGTGATTTTTGTTAAACAACCCGCCTGTAAACACAACATCACCTGCAACAGCAATACCACCATCGTTAATATCGAACTCTCCATCAGTCATATTCAGATTTCCACCAACATTGATTTGAGCGCTAGCGTCAGTTAACAAAATTTCACCAGCTTGCAGCGTAGCATTGCCTGTAACATCTAAGGTGTTACTCGATACAATTCTGAATAGGCCTTCTACAACAGTAAAGTCTCCCTCAACAGTTACATCATTCCCATTGATTTGACATATAACGGAAGAGTTGTCCATTTCAACTTCCAAATTATAGAACGGCCCCAATGTTATCAACTCTGTTGTTCCGCCCGCAAAACGAACAATATTTCCAACCGTGTTTAAAGTCAAAGTCCCTGTAGCACTTAGGTTATAGTTCCCATTATCTCTTAACTCTAAAACACCTGTGGCTCCATTAATGAATGTCCCGGTACCAGTTAAATTGTCTGTTAAAACAATAGTCCCATTATTGGTATAATTACCTGATGCAGGTACTCTTATGTCAGAAATGTTAAATGCACCAGAGCCACTAAGCGTATTAGAGGCTCCGTTTAAATCGTATAAGCATGAAACTCCATCAGAACAACCATTCCACGTACCGTTATTAACCAAGTCTCCGTTAAAATCAAAAGACTCTGTAACTGTTGAGTTATCAAATGTACCCGTTCCACTTACCGTGATATTATTGAACGTCTTATTTCCATCTATACTAGAAAAAGACAAAGTACCGTCTACAGTGGTATTTCCATTAGCATTTAAGCGAATTCCACCAATGGTCGCTACCCCTGAAGTAACATTAAATTCATTGGCTACATCAACCCTTTGATTATTACCTGTACCTGTAATTTGACCACCATCTCGCATTTCTAGGTTATTCGTGATGTTGAAAGTTTCATCAACCGAAAACGTGAGGGTTCCCCCATCGATTACTACATCTAAAAATGTCTTATTACCAGTGGCGCCAACCATGTCAAGAGTACCGTTTATTGTAGTAGTACCATTGGCGTTGATCTGATTGTTTCCGATGGTTACAGTACCAGAAGTAATATTAAATTCATTTGCTATGTCAACTCTATGATTGGAAGCAGAGCCAGTTATTGCAGCTCCATCACGCATTTCAAGGTCATTCGTAATATTGAATAACTCGGATACTGTGAAGTTCACGGTCCCCCCATCAATCACCACGTTGTTAAAAGATTTATTCCCTAAACTATTATTAAATTCTAGTGTCCCGTTTATGTTCGTAGTTCCATTGGCATTAATCTGATTACCTCCTATTGTAACTGTACCTGATGTTATGTTAAAGTCCCCTGCTATGTCTACTCTATGGCCATTTGCTGCACCAGTAATAGCCGCACCATCACGCATCTCCATAGTACCTGTTACACTGAAAACCTCGTTATTGGAGTAGTTGATAGTTCCACCATCTACCAAAACAGCAAAGGAAGACTTTACCCCAATATTTGAATCAAAAGTGAGCGTACCATTTAAGGTAGTTTGATTAATCACCTGTAATGTAAAGCCACCTAGTGTAGCCGTTCCGCTAGGAACATTAAAATCATTAAAAACAATTACACGTTGCCCATTAGCCGAACCTGTGATACTAGAGCTACCACTCATGGTAAGGTCACCAGAAACATTAACATTTAGATTTGAAAGAAAATTAAGGTTGCCTGTCCCTTGAATGGCTAGGCTGGAAATAGACTTATTGGCGCCAGTAACAGATACAACATCGCCATCAGCAATGATGACCTCATCACTGCTACCAGGGATTCCCACAGGAGACCAAGTAGTATTGGTATCCCAATCTCCTCCCCCTACTCCATTACTAGTGTATGTAGTTTGAGCGTTTAGGTGAAGACATAATAAAATAAAGCAGGCGGCTAAGGGTAACCTCACTTAATTATTTTGTTTTGGTACAGAAACAAATTGCGAATATACAGGAATTATACACGTTTTAAGGGGCTTACCCTATCAACTAAAATACATTCCTGTAATCGCTATTAAAATTTATTCGAAAATCAGTTTAATACATGCAAAAACATAACGCCCAATGTGTCACACGCAAAATCACACAACTGAACTGCTTTGCCTGATAGCCTTATAAGTTGAGAGGTTCAAAATTACAAAATACCTTGACTTTGACAATTCTCTGTAGAAATTCTATTTGAACGGTAGTCAGGCACTTATGTGTAAATTTCATACCTAGCCAAATCAATTAATACTGAAAAAAGCGCAGTTCTAGCCCATATCAATACGTTTTAACAAAAACTGCTAAAAAAACATGGGCATCTACCCTTGTTCCAAGGCTAGTCTATAAGTGAAAAAATACCTATAAATAGGTACAATTATTAATGTAAAATTAATTTTGAAGAGGCTCTTTTTTGTCCACTTACGATGGAAACTATGTAGATGCCAGCGTGTAAACTTGCTGGTAATTCAACCTCCAGCTGGCTTTCGCTCCATTCGTTTAATAGCGCTTGCTGATACACACAGCTCCCATTTCGGGAATATATATACAAATGGGCCCCATTATGTATCTGCTGCCCCAAACTACCATTAATTTTTAGTCGGCCACCAGCGCTTATTGGGTTAGGACTTAAGCTAAATTCAAATGCCAGCTCCTTATGGCTGAAATCCACACGCTTAATTGCTGAATAAGCAAACTGACCATTGAAATCCGTTTGCTTGAGCCTGTAGTAAGATGTGCCGTTTAAAGGCTGCACATCATTAGCCTCATAATTCACCAAACCACTCGTATTGCCTTTACCATCAACAGACAAAATTGAGTGAAAATCCACTCCGTTTTGAGAGCGCTCTACTAGAAAATAATCATTATTCTCTTCACTTGCTGTTTGCCATTCAAGCTTCACAAGATTACCATCTTTAGCCACATTAAAATAAACCAAGTCTACAGGCAACCTATCCTCATCATTATCCATTGCATAAACATCGCCCCAATTATCTGCTTCTGTAACAGTTACTTGGTTGTTCGTTGGGTTAACAGTACCTGTCTCATGCCAATCAAAGAAAGACTCTCCAACAGGCTGTCGGTATAACGCCCCAATCATATTGGCTTCAGTTCCAGTAACATCATCATCTATGTATTGTGCTGTAAAGGTGTAGCTAGGGTCACTCATATCACTAGCATTTACAGACCAATACCTAGAGATATAAGCAGTAGCCGTTTTCCCGTCATCGTCTCCACCTGACCCTGTGTTATCAGTATTTCTATTTGGGTGATTAGCATCTGTTACATCGAATTCCACATATGGATTGCTACCCAATGTGGCCGAGTTGACAGTGAAAGATATAATTGGCGAAAAATCGTTATTATCTCCAATAGGGAAAGCATTAGAACCGCCAACTGCAGAATACTCTTTACGCAAAACGCCACTGCCATTCAAGCTGATAAAACTATCTGCACTACCACCGGACACCGTTGCATTATCAGCAAGTGTGAGCCTATTATTTGCCAAAAACAAATCACCCATAGTAAGCGTAAGCTGGTTATCGATTGTAATATTTCCTGCCAGCGTAACATCGTTCCCGGCTGCGGTTGTATTTATGTGTACGTTATAATAGTTATTGTCAGAATCACTAGTTGCTCTTAACTGTTGGTCACCATCTCTATTAAACACAACCGTATTACCCGTAGCAGACGCATAGAAATTAGTGATAGTAAAGTTTGATCCCGAGCTATTATTCCCTGAATAGGTAAGCGTAGCATTTGCACCATTATTAAAGGTTCCTGAACCATTTAGAGTAGTTGTAACCGTTAATACACCTTCATTTGTTATGTTGGCAGGTGAGTTAATTAACAAGTTTCGAATGGTCAATGAGTTTGAGCCGCTAATTGTACCCGAAGTACTGCTTAGGTTATAAACTGCAGAACCGTATGTTGGCGAACCATTGAAAGTACCATTATTAGTGATATCTCCAGACACGGTAAAGCCTTCATCTTGCGTTACGCTCCAGGTACCAGAGACATTTACTTGAATATTATTATAGGACTTGGTGCCATTTGTAGCATTAAACAGCATTGTACCATCTAATTCGGCAGTACCTGTGGAATTTACATTTGCTCCTCCCACCGTAAATGTGATTCCAGCAGCCACATAAATATTCGGAACCGTAAGCGTTCCCGCATCCAATTGAAGCGTACCACCGTTATGGTTAAAAGTACCAGCAACATCTATTGTAGAGCCACTGCCAGCCATAGAAAAGGCTCCCCCGCTTACAGTAACATTTCCATTAAAATTAACATCACCATTGTTGTGGTCATATTCCCCACCAGACATTAAAACATCTCCTGCTAAGTTGGTTTCACCAGATGCATTATCAGGAGTAAACTCTCCTCCCTCTATAATTAAGTCTCCACCGATATCAGCGGTAACGGCTCCAATTTGAAAAATACCACTCTGAATTGTGAGATCATTATCAATTGAAATATCTCCACCAAATGTCAGCGAACCGCTCGATTTATTCAGAACAAGATTATAATAAGACCCACTAAAAGCGGAAACATTGCTGTAGCCAGTATAAGTAACTGTGTTACCTACAGCCGATGCATCAAAAGTAGAAATAGAAAAAGGCCCTCCATTCTGAAGCTCCAATTGCCCACCATTGCCATTGGTAAAAGAGCCTGTTCCAGAAAAGGAGTTTCGAAACTGTAAGTTTCCTTGGTTAGTATAGTTTGCAGGACTATTAAAGGTAGCACTAAACAGACTGATTAAACCACTACCGCCTATAGTTCCCGAACTTGAGGCAAAGGCAAATGTAGTTCCGTATGAGGTTGCTGTAAAAGTACCGTTGTTAGTTAAATCACCATTAAACGTGTAAGCATCAGCCCCCGTGCAGGTCATGCTTCCACCCGAATTGATAATTATGTCGCCAAAGTTTCGTGGTTTACCGCTATAACCCGATAAAGAAAGTGAACCGTTAATCGTGGTTGTTCCTACAACTGTAAAACCAATAGCTCCAACCGAAAGCGTAATCCCTGTCGGGATTGTAGCATTTCCTGCGACCTGAATTACATGCGAATTATTATAACCGTTAATATTCGAGTTAGATGTAACAGATAAATTACCTGCAATTGAAAGCGTAACAGTATTACTGAATGAAATTGTACCGTTGTTCAGTGTAAGATTGTTGCCAGAGCTTGCAACAGATATGGAAACATTATGCCCTGACTGAACGATCACATTATCGTTTGAGTCTGGTATACCATCGGCATCGGAACCACTAATTAATGTCCAGGTAGTAGCCAAGTGCCACCCAGCGGACGCATTGGACTGAAAAGTCCCTTGGCCGAAAAGCATGGTTAAGGGCAACAAGCAAAAGATGCTCGTAATTAGTAGTCTCATTTAGGTGAACACATTTAAGAAATCCTTACACTTACGCCAGAACGCACCTGTTCAGATTCCCGGAGTTGGTTATGCGCGCAAATATACCTAAACAACATTATTATCTATTCATATATCGACTTTTCGTATGTGAAAAATTGACATAACTTAAACAAACCAAGTATTTCACTAAATAATCCAATTTTACTTTAAGGATTTTATCAAGAATTAGTTTATTTCACCATTTTCTAAGAACCATCTATAAAAACCGGTGTTATTCATGCAGCATTATTATAGCTTTGCAAGCATTATTAATTGAAGCACTTTTATGAATCCACTTTTAGAGAAAAACAGTTCTTTCAATATCCCTCCGGCTTTTACAGCAATCAAAAACGAGCACTTCAAGCCAGCAATAGAGCAGCTAATTGAAGAGGCAAAAAATGAGATCACCGCAATTGTTACCAATGCAGAAAAGCCTGACTTTAATAACACTATTGAAGCACTAGAATTCTCAGGTAAAAGGTTAGATCGCGCTTCGGGTGTGTTCTTTAATTTGAACAGTGCCGAAACCAATGACGAAATTCAGGCCATAGCTAGAGAGGTGTCTCCGCTACTCACCGAATTTTCAAACGATATTTTGCTTAATGCTGACCTCTTTAAAAAGGTGAAAGAGGTGCACGATGGCATAGACAAAAACACGCTAAGCGCAGAACAAAAAACGCTTTTAGAAAAGACTTATAAGGGATTTGTAAGAAATGGTGCCCAACTGAATGATGAGAAAAAAGCACAACTGCGTAAAATTGATGTAGAACTTGCGCAGCTTTCCCTTGAGTTTGGAGAACACGTTTTGGCGGAAACCAATAAGTATGAGTTGGTACTAGAAAACGAGGCCGACCTTGCTGGCTTGCCAACATACGCCATAGAGCAAGCAGCCGAAACTGCAGAGCAAAAAGAAAAAGCAGGTAAATGGGTAATAACACTAGACTACCCTAGCTATGTGCCTTTTATGACCTATGCGAAAAACCGAGAATTGAGAAAAGAACTCAGTATCGCCTTCGCATCTAAATCCTTCAAAGGAGATGATCTTGACAATCAAGAAATTGTAAAGAAAATAGTAAACCTTCGCCATGAGCGTGCCAACCTTTTGGGTTATAAAACCCATGCTCATTTTGTGCTAGAGGAAAGAATGGCCCAATCACCTGAAAAGGTAATGGGTTTCCTTAAAGAAATTGAAAAATACGGAAAAGGTGGCGCCAAAAAAGATGTAGAAGAGGTAGCGGCATATGCTAAAAAACTAGACGGTATTGAGCAGTTAGAACGCTGGGACTTTGCTTACTATTCGGAAAAGCTAAAGAAAGAGAAATACACCATAGATGATGAAACACTAAAACCTTACTTTCAGCTAGAAAAAGTAGTTGATGGTGTTTTTCAAACCGCCAATAAGCTGTTTGGCTTGAGCTTTAAGGAGAACCCAAGCATCGACAAATACCATCCAGAAGTTACGGTTTACGATGTTACCGATGAGCACGGCCAACCTGTAGCTACCTTCTATGCCGACTTTTTCCCTAGGGCTGGCAAAAGGGCTGGTGCATGGATGACCTCATATGCAGGCCAATTCAAAGATGATAAAGGAGATCATAGGCCACTGGTTTCCATTGTTTGCAACTTTACCAAACCAAGCAAGTCAACACCCTCTCTCCTAACCTTTAATGAAGTAACCACACTCTTCCATGAGTTTGGCCATGCCCTACATGGTATGCTTGCCGACAGCACTTACGAGAGCCTTTCTGGCACCAGTGTTTACTGGGATTTTGTGGAACTGCCTTCTCAAGTATTAGAAAACTGGTGTTATGAAAAGGAATGCCTAGACCTATTCGCGAAGCACTACGAAACCGGAGAAGCTATTCCGGCCGAATTGATCGAAAAAATCAAAGCAAGCGCCAATTTTATGGAAGGCTACCAAACCATGCGCCAATTGAGCTTTGGTATGCTAGACATGGCCTGGCACGGGCAGGACAATCAAAACGTAGCATCTGTTGGCAAGTTTGAAGATGATATAATGAGCTCGACCAACGTGTTGCCTCCACTGCCAAACACCAATATGAGCTGCTCGTTCTCGCATATTTTCCAAGGGGGCTATTCTGCCGGCTACTATAGCTATAAGTGGGCCGAAGTATTGGATGCAGATGCTTTTGAGCACTTCAAAACACATGGAATTTTCAATAAAGAAGTAGCAGCATCCTTTAAGAAAAACGTACTTTCTGCGGGTGGCACTGAGCACCCTTCGGTACTATACAAGCGCTTTAGAGGACAAGAACCTGATGTAAAAGCATTATTGAGAAGAGCAGGCTTATTGAACGACTAAGCCTGTTCCAATTGATTTTTCATTTCAAAAATGACTACAAAACCATTAGTTTAGTAGTATCAACTTTTTAACGCATGAAACGCATAACTATACTCTCTTGTGTAATGCTTTGCATTACACTTCTCACTCAGGCTCAAATCAATTTTTCAGTAAGAAGAGTTGACAATAATGAATCAGTTGACCTCGAAACACTTATTACCGATGATTCTGGCAACCACTTACCAACCTTTTTGGTGACTTGGAGTGGCGAGTGGTGCTTTCCTTGTATGGATGTAATTCAATCGCTAGACAATGCAGCAAAGTCTGGCATGGTGCAACTTTTAGCATTAAATGTAGATGATGACTGGACGAGTATAAAAGCCAACAACTATCATTCTAACTGGACCAACACAACAAACCTTTACTTAGACACAGAATTAAACGGCCCGTTTAGCTCTTATTTCAATACATCTTCAGCACCTGTTATTATGTTCTTTAACGATGAAGGCGCTATTCAATACATGGATATTTCGTACAATGTAAGATCTTATATGTTTGCCGATTATTTTGGTAAAGAGTTCATTTGGGAAGACTATTCAGGGTTAAATACCTATGCGTGGAACTACTACTTAGAGCATGCAGATTCTGAAAGCACCATTGATGCAACAGACAGTGAAATGGCTACGGCCTTAGAATACGTAAAACGCTCTATTGAACTTAACCCAGGATACAGCAACACGGATACTTATGCGGCTTTACTCTATTTAACTGGCCAGTACACCGAAGCACTTAAAACAGCCAAAGAAGCCATTGACATAGCCAAAGCAAACGAAGAAGACTACGAAACAACAAACGAGCTAATTCAGAAGATTATTGAAAAAATGTAGTCCTAGCGACTTACTTACATACTTAAAGCCATAGTTTCGCGGTGGTTATGAACAAGACACCAAACCGCATACTTCCCACTATAGTATTTTCGCAATTTGCCGGTACATCCCTTTGGTTTGCCGGCAATGCTATTTTACCGCAAATCCAAATTAGTTGGAATTTACCGGACAACAGCATTGCACACGTTACTTCCATGGTAATGCTCGGTTTTATAGCGGGTACATTTACCTTTGCCATTTTCTCAATTGCCGACAGGTTTAAACCTTCTATGGTGTTTTTGACCTGTGCCGTATTGGGCGCCTTAATGAATGCCAGTCTGCTCGTTTTTCCGGGTTCGTTTACAGTTTTACTTGTAGCGCGATTTCTTACAGGAATATTTATTGCCGGTATTTACCCCGTAGGCATGAAAATCGCCTCCGATTGGTTCGAAGGAAAACTGGGCAAAGCGCTAGGTTTCTTAGTGGGTGCCCTAGTAATTGGTTCCGCCTTTCCTCACCTACTAAACTATACGGGAGGACAAATTTCTTGGAAGCTGGTACTTATTGGCACATCTGTACTTTCCGTACTGGGCGGATTAGCCATGTATTTATTAGTTGGCGAAGGCCCTTTTAGAAAAAAAGGAGCTCACTTTCAACCCAGCAAACTATTAGAGGTGTTTAAAAAGAAAGATTTTAGATCTGCAGCTTTTGGCTACTTCGGCCACATGTGGGAGTTGTACACCTTTTGGGCTTTTCTTCCATTCATTATCAATTATTACAACCAACAACATCAAGTCTATATTAACCCAAGCTTATGGACTTTCATTATTATGGCTATGGGTGCTCTAGGCTGTGTTTTTGGTGGTTATATTTCCATAAAACAAGGCAGTGCCAAAGTGGCTTTTAAATTCCTTACACTCTCTGGCATTCTTTGCGCTGTTTCTCCTGCCTTTTATCAAATGGAACAAAGCCAGTTTCTGGCAGTACTCATGCTCTGGGGCTTTGCAGTAATTGGCGATTCTGCTCAATTCTCCTCTCTAAACGCTACAACCGCTCCACGAAATTATGTTGGTACCGCGCTAACCATAGCCGTAAGCATTGGCTTTCTGCTCACTATACCTAGCATTCAATTAATGGGATATTTATCAGGA
Source organism: Roseivirga pacifica (assembly GCF_900111145.1). Taxonomy (GTDB): domain Bacteria; phylum Bacteroidota; class Bacteroidia; order Cytophagales; family Cyclobacteriaceae; genus Roseivirga; species Roseivirga pacifica. The sequence goes on from NZ_FOIR01000003.1 coordinate 232,722, forward strand.
AAAATGCCAACTGAATGGCTTTTGCTCACACTAGTAGTTGGGCCAATTTTTGGGCTATTTTACACCAGAGGGCTTATTCAACAACCAAAAAAGAAGAAGCGAAGTTAAGGCTGGAAACTACTCACCAAAAAGCATTCTCACCCTGTTAAGGTTTAAGTCAGCATTTATTTCGTAGAAGTACTTGAGTTGCCATTGCTGCGTTTGCTGTGCCTGCTTACTGGTTGGGCTATCCCAGCTTGGATAAACCCTAAACGCTCGCTTGCCCTCCTTAAGGTTAGTAGAAATTATTCCCTTTTCGATAAGCACAGCTTTAGGAAACACAAACTGGCCTAATACTCCAGCTCGGCTTACGTTCACAACGAAAAAATCTGCTGTATCGCTTTGATGAAATGGGGCTATCGGTTGTTGATCAACTCGTTTCCAAAACGTAACAAATTGACCTACCTTTTTGGGCGTAACCTTCGCATTTCTACAAACGACCGACTTCTCGTTTAGCAGAAATGTACAAGCTGCATAGTCCTTACTTTCAAACTCTTCCGTATAACCAGAAATCGCAAGCCCAGCTGGACTAAAAACTGTGTCATTAATTAAAGAGAGACGTTCGTACATTCTGTCAATCGAAAAAACTCCGTCACAACCTCGAAAAAGGCTAAAGTTCTACCCCTAAAGCTTTTAGCTGATCTTTTGTCATTTCAATCACATTTACGTCCAAAGTAATAGGCGTTAATGGTTGATCGATAGAATCAGTTGGCACCTTCACCATTTCATCCACCAGATCCATGCCTTTAATCACCCGACCGTAAATCATGTAGTCTCCATCTAGTCTTGAAAGGCCATTCTTATTTTGAACAATGTAGAATTGGCAAGCCGCTGAAAGCTTACCTGGGTTACCATCTCTACCGGCACCAAAAGCGCCATACACGTGCTTGTGCCCTGCTTCAAACTCAGGTTCTAGCAAGTGCACCGAGTAAGCAAAACCCTCGGGCGTATCGGGGCAGCCACCTTGCGCTACAAAATTATCGATCACACGATTGAAGGTATAATCATCGAAGTAGCCTTCTTCTGCCAGTTCTAAAAATGCTTCTTTGTGTTTGGGCGTATCGTCATAAAGCCAAACAAGCAATTCACCTTGCGGAGTTTTAATCTGACCAACTTGATAAGTTGCCTCTTTGGCACAACTGAATACAGCAAAAAGTAAAACTAAAGCGAGCAGCTTTTTCATTTCTAAAAGTGGTTTAGTTCAAAGGTTTAACTTTAAATTTAAGCGTTTTAGCCAATTCAAAAACCTTCTCTCTTTCCTTTTCCGAAATAAACAGAACGGAAGCCCCCTTCTCACCTGCTCTACCGGTTCGGCCACTGCGGTGGGTATAATATTCAGCTTGCTGCGGCAATTGGTAATGCAGCACAAAGTTCAGTCCCTTTACATCGATACCACGAGCTGCGATATCCGTTGCAATAAGCAAATCGAGCTTTTCACTCTTAAACATGCGCATTACCTTGTCGCGATCACGCTGCCCCATATCACCTTCAATCACATCAACCGAAAGGTTTCTTGCCTGTAATTGCTTATTCAAGGTTTGAGCCGCGCGTTTTGTTTGACAGAAGATCATTCCACGCTCATCTTTATGGTATGAGAGAAAATGCATTAGCTCTTGCACCTTGTCTTTCGAATTGCAGATCAAAAACTCATGGGTAATATTTTCATTCACACCGGCATTTCTGCTAATCTGAATTCTGAGTGCATCGGGGCGTAAGAATTTTTTTATAATCTGTTTGATGCCTTCCGGCATGGTAGCCGAGAACAACCAGATATTTCGTGAGGCACGAATTTCATCCAAAATCTTTACGATATCATCTTTAAAGCCCATGCTCAGCATTTCATCGGCTTCGTCCAATGCAACATATTGCACATCGGTAAGCGAAATGGCCCCTTTACTCATCAAGTCGATCAATCGACCCGGTGTTGCCACAATGATGTGCGTAGGCCTTTCTAAACGCTTAATCTGATCGGCAATTGGTGCACCACCATATACTGCCTCCACAAATATCTTATCGCTGTACTTGGTAAACTTGAAGAGTTGCTTCGCTATTTGTTGGCAAAGCTCACGCGTTGGCGCCAAAATAAGCCCCTGTACTTCTCTCCTCTTCGGGTTTACCAAATGCAACATTGGCAAGCCGAAAGCAGCGGTTTTTCCAGTACCGGTTTGGGCCTGCCCAACAAAGTCATTATCAGCCTTAAGCAGCTCAGGTATAGCCTTTTGCTGTATTTCGGTCGGGTTGAAAATATTCAATTCATTTAGCCCTTTTACAAAGCCCTCTTTAATACCTAATTCTGAAAATGTACTCACGTTATTCTATTTAAGGCACAAAGGTATGGCTAATTGAAGTGAAAAAGAAGACAATAGTTTTTGCGCCTTTTTGAGCGTGGAAAGCCATATTTTTTATCTTTGAAGCAAATTTGAAGGAGATGGAATTGGACGGAATACAACCTGTAAAAATTGGAATCATTACAGTATCGGACAGAGCAAGCAAAGGGGAATACGAAGACATTTCTGGCCCTGCAATTATAGACACGCTCAAAGATTACTTAACCACCAAGTGGGAACCAGTTTACCAAGTAATTCCTGATGAGCAGTACCTAATTGAAAGCACGATAAAGCAAATGGCCGATAAGGAGGACTGCAACCTAATTGTAACCACTGGCGGCACAGGCCCTGCTCCACGCGATGTTACACCAGAAGCTACCGAAGCGGTTTGTGATAAAATGATGCCGGGTTTTGGTGAGCTAATGCGCCAAGTAAGCCTGCAGTACGTTCCTACGGCAATTCTATCTAGGCAAACGGCCGGTATCCGTGGTAAATCACTAATCATTAATCTACCAGGCAAACCAAAGTCAATAAGAGAATGCTTAGATGCTGTTTTCCCTGCGGTGCCCTACTGCATCGACCTAATTGATGGACCATTTTTGGAGGTGAATGAAGCAGTAATAAAGGTTTTTAGGCCTAAAAGTTAAAAAGCGCTAGCCGGTACCCAAGCCGGCTCACCATGATAGTAGTCGCCCGATGTGATTTTGGTGAACTTACCATCAGCAATATCTATGGTATAAATATGGTCTCCTTCGGCCGCAGTAGTTCCATGGAACGCTATTTTCTTACCTGAAAGTGACCAAGCAATTTCCTGTTCTGAGTAAGGCGTTTTGGTAAGTTGCACTAGTCCAGTACCGTCAGCATTAATCATATAGATGTCCCACTTCGGGTCATCGCTTGGTGCAGCCATAGTAAAAGCAATTTGTTTACCATCTGGTGACCATGAAATGTATTTTTCAATCATTTCATCATTGGTAAGCTGTTTAACCTCTTTAGTCTTCAAGTTCATTAAGAACAATTCATTTTGCCCTGTTCGGTCAGAAATAAAGGCTATCTGACTTTCGTCTTTGTTCACCTCAAAACGACCGTTATAGCCGTTCACATCAGTCAATCGCTCTTTAGCGGTTCCATCCAGTTTGCAACGCCATATGCTCCTACCTAAACTATCTTCCTCATTGTAATAGATGTATTTTCCACTCGGGGAAAGTTTAAAATTGAGCAGATCAGCATTTGGCAGCGTATCCACTTGCCCCGTATTTAAACTTATGGCCAAAACTGAAAAGTCACCCACGGTATCGTTAGAATAATAAACCAGTTTTTCCAACCCTGTATTCCACCTAGGAGACCAATCCCAACCTGGGTTTGTGGTCAGCCTATCCTCCCATTGGCCGAGCACATCGCTTGTAAACAGGTCGAAGTTGTTCGAATTATTCTTCAGGTAAACCAGCTTTTCATTCGTAGGAAGGTCACTTTCTCCACTGCAGGTAGAAAAAATGATTGCCAACAGTACGCCTACAAATAACTTTACGGTTTTCATTCCTCTAATTTAAGTCCATATGTATTCAGTTTGAAAGACTTAACAAAAGCTTTGTTCTAAACCACACCCTTTTCCCATTACCGGTGCCCATTTCACAAAGCCAGTACCTATATTAGACCTGTAAACTATATTCATTTTTCTATCACAGATGAACCAATACCTATGGAGAAAAAGCATTTAAGCGACATTGAAATCGCTCAAGCAGCCGAAATCAGACATATTGATACAGTTGCCGAAAAGCTAGGGCTTTCTGCAGAAAAGCTAGAACACTATGGAAAGTACAAAGCCAAACTGCCTCTTAGCCTTTTAAACGAAGAAAAAATTGCACAAGGCAATCTTGTATTAGTAAGTGCAATGACACCCACCCCAGCCGGAGAAGGAAAGACCACTACTTCAATCGGCTTAACAGAAGGGCTAAATAAAATTGGCAAGCAAACCACTGTTGTGCTACGTGAACCATCCCTTGGACCTGTTTTTGGCATGAAGGGTGGCGCAGCTGGTGGCGGGTATTCTCAGGTTATCCCCATGGAAGACATCAACCTGCACTTTACAGGCGACTTTTCGGCCATTGAAAAAGCCAACAACTTGCTTTCGGCCTTAATAGACAACAATATTCAGAGCAAAACCAACAATCTTAATATTGACCCGAGAACTATTGTGTGGAAACGTGTAATGGACATGAACGACCGTGCATTGCGTCAAATCACAATTGGCCTGGGAGGAACTGCCAACGGTATTCCGCGCGAAGACGGCTTCAATATCACACCTGCCTCTGAAGTAATGGCCATTCTGTGTATGGCTGAAAATTTTAGCGATCTGAAAGAAAGGTTAGGGAACATTTTCATTGGCTACACCTTCGATAAAGAGCCCGTATTTGCCAAAGACCTGAAGGCAGAAAATGCCATGGCTATTCTTTTAAAAGATGCCATAAAGCCAAACATGGTTCAAACATTAGAGGGCAATCCGGCCATTATTCATGGCGGGCCATTTGCTAACATTGCACAAGGAACAAATACCGTTTTGGCTACTAAAATGGGGCTTTCTCTTTCGGACTATGTGGTAACCGAAGCAGGTTTTGGAGCCGACCTAGGCGCTGAAAAATTCCTTAATATCAAATGTGTTTCCTCAGGCCTAAAGCCAAAGGCCGTAGTGTTAGTTGCCACAATTCGTGCTTTGCGTCACCATGGTGGAGCCAAAGCAGATGAGTACAACACAGCGAGTGTCGCACGAGTTGAAGAAGGCTTTAAAAACCTGGCAAAGCACATTGAGAATATTCAGAAATTCAATTTAAATCCGGTAGTGGCCATCAATGCATTCCCTTCTGACACCGAAGATGAGGTAAAACTCATTCAGCAAAAATGTGCTGAAATGAATGTAGACGCAGTAGTTGCGAAAGGTTGGGCACAAGGTGGAGAAGGCATGACCGACCTTGCCAAGGCTGTAGTAACTGCTGTCGAAGCACATACCGATGACTTCAAGCCGCTATACGACTGGAAAGCACCAATTCGTGAGAAAATCGAAACCATTGCCAGAGAAATTTATGGAGCCGATGTGGTCGATTTCTCTAAAAAAGCCAAGCTACAAATGAACCGAATGGAGAAACTTTGCTTGCATGAAATGCCCATTTGTATGGCAAAAACACAGAAATCGCTCAGCGATAATGAGCTGCGCTACGGCAGGCCGGAAAACTTTGACGTAAGTGTTCGTGAGTTCGAATATGCAAGCGGAGCCGGCTTTGTTATTCCTATTTTAGGCCAAATGATGCGCATGCCTGGCTTGCCTGCCAAACCTGCATCGGAAGGCATGGCCATTGATGACAACGGAGTAATTTCAGGCTTGTCTTAATACAGTATTGAGAGCCTATACATGGCAATTATAGGCTCTCAAACATATAATTAGTATTTATAGGCTTTAAAACCTATATTTAAACCATGAAAGCAGTCATTTCAGGAGACATAATCGCATCTACCGCACTTAAAACAACTGATAAAGCTTTGGTAGAATCAAAGCTAAAGGCTTTATTCCTTGACCTGAATACGCATTTCAATACCTACAGCAGATTAATAAAAGGAGATTATATTGAGTGTGTTGTTCCCAAGCCCGGCAATGCATTACAAATAGCTTTAATTTTTAAGTGCCTGGTAAAGTCATTGCCCATTAGTAACCCAAAGTCGAAAAGCGAACAGAACAAACTAAAGGCATTTAAAACCTACGGCATGCGACAAGCCATTGGCTACGGCACTTTAGATCGCTACGATCGTGAAAATGATATAATTGACGGAGAAGCCATTCACCTCTCAGGCCGATGGGTAAACGAGCACTCCACTCACAGCAAACAAAGGGTTTCTGTAAAAAGCACCCTCCAATTTCTATCGAACGATGAAAGGTTAAACACAGACTTTGAGCCACTCTTTATGCTTTTGGATGTGCTGCTTAACAAAGCCACTAGCAGGCAATGCGAAGTAGCCTACCTAAAACTATTAGGCAATTCCGAAGAAGAAATTGCGGCTAAACTCGGCATAAAACAACCTGTGGTAAACCAACATTCAACCGCAATTGGTTGGAACGCCATTGAACAAGCTACTACTTACTTCAACCAAAAGCTCGCACAATAATGACACTCTCCACTGTTTTATTACTTCAGGTTATTGCTCATGTTTTGAGCGATTTCTATTTCCAAACCGATCAATCGGTAGCCGAAAAATTAAAGCATGGAGCCAAAAGCAAATCGCTCTACAAGCATATTGCCATCACTTTTGCTCTTTCGTGGTTACTTTCATTCTCCCCTGACTTCGTATTCAACGCACTCATTATAGCGGTAACACACTACTTTATCGACCTGCTTAAACCACGGGTTCAAAAAATAAAATCCATTGGCAACTACGCCTTCTTTATAGATCAGGCCATGCATATAGTTGTTATTCTTTTAGTTACCGACTTAAGATTTGCAGGTAACAATCAGCCAATTTTCAGCATTAACCCGCAGGCACTTCAGGCCATACTCATTTATTTAATTGCCTTAAAACCCACCAACATCATTATCAAAGAGGTCTTCAAAACTTATCAAATCGAAACACCACAAACTGACGACCTACCCAATGCGGGAAAACTAATCGGTAGTTTAGAAAGAATTTTAATCATTACGCTCAGTATTGCGGGGAGGCTAGAAGCCGTTGGTTTCCTAATAGCCGCCAAATCAATTCTTCGCTACAAAGACACCGACAACCTAAAGACCGAATACGTACTCATAGGCACATTATTAAGCTTTGGTATTGCTACCATTCTAAGTCTTTGGTTTATGTATTTTTAAAAGCTTACATGAAAATTAGAATCAACAACAATAGCGTTCGTTTGCGCTTAAACCCAGAAGACGTTACGCAGCTAACACAAGAAGGTAAAGCCATGTCCATTTGCCATTTTCCAAATGGGGTTTTCCGCTACGCAGTAGTCGCATCAAGCAGAGAAATCATTTCGGCCGACTTTACCGGAGGCACAATTTCAGTTGAAATACCAAGCGACCAATTACTAAATTGGGATAAAGATGACCGCGTAGGTTTTGAGTTTACTACAGAAGAAGGCTTGTTCATTTTGGTTGAAAAAGACTTTCAATGCTTACAACCAAGAAAGCATGAAAACGAAGACCACCTTTACCCAAACCCAAAGGCCGAATGATTTTTGACACTTCCATACCAAAAACACAAAAGAGGCAAATCAAGCGGTTTGAAAACGGCACTTTCCGTGCGAAAGAAGATCTAGTTGCCATAGAAGCACCACTGGAAATACACCTGCAAAAAGAATCTGAGATTAGCGGTAAGTCGGTAGCAGTAACCATGCGCACCCCAGGCAACGATGCTGAACTGGCGCTGGGATTCTTATTCACCGAAGGCATCTTAAGCGACTTCAACTGTATAGTGAGCACATCTCAACTAGACGAAAACATTGTTACCGTATTGGTAAAAGACGATACCGCAATTAACCTTAGCCAATCGGACCGTAACTTTTACACCACCTCAAGCTGTGGCGTATGCGGCAAAGCCTCTATCGATGCCATCAAAGTCTCCCCTATTTTTAAATTAGCAGGTTTCTCCCCAAAAGTTAAGCCCGCACTACTTTTCGGTTTGCAAGAAAAGCTTTTAGAACAACAAAGCACATTTGCTGAAACCGGGGGCATTCATGCCGCTGCACTTTTCAATATAGGTGGCGAACTGGAGCTACTGAAAGAAGATGTTGGCCGGCACAATGCTTTGGACAAGCTCATTGGCAACTTATGGTCTCAAGGTATGCTTCCCGCCTCCAATCACATTTTGCTTTTAAGCGGAAGAGCAAGTTTTGAACTTGTGCAAAAAGCCACCATGGCAGGAATCCCAGTTATTGTTGCGGTTGGTGCGCCTTCAAGTCTAGCCATAGAACTAGCCGAAAACAATCAACACACGCTGATAGGATTTTTGAAAAAACAACGATTTAACTGCTACACAGGTCATGAGCGAATCGAAGGATAAGGAGATAAAAACACAACCACCCGAAGAATTTACGGGCTTAAAGCAAAAGGCTCCTAAAGAAACGTCTGTTGGTAAAGACGCTATTTTTTCTGCGTTGGGCCAAATGAATAAATACATGAAAAAGGGTGAAGCACTCAAGCTGAGCCTTAAAATCAATCAAAAAGGTGGTTTTGATTGCCCAGGTTGTGCTTGGCCCGACCCGGATGATGAACGCTCTAAGCTCGGAGAATACTGCGAAAACGGTATTAAAGCCATTGCCGAAGAACGATCTAAAAAAACGATTGGGGCAGATTTCTTCGCCAAGCACAGCGTGCAGGAACTTTCTGAATTATCAGACTTTGAGCTTGGAAAAAAAGGGCGATTACTGGAACCGCTCGTACTAGAAGAAGGTGCGACACACTACAAACCCATTAAATGGGAAGATGCCTTTCAGCTTATAGCAGACGAGCTCAACAAGCTGCCTTCACCTGACGAGGCCATCTTCTACACTTCTGGAAGAACCTCAAATGAAGCGGCATATTTATACCAACTCTTCGTTCGGGCTTATGGCACCAACAATATGCCCGATTGCTCTAACATGTGCCATGAGTCCTCAGGCGTAGGGCTTTCTGAGACAGTAGGGATTGGAAAAGGCTCTGTCACCCTAGAGGATATTCATCAAGCCGAAGTACTATTAATAATGGGGCAAAATCCGGGGACAAACCACCCCAGAATGCTCTCCGCTTTAGAAAAGTGTAAGGTAAATGGCGGCCAGATTATTACGGTAAACCCTTTGCCTGAAGCAGGACTAATGCATTATACCGATCCGCAAAGCCCAAAGCGCATGCTCACCAATGGTATAGAACTTACGGATTTGTTTTTACCGGTACGTATCAATGGCGATGTGGCTTTTCTAAAGGCGCTGATGTTTGAAATTCTGCAAATGGATATTGCACAAGATGGCGGCCTGATTGACCATGATTTTATTGACGAATACACTGAAGGTTACGAACAGTTTATAACGGCCATTAGAAACATAGACTACATGGCTTGTTTGCGCCAGTGTGGTTTGGAAGCGAAACAAGTGCGGGCAGCTGCAAAAATCATTGCCAAAAACGAAAAAATCATTGTTTGCTGGGCAATGGGCCTTACTCAGCATGAAAATGGAGTAGACAATATTAAAGAGGTGGTAAACCTTTTGTTGATGAAGGGCGCAATCGGCAAACCGGGTGCTGGCACATGCCCTGTACGTGGCCATAGCAATGTGCAAGGTGATAGAACCATGGGCATTTGGGAAGAACCAAAACCTGAATTTCTCGACAAACTAGATGAAATTCACGGCATAAAAGCGCCTAGAGCACACGGATATTCGGTTGTCCCGGCCATCAATGCCATGAAGGAAGGAAAGGCAAAATTCTTCTTCGCCATGGGTGGAAACTTCCTTTCGGCCACTCCAGACACAGAGTTTACGGCCAAGGCGCTGCAAAATTGCGACCTGACCGTTCATGTTTCAACCAAGCCAAATCGCTCGCATTTAATCCATGGAAAAAAGGCACTTATTCTGCCTTGTTTAGGTAGAACCGATAAAGACATTCAAAATGGGAAAGAGCAGTTTGTAAGCTGCGAAAACTCCATGGGCGTTGTTCAATCTTCCAAAGGAGCACTAAACCCACCAAGCAAGGAACTGCTAAGCGAAGTGCGCATTGTAGCCGAACTGGCAAAAGCCACCTTAAAAAACTCGAGCATAAATTGGAACGAGTTTGCAAACGACTACGATAACATTCGCGATGCTGTAGAACAAACCATTCCGGGCTTTGAAGATTACAACAAGCGCGTAAGGCAACCAGCTGGTTTCTATTTACCGAATGGTGCCCGAGAACGTAAATTCAACACGGATACTGGCAAGGCCAAATTCTCGACCATTCCACTACCTAAGCACGAACAGGCTGAAGACGAATACATTATGATGACTATTCGTAGCCACGACCAGTATAACACCACAATTTATGGACTGGACGATCGCTACCGCGGTATTTATAACGAGCGCAGAGTAGTAATGATGAACGAAGCAGACATGAAGGCTGCTGGCATTCAACATAAGGAGGTAGTAAACCTTAGCAGCGAATACAATGGCGTAATGCGATATGCCAACAAGTTTTTGGCAATTCCATACCCAATTCCGCGCGGCAATGTGGCCACCTATTTCCCCGAGGCAAACCCATTGGTGCCAATCGATTCGTTTGCGGCAAAAAGTAAAACACCGGCATCAAAAAGAGTGCGAATAAGAATACACAGAGCGAATGGCTAAGCCAGCCGGATTGATCTTAATGGGTGGGAAAAGCACCCGTATGGGTACGGATAAAGCCTTTGTAAAATGGCAAGGCGATACGTTTCTTGAAAGAGCCATAGAACTCACCTTATCAGCTTGCAGTGAGTTTTACCTTTCAGTAAATGCAGAACAGTTCAAGGAGCTTTCAGGTAATTACCCATGCATTCAGGATAATTACGCTGAAACAGGCCCTATGGGCGGCATACTTACCGCGCTAGAAGCGACCAATAAAAACCTAATAGTTGTGGCCATCGACATGCCTTTAATGAAAGTGGAGCTGCTTCAGCAGCTTTTAAACGTAGAAGAAGGCAATGTCCGAGCTTATAGAGGTTCGGAATCAGGCTTTTGGCATCCATTACCTTCCTATTGGCCAAGCAGTTCAAAAAACCATTTAAAAAGGTATGTAGAACAAGGTGAGTTTGGTCTACAGAACTTCCTTTCAAAAAACAACGCCACTGCCCTTCCGATTAGTGATTACCAGCCATTTAGAAACATAAACTCCATAAAGGAGTTATAGCACTACGTTATTTCAATGCGGTATATTGAATTTCGCTTTTATGAAATCCTTACGGACCATATTGCTTCTGGGTATTCTTTGCTATGGCTGCAACGAACCAGCAATTATTGTAGATAACAATATTAGCTGCATAGAAATGGGGCTTCACTTGCCTCCTTGCATAGTTGAGCAAATAAACGCTTACAAGAAGAACCCTGATAAGCCTTCTAATTTTTTAGATGCCAACGTAACCGCCTATCGTTATCGCGATGAGTGCGTATTCATTTTCAATCCGGGCGATGTACCCGACTGGAAATTCATGGCTTATAATCAAGACTGTGAAGTTATCTGCGAATTTGGCGGCATTACTGGAGACACCACTTGCGAAGATTTTTCTAACACGGCTCAAGAAATTGGTGTCATCTGGAGAATTACCGACTAAACCAGTTGTCAAACAAAAGCCCAAATCATCTCATACTTTCTAATTCCTTATTATCTTGGTTCAAATTTTTTGAGTTATGAATTCAAGACTATCAACCGTACTATTAATCACTTTAATTGCAGCACTTACCGCTTGTGGTGGTGCTAAAAAAGAAAACACCGAAACTGCAGATGTGAAGTCAGCAGAGAGTGAGTGGATTACACTTTTTAATGGAGAAACCTTCGATGGTTGGAAAACCTATGGAAAAGAAGGCATTCCAGAAGCCTGGACCATTGTAGATGGCGCCCTTGTTTGCAACGCTGGTATTGGCGAAGAAAATGTTGGCTTTAGCAGCGAATCGCTAATGACCACCACCCAATACGGCAACTTCGAGTTTGAGCTGGAGTATAAAATTGCCAAAGGAGGAAACAGCGGTATCTTCTACCACGTGGTAGAGGCTGATTCATTAGGCTTCGACTTTATGACAGGACCTGAGTATCAAGTGCTTGACGATGAGTTTTCAAGATCTGAGTCTGAAGCATTTAAAATGGTAGCTTCAAACTATGCCATGCAAGCTCCTGCTGCTACTAAAAAGCCAAACCCTTACATGCAGTGGAACAAGGTTAAAATTGTTTACAACAATGGCCATGTAGAGCACTGGTTCAATGGCGAAAAAGTATTGGAGTTTGAAGAAGGCTCTGACGAGTGGAAAGCTATTAAAGCTGAAAGCAAGTGGGCTAATACCGATACCTATGCGGCATTTAAAAAAGGCGCATTTAGCCTTCAGAACCACGGAGACGAAGTTCATTACCGTAACATCAGAGTTAAGGCACTTTAGTGCTTAATTGCCATAAACGCTGTGAAAAAACGCTATTACTACCTTATTAAGGTTCAATATTTAGGCTTTAGATTTCACGGTTGGGCAAAACAACCTGAGGTAAAAACGATACATCACATGATTGACCGAACACTAAACTATGTGTTCGGTCATTCTGATTTTAAGACCTTAGGGGGCAGCCGAACCGATGCCAAGGTATCTGCCAACAGCTTTATCTTTGAGCTTTTTTTAAAGGCTCCGCTAGCCGATGAAGCTTCCTTTCTTGAAAACTTCAACCTAAACCTACCTGCAGACATTCGGGGTTTGAGCATTGTAAAGACCGATGCAGAATTCAACATTATTCAAACTCCTAAAACCAAAGAATACCTCTATCTGTTTTCATTTGGTCAGAAAGCTCACCCATTTTCAGCACCATTCGTATCTACCTTTCCTGAGCAGTTAAACATTGACACCATGATGAAAGGCGCAAAACTCTTTGAGGGTGAACACGAATTTAGAGCCTATTGCAAAAAACCGGGTGAAGACACCGTAACTAGACGAACTATTGCTCTATGCGAAATTGTTCCTAATACATTTTACACGGCCAACTTTTTCCCTAGCCCTAGCTACGCTTTGCGCATTAGCGGCAAGGGCTTTATGCGCAACCAAATCCGTTTAATTATGGGGCAATTGGTGCGCCTGGGAAGAAACGAAGTTGATTTAAACTTTATAGCACAAAGCTTAACACCAGCATTTGGTGAACACCTGAGCTTTGTAGCTCCAGCTTCGGGATTAATTCTGAACGAAGTAAACCACTAAACTCCTTCCTTTATTGCTGGCTTGCTTTGTCAGCCATCACAAAAGCTTGTCAGCCGCCACATTAGCCTGATTTCGAAGTAAAAAGGCCATAGGTTAGCGTCATCAAACAACTCAAAATGTAATGACAAAAATTAGACGCTACGACCTCGACTGGTTACGAGTAATCGTTTTTGGCCTACTTATTTTCTACCATGTAGGTATGTTCTTTGTGCCGTGGGGCTGGCATATTAAAAACAACATCATTTACCCAGAACTTCGCTGGCCTATGCTCTTTCTCAACCAGTGGCGATTACCAATTCTATTCGTTATCTCTGGCATGGGAACTGCCTTTGCACTCTCCTACCGTTCGGGGTGGCAGTTTATAAAAGAGCGCCACGCGCGCTTGGCCATCCCGTTGGTCTTTGGCATGCTCGTAATTGTGCCGCCACAAGTTTATATAGAAAGAATTTCCACCGGAGCATTCTCGGGCTCTTATTGGGAGTATTGGACCACGCAATCACTAGTTGGGGTTTATCCAGAAGGTAACCTGAGCTGGCACCACCTTTGGTTTCTGCCTTACCTATTGATTTTCTCTGTAATCCTTACCCCTGTTTTTCTTTATTTAAGAAATCATCCAAATACTAGTTTTCTGGAGGCTTGGAGAAGAAGATTAAGCAATAAGCCAATGAGTATTTACTTGCTTGTAATTCCACTTTTCCTGTACGAATCGTTACTAGAGCCATTTTTCAATATAACACACAACCTTGTTTGGGACTGGTTCAACTTCATCAGTAGCCTAACCCTGTTCTTCCATGGCTACCTGCTTATTTCAGTGAAGGAAGCTTTTTGGCCAGCCTTAGAGAAATTAAGAAAGAAGGCCTTAGCCCTCGGGATAAGCTGTTTTACTGGACTACTAATTATTTGGCTGTACTTTGAAGACTCCACAGTGATTCATTTTACAGAAGCAGCATTAAAAACCACTAATTTTTGGTCGTGGATATTGGTAATATTTGCCTACGCAGCCAAATATCTAAATAGACCGAGTCACGCTTTGGCCTACTGCAATCGCGCTGTTTATCCCTTCTACATCCTGCATCAAACCGTAACCATAATTATAGGATATTGGCTTATGGAACTAAACTGGCCTTTTGTTACAAAAGCATTTATAATGGTAGTCGGAACATTTGGAGCATGCTGGTTGCTCTATGAATTCTTAATCAAAAGGATACCTATCCTAGGCTTTGTTTTTGGGTTAAAAAGGGAGAAGAAAATAAGTAATATTAATTAATTGAATACGGTAATAAACTTATTTTAGCATTACTATTTCACCTCATAAACAGTAATGTCAAAAATAGCTTCTACCCTACTTCTTTTAAGCCTTACTAGCTCACAACTGTTCGGACAAAAAACATACATTTATCCTTCCCCACCAAAGGAGGATACCAAAAACACCTACTTTGACACCACCATAGTTGACCCTTATCAATGGATGGAAAACCCAGAGGATGAACGCTTGAAAGACTGGTTGAAAGAGCAAGCCAAGATCACACGCAGAAACGACAGAGGTCAAGACAAGAAAGACTTATTACACAGTCAACTCTCTCAGATTTATTATGGAATAGACTTTGAGGTATTGATAGACTTTGAACCCAAGCAGGTAAAAGACACAGCTAAAATAAAGTTCTCTATAAGCAATCAAGGAGCCGACAGAACCCCAAATTTGGTTTATAGAATGGGAGATCAAACTACTTATCAGACACTGGTAAGAGTAAGGGACTTCCGGGATAAGAGAGGAGATAACGTTGTAATTACCGACTGGAATTATAATGAAAAAGAACACCTAATTGCTGTTGAAATCTCCGTCAACCATAGCGATTGGAGAGAAGTCTATTTCTATAATATGATAACAGGTAAAGCTTTTCCGCACCATTTAGAGAACATTAGGACATCCGGCAATCTTATATGGAGTGGGCGTGGAGTGTATTATGACTCATACAAAAAGCCAAAGGAAGGCAGGGAACTGTTAGATAAGGCAATTGGTCAGGCATTGTACTACCACGATATCGAAAAGCCTCAATCTGAAGATGAGCTATTATACCTTAATCCAGACCAAGAAGGCATTAGTAGCTTTAGATTCAATAATATTACAAATGAAAAGCTACTCTTGTACCATTTTGGTCAAAGAGGAACTAGAAAGTATAGGGCAATCTCCACCGCTAACCTTTCACGAGAAAGTGATTTTAACCTAAAAGAATTTATAGTCCACCCTGTTGACCCTGATATAAGGTTTACTGAATCCTTCTTTAAAGGTGACACCATTGTTATGAAAACAACATGGAATGCACCAAACGGAAAGGTAATTGCGGCAAATATAAATGATTTAAATAGGGTCATTGAAATAGTACCAGAGTATGATGCTGACTTAAGGCATGTATATCCACTTGGCAAGGACATGATTTCCTGTATTTATCGAATTGATGGAGAATATATGGCCCTTATCTATAACTTTAATGGTGAGCTTCTACAAAAGCTAACCATTCCTAAGGGTAAAAAACCAGTTGACCTTTACGAAACGAATCCGTCTAAAAAAGAGACTTACTTTTCGCTGTCATCATTCTACCACCCGAACCTCCCATATAGGCTCAATTTTGAAGACCTCTCTATAGAACCATTGGTAGAGTTAAAATTACCCTACAATGTAGAAAGTTTAGAAACACGATACGTCAAGTTCAAATCGCAAGATGGTACAGAAATCCCTATGTACATTACATGCTTGAAAAATGTAAAACTGAATGGTAACAACCCTACTTTATTATATGGATATGGAGGCTATGGAATTACTGTTGAGCCAAATTTTGATAGAGAACAAGCATTATTTTTAGCGCATGGTGGAGTTTTGGCTGTTCCAAATATCAGAGGAGGCGGTGCTGAGGGTTACGATTGGGCTTATGAAGGTCAAAAACTAAAAAAGCAAAACGCCATCAATGACTTTATTGGAGCCGCTGAATTCTTGATTAATGAAGGCTATACTTCATCAGAGAAACTTGCAATCAATGGAGGCTCTCATGGGGGAATGCTCGTAGCAGCTTCTATGATACAACGCCCCGAACTCTTCAAGGCGGTTGTGGCCGAAGCAGGCCCCTATGACATGTTAAGGTTAGAGAATTTCACGGCAGGTGGAGTTAATACAAACCTTAAAGAATTTGGCTCAGTAACTAACGAAATCGAATTCCAAAGCCTCAGCCGATACTCTCCTCTACAGAACATTAAAAAAGGAGTAAAATATCCTAATACACTGTTGATTACTGGTGAATTTGATGATAGAGTCCCACCACTACATAGCTATAAGTTCTTGGCAACCCTTCAAGAGAAAGGTGATCCAAAGTCTCTGTATGAACTTTATGTCATTCCAGGAGCAAGCCACTCAGGTGCCTTAACCACTACTGATTTTACAGAAATGGTGCTCTTTAAGTACTACTTTATATTTGATCAACTAGGAGTGAAATTCTGGTAGAAACAAAAAAGGCCGCAAATGCGGCCTTATGCTTTTACAATAGGTAAAGCTACCTCCTCCTAATCTGTTGGTAAGGAAATACTACAGCAGATTCATTTCCGTCTTTGCCAACTGCAGCTACACCGAAGTAGTAATTGTCGATTACAATGCCTTCTAAAGTGTGCTCATTCACTCCTGATACATACACAAAGTTATCCCAGGTAGGCGAGGTGGTAAGTCTGTAATAGATCTTATAGCCGGCAATATTCTTGTCATCCGTAGCCTCCCACTGCAAAGTGGTCGAAGGCCTTACCGCACCACCAATGCGCACATCCTTAGGTGCTGGTGGCGCCCAAGCTAAGCCTGCCAATGAAATGGCATTTACAGATGTCAGCTTTTCTGCATAAGGAAAGTTCACTCCCTCAATTACATCACCATAAGCTATTCCATTCTCAGTCCTCAAGTCCTGGTGCTGACGGTTATAATTTTCGTGCGCCTCCATAATACGAACTCCTGCAAAACCCAAATCGTTAAACGGGCGATGATGCCCGCCTCTACCAAATCTATCCAATCGGTAGATCATCATCGGGTTCATTTCGGGCATGTAGGTTTTTACTTGCTTGTGGATGTAACGCGCTAATTGACGGGAGTTACCGTCTACTTCGCCTCCTGTAAATCTTCTAGCTCCTCTCTGGCGATCGGTTTCATTTGCTGGCGTTGGTTCAGAAAAAATTCTAAAAGTACGGTTGTCAATTACACCATCAACTCCCTCAATATTCCCGATCATATCGTTATTCAAAACACCTACTATATCCCAATTCTGCTCTTGGGCATACTTAGCAAGTCCTGCTCCTCCGAAAAGCCCTTGCTCCTCACCAGAAAGCCCAACAAAAGCAATACTGTGCTTGAATTTGTATTTTGAAAGTACTCTTGCTGCTTCAATGGTTCCTGCCATTCCAGAAGCATTATCGTTAGCGCCTGGGCTATCGGAAGTAAAATCGGTGGCACTACTCACACGTGAGTCAATATCTCCCGACATCATAACGTAACTATTAGGATAGTCCGTACCACGTAAAACAGCCACTACGTTTACAACATAAGCATCGTGCGGTACACGGCTACCACTACCCTTTTTCACAAGATCTTTCTGGTAAAAAACCTCAAGGCAATTGCCACATTCAACAGAAATCCGTTCGAACTCAGCTTTGATCCATCGTCTTGCTGCGCCAATTCCTCTGGTTTCCGAAACAGTATCAGAAAATGTATTTCTAGTACCGAAATCCACAAGCTTTCTAATATCTGTTTCAATCCTATCGGCAGAGGTATTCTCAATTATTTCATAAATGCGTGTATCAATTTGGGGAGGTGCCTGCTGTGCCTTGGTATTTGTACCCATTAGCATCAGAAAGCAGCCCAAAAGAGTGGTTAGTAGTTTGTTCATTTTAGTAAAGTTTGATTCAAAATAGAAAACATTCTACCGCTCAGAAAACAGAATATTTACCAGCGGAAATAATTGAGAAAATAATGAAAATCCGATAAGGGATTTGTACCGATTAGGTGTATTACAAATAAGACAATTCGCAGGAAAAAAATTATTTTCTGTTGATTGTAACAAACTTGGTACAATCATTGTCGTATAAGCCACAGAGAGATATTAAAGTAATGAAGACAAAAACGATAATTTTAACAGCAGCAGCATTGGTCGCCACAGGAATCGGTATTGTTAGTATAGCCGGTAAAAGAGTTAGCTTACCCAAGAAAAGAGCAGCAGTTAAATAACTGCTAACCGCCTAATTTCTTGTTAATTAAAGTTAAGTTTGATGCGCCCCTTATTTAAGGGGCATTTTCATTTATAAACTTTTATATTTTTGCCTAGAATTAAACTTATGCAAAAACTCTTACCTGCTGTATTTCTGCTTCTTATTGGGTTTACTGTAAACGCGCAGCGCACCGCTCCGCCAGACCCACTTCGTTTTATCGATACTGCCGTGGTTTACATGGATAACCAGGAGTACGAAAAAGCGGATGAGTACTATATGACTGCATTGGAGAAAATCGACCTACTTTCTGCAGACTTTTGTTTCTTCTTTGGTAAAAACTCCTTTTACCTTGGCAAATACACACAAAGTATCGACTGGCTTAACAAATACTTGGAATTGAAAGGTAGCCGAGGCCAGCACTCTAAAGAAACAATGGCCCTGCTCGACAAGGCTGAAGAGGCCTTTAGAAACACCAATAACACTAGCACAACCAGTGCCGAAACCAACAGCAAATTCTTTTACCGCAACACCATTGACTGTACAGAAGGCGAGGCAATTACATGTCCGTTGTGCAGAGGGCAAGATGTAATCATCACCCTAGACAAATTGGGAGAACGGTTGTATAGAACATGTCCTTACTCCACCAACGGAGTACTTACGTGTAAAGAATATAACTTACTAATTCAGGGGTTGCTTAAGCCAAAACACTAATTCAATTGACTACCAAATTCAGTTTTGAACCGTTGCTTTAGTCTAGCATCCATATTGTACACATCTTTATGAAAGTAGAGCGGCTCGTTTGGTCTACCATCTACCGTTAAGTACACATTTACCACACGCAGGGGCTGCTTTAAATAGACAACTTTAGTTTCACCGGTAGCTACAATGGCATCGATGTCTTTTTGGGTATATCCTTTTTGGTTGTCTAGTAAAATTTCGGCCAATCGCATAGGGTCTTTTACTCTAATACAGCCATGGCTAAACGCTCGAGAGCTTCTACTGAACAAATACTTGCTCGGTGTATCGTGCAAATAAATGGCGTAC
This sequence comes from Roseivirga pacifica, assembly GCF_900111145.1. GTDB lineage: Bacteria > Bacteroidota > Bacteroidia > Cytophagales > Cyclobacteriaceae > Roseivirga > Roseivirga pacifica. The sequence continues at coordinate 252,261 of NZ_FOIR01000003.1, forward strand.
TTGTTCGGGAAGATGAACTTTACACGCCCTAAAGCATTGCCAGTACCTGGCCCTTGCACTACCGTATAATTAAACTTGTTCAAAGTCATTTCGTCCCAGTTAATGGTACTGCGCTCAACCACATTACCCTGATGATCTTGAAGTGTGAAGTTATGTGTTTGCATATACTCAGGATCATTCTTTATACGTTCAAACAGACTCTTATTAATAATACTTCTAGGGACCGTCCAAGTTGGGTTGAACACTAAGTACTTCATTTCGCTACCAAAAATGGGAGTTTGGGTATCAATTGCCCCGGTCATTACATCGGTATGCCAATGCACTTCATTATCTCTAAAATAGAACAAATGAAATCCGGGAATATTCACCACTATCATATTATCCTCTTTGGCAGCACTAAGCCACCTAATACGTTCCATATTAATGTCTAGCAGTTCTATTCTTGCCGTCAAACTTAGATTCAGCATTTCATAGGTACCTTTACCAATTATCCCATCCTGATCGATGCCATGGTACTTCTGAAACTGTTTTACCTGCTGCTCAAGCTCTGCTGAATATGCACCATTGGTACTTACCAAGCTACCAAAACCCAGTTGTGCTATACGGTTGGAAATATCCGAGACATAAGCAGATGAATCACCCTTGTGCAAAACCTTGTGATCGGGAATCCATACCAGCTCACCTTCATTTTCCAACATGGAAGCAAGCTTTGCCCTTTCACTCATAAAGTGAGAGTAAATAGCCACTTCAGGTATTAGTTCATTCAAATAATCTGGTAAATTCTTGCCGTTAACTGCCGCTAAAAAAGTATCAAGATCGGCCAATACATTGCTGCGGGCTGGGTAGTTCCAAGTACGAGATTCATTGGTCTGTAACCTCCCCGTAGTAAGGTGATGACTATAGAGTAACACACCATCGGACAGCAGCAAATCGAAATAATACTTAACACGTTCAGAACCCTCTCTTTCCTCAAGGTTCTCTAGTAAGAAATCAACGTGATAATCGTTTGGCACCAAACCATGCGCCACTGCATTCTCCAGCAGGTAAATCACCTTCATCACCTGTTGGTCATCGTTCCAAATGGTCTGAAATTCATTCTTGCTATACAAATCAATCATTAAGCCTTTAAGGTGGACTTTTTGATTGTTGAAAGGAACTTCACCACCATCATGGAGGTGTTCAATTATTCTTCTTAAGTCTGTGGGTTCATTGGCAACAGAAAGGCTATTCAATGCCAATAGTAAGGCAAGTATTGAGATGGTACGTTTCACGTTTAGGGCTTTAGTCTACCCTACTAATATACTTTGAATCTCGCTGGTAATCACGCGATGAGTGATATATAAACAAAACCGTTTTGCCCTTAATTAAATCGATTAGCTCCTTGTTTACCGTACGCGGTACTGCCGGACACCCAAAACTTCTACCCAAACGGCCGTGTTTTTTGATAAAGGGCTGCTCAGCATAATTAGCACCATGCATTACAATATTTCTTACCCGTGCATTATCATTTACCCCTTTTTCCAGCCCATCTAAGCGAAGTGAATAGCCGTTTTTACCTCGGTAAGTTTCGCCCGTTAAATAGAACCCCAAGCTGCTTTGGTAACTGTTAGGCTTATTAGAAAAAACCTCCGCCTTTTTCACGCCAGTATTTCTACCATGTGCTACGTGGGTCGAAAGTAAAATGGAATCATTGGCTACATCGTAAACCCATAGCCTTTCTTGAGTACTCGGTAAATCAAAATCGATTATTGTAATGTATTGCTTGGTTTCAGGCAAACTGTAGGCTTGGCTAATTGCGCTGTAACCACTAAGTGCATCGGCTAGCACCGATTGTCTAATCTGAGCTTTTAAAACGAGTGGGAATATCAACACCCACATAAGTAGAACCACCCTTCTCATATCCAACTTCTCAATAAGTACTTGAACGCTAAAACTATACAATAGTTGTAATAGCCTTTCGAATTAATCGATCCACTGTTGCCTCATGATTTGCAGAAAAACTGCCATTGGGCCTGTTAGCAATTAAGGCATTCAAACTGATCATTTGGTGCCCCAAAATTTTAGCCATGGCATAATAACCTGCCGTTTCCATTTCAAAGTTGGTAAAGCGTCCGTAGCCCGTTTCAATCTTGGCGATATCATCCGGTAAAGTAGGAAAAGCGATCGGCTTTCTTAGCGCCCTACCTTGTGGCGCATAAAAACCAGGAGCCGTAACCGTAACCCCTTGATAGAACTCTTCGCTGAATTTGGCCAATAACTCTTTAGAGCCCTCAGCCAAGTACGGCTTAAAGGGAAGTCCCAGCAATCGCTGTACCTTTAAACTAGCCGACTCAGCTTGCTCACTTTGCTCCCATTTGTAAAAAGCCATAAGGGTATCCAAACCGAGCGCAGCGGTCGAAACCAAAAACGCATCGATTGGAATATCAGGCTGAATACAACCAGAAGTACCAATACGGTAAATTCTTAGCGATTGCTGCTTTCTTTTAGGTGTACGTGTTGCAAAATCGATGTTAACCAAAGCATCTAGTTCGGTCATCAGCAACTCCACATTATCGGTCCCCATTCCGGAACTGATAACCGACAAGCGTTTTCGGCCAATAGTGCCAGTGTGCGTTACCAGCTCACGGCTATTTACCTGATGCTCAACCTTATCGAAGTATGCACTGATTTTAGGTACGCGCTCAGGATCCCCAACAACAATGATATCCTCAGCAACCATATCTGGATGCAAATTGAGGTGATAAACCCTGCCCTGAGGCGAGATAATCAATTCGGAATCGGGAATCCTCTTGCTCATTAACTTAGCTTTGCAGCTTCTCTTTTCACCCCTTTAAGCGGGTTGTAGTGATTGGTGTTCTTTTGATAGTAACCGGTACCATCGTATGGGCGTCTGCTTGGGTGCTTACGACACTCTTCAGAGCAACAGCCGTCCATTAACCAACCTGCTTCTTCCGTCATAGGAATATGTGCATTACACTCAGGGTTGGCACAATTCACCATTCTGTCGGTCGGTACCCCAGATACAAAGCACTTACTTACAATGCTTGGGTTTACCGAGTTTACATCGGCAGTAATTCTGTTATCGAAAACATAACATTTACCTTCAAAGTCTTCACCACCAGCTTCAATACCGTATTTGATAATACCACCATGCAGCTGATACACGTTTTCGAAACCTTGCTCTAAGAGGTAAGCACTAGCTTTTTCACACTTAATACCACCAGTACAATAGGTTACTACCTTTTTGCCTTTTAGGTGGTCAAGCTCTTTAACTTTTTCAGGGAAATCGCGGAAGTTATCGATGTCCAATGTCAAGGCATTTTTAAAGCGCCCAACATTATGTTCGTAGTTACTCCTTACGTCAAGAATCACAGTGTCTTCAGATTCTTCCGCCAAGATTTTCTTGAAGTCCTCTGGCTCCACATAGCCGCCAGTTCTTTTTCTAGGATTGATATGTCTGAGGCTTGAATGCACGATTTCGGGTTTAACCCTTACGTGCAATTTGGCAAAGGCCATTCGATCGTGCGCCTCTTCTTTAAATTCTGTATCAGCAAAACGGGCATCGCTGTGTATGTACTCCATGTACTTTTCACAGTCTTCTTTCAGGCCAGAAACTGTTCCGTTAAGTCCTTCAGGAGAAATAATGATTCTACCTCTCAGGTTGTTTTCAATACAGAACAAATGATGTTCTTCTCTGTATGCTTCGAAATCCTCGATTTCGGCATAGCAGTAATACAATAAAATTGAATACTTCTTTTCCATATGTCTGCCCTATTGCTTTTAGGGTGATAAATGTAAGTTACGATGTTATGAAGTGATGCCGTTTGAAGACTACTGAAGTTCATCAACAGGCCCCAACTTTAACACTACTAAACCTTAGCGGCTGGATTTCCGAATACGGTTTCGCCCGCCTTTACATCGGCTATCACTACCGAACCTGCTCCTATTCGAGCATTCTTACCTACTTTGATACCAGGAACAATGGTTACACCTGAACCGATAAATACGTTTTCACCAATTTCGGCACTGCTACCAATTACACTTCCCGCACCAATCTGTACTAAATCGCCTACTTTGGCACTATAGTCAACCGTTGCATTGGTGTGAATAAGACAGTGGTCACCAATTTTGGCATTAGCACCAATTACCACACCGCTATTAACAAACTCGCCATGACCAACGTGTGCGGAAGGAGAAATTTCTGTGTTGCTATGAATAGCATTTACAGGCATTTTCTTTCTACGCTCCTTCATCAGCTTTACCAAGCCCATACGCAAGTCTCTATCGTCAACAGCGATAAATCCTTCACACTTTTTACCGATAAGCTTTAAAAAGCCGTCATCATCGGTACTACCCAAAATCGATAGCTCTCCCAACTCCTTTCCGTGCAACTCTTTGTCATCATCTAGGTATCCATATACCACAATGTCGTTGCTCTCGAAAATTTCTACTGCCGCCTGTCCTAAAGGCCCTGCTCCAAAGATAATTACCGGGTTTTCCATAGCGTTTTTAAAATGCGGTGCAAAGATAGTGTTTTTAGAATTCTTAGATAAATCGAACCCATTTAACTTCTATTCTAATGAAACCACAGGGTTGAGGTAATCCGAACCGCTATTGCTTGATCAGTTCCGCACCAATATTACAGGCTATACATTGGCTGTTTGAGCAATAAAACCGATAGAGCTGCAACAATCCTTGGCTATCGAATGCTGAGGACACGTTCCAGCCTAAATCTTGCCATTGCTTGACTATACTGTTTTGCTCTTTGGGCATTGCAGAAAGCAGATTCACTGCTTGTTCCATGTAAGTATCGTTGGCGGTATAGCGGGCATACGCACCCAAAAGAGGAACCGTAACATTTATGATTAAATTATTGATAGATGACTTAGATAGTCCATTCACCTTTCTGCTCGAAGCAGCATCAAATCGATGGTGCGCAGACCAGTATTCAGCTGTTTCAACCTGGAGCTGCTTTTGTAGGTTTTTGATTTCCTCAGCCTCAATAAACAACTGAAACAGTTGACTATGTTTTGCCAAAAGCGCGGCTAATTGGGGTATTCTAATGGTAGGGTAATTCGCAGGCCGAACACGAGCAAAGTGCCACTCATTATAACTGAGCCCTTCCTTTAAATTATACTTCTGTTTTAAAAACAGATATTCCTCTTTTAGTCCGTTGGCATAACTATCATTCAAATCCACATTGAGCAAACCGGAAGCACCAAAGAGCAAAGCTTCCTTCTGTCGTAGTTGGTGGTGCTTGTTAATGAACTTAATGGGTACCGATTGGGCCAAACACAACATTTGTTCGGCATTGGTTTTAAAACCCATGCCTCGTGCCAACCATTGATAAGCTGTTTCGTCCCAGCTGCCATTGTTCTGCTCCAACAAAGCAAGCACCATTGCCGACTTTTGATTGATACGTTCAACCAGCGCCCTTTCGAGCATAGAAAGCCGTGTAATTACCCGCACATTCTTCAGCTGGCTCTCGCAAAGTACTTTTGCGGGCTGAAGCATAAGCGCCTCGTATCGCTTGAGTACACCAGGTTTTATAAGCCCCTTGAGCAGTAAAGTAGGGATAGCGTTTCCATGTTGATCGAGTACTTCCTTATCGTGCTCGAAAACCACGTGCAATACTACGCCATCATAGTTCTCGTCTGTTTGATGATTGTGCGCATACCAATCGGATGACTTAACATGAATCTCCACAGCACCAACCCATTGAAGTCCATCAATACTGAGTTTAGCCTCTTTAAAGTCTGGCCCAGCATGCAGGTTATGAAACCCAGAGTGTAAAATTTCAATAGGTTGCCCAGCTACAGTTTGTAACTGACGCTTATTAAATAGTTGATTTTTCCAGATGTAATGAAGAAAGGATTCTTGCATATTCAGTGTGTGTTCACACTGAATTTAGAGAAATTTAGCAAGAAAACCTTCCATTTCTGTTTGAAGCTCCTGAGCTTTCACACCTGCCGTTTTGGCAAAATCTACCGAGTCATCGGCATAAATGATGCCTCGCGAAGAGTTGACGAGCAGCCCACAGTGCTTGTTCATTCCGTATTTAGAAACCTCCTCTAAACTACCGCCTTGCGCACCTACTCCAGGCACCAACAAGAAATGATCTGGTACAATTTTTCGGATGTTCTGAAGTGCCTCGGCACGGGTTGCGCCTACTACATACATCAGCTCTTCATCACTGCCCCACTCCTGACTTTTACTCAGCACTTCTTCGTAAAGCTCACCACCTTTTTCCAAACTCAGGTTCTGAAAATCCTTTCCGCCTGCATTAGATGTAAGCGCCAATAGAATCACCCATTTATTATCAAATTCCAAAAATGGCTTTACGGAATCTTCGCCCATGTATGGCGCCACCGTAATCGAATCGAAATTCATGGCATCGAAAAATGCGCGAGCGTACATGTTAGAGGTATTGCCAATATCGCCTCGCTTGGCATCGGCAATGGTAAAAGCTTCCTTGGGAATATATTCAATCGTTTTTTGAAGGCTTTCCCATCCTTTTACCCCATGCGCCTCGTAAAAAGCTATGTTAGGCTTATAAGCAACGGCATAGTCAATAGTAGCATCAATAATCTGCTTGTTGAATTCAAAAAGCGGATCTTCTGCCTTTAATAAATGTTTGGGAATGCGATTTAAATCGGTATCCAGACCCACACAGAGATAGGAAGACTTCTGTGTGATCTGGTTGAATAATTCCTGCTTGGTCATAGGGTTTAGTTACGCAAATCTTCTTCGTATTGAACAGGATTTGCTTCTCTATCGAATTCGAAAAATTTATCGGGGAAGGTTTTGTTAGGTTCGAAGTTAGATACTTCGAAAGAGGACATAGCTCCAGCGTAGTCTACCAAATCCCAAGCTTTCAAATAGCCATCCTTCTGCCCAATGTACATAATGATGTTTGTGAAATCAGCATCTGGGTCAGTTGAAGTTAACTCAACCACATCAACCATTTCGCCTTTCACATCGTCTTGTCGCAAGTATTTGAAAGTAAAACCTTCTTTATAGATGTCGTAAATATTGGCTGGGTTAACCATTTGGCCTTCCGGCTCAAAGTTGCTAATAGTAAGTTCTTGCGCTTCTACCAAGTATGTCCATAGCACTGGGCCATTGCAATAAATGTGCTGCTCCTGAAACTTCAATACAAACTTATCATTCGATACAGAAGCTGATCCATTCATCAGATCTATTACTTCTCCCTCACTCATTACCTTTTGTACAAAGGCAATATTATAACCAGGCATTGCCTTATAAACGCTGCTCATTTTATCTAAAACAGCTTTTGGATCCTTCTCCTGTCCGTACAAACTCACACTCAAAACAAAGAGTACAAGCACACTGAAAATTCTTTTCATAATCTTTTCTAATCCAATCAATTATTGTTCAGCTCGTTCAATAATTGTTCCAAACTATATTCATCGGGAACCAGCACTTCTCTTGCCTTACTGCCTTCAAACGGCCCCACAATCCCTGCTGCTTCCAACTGATCAATGATTCTACCTGCGCGGTTATATCCCAGTTTGAGCTTACGCTGAACCAAACTGGTACTGCCTTGCTGGTGCGAAACAATTAGCCTTGCAGCTTCCTCAAACAAAGCATCGCGGTCAGAAAGGTCCATATCGGCTTTACCGCCATCTCCCTCATCTCCGGCAAACTCAGGCAACATGTATGCTGAGCTATAACCCTTTTGCGAACCAATGAATTCACAAATCTCGTCTACTTCTGGCGTATCTACAAATGCACACTGCATTCTTGTTATTTCAGAGCCCATAGAAAGTAACATATCACCCTGACCAATAAGCTGATCTGCACCACCTGCATCGAGGATAGTACGGGAATCCACTTTTGATGTAACCCTAAACGAAAGCCTGGCCGGGAAGTTCGCTTTAATAATACCTGTAATTACGTTTACAGAAGGACGCTGCGTAGCCACCACCAAGTGAATTCCAATAGCTCGTGCAAGCTGTGCCAAACGGGCAATTGGGGTTTCCACTTCCTTACCAGCGGTCATCATCAAGTCGGCCAACTCATCAATTACCAGTACAATGTAAGGCAGATATTTATGTCCTTTTTCCGGATTTAGTTTTCTATCAACAAACTTCTTGTTGTACTCTTTAATGTTTCTACAAGCCGCATCTTTCAACAAATCGTAGCGCTGATCCATTTCAACGCACAACGAATTGAGGGTGTAAATCACCTTTTTGGTATCAGTAATAATTGCATCTTCACTATCGGGCAGTTTGGCTAAATAATGCCTTTCAATCTTATTAAAGAGTGTAAGCTCTACCTTCTTCGGATCTACCAGAACAAACTTAAGCTGCGATGGATGCTTTTTGTAAAGCAAAGAAGTAAGAATGGCGTTCAGCCCAACCGACTTACCCTGACCTGTAGCACCTGCCATAAGCAAGTGAGGCATTTTGGCCAAATCGGCTACATAAACCTCATTCGAAATGGTTTTACCCAAAGCAACAGGTAGCGCTTTGTCCGAGTTCATAAACTTTTCGGTAGAAATAACCGAACGCATAGAAACCATTTCCTTATTAGCGTTTGGCACCTCAATACCAATGGTTCCCTTACCAGGAATTGGCGCAATAATTCGAATACCTAAAGCTGCCAAGCTCAATGCAATATCATCTTCCAGGTTTTTGATCTTGGAGATTTTAACCCCGGCTTCCGGTATAATTTCATACAGCGTAATGGTTGGACCAATAGTCGCTTTAATGCTCGAAATACCGATTTTAAAATTGGTGAGCGTTTCCACAATCTTATCCTTGTTGGCCTGGAGTTCGTCCTTGGTTACGTTAATTTTTCCCGTAGAATACTCTTGCAACAAGTCAATTGTTGGGAACTGGAATTTGGCCAGGTCCAATGTGGGGTCGTAATGTCCAGCTTTTTCTACCAGCTTGTCTGCAGTTTCTTTTATCTCCACCTCAAATGCCGGTTCAGCTTCCTTCCTAGGTTCAGGAGCTGGTGTTTGCGGCTCAATTTCTAGTTCTAAGCTGCCATCATCAGACTCTGGCTCTTCTTTAGTTGCACCAATATCTGTTGTTAGCTCAATCTCTTGCGGCTCCTCAGCAGGCTCAGTTTCTGGCTCTTCCCTAGCTGGTTCTGGCTCGCTAGCAGCCTTCTGTTGTTCTTGCTCTTCCTTTAAGCTAACCACCCAATTCTTCAGTTCCTCTTCAGAGTCGCCAGTTGGCTCTTCCTCAGTATCAGATTCATTATCAGCTGATTTCGGTTCGCTGGCTTTGCTGGTAACTGGGGCTTCTTGCCCTTCCTCAGCCATTACGGGAGCCTTTTCCGTAGTTAAAGTAGTTGCCTTCTTTAGAGTGAATACCTGCGTGATATTAAAGTAGAAAATAAGGAACACGAGCAGTGTAAAGGCCAGTAGTAAAATTGTACCAAAGCCCAATAGGCTATCGAAATACACGGACATTTGATAACCGATACCTCCGCTATAAAGGCTCCATTCGGAAACACCATCGCCCGAACGTGACATTGAGCCCATTAGTAGGCTAATCCAAAGCAAGAAGAATACTGTAAATACTGTAGCCCTCTGAAGGCTGATCAAAGATTTGCCCCAAACAATTTTATAACCGAAAATGAAAAGCAAGGGTGGAATAAGAAAAGCGGCCACGCCAAACCATGCAAAAATAAGTTTATGGGCAGTGAGAGCACCGAGCAGCTTCATCCAGTTGCGGGCTTCTTGCCCTAGTGCTTTTACGGTTTGTCCATCATCAAAAAATGCTTCGACCACACTTTGGTCGGCTTTGCCCGTGAACAAATAGCTGAAGCAGGCTAAAAGAATAAATACCGAAGCCAATAAAAGGAAAAAGCCAACAGAAAGCTGTAGGCGTCTATCTTTTAAAAAGTTAAGCTGGACTTTAGGAGCGCGGACTTTTTTGCTCTTTGTTTTTCCTTGATTCGACTTGAAAGTATTTGATTTATAGGTGTTTTTAGCCATTTAAAAATCTTAAACCTGATATTACGAAAATAATCTAATTTTTAGGAATGAACGTGTGGAAAGCCTATTTATTAGCCTGTTTCCACTTTAGAATGCCACGATTGATATTTTTGATCATGGCGGGGCCTTCGTAGATAAAACCAGAGTAAACCTGCACCAAACTGGCACCGGCTTCTAACTTCTCTATGGCATCTTCAGCAGTGTAAATTCCACCAACCCCAATAATCGGGAACGATCCCTTCGACTTTTCAGACAAGTGACGAATAACTTCAGTAGACTTACTTTTTACGGCCTTGCCACTTAAACCACCGGCACCAATTTCGTCTACAGTAGATTTTGGTGTTACCAGCCCTTCTCTTGAAATGGTCGTATTTGTGGCAATAACACCATCGATTACAGTCTCAAGCACAATTTCTACAATATCGTCCAGCTGCTCAGCTGTTAAATCCGGAGCAATCTTGAGCAAAATAGGTTTCTTTTGATCGTACTTTGCACCTTCCATTTTTAACGTTTGCAAAAGCTGTTTAAGCGGCTCTTTTTCTTGCAGCGCCCTAAGGTTTGGCGTATTTGGCGAACTCACATTCACCACAAAATAATCTACATAAGGATAAAGCGCTCTGAAAGAAATGAGGTAATCATTTACCGCCTCTTCGTTTGGAGTCACCTTGTTTTTACCAATGTTTCCACCAATTAAAACATCTGTCTTTTTCCGTTTTAATCGCTCAATTGCATCCTCTACCCCTTCATTATTGAAGCCCATGCGGTTGATCAAGCTCTGATCATCTGGCAGGCGGAACAAGCGTGGTTTAGGGTTACCAGGCTGGCCAACAGGTGTTAGCGTTCCTATTTCAATAAAGCCAAAGCCAAAAGCAGAAAGCTCATCAAACAACTTAGCATCCTTATCGAAGCCAGCGGCAAGGCCAACCGGGTTCTTAAACTTCAACCCAAAACACTCAGTTGCTAAGTCGGTATGCTCAAAGTTGTAAAGGCCTTTGGCAATTCCTGGTACTCCAGGGACTTTAAAGAGCCTTTTGAGCCAGTTGAAAGTGAAATGGTGAGCCGATTCGGCATTTTTCGTAAACAGAAATGGGCGGATGAGCGATTTATACAAAGCAAAAATTTTAGCAAAAATAGAACATGCCTAAGGAAAGGAAAGCATTCTCTAACTACTTTTTCTCAATTAAGATTTAAGCGCAAAGATTTTCGCCCTAACATTTTCTTCTGTGCCAGAATAATCTGAATTTATTGAAGGAAAACGAGGGAAACTATGTATCAAAAAATTCTGGTGCCAGTAGATTTCACCAACAAATCGCTGAAGGCAATTCAAATGGCTAAAATAATTGCGCACAAAACTGGAGCACAGGTACAGCTAGTGCACGTTATTAGAGCGGCCTTGGCGGCCTATCTAGACGAGTTAGGGAATTACAAAAGCAAATACGAAACTGGCCAAAAATTTCTGGACGATATTATTGAAATGAACAGGACCAAAATGGACGAGTTCATAGCAAAAGTTGAGCTAGACGGCATTAAATTAGACAGCAGCTTTAAAGTAGACAGTAGCCCCGATAAAATTGCCGAACTGGTAACAGAAGAAGGCTTTGACTTGACAATTGTAGGCAACTACGAGCATGAAAAATTTGACGAGTTTCTGAGAAAAACGCACCCTGAGAAAATAGCCGCTTTGGCTAAAAACCCTGTAATCACAGTTAACAATGCACCGGCCGATGGCACAATAAACCGTATTTTAGTGCCAACTAACCTAGTGAATGATTGCTCAAAAAAAATTGATGAATTATTGAATTTTCAGCGCACATTTGCGGCCAAACTGAACTTTGTGTACATCAACACCCCTACTTACTTTAAGTCGACACCTGAACTAGCTCAACTGCAAGGCACATGGGCCGAAAATCACGGCATTGATGTAAATGACATTACAGTTTTTAATGCGCTGAACCTTAAAAAGGGAATTTTAGCTGCAGCAGACTTTCATCAGTCCGATATGATTGGCCTTTTTTCTCGCCACCAAGGCTCTGTTAAACATTTGGTAAGGGGTACAATAACGGAGTGGCTTATTTCAAAGTCAGATATTCCAGTAATTACGTTCAACCTCAACTTGTAATGACCCAACCTTTCGAATTTTTAAGATTTACTCCCAACGGCTATATCAACACGGCCATTTATACGGTGCTGATTTTTATCGCAGCATTTATACTACTCAAGATTTTAAGGGCCATTTTAACCCGATTTATTCATAAGTCGAGTGGAGACCTTAGAGTAGACCCAACCCAGTTTAAGTTTTTGAACAATGCATTGGGCTTTGTCATTTACCTCATTGCCATCCTCATACTGTTCCTTACCATTCCCGAGCTTGAAAAACTGGGCTACACACTTTTTGCCAGTGCTGGTATTATTGCGGCTATTGTAGGTTTTGCCTCACAAGCAGCATTTTCGAATATTGTTAGCGGTATTTTCATCGTCATATTCAAGCCATTTCGCGTTGGCGATATTGTTAAAATCAGCAACCTATATTCTGGAGTGGTAGAAGACATTACACTAAGGCACACCGTAATTCGCGATTTTGAAAACAAGCGCCTAATCATTCCGAATTCCGTGATTAGTGCCGAAACCATTCACAACGCTAATATTATTGAAGAGCGCGTATGCAACCATATTTTTTATGGTATTAGCTACGATTCGGACATCAACCTAGCTACTAAAATCATTCAGGAAGAAGCCATGAAACACCCGCTTTTTATGGACAACCGGACTGAAGAAGAGAAACAAAACGGCAACCCTGCGGTTATTGTAAGACTATTGGAGTTTGCCGAATCGAGCATTCAACTTAGGGCACAAGTTTGGACCAACGACCCCATTGAAGGTTTCGAACTAAAGTGTGATATTAACAGAACTGTAAAAGAAAGATTTGACCGTGAAGGAATTGAAATACCTTTCCCCTATAGAACTATTGTCTATAAGGAGAAAAAGGAGAAAAAAGACTGAGGCGGTTCAGCCCAACAAAAGCTTGAACCAAATGCCGGGTTCGCTCATATATACGGGCGAACGACAGGTTGATACGCTTAGAATGGAGATGATTCGTTTTGATGCGGAGAATCTGGAAGAAGAGCTCCTTACTACCCAAACGCTGGAAACTGTGCGCAAAGAAGGCATGGTAACATGGCTGAATGTGGTTGGTTTGCACGAAACTGATAAAATGCGCGCAATTGGCGATGAATTTGAAATTCATAACCTAGCGCTTGAAGACATTTTGAATGTGAACCAGCGCCCCACTTTCGATGAGTACGACAACCAATTCTTTGTGGCCACCAAAATGTTCCGTGCGGTAAACGAGGTCATTATTTCTGAGCAATTCAGTATGATTGTGGGCAAAGGCTTTATTGTCACGTTTCAGGAAAAAGAAGGCGACATATTCGATGGCGTTCGTTCCCGACTCAGAAACACAAAAGGCCGCATAAGAACCCGCAACAGCGACTACCTGGCCTTTGCCTTGCTCGATGTTATTGTGGACCATTACATGGCCATTATTGAAGAATATGGCGATGAAATAAACGATCAGGAAGTACAACTTTTAGAGAACACCAAGAAAGAAATGCTCAAGGAACTTAACCTGAGCAAAAAGGAGGTGAACTACCTGAGAAAATTCGCCCGACCACTTCGCGATACCATCATTAACTTCAATAAATCGGACAACCCCTTAATTGATAAAAAGACAAGGCCTTTCTTAAAAGACCTAAACGACCACATGACCCACGTTACCGAAACCATAGAGGTATACCGTGAAACGATTAACGATAACCTGAACACCTACCACACCCACATGACCAACAAGCTAAACGATGTGCTGAAGCTGTTGACTATATTTTCCGTGGTGTTTATTCCGTTAACCTTTGTGGCAGGTATTTATGGAATGAATTTTGAAAACATGCCCGAGCTGCACTATCAATATGGATACTATATTGTGTGGGCAGTAATGATTACCCTTGCATTAGGAATGATCATTTACTTTAAAAGAAAAAGGTGGCTGTAGCACTATTTAAGCAATGAGATATTTAAAACTTTCAGCCCTGGTTATTTCACTAGGGCTATTTTTTTCGGAAGCAAAAGCACAGAAAACCCAAATAGACCTACTGTTTATAGGCGATGTAATGGGGCACGATGCCCAAATTGTATCGGCTTACGATTCGGCCAAGCAAATTTTCGATTACAACGAGGTTTTTGCACCCATACAACACCTGATGCAAGCACCAGATTTCACCATTGCCAACTTGGAGGTGACCTTGGCTGGAGCTCCTTATGGCGGCTACCCGCAGTTCTCCTCGCCTGACGAACTAGCCGTAGCTTTAAAAAATAGCGGTGTTGACGTTTTGGTCACAGCCAACAATCATTCTGTCGACAGAAGGAAACAAGGCATTCTGAGAACCATTGATGTTTTGGATTCTTTGGAAATTCAACACACTGGAACATTTAAAGACGATGTAGACAGGGCCAAAAACAACCTATTGCTACTCGAAAAGAACGACATCAAGCTTGGCCTGCTAAACTACACTTATGGCACCAATGGTATTCCTGTACCCGCCCCAACGGTTGTGAATCTAATCGATACCACCGCAATGAAAGAAGATATTTTGCTGGCCAAACAACAAAACTTAGATAAACTCATCGTGTTTTTGCACTGGGGAAAAGAATACGTTCACCTTCCAAACAAAGGTCAAAAGCAATTGGCTGAATTTCTATTTAAGCAAGGTGCGGACATTATTATTGGAAGCCACCCGCACGTGTTACAGCCTATGGAAATGAAGGAAACGGCAACCGGAAAGCAATTTATCGCTTACTCACTAGGTAATTTTGTGTCAAACCAACGTACGCAACCACGCGATGGTGGTGCCATGGTTAAGCTAACCTTGGCAAAAGAGAATGGAAAAACTGAAATCGCCAATCATGGCTATTACCTTACTTGGGTAAACAAAACCTTCTTGCCCAAGCGCGCCAAGTTCGAAATTCTTTCTGCGGCAGAAGTTGAGGCCAATGAACACAAAGGATTAAGCGATTTTTCTCGCATCAAAATAAAGTCCTTTGTAGACTCAAGCCGAGTGCTTTTTCAGAAACATAACATTGGTGTAGAAGAGATCAAAAACTAACTTCTGGGGTGGAAATCCTGAATGATTTGCCTCAGATAGTCTCTGTCTAAGTGCGTATAGATTTCTGTGGTGGTGATAGACTCGTGGCCTAGCATTTCCTGCACGGCACGTAAATCCGCTCCACCTTCAATGAGGTGCGTGGCAAAAGAGTGCCTAAAGGTATGCGGACTTATTTTCTTCTGAATGCCAGCTTTAGCCACTAAGTCTTTGATAACGATAAAAACCATTTGGCGGCTAAGCTGGGCACCCCTCCTGTTCAAAAACAAAAAACCCTCATGGCCCAATTTTATATCCAAATGCACACGAACTTCCTCCTCATACATTCTTATAAATTTCATAGCTTCCCGGCCAATCGGCACTAAGCGCTCCTTGCTACCCTTGCCAAGTACACGCAGAAAACCAACTTCCCAGAGTACGTTGGCCTTCTTTAGCCCAATTAGCTCTGACACACGCAGCCCCGAACTATAAAGTGTTTCCAGCATGGCACGGTTACGCATACCCTCAGGTGTTGAATGATCTATCGCCCCAAGAATGCTATCAATTTCTTCAATGCTCAATGTATCGGGTAACTTTCTACCCAACTTAGGTGCCTCTAGTAGCAAAGACGGGTCAGCCTCAATCTCATTGGTATAAAGTAAAAACCGAAAGAACGATTTAAGTCCAGAGATCATTCTGGCTTGGGTAAAAGCACTAAAGCCCAGCTCATTGATGTACTCGATAAAGTCTTGCAGCTCAATAAGCGCCACTTTGGTTGGCGGTACGTCACGCTTGGTCATTTCCAAAAACTGATGCAGTTTTTCGGCATCCCGCACATACGCATCTACCGAATTAGCACTAAGCGAACGCTCTAAGCGCAGGTAGTTTTCGTACTCCTGAATGTAAATTTCCCAAGCCATAGGCAAGTATAAGAAGTTCGAATTGGATATTGACTACTTTACCTGTTACCAACAATTTTTATATTGAGTTGCTTCATATGTTAGAAGTGTTAAACATATATCTGTAGAAGGCAAAAGCTCACGATAGCTAGTGGGCTTCTATGGCTCATAGTCGATAAAAGTTTACTATAGTTAATGTTGTGCCCATTTAAATAAAGCCCACCGAAAAGACAAAGAGTGCTATCGCACACATTGCTTTTTCTCGCCCAGACATTAAACGTCAATATTGACAATAAAATCGCAAGTTATAATTACATTTGCTAAAAATAAGTCAAGTTGGCTATGACGATTTTTGGAAAGTTTTTAAGAGCAGAAAGAGAAAAACGGAATTGGACTCAATCCGACTTCGGAGAAAAAATCGGTTTGAATACAAGCGCTATTAGTAGAATTGAAAACGAATCTCAAAGGTTTTCAAAGTCTAAACTAAAAGCACTGAGCGACCTATTTCAAATTGATGAGCAGGTAATTAAAGACTTGTACTTCGCAGACAAATTCGCAAGAGAAGCTTTTCAGTATAACTGTTCTGAAACAATATTCTCAGTTGCAGAACAGAATGTGAAATACATAAAGCAAAAAAAGGAAACACAAGGTCAAATCGAATTCAAATGAAAAGGAAATATTCAGAAATACGAGAGAAGCTAAATTTTATCATTGATAAAAAGACAACTGATGATATGGCTCATTTGACACATTATTTCCACAATCATAAAAATGGTGTTTCACAATACTTTAGACCTAAAGCCGAAAAATATCTTTATCAACTACACGAAGAACTTGGCTTGGTTGAAGAACCAAACTTTCAATCGTACTTACCGTTTGAGTGGGATATTCCATTTCCAACACCTAAAAAACCTAAGTTCAAATTCATTGACTTATTCGCAGGGATAGGTGGAATTCGCTTGGCCTACCAAAACAATGGTGGTAAATGTGTTTTTTCTAGCGAATGGGACTCTTTTGCGAAGAAAACTTATGAGGCGAATTTTGGTGAAGTACCATTTGGAGATATTACGAAGATTTCCGAATCAGAAATTCCTGACCATGATGTTTTACTTGGTGGTTTTCCTTGTCAACCTTTTTCTATTGCAGGAGTTTCCAAAAAAAATTCACTTGGCAGACAGCACGGTTTTTTAGATAAGACACAAGGAACATTGTTCTTTGACATTGCTCGAATTATAGAGCATAAACGCCCTAAAGCTTTTATGCTCGAAAATGTAAAAAACCTTGTTTCTCACGACAAGAAAAGAACGTTCAAAGTCATTACCGAAGCATTGACAGAATTAGGCTATTCGATTCACTACAAAGTACTTGACGCAAAGCATTATGTTCCCCAGCATAGAGAAAGAATAATAATCGTTGGTTTCGACAAAGAAATTTTCAACGAGCAAGAGCAATTCAAATTTCCAGAACCTAAAAATGTTGAATTAAGAATTCAAGACATTTTAGAACCGGTTGTTAATGATAAATACACACTTTCAGATAAACTGTGGAACTATCTTCAAGAATACAAGAGAAAGCACCAAGCTAAAGGAAATGGTTTTGGTTTCGGACTGACAAACCTAAACGGTGTTTCTAGAACGCTGAGTGCTAGGTATTACAAAGATGGTGCTGAAATTTTAATACCTCAAGAAGGCAAAAACCCACGCAGATTGACTCCAAGAGAATGTGCTAGACTTCAAGGTTTTCCTGATACTTTTAAAATACCAGTTTCGGACAACCAAGGTTACAAACAATTTGGAAATTCGGTGGCCATGCCTTTGATGCAAGCTGTGGGTAAAAACATTGTTAAAGAATTGCAGAGAATTAATGAACCTGAACAATCTAAAGTCGCTGTTTGCCTATAATGGCTGCACCGAAATCTATGTAAAGTCTCTTGCGGCTAATGATAATTCAAAGAATCAGATTTACTTTGGTGGCAACTTTGAAATAGTCAATGTTCTTCCTGTTACTAGTATTGAGACTGTTGAAGCAGGCGATTGGAAAAGAGAACGGTTCAAGGCTAAATTAGATTTTGCTTGGCTAAATGATGAAGGTAAAATATCTGTTGCTCCTCACGCCCAATTAATTCTATATCCAAAATATCCAGAAGTACGTTTTTCAGGATTCCTTCTTGGCTGTCAAGATGCACCGTCTGATTTAATGGCAAATAGAATTGTAGACAGACTTCTATTCGTTTCAGTCGATAATAATGGTAGAACTTTAGGTTACGTTGCAGCTCCAGACTCGGAAATAGCAAATGAATTCAAACAGCAAGATAGTCTTGGGGAGCATGGGGTTTTTCGAGTAATCGAACTACCACAAGTAGCCAATAATAGAAGCGTTCTCTTAAATGAGCTTTGTAGAATTCATGGACTAGGTTGGATTGACTCCAAAAGACTTGATTCAGTTGGCAATATTCTTCCTTGTAAATCTTCAAATTGTGGCGGATATACTCTAGAGGCAGAACTAGGAGTAACCCCCAATGGATACTCTGAACCCGACTTTATGGGCTGGGAAATAAAACAGTTCGGGGTAAAGCGATTTGATAAAATTGACTCTTCTGTTATTACCCTAATGACACCTGAACCAACAGATGGGTTATATAAAACTGAAGGAACTGAATATTTTATAAGAAACTATGGCTATCCTGATAAATTAGGTAGACCAGACAGAATGAATTTTGGTGGTGTGCATAAAGTTGGAGAAGTCCATAAATCAACAAACCTTGAAATGAAACTGTTGGGCTTCGACCATGAAACGGGAAAGATTAGGAATTCAAACGGACGAATTGCTCTGCTAGACAATAAGGGGAATGAAACAGCCTCATGGAGTTTCGCTTCAATGCTATTACATTGGAATCGTAAACATGACAAAGCATGTTATGTCCCTTCACTTTCTGAGACAACAGGAGACAGAAAATATAAATATGGCAACAATGTAGTTTTAGGGACAGGAACAGATTTTCAACTTTTCCTTACAGAAATGGCGAAAGGAAATATTTATTATGACCCAGGTATTAAACTTGAAAACATGTCGACTAAGCCTAAAATCAAGAAAAGAAGTCAGTTTAGAATCAAGTCAAAATTCTTACCTGACCTCTACAAAAAGAATGAAATTGTAGATGTATGCCAACCCTAAGTTCAAGCACATTGTAATCGAAATGAAAACAAAAACGGGCACAGTAACAGCTAAATCAAACTATAGTCAAAAGATTATAAAGCAATTCTATTCGATTACATTATATCTAAATGCATATAATTAACCTACCACAGGCTTAATTATATCTAATTACATATAGATAGAACCAATTAGAACTAGAGTACTAGCAACACAAACCCTTTAACTACATTAAAACCCAGTCTTTATAACCACTCTCAATTATTAAAAAAGACTTCTTAGCTTTGGGTCATGAAAATATTGGTGATTAACGGCCCCAACCTTAACCTGCTCGGAACGAGAGAAAAATCTGTTTATGGAGATCAAACGTTCGAAAGCTATTTCAAAACGCTTACTGCCAAATATCCGAACATCAATTTTGAGTATTACCAAAGTAATGTAGAGGGAGAATTGATCAACAAACTACACGAGGTTGGCTTTTCTTACGATGGCATTATCTTGAATGCTGGTGCTTACACACATACTTCTGTGGCCATATCCGATGCCATAGCAGCCATTAACGCCCCAGTTGTAGAGGTACACATTTCCAATATTCATGCGCGTGAAGAATTTCGTCACACCAGTTTGATCACAGCTAACTGTGCCGGCATGATTACCGGCTTCGGTTTAAAAGGCTACGAAATGGCTGTATTTTATCTAACCACAAATGAAAGTAAGTAAGCTCGCATCATTTCAATTATCTCTTTTCTCCATATTGCTTTGGACATCTTGTATTTCTGATAGCAACAAAGAGGAATCTCTTGACACCAAAACATCCTCACCCAATACAGAAATTAACCTTCAGGTTCCACAGCCTATGGATGACTCGGAATCCCATACTGGAGAAATTCTGATTGAAAAGATCAACTATTTAGAAACAGGAGAAATATTTATCACTCTAGACTTTAAAGACTGGAATGACAGAAGTTTTCTGGACTCCAAGTCTGATTCAATAATCTCTGATAAAGGATTTGCGATTCGAAATCATATACCATTTGATATTGGAATAGAATATCTAGAAACATACATGATTGACGGCATCAGCCTTTTTAGTGCGAAACATGAGATGCTTGGCAAAGCCCAAATCGCAAGGTTTGAAAAACTAGACGGATTAGTAACTGATTACATTGCTGTACTAAAATCAGAACAACAATTAAGGGAGAAGGCTATTTATGGGATTAATGGACCAAGTAGCTTCATAGCCAACTTTGAAAGTTTTAAAAGTGAGATTTCAAAAACAAGAGAACGAGAGTTAAAATTTACTCCCAAAGCTCAAAGAAAACTCTCGGAGGTTAATATCCCCAAATACAACATGTCATTAATCTTTTCAAACGAGGTAAATAAAGACCTCTCATCCACATCAAAAATCTTAAAGCTTAATCTCAGTGATGAAAATATGCTAGGAGTTTTTAGGTCGAAAGACATTGTTGTTTTGGACCTTACACCTTTACCTGTACAAGTCAACCAATACCCCTTAATTCTACTTCGAGTTGGCAGACCATCCTCAGATTTAATATGGGATACACCGGCTGTATTTCATGGTAACGAATATAAGATGACCGGACGAATAGTGGAGCTAGAAAAATTCTAGTAATTAGTTTCTTAGTTTTATAAGAATTATTGACTAATTCACTTAACAATTCTTTGACTTTGGGAAACTAAAAGAGTACAAAAACTGTACTTAGCTTTGCACAAAATTTTAGCGCATGTTTGATTTTACGCAAATACTGTCGGTTACACTTATTCTTTTTTCAGTAATCGATATTTTAGGTTCTATTCCAATTATCATTGACCTACGCAAAAAGGTAGGCCATGTACAGTCAGAAAAAGCCACACTGATTGCCGGAGCATTGATGATTGCCTTTCTTTTTGTAGGCGACAACTTGCTAAAGTTATTCGGGATTGACGTAGGCTCCTTTGCCATTGCAGGTTCCATCATCATGTTCATTATTGGTATGGAAATGATTCTTGGCCATAACTTTTTCAAAAATGAGCCAAGCTCCACCAATAACTCATCGGTTGTGCCCATTGCCTTCCCTCTAATTGCAGGTGCTGGTACACTCACCACCCTTATTTCGCTAAAAGCCGAATATGAGGAGATGAATATTTTGGCTGGCGTAATCATTAACCTCGCCTTTGTTTATTTGGTGCTAAAATCAACAAACTGGATTGAACGCATTATTGGCGAAAACGGAATTGGTATCTTGCAGAAGGTTTTCGGAATCATTTTGCTTTCCATTTCCATTAAGCTATTTAAAGACAACATCATCAATTTATGATCACCATCTACACCGATGGCTCATCGCGTGGCAACCCCGGACCGGGTGGCTATGGGGTAGTCATGAAATTTAGAGAACACAGAAAAGAGATTTCGGAAGGTTTTAGAAAAACCACCAATAACCGCATGGAATTGTTAGCGGTTATTATTGGGCTAGAAGCCATAAAAGTGCCTAATGCTCCGGTAAAAATCTTCTCTGATTCTAAATATGTAGTGGATGCGGTTGAAAAAGGCTGGCTTTGGAATTGGATAAAAAAGGATTTTAAAGGTAAAAAGAACGCAGACCTTTGGCTACGTTTTGCTGATATCTACAAAAAACACCGTGTGAGTTTTCAGTGGGTAAAAGGCCATGCTGGCATTCCCGAAAACGAACGCTGCGACCAGCTTGCAGTAGATGCTGCCGAAGGTGGAAACCTATTGGTAGACAAAGGTTTTGAGTCGGGATTGTACTCTTAGTTTTTAACCCAAAAGCTAATGCCCAATAGCTACTTCCAATTCAAGCAATTTAGAATAGAGCAAGGTGCGGCTGGCATGAAAGTAACCACCGATGGTTGCCTTCTTGGGGCTACAGTTCCTTGCCCTACTTCGGGCAGGGTGTTAGATATTGGAGCAGGAACTGGCCTATTGAGCCTTATGCTTGCCCAGCGATGTGCTTTACCCATTGATGCAATTGAGATCAATGCGGACGCCTATGGTCAAGCCAAAGAAAACATAGCTAATTCTCCCTGGGCAGATCGCATTCATTTAACCCACACCTCGCTACAAGACTACTCGTCAGAGCATCTTTACGAACAGATCATATGCAATCCCCCATTCTTCGCAGGGCATCACAAGGGTAAATCTGCCAATAAAAACCAAGCGCTACACAGCGACACACTACCTATGAAGGACTTGGTGGAGAAAGCAGTGGAATTGTTAAGCCCTAAAGGGCAGCTGTGGGTAATGTATCCGGAGGCAGAAATGAAAGAGTTTACCAGCCTGGCCATTCGCTATGGTTTGAAAGCTTATCTCGGTCTCACCATTACCAACACACCAAAAGGTAAAGTTTTTAGAAAGATTCAGTCTTTCACCCCAATGAGAATTCCGTTTGGAACTTATGGAGAAATCTCCATTCGAGATGAATTTGGCGAATACTCTACAGGCTTTACAATTCTTCTGAAGGATTATTACTTGAACCTTTAAGTAGAGAAAAAAATGTAATTCAGCTATTTGAATTAAATTGATTCAAAATTAGTTGTACCTACATGGATTTTTATCAAATACCGAGTGAAACACGTATTGGTCACGTTCACCTAAAGGTCTCTAACTTAGAGAAGGCTCTAGATTTTTACTGCGGCATTTTAGGGCTAGAACTTATGCAAAAGTTCGGCAAGCAAGCTGCTTTTATTTCCGCTGGTGGCTATCATCATCACATTGGTTTGAATACTTGGGAAAGCCTTGGCAGCCCTCCCGCCCCAAAACACTATCCGGGTCTTTTTCATACTGCAATTCTTTACCCCACCAGAAAAGACTTGGCGCAAATTTTCAAGAAAGTACATGAGCATGGATACCCTTTTACAGGCTATGCCGATCATGGGGTTTCAGAAGCACTTTATTTGGACGATCCCGATGGCAATGGAGTAGAATTATACTGGGATAGACCTAGAAATGAATGGCCTACAGATGAAAATGGAGAGCTCACCATGTACACCAGAGCATTGGATTTGAACGACTTACTCGCCACACTCAATCACTAAATTGCCTTACTGCCTAAATTCAGCTATCTTGGCGACCCTTTAAATAGACTTATGGAAATTCTCGGTATTGATATTGGCGGAAGCGGCATGAAAGGCGCCATAGTAGACACAAAAAAAGGCACCATTATTTCAGATCGTTTTAGGGTTCCTACTCCTGAATCGCGCAAACCAAAAGCAATGGCCGAAGTCATTAAAGAAATCCAATCGCATTTTTCTTGGGAAGAGAGTATTGGCGTTGCCTTCCCCACTGTTGTTATCAATGGCAAAGCCAAGTTCAACAGCAACTTACACGAGAGTTGGAAGGGCGTTCAGATAGACGATCTTTTTTGCGATAAGTGTGACAAAAACACTTTCAACATTATTAATGATGCAGATGCTGCCGGACTTGCAGAAATGCGTTACGGTGCCGGCAGACATCATTCGGGCACTGTTTTAATGGTTACCATTGGCACTGGCTTAGGCAGTGGTTTATTTTATGATGGTACGCTTGTACCAAACTTTGAGTTGGGTAGACTTTGGTACAAAAACGGTGATTTAATAGAGCATTATGCTGCCGATTCTGCCCGAAAAAGAGAAGAGTTAGAGTTTGATGTTTGGGGAAAAAGACTGAACCGATTCTTAAAGCATATCGAAAGGGTAATTACGCCAGACTTTATCATTTTGGGTGGCGGTGTTAGCAAACACATTCACAAATATCGTGACCAAATCAATATAAAAACTCCGTACGTGGTTGGCGAAAAGCAAAACAACTCAGGTATTATCGGAGCTGCTGCTTATGCTGCGGACCACCATAAGTAATTAGTTACCGCCTTTTTCTTCTGGGGCTTCTTCATTGTAAGATTCATCGGTACGGAACTTTTGTTCGAATGCTTCGCCTTCCATCGAAACGATGACAAACTCCGTTCTACGATTTTTCTGATGGTCAGCCTCTGAGCACCAAACATCATTTACACAACCGTTCACTGGGTTGCTTTCGCCATAGCCCTTACCATAAATTCTGTTAGGGTCAATTCCCTGTTTCACTATGTAGTCCACTGTACTTTGCGCACGCTCCTGCGACAATTCTATGTTGTACTCATCGGTACCACGACTGTCAGTGTAACTGCTCACCTCCACAACCATTTCAGGGTACTCTCTCATTATTTCCACTATCCTATCCATCTCCTCCTTACCATCAAGGCTTTCCCGGATGTTGTACTTATTGAAATCGAAATAGATAGGACCAATCATCAGCACGATTTTCCCTTCTTTTTCAATGGCCAATGGACACATAAATAAGTCGTAAGAAACTGTTTCATTGTAAACCTCAGTAGTGGTTACTGGCTGATAACCTCCGACATAGAGTTCCTTCTCAGAGGTAAGAAAGAACTCCGCATTACAATCTACTTTGAAATCATATCGAGCCTCAGTGCCCACATTCATACTATCGAGCAAAACCGAATCGGCAGTATACAAATACACCATTGCATCAGGGATCACTTCTAGCGATTCTTCATTTCTTACATAACCAACCAGTGTTTGCTTACACTCTTCTTTAAAAAACGCATAGATATCATCGCTGCCCTTGCCTCCATCTCGGTTAGAGGAGAAAAAGCCCATTTTGGCTTCATCATCATAGAAGTATGCAAAATCATCATTGCCGCTGTTGAACGGGTAGTCTAACTTTTTCGGCACACCATAAAAGCCGGTTTCTTCCAGTTTAGCCACATAAATATCAAGCCCTCCATACCCTCCTGGTCGGTCTGACGAATAGTATAAAGTGTTGTCCTTTCCTACGAATGGAAACATTTCCTTCATGGCAGTATTTACATTGAAGCCTACGTTAATCGGTTGACTGTATTGATCTTCATCCAGTATTTCCACATAATAAATGTCCGTTCCGCCAATAGAGCCAGGCATATCTGACACAAAAAAGAGCTTTTTACCATCGGGTGAAAGTGCAGGTAATCCCGAAGAGTAATCATCACTATTGAAAGGCATGGACATTACATTTCCCCATTTGCCATCCTCATCTTTGCTGGCTTTGTAAATCTTTAGGTTAGAATATCCTTCTGCATCGGCCTTGGCTTTATGGCTATTGCTTTCGTTGTTTCGGGTAAAATAAATCGTCTTAAAATCATTGGCGAATGTTACACTTGCCTCATTAAAAGTAGTACTAAGTTTATCGGAAAACATCTCGTCATTCACCACTTGTTGCCCACTTAATACACCAACATACAGGTCTAAAAAAGGCGTTTGGTTAATGCTGCGCTTGAGCTTTCGTCTCTTTTGTTTGCCTTGGGCCGAGGCAAAAACCACCAGCGAATCCCCCAATTTGGTTGCCCCAAAATCGGATGATGCTGTATTGATATCCAAGTTGACAATGGTATACTTTTCTTCTTGCCCTTTTACCCAAATGGCGACCAACAAAAGCATTAATATGTAAATCGATTTTCTCATGAACTTCTTCATTAAAAGAACCTTGGACTTTTCACTTTATAGTTACCCAGCTTAAGTAGTAGCATTAGCTCGTGCGAACCAGCGCTAAATGGCCCAAAAGTGGATGTAGTAGTATAATCGTAAGCATAACCCAAACGAATGTTTGGTGACACCTGCACGCCAACCATGGCTGCAATAGTGTCGTCTGGGCGATAGGTAAGCCCAAACTCGAATTGTTCTTTGAACAGTAAATTGGCCGAAACATCCACTTTTAATGGGCTTCCATTTACATAGTAGAGCAACACCGAAGGCTTGAGCTTGAGCGTACTATTAATATCGAACACATAACCTGACGTAAGGTAGGTATGAATTTCCTCAGCCGCTTTAGTAACCATTCCATTGTTATTTTCTATGCGTGTTGGGCGCAACAAATTGGGACTAGACAAACCCGCATAAAAACGTTCTGAATGAAAGAAAAGACCTGCTCCAAAATTGGCGTAGGTACTGTTGATATCAGAGCTGAGAATCGGATCGTTCGGATCGATCGTTACCAGCTCACTAAAGTTGACATCTAGAAAACTAACGCCTCCATTAATCCCCATTGCCAAAAAGCTATTCTCTCCCACTGGTAGCGAAAAAGAAAGTGCCAGATTAGTCATAGTCTCGTTCACTGGCCCTGCTTTATCGCCAACTACAGAAGCACCAATTCCAAACATTTCGCCTACTGGAGTATTCAAGGAAATGCTGAAGGTTCTGGGAGCTCCCTCAATGTTTGTCCACTGCGTTCTGCCCAAAATGCCTATTTCGGTATAACCATTTGAGCCGGCATAAGCAGGGTTCAAAACCATTTGGTTATACATATACTGCGTGTACTGTGGGTATTGTTGTGCCTGAAGTTCTATTGCAATAAAACTACCTGCCAACATTACTAACATGCAGCTGATGGCTCTAAACGTATGTTTTGTTCTAGCTCTCATTCATCAATAGTTTACATAAACCCAACCAGTAATTGGCTCTCTGTCCGAATCGTTAAAATGAATGACATAGTAATAGGTAGCAGATGCCGATACCTTGTCATCGTTTATTGTTCTGCCCTGTGTAGAGCGTCCGTCCCACCATTCCGGCTCAGCCGTTGGGTCACCATTGTGTTGATAGCTGTATAGCTTATCGCCCCAACGGTTGAATATCTCATATCTGAAATTCGGGTAGTTCACCTCTAGGTTCTCGATTCTAAACACATCGTTAATACCATCCCCATTTGGTGTAAACCCTTCAGGAATTTTTATCTGAACAATTGGGTAGGCCTCCACACAAGCCTGATCGTCTTCAGAAAGAATGTTATTATTCGGTGTTGAATCAATATCTACCCCTATGGCACTAATCACCTCAGCACAGAAGTTGTAGCTATCCTCTCTGCCCACCTCCACAGTTAACTCTAGCCTGATAACTTCGTCTTTGGCGAGTCTATCTATGCTCCAGATACCAGCATTATTATCATAAATACCTTTTGAGGCAAAATCATCGATTAAGAGGTACCCGTCAGGAATTGAAGTAGCCACTTCTACCTGCTCTGCTACGCTGGCTCCAGTATTCTTGAGCTCAACAATTAGGGTTGTTTCGGTACCAATAACTGGCCTTATGTCCGAAGACACTGCCAGTTCAAGATCGATTGCTGAAACAGGTTGATAAGTTAAACTGGTGTAATCATCCTCGGTAGTATCTCCATTGTTTGGCGTAGAGTCCACATCGTTTTGATCGGCTGCAATCACTTCGGCAGTTACCTCATAGCTTGCCGCCTCATCTAAAACCTCGAAAATAAAGGTAATTTCTTTGCCCTGTCCGCTGTCTACACCACCTACGACCGTCCAAGTACTACTCACCTCATCAAAGGCTTGGCTCGTATTTACCACTCTAAGGCCATCAGGAATTTTGAATCCGATGACTACGCCAGATGCCGGGTTCAAAGACTGATTGAGTACTGCAAAATTGGCTGTTACTTGCGAACCTACGAATGGCGTGTTGCTGTCTGCGGAAGACGATAAAGACAAGTCAATGGCATTGCTCGGAATAATATCATTGATTTCTGAATGATCCGCCTCTGTTGGGTCATTATTGGCAGGAGTAGAAACAGCGTTTTCATTTACACTGGTTACCTGACCAACAGCGGTATAGGTACCACTAGCATTAACCTGAGCCTGAATTTCTAAAGTTGCCGCTTCGCCTGCTCCAACCTCCATTGTACCTACTACCCAAGCCCTCGTTACAGGATCGAATGTACCTTGGCTAGCAGTATAGCTTACAAAGCTAAAACCGGTACCCAAATTGCCCGATACAATTACGCCTGTCGCTACGGACGGCCCCTGGTTCATTAACGTAAATGTGAAGGTGATTACTTCTCCAGTTTCAGGCGCTGTGTTGGACACCGCACTTGTCAGCACTAAGTCAACCAGTTTCTGGATGTCTAGATCTAACTCAGCATAATCGTCTCCCATTTGATCGTTAGGAGAAGAATCGGAATCGTTCTGCCCTGCCCCTATTACTTCGGCCGACAAATCATAATCGCCTGTTGCCTCAACTTCTAAGCGAAGTATTAACTCTTGGCTTGCACCGACCGCTAAACTATTGATTGTCCAGACCCCAGTACTTGAGTTGTAGTTCCCTGTGCTTGAACTGACTACCGTATAACCACTTGGAATTGGTACCGATACTTGTATTTGAGTTGCAGTACTCGGCCCGTTGTTTTCTATAGTGGTAGTAACAACCACTTCTTCTGCTACCGTTGGCGACATATTATCTGCCGTCATCGATACCTCTAAATCAATCTGAGGTATTGGTGTTACTTGAACAACTGCTTGGTCGTTGGTAGCATCAGTATCTGCTCCTGATGGGGCGTATGCAGAAATAGATGCTGTAGTTTCATAGTCCGTAGCCGCTGCTTCCAAAACCCTCGCAAAAATCTTTAGCGCTTCGGACTGCCCCGAAGTAATACTTCCGTTGAGCAACCAATTACCATTTCCTTCTACATAAGTACCATTTGTAGCCGTATAACTCACAAAAGTATAGCCTGCTGGCAGCAGATCGGTAACAACCACACCTGTTGCGCTACTTGGACCTGCATTAGAAAGTGTAATGTCAAATTCTACAACCTTATTCACTATTGGCGTACTATTCGAAACCGAATTAGTAACAATCAAATCGAATACTGGAATTGGTACTATGTTGTTGATCTCGGTATGGTCCGCCTCTGTTGGGTCATTATTGGCAGGAACAGATACTGCGTTTTCATTAACACTAGTAACTTGACCTACTGCAGTAAAAGTACCACTGGCATTTACTTGCGCTTGGATTTCCAAGGTTTGTGCTTCAGTATCTCCAACGTCCATTGTACCTACAATCCACGCCCGTGTAGTAGGGTCAAAAGAACCTTGTGAAGCGCTGTAGTTAACAATACTTAAGCCAGTACCCAAATTGCCCGATACAATTACGCCTGTTGCTATAGATGGCCCTTGATTCATCAATGTAAATGTGAAGGTAATCACCTCTCCAGTTTCAGGCGTTGTGTTGGACACCACACTTGTCAATACTAAGTCAACCAACTTCTGTATGTCTAAATCTAACTCAGCATAATCGTCTCCCATTTGATCGTTAGGAGAAGAATCGGAATCGCTCTGCCCTGCCGCTATTACTTCAGCCGACAAATCATAATCGCCTGTTGCCTCAACTTCTAAGCGAAGTATTAGCTCTTGGCTGGCATTGGCCGCCAAACTATTGATTGTCCAAATACCCGTATTAGAATTGTAGTTCGCTGAATTAGCACTTACCACCGTATAACCACTTGGAATTGGTACCGCCACCCGAACCTGTGTTGCAGTGCTCGGCCCCTTGTTTTCTAGCGTAGTGGTCACCACCACTTCTTCATTTACAAAAGGTGCCAAATCATCAGCATCCATCGACACTTCCAAGTCAATTTGAGCTACAGGGCTTACCTGAACACTTGCTTGGTTATTAGATGCATCTGTATCCGCATTGGCTGGCAAGTAACCAACTAGTGTAGCGGTATTGGTGTATTGCGAAGGATTGTTCACTTCAACCACACGCGCAAAGAGTTTCATAGATTCGGTTTGCCCCGGCAGTAGCAACGAATTCAGATTCCAAAGTCCCGAAGCCGAATTATAAGTTCCGGCCGTTACGGTTGACGTGAGGTAAGTGTAACCCGCTGGCAGTAAATCGCGGACAACTACATTTCCGCCATAACTTGGCCCTGTATTAGCAACCACCACGTCAAACTCTATGGCATCTCCAATTGTAGGCGTTGTGTTGGAAACTGATTTGCTCACTGAAATATCTAGCGCTCTAATTGGCTCAAGGGTGAGTAACACTTCGTCATCCTCAAACACATTGTTATTGGCAGGCGCAGAGTCTACGTCTTTCTCGTTTTGTGCCGAAACAGCCACAAGGCTGGTATATTCACCAGCGTTGTCTACAGTTGCGGTTATTGTTAATGTAGCTGTATTTCCATTTACCAAACCGCCAATCTGCCAAGTGCCAGTGTTAGCATCATAAGTTCCGTCACTTGCGGTACTACTCTTATAAGTTAGTCCTGATCCTAATGTATGAAGCACATTTAGGCCTGTTGCATCGCTCGGGCCGTCATTACTCGCACTTACAGTGAAAGTCACCTCATCATCCACTACTGGGTTCAAGTTACTCGCTGTTTGTGCTAAACTCACATCAACCAAACCAATCTCAAAGAGCGTGATAGATGTATAATCATCTTCATCAACCACACCGTTATTCGGGGTAGAGTCAACATCTGTTTCATTCGCAGCCGTTACTTCCATCGTGTTTTCATAGTCTCCTGCGGCCAGCACATCTACTACTACTTGCAAACGCTTGATCTCACCTGCAGCCAAACTACCTACAGTCCAATCGCCAATTGCATCATTGTAATCGGCCGATGGATTGGCAGAGACAAAGCTTACGCCAGATGGCAATAGATCATTTACCACCACCCCGGTTGCCGTACTTGGGCCGCGGTTACCTACGGAAAGTGTGAATGTAACACGTTCGCCAACGGTAGGGATAATTTTACTCACTTCCATTAACACCTCAAGGTCAACCTGAACGATTGGAGTAATGGTAGCTGATGCGGTATTGTTAGAAACATCCACATCGGTACCAGCCGGAGCATATGCCGTAATTGCTGCGGTAGTTTGGTAGTTGGCCGGAGTGTCTTCCAACACTCTGGCGAAAATCTTTAATTCCTCTGTTTGCCCAGAAATGATGCTTCCATTGAGCGTCCAAACCCCAGTACTTTCTACATAGGAACCATTGGTGGCCGTATAGCTCACAAAAGCGTAACCGGAAGGCAAAAGGTCTGTAATCGAAACGCCCGTAGCCGCGCTTGGGCCAGCATTCGACAGGGAAACATCAAACTCTACCACCTCATTTACCACTGGCGTGCTGTTGGTTACTGAATTAGTAACAACCAAATCGAGCACACGAACAGGTGTTATTGTAATGCTTTCCTGATCATCTTCATTCGGATCGTTATTAGAAGGAGATGAGTCTACATCAACCTCCGTTAGGCCTGTCAATTCGCCCGTATTGGTATAGACACCAGTACTTAAGACTTGCGCCTGCACAGTTAGCTCTGCCGTTGCACCTGCAGTCAATCCACCCACATTCCATGAACCTGTAGATTCATTGATACTTCCGGTAGAAACTGTTGCTGAAACCAAGCTAAAGCCTGAACCAAGTCTATTTGTTAGGTTTACACCTGTGGCATCGCTTGGGCCATCGTTAGTAAGTGTAAGCGTGAAAGTAACATTGCTACCTACCGTTGGCGTGGCATTGTCTACCACCATAGCCAAACTGATGTCTACCAAGGCGCGAGGAAGGATTACAACAGAATCGTAGTCATCCTCTTCTTCATCGCCATTATCAGGTGTCGAATCCAAATCTTCTTCATTAGCAGCCACAATCTCTGCCGCCAATTCATAATCGCCCGAGGCGAGTACTATGGCATCGATCAACAGTTTTTTAGTTTCATCCTTAGCCACCGTACCAATGCTCCAAATACCTGTAGTAGCATTGTAGTTAGAAGGGGCTGAAGAAGAAACGAACTGTAAACCGCTTGGTAAAATAGATTCTGCGGAAACCCCTGTGGCCGTGCTCGGACCCGCATTGGTTACAGCCAAAGTATAAGTAACCAAATCACCTACTTGCGGAATCGGCTTATTCGTGCTCTTAGTTAACGAAAGGTCGATTGCTGACTTTGGCGTAAGGGTTATTGAAGAGGTATTGTTCGTAGCATCAGTATCTGCCCCCGCTGGTAAATAGTCCGTAATTTCGGCCGTATTGATGTAGCTATTCGGGTCAGGGTTTTCAAGCACCGTGGCTGCTAACTGCAGCACTTCACTTTCACCTACACCCAGCGGCTCGCTCAAAGCCCAAACACCCGTAGTCTTATTATACTTTCCATTGGTAGCAGTGGCTGTTACAAACTGAAAGCCCGGATTGAGCAGATCAGTTACTTCAATATACTGGGCTGTACTTGGGCCGTTATTGGTCACCGTTATGCTAAACCCAACAGGTTGGCCAATTAGTGGACTAGCGTTCGATGTAGTTTTTACCACTTGCAAATCCAGTACTTCAACTGGGGCAATTGTTACCTCGGCTTGGTCGTCTTCACTGCTATTGTTATTGTTTGGCGAAGAATCCAGGTCATTTTTCTGGGAGCTTGTTACCTCCGCTACGTTCACATAGTCCCCGCTTTCTTGTACCAAGGCGGTCATCATCAAGGTAGCAGACGCACCCGATGCTAATGTTCCTACCGTCCATACCGCACCTGTTTCGTTATAAGTTCCTTGCGAAGCTGTAGAAGAAACAAACTGCAAACCATCGCCAAGTCTATCTGTTATAGCTACACCTGTAGCGGTGCTTGGACCATCGTTAGTCACTGTAACGGTAAAGTTCACATTGGTGCCCACATTAGGTGCAGCATTATCAACTGTTTTTGTGAGGCTTACATCAACTAAATCCTGCTCCATCACCGGTACCAAAGCAATATCATCTTCCGTCCTATCCCCATTATTCGGAGTTGAATCTTCATCTTCTTGATCAGCAGCTATTACCTCTGCAAACGAAGTATAGTCCCCGTTTGACAGAACATTAACCTTTATAATCAATTGCGCAGATTGACCAGGCGCGAGAGTTCCTACATTCCATTCACCCGAAGCACGATCATAATTACCTGGTTGATCAGCAGAAACGAAAGAATACCCTGTGGCAATCGGGCTAGTTACCACAACACCTGTTGCTGTACTTGGCCCTTTATTTACAACTGTGATAGTGAAATCAATTTCTTCACCCGCATTTGGCAAATACTTGGAAGCTCTCTTTCGTAACTCTAAATCAATTTGTGGAATAGGTGTGAGCGTAATACTTGCGCTATTATTCGTAAGGTCCACGTCAGTGTTGGCAGGCTGATAGCTGGTGATCTCAGCAGTATTTTCGTACTGTGCTGCCGCAGCCTCTACTACTTTAGCCACTAACTTCAGGCTTTCTGTTTCACCCGATAAAATATCCGTATTGATTGTCCAGATACCATTGGCCGCGTTGTACTGACCAGAAGTTGAGGTAAAGCTCACAAAGCTAAAGCCTGCCGGTAAAACGTCTTCTACCTGAACAGCTGAAGCAGTGCTTACACCCTGATTGGCAACACTCACGTTAAACTCGGCCAAACCACCTACTTTTGGAGAACTGTTAGTAGCAGTTTTGGTAACAACTAAATCTAAAACACTCTGTGGTGTAATCGTTACCACCGCCTGATCATCTTCTGTCGGGTCGTTATTACCAGGACTAGAATCCACATCATTTTGATTGAGCTTGGTTAGCTGCGTATTAAGTCGATATGCTCCCGCATCTAATACGGTGGCTGTTATGGTTAGCGTTTCTGTAGCTCCTTCTGCCAAGCCAGATAGAGACCAAGCACTACTTGCTGGAACAAAGCTTCCGTTAGAAACCGTATTACTTACATAAGCCAAGCCATCGGCCAGTATGCCACTTATTACCAATCCGGTAGCATCGCTCGGGCCAGCATTATCAACGGTAATGGTGAAGGTTACCTCATCGCCAACATTTGGTGTACTATTATTCACGCTCGCACTTAGGCTAACATCAACTAGCTCTGTCGGGAATACATACAATACCGCCTGATCATCTTCTCCTCCACTTTTATTACCCGGTGTAGAATCAATATCATCTGGAGAAGCCGTTTTCACCTCTGAACCGACTCCGTAAAGCCCCGTTTTAAGCACTTCGTAAGTCACGTCTATACTTACCGATGTGCCCGATGCCAAAGCACCAATATTCCAAAGTTTGTTTGGCACGTCTACTGTACCATCTCCATTGCTCGAAACATAGCTCAAACCGTTACCAGTACCCGTTTCTACCGAAACATTACTAGCATCGGAAGGGCCTTTATTTTCCAACACCCATGTAACTACAATCTGCTCGCCCACTTTCGGATAAAGATTATCGGCTGTTGCAGAAAGCTCCAAGTCGATGGTTTGCTGAGGTGTTGGGCTTACAGTAGCTGTATTGTTAGTTGCATCATTATCAAGTCCAGTTGGTGTATAATTCTGTAAGGAAGCTGTGTAGCTATAATCTGCTGGGGCAGCACTTGGCAGTACACTTGCTTGCACCAAAAGTGTAGCTTTCGCTCCGGAAATTAAGGTGCTTGAAAGCGTCCACTCTCCTGTTGTAGCATTATAAGTTCCTACGGATGGAACAGTCCTTATCAAATTATAACCAGCCGGAAGCGGAGCTGAAACCACAACATTTTGGGCAATGCTTGGCCCTTCATTCTCCAAACCAATGGTAAACTCAACCAAAGCTCCCGCTAATGGCGTTTGGTTAGAAACCGCATTGGTAACAACCAGATCGAGTGTTTTTGTTGGTACAATTACCTCTTGGGTACCATCATCTTCAGCAAAGTTGAAGTTACCCGGTTCGCTGTCCACATCATTTTCATTGAGCGAGCTTACATCGGCTACCAAAGTGTATTTACCGGCATCGCGAATTAGCACTGTGAGCGTAAGTGTAGTTTGTTCACCTGCGTTCAGAGTTCCTATTTGCCAAATTTTGGAAGAAGCCGTGTAAGTACCGTTTTGCGCAGTTGATGCAACCAATTGGAAGCCTGTTCCTAGTTCGGCCGACACATTTACTCCGGTAGCCACACTCGGCCCATCGTTCACCACGGTAATCACAAATTCTTCTTGATCGCCAACCAGCGGATTGGCCGCACTAAAAGCTGCGCTTAAGCTCACATCTACTAGACTAACAGGCACTAGGGTAATCGTATCCTGGTCATCTTCAGTATCAATACCGTTGCCTGGGGTAGAATCTAAGTCCTGTTCGTCTACAGCAATCACTTCAGCAATTAGCCCATAATCACCGGTAGGCAAAACTGTTGCTTCTCCTTGGAGCGTCACCGATTGATTAGGCCCCAAAGTCGCAATGCTCCAAATGCCCGTCACTAAATCGACTCCTGCGGCTGGTGTTGTAGAAACTAAGCTGAGGCCGTCTCCCAACACATTTTCAACCTGAATATTATTGGCTGTGCTTGGCCCTGAATTGGTAAGCTTAACGGTAAATGTGGCGTTACTACCAATTGATGGCCTGATTACATTTGAAGTAACCTCAACCGACAGGTCCGCAATGGATACAGGAGTAATTGTAACCGTATCGGCATTGTTACTAGCATCAGTATCTAGCCCGGAAACCGTCTGTAGTTTGGCAATGTTTCGATACCCATCGGCAGTAAAGGTTTCCAGTACTTTGGCCGTAATTTGCAGCGCAGTAGACTCTTGAGAAGTTAAAGCCTCGGTTAGTGTCCAAAGCCCTAATTCATAATTGTAAATTCCATTTGTGGTGGAATTGGACACATATTGAAGACCGTCTGGTAAAACATCTGAAATTTTAATACCAGAAGCTGCGGTCGCTCCGATATTGGATACACCCACCGTGAAAGTCAGTTGATCCCCTACGTTTGGTGTAGCGTTATCCACCATTTTCTGTACCCTGATATCCAGTGCTTCAACAGGCACGACAGTTACCGCATCCTGATCATCTTCACTCAATTTATTATTACCTGGAGAAGAGTCGCTATCCAACTCGGTATGCCCGGTAACCTCTGCAATATTCACGTAAGATCCCGTTGAATTTACCGTGGCGGTGATGGTCAAAGTTTTAACGTCTCCTACCGTTAATCCACCCACAATCCATTCACTGGTAAGTGGGCTGTAAGTGCCATCGCCAGTATGCGATTCGTAGATAAATCCAGACGCTAGTTCATCGCGCACACTCACATTAGAGGCTACATTTGGCCCTGCATTGGTTACTTCCAAAGTAAAGGTTACTGCATCGCCAATATGAGGGTTTACATTATCAACCGACTTGGTTAAACTCACATCAATCTTGGCATTTACCGAAGTTTCTACCAAATCTTGATCATCTTCTGTAGCCAAACCGTTATTTGGCGAAGAATCCGGATCGAGTTCATCAACCGCTATTACTTCAGCTACGTTTTGGTAATTTCCGGAAGGATTAACCCTAGCAGAAATTGAAAGTGTTGCCGTTGCTCCATTCGCCAAACTTGGCACCGACCAATACTGTTCATCATAGGTTCCATCTCCAGTCGAAGACACAAATGTGTAGCCATTAGGCAGTAAATCTTCTACCAGAATATTATTTGCATCGCTTGGACCATCATTGGTTAGTGTAAGGGTAAATGTTACCGGATCGCCAACAACATGTGTTGCATTGTCTACTGTTTTGGTGAGCGATAAATCTGCTACATCTACCGGAGTAAGATTATCCTCATCATAATCGTCTTCCGTAGGTTCATCATTATCAGGTAAAGAATCAGGATCCTCATTATC
Source organism: Roseivirga pacifica (assembly GCF_900111145.1). Taxonomy (GTDB): domain Bacteria; phylum Bacteroidota; class Bacteroidia; order Cytophagales; family Cyclobacteriaceae; genus Roseivirga; species Roseivirga pacifica. The sequence goes on from NZ_FOIR01000003.1 coordinate 288,835, forward strand.
CGAAGCAATAACTTGTGCTATGATTTTATAGGGGTCGGTACTTGCATCGGTCTTTACTTTGGCCAGTATGGTTACATTTTCTGATGTACCCGCAGGTAAATTATTCAAACTCCAAAGGCCATTTGCACCATCAACCAACCCGCTTGTTGCGGTGTAACCGTCAAACTCTAAACCCGATGGCAATTGTGCTTCAATCAATACATTTGTTGCATCACTCGGGCCATTATTTGTCACCTCAATGTTCAGGTTAATCAACTCACCTATAAAAGGATCTTGTTTGGCGTATGCAACATCAACCGACAGGTCGGATACAGGCGTAGGCGTTACCACCACTGTTGCCTGGTCATCTTCATTACTATCATTATTGTCGACCTCAGAATCTATATCAGGCTGGGTTAAACCAGTAAGTTCTGCCGTGTTATCATATTCACCAGTTGGCAATACCCTAGCGTAAAGCGAAAGCGTTTCACTGTCTCCGTTGTTGAGTGCACCTATAAACCAATCGCCAGTAAGGGCATTGTAAGAACCTCCCGAAGCCAATGAAGTAACCAAAGTATAGCCAGTTGGCAACAGATCGGTTACTACCAAATTAGTAGCGGTTGTTAGGTTTGTCCCACTGTTTTCAACCTTCACCTCAAAACTTATGAGCGACCCAACCCTTGGTGTTGCATTCGAAACTGTTTTGGTTATGCTTACATCAACCAAGTCTTGAGGAGTGACCGTTTTAGCGTCCATATCATCTTCACTCAATACACCATTATTCGGACTCGAATCAATATCTTTCTGATCCAAGTTGATCAGCTCAGCGGTGTTGACATAAATACCCGTTGGATTAACTAAAGCTGTAATCAGTAATACCTGCTCTTCTTCCGCAGCAAGATCACCAATTGCCCAATGCCCTGAAAGCACGTCATAAGTCCCTTTGCCCGGTACATCAGACACATAAGTAAAGCCACTGGCTAGTAGATCTTCAACCGTTACGTTAGTAGCATCACTTGGCCCATTATTCACCACAGTAACGCTGAATGTAACATTGCTACCAACAAAAGGCTGTGTTGATGTAACGTGTTTTACTACTTCAATATCCACAACATCAACTGGTACAGTAGTTACGCTGGAAATATTATTTGAAAGATCAGCATCTGTTTCGTTTATGGCTGTTACCTCTGCAGTATTCTCTCGATCTCCGGTTGGCAACACCCTTGCTTTAATCAACAGAAACTCCTGCTCATCTGCTGCAATGGCGTTATCCAGTTCCCATAACCCAGTAAACTGATTATAAGTACCTGTGCTAGAAGAATATGAAAGATAGGTGTAACCACTAGGAAGTAAGTCAGTCACTTCAATACCAGAAGCTTCACTCGGACCGAGATTATTAACCTCCACCGTAAAAGTGACTATGGTTCCTACATCTGGTGTAGGGTTGTCTACCGTTTTTTCAACGCTTAAATCTATCAAGGCTTGCGGTGTAAGTACTACACCATCTTGGTCATCTTCATCAATCACACCGTTTGCTGGTGAAGAGTCTCTATCTACCTCATTATGGAACATTACCTGCGCCAAATTGGTGTATTCGCCAGTAGCGTTTATCGAGGCCGTAATCTCTAGTGTTTTACTTTCTCCTGCACCTAAAGTACCTGCTTGCCAGCTACCAGTAGTAGGGTTATAAATTCCACCAGTATGAGACACATAAGAAAAGCCCGATAACAATACATCCCTCACAATTAAGCCGGAGGCTTCGCTTGGACCATCGTTTGCGAGCACCAATGTAAACACCACGTTTTGCCCAATAAGTGGGCTACTGTTATCCACGGTTTTAGTCAGGCTTACATCAATTAAACCGTCTTGCGTAGTACGCACTACATCTTGGTCATCTTCTTCCAGCTTATTGTTATTTGGTGTGGAATCAATGTCAAATTGATCAGCCTCAATTACTTCAGCTCCGTTGCTCAACGTACCTTCTTGCGTTACTTTTGCCTGAATATTTAATACTCGGGTTTCACCATGGTCCAGAGCGCCAATTTGCCATAGACCCGTGCTTGGGTTATAAGCACCCTCTCCATTGTCTGCCAAATACTGATAGCCCGTTGGCAAAAGATCTTTTACTACCACACCCGTGGCATTAGACGGACCATCATTGCTCACCGTAATCGTAAAGACGATATTCGATTCTAACAGCGGGGTTAGCTGATCTACTTCTTTGCTAAGCGAAAGGTCAATAAACTGTGGCGTTAGAATCAATGCACTTTCATCGTCTTCCAACTGCAAACCAGAATCGTTATTTGGTTCTGAATCAGGATCGTACTGGTCGCTAGCCGTAACCTGGGCTACATTTTTGTAACTCGTAGCCTGCCCTTGTGGTGCAACTACTTTCGCCTTGTAAGTAAGCTCAACCGTAGCACCATTTGCAATGGCCAGCCCACTCCATGCTAAAGTGTCTCCACTAGTAAACCCTCCATTTGAGGCCGAATTTGCCTGATATTCATAGCCGTTTGGCAAAACATCTTGAATGGCAACACCACTTGCATCGTTTGGCCCAGCATTGGATAAAGTGAGTTTAAAGTCCAGTACATCACCAATATTGTATGGGCCAGATTGCGCGACACTCTTTACTAAGCTTAGGTCTGCTTTTAGAGGAACTACAGAGATCGTATCCTCATCATCCTCCAATTGGAGATCGTCAAAGTTATTTGGGGTTGAATTCAGATCAGCCTGATCTGCAGCAGCCACTTGAGCAATGTTCTTGTAAAAGAGAATACCATCATCAGTTGGTGCCAAAACCTTTGCTACAAAAGAAACTGAAGCCGTTGCTCCATCAGCAATGTCTCTAAATGGCCAATTAATTCGCCTGCCCACTTGCACGCCACCATCATTAATAGTCACCACTTCATACCCCAGTGGAAGTAAGTCCTGAATAACCACGTGAGTGGCCTCGTTTGGCCCATCATTCTTCACCTTAATGGTAAAGGTTACCGCTTCATTTACATTTGGAGTGGCATTGCTCACTGTTTTTTCCAGCGAAAGATTGGCGCTTTGTGTATCGACCTGCTCAAAGTCTTCATCGTCCTCACTCTGATCTCCATCGTCATTATTTGGTGAAGAATCAGGGTCGAATTGATCGCTCGCAATTACCTCTGCTATATTGTAGTACACCAATTGTGTGGCGTCCTCTCTAATGCGTACCGAACGCACTGATGCTGTAAATGTAACGGTAGTGCTGCTACCATTCGGCACGGTTAAATTGTTCCAAAGTATGGTGCTACCATTTGAGGAACCACCATTCTGGATGGTTTCGAGTGCATAGCCCAATGGTAATACATCTCGAATAGCCACACCTGTTGCATCGTTTGGCCCATCGTTGCTAACGGTTATGCTGAATGTAACCACTTCATCTAGGTTAGGAGAAGAGTTCGAAACCGTTTTCTCTAATGAAAGGTCGGCCACTCCAATAACCGTAAGTATCATATCATCGGTACTGTTTGCACAGGCTCCTCCTCCCGATACCGTCCAGCGCAATTCATAAGTACCAATTACAGCTCCCGTTACGGCTGTTTTAGGATCATTAGCATCCACAAAGCTTAAACCTGGATCACCAGAAACAACAGACCATGTTCCGGTACCCGAAACTGGCTCAGTAGCTTCTAAGTTTATGGTTGCATTGGTTTGTGTAGTAATATCTGGTCCAGCTTCAGCCTGACTGATCACCGGATTTACTTTAACAATTACCGCATCGCTTAAGGAACAACCTGCCACTGCCGAATTACTTACCCAGTTAAACTGATAGGTACCGGCTGTCAAGTTCGTTACCTCCGTAGTTGGGTTGGTAGCATCGGTAAAGTTGGCAGTAGTTGGCCCCGATACAAATTGCCATTGGCCATTAACCACAGCATTAGCCGCCATGGTCGTGGTTATGCCTGTAGATACCGTAGGGCAAATTTCTTGATCTGGTCCAGCGTCTGGCGTATCAGGAGCCGGAGCAATGAATACTTCTTGGTCTGCAATAGAAGGTGGGCAAACATCATTACCGCTAGTTACTGTCCATCGGAAGGTATAAGTACCTGTTTGTGAAAGGCCAGTAACCGTTGTATTGTACAGGTTAGGGCTGCTAATAACCACTCCTGCCGGAATAGCTCCTCCATCAAAAGCTTCTAAAGTCCAGGTACCGATTCCCGCAGCAGGTGGCAATGCATCTAGTTGAACCTCTTCGCCTATACAGGTAGCCTTATCAGGTCCCACTTGTGCCTGCCCCGGATCGTAAACAAAAACCTTCATTACATCGGTTTTTGGTTGCGAACAGTCCAAAGCACCGGGTATAGTGAAATCAAATGTCCACTCTATTACATATGTTCCGGCTTGAAAGTTAAGTAGCTCTGCATTCGGATCATTCTCGTTGTCAAATGATGCTGTACTGCCTTCTGGCTGCTCAACAATTGTCCATGTACCTTCTACCCCGGGTTGTATAGGTGCTACACCCGCCATGTTAATGGTTAAAGCTGGGTTATCTGTACAAACAGATTGGTCAGGGCCTGCATCGGGTGTTTCGGCAATACTCGCCCCATTATTAATGGTTACTACATCGAACTGCCCCACGCAACCAAACCGCGCACTGGTAGAAAACTGAAATTGATAACTGTTGCCTGGCGTCATAACAACCGTGGCTGTATTATCACTTGTGGTTACTAAACTAGCTACCGCTGGCCCTCCTACTTGGGTCCAAGTACCCACCGCACCTTCGTTTGCCTTTAAGGTGTAATTGGTTACATCACAAAGGTTTTGGTCGTTGCCAGCACTCATAGGCGCCACCACTTGAATGGTTACATCATCAGTATCTGGCGGGCATTCCCCTACTCCTGTAGAAACCGTCCACCTAAATACATATTCACCCGAAATAAGGTTAGAGACATTTGCATTTGGATCTGAATAACTTGAGAAGTTAGGTGAATTCGGACCGCTCACAACAGACCAAGTACCAGAACCAACAGCAGGGCTTGTTGCCTGCATTGTGTAAGCTGATTGTTGGCAAAGCGCTCCACCATCTCCATCAATTCTGTTGGCACCGGCATCGGCAACGGCTGGCGACTCATAAAGTACAATGTTCACCTCATCCACTGCTTGGGTACAACTGCCATTGGACACCACCCAGTCAAATACATAATTTCCTGGTAAAACATTGCTGAATGTTGCGGTAGGGCTGGTAATATCATCAACGGTCCAACCTGCATTTCCTACTATTTGAACCCACTGCCCACTACTACCTGCCGGAAGTACGGCCGCCATGGTAAAGTTATCTGCACACACCGATTGATCAGGCCCCGCATCAGAAACCAATTGTTCTGAAATGGTGACTTCAACAGTATCAGTAGCCTCACCGCAAGACGGAAACAACACCTCCCTAGCAATCCAAGCCAACTCATAAACACCCAGCGTAGCTCCCGTCATCGTTGTTTTCGGGTCATTTACATCTGTAATGGTCAAAGTATTCGGCCCAGAAACCTGCTCCCAACGGCCAATACCCTTTGTAATTTCGTTGGCATCCATGGTGAAAGATGTAATTGCAGAACCGCCTTGAATAAGACATTGATCCTCACCGGCATCTGGTGTAGTTGGCCCTTCAGTACTATTGGTTCTTACTAAAACGGCATCTGAGCTTTCTCCACAAGCATTGGAGATTGTCCATGTAAATGTATAGTTAGTAGATGGCTGCAGTCCGCTAACTGTTGGGTTGGCGATGGCTGTATTAGAAATAGTAACACCCGTAGATGGGCTGACAGTCCAAAGTCCCGTTTCACCATCACCGGGAGTGTTTCCGTTCAACTGAAAATCTGTGCTGTAGCAAATTAACTTATCGCTACCGGCATTGGGTGTAGTCGGGTTGGCTCCAGAAACAGTCACGGTAATATCGTTCTGTTCATCTCCGCAAATAAGTTCTGTAGAAATAAGCCAACGGAACTTATACACCCCTGGCACTAAGTTAGAAACTGTGGTTTTTTGACTCGTTGGAGAAGTAATAGTTGCCGTACTTGGCCCCTCCACTTGCGACCATTGCCCGTCACCTTCTTCGGCTGCATTAGCAACCAATTCAGTACTGGTTACACTACAGTCCAGGGTTTGGTTTGTCCCCGGGTTTGAAGGTGTAGGTTGATTGGCAACAACCACTGTAGCCACATCAAAAGCAACTCCACACTCCACAACTTCGCCATTGGTTGTGGTAAATCGCTTAAACATCAATTCATACACACCCGACTCTTCAAACTCATATGTCAAGGTATTTCCACCAACAGACTTAAAGTTGGTAGTGTAAGGCCCTGAAATAATTCGCCACTCGGTTTTATTACCTCCTGTAAAAGTGAAAGGAACTTCAACTTCTAAATCGTTGCAGGTTCCTTCCAGTGCATTACCGCTGTTTACCGTGATAGAGGGTGCTTGAAGAAAATATTGAACAGTAACATCACCCGAGATGGTATTACAGCCAGTATTATCGTTAATTATACTATACCTGAACTTGTAAGTAGATGAACCATCCAAGCCCGTAACCAAAGTTGTAGGCTGATTATTTGGGTTAAAAACAACGCCTGCTGGGCCACTAACTTGTTCCCACAACACTCGCTCACCTGCATAAACAGGCGCATTTCCTTCCAGCGTAACCTGACTAACAGGCGAGCAGAAGAAATGATTGGCTACTGCTACCTCGGCATTGGTTACATTTTGAGTACCAGCCGGAACGGTTACCGTAACTTCATCAGAACCAGTAACACATGGGCCACTTACTGTCCACCTAAAAGTGTAAGTACCTTCCACCAAACCAGAAACACGAGCGCCTGGATCATTAATATTATCGAATGTTGGGTATGCGGGGCCCGAAACAAAACTCCATTCACCTTGTCCATCTCCAGCAAAAGAACCGTTTAAGTTTGTGGCGGTGGTTACGGTAAAACAGTTACTCAAAATCTGGTCGCTTCCGGCAGAAACAGGGTCCTCTGTACCGTAATTAGTAATAGAAATAACATCTTCGCTTACACAGCCATTTGCATTGGTTATTCTCCAAACCAAATTAGTTGTTCCAAAACTACCTTCAGGTAAAATCACATTAGTAGAAGGATTGCTTACATCCAAAACCGTTAGCTGGGCATCGTTGGCACCATTTTGAAAGACCCACTCGCCAGTTTCGTTAGCCCCCGGGCTATTGGCTTGAATTGAGTAAGTACCAGGGCAGCTATCGTTAAATGGCTGAACCTGTGACTCAGTGATTGGCAGCACTTCCACATTTACCGTTTGCGAAACCGTAGAACCATCTTCGCAAGTAGCAGAAAGTTTAAAAACGTAGGTTTGACCAGCCTGAACACCTAAAACACGTGTATTTAAATCGTTAGGGTTTTCAATAACTACGGATGGGCCTGATTCGAGCGCCCAAGTAGTAGCACCGGTTATCTTACCCGAAGCCCCCCCACTAAGGGTCACATCTTCATTGATACAAAAGCTTGCATCAATACCGGCATTTACTGAGCAGTTTTGAGCGTTAGTTAGAAAGGGGGCTAGCAAAAAAATGGCAATAAATACAGCGCGTACAGTATTGCCAATGCTTGCGCACCATAGTGTAGATGACAGGTCGTTGGTGGACACGTTTTAATGCTTGGTTCAACACTAAAATAGAATTTTTTAGTAAAAAAAAGGACTTTTCTAACCAAACATTTCAAACTGAATGATAAGCGGCCTTGTAGGCGTCACCAAGCAATTTCGTCACCTTGGCTTTCCGATCGACTTTGCTTCAATTCGGCCATATTCATAAACCGTTGACTTCGAATCATTTCTTCATGAGTGGGCTTCTCTACATGTCGTGAAATCTTCAATAATCGCGTGTCTTGCTTACCAAAAGGCGTGTTGTATTTGGCATCAAACACATGCGGAACCAAAATCTTTGAGATACTGTAAAGAATCCTGTCAAATTCATATTCATTGAAATAAGTCTGCAGCCTTTCGTTCACATCACCAAAAAACTCTTGCCCACTCGCCAACCTTACCCGAGACCCAGCGCGAGACTTTCCTTTAGTTTTTAAATACTTGATTTGGCTCTTTCCCTGCTTTTTTCGAACCATATAGGCAGAAAACACTTTGTGCGAAAGGCATTTTTCATTCTGAAAAACTCCTAAAGTAGCCATGCCCGTTTGAACAATAAGCATCAGGTAAGTCACCTCAGCATCCCAATTAATTTCCGCACTTTCTGATACAGTTACTGAAACAGGGAGTCGCAACTTGGCCTCTCCCTCCTCACCCTCCCATAGCAGTTCATGCTTTGCAAAATCATAGCCGGGTTGCCCAAACTTTTCGGTCAACTCGTGAGTTACCTCAATAATTTCATTTTTAGATTTAATAACTGTTTGGCTTTGCTCCTTGTCCATTGCACGAAAATAACAAGGCTTGATAGAAGTTTAGGTGGATAGAAAATTTTCTTACCACAAAACAAGAAGTACTTTTGCTAAACGTTTCACAAAGAAGTATGCCTCAAAAGAAATCCAGAAAAAAACTCATTCTTAAGTGGTTAGTAGGCCTGTGCCTTGCCGGTGTTTTAGGAATCATCAGTTTTATTCTTTCCGTTCAGTGGGGATTTTGGGAGCCCCTGCCCTCACCTCAACAATTAGCCGATATTCGCCAAAGTGAAGCCACCGAAATTTATGCCGATGGTGGCGAACTGATGGGCAAGTACTTTATTTTCGATAGGCAGCCTGTTGCTTACGAAGAACTGCCTCAGCACCTTATTAATGCGCTAATTGCTACTGAAGACGCCCGATTTTACGAGCACAATGGAGTTGACAACCGCAGTTTAATGCGTGTAGTTTTCAAGTCGATCTTAATGGGCGATGAATCTGCCGGTGGTGGTAGCACCATCTCTCAGCAGCTAATTAAGAACCTTTATCCTAGAAAAAACCATGGTGTGTTTTCTATGCCTGTTGCCAAAACACGCGAGGCCATTTTGGCCAAGCGCATGGAGGATATTTATACCAAAGAAGAAATCATTACGCTATACCTGAACACTGTACCGTTTGGTGACAATACTTTTGGTGCCGAAAGTGCTGCCGAAAAGTTCTTTTCAAAACAAGCCCATGAATTAAGCCTTGAGGAGTCGGCTGTAATTGTAGGAATGCTCAAAGCATCTAACAGTTACAACCCACGCCTTTACCCCGACAGGTCCAAAACTAGACGTAATGTGGTTTTGGCTCAAATGGAAAAGTACGGTTACTTATCGCATGAGGAAACGGACATTGCACAGGGCCGGCCGCTAAAGCTTTCATACACGCCCTTCAACCATGATACTGGCATTGCACCTTACTTCAGGTCATCGTTACAGCAAAAATTAGAAGAGTGGTTGGAAGAATACAATCAGGAAAACAACACAGAACTAGACCTTTTTACTAGCGGACTAAAAGTTGAAACCACTATTAATTTAGAAATGCAGCAAATGGCTGAAGAAGCCATGGGCGCACACATGAAAGCCCTGCAAAAAGACTTTGAGGCCAGCTATGGTGCAAGAGCACCTTGGTTGCGTTCCAATGAAATACTACAAGACGCACTAAAGAAAACACCTTATTATAAAAAGCTTCAGAAAAAGGGACTTTCCAGCGCACAGATTCAAGACTCTCTGAATACCAAGCGCCAAATGGAGCTATGGGACTGGGACGGCACCAAAGTTGTAAAGGCCAGTACAGTTGATAGTGTACAGCATTATCTCAAATTTCTCAATGCAGGTATGCTCTCAGTTGAGCCCGGGTCAGGGGCTATTCGTGCTTGGGTGGGCGGCATTAATTTCAAACACTTTCAGTATGACCATGTAATGCAAGCCAAGCGCCAAGTTGGCTCTACCTTTAAGCCAATTGTGTATGCAGCCGCTTTGGAAAATGGCGTTGGGCCTTGCGATTATTTTTCGGCTAGGCCGGTAACTTATGCCAACTATGACGACTGGACCCCGACTAACTCTGGCAATATTGATAGCGAAAAGGATTATGCTGTAAAAGCTGCCTTGGCCAATTCGATTAACACAGTAGCCGTAAAGGTTTTGGAAGAAGCCGAAATCCCAAACATCATCGATTTGGCGCACCGTATGGGTATTGAGTCCGTTATTCCACCCGTACCCTCCATTGCTTTGGGTAGTGCTGAGCTTTCGGTTGAAGAACTATCGAAGGCGTATACTGCCTTTCTGAACAATGGTCGCCCTAGTGAGCCTTATTTTATAAAGCGTATAATTGATAAAAGCGGCAAAGTACTGGCTGAGTTTGAACCTGAAAAAGCAGCCGAACCTGTGTTTTCTGAAAGCACTCGCCAACTAATGGTAGAAATGATGAAAGAGGTAGTAGAGAATGGAACAGCTACTCGATTAAGATGGAAATACGGCCTAAAGAATGATATTGCTGGAAAAACAGGCACCACGCAAAACAACAAGGATGGTTGGTTTGTGGCTTTAACACCACGTTTGGTTACCGTGTCTTGGGTTGGTTCGGACGACCACAGAATAGGCTTTAGAACCACCGCAATGGGCCAAGGTGCTAACTCTGCACTACCGATGTACGCTATTTACCAGCAAAAAATGAATCAACAGTCCGACTTGTACCGCTATACTGCTGCACGCTTTCCTCCTGCCAGCACGAGTGTACAAAACAGACTGGATTGTGATGAAGAAAAGCAGCCCGGATTTTTACAACGCATTTTTGTTAATGAAGACAAACCCCAAATCAGTAAGCTAAAACTTGATTCAGCCATACTTGCAGATTCAAAAAAGATAGAACCAGAAAAGAAAGAAGGCCTTTTCAAAAAGATTGGCAACATCTTTAAGCGAAAGAAAAAGAACAACGAATAGCTTCTACAAAGTTTGATTTACGATGCGCAACCCTAGAATTGCACATCGTAAATCATTAACTAAAACTTAGGAATCTTCTAGTACTACCTCTTCTTCAATAAAATCGAAACCTAGTGTTTCCAATTCATCTAAAATAGGGTTATACAATTCTGGTATAATCGGTACCTGCACGCCTCTAGCGCTAAGCTTTCCTGTCAACAGCAATTTGGTAGCAATACCCAACGGATAGCCAACTGTTTTGGCCATGGCCGTATCCTTCGAGTTTTCGCCATCGGCAACCATGGCCGAACGTATGCGCTTTACCTGCCCATTCTCTACATAATCGAACAAATGCCACATCACAATTTGATCTTTCTGGTCTGGGCGAATGGTCCATTTTTTCTTTAGAATATGCTCTAGAATTTGTGCTGGCGTACCTTTCAATAAGCCCACCTCCACTTCTTCAAAAAGATCTAGCCACTTAAGCTTGTGCATTACCGGGCCATCCAATTCAAGGCCTAAGTAGTGCGCCAACTTAAGCTCTACCGAATCTTGCGGGTTATAACTCAAAAAAGAATTAATAAACTGGCGGTGAGTCATTCCTTCTACACCTTCCATTTGGTACGAATCGTCCGTGGCGCCAAGCTGCACAAACACATCCCAAGCATCGCAATAGCCTGTTCTGCGTAACGTACCTCGGAAAAGCGTCTTTATTCCATGCAGATCGTACACATCCAAATATTGTAGAGAATCGCGGTTGGCATACCCCTCAAAATAGCCGTGGCCCGGAATGTGAATCATCTCCTTTCGCTTAAAAAGCTTGTGGTAAGGAATGAACTTGTAACGCCCCTCTTGAATGAATTTGACCGTGCCTTGTCCGGCCAAAACAACATTCCTTGGGTTCCAAGTAAATCCATATTGCCATGGGTTATCATCCTTCGGATCGGGAGCTAGCAGCCCTCCGGTAAACGATTCAAAAGCACGCAACTCGAGCCCCTTATCTTTTCTAATGTAGTCGATCACCTTCATGGCAGACATATGGTCAATCCCCGGATCCAGACCACATTCATTTAAAAATAAGAGTCCCTTTTCTTTGGCGGCAGCATCCATTGCGCGCATATCTGGCGAAACGTAAGATGCCGTAATCAAGTGCTTTTCTTGCTTCAAGCAAGCCTCAGCTACCTTTGGGTGAAAACTAGCCGGCAACATGGAAAGCACCACATCAGCTTCAGCCACAAGTGCCTCGCACTCCCTTTCTTCGTTTATATTGAAGGCTTTGGCTTCGGCCCGTGCCGACCCTTTGGTCTTTTCCTCGGCCAACTGAAGTGCATAATCTGCCACGGTTACGTGCCAATCGTGCTCCTCGGCATTGTCCAACAAATAAGTAATTAAAGATGAAGCCGAACGGCCGGCTCCTAAAACAAGAATTCTATTCATAGGTGAGATTTATTTGCACCGAATTAGGCAAAAATGCCACCCAAGCGCAAGTTTCCTGATCAAATGTTGCCGAAATTGAATATCTAGGTTGCTTACCAGAGCTTTTTATAGTTACCTTTTCTTGCTCACATAAATTACAAGATGAAACGCATAACAATACTGCTTGTCCTTCTAACAATCACCTCAAATGTCTTCTCACAAATTCAGAGATTCCCACCGATAGATCAAAGCTCGCAGGATCCAGAATTAGTTATGTTTATACAAAAACTAAAAACTGCTGTAAAGAATAGAGACAAAGATTACATCGAAACTATTGTTGCTTCCGAAAGCTTCATTCCTCAAGAAAGAACCACCAAGGAAGAGTTCATGAAATTCTACTTTAAAACCAGTTATAGAGCAGCAAAGTTTTGGGAAAATCTGGAGTACATTTTTACCATTGGGGGCGGAGCATTTAATCCAAAAAATCAGAATGAATATTTTCTACCTTACACTTCCGCAAACATCTATAACTCTCAAGTATTTAGTGAGGTTGGAAGTTACGTTCTTAGCTTGTCTGATTCTACACCCATTTATGCACAACCTAATGATAATTCCAGAATTGTAGCTCATTTTAACTATGAAGCCGCACCCGTCAATCACACCGAAAACAAAGTAGACGGCTGGTATGCAATAGACCTGAATTCTGGAGAATTAGGCTTCATCCAAGAAATCAAAGCATTATATACAATCAGCACGAGGTGCGGACTAATTAAAGAAAATGGCATATGGAAGCTCCAGTATGCAGATTCATTTGATTAGTATTTGGATTTAGTTTTCTCCTAAAGATTCGTAATTTCCAATCCATAGAAATTATATGAGCGAAGAGATCAGAAGCGAATCGGTTATAAAAGTGCATGCTTTCGATGCATTGGATAAAGACACACAGCAATTGGTACGCATGGCCGAAGAGGCCGCAAAAACAGCATACGCTCCTTACTCCAACTTTCTTGTTGGTGCAGCAGTAGTGCTCGACAATGGTGAGATAGTAAAAGGCCATAACCAGGAAAATGCAGCTTACCCATCAGGGCTTTGTGCCGAAAGGGTCGCGTTTTTTGCTGCGCACGCGCAATTCCCTACAGCAAAAATTCTAAAAGTAGCGCTAACGGCTAAAAAGGCTACTGCAGCATCATTCCAGTTAGCTACCCCTTGCGGCAGTTGCCGACAAGTTATGAGCGAGTTTGAAGACCATCAAAAGAACAAAATCACTTTATTTATATCTGACGGAAAGGGCAAAGTATACGAATCAGACAGTATTGAAAACCTATTGCCTTTTAAGTTCTCTGATGAGTATTTGAAGTAATGGAGCACCGAATTTCCTTTGAATTTAATGCCCGCTACGAAGTGTTAGGCGAACCTTCTGACAAAATTGAGCACCTATGGTTTGTTTGTCATGGGCATGGGCAATTGGCCAAATTCTTTATTCGAAAATTCAATCACCTTGATGACGGTAAGCACCTGATTGTGGCACCTGAAGGCCTGTTTAGATATTACCTACAAGGTTTTACTGGCAGGGTTGGCGCCACATGGATGACCAAAGAAGATCGCGTAAGCGACATAAACAATTACCTGAATTACCTTTCGGCTGTAATGGGCGCAGTAAAGCAAAAGCTTAACCCTGATGTAAAAACCACGCTGCTTGGCTTTTCGCAGGGTGCAGCCACCATTTCTCGCTTTGCCACACAAACCGATGTGGCCTTTGATCGCCTTGTGCTATGGGCGGGTATTTTCCCACCAGATTTACCACCATTAGAGAGCCATAGAAAGTTAAATGACAAAGCCTGCTTTTTGGTTTGTGGCATGCAAGACCCGTTTTTAACCCCTGAAAGAATTGCTGAACAGCGGGCTATTGCCGACACCATCAATATTCATCCGCAAGAAATTACATTTGAAGGAGAGCATGTGTTGGATGAAGCGGTGCTTACCCAAATAGACCAAACGCCCTATCGCCAAAAATAGCCGCCACGTGTAAATCGGGTTACTTTATTATCGGGCACAATCACCACGGGGCCTTCGTAAATACCTCCGTTGGCACCTAAGTCCTCTACCCTTACAGCAATGGTGTTTTTACCTTCTTTTAATACTCCGGCCGGTATTTCGTAAATCCGCAACCTCGAATAACTTTTCGACCAACCCAGGTCTCTACCGTCATTGGTTTCGCCCACTTTTATTCCATTAATGTAGATTTCATCAAAGTCATCGATATAGCCGCCAATAATGCTCATTTCGGTTAGTTTGTTACCTCTTGGTACTTCAAAAGTCCTTCTGTACCAAGCAAAATCTCTCAAATCGTTTATACCAATGGACTTCCAATTAGAAGGAACCATAATGTATTCCCAGTCCGCATCGTCATAATCTGGTTTGGCATATTCTTCCCTATCGCGAGTTCTAATTTTCCACATGCCCTCTAGCATGATTACGTCTTTCAGTTCTTCATCAATCACGTGCATACCAACATCACCACTATAAATTCCGCCTTCTCCTCCTTGGTCGAAAATGCGCACTGCAATCAGGTTTTCACCCTCATAGTCAAGCAATTCATTCGGAATTCTATAGAGTCGTTTGGCATTCCATGCAGTATAATAATCGGGCGGAAAGCCACCTGAAAAACCTATTTTTGTTCCATTGATGAACACTTCATCTACATCGTCAATATAGCCTAGGCTTAGGTAGTGCACCTTACCTTTTTCCAATTGGCTGCCCTTAAAAGTTGTTCTATACCAAGCATAGCCGTCATACCCGTGAAAGCCCTCGCGCTCCCATCTTCGAGGCACGTAGATTTCTTCCCACTCAGAGTCATCATAATTGGTGCTTGCCCATTCGCTTCGGTCACCAATAGAGAATTTCCAATATCCCCTTAAGTTGAATAACCTATCGAAATCCTGCGCCTGCGCCTGTATTGCAGTGGCCAGCATACATATGAATAAAATTGCTATGCGATTTTTCATCTTTTCAAAGTTAGGCCGGCTGCTGAGAAAGACAACCGGCCTAGTAGTTTTAGTTTATAATGAGTTTTTAACCGTTAACCTATGCTACAAACATACGGGCTATGTTAAGGCGATTTGTCATACGGCAGTAAAGAGATGTCATGAAATGTCACAACCCGTTTTGCTATGTACCTCAGCTTCACTCATTAAACCCATAACTTTCTTATATTCAATAAAAAACACTTGCATGCTCAACCGAAAAAACTTTTTAAAACGTGCTGGCCTACTTAGCGGAGCGGTCATTACTTCTCCTTTGTGGCCATTTTTCACACAACAGTCAATTGCGAATACTATAATTGATTTACATGCTCACCCTGGTTTGTTTTTCAGAAAAGACATGGACATGTACCCTGGAGACCAGGCATTGAACCAACGCCTTGCAGACATCAAAAACACTGGGGTTAAGGTGGTATTTATGAGTTTAGTTGCCGACTCGCCTTTATTGGTAAGAACACCTACTGGAATAGAAGTCAAAGGTAGTTTTGCCAAAGGAGATGGTTGGACCGAATTCCAAAAGCAATTGAAATTCTTTAACGACTTAATTATAACTCAGGGCTTTTCGGTTATAAATTCCTATAGAGCCATTGATACAACCACCACAAAAATTTTGCTCACATGTGAGGGTGGTGACTTTTTAGATGGAGACGTAAACAACATAGAAAAGGCTTACAATTCAGGTTTGCGTTCTATTCAACTCGTGCATTACGCACAAAACAATTTGGGCGACCTTCAAACCCAACCAGCTGTATACAATGGGCTTTCCAATTTTGGAAAAAGCGTAACCAAACGCATGAATGAATTAGGGATGGTGATTGATGTTGCTCATGCTTCCTTTAAAACCGTAGCCGATGTTGCCGAAATTACTACAGCCCCTATCATACTTTCGCATAGCATTTTAAAAGCTGAAGCAGACCGACCAATTGCGATTAGGGCCATTACCCCTGACCATGCAAAGCTAGTAGCACAGACCGGAGGTGTCATTGGCGCATGGCCATCAGGCTTCTCTTTTAACATAGAAGACTTTGCCAACAATACGATGAGACTGATTGACTTAGTTGGTGTTGAACATGTGGGGCTTGGTACTGACATGGACGCCAATTTTAAACCGGTGATTACCAGTTACTCAGAAATAAAAACCTGGGCAGAATTGCTTGAGTCAAAAGGACTTTCAAAAACAGAAGTAAACAAAATACTTGGTGGCAACGCCCAGCGTGTATTGAAACAGGTGCTTGACTAAGACTTAACCGATCAGCGCTAAGCCACTCATCCCAAGCAACTTCACTTCTAAACAATCATTTTTTATCTTCTAGCAAATTCAACCTTATGCGAAACGTACTCACTTTACTTTTTGCGCTCCTTTTGGTAGCGTGCCAACCGAACAATCCCAACTCACTAAAAATAGAGGGCTTAAAAGAGCCCGTAGAAATCATTCGCGATGAATGGGGGCTAAACCACATTTATGCCGAAAACCAACACGATCTGTTTTTTGCTCAAGGATATGCCGCAGCGAAAGACCGGCTCTTTCAATTTGAAATTTGGCGTAGACAAGCTACTGGTACTGTAGCTGAAATCTTGGGAGAAAGAGAGTTGAAACGCGACATAGGCACCAGATTATTCAAGTTTAGAGGCGACATGACAGAAGAAATGAACCACTATCATGATGATGGTGTGGAAATAATAACCGCCTACACGAATGGCGTGAATGCATACATCGAAGAGGCATTGAAAAACCCAGAGTCGTTACCCATTGAATTCAAAGCGCTGAATATAAAGCCTCAAAAATGGACACCAGAAGTAGTGATTTCTCGCCATCAGGGTTTACTGGGTAATATTGGGCAAGAACTAACCACCGGCCGAGCAGTTGCAGTAGTGGGTGCACAAAAGGTAAAAGAACTTTCATGGTTTCACCCTAAACAACCCAATCTGGATTTAGACGAGAGCATAACCGCTGAAATGCTCTCGAAAGACATTTTGGAGCTATACAATGCCTACCGCAAGTCTGTCCGCTTTCTTCCCGAAGATGTAATACCGGAGTACAGAAAATCTGAGGGTTTAGCGCAATTATTGAAGCAGCCAAAGGTTAAAGAAGACTCATTCGCCCTGGGCAGTAACAACTGGGTGGTTAGTGGTGCAAAAATGGCTGATGGCAACACTTACATGGCCAATGACCCTCACCGTACCATTGCAGTTCCTTCGCTTCGGTACATGGCGCATTTGGTGGCTCCTGGGTGGAATGTAATTGGCGGGGGCGAACCAGAAATACCGGGTATTTCCATCGGGCACAACGGATATGGCGCTTGGGGCTTAACGGTTTTCCGCACCGATGGTGAAGACCTTTATGTATACGACATTAACCCTGAAAACCCGAACCAATACCGTTATAACGGTGAATGGCACGATATGGAAACCATTACAGAAAGTATTCCTGTAAAAGGCCAAGAAACCCAAACCGTGACACTTCACTACACGCACCACGGCCCTGTGGCATTTATAGATGAGGCCTTAAACAAGGCTTACGCAGTCCGTTGTGCATGGCTGGAGCCAGGTGGATCACCCTATTTGGCATCTTTAAGAATGGACCAAGCCAAAACTTGGGAAGAGTTCAGAGAAGCCTGCAACTACAGCCATATTCCGGGTGAGAATATGATTTGGGCAGACAAAAAAGGAAACATTGGCTGGCAGGCAGTAGGCATTGCCCCGCTGCGAAGAAACTTTAGCGGTATGATCCCAGTTCCGGGTGATGGTCGCTACGAATGGGACGGCTACTTACCAATTGTAGAAAAACCCAACGACTTGAACCCAACTTCAGGCTTTATTGGTACGGCCAATCAAAACGTAACGCCTGCCGAATACACGAAATGGGATGCCATCGGTTTTTCGTGGTCCGACCCCTACCGTGGCGACCGTGTAAACGAAATTCTTGATACAGGCAACAGCATGACTATGGAGGATATGAAGGCCTTACAAGTTGATTATCTCTCTATACCTGCTCGTAATTTGGTTCCTCATCTTCAAAAAATTTCATTTGAAGGAAAGGCAGCAGAAGCCTTAGCCTTATTAGATGGTTGGAACTTTAAGCTAACGCCAGACTCAAAAGCAGCGGCCATTTATAATGAATGGGAAAAAGAGCTACGTTCGCTGGCAAGTGAACAAATAATCCCGAAGGAGGCCAAGCCTTATATCTCAAGTTTACAATTAAAGAAGGTGGAAGATTGGCTACTGAACCCAAATATTGAATTTGGCAATAGCGCTATGCTTAATAGAAACTCTATTATGGCATCAGCCTTTAAGTCGGCCGTGGCTAACCTTACAAAAAAGTTGGGTGAAGACATGAACAACTGGCAGTATGGTCAAGCCAATTACAAGCACATTTATATGGAACATGCTCTAAGCAGTGCAGTTGATGTAAGTACAAGTGAAATGCTCGACCTTGGACCACTACCCCGAGGTGGCAATGCTTATACACCAGGCTCAACTGGCGGCAACCTAAATCAAAGTAGTGGAGCCTCATTCCGAATGATCATAAACACCGGAGACTGGGACGCTGCCATTGGTACAAATGGCCCTGGGCAAAGCGGTAATCCGGAAAGCCCATTCTATAGCAATTTGTTCGAGCCATGGGCAAAAGACCAATACTTCCCAGTGTATTACTCCAAGTCAAAAATTGAGGAACACAAGGCTGAAAAAGTAGTCTTAGAGCCGAAGAAGTAAGGCACTACAACTGCCAACGAACCCACTTATCCTGAGGGCTCCCGATAAAATCGAGAGCCCGAATGAATCTGTTTGTTCATGGCAGCACACTTATAAAACGGATTCTGTTTTGTCTCCGCTCTGGGAAATCAGGTATTCTGGACCCACTTGACTTTTAGCTTTCAACAAAATTTGCTTGGCCGATCCCTCCGCTTCGGTCGGGATAAAAAAGAAAACGTAGCCCCCCCTTTTCACCCTGAGCACAGCCGAGTTCTAAGGACGATCGGAATAAAGAAAGTAGACGAAGCATCTCCACTCCCTTTTTACCCTGAGTGTAGCCGAAGGGTCAGCCCACCTCAATCCTTATAAAAATCTTCTCTATGAAAAGCACCCCTTGGTGGCCAGTCCATTAATTCAGCATTCAGAAATAGCCAATTTGGATTTATAGATTCGATGAGTTTTACTTTTTTAATTCTGGTCCATTTCTTCAACTGTGCCTCTCTTTCAATAGCATTTAACACATAAGGAGTCTCTTCATAGTAAAGCAGATTATAGCAATAATATTTACCAGCAAACGTCTCTGAGGTTCCTCTTTTGAGATAATGCTCAGAAATTCGCTGAATTAAATTATCAGTCCTACCCACGTAAAGCACGGTGCGATTTGGATTGGTTGTGATATAAATGTAGAAGGTCTTTTTCATGTGTGCGGTTGAACTTTAAGATAGTAAAATGCTTGGTCGATCCCTCCGCTTCGGTCGGGATAAAAAAGTAGACGAAGCATCCCCCTTTTTCACCCTGAACATAGCCGAAGGGTCTGCCCAACTTAACGATCATTGTTTACGACATTTGTAGTCAACTCATAGCAGAAACTGACCGCAGTTCCCCTCTCTCTTTTCACCCTGAATGTAGCCGAAGGGTCAGCCCTGTTGAATGGCCAATAACACAACCTTACAGCCAAGGAAGTCAAAACATCCCACATTCCTTGTACCTTTGTGCCATGCCCATAAAGTACACAAAAACAAAAAAGGTTGTGGAGCAACCGAACAACCCGCTGCATGGCGTAAAACTGGCGGATATCTTAAATGAACTGGTGGCTGATATAGGTTGGGAGCAAATGGCTGCTGAAGTGAATATTAATTGCTTTAAGAGCAATCCCACCATTAATTCCAGCCTTAAGTTTTTACGAAAAACTCCGTGGGCAAGAGCAAAAGTAGAAGCGCTTTACCTTAAAGTTTTCAATCTGTAATCATGAGAAACAAGAAAGCTAAGGTGAATGAGTGGCAACAGAAGTTTGCCAACAGCAAGCAGAAAAAAAGCACAAAGCCAAAACTGGCTGCCAAAACCAAACTACACCCACGCAACATACATAATGGCCCTTACGACCTAGATGAACTGGTAAAGGCCGTACCGGAACTGAGTGACTACTTAACCACGAATGTACGAGGTGAACAAACCGTGAAATTTGCCGAGCCACAAGCCGTTTTACTCCTAAATAAGGCACTCTTACTCACCCATTACAATCTTGATTTTTGGGACATTCCAGAAGGCTTTCTATGTCCGCCAATTCCTGGCCGTGCCGATTACATTCATTATCTGGCAGACTTGTTGGCCGGAAGTAACTTTGGCAATACGCCAAAAGCCAAGGTGCTCGATATTGGCGTTGGCGCCAACTGTGTTTACCCCATTATCGGCACTCAAACCTATGATTGGTCTTTTGTTGGTAGCGAGGTAAACCCCAAGGCCGCAGCATCTGCCAAAACCATTGTAGCGCGCAACTCAAGACTTGAGGGTAAGGTTGAAATAAAGGTACAACCCAACGCAAAAGATTTGCTCTATGGCATTATCGACCATAACACCAAGTTGGACGCGGTAATGTGCAACCCGCCATTTCACGCTTCGCGAGAAGCCGCTCAGGAAGGCACCAATCGAAAACTAACCAACCTTAATCAAAAACATACAAAAGAAGCCGTACTTAACTTCGGAGGACAATCTGACGAGCTCTGGTGCGAAGGTGGTGAACGTAGGTTCATTAGCGACCTAATTCGTGAGAGCAAGAAGTTCGCTGAAAACTGCTTTTGGTACACCACCCTAGTTTCAAAAGCCTCTAACCTAAAAGCCCTGCAAGACAATTTGGACTACAATAAAGCCGCAGAAGTAAGAACCATAGCCATGAGCCAAGGCAACAAGTCGAGCCGCATTTTAGCATGGACATTTTTAGATGCGGAACAGAAAAAGGCTTGGCAAAAGGAGCGGTGGAACACGGACAAAAAGCAATAGTATTTGCTCAAAATATTTTTGTCGACTGCGTTAAAAATCTCATGCTTTTTACATTAATTCGACCGCAATTTTAAAGCATGAAAACACTATTCACACTTGTGCTGCTTTTGGGGTTATTTCAACTCTCAATGGCGCAAACTAAACCCGAGCTCACATTCGAAAGAGGAAGAATTGAGCAAGAAGGGGTTAACCTTAGAATGAAAGAGGCCATGGCCTTAATGCAGAACTACCCTGAATCTTTGGAATACCTAAAAAAGGCGAGAACAAACAATACTTTTGCTGGTGTTTTTGGTTTTATTGGTGGCTATTTAATTGGCTATCCATTGGGCCAATCAATTGCTGGTGGAGATGCCAACTGGGGAATGGCAGGCGCTGGTGCCGCTGTTATTCTAGTGGCACTTCCTTTTCATTCTGCCTTTAAAAAGAATACCCAATTGGCCATTGAGTTATACAACCAAGCCGACTATAAAGCCTTGAACAATGATGTTCAACTGAACATTGGACTGGTAGGTAATGGTATAGGCCTTAAGGTTACTTTTTAGACCAAACGTCAGGTCAACAACAGGCACCTCAATTAACTTTTATATATCTTCATGGCTTTAAAACTCACCATGGAAAAAGAAATGAAGGTAATTGAAGGATTTGAGCACATTAAGTACAGTCACGTACACTATCCGCCAGAAGAAATGGTTTCGCGTAGCCAGCAGTATTACGACTGGATGGAAACCCGCAGATCTGTACGTGACTTTTCTGACAAACCAGTACCTAAAGAGGTTATTGAAAACATCATAAAATCGGCCTCCACCGCTCCTTCTGGTGCGCATAAGCAACCTTGGACATTCTGCGTGGTTAGCAATGCCGAGCTAAAAAAGCAAATTCGCGAAGCAGCCGAAGAGGAAGAATATGAAAGTTACACCAAGCGCATGAGCGAAACTTGGTTAGACGATCTAAAGCCTATGGCTACCAACCATCAAAAGCCATTTTTGGAAACAGCCCCCTATCTTATTATAGTTTTCAAAAGAGCATTTGAATTTGATGAAGATGGCTCAAAACACCAAAATTACTATGTAAATGAGTCTGTTGGACTAGCTTGCGGCTTTCTAATTTCGGCCATTCATGATGCTGGTTTGGTTACACTCACCCATACGCCTAGCCCAATGGGTTTTCTGCATAAAATTTTGGAACGGCCAGAGAATGAAAGACCATTCCTACTATTACCTGTTGGCTATGAGGCAGATGAAGTTTATGTTCCGAACAATAGAAGAAAATCGCTTGAAGAAGTAGCCGTGTTTTATGAGTAGACTCCTAATTGTCCTTTTGCTAATTGTTGGATTCAGTGCGCAAGCACAACGTTATCCAAAGAGAAAAATCCGTAAAGACCTACAAGAATTACCCGGTTTTGGTGAATCCTACATCGGGTTTAAACTTTACGATCCGCAAAAGGACAAAGTGATAGCTGAAAACTTGTCGGAGAAGTTTATGACACCGGCCTCCAACACCAAGCTTTTCACTTTTTACGGAAGTCAAAAATGGTTGCCAGATACGCTTCCGGCAATGGAATATGTGCAGCGAGGCGACTCCATCATCTTCTGGAGTACTGGATATCCGCTAACCCTTCATCCAGACCATCCGGATTCTTCGGTGATCAATTTCTTGAGTCAGGTTGAACCAAACAAACAACTTTACTATTGGCCTCGCCCTACTGAAGATGGCCGTTTTGGTCCGGGCTGGGGATGGGACGATTACGATGGCTACTATGGTGCCGAAAAAGCTACTTTCCCTATTTACGGCAACAGCATACAATTTATAGTCGACAGTCAGAACCGCAGCTTCAGCATGACTCCAAATCACCCAGGCTTTAAGGTGAAAGTGAGCGATGCAACCGACACGCGTGTACGAATTAGCCGAGATGAGTTTTGGAATGAGTACGAGCTTAAGTTCAAGGAAATAGGCCCGAACACCGAACAAGTAATAGATACGCTTATTCGACCTTTTCGCTATTCCGACATACTTTTCACAGAATTACTCTCGAAAGCAAGCGGAAAGAAAATCACTAAGATCACGGACTTTGCACGACCAGAGCGATTCGAAACCGTTCTAGGCGTTCAAGCTGATACACTATACAAATGGATGTTGCAACCAAGTGACAACCTATATGCAGAGCAGCTTTTAATGATGATTAGTGGAACGCAAACCGATACACTCAGTACTGAGGCAGGAATTTTCCTTGCAGAAACGCCACAAGCCTTTACAAACGTACCAATTTTCCCAAATGGACTTACTTGGCGCGATGGCAGCGGGCTTTCTCGCTACAACATGTTCAAACCGAATGAAATAGTAACCGTACTTATCGAGCTTTACAAAGGCTATGGAGAAAGCCTTTTTGAGCTTTTGCCACAAGGTGGAGTCTCTGGCACAATTAAGAGTTGGTACAAAGGTGAAAATGGCCCTTATGTTTTTGCAAAAACAGGCACACTAAGTAATAATCATACCTTAAGTGGCTTTATTAAGTGCGATAGTGGCAAAGTGCTCATTTTCACATTCATGGCCAATCATTACACCGTGCCAACCAATCAGATTAAAGAGAACTTCGCCTTTATTTTAGAGCGTATTCGTAAAGCGTATTAAAATTGAGTGGACTTATTCGATTATTCACAAAGAACTTCACCCACCCAATAAACAACTCTAAATCAATGGTTTAACATCCTTGTTGGCAATATTCCTTATAGACCAATATTTAGACTCGTGTTTGATTACCTTAGTCGACTTGTTCTCAACATCAAGCTCCAAAACAGCTTCCAAAACAGTAGACCCGGGAACTGTCATTGGCAATCCCCCCATTCTACCACCTCTCAAGCCCCATCTTCCCACAATTTCTATATGTTTTAGCTGCTGGGTCATCAGAACTTTAAAATAGAGTTTCTTTCCTTTAATGTTCTTCAAGTTCTCATTAGAGCAACGAAAAGTAGCCATCACTTCAGGATTCATATCGTATGTAGCCAAATCTGGAACCATATGAAGCCAGTTCGTAAGCGCTCCTTTCACCACAAGCGAATTCAAGTTTTTGATATGATAAGGAGCCGGACGGTTTAGGTCTTCGTACATGTTCTTCATCGTCATCAACCATGCAACAGAATTTTCTTTTGAATCCGATGCTTTAACAATTTCAAAATCGCTTACCCTCACCTTAGCTGATTCGCTAAAAGAATAACCTACTTTGAAGTCCAAACTCCCTTCCACTCCTTTCTTAGAGGCCCCTGCTTTAAAGCCAGAATCCACTTTCCAAGTTTTAGTAGAAGAGTAATCTACAGCCTTGTTATTAGTCTCTGGTACACAACCGTTTTGGTCTACGCTAAAATATGTTGGTGTATCCACGCCATTATAATTAAATGGCTTTATCATAAAAGTCACCTGATCTTGAAAATTAGAAAGTTTCGGATCCCAACCATCCGTTCCTTCATCTTCAAACGGTGGTGTAAATGAGCATTTTGAAGTAAAGGTTAAATCCAACCCCATATCTCCTTGAAGTGCATTGGCCACAATATTGGAAGATATACTAGCCATTTTACCTTCATCCCATTCAATTTCATTTGCAAAGAGTTTTGCCTCAGGGTCGAATGCATCTGATATATCCCATTTAAAAATCCCCTTTGTGGCAAAGTAAGCTGCGGTAACAGGAAGGCTCACGCCAAAAGCGGCAAGGGGAGAAACTGCCGAAAAAATTTGCTCTGCTACTTTAAGCTTATCAAGGTTTATAGGTCGCGGGCATTTTATGGCCGATTCCAATGTTTCCTCAGATCTAAATAATAATCCTTTCTCTTTCATAATTACACTGTGTTTAACTGTACAGGAATTTCATAAACTCCTCAACATCAATGAGAAATATGTGCGCAAACCGTTCAGTTTTGTGCGTAAACTGTCGTGTAGGTCTACCTAACAGCAAAACATGACCACACAGCTTTTCACAACTAACTATCTATTAACGATTTACCATTCTCATAACATCAACCTAGCTCCTAAATTTGAGCCCCTTCCCCACCACTCTTCAAAAACTGCTCACATACCAGCGCCTTCATAGCTATCTTAAGGGCTATACTGAATTATGCTTAACATGAAACTAAGAGTAACTGCATTGCTAGCCATATTGGCTATTACAACCACGCAGGCACAGCAACTCACCTCAGAGATGCTGAACGGACTAAAGCTTCGAAATATCGGCCCTGCCACAATGAGTGGCCGAATTGTAGACCTTGCCGTGGTAGAATCTGACCTTTACACCTTTTACGCTGCCACATCTACAGGTGGTGTATGGAAAACCACCAACAATGGCATCACCTTCGAACCTGTATTTGAAAAAGAAGGTACCCACTCTGTTGGCGACATTGCTGTTCACCAAGCGCAACCCAACATTGTTTGGGTAGGTACCGGTGAGCGTGCCAACCGTCAAAGCTCTTCTTGGGGCGATGGTGTTTACAAATCGCATGATGGCGGAAAAACCTGGACCAACATGGGGCTGAAAGACTCTCACCATATTGGCAGAATTGTGCTCCACCCAACCGACACTAACATAGTTTATGTAGCCGCTATGGGGCACCTATGGGGGCCAAATGAAGAGCGCGGACTGTACAAATCTACCGATGGTGGAAACACCTGGGATAGACTGATTTATGTAGACGAAGACACTGGTGTGGTAGATGTTGCGATGGATCCAGAAGATTCGAATATTCTATATGCGGCCACCTACCAGCGCAGAAGAAGACCTTACGGTTTTGATGGTGGCGGACCAGGCAGCGCCCTACACAAATCTACCGATGGGGGTAAAACTTGGAAAGAACTGACCAACGGATTACCTGAAGGAGAATATGGCCGAATAGGCATTACCATTTACCGAAAGAACCCTGATGTAGTATTCATTTCCCTAGAACAAGGCTTTCAATACAATGCATCAACTGCTTATAATGAACGTAGAGCAGGACTTTACCGCTCTAAAGACAAAGGCGAAAGCTGGGAGCACATGAGCGACTGGAACCCACGCCCTATGTACGCATCTCAACCGCTAGTTGATCCAAGCGATGAGTCGCGCGTTTACATGATGAACCAATACAGCTACTCTAGCGATAGCGGTAGAACTTTTACAGCTCCACGCCAATCACTGCACGGAGACGACAGAATTATTTGGGTAAACCCTAACGACTCTCGCCATGTAATTAAAGGTGATGACGGAGGTATTGGTATCTCTTACGACAGAGGCATTAAGTGGCTATATGTAAGCAACTTACCATTAAGCCAATATTACCGTGTTTCTGTAGACATGGCCAAGCCTTACAATGTATACGGTGGCCTGCAAGACAATGGTAGCTGGGTTGGCCCAAGTGAAACTTACAGAAGAGACGGTATTATTAATGCCGACTGGAAAAGACTTGGCGGTGGCGATGGTTTTCTTAACCTAGCCCATCACGCAAACTCTGATGTAGTATATACAGAATCTCAATACCTAGGCTTAGCCAGGTTAGATATGAATACTGGCCAGCGCCAATCGATCCGCCCAGGTGACCCACAGGGTAAAATTGGAGCAAGAAGAAACTGGGATGCCTGGGGGCCGGGAGTTCCTGAACCGGAATTAGGCAACGCAATGGCTCCGGGCAACTGGGATGGGCCGTTCTTCCTTTCTTATCACGACCCACATACTATTTATGCGGGTACCGACCAACTTTGGAAGAGTACTGACAACGGTGCTACTTGGAAATCGCTTGGTAACCTAACCACTAAAGTAAACCGTAGGGAGTTGAAAATTATGGGCAGACGTGCTGATGAGCATACGCCTTCATTGGACGATGGTATTCCTTACTACCCTACTCTAACTGCCATTGCGGAAGACAAACACAAGCCAGGCATGCTGTATGCTGGAACTGACGATGGTCTTCTGCAAGTTTCTTGGGATGATGGTCAAACATGGAATGATGTTTCGGGCCAACTAAACGGTCTACCAAAAGGAACTTGGATCAACACTTTTGAAACCTCGAGCCACACTGCGGGAACAGCCTATGTTGCGATAAACAACTACCGCAACAACGACTTCAACAACTATGTATACAAAACCAATGACTTTGGAAAAACATGGACATCGATTGAAGGCGACTTACCAGCAGACAGGGTAGCGAGAACTTTGAGAGAAGATCCTAAAAACCCTAACCTACTTTATTTAGGAACTGAATTGGGGCTGTTTATTTCTAACAACGGAGGCAAAAACTGGGTGGAGTTAAAAAGCAACATGCCTACCCTACCATTCAACGATTTAGTGATTCACCCACGAGACAACGACTTAGTACTTGGAACACACGGCCGCGGTGTTTGGATCCTAGATGAGATCAGTGCACTGCAAGAGTTGACACCAGAGGTGCTAAGCCAGCAAGCAGCCTTATTCAGCATTGGTGAAGCAGAGCAAATTAACTACACCAATGACGGTGCGCACACTGGCGACATGTACTATCGCGGTGAAAACCCTCGATATGGCGCCAAAATAGACTATTACTTAAAGTCTGAGGTTAGCAAAGAAAACATAACGTTAGAAGTTTTCGATTTGAGTGGAAAGCTCGTTCAAACCCTAAACCCAACCAATAAGGCTGGCCTACACAGGGTGCACTGGAACCTTCAGCACGAAAGCCTGAAAGCTACAAACAGCAGACCTAATAGCAATGGCCGAAGAAGGGGGTATCAAATGGGTGGGCCTGTAGTAATGCCTGGCGTTTACGTTGCTAAACTCACTGTAAATGGTCAGCAATACGAGCAGTCTTTCAAGGTTTCTGACGACCCAAGACTCAACATCGACATTGATGTACGTAGAGAATGGAATGAATCACTTTTCGAAATTACAAGCCTTTATGAGCAAGTAATTGATGAGATGAAGGCGACACAATTGGCGGGCTGGAAAGTAGATGAGTTGAAAAAGGAAGGTGTTTCGCTAGATGAGAAAACCCTTGCACCATTAGACGAGATTAACAGAAAGTATAATGAATTATTCAGCCGCACCCGATCGCTCTATTTTGAAGTGAGTAGCTACATTGGCCCATGGACCACCGATCAACATGCGCAGTTCAACTACTACACAAGCATGATTTCAAAATTGGCAGCGGAGCGCGAACAAGTAGTTAAAAACACTATTCCACGCTTAAACCGTGGGCTGAAAAAAGACCAAAAAATCACAATTGAATAATTGAGAACTATGAAAAACCACAGATCATTTTTTGCGGCACTACTCATGTGCTGCTTTCTGAGCACTGCCATTGCTCAGGAAAGAAAGTTGGAGGTAGAGTTTACCAAAACCATAGAAAAAGAAGTGACCATTAAAGGCAAAAGAGTGCCTTACAAAGCCACTATCGGAACACAACCCGTTTGGAACGAAGAAGGCAAACCAGTCGCATCGCTTTTTTATACTTTCTACCAAAGAACCGATACGAAAGACATGGACAGCAGACCACTGGTAATATCATTTAATGGTGGCCCAGGCTCTGCTTCTGTTTGGATGCACTTGGCTTATACTGGTCCTAAAATTCTAAAAATTGACGATGAAGGTTATCCAATTCAACCTTATGGCTACAAGGATAATCCACACTCAATTTTAGATGTTGCAGACATCGTATTTGTTAACCCAGTTAACACCGGTTACTCGCGCATTGTTGATCCTGAAGCAGATAGAAGACAGTTTTTTGGTGTTAACCAAGACATTCGCTACTTGGCCGAATGGATCAACACCTTTGTAACGAGAAATGACCGTTGGAATTCGCCTAAATTCTTAATTGGTGAAAGCTATGGAACTACCCGTGTTTCTGGCCTTTCTTACGAATTGCAAAACAACCATTGGATGTACCTAAACGGTGTAATCCTAGTATCGCCAACAGAGCTTGGTATTGACCGCTCTGGACCAATTGAACTGGCCAACCGACTGCCTTACTTTACTGCAGCAGCTTGGTATCACAAACAACTGCCGGCTGACTTACAAAGCAAAGACCTAGATGAGGTATTGGCCGAATCTGAAGCTTATACGCAAAACCATTTGATCCCTGCCATTGCCAAAGGCGCATGGATTACGGACAGCGAAAAGAACGATGCTATTAAGAACTTTGCCCGTTTCTCTGGGTTGGATGAAGAAGTAATCAGACAGCACAACCTTGATGTGCCTGAAAGCTTTTTCTGGAAAGATCTATTGCGCCACGAAGGCCACACAGTAGGCCGTTTGGATTCTCGTTATAAAGGCATTGACAGAATGGATGCTGGCACAAGACCTGACTTCAATTCAGAACTCACTTCTTGGTTGCATTCATTCACTCCGGCCATTAACGACTACTTTAAGAATGAGTTTGGTTACAATACAGACGTTAAATACAACATGTTTGGTCCTGTTCACCCTTGGGATAGAAGTGGCGACCGAACCGGTGAAAACCTACGCCAAGCCATGGCCATGAATCCATACCTTCACGTAATGACCCAATCGGGTTACTACGATGGTGCCACCACTTACTACAATGCTAAGTACAATATGTGGCATATGGACCCAAGTGGTAAACTGAAAGACAGAATGAGTTTTAAAGGCTACAGAAGTGGACACATGATGTACCTAAGGGCTGAAGATCTGAAGAATGCAAATGAGGACATCCGAGTGTTTATTAACAACAGTATTCCTCCTTCTGGTACACCAGCTAAGTACTAAAGGCGAGACCATAGAAATCGGATACTCAAAACTAAAAAAGGGAGCAACTGCTCCCTTTTTTAATCTCAAATGAAAACAAAAAAGCCCCTTGCGGGGCTCTTTATCTAATGTTCAACTAACCACTCCATTGCCTGATCTTTATCTACAAAGAGTTTCAAATGATGAAACCCCTCACGAAGATTAAAATTCTCCCACTGTTTGTAGACATTCACATCACCACTCAACACAATCGCGCGCCTACAAACCTTCTTCGTTCCTAGTTGAACAAGCTCTTTGGAAAGGGACTCTAACTCAACCTTATTAATCTTAACACTACTACTACGGAGATCCGAAACTATACGCTCAACACCACTATCACGTATAGCTCTGTTCACCTGCCTGAGGTATTCTCTCGCCACCACTAATGTCAAATCACCTTCAACCTTACCTGAAATGACTCCAACTTCACTTAAAACCTCAACATGAAAATCCATCCCACTTCCCAAAAGCGGGTGCAAAGGTAGTTAGAAAATTTTCTAAAACAATGCTTACCCTTTAAATATCAAGCAGTTACAAGTAATTTTGCAAACTAAAAAATGTAAGCACTTTTATTCGTTCTGCAAACGCTTATTGCATTACGATTCTGAAAATCCACAGTAAGACAAACAGAATATTATTTCGTTATCCAGATTCTTAAACGAATAAAAATTTACTAAAATTTGTTAATTGACACGGCACATCATACAACGAATACTCCCGCCCCCGTACTTTTCGATGGTCGGAATTGGAATAGCCAATAGCTCAGAATACTTACTAATTATATCTACTTGAGCTTTTGTAAGACTCAGAAAAGCAGCCTTTGACATCACTAGGATAGATTGACCATTCTTATCTTCCAACTCGAGCATGTTCCCCGCAAACTGATGCACCTGAGCTAAAGAAATATCTACAATTTCATGACCTGTTTTGGTGAGAGCACCCAGCACCTCAGATCGTTGGTCCTCAGGAATGGATTCCGAGCAAATCACCACGTAATCACTAGCAATGCACATCATTACATTGGTATGGTAAATTTCCTGCCCGTGTTCATCATAAGAATAAAATGCAATAGGCTCGAAACCAGTTATTTCACAGAGTTTTTCAAAGAGTTGTGCATCGGTTCTTGGAGAGATGCATGCATAAGCCAACTTATGCTCATAATCGAATATTATGCTTCCGGTACTTTCGAGAAACTTATCCTCAGACTCGTAATTACTTAGATCAATCACTTCATCAGCCACAAATCCCTGAGCCTGAAATTGCTCTACGACATCCAACCTTCTTTCGGACCTGCGACTGGCCGTAAGCATTGGGTACAGCACTACTTTATCGTCATGAAACGAAACCCAGTTATTTGGAAAGACAGCATTGAGTTTTTTTGGCGAATCTGTATCCTCAATCACTTCTACTTCTACGCCTTTATGGCGTAGTTTTTCAACTGCAGCATCAAATTCGCCTATGGCCAATCGCTCTATTTCATCGTACTTTTGAGCACCTTCACTCGATTGAAAAGCATTCGATTCAGCGGTCTCTGGGTCGTACCCAAAGTGCTTTGGCCGAACCATCATTATTCTTTTACTAGCCTGCCTCATTAGAGGCGAATTTGCATCTTATTTATGAGGTAGCAAAACGCTAAAGCCGAAGCCGAAGGTAAAATCCTTGGCAGCCTCAGAAAGACCAAACCCAGTCATCAAATCTATCTGCATATTGGGCTTAATAGCATAAGTTAGACCAACGTTTCCATAATGTTCATGTTCACTTTCATCTATTAATACCCCGTTAAGCTCTGCAAACGCAGATAGCTTACCCGTTTTACTTAATACTCTAGAGGCATAAGCACTGTATACCACACCTGTTTGGCTTGATTCATCATAATAATTCACCCCAAAGTTACCCCCTATGGATAGCCTTTCACTTATCAGGTGATCAACCATAAGCCTAAAGTCAACTTGCGTATTAAAGCTATCAAAATCATTAACATCAAAAAGGTTTCCACCAAACATCCCCTGAACACTCAGCTGGGTTTTCTCTTTTAATGGCACCAAATTAACTTTCGCTCCAATTAAAGTCGGAATACCTCGAATACTGGAGGTCATATTATAAGTACCATCCGGCTCAGTTATACTAAATCGATTAAGGCTTTGTGAAAGCCTAAGCTCAACAGACCTACCCAAACCGTAGCGAACAAGCGTGGTATTTAAATTATACTCACGGAACTCATAATCTGAGTCAATTTTATTCTCGGAATAAAAGTAGCCGGTTTCTATTTGAAAGCTCCCCTTAGGCAAAAGGAAGGAGGACACCGATGACTTTGGGCGATCGGTGATGAGGTTTGAAACATCCTGTGCATTAATGGCTGTAGTAAACAAACAGAGCAGAAGAGGTATTATGTACATGTTTTTCATAATACACAACTAGCATATAATCTCAATTAAATCCTATATAACACAACTTCGTTTAACATATTTTACCTTAAAAATCATTAACACAACAGTTTCGATTACTTAAGTCTGAAAAGTGAGCTTATAGCTTACCAATACCTATATCAGTTAAGAAAAGTAGAAATAGATGGTTTCATAAGAGGCCATGAGGATACGACACATTCGATAGTTTTATTCTTGTACGAAAAGAATGAGTGAAATAAAAAAGCCCAATCAATGGGCTAACAATTTTAAAGAAAACGCTCAATGCGTGCCTATTTATGCGGTATTAAAGCACTAAACCCGAAACCAAAAGTAAAGTCGTTTGCGAATTCTGAAAGGCCAAAGCCAACCATGGCATCTACCTGCATGGTAGGGTTAATGGCATAAGTAAAACCTGCGTCAATTTCGTGAGAGTCTGGTAAGAATGCATCATCCCCAAACAGACTACCGAAGAATTCTAAGTACAAACCTGCTGCATTTGAAAGTGAAGCAGCACCATATACGGAATACGCAAAACCAGTATCTTCAAACCCATTTAGTACTCTTGCGGCTACGTTTCCACCTACTGAAAAATTATCAGCAATCACTTGATCTATCATCAATCGTAAATCAGCCTGACCAAATTCACCATCTTCCATAAATAGGTCTCCACCAACCATTCCCTGAAAACTCAACTGTGTATTAGACTCACCAAGCTCTACAATGTTTGCTTTGAAACCGATGAGGGTTGGAACAACCTGAACATCGCTAGTAATACGTCCGTCCCCATAATTCACACGAACCTTATTAAGTCCTTGTGTAAGTTTTAATTCGAACTTATCGGAAACCCCATACCTCAAAGCTGTAGAATTGAGCGTAATGGCTTGAATTTTTATATTATCTGACCCCAGCAATTCCTCGTTGAATTCGGCATATAGAAAACCTGTTTCAATCTGGAAATCGCCTTTTCTTAGCAAGTAAGCCGACTCAGAAGCACTTGGTCGGTCAGTATTAATTTTTGGCCCATCTTGTGCCTTTAGCAATAAGCTGGAAAGGCACAGTGAAATGATAAATAGGTAAGTTCTTCTCATAGCAACAAACTTATATTAAATCGTCATTTATTACTAAATGAACGCAAGGATTTTTTGAGCTCGGCACGACTCATGTATGCGAACGACCGGCCTTCGACCCTCATGTCTTTATTTAAAAAAATGAGTACTGGTGGTGCAAAAACACTGTTTTTCCTCATTGCTAGCAGGTTTACAATTGGGTGGAAACGCTGCCCTTCTAACCCAGAATAGTTCAAACCATCAAACATCACAGCTTCTTTCGATTCGGCATCAAAACGTACCGCATAATAAGCCGCCAACTCCTTGACGATTTCGGGATGATTGAACGATTCTCGCTCCATCTTTTTGCAATAGGCACACCAACTCGTGTAGAATTCCACAAAAACAGGCTTTGGTTCGGCCGCCATAGCTGAATCTAGTTGTTCAAAGCTCAGCCAATTTACTTTCTGCCCTTTAAGTGAAAAGGCTACAACTGAAAACAAAGATATAAGCAGAAGCAGTCTCATTAATCTCTATTGCCAATTTTTAAGCCTACAAAGTAAGTTCGTGGTCTGCCCGGACCATAGATGTAATCAGAATCTCTCGTTGGTCCTGTCTGAAAGTCGCTTTGATAACTATTCCAAAGGTTCTGCACGCCTGCACTTGCCTCCAAGTGCAATTTGCTACCCAAATGAAAATGATGCGCCACCTTTATGGTACTATCCCAAAACCAGTCCGAATTGCGAATAACCATTTGGCCGGTGCTTTGTAAAATTTCCGGCACCTTCATTGGCCCAGTAAGCACATTGGCGAAAGAAAATTGCCAATCCTTTTCGGTACTATAACTCACATTGAAAAAACCATAATGGTTAGGCATACGCATAAACTCATCGCTCACAACTGTGCTACCCTCTGCACTACCTTCAGGTTCAAACAACACTTGTTCCTCCACATACCTTGATTGCTGTAAAGTAAAACCCGACTGATACGTCCAAGACTGGGTGGCATAATTTAGCTCTAAATTCACCCCTGTTACATATGCACCCTCACCATTACGCACCTCTTCTACCAACGAGCCATTTGGCAACTGACTGCCAGTATTAACCAACACAAAAGGGTTATTTAAACGATTATAGAAACCTTCAATCACTAAACTAATTTGATTACTAGCCTCAGTCTGCGTATAACTAAAGGAGCCCGTAAACGCATCGGAAGTTTCTTTATCTAGCCCATCGGAAATAATTACGAACAGAGGCTCGCCACCTGCCGAAGAGATGTGAAGATCTTCATTAAAGGCTTGAGGAGCCCGAAATCCACGGGCGTACCCTCCTCTAAATTGCCAATTTTGAGACAAATCATACAGCATGGTAAAACGCGGGCTTAAAACGGAAAGCTTATTTTCTATGCTTCTTGAAATATCCCCCAGCTCATAAAGACCAGAAACCTTTGATTGATCAAAACGGACACCACTTAATAGCTTTAACCTATCATTGGTTTGCCATTCCCATTGAATAAACGCCCCCAAATTTGTTACCTGTTGATCTACGATTCTATTATATCCCGGGATTCTATCATCGGTAGTATTATGCTGTAATTCTACACCCGAAATAAAAGCATGGGTACCGCCATTGGCATGGCTCCATTGCACCCCACTTACTAAAGCCTGATCAGTTGTTTCACCATAAGCATTAGCTGCCAACAAACTATCTTGAGCGGTGTAACTCCCTCCCAAACCTCCATAATAACTATCGCGATCTGTATGCTGAATAGAACCGTACAGTGAAAGCTTATCAATACCGTCATTCAAAATCTGATCTACATTCAAACCGCCCATCACAATATTATGATCTAGCTGTTCGGTGATATCAGTGTATTCAGGAGGGAGAGAAAGCAGGTTCCCTCCTCTCCTGTATTCATCAATTAAACTGGCATCTAAAGTAAGTTTGGTAGAAGGCCTTGGCTTGTAGAAAAACTTAGTGCCAACAGAGGCCGATTCGAGCTCAACCATCTCGGTAAAACCATCACCATTTGCATCGTAAGATTCGCGGTTTCTCAAGCTTGCAAAACCAGATATTCCGTAGGCTAAATCGTTGGCCACGTAGGCTCCATTTATGGTATGATTGAAGTCATTCGACTGCCCATCGATCGAGGCGTAATTTGACTTAACCTCCCAAGTATTAAGCACAGGTTCTTTAGTAATAATATTGATAGTTCCGGCTATGGCATTCGAACCGTAGAGGGCAGAGCCACCACCTTTAACAACCTCAATCCTGTCGATCATATAAACTGGAATTTGCTCCAATCCATACACACCTACAAGTGCAGAAAACACCGGCCGGCTATTCACCAATACTTGAGTATACGGACCTTCGAGACCGTTCATGCGAACTTGGGTAAATCCACAATTCTGACAATTCGTTTCCACCCTCAAACCGGGTTGAAAATTAAGCCCTTCTGCCAGATTAACTGACTGAGTTAAGTTCAATGTTTTCTGCCCGATCACATCTACTCGAACTGGTGCTTCTCTTCGGTTTTGTTCATATCGAGAAGCACTAACCACCACATCATCTAAGCCAAGTACATCGGGGATAACATGAACTTCAACTGTTGCGGTTTTGTCATTTTCGACAGTTACTTCAACCACCTCATTTTTGTACCCAACAAAGGACACCACGAGCCGAACTACTCCTACTGGAAGGTCTTCAAAAATAAACCGACCATGCTCATTGGTTACAGTAGCCCTATTGGTATTACCGACCACCACCACTGCGCTTTGCAGTGGACCTTCAAAATCTTTGACAATACCTACGATACTTCCTTGAGCAAAAGACGATAGGTAGCAAAAAACAAGACAGCTGGAAAGTAAAAGACACCTCATATTTGGCTTAAAAGTTTTTACAAACCTAAGCCATCAATAAGTTAGTTCAAATAATATTTTTAGATATTATCTATTTTAATTTTTAGATTAATCTAAATTAATTAGATTAAAAACTATCATTCAGTATTTTAACTGACATCTATTTATGTCTTTCTTTAAGTATAGACACAACATCAGAAAGAGAAAACCCTTTAGCTTCAAGCAGCATCATATAGTGAAAAAGCAAGTCTGCAGACTCGTCTAGAAAGAGTTTATCATCATTATCTTTAGCTTCAATCACCACCTCAACAGCTTCTTCTCCTACCTTTTGCGCAACCTTATTTATTCCTTTAGAAAAAAGTCGAGCTACATAAGACTCGTCAGTTGGCAACTGCCTTCTCTCCTTTATAACATCGGTAAGATAACCTAAGAATTGAAGATCGTTCTTATTCTCTTCTTGCCAACAAGTATCTGTTCCCGTGTGGCACGTTGGGCCCTCCGGATTGACTTTTACCAAGAGCGCATCTTGATCACAGTCGGGAGAAATAGACACCAACCTCAGGTAGTTTTCCGAAGTCTCACCTTTGGTCCAAAGTCGATTTTTGGAGCGGCTGAAAAAGGTCACTTTCTGCGTAGCTAAAGTCTTCTCCAATGCCTCTTCATTCATGTACCCGAGCATTAAAACCTTGCCCGTTCGCGCATCCTGAATGATAGCCGGAATTAGACCATCCTCCTTACTAAAATCCAATTCTTTTATTGATGATAATGTTCTCATATTTCTATCCTTACCGGGATGTTTTCAGTATTCAAATAATTCTTTAATGCTGGAATTGAAATTTCTCCAAAGTGAAAAATACTTGCCGCTAATGCCGCATCCGATTTGCCTTTAGTAAAGGAATCTACAAAGTGATTCATAGCCCCAGCTCCCCCTGATGCAATCACCGGAATAGACAACATCTCAGACACCTCTGCAGTCAGCGCATCGGCAAATCCCGCCTTGGTTCCATCATGGTCCATAGAGGTTAAAAGTATCTCTCCGGCACCCCTGTCCTGCACCTCTTTTGCCCATGAAATTGTGCGTAACTCGGTAGCTGTCCTACCCCCTCTCACATGCACAATATGTTCACCATTTACCAAGCGTGTATCAATCGCTACAACTACGCATTGACTTCCAAATTCCAAGGCTAATTCATTGATCAATTCGGGACGCTTTACAGCCGAAGAATTGATCGAAATCTTATCGGCTCCGGCATCCAACAAAGCCGACACATCCTCCTTAGTACTAATACCACCACCTACCGTAAATGGAATATTTATTTCAGCAGCTACACGTTTCACCAGCTCCACCAATGTCTTCCTTTTTTCTACCGTGGCAGTAATATCCAGAAAGACCAATTCATCGGCTCCCTCTCTTGCATATTGAGCAGCCAGCTCCACAGGATCACCAGCATCGCGTAGCTCCACAAAGTTTACGCCTTTTACTGTTCTGCCATCTTTAATATCTAGGCAGGGAATAATTCTTTTTGTTAACACCTTCTTTCTTTTTAATGGATGTTTTATGAATTGAATGCAGCCAACTCCTCAAGGCTAATTCGGCCTTCATAATATGCCTTACCCACAATGGTTCCATACACACCAATCTGGCTCAGCGCTTCTAAATCACTTAGTTCAGCCACTCCACCGCTCGCAATTAGTCTAAGAGCAGGAAAACGCGCTAAAATTCGCTTGTACAAGTCTATTGCCGGCCCTTGCAGCATGCCGTCCTTGCTAACATCGGTGCAAATGCAATACTGCGCGCCAGCATCAATATACTCCTCTAAAAAAGAGAACAATTCAAGCCCTGAGTCCTCTTGCCAGCCGCTGATGGCTATTTGCTCGTTAATCACATCAGCACCAAGAACAATGCGTTCGGCACCAAATTCTTTCAGCCAGCCCTTTACCAGCGGCTTGTCTTTTGCAGCAATACTACCAGCCGTAATTTGCTTTGCACCCGCTTTAAATACGGCCTCAAGCGACTCGTTCGACTTAACACCTCCACCAAAGTCGACATCCAAATTGGTTTCCGAAGTAATAGAGTCCAAAATCGACAAGTTCTGAGGCTTTTGAGCCTTTGCTCCATCCAGGTCGACTAGATGAAGATTAGTTATACCAGCTTGTTCAAACTCTTTGGCCACAGCCAACGGACTATCTGAATACTCTGTTTTCTGATTATAATCGCCTTTGGTCAGGCGAACTGCCTTTCCATCTATAATATCTATGGCGGGAATCACTTTCATGATTTAATTCTTAATTTTTAATGGTGAATGTTTAATTAGAGAGAAAGGAAGTTCTTCAAAATCTGCTCCCCAACCTTGCCACTTTTCTCTGGGTGCGCCTGCAATGCATAGAAATTATCCTTATTTAACGCAGCTGAGAAGCGATTTACATAATTCGTTTCAGCGATAGTGTACTCGCTCAATTCGGCATAGTAGCTGTGCACATAATACACATAAGGCGCTTCGTTCAGCCCATCAAACAGCGGGCTATTCATCGCCTCTAGGTTGTTCCAGCCCATTTGGGGCACCTTCAATTTTGGCTCGAACTTCTTCACATTGATATCGAAGATACCGAGACAGTCAGTATCGTTTTCCTCAGAGTGCTTACAAAGTAATTGCAAGCCCAAGCACACCCCAAAAACCGGCTGTTTGAGTGACTTTATTACCTCATCGAGCTTTCGTTCTTTTAAAAAACTCATGGCTGTGCTGGCCTCTCCCACACCAGGAAAAATCACCTTATCGGCTGCTTGAATAACTTCCTGATCGGCAGAAAGCACAGGTTCAACGCCCAGTCGGTTGAGTGCATATATCACCGACTGGGTATTACCTGCATTGTAATCTATAATGACAACATTCATATACTCGAAAACTAAAAACAAGAAAAACGGTTAAGCAACCGTTTCTCTTTCTTTCAACTTTTGTTCAATCTTTGACTTTATCTCAGGAATTGACTCATACAACTGCTCGTAAGAATCGATGATGAAGTAATTCTCTTGCATTTTGTCCTTGCGGTATGGTGTATCCAATATCTTATCTACATCGTACTCAAAGTGGTTTGGCTCGTCTGAAAGCGAGAATTTTGTCTCACCAGATGATGATAGAATGCCTGCACCGTAAATTCTCAGCCCCTCTTCTTCGCGAATAAGACCAAATTCAATAGTGAACCAGTAAATTCTTGACAGCAAGTGAATGGCCCACTCATCATCAATCCATTCTTGACCAAACTTGCTAATAGCCTGCAAAAAGTCTACAAAGGCCTGATTAGTTAGCAACGGAATATGGGCGAACACATCATGAAACATGTCTGGCTCTTCTAGGTAATCCAATTCGCTCATTTTTCGCACCCAAGTGGTAGCAGGAAACTTCTTGTTCGCCATTAGATCGAAGAATAGGGAATCTTCTACAATGCCAGGCACAGCATAAATTTCCCATCCTGTGAGCTCACGCAAAATCTTATTGGTTTCTTCAAAGTTTGGAATGGCCTCGCCAGTAAAGTCGATCTTTTCTAGGCCAGTTAAAAACTCTTTAGTGGCAGCCTTAGGCAATGCCGGAAACTGCCGATCGAAGAGAATCTTCCAGACTTGCTGGTCTTCTGCTGTGTAGTTTTCGTAGTTCTGTTTCATTATTTTATTGTTTATCGATTCCATTTTGGGCAATAAAAAAACCCGGCTCTTTCGGAACCGGGTTTGATATATAAATTTCTTTTTGTCTAATGAAATTGCATACAGCTACCGCTTCCGACCGATGGGTTGGTAATAATAGTGATAGTGATATGCATGTACTTTACTCATTGCCCCAAAGGTAAAACCACTTTTTTTAAGCGCAAGCAAAAATTTGATTTTTTCCAATTCCATCACTCTCAATCACTCAAACAGCGGTTCACCCAAAATTGCTTAATTTTAAAGCTTAGTCTCAACTAAAATATGCGACACTTACTTTTAATTGCCCTGCTTGCGGTGCTTTGTACTGCTTGCAATCAAACCATTGATATTGACCCTGAAACTGGGTTTGAAATCCATACGATTCGAGCTGGGG
Source organism: Roseivirga pacifica (assembly GCF_900111145.1). Lineage (GTDB taxonomy): Bacteria > Bacteroidota > Bacteroidia > Cytophagales > Cyclobacteriaceae > Roseivirga > Roseivirga pacifica. The sequence goes on from NZ_FOIR01000003.1 coordinate 329,190, forward strand.
CGCACAACTCCATTACGCGATCGGAGCCCTTTAATGAAATAGGGATTTCCATAACCGTCAAGTTCGACAACAGCGCTAATTATGCTTTGGAAAACGAAAACGATCAGGCGGACATTAATAAACTGATTGGCTTTTCAGATTGTGCCGCACACCACCAGCGCGAAAGTGCTAGGTTTGGTTGGCGATGGTTTGAAGACGAGCTTCAAATTTTAGCCTACGTTTACCGAGATGGTGACTTTATTTTTGAAGAAATGGGAGCTATCCCATTGGACACCGAGGTTGAAATGGAAATAAGGACACTAAATGGGCAATATCTATTTTCGGGAGAAGGGCTTGATAACGTAGCCCTAGAACGTTCGGCTAGTTGCAACACGGGCGAAAACTATTGGTTATGGCCCTATTTTGGAGGAAACCAACCCGCCCCGCATGACATCACTATTCAGTTGAAACGACAACCCATACTACAGTAAAACCCGGGCCATGCAGGTCAAGCATAGCACCGGGTTTAGGTCAAATCAACAACTCAAAATTATTCATTTACTTTAGTCAAAAGCTGTGCCATTTCGGCCAACTTTATCATTTCCGCTCGATAACCAAACTCATCGGCACCTTTGGCATTTTTAGCCATCTTGATCACGTCATTGTAGTTCAATTCTGCATAGTCTGTACCGCGAAGAAGCATTCCAAAACCCGCAACAGCAGCAGACCAGCGGAAGTTCTCAGAAGTACGGTTCAAGCTCACAGACTGATTTTTGATCACCGTATCTAGGTAGATAGAAGTGTCCTCATCTGGCTTTTTATAGCGTAACTTCACCGTCATTAAATCGGAGGTATTTCCGCTCAACTTTTGCTTTGCGGTTTGCTGATATTTCAAATCATCTAAGGGAATAAAACTACTCTCCACCCCTACCGGAATCACCTCGTACAAAGCGGTTACACTATGACCAGCGCCAAGTTCGCCAGCATCCTTTTTGTCATTATTGAAATCCTCATCATTCAATTTTCTGTTTTCATAGCCAATCAACCTGTAAGCCTGCACGGTAGCCGGATTAAACTCCACTTGCAGTTTTACATCCTTGGCAATGGTAAAAAGCGTTCCTCCAAATTCATTGACCAACACTTTTTTTGCCTCTAACAAGTTGTCTATGTAAGCATGGTTGCCATTGCCTTTATCGGCCAATACCTCCATTTTAGAATCCATGTAATTACCCGTACCGAAACCCAAAACAGTTAAGAATACGCCAGACTTGCGCTTTTCCTCAATAAATTCCTCCATCGCCTTATCGCTTGAAGCACCAACATTAAAGTCGCCATCGGTAGCCAAAATGATTCGGTTATTCCCATCCTCTAAGAAGTTTCTCTGAGCAATCTTATAGGCCAATTGAATACCTGCTCCACCTGCTGTAGAACCACCTGCGCTCAACTTATCTAATGCGGCCAATATCTTATGTTTGTCCTTGCCTGAAGTAGAAGGCAAGACCTCACCGGCTGCCCCAGCATAAACCACAATTGCCACACGATCCTCTTCTCTCATTTCATCAACCAAAAGCCTCAAAGACTTCTTTAGCAAGGGCAACTTATCAGGAGAATTCATCGAACCAGAAACATCAAGTAGAAAAACCAAATTTGAAGGTGGCAAATCTCGCACTTCCATTTTCTCGCCCTGAATACCAATATGCACTAGTTGATGTTGCTCATTCCAAGGCGCTTGCGAAACCTCATGCGACACAGCAAACGGATGCTTTCCTCTTGGCCCTTCATAGTCATAATCAAAATAGTTGATCATTTCTTCGAGCTTAACAGCATCTTTTGGCGGCAAAGAACCATTATTGATGAACCTGCGCATATTGCTATAAGCCGCAGCATCTACATCAATTGAAAAAGTACTGTATGGGTTTTTCCAGGGCGATTGAAAACCGTTTTCTTCAATCTTCGCATAGCTTTCTCTATTGGTTTCTGGAATATAGTGGTCGAAATAAATCAGCGCATCATTCTCCACAAAGTCTATATCCATCTCTTCTTGAACATCCTCTACCATAATATTCATTTGGGCTATGGCTGGCGCAGACATACTTTTCCTTTCACGCCTACCAGCATAACCCGTCACAACTACTTCTCCCAAGGCCTGCACATCCGGTTTCATTTTTACATTTAACCTGTCTGTTTTCGGAAGTTTTAGCTCTTCCGTCTTATAGCCTAAGAAACTAAAGACCAATCTATCTCCTGTTTCTACCTGAATACTGTAATGGCCATTTGCATCAGTTTGTGTTCCTTTGGTGCTTCCTTTAATTAGCACTTTTACCCCTGGCAATGGCAGGCCATCATCGGCACCGATTACTTTCCCTGAAATGGTTCGGACAGATTTTTGTTCTACCGGATTATGGAATCCAACCAGAAGCGTCATCATAAGAAATATTAATTGTTTCATGGTTTATGGGTTTTAGTTTCAATCTTTAGTCCTAGGATGCAGCGGGTTTGAAGATTCCATAAACGAGGCATAAAAAATTTGAAAATAATTTGTCGAAGGGCAACACACATATTGAACAACTAACTGATTTAGAGCTAGTAAACAGCTTTAAAAAGAATCGAGAAAAATCGGTGCTTGGCGTTTTGTATAAGCGCTATATGAGTTTGGTTTATGGACTTTGCCTAAAGTATTTGAAGGATAGAGCTGCAGCACAAGACATGACAATGCAAGTGTTTGAGAAGCTGATAAATGACTTACACAAACATGATGTGGCTAACTTTAAAAGTTGGCTTTATGTAATGGCCAAGAATGAATGCCTAATGTTTTTGAGAAGTCAAAACAGACAGAAAGTGCATTCAACAGAAAATTTAAACGGTCATGTTATGGAAATTCCGGCTGCCGTGCATCATGAAGATGAAAACGCACTGGAAGCCGACCTGACCAAGCTAGAAACTTGCATTTCTCAACTGAATGATGAGCAGCAACAATGCATTAAACTCTTTTATTTAGAGAGGAAATGTTATCAGGAAGTGAGTGATCAAACAGGCTTTGCTTTGAAAAAAGTGAAGAGCTTTATTCAAAACGGACGTAGAAACTTAAAGATTTGTGTAGAAACACTGCGTGAGCAAGAACAATAACCATATTGAACAATTAACGCCTGAAATTCTCAGGCTTTACCATGCCGGCAAGCTGAATGCCGAGCAAATGCATCAGGTAGAAAAGCTAATGCTTGACGACTCGTTCTATACCGATGCATTGGACGGTTTTGATGAATTCAGCGAAGCAATGCTCGATCAAGATTTGCACGCGTTGGATAATCGCTTGGATGAAATGCTAGAAGAATCGAAGCCAGCGATTTGGCTCCATTGGCGAAAATTAGCTGCGGCCGTAATACTGATAGGCGTATGTACCAGCATATTCCTTTTAACACAAAACGAAGCCCCATTACCTACTAAAGAGCTTACAGAAAACAAAAAGACCAAGTCTGTTGATACTACCGCAGTTGAAACCAAACAACCCGCTGCCAAAATAGATACTACATTAACTGAAACAGCACCTGCTCAACTGCAGGCCTCAGAAAAAGCACCTATAGAATTGAATGAGGTTGAAGAGGAAATCAGCATTGACTTGGATATAGAAGTTTCAGAAAAAGCTTTGGCTGAGATAATCTTTGAAGAAGAAGTTGGAGATATTGTTACCTCGCAGGCGGCAGTTGAGAATGAAAGAGCAGCCTTGCAAAAAAGAAATGACAGCTTACTTCAAAGTAAAGCAGCTGGAGTAGCTTCTGCTCGACTCAACACACAGGCCGAGGCTCCTGCAGCCAGCTTCTTACCTAAAGAAAATGTCTTGGTCGGTCAAGTTATAGATGAAACAGGCTTAGCACTACCCGGAGTAACCATACTTAAAAAAGGAACAGGTCAAGGCGTTTCCAGTAACGCAAACGGTTGGTTCTATCTAAATCAGCCAGATTCTAGCGCTACTTATTTAGCACAGTTTTTAGGGTATGTAACCCAAGAGTTTGAACCAATTTACCCAGACACTATACGTATACAACTTGAACCAGATGCACAGGCACTTGGGGAAGTGGTAGTAACGGGCTTGGGCAGACAAACAGTTACCGAACCCATTAAGGCCAAAGAAGCGGAACCTGTAATTGGTTATAAGGACTTCCAGCAATACATAAAAGACAACATTCGCTATCCTGATGCAGTGAGGGCAAATAAAATAAGAGGCCGCGTGGTAGTCAGTTTTACCGTAGAATCATCAGGGATAATTGATAACCTCATTGTAGAAAAGTCGCTTGGTTATGGTTGCGATGAAGAAGCCTTGCGGCTTATCAAAGAAGGCCCTAATTGGAATGCAAAAGTGTTGAGCGGAGGTGAACCCGTTGCTTCAAAAGTTAAGGTTCGAATAAGGTTCAGGCCTTAACCAGGTAGCCAGTTTTGACACCACAACAAAAACATGTCAAATCCATCGGTGAGGACACCGATGGTGGCAGAGGCACCATAAATTTACTTAGTTTTCTTAATCCCATATTCATTAAGATAAAATTCCATAATAGGCTGGAATGGCCCATACTTATGTTGTTCTGCCGAGAAGTTATCCGCCCACGGCCCATAAGGTGTTGAAACAGGCTTCTTTTTTTTATCAGGAAAATCAACTTCTGGATTACTTTTTTGTGGTCTATCAAAACTATTGATGTAAGCTGCCACATGATAAGCCTCCTCATCCGTTAACACCTGATTATCAATATCGGCTTGCAGATACGGCATATTGGTTTTTATAAACTCTGCAGCAGTGATCACTCGGTGCATTCCCGCACCATGATTAAATGAGTTATTACCCCAAAGTGGCGGGTACAAATACATGCCATTTTCGTTTGGCCTTTGTCCTTGCCCATCCTCTCCATGACAGACTAGGCAATGCTGCGTATAAACCTCTTTGCCTCTTATCAAATCAGCTTTTTCATTAGGAATATCAACCTTTATATAGCCTTTATAGCGCTCCTCCATTTCTTCCGGAACATCTTCGCTCAGCCATTTCATATATGCCACCATGCCTTGCATTTCCAGGCTATTATGTGGCATTTTATGCCCATTCATGCTGCGCTCCATACAACCATCAATACGTTCCAAAAGCGTCCCTTCCTTATTTTCTCTTCCTCTAAACTGTGGGAAACGATTAGCTACCCCCACAAAAGAACCTGACCCAGGCTTTGTTCCGGCCTCCAAATGGCAGTTCTGACAGCTAAGCATATTGCCAGCAAAGCGCTTTTTCGCGTCTTCTGATAATGGGCCAATAATTTCGGGACTCTTGGTAATTACATCGTAGCCGTATTTGATTAGTGATGCTTTTTCTTCACCCTCCAAATCGGTGGTAATAGATTTTGGTTTCCATGGCGTGTTATCTTCCACAAAAAACTGCCAATTGTCTCCCGAGGCAATAAAAACGACACTGCCAACACTCAATAGCACGAGCACAACAGCCAAGGAAAGTAGGACTTGTATTTTGGGGATTACATTTTTCATAGCCAAATCAAAATTTAGCTAGGTCAGGCTTTAAAAACTATAAGAAACTAGAAAATCTATATGGAAAAAATCCGCCCTATTGATCAAATAACGGTAATCTTCATTAATATCTTCAGCCAAAAAACGATAAGCCATATACAACTCAGCCCCCAAACCTTTTACCCAACGCTTACTAGTGAACTTAAAGGCATTGTCTATATGAGCCGAAGATGCCGTTCTGTATTTATTCTTTTCCGCGTCTCCTGGAAAGGGAAACCAACCTCGGCTTGCAGAAGCATACCACCTAAAGCTTGCCTCATCATTCGCCCAAGTTCTTTGCCACTTTACCATAACTTCTGTAGCATCCTGTAAGCCCTCCATACGCGTTCTTCTCTGAAAAGAATAGAAAGGCTCCACTCCCCAATCACGTGGCAGCTGCAACCTACCTTGATCCGTAATTCGGGAAGCATTCAATTGAATAGAATGCACGCCAAAGTCCTTCTCCAACCTAGCCCCAAAGTATGAGGATTGGTCAGACACCACATAAGTCAACTCTTCATCATCATTTCCTCCATTATTCACCTTATGCTGTTGTAAGTACATTAGCTTTAAGCGCAAATCGCTGGCGAATGAAATGGTCGGTTCAATAATGAAATTGTTCATCACATTGTCAGTGTAGAATTCCCACAAGTCGAAAGACAAATGATCGCTGACTTCAAAATTTGCATTTAAAACTAGTTGAAAGTCCGAATCGACATTCCCCAAATAATTGCTCAAGTCACCATCAACTTCGAACCCTAAACCACCGCGGCCAATGGAGTTACCAATGTTTTCGAATCGGGCCGAGAACCTAGGAGCAATACGGGTAAGCGCATATGCTTGCAGGCTAAACTTCTTTTCAAGCGGCTTGAATTGGTAGTAGACACCTTCTGAAGCCGCTCCCGGAAATGGCCAACCTTCTGTGTTGATTAAAGGGGTGTTTACCAAAAAGCGACCTACTTTAATTTGATGCTCGTTAAAATTGAGATTAGCACTTAATATGGGTAATTCGAAGTGAGTTGAACCCTCCATCCAAACAGGAGTCCACAAGTTGGCCTCATAAATTGGCCCTGAGTTGGTTGTAGGATCTACCCTTAAAAGGCCATCTAAACCATAATTGAGTAGACCATTTACTTGTGCCGAAAAACTTAACCATGGCGTTACCCGCTGTTCCACACCAACATTGGCATAGGAAACCGTAATGTGGTAATCCGTTAACTCACCTCGGTTAAAAGTCCCCATTGTTCGGGTAGTGATTCCACCGTAAACTTTTGTGGTTTTCTCTTCATTCTGCGCTAGCAAAGCAATGTTTACCAGCATAAAAACCAATAAAAACCCTCCTTTTCTCATTATCATTTATATGTACTAATGCGGCAATTTATGTCTTACCCGACCATATACGTAGGTACCTAATAAGCCAGATGCAATGGCTATAAGCATAACAAACACACCATTACCTACCAGTATAAACATGGGGCCAGGGCAAGCGCCAGTCATTGCCCAACCAAGGCCAAATATAGTTCCTCCTAATAAATAGCGAGGTATCGAAAATTGTTTTGGAGCAATTACAATCGGGTCCCCCGACATAGCTTTCATTTTGGTTCTTTTAATGATTTGGGTGATGATTATACCTAAAATTACGGCCGAACCAATTACGCCATACATATGGAACGATTGGAATTTGAACATTTCGTAAATGCGGTACCAAGAAACAACTTCTGCTTTGGTAAGGGTGATACCGAATAGCGTACCTAAGATTAAATATTTAACTAGTTTCATTGTGTTAAAGGCTTAAAACGGATGGAAGAATAAAGTAAATCATGAGCAGTCCTCCGATAAAAAATCCGATTACCGCGATAAGCGAAGCAGGCTGCAAATCGCTTAAGCCACTAATGGCATGGCCACTGGTGCAGCCGCCAGCATAGCGTGTTCCAAAACCCACTAAAAAGCCTCCGCCAACAAACATTATTATTCCTTTTAGGCTGAAAAGGCTTTCGAAGCTAAAGAGACTCTTCGGTACAAATCCAGCCCCAGGATCAACCACACCAAGCGCAGTCAAATCCTGCACAGTAGCGTCAGAAATGGCCACACTTACCTCGCTAGGCATTAAAAATTGATGAGCAATGAATCCTCCGAGCACTGTTCCTACAACAAACACCAAATTCCAGGTTTGCTTCTTCCAGTCGAACTCAAAGAACTCGCAAGACTTACCCGCACCAAACATTGAGCAGATGTTTCTAAAGTTAGCAGAAAGCCCAAAGCTGTTGCCAAAATAAAGCAATGCGAACATTACTACGGCAATAAGCGGCCCGGCAACATACCATGGCCATGGCTGCTGAATTAATTCCAATAAGTTATTCATGATGATTTTTTATAATAGGGTTGACCGGTCGGCCAACCCTGAATTTTTGTTTAGTCTAAAGTAGATGGACACACGTAATCGGTCACTGGTATTCCTGCTTCCTTTATAGCCTTAAACCCGCCAGCAACATCTATTACTTTATTGTACCCTCTAGATTTCAATATCGATGCGAAAATCATTGAGCGATAGCCTCCAGCGCAATGAATATAGTATTCAGTACTCTTATCGATTCTCGCCATTTCGTCATTTATAAAGTCTAATGGTGTATTCTTTGCCTTCTCAATGTGTTCCGAAATGTACTCCCCTGGTTTACGCACATCGAGCACATTGGCATTTCCAGCCTCCAATTCGGTTTTAAAGGTATCAGCACTTACAGAAGTTATTGTATCTACTTCCTTACCAGCTGCTTTCCAAGCTTCAATTCCACCTTTCAAATAACCAAGCGTGTTATCATAACCCACTCTCGACAAACGGGTTACCACCTCTTCTTCACGACCTTCGTCTGCTAAAAACACAATTGGCTGTTGCAAGTCGGTGATCAAAGCACCTACCCAAGGCGCAAAACTACCCGTAATACCAATAAAGATGGAATTAGGCACAAAACCCTTTGCAAACTCTTGCTGGTTTCTCGTATCAAGCACCAAAGCTCCCTCATGGTTAGCCATAGCTTCAAAAGTCTCCACATCTAAGCCTACGTTTCCGGTTTCCAGAATTTTGTCAACGCCATCAGTTTCGGCAGACTTATTCATGGCTACATTTTGAGCAAAGTACTGTGGCGGAGGTAATAGGCCATCAGTAACCTCCTTAATAAACTCCTCACGCGTCATGTCGGCTCTCAATGCGTAATTGTTCTTCTTTTGGTTACCCAAAGTGTCGGAAGTTTCCTTACTCATGTTTTTACCACAAGCCGAACCAGCACCGTGAGCTGGATAAACAATCACTTCATCAGGCAATGTCATCACCTTATTCCTAAGGCTATCATAAAGCATTCCAGCCAAATCATCCTGTGTTATATCTCCCTTTTGCGCTAGGTCGGGTCTGCCAACATCGCCAATAAACAATGTATCACCACTGAAGATTGCATGTTCTTTTCCTGTTTCATCGATCAACAAAAAAGTTGAACTTTCCAATGTATGACCTGGTGTATGAAGCACCTTAATCTTTACATCACCCAGTTCAAAAATCTCACCGTCAGTAGCCTGGTGAATATCGAACTCGGTTTTAGCACCCGGGCCGTAAACAATGGTTGCGCCTGTTTTCCGGGCCAAATCCACGTGCCCCGAAACAAAGTCTGCATGAAAATGCGTTTCGAAAATGTACTTAATAGTAGCCTTATTTTTCTCGGCCATAGAAACATAAGGTTGCGTTTCGCGAAGTGGATCTATAATCGCCACTTCTCCCTTACTTTCAATGTAGTAAGCTCCTTGCGCTAAACAACCTGTGTAAATCTGATCTATTTTCATTTGTCTAATTTTTCAATCTTAGCATGTCTAATACAAGACAATGGTAAATTACGTTCCTTTAAGCGTATAGCACAGTAACAAAAGTTACACTAAGCATTTCGCTGCAAAGCAATGGCTTTGTTTTCCGGCTTATTCTGACCCGAAACGGCAAAGTTAACCGCATTATCAGTTGTGAGAAAGAAGAACTCCTCAGAGTTTTCGGGCACTAAATTGTTGCGATAAAACGCATCGCGTACCGGCCCAATCACTTCTGCAAACAAAACTTTAATCTGCTTCTGCTCCAAACTCTCCATTAAATCGCGCAAGCCTGCAACCGCAGTAGCATCGATATACGCCACCGAACCAGCATCAATTACCACGAATTTCAGTCCTTTTTTACTCAGCGCTTCATTTAGAATTCTATCTTTTATGGTCTGAATATTTACGAATGCGAAAGGCGCATCTACCCTAATCACGAATACTTCTTCCCACAATTCTAGGTCTTTAAAGCGCTTAACATTTCTGAATTCACCAACCCCTCGTACCCTACCTAAAATAGCCATATGCGGATTGGCTGCTTTAAACAATAGAATCAGAATGCTCAGGATAATTCCCGACACGATACCCGGCACCATGCTAAATTGAAGGGTAATTAAGAATGTAGCCAAAAGGAGGGCGAATTCAATCTTATTGGTTTTCCAGAGCGTTTTAGCATAAGCCAGATCGACCAATCCCGAAACAGCCACCATAATAATAGCCGCTAAAATGGCATGTGGTAAGTGATAAAACAACGGGGTTAAAAAGAGCAGCGTAAGCGCCACCAAAACAGCACTTATAATAGACGCTAGCGGTGTATTTGCACCTGCCTGATTATTTACTGCTGACCGAGAAAAACCTCCTGTAACCGGATAGCTCTGAAACAATGAGCCCACTATATTGGCTGCTCCCAAAGCAATTAGCTCTTGATTTGGGTTCACCTTATAATCTCTTCTTTTGGCCTCAATAGCTTTAGCCACGGAAAATGCTTCCATAAAAGCCACCACAGCAATGGTTAACGAAAGCGGTAGTAACTTTTCGATTGTTTCCATTGAAAGATCAGGCAATATCATAGCCGGTAACCCTTCGGGCACCTCGCGTACAATGCTAACACCTGTATTATGTAGACCGAAAACCAGCACCACCAAAATTCCAGCTACTACTGCCACAAGTGCACCAGGTATTTTAGGATTAACCTTTTTAATACCCTTAATCAATACAATACCGGCTACTCCCAATAATAGCGTGACAATATGAGTATCTCCTACTTTACCAAATGCATCGATAATAATGCGGTGCACCTGATTACTCTTCTCTAAATTTACACCCAGCAGATATTTCAGCTGATTCAAACCGATAATCAGTGCTGCGGCAGAGGTAAATCCGCTAATTACAGGTTTGGCCAGAAGGTTGGTAATAAAGCCCATTCGAATTGCCCCCAATAAAAACTGAGCGACCCCCATAAAAAAGGCCAGCATAATGGCATAGGTTACGTATGCTTCGCTGCCCTCGGTGGCCATAACCGACACACCTGTGGCGACCAAAAGAGAATCCATAGCCACAGGAGCCACAGAAAGCTGTCTTGAAGTGCCAAAAATGGCGTAAATTATTTGTGGAACTACAGAGGCATACAAGCCATAAACAGGTGGCAAACCAGCAATTAAGGCATAGGCCATTCCTTGCGGAATAAGCATTATTCCAACGGTTATTCCTGCGAAAACATCGCCACTTAAGTCTGCCTTTTTATAGTTAGGCAACCAACTGAGAATAGGTAAAAATTGCTTCAAGCCTTTATTTATTGTTGCGAGCTACAAATGTAAAGGCGCCCGCTGCTTTTAAAAGTAACCAAAGTTACGAAAGCAGCACCACAGCAATTTGGTAGGGAATATGGGAGAATAATAGGAAAACAAAGAACTAAATACTAACTTAATGCGTTAGTAACGCAACACAACACTATTGATTAACTCGTTTGGAAATAAAGAAACCGAGAAGATATGGGAAGGATTTAGGTCAAAAAAACTCCCAGAAAACATACAGCAAATTGCTAGAAGAAAACTGAGAATGATTAACGGTGCACAGGACATTAACGACTTGAGGGTTCCTCCTGGTAATAGGTTAGAAAAATTGAGTGGTGATTTAAAAGACTTTTATAGTATACGAATCAATGCGCAATGGAGGATCATTTTTAAATGGACTGATGCTAATGCTTATCAAGTAGAAATTATTGACTACCACTAATGGAACGGTTAGAAAACATACACCCTGGTGAAGTGCTTAAAGAAGAGTTTCTTGAGCCATTGAATATATCTGCATATAAACTATCGAAAGACACTTTTATTCCGCAGACCAGAGTTAGCGAGATATTAAAAGGAAACAGAAGAATTACAGCAGATACTGCTTTACGCCTATCAAAATACTTTAGCAATTCGGCCAAATTCTGGCTGGCACTACAAACCGACTACGACCTAGAAGAGCAACGTATAAAGAAGGAAGAAGAAATCAGTAAAATTAGACCAACTACTGCGGCTTAACTTTACCGATTTCTCAATTTGGAGACTCAATCCACCCGCAATGTTTTTACTGGGTTCGATTTTGCCACACGTATGGACTGCAGACTAACGGTTAACAATGCGATTAACCATGAGCCCACACCTACGATTATGAAAACACCTAGCCCTAACTTAATACTGAAAGCATAACTCGAAAGCCAATCACTCATAAAATAATAGGTAAGCGGTGCGGCTATGGCAAATGCAACAATGACCAAAAGCGTGAACTTTCTAGATAGAATCATTACGATTTGTTGCACCGATGCACCAAGTACTTTTCTGATCCCCATCTCTTTCAACCTCTGCCTTACTGTGAATGATGCTAGCCCGAAAAGCCCCAGCGAAGCAATAATTATTGCCAAAACCGAAAGAATACTAATCACCTTGGTAAGCTGTTGTTCCGAACGATACATTTCATCGATATGCTCATCTAAAAATTTGTATTCAAAAGGCCTTTGAGGGAATAACTCTGTCCAAACCATTTCCATTTCGGCCAGGGCTTCTTTAACGGATTCGCCTTTAATTTTTACGTTCATTTCGCTCCAACCTCCAAAATCTTGTTTGCTCATAAAAAGAGGTTCTACCTTAAGACTCAACTTATTGTAGTTGAAGTCTTTCACCACACCAACTACTTGTCCTAATGTATCGGCACCACCAAAATGAAACTTTGTACCTAGCACACTTTCATTTCCCTGCCGAATTTCCTGAGCCAGCGTTTCATTAATCACAAAGCTCAAACCTGCCTCATCTGCCGCATAGTCATCACTTAAAGCGCGACCTTCTACCATCTCCATTTTATAGAAATCGAAGAAATTATTATCTACAACAACAAAAGAACTGGATCCTTGAATCAAAGCAGTGTCAGCTCGGTACTGCATACTTGTTTGGTGCAAGTTGTTTCCAAGCCTTTGCGAGGTAGCCGTTACATTCGTAACGTTTGGAAGGTTATTAAATTCAGACGCCAGTAAATCGTACTTTTCGTTTGTATCGTCATACATCTGAATGGCAATCACGTTGTCTTTTTCAAAGCCCAAATTCAGGTTTTGCATATAATTGAGTTGGTCGGTTGCCACAACGGTTCCGATAATAATGGCTATGGCAATAGCATACTGAAAAACTACCAAAGCGTTTCTAAAGAAGGACTTACGCGAAGTAGAAACCGCACCTTTAAGCGCCAATACAGGATTAAAACCACTCATAACCAACGCAGGGTAAATCCCAGAAAGAAATCCGATAAACACAGTGGTTGCGACAATCAGCAGTAAATGTTGTGGTAAAAAGAGCAACTGCATGCTCAGTTCTCTATCAATAATTTGATTGAGCGGTTTGATTGCCAAGGCACACAACCCAAACCCAATGAGCAAGGCTATAAAAGTCAACAAAACCGACTCTACCATAAACTGACGTGTAATTTGCCCCTTAAAAGCACCTATGGACTTGCGTACCCCCACCTCTCTAGATCTAGTCGCAGCTCGAGCCGTTGAAAGGTTCATAAAGTTGATACTGGCAATAAGCAACACAAAAAACGCTAGCACTAGAAAGATATTTACAGAGCTACGCGCAAACTTGTTGTAATTATTATAATCGTGGGTAATATCCATTGACCCTAAGTGAACATCGGTAAGCGGCTGAAGAAAAAGCGTATAATACTCCAGCGTTTCCTCACCCATGTATTTCACCAAAAAATCATCGAATTTAGCCTCTAAAGCTGACGGATCTGCATTTGGCGCTAGCTGAAGATAGGTATTCAAATAGTTAGATCCCCAACCATTTTGGCGCTGTTCAGAGTCCCACATACCCGTACCTACAAGCGCATCGAATTGGAGGTGAGAGTTTTCTGGAACATCCTCAAACACCCCACTCACCTTTACTAGGTTTTCACCGCTTGTTTTCAAGGTCTTGCCAATAGGGTCTTCGCTTCCAAAAATCCTTTTGGCCAGCGTTTCGCTTATCATCACGTCAAGATTATCCTTAAAAGCATCCGCTCGGCTTCCTTCAATTAACTTAAAGTCGAACATCTGTAAGAAAGAGGTATCTACGCGTACAAGCTTATCCATGTAAACCTGTTTGTTATTGTACTCCACCAATGTTCTTCCGGCAGTCCAATAGCGCGTAAAATTCACCACCTCTGGATAATCGGCCAGAATATTTGGCCCCATAGGATACATGGAAAGCGCTACTTTCTGCTCAGAAACAGTGCCAAAACGTTGCACCTCATCTAAGCGATATATTTTGGACTTCTTCTCGTGAAAACCGTCAAAATTCAACTCATTATTGACAAACAGTAGAATGAGTAAACAGGCCGACATCCCCAATGCTAGACCAGTAATATTTATAAAGGAATAGCCTTTGTATTTGAGTAAGTTTCTAAAAGCGATTTTGAGATAGTTTTTATACATGACCAATGGGTTGTGAAATTTGAGTTTTCGTTTTAAATCAATGTTTCGTGCCGAAAGCAGCACATCTTTATAGTAATGGAGTTTGGCAGCCGTTGCACCTTTAGCTTCCGCCCTTTCCCAGAAAAGCTCCGTTAAGTCACCATCAAAATCGTCAAACAACGGTTCTGAAATGAGCAGGCGAAGCAAACGCCTAGCAAGTTTTGGAGGATGAACCTTTTTCATTCTTGGGTTGAAAGTTGAGGGATAATGTTCCAAAAGGACTGTCGCAGACTCTGCGCCTCTTTTAGCGATTTAAAGCCATAGGCAGTTACTTTAAAAAGCCGCTTGCTCTTACCACCCCTCTTGTTGGTTGCACCGCCAACCGAGGACTCTAAAAAGCCTTTTTCTTCCAACCTATAGAGTGAAGAATGCACTGCACTGATGTTCACTTTTCGTGAAGCCCTTTCTTCAATTTCGCCTTTTACAGTTACCGCATAAGCGTTGCCGTGCAATGCTGCCACAGCCAAAAGTACCAGCTCTTCAAACTCACCTAAGTGTGTCCCTTTCATATTACCCTCATATTTGTAAACAAAATATAGCGGTTTTATCATTTGGATGTTCTCTACCACTTAAAAGTTTGCTGAAAGAGCAAGATTCAACATTCATATCTGTAATCTTTTTCTCAATGTGAAAAGTCTATCGCAACGAGCACCGTTACAGCACCCCTATTACTCACTGAAAAACAAATAGTTACAAACAAACCTATTATTTGGCATCCCACTTGAATTCATTTAATCGAACTAAAACCAAATATTATGAGCGCATTATCAGATAAATTGAAAGGAAATTGGAACATTGTAAAAGGTAAGCTAAAGCAAGAATACGCTGAACTTACTGACGATGATCTTAAATTCGAGGAAGGTCAGGAAGATGAGCTTTTAGGCCAAATTCAGAAGAAAACAGGTAAGGCTAAAAGCCAGATCAAAGACTTTATCGATGCCATCTAATTTCTAAAAAAAGTAAATGAATGTGAGCTACTCCCGACCAATGCTCTGAAACAATTTTCTTAAATTTTGGATCAAAGCATTTATAATGGGAACAGCACACATTCGCCCTATCGGGGTTGAAGATGCCGCAGCACTTCAAGATCTGGGTATTCAAACTTTTAGAGAAGCCTTTGGTAGTCAAAACTCCTTTGCCGACATGGAGCATTACCTAAACGACAAATTCAGTGATGCTCAGCTAAAGTCGGAAATTGAAACCGAAGGCTCATTTTTTTACTTCTTAGAAGAAGATTCTTCTCCAATTGGTTACCTCAAACTCAACGTAGGCCCTGCACAGTCCGACAACATCCTTCCAAGTGCATTCGAGATTGAACGTATTTATTTAAAAGAGGCACATCACGGAAAAGGTTATGGGCAAGTATTAATGGACAAATCGCTAGATGAAGCCAAAAAACATGGCTGTAACACGGTTTGGCTAGGCGTTTGGGAGCACAACCTAAAAGCCATTAAATTCTACGAGAAAAATGGTTTTACGGCATTTAGTACTCATCCCTTTAAGCTTGGAGGAGATGACCAAACCGATATTCTGATGAAAAAGCCACTTTAGGCCACCCCGTGAAAGAGCTGCTAGCACAAATACGCGCATGTACAATCTGCCAAAATGAATTGCCACACGGAGTCAATCCCGTGGTAGCGGCTCACCCTGAGAGTAAAATTGCCATCATAGGCCAAGCGCCAGGTCGGCTGGTGCATGCTTCGGGCATTCCCTGGGACGATAAAAGTGGGGAGAACCTGCGCAACTGGATGGGCATTTCGGAAGCGGAGTTTTACAATACCAGCAAAGTGGCCATTCTACCCATGGGTTTTTGCTACCCAGGCACTGGTAAAAGTGGAGACCTTCCGCCTCGCCCAGAATGTGCTCCGCAATGGCACGACAAGCTATGGCAATACATGCCCAACATTCAACTCACCCTACTTATCGGCCAATACGCTCAAAAGTATTACCTCAAAAACAAATTAAAGAAGTCGCTAACAGAAAGTGTGAAATACTATAGGGAATACCTACCTGATCATTTTATGCTACCCCACCCTTCACCCAGAAACAACATTTGGCGCGCCAAAAATCGGTGGTTCGAAACCGAAGTATTGCCAGTACTTCAGGAGAAAGTTCATCAGGTTATGAATCCCTAATCATATTTTCTCCTTCTGTTTTTTTGAATAAAAGACTAAACTTACCTCATGCAAATCATCGACCTGAGCCAAGAAATACACGTTGGCATGCCCATGCACCACACACAACCACCAGTTGAAATTTCGGTGCACGCTACACACGAAGCTTGGGAAGGCATTGAAAACCCTGCAACACAGACGCCAAGCGTAAACACTTTAAAAATGAGTGAGCATACAGGCACTCATGTTGACGCGCTCTCGCATATGAGCAGGGCAAATGCCGGTCAAACCATTGACACCATGCCGCTTGAAAGCTTCTATACCAGAGGCATTTGCTTAGATCTTTCGTCTAAACAGCTTTCAGAAGAGATTACCGTGGAAGATTTGCAGGAAGCACTTGCGAAACAAGGGTTAAGTATTCATAAAGGTGATACCGTACTGTTTCACACAGACCATTACCGCAGGCATTACAAAACACCAGATTGGCCTAACAACCCCGGACTAACAGAAGCTGCAACCCGTTGGTTAGGAGAACAACAGATTGCTGCTTTTGGAGTAGAGTCCATGGCCCCAGGAATAAAAGGAAAAACTAACAAACAGGTACACAAAGTATGCGGTGAAATGGGTTTTACACACTACGAAAACCTCATAAACCTGCACCGGCTAATAGATAAAGGAGCATTTCAATTTATAGGACTCCCGCTAAAGATTAAAGGAGGAACAGGCTCTCCTGTCAGAGCCATTGCCGTTTTGGGTTAGCCAGAAACTTTACACTCAAAACCTTAACGCTCCTTCATAATCTCACTAAATAGTTCGATAGATTTCAACCTGTCCTCATGATGATACAAATGTGAGGCGATCATTAGCTCACTTACTCCTGTTTTACTCAAAAACTCTTCCGTCTTTTCCTTCACAGTGGCCTTGCTTCCTACAAAGGCATATTGCTGCATGCGCAAAAATGCCGGATCCTGAGAAATTGCCTTTAGCTCTGGTGTCATATCAATTGGCGGTTGCATATAATCGAGTTTGTTCGTCAACACTCCAAGTATCATCCTTATTTGTGTGGTAGACAAGCGCTCCGCTTCGGCATCAGTATCTGCGGCTATTATGTTCAACAAACCAATGGTATAAGGTTCACCTAAATAGTCAGAAGGCTGAAATTCATTGTAATAAATATTGAGTGCTTCAAAAAGTTGAGCCGGAGCAAAATGACTAGCAAATGCATATGGAAGCCCCATTTTCGCAGCTAAATGTGCGCTATCCGTGCTAGAACCAAGAATGTAAATAGGCACATTTACACCTTCGGCAACAGTGGCACGAACTCTCGCTCCCGCATTGTCGGCAGAAAAGTAGTGCTGGATTGCTTCAACCTCCTCAGGGAAACGATATACCGATTGCATTCTATCCGAACGAATCGCTTGCGCAGTAACCTGATCGGTTCCTGGTGCTCTTCCCAAGCCAAGGTCTATACGGTCAGGGTATAGAGATCCCAAGGTTCCGAACTGTTCCGAAACCACCAAAGGCGAATGATTCGGCAGCATTATTCCTCCTGATCCCACACGGATTTTCTCGGTACCCGCTGCAATGTGACCTATTAGAACAGCCGTAGCAGAGCTGGCTATGCTAATCATGTTATGGTGCTCGGCCAACCAAAACCTATGATAACCTAGTTCCTCGGCCTTTTGGGCTAAATCTAAGCTTCTTTTAAAGGTATCGGCAGGGTTGCTATTAGCGGCTACACTGGCCAATTCTAGTATAGAGTATGGTATATTTTTCTGTGGCATTTCTTCTTCACTTAGGCAAACCTTAATGGCTCACCATGTTCAACAATGGACTACTAACACCTTTCAAACCATTATCATTCAACCTAAAACCAAGTTTTTATTGCCCATGCACTTTTTCAATTATCTTACAAGTTCAACGCGCAAAAGACAACCGATTTTTATTATGAAAAAGCTACTCCTGGCAACGCTCCTTATGGCCACTTTTTGTTTGGCCTGTAACACAAAAAAAGAAACCCAATCTGTACAAACCTCTGGCAATCCGCTCTGGGAAGGATGGTACGCTGACCCCGAAGGCATTGTGTTTGGCGATGAATATTGGATATTCCCAACCTACAGCAATCGCTATAAAAAGCAGGTGCACTTTGATGCTTTTTCCTCTAAAGACCTGGTTACTTGGGAAAAGCACGAGCACGTACTCGACACATCTATTATTAAATGGGCACGACAGGCCATGTGGGCGCCCGCGGCCATTGAGAAAGAAGGCAAGTACTACCTTTTCTTCTCGGCAAATGATATTCAGCGCCCGGGTAGTTCACTTTACAATGCCGATGATGACATTAATCACACTGGGGGCATTGGCATTGCCGTAGCCGACAGCCCGGGTGGACCTTATAAAGACTACTTGGGCAAACCATTAATCAGTGATTTTTATAATGATGCACAACCAATAGACCAATTTGTTTTTAAAGATGTAGATGACACCTACTACATTTTCTATGGTGGTTGGAGACATTGCAATGTAGGCAAACTGAATGATGACTTTACCGGAATAGAACCTTGGAGTGAAGATGAGCTTTTTAAAGAAATAACCCCTGAAGGCTATGTAGAAGGCCCTTTTATGTTTTTGAGAAACAACAAATACTACTTAATGTGGTCAGAGGGTGGCTGGACCAACGGCAGTTACAAAGTGGCCTACGCCATGGCCGATTCTCCAACTGGACCATTCGATAGAATTGGAACAATTCTAGAATCGGACACCACCGTTGCAACTGGTGCTGGGCACAACTCAGCGCTTAATGTACCCGGCACAGACGAGTGGTATATAGTTTACCACCGAAGACCAATACCCAATGAAGACCGCGACCATCGGGTTACCTGCATAGATAAAATGGAATTCAATGCAGATGGCACCATCAAACAAATCAAAATGACCTTTGAGGGTGTAGAAGCACGACCTATTGAGTAATTAAAAACAGCAGTTAAATACTGATTATCAGTATTTTATATTTTCATGTAAAAAATTTTTAACATCAAGTTAAACTTTTCATACCTTTGGTACGTCATTTTTTACATAAGGTCAAACATTTCAAACAACCAAAACATGTCGTATCACGAAAACAGAAACCTAGTAAATATGGCAGCCGCTATTCTGGTGCCTGCTGTTTACTTCTATAGCAGACTTAACAATGTGGCGCTCTCCAGCATGGAGTCAGCCGAACTACTCAAGTTCTGGGGCAAGCAAATGATGATTTACATTTTGGTAGCCATAGGTGTAAGAATTGCCATCGAAATACTTTATGCCATTGCGTACTCTGCGATAACAAAAGAGTCGGTTCCGAAAACCGATGAGCGCGATAAAATGATAGAACTAAAGTCTAAGAATGTTAGTCAAGTCATTTTCATTTTCGGAATTATAGGTGGCATGGGAGCCCTTGCACTCGAAATGTCAGTTACCATGTTTTTTGTCTCTTTTCTGGTAGGAGGCGTATTGGCTGAGCTGGTAGAAAACACCATACAGCTGGTTTATTATAAAAGAGGATTCTGATGAAGAAAAAGTACAAAATACAAAACAACATTAGAACGCTCCGCTTTATGAACGAAGAAATGACCCAGCAACAACTTGCCGAAAAAGTGGACGTTTCGCGCCAAACCATAGTAGCCATTGAAAAAGGCAAATACTCTCCTACCCTTGAACTATCCTTCAAAATAGCTCAAGTGTTTAATGTACCCTTGCACGAGGTATTTTCTTACGAACTAATAGACACAAAACCACAGCGCTAATGCAGGCCTATATAAGACAAAAGTACGGTGGCCCCGAAGTGCTTTCACTAGGTAAATTCCACAAGCCTAGCCCAAAACCTGATCAGCTGCTGGTAAAGGTAAAAGCAGTCTCTGTCAATCCGCTCGATTGGCATGGATTACGGGGAACGCCATACCTAATCAGGTTAAGCATGGGGCTTTTCAAACCGAAAAACTCGTTTCTTGGAGCCGATGTATCTGGAATTGTGGAAGAAGTTGGCAGTGCCATTACCAACTTTAAACCGGGCGATGAGGTCTATGGAGAAATTAACGAAAGTGGCGCAGGCAGCTTTGCAGAATATGTTTGCGTAAGACAAGATTTCTGGGCAAAAAAGCCTGCCAATATTAGTCATGAAGAAGCCGCTGCAGCCCCCATTGCCGCCCTTACCGCAATACAGGGTTTGCGAGATCATGGCGGTTTAAAAGCCGGACAAAAAGTACTGATCAACGGAGCTTCTGGCGGTGTTGGCACGTATGCCGTACAAATAGCAAAAGCCATGGGGGCACATGTAACCGCGGTTTGCAGCACACATAAAGTGGATCAAGCAAACAAGCTGGGTGCCGATGAAGTTGTGGATTACACCAAGTCAGATTTGAGCACATTAAATGCAAAGTTCGACCTGATATTTGATGGTGTGGGAAATTGTGAGGCTAAAATTGCCAAAAGACTACTAAAACCAGGTGGAACATGCCTTTTGGTGGGTTGGGGTGGTTTTAAACATATGGCCAAATTTGTACTTGCCAATGTACTAGTTGGCAAAAAATGGAACCTCACCTTCTTTACTGCCAAAATGAATTTAGATGACTTAGCCTACCTTTCTGAACTGCTTAGCTCAGGAAAAATCAAGTCTATAATCGACAAACAATATGCGTTCGAACAATTACCACAAGCGGTTGCTTATCAAGAAGATGGACACGCTAGTGGCAAAGTTATAGTTACGGTTAATAAGCCCGAACATTCATCTTGAAAAATCGCTGCTTCACCGACCTAATTCACCACTTCAGTAAGTAAAATATAGAAGAGTCATACAAACCCAAGAAATTAGTACAACCAAAAACTCAGTCGCTATGAAATTACTAATCTTCAAAACCAATATCACTGACGAACTCAGGGTAAGAAGAGTCAATGCCCTGCTGGCTTACAACCCAGAAGTAATGGACTGGTCGGTAGACCTAGAAGACATCGACAAAGTGCTTCGGATAGAAGCCGAAGACCAAGTGCAAGAAGCAGAAGTTATGGAGATTGTTAACTCATGGGGCATTAAGTGCGAGGCTCTCGAGGACTAAACCCTACGCACTTAAAAACAGCTTCAAACCAAATTTAAAGACAAGGCAATAATGCTTATATTAAGACTCAACCTTATTGCTTATGTCCTTTACCAAAACGCTCTCATTTCTGATAATCCTTGGTTTATTCGGATGTCAAAAGTTCGAGAAAGAACCATCAGAATTTAAAAACAAATACAGCGACCTTGTGTCATTATTCAAGGACTGGAGAGCCTTTGAAAAACCACCACTACTGAACGGTGCGCCCGACTACACTGCTGCAACATTTAAAAAGCGCTGGCCGCAATTCAAAACACTCCAAAACGAACTATTGGCAATAGATACTACGGGCTGGAGCATTCCACAGCAGGTAGATTATCACATTGTTTGGGCCGAAATGAACGGCTTCGATTTTAACCACAAAACGTTAAAGCCATGGCAAAGAGATCCTGCCTTTTACAAAGTGTTGTGGATGAGCCGCAGTGACGTACCCGCCCACGAAGGCCCCACAAACCATGGCACTCTCGAGGTTTGGACATATGATTTTCCGTTAAATCAAACATCTAAGGCCAAACTAATCAAGGAGCTCAAGGTAATACCCGAACTAAACAAACAAGCCAAAAAGAACCTAACCGGCAATGCCAAAGACCTTTGGGTCGCTGGTATTAGAGATATAAAAACGCAAGCTGAAAACCTAAAAAGCCTAAAGTCAATCAGCGCAATTAAAGCTGATAATAACATCACACAAGCCATAAATCAAGCAATTAAATCGACTGATGACTTTGCTACTTGGCTGGAGAAGGAAGCCAAAACTAAAGATGGACCTTCCGGTATCGGCAAAGAAAACTACACTTGGTACTTACAAAATGTACACCTAGTGCCACTTACCTGGCAAGACGAAGTTATGCTCCTTAAAAGGGAACTTGCTCGCGCTTGGTCATCACTAAAGCTAGAAGAGCACGCAAACAGGAACCTGCCCGAGCTTACGGCAGCCAACTCCCCAGAAAGCTATGACGCCATGGCCAAAAGGTCTGCCAATAGCTTACTCGGTTTTTTGAAAAACCAAAACATCGTTACTGTAAAAGACTATTTCGAACCTGCACTTAACGCCCATTTAGGCGCCTATATTCCCGAAGCAAAACGAAACTTTTTTACCATTGGTGAACACTACGATGCCAGGCCGCTATACTCACACTTCTATCATTGGTTTGAACTAGCCAGGATGGACAACGAACCTCACCAAAGTGAAATCCGAAAAGGCCCGCTGCTCTACAACATTTTCGATTCGCGAAATGAGGGCACCGCCACGGCTGTGGAAGAAATGTTTATGGATGCAGGCCTGTACAAAGACGACCCTCGAGTAAGAGATATTGTATATATAATGATTGCGCAACGGGCTGCCCGCGGCCTTGGCTCACTTTATGCTCATGCCAACCAAATGACCATGGAAGAGGCAGGAGGAATTCATTCGGAGTACACGCCACGTGGCTGGATGAAGACAGAAAAAGAGCTCCTGCTCTTTGAACAGCACTTATACCTGCGTCAGCCCGGCTATGGCACCAGCTATATTACCGGTAAATACTTGCTGGAAGCCGCAATGGCCGATTACGCTCGATTAAACGAAGGTGATTTTGAGGTGAAAGAATTCTTCGACCAACTTAACGCGATTGGAAACATTCCTATGTCGCTTGGTCATTGGGAAATGACGGGCGTGAACAATCAAGTAAAGCAAATTACCAATGCCTTTGAAACTGACAAGAACCCCAATAATTATTAAATAAAACTTAGGATTAAGTAAAACAACTGGCAATTGAGAGGGTTAAATTCATAAACACTTTTTAACCTAAAGCTTTCCTGTGCCCCAAAAATCTAAACGCCTAAAGAAGATAATCCGATACACCCTAGTCGCGCTGGTAGTACTCCTCATTGCGTTCCGAGTTTACCTGCCAACCTTAGTCAAAAACTATGTAAACAAAGTATTGGCAGACATTCCTGGTTATTATGGCCAAGTAGACGATATTGATATTTCACTTTTTCGCGGTGCCTATGTAATAAAAGGCATGTATTTAAACAAGGTTGATGCAAGTTCCGAAATCCCCTTTCTGAAATTCCCGAACAGTGACATTTCAATTGAATGGAAGTCACTTTTTAAAGGTAAAATAGTGAGTGAAATCATTATGGATAGCCCCGAGATAATCTATGTTTTTGAGGACCAACAGGGCGAATCGGACAATGTACCAGAAGCAGATGATTGGACAGACGCATTAACTGACCTTGTGCCCATCGACATCAACCACTTTGAAATACACCAAGGCAAACTGGCCTTCGTACAACTTTCGGCCGACCCTAATATTGATCTTAATATTTCCCAGTTAGAGTTGACCGCAGACAATTTGCGGAACGTAAAATCGAGAGACCTGACCCTACCCTCTACCATAGTGGCATCTGGAAAATCAATCGGAAATGGAGATTTAAAGCTAGAAGGCAACATTAACCTGATAAAGGAGGTGCCAGACATGGACATAGCAGTGAGTCTTGAAAACATTGACGTAACAGCACTCAACGATGCCACTCAGCATTACGCAAGCATCGATTTTAAAGAAGGCAACTTGGGCTTCTTCAGTGAAATTGCCATTGCCGATGGTCACCTAAAAGGCTATATGAAACCACTGCTTGCCGATGCTGTGCTCATCGACAAAGAAGATGGCTTCTTAAGCGTACTTTGGGAAGGTTTTGTTGGCTTCTTCAAGTTTGTATTGAAGAATCAGAAAACCAATACAGTAGCAACCAAAATCCCTATTGAGGGAGATTTGAATGATGTGGACACAGCCGTTTGGCCCACAATTCTAAGCATATTTGAAAATGCATGGATAGAAGCTTTTAAAGGAATTGTAGATAACGATATCCAATTCAAAGATGCGATAAAGAAGGACAAAGGATGACAGTTGTAATGTGACTGTGACTTAGTTTATCTATTTTAGGTCGACTAAACAACACACAAATGCAAAAGGACTATGTTATCATAACTGGGTTGATACTTGGAAGTGCCATGATCGTGGTAATGCTTCTAGTTTACTTCAAAACACATAAATTTGCCTTTGGAGGGGCTGTATTGACAGTTTTTGGCACAATACTAATCGGGCTGTCCATTTGGGCCAATATAGAAGTCAGCATCGGTGTTGATGGTGGTTTAGAAGCCAGATTTTTACAACTAGAAGGCAGTATAGCCAGAACGGAATCGAAGGTTCAGCTAAATTCCGTAGAAAACCGACTAGTTAACATGTCATTAGCCTATGGACATCCAATCGAATTCAAAAAGTTTGACCCTGTACTCACAGACCTGCAAACCGCATTAGAAATCCCAAAACAAGATAATTCATTCGGCATTTTGTTGAATAATGAACAAAAGGACCAACACTATATGCAGGCGATAAAGTTTACTGATTCTGGCAACTATAGAATTGAATATCGTGCCGGAGCTTCAGATAAACATTACTTTTCCAATGTTAATAAAGAGCTTTTAATACAGGCATTCGAAAGTTACTTATTGGGAACAAATGCTTATTTAAATATTATAAGCTGGGAAAAGCTTGAACTATAAGACCTCTATCCTATTGCGGTGCAATTCGATTTTTTCCTCGCGTTCAAGTTTTTTGAGCAGGCGTGATACGACTACACGAGATGTATTGAGCTCTTGAGCGATTTGTTCGTGGGTTTTATTGATTACGAATGAGCCGGAACTCTGCTTTTTGTCCAACAGATATTTCATTAGCCGCTCATCCATATTCATAAAGGCGATGCTATCCACTGTGTTTAACATTTCGTCAAACCTATCGTGATAAGAATCAAAGATGAACTTTCGGAATGAACGGTATTTGGCCATCCAATTATCAATCTGAACCATTGGCACCATCCACAAAGTTGCTTCGCTTTCGGCAATCACTTTGAACTCGCTCATTTGCGTACCCAAACAGCACGAAATGGACATGGCACAGGCATCGCCACCCTCCAAATAATACAGAAAAATTTCTCGGCCTTCAGCATCCTCTCGCATTACGCGCAAAGTACCGCTAAGTACCAAAGGCATCTCCCGGGCTTGCATCCCGGGAGCTATTAAAAGTTGTTCTGTGGCTACAGTAATTTGACGACCAACCTGTTCAATTTCTTGAATCAACTGGTCTTCTAAACCCAGCTGATGGAGTACATCAGCTATTTTTTTCATGCTTGGTCTGCTGCAGCTGCTTGTTTACCAAGATTAAGAATCTCCTTATCAATGGTCCACAAACCAACACCGTCTTCACCAATTATATCGAATAATTCAACAGCTCTTCTAGCAAGGGTTTCTTCCTCACGCTGCTCTTCTACATACCAGTTCAGAAAGTTCATGGTGGTGAAATCTTTTATCTCGTAACAATGGTTCACAATCTTATTGATTGAATTTGTTACTGCGATTTCATGATCCAAAACCTCCTCAAAAACTTCTCTCAAAGAGTTGTAACGATGTTTAATATCAGTGATCTCAGGCTGAATAGCATGGCCACCAGCATCGTTTATGTAGTGAAAGAGCTTGAGCATATGCATGCGCTCTTCATCGGAATGCATGTACAAAAACTGCGCTGAGTTTTCGTAACCAGTCATTTCGCACCAAGAAGCCATTGAAAGATAAGCTGCAGATGAAAGGCCTTCCATTCTGATTTGCTCATTCAACATTTTTTCGGTTTCATCGGTGAGCGAACGCTTCGCTGTTACTTTTTGTCTTTCCATTTTATTCCAGTTTTATAAATTAAATGTACCGCTTTGCACGGCAAATTTGCTATAAGGAAGACAACTTTTAAAACAAAAGAGTGCCATCCATTTCCAATTTAAAATTGGAACAAATAAAGAGAAGCGCGGTTTACTTTTACCGATACCTCAATATTAACACTACTTAAATAAGTGGTTTGTAACCATTGTTACCAAGCTTAGTAAAGCTGGTTAAGGTTACCAGCAGCATAAAACAATTGGGCTTTGGCTTTTTCTACCAACACATACTGTTTTATCAGTTTTATCTGCGATTCTAAAAGCTTATCCTGCTGAAAATTTATCTTGAATAAATCACTCTCCCCAGTTTCGAGGTTAAAGATTTCAGCCTCTAGTAAACGTTCGTAATTGCCAACGGCAGCCCTTAGTAAGGAGAGCATCTGATTGCCATTTTCCAGCTCGAAGTAAACTCCGCGCACATCGTTCAAAATCTGCTGTTTGGTATAAGCTTGCTCAAAGTTGTTCTGCTCTACTTTAATTTTTGTTTGCTTTAGTTTTGCGCGCTCTTTTCTAAGAAAAAGAGGAAACTCCACATCCACACCAAACTTATAGTTGTTTCGAACATCAAGCGGCACAAAGTCTCCATCATAATCAATTGGTGCGTTTATTAGATTATAATTTAAATCGACTCGAGGCTTTAAATTTTCCTTGGCAAGCTTTTCACTCACCTCCAGCTGCTCACCTTTTGCACTCAGTTTGAGTAACTCTGGGTGATTTTCTGTCGCATAACTAATTAGGCTATCAAGTGACTCTTGCGGCAACTCAAAGGCCACATCGAGCACTGGCACCACATTGTCTCGCACCTCTAACGGTATTCCGTTCTCTGCCCACAAATAGTTAGCAAGCTTAAGCGAAGCCTTTCTAAAATCGATAAGCGCAGCCTGTAAATCCGTCTTTCTGTTTTGCAGGGTAATGGCCGCTTGCACAGTGTCCACCACTGCCACTTCGCCAAACTCATAGTCGAGCTTAACCCTGCGGTAAATCTCACTGGAAATATTCAAACTCTGATCTACCACTTTGTATTCAAAGTAGCCAAAGTACCAGTCCCAATAAGCTTTTAGGGCATCTAACACTACTTTGTTGATCATTTTTACTTTCTCCGCATCGTTTATTTTTACAAAAGACTCGGCTTGCCTAACAGCCGCTCGCCTATCGTCTATAAACAGCCCTCGCCCTACAGGTAGACTTAGCCCCATAGTAATTTGCCTGTAGTTTTCGCTTTCGGCAATGTAGTTCTGAGGGTTTACGTACTCCCCTTTATTTCTGTCGAAGCTAATTTTAGGATCGACCGGAAACCATAAAGGCACTTTTAAAGTGGTATTGAATAAGTCGTAATAATCGGTATCCTTATAATTTTTGGCACTCCAATTTCCAGTAAGCTTTGGATCGAAAGCCCCTCTGGCCAATTGAATTTCTTGCTGAGCAGTTTCTGGCAAAAGATTAGCTTGTTTTACCACAGGATGATTTGCCATTACTACCTGTAAGTACTCCTCCAAGGTGAACAAATTGACAGAATCCTCAGGCTCTACCAATTCATCTAGTTTCTTGATTTGAATCTCTTGCCCCAGAACACTAACAGAACATAAGCAGAGCAGAAAGAACAAGGATATGTGTTTCAGAACACTCATTTCTTAGCCTCCTTACCTTGCAATATTGGTTCTTGCGGTGCCTCATATAAGCTCGGAGGGAAACCGTTCAGCTGACGCCATATCTCGTACCAAACAGCCACGTCATCAAGCATTACCCAGCCTTTGGTACCTGACCCAATACGCAGTTGCTCTGGCCACGGCTCTTCCTCAGGGTCTGGCGTTACCAAAATTCGGAACTGGCCCGTAGGTGAATTTACACGGTCAATCACCCTTACTACACCACCAAATGTTCCTACTGAAACACTTGGCCACCCCGTAAACTGAAGTGCCGGCCAACCATCGAACTCAACACGCACTTTTCTACCTTGCTCAATTAGCGGCACATCCATAGCATTCACATACATTTCAACTGCCAAATCAGGGTTGTCTGGCATTATTTGCACCACTGGCTCATCTTCTTTAATTGTTTCGCCAACTCCCACTTGCAAGGCCTTCACTACATAGCCCGCCTGTGGGGCCGTTAGTACGTAAAAGCCACTTCTGGTTTCGTAATTAGCATACTGGTTATTCAGTTTTGCCAAACTACCTTGGGCTTCAAACACCTGTGCATCCGTATTATTCAGTTCCGACTTGGCCTTGCTTATCTTGTCTAAGTATTCCGCCTTGACCCCCGAAAGGTTTACTTGCGCATTGATTAACTCTGCTTTCGACTGAAAGAATTTGTTCTCAGCACTAATGAGCTTCATACGCGATTCGAAGAATTTCGACTCTAGCTCCTGAAACTTGGTCAACGCTATGTTTCCAGCGTCATAGCGCTTTTTATTTCGCTCGTAGATATTCTCTTGGTTGGCAAAACGTACCTTTTCAGCCTCATAGTCCACACTATCGCTGGTAAGCTTGTACTCTACCTGCTTTAACTTATTTTCGGCTTGAGTGTATTTTACCTCCAGCATACTTTCTAAAGCTTTAATCTGCTGTTTTAAGGCATTGCTTTTCTCTTGCTTGGCCGCAATACTCTGCTCCTTGGCATCAATTTGCTGTTTGGTACGCTCCAAAAGTTGAGGGTCAAAATACGCATCCTTTACCTCTGAAATGGTCAATAAAGTATCGCCCTTTTCTACGTATTGCCCTTCTGAAATATGCCATTGCTCAATTCTACCTGCAATTACCGACTCTACAACTTGCGGGCGGTGCACGGGGTTAAAAGCCGTTACTTTTCCATTTCCCCTAATATTCTGTTGCCATGGAAAGAACAATAGAATAAAGAAAATGAAGGCAATGGATAACAGCACTTTAGCCAGCACCTTACCTGCATTTGGCGTTTTGAGCGTTTTGAAGATGATACTCTTCTGCTCAATCGAATGGTTTTCGGGTTTTCCTGATATGTTCAACATAGCTTACCCTTTTAGATCTTTTAAATATCCTTGTTGAGACAGCGTATCGAAATCGCCATCTGCTTTTATCTTTCCATCTTCCATCAACACCACTCTTTTACAAGCCTCCATTACCATTGGGTCGTTAGAAACTACTATGAGCGTGCATACATTCAGGTCAGTTACCAGTTGAATTAAACGTTCCTTTTCACTCTTTTGGAAGAAACTGAAGAAGTCATTTAGAATGAGAAGCTTTGGCTTTTTCACCAAGCAGCGGGCTAGTATCAGTTTATTCACAAAAGACTGTGAGAAACCCTTCCCTCCACTTAACACATGAGTATTCATGCCATTTGGCAACATATTCACTTTGTCTTGAAGGCCAACTTGCTGAATTGCCTTAATGGCATCGCTTACCGATACCTGCGGCTTACCCACCGTTACGTTGTCCAGAATACTGCCTTCGAAAATATCTTCCTGAGAAACATTCTTGGCAATTTTATCGCGAAGATTGGTGTAATCTAAGTCCCTTAGGCTATAACCATTTATGGTTATTAGGCCTTTATAATTATGATTTAGACCTGAAAGCGTGTTCGTCAGCGTTGTCTTGCCCGCATCATTCGCGCCCGAAATACAAACGGTAGACCCGCAAGCTACGGAGAGGTTAACATCCCTTAGCGCGAAATCATTAACGCCAGGGTAAGCATAACTCATTTGCTTTACTTCAATGGCAAAGCCTCTGTCTACATCTTCCTTCCTCAAATCGATACCACCTACTTTTTCAAGTGGCAAATCGGTAACCTGACTGATCTTATCTACTGCTGTTAGCATGTCGTAGATCACATCCATATTGGCAATAATCTTCTCTACCGAGTTCAAAATAAGAATGATGATTACCTCTGACGCTACAAACTGACCAAGCGTAATTTCTCTACTTACCACCAGTGAGGTACCAATAATGAGCAACCCACCGGTAATTACCGCCTTGAATAAAACGATATATCCATATTGGGTTATCAATACCCTAAAGTGTGTTTTTCTATTTCTCAGGTAGTTATTTACGTTGTATTCCGTCTTTTTCACCGGCAGGTTGGTATTCCCAGATATTTTGAAGGAGTTAAGCACTCTGGCAATTTCTTCCAGCCAATACACTACCTTATACTTGTACTTAGATTCTTGTATGGAAGACTTAAGCCCCTTAGGACCTGTTAACCTGAAAATAAGAATTAACGTGAGCACCAGAATTAACCCAAAGAACACAAAGAATGGGTGGTAAAATGAGAGCAAAAGCAAGCCAAACAGAATTTGGATTGTACCCGACATTAGGTCGCCCAACAGTTTTGGCAGGCCTTTTTGCAGTGTCAGTACATCAAAAAAGCGGTTAACTAATTCTGGCGTGTGCAAATTGCTCAGAGACTCAACCTTCATACGAGGAATGCGATAGGTGAACTCTAAAGCAGCTTTGGTGAAGATTCTCCGCTGAATATATTCCACTAACGTAATCTGCATAATCTGCAAGCCACCGCTGGCCAAAACACCAAGCAACACCAAGCCAATAAGCAGGTAAATAGAAGAGAAAACCACCCCTCCAGAAACTAGCTCAACGGTAGCCTGAATACCCAATGGCAAGGTTAATGACACAATACCAACAAAAGCCGCATAAACCAAAACATAGAAAATATCCTTACGCTCTTCGGCCAGCACCCGCATAAGGCGTTTTACTGGCGATAAGTCTTCAGGTACTTCATCTTCATCGTGCTCCGAAACCAAGCTTTTATAGCTAAAGGCTCCGAGCAAAACCACCTCTCCGCTTTCATCTTTCAGCAACTCATTAGTCAAATCGGCTATCTCAATTGCCTCCAATTCAGACTCGTGTACCAAGTATGCCTGCAGCTTTCCTTTCTTATTCTTGTGCACAAGCACTGGCAAAAAGCCATCGGTAGTGGATTTTAAGCCAACCAACGGAATGTTCACATCGTCCATAAAAGGCACCAGTTCACCATCCTTAAGCGGCTGATCCAGCAGCACAAGCCTTACCTTATTGGCCGATTCCAGCAGATCTCTCTTAAACTCATAAGCCTCATCAATCGAATATAGCCTAGTACCAACCTGTAAGTCTTGGTACATGGCATCTTCAATTCCTTCGCCCAGCAAAAGCTTAAGCTCCTTTATTGTATTTGCTATATGTTGATTGGTCATATGTTACTTCTGAATAGCTTTTAGGATCAATTGTTTAATAAAATTGAAGTTGTAGCCATAGATGTTCTCGTTAGAAACAGAAAAATCGGTGAGTGCCGGCAAGTGTTTTGCAAAAAACACCTGCTGGTGTGCAGCCTGCAAACTTGTGCTTACAAGCGAATGTGCATATTCATAGTTGGGGTTAATTTCTAATACGATATGCGCAATTTTAGCGCAAAGCGACTTATAACCTCTAAAAAGCCCCTCGTTATTATCTAAATCCACCTGTTTGGTCAAATATGTTTTGTCCGATTCGCTGATAACAATACGCTGCAAAGCCGTCTCATCCACATCAGGGAAGAACGTATCCTGTCCCTTCTTCTCTGTTATCAAACAAAGTACTTTTGATAACTTTTCTTTCGGGTCTTCAATATTCCGGGTCTCAATATCAATGGAGTATTCCAGCCAATTCCAGTACCAAGTAATCAGATAAACCAACAATTTATGCTTGTTTTCAAAATACCTATAAATGGACGCTTCGGTTGAATCAATGGCCACTGAGAGCTTTTTAAAAGTAAAACTTTCAAGCCCAAGCTCGTCTACCATTTTAATGGAATGCTGAATAATTTTTTTACCAAGGGCTGTTTCCTGAGGGTCTCTTAAATAGAGATTATCGCTCATTTGCAGCTTTAATGCAGTTGTCATTCAAAAAAAGTTAACAATACTTCACTTTTTAATAGTATTACTATCAATAAAACTAGTATCACAACGAAGGTCATTTAGATTTGTTCGGCCTTTGCATACTTTTTTTGAAGAAATTTTAGGGCATAAAAAAAGAGTCACTCCCCAGTGACTCTTTCCGTATTTTTACAAATACCCCCAAATAACAAAAGCGGGGGACGATTGCTCGCCCCCACTCATCCTGTTGCTACCTTAATAGTAACAGGATGCCAAGGTACTGTTAAGACCATTGCTGATTTGTTAACCGAAGTTAACCTTACCAGCGCAATCTCCTTTCGGCTTCGCTCGATGAACGTGCTTCGCACTAATCCAGGAGTGAGCTTTTGCAGCCTGATAATCACAGAAGTGCTTATCAATTTCTTTGCTTTGTATCCCAACCCGAGAGCCGGTCACAAATGGCAGCTTACATCAGAGACATATGCTACCCGGTTAAAACCACATGGAAATGACACCGAACTTATACCGAGGTATCTGTTGCACTTACAAACCTTAAGCTTGTAAGTAGTAGCGATAACTCTGCTCTTTTCACTTCCGCGAGAAAGTTCTTAGAACGTCTATTGATTACTCCCTTTCAATTGAGTGATCATTGAGCTGTAATTCTGGTCCCTGATACCCGAACTACAATCCTAACCATACTTTCATATGCTTAGACACCACTACTCGTGTCGACTGTTTCAGAATGATAAATCATCCCTTTCACTACACTTTTTCGGGCTTCCCCCGAAGAGAGACTGAAGCTTTCCTTCAGATCTTTATCCCTCACTTGGTATGTCTAAGGTAGCTTTAATAATTTTACACCCAAACTTTATAACTACCTAGTTTTCAACAAGTTTCCCACTAAGGTAATCACATCGTTTTCCACAAGGTTATCCACCGAGTTATCCACAAATCAAGCTAACTAACTCGCTTTTAAGCAGAAGTAGAAAGACACCTCCATCTATTAGCAGTTTCATTTATTCACATTACAAAAGGTGGCTTGAAAAGATGGCTTACTAAAAGCTTTTCACTAAAATTGCAGCGTAAATTGAATGCATCATGAGTGAAAACGAAAAAAGGGAATCTTTGAACTTTATTGAACAAATGATTGAGGACGACTTGGCCTCTGGAAAAAACTCATTTGTCCAGACCCGTTTTCCTCCTGAACCAAACGGTTACTTGCACATTGGCCACGCCAAATCCATTGTTTTAAACTTCGGCCTAGCCGAAAAGTACAATGGCAAATGCAACCTTAGGTTTGACGACACCAACCCTGAAAAGGAAAGCACTGAGTACGTTAATGCCATTATTGAAGACATTAAATGGTTGGGTTACGACTATGGCGAAAAAGCTTTGTTTACCTCTGACTATTTTGATACGCTGTATGAATACGCTATCAAACTGATCAAAAAAGGTAAAGCCTATGTAGACCATCAGTCGGCTGAAGAAATTAGCGCAGGCAAAACCAATCCTACTATTCCAGGTATTGAGAGCCCATACAGAAACAATTCTGTAGAGCAAAACTTGGAGGAGTTTGAGAAAATGCGTGCTGGTGAATATGCCGAAGGAAGCTGCGTACTACGCGCTAAAATCGACATGACATCGCCAAACATGCACATGCGCGACCCGATCATTTACCGAATTAAAAAGGTAGCGCATCACCGCACTGGCGACAAATGGTGTATTTACCCGAACTACGATTTTGCCCATGGTCAGTCAGACTCTATTGAGAACGTGACTTACAGTTTGTGTACGTTAGAATTTCGCGACCACAAACCTCTTTACGATTGGTTGATTGATGAGCTAGAGATTTTCCCATCGAAACAAACTGAGTTTGCACGATTGAACCTTAGTTATACCATTGTGAGTAAGCGCAAGCTACTTCAACTGGTAAACGAAGGCCATGTAGCCGGCTGGGACGATCCGCGAATGCCAACTATTTCTGCCTTGAGGAGAAGAGGTTTTACGCCTGACTCTTTAAAGAAATTTGCACACAAAGTGGGTGTTGCCCGTAGAGATGGCATTACCGATGTTGCTCTTCTGGAACATAGTGTGCGCGAAGACCTGAACAAAAAAGCCAACCGTGTTTTCGGAATTCAGAATCCGCTGAAAGTGGTTATTACCAATTGGCCAGAGGATAAAGAAGAGATAATGCAGGCCGTGAACAATCCGGAAGATGAAACTGCCGGAACCCGCGACATGCCATTCACGCGCGAGCTTTACATAGAGCAAGACGACTTCTTGGAAAATCCACCTTCGCCACGCAAATGGTTCCGTTTGGGACCAGACCGTGAGGTGCGCTTAAAGTATGGCTACATTGTAAAATGCACGGGCTTTAAAAAGGCTGATGACGGCACAATTGAGGAAATCTACTGTGAATATGATCCTGATACTAAAAGTGGACAAGATACTAGCGGAAAGAAGGTAAAAGGTACGCTCGGTTGGGTCTCTGCCAAGCATGCAGTTGAAGCTGAAATCAGATTGTACGACAGGCTTTTCAAAACCGAAAACCTGAATACAATTGATGATGATTTCATCAACCACTTAAATCCTGACTCGCTTACCATTGTGCCAAATGCACTGGTCGAGCCATCACTTAAGGATGCGAAAGCGGGTGGACAATTCCAGTTTGAACGCCAGGGCTACTTTATTGTGGACAAAGAATCGACAGACGACAAATTGGTGTTTAACCGCACCGTAACGCTCCGAGATAATTGGAGTAAGAAATAAATTAGAAAAGGAGCTTCGGCTCCTTTTTTATTGCCTGACTTTCTATTCCTATATTGGCCAAAACAAGCAAACATGGGAATAGCCAGATCTTCAATCAGCCACCTTTCAAAAGACCAAATCGCACTTATTGGAATTCCGTTCGATGCGCACTCTTCTTTTTTGCAAGGACCAGCCAAGGCACCTGAACTGATTATTGAGGCTATTGAGTCTGACTCGGCTAATTACTTTACAGAATCACTAAATGACCTGAGCGAGCACCCAAGAATTGCTTGGTGTGGCAATGCTGATTTGGAAGATTACTTCTCAATTAGCCAACCGATTGAGGCGATTCTGGAAAAAGGAGCCATTCCGTTCTCCCTAGGTGGCGACCACTCCATCACCTACCCTATCCTAAAGGCCATTCACAAACATCATGGCAAAGTGAACATTCTGCATTTTGATGCGCACACCGACCTATATAATGAATTAGACAACAACAAATATTCTCACGCTTGTCCTTTTGCTCGAATTATGGAAGAAGGGTTGGCTGAAAGCCTCACGCAAGTTGGTATTCGTACACTTACACAGCACACCAAAGAGCAAGCTGATCGATTTGGCGTGAACATCATTCAAATGAAAGACTGGACACCTGAGACCAAGTTTGAAATCGAAGGGCCAGTTTATTTATCCTTCGATATTGATGTGCTTGACCCCGCTTTTGCTCCTGGCATTTCTCACCATGAGCCAGGTGGTTTTTCCACCAGAGAAATACTTGGCATCATACAACGGCTCGACCTTGACATTGTGGGACTGGATGTGGTGGAATACAACCCTGAAAGAGACATTAATGGCGTAACTGCAATGGTAGCAGCGAAAATCGTCAAGGAGTTGATCGATAGATTGCTTTAAATTAATCCTATCACTCGAAAGGCTCGTTGTACAATTTTATCGTGCTGATCCCTCCGCTACGGTCGGGATGGAAAATAAAACAATCAAAAGAAATCAGTTGGTGACAACATTAACTGAGGGCTATAAATACTTATTGGTCTGACCACTTGGAGTGGTCTGACCAATAGTTCGACTCTAGGTGCGCACAAGAAGTTGAATCTGGCTACTTTGAACCAGTGCGCCACCAATAGAACTCTTCTAACTTATCGGTATTGATAAAGTCTACACCGAGCTTTTCCATTTGCTCCCAGCTATTCTGATTATCAGGAATCGCCCAAAAGCGGAGCTTCTTGCCTTCTGCATGCGTTTGCTTAACCAATTCCTTAATTTTCTTTCGGTCTTCTTTTGAGAGTTTACCTTCTCCATTCCATTTAGAATAGGACCTAAAACTCACACTAATCACTGGCATAACATGCGTGCGATTGCCTTTCCCTAAATCATTCGGTCTACCATCTAATGCAGCCAATTCTGGGTTATTATTTACCAATCGCATGGGTCTTTGGCCTGAAATAAACAAGGTCACAGGTCCATCTTTCTCTACCCCGTCTTTACCCAATTTGGTAAAAAGGTGTGCATATTTCTTCTGTAGTTTAGTCAAAGCCATATAGGAAGCATCAGCACTATTCTTAAAATCAACCATTAGGTAAAAAGGGAGGTCACTGCCCTTATAAATACTTCCATCATTGGCTTTAACAATGCTGTCTAATGGTTGAAAATAAAGCGCTTCTAAAGTGCGTTCCTCCGTAATATCTTCAAAATCATGAGCTACAAACAGCGCTCCATTCACCTCAAAAACATCAGCTTCTATAGAGGTAAAGCCGAATGAGTGAGCATCTAAAAGTGGCCTTTCATGATCGTAATCGTTATGCGCATGCGACTTTGGCAAAGGCGTTTGTGCATGAGCCATACAACCGATGGCGAGTAAACAGAAAAAAACGGTTATGCGCTGAATATTATTCATGAGTCAGTGAAAATTTATCGATGATTCTATGTTCCGTATCTATCGCTCTAAAGTTAAGCGTATCGCCAATAACATTGATTAAGCCAAAATGATGAATACTCATTACGGTATCCATTTTGGGATATGCAGCGTTCTCAATCGGCTCCAAACCGCCACCAGCACCACCAACAACCACAAAAGCGGTTTGCTGCGCCCCATAAGTCTTAATCAATCTTTCATAATCGTGGGTATGCCCGGCTATTACCATATCAATTTTGGCTTCTTCATAAAGTGGCTCAAGTACTTCGCGTAGGGAAATCTCTCCATGATAACCAGGCCAACCTTGAGAGTAAGGCGGATGATGACTTACCAAAAACCGCCATTTGGCCGAAGTCCAAGCTTCGCTTTGAATCTGTTTCATAAACCAGCGATACTGCTCCGAATCATTCGGTAGACCAACCGGAAAAGTCTCATTTAAGTCGAGGGCTATAAACGCTAAATCACCCTCCTTCCAATCAAAATAGTTTTGTTGATTTGGCAAGCCTAGGTACTTACTGTAGTTATTCGGCCTCAAATCCTCATAGTAACCATCGTAATCGTGGTTACCGGGAACAGGATAATGGATATATCCGCCCCGATGCATAGAACGCAATAGTCGCAAGTACTCTAGCTCATCATCGCCTTGGCCAACCAAATCGCCTGCTCCAATTGAAAAGTGAGGCAAATACTGATTCGACATCCGCATAATTCTATCGAAAACTTTCCAGCCACTTTGACTATCTGCCCAAACCATAAACTGTTGATTCTCTGACCTCTCATTTTGCGGAAAAATATAGACAGGAGAAACCATTTCGTCCTGCACAATACGATAGAACTTAATTGAATCGCTTACAGCCGTAAGAAACACACCATCAGTTCCTTCTACATTTATTTCGTAAGTCAATTCGTTTGCAGAGGCACCATAAACAAGCTTAGTATTAGCATTACTACTGCTCACCCAACGTAAATACAGTTGCCCATTTACACTCTTTTGAAAAACAGGTTCTGCCAACAAAATTGGTTTAACAGTTAACTGCTTAGTAGCTGCCAGCAAATTTGCAATCGCAGGGTCATGCTTAGCCTTTTCGATAAGTCCTTTTTCATATTCGCTTAAATTCAAAAGCAAAGCTTTTTTAGAGAGTAGTCCTCGCAATAGTTTTCTTCGTTCCGAAAGGGCTGTTTTTGCTTGCCATTCTTGATCGTTTAAAGAACGAACTGCGCGCAAACCGCCTGCCATCGCATTGTTCAAAACCCTGATCGTCAAGGTGTACTTCCCATCTTTGGCCACTGTATAGTAACCGCCTACTTCGGAGGCGATTCTTTCTTCGTTCAACCAAAGTTGTGCTCCGTCATCAGCATTAACTCGAAGCACTCCCTGCTCCAGTTCTACTTCTGCTTGATACCAAATGGCATGATCTGGCAGTTGCATTCTATGCGGAAGGTTAACAAACTCAGCCCGCCTAAAACTAGGGATTGAAACATCCAGACCACCTCTTCTATCATTCAATAATACCTTCCAGCGCGTATTTATAGCAGTCCCTTCATGCCCTACCAATGGCAGTATTTCGTTAACTGCGTGGGTCACCTTTTCATCTACGGCTAATGTGAAGGGCTTCAAGTTGACATCACCGCTATTTTCCATGTTGCAGGCACTTAATAGCACGGCTAAAAACAGACAGAAAAATGGCAGGTTATATCTTTTGCAGTCCATCTTCCAAGGTGTTTAGTACAGTGTCAATCTCTTCTTGCGTAATGACCAAAGCGGGTTTGAGATTGAGAATATTCTGCTGAATTAGCTTAAAAGAGACTCCACGTTCGAAGCAAAAAGCCATTAACTGATGTGCCTCACCAATCGCTCTCTCCTTCGTTTTTCTATCCTTAATCAAGTCGACTCCCAGGTTTAGTCCAAGGCCAGTTACATTACCTATGATCTCAAATCGCCCTTGAAGAGTCTCCAGTCCCTTTTTAAAGTAATCACCCAAAGTTGCAGCTCGTTCAACCAAGCGATCTTCTTCCAAAACCTCGATCACCGATTTAGCTGCTGCCGCACAAAAAGGACTCTTCTCGTGCGTGTAATGACCAATAGATTTATGCTGAAGGGTATTCAGTTTTTCTTTACCAATAATGCCCGCATAAGGTACAATTCCACCTCCAAAGCCCTTGCCAACCACCAGAATATCTGGGGTTATAAAATGCTCCGAAGCGAACATTTTCCCAGTTCGACCAAAGGCAGTATAGATCTCATCGAAGATGAGCAGAATACCGTGTTCATCGCAGAGGCTTCTCACCTGTTCCCAATAGTACTTTGTGGGCACTGTGCTGTTGTAGAAAATTGTCTCTGTAACCAAAGCAGCAATCTCCTCTTCCGACTCAATCTTATCCTGTAATTTCTTCAGGTACATATCATCAACGAATTGCTGATCGTCACTACCCCAAGGGTTGCGAAAATAATCTGGCAGCGGCAAATGCAAAGCCCCAGGCATCATAGGACCGAGCCCTTCTTTAAAATGCGGATCTGCGCCAATTGAAACCGCTTGAAATCCGGCTCCATGAAAAGTCCCCTCGAAGGAGAGGGTTTTGTACTTACCTGTATGGTGTTTGGCCAACATCACAGCCATTTCAATGGCTTCTGATCCTCCTGGACAAAAAAGCACCCGCGAAAGATCGTCTGGAGCTAGCTCCGTTAGCTTTTCAGCCAAAGCTACACTTGGTTCGTTGGTAAATCTTCTTGGTGCGAACGAAAGACTTACATCCATTTGGTGCTTTAATGCCTCCACCACCTTAGGGTGGTTGTAACCAATGGTATGCACTCCATTCCCATGTAAATCGAGGTATTTCTTACCGCTACCATCAAAAATATAAGCTCCTTCGGCTTTGCTAATGGTATTGAAAACGGGTGTGGAAAGCGTCTGATGAAAGAACACATCGGCATCGCGCTGCAGTAACGCATCATCTACTCCTTCTCTTTCGGTCATTTGCTTTAAGGCACCTATTTGTTCTCCTTGATTTACTGCCATGGTACTTGGTTGATTAGTGAATTAGGTGATTGGTAAATTGAGTTTTTACCCCTGCCCTAAAGGGTGAATGACAACGCCTTCGTTTAGTCATCCCTTTAGGGATTGAGGGTGTTTTATGGTCATTGGTAAATTGGTCATTAGACAATAGTCATTTGCCATTGAGCGCGTTGATTACTACTAACTATTGACTGATAAAAAGACTGCTACCTGGAATTGGCTGCTTCTGGATTCCCGGGCCTTGGTAGTAAGTTCCGAGCCAGCTTCCGCCCCCTCCATTAAAGTATTCTACCTTTATTTTGTGAAAGCCTTTAGACAAGCTAAGGCTGCCCGATTTTTCTGTTATTCCGTGGTCACCATCGTTGTTTACCACTTCTTGCCCATCAATAAACAGCTTGCTGCCATCATCGCTTTTGGTAAAGAATGAGTAATAACCAGCCCTTTCGATATGGATGTAACCTTCGAAGGTAATTGCCACCTGACTCTCTCTGGTCAATGCAATTCTGTCGAGCGTAGGTTCTAGCGCAACGCCCTTGGCAACAGGCACAAAATCAGAGAAAACAGGTAGGCGTTTCATTTCGTCTACTTCGTAAACAGCGTATTTCAGACCGTGCCCCTTTTCACTTGGAATAAAGCGAAAGAAACCGCTTTCAACCTGACTCACCCGAGCACCATCTTTAAACATTGCCGCCTTCACAATAGTATATTCTGTAATTTCAAACGCTCCTTGATACTCAGCTGAACTACTTGTCGGAATGGTGCCATCCAAAGTATAGCGAACTATCCCAGTACTGTTCGGATTCTTAATCTGGAGCGAAGCAGACTCACCAACAAACAGTCCACCACCATCAGAGTACACATCTACTTTGGGTGTAATCTGCGGTTGTTGAAGCCTTTCAGAAGTAAAGTATTTTAGCGTTACATCCTCTCCTTCTATCGCCTCTAACACAGGCTTGCCAATCCATGGCTGAGGAATTTCTAAACCCAATAAATAGGCCGATGTAGCAGGTGTATCGTAAGTATTAATGGCACTTCTTAGCGCCTTTCCTTGCTTTATATTCTT
This sequence comes from Roseivirga pacifica, assembly GCF_900111145.1. Classification (GTDB taxonomy): domain Bacteria; phylum Bacteroidota; class Bacteroidia; order Cytophagales; family Cyclobacteriaceae; genus Roseivirga; species Roseivirga pacifica. Next base: position 370,081 of record NZ_FOIR01000003.1, read on the forward strand.
ACCATAAGCAATCCATGGAATCTCAATTTCTGCCAAAGACTCACCGCCATGGCCCATACCAACTCCTCCATGGTCAGATGTTACAATAATCACTGTTTCGTCACTTACATCACTACTTGCTACGGCAGTCATTATCTTACCAATTAGCTGGTCGGCTTTCTCTACCGATTCGTAATAAGCTGGTGTTCCGTGCCCTTCGCTGTGCCCTGCATGGTCAACATGATCTAAGTGGACAAATAAAAAATTTGGCTTTTCTTTGGTGAAGTATTCCACCACTCGCTCGGTGGTATTTTCTTCACCCTCGGCATGCTCTTGATGGGTTGGATTGGAATGATCGAACAAATTACCAAAACCACCCCAATCATAAATAATCGCTGTTTTTAGATCGGGTTGCTGATCTTTCGCCACTTTAAAAATAGTTGGAAAGAAAGCCGTGGTTCCCGACACTTGAGTTGGAATATTGTTCTTATCCTTTCGCCAATCATTGGAAGTTACACCATGCTGAGCTGGGCTTGCGCCCATAATTAACGATGCCCAGTTCGGACTACTTACAGTGGGCAAAACGCCTCTTGCCACCATTGAAGATGACCCCATGACCACCATTTGGTCCATATTTGGCGTTTCAGCATTGCGAATACCATCAGGGCTCATGCCATCAACCCCGATGATAATAACATGTTTGGCCAATTGCTTTTGCTCAGCACCGCAACTAAAAAGCAAGGCGGTGCCAAGCACAGCCCAAAAGTAGGCTGCGAAATTTCTTCTGAAAGTATATTTCATGTTATGAAAGTTTATCCCAAGGGCCGGTAATGGCCAGGGTATCTCCGTTTTCCTGAATATTTACAAAAAGCGTTTTCCCTGAAGGTGAGAAAGTAACACCGGCAAATTCCGACTTTGAACTTCTGTTGCAAGCAATATCATACAACTCCCCTTGCTGGTTTATTCCGCGTACGTGATTAAGCTCTCCATTGTCTTCGGTTAGCACCACATCACCCCAAGGCGCAATGCATAGGTTGTCGCACATATGCAGTATAGTTTTGTCTTCAGACTCAGCAAAAAGCTCCAGCTTATTATCTTCTGGTGAGTATTTAAACACCTGACCGAATCGTTTTGGACCACCGTTGGTGCAGGCAAAGTAAATCTCCTTATTGCCATACCACATGCCTTCGCCTCTGGCAAAGCGCGCTGCTCCTTGGTCAAAACCTCTGAACCTTAGGTCATCTTCTTCTGGGTCTACATTTTCAAGATCTATCCATTCAACATCGAATTTCTGGTTCACCTTTACTGTAATCCCTTCCCAGTTTCTAGTATCGAAGCTTGGCTGACCTTTGATGGCTAGTGCCTGAAGTTTCCCTCCAGCATGCAAATCATTCTTATCGTCAGGCACAAATCGGTAGATCAATCCGTCATGCGTATCTTCGGTTTGATATACGTAGTGCGTTTCTGGATCCACAGCCACAGCCTCGTGGTTAAAGCGCCCCATTGCTTTTATCGGCTTTGGTTCGGCCACTGCAATATCTTCTGAAGCTGGCACCTCGAAAACATAGCCGTGGTACTGCTCTACATCGCCTTCTGGCTTGGTAACATCTTCTTCGCAGGTTAGCCAGCTGCCCCACGGGGTTATGCCCCCGGCACAGTTGCGGTAAGTTCCGGCTAGACTTAGGTATTGCTTTTCAACGGTTCCAGTTGCCTCATTGTAAACCAAAGTAGTTGTTCCACCCAAACCAGGGAACTTCGCATTTCCTGCATCAAAAAGATTCTCTTTACCGAAAGATTCGAGCATTTCGTTTGCTGTACCGAAAGCACCTTCTTCCTTATTTCCTGGGCTGTTTTCGTGATTTCTAATGATAATCACACGACCATCGGCCGCCTCGAAAGTCCCCATACCATCGGCTCTTGCTGGTACTTTTAAACCATCGTCCATGCTATCGCCCCACTTAGAAATGATCTTATAAGAAAAGCCTTCTGGTAGGTCTAAATAGTTGTTTGGATCGGTAATTAATTGACTCTTAATCCCTTCTTCTGTTACCGTTTTCATGCTACATCTAGAAAGTGTAGCAAAGCCAAGGCTAACAATGGCCGATTGTTTAATGAATTTTCGTCTGCTGTTCGAGGTCATGGTCTCTGAAATTGAAAAACGTGAGAGGCTGTTTCTAAAGCTCATTCCGTCACCTTGAACTTGTTTCAAGGTCTCTTATTAAGTGAAAAGATTCTGAAGTAAATTCAGAATGACGGCACAAACACTTGAAACAGCCTCTACACTGTTACTGATAAAAACTAAACCTAATCTACTTTAAATAGATATCTATGCAGGGTTCAACACATGAACCCTTTGTTAACTTTTACTTAATGAATGCTTCGACCGGTTTTCCGGCTCCTTTGAGCGGGTAATTCAGGCCTAATAACTTTGCCACTGTAGCCGCTACCTGATTTTGGTATGCCTTTCCGCTTTTAACTTCGCCTAAGGCTGGAGTATCGGGGCCAATGGCGGCCATCCATATTTGGCCTGCTCCTTTAATATCTGTACCATGGCTTCTCCAAGTATCTTTTGGCTGCGTGCCTCGGCCATGGTCTGTAGTAATAATCAATGTGGTTTTGTCTTTGTACTGAGGAGTTGACTGAATATACTCCCAAACTTCCTTGATAAACTGATCGGTTTGTTTGGCCGATTTCAAGTAGTGATCGTACTCACCATCATGGGCAAAATCGTCAGTTTCGCCATATGATATGTATACAAGCTTAGGCGCGTGCTTCTTCACATACTCCATGGCAAAATGGTGCGTAAAAGCATCGAGTCTTACGCCTCCCCAAGGGCTGGGGATTTCGTCTTGAAGCTTATTTAAAAATGCTTCTTTGTCAGAAAGTGGTTTGTCTGTTGACTTTTCGAAGCCTGCATTCACAGGTACACCGCTTCGCTCTTCGTTAATGATGTAAGGAAAAACATCCCAAGACCCGAAAGCAGCTACTTTACCTTCAAAACCAGCCTGCTTATTCGCAAACTCAAGAATGGTTTCATTCGGATTTTGGATTTTAGCGTTTGAATTGATCCTTTCATCATCTGCCTTTCCTGTAAGAATTTCGTTGTAACCAGGGTAAGAGAACCACATGTTGTTGGTACAATCCACCGTACTACCAAGTGCTCTATTTCCTAAAAGTTGCCCTTCTTTGGCAAGTGTGTTCCAAAAGAAAGGCATTAAAGTTTCTCTTCTTTCTTTTGGGGTATCTTTCCAGAATAGGGCCTTAAGTTCTTCTGTATTACCTACATACTTTTTATCACCGATCAAACTTTCATCAGCTCCGGTGTAAAGCTCTTGCCAACGTAGGCCGTCAAAGGTAATTACGAACACATTTTCTGTTTTGTGCTGGGCACATGCGCTAAGGGTTACTGCGCAAAAAATTAGGGCTACAACGTATTTCTTCATGAGTTGAGTATTTAAAAGAGACCGTCAAAAACAGTTCTAAATCGTACCCCTGAATTCATTTCAGGGTCTGCCAAAACACGTAGAACCTCTTACAGATTCTGAAACAAGTTCAGAATGACGGTTCCGTTATTTTTGATCGGTCTCTTTTAGTTAGGGTTGATTGAATCTAAACTAATTAATTTACATCCCACCAAACTTTGGTGGTATTGTCATCAGCTCCTTGGCTTTGAACCGCTTCATCGTAATTCGCTTTATTCAAAGCCTGAACACTGCTTGGGTAGATGAACCTTACCGGAACTGCTGGTTGTACAGCACCAGGGCCAGGTAGAATTTCAGGGTAGTTTGTTCTTCTCCAGTCGAACCAAGATTCGGTACCAGTAAAGAATAATGAAATCCACTTTTGTGTACCGATTTTGCTCAACTTATCGTCTTGAGTACCCGTATAGGCCACTTCTGGCTGAGCAAAGTAAGCTGCATCAACTTCTACTGCATCCATGATTTCGGTGTAACCACCTTCAGCAAGTCTAGCATCGTAATAATCGAAAGAAGCTTGAATACCTGATGTGTAATAATCTTCGGCAGTACCAGAAGTAATGAATCCACGCTCGCGCGCCTCTGCCAAAACAAACTGCTGCTCAGAATAGCTTATGATCATAGCCTGACGCGCTGTAGGCGAAGCGTTATCGTCACAAGCAGAGCAAGAAAACATTAAACCAACTCTTGAAATGAAGTTAGAACCACCTTTGGTTGGGTCGCCACTTGGCGCATACTGAAGTGCTTCCTCATCGGCCAAACCATTTGGCACACCTTGGTAATCGTCCCAATTACCGACCATACCAGCACCAGAGTCGGTAGTTGGTTGAGCGTACACAAAGAGTCTGGTATCACCTAATGACTTCAACGTGTTTTCCATTTTCTCGCTTAAGCGATACTCATCAAAAGAACCTGAACGTGTAGTGTAAAGCGGCTGCTGGTTAGGCAAATCGGCCAAATACTGTAACGCTACGTTGTCCTCGTTTCCTTCCATAATCGGATAAGTAACAGGGTCATTCAAAATTGCCTGCATTGCACTGCTAGGATCAACTCTGTCCGACAACCTCATGTGTACTCTAAGCAACAAAGAGTTGGCAAATTTCTTCCATCTCATAATGTCGCCATCAAAAAGAATATCACCATCAATACCCGCACCACTAGGGTCTAGCAAGCTATTACCTTCGGTTAGGCTAGCGATAATTCCCTGGTAAACAGTCTGCTGATCGTCAAACTTAGGCAGGTTAGTACCTTCCTTAGCCATAGTTGCTTCAGTGTAAGGAATGTTTCCGTAGCTATCAGTAAGCACAGAGTATAACCAAGATTCGAAAACCAAAGCCACACCTTTGTAATTGTTGTTTCCTGTTTCTTCAGCAATGCGCTTAATGTTCTCCAAATCGCGCATAATGTTGTAGTACGAATTGTAAGGGTTCGATTCAGGACCCCAGTTGTATCTATCTTCGTTGGTAAACTGGATTTTTGCAGAATACTGCATTACCACGTTACCTGTACCCCATGCCTTTCCGGCATTTTCGTTAATCCCGTTTCTTAAAACAGTAGGCAAAAGCAAAGATGCCGGTACCGACTCAGGACTGTTCGGGTTCTCGTTTAATTCTTCGAATCCATCATCACACGAGGCTACTGTTACAAGTAAAGCCAATACAACGATGGTCGCTTTTATATTGAAAAGTTTCATTATTGTCTAATTAGATGAGGTTAAAATTTGATGTTCAAGTTGAAACCAATGCTTCTTGCAGAAGGATAAGCCATGTTTTCGATACCTGGCTGAAGCGTACCACCGCTCATTGCCATTACATCTGGATCGAAGTGTGGGTTTTCTGTCCACAATGCTAGGTTTCTACCTACTACTGAGAATTTAACAGATTGTAAGAAGCTGTTTTCGAACCAAGTTCTTGGGAAAGTGTAGCTCAATCTTACTTCTCTCAATTTCACATAAGAAGCATCGTATTTGGCAGCCTCTACGTTGTTACGCTCGTAGTAACGGTTGTGCCAGTTTCTAGAACTAACCTTTGTTGTGTTTGGAGAGTAAGAACCATCAGGATTCTCAACCACACCAGGAGAAACGATACCGTTTTCTTCTAGCGAAAGATCATAACCATTTTCACGTCCGTAAAGCGTTTCTTTCAACTGACCAGAAGTACTACCAATGGTTTTTGTTCTTGAAACTACAATACCTCCTTGACGGATGTCGAATAAGAAGTTCAAATCGAAGTTCTTGTAAGAGAACGAGTTCTGAATACCCATCATCCAATCTGGGTTGTAGTTACCTTGCTTTTTCAACTCTGGGTCTCTTAATGGTGTACCTTCTGCAGAGTGAATAATCTGGCCGTAGTACTCGCTATTAGGATCTTCTACTCTAGCAAAACCAACACCGTAGATGTCGCCCATTCTTTCGCCTTCTCTAGCCTGAACGTAAGCGCCATTTCTTTCTGTAAGTGTGTAAGCATCAATGTTTTCATCAAGCTCAATTACAGTAGATCTGTTTCTGGTGAAGTTCACACCAACATCCCAGCTCAAACCATTTCCTTTCTGAATAGGAGAACCCATTACCATTAGCTCCATACCGCTGTTTTTGATCTCACCGGCATTGATGATACGGCTGCTGTAACCAGTGGCAATATCCAATGTGATCGGAATAATCTGATCTCTGGTACGGTTGTCATAGTAAGTGAAATCAACTCCCAAACGACCGTCTAAGAATCTCAAATCAGCACCAATTTCGTAAGAAGAAGTTCTTTCAGGCTTCAACTCGCTATTAGCCAAAGTAGAAGATTCTGATTTTGCCTGAACACCACCCCAAGCTGTGCTTGAGCCATAAACATTACTTAAGCTGTATGGATTGGTATCGTTACCTACTTCAGCATATGCCAATCTTAGTTTGGCAAAAGAGATTGCGTTTGGCAACAAGAAGATATCGCTAAGTGCTGCACTCAAAGTAGCAGATGGATAGAAGTAGCTGTTGTTTTCAGCTGGCAATGTAGAAGACCAGTCGTTACGCCCTGTTACATCAAGGAAAATCATGTTTTTATAGGCCAACTGACCAAAACCGTAGAAAGAGTTGATCTTCTTTTCAGCATCGTACTGCTCTACCTGAAGGTTCACTGCAGAGTTAGAGAAGTTGTAGATTTCTGGAATTAACAACTGAGGAGCAACTGTTTTATTAAAGTTGTTCGTTTGTCTCATTTGGTTTCCACCCACCGACACTGTGAATCTGAAATCGTTGTTCAACGTTTTGTCGTAAGTCAAAAGGAAGTCAGAGTTTTGCTCGTAGAAGTAAAGTCTATCTTCTCTGTACATACCTTGAGGGAAACGCTGCGTACTGAAAGCTCTCTTTCTATCGCGAAGCTCGTTGTAGAAATCGATACCTGTTCTTACCATCAAGCTCAACTCATCAGTAAACTGATAAGTAGCTGAAACAGTACCGAACATTCTATCCTTGTTCTGCCCGTTTGTATTCTCATAAGTAGTGAAATACGGGTTATCGTGGTAGTTGTAGTTGTAGTTAAACTGCTGCTGACCTTCCAAACCTGGCATCCAGTAGTTTCTTAGGTTGTTGGTGTTGATCTGGCGACCGTACCAAATCCACAAATACATCAAACTTTCAGTACCGTAGCTAATTGCTGGTCTGTTACCACTTTTAGAATTCACATAGTTTACAGAAGCATTTACCGTTAGCTTTTCAGTAAGGTTAAGTCCTGTTTTTAGTGATAGTGTATTTCTCTTCAAATCTGTATTTGGCACCATTCCTTGTTGGTCAAGGTTGGTCCAAGATAAACGCACATTGCCATTGTCTCCGGCAGAAGTTAAGCTCACGTTGTTCGAGAAGGTAATACCTGTTTCGAAGAAATCGTTGATGTTATCTGGACTGGCTGTCCAAGGTGTTGGTGTAATTGTGCTACCAGCAGGCGCGTTCAAATCACCACCTCTAAAACCATCTACATTTCTTGGAGAATCGAACTGAGGAATCAACTGACCATCCATTTTAGGTCCCCAGCTTTCATCCACACCATCGGCAATACCCGAACCAGAACCATCAACAAATGTAAACTGGCCGTTGTTACCCTGACCGTAAACATCTTGCCACTCTGGCAATCTCAAAGGATTCTCGAAAGTAACGTTAGAGTTCACTGAAACGCCCAAGCCTTTCTTTCCTTTACCCGACTTAGTGGTAATTAAGATAGCACCGTTTGCTGCTCTAGATCCGTAAAGTGCTGCAGCCGCAGGCCCTTTCAATACAGAAATAGTTGCAATGTCATCAGGGTTAACCTCACCGGCAGAGTTACCATAATCAACCTCTAAGTTTCCGTTGCCAGAAGCTCCTGGGTTGCTATTACTAATAGGAATACCATCAACCACAAACAGCGGTTGGTTAGCATTTATGTTCAAAGAAGATTCTCCACGAATGATAACACGAGAAGACCCACCAACACCAGAACCAGAGCCTGTAATTTGAACACCTGCTACTTTACCGCTAAGCGAGTTCACCACGTTGGTTTCGCGTGCTTCTACAAGGTCATCGCCTTGTACCTCTTGTACCGAATAACCAAGTGCTTTAGTTTCACGCTCAACACCCAATGCAGTTACTACTACTTCTTCAAGCGAAGTAACCAGCTCTGTCATTCGTACATCAATCGTAGTTCTAGTACCTATTTGCTCCTCTAGTGTTTGATAACCCACAAAAGAGAATGTTAAAACAGTTGCATCGTCAGGCGCACTAATTGTGTACTTACCGTCAATGTCTGTAACCATACCAATGGTAGTACCCTTAACCGCAACGGTTACAAGGGGAAGTGGCTCGTTAGTAGCTGCATCATATACAGTACCCGTAATTGTTTTGTTTGCTGCCTTTGAAAGCTCGTTTGCAAGTGTGGTGTTTGCACCGAATACTCCCATAATTAGTGCTAAGGCAGTAAGCCAAATCGAAAGACGAAAAGGCCTATTCGCACATTTTTTCATAAATTAGAATGTTTGTTAAAGTTGACTTTAAGGTTGCTTTAGTAAATGTTTTTTGTTTTTGGTCTGATTTTCCGCCAAGATCACTCAGGCCATTAAAAACGATTAATCGAAGTGCCTTAGGGCACTTCTTTTTTGAGTTTTGATCTTTACATAGGCACTCTTTTTTACGGTTTTGATTGAATCTCTATAACTGTTCAAGTACATCTTCGGCCAAACCGAACGACAGTGTCATTCCGGCTCCGCCCAATCCATTTATTATCGTCACTCCTTCTTCTGGCGTTAAAACCAGTGATGTAGCTCCGTTGGTCATTTTAGGGTAAATGCCATGCCAACGCGAGGCAACCGACCAATCCTTGAAATCGGCAAATTTGGCCAAGTAGTCCAATATCATTTGGTCTATAAACTCCTGATTGAAAGGGCTTAAATCTTTTCCGTATTCATGCGAATCGCCAATGGTCAATTCACCGCTTCCGTTTTGAGAAACCATTACATTCAAGCCCCACTCTAAAGATTCCGGATGGTTTTGCTCGTAGTAGGCCTTAAGCACAGCATGCGAAGGGGTTTGTTTGAAAGCTTCGTAATGAACGAGCGTTAAACCACCACAAAGTGCTGGGCCAATCTTCCACTCGTTGGGTTGACTTACCAAGCGCATCATTTGCAGTTTGCATTTGGTAATTTCTTGCGCTTCGAACAGTGCTGGATAAAGCGTTTCGAAGTCGGCACCGCTACATACAAAAATGGCATCAGCACTTAGCTCCTCTCCTTTTGCAGTTTTTACCTTCGGGTGATTTACTTCTACCACCGTGGTATTCCAGTGAAACTTTACACCTAACTGCTCTTGCAAATAGTTAGGGATCTTAGCTATAGCCTCGCGTGGATCTACAATCAGCTCCTCATCACTCCAAAGTGCCGCTTTGAGGTCCTTCTTCACAACGGCTTCGGAAGTAACTTGTGCTGGGCTCAGTATTGAATACTGAGGGTTTTCAGCTGCAAACTCTTCAATTACAGCCAGTTCTTCTGGCAAGTAGGCCATGTGCAAACTCCCAACTTCACCATACCAAATACCGGCCTTTTCGGCTGTCTCCTTCCAGATGACTCGTGATTTCATGGCGCGCTCGTACATTTCGCCTTTTGGCTGCCCAATAGGCCACACCATACCAAAATTGCGCACAGAAGCTCCTTGTGCTTGCTCACTTCTTTCAATCACCTCCACGGCATAGCCTTTTAGCGCCAGCTTTCTTGCTGTTGCCAAGCCCACAATACCGGCTCCCACTACAATGGCTCTCTTCTTTGTCATAAACTTTAGTTCAGCACCAATTGGCCTTCAACAACCGACTGGCGATGGTATTTTCTTTTGAAATAAACTGCGGCAGAAACGGTGATGAGTAGCCCAAAAACAGAAATCACCAATAGCGAATTCTGAAAAAACCGGGTCCATGACATTTCACCAAAACCTGCCAATTCTTTATAAAAGAGGAAGCCCATGCTCCCTAAGTATCCAAAACTATCGGCCACATACATTAGAAAGCCCGCATTGCCCTTGTGCCTGAATGCCGACATAAAACGATCGAAGATCACACAGTTAAAAGGCACATAAGCCAAATACAAACCGAAGCCCACCATGACCATCCATGGTAAGGCTCCGATTTGTGACTTTGAGAACAAGTATGTAGTGATAAAAATGATTGTAAAACCAAGACCAATCAGTAAGTGATTGATCATAAATGCTTTGAGATTGTTTTTCACGAAAACCAACAGACATATAATTACCAAAACCGCAAGGGAAATAGGTACTTCGGTTTTGGTGAAAATGCCAGGTTGCTCGCCATAGCCCTGCTCTGCCCAGATGTTCGCAACAAAGTTGTCGCGCACATCTCTTAACAGCGTAAGGAATACGTATGCGATAACCAGCATAAGAATACCAGTGGCGTATTTCAGAAAGAAACTCCTTCTTTCCTCCTTACTCATTGCCTCTCGCTTATTTCTGAGTTGAATATCTTCGGCAGTGGGTTGCGGTGTTTGGTCTAGCACCCAAACACAAAGCAGCAGTGGTAACACAAACACCAAGCCTGTGAAGAATGGCATCCACCAAGCCGTAATACCAAAATCGAGCATTAAGCCAGCACCAACGGTTTTCACTAAGCCTGAAGAGAAGATGAAACTCACTCCTAGAAATGCGCCCATAAATTCAGTCGCTCTTCTACCCTCTAAATAACTAAACACTAGTCCCCAAACCATTCCTAACGGGAAGCCATTGATCAGCAGCATTACGATATTAAAAGGCCTGGGGACAAGCGGAAAGAGCAAAAGCGCTACCCAGCTAAGGCCTATCAACACAAGTATTTGTTTGGCACGCCCATGCTGACCACGTTCGGCAATAAACTTAATACCGTAAAACTTGGAGAGCGTGTAGCCAACCGTTTGTGCAAAAATGAGCCAGATTTTATAGTCGATTCCCAGCCATTCAAAACCTTCGAAAGTGGCTGCGGTAAATGGCTTGCGGAAAGCATACATGCATGAGTAGGTGCCAAAAGCAGCAAGCGCCCCTACGAGTGCTACTACTTTATGATCGGCCTGCTGTAAGTATGCTTTCAAACTCATTATCCCTGATTCAGAATTGCTTTTAACTCACTTAGCTGATCAATAGCGTGGGTTGCTCCCATCTCCATCAAATCTTGTTTGCCGTATTGTTCAGAGCTAATGCCCACTACAAATCGGCATCTGGTGTTTTTACCCTCCTCAATATCTGAGCGGGTATCTCCAACCTTCACCACTTCCTCTGGGCTATCAATCCCAAATTCAGCCATGGCCTTCTCTATCATAAATGGAGCTGGTCGCCCAGCCTCTACTTCATCAGATGTCACAGAAAAGTCTACCAAACCTTTATCTGCCCAACCCATTTTACCAATAAGGATATCGGCCGTGGTTCTGTAATACCCCGTATCGAGTACCACTTTTATATTGTTTGCCTTTAGGTATTCGAAAAGCTCACTTGCGCCTTCCATTTCCTTTAGGTTATCGCCTTTTTGGTAAGCCTGTTCCACATTCTTTTTAAATGATTCGAAAACCACCTGAACCGCATCATCATTTATCTGCGGCTCCTGCGCCTTCATTAAAAGTGCAATCCCCTCTCTCTTATTCATTCCTCCAATTCGGTCCACCACTTCATCAAGCGTGTAGTCAAAACCAAACTCCGCAAGTGCTTCTCTCACGCACATGTACACTGTCTTCTGCTCGTCTACCGTGGTACCGGCCATATCGAAGACCACCATCTTCACACTTTTTTTATCCATTCTTTACATTGATATGCGGCATGTAATCCACGCCTTTGCTTACATTTAAAAAATTCAATCTGCTACCAGCATGAAATCTGACATACTGAGCGCCATTGGCAAAAAGCTCCGAAACGTTCGTAAAGAGAAGGGCATGAACTTGGCCGAAGTGGCCAAGAAGAGTGGCATTACGCCTGGCTTGCTTTCTAAAATTGAAAACTTTAGAACCATGCCTTCTTTGCCTGTGCTCTATAAAATTTCCGAAGCGCTGGAAGAACCTCTCTCTGAAATTGTAAAACCGGTTGATGAAGAACCTGAAGCTTCTTACACCCTTATTCGCAGCGGTGAAGGCGAAAGAGAATCGCGGTACGATTCTAAAGGCCTCACCTACGAAAACCTGATGTCTAAGATTATTCAAAGCACCCCTGTAAAAGTGGTTACTGTAACGGTGCTGCCAGGCATCTTTAGAAAACCCCTGGCCAACGATTCTTACGAATTGGTTTATATGCTCGAAGGAGAAATCATATATGGCCTGCTCGATGAAAAAGTTCATCTGAAGGAAGGCGATACGCTGTATTTTAATGGACAGATTCCTCATTCTCTTAAAAACCCCGGCTCTACAAGAGCCAAACTGTTTAAAGCTTACTTTATGAACCAAGGCGATTAAGACAGCCTTTTTAAAAGTTCATATATGTAAAATTAGTAAGAGAATTTCTTGAGAAAAGTTGACGATTACTCTTTAATGAAATCGTAACTCAATTCACATACAATTAACATTTAACTAATTGATTTATTGATACTTAAAAACAAAAGAAAGGAACACTTTACAATTGAAATGTAAAGTCGTATTAAATTTTGATAACGTATTGCATTGCATATTTGTCAACTTTTAAAAGTGACAAATAGTAAAAAAGTAATTGATTCGAATGAAACTTATAGCGTAGCAAGGATCTTCACAAAGTCCTCAACCTCCTCCTCAGTATTATAGTAATGCACTGACGCCCTTACTATTGCCGTAAGTCCTCGCTCGGTCATATCAAGATATGTGTTCGGTATGCCATTCCACGAGACATTAACTCCCTTTTCGAAAAGTGCATTTTGGAGATCTTGTGCTTTCCAACCCTCTTTGGTAAAACTCACAAGCCCACCTTTTACAGAACCGATATCATGAATCAGTACACCATCAACCTTAGCCATTTGCTGGCGCAACAATGCTGACAGGTACAAAACCCGCTCCCAAATACGGTCCAGACCAATTTCGGTAGCATATTCTACCGCCAGCTTTAAACCATACTGATTAGCGCGATTGCCTTCCCAATTTTCGAATTTGCGAGCATCTTTTCTCACCTCGTAGGTACTCGGACCTGTCCAAATAGCTGAATGCAAGTCTATAGTATAGGGTTTTAAATCAGCCAATTTCTTTTCGCTTACAAACAGAAACCCCGTACCTCTAGGACCACGCATATACTTTCTTCCCGTTGCCGAAAGTGCGTGGCACTTTAACCTTTTCACATCTAACGGATATTGACCAGCAGTTTGGCAGGCATCGAGCAAATAGAACAAGCCATGCTTTTCACATATTTCACCAATTTCTTCAGCAGGCGCTATTAACCCGCTATTCGTAGGCATATGGGTAATGTTCACCAGCTTGGTTCTTGGCGTTATCATCTGCTCCAAAGCAGTCAAATCTGGATCACCGTTTTTATGATTCGGAATCACTTTGATTTTAAGGTCAGCCGGATGATTGAGATAAGCCAAATAGTTACTGGCATAGTCTGGTTGATTCGTTATTACCTCATCACCATCTTTCAAATCGAGCGCCTGAAAAACAGCATTCCAGGCTGACGTAGCATTTTCCATTATGGCTATTTCATTCGACTTGGCGTTGAGCATTTTTGCTATTGCCGGATAGACAGCGGCTAACTCATCAGCTCTTTCGGCATGAATTTCATAGCCTCCAAGCTCGGCTTCCTCTTTTAAGAAATCAATCACACCGTCTCGCACGATATTTGGAGGAAGTGAAGCACCTGCATTATTGAAGTGAATTCTGTGTTTAGTTCCGTCTGTTTCGGACTGAAATCTTTGAATTTCGTTTTGTGAAAATGCCATATAGCAAATAAGCATTTTTTCATTCCTTTTTCACATCTATATTGGAGGCAAATCGGACACCTATGAGAATTCTTACTTTAACAGCACTGCTTTTTCTATCATTTTTCACGCTTTCTGCGCAAGTAGACAAAACCGCTGTTGAAGCATTCATAACCTCCTTTGCCAAGGAGCACAACAAAACGGAAGCCGAAATCAGGGCCATACTTGATGGCGCTACATACAAGCAAGACATCATCGATAAGATTTCGAAGCCGGCAGAGGGCACCATGACCTGGGAGCGTTATCGCAAAATTTTTATGACAGACGAGCGTATTGAAGCTGGTGTAAAATTCTGGAATGAACATAAAGAAGCTCTAGAGAAAATAAGTGATGATACTGGTGTAGCTAAGGAAGTGATTATTGGAATTATTGGCGTAGAAACCTATTTCGGCAGAATAAAAGGCTCTTACAAAGTACTTGATGCCCTTTACACATTAGGGTTTGGTTACCCAAAACGTGGAAAATTCTTCCGTTCCGAATTGGAGAAATATTTGATTCTTGCCGAAACCGAAGGGTTAGATATTAATAGCGTGCAAGGTTCTTACGCAGGCGCAATGGGCTATTCGCAATTTATGCCAAGCTCCTACATTGCCTATGCTAAAAGCTACGATGAAGGCACCGCCAACCTAATTGACTCGCCAGAAGACGCCATGGCAAGCGTGGCCAACTACATTAAAGTTCACCGCTGGCAAACAGGTGCGCCAGTAACCACTAAGGCCATTTTCAAAAGAGATATAGGAAAGCTAAACAAGCAAGTTCTTCGCCCTAAGAACAGCCTTTCAGACTATACTGCAATTGATATTGTGCCTGAAGACCAAATTGAAGGCAACCCAAAAGCCACTTTGATTATTTTAGAAAGTGGTGAAGAAAAAGAGCACTGGTTTGGCTTTTACAACTTCTATGTAATTACCCGCTACAACCACAGTAAAATGTATGCTATGGCGGTTCATCAGCTTGGGCAAGCCATTAAAGCCAAGGTTGAAGCACAATAGATATCCCCGTTCGACAGCCAAAAACAAAAACCCTTTTCAGGGTAGAAAAGGGCTTTGGATAGAAAACACCTGTTAATTAAATCACCTCAAATCAAAAACTAATCAGGTTGTCTTAAATGCTTTGTTCTTTGTATTAAGTGCTCCACTTCAACCCCGCTAATCACATCTTTTCCTACAGCCTTCAGCTCATCTAGCAGCACTTCTGCAACTCTTTCATCTAACGGCATGTCTTTCCGGAAATTGTTCATGGCCGCTAAATGGTTCAACAGTTGCTTTTGACAGCAGTCCTCCACATAAAAGACCACTCCGCTTATCGTGATTTTATGCTGACCATTCATAGCTCCTAAATAAAGGGTTGGTTGGGTGAACATTTCTTTTGGTTTATAAAATCAGTACTTCTGAATTTTCATTTGGTTACCGACTTTACATTATAGATGCTCCGAAACAGGAAAATGTTGCACTGGCCTTAAAGTTTTAACAGTAGTTAGCACTAATTAACAAGACTGCACAAAACAACTTGTTAGTTCTTGCGCAAATAGACATTACCAAACTCGGTAATCACCTTAATGCTTTTGGTACCGCGAGACTGCTCTAACTCCGCGAACATTTTCTTGCCTGGCATATCGTCTCCAGAAACCTTAATTGCTGCATCCAAATTGGAGTAAATCTGACCCCAAGAGGTTGAAGTGGTTAAAGATCTCAAACTTGCCTCGTCCACTACAAGATCAACACCTCCAAACTTGGCTTCTATATGAATGTCATCTGGAGCAGACATCACTTCTACAATTCCGAACTTAGCCATCATATCCACCTTTAGGTTTTTTGGCAGTTTTACGAGCAGTTCTATTTCAACTTCGGTACCATTGTAATGTCCCTTATCCTTGCCACCAACTATAATTGTGGAGCCGTTTTTATTGAGGCGAACAACTTTATCATCGTCATCATCGCCCGACACACGAACATAATTACGGAAGCTCTTAATATCATCGAGCTTTGAAGTGATATACAATTCTCCGTTTTTCGACTTATCAGAGATTGAAAACTTATCGTCTTCTTCGCCATTGTTAATGAGTACTCTTGCGGTAATCTCAACCTCCTGCTTATCCCAGGTTTCTACTTTTACAAGCTCTGGGTATTCAAAGCTAAAGTTCACCTTGCTGATATTCTGCACAGGGTAACTTTTTACAAATTCGGTTTGAGCCTGACCTTGACTCAGCACGAAAACGGTGGCTAATAGTATAATGAGTTGTTTCATGGTTTTAAGTTTTTGAGTGATTGGATTAAGGACATTCCTGCAAAAACACTAGACATAAAAACTTGCAGGAATATTGTCCTTATTGAATAGCTGATTACTTCTTCCTTAGGTAAACATTTCCGTAAGAAGCTTTTAAGTCGAGTTTTACTCCTCCACCATTCAGCTTACCATCAATTGTTGAGTTCAGCTTTCTCATACCTTCAGAATCAGGAAACTGAATTTCCATGTCGGAATACGCCTCGCCATATGGTGTTTTGATAGTTACATCTGCCTTTGTAGCAGCGGGCATTGTTACATCTACAGCTCCGTAAACGCTTACCAGCGAAGTTGGCCCCACCTGACTTAAGCTATTAAAAACAGCCTCTAGATCTCCATAAACTGTATTTACCAAAGCAGGCCCCGTTACATCTTCCATATAGACTGGGTTAAAAGTTCCGGCAATTTCAAGTTCAGTACTTACCCCGTACACCTCTATTTTACCACCTTCATAGTTACCAGTATGTTCTATAGAAACCTTCATGCTCTTTGGTATCTTAAGCTTATACCTGCCCTCACCCCTTCTGGCAACCTGTAAAACCGTGATCTGGCTCCCGCCATTTTCCACATTCAAACCAATACCGGTATTATCCTTTCCTCTGGCACTAAGCGCTGTTAAACCCGCTGCTCTTTCAGGGTCTCCACCACTATCCGAAGTAGATATCTGAATGGAATTACCATCATAAACCTCAACGCTTACACGGTTTACTTCTTTGATCATCAATTTTGTGCCAGATGGGTTCGAAACATCAATGGTATAATCTTGCGCTTTTGCGCTAATTGCCGCTACCAAAAACAGTAGTGCTAACGATAGTTTTATGCTTAACTTTTTCATTTTCTTCTTTTAAAAATTTTTGAGTTTTTGACCTTGTATTTATAGAATTCTAAAATCGATTTTACCCTTTATTAAAGTTCTTTGAGTTTGAAAACCCCCATGAATGCTTCCCCTCTTACTTCTTTCAACACTGAGTCTCTTTCAGCCAATTGTTCGAGCGCATCTATATTGTTTTTGTTCTTCATGGCTACTAGCGCATTAATTATGGCAATTTGAACAGCCGGCTCTCGCTCTGTTTCGAGCGCATTGTTCAGTGCTGTATTTACTCCATTATGTTCAGAGAATTTAACCAAGGCCTCCACAGCCGCGGTGCGCACATGCATACTCTTATCAAACAGCATGGTTTCTATTAGCACATCTATGGTTTCGGCATCTGGGTTTTGCATTTCCATGCTATTGTTTACTGCCTGCAAACGGCCACTCGCACTGCCATTTTCTAATTGCTCAAACATTATGGATTTCATTTGTGCCAGCTCTTCGCGCATTTGCTCTACTTCGCTATCCTGTCCATACTTACCTCCAGCGTAGAAACTCACCAGAATAATAAGCACCGCAGCTGCGGCCCTTCCGACCCATGGGTTTTTATACCAAGGCTGAAACTTCACTACCTTATCCTGCTCTATCTTCGCGAAGAGCGAATCTTCATCCAGCTTAGAAGTTTCATATTTAAAAGCACCTGTTACATTAAACTGTACCTTGTAAGACTTCAAATGGTCGGGTACCGCTTCTCCTTCGAAAAAAGCATGGAGTTGCATTTCTTCCTCAAGAGAAGTTTCCCCGTTGTAGTATTTTTCCAGCAATTGCTCTATTTCAGATACTTTGCTCATAGTTCACTAATTTTAAATATGTGGCCCTTGCCGCCTTTCTCGCCCTACTCAATGCCACACGAATATTGTTTACTTCCAGCCCGGTTCGCTCCGAAATCTCTTCGTAGCTAAATCCTTCAACTTCACGTAGTAAAATCAACTTTCGCTGTTGTTCTGGTAGACGATCGAAGGCCTGCATCATTACACTTGCTCCTTGCATTTGCTCCATTTTTTCCTGAGCAGTCAACACACCAGAGTCAAGTTCCATCTCCTGTATATCGAAGCCGTGTTTATGTTTCTTCGATTTCAGTTTATCAAGACATGCATTGCGCGTCATGGTGACAGCGTACGCTTCTACGCTCGTGTAGCCTAGCAGTTGCTCGCGTTTATGCCAAAGTTTTAGCATTACATCCTGCAAAGTATCCTCAGCTTCTTCTACCGATTTTAGCATAAATAATGCTTGGCGATAAAGCCGATCCTTCAGGGGATAAACCTTTGTTTTAAACTCTTGCAACTCCATTCAATAGCGTAGACGAGAGCTGTAAAAAGTCATTACAGCAGTAGTCGATTTTTTTAGAGATTATTTTTCTTTTGACAATATTTGAATGCAAACCTCAATTTAAGTAAAAACAGAAGTGTTCTTTATACTCTCTAAAATCCTCGCATTTTTTGTTCGTCCGCTCACGTGGATCATAGCCGCACTCTTACTTTCTGTATTCTTAAAAAATCAGCAACGGAAAAAAAGATGCTTCTGGATTGGGGTCGGAATGCTCATTTTCTTTTCAAATCAATACATAAGCAATCGCATGATGCTGTGGTGGGAACCTGCACCAGTGCCATTCGAATCGCTTGAAAAACATGATGTGGCCATAGTATTCTCAGGGGTTACAAAGAGTGATAAAACACCGAATGATCGCGTATATTTTAATAACGGTGCCGACAGAATTACGCATACTTTACAACTCTACAATTCTGGCAAAGTGGACCATATTATTGTTTCTGGTGGGCTTGGCTTTCAACAAGCTAATCAGTCACCAGCTGCGGAAAGACTAAAATCTTTTTTGGTTATGACGGGTGTTCCCGACAGCGCAATCACCGTTGAACCTAATGCACTTAACACTAATGAGAATGCCGTAAAAGTAGCAGAGATTCTAAATAGAGATTTCCCTAATCAAAAGTACCTGCTAGTAACCTCTGCCTTTCATATGAAAAGGGCCGCAATGTGTTTGAAGAAACAAGGTATTGAGTTTAGTGAATTCCCAGCTGGATATTTAACAGGAGCACCCACTTTGAACTTTGACGACATTTTTATCCCAAAAGCCGAAGCCATAGAACGATGGGAATCTGTAATAAAAGAGCTTGTTGGAATGGCCACCTACAAGCTAATGGGCTACATTTAGTTCGCTACGATGGTTTTAGCATTTACAAATTCCTTAATGCCATAATGCGAAAGCTCCCGCCCAAAGCCCGATTTGCCGATTCCACCAAATGGTAACCGTGGATCAGAAGCTGTCATTCGGTTTACATAAACCGCACCCGTTACTATTTTTCGAGCAACTTCAATTCCACGAGCTTTATCTTCGGTCCATACGGAACCACCTAAGCCAAAACGTGAGTCATTTGCTACTGCAATAGCCTCCTCTTCGTTTTTCACTTTAATGACAGCAGCAACAGGACCGAACATTTCCTCATCATAAGCAGGCATCCCTTTGGTCACTTCTGTTAAGATTGTTGGTTGAAAAAAGTCCCCATCAATATCGGCCCTCGTTCCACCCAAATGCGGGGTAGCACCCTTTCGAATAGACCGTTGCACTTGATCTTCTAGCTCATCTACAAACTTAGACATGGCCATTGGCCCACACTTGGTGGTAGAAAGCATCGGATCGCCCAGCTCGTATGTTTTCATGAAAGCAGTAAAAGCTTCCAAAAATTCATCATATATCCTTTCAACTACGATAAATCGCTTGGCAGCAATACAGCTTTGGCCACAATTAATCATTCTGGACTGTGCGGCAATTCTGGCTGTTTTAGCAATATCAGCATCATCTAACACCACAAATGCATCGCTCCCACCAAGCTCCAACACAACAGGCTTAATTTGCTCACCTGCCGTTTTTGCAACCATTGATCCTGCTTTTTCGCTTCCTGTCAGGGAGACAGCTTTTACCCTATCATCTTCAAGCAGTACCTGTACCTTGTCAGCACCAATTAATAAAGTTTGAAACACGCCCTGGGGAAATCCCGCTTCCAAGAACACTTCTTCAATAGCCAAAGCACAAAGCGGCACATTAGAGGCGTGTTTTAATAAAGCCGTATTACCTGCCATTATGGATGGAGCCGCAAACCTAAAAACCTGCCATAGCGGGAAATTCCATGGCATTACAGCCAATGCAACACCCAATGGGTCGAATGACACAAACGCCTCTCCATCTTCAAATTTCAGCTTTTCGTCCGCTAAAAATTTCTCTGCATGCTCGGCATAATATTCACAAACCCAAGCACATTTTTCTACCTCAGACTCGGCCTCAGAAAAGAGTTTCCCCATTTCTAAGGTCATCAACTTTGCTAAAGCCGCTTTTTTATTCTTTAGCACTGCAGCCAGCGACATAAACAAATCTGACCTAACCTTAAAGGACTCTACCTTCCAAGTAGTAAACCTGTCATGAGCCCGTTCCACAGCTGCTTCCATAAACTGGTCGCTATGCGGCTCTAATTCCTGATTGATCTTATAGTTATAGGGGTTAATTGACTGAATTGACATATCAGTCAAATTAAGAGGTAATAGAGAGAATAAAAACTAATTAAAAGACGATTACATTAACCTCTTCCAAAATCTTGATAATGCTAGGCACTTCTCTCATTTTTAGAAAGTAGAATATATTCTTTCCTTCCCTTTTACTTCCAAGAATACCTTTCATTTTCATATTGGCCAAATGGTGAGATGTGAGCGATTGCTCTAGACCAAGATAAGCTGTAATGTCGTTCACCGACATTTTTTCATTTGCATTGAGCAAATCAATAATCGCAACGCGCATGGGATGCGCGATAGTTTTGAGAACAAAGGCGATTTTCTCAACTCTTTCGTGATCAAGTTGCTCTTCCATAATAATAGGTTGCTCAAATATATGAACATACATTCATATAACCAAAAATTAGGCTTAAATAAAATGGGGTGTCAAAACCGACACCCCATTTAAATTAACCTGAATTAGAGTACTAAAACTCTATATCTATATGCACACGTCTGTTTTTAGCTCTACCAGCCGCAGTACCATTATCAGCAATCGGATCTTCCTCACCAAAGCCCTGAGACCTGATTCTATCGGCAGCAATGCCTTTATCTTCGAGGTATTTCTCTACAGCAGCCGCACGTTTTTTGGAAAGCTCCAAGTTGAAAGCTGCAGGACCAGTATTATCGGTGTAACCACTCAACAATAGCTTATATGACGGATTATCGTTCATAATCTTCACTAGGTTATCAAGCGAAGCAAAAGATGAAGACCTCAAAACATCACTACTACTATTAAACTGAATTTCTTTAACGGCTGTGGTCAACACTTCTCTGATTTCTTCTTTCACTTCAGGACATCCTCTATTAGCCGCAATACCTGCCTCATTCGGACAAGCATCTTCAGAATCCTTAATACCATCACCGTCTGCATCAGGGCAGCCATTTAATCCACCAGCAGCATTAGGACACTCATCGTCTTGATCTCTCACACCATCACCATCACTATCGGGGCAACCGTTCAATGTACCAGCAACAGTAGGGCAAGCATCTTCAGAGTCTTGAACACCGTCACCATCTTGATCAGGGCAACCGCCAAACTGAGCCACACCTGCTACATTTGGACAAGAATCTTCCGAATCCTTGATACCATCACCATCACTATCAGGACAACCATTTAAAGTACCAGCATCGTTCGGACACTCATCATCCTTATCCAAAACACCATCGTTATCAGAATCAGGCCAAGGACACCCTTTGTTCTCAGCAGGACCAGCTTCATTCGGACAAGCATCTTCTTTATCGTAGATACCATCACCATCGCTATCCTTTTTGCGTTGTAGGGAGAAAGAAACCCCTAAAGAGTACTGCATGTAATCAGGCGCATCTTGTATGTTCTTTTTATAAGCAGCCTTAAAGGTGATACTAGCTTTTTCCGTAACCTTTACATCAAAACCCAAACCTAAAGGAAGAGACACATAAGTACCTTCTTCGAACTCTTCATAAAACCCTTGTACATTCCCATACCAGTTAACCCCTGCACCAGCAAAAATAAAGGGTGCAAAAACTGATTCCTCCTTCAGTATGTAGCCGTTTGCCAGCTTATAAACAAGTCGTAAATCAAGGTCTGTCAGGTTAGCTTCAAAGATGTCTTCATGGATTAACTTACCATAAGAAAATCCAGCCTCTAAATCGAAACTCTTTCCTAAGTATCGATCCACACCAACTCTAAAAGCAGAATTATCCAGCTCAAGGAAGTTGAAAAGCCCCTCGTAATATCTGTATTCAAACTTATTATTGGCATATTCAATATTTACCCACCACGGGTCGTCAGCCGTCTGTCCGTACGTAGACAAACCAGCGATCATTAATGCTGTAATTAAGAGTAGTTTCTTCATAGTTTTGTGTTTTGTGCAATAAATGTTTGCTTGAATTCTAAAGTAAAATAATAATTTTTTACGAATTTATTTAACTAATCAAAATATATAGAATTGAACATAGAACAGCCAAAAACACTCAAACCCTTATTACCGGAAAATACATATTAAGAACGGCCATATACATACATATGATAAAAATCGGACTCATATCAGACACACATAGCTTTTTAGACAAAAAAGTCTTAGAATATTTCGATTCATGCGATGAAATATGGCATGCTGGGGATATCGGCAACCATGAAGTACTTGATGAACTAGAGGCTTTTAAACCAACTAGAGGTGTATTCGGCAACATTGATGATAAAACAATTCAAAGCCGAACCATAGAAGACTTAGCCTTCGAAGTTGAAGGTGTAAAGGTTTTCATTACACATATTGGTGGCAAACCACCGCGCTATGCCAAGGGCATAACAACCAAGCTAAACCAACACAAACCCAACCTGTTTATTTGCGGGCATAGCCATATTCTGAGGGTAATGCCCGACAAAGAAAGAAACTTAATTTACATGAACCCGGGAGCGGCAGGGCATCACGGTTTTCACCATGTAAGAACACTTTTAAGGTTTGATATTAACAACGGAAAGATTGAAAACCTTGAAGCAATTGAATTAGGCAAACGCGGAAGGGCATAAAAAAACCCCGACAGTTGTCGGGGTTTGAAGTATATCGAGTTGGGAGGCGATTACTCTTCCTCCTTAGTTTCTTCTTTCTTAGCAACCTTTTTCTTAGGCTTCTCAGCTTTTGGCTCTTCAGTAGCTTCAGTTGTTGCTTCTACTTTTGGAGCTTCTTCTTTTTTAGCAGCAGCCTTTTTCGCTTTCTTAGGCTCTTCAGTCGTGAATGAAGCTTTCAACTCCTCAGCGTCAACATTTTTCAATACTGGCTTAGCAGTTAAAGTCTTAATTCTAGCAGTTCTTTTTGCTGATGTCTGCTTATTTCTTCTGGCTTTTCTTTTTAATCTCGTTACTCCCATTTTTCAAGGCCTTTTCTAAATGAGGGGCAAAGATAGTAGTTTGTTTAAAAAATCAGAAACGTTTAGGAAAGATATTTGAAATAATTCTTTGATTTTCCTCCCCGCTCTTTACTCCTTAGCCCTTCTATTTATTAGATTTGCCCAAAATTAAATACAATGGCTCAAAAACCTAGCTTACCAAAAGGAACTCGCGACTTCGGCCCCGCTCAAATGCTTAAGCGCGACTACATTTTAAACACCATTCGTTCGGTATTTAAAAAGTATGGTTTTATGCCATTGGAAACACCAGCTATTGAAAACCTGAGTGTTTTAACCGGTAAGTATGGAGACGAAGGAGATCAACTACTCTTTAGAATTTTAAATACAGGAGATTTCTTGAAGAAGACCTCGGCAGGCGACTACGAAGAAGGCGCAAAAGCACTATCTCCTAAAATTGCAGAAAAAGGGTTGAAATACGACCTTACTGTACCTTTTGCCAGGTACGTGGTGATGAACCGTGGCGAGATCACCTTCCCTTTTAAGCGCTATCAAATCCAACCGGTTTGGCGTGCAGATAGACCTCAAAAAGGGAGATATAGAGAATTTTACCAGTGCGATGCTGATGTAGTTGGTACCGGTTCACTGATTTGCGAAGCAGAATTAATGGCCATAGTAAATGAGGTATACACGCAACTAAACTTTAATGACTATAAAGTTTCGATAAGCAGCAGAAAGGTACTCGAAGGTTTGGCAGCTCTATGCGAAGTGAGCGACAAATTCACTGCATTTTGCGTGATTCTTGACAAGCTCGATAAAATTGGAGAGGAAAGAGTAGCCGAAGAACTAAGCACCATTGGGGTAAGCAGCCAAAACCTTGAAAAGTTAAAGGAATTGCTAAATACAACCGGTAGTAACCAAGAAAAGCTAGGCACCTTCCGCGAAGCTTTTGTGAATTCTGAAGTAGGTTTAGCAGGGCTTGATGAACTTAGCGAAACTTTCGAGCACCTTAAAGGCCTCAAAGTAACCACAGACCAAATCATATTCGACCCAACTTTAGCTAGAGGCCTATCCTACTACACAGGCATTATTTACGAGGTTAAACCAACGTCAATCAGCATGGGTACTATTACGGCTGGTGGTCGCTACGATAACCTTACCGGTGTGTTTGGCATGGAGGGTGTTTCAGGCGTGGGCATTTCCTTCGGCATCGATCGTATTTATGATAGCCTGGAAGAACTTAACCTCTTCCCTGAAACCAATAGTGATATCACCCAAATACTTATTACCAATTTTGACAAGGAATCTGAGGCACATGCACTCGGTATTTTAGCCAAACTAAGAAGCAAAAACATTAAAGCAGAGATTTTCCCAGAAGCTGCTAAACTTAAGAAGCAACTAAACTATGCCAACAATAAAGGCATAGCACATGTACTTATGGTGGGTTCCCGCGAAATTGAGTCGGGCGAATATGTATTGAAAAACATGGAAACCGGAGATCAGCAGACTGCTACTATTGACGCGTTAGCTAACCTGCTTTCATAACAAGCGCCTCAATCTATGGGGCTGATTGGTTTTATTCATAAGTTTCAACCATATATTGCGTTATAGAACAGAATAAAAACTAAATGCAAACCAGCTTTCACACAAAGATCAAAAACGCACTTGGCTTAGCTTTGGCATTGATCTCCCTGTGTATTAGCAATACGACTAACGCGCAAATCACCTCTGACAAAGGTTGGTTTGAAGTTGACTACAACGCTGGCTGCAACCCGCTTACCATTACAATTACAAATACAGGACTGAACAACAGCACACTCTTTATTGACTTTTACGGAGACCCTGACGACCCATATAGCACTGATGGTTTTAGCACCACAATTGCTCCTGGCCAATCAACCTCAAACCAATACACAACACCTGGCAAGTTTCTAATTCGGGTTGTAGACACTTCAACCCAGTCTAATGATCCAGAGGATAGAATTGATATTCTAGAGGTGGACATCATCTCACCAGCACCAATCGATTTCGAAACATATTTATGCACACAAAACAGTGTAAACGTAAAAATCACCAATGGCAACCAAGACTACGATTACTTTGAAATTGACTTTGGAGATGGAAGCCCTCCCGTTCAAACCACGGCAGGAACCTCCGTAGTATCCAGCGATTACACCTATGCAAACCAAGGCACCTACACCATTACTGTTACAGGAGGGTTTAACAATGGGAACAGTGCCAACTGTGCTACCCCCGTTACCGAAACCATTACAACTTTAGAAAGCATAGCCACTCCCCAAATTGAAAGCGTAGTGGTTACTGACGAGACATCAATTGAGGTAACCCACAGAGGACTAGACCCTAATGTTTATTATGAATTAGTTTTATTGCGAAATGTAGGCGATATAATTACTGTGAAGCTAGGCACAGGAAACTCGTCCGCATTAACAACAACCCTAGTCGACTTCCCCTTTCTAAATACCACGACTGATTTTTATGAAATTTTCTTACTTGGCGCCCCCTTCTGCTCCCCAACCTACCAAGTACAATCAAATTCAGTTCACTCAATTATATTCAATCTTGGTACTACTTCTGTAGACCAACAGTTTAATACCGAAATGGAGTGGGCGACTAGCACCCAAAACTTCTCTGGGGCCGAACTACTTTACGCAGATAATCGCGCCCTAATCCAACCACTAAACACAGCGCAAGGCACAGAAACCATATCGTTTGACGACTGCACATACCTCTCCCCCATTTACATAGAGAAAATTGAAAATGGAGCTATCTCGAGGAGCATAACCTTAACTCCTTTCGATAACCAAGTTATTACATTACCAGCACCCGTGGCGGCAACGGCCGAATACACAGGAAACGCAATCGATTTGGCTTTTCCAGCCCCTAACTTCCCTTTTACGGCAATAGAAATATTTGAAAAACAACCCGATGGAAGCTTTAACAGCATAGGAACCAGCAACACCTTAAACTTTACCGACACCGATATTAGTGGCGGCTATTCCGAAGTTTGTTACACTTACACCTACACCGATGAATGCGGCAACATTTCTACCACAAGCAGCGAAACTTGTGTAGAGCTAGAGGGCTCATTAAGAATCCCTAATGCATTTTCGCCCAATGGTGATAATCAAAACGACACATTCACTGTAGGAAATGGTATTTTCATAGACTTTCAAATGCTCATTTTCAACCGTTGGGGTGAATTAGTTTTTCAAGGTAACGACCCTACTACAGGCTGGAATGGCACCTTTAACGGCAAACCTGCACCAATTGGCGCATACGTTTACAGGATTTCTTACAATAGAGATGGTATTCCTACCACGGCTAAAGGAACTGTAACATTAATTCGATAGTTTTACGCTCTAAATGCTACGGATATGTTCGACATGATGAAAATGATGGGCAAGGTGAAGGAGATGCAAGCCAAGATGAAAGAAGCCCAGGAAAATCTAGAATACATCAAAGAAACAGGCGAGTCTGGCGCTGGCATGGTAAAAGCCACTGTAAACGGTAAAAAGCAAGTAGTATCAATCGATATTGATGAGAGTCTTTTAACTAAAGAAGACAAAGAAATGCTGCAAGACCTAACGGTAGCCGCAATTAACAACGCCATGGAAAAGGCCGATGTAAGCGCTAAAGAAGAAATTAAAAAGAGCACCGAGGGCATTATGCCAAATATTCCCGGCATGGATTTCGGCAACATGTTTTAATGAAAACACTTTCTGTAGCCCTACTTAACTACAACGGCCAGCAACACCTTGCTACTTTTTTACCCTCCGTTGTTGAGCACAGCAAACCCTACCCTGTTGTTTTAATAGACAATGGCTCGAGCGACAGCTCTGTTTCGTTTGTTAAGGAGCACTTTCCTACCGTTGAGCTTATACAGTTTACTGAAAACCATGGCTTTTGCGGTGGCTACAACAAAGCCCTACAACTTATTGAAACCGATTATGTGGTTTTGCTCAATACTGATGTAGAAGTTACGCCTAACTGGATTCCTCCTGTGTTGAATTCATTGGAATCGGATGAAAAGTTAAT
This sequence comes from Roseivirga pacifica, assembly GCF_900111145.1. Taxonomy (GTDB): domain Bacteria; phylum Bacteroidota; class Bacteroidia; order Cytophagales; family Cyclobacteriaceae; genus Roseivirga; species Roseivirga pacifica. Next base: position 397,524 of record NZ_FOIR01000003.1, read on the forward strand.
GGCCGCACAACCCAAAATCCTAGATTTTAAAAAGAAGACACACTTTGAGTACGCAGGGGCTTCCGGTGGCTTTATCGACAAGCTAGGCTATCCATTCTGCCGTGGCCGACTTTTTGACGAACTTGAGGAGGACACCAATCAATACGACCAACAACGAGAGGTCTTTTGGGCTTCGGGCAGTAGTTTGTTTATAAATAGAAAGCTTTATAATAAACTTGGTGGGCTGGACGAGCACTTTTTCGCCCACATGGAAGAAATAGACCTGTGTTGGCGCATTTGGAATGCCGGCTATAAGGTGTCTGTTTGTCCCCAAAGCACCGTTTATCATTTGGGAGGCGGTACACTTAACAAACAAAACCCACGAAAAACTTATCTGAATTTTCGCAATGGTTTAAGCATGCTCTTAAAGAATGAAAGCGCAACTGGTTTACTGTGGAAGCTTCCGCTGCGAATGCTATTAGATTGGATTGCAGCCATTAAGATTTCTATGGAAAGCGGCACATCACATGGCTTTGCAATTCTTAAAGCACACCTTCATTTTCTACAGAGGGCAGGTAATTATTTAAAAGGAAGAAAGGGAAAGCCAAAACACAAAAAAAGCCCACGTTTTCAAGGACTTATTATTCTTCAATATTTTATTAAAGGCAGAAAAACCTTCAAAGAACTCCCAGATAGGTTTAATTGAACCACACTGGATTTTGCCTTCTTCTTAAATGTTTCCGATAATTGATAACGAATGCCAGCCCCAGGTATATTATCACTGGAGACCCAACGGTAATAAACGATGCGTAAATAAAGAAGAGTCTTATGCTCGAGGTTGATAAATTTAGCTTTTCGCCAAGCTTAGTACAAACCCCAAACGCCTGACTTTCAAAGAATCGCTGTAGTTTCTCCATTTGACATTGTGTTTCATACGAAAATACGACTAAATTCTTATTCGTAAAATCGGATTTGAGTAAAAAATTATTAAAATTGCGTCCGTCAAAAAAGGCGCAACTAGACAAAAACAATCAAAAAACTTATGAAAACCCGAACTTTTAAACTGATTTTTCCTGTCATGATCATGGCTATCATGTCCTTGTCAGGCTGTGCATTGAGCCAGATGATCAAGGCATCCAAAGATCAGGGACTTACTGTGGAACCAAACCCATTGGAGGTACACGCTGACACTGTTTCTTTTGAAATGACTGCGAAACTTCCTACCAATCTTCTAAAACCAAAGAAAGTTTACACACTCAACACTTACTACCGTTACGGTACTCAAGAAGTTCAACTAAAGTCAATTGAGTTTAGAGCTGATGACTATACTGGAAATGAACAACCAACTGTAACCGAGTCTTTCTCTTTCCCTTACAACGATGCTATGCGTAGAGGGAACATCGAAATTCAAGGTGTTGCTTCAAACCCTAAAAACGGTGCAAACAAAACATCTGACCGTTTGGCAATTGCTGAAGGCGTAATTACTACTTCTAAACTAGTAGAGCCTTCTTACGCTGCATCTTACGCAGACCACGGTTACAACGACCAAGAAGAACTTATCCCTACTAACGTAGAATTCTTCTTCGACCAAGGAAGATCAGTATTCAAGTCTTCTGAAAAGAGCAGTGATAGAGGTGAGCGTTTCGCAGCATTCATTGCAGAGAAAAACGTTACTAGAACTGTAACTATCACTGGTACTCACTCACCAGAAGGTAAAGAAACTTTCAACTCTGAGCTTTCTCAAGAAAGAGCTGATGCTATCGAGAAGTGGTACAGAGAGCAAATGGACAAGTACGATTACCAAGGTATGGCTGACGAAATCAGATTTATTTTGAAGCCTATCGTTGAAGATTGGACTGACCTTAAAGCAATGCTTGCTAAGTACAACGGCATTTCTGCTAGCGAAAAATCTGAGTGGACTAGAATTATTAACGGTACAGGTTCATTCGAGCAAAAAGAGAAGCAACTTCAGAAGCTTAGCACTTACAAAAAAGTATTCACTGACATCTACCCTCAGTTAAGAACTGCTAAAACTGAAGTACTTACAGTTAAGGAGAAAAAATCTCCAGAAGAGATTGCTACGCTTGCTTTAGCAATTGCTAGAGGTAGCCAGCCTGCCGATGCACTTTCTGTAGAAGAGCTTGCTTACGCTGCTGCTAAAAACCCTTCTTTAGAAGAAAAGAAAATGATCTTGGAAGCTGCTGCTAAGAAAAATGACACTTGGGTAATTCATAACAACCTAGGTGCTGTACACTTAGAGCTTGCTAAGCAAACTTCAGGTAGCACGCAGAGAAACCACGTATCTACTGCTTTGAACCACTTCAACATTTCTAACCAAAAGAAAGCTAACGTTGAAGCACAAGCTAACATGGGTATGGCCCTTGCAATGCAAAACAACCTTTGGGGTGCACACGATGCACTTACTAAAGCTGCTGGCATGAACCCTGGCAACACAGTAAGACAGAACATTAACGGTACTAAAGGTTATGTTGAAATTAAAGTTGGTGACTATGCTGCTGCACTTAGCTCTTTGAACGGTGCTGGTAACACTACTGCTAACCAATTCAACAAAGGTTTAACTCAGTTATTGAGCAAAGACTTCTCTAGAGCACAGTCTACACTAGAAGGTGTAATTAGCAGCGACAGAGGTTTTGTAAAAGCACACTACGCTGCTGCTGTAGCTGCTGCTCGACAAGACAACGAGAACAAAGTAATTCAGCACCTTAAAAATGCAATCGGTGCCGATGCTTCAATGAAAGAAAAAGCTATGAACGACCTAGAATTCAGAGCTTTCACAGGCACTCAAGCCTTCATGGACTTAATGAAATAAGAAGCACTTATATAATATAAGCCCTCCCGATTTGCGAGAGGGCTTTTTTTATGCCTTTTGGTTAAAATCGTTGTTGGCATTTGACCTATGAATGTTTATTTTTACGGCCGCTAAAAACAATTCGATGAGAGAAATACAGTTCAGAGAAGCCCTAAGAGAAGCCATGTCGGAAGAGATGAGAAGAGATGAGAAAATCTTCTTGATGGGTGAAGAAGTAGCACAGTACAACGGTGCATATAAAGTAAGCCAAGGCATGTTAGATGAGTTCGGTGAAGAAAGAGTAATTGACACTCCTATTGCAGAACTTGGTTTTGCCGGTATTGGTGTTGGTGCTGCAATGAACGGCCTTCGTCCGATTATCGAATTCATGACCTTCAACTTCTCTTTGGTAGCGATTGACCAGGTGATCAACTCTGCTGCTAAAATGATGTCAATGTCTGGTGGACAGTTCCCTATTCCAATGGTATTTAGAGGTCCAACTGGTAACGCTGGTATGTTGAGCTCTCAGCACTCTCAAAACTTTGAGAACTGGTATGCGAACACTCCAGGTTTGAAAGTAGTTGTTCCTTCTAACCCATACGATGCAAAAGGACTTTTAAAGTCTTCTATTCGCGATAACGACCCTGTAATCTTTATGGAGTCTGAACTGATGTATGGGGACAAAGGCGAGGTGCCTGAAGGCGAATACTTGCTACCTATTGGCCAAGCACACATTGTAAAAGAAGGTACAGATGTAACTTTGGTTTCATTCGGTAAAATGATGAAAGTAGTAAACGAGGCTGCTGAGGAGTTGGCGAAAAACGGTGTGAGTGCCGAAGTAATCGACTTGCGTTCAGTAAGACCTTTGGACTACCCTACCATTATCGAATCGGTTAAGAAAACAAACAGACTAGTAATTGTGGAAGAGGCTTGGCCGCTTTCTTCATTAGCTACAGATATTTCATTCAACGTACAGAAAGATGCTTTCGACTACCTTGATGCGCCAATCAGAAGAGTAAACAGTTTAGACCTGCCTCTTCCTTACGCACCAACACTTATCGAAGCCATTCTACCGAATGTAAAAAGAACACTAGAAGCTGTAGATAGCGTAATGTATCGCTAGTAGCTTTTAAACCTGAGCGATTAACCATGGCTAAACTTATTCTCATTGGCGGGATTAGTCGCTCGGGTAAATCTTCACTCGCACAATACCTCGCACAACACCTACCCCACGCTACCCATATCGATCAGGACGAGTTCGTACTTCCTGTCCATCAAATCCCAAAAATCAACGATCGCACCGACTGGGAAACCCCAGAAAGTATAGATTGGCAGCAGTTGATTGCAAAGGTTAAAGAATCCCTCAATAACCATAGCTACGTTTTGCTCGAAGGCATATTTGCCTTTCAAAATGAAGCCTTGAACGATCAGGCAGACTTAAAGGTAATGCTTAAACTGCCCAAGGAAGAATTCTTAGTAAAACGTAGAAAGGAGCAGCGCTGGGGAGAAGAGCCAGAATGGTTTTTGGAGCATGTATGGAAGGCTAATTTAATCCATTGCAATCCACACCAAACCACAATTGACCTGACCTTCAATGGCATACAACCCAATGAGTTCAGCAAGATTCAAGACAAAATCGAACTACTTCCCTAGTTAAAGTTTGACTTTTAGCAAATTCGAGTTAGATTAACGAAAGAATTAGTTAAAAGTGAAGAAACTCTTAGCCCTACTTAGCCTAATAATTATTGTTCAAGCCTGTACTCCTCCAAAAAAGGAGGAAGACAAAATAGCAGCCCCAATTGTGGAAGAACCCGAGCGCCAACCGCGCATGGTGGTGCATGGTGATTTACCAGACCATCAGTTCCAGTTCTCCTCATTAAGACTAAATGAACACATCAGCAATATCGACCTAAGTGCTTTTAAGCACTATGGGGAGTTCTACACCGATGATTTTACCATTTATAGGCTCGACAGACTTGACTACTTAGCCGAATCGTACTTCATAAATGATATCAACCTTTATTTTATCGACAGCCTTTTAGTGAAGATTCAGGCATATTTAATTGAGGATAAATCGAGTGAGTTTTTGGGCCGGTATGGTAAAGCAAAGATTTTTGTAAGCAACTACCGCAACAAAAAGCTACTGGAGAACGAAGAGGTTTTGGTAACCCAAAACGGTAAAAAGCGGATTAACGAAAACTTAGATTACTACAGACTAAAATGGATTAGAGAAGACCTTGACATTGAATACTTGGTGAACAAACAAGCCGATAGCCTTAGTAATAAAGAAGCAATGCTCTTTGATGACAGTCGGCAGCAATACAAGCTCACATTCCAAACCAAAGACTTTGACCATCAAATGGCTTGGGTCAAATGGGAGTCTTACAAAGAATCTAGAGGACTAGTTGCCAAACCAGCTTCAGAATTAAGCCAAGAATAAAAAAGAAACGTCCTTCTTAACCGGATTAAGAAGGACGTTTTTTATATGCTCTCGATAATTAATCTTATCTCTTTCTACCGGTCATTCCGGCCAAGTTGGCCATTGCGCGCTTGCCTCCACCCATTTTGTTCATGGCCTTCATCATTTTACGCATATCGCTAAATTGCTTCATCAGGTTGTTTACTTGCTGAATAGAAGTACCCGAACCATCGGCAATTCGCTTTCTACGGCTACCATCAATAATTTCTGGATTAGCTCGCTCATTCAATGTCATAGAACGGATAATCGCTTCTATCGGCTTAAATGAATCATCATCGATATCAATGCCCTTCAAAGCCTTACCCATACCAGGGATCATGCCCAACAGGTCCTTAACGTTACCCATCTTCTTAATTTGCTCAAGCTGAGATAAGAAGTCATCGAAATCGAACTTGTTTTGACGGATCTTCTTGTTCAGCTTACGCGACTCCTCCTCGTCAAAGGCCTCTTGCGCCTTCTCAACAAGAGAAACCACATCACCCATACCAAGGATTCTGTTCGCCATACGATCTGGGTAAAAAACATCAATCGCTTCCATCTTCTCACCAGTAGAGATGAACTTGATTGGTTTTTCAACTACGGAACGAATAGAAAGGGCAGCACCACCTCGGGTATCACCATCGAGTTTGGTAAGTACTACACCGTCAAAATCTAATCTATCATTAAAGGTCTTGGCCGTATTCACAGCATCCTGACCAGTCATTGAATCTACTACAAAGAGGGTCTCCGAAGGCTTAACGGCATTCTTCAAAGACTCAATCTCTTGCATCATTTGCTCGTCTACCGCCAAACGACCTGCCGTATCGACAATTACAATCTTCTTACCAGTAGCCTTAGCATGCTTAAGCGCATTGTTTGCAATCTCAATTGCGTTTTTGTTTTCAGGCTCAGCGTAAACATCTACGCCAATTTGCTCACCCAAAACTTTCAACTGGTCAATCGCAGCCGGACGATAAATATCACAGGCAGTAAGCAACACCTGGCGACCTTGCGACTTGAGCATTCTTGCCAACTTACCAGAGAAGGTAGTTTTACCCGAACCCTGCAAACCGGAAATCAGAATCACTGCTGGGTCACCACCAATGTTGATATCCTTCTTCTCCCCGCCCATTAAACGGGTAAGCTCTTCGTTGGTGATTTTAACGAATAATTGACCAGGAGAAACAGAAACCAAAACGTTTCGGCCTAAAGCTTCGTCTTTGATTTTATCGGTTACATCTTTGGCTACCTTGTAGTTAACATCGGCATCCACCAAGGCTCTTCTAATTTCCTTAGCTGTAGTTGCAACGTTTATCTCAGTAATAGTACCCTGACCCTTCAGGGTCTTAAAGGCTTTATCTAACTTTCCGCTTAAACTTTCAAACATAATTGGCCTGTATATTTTGGGTTGCAAAAATAGCCATTTTTCTGTGCATTGAAAGGAAAAAACAAGTCTTCCCTTTCTTAAGACGCACCTAATATCCATATTGGCATTTGCATTCGGAAAACCAGCTTTATGAAGCCAATTCAGTTCAAAAAAGATGTTCTACCTCACTTGGTAGCCATTATTGTTTTTTTAGCCATTACTGTACTTTTCTTTCAACCAATATTTTTTGGCAACCAATCCTTAAGTCAAGGCGATATTACACAATGGAGAGCCAGTGCACAGGAACTGATTGAGTATCGCGAACAAACGGGAGAAGAAGGTTTATGGACCAACTCCATTTTTGGTGGAATGCCCGCCTACTTAATTAGCGTTAAGTGGGGAAATGAGCTGATTAAAACCACTCACGCTATTTTTGCCCTAGGCCTACCCCACCCTGTAAGAATTATTTTTGTAGCCATGCTTTCGTTTTACATTATGCTGCTTTGCTTTAAAGTGAGGCCATATGTAGCGTTAATTGGCGCTGTAGCATTCGGTTTATCCAGTTACAACATTATCGGCCTAACGGCTGGGCACAATGCACGAATATCAGCGGTTTCGTTTATGCCATTGGTTATGGGTGGTATTCACCTTTGTTTAAACCGAAATAAACTTTTGGGCTTTAGCCTAACCGCACTTGCATTGGCCATGCAGTTGCGTGTAAATCACCTTCAAATCACCTATTACCTTGCCTTTATCATTGGCATTTACCTCATCTTACAGGCCATTCATGCCTATAAAAGCAATGAGTTAAAACCCTTCGCCACCAAAGCAGCTATGCTAGCATTGGCCGGAACACTTGCGGTAGGCACCTTCTTTGGTGAGTTTTATGCCACCTACGAATATGGTAAATACTCAAACAGGGGTGCTTCTGAACTTAGCCAACAAGTAGATGACGAAATGAATGCAGATGGGCTTTCACCTACCTATGCTTTCCAATATTCTAACGGCACCTGGGATCCATTTACGCTTTTTATACCTAATGCATTGGGCGGAAACGGTCCATTCCCAGCTAACAAAGCACTCGCAGAAGCCCTCACGCGCAGTCAAGTAACAGGAGCGCAACAGCAACAGTACTTAAGGGGAATTCCTACCTATTGGGGTAAGGAATCTGCCACTACTTATTATGCCGGAGCCATTATGGTTTTCCTTTTTGTAGTGGGAATTCTTTTTGTAGAAAAGCGCTATGTAATCTGGCTAGTTGCGGTAGCTGTATTGGGCATAATGTTGAGTTATGGCAGAAATATGGCATGGTTCAATAACCTAATGTTCGATTACTTTCCGGGCTACAACAAGTTCCGATCAGTAACATTTACCATTGTAATGCCAATATTCAGTATTGCCTTGCTGGGTTCCCTTGGGTTAGAAAAACTACTTCAAACCAAACTAGACAAAGCCATTCAAAAGAAGTTTTACATTGCCCTTGGCAGTACGGCAGGTCTGGCTCTTTTACTAGCCATTGGAGCCGGAATGTTCAGCTTTAGGTCGGGCTTTGATGCTCAACTACCTGAGACGTTAATTGACGCCATTCATAGCGACAGAAAGTATATATTCAGAATGGATGCGCTTAGAGCTTTTGCCTTTATTGCTGCATTTGCTATTATGCTTTGGCTCTACCTAAATGATAAAGTTTCCAAGTTCGTTGGCTTGACTATCTTGGTGGTTATTGGCCTTGCAGATGTGCTTTTAGTTAGCAGTCGATTCATTTCTGATGCCAACTATGTCAATCAATCTCGTGCACAAAACTACGTGGCCTCGCAAGCCGATCAGTACATATTAGCCAATAAAACGGAAGGCGACCGGGTTGCGGATCTTACGCGCCAATTTTACGATGCACAATCTTCGTATTTCCACCACTTAATCAGTGGATATCATGGTGCCAGGGTAAGAAGATATCAAGAGCTAATTGACAATGCGATTTTACCAGAAGTACAAGCTGCTACTCAACAGATTCAGCAAGGACAGAGACAACTGACCGGTATTCCAATCTTGAATATGCTGAACACCAAGTTCTTCATTATCAATCCAAATTCGCCACAAGGTGCTTTAGTAAATAATGGAGCAAATGGTTCGGCTTGGTTTGTAAATGATCTAGTTTTTGTGAACGATGCCGATGGCGAATTCAACGAAACACAAAAGCTAACAGACACGAAAAACATCGCAGTTGTAAACAGTAATGAAGTACCAGAAAGCACAGCTACTAGTGCAAATGGCACCATCACTTTAACTGATTATCACCCAGGCTACTGGAAATACGAATCGAACAATTCAGAGGCAGGTTTTGCGGTATTCTCTGAAGTACACTACCCTAAAGGTTTTGAGGTAACTATTGATGGAGAACCAGCAGAAATGAAACGTGCCAACTACATTTTAAGAGCACTCGAAATTCCTGCAGGCAACCATACAATTGAGTTCAACTTTGCACCTAAGATCTACACTACGGGTACGGTGGTGATGTGGATATTTTCAATCCTTGTATTGTTGCTTTTTATTGGTAGCGTAGCAGTTAGCTTAAGAAAAAAATAAGGGTTAGTTAAAAAGTTGAGCCAAATGATCAACGATTCTTTTTGAGGCGTTGCCATCCCATAAAGGAGGCACTTCACCCTTCTTCCAGTTACCAGAAAGTATTGCGGTTAGCGATTTCTCCAATGCGACTAAATCATTGCCAATTAACTGGTTACTACCTATTTCAATGGTTTCTGGGCGTTCGGTATTTTCCCTTAAAGTTAAACAAGGCACTTTCAGATAGGTTGTTTCCTCCTGAATACCACCTGAATCGGTAACCACGGCCTTGGCATTTTTCATTAGGTACAAAAACTCCAAATAAGGCAGCGGAGACAAAAACTCAATATTGTCAAACCGCTCAATATTAGTCAGTTTAGAAGCCGTTCGCGGATGAATGGGAAAGAGCACTTTTACACCCGATGCAATCCTATCGATTGTTTCAATGAGTGTCTCAAGCTTGTGAGCATCATCCACATTAGAAGGCCTATGGAGTGTTAACAAAATATACTCGGCAGTTGCTATATCATGCTCTACCTTGGGCATTACAGCTTTATCCAAGGAATTAACCAAGCTATCGATCATGGTGTTGCCCACCATAAATATCCTGTCTGCTGTCACTCCTTCATTCAACAAGTTTGTGTCGGCCAGCGCACTGGTGGTAAAGAAGTAATCAGTTATGGAGTCAGTCAATAATCGGTTAATCTCTTCGGGCATCCGCATGTCTCTCGATCTAAGTCCTCCCTCCACATGAACCACTTTTACCCCAAGCTTTTTTGCAACAATAGCGCAGGCCATGGTCGAGTTAACATCGCCAACCACCAAAACACAGTCCGTGGATTGATTCATTAAGTGCTTTTCAAAGGCCACCATAATTTTGGCGGTTTGCTCAGCATGCGAATGAGATCCAACATTGAGGTTTACATCGGGCAATGGAATGTTCAGATCCTTAAAAAATGAGCCACTCATCTTTTCATCATAATGCTGACCTGTGTGCACCAAACAAAAATCAATTTTAGCAGCACCCTGATCATTATGGTGACTTATAGCATGAATGATTGGAGCTATTTTTACAAAGTTTGGTCTCGCGCCAGCAATGATAGTTAAATGCATAAATTGATTTTTTCGTAAAAAACGCTGACTCACACACATTATCAAAGATTGAGTTCTAAATTTGAGGTCATGAGCAAAAAAATCTGCATGCTGTTGCACGAGTTCTACCCTAATGACATTAGGGTGTCCAAAGAAACATCAGCATTAATAAAAGCAGGATTTGAAATTCACCTTATTTGCCTTGCTAGAACAGGAGAAGCCAGTCAAGAACAAATCAACGGAATTTTTGTGCATCGCTTAAGCTTTGCTCAGACATTTTTTTGGAGAGGCATATGGGACATACTACTCGTTGCTTTCAACTTTGTACAGCCCCGTTTTCTGCAGAAACTAAAAACACTTCATGAAAAGGAAAACTTTGACGCTATTCACGTTCACGATTTACCTTTAACCAAAACCGCTTTAAAGCTCAAATCTACCGACCGCTCGATTAAGGTGATAGCCGATTTTCATGAAAATTACCCAGAGGCTCTGAAAGTATGGTTTCAGTGGAAAGCCAACCCCATAATTAGGCTTAAAAACAACATCTTCTTTGACTACAACAAGTGGATGAGGTATGAAAAAAAGGTTTGCGAGCAAGTAAATCGTGTTGTTGTGGTGGTAGAAGAAATGAAAGACAGGCTGAAAGAAGTGCACGGTATCGACTCAAAAAAAGTCTGTGTGGTAACCAACTCCGAAGCCCAAGACTTTCTTAACCAAAAGCTATTTTCAGAGGTTTATGACAGGACAAACAACTTCATCCTGGCCTACACTGGAAACGTTGGCCCTCACAGGGGGGTAGATACTATCGTAGAATCTCTTCAATATTTAAAGGAATACAAGCATCTAAGGTTGGAAATCACAGGAAAGCTATCCGGTAACAGCGAACAGTCTTTGAAAAATATGGCCAAGGCACTTGGTGTTGAATCTATGATTAGATTTAACGGCTATCAACCCTTCGAAAAATTCTTTTCTTACATGAAGTTTGCCGATGTAAACCTGATTCCGCACAAACGCAATGGACATACAGATAACACCATACCGCACAAGCTTTACCAAGGAATGATGGTTGGAAAACCTGTATTAGTAAGTGATGCTCCACCATTGAAAAGGGTTGTAAATGAGTTAAATTCGGGGCTGGTTTTTGAAGCCAACAATGCCGAAGATGCAGCTCGTAAGATTGAAACTCTATTAACCAAAAAAGAGCTTTGCGCGCAGCTTGGACAAAACGGAAAAGAAAGCACAACCAACGGAAAGGCCAACTGGGAACACGATAGCCTAAATTTAACAGAACTATACTCGAACTTGCTGAATGAATAAGTCGGAAAAAATAAGATTTGAAAAGACCATTAGTTTTTTAAAAGAGACCCTTCCTGATGGAGCTAAGCTACTTGATTTAGGTACACCAAATGAAATGGGTACACACCTAAAAAACTCAGGTTACTACGTTGATAACGCTTACGGTGTTGACTTTGATGAACAACCAGAAATTATTGGCAAAGAAGGCTACGATGCAGTAACAATGTTCGAGGTATTGGAACACCTCATCAACCCAATGGGAATTCTCAAAGCTGTAGAAGCTCCTAAACTTTACGCCTCTGTGCCATTGGATCTTTGGTTTGCCAAAGCTTACCGCAACAAAAAGGATCGTTGGGATCAGCACTTTCACGAGTTTGAAGATTGGCAGTTTGATTGGTTGTTGGAAAAGTCTGGCTGGAAAGTTGACAGGGCTATTAAATGGAGTAGTCCGGTTGGTAAAATTGGAATTAGACCATTATTAAGAACAATTACACCAAGGTATTACTTGGTTGAAGCTTCAAGAGCCTAAGTTTTAACTCAACGAAGAACTTTCACCCAACCTTTAATCGGGAAGTCTAAACAATCTGATGTAATCTGATAATAATAGTTGGAAGATTCGAGACCTTCAGCCTTCCAATTATTCTGATAACTATCTTTAGAGTACAGCTTTTTACCCCATCGATTGTAAATATTTAAAGTACTACCAACAAGTCTATAATCAATTTCAAAAGTCTCATTCACCCCGTCATTATTTGGAGTAAATGTATTTGGAATAAAGTAAGTTATATCCGTTTCACTAATTACATTAATTGACTCCTCTAATACAACATTGCAATCACTTATTGCTGTTAAAGTGTATCTTCCAGGAGAGTCAATAACCAAATCCTTACCCAGGCTTCCGTTAGACCATTTATATTCCCTAAAACCATCTGAAGCCGAAACATTTATTGTCTCACCACAAGAGAGTTTAAGTTTGGAATAACTCAATTCTAGATTTGGCTCAGCAGTTTCAAAAATCTCAATTTGCTCGACAAACTCCGTCCCGCATTCATCTGTAACCACTACTTCAAAAACACCAGACTTATCTACTTCTATCGAGGAGCCTGTTTCTCCATTTGACCATTTGTAGCTCGTAAAACCAGAAGTTGCGCTTATAATCGAAACTTCTTTACAAGATATTTCAAGTTTTGTCGCAAACAACTCTAGAGTCAAATCATCCGAACGAACAATTTCAACTGTATTAGACACACGCTCTCCGCAACTAGCATAGCCAGTAACGGAGTATACTCCAGGCATGGTTGCAGAATAAACTCTTCCTAAAGTACCGTCTTGCCACTCGTAACTATCAAACCCTTCAGTGGCCTCAATAAGTATCGACTCTTTACACTTTAGATTATCACTATCCGAAACTATGCTTAAACTTGGCAGACTATTTAAAATCACATCAGTGGTGTCAGAAAATACACAGTCTTTTACATTACCCGTCACCACATATCTTCCCGAACTATTTACAACAATTGATGACGACTGGCTACCAGTGTTCCAACTATATGTATCAAAATTCCTTCCAATAGACAATTCAACCTGATCAGTACATACTTTCATGCTTTTGTAAGAACCCATTGGCGAATTATTTATCTCACCATCCTTGAACTGAAACAACGCCTCTATTTCATCCTGATTAACTAGCCTATTATATACCCTTAGATCATCAATAGCACCAAAGAACTGTTGGTTAGCAGAATAACATCCAGCCAGACAATCCTGATCATTACCCAAAACAAAGCCATTTCCCCCTACTTCAATTACACCAAGAGGCATAGCCCCCTTTATATCCAGCCTCCCATCAACGTAGATAGCTGTTTCTCCATCCGAACCTTTTCTGGTAATAACAACATGATGCCAATTACCATCATTTATGCTTTCTGACCCCTCTATCCTAATACCAGGAACATTAGGCCAGTTGTATACATTGGAGGCAATCCTACCATCTGAGAGTATGTTTATATTGAACTCATTATCTCTTAATGAATTAGCCACACTCATTACCGTAGCGAAGCCATTGGTTTCATTTTTAATCCACAAGGCTACAGAGAAATCGTTCAATGATTGAAATGCAGATTCACTAATGGTTGCCAGTTGTAAATATTCATCAAAGCCTAACGCAAATTCACAGTTATCAAATCTATCTTTCCTATAGAAAGTATCGTTCAACACCCCATGATTATTAGCCCCTGAAATATCTTCTACATTTGAGTTAAAGTTCAAACTGACAGTCATCCCACTTTTTAAATCAACAGCCTGACCGTTTAGCATTTTTGAAATGCAAATCAAAAAAATGACATAAATGCTTCTACTCATGAAAATCAATAAGATGCTTAAATATATTACCTTCGCTCACAAAGTTCGACATTGGGCATCATAATAAAACAAAGTATTCGGTCTTCTATCTTCTCCTATTTAGGAGTGGCTATAGGCTACATTAATGTACTTTGGCTCTACCCATATTTTCTATCGGCCGACCAAATTGGCTTGTTTCGCCTTATTCAAAGCAGTGCTTACCTATTGGCTACTTTTGGACAAATTGGGCTAGCCTCTAGCCTGGTGAAATTTTATCCTACGCTTAAAAAAGAAAAAGGGTTTCTCACCCTTATGCTGCTCGGTAGTACGGTTGGTTTTCTACTTATCGCTGGATTATCAATCTTATTCCAAACCCAAATAGTCAATTACTTTGCACAAGAATCATCACTATTTGTAGAATACTTTCAGCTCACCCTAATGGTCACCTTTTTCTTGGTGATTTTTCAAGTACTGGAAGCTTATTGCCGCAGCCTCCTGAGCATAACTCTACCAACCTTTTTGCGCGACATCGGTATTCGCATACTCACCATGCTGTTCGTGCTCCTGTATGCTTTCGATTTACTGACTTTTGAACAGCTTACTTGGAGCTTTATACTTGTTTATGGGCTTGTTACCCTAGCGCTTTTAGCAAGACTAGTCATAAAAAAAGAAGCTCAGCTTTCCTTTCAATTCGGTTTTCTGAACTCCCCTCTTGCTAAGCAAATTTTAAACTTTGGCCTATATGCCTTATTGGGTGCTGGTGGCACACAAATCATACTGCAGATTGATAGTATAATGGTGAGTGGGGAGCTGGGGCTTGAGGCAACCGGTATTTACACAATCGCTTTCTTCATAGGCACTGTTATAGAAATGCCAAAACGGGCCATCTCTCAACTGAGTTTGAGCCTGATGTCGCAGTCCTTTAAAAAGAACGACATGGAGGCGGTTGAGAAACTTTACCGTCAAACATCCATCAATCAGCTGATTATTGGCGCACTACTGCTGCTCGGCATTTGGGCAAACCTTGAAAACATCTACCATTTTGTACCGAACGGAGAGGTTTACAAAAACGGGTTTTACGTAGTACTATTTATTGGGCTTGGTAAACTTTCGGATATGATCTTTGGCGCCAATGGCGAGATCATTGTAATGTCGAAGTATTTCAGGTTCAATGTACTGGCCGTAACCCTATTAGCTTTGGCCACAATTGGCTTGAACTCCCTTCTCATTCCAACCATGGGAATCCAAGGTGCAGCATTGGCTTCTTTATTGGCCATGTTAGGCTTCAATCTCACCAAGTACTTTTTTGTATGGATAAAGTTTGGCTTGCAACCATTTGACTTTGCTACGCTAAAAGCCATTGCCATTATTGCAGCGACCTACTTTTTAAACGAAACTATCCCCCTTATTGGGGCACCACTAGTAGATCTATTGGTTCGATCCACAATTATTGCTACGGTCTTCTTGGCGCTCATAATCAGCTTCAAAGTATCTGAAGAGATCAATGGCCTGTTTAAAAAAGGACTGGAATTCTTGAAGCTGAGAAGGTAAGTTCTAATGAGCCTTTAAAATCTCAACAAGTGATTTGGTTAACTGTCTTCTACTGAACTTTTCGACACCCTTAAACTGCCAGCGAGAAGTTTCACTTTTCCAGTTTTTGTATTCGTAAAGTACAAATGATTTAATGGCAGCCTTATCTTGGTAAGCCAGCATTTTGCCAGCGGAAGTTTCATCCAGAATTTCAGCCACATCACTATCGGTTGCACCTAAAGCCAGCACCGGCCGCTTTGCCGCCAAGTACTCGAAAAGCTTACCCGGCAATTGTGAATGTGCCTCTTGCGTATCTGTTTGAAGCAAGAGCAACAAACTTGCTGCAGCGTAAACCTGATGCACTTCTTTATGCGGAATAGAATCCTTTAGCTTTACAATTTTCTTAAGGCTTGGGTATTGCTCAAGCGTCTGTAAAACAGTCGGACTCAGAATACCTGTAAGCTGCAGTTCAACATCATCGCTTAGTTCATCTGCGACTAGCAGCTCCTCCAACGATTCAAAGAGGTTAACCGGGTTGCGCTTTTCATTTACCATGCCCACATGTGCCAAAGTAAACTTATCCGGTTTTTCCGCCTTTAGCGTTGAAACATCCTCCTCATCATAACCATTAGTAATGGCATAAACCCTTCTAGCACCTAGCCGCTTAAAATCCTCAGCAGCCGTTTTACCGGTTGCTAGTACTGCATCGGCAACTTTTAATACCTGCTGTTCCAGTTTTTGGTGTTTCTTCCACCTAAAGGGCATAATATTAAACTGGCGCATAATATCCCACTCTGTCCACGGATCTCTAAAATCGGCCAACCAAGTCAGGCTCGGCTGCTTCATTTTAAGCTTCATTCCAATTAGGTGAACACTATGCGGTGGGCCAGTAGTAATGATCTTTTTTATGCCATTTGATTCAATTATACCAGCCAAATAATCAACCGATGGCTTTACCCAAAACACACGTGGATCAGGCACAAATAAGTTTCCTCTCAACCAAATAGACACTCTCTTTACTAAACTCTTCTTCCCTTCTTCTAATATTTGGCCTTGTTTAACTTCCTTGGTTCCCGTGAGCTTTTTAAAGAGTTGATATGGCTCCCATATCGGAAATTTCAGCACATCTACTTTGGGCGAAACATCCTTCAATAAGCTTTCATCCACTAAATCGAAACTGGGGTTTTCAGGGGTAAATACGATAGGGTCGTAACCGAACTCAGGGAGGTACTTGGTGAACTTTAGCCAACGCTGTACGCCAGCCCCTCCACTAGGCGGCCAGTAGTAAGTTACAACAAGCACTTTTTCTCCTTCTGTCATGCTAAGTTTGCGCAAGGTGTTTGGCTATTTGCAAAAAAGGTTAAAAAAATTTTAATTCGATGACTTTTAAGGTCAAACTCAAATTTTAAAACTCATGGGATTCATTCCAATTTTCGTTGCACTGCTTGGGCTAATCATTATTTACAGCATTTACACCTACAATTTAATTAAGCCAAGGAAAGCCAGACTCACGCAAGTAATCGATCAAATGGCCGCCAATGCCACGCAGCGCAAGCAAGCAATTCTTGCTTACGATGCACAAAACGAAAACGCTAGCTTAGCAGATGCCGCTGCACAATTAAAAAGAACTTCTACCGATAGGTTTCAGAGCTATAAAAAAGAAGAGGAACTTATTGACGTAATTAACCAAGGCTTAACAGGCTTAACCGATGAAAGCTTAAAAGCTGACTTACAGAAAGCCAACAGCACACAAGAGCAGTTAATGAAGCAGCTTAAAAACTACGCTGGCGATTACAACAGAATGATTGGCAAGGCACCTGCCAGTGCGGTAGCTTCAGTTTTTGGTTTTAAGCAGTTCTAGCTCTTCCGAAATTAAAGCCTTTATTTCCGCTACTTGGTTTGGGCTAAACCAATGCACAGATTCATTTCGCCTAAACCAGGTAAGCTGACGCTTAGCATAACGCCTTGAGTTACGTTTGAGCAAACGAACGGCTTCTTCCTTGTCGTATTCACCATCTAAGTAGCCAAAAATCTCTTTGTACCCAACGGTTTGTAACGCATTTAAGGAACGATACTGATACAATCTTTCTGCTTCTTCAAAAAGGCCAGCTGCAATCATTAAGTCCATACGCATATCTATGCGTTCGTAGAGCTTCTCTCTGTCCATTTCCAAGCCAATGCGCAGCACCTCGAACGGCCGATCTGCAGCTTGTTGTCTCCTGAAAGAAGAAAATGGCTCACCAGTGCTTTCAATTACCTCAAGTGCTCTAATTAACCTTTGCGGATTCTGAACATCGACCTGTACATAGTAAGTTGGGTCTCTTTCCTTTAATAAACTTTGAAGGTGAGCAATGCCTTTAGCCGCATAAGTCTCGTTCAATTTTTCGCGTATGGCTGGATCGATCTCAGGGAATTTATCGAGCCCGTTACATACGGCATCTACAAATAAGCCAGAACCACCCGCCATAAAAACAACCTCATGCTTTTGAAAAAGCTCATCGAGCAATGAAATGGCATCCTTTTCAAATTGCCCCACCGAATATTCTTGCGTAACCGAAAGTGTATTAATAAAGTGGTGAGGTGCCAGACTCAGTTCTTCAGCGCTCGGCTTAGCTGTACCTAGCTCCATTTCGCGGTAAAACTGGCGCGAATCGGCCGAAATAATTTCGGAGTCAAAAGCATTTGCTAAATCAATTGTAACCGCTGTTTTGCCTACTGCCGTAGGACCAACCACTGAAACCAAGAGCTTTTTCTTTCTCATTGCCCCAAAACTAAAGTAAAAATATTATTATTGAATAAGACCAACCATTGCCGGCATTGAAGAAGAGAGTTCTAATTGTGGATGATAATGCGGTAAATCGCAAATATTTAAAAACCGTTCTGAAAGACTACGACCTTACCGAGGCCGAAAATGGTATTGAAGCTTTAGAGCAATTTAATACTACCGCAGCCGACCTGATACTTATGGACATTCAGATGCCAGTGATGGACGGCATGGAGTGCATGAAGGTGCTAAGAGATAAAAATGTATCAATTCCCATTTTGGCAATCACTGCCTTTTCAGGAAATGAAGATCGAGACAAATTTATAAATGAAGGTTTTAGCGATTTTTTGGCAAAACCACTTCCCCCCAACACTATAAGAACAGTTGTAGGTAATTGGCTCAGCCCCGACAAGCAAACATTACAAGTTTATACAAACAAAAAACCCGATTACAGCGAGTTTGACCTAGATATTATTGAAGATTTAAAAAAATATTTAACCGAAAACGAGTACAAAAAACTAGTAGTAGATTTTATAGATGAGACTAAAATATTCTTAAATAATATTGATTTACTCACAAATAAAGATGACTTCTCATCAATAATCCGTATTTTACATACTATTAAGGGAAATGCAGCTTCGTTAGGATTCTACCGTTTATCCAAGCTATCTGCCGTTCTTGAAGCGAAATTAAAAAATGAGCAATTTCAAAATTTTTCGGATAACTTCGAGGCTTTTAAAAGTAATGCGTACGCTTCATTCGAAGCATTCAAGACTCAACTAAACAGAAACGATGACTAACGATAGCTATAAGAAAGTACTTGTTGCGGAAGACAGCTCGGTTATTCAAAATCTTTTAAAGAAGATTTTACTTTTTGAAAACTGCAAGATTACTTCTGCCAAAGACGGGCAAAAAGTGCTTGATATCTTTGAAAAAGAGGACTTCGACTTAATTATCATGGATATTAATCTACCGCATGTAGATGGACTAGAAGCCACACGAATTATTCGCGCTAGCAACTCAAAAAATGCTAACATTCCAATTATTGGCATTTCTGGCAATGCTAAGAACTTGCCCGAAAGTGATTTTATAGATGCCGGAATGAACGATTACATGCAAAAACCACTTAACTACGATAAGCTAATAGAGCTGGTAAAAAAATACACTAACTAGGCCTATGACTATACGTTATACAAAGCAGTTTCTTGGCAAACTTGAAGATATTTTTGCAGAGTCTGACTATGTATTACGCTACGAAAAAGGAAACTTCAAATCGGGCTATTGTCTGCTTAACGACACCAAAATAGCCATCGTTAATAAATACTACACTACCGAGGGAAAAATCAGTTGTTTGATTGATATTCTTAAATCCATAGAGCTTGATAAAAGCAAACTGACTGAGAAAAACGCTAAACTTTTAGTAGAATTGTCGCAAACATCGCTCGAGCTTTGATTGTAACAATTTTAGGATCCGGAACCTCTCAAGGTGTACCAGTAATAGGCTGTAATTGTGCAGTTTGTAAATCATTAGACTTTAGGGATAAAAGGCTACGTGCTAGCATTCATATTGCAATAGACAACCGTAGCTTTATAATAGATTCCGGCCCCGACTTCAGACAACAAGTGCTTAGAGAAGGTATTTCAAGTCTTGATGCGCTGCTTTTCACCCACGAGCACAAAGACCATACAGCTGGAATGGATGACATTCGGTCTTTTAACTTTCTACAAGAGAGAGACATGCCTGTT
The DNA here is from genome assembly GCF_900111145.1 of Roseivirga pacifica. GTDB lineage: Bacteria > Bacteroidota > Bacteroidia > Cytophagales > Cyclobacteriaceae > Roseivirga > Roseivirga pacifica. The sequence continues at coordinate 417,463 of NZ_FOIR01000003.1, forward strand.
TATGCTAGAAAACAGGTACTGGATCAACTGAAGCAAGAATATGCGTACGTTTTTGCGGCATCTAAATACCCGGGGGTGCCTCGTGTGGAAGTTCATGAAATTAAGAATGAAGACTTCATAGTCGAGGGAATAAAAGTCACCCCCATTGAAGTACTTCACTATAAGCTGCCAGTTTTTGGCTACCGCATTGGAGACTTCGCCTACATTACCGACATGAAGTCCATTAGCGATGAGGAATTTGAAAAGCTGAATGGAGTAAAAGCGCTTGTAGTAAATGCCCTGCAACAAACACCTCATATTAGCCATCTCACGCTTGAAGAAGCCATAGACTTTGCTCAGAAAGTAGGAGCCGAGCAAACCTACCTTACACACTTAAGCCATAAAATGGGCAAGCAGCGTGATGTCGAGAAAATGCTACCAGAAAACATTGCCATAGCTTTTGATGGACTTAAAATAGCGCTCTAATGCTATTCAATTACTACACACTAAAAAGGTTAACAGCGCAGTTAGCCCCTAAACTTGAAGGTGCTAGATGGATAGAAAGCTTTACCCAAAGCAAAAACGAACTAATAATTGCACTCAAATTATCAAACGGTCAACCCTTCTACATACGTTGCACACTGTTGCCTGAGCTATCCACCCTCTCCTTTCCCAAGGAATTTCATAAAAGCAGAAAAAACACAGCTGAGCTTTTTACCTCACTAAGGGAGCAATCAGTCACTGGTCTTGAGCAATTCTTAAATGAGCGCGCATTTGCCCTGCACTTTAGCAACGGTCACACCTTGCTTTTTAAACTACATGGCAACCGCGGAAATATCGTTCTGTTTAAAGACCAACAAGTACACGAGCTATTTAGAAATAAACTGGCCAAAGATTATGAATTGGAGCTAGCAACTTTAGACCGTGAGATAGATCAGTCAAAGGAAGCTTTTCTTAGTTCTGAGCAGCTCAGTCAAGTATTTCCAACTTTCGGAAAGGAAGTCACCGCGTACTTAAATGAGCATAATTTTCATGAAATAGATAAAAGCGCACAATGGCAACTAATTAAAAATACACTAAGCAAGTTGGAACAAGATGACTTCTTACTCCTAAAGAAAGAAGGTAAATTCATCTTCAGTCTGCTTCCGTTAAAAGGCTTTGAGCTTGAAGTACTCGGCTCCTCGCCTATTGATGCGCTCAACACATACTTCAGGTACTTCACAAGGCACTACTACCTACAGCATGAAAAGGCAGAAGCGCAAAAACTAATAAAAGCTGAGATTAAAAAGGGAGAGAACTATTGTAAAAAGACCTCGCAAAAGCTTGAACAACTAAAAACAGGTACTGCTCCGAACCAACTTGCTGACATTATCATGGCCAACATGCATGCCATACCAACAGGAAGCACTAGCACAACACTATTCAACTTCTACAACAACAAGCAAGTGACCATTCCCTTAAAAAAGGATTTGAGCCCACAAAAGAATGCAGAGCGTTACTATCGCAAAGCGAAAAACCGAAAAATAGAATTAGAGACACTAGAAAAGAACCTTGCCGAAAAGGAAGAAAAGTTACTCAAACTGTACGAACAGGCTGAAACCGTAGCTCAAACAGATGACCTTAGGGCACTTAGAAAGTTAATAAAGAACGAAGCGGTAATACCTGACAAAGAGGAAATAAAACCCTATAAAGCTTTCGAAGTTGACGGCTTTAAAGTTTGGGTTGGTAAAAACGCCAAATCGAATGACCAACTCACGCTAAAGCTTTCTTATAAAGAAGACGTTTGGTTGCACGCCAAAGACTGCCCTGGGTCACACGTACTTATTAAGCACCAAGCCGGCAAAAGCATTGCCAAGCACACGCTCGAAAGAGTGGCCGAAATAGCAGCGTACTATTCAAAAAGAAAAACCGACAGTTTAGTGCCGGTTATATATACAAGTGCAAAATTTGTTCGCAAAAGAAAAGGCAGCCCAGCAGGACAAGTTGTTGTCGACAAAGAAAACGTACTACTGGTGGTGCCTAAAGGGCCGAATTAATCGGCCACGTTTAGCTTCATTGTATTGGTTCTACCCATTTCTTTCAATGGCATACTAGCTGTAGTGATAAATACATCACCAGCTTCAATGTAACCATGCTTCTTCAAAATCTCTTCTTGGTCTTTAAAAGTAGCATCTGTAGACTCCCTTTTATCGAAGAAGAAACCTCTAACTCCCCACACCAAACTAAGCTTAGTAAGCATTTGCTCATTTGGAGTAAAAATAAAGATACCCGCGTGAGGTCTGTGAGAAGAAAGCTTGAAAGCCGTATAACCAGATACTGTATTACCAATTACCGCCTTACCATTCACTTGGCTACTCAACTTACAAGCAGCTAACATCACATTATCGTTCAAGTAGGTATCGCTGCCCTCGTGAGGCATATGAAATTTATCATAAATATTCGCAGAACCTTCAACTGCAGCAATGGTTTTAGCCATGCTCAGTACAGCCTCAATTGGGTAGCTTCCTGCTGCCGTTTCAGCACTAAGCATCATTGCATCAGCACCATCCAATACAGCATTGGCAACGTCATTAGTTTCAGCTCTTGTAGGACGAGGATTCTTGATCATGCTCTCCATCATTTGGGTAGCAATAATCACAGGCTTGGCAGCCTTGTTACACTTGTCCACCATCATTTTCTGAGCCATAGGAACTTCTTCCATCACAATCTCAACACCAAGGTCTCCACGTGCTACCATTAGCGCATCAGACGCAGCAATAATATCATCGATATTCTGAAGTGCCTCAGGCTTTTCAATCTTGGCAACTACGCGGATATCCTTACCAGCATCGGCAATTCTTTTCTTAATATCTAAAATATCCTGTCCAGTTCTTACAAAAGACAACGCCACCCAGTCAACATCCTGAGAGATACCAAAGGTTAAATCCTCTTTGTCTTTTTCGGTTAAAGCTGGTGCCGAAACCTTAGTAAATGGTAGGTTAATACCCTTACGAGATTTAAGTATACCACCATACTTAACCTCACACACCACATCGGTACCCTTAATCTCTTTAACAAATAGCTCAAGGTTTCCATCGTCAATCAATACGGTGTCGCCAACATTAACATCGTCTGCAAACTGCTGGTACGATGTACTCACTCGCTCAGAGGTTCCCTCGCACTGTTCTGTGCTTATAATTAGGTCTTGTCCTTCTACTATTTCAACGCCATTATCCTTTACCGTTTCAACACGGATTTTTGGCCCTTGCAAGTCTTGCAAAATAGCCACGTGGCTACCCAGTTCTTTGTTTACTTCTCTAATTCTTTGAATTACGCCCTGGTGAGTAGCGTGATCTCCATGAGAAAAATTTAGACGGAAAACGTTTACACCCGCTTTCACAAGTTCGGTTAAAACCTCTTTGGACTGGCTAGCAGGCCCAACAGTTGCGACAATTTTCGCGTGATTTCGGTTCTTAAAGTGAGTCATGTTAGAATATTAGGTTGTCTCTGGATTTTAGCGAATCCAAATCTACTTTCATTGCAAATTGCACGAAAGGTATTTCTTTGATTTTGTTTAGGAAAACGTTCTCATCGAAAGTACTGGATTCGTTTTCCAAAAGTAAAAAATAGTCAAAATTCTTGAGTTCGGGCAATAGGTAGGCATTGAACAGTTCAGTCCCCTCTTCGGCCCTATTCTTTAATAGTTTAAAAGTACGGTATTCTGTTTTATGCTCGTAGTTAACAATGGCCAGTTTTTTATTAGCGGCAAACTCCAACACTATGTTTTCTTGCTTGGCGAGAGAAAAGTCTAACTTTTCATTTAAAAACCATGCTAAGCGGTAAGGTTTAAGGTTTACAGTTAAGGCTATTAAAGTAAAGTTGAAATCGTATGTTATCTGTAGCTTGTTCTTTCCCATTTTTCCTCCAAAAAACACTCAAAATGGCCACTCTGAGGTGCAGGACAAGATTAAAAAATATGTTTGACATTATTGTTAAATTGCATTTCTTTGCAGCGAGTTTTAACTAAAATTTATCCAAAATGTCAGAAATTGCATCAAAAGTTAAGAGTATCATCATCGACAAGTTAGGTGTTGAAGATTCTGAAGTTACTCCTGAAGCTAGCTTTACGAACGATCTAGGAGCTGATTCTCTTGACACTGTTGAGTTGATCATGGAATTCGAGAAGGAATTCAATATCTCTATTCCAGACGACCAAGCAGAGAACATTGCAACTGTTGGCGATGCCATCTCATACCTAGAAGCAAACGTACAACAATAATTACCACCTTACGACTCGTATATGCAATTAAAAAGAGTTGTAGTAACAGGCCTTGGCGCACTTACACCTTTAGGAAACAATCTTGAGACCTACTGGTCCAACTTGTTGAAGGGTGTAAGTGGTGCTGGACCAATCACAAGGTTCGATCCCGAAAAATTCAAGACCAAGTTTGCATGCGAAGTAAAGGATTACGATCCATTAAACTACTTCGACAGAAAAGAGGTGCGCAAAATGGATCTCTTTACGCAGTATGCAATGATTTCGTCTGAAGAAGCGATTAAGGACTCTGGTTTAGACCTAGAGAAACTTAACCGCGAGAAAGCAGGTGTAATTTGGGGGTCTGGAATTGGGGGCCTTAGAACTTTCCAGGAAGAAGTTTCTTCATTCTCACAGGGTGACGGAACTCCTCGCTTCAACCCTTTCTTTATACCAAAAATGATCGCGGACATTTCTGCTGGAATGATCTCGATCAAATACGGTTTTCACGGACCAAATTTCGTAACTGTTTCAGCTTGTGCTTCGGCAACCAACGCCATGATTGACGCCATGACCTATATTAAATTAGGCAAGGCGAATGTTATGATCACTGGTGGTTCTGAGGCTTCTGTAGTTGAGGCAGGAATGGGAGGTTTTAACGCAATGAAAGCACTTTCTGAGCGTAACGATTCTCCTGAAACGGCTTCAAGACCTTTTGATAAAGATCGCGATGGTTTTGTGTTGGGTGAAGGTTCTGGAGCGTTGATACTTGAAGAATATGAACATGCGAAAGCCCGTGGCGCCAAAATCTACGCTGAAGTAGTTGGCGGTGGAATGTCGGCCGATGCGCATCATATAACTGCACCACACCCAGAAGGGCTTGGCGCACATAACGTAATGGTGAACGCGCTGGAAGATGCGCAAATGAAGCCAGAAGAAATAGACTATATCAACGTACACGGTACTTCAACACCTTTGGGTGATGTAAGTGAGGTGATTGCGATTGAAAGAGTCTTCGGAGAACACGCATACAATTTGAACATCAGTTCCACTAAATCAATGACTGGCCACCTGCTGGGTGCTGCCGGAGCCATTGAGGCAATTGCCAGTGTAATGGCCATTAAGGAACAGGTGGTACCCCCTACCATTAACCACTTTACAGACGATGAGCGTTTCGACCCTCGTTTGAACTTTACGTTCAACAAGGCTCAGAAAAGAGAAGTAAACGCTGCATTGAGTAATACTTTTGGTTTTGGTGGACACAATACTTCAGTTGTTTTCCGTAAAATCGATTAATAGTGCGGTTGTTCTTTAGCCGTATCAGGTCAATATTTACGACTTATTCTAAAGAAGATAAAAGGCTTATTGCTTCCATTAAAATGATGGTGGGCAGTAAGCCTTTAAACTTACGCCCCTACCGCGTTGCCGTGCAGCACACGTCGGTGGCTAAATCGGTAAAAAAGGGTTTTAAAGAGTCGAATGAAAGGCTTGAATACTTGGGCGATGCTGTTCTGGGAATGGTAGTTGCCGAATATCTCTTCAAAAAATATCCATTTAAAGACGAAGGCTTTCTTACCGAAGTAAGGTCAAGAATTGTAAGCCGAGATTCTTTAAACCGAGTAGCACGTGCCATTGGTATTCCGGACATTGTAAAATTCGATAGAAGGCGGAAAACGCCAAACTCGCACAAATCGCTCTATGGCAACACGCTCGAAGCAATGGTGGGCGCTATATTGATAGACCGCGGTTATAACTTTGCCCGTAAGTTTGTACTCAAAAAGTTGTTGGTACCTCACTATGATATAGACGAGATTCTGGCTACCACAAAAAACTACAAGAGTAAACTAATTGAGTGGACTCAAAAGCACGCAAAAACGCCTAAATTCGAGCACTTGCAAACCATAGACAAGGGGCACTTTAAGGAATTCATTATGCAGGTGACTGTAGATGAAGAACCAATTGCCAAAGGTCATGGTTTAAGCAAAAAGAAGGCTGAACAAGACGCAGCTCGCGAAGCCTGTATTAAGCTTGAAATTGAATAATGCGCAGCTATAGAATTGCCGGAGCTACTGTTAACCAAACTCCATTAGACTGGTCGAATAATATTGCACACCTTAAGCAAGTAATTAAACTTGCCAAAGAGGCCAAGGTGGAAATCCTTTGCCTGCCAGAATTGGCCATAACTGCCTACGGTTGCGAAGACCTATTTTTAAGCGAATGGCTACCCGAAAAGGCCAAGTCGTTTCTACCAGCACTTATTGCCGAAACTGAAGGCATTCTTACCACACTCAATCTACCTATTCGGCATGAAGGAAAGCTGTATAACTGCTCAGTAGTAGTTCAAAACAAGGCAATATTGGGCGTTTATGCCAAGCAATACATGGCGTTAGATGGCGTGCATTATGAGCCACGTTGGTTCAACCCATGGCCAGTTGGTGTGGTAAAAGAAATTGAACTCTTTGGAGAAAGTTACCCGATTGGCGACATCACATTCGATATTGAGGACTGGAAGCTGGGCTTTGAGATTTGTGAAGATGCCTGGCGCGGAAAAGATAGGCCTGCCTGTAGACTCTTTGAAAAAGGCGTAAACCTTATTCTTAATCCGAGCGCCAGCCATTTTGCAATGGGTAAAACTTGGGATAGACATGATCTAATCAGTAATTCTTCAGCATTTTTTGAATGTACCTACGTTTACGCCAACCTGTTGGGTAATGAAGCCGGTAGAATGATCTATGATGGCGAGATCATGATTGCGCAACATGGTAAAATGCACTTACGTAGTGAACTACTCTCTTTTGAAGATGTACATGTAGATTGGGTTGACATTGCACCAGACCAAAGTATTGCACCTAGCCCAGAGAAAGTAGCTCCAGTCATTCCGAAGGAAGAGGAATTCCCTCAAGCAGCAGCGCTAGCGCTTTACGATTACCTAAGAAAAAGCCGAAGCAATGGCTATACTTTGAGCCTTAGCGGAGGTGCAGACTCAGCTACCTGCGCTGTAATGGTAGCCGAAATGGTAAGAAGGGGCGTTTCGGAAATTGGCAAAACAGCATTTCTGTCTAAAATAAATCGCGCTGATTGGGAAGGTTTGACCGAGAAGGAAATTGTAGGCAAACTATTCAATACGGCCTATCAAGGCACGGTTAACTCATCGGACACCACTCTGAATGCTGCGAAAACATTGGCAGAGTCAATTGGTGCCAAGTTTTACAACTGGACGATTGATGATTCGGTGAAAGCATACACAGACACAATTGAAGACGTTTTGGAACGCAAGCTTACTTGGGAGCAAGACGATTTAGCCCTACAAAACATTCAAGCGAGAGCACGCAGCCCAATCATTTGGATGCTAACCAATATTACAAACACATTGCTCCTGACTACTTCTAACCGCAGCGAGGGAGATGTTGGTTATGCCACAATGGACGGTGACACCAGCGGTAGCTTGGCTCCTATTTCGAGTGTAGATAAGCATTACATTCGTCAATGGCTGCATTATGCGGAAAAAGAACTCGGCTATAGCGGCTTAGCGCCTATCAATGTGCTGCCTCCAACTGCTGAATTACGTCCTTCAGACCAAAAACAAACTGATGAGGATGACTTGATGCCTTATCATATAATGGTGGAGATAGAAAGACTCGCCATTAAAGACCACCGTTCTCCAAAGGAAGTGTTCGAACTACTTGTAAAAGAAGATTTGGAGCCTGCCGACCTACTGAAAACGCATATTATTAAGTTCTACAAACTGTGGAGCCGTAACCAGTGGAAAAGAGAGCGCCTAGCCCCGGCATTTCATTTAGATGAGTTTAATGTAGACCCAAGAACCTGGTGTCGCTTCCCTATTCTCTCAGCTGGCTTTATCGAAGAACTTCAAGAGCTTTAGACTTGCTACACTCAATTTTCACTAGTACTAGTGATTGACACTCACTAGTACTAGTGTTATTTTTGAACTTTTAATTAAACTAAGTCTAAATAAAGATTCGATTTAATATCTTTCCATCACTAAGTCATGAAATCAAAAACTAGCTGGAAAAAAGTTCGAAAGGTATTTAATGACATCCACTTATGGATGGGCATTGCCGCAGGTTTAATCTTATTTGTAGTTTGTCTTACAGGTACTATTTACACCTTTCGCACCGAGATTGAGGAATTTATTGAAAGAGATAAATTCTTTGTAGAAATACCTGAAAACGGTAAAAAATTAAGTTCTGATGAAGTACTGGAAATCGCTCAGGCTGAATTTCCTGGACAAAACATTTCATCGCTATCTGTCCCTGCAAATGCTAAGCGTCCTTATACCGTTAGCATTAGAAAAGAAGGCGAGAGAAGAGGAACCAACTATTTAATCAACCCTTATACTGGTGACGTTTTAGGAGACACTTCTACCTCTAGCTCAGAGTTTTTCATGGTTATGTTTAGGCTACACCGATGGCTAATGCTCGACACCAGCATTGGTAGACCTATAGTTGGTTGGGCCACTATCATATTTGTTCTGCTTACCATTACTGGAATGGTTATATGGTTCCCGCAAAAGGTAAAGGCATGGAGAAACGGCCTTAAAATTAAGTGGAGTGCCAATTGGAAACGTATTAATCACGACCTGCACAACGCGCTAGGTTTCTACTCTTGCATCTTCTTATTAGTGATGGGCCTAACCGGATTGCAATGGTCTTTCGACTGGTACCGTACCGGCCTTTACAATGTATTGGGCGTTGATCGTTCAAGAAGAGCTCCGCAAGAAGAGCAAAAACCTGAAGTATCGTACGAAGGTCAGCAAGCACTAAGTCTAGACGCAACACTGGCTAAAGCTACTGAGGTATTGGATTATGACGGAAACTACCGCATCACCATACCAGCAGCAGATGCATCGTCTATTGCTATTAACAAGGCTAAAGTAGGCTTCTTCGCCCCTTCTGGCACAGATAATATTACGATTAACCGCTATACTGGTGCTGTTGAAGAAAAGGCCATTTTCTCAGAAAAGCCTTTCAATGAAAGAGTAGGCAGTTCCATCAAGGCCCTACACATGGGCTATGTATTCGGTACTTTCTCTAAAATCTTATATTTTATTACCTGCTTAATTGCAACGAGCTTACCAGTTACAGGCACCATAATTTGGGTGAACAAACTGAAGAAAAAAGCAGCACGCAAAAAAGGTAAACTAAAGGGACGCTACGTGGAGCAGCCTTCTGCGTTAAAGACCGCATAAAAATTTTCAATCTAACGTAATGTTAAAGCAGCTCAAGTGTTCTTGGCTGCTTTTTCTTTTTATTGGCCTTGGACGAAATAAAAACAAGCGCTTAATTGATGTTTATGAAAGCACTGCTTTGCCATGAATTCGGAAGTACACAAAACCTTTTAATAGGAGAAATAGAGAAGCCCCTACCCAAGCCCAATCAGATGCTGATAAAAGTTAAGGCATGTGGTATCAACTTTCCTGATGCTCTCATTATTCAGAATAAATACCAGTTTAAACCCGAACTCCCTTTTGCTCCTGGGGGAGAAATTTCAGGTACTGTGGAAGTAGTAGGTTCAGAAGTTACACATGTAAAAGTAGGCGATCAGGTGTTTGCTCAAATTGGCTGGGGCGGTCTAGCAGAATACGCCTTGGCCGACAGCCATAAATGCTACAGAATTTCCAAATCGGTTGATCCTGTTACAGCTGCCACCACCATGTACACCAGCGCCACCGCATACTATGCACTGAACCAGCGCGGACAGTTAAAACCGGGTGAGACTTTGTTGGTGTTAGGTGCAGCAGGCGGTATAGGCTCTGCTGCCATACAACTCGGCAAGCTTATGGGCGCAAACGTAATTGCCGCTGCAAGCACTGACGAAAAGCTTGCACAAAGCAAGGCAAACGGAGCTGACGAAACGATTAATTACACCACGGAAGACTTAAAAGAAAGATGCAAAGCCCTGACCAACGGGAAAGGGGTTGATGTAATATTGGACCCCGTTGGCGACAAATATGCAGAACCATCCGTACGTGCCCTAGCTTGGGGCGGCAGGTATTTAGTTGTTGGTTTCACTGGTGGAGCCCCTTCCAAAATCCCTATGAATCTACCATTGCTCAAAGGCGCCTCAATTGTTGGCGTTTTTTGGAGTGCTTTTGCTCAAAAGCAGCCAACCGAAAACGCTCAAAACTTTGCGCAGCTTATCAAATGGGTTGAAAATGGGCAGTTAAAACAACCCATTCATAAAAGCTACACCTTAGCGCAAGGCAAACAAGCCATACAAGACCTGGTAGAAAGAAAGGTGATCGGTAAAAATGTGGTTTTGATTGATTAAACCGATATCAGCAACTCTTTATCGCTATGCCAAACCAAGGCCGCTGCACCCAAAATTGAGGCAGAAGCACCCTCTAACTCAGATGCCAAAAGCTGCACTTTTTGATTAAATACTGGGTGCACATTTCGCTCCATATGCTCTTTGGTCGGCTCAAAAATAAACATACCAGCTTGTGACAAGCCACCCAATAAAAATATGGCCTCTGGGTTTGTGTGATGAATCGTTTCGGCCAATTTACTCCCCAAGATCTGGCCTGTGTAACGAAAAGCCTCAAGTGCCACCACATCCCCTGCCTTGGCACTCTCTGTAATCATATGGGTAGAAAGATTATCGAAACTAATGGTTCTCAATTCACTATCATCAAAATGATCAGCTAGGAGCTTAAAGATGGTACGTTTTATTCCTGTAGCAGAAACATAGGTCTCCAAACAGCCCCTTCTTCCGCAGCGGCAGTAGCGGCCATTCTCATGTTCGAATGTAACGTGCCCCAGTTCGCCTGCGAATCCATCATGCCCCTCCACCAACTTTCCGTTGGAAAAAATAGCACTGCCAAGCCCAGTACCCAAGGTCACCATCACAAAGTCTTTCATGTCTTTGGCACCGCCAAAAATCAGCTCACCAATAGCTGCGGCATTCGCATCGTTTGTTAAGGTAACATCTACGCCCATGCAGGCTTTCATTTCGCTCACAAGTGGCAATACACCCTTCCAAGGTAGGTTAGATGCATGCTCGATAGTGCCGCGTTGTCTTACCCCATGTGGTGCTCCAATACCCACACCAATCACCTCCATGTACTGATTACCAGTCTCCAGTTCGTTCTGAATGTTCCTGGTCAGCACTTTTACATAGGTCTCAAAGTCGCCAAATTTCGCAGTTGAAAGTCGGCCCTGAAAGTGAATTTGCCCGAACTCATCTACTGCACCATATTTGGTGGAAGTACCTCCAATATCTATTCCTATGGCTACTTTTCGTTTCATGCTTTTGTGATTTTAAGTTTTTTCCAAACCTTGAGTAAGGCGTATGTGCTTATTCCTGCCAAAAGGAATAATAGTATTGCTGCGGTGGTTCGGCCATATAGCAAACTACCCAAGCCAAACAGCGCTGCGTAAACACCTACACAGCCTATAACCATTGCCAAAATCTCATTAGCTAAATTCTCTTTGGAGTTACTGGCGTCAATCCTCACTCCTTTTGCCTCTTCTTGCTTAATGAAAGTCTTCCAACCAATGGAAGCAGGCTTGATCTTCTCGTAGAAATTCTTGAGTACCTTACTATCAGTTGGTCGGGTTAAAAAAGTAACCAATAACCATACGGCTGTGGTTACCGCCACGCTTAGCACCAGCCTGTAAGCATCTTCAATAGGTTCGAAACCCAACCTAGCATGTAGCACTTCAAAATAAATGGCTACCAAAAGCGAAATCACCATTCCGGCTATCTCGGTAAAAGCATTGATTCGCCACCAGAACCAGCGCAGAATAAAAATCAATCCGGTACCAGCACCAATTGAAAGCAAAATATTAAAGGCTTGCACCGCACTATCAAGGAACAAAGCCAAGCAAGCTGAAAGCAGCATTAGTACAACAGTACTCACTCGCCCAACCATTACCTGCTCCTTTTCGCTAGCCTCTGGCTTTACAAATCGCTTGTAAAAGTCGTTCACTATATAACTTGAACCCCAGTTGAGGTGCGTTGAAAGTGTTGACATAAAGGCGGCAATCAAAGAGGCAATTACTATACCCAATAAGCCGGTCGGCAAATATCTAAGCATGGCTGGATAGGCCATATCATCATTCACCAATTTCGGATCCACATGAGGGAATGCCTGCTTTATACTTTCCAAATCAGGAAAAACAAGGATAGAAGCCAGTGCAATTAAAATCCATGGCCAAGGCCTCAAAGCGTAGTGTGCCACATTAAATAGTAAGGTTGCTCCCAACGCATTCTTTTCGTCTTTAGCAGAAAGCATACGCTGTGCAATGTAGCCTCCACCTCCCGGTTCAGAACCAGGATACCAAACACTCCACCACTGAACCGCAATCGGTATAATGAACACCATAATGAGCGCTTCAGTATTGGTGAAGTCTGGTAAAAAATCGAGCTTTGGTACTATAGCCTCGTTGGTCACAAGGCTTGAAAGCCCTCCAACCTCCGGCAAATTCACAATAACAGAACACGCCCAAACCGACCCCACCATGGCAATAAAAAACTGGAAGAAATCGGTGATAAGCACACCTTTTAGCCCTCCTAAAGAGCTATAAATAACAGTCACAATAGATGCCGCCAAAAGTGTTTCTATGGCGGTAAGGCCTAGTAAAACAGAACCTAGTTTGATCGCGGCCAACGATACTGTAGCCATGATCATTACGTTGAAAAACACCCCTAAGTAAATCGCCCTAAAACCTCTTAAAAAAGCCGCAGCTTTTCCGCTATATCGTAGTTCATAAAACTCCAAGTCGGTCATTACCTCGGATCTTCTCCAAAGGCGTGAGTAAACAAAAACCGTGAGCATACCGGTAAGCAAAAACACCCACCAGCCCCAGTTACCCGAAACACCGTCTTTACGGACAATATCGGTAACAAGGTTTGGGGTATCTGCCGAAAAAGTGGTGGCTACCATGGAAACTCCAAGTAGCCACCAGGGCATATTTCTTCCTGAAAGAAAGAAATCGGCTGAGCTAGCCCCTGCCTTCTTGGCGATTATAACGCCAATCAGCAGAGACACCACAAAAAATAAAACGATTACTGCCCAATCAATTACTGCTAACTCCATGGACTATTAATTATTTACGGTCAATCTATCGACCAATTTTTCAATATCTTCCACTGGTCTCAGTTCGGTTCTACCAACTTGTTCACCAGCCATTTCAAGTGTATTCTTGGCACTTTCTAGCCACTTTGCTGTAGGCTGAGTACCCGATTTGTAATAAGCAATTGCCTCATGCGCTACCGCAGCGGCTTTGTTCAGCTTAACCGATAGCTCGTAAGCGGGCTGCGCCAAAGGTGCTCCTTTAACAATCTCTGCCAACGCAGCATGATTGCTCGCCCAAAGTTCTAGTGACGTCTCTAAGCTTGCCAAAGCATCTTCCGACCGGTTTTGCATGAATTGTTCCATGGCAAAACGGAAAGTCGTTGAACTTTCAGCATCCGCAATACAAGCATCTGCCCAAAGGGTAAATGGACTATGCGACTTATACATGGTACCACCTGGGTTTCTGGTATAGCCCTGCAGTGGACCTGTTAAATCACTAATTATCTTAAGCGCCTCTGAGTCTTGACCGTTAGCCAGTTTTCTCAAAATCATGTTTCGGCTGGTAATGTGCTGCAAACCGAGCTCTTCCAATTGAAGGCTAATGATTTCTAGCCTTCTGTATAAATCCTTTAAATCGCCAACTGATTGTGGCGACCATAAACGCTCTGCAATTGCCGCAGTACGTGGCCAAACACGGCTATCTACCGTAGTAGGCACCACCAATTCGGCCCACATAGTTGCCTCACCACCCAATATATTGGCGGCTTGTTCATCTGTTAATTTGTGGTCTGCAGGCAGTGGATCCACATAGTAATGATCCTCCACAGAATGCATTAAATCGATGTAATAACCATTTGAAAGGAAGGTTTGATAGCCTTGCTCTGCTGAGCTAAGCAAGGCTTCAATACCCCTCCATGATTGTATGACGGCAGTTTTGGGTAATCCTTCTTGTAAGATTTCATCCCAGCCTACCATTTTCTTGTTTAGCGCTGTGAGCGTTTTCAGCAAGCGCTTATTAAAGTGATTCTGTAACTCGTGATTATCCTTGTAACCATGTTTTTCTTTGAAGGCCTGAATCTCAGGGTTCGCGTCCCAATCTTTACCTTCGTTCTCATCTCCACCAATATGAAAGTACTCATCAGGAAAAATGGCAGCCATTTCGGTGAATACAGCCTCTAAAACTTCATATACCTTTTCATTAGTAGGGTCTAAAGTAGGATCGAAAATGCCAGCATTTCTTTCCATACTGTAGCTTTCAACACCTGGTCGGCTACCCAGTTCAGGCATGGCCGTTAACCATGAGGTAGCATGCCCAGGCACATCGAATTCAGGCACAACCCTAATCCCTCTATCTGCTGCGTAAGACACAATGGTCTTTAGCTCCTCTTGGGTGAAATACTGACCATCAGAGCCCTTTTGATACAACTGTGGATATGACTTTACTTCTACTCTAAAACCCTGATCATCGGTTAGGTGCAAGTGAAGCACATTCATTTTTACCGCTGCCAGGCCATCGATATTTCTTTTTATCACCTCAATTGGCTGGAAATGACGGGAAACGTCCATCATAAGTCCACGCCAAGGAAAGCGTGGCTCATCAGTTACCTTTCCGGCAGCGATTACAGGGGTAGCACCATCAAAAGCCAATAGTTGCAACACGGTCTCGAGGCCATGCATGGCTCCGAGCTCCGTAGTTGCATGGAGGAATATACGGTCTCTTTTTACTTCTAATTCGTAGCTTTCATCTTCTCCTACAACCAGTTCACCAGGTCTTTCGACTTCAATTACAAAATTGCCATTTGCACCATTGTTCTGTTCGGTTACATAACCTGATTTCAGGAAGACACCAGTTCTTCCGCTCAATCTTCTCAAGAACCTAGTGCTTGCTCCATAGAGCCTTTCGTTAGGATCGCCCTGAATGGAAATTTTGAAATCCTCATTCACTTCGAAAAGCCCCTCTGCAACGCTAACTTGCTGAGGAACAGGAATAACATCCTGGTATTTCTCAGATTGAAAGCCTTTCAAAAGGAAACAGTTCACCAGTAGAAGTAGCGTAAGGGCTACCTTAATATCGCGTTTCAATATGGTCATAGATGAATTTTAAAAGTGGAAGCGCTTGAAAGCCTCCATTGCTTCGTATTCTGCTAATCCAAGCTCGTTGTATTTAATAGCCGTTGCCTTGTTGCGGTCTTCGGCTCTTTCCCAGAACTCTCTGCTATCGTTCCCCTGGAACATCACTCCGTCTTTCTGCGACTGATGTCTAAAGATGGCTTCGCGTTTTCTCAACACCTCGTCTGGGCTAAGTGGAACGGCCATTTCAATTTCGTCAATTGGATACTCGTGCCATGCACCACGGTATAACCACAGCCAGCTATCTTTTACCGACTCCTTACCTTTTAAGCCTTGAAGCGCTTTCAATATGGCATCGAAGCAAACTTTATGAGTGCCATGTGGATCTGCCAAATCGCCTGCGGCATAAATCTGGTGCGGTTTAATTTCTTCAATTAAGTCCTGAATGATTTTCACATCCTTTTTACCCAGCGGAGATTTTTCGACTGTTCCGGTTTCATAAAAAGGCATATCCAAGTAGTGCACTTTTTCTTCAGGTAAGCCGTATGAACGGCATGCGCTCATTGCCTCACCCCTTCTGATCAAACCTTTTAAAGTTCTAATTTCTTCCGGTACTACCTTAAAATTGCGCTTGCCCTTAAGCAGTTTTATTGCCTTATCGAACAAAGCCGTATCTGCATCTTTACCACCAGACTGCGTGAGCGCCTTGGCAAACTCAGCATACATTAAAGCCTCATGATCGCTCACGGCAATATTGCCAGAGGTTTGATAAGCCACATGCACATCGTGCCCTTGCTGAATTAACCTGAGGAAAGTCCCTCCCATTGAGATCACATCATCATCAGGGTGTGGGCTAAATAGTAGTACGCGTTTTTTAGCTGGCTCAGCTCTTTCAGGTCTTTGAGAATCATCTGCTTTTGGCTTACCGCCTGGCCAACCGGTAATGGTGTGTTGAAAATGGTTGAACATGCTGATGTTAACATCGTAGGCCGATTTTGCCACCAATAAATCAGACATGTTGTGATCGTTATAGTCACGATCGGTAAGTTTTAGAATTGGCTTTTGAAGTTTTTGACTCAGCCAAACCACCGCTTTTCGAGCCATTTCATCTGTCCAAACAGTATCGCCAACCAACCACGGTGTTTTGTATCGCGTAAGGTCAGCAGCAGCAAGGTCGTCCATTACAAAAGTAACGTCCTCATGCAGTTGGAGGAATGTTGCAGGAATATCTGTTGACATTTCTCCCTCTACCGTTTTGAAAACAATTTCGGCTTTTTTCAAACCCCACGCCATAATCACAATGCGCTTGGCTTTTAAAATAGTGCCAACCCCCATGGTAATTGCCTTCTTTGGCACTTCGTCAAACTGGTCGAAAGCGAAGGCATTATCTTGCCTTGTAAGGTAATCTAGAGTTATTAACCTTGTGGTAGAAGACTCTTTAGAACCTGGTTCGTTAAAACCGATATGCCCCGTTCTACCAATCCCCAACAACTGAAAGTCTAATCCACCAAAAGATTCAATTCGCTCTTCGTAGTAAGCACAGTAGTTGCTGATTTTATCGTATGGTATTGTTCCATCAGGAATGTTAATATTCTCTGGGAGAATGTCTACATGATCGAACAAATGATGATGCATAAAGTACACATAGCTTTGCACATCTTCTTTGCCTAAACCGTAGTATTCATCTAGGTTAAAGCTGATGACATTTTTAAAGGAAAGCCCTTCTTCTTTGTGAAGTCTCACCAATTCTTGATACACCTTAATTGGTGATGAACCAGTAGCCAATCCTAGCACGCAGTGCTCATTTCGGTTGGTTTTGTAACGAATAAGTGAGGCAATTTCTTTGGCCACTGCAACTGCAGCCTCGGCCGATTCTCCAAACACATCGGTGTGGATGTTTTCGAATTTAGTTTCTTCAAGAGCCGACCATTGTTTCCTGGTCAACCTTTGTGATTTTTCACTTTTAGTAGTCATCAAGGCAATCATTTGTGAAATGTCTAAGTTACTGCTTTAACTGATGATAAAGTTATAGTAGCGAGTTACGCTTTGGAAAAAATTTAGCTTAAACGCAGGCTTTATCGGCTAAGTGCAGAA
The DNA here is from genome assembly GCF_900111145.1 of Roseivirga pacifica. GTDB lineage: Bacteria > Bacteroidota > Bacteroidia > Cytophagales > Cyclobacteriaceae > Roseivirga > Roseivirga pacifica. The sequence goes on from NZ_FOIR01000003.1 coordinate 434,880, forward strand.
AGCTTAAAAAACTGCGTTTAAGCTTTAAAAAAGCGCTGATCTTATATGATTCAGCGCCTTTTTTTGAACTAAGTAATATTAGTCTTTAGCCCACCAAAGTTTGGTGTCCATTGCATCAGGTCCTTGTCGGCCAATTGCCTCATCAAGGTTAGTTCCATTTGTACTTCTGGCACTATTACCATATCTCATTCTAGTTGGGTATGCACCATTAATTTCACCCATGCTAAAGATATCAGTATCAGATACTCCGCCAGCCAATGCAGCTGGGTAACCAGACTTACGCACGATTGACCAGCCTTCGAAACCATTGGTGTAGTTAGCAATCCATCTTTGCGTATTGATCATTTCGAGCATTTCATCGGTAGAACCTGAAAGTGTACCCATTGGCGAGTTAGCCAAATAGTCGGCAATTTCTCCGCTTCCTACCCCCCAACGCTCCATTGAGCTGTTAATACCCGCTTGATACATTGCATTAGCATCTTCACTACTTACACCTTTTACAGCAGCAGTTGCACGCAAAAAGTAAGCATCTGCAGAAGTTAAAATGATTTCGGGAGTAATTGGACCACCATTTTTAGGGTTAACGATCTCATCAGCAGGAGTTGAGAACATTTCCCAAGCCGCATAATCTTGTGCGATTCCGTTCAATCTTGTAGGCTGACCTACATAGTACTGATCTGCAGCAAAAGAGATAGTTACTTCATCAGCAGTTTCACTGGTGTTGTAAACTACACCTGCATCGTCAAGTGTTTCCTTCATTAAGTCAAAGGCCTTAATCTCATCTGCATTTACTGGCTTTCTCAAAGTCATTGAACCACCTTGAGCAGGTTTAGCAAACACAGAAAGTCTTGGGTCATTGTTATCTCTAAGCTCGTTAATAAGCACTTCGCCCATATGCCACTTAGAACCAAGGCCACCGAAGTTGTGCCAAACATCGCCATAACTAGCACTGGTCCACTGAGATATTACTTCATCTTTGATCAAAAGAGCGTCTTCTCCAGTAGTTTCCATCAGTTCACCCGCTAAAGCCTCATTAATTGCAGTTTCAGCAAAATTTGCTGCAGGAGCACCTAATGCTCTAATACCAATTTTAAGCTTTAAAGTATTGGCCAACTTCTTCCATTTCTGAAGGTCGCCATCAAAAATCAGGTCATTCTCGGCCATGTCTTGAACACCTGCACCTGTTGACGTTTCGCTGCCAATAGTAGCAATCGCTTCATCAAGCTCGGCCAATACTCCCTGATAGATTTCCATCTGAGTATCGAACTTAGGTGTTAAAATATCTGGATCTCCAGCCTCAGAATAAGGAAGTTCTCCAAACACATCGGTGAATTTAGTGAAGTATAATCCCTTTAAGATTTTACCCACTGCATTCATTCGCTCATTTTCGAATTCACCACCAACTGCAGTTATCTCCAAGAAGTTATCTAGGCCACCAAGGTATCCGTCTAACCAATCGTACGTAGCATCGGTATAACCACCATTGTAGGTATAACCTAAGCCATCGTTCCACCAGCTGCCGCTAAACCCAAATGTAAAGTAACCGGCAAATCTATCACCGTGAATTAAAGGCCCTCTCCAATACGGAAATCGATCCGGACCATATAGCACAAACTGAACGTTTGTTAAGAAGTACTTCGCACTGGCTTCGTCTGTAGTAATGGCGCCAGGTTGCTTGTTAATTTCATCGAAGTCTGAGGTACAGGCTACTGCACCAATCAACAAAAAGACTAACAATGATTTATATATATTTTTCATAACGCTTCTTTTCAAAAATTAGAAACTCAAGTTTATGTCGAAACCAAGACTTCTTGTAGAAGGCAGGTTATAGTAAAGTACACCTTGCGCGAAAGAAGTCGTACTGTAGCTAGACTCTGGGTCGAAGTTTTCGATCTCCTTTTTAAAGAAGAACAGGTTTCTACCCACAAGGCTTATAGATGCTCGGTTTAAGAAGGTATTCTCAAGCAATCCGCCAGGAACTCTATAAGTAAGTGCAGCTTCTCTCAAACGAATATTCGTTTGATCGTACAAGTAATTCTCTGCTATTCCACCAAGTGCTCCGAAATACTCCTGAGAAGTAATAGTCTCTGTATTCTGAGTCCATACTGGATTTTCTGGCGTACCAGTATTGGTAACGGCATCTAACACCACACCACCATCTCTGTACTGAAGTGATCTGCTAGAAACACCAGAACCGTCTAAGCCTGCATCAGCACCAGAGTAAATCTCTCCACCAATTCTGGCATCGATCAATAATCTAAGGCTGAAGTTTTTGTAGCTGAAAGAGTTAGTTAAACCACCTACCCAATCAGGCTGATAGTTACCCAACAAGGTTCTATCTGAGGTTGCTGTAGGAATACCTTCAGAGTTAACAATCAACTGTCCGGCATCGTTTTTAGCCCAAGTAGTTCCATAGATATCACCGTAACCACCACCTTTGGTAGCTTGTACACTTACAGTACCACCGTTTGTGCTGGTGAACTGGAAGCTTTCCAAATCTTCGATAAACTCTACCAAGCTATTCTTATTGTGAGCTATGTTGAATGACACATCCCAAGAGAAATTCGCTCTTTGAATTGGAATACCACCCACTAGGAATTCAAAACCTTTGTTATTGATTTCGCCTACGTTTGTGTTATAGAAAGAATAACCTGTAGATGCCGCCACTGGCACACCCCAAATCAAATCTTTTGAAGTAATGTCATAGTAAGTTAGGTCACCGTAAAGTCTGCTTTCAAGCATTTGCCACTCTAAACCAAGCTCGAAAGTTCCAACTTGCTCTGGCTTTAGGTCTTCATCGTAACGCGTGGTTGGTCTAGAAAGCGTAGTTCTACCCAAGTATCCGTTTTGATTCAAAACAAAGGTATTATCTAACTGGAATGGATCCGTATCATTACCCACTTTAGCCCAACTGGCACGTGCTTTCAACAAGTTCACAAAAGAGTTATCTAGCTCAAATACTTCGTTTAAAAGCACTGATAAACTAGCTGATGGGTAGAAGAATGAACGATTAGCCTCTGGCAATGTAGAAGACCAGTCGTTTCTACCAGTAATATCAAGGAAAACTATGTCTTGATAAGACAGCTGCGCTGATGCGTATAGCGAGCTCACTTCTTTTCTTCTTTCGAAAGAGTAATCAGGAATTAAAACTGTAGCACTGGCTACTGTTGCTTGTGTTGGAATTTTAAACCCTTCACCATAAATAGACATGCTCTCTGCTTTAGAAACCCTGTGGTTACCACCAAAGTTTGCAGAGAAACCAAAGTCGCCAGAAGATTTCTTAGTATAAGTAAAAAGGAAGTCGCTGTTTACCTCGCTTGCCTTATTGTTTGAGTAGTTGAATCTACCTGAACCATAGAACCAGTGTCCGTATTGATTTACAGACTCAATTTTTTGGCCAGTAAAGTCACCACCTACTCTAGCAAATACAGAAAGTTCTTCCGTAAGTTGGTAGTCCAACTTAACAAACCCGATCAAACGCTCTCTAACATCATTATTGATGTCATTGTAAAGCACCCAATAAGGGTTAGAAGCGCCACTGTTATAAGTTCTTACACTCAAGTCATCGTTTTGGTAGTCTCTCAAATCTCCCAATGCGATGTTTCTAGGAATTGCATACAAATTGGCAACAACACCCTCAGTACCCAATGAGGCACGGTTAGTACCTTCTGTTACCGAATAACTCACCTTAGAATCTAGCGAGAATTTATCCGTAAGTCTAGTGAATGCTCTTAGGTTGAAGTTGTTCTTTTTAATACCTGAATTAGGTAGAATAGACTTAGAATCGGTGTTAGTGTAAGAGAATCTGGCACTTGCCTTTTCGTTTCCACCATCAATTGCTATGGTATTAACGAAAGATGATCCTGTTCTGAAGAAGTTCTCGATATTCCCTGTTTGTGGAGAATAAGGTCTGTTTTCGCCTGTATAATAAGGCTGAGAAGACCCATCTAATGCGCCACCCCAAGATGCCCCGGTAGTAAGTAGAGGGTTACCATTGGTACCTTGACCATACTGATTCTGGAATTCAGGAAGCAACATTGGTGTTTGCGACAAGTAGTTACTAGTTACAGACACTCCAAGGCCGCGGTTTTGTGTACCTTTTTTAGTTGTAATAAGAATAACCCCGTTACTAGCACGCGAACCATAAAGTGCACCAGCATTTGGTCCTTTAAGCACAGAAATTGACTCAATATCATCAGGGTTAATATCAGAGATACCGTTACCATAATCATTTCTTGAGAATTCACTGGCCACATCTGAATTAGATGAACCAAAGCTTGAATCGTTCATTGGCACACCATCAATTACATATAATGGTTGGTTGTTACCCGTTAGTGAGTTATTACCACGAATAATTACCCTTGTACTACTACCAGGACCGAAAGTACCAGGCGAAACAACAACACCAGCTACCTTACCAGCCAAAGAGTTGATTGGGTTTTGTGCTTTAATCTGAGATACCTCTTCACCGCCTACTGCAGTCATAGAGTATCCTAGTGCTTTCTTTTCTCTTTCAACACCAAAGGCAGTTACCACCACATCTTCCAAGGCAGTAGATTCTGGCACCAACACTACGTTAATAGTAGTTTGATTACCAACAACCACCTCTTTTGCGGTATAACCTATAAAAGAGAAAACCAATGTAGCCCCCTCAGAGGTTACAATTTCATAATTACCGTCAGCATCACTAACAGTACCTTGAGAAGTCGTGCCTTTAACACGAACGTTTACGCTGGGTATCCCCAGGCCGTCATCGCTTCCGGTAACCTTACCGGATACAGTTACCTGCTGCGCGTATGCTCCTACCCCACTAAAGAGAAGTAGCAATACCGCCAGGCTCTTAAAAAGTAAATTTTTCTTCATTGACATTGCTTTAAGTTTATGTCCGTTTCATAGCGTGTAATCCTTCAATATTTAGGGAATATTAACAAATGATGAAATATATTAGCTGAATGGAATTATTTCGTATAAGTTTGAATCCACAGAATTGACAAACGTTTTCCAGACATCAAAACTTTACTTTTAGCGAGATAAAACATCCATTGAGCGAATTTTATAGTGGGGTTTAAAATAGGTTGATTTATTAGAAGAGCACTAAGCAGCTACCAACCTTGAACAGAAGCCCTCATGTCGCACCAGTGGAGCTATACCCTATGAGCTCAGCATTATCTAAGCGATATTCTTATACCAATTACCCAGCACTCTATCATGTGCTTTTTTGGCTTTGCTATTTTCTTATCAATACACTCAGGTGGGGGCATTACTTTGATGATTACGTCTACTCGCTCGAATCGAACCTGGTAGAATTCCCACTCCACATTGCATTGGTGTACTTTACACTGTACTATCTAATGCCTAAATTTCTACCTAAGAAAACAGGCTACTTTATTAGCTTACTATTTATAGCCACCCTGGTAATCACTTTTATAAGAATCGTACTTACTTATGAATTGGTAACCACCGAGGTTTTTAAAGAATCGGGACGAGACGAAGAGCTTTTTGGGTTTAACTACATAGCTGCTGCATTTTTTGGCGAGATCTATGTATTAGGAATTGCAGCGGCTATTAAAATTACTATAGATTGGGTGAAGTTTAAAAACAAGGCCTCAGCACTTCAGAAATCACAGCTAGAAACCGAACTAGCTTATTTGAAGTCACAAATACAGCCACACTTCTTTTTCAATACCCTAAACAATCTTTACTCCTTAACACTCGACAAGTCGGACCGAGCTCCAGAAACCGTAATAAAGCTTTCTGAATTAATGAGCTACGTGATATACGACAGTGCAAAATCGATGGTACCGTTAGAGGATGAAGTAAGCCATATTCAGAACTATATAGACTTAGAGCGGCTCAGGTTTGGCAGCCGACTGGACCTAAACTTTAGCTTGCAAGGCAACATTTCGAACATTGAAGTTCCCCCGCTGTTGTTTATTCCTTTTATTGAAAATGCCTTTAAACACGGTACCTCAACCCGAAAAAAACACATACCGATAAGTATCTCTTTTAGCATAAAAATGAATGAACTCCTTTTTATTTGCGAGAACGAGATATCGGGGGAAGAGCAAGTGCATGAAAAGCTGATCCGGAAAACTGATTACGGAATTGGCTTGAAAAATACCGAAAGAAGACTGAACTTAAGATACGAGAACGACTACTACCTAAAAGTAACCGATGACGAGGGGGTTTATAAAGTAGTGCTCAAACTGCCTATAAAATGAAGTACAAAGTGTTGATTGTGGATGATGAGCCATTGGCCATCAATGTGATAAAGCGGTACTTGGAGAGCTTTCCGGATTTTGAGCTGGCCGCCACAGCACAAAATGCCGTTGATGCTTTCTCAATCATTTCCAAAGAACATATTGATGTGCTCTTTTTAGACATCAACATGCCGACCATGAGCGGGCTGGATTTAATTAGAAACCTAAAAAACCCACCCCTAGTAGTTATAACCACCGCATTTAGAGAGTACGCTGTTGAAAGCTTCGATCTTGAAGCGACCGACTACCTGGTAAAACCTATCTCTATTGAGCGTTTTATGAATTCCATTGCCCGAATTGAAAAACGACTTTCTCAAGGTGGCGCTACTGCTCCGGCTACCGCCAACAATAGTCAGCAATCGCAGGAGAAAGACCATGTATTCCTAAAAATTGACAAACGCATGGTAAAGGTTCGTTTCGATGACATTATCTACATCGAAAGCCTGAAGGACTATGTTTGTGTAAAAACGCGAACGGAAAAACTGATCAACCACAACAACCTTGTGAGCATTGCGGAACACCTTCCCCCCGACCAATTTGTGCGTATTCACAGGTCGTTTATCATTAACCTGCATAAGGTTAGGGCTATAGAAGGTAACTGTGTAGAAATTGACGGCAAACTCTTACCTATTGGCAGAAACTACCAGAAACCAGTAAAAAAGCTGATTCTGAACGAAGAGGATTAATCCTAAAAACTCAACGAATACTTAGATAGGAAACGCGTAAATCAATTCTCGCAAAAAATTCCTTCAGGAAAGTAGAGCTTTTTGTGTGTCATTTTCATTACACCTTTCCCCACCAATTCGTGGGTCGAAAAGAGGTTTTCATTGCCTTCTTCTTTGTCTGAAGCGTAAATAACTACTTGACCTCGGTTTTCTGTAAAATTCAACACACCCAAAACATTCACACCCTTCTCCTTGTACTTCACATTATCAATTAGCGTTTGTGTAAAGCGATTCGTTTTGGCGGCCGGAGCTCCATCATGATCAAAATCAGTTTCGTAGCGCACAAAGTGGTAAGTAGTCATGGCTATATCCGCCTCATTTTTGTGCCATAAGGTACAGATTTTACCATCCTGCATATCGAAGGGGTAAACCTCTAACTTAAAGCGACCAGCGGCAATGGCCGGATCAGAATCGAGCACCACCTGAGTTTCCTCCAAATTAGTGTCGAAAATAAATATTCCTCCACCAGTATAGTAAGGTCCTGCGGCAATCATCTTCTGCTCTTTAACCAAACGGTTTATGTTCGCAATATGCCCAGCCTGTAAACTATCTACCTGATTCTTTGGCAGCTCAGCCCTATCCGGATCGGTGTTGAGAAAAACGAAAGTGTAGCGGCCTCTTTCAGTTTGAGCGGAAAGCGATACAGATACAAAAAGCAGAATAAGGAATACCGTTCTTTTCATAGCAAGCATAAAAACGAAAGATAGGAAAATTAGATTTTAAGATGGACACTGTCAGACACTGTAAAATCACACCTACTATTACCCTTGCATTACCTCCCACAAATTCCATAACCAAAATTTAAAATAAACTCATGGCAGTTGGAGCGATGCCATTTATTTTTGTCGAAATTCAATGCTATGAAAAAGTACCCAACTCTATTTGTACTATGCGCTTGCGCACTTTTATTATCAGCTTCTCCTGTGTTTTTCTGGGGACAAATTGGCCATAGAACCATTGGTCATATTGCTGATCAAATGTTAACCAAGAAAGCGCAAAAGCAAGTAAAAAGAGTTTTGGGCACCGAAACCCTTGCAGAAGTAAGCACATGGATGGACGAGATTCGCTCTGACCGTGCCTATGACTACGCCAACACTTGGCATTACTGCACTATTCCCGATGGCATGACTTACGAAGAAGCGCCAGAACAAGAAGGTGGCGATGTAATCAAAGCCATTGAAACCATTATTGCAGAGCTAAAACAAGGCGGACTTTCTGCCGAAGAAGAAGCAACTAAACTGAAATTCTTGGTGCACATGGTAGGCGATATTCACCAACCACTACATGTTGGAAATGGTGAAGACCGTGGTGGAAATGATGTAAAAGTAGAGTGGTTTGGCAGCAGTACAAATCTACATAGTGTTTGGGACAGCAGAATGATCGATGGCAAACAGTTTAGCTATACCGAGTTTGCGGATTGGGTAAACCATCCAACCAAAGCGCAAGTTGCAGAATGGCAGTCTGCTACAGTTCGCGAATGGGCTTATGAATCTATGAGCTATCGCGATCAGGTTTACGCTATTCCAGAGAATGGCCGCATTAGCTACCGCTATTCTTACGACAACTTCGATCTGGTAAAACAGCGTGTTTTACAAGCTGGCGTTCGTTTGGCAGGCATTATTAACGAAATTTACGGATAGGAAGAGGAAAGTCAGGAGCTAGAAACTGAAATTAAAAGGCGAGGAACAAAACAATTAACCCCATCTTGTTTTTCGCCTTTTCAAAAAGCTGCGTTACCTTCAGCTCAATATTTATGAAAGGCTTCACCAATTTCATCCAGTCTCTCTATCTGTCTGCCCTTCCGTTCATTGGCTTAAATATTATCGGGATTGTTCTACTCAACGACCTTAAAGGGTACTTGGGTGTAACCATTTGCTTGGGAATTTTCATTGCAAGCCTTTTATTCAGTAGGTTTATCTACAGAACTGTGCGTAAGCGAGGTGGAATTCAGTTTATGGCTTCCATCCAAGCAACTCCCGATCTCGACAATCATTTAGCAGCCACGGAAAGCAGATTAAATAAGAAGCGTAAACCTGCAGAACTGGCAACTCTAATCAACAATAAAGAACAACTATTTAAAGGTGGCTCTATCAGTATTTTTGGCGACAACTACGGCCGTCACGGAGATTTTCTTCACAGATTTGAGAGGGCTGAATTTACAAAAGAAAAGGGGCTGCTTACCTTTTATTTAGATACTGGACAAGTAATAAAAATATTCGAGCCTAAACAGATTATAGACGCAACAACTTACTTGAAAGTGGGTAAAGCAAAAGCCATTCGATTTGAACTATCGAATGACGAAGACCCGATCTTTTTGGAATACACTTATAGCCGTGGTAAAATCAGTTATCAAAGCAACAATAGCGCTATTGAAGCTCAAATTGACGTTTCACTTTCCGCCCTGGCATTAGAGATTAGTTAGTTATCCTCTAAATACTTCTGAGGCAACGGAAATTCAGCATTTTCACCCATCCAGAACACACTTACTATATACCATCTGTCTCCCCCGTTGAGTAACTGAATGCTATTAATTCCTCGAGCAAAGGGCTCTTTATCATCAGCTTTTCTGCGCGACTCGTAAGTGCTAAAGGCATGCATAATGGTACCGTATTGCTCGGCCCTTCTAGCAATTTCAATCTCGAAAAAGCCATTCTTTTCCAAACTCGCTCCTGCCTGGTCAATGTATTCCTGCACTGTCCAATCCCTATATCCCACCTCACCAGTTTGTGGATTTTTAAAAGAAGGCATCAACCTGCCTTCAGCAATAAAAAGGCTTTTCATTCTATCCCAATCTCGCTGCTCTCCTGCCGGCCCTGAGATCACATCATACAAAGCAGCCAATATTGCATCAGGAGACGACACATCTTTAGGATCAGCTTCTTGTGCTCTAAGTTGAAAAGAGAAAGTACTGATAATTGCGAGAAGGAATAACTTTTTCATACCAACAATATAGGGAATATTGGTATTGCCTAGCGAGTAAGAAGTACTGTGATTTCTTGCTTAAGTACTCATCAATTGCACCAAGCTTAGACTTAATACTCAGCCCTTCCTTTTAAACCCATGGAAAATCTGACCAAAGAAAGTCTTGGGAAATTTCTTCACCCCTGGAAAGCCGAGTTTTATAGATTTACCTGAATGTGGAATATAGGCCGTTCCAAACAGATAGTCCCAAATACTGAGCGTAAGTCCAAAGTTAACCCCATACTTTCTGCCCTCAGGCAAATCGTGCGCATGGTGCCACATGTGCATGTTCGGATTGTTCAACAAGTACTTTAAAGGCCCGAGCTTTACTTTAATATTGGCGTGGTTCCAGTGACCAATAGCCAAGGTAAACATGTGCACAAAAAAGAAGTCATCAATACCAAAACCGATCATGGCAAGTGGAATATATTCCATGGTTCGATAAACCACCGTTTCCATCCAGTGATACCGCAAATGAGCGGCAAACCCCATTTGTTCCACTGAATGATGCACCTTGTGGTACTCCCACAATCGTGGAGAATAATGCAATAGTCGGTGCGTCCACCACTGAATAAAGTCGCGCACTATAAAGAGTGTAAAAAGTTGCAAAAACACAGGCCAACTACCAATTTCAATCGCTACCACATTAGTTAAGCCGAACCAACCCAGAAATTGATTAAAGGCATTCACCACAACTTCCGACATAGCATTGAAAATGATCAACGAAAACAGAAAGAAGTTAAAGAACATATAAAAAGCATCCAGCCAGAAGTCTTTCCTAAACTTAGGCTGATCTTTTCGCCACGGTCTTAACCATTCCCAAGCAAAAAAGAACAGAGAAACTAAAATAAGCGCCCAAAAGTAGTTCTGCCACCATGGTTTGTAATCATACTGAAAAGTGATCTCTTGCCACAAATAGCGCGCATAACCCGAATAGGCTTCTTTAATTATGTCCCAATATTCCTCCACAAAAAGCAGTTTTGCACTTACCATTAAAACAACCAAAGCCCCACTTCATAAATATCGATTGGTCAAACCATATCTTTCAGCGTGCTTCGATACTTAAATCTAATTCGAACTAAATATGCTTACAAATTACAAGTCTAAGGTATTTGTTTTTGCGTTGGCGATGACATTTATCGGAATTCTTCCTTTTGAAGCGGATGCTCAAAGAAGAAACCGAAACAAGGACAAAGAAGAAGCACCCACAGAAAAACCGGCTGAGAAGCCAAAAAAGAGTGCATACGAATCTAAAACTGATGGATTAACGGCCGATGAAGGCTTATTCAAGGTTTATCAGGACGATAAAAAGGTTATGCTGGAAATCCCTAAAAGTGAACTAGGGAAAGACATGCTTTGGATTACGCGCTTGGTTGCTACACCAGAAAACCTAAGCCCTTACTTAGGCTCTGGCTGGAAAATGAACGAACAAGTTGTTCGTTGGGAAGAGGTTAAAGGGAAAATTTTACTCAAAAAGATCTCTTATAACAATACTGCCGATAGCACCGATGCCATTTACACATCTGTAATTAACAATAACTTCGCTCCTATAATCGGCTCATTTGAAATTGAGGCACAGCCGGATGATTCGAGTGCGTTCCTAATTGATGCCACAAAATACTTTGAGCAAGATATACAAGCCATTAGTGCATTAGCATCGCGCACCAGAAGCCAGTTTCAGGTACGCAGACTTGCTAGTGATAAGAGCTATATTGAATCGGTTAAGAGTTTCCCTATTAACCTTGAGGTGCGCCAAGTAATGACCTACGAAGCAAATCGTCCGCCTTCAAACAGTTCAACAGGACTGATTTCCATGAAGGTGAGTCAATCGCTGATTAAGCTTCCGGAAGAACCGATGATGCCGCGCTTAGCCGATGACCGTGTAGGTTGGTTCACTAATCGTACCATCAACTATAGCTCTAACGAACTAAAAGGTGACCAAGTAACCTATTTGAGCAGATGGAGACTAGAGCCAAAAGACCCGGCTGCTTATGCCCGTGGTGAATTGGTTGAGCCTGTAAAACCAATCGTTTATTACTTGGATCCTGCCACGCCAGAAAAATTCAGAAAGTGGTTCAAACTAGGAATTGAAGATTGGCAAGTAGCTTTTGAAGCTGCTGGTTTCAAAAATGCAATTATCGCGAAGGATCCTCCAAGTAAAGAAGAAGATCCTGACTGGAGCCCTGAGGATGCACGCTACTCAACAGTGCGCTATATCGCTAGTATGACACGTAATGCCGTTGGTCCAAGCACAGCAGACCCAAGAACTGGCGAAATCATTGAATCGGACATTATTTGGTTCCACAATCACTTACGTTCTTACCGCAACTGGTACATGATACAGACAGGTGCAGCCAACCCGAAAGCACGAACACTGCAAACACCAGAAGACGAAATTGGTGAAATGATGCGTGCCGTTATTGCACACGAAATCGGTCATGCCCTTGGCTTACCACACAACATGAAAGCCAGCTCGGCCTACCCAGTAGAATCTTTGAGAGACCCTGAGTTTGCAGAAGAGTTCGGTGTGGCCCCAACTATTATGGACTATGCACGACTGAACTACATTGCCCAGCCAGAAGATGGTGTGAAGCGTTTTATTAGAAAAATTGGCCCATACGACAAGTATTCCATCAATTGGGGGTATCGTGTTATCCCTGGTGCCTATACACCAGAAGCCGAAAAGAGCACTTTAGACAAATGGATTTTGGAAAAAGCCAATGACCGAGTATATCGCTTTGGCGGTAGCGATGGCACCAACCCCGAATCACAAAGAGAAGACCTAGGCGACAACTCTGTTTTGGCTAGTACCTATGGTATGAAAAACCTGATGAAAGTTGTACCTAACCTTTTGGAGTGGACAGCTACGGACGGAGAGAACTTTGATGACACCCAAGAAATTTATGGTGAGATCATTGGGCAGTGGAGAAGGTTTACCGGCCACGTTACTACCGTAATTGGTGGTATTACCGAAGACCTTAAGTCAACAGATCAAACTGGAGAGGTATATAATGTGGTGCCAGAAGCACAGCAAAAAGCGGCCATGGATTGGTTGCAAACCTATGCTTTCAGCACTCCTGAATGGTTATTAGACGAAGAACTACTGAGAAAAATGGAAGGCTATGGCGCGGTAAACCGCATTCGTAGCACACAGGTTTCATTCCTTAATAGCCTTTTAGATGCCAGCAGAGCCCAACGACTAATTGAAGCGGAAGCTTTTAAAGGAAGAAATACATATACGATATATCAACTTTTTGGCGATGCAAGAAAAGGTCTATTCGCTGAACTAAACTCAGGTGAAGCCATTGATACTTACCGTAGAAACTTACAAAGAGCCTTTGTAGAGCGCTTAGAACATCTAATGACAAATGAGTCGAGTGGATGGGAAGCCAGAACGGTAAATATCGAGCAATCAGATATTCGTCCTGTAGTTAGGGCAGAACTAACAACATTGCTAAGCAGCATAAAAACCAACAAGACAAAACTAAGCGACAGAGCCAGTTCGGTTCACCTAGAGGACCTTATAGTACGTATTGAAAGTATTTTAGATCCTAAATAAAAAAAGCGAAGGAGACCTTATTAAGGTCTCCTTCTTCAAACAAAAACAATATTACTGCACTTAAATAGATTGCATTCAAAATGAACGCAACTAAAAGTCACACTACAGATAACCATGGGTTATCATATACATTAGAACCCTTACAGCTTTCCATTAAGCCAAAAACCTTATTCTGAAGTTTCCTGCTCATCCAAAAGACGTTAGCCCCTTGAAGCCTAACGACTTTGTAACTTCTTTTCTCCTTGTTTCTTCTAGAATAGCTAAGCGGGTGAATCAATTCAATTTTTAGTATGCGATGGAATGGAGACACATAATAAACCTGGTAATCGTGAATAACATTTACAGGAAACTCAAAGCTTGACACATACATGCCAAAAGAAAGCAACTTCAAAAGAGGTGTTGCCTCCCATTTTAAAATATCACCATCAAACTTGATGCGATAAAAGAAACCCTTGTACTTAATAATCCCTTGTTTATTTGAAGACACTCTTCCCATTTTATTCCTTTTCAAAGAACACTTAACAACAACTTTAATGGGTTCAGGGATTTCCTTTTTTCGCATAGGACGAGTCTTAGATACTGTAACTCGATATGCTATGTAAGATTAATTTAAATGAATGCTTGTCGAGTAAATTAAAGAGGAGTCACCCGTATGGAAACCCCTCTTCTGTACCAACTCCACTGTGTCAGAAAACACTAGTGAAAAATAAAAAGACCCTCTCGGATCTTCCCTCAACCAAAGCATACAGTGTTAGCTGTATGTAATATCTCTGCTGATCCCAACCCTCTTAAATTGCATGTGTTTAAAAAAGAATTAGTTTAACTAATTCATTGGTCTTAGTCTTATGATATAAATTTAAACAACGTTTTTTTATGTTTCACAAGCTTTATACAGGTGTAGACATGTAATGGATAAGTGTTGAGAAAAAGTAAATAACCGTTTATTTCACACTGCTCTGCGACACTTCATAGTAATCATTCCGAGACTAAAAAATAGAAACCCTCCGTATGAGGGTTTCTGTTTAAAGTTCGATTTTAACTCAATTCTATAGCCATAAAAGGCGTGTATAAAACTGATTCACCTAAACACTATCGAACTATTTCTGTCACCTAAACAAAAATCTCTTTGAAAATGGTGTGGAACTAACGCTAACTCAATTAATGAACTACCACACGTTTAAATATTCTTTTACTTCCATTGTTCCAGCTTACCGCAACTATATAAAGCCCTTGACTAAAGCCGTTAGTTGGAACCACAACGTTTTTATTATCACCTTCATTAAATTCAAAAGTTGATTTATAGACGCTAGTTGAGTTTACACCGAACACCTCAAGTTCAGCCCTACCCTCAATTCTGGAACCATTAAATTCTAGTAATAAATCTTGCCCGCTATGCACTGGATTAGGATAAACGACAACATTAAACAGCCCCTCACCTTTTATGTTAATGGTTCGGACAGGGGAGTACTCATAGGCACCATTGATATCAACCTGCTTTAACCTGTAATAAGCTTTTCCAGCTGGAGGCTGCAAATCGAAGTATTGATATTCTACTAGTTCTGTACTATTAACAGCTCCTGTTTTGAATCCAATTTCCGAAAAGCCATATCCATTGGTACTTCTTTCTATTACAAAATGACTGTTATTAACCTCAGAAGCTGTTGTCCAGTACAATTCAACTGCCCCATCTTCTGTTTGCCTTACCTCAAAGTCGACTAAAGTGATTGGTAAGGCTTCTTCTTCCGAACTCGCCAACGTAAAGTAGGCGCCATCAGGAATGTTCGCGCTAAATTTCACAATACCGTCAGACGCTACTATATATGATTGCGTTACGACTGTAGCTCCGGCTCTAAAATCCCCATCAGCATCTAACAGCAATACAATTTGGCTTTCATCATTAGTACCTACCCCTGTTGGCCCTGGCAGGCTCGTAACATCGAACTCTAAAGTTACTGTACCAATATCTCCTGTTTTAGTAGCTCTCCACTCTCTATTAAGCCTACTATTTACTTGCAATGGATCAAACTCCTTAATATGCCTATCTCCAAAAGGCTCGTTATCATGCCCCCACAGCATATAAGACTTATCGGAGCTAAATGTACTGGTGTTATCAGCATTGCTAGATTCCAGCCCGTCAGTATTTGCATCTAAACCAATTGATAATATAGCATCGGCATTGACTGATTTTGACTGCTTTTGGTTTAGTGAAATGGCATCATCCCTACCAATTCCTGCGACATTGTAATGATGGGCTGCATATTCGGAAGCATCCCAAACGACTGTACCGTCATGGTCAACATAATCACCGTATTCCCCTCCATCAGAGTTATCCTTTGTAATTCCCCATTTCACCGCCAAGTATGACTCAAACCTACTCAGTTGACTAGGGGTGAGCGGATTACAAAACCCTATAATCTCGGCTATTTTACCTTGAAAAAACCTACCATCATTGGAGGTAAGCGCAGCGCTTTTGGACTGCCTGCCAATAGTAAATGGCCCAGCACCAGAAGTATGAACAGGGTTCTCTCCAATTTCCGCAGCACTCAATGTCGACAGCGAATTGGACAAACTTGATTCTGGAGTACCCGAAGCATTATAAGTTATGGTTTGTAAACCTCCATACTCTACAAACATACGTGTAAGGGTAACTTGATTACTTCTACCATGAGCTGTATTAACATACGCACCTCCATGAGCAGTAGGCGTGTAAGATCTCGAATTTGAAGAACTATATGTAAAACCATACCCAGCACCAGTAATCACTCCGAAATCGTAAATAAATTGAGCATCTTTAGTTGCCGCAGTAACATCTGGCATAACAACTGTAAGCCATGTCATACCGGATCTTTCAGCAAAAATATAATCGCCTCCAAAATCCAGTCCGTCATTCACTCCATCAAACTCAACCACGGAATTATAATTGATATAATCTGAGCCGTTATTTCTAAAAGTGGGAGAAGCAAGGTTTACGTCAGTAGCATCATTGGTTCTCCAAGCGGTTTGGTCTTGCCATGTATTTACCGCCTGACCATCTGTGGCTGCACTGGCTCCATTTAAGGTTCCAGCATCTGCTTTTAACCATAGAAATTGGCAATCACATAGTTGCAACTCATCATTTAGCGCGTATTCATCATAGGTAAGTGTGTAGTTTATATTACCGGTTGTACCATCTTCTACAGCATCATTTAAACCATTGTCATTAACATCTGGAGTAGCCGGATATTGAAAGTCCGTACTTAAGTCTTCGGTAGATCCTCCCTCATAAGCATCGGAACAACCATCGCCATCACTATCTAAGTCTAATAGATTAAATGCGCCATCCCCATCGGTATCCACAGTCATTGGAGAAACGGTCACATTGCCCGAAGTCAGCGTTTCATCAACTCCTATATACCCACCTGCTATTGGTGAGCCAGAAGTTCCAAAATCGAATTGAACCAGCACATTACCAAAGGCATCAGTTACCGTCATTTGTGTCATGCTGACATCCGCACCAGACACTTGCACACTATAGCTATCTGAAATAGAGGGCACATGAGTAATCGCTTTAAACTCGTTGACACCTGTATGAAAACTCTTGGCAGTACCATCAACTGTTACAACACCAGTTCTACCACCAATAGCATCACCAAATGTTGTTGAAATCTCAATACCAATTTCACAATCAAAGTCTAAGTTAAAGGCATAGTTATCTCCAAAAACAAAGTCTCTATTTTGATCATTATTCGCTGCCCCTCGGTCTCTACTACCATCCAGCGTTCCAGAAAAACTATAAGTCAATATACAATCGGAGCCTTCATCCGTATCTAGAACACCATCATTATCATCATCTAAGTCTATTCCATTAAACACTGAGTCTCCATCATAATCCTCACAGGCCTTTAAAGCTGCATAGAGCGCAAAATTTCCATAAGTGCTAGTGTAATTAATCTGATCGCTGTTTCCGTTTTCCACATTATCGTTCAGACCATTACCATTTGCATCTGGGGTAGCGGCAAACTGATAATCTGTAGACAAATCTGTGGTAGCTCCAGCCTCATAAGCATCGGAACATCCATCTCCATCACTATCTAAATCTAAGTGGTTTGGCGTACCATCACCATCTTTATCACAATCGGAAAAGAATACGATATCATATATACCAAAGCCTGGCCTCGACCCATTAATATCACCTCCTGGAGCTATTCCAAAATCAATTTCGACCCGATCTATCGCTTGGGTGAAGTACACCCCAACAGTACCATTGCCAGAAGAAGCCCCTGTGGTTGGAGCTTCAATCAACCCGTTGATTACATTTCCAGAGATTATTTGGTACCCAGAATTACCAATTAAGGCCGGAGCTACCTCAACCCCATTTAAATATCCTCTAATGGTATATTGTTCTTCGTAAACTTTGTTAGTAGCTGTATTTCCATCTATATCAAAAAGTTTGAAGGACACATTATCCAATCCAATGCCCGAAACTCCCATATCAATCGCTGTGGTAATTATATTCGAGGTGCCAAGCGTATTAATATCTGCAGCAATTACTAATTGATCATCAATACTGTCAAAACCACCTTGATAGTTGGGGCCAGACAATGGCAAATCGTAAGGTGCTGGCGGAGCTCCTAGCATTGCTCCTGAAAGATCGGTAATGGTGAAGTCGAAAGTATTTCCTAATACTGTATATGTATTAGACATTGCTCCCGGAGCCCAAGCATTTTCAGACCAATCGAGCACAGTTGAGGAGTCGTAACACTCCGCATTATCGGGCGTTCCATCATTGTCATCATCAATGTCATAGATATCTGCAACTGAATCTCCATCCGTATCCACACACAATTTAAAGTCATCGTTTAGCGCGTAAGCAGCATAAGTACTTGTATGTGCATAAACAACATTACCACTAGTACCGTCCTCAACATCATCATTAAGTCCATTTCCATTTACATCAGGCGTTGCAGCAAACTGATAATCTGTAGTAGTATCAGTAGCGACACCTGCCTCAAAGGCATCCGAACAGCCATCATCATCGCTATCTAAATCAAGGTGGTTAGGCGTTCCATCGCCATCGGTGTCCACTCCACTACATTGTTCAATTACAGTGGAACGCACCCAAACCCTATGTATAGTATGATTGGAGGAGCCATTGTTGTAATCATCAACCTCCCACCTATTCATAGCTCTGACCCCCCAATGGTAATTGCCGGCAGTATAAAAAGGGAAACTGGTTAGCGCAAAATCTCCTTCATTCACAAAAAAGTTCGTTGCCCCAACAGGTAAATTTGCGGTATGCCCAGTCAACAGCGTATTTGACGAATTTATTCCAGAAAAACTTCCCGTACCCGTTTTCAAATAACTGGTACCCAAAGGTGTTTTAAAGTGAATTTTTCTTGAATGGGCGTTAATTTCCCCATAAAACCTTACTTCAAAATCACCACTAAACTGGTTTAAGGCTGCATTTCCGGCATGTCCCCATTTATCGGAATTTGCAGATTCATCTATTCCTAATGCAGATGTACTAGTTACGGGAAAATCGTTCCCAACCCCAAGTACTGTTAGCGCAGGATTTGTCCCCCCTTGGTGTACATACTGCGCCACGAGCACCCAGCCGCCACCTTCACTAGCATCAACATCGGCTTGAAACACGCCACTCCCCAAATCAAAGTAATATCGTCCGCTATAAGGAACTGACCTAGCCTGACTCAAACTTGTAAAAGGCATTTCGGCCGT
>NZ_FOIR01000002.1 GCF_900111145.1 Roseivirga pacifica
TAAAAGATAACCATGAATACACTGATTTTGACTCAGAGAAAAGCCCGAAATATTGCACTCTTATTGGTTCTGGTAGCCCTGTTTTTAATGGGCTTCCTTACATCCTGCAAAGATGATGACGGGCCATTAACGCCAAGTGCCAGAGAATTAGCCTTCGAAAAACTATCTGGCGACTGGGACTTGGGCAATGGAGCAGGCCGAATAGAAGTAGATGGCACAGATGTTAGTGCCAACTACCCAGGCTTTACTTTATCCTTTACCGATGGCGGCTACACCACCACAAATGGAGCCGACTTGTTCAATGCAAGCGGTAGCTGGCAATGGACGGAGGAGGATGCTAAAATGCTATCGTTGGACGATGGTAAGGAAGTAACGATTACCCTACTAAACGAGAATCGTTTTACCTTCACCTTTAGCCATGCAGGAGGCAGCAGTGCCAATGGCATCAATACCTCTAATGGCATAGAAGGCAATTACACCATAAGCGTAGTAAAGTAATTATTTGTACTTAACAGCTTACAAACCCGGACATGAAAGTGTCGGGGTTTTTTATTGAAATGGAATTACTGCTTTGACAAATTTTTAGCTCGATGAATTGACAGTGCTGCCGTATAAGCCGTCAGTCCGTTGAATCAGTTTGTCAAAGTTTTATTACTGCTGAAGTCGCTTTGGTGAGGACACCTAAGCTGGCGCAGGTGGATACCCATCATCGTTTGTAATTAGGATGTACGAAAGGTCGATTTGCAATCGGTATATAGGCGGTTAATCCCGATAACTTTGACAAACTTTTAGATAGTGAAACTGATGCCATTATGGATGGTTAATAAGCCTCTTGATCCAGTTTGTCAAAGTTTACTTACTGTTTTCTGATTAACTAATGCACTGATAACCGACCAAGGTGCAAGGCCGATAGGGATTCTTTCGGTCATTCATTCGCCTTGTCGGCTCATGAGTTTCCTCAGAAAGACGGTGTATGTGGAGCTTTGTGCTAGCTCACTATGAACCATAAACAGGTTTACCTATAACTAGACCGTTTGGCAGGCCTCTCCGCTACGGTCGAGGAGAAAAGGAGAATGTCTAGGTTGAGCATAACCTGAAGCCCTATGAGGGCGAAATGTTATAATGCAAATATGTACAGAGGGCACCAAGCTTCGTAGAAGCGACATGTTTCAGAGTCTATCTAAGTTTTGTGACTAAAGGCACAATGACACTACTTGTACTTTTTATTTACTTACTACTAGTTCCTAACGGGACATGGCTATAGTAAACGTTTGGTCAATAATTAAGATTGCCCTATGGTAAAGACGGGAAGCTTCCTAAAACATCAAGAGGCTGTCTCAAAAGCCAACTACTTTCGTCATTCCCAGCCTGCCTGCCGCAGGCAGGCTTGACTGGGAATCTCCTCCAGGTTTTAGCCTGGTTTAATGAGGTTGCCGATTGGTGTTGGGGAATGACGTTTAGCTTTTGAGACAGCCTCTTGGAATGCTATTTAAAATGAAATGCTAAGCTTTTTGAGCTGCTTTTATCACTTCTAAAAATTCATCACTTAGAAGACTATAGTTAAATACCGCCAAGCCTTCCGAGCCACCAGCTTTTGCCATTTCTATTGATTGCCTTACCTCTTCCGCATTTTTGTCGTGCAGGTATTGCGCAGTATAGAGCGGCTTGCTGCCTTTTAGTGCATCAACTCCCTCGCGCGTTGCCGTTCTCACAAACTCTACCGGCTCATCGTACATTTTGTAATAGATCATCGGGAATACAAAATCAAGGTCCCAATCGTCCCAAGCTTGTCTCACGAATTTTCGGGCTAGGCTAGGAGATGCAAACACTGAAGCCGAAAGCTTCTTCTTACGTTCATGAACACCTGCAGCTATTTTGTTCACCACTTCGGTAATAGAATCGTAGCGGAACTGTTTCCAGTCCTCATCTTGGCTTGGGTCTTCTTTATCCAATGGATCGTAGCCACTTTTAGCCTTGAACTTATCGCGGCAAGTATCGCAATAGCAGAAGTCATATTCCGGCATTTCATGGTCTTGCACCAAATCGTACTTCGACCATAGGCCAGGAGGGAGAATTACATCGCAAAAGCGCACATAATCAAGCTGAACACCGTCAAGGCCTTCAAGGTCGCATATGTCCATCATTTTGTTGAAGATGTATTCTTGTACCTCTGGTTTATTTGGGCATAGCCATTGGTAGTAGTCTACATAAGGTCGCACATCCAAACTTGAGTTTCCTTCGCGGCTTACTGCATACCACTCTGGGTGTGCCTGAGCTTCTTTGTCACCTGGCTGGTTCATCGTCCACACCCAAGCATGTATTTCTAGCCCTAGAGCCTTTGCTTCAGGAATAGCTGTAGGCAAGGTATTGTGGCCACCGCCAACCAGTACGCCATGAAAGCCGGCTTCTTTTAGTTTAGTGAATTCTTGTTTCCAGTCTTCTGAAGTTTTGTCGTCTCCACCAGTCCATACCCAAAGCTTAAAATCTTCGTTTGGAGTAGCTTCGCAGCCAGTGAAAAAAGTTGGGAATGCCAAAGCGGCTCCTGTTCCCAGTCCTAGTTGTTTTAAAAAAGTACGCTTATTCATTTGTTCTTATTTCTTTCCATAGCCTACCGGTTTCGTCAATGTGCCAGTAAATACCTGCATCAAACGGATGCTGCATTATGACATGATAACGGTACTGATCGGCTTGAATTAACCATTCAATTTTTCTGCCCACCTGAAAGCTTTCCTGACTCAGTAGCGAGTCCTTTTCAGCCGAGTAGGTTCCGTGTGCTCTTTTATTCTGAATTTGTTTTCTGTGAATATCATAAAGCACTTGGCGAACCTCTTCAGAGCCAAAATCTGCATAAAAGTCGTCTTTGCTATCTGGATTTTCCTTAAAAATCACCTCGCCCCAAAACTCAGGTTCGTGCATAGCTATAGCGCGCTGTGGCGACCATACCCAATTGTTTTCTGGCAGGTTTTTACCTGTGTCTTTGTTCTTTTTCTTTACATATTCGCCATCAATCACTTCGGTTTCCCATTGTACGCGCGAAAAGTTTACGCGCCAAATATCGTTGTTCTTTGGTGGTGACGAAACCCTTGTGGTTTCTTTGAAAGAAGCCCAAGGAATGGCCACTTCTACCGACCAACCTTTGTCTTTGTCAGAAGGGTCGTTAAGTGTACCATCTATTTGTACGGCCGATTGTAAACCAGGAATATCAAACTGGTCAATGGCATGGCCGCCATCTCTATAAGGGCGGGTGAGCAACAAATCCCAAACCGTATTGAAAGCATTCATTTCAAACTCGGTATAGTAGTGTGTGTCACCATCCGGGTCTATGAAAATCTCAAAATCATTGTCGTAAAAAATCACGGCATCTCTTTCCGTAAGCTTCGCCCAAACATGTGGTTCTTCCATTTCCGCATAAAAATAGAAGTACGTATCATCCCAAGTCATTTTCACTTGTGTGTCGAAGTAGGGCTTAGGCTTTTTGTCTCCCTCAATGTCTACAAACTTGGCTGTCCAAGAAGCATTCTTCCAGCTTTCTTCATTGGCGCTGCCATCAACAGTAATGTTGTCGGTGGCTTTTTTGCTAATGTATGCACGGCCTTCAATTAAGTTATTCTGCCCTTGGCAACTCGTTATGAGCAATAGAAAAAATAGAGTAGGGAAAAGTTTACGCATAAAAAAACCTCTTCGGTTATGAAGAGGTCGAATATCTTAAATAAGTATGATTTATTAAAAGAGGTTTACACCAAAGTAGGTCTTTAGTACAGTTACCACGAAAATAAAGGCCAAAATGGTTGGTGCTAAATAGCCAATGGCAAAGTTCAAGTATTTCTGAACAAAAGAACCTTTATAGTTAGGTGCTCCGTTGGCAAGCTCTTCGTCAAGGTTGTGCTTCTTCCAAACATGAGCCGCAAAGAACACAATTAAACAACCACCAAGCGGCAGGAATGAATCGTTGGCAACATTGGCAATAAAGCTCAAGAAGTCGGTAGCACCTTCAGCACCTGGGTAAGTAATAAAATTGGTGAAGAAATCTGAGTAGCCATTACCTAGTAGGGAAGGAATACCGATAAGGTAAATTAAACCAGCTACAATCCATACAGCACGCTTTCTTACTACTTTGTGCTCGTCTACAACATAGGCAACAGGTACCTCAAGTAAAGATACCGTAGAGGTAAGGGCAGCAAAGCAAAGCAAAACAAAGAATACGGTACCTGCAATAGCACCTAGCGTTCCGCCAATAGTTCCGAAAATTTGAGGTAGGGTGACAAATATTAGTGCTGGCCCGCTGCCTACACCGTCCATTGAACCACCACTCATAAAACCAATTAGTGGAAAGATCATCATACCGGCAATTACGGCAATACCAACATCGGCAAGGGTAATAAATGCTGCTGCAGAAACTATGTTTTCTTTTTTGTTTACATAAGAACCGTAGGTGATTAAAGCACCCATACCCAATGAAAGCGAGAAGAAAGCTTGTCCTAAAGCGCTTGTTACAACTTCTGCATTAATCTCAGAAAAATCTGGTACCAAGTAAAACTTGAGTCCGTCCATTGCATTTGGTAGGGTAAGTGAATAAACCACCAAAGCCAATATCATAATGATTAGGGTAGGCATAAGGAATTTAGCTGCCTTTTCAATTCCACCCGAAACACCTTTGGAAACTACATATGCAGTGGTGCCCATAAATAGTAAGCCGTATGCGCCTACTTTAAAAACGTCTTTAACAAATTCTCCGAATTGGTCGGCAATGCCGAAGTTTCCGGCTGCCATCTCGAAGATGTATCCGAAGGCCCAACCGGCAATTACATTGTAGAATGAAAGAATAAGGAAACCACTGAAGATTCCCATTTTTCCTACAAAGTTCCACTTTTTAAAGCCTAATGCATTGAAGGCGCCAACAGGGTTTTTCTCTGTTTTTCTACCTATAGCAATTTCAGTAACCATTACAGGATAACATAGTATGAAACAGAAAATGAGGTACATAACTACAAAGGCAGCGCCACCGCCTTGTCCTACCTCATAGGGGAATCCCCAAATGTTACCCAAACCAACAGCCGAACCTGCAGCTGCCGCAATAAATCCTAGTCTACTAGAGAATCCTCCTCTTGATGCCATATTTAGAAAATTAAAATTCGAATATATGGGATTATTCGCTTTGGGCGGTAGGAAAAACTGAAAAAGTCCGAGCGATTCTATAAATGGTAAGGCGGCCGATTTTGCCCTCCACTCGAAAGGTTAATAGACAGGCCATATGGCTTGAATTAAGAGAATAAAGGAAAATGCCTTATAATTGAATTTTTAGAATTGCCTTATGGAACCATACTTTACCAACGATGCCATAGTATTGGGAATGCTCATGCTTTTGATTGCATGGGTGTTTAAAACTTCAAGCTCTGATAACCCAAAATGGAAGAAGTTTTACACTTATGTGCCTAGCATTCTGCTATGTTACTTTTTGCCAGGTTTGTTGAACTGGCCGCTAGGTTTGGTTTCTGGTGAGCAGTCGCAGCTCTATTTTATGGCTTCGCGCTACCTTTTACCAGCTTCTTTAATTCTACTTTGTTTAAGCATTGATTTAAAGGGAATTATTAACCTTGGTCCAAAGGCATTGATTATGTTCTTTGCTGCAACTGTGGGTATTGTACTTGGTGGCCCAATTGCGATTTTGCTGATTTCTACCATTGCACCAAGTGTGTTAGATATTGGCAACGGCCAAGAGGTATGGCGTGGTATGTCTACCGTAGCTGGTAGCTGGATTGGTGGTGGTGCCAATCAAGCATCTATGAAAGAGATTTTTGAAGTTGGTGACGACCTGTTTGCCACCATGATTGTGGTAGACGTGATCTGTGCTAATATATGGACAGGCTTTTTACTGTATGGGGCGAGTATTTCTAAGAAAGTAGATGGCTGGCTAAAGTCAGACACCTCATCAATCGATGACTTAAAGAGGAGAGTAGAAAACTACTCGGCTAGCATTGCTAGAAACCCGACTACAACAGACCTTATGGTGATTCTGGCCATCGGCTTTGGTGGTACAGCTTTGGCACATTGGGGTTCAGACCTAATAGCACCTTGGATGGAAACAAAAGCAGACTGGCTAGATAGAAATAACTTAAGCTCTTTGACCAGTGGCTTCTTCTGGATTGTAGTAGTAGCCACCACTGTTGGGGTTGGGCTTTCATTTACAAAATACAGAAGCTATGAAGGGGCAGGAGCATCTAAGATGGGTAGCGTTTTCATTTTTGTGTTGGTAGCCACCATTGGTATGAACATGAACATTGGTGAAATATTCGATAACCTTGGACTATTCTCAATCGGCATTACCTGGATGCTAGTGCATGTAATCATTATGATTGTAGTAGCCAAAATCATCAAGGCACCATTCTTCTTTGTAGCTGTAGGGAGTCAGGCAAACGTAGGAGGTGCGGCTTCAGCGCCTGTAGTGGCTTCGGCATTTAGCCCGGCCTTGGCACCAGTGGGAGTTTTGCTTGCAGTGTTGGGGTATGCGCTCGGTACTTATGGCGCATTAATGTGTGCGCAGCTTATGGAAAGCGTATCTCCTTAACTAGAAGAATTCAGTTAGAATGCTCATCCGCAATCTTTTGAATTAAATATTACATCTAAAAATGGCAATATTTATTAAGTTGTTGTCTGTTTAGTAGGTAGTTATAAAAATTGCATTTTACACTTTTAAATTATATGTGAACGGTGATTTGAATACTGTGAAAGTATTTTATTAGGTTTGCGACAAGGTTTTAGTCTTATATCATTTACAACTAATTAAAACCTTATGAAAAAAACCTTTTTACTACTCGCACTTTCGCTTTTTTCTATTGGCTTAAGTGCACAAACAAAAGACTCCCCGTGGTGGCTAGCTGTAGACGGTGTAAGCAACAAATTCGACTTTAGTTATTACGATGGTCTTTTCGACTTCTCTGAGAATACTTTAGGTATTCGTGTGGCTGCTGAGCGTTACTTGAACAGTAGCTTTGATTTGGATCTGGGCGTTTCTTACGGAGCTTTAAAGCATGAAGATGTTTTCGATGGTGCCGTAGCAGATCTTACTACTCGTATTTATTACAAGTTTAATAATGGTTACTTCCTAAAGGAAGAATCTAGGTTTGCTCCTTACTTGTTTGCAGGTATTGGATTAACATCATATTCTAAAGTGGAGCCTTTCTACGAAGAGTATAATGACGGTGTTTATGCCACTACGCCTTTTGGGCTAGGTTTTAGATTTTTGGTAAGCGAAAATTTCGAAATCAATACTAAGGCAGCCTTCAATAAAAGTATTTCCTATGCGCCTAACTATATGCAGTATGGTATAGGTGTGTCTTTTGCCTTATCGAGAAATAAGGACAAAGATGGCGATGGCGTACCAAACAAAGAGGACAACTGTCCTGATGAAGCAGGTCCAGCCGAAAACAACGGTTGCCCTTGGCCTGATACCGATGGTGATGGTGTGATCGATAAAGATGATGCGTGCCCAACCGTTAAAGGTAATTCGGCTAGCGGTTGTCCAGATGCCGATGGTGATGGCGTACCAGACGACAAGGACGAATGCCCTCAATTAGCAGGTTCGCTTAATGGCTGCCCAGATGCTGATGGAGATGGTGTGAAAGACAGCGAAGATGAATGTCCTAACACTGCAGGGAGTTTAAATGGTTGCCCTGATAGAGATGGTGATGGCGTAAAAGACAGTGAAGACAAGTGTCCTTCAGTAGCTGGAGGCGCCAATGGCTGCCCAGATTCTGATGGAGATGGTGTGCTAGATAATGAGGACAACTGTCCAAATACTGCAGGTTCGCTCAATGGCTGTCCTTCGCCTGCCGAAAAGGCTGATGAAGTACTAAAGTTGGCTTCAGGTCAGATTAAGTTTGCTTTGAGTAGTGATGAACTTAACGCTACGGCTAAAGCCGCACTGGATAAAGTAGCAGCGTTATTGAAGCAAACCTCGCTTAAACTAAGAATTGATGGATATGCTGATAGTACTGGTCCAGAAGAATTCAATACTTGGATTTCAAAGCAGAGAGCAAGAGCCGTTAAAGATTATCTGCAGTCTAAAGGAGTTGATGCCAATAGATTAGAAGTTAGCCCAATGGGTGAAAGCAATCCACTAGCAGATAACAGTACCTCTAATGGTCGGGCGCTTAACAGAAGAGTAGAGTTTAAAGTACTCAACTAATAAGTGTTTATGAGAAATAAAAAAGGTGGCTAAGCCACCTTTTTTATTTATTCTCGAATCATTCCGAAGCTTACACTAAGCATTGGCATGTATAATATTTTTCGGCTGCTAATACTGGTTTGAAGATCTCCGCCAATACTAAACCATTTGGTGGGCATGTAGTGGATGCTAAAGCTGCCCGAGAAACTAATACTTGTAAAGTCTTCCGACTCATATTTGAATGAATCATACCATGAATCACCATTTGGATCGAAGTGTTTGCTAATAACATCAGTTCGATCGTTACCTTGAATTATGCCAACACCACCCTGATAGGTGAACCTAATTTTGCCAGTATCTTTAAACCTACCTATCATTAGGGCAACTTGTTTGTATTTTTCGGCAGGGTCTCTATTTATTGCAATTTCAGATAGACCTAAATAGTCTACACTATAAACCGTTCTTTCAGTATTTGCACTCATTTGAATACCTGCGGTAAGTCCTAAACCTTGGTTGATGTCATCAAACGGTCCGGTCTTCATTGTTAATGAAATACCTTTAATGGATTGTGCATAAGATACTTGAGAAAATACTGTTATGAGAACTAAGGTAATTAGGCTTCCATATCTATTAAAACGCTTGAGGAAAGTGTTTTTCATTTTAAGTGTGTTTTTCGGTTGAATTATAAATGTATAATTAAAACAATCCGTTGAAATATGCAAAATGAGTGTGGATTGATTTGGGTGAGGAACCGGTATTCCTAATAAGATTTTTTATTCAAGCTTCTGTGCCTATCTTCTGGCCACTTTTTAAAAATGAAAGATCAACAAGTACCAAAGGTTACTTTTTTACATGCCATTTTACCCGTAGGGTTTCTATCGTTACTTATCGCGTACGGGCTAATTATTAGGCCGCAGTTTTTAAATCAAGACCCGTTTCCATTGGAGATGGTCTTTTTATTTGCCTCGGTTTTTGTCATAAGCCAGTTGCTCATTATGGGCTTTAAATGGAATGATATACTCGCAGCCATTGTAAAAAAGCAGTCGCGAGGTTTGCCGGCCATTCTAATTCTCTTTGCTATCGGTATTATTATAGGTTCGTGGATAGTCTGCGGAACTATACCAATGTTGATCTACTACGGCATTAAAATGATCAACCCAGATTATCTGTACGTGCTGTCATTTCTTATTCCCATTATTTTCTCTACACTAACCGGTACTTCTTGGGGCTCCATAGGAACTATTGGAGTGGTCCTGATTGGTATTGCACAAGCTGTTAATGCCGATTTGGCCATAACTGCGGGTGCTATTGTGGGTGGTGCTTATTTCGGGGATAAAATTTCGCCATTGAGCGATACAACCAATTTGGCGGCAATGGCGGCCGAAACGGATTTGTACGATCACATCCGGTCAATGATGAATACTACCTTACCGGCAGCCTTGATTGCAATAGTTATCTACTTTTTAATGGGGCTGATAAAGCCAGCGGGTGATGGATCAATTGATAATGAACATATTCAAACCACTTTGAGCGCGATAGATGAAATGTTCAACTTCAATATTTTCTTATTTATTCCACCTTTAATTGTGCTTTATGGCTCAATTAAGAAGAAGGGAACACTCCCGACTTTGCTGGCAAGCTCAATGGTTGCGGCCGTTTTGGCCTTAATATTTCAACCTTATAGTTTAGACAATGTGGTGAATACCCTGAACAAAGGATTTGATACTTCAATGGCTACTTGGATGACCGATGTACCTGAAAACGTGGTAACCCTTTTCACTAGAGGCGGACTTTACGAGCTAAGTTTTGCCATTATGTTGGCCTTTGTGATTTTTACTTTTGTAGGCGCTATTGATATGATTGATGCCATGCCGCGCATCGTAAACCGTGTATTTGCATTTGCTAAAACCCGATCGTCTGTAATTCTTTCGTCTTTGGTGGCTACGGCATTTACCAATGTAACCACCTCAAATCAAACGGCAACCAGCTTTATTATTGGCGATGCTTTTGGCCGAAAATACGATCAATTCAAGATTCCTAGAAAGGTATTGTCCAGATCCATAGAGGATTACGGAACCATGATAGAAAACATAGTGCCTTGGACAACCACTGGGGTGTTTATGGCAGCCACTTTGGGTGTAGCTGTTGCCGATTATTGGCATTGGCAATTGATGACTTTGGCTAATTTTGTAATTGCACCTTTGCTGGCAATTACTGGAAAAGGCTGTTTTTATAACGAGGCAAGTAAGAAAGAAACCGATGGAGAAGAAAGATAGATTTTCGTTTGAGACGCACTTGGCACACGATGCCGAACGCAACCCTAATGGTGCGGTTGTGCCACCAATTTATCAGAACTCCCTATTTACTTTTGAAGGCTGGGACGATATAGATGAGGCTTTCGATAATCGCTTGGACAGGTTCATTTATTCGCGTGGAAAAAACCCAACGGTGAAAGCGGTAGAAGAGAAGCTAGCCACACTTGCCGGAGGGGAGAAGTCGCAACTTTTTCCATCAGGTATGGGCGCAATTTCCGCAGCTGTAATGCACTGCGTAAATGCTGGCGACCATGTAATAACGATCAAGAACCTTTATGGTCCGGCAAGCAACTTTTTAGCTTCTTATTTAAAGCCAAAGTTTGGGGTTGAGGTGACCTTTGTAGAGGGGAAGGAAGTCTCTGATTTTGAAAATGCTATTCAAGAGAATACAAGCTTGATCTATTTAGAAAGTCCTTCTTCTGCGGTTTTCTCTTTGCAAGACATTGAAGCAGTAGCTAAACTGGCCAAGTCGAAAGGTATTAAAACCATTATTGACAATACCTGGACGAGTCCGATTTACCAAAAGCCATTGGCAATGGGAATTGACTTGGAAATTCACTCGTGTTCCAAATACATTGGTGGTCACAGCGATGTGGTAGCCGGTGTTGTCATTGGTAGTGCCAAAGATATCGATGCCATTACTTTGAAAGAATACGAATGGATAGGAGCCAAAATGGCGCCTTTTGAGGCTTGGTTGTTATTGAGGAGCTTGCGGACGCTACCTGTAAGAATGAAGCAGCATGTGGAGAATGCAAAGGCAGTTGCCGAGTTTTTAGAGAACCACCCAAAGGTGCAATTGCTACGTTGGCCGGGGGCGAAGTCTTTCGACCAGAAAGCACTAGCTGCTAAGCAAATGACAGGCTTAACCGGACTGATGGGCTTTCAGCTTAGAACAGAAAGCCTGGATAATATTAAAGCCTTTGTAAACGGGTTACAGCTCTTTCAACTAGGGGTAAGTTGGGGCGGACATGAAAGCCTGATTTACGCACCAGCTATTAGTTATTTAAAGGAGTTAAGCCCGGAGCAATTCAAAGGCTTGGGTATATCGCTGGGCGATATGCGTATTTCTGTTGGGCTGGAAAATAAGGAAGACCTTATTGCCGATTTAGATCAGGCTTTAAGTTTGATTTAGTTTTGGCGATTCTCCAACTCCGCTTTGATTTTCTTGCGCATGGCGCCAAAGGTCAAAAGTGGGTAGGCAATACCGGCCACTAAAAAGATACCTGCCATTTGGTAGCCCTCTTTGAGTTCATTAATAGCCGAGTAGATACCAACTATTGCGGCAAAAGCCACAGCCATTACCATCATACCGATTTGTACCTTTTTGTATCGGTTCGCTTTTTTGTTCAACTCGTCAGAGGAGTAATTCGCGTATTCACTTTCACTTGCCATGGCCTTAAAATGTTTTGTGCACCAAATTGTTTAAATAACTAAAATCGTCACCCTGAATTTACTTCAGGGGCTTTCTGATACTCAAATTAATAAGTCTCTAACAGTTGAAAGAGTTCATCCAGTTTAGGCGTAAGAATAATTTCCGTTCTTCTATTCAAAGCTTTGTTTTCTGGAGTGTCATTAGTTGCTACAGGCACATACTCACCACGGCCTGATGCGGTAATGGTGGCGGGATCGAGCCCGTTTTTCACCAATATGCGCACAATAGATGTAGCACGCATTACACTTAGGTCCCAGTTGTCGTTCATGTATTGCGAAGCGCGAGAAATCGGTACATTATCCGTGTGGCCCTCAACCATTACATTAATGTCTGGGTTGTCCTTGAGTACATTGGCCAATTGCGTAAGTGCGCTAACACCTTTTTCGTCAACCGAACTGCTACCAGATTTGAAAAGTAGTTTTTCAGCAAGCGAAACGTATACTTTCCCATTCTTCACTTCAACGGTAAGCTCATCATTACCCTGAAAGTTAAGTAAGGCACTGGTTACTTTATTCTTTAGGCTTTCAACCGCTCGTTCTTTATCAGCAATTAGTTTTTCGAGCTCAATTACCCGCGCCTCTCTTGTGGCTAAATCACGCGCCAGTTCTTCATTCTTTCTACGTTCAATATCTAAATCGTCTTCAATAGCCAACAAACGCTGCTGTTGTTTGGCAAGGTCAGAATTTAATTGGCTACTGTTAGAAAGTAAGTTCTCGTAAAGCTCTTTTATGCGGTCGTATTCAGCTTGTGTCTTTTTTAGTTCGGCACTTACAAGGTCGAAATCGCTTTGCAGGGCGTTGTTTTTCCCTTTTAGGTCGTCTACCTGTACTTCCAATCGGTTGATTTTTTCCTTAGCCACGTCAAGGTCTTCTTCCAATTGAACTTTGTCGTTTTCCAAGCCAGTCTTTTGCGTCATTAGCGCATCAAATTCCTTTTTTGCTACACAAGAAGAGAGCAAAGTAATGGCTAATGAAAAAATAAGTAGAGAGGAAGTGTTCGGTCTTTTCATAACACAAATATGACCATTAAGCGCGAATTGACGAAAGAAGATTGTTGAGTTTAAGCGGATAAAATACGCTGCATGCATAATATTTTCCTAAATTGATAAACTCATTGTATAACACAATTTAACTCACTTATGCGAACAGATGGAATGTTAAAAGAAGGTAGTCTTAAAGGTCAAACCATAATAGTAACCGGAGGGGGCACTGGTTTGGGGAGGTCTATGGGAAAGTACTTTCTTGAATTAGGTGCTAACCTTGTGATTACCAGTAGAAAGTTGGAGGTACTTGAAAAGGCTGCCAAAGAACTGGAAGAAGAGACTGGCGGAAAAGTATTGCCCCTGCAATGCGATGTGCGAGATTATGAGCAAGTGGAAGCAGTAATTAAGCAGACAGAAGAGCACTTTGGGAATATCACTAACCTGTTGAATAATGCGGCAGGTAACTTTGTAAGCCCAACGGAGCGCTTGTCGGCTCGCGCTTTCGAAACCATTATAGATATTGTTTTAAAAGGAACGACCAATTTTACTTTGGCCCTAGGTAAGCATTGGATTGCTAAAAAGCAGGCAGGCACAGTACTGAATATTGTAACTACCTATGCGTGGACGGGTTCGGGTTATGTGGTGCCATCAGCATGTGCTAAAGCTGGGGTTTTAGCCATGACCCGCTCATTGGCCGTGGAGTGGGCTAAGTATAAGATCCGCCTGAATGCGATTGCTCCTGGGCCATTCCCAACGGAAGGTGCATGGAGTAGGTTATTGCCCGGGGACTTGGTTAAGAAGTTCGACCCAGCTAAGCTAGTGCCAGTAGGTAGAGTAGGAGAGCACCAAGAATTAGCGAATCTTGCAGCCTACCTTATGAGCGATTTCTCGAGCTATGTGAATGGCGAAGTTGTAACCATAGATGGTGGAGAATGGCTGATGGGAGCAGGAGAGTTTAGTCACTTGGAAAAAATACCACAAGAAATGTGGGATATGCTAGAAGCTTCTCGCGGAAAAAAGCAATGAGCCCCAAAGTAATTTGGGGCTATTGGAAGGCCAAGCGGCAGCTGAAGAAGATAGATATTTGACTAACCCACGGTTTAAACCGTGGAGTATAAAACTTCACACAAACTTCAAATTCGCAAGTCATTGAGCTAACATTCGTGCTTTAGCTTGCGCTTTGTGAAGCGCACCACACTTTATACTTTGTTCTTTTTGAGTTCGTTTGTCTGTTTTGGGCAAATAAAGAGCAACAATGTGCTCATTCCAACCTCGAGCAATTCTGCCAATACACTTTCGGTGCAGCTTCGTTCTTTTAATGATCTTGGCACTTTCTACGCTTCAACAGATCCCGATTCAGCCTTTTATTACGCAAAGCTGGCTTTAACCGAGGCCGAAGAGTCGGGGAATCAATACGATTATGCAGTGGCCAAGCGTACCATTGGGCAGGTGTTTTATTTACAGGGCGCTTACGACAATGCCATAGATTACCTATCCGAATCCCTAGCCGTATTTCGCGTACTGGAACATGACAGTGAGATAGCCAAAACCATGTTGCTTTTAGGCGCTGCTTATCAGTTTCACGATTTGTGGAAGGAAGCCCTGATAGAATTTCATGCAGCCAAAACCATGTTTAGCGCACTTAAAGATCAGGTAGGTTTAGCCGAAACTTATGGCGTAATAGGACATTACTATGAAAAGACCGCTCATTATGATAGCGCCTTTTTCTACCAACAAAAAGCACTTGAGCTGTATAAGTCACTAGACGATAGCCGTGGCTTGGCCGTGATTTACGATAACATAGGCAGTATTTATGAAGATTTGGAAGCGTTTGAGCAGGCTTACGAGTACTTTATGCTTTCGGCTAAATACGATTCCATTAGCCAAAATTTGCCTGCCTTGGTAAATACGCTCAACAACCTTGGTGACACCTACCGCAAGCGCGGAATAGTAAAGGAAGCCGTGGAATATACCTATCGGGCCTTGGAACTGGCCGATTCGCTTAACCTGAATTACGAAATTTTGAGCGCTTACCATGATTTGGCCAAGGTGTATAGGGCCAATGGGCGAGAGGATTTGGCGCTACTGTATTACGACAGTGCCTACGAATTCTCTCAAGATCTTTTCAATTCGCAGATTGCTGGACAAATAGCCAATTTTCAAACGCTATACGAAACACAAGAGAAGGAACAGGAAATTGTACAGCTTGAAACTGATAAGAAAATCGGTCGGCAAACGCGTAACTCTTTGCTTTTTGGTACGGTAAGTTTTGTGTTTGCGGCCAGTATTATCATTTATCAAGAACGCACAAAACGCATACGCGAGAAGCATTTTTTTGAAGCCGAAAAATCACTTGATGAGGAGAAGATAAAGAATGCTGAGCTGAACCGAAAAGCACTGGCTACTGAGCTAGAAAACAAACAGCTTAAAGAAGAGCAGTTCCATATGGAGTTGGAAGCCCGAAGCCAAGACCTTACAGCCAAGACACTTCATATTATTCAAAAGAATAGAATTCTGCGTGAGCTAAAGCAGCAGGTGGAAGATCTGGAAAAGGAGAAGAGTAAGAAGAAGGGAATTGGCAAGATCATCAACCTGATTGACGAGAATTTTAAATTCGACAATGATTGGGAAGAATTCGAGTCGAGGTTCGATCAGGTGCATGCAGAATTTTTAGACAGGCTGAAGTGTGAATTCACAACTTTGACCACGTCCGAACTCCGCTTGGCATCGCTTATTAAAATGCAGCTTTCGTCTAAAGACATTTCCACAATATTAGGCATCTCTCCAGAGAGTCTTAGAATCTCCCGATATCGACTTAAGAAAAAACTCAATTTGGAAAAAGGACAAAAACTCAAGGCCTATTTAGAGTCTTTTTAGTGGTTTTGTTTCTTTTTTAGGGTGATGTAAGGTGTTGCTTTTCATGTGTTTACAATTTGTTGCTGCTGTTTTGTTAACGTTTTTTAGGCTTTCTTTTCACTTTGATAATACATGAGAAATAATCGAATCTCATCCGGTTTTCACCTTTGGGTTAGTAATCTGATTTAACTAACCACTATGAGAAAAACACTACTACTAGCAATTGTACTCTTACTAAATGTACAGTTTGCATGGGCCCAAACGGGAAACGTTACGGGTAGAATTATTGACGAACTGGGGCTGGCTTTGCCGGGCGCTAGTGTAATGATTAACGAACTGAATAAAGGTGTACCAACCGACAAAAACGGATACTACACAATTGTAGATGTACCGGCTGGTGAGTACACTTTAACGGTAAGCTTTATTGGCTACAAAAAGATTGAAGAGCAAATTACCGTTGCTGATGGCACTTTGGTAAAAGACTTCTCTTTGGAACCTGGTTTTACACCTGGTGGAGACGTGATTGTAATTGGTGACCGTTTGAAAGGTCAGGCAAAGGCATTGAACCAGCAAAGAACAAATGCTAACATTACCAATGTGGTGGCTGCCGACCAAATTGGTCGTTTTCCTGATGCTAACGTAGGGGATGCACTAAAGCGTATTCCTGGTATTACTATTCAGAACGACCAAGGTGAAGCCCGTAACATTATTGTACGTGGTATGGCTCCGCAGTTGAACTCTGTTACGCTAAACGGTGAGCGTATTCCTTCGGCCGAAGGCGATAACCGAAACATTCAGTTGGACCTTATTCCGGCCGACCTTATTCAGACCATTCAGGTAAATAAGGCCGTGTTGCCAAATATGGATGCCGATGCAATTGGTGGCTCTGTAAACTTGGTAACGCGCTCTGCACCATCAACTCAGCGTATTTCTGGTACTTTGGCTTCTGGTTACAACTTCCTTTCTAACAAGCCAATCTGGACGGGTACTGTGGTTGCTTCAGACCGTTTTTTGAACGATAAACTTGGTGTAGTGGCTTCTGTAAGCTACAACAACCACGACTTTGGGTCGGACAACGTAGAAGCCGTTTGGTTTGAAGGCGATAATGGTGAAGCACTTTTGGAAGAATTCGAAATTCGTGAATACAAAGTGCAGCGTATAAGAAGAAGCTTCAACCTGGCTTTGGACTATGAATTCAATGAAAACCATAAGATTTTCCTTTCGGGTGTTTACAACTGGAGAGACGACAGAGAAAACCGTTTCGCAATGGGTATTTCTGACCTGAACGAAGCCTTTGAAGACGGAAACGCCATTTCAGTTGGAGACCGCCAATGGAACCTGCCGGGTAGGGTTGAATATGAAACTAAAGGTGGAATTAGCTCTGGTAGAAACGACAACAGACGTTTGGAAGACCAACGCAATAGAAACATTAGCTTGAACGGTGAGCACCAGTTCGATCTGCTTAAAATGACATGGTCGGCTACTTATGCCAAGGCTTCTGAAAAGAGACCAAACGAGCGTTACATTAGCTACAGAGAGAGCGATATGGATGTTTACTTGGATTTAAGAAATCCTGAATTTCCATTTGCTAGCCTAAGAAATCCTGCCGATAACCTGAACATTGGCTTGAATGAAATTACTGAAGAGTTTCAGGATACTTACGATAGAGACATTAACAGTAGAGTTGATT
Organism: Roseivirga pacifica; assembly: GCF_900111145.1. GTDB lineage: Bacteria > Bacteroidota > Bacteroidia > Cytophagales > Cyclobacteriaceae > Roseivirga > Roseivirga pacifica. Next base: position 17,440 of record NZ_FOIR01000002.1, read on the forward strand.
TCCAACTACCTGTTTCGAAAAATACCATTCTGAAGTTTGGTGGACGTTTAAGAACAAAGAAGAAGTTTAGAGAAAATAGCTTCTTTGAGTATGCTCCGGTAGACGAAGATGCTTTCGGTCCAACTTTGGGTGATGTTCCGCACACCGATTATTCTGATGGAGATTTCTTGGCAGGTAGCCAGTACCAAGCGGGTATCTTTGTTACACCAGAATTCCTAGGTGGACTTGATTTTACTGATCGCTCTATGTTCGATGAGGACGATGTGTTGGACGAGTACCTACCAGGTAACTATACTGCAAACGAGAACATTTATGCAGGTTATGCCATGGCCGACATTCAGTTGAATGAGAAGCTTTCCGGTATTGTAGGGGTGCGCTACGAGGCTACAGATGTAGAGTACACTGGTAACTTATTGGATATAGATAACGGTACTTTTACGCAAGAAACTGATACTAAAAACTATGGCAACTTTATGCCGGGTGTTCACCTGAACTACAACTTTAGCGATTACTCAATTTTGAGATTCGCGTGGACAAACACAATTGCGCGTCCTAACTACTTCGATCTTGTGCCTTACGCTGAGTTTAGCCCAGACGATGAGGAGCTTGTAAGAGGTAACCCGAACTTGGAGCCAACCACTTCGATGAACTTCGATGTTATGTATGAGAACTACTTCCAAAACATTGGTTTGGTGTCTGGTGGTGTGTTCTACAAAGACATCGACAGCTTTATTTACGAGCGCGTAATCGAAGATTATACTGACCCTGATTTCGGTAATAACCTGGAGTACACTACTTTCGAAAATGGTGGTACTGCAGAGGTTTATGGTTTGGAGCTTTCTTTCCAACGCCAAATCTGGAAAGGCCTTGGCTTATACCTAAACTATACCTACACGCAGTCTAGCACTACGGGTATTCAGGATAGAGAAGATGATGAGATTGAGTTGCCTGGAACTGCCAACAACATGTTCAATGCATCGCTTTCTTGGGAAACAGACAAATTGGTGTTGAGAGCATCTTTGAACTACGCTAGCGACTACATTGATGAGTTGGGTGGCGATGCTTTCGAAGATCGTTTTTACGACAAACAAACATTCATCGATTTGAACGGTTCTTACGCATTCACTCCTAACTGGAGATTCTTCTTCGAGGTGAATAACCTTACGAACCAACCATTGAGATACTACCAAGGCGTGAGCTCTAGAACCATGCAAATGGAGTACTACAATGTGCGTTTCAACGCTGGTTTGAAATTCGACTTGTTCAAAAACTAATTGAAGACTTTTAAACGAAGGCAGTTTCGGCTGCCTTCATTTTTCTAATATGAAGCATTTAAGATTAAACATTGGCTTGGCGGCTATCATACTTTTTGCAGCTGCATGCCAAACCAACACTACAAATAATACTGAAACCACAACGGAAACAGTAAAGGCGGTAAAGCCTGTAATTGTTACCGAACCAGTGGTGTACGATACGGACGATCCTGCGATTTGGGTAAACCCTGAGGACGCATCGAAAAGCCTGATTGTGGGTACCGATAAGAATGAAGACGGTGCTTTGTTCGTGTTCGATTTGGAAGGAAAAATCGTGCAAGACAAAGTGGTCCGAGGCCTTAAGCGCCCGAACAATGTAGACATTGCCTATGGTTTGAACATTGGCGGCAAAAGTGTAGACATTGCTTTGACAGGCGAACGCATGACACACAATATGCGCTTGTTCAGCTTGCCAGATATGCAGCCGCTTGATGGTGGAGGAATCCCTGTATTTGAAGGTGAAACGGGGGTAGAGTACCGCGACCTAATGGGCGTAGCGCTTTACAAAAGACCTGCTGATGGGGCTATTTTCGCTATTATGGGTAGAAAAACTGGTCCAACAGACGGAACATACTTGTGGCAATACTTGCTTGAAGACAATGGCCAAGGAGGTGTAAAAGCTACCTTGGTTAGAAAATTCGGGATGTTTAGCGGTAACAAGGAAATTGAAGCCATTGCGGTAGATGATGAATTGGGCTACATCTATTACTCTGACGAAGGAGTAGGGGTGAGAAAGTACTATGCCGACCCTGAGAAAGGCAACGAAGAGCTGGCACTATTTGCTACCGAAGGCTTTACCGATGACCATGAGGGTATCTCGATTTTCGATACGGGAAATGGCAAAGGTTTTATCCTCGTGTCTGACCAGCAAGCCAGCCAGTTTAAGATCTATCCGCGAGAGGGAAGCGCAACTAATCCGCATGATCATACATTGATTGAAAGCGTGCTGGTTTCTACTGTAGAAAGTGATGGTTCTGAAATTAGTAATGTAGCCTTTAACGCTACTTTTAAGAGAGGAATCTTCGTAGCCATGTCTGACGATAAGACCTTTCAGTACTACCGCGTAGAAGATATTTTACCTTTAGATTAGGTCTTTATAGCGTCATACCGGAAAAATAGGCCTTAACTTTTTAAAAGGCCTATTTTATCCGGTATCTAAAAAACTTTACTATAAGGCTAGATTTAAGCCCAGATTGGTGTTGTCACCAATTGCAGGAATAGCATTATTGATTAGTATAAAACCGGTGGCGCAAGCTGCCGGTTTTTTTGTTGAGCCTTACGTTTTAGCTATGTGTAGTATCCTTGGGGATTGTGTATAGGTTTTGTTAGACTGCGTTTTTATTGTCTTCAAAATACTGTTTTAAGGAAAACGAGTATTCGTTTGACTCGATAAAATCATTTATTTCAGCTTCTATTAAGTTTTTAAGAGCTTGAACAGTTTCATTATTGTATTTGTCAATAAGCAGTTGAAGCTCTTCTATCTTTTCTTGTCTTCTATCTCTTAATTCAGGTCTATTTAACTCCAATTTACGCCATGTGATTTCACCTCTTTTACTTGTGTTGATGTGCATCAAAAGAGGTCCGAATGCTCGTAGATGGTCACCTGTTTTGTCTTTGTATGGATTTAGCATCATACAATCTTTATTTAGAAAGTCTCTCTTCTTGTTGTTACACCAATAACAACCGAAAGTCAAATTGCTCCATGTAAAAGTTAGCCTTGGATAAAGAGCTTTAGGAATAATATGTTCAATGTCACCTGGATAAATATGGGTTATTTTACTTTCACAATAAGCACACTTTTCCCTAGTCTCATCTTTAACAGCTTGTTTAACATCAGCTTTGTTGTAGCGTGACTGTTTGGTTTTATTTATAACTCCACTTGCATAAAGTTCATCCATTAAGTCTTTTGTCCAATCGTCTCCATTATTAACCAACGATTGAGGCTTAGCAATTTTGTTCAGCTCAATCATTTTTTTCTAGAAATTAATTCAACAACAGCTTGATTAATGTAATTGCTCAGACCTATCTCAGTCAATTCATGTTTGAAGGTTTGTATATTTTCAGGTGTAATTCCTGCAGATGAATATTTCTCTAGTAAATCATCTATTCTATCATCAACCCATTCAGGAGTGGTTGTCTCTATGCCAAGTGCTTGTCTGAGTATTTCATTTGCTGTTCCTGACTTTTCTACATTTTCCAATAGTTCTGATACTACCTTATTTTCTTCGTTGTAGACTAATGCATAAACATTTGAATCATTTACAGAAGAAATAATGAATGGATTATGAGAAGCTACTATAAACTGAACATTAGGAAATGCTTTTAGAAAATTTGGTAAAAGCGTTTTCTGCATTTCAGGATGCAGATGATTTTCAGGCTCGTCAAATGAAACCACAAATTGTTGGTCTGATTCATCAAACATATAAATCTGCCAAGCAAGATCTATGATTGATGCTATACCTCCTGAAACAGCATCAATACTAAATTCTCCTGAATCTGTTTCTAAAACAACTTCAGGTATTCGAACAGATAGTGATTTAAAACCTAGTTTAGGCGGTAAAACTGTACGCAATATTTCTATAAACCCTTCATAGATTCTAATTGCACCTTCATTGGCATTTACTATTTGATTTCCATATCCAAGAGCTGCTAACGAAATCAATGTTTCCTTTATAAAATAGGTTTCTGTTTTATCTGAGTGACTGCCAAAATATCGTTTAACTTGTGACTTTCTATACTGTTGAAATGCTTGCCGCTTTGTAATTACGGACGTTTTTATGTTAGGTACATTTTGGTATTTATAAATAGGTCGATGTGATGGTATATTAAAACCTTTTAAAGGTTGTTGCTGTTGGATTTGAACTTGGTATGTGGTGTCAATTTTTTTTGGAATTAGCAAGTTTGTTCTACTTCCGTTTGCATAAATTAAATCTCCAATCCTGTCAGGGTTATTCGGATTATTTGAGTCGCTAAAATTTGATTCAAATATACTTTTCCAAAACCCAGTTAAGTATTTTAACCCACCAGTTTTTTTGTCTCTTTTAGCTGTTCCTACGAGGTTGTTTTGCCATCCAAAGTGTTGATTGATTATATTCAGTAAAGTGGTCTTACCTGCACCATTTGCTCCTGTCAAAATGGTCAATCTTGGATGAAAATCAATTTGAACATTATCAAATTGTCGCCAAGATTCTATGTTTATGGATTTTATCATTTCTTTTTTAATGCAGTCTAATATTATGTGTGCGCCACTGCAGTTTCGCATACATTTGAAAATATTGTAAAACCTCCTTACAGATGTGCTATAAGTAAGTTTTATCCTCAGAAAAGCACAGGAGTGTAACTAGAACGTGTGTGTTTTCTAGTATCAAGAAAGAGATTTGCGGGCTTATTTGCAAGGGGAGAATGTTGGAAGGGGTTGAAGTTATGAGGTTATGAAGTGAAGGAGTTAGTGGTTTAAGCCACTTGGAAAAATGAACTTATTGCCCTCTACCCCTCGAGGGATGCTTCCTGGTTTGTGATTAACTAAAAACCCAATCACCAAGTAGACAACCCCTCTGTATCTCCCCTTGCAAAGGGGAGAAGTTGATTTTGTTAAGCGATTCTGTTTCTCCGATTAACTGATACACTGATAACCAATTACGGTGCAAGGCTGTTGGAGATTCTTTCTCCCGAATTCTCGGGATCAGAATGACGTACTATTGTAGCATTTGCGGTGGCCGTTACTATGAACCAAGAATAATGAACTGAAAAACCGATTTCCGTTTTCTGATATACCGATAACTAATTACCCTCTGTCCCTGAAGGGATGCCACTGATTAACTGTTACACTGATAACTAATCTCCCAATTACCTAATTCCCCAATAAACTAAACAAAAAAAGCCCACCGGATTAACCAATGAGCTTCTAGTTCTATTGTCTAATGACTATCTGGCTAATTAGCCAGCAGATTTAGCCATTCTTAAACGTGTATTTTCGTCAAGGTAGATCTTTCTCATTCTAATGTTCTGAGGAGTGATCTCCAAGTACTCATCCTTTTGGATGTACTCCATCGCTTCTTCCAAAGAGAATCTACGTGGAGGAGCAATTTTAGAGTTATCGTCAGAACCAGCAGCACGCATGTTGGTCAATTTCTTACCCTTCTGAATGTTCACTACCAAGTCGTTTTCACGGCTGTGCTCACCAATTACCTGACCAGTGTAAAGGTCTTCACCAGGAGCCACAAAGAACACGCCTCTGTCTTGCAACTTGTCGATAGAGTAAGCAGTACCCGGACCGTTCTCCATAGAGATCAACGAACCGTTTGAACGGCCTTTAATTTCGCCTTTGTAAGGCTGATATTCTTTGAATCTGTGGTTCATTACAGCCTCACCAGCAGTAGCGGTAAGTATGTTGTTTCTCAAACCGATCAAACCACGAGAAGGAATGTCGAACTCAAGGTGTTGCTGATCGCCTTTTGGCTCCATAATCTTCAACTCACCTTTACGCTGAGTCGCCAATTCAATTACTTTACCCGATACATCTTCTGGTACATCTACCACCAAGCTTTCGATTGGTTCGCAACGCTGACCGTCAATTTCCTTATAAATTACCTGCGGCTGACCTACCATAAGCTCGTAGCCTTCTCTACGCATGGTTTCAATCAATACCGACAAGTGAAGAATACCACGGCCGTAAACCAAGAACTTATCTTCGGTATCAGTTTCTTCAACCTTAAGTGCCAGGTTCTTCTCAATCTCCTTCATCAAACGGTCGCGCAAGTGGCGAGAGGTAACGAATTTACCTTCAGAACCGAAGCCAGGAGAGTTGTTAATGGTGAAGAGCATGTTCATGGTTGGCTCATCGATAGCGATACGCGGTAGTGGCTCCGGATTTTCGAAGTCAGTCAAAGTATCACCAATTTCGAAATCTTCAAGACCAACAATAGCGCAAAGGTCGCCAGCTTTTACTTCAGAAACTTTTACACGGCCAAGGCCTTCGAATACCTGAAGTTCTTTAATACGCACACGCTTAATAGAACCATCAGCCTTCGTTAAGCCCATTGATTTACCTTCTTCCAACTTACCTTGGTACACACGGCCAATGGCAATACGACCAACGTATGCAGAGTAGTCAAGCGAAGTAACTTGGAACTGAGGAGTGCCTTCTGGAGATGGTGCCTCAGGAATTGTTTCTAATATTTTGTCTAGAAGAGGAGTAATGCTGTCCGTTTGGTTTTGCCAGTCATCGCTCATCCAGCCCATTTTTGAAGAACCGTACATGGTTTCAAAATCAAGCTGCTCTTCAGTAGCATCAAGGTTAAACATAAGGTCGAACACTTGTTCGTGCACCTCATCAGGACGGCAGTTTTCTTTGTCCACTTTGTTTACCACCACGATTGGCGTAAGACCAAGGCCAAGGGCTTTGCTCAATACAAATCGGGTTTGCGGCATAGGACCTTCAAAAGCATCAACCAAAAGCAAAACGCCATCGGCCATTTTCAATACACGTTCTACTTCACCACCAAAGTCTGCGTGACCAGGCGTATCGATAATGTTAATCTTTACGTCTTTATAGGTTACAGAAACGTTTTTAGAAAGGATGGTGATTCCACGCTCACGCTCTAGGTCGTTGTTGTCTAGAATTAGTTCGCCAGACTCTTGGTTCTCGCGGAATAATTTAGACGCGTGAATGATCTTATCGACCAACGTAGTTTTACCGTGGTCTACGTGTGCGATAATGGCAATATTTCTGATGCTTTGCATAGCCGTTCTTGAATTAAGCCGCAAATGTAGTGCTTTAATATGAATTCAGCGTTATGCCTGTGAATTAGTTGATTGGAAGTGATGAAAATGCTTGATTAGGCCTAGCGGGGTGTAGTTTTTAAATATATAATTTCTGGGTGGCTGAATGTACTTGAATACCCGCTTTGACAAACTTTTAGCTCGATAAATTGATAATGCTGTAGGATAAGCCGAGAGTCCATAGATCCAGTTTGTCAAAGTTTGATTGCTGATTAACTGGTTCACCAATACACCAAACCACTTGGTCGACCCTTCGGCTACGCTCAGGGTGAAAAGGAGATTGGTTAAGCTGGCGTAAGGAGATCCTCATTATTGTTTGCAACGAGGATGTATGAAGAGTCGATTTGTAATCGGCATTTTGGCTACTGATAAACTGCTCCACAATGAACCACGAACTGGTTTTTCGATTTACTAATAACTAATCCGCTAATGACCAGTGACTAATCTACCAATTTACTTGCTAGGCCTCTCCGCTACGGTCGAGGAGAAAAGGCTGTGGGCACACGGCTCCATCGGAGCCGAATGTCATAGCCCAATGATAACGTCCGTCTCAGTGAGCTCCAGAGGAGCGACAAGTTTAACTGTTGGTTTTGTACCCTAAAGGCACAAATTAGAATTCCCGAATGCTTTTTGCTACCTATATACAGTCCCTAAAGGACAAAATTGGTGTGGGTACTAAAGCTGACGGAAGATATATAGCCTGTTTAACCGTTTTCTACTCAACTGAGAACTAGTAATAATTAGGAATATTCAACCCTAAATGAATATCACGATTGGCGATTAGGTAACCATCTTTTTGCTGTAGTTCAATAATCCCCGAACCACATCGGTTGCCTTTGGATTTTCTGACTTTTTCCGTGATCAAAGGGTCTCCCTCAAACAAAATCGAATCGATCCAATACTCCTGTTTGTTGGGTTCTTTAATTGTTAAATGCACATGCGCGGGTTCACTGCGGCTAGGGTAGGTTTCAGGCCTAAATGTATAAAAGGTGTAGCGCCCATCTTCGCCCGTTTTTGTCCAACCGCGAATGTAACCGTGCCGCCTGGCCCAACCTTTTTCGTTGCCTTTGGTAGGATAAATACCATCGCGATTGGTATGGTAGGCATAAACGATGACTCCTGCAGCAGGTGTTTTTCCATCGCTTTGAAAAACTGTACCAGTAACCACCATTTGCGGTTGAGTAGTCTCAAACTCTGGTAACGTGTCCACAGCGGTGAGTTGCTTGTTGCCATACTCCAGTAAGGCTTCGCATCCTTCGCATGGACCACCGATGGTTTGTGCTTGGCTGTTTGAAATTATAAAACCAAGCATAATTAGGGTATAAGTGAGCTTCTTCATGTCCGTTTATACGCGCAGAGGGGAAAGGAGCTTTCAACCATCGATGGACTAAAGGCTTAGCCGGATGTACTACTTTGCTAATCGGATTAGGACAATGTTTTGATCTTCTCTAAAACTATGTTCATTCTATCCTCATTGCTCAAGTCGCCAATTTCTATGCACTCACAGTTAAGTGATTTAGCCCACGCAGTATGCAGCGCTATGTTTCGACTGTCAAAATTTGGGTTGTCGTATTCACTAGCCCAGGCTAGGAATTTCTCTGATTTGGCTTTGAAAACGGGGTTGTATTCCAGTTGTTCTCCATAGCGTTCTAGTTCGCGATTCTTTAGCCTTTCCATTCTTACCGCATGTGGTAGTTTTAAGAAAACAGCTAAATCGAAGGCTGATTGCCAATAAGTGCCCCAACTCACCAATGAACCACTAACAATAGTGTTCTCAGACTTTAGAAAGGCCTTTTTGAGTTTAGCAATGCGTTGCTCTTGTGGTAGTTTTTCTTGAAACGGAATAGCTGTGCGTTTCCAATAAAAATCATCGGCATCGAGGTGCGTCCAATTGAGCTTCTGTGCGAGTGCTTTGCTCAAAGTAGTTGTCCCTGTTCCTGATCCGCCAAAGATTACGATTTTCATTTTGTCCGCGTTTAGAGCTTATTATACTGAAATAATAGGGGAGAGGTTAATGTTTTTTATCGGTTTTGTACCTAAAGGCACAAAATAGAATTAGCGAATGTTTTAAGCTACCCTTGGTTAGTCCCTATGGGACAAGGGGCTTATAATTGAAACTGAAGCCCTCTTAAACAATCAAGGCCTTACATTTGTAAGTCCTTGATTGTTCTCTATAATTTATGTTTACGCTATTTCGTATACATCACTTCGCTGCGTTTTGAGATACCGTTTTCATCAAAGGCTTCTACTTGGTAATAATAGCCGTTGTCTGTGTTAAGTGCTCTCAGCTCATAGCCTGGTTCGCCATACATGAGCGCGTTTAAGTTCAGCTTGTCCTTTTCAATTCCCCAGTAGATTACATAGCCCGTGGCGCCTTCAACTGGCTCCCAAGTTAGGTCCGCGTTTCTGCGGTCTTTTTGGCGCTTTACCTGGAAGTTGGCAGGTGTTTCTGGTAGTGCTTCTTTGCCGTTTCCGAATACACGAAACTCCGAAATCGAAAGGTACTCATTCGTGCAATACACATGATTGTAGCGGATATAACGCGCTTCAACCGGTGCTTCCAGTTCAATATAACCATGTGGCATATCGCGTTGGTTTTTGGAGTAATCGGCAATGGTTTTCCAGCTTTTTCCATCCAAAGATGCTTCAATGGTAAACTGCTGCTTTAGCGTATCTGGTCGACCGAAGATCTTACTATTGAAATCTTGGAAGTTGATCTGGATAGCCTTTACATCCATTGGTTTTTCCATGTCTACCTCAACGTAAATAGAATCATTATTGGCTTCAGACACCCAGTAAGAGCGAATTTCCTCATCGTTAATGCTATTAATGCTGAAATCGGTTATCTGCTCTTGCATGTAACCGCTGGCACTTTCATCCACCACGTTAATGTCTTTGGTAACCAAGCCCGAGTTGGTCGAAACAGGTTTGTTGTAGCTCAATAGCATCCAGCCTGTAAAGCGCTCTTTGTGTGCATCAACTTCGGTGTCGGGTAAGTAATGCGGGTAGTCGCCATAAGCCGTGTTCACATACATTTGGCCATTATCCTCAAACCCGGCTGGGTACATGCCTATACGTCTTTCGAACTTAAAGTTGACAGAAATGGCCATAGTAGCATAGTGCCAATAGTTGCCATTGTTGTCTTGTACAGTGCTTCCGTGACCTGAGCCTTTCAAAAAGCCTCCTGGTTTGTAAGAAATTGGGTTGTAGTCGGCATAGGTAAATGGTCCTAACGGACTTTTACTGGTGTACACACCATCGGCATAAACGTTCCATTGCGTGCCTGGCGCTCCGTATTCTAAGTAGTAGGTGTCTCCATGTTTTACCATCCATGGCCCTTCAATAAATGGTTTTATATCAGACCTGTGGTCTTGGCCAAAGCGCTCCCAGCCATGTTTTTCTGGGTGAAGCTGCAATAGGTCAACTTGTTCGCCTTTCGGTACAAAGTAGTTGTCAGGGTCCAGCTCTACACCGTGAATCGGGAATTTGTTTGATGATTCTTCATACAAGTAAACTTTGCCGTCATCATCGGTAAAAAGCATAGGGTCTTGTGTACCATTAGGCATGTTAATCACCGCAAAGTTGGTAGTCCAATCGCCAAGGTCTGGGTTATCCGTTTCAATGACTGCACCACGACCAGAAGGATCGCCAAGCACCAATATTTTCCCATCGCGAACGGTTGCGGCAGGGGCGTTGCTTCCGTTAAAATACCAGCTCTGCGGACGGATAAATCGCCAATTGCTCATGTCGTCCGATGTCCAGTAACCGTGCGAACGGGTTACAAACATGTAATATTTGCCTTTAAAGTTAACAATGGCCGGGTCGGCTCCAGAACGGTACGAAACGTTGTTGTTCGCTCTGTAATGCGACATGTAAGTGTAGTCGATATCGATTGGATTACAATAGGTTTGGAAGTTTTTCCTACCCATTGGTTCAATCGTGTTTTGGGTTTTTTCTTCTGGTGCCGCACAGCCAATAGCTAGCAGCAGCGGAAGAAGAAGGACGTGTTTTATGTTTTTCATACGTTAATGTGATCTATGAAAGTGAGCCCCCATCCAAATCTTCCCCCAAATGGGAAGGCTTCGTAAACTGCTAGCTTTGGCTGATACACTTCAAACTGGCAGGAAGCTTAAGCTCCTCTCCTTGGAGAGGGGTTTGGGGTGAGGCTTTTTCTTTTACTCAATAAAACCACACCTTAATCAGCGTGGCAATAATCATTAAAATGGAAATGGCTTGAGCCCAAACGTGCGCTTTGTTGTTTTTGCTAATGAACTTGGCCGCAGCATAGGCTCCCACAATTTGACCAACTGCCAGAAGTATTGCAGGCCGCCAAAGCACATTGTCGGTGAGGCTGAAATACAGGGTGGTTGGAATGGTATATATCAGAATGATGATCAGTTTGTATGTGTTCGATTGGTTGTAGGGCATGTTGTAAGCCCCAGACAAAATGCTGAGGATAAGAATGCCCACACCAATTTGAATAAAGCCACCATAGAATCCGCCTAAGAATAGAAAGGCGGCTATCAAAGCTGCTGACTTCGGAATACCCAAGCTCAATTGTTTGAAAATGCTTTTCGGTAAAACGTAAGTTGCCAATAGCCCAACCATTACAATTGATGCAATCAGGTTAAAGAAATTACCAGAAACTAGGGTTGCGCACCAAGCGCCAACCATAGCGCCTAAACATGTGGCAGCAACTGGCAATAACTGTAGCTTTTTTAAGTCAAACTGATTGAATTTTTTCAGCACCATTATACCGGTAAGGTTCTGAAAAAACACACCCGGTCGAGTAGTGGTATTTGCCATTACAAGAGGAATGCCTGTGAGTGTCATAACGCCCATGCTAAAGAGCGTTCCACTACCTGAAATGGTATTTACAATACCTGCGAGCAATCCTCCGATAATTAACAATATATCATTCGACCAGTCCACTAATGCTAGAAAGTACCTCTGTATTTGTGGTCGAATCTAGCACCATTTCCATCGGTTTTCAAAGGTATTTGCATACCGTTGGTTTCTTGCAACCATTGGAAAAGGTCTTGGCGTAGTTCTTTAGAAAGCTCTTTGTATTCAGGGTCACGAATAAGGTTGTTCATTTCCCAAGGGTCGTTCTGAATGTCGTAAAGCTCGTTAATGTCCCAAATGCCGTGGTAGCGAATAAACTTGTATTGCCCTGTTCTTACAGCGTAAGTTGTTGGCGTTTGAGGGAATGGTCTTTCCCAATAATACTCATAGTAAATGCGCTCTCTCCAGTCTTGCGGATCTTCACCTTTCAGAATAGAAAGGAAGCTTTCTCCATCCATATTGTCTGGCTTTTCTAAGCCCGCCATTTCCAAAATGGTTGGTCCAATATCGATGTTCTGAATCATCTGCTTCACTTTGTTGCGCTTAAGCACTTCTTTCGAACCATAAACCAATAGCGGAACGCGAATCGATTCTTCATAAGCCTGGCGCTTGTCAATTAAGCCGTGCTCACCGAATGAGAAACCATTGTCGCCCATGTAGAAGATCACGGTGTTGTCTAACTGACCCGTTTCTTCAATATAATCGATCACTTTTCCAATGCTCTCATCTACTGATAGCAGCGTTTCATTGTACAGTTGGTAGAATTCGTCAAAGTTGATTTGACCGTGGTACATATAGTCTACCCCGTGCCAGCTATGGCGCTGGTTTTTCACCCAGTCTGGTACGTCTTTGTAGTTGTAGTCAGGGTTCTTTTCAGGGTACATGGTAGGCGGGTAGCTAGGTGCGCCATCGGCATAAACGCCCTTGTGACGCGGTGCAGGCTTAAAATCTGCATGAACACCCTTGTGCGAAAGGTAAAGGAAAAATGGTTTTTCGCCATCTCTCTGACCCAACCAGTCAAGTGCCTCTTCGGTAAGCAAGTCGGTGATGTAAGTGCTATCTCCAAACTGTTTTTCCTCCCCATTAATGTTGATTACAGGGTTGTAATAAGTGCCTTGGCCTTTTAGGCTAAACCAATGGTCAAAGCCTTTCCTTGGGTCGGCATGGTGTTCACCCATGTGCCATTTGCCCATAAAAGCCGTTTCGTAGCCCGCTGCTTGCAAGTATTGCGGAAAGAACTTCACACTATCAGCAATTAGCGATTGGTTGTCAACCACTTGGTGGTGATGCGAAAACTGACCTGTAAGGATAGAGGCACGGCTTGGCGAACACAGCGATGTGGTTACAAAAGCGTTTTCAATGTGTGCTCCTTCAAGCGCCATTTTGTCCATGTTGGGCGTTTCCAGAAAAGGTACCTTGCCTGTAAAGCCCATGAAATCATAGCGGTGGTCATCACTCAAAATGTAGATTACATTGAGTGGTTTTTCATCGTTAACCTTGTTCAGTTTCAGGTTTTCTCCACCTGCTTTTTGGTCATTTTCCCAGTTGGTGCACGAGCTGATGATGGCCAGCATCACGCCCATTAGGGTAAATAGACTGCGTTTTCGGTTGGTCATAGTTAGTCGTTTATATTTTAAAATAGTTTCCTTATTTCAATTGCAGATATAAAAGGCTGATTTTCGATTGCCTCAAAGTCAATAGCCAAACCACCTTCAGTTTCTATTGCTAAACTTTTGCTAATGGCTCGTCTAAAGCCATAGGTAGCCGCTATGTTAAGCTGCTTAAAGTAGGTTTGCCCGTTTATCGATACATTAAAGACTCTTTCGTTGCCAGCATTTTCAAATTTTCTGTCTACTTCGGCCCAGTGTAGGGTAACCTCGTATTTACCTGCAGGTACATCGAATTGATATGCGTTTGGTGCAACTCTGTTGGTTTGGTAAACGGGGTCGAAGTTGGTGCAATAAACATCCATGTCGCTGCCAATACCTCGGTCTCTTGGCCTAAATTCGTTGCCACCATTGTAGCCGAATGTTCCAGTGGAGTAAGCTTCATCCGATAGCCAAATTACGGGCTCATTCTCGGGGTTAAAGAAGAAGTTTGCACCGCAGTTAACATGCACGCCCTCGGCCCAATTTATATTGCCAGCACTGATTAATTCAACCTCAATTTGAGTTGTTTCTTCTAAACTCCCTGCCTTGGCGCGCAATGTATTGATGCCATTTTGCAAGGGGGCATTCCAAGTGGCGATGTGGTCTTCAGTCGTTTTTTTACCCTGCGATTTTCCGTTTAACCAAAGCTTTACTTTGGTTTGGTTGCTGAATACTTGAATGGGAAAGGTTTGTTGAGCATGAAGCATTCTTTTGTTCCAGTCCATACCGGCTATTTTTAAAACTGGCTTTTTACTTTGCCATGCTTGGTTTAAGTAAAATGCATCCTTAGGCGTTCGGTCTTTGGCAACAATGCCTTTACTGTTGATTTTTGGTTCAGCATCCTGGCGTCCTTCAGAACCAAAATCGGCTATATTCCAAATGGCTGCACCAGCTAAAAAGTCTCTTTCCATAAACTCAACAAGGTTTTGCTGATGAAATATATTTTGCCATTCGATTGAGAAATCGAAGCGTTCGGGATTCAAAGACCTAATTCTTGGGTCTGCGCCTGCGCCATACTCAGTAATCAAAACAGGTTTGTTCGGTACTTTTTCTCTAAAGGCATCAAGAAATGCCCCGGCTCCACTCAGGTCTTTCTCGTACCAACCGTAATACAAGTTCCAGCCAACGATCATTGGAATCTCCGTCAAGCCCGATTTTACATAAAGATCCAAGGCCCCGTGGTTAGGAATCATGGTAAATCGGCTTGGGTCTTCGGCCCTGGTAAGTGCTTCTAGTTCCTTTGCTTGTGCTACAATCTTCTGAATGAGGGCCTGATCTCTGTCCCAGTTTCTACCTAACAGCATTTCGTTCATATAAGCCCACACAGCTACGCTTGGATGGTTGAAGTTTTGACGAATCATTTCCTGCATCATTCTCTTTGAGTTATCTAAAAACTCGGGTGAATCGGTAATGTCATGATCCAAAGGAATCTCCATGGTAACTACCAAGCCCAACCTATCGGCTTGGTCAAGTACGGCAGGGTCTTGTGGATAATGAGCTGTGCGGAAGAAGGTGCTGCCCATGCCTTTGATCAATTGTACATCGCTTACATGTCGATCGTTAGAGAGTGCATTGCCCAAGCCCGGAAAATCTTGGTGGCGATTTGTTCCCATTAGTTTTAGGTGTTCGCCATTAATAAAGAAGCCTTTTTCGGCATCAAATTCGAACCAACGAAAGCCAACTTGATTGGTTTGGTTGTCTAATATTTTACCGTTTGTATCTCGAATTTCGGTTACCAAACGGTAGAGGTGAGGGGAGTCGGGATGCCAAAGTTCAGGCTGCTGAACGGTTGGCAGGATTAGACTGGCTTCGTTTTCGCCTTGATCTAAATTCCTTTCTTGTTTGTCTTCGAAAACTAGGTTTCCACTAGGGGAGAACAGCTTGTTTGCGATAACTATGCTTTGATTGGTGTGTGCTTTAATATTCGCTTTTAGCGTAATGAGGCCTTTCTCTTTTGAAACCTGTGGAGTAGAAATGAAAAGCCCTTTGTCGCCAAATTCGCTAAAGTTGAAATGTGTTCGGTCTACTTCGTAAAGCCAAACATCGCGGTAAATTCCGCCATAGAAGTTGAAGTCGCCTTTCAATGGAGGTATTGCCTCATTGTGGCTGTTGTCTACTTTTACCAGCAGTATGTTAGGCTCTCCAAACCTTACGTGTTTTGTAATATCAATTGAAAAGGCGGTGTATCCACCTAAATGTTTGCCAACCGTTTTGCCATTCAGCATCACTTCGGCTTCTTGATTAACAGCTTCGAAGTGGAGGATATAGTTTTTTGGCGTTGTGGGTTTGGTTATGTTGAGCTGATAGGCGTACCAACCAATGCCTCTATAATAGCCCGGTCTTTCGTCAAACGGGTCGTGCGTGTTCCAAGTATGGGGTAGGTCAACGGACTCCCAGCGCGTTGAGAATTCCGTTGACGTTTCCCAATTGATGTCCTTTTTGATGAACCTCCAGTCTTCATTGATCGAACGAACGATTCGACCTTGTCCCATAGCTATGAAATGAAAGAATGAACCAAACAAGGTCAGTCCGATGATAAATCGGTTGAAAGTTCTGGACATAAGCTTTATTTAAGTGTAAAATCAGCTTCTAAACCTTCGGCCGAACTTGGGCCGATAAATACCTTAAAGTCTCCAGGCTCTGCTTTGTAGCTCATGTCTCTGGTGTAGAATTCAAGGTCTTTTACAGTTACAGTAAAACTTACTTTCTTCGATTCTCCTGGAGCAAGGCTGATTTTCTCGAAACCTTTTAGCTCTTTTACCGGACGGGTAACGCTACCAACCAAATCGCGGATGTAGAATTGAACCACTTCTTTGCCTGCGTACTTTCCGGTGTTTTTAATGGTGGCAGAAACAGTAATTGAACCGTTCATTTCCATGTTAGTGCTGCTCAATTCAATACCTGAATAATCGAATGACGTGTAGCTTTTTCCATAACCAAATGGGTAAAGTGGTTCATTCGAAACGTCTAAGTACTTACTGGTGTATTTGTTGTTTGCATCGAATGGTCTACCTGTGTTTTTCATGTTGTAATACACAGGGATTTGGCCAACGTTTTTCGGGAAAGTAATGGTCAGTTTTCCGGCAGGGTTGTGGTCGCCAAACAAAGTTTGAGCGATGGCTGGGCCAGACATGGTACCCAAGTGCCAAGCATTCATCACGGCAGGAATGTTCTCGTCAATCCACTCGATTGTTAGCGGACGACCTGCCATTACTACTGCAACTACAGGCTTACCAAGTGCATGAATCTCTTCAATAAGCGCTTGCTGTGGGCCAGGTAGGCCGATTTCTGAGCGGCTAGCAGCCTCACCACTTTGGGTGTAGTCCTCGCCAATGGCCATAATCACTACATCAGACTTTTTAGCAGCTGTAATTGCTTCCGCAAAGCCTGAACGATCGTCTCCATTAAAGTCTGCACCTCTGGCGTAATTGATTTTTACGTTTGGTGCTGTTTGTTTAATGCCATCAATTAGCGTAACCACTTTAGTTTCGTCACCGGCTACGTGCCATGTGCCAAGCATGTCCTTTTGATTGTCGGCCAAAGGGCCAATTAGTGCAACTGATTTTAATGATTTTTTCAAAGGAAGCAATTGCTCCGATTGTCCTTTAGCAGGCTCGTTTTTCAAAAGTACGATGGACTCTTTCGCAGCAAGTAGGGCGTGGTCCATTAGCTCTTTCGAGTAAAGTGTTTTTTGCTCTCTTTCTTTGTTTAGGTAGCGATATGGATCTTCGAACAGGCCAAGTTTGTACTTCATTTCGAGTACCTGGCGAACATATTCGTCAAGCGTAGCCTCTTTAATTTTGCCTTCTGCAATTAGCTCGGGAATGTATTGGCTGTAAACACCACCTTGCATATCCATTTGAACACCTGCATTAAATGCTAGTTCGGCAGCTTCTTTTAAGTTGGCTACTACACCATGCGGCACCATTTCGTTAATCGATGTGTAGTCGGTAACCACAAAGCCATCAAAGCCCCATTCGTTGCGCAGAATTTCTGTCATTAAATACTTGTTTCCCGATGCTGGAACACCGTCTACTTCATTAAAAGAAGTCATTACAGTGGTTGCTCCGGCATCCAAAGCCACCTTGTACGGTGGTAAGTAGTTCTGTCTTAACTCACGATCAGACATGTCTACGGTGTGGTAGTCTCTACCAGCTTGCGAAGCACCATAAGCTGCAAAGTGTTTTACACAGGCAAGAATGGTGGTTGGGTCACTAAGGTCCATACCTTGAATACCGCGCACTTTTGCCGCACCAATAAGGCCGCCTAAATAAGGATCTTCTCCGCTACCTTCAGCAATACGCCCCCAACGAGGGTCGCGGGCAATGTCAACCATTGGATTGTATGTCCAGTTAATTCCAGCCGAGGCAGCTTCTTTGGAATACAGGTGTGCTGTCTTTTCTATTACCTCCAAATCCCAACTAGCTGCTTCGGCCAATGGGATAGGGAAGGTGGTTTTGTAACCGTGAATTACATCTAAACCAAAAAGCAATGGAATGCCCAGCCTGGTTTCTTCTACAGCGATTTTCTGCAAGTTGATAGCATAGTCTACCGTATGCGCGTTGAACAAGTTTCCTGCTCTTCCTGCACGTAGTTCGTCCATGTAATCATCGCGGAGCACTGGGCCGGTTACATCCCAACCACTGGTGTAGAGGGTGAGTTGACCTGCCTTTTCCTCAATGGTCATTTCATTGATGAGCGAATCGATAAATTCGTTCATTTTTTCGTCTTCGACCTTTGGTTTTGGGTCGTTATTCATAAACCCCCAGCCTAGGCCAAGCATGGCCACCAACATGGAGATATTGGTTGTTAGTTTAAGGTAATGTCTCATTTCTGTAGCGCGTTATTTAGAATTTGAGAATAGCCAACTTAATAGTTCAGGCTCGGCAAATGTCGGATCCCAGCTGTTGTGGTTGGCGTTAGGGTAAATGGTGAGTTTTGCATCACCACCTTTTGCATTAATGGCTGCTGCCATGGCTTCCGAATATTTAGGAAGCACGATGTCATCCTTTCTGCCATGAAAAATCCAGAAAGGAACCTTTTTAGCATATTTGTTTGCTGCCTTTGGGTTGTCTCCACCACAAATTGGGGCTGCTGCCGCAAATGTGTTTGGCTTTCTACTCACCAGCTCGAATGTGCCCATTCCGCCCATCGATAGGCCCATTACATAAACTTTTTCGGTATTTACGTGGGCAAGCTTTGTAAGCGAATCGGTAAGCGAAAGCACACCTTGCATGGCGTTGGTTGGTTTTCCACCTTTTTTAAAGGTAAAGTGCCTTGTTCCGTTTTCATCTACCACGCGGTCTACATTGGCCCAATAGTCGTCCGTTGGGCACTGCGGAAATACGATGATGGCAGGGAAGTCTTTGCGATTTTGCGCATCTAAAAACAGCTTGCTGCCATGGGCAAGCTGCTTGTTGTTGTCGCTACCGCGTTCTCCCGCTCCGTGCAAGAATAGTACGAGCGGATACTCTTTACCTTCATCAAAGTTTTCAGGGTAAAGCACGCGGTAATTCAGCGTGCCTTTTTTGAAATCATGCGTTCTATGTTCGAAAGCTGATTTGTCCTGGGCTTTCAGCCCGAATGCCACCAAAGACAGCGCTAATATTGCTGTTAGCTTATTCATAGGTAAAACCAAGTTTGTCAAGTCCAACTTTTACTTCAGGGGCAGACATAAATAAGTCCCAGATAAGCTCGCTGCGGTAGTTTTCGATCATTACCGGAATTGGTCCTTGATCAATGGCTAAATAGCGCGGCAAGTACCAATCGTCTTGAAAACTAAAGGCATCGTATGGGCCGTAAACACCTACTAGGCTGTCGGTTTCATTGTAAAGCTTTTTCAACATGGCCATACTTTCATCAGGAGTGTAAGGGAAAGAAGAAAGTGCTGCCGTTGGAGAAATTACGCCCAAGTCTCTGTCGGGTCTGTGGCCTGCGTAGCCTCGCATTGAGTAGCTAGAAGTAAAGCCCCACATGTCTTCACCATAGCCTTCAAACTCGTTCGGGTTGGCAACCGCATGGCGGTAGTGAATTTTTGCATGGTTCTGGTTCAGCTTCCAGTAATCAGCGTATTTGTCTTTTAGGCCTTTAGGGTTAAGTCCTAAGTATGAATAATGCGCCCAGAAAAGCGGCCCTACAGGCGAATCGTTTGTTTCGTAGTGGTTCAGCTCAGTTTCAAGTCCATAGTAAATGGTGTCATTTGCAATTTCACCATTCATGGCCCAACCTTCGTGGTACACCTCAGGCTTAACCGGGTGAGTAGGAGAGGCCGCAGCCAATACGTACATGATCAAACATTCGTTATAACCGCGCACATCAAAGTTCATTTCCCAGCCATAGTTAGGCGACCAGTGCCAGTAAAGCACATTTTCGCCTTTTGTGTACCAGTTAAAGTCAATGTTTTTCCAAATGGTATTAATGCGCTCGGCAAGTTTTGCTTCGCGTTCATTGTTCTTGTCCAAATACTGGCGAACAGTTAACAACCCGGCTGCCATAAACGAGGTTTCAACCAAGTCGCCACCATCATCTTTTTGGCTAAAAGCCTTGGCTTTTCCTGTGTGGCCGTCCCACCAGTGTGGGAAGACACCGTGAAAAGTATCTGCAGTTTCTAAGAAATCAACAATCTTTTCGAATCGTTCAATTCCTTCTTCATGCGTAATGAAACCACGTTCCATTCCTACAATAATGGCCATTAAGCCAAAGCCTGAACCACCGGAAGTAATGATGTCCTTGTCATGGCTTGGGTAAATATTATCTGTGTGAAAACGCTCTCTGGCCAAACCGCTGTTTGGTTCGGCACCATCCCAGAAATACTGGAAGGTTTGATATTGCACAAGGTTCAATAGAGAGTCTTCTTCGCTTTGGCTGTCTGCACCGGTCTGCTCGTTTGCGCCTTTCGACTGGCTGCATGCATTAATGGCTAAACAGAATGCAAGCGCCAGTAAGCTTTGTAAAACAGTCTTTTTGTTCATTTTCTTAGGGTTAATTCTTTTTGGTTAATAGCTGGTAAATCCAAGTTTATCTAGTCCATCGGTGATTTCGTTGTTGCTCATGAAAAGGTCCCACAGCAATGCTGTTCTGTGGTTTTCAATCATGATCACAATAGGTCCTTGATCAATTGCCAGGTAAGAGCTGGCTACCCAACTTTCGGTTAGGTTGAAGGCATCGTAAAAGCCATAGTCGCCCCAAAGCATATCGCCCATTATGTAGTAGAAATGCTTGAGCGCTGTCATTGATTCATCTGGGGTGTATGGGAAAGATGAAAGTGCTGCTGTTGGCGTGATTACACCTAAATCGTTTGTTGGCGACTGGGCTGAGTAGCCTTCGTGATTATCGCTGGCGGTAAGTCCCCAAGCGCCTTCGCTATAGCCCACATAGTTTTTCGGGTTGGCTACTGAGTATGCGCGATTAACAAGGGTGTGGGCTTTGTTTTGCTCCCAATAATTGGCGTACTGGTCTGCTAAGTTTCTTGGGTCTAAACCAAGGAATGAATAGTGGCTGAAGAACAGTGGTCCTCCAAATTCATAACCAAGCGGAAGTTCAATGTTATAATATTCGCTACCGTTGGCCATGGCACCATTGCGCGCCCAACCTTGGTTGTAAACATCGGCAGAAATTGGGTGAGTAGGAGAGGCGGCCGCCAATACATAAATAATTAGCGATTCATTCCACCCTTGAATTTTTAGGTTCTTTTGGAAGCCAACATTTGGTGACCAGTGCCAGTAAAGCACGTTTTCTCCTTGCGTAAACCAGTCCCATTCAACTTCTTCCCAAAGTTGGGTAATGTTATCAATAATGGCTTTTTCCTGTGCATTGCCGCTGTTTAGGTATTCCCTTACGGTTAACAGACCTTGCACCATAAAGGCTGTTTCAACCAGGTCTGCCCCATCATCGTCAGAACCAAAAGGAATGGTTTCTCCAGTGTTTCCGTTCATCCAGTGTGGCCAAACGCCATGGAATCTATCTGCGTTTTTAAGAAAGGTTACAATGGTTTCTAGTCTGTCAACACCTTGTTGGCGCGTGATAAAACCTCTTTCAATACCCACAAGA
Organism: Roseivirga pacifica; assembly: GCF_900111145.1. Lineage (GTDB taxonomy): Bacteria > Bacteroidota > Bacteroidia > Cytophagales > Cyclobacteriaceae > Roseivirga > Roseivirga pacifica. The sequence continues at coordinate 39,077 of NZ_FOIR01000002.1, forward strand.
ATGGTCATTACGCCAAAGCCAGAGCCGCCAATGGTTACGGTGTTGCCTGAGCTGTTTCTTTCTCTTGCCAAACCGCTCGTAGGGTGGGCAAAATCCCAAAAGTATTTAAATGTTTGCTCCTGAACTTTAGTGAGCAGGGCATCGTCAGAAATTTCAGGGAATTTAAATGTAGGGTCTAATTTGGTGTAGAACTCTAGTTCATAACCACCAAAGGCTTGGCCTTCTGCACTAACTAGGCGATTGCTAAGGCTCAGCTTATATTTCTTAATAAAGTCTAAAGTACTCGTTGGGGTTACCGTAATGGTTTTGTCGTTGTTTGAAGCCTGAACCGTTACAGATTTGCCTGAAAGCGCCACGGCCGATTCGAACGACTGCACATTAATGGCATTGTTGAACTCGAAAGTAATGGTAAGGTCCGGATCAATGTTTTGGGTGCGTGGGTTATTGCCAATAGTTTCACTGTTTAAGCTTACGGCAAGCAATTCTAATGGCCCAGCCGCGGTAGAAAAGCTAAGGCTCACTGGGGTAGCAGCTGCACCCGAGGCGCTTTTAAGTTCGCTGGTTATTTCTAATGTGTATGTGCTATTTTCTTGTAAAGGTCCGTTGGTTGAAACGTAAACCGATTTACCATCGGAAGATAGGGTAGTGGTAGTGTTTATGGGTTGCTGATTGCTTGTGAGTTTTACGCCATTGCTTGTTGTTGAGGCATCAATGGCAGTAGAAAACCGAAGGCTTAAGGTGCGGTCGACAGGAACGTTGCTTGTAACATCATCAAGGCTTAGACCGATGCTGCCTGCAAATGCACTTTGCAACTCAAAAGTACCACCAGAAGGGTCGTCACTTTTGCAGCTTAATAGAAGGGTAGCTAGTAGTAGAAGGAATGCGTTTCGCATGGTTTTGTTACTTGGTAATATAATTGGGGATTTCAGCCGGAGCCGAAACCCCCAATATGAGAGTGTACTAGTATTAATTTAGTTGTTATTGCGCGGCAGCAATTGCCTGTACTTCGGCATCGGTTAATACCTTGTCGAAAACGCGCAGTTCGTCAATGAAACTGAGGTCAGAATTATGTCCCCAGCCAGTGAACCTAGGTGCACCAGAACCGATAGACATAATGTCGCAGTTAGCCCAATCGATACCATCGAATGTGCCAGATGACACCACTTGGCCATCTATATATACTTTAGCCTCTGTGCCAGAGATAGTAAATGCAAGGTGAATCCAGTCGCCAGTAGTAGGGTCTACATCGGCAGCAGCGCCACCATCGAACCAGCTTTCGCCAGCACCTGTACCTACGTTTAGCTTAAAGCGTTGCATAGTTCCTGCAGCTTCTCTGAAGAAACGGAAACCGCTTGTTCTTACATTTTGAGCAGTAGGATTGTCTGCATCTGGTGGGCCGATTACTAAAATACCAGCCCTGTCTGGCGCAGCATTTACTTTGTACCACATAGATGCACTAAACTCTTGTGTTTGAAGACTTGAAGAAGGGAAGGTTAAGTAAGAGTCCGTAGCACCTAAAAATGCCTCGTTACCTCTTAGTCCTTCACCAGCAAAGCCCACAGATCCTACTTCAGTAGCAGCAACTAGTGAAGCCTGGTCAGTGTAGTCGCCTTCAAATGGCATGTAGAATACTTCGCCAAACTCACCATTGTAAACTGTTCCACCTTCGTCAGCAATAATGCCTTGAATTTCGGATTGAGAAAGTGACTTGTTGAACATACGCAGTTCGTCCATGTAGCTTTGGTCCGAAAGGTGATTCCAACCAGCGAAACGAGGCGCACCAGACATGATCGATATGATGTCTGTATTTGTCCAATCAACACCGGCAAAAGCGCCTGTGCTTACCACTTGGCCATTGATGTAAACAGTAGCTTGTGACTGAGAAATGGTGATACCAAAGTGAACCCACTCGTCAGTTCCTGGAGTTACGTCTGCAGCAGCGCCACCATCGAACCAGCTATCGCTACCACCAGTACCTACGTTTAGCTTAAAGCGTTGCTTACCGCCAGCGTTTTCACGGAAGAAACGGAAGCCGCTTGTTCTGTTGTTTTGCGCATCTGGGTTAGCTTCATCTGGTGGTCCAATGGTTAGAATACCCGCTCTGTCTGGGTCAGCATTCACTTTCATCCAGAATACGGCACTAAACTCATCTTCCAACAAACCTTCAGTAGGGAATGTCAGGTAAGCATCGTTTGCTCCAGCGTAAGCATTACCTCCTACTTTTCCTTCTCCTGCAAAGCTAGGGGCTCCCACAACGGTAGGGTAGGTAACGCTTACTAATTCAATGTTGTCTCCATCGAATGGCATGTAGAAAATCTCACCATCGTATTTCTTCACGTAAGGCGGAACCTTAGAGAAGTCAACACTTTTTGTGGTGGTTTTTCCATCTGTATCGGTAGCCGAAACAGTAACCGTATGGTCGCCATCCGCTAGGGTTTCATAGGTGAATTCCTCGATTACTCTGCGGAAATCTTTGAATTCGCTGAAGCTGGCCAATTCTGACCCATCGAGGTTAAGGCTTATCGATTGCACTTCAATGTCATCTGTAACCTCGAATTTGAACGTTACAGGCGTAACTGTTTCATACACCTGAATTTCTGTACCCGATAGCGGGAAGTTGATTGTAACCTGCGGTGCAGACTCATCCGGTCCCGGATCTACAGCCGTAAGCTCATCTATATAACCATCCTTACAGCCTGCAAAGGCCAAAACAAGGGCAGCTATTAAATATAATTTTAATGCTTTCATGATCTCTTAGTTTACATCTAGTTGAGGAAGAATATCAATTTGCTCTAGCGGATAAGGCAAGAAGCGGTCATCGCTGCCATAAGTTCTTCCGCCATAGTTAAGCTCGGCAGTTCTGTCGTAGCGAACCAAATCGTAGAATCTGATGCCCCATTCCATACCGAATTCTGCAAACTTTTCGTCTAGTACGGTGTCAAGCGTAGCACCGCTAATGTTGCCCAAACCGGCTCTGCTTCGTACTTCGTTAATGGCTGCATCGGCACTCATTGCAGAGCTAGTTGCGCCATTTACCAAAGCTTCGGCATGCATTAGTAAAACCTCTGAGTAACGGATTACAATGAAGTTTTTGTTCGAACCGTAGCTAGTTCTTCCAGGAATTAACTGGTTGGAAGGTAAGTAGTGCTTACCGCTTGAGAACTTAGCTCTTGGGTTTGGTTGGTCGTCAGTTCTACCAATAATATCGCCATCTCTGGTGGTATTAGAGATGTAGGCAGGCAAGTTGTCGTAACCAGGCTCTGCTTCAATCATTTCAATACCTTCTTTGGTGAATAATACAGAAGTTACCAACCTGTCTTCTTCACCTCTATCAAGCATAAATTTGATGTACTTCATGCTTGGTTCCCAGAATCCCCAACCCGGGCTAGAGCCAGCTACAGCTGGTGTCCAGTTGTTAGGACCAAAGAATGCATTTAGGTAGTTAATGTTCTCACCAGAGCTTTGCCCAAAGTCAGAATACTGAAGCTCAAGTAGATTTTCATCAGCCAATTTACCAGGTATTTTAAATAGCTCGTAGTAGTCGCTGTAAAGGGTGAATGCGTTTGAGCTAATGATTTCGCCTGTTGCATCTGCAGCACCTTGGTAATCGCCCATTTCAATTTTAGCCATAGCCTTTACAGCAAGTGCTGTGTGGCGTGTAATTCCACCAGGAACATCCGTTCTTTGGTTTGGTCTTACGTTTGGCAACAAAGGCAAAGCCTCATCAATTTGTGTTGAAATATGCGTTAACACTTCTTCTCTTGTAGAAAGGTCTGTGTTGTACAATGCATCTGTTTGAGAACTTGTAGGGATCAGTATATCGCCCCACAAACGCGTTAACTGAAGCAATTCCCAAGCTCTCATTACTTTAATTTCAGCAATGTATTGGTCAGCTTCGGCAGGGTTTGCAGCAAACTCTTTGTAGCGCTCAATCTCTTCCATTGCCGCGTGGAATTTGATGATGTCATCATAAAAGTTCAACCAAGTAGAGTTGTACATCCAGAATGATCTGTCGTATCGAAACTCGTCTGTTTCAATCAAAGGTACCTGATCACCCGCTGCGTTTACATCGTCTCCGCGAACAGATAGGAGTGGGAATGTTTCCCACTGCAAGTTGTACAGTAGCTGGTAGGCACCTGTAAGCAATTGCGACATGTTTTGCGTTTGCGTATAGTCAGTGTCTTCTACCAGAATTTGATTTTCCAATGGCTCATCGAGCTTTCCATCGCAAGAGACCGTGATTAAGAACGCCATAGTAAGGGCCACAGCGCTTTTGAATATCTTATTTGGTTTCATTGTCAATTCTTTCACTTATTAAAACTTAAGGTTTATACCCAATGTGTAAATAGCCGGAATAGGGTAGGTCTGACGGTCGATACCGTTGGCCACTTCCGGGTTAAATCCATTGTAGTCGAACACCGTAAGTGGACGTTCGGCTGTAAATGTGAAACGTGTCTCTGGCATGTCAGTGAATAACTGACCTTCATTTAATGTATATGAAAGACGTACGTTCTGAATTCTGAAGTATGATCCATCTTCAACAAAGTAGTCACTCATGCTTTGGTTCCAGCCTTTTCTTAAGCCAGCAGCAGAAGGGTACTTGTTAGATGTTCCTTCGCCTGTCCAAAGGTTGGTAGCAAGGTCTGCATCAATGTTGGTGTCTTGCGTAAAGATGATCTCACCTCTTTTTCTGTTAAGAATGCTGTGACCAACTTGGCCTTGGAAATCTGCAGAGAAATCGAAGTTTTTCCAGCTTAAACCAATGTTGAAACCATAAGTAAGGTCTGGTAGGTAAGAACCTAGTACCACGCGGTCGTTGTCGTCAATTACGCCATCACCGTTTTGGTCTTTGTAGCGGAAATCACCTGGCTCAATACCAGAGTTGTTGATGAACTCATTGGTATAACCACTGTTGTCAATGTCATCTTGGCTTTGGAAAATACCGTCTGTTTCGTAACCGTAGAATGCCTGAATAGGGCTGCCAATGATAGAGCGCTGACGGAATTCTGCGGAACCTGCATTAAGGTACTGCGGTCCTCCAAGGCTCAATACCTCGTTGTTTAGGGTTGCGAAGTTACCACCAATTCGGTAGCTCAACTCGTTATTAATAAAGTCTGACCAGTTGGCTGCAAACTCGAAACCTGAGTTTCTAATCTCACCGGCACTTCTTCTTACGTTAGAACGAATAAGGGGAAGGATGATAGTTACAGCGGCATTCTTGGTGTCTCTAACAAAGTAATCTGCCTCGATAGAAAGACGCTCGTTGAACATTAATGATGAAAGACCAATGTTCAATTCTTCTGTGGTTTCCCATCTGTCCACAATATCGAAAGTTGGGATAAGCACGTTTCCAGGAGTTCTGGTGTCGTCAATTGCAACAAATCTAGGGTCGATAGTAGGAGCACCTACAGCTGCAGATACACCTGAGTTACCCAATTGTCCCCATCCACCACGGAATTTCAATAAGTCTACATTGCTAACGTTAAAGAATTCTTCTTCAGAAAGTACCCAACCGGCACCAACGGTAAAGAAGTTACCCCACTTTTGCTGGAATCTGTTGGTTCCATCTCTTCTGAAAGTACCATAAAGTAGGTATCTGTCATCGTAGTTATAAGCCAAACGGCCAAAGTATGAAGAGCCGTAGAATGCACTACCATAGTCGCCAGAACCTCCAATGTCAATTTGAGATCCGTTTAAGTACCATAGTTCATCTTGGCCTTTAGTTGGGTCTGGCTCAAGCTCCGTACCTCTTACAAACACACCTTCCGAAGTTTCGCTTCTGAAAGAGTAACCCGCTACAGCAGTTAAGTGGTGTAGGTCGAAGTCTTTGTTGAATGTTAGGTAGTTATCCCAGATTTGGTTGTTGTTGTTACCGCTGCTTCTTCTCAAAGCAGAAAGTACATTGGTAACACCGTCATGGTAAGCAAAATCAACGTTTCTCGATACTACGTTAGAGTAGCTGTAGTTGTACGCTGTTTTGAATGATAGCATCTGGGGGATTAGGTCGTACTCAAGGTAAACGTTCGCTAAAATCTTAGTTGCTTGGTTTCTGTTGTCATTGTATTCAAGGTCGTAGAAAGGGTTTTGAGAACCTCTATAACCAAGTTGCTGTGCATTTGAATACTGGTTTGGTGTAGCGGCAGTATTCTGGTCATCATACACTGGGATAATTGGCACCGCAAAGTACGATTTGAACCAAACTGAGTTTTCAGCAACGTATTGGTTGCTATTGCTCAGGTTTAGGTTTACACCCATTGTAAGTTTCTCAGAAACGTCAAAATCCAACTTAGTTCTTAAGTTGATTCTCTCATAGTCGTTTCTGGTACCCTTTAAAAGACCTTGTTGGTCAAAGTAGTTAAGCCCTACAGCGTACCTGGTAGCATCGTTACCACCGTTTACCGAAATTGAGTGGTTTTGAATAGGGGCTGTTTGAAGCACCTCGTTGTACCAGTCAGTATTTACATCCGGTACATTTGGGTTGATGTGGCTACGACCATAACGCTGAAAAGCATTGTCGATAAACGATGCATCGGCAGCAGAACCAGTAGCAAGCGCGTAATTCACGAACTGCTCGGTGTTGGCCATCTTCATTACGTTTTGCGCAACTTGCGTTCCGTAATAACCATCGTAAACAATTTGTGGTGCTTGGTTGTAATCCCCTGATTTAGTGGTGATAAGGATTACACCGTTAGAAGCTCTTACACCATAAATGGCTGATGCAGAGGCATCTTTTAGTACCGAAACAGTTTCAATGTCCGATGAGTTAAGGAAATCGATGTTGTCGAAGAACATACCGTCAACCACATAAAGTGGAGCCGAATTACTCTCTAAAGAACCTACACCACGTACACGTACAGTAGGAGAGGCACCCGGAGCACCTGCACTTACAATTTGTACTCCAGGTACTTTACCCTGAAGTGCTTGCATAGGCTGAGCGGCCGGTGTTTTAGTGAGTTCGTCTGCATTTACCGTAGCAATAGACGATGTAAGGTCCTTTTGTTCTTGCGTACCATAACCAATTACAACCACTTCGCCTAGCTCACTAACATCGGTCATTAGTGTTAGGTTAATGGTGCTTTGGTTACCTACAGTTACTTCTTGCGTAACAAAGCCAACAAAAGTGTAAACTATAACTGATTCAGCGCTGGCTACAGTTAGTCTATACTCTCCATTAGCTCCAGTAGTGGTACCATTGGTAGTACCTTTCTCTCTAATACTTACCCCAGGTAGAGGTAGGCCATCCTCCGAAGAGACGATGGTACCCGTAACTGATCTGTTTTGCGCCATGGCACCGAATGCCACAAAGCAAAACAGCAGAACGAGCAGTACTCTTAAGTACGAGCTTAGTGTTCTTTTCATACTTAGTTCATGTTTGGTTTTCAATTGGAAAAAGTTGATTAAATCGTTTGCATTTAATGATGCTATTGTAGTTAAAAGACGCTTCTACTTGCAAATTCATGTTAAAAAAAGCGGCTGTTTTTATGTGAATTTTAGAAGAAAAATTCAACGATTATTTCGCTTAAGTATCATTAAAAAATGCCGATTAGAGCAAATAGAGGTAGGGAAACGATTGCAAGTTGCGCTTTAATATCAATAATAGAAATTTGCCGATTTTAACGATTAATTATCGCCAAGGTGGGTGTTGAAGAAATTGTGAATTAAGGCAGTTGAACTTTTGCCGTTTTCACTGTCATATACCTTCTCAATTTTCTTCTTAAAATTCCAGACGGTATTTCTTCTTAAGTCTAGCATTTCGGAGAGCTGATCGAGCGTGTACTCCTTGCGTTTGTTGTTAGTTATGTAAAGAATAAAGAAGGCCTTTTCTATAGGGAACTTTATACGGTGAAAGATGGTGTTGCTGGTCACCGACTCGTTGTAGCCGCACTTGGTACACCTACGCATAAATTTAGTCTTGCCTTCGTGGTACTTGTCGTTGCCACACTTAATGCAGTGGTAGTTGGTTCCCCACTTTAGTTTCTCTAGAAAGCGGTAGCAGGTTGGCTCGTCAGGGAAGATCTTTTGAAACTGCTCGAGCGTTAGGTTCTTATTGATTAGCCTGTCTTGAAGAATTTCCTGAATGTTGTTTTTAAGCTTCCAGTTGTCAAGGTCTAGCTTAGAGTTTAACGCGTTGATCTCTTTGGTTTGCTCTTCAAGTTTTTGATTAGTGTCGGCCAGCAACAGGTTCTTTTCTTCCAACTGTTGGGTGCGTTCCTTAATTTTCTCTTCTAGCTCCTTGTTTACCTTGTCTTTAAGCTCGGCATTTTCCTGCTGTTGCCTAATGATCCGGTTTTGAGCGCGGTCTCGATTGTCTTTTAAAATTCTAACCCTATCGCTTAGTGCAAAAGTTAGGAATACCATTTCGAGCAAAAAGCTAATGTGCAAGCTGTAGTAGCTTATGGTTACCAATGGAATAACTGAAAGGAAAATGAGTGCTTTGGTTAAAAAGCCTAAGAATAAAATTCCATATGCCACTACGAAGAAGCGTGCGGGTTTGTAGCCTTTGCTCCATACCCTAATACTACAATAGAATATGAGAGATAGCGGAATAATCTCAATGTTACGATACTCGAACAACCTGTGGTTGAAGATGAGTGCATAAATAAAGAGTGCTGTCCTGAGAATTATGGCCCAGTTAATAGCCCAATAGAGCCTAGGGGAGCGCACGCTTAGGTTTAAAAATCTTCGCGAAAAGAGCAGTGACCAAAAGATGAGGGAGAATAATGCCGCTCCGTAAGCAATCTGATTCCACTGAGGCCACGATGGCCAAAGGTATTGATAGGCGATACCATCAACACACATGGCGTACACACCTACACTTATTATATATAGGCAGTAATAGATGTACTTAATTTCTCGAATAGCGAAATAGATCAGCAGATTGTAAACCCCTACAATGAAGATCATGCCATAGAAAATGCCATAGAGGAAGTACTCGTTTAGGGCGTAGCCGACAAATTCGTTTACGGTTCTTATAGAAATACGCACATCTGCGTAAGAGTGCGAGCGAACCCTAAAGTACAGGTTCTGTTGTCCTTTTATATTGGTGTCTACTATCCATTGAAAGTTTTTGTGTAGAAAGGGTTTTTCGTTGAAGGGTTGGAAATCGCCCACTTTGTCGGTGTAGTAGGTGTTGTCTTCGTTGGGGAAGTAGGCGGTAATTTCGTCAATCGTCTGATCGTAAAACTCTACCATCCACTCATGATTAAGCTCATTGGCTACTAATAGCGGAATTTTAACCCAGTAAGTACAGCTGGTGCAATAGTCTTTTGGTTTAAAGCCCGGAGTAACGCTGAACTGCTTTTGAGAAAACAGCACTTGTTCAAAAGTCATGTTGTTGGTGCTGTCGACCATCACAGGGATGTCGTTGAAGGCCAACAGGAACTCAACGTTGGAATTATCAATAAACACGCGCTCTCGCTCGCTTTGCGGGGGAGCGAAGAAGGTTATTAGAGTAATTACCAGGCTGCTTAGGTATATCATCACAGGGTTTTCTACCGTGGATTCTAAATTACAAATTCTAGTGTGATTTAAGTTAAGCTAGGTTTTGCTCTTTCTTCAGTTCGTGTTTTCTGTTTATGTAATATTTGTGTTTGGTGGGTTTGAAATTAATCTATAAAAACCATTATTTTGTATTGCATTCGATTTCAGATAAAAATTTATACCTAAATCAATAACAAGAACGAAAAATGTATTGAAACTAGTTGTTAGTTTTTATCTTGTGGATGTAAAGTACTGATTTCAACTAAAACCAAAATAAAATGTCACAATCACTCAACCGTAGATCAATGTTAAAGCAGGGGCTCCTTACCTTAGGGGGAACAGCTTTATTACCTACACTTGGCTGGGGCGAAACACCGTCCGCACCATTACCACTCAATCCGGAGGGTAAAGTAGTTTATACACCTTTGTTTAAAGAGCATACCGCTACGGTTGCTGCAAAGCTTGTGGCCAAGTTGAATGCCAATGAGAATCCGTATGGGCCTTCGCCTAAAAGTATTAAAGCATTGAAGGATGCTGCCGATGCGGGTAACCGCTATGGTTGGGGGCACCTTTCGCAGTTGGTCGATATGATTGCTGAGAAGGAGGGAGTTTCCAAAGAGCACATTATGATGGGGCCGGGTTCTTCGGACTTGTTAGAGAAATTTGCTTTAGTATACTTTATGAATGGCGGAACCGTGCTTTCTGCCGACCCTTCGTACATGTCGTTAATGAATGTAGCCAAATCGGTTGGGGCAGAATGGAAGGGCGTAACACTTAACAAAGATTGGTCGCACGATTTAGATGCCATGGAAAAGGCGATTACTCCTGATACCAAAATGGTATACATCTGTAATCCAAACAACCCAACTGGGACCATTACGAGTTATGAAAAACTTAAGGATTTCTGCTCCAGAGTATCGGAAAAAGTGCCTGTGTTTGTAGATGAGGCCTATTTAGAGTTTGTAGAAGGCGAAGATGGTAAGAGCATGGTTTCGCTTTTGAATGAAGGTAAAAACGTGATAGTGGCGCGTACTTTCTCCAAAATTCATGGCATGGCTGGTTTGCGCGTTGGTTATGTGGCGGCATTGCCAGAAACTTTGGAGGCTGTTCAGAAAATTACAAGAGGTGGAATGGGGATTTCCAACACCTCTATTTATGCGGCCATTGCCAGCATGAAAGATACAGGATTTCAGGATGCATCTCGCCTGAAAAACAAAGAGGCGCGTGATTATACATTTGGTAGACTGAAGGAAATGGGCTTTGATCCGGTTCCTTCACATACCAGCTTTATGATTTTTCCACAAACAGAATACGAAGGCCGCGAATTCTTAAATAAAATGATGGCGCACGGAATTGGTGTGCGCTCATTCGAGATTTACGACAAGACCTGGTGCCGCGTAAGTATGGGTACAATGAAGGAAATGCAACTGTTTACGGATGCATTAGGGAAGGTAATCGGGTAATCACATATAAACACGGACGCGCGGATATAACATGGATCCAGCTTTACAGAAAACACTTACTTTCATATTATTTATTCTGGTAGGATTTCTTATTCGTAAGAAATTCGCAAATAAGGATCAGGTCAATGGTATTAAGAACATGATTCTTACCATTGCCCTGCCTTCTACCATTTTTGTGGCATTAATGGGGGTGCAAATAGAGGCCTCCATGTTGATATACCCGGCTATGGCTTTGGTTTTCAACTTTGCCCTTTTTGCAATTACTCCTTTGCTGCTTAAGCTTTTTGGTATTGCTGCCGAATCGGCTCAAGGTAGAACCTTGGCTTTGCTGCTGCCTTCTTTGGCACCAGGGCTTTCTTGCTTTCCATTTATATTAGAATACTTGGGTGAAGATGCGCTTGCTAATGCTGCATTGGCCGATGTTGGCAATAAGTTCTTTGTGCTTATTTTTCTATATGTGGTGGCCATGAACTTGTTTTTGCGAAGGAATAAAGGCGAGGCAAATGGTTCGAAAGGAAAGATCAAGAGTTTGTTGCTTTCGCTAATTCAAGAACCTATTAATATGGTAATTATGCTTGCATTGGTTTTGCTTGCATTAGGCTTAAACTTTGAAAGTTTGCCATCTTTTATAGGTGATACGTTTAGCCGTTTTAGCCTTATGATGACACCAATGGTGCTGTTGTTTATTGGCTTGGCGGTAAAAATTGACCGCGAGGCATTGGGCAAAGTATTTTGTGTGCTGTTGAGTAGAGCCGGGATTTCAATGCTCTTTTCTGCCTTGATAGTAACGCTTTTTGGCTTAACGAATCCCGCAGTGATTTTGTTAGCGGTGGTTTTTCCGCTTAGCTCATGCAGTTTTTGGCCGTTTGCTCATATGGCGGCCTTCGATGCTAAAGAAGTAGAGCAAAAGAATAAGCAATTCACCTTCGATATTGAATATGGTGTGCTGGTGCTGGCCTGCTCATTGCCTATAAGCACTTTGCTTATTCTTGGTGTTTTGGCGAGTGGTCATACATTCGCTAATGTTTCAACCATTGCACTTAGCGGGGTAATTCTAATTGCATTGGGCGTTCTACCAACACTTTTAAGACGCATAAACTGGTCGACAGACGCACTGAGTTTGTCATCGAAAGACCGCAAGCGCATGGTAGAACAAACCAAGTAAAACATTTCAATTTCTTGGAGACTGGGTTTTAGCGCCATTTATGGTGTATCCAAGAATTATAAGTCGTAGCGTGAAGAGGGCTACGACTTTGCTTTTTTATGGGGCGAAATCTCTATTTTCTCGTAAACAGCGGAAAGTAGCCACCGAACAAAACGTTGCTTTGGGCAAAAAAGAAGTTTTGGCTTGCTGTATCCCCTTCGTAAGAGGTTAAAACCTTAGGCATGTTTACATAGCCGCCTTTTAGTTCTGTTTGTAGAAAGTACTTATCGAAAAACGTAATGTTTACAGCGCCAGTAAGGTTAATGCCATAGCCTGAAAGATGGTAGCGGTCGGAACGCTCTTTTTTGAGCAAAGTGACATCCGAGCGGGGAAGGATTATTCCAGTTTCAGCCCCAGCAATCAGGTTAAGGTCTATTTTGTCTTTGTTTATAATGTTGAAAAACCTGCGTAGCCCAACGTTTATGTAGTTGAGTCCGTCTGTGTGCTCGTACTGTAGAAAGCTGTAGGTAAGGTCTATTTGATCCGCGTCACTAAATGTGTTGGTGTCTCCATCCCGTTCGAAATAGCCGTTTATGTTTACGGTTTGGTATTGTTGCGCCACGTATTTCATGTGGTCCATGCCTACAGAAATTTCCCAGTTGTCTTTTATAAAATAGCCAAACCGTGCATTGAACTGCGGAGCCGAAAAGTTTAGCGGGTTGAAATAAGTATCGAATTTGAACTTACTGGGCCTGTCTTTTGCCTGAACATTGTATAGGGTAAAGTTGTGATCGTTGCCTTCAAAGTGAATGTCAGAGTCTGTATATGCCGACCAATTATAACCCCAATAGAAGTAAAATAGCCCTTTTTGTGTGTAGGACAGTTTTTTGTTTTGCTGCGCATGTGTTTTCGAAAAGCTTAATAACAATAAGAAAACTAGCGCAGCGCGAATAATTTTAAACATGATGTGTGAATAGTGAAAGTATTGATTAGGGTTTGGTGGTTTTTCAGGGCATTTATTGGTCGAATATTCCGGTTGGTAAACCATCAATGCTGGTTACATTCTTCTTCTCCCAGTATTCCTTTACGCCATCTGCGCCAATTTTGGCCGTCCAGTCGGGTAAAATAGTACGGTCTTCCTGGTAGTCCATTAGTGGCACGCCAAAGCCGCAGCTTGTTTGCACCGAATCAATGTCCATTACAAAAATATTCCGGGCACCTTCATCGGCAGGGAAGAGGTTGTAGTATTTGTCCCAGTCGGCATCTTGTCTATGAATGGTTTGTGCAGTACCATAAAGCCTTAGAATAAGTGGTTTGCCTTCGAAAGCGCAAAACATCACAGTAATGCGGTTCACTTCTTTAAGGTGGGCTGCAGTTTCATTGCCACTACCTGTAAGGTTCAGCCAAGCCACTTGCTTGTCGTTTAGTACGCGAAAGGAGTCCATGCCTTTTGGAGAAACATTTACACGGCCGTCTTTCGCGGCTGTTCCGGTAAAGTATATTTTTTGTTCGCCTATAAATTCGGTGAGTTTTTGGTCGAGTGAATCGTAGAATTTGGCCATTTGAGTTTTTGGTTTAGGATTGAAACACCACAAGTGTGTTTAAGATTCATACATATCGGAAATATTCATCTCGCAGATCTTGATCATCGCCTGAGCAATCTTATCTGTTGAGTCTTTCAGGAATGTTTCACCTTTTTCGGCAGTACTTAAAGCAGGGTTGCCAATGCCAGTGTCTTCCGTAACTTTCGACCATTTGCGTTCTACCCAAAGCCAAGGTTCCTGTACTTCGGCTATGCGATGCTTTTTCTCTTTACCTTCGCCCCAATGTGTCTTTTCAAGCACCAAGTCTGGTTGGAGTTTTAGCATCACGCTGGTTTCCATTTCATCGGCATGGTCACCCATATGCTCAAAATACTTGGTCTTGTCGAGTGTCTGAAACCAGTTGACGGTGCAGAGAAACATTTCGGGGAATTTCAGACCCAGTTCACGAAGCAGGGTTTTAAAATCGTTACCGCCATGCGTATTGAGTACCATTAGCTTTTTTATGCCTTGCCTGTTTAGTACCTCAATAATGTCGGCCAGTATGGCAAGTTGGGTAGAAGGATTCAGGTTAATGTCTAAATAGATGTCGCTTTGCCCTGTATTTACGCCAAAAGGCACAGTGGGTAGCACCATGATGTTTGCGTTTTGTTCGTAGGCTTTCCGTGCCGACTCTGCAGCTACATAATCCGCTTCATAAACATCGGTGCCATAGGGTAGGTGGTAGTTGTGTGCTTCTGTGGCACCCCAAGGTAAAATGGCCAACTCAATGTTAGCGTCTTTTAGATGTTTCCAATTGGTTTCAGCAAGTAGGTACGGTCTAATCATAGGGTGAATTTATTGATAAAAACCGATTGACCTTAAAACTCTGCTTGAAGCTTTTCTCTGTGTTGTCGTCCCCAGCGCTGTAAAGATATGAGTACTTCTTGCAGGCTGTCGCAGTAAGGAGTGGGTTCGTATTCAATAACCACGGGTGTGTCGGTATAGACTTTTCGTACCACAAAGCCGTTTTCTTCTAGGTCTTTCAGCTCATTAGATAGCACCTTGGCCGAAATACCACTAACCGTGCGTTGCAGCTGATTGAAACGCATAGGGCCTTCTTTTAGCGCGATTATTATCCTCAGTTTCCATTTGCCACCAATTACATAAAGGGCATCTTCCATGTCGCTGAGTTTGGCTTGGCATGCCGCTGCATTGTGTTCTACATTCTCCATACTTACCTAAATGTAACTACTAACCTTTGGTATAGTGCTAACTTTTGGATAGCAAATATAGATAGGTTTGTAGAATAATTCAGCAAATCAGAAATCATGAAAAAAGTAAATATTATTTATTGGGTAGCAACAGGCTTAATCTCACTTATGATGGCCTTTTCGGCCTTTAGCTATTTCACAAATCCAGATGTAGCAGCTGGTTTTGTACACTTGGGCTTTCCCGATTATTTCAGAATAGAGTTGGGTATTGCAAAAGTAATTGGAGTAATAGTGCTTTTGGCACCGGTTTGGCCTAAACTAAAGGAGTGGGCTTATGCAGGGTTTACCATTAATTTTATTTCAGCCTTTATTGCCCACCAAGCGGTAGGCGATAGCCTTTCTGATAGCGTAGGGCCAATTATTGCCTTAGTACTTTTGGCTATTTCTTACTGGGCTTTCGGAAAAAAGCAGGCTTCAAAGGCCGCAAATTAATCAAATATGTAGCTGATCAACTTGGTATCCCTTTGTTCTAAAAGTAATGTTGATCCTAGGCTGGTGGCAAGAGCTGTCCATAGGAAGCGCATGTTCGTAATCCGTTTGGCAGCCTTTGCCCATTACAAATAGACTGCCATGCGCAAGTCGCTCTTCATAAACTTCTTCGGTTTCATTATCCCTTAGTTGAAAAATTCTTTCGGCACCCAGACTAATAGAGGCGATAACTGCGGTATTACCGAAAGCTGGATGGTCAGCGTGAAAGCCTATTCCTGTATTTCCATTGGGGTAATAAATGCACACGCCTGTGTGAAATGGCCATTTCAGTAGTTCTTCAATCTTATTTCTCAATGCTTCAAGTGCTTCAAACCACGGGGCGGTTTTACCCCAAACTTCATTTGGTAAGCTGTTTTCCTCAAAAAGCCATTTATCCATAAACATCACCTTGTCAGTTTCAGGTAATTTGGCATGGTTAGGTTGGGTGTTTAAAAAAGCTTCGTTGAATAAATAGTCATTAACAATGGTGTGGTAAATGCTATTGGCTTGATTTTCTGTAAGAAAGCTTGGGTAATAATTCGCTTCGCATTTTAGGGCAGAAGTGTCCATGAATTTTGTGTCTGTTATTGCATTTCTAAACTATTATAATCTCTCCAAACTCTCTAATAAATTCATTTCAATTGCTCCATCTTTCCTTAGCTTTGTCGTCCTTAATTTGAAATTGCACATATGACGAATTACTCACATAAAATTGCTTCAGAGCTGAATATCAACCCTAAACAGGTTGAGGCCACTACCAATTTGTTGGATGAAGGAGGGACAGTACCATTTATAGCCCGTTACCGTAAAGAGGTTACCGGTAGTTTAGATGAGGTTCAAATCGCAGACATTCGCGATAGGCTGCAGCAATTGAAAGAGCTTGACAAGCGAAGAGAAGCGATTCTTAAATCGATTGACGAGCAGGATAAACTAACTGATGAACTTAAAAAGCAGATAGAAGAGGCGGAAACGCTTTCAAAGCTAGAAGATATCTATTTGCCATATAAACCAAAGCGTAAAACCCGTGCCACCAAAGCCCGCGAAAAAGGCTTACAGCCATTGGCCGATCTGATCTTTGAACAAGGAAATGCTGATGTAATGACTGAAGCTGCCAAGTTTTTGAATGAAGAAGTTGAAAATGAGGAAGATGCCTTGCAAGGTGCCCGTGATATTATTGCCGAAACGATTAACGAGGATGCCGAGGCGCGCGAACGCATGAGAAAGTACTTTTTGCAGCATGCCGTAATCAAATCGAAGGTATATACCGGCAAAGAGGAAGACGCACAGAAATACAAAGACTATTTTGAATGGGAGGAGTCGGTAAAGGATGTGCCTTCGCACCGATTGCTGGCCATGAGAAGAGGAGAGGCTGAGCTGTTTTTAATGCTCGATGTGGTGCCTGATGAAGATGGTGCTATCAACTTGTTAGAAAAGCAGTTTGTAAAAGGCAATTCTGAAACTTCTGCCCAAGTTAAACTGGCTATTAAAGACGGGTATAAGCGTTTGCTTTGTCCTTCAATGGAAACTGAATTGCGCATGCTTTCTAAAAAGAAGGCAGACGAAGAGGCCATTGATGTATTTGCTAAAAACTTGCATAAACTGCTAATGGCGGCTCCACTGGGAAGCAAGCGTGTATTAGCAATCGATCCAGGTTTTAGAACTGGCTGTAAAGTGGTTTGTCTTGATGCGCAAGGAAAACTGTTGCAGTATGAGGCCATTTTCCCGAACGAACCACAAAAACGCATAGCTGAATCCGCTGCTACCATTAAGCACATGGTAGAAGTACACGATATTGAGGCGATTGCCATAGGTAATGGTACCGCCAGTAGAGAAACGGAAGACTTTGTAAATAAGATCGGTTTGCCAAAATCGGTTACGGTGGTAATGGTGAATGAAAGTGGTGCATCGATTTATTCAGCATCCGAAATTGCGAGAAACGAATTCCCTAACCATGATGTGACTGTACGTGGTGCGGTTTCAATTGGTCGTAGGCTGATGGATCCGTTGGCAGAATTGGTGAAGTTGGATCCTAAATCAATTGGGGTAGGGCAATACCAACACGATGTAGATCAGCCGGCATTGAAAAAATCGCTTGATGATATTGTGATGAGTTGCGTGAACTCCGTTGGGGTAGAGGTGAATACAGCTTCGGAACAACTGCTTACTTATGTAGCAGGTTTGGGGCCTCAGTTAGCCAAAAACATTGTGACTTATCGCGATGAGAACGGGCCATTCAAAGACAGGTCGGCTATTAAAAATGTGCAGCGTTTAGGTGATAAGGCATTTGAGCAAGCCGCAGGTTTCCTTAGAATTAAAGGTGCTGGAAATCCACTGGATGACAGCGCGGTTCACCCAGAAGCTTATACACTGGTGGAACAAATGGCTAAAGACCTCAACTGCCAGATTGCAGACTTGATTAAAGATGAAAAGCTGCGTAAGCAAATTGACCTGAAGAAGTACGTGACTGAAACCATTGGTTTACCTACCCTTAAAGATATTCTGGAGGAATTGGCAAAGCCAGGCCGTGACCCACGCGAAAAGTTCGAAGTGTTTAGTTTTGCTGAAGGCGTTAACCACATTGAAGATCTCAAAATCGGTATGAAGATTCCTGGAATCGTGACGAATGTGACCAACTTTGGCGCATTTGTAGATGTGGGGGTGCATCAGGATGGTTTGGTGCACGTAAGTCAGTTGGCCGATCAATTTGTGAGTAATCCGGCCGAAATTGTATCGGTACAGCAAAAGGTAATGGTTACCGTAACCGAGGTAGACGTTGCCAGAAAACGTATTTCACTAAGCATGAAGGGTGAGACCAAACCTCAGCAAAAACGCAGTCAGAAGCCCAAAAGAAAGCAGCAGGATAATGGTGGAGATATGGCTGCTAAGCTTGCTGCGCTAAAGGGTAAGTTTGGACAGTAATAGTATTATAAGAGGCTGTCTCAAGAGCTAAACTTCATTCCCAGTCGAGCCTGCCTGCCTGCAGGTCGAGCATGATGGTAATAGTTGGTTTTTGAGATAGCCTCATTTTTTTGCTTCAATATTTGGGTCATTGAGAAGGTATGCATGCGAGAATAAATGCAGAATATGCTTATTTTAGAAAGCATATGCCTTTACCAAATGACGACCGAGCATAACTGTAAAACCTGTAATGAACCTTTGCGGGGAGCTTATTGCCATGTTTGTGGAGAAAAGCGTCTCATGCCTTCGGACCGTTCTTTTAAGGTTTGGTTGCAAGAAACACTTAGCAATTTTGTGCAGTTCGATGGTAAGGTAATCAAGACTTTGGTGGCTTTAATCACTCGACCTGTTAGGTTAGCAAGCGATTATTTTGAAGGTAGGCGCAGGCCATATCTTCGCATGATTAATTTGTTCTTTATAGCCAACCTTCTGTACTTTCTTACCTCGGGGCTCCAAACATTTAAAACTTCTCTGTATGTGCAGATGAATGATCAGCCATATAGTGCTTATGTGCTTAGAGTTGTAGAGAATTACTTAGAAAGGGAAGAGTTAGATATCAACGAGTTTAAGCAAGTATATGATGCAAAAACACTAGAGGTAAGCAAGCTAATGCTGGTGTTGTTGGTGGTTTTGCTCGGTTTTGTAGTATATCTGCTATTTGCGAAACAGCTGTATCTGTCCGATGCATTGAACCTCGCGTTGCAATTCTGGTCAGCTTATATTTTAATGTTTATTCTCCCTTTTTCACTCATAATCGTGGTAGGAAGGGCAACTGGTTCTCTTCAGTGGCTTTCAAGTAATTTGTTTTCAGAGCTCACCCTGTCTATTGCAACGTTTGCTTTTTCGGGAGTTTACCTTTGGTTGATACTCAGGCGCTTTAGTAAAAGCATTTGGCTACATTTTGGAAAAATTGTAGCCATTTTGGCTTCCTTTTTCTTTGTGTTTGTAATTTACCGTGCTGTTCTTTTTCTGATCACATGGCTACTAGTTTGAGGTTACCCCGCATAGCCATCGCCATCAATGTCTTTTCCAGTGTGTTCTTCTAATACTTTTAACGTTTTAGTAAGCAACTCTCGCGTTTTGTACAGCTCATGCTCCAAAAAGCGCACTCTGTCTTCTAGCGATGCTGCTCTGCTTTTTTGATCCTGAATTTGGCTTTGTTGAATAAGGTCCCAGAATAATCCCATGTTTTTCAATATTTAAGTGTGAAGGAATAATTTAAACTGTGCAGTCCTAAAGCCATGCATGTTTATGATGAATGCAATGCTGCACCTTTAACAGGTTGAGTATTCAAATGAATATGCGACCAGTTAAATCCAGATTGTTGGTCTAATGGTAATTCACTTCTGTTTCACATGTATTCCAATAACTTAGTTGTACCGATTTTAAAACTTTCAAGAAACGCAACTATGGAAAACAGAAGAAAATTCTTGATCAAATCTGCGCTCGGTGCTGCTGGTTTGATCGCTACTCCGGCTTGGGTACAAGGTGCTCCGGCCATTATCAAATCCTTCAATAAGCCTAACTCAGTGATTAATGGGGTTAAAGTAGGGTGTATTACCTACTCTTTCCGCTCCATGCCAGATCAGAGTGCCGAGGCTACACTAAAGTATGTAACTGAGGCTGGTTTGTCTGCTATTGAACTGATGGGAGAGCCGGCAGAATCTTTTGCTGGCATGCCTAAAAATCCGGCTAACATGCGAGAGATGTATGGCTTGTTTATGAAGCAGCGTGATGGTAAAGAGCTGACGACTGATGAAAAGAAGAAGTTGGCCGACCTGCGTGCTCAAAACGATGCTTATGCCAAAGAAGTGGGGAAATGGCGGACTAGAGCTGGTTTGGAACCATTCGAGAAGCTAAGAAAAATGTACAATGATGCAGGGGTTGAAATCTATGCTTTTAAGCCTAGCGCCTTTGGTATAAATGCCACAGATGCCGAAATAGCTTATGGTATGAAGGCTGCCAAGGCTTTGGGGGCTTCTCATGTTACACTAGAGCATCCATCGAATGATGCACATACGCTGCGTTTGGGTAAACTAGGTCAGAAGTACGGTATGTCAGTTGGTTACCATGGCCACGAACAGGAGACTTTTACGTTTTGGGATACCGCGCTAAAGCAAAGCAAAATGAATGGCCTTAACCTAGATGCCGGGCACTATATAGCTGCTGGCAATACCGATTTAATGGCCCTGATTGAAAAACATCACGGTAGAATTTTAAGTATGCACACCAAGGATAGAACAACGCCAGCCAATGGAAAGGGTAATTTGGCTTGGGGAGAGGGAGATACGCCTATTCCTGAGTTGCTTAACACAATGAAAAATAAGAAATACAAATTCCCGGCAACCATTGAATTGGAGTACCAAATACCTGAAGGTTCAAACGCTGTTAAAGAAGTTCAGCGTTGCGTAGAGTTTTGTCGGAACGCGATAAAATAGGGTGTCTGAAATTGTTGTTGCTTAAGTGTGGTTTAGATTTAATTGTATTAATCTAATATAATAAATTTATTTTTTGCTATGACGAATCGTTCTGCCTATTATGCAGCATGATTCGTTCTTTGATGTTTTTACTCGCGCTTTTGTGTAGTGAAATGCTATATGCGCAATCTTACCGTATCCAAAAGCAAGAGATTGGTTTTGGTATACAAGCCAAGGCCATTCTCTCTAGAATGGAAATTGTTAGTGGCTTAGAAGATTTTAAGTCTGAAGGTTATAAGGCAGGAATGCATTTCGGGGCGTTTATCCGGCTTAGGTCAGCAAACTTTTTGTTTCAGCCTGAGGTATCATATGGTACCACCTGTAATACTATTTATGCTGAAGAGTTTAGTGGTAATGAAGGAGTATCAATCAAATTTAAGATGCGTTCTTTTCAGGTGCCTATGCTTGTAGGGTACGGAATTGATTTAGGTGAAGAGGAAAATAAGACCATAAAGGTTTTGGTCGGGCCAGTCTTTGATTTTATTACAAAACATGAACTGTCTTTGAACACCGAAAGAACAAATGCCTCGCCAGTGGCTTTAGCCACAGGGGCAGAAGAAGCCTTTAATGAATTTGGAATTGGATTAAGGTTTGGAGTGGCCCTCGATTTGGACAAGCTAATAATTAACGCCTATTATGAGCACAAGCTATCCAAAACTTTCGATACGGTACTTATTGATGATGCGGGAGCTTTTGAGAATAGGCACCATCAATGGGTACTTTCTGTAGGGTTATTATTATGGAAGGCCAATTGAATCTAGGCCTTCCATTTTAATCTTAAATACTATAAGAACTTAGCTTTATAGTCTTCTTTCGCTTTAAGAATAATTTCTTTGGCTACATCTGCATGCTGAAAATCTTCAACTTCTACAGTTTTGTTTTCAAGCTTTTTATAGTCTTCAAAGAAGTTTCTAAGTTCTTTAACAAAGTGTGGGCCTAGCTCACCAATATCGTTTAGGTGGTTAACAGACATGTCGTTATTGGCTACCGCAATAATTTTATCATCAAGTTCGCCACCGTCTAGCATACGCATTACACCAATTACTTTTGCTTCAACTAAGCACATTGGCACAATTTCTATTTGAGATAAAACCAAGATGTCTAGCGGGTCATTGTCGTCACAGTAGGTTTGTGGAATAAAACCATAGTTGGCAGGGTAGTACATGCTTGAATAGATAACTCTATCCATTTTTAGTAAACCAGACTCTTTATCTAATTCGTATTTAGCTCTTGTATTCTTCGGGATTTCAATAATGCCGTTCACCACTTCCGGGGCATTATCGCCAATGGACACTTTGTGCCAAGGGTTGTTATTGTCAATCATTTGAATTGGAAAAAGTAAAGATTATATAATAGTAATTCTATATGGGTTATTGTCGATAACCCAGTCAATGTATATATTCGGTGCAAAGATATAAAAATGAAGAGAGTTCTGCTGTTATTATTGGTTTTTGCTTCATCCACCGCTGTTTTCGGACAGACTTATGATACTGAAGTTGATGTTGGGGTTAGGCTTAAGTATAATATTACCTCGTACAGTAAGTTTAAGCAAAGCGACTTACCCGATGGTTATGACTTAAAAACGTTTGGTTATGCTGTTGGAGGCTTTTTGCAGATGAGGGTAAACCACTTCTATTTTCAGCCTGAGCTGACCTATTCTTACATCCAAACTACCATTGCCGCTCCTTTGGAAAATGACCCTAATTATGACCATGGAGAAATTGAGTTGAGGTTCAACTCTTTTCAGTTGCCATTACTAGTGGGCTACAGAACCAGTTTCGATAATGTTGCGCTCAGGTTTGGGGCTGGGCCTGTTTTTACATACTTGTTCGATACAAATGGAGTGTTGGACTATACACCAGGGGCGCAAGTAGATGTTCCTGAAGATCTATTGACTGATTTTAACGACTTTACCCTTTCAGCCCGCTTTGGCGTGGGGCTCGATGTTGGTGCTTTCTTGTTCGATGTAATGTATGAAAAGGGTTTTAGCCGGTTGAATGAAGAGTTTACCATTTTTGGTGGGGAGGACCTAGGTAAAGAAAGTTCTTGGGTATTTGGTGTTGGATTTAAGCTTATTAGGCATCACCAGTAGGCATTACCTTATTAAGGCTGCTAAGACAGTCCTTCAAGGGCTGAACCTAAATTTATGCATCAACAGGCTAATAGCTTTGAAATTAGACAACTATCCGAAATACCTTTTTGGCAAGGGGGGGCAAGAGATGCTTAAAAGGTAAGCCTTAAACCTGCGCCTGCGCCATAAAACTCAAAATTAAGAGCAACAGGGTTGCTACCTGTCTTAGTTATCGAGTCGTTATAGAGGTTTACAGCGTTGATCGCCCTGTTTTTGTATCGCTGCTGAAAAACAAAAGAAAGCACATATGCTCCGGCACCTATTCCAGCTAAATACCAGTCGGGATCATTCACGTTTTCGGCAAACTCTTGGGTAATTGGCCAGAAAATAAGAATGCTTCCTGCCGCTTTGAATACATCGGCAGTGGCGCTATTTAAAAATGCGTTTTTCATCGGTTTACCAGCCGTAGGGTGGTCTTTGAGTAATTCATAGAGCTGATCGTTGTAAAGGTTAATGCCACACTTATTGAAAGCGGTTTTGAACTTCGAGATCTGAATGATCTCTATTGTTTCCATGTCGGTTTGTGCGTGAGAAAGCGAAATGCTGCTAAAGATAAACAGTGCACAGAGTAATAATCGGTACTTCATAGCTTTGGTCAGTTAAGTAATGAAGATAAAAAAAAAGCTTCCATTTCTGGAAGCTTCCTTTTCAAAATATCATTTGGCTATCTCTTAGCTAACTCAACGTAAGCACGTTCGTTAGCACCAGTGTAAACCTGGCGAGGTCTACCGATAGGCTCTTTGTTCTCTCTCATTTCCTTCCACTGAGCAATCCAACCAGGTAGACGACCCATTGCGAACATTACAGTGAACATGTCGGTAGGAATACCTAGTGCTCTGTAAATAATGCCTGAGTAGAAGTCAACGTTAGGGTAAAGCTTTCTGTCCACAAAGTACTGATCTTTCAATGCTTCTTCTTCCAAACCTTTGGCAATGTCCAATACAGGATCATTCACACCTAGTTTTTCCAATACATCGTCTGCTGCCTTTTTAATGATCTTAGCTCTAGGGTCAAAGTTTTTGTAAACTCTGTGACCGAAGCCCATCAAACGGAATGGATCGTCCTTGTCTTTTGCCTTAGCCATCCATTTCTTGGTATCGCCACCGTCTTTCTTAATGTTCTCCAACATCTCGATTACGGCTTGGTTAGCACCACCGTGCAATGGTCCCCACAAGGCATTGATACCTGCAGAAATTGAAGCATACATGCTAGCGTGAGACGAACCTACAACTCTTACGGTAGAGGTAGAGCAGTTTTGCTCGTGGTCAGCGTGAAGAATCAATAATTTATCTAGTGCAGCAGCAACAACAGGATCTACATCGTACTCCTCAGCAGGTGTAGCAAACATCATTTTCAAGAAGTTTGCAGTGTAGTTCAAGTTATTGTCTGGGTAGTTAACTGGGTGACCGATTTGATTTTTGTAAGACCAAGCTGCGAAAGTTGGCATTTTAGCAATCAAACGGATGATGCTCAAATCTACTTCGTTAGCTGCTCTATTAGGGTCTAAAGAAGCAGGGTAGAAGGCAGTTTGTGCACAAACCAAAGAAGAAAGCACGCCCATTGGGTGAGCAGTAGAAGGGAAACCTTCCAAAATCTTCTTCACATCTTCGTGTACCAAAGTGTGGTTAGTAATGTCAGACTCGAATTGCTGTAATTCTTCAGTAGTAGGAAGCTCTCCGTAAATCAAAAGGTAAGATACTTCAAGGAAGCTTGATTTTTCAGCTAGCTCTTCGATTGAGTAACCTCTGTATCTCAAAATTCCTTTTTCACCATCTAAGAATGTGATGGCACTTTTTGTAGAACCTGTGTTTTTGAATCCCGGATCGATAGTGATGATGCCGCTCTGACCTCTCAATTTTGAGATGTCGATGGCCTTCTCACTCTCAGTTCCCTCAATAACAGGGAGCTCTATTGACTTTCCGTCTACTTTAATCTCAGCAGTACTTGACATTGGCTATTTTTTGGTTTTTACGTTAATACGATATTCGTCTTTCGGGCGAATTTAATGAAATAACATTAAAAAATTGTGGTTGTTCCCAAACTCTCTAAAAGAGTTTAATTATTTCCTAATATAAGGGGTAAACCTTCGTCTCCTTGGCCTATAACCACAATTTTGGCATTGTTCGATTCGGCTAATTTTAGTGTTGCTTCTATGCCGCGCATCTTCAAAAGATTTGGTGTTAAACTGCTATTCACAATTTTATTTGCCTGTGCTTCACCCTCTGCTGCAATGCGCTTTCTCTCGGCTTCACTCTTTTCTTTGTCCAGACGGAACTGGTAGGCCAAAGCTTCTTGCTCTTGCTGCAATTTGTTCTCAATGGCCTGCTTAATTTTATCTGGCAAGTTGATAGAACGAATAAGCAATGCGGTCATTTCAACATTGTTGGTGTCGTTGCCTAATACAGCGGCTGTTTCGTTGCGAATGGCAGCTTCTACTTCAGGGCGTTTGGTAGAATAAATCTCTTCTGCCGTGAATCGGCCCATTACCTGGCGCACCGTTGAGCGCACTTCAGGAATTACCAGCGTATTAATATAGCCTAGTCTGAAGCGTTCGTATATAAACCCGATTCTATCGAACTTAGGGTAGAAACGAACCGATACGTCCACTTTAATGCTCAATCCATTTTTATCGAGCACGTCCATGGTTTCTTCGGCTTTGGTTTCAGCTACGTCAAATGTGATGAGGTCATTCCAAGGTGCTTTTACATGAAAGCCCGGAGAGATCACATTTTCTTTATCTAAACCACCTGAAAACTTCTTAAAGAGCACGGCCCTTTCATTGGCTTGAATGGTAAAGAAAATGCTTGACGACAAAGCAATAAGCACAATTAATGCGATTACTGAAATGACGATAATGGGTAAAAGTCTTCTGTTGTCCATAAGTCTTTATTTAAGTTTTGGCCAGCTTTCGGCCTAGCCAATCACCTGTAAATTTGCTTCAATTTTTTCCAAAATTTGATGCGCTACTTTTAACGCTTCGTAGCCATCTTCAATAGTTACAATTGGTGCAGTGTCATTGTTTATGGCTTCGTGAAAAGTAAATAGCTCTTCTCGGATAGCGTTGGTAGGTTCCACTTTCGGATTTTCGAAAATGATCTCCTTTTTACCCTTTCCTTCACCTAGGTCGAGTACCATAGAGAATGGTCCCTCTTCACCGGTAGCTTCTTGCATGCGTACGATTTCCGATTTCTTCTCCAGAAAATCTACGGCTATGTAAGCGTCCTTTTGGAAGAAGCGTGATTTACGCATGTTTTTAACTGCTATGCGGCTGGTGGTTAGGTTGGCCACGCAGCCATTTTCAAACTCCAGTCGGGCATTGGCAATGTCTGGCGTATCGGCCACCACATTTACTCCGCTTGCCGATATATTTTTCACTTTAGAACCTACAGCTTTTAAGATCACATCCAAATCGTGGATCATCAAATCGAGTACAACAGGTACATCTAAACCGCGAGGGTTAAACTGGGCCAGCCTGTGCGTTTCGATAAACATTGGTTGTTTAAGGTAAGGCTGTGCAGCCACAAATGCTGGGTTGAAGCGTTCTACATGACCCACCTGAATTTTCAACCCTTTCGATTTAGAAAGAGTGATAAGTTCTTCCGCTTCTTCAATGGTGTTGGTCACCGGTTTTTCGATGAACACATGTTTGCCGGCATCAAGTGCTTGTTTGGCGCAATGGAAGTGGGAGAGGGTTGGCGTAACAATGTCCACTACATCAACCGCTGCGATGAGCTGGTCGATGGTATCGTATGCTTTGATTCCCAGCTCTTCTGCTACGCTTTTGGCGTTTTCGGGCGAAGCATCGTAAAAGCCAACGAGTTCGTATTGTGGGATATCTTTAATGCATTTGATGTGAATTTTGCCGAGGTGTCCGGCTCCTAGAACGCCAATTTTTAGCATAGCTTGAGAGTTTTTTTGCTTGTGTGGCAAATGTACACTCTATTAAAAGAAGTTCTAGTTTTTGAAGTTCAAAGTTGGGAGATAGCCAAACCTGCGTTCTGAACAGCGGCTCTTTTCATATTAATCAATTCAAATAGTATAATTAATGCCCTAATTAGTTATATTGAATTCATGTGTTCCAATTTTTTCAACAAGAATATTCCAGCATGTCTTTTTCTGTTAATCATTATTATTTCCTCCTGTAGTTCAAAAGAGTCTAACGAGGTAGCCAATGAAGGTCAGCACGTTATAAAGATTGACGATTTAACCGATGTTTCTAACCTTAGTTTTAGTAAAGTAGTTGATTCGGTTTTCTATTTGCCGCTAGAAACTTCTGAAGAAGTATTAATGGGTCAAATCGAGAGCTTACAGGTTGTTGATGAGCGAATTTTTGTTTCAGATATAACTTCGAAAAGTTTATTCTCCTTTGATATGGATGGCAGATTAATCACTAAGTATTCGGCCGTAGGAGAAGGACCTGGTGAGTTCTCAACCATTAACAGCTTTACCATTAATCCTGAACGAAAAGAGGTTGTAATTGCAGGAGCTGGTAAGATATTATTTTATGATTATGAAGGTGAGTTTTTAAGAGAGTTTAAAACTGTTCTGTCAGGAAGTATGGCAGTTGCATACACTGGCAATAATCGCCTTATGGCTTATACTAATTACAAAATTCATGATGAGAAGCAAGGCGCAAATAACGTTGTGTTTTTAGATTATGAAACTGGTGATGTTATTTCGGCTAATTTGTCTTTTAACCCTAAGGCTAGGGTTGAGAACATGACTAGTTTTTTTAATAATATATCAGGCCTTCAAGGAACTTCAAAGTATTTGAGTATCCCCTACAGGAATACTGTTTGGCAAGTTTCAGGCGAAGAAGTAGATACCTTTTTTACGGTTGATTTTGGAGATAATGCACTTCCTGATTCTTTTGAGGATGAATTTCTCTCTAACTCAAAAGTCACGTCAGGAAAGTTGAGAGAGATAGAGCGTAATAACGCTTGGTATAGAATAAAAGGTGGTGGGGCGCAAATCAATAATAGGTATGTGAACTTTTCTTATGCAGGCAAAGACAGTCAATTTATTGAGGTCTTTTTTGATAAACGAAATGATCAAGGATATTCATTCAAGGTACCGCTAGAAAATGATATTGATGGAGCCAAATTCGTGGTACAGAGATCTGCCTACGAGAATTATTTTATATCAATTGCTAGCCCTGAAGTATTGCTTGGTCTTGGTGATAAGGTTGCCGACCTGAATATACTTGGAGATGGATTAGAGATTGACGGTAATCCGGTTTTAAGATTTGTCGCTTATAACTTTGAACACTTTCAAAAATAAAAAGCACCAAACCCCAATTTGCATTTTGGAACTTGGTGCTCAATACTTTTAAGTATTTAGAATTACTTCTCCGGCCCTGTCATATCATTAATTAGCACTGGCTCGCCAAAGCCAAGTTGTTTGAGCCTAGCTTTTTGTGTTTTGGCATCGCCAACCACCAGCCAGATCATTTTACTCGGATCGAGGTACTTTTTAGAAAGTGCTTGAATTTCTTCAACCGTCATATCGCGTACTATCGCTTCGCGGTCTTTCACATAGTCTGGCGACCAGCCAAACTCGCTAATGTTTTCGAGCATACTCAATTTGGCGCCAGCCGTTTCGAATGCCCTTGCATTACTCTTGATCAAATAGCCTTTGGTTGTTGCTAGGTCTTGGTCAGAATAGTTTTTGCCATAATCAGCTAAAATCTCTTTTACCAATGCGGTCGATTCTAGAGTTACATTAGTTCTTACACCACTTGAAATGGTGAAAGTACCATCTGCTTTGTTGCCCGAGAAGTTTGAGCGGATGCCATAAGTATAGCCTTTACCTTCGCGCAGTTCTTGTGTAAGCTGCGAGGCGAAGCCACCGCCACCTAAAATGTAGTTCATTACAGTAGCAGGGTAGTAGTCTTCATCCGTTGCCGGCATGGCCCCATAGCCAATATTCAGTACCGATTGCTTGGCGTTCGGTACATCGTAAAAGTATACTTTCGATTCACTTGGTGCAGCAGGCTGACTTAACTCAGGCAGTTGTACTGCCTTGGCTTCCCATGCAGTGTTAAGTTCGCTAAGCGAGGCTACTAGGTCACTTTCGGAAATATCGCCCACCACGTGCAATTTGGCCACCGAAGGCGATATGTAATTGGCGTAGTAGTTTTTCAAATCAGCAATGGTAAGCTGCTCTACGGTTTCCATTGTGCCTAAGGTGTTTTGCGCACGAATGTCATCTTTACCGTAAATCAATATTTGGTAAGCATTTGCGGCAATGGCATTCGGGTTGGCCTCTTGCTGGCGAATTTGACTGATGGTACTCTGTTTGGCCAGTTCAAATTCTTTCTCATCCCAGCGCGGCTCAAGAAGCATTTCTTCTATCAAGTCTAGCGTTGCTGCGTAGTTTTTGGTAAGCGTATTTGCAGACACGCGTATGTTCTCTTTTGTAGCGAAAATGTTAATGCGTGCCCCGAGTTGCTCAATAGCTTCCTCAAGCTCTTCTGGCGTTTTATTGGCGGTTCCTTTGGTCATTAAATCGGCCGTTAGGTTAGCTACGCCCAGCTTATCCATCGACTCTACCAATTGTCCGCCATCAATCACCAAGTTTAGTTGTACCAAAGGCACTTCATCATTTTCAATACCATAAACTTTTAGTCCGTTGCTTAGTGATGTTTCGTAAACCTTAGGGACAGTGATCTCTGGTGCTTTGCCATAGGGCGGCTCCACTGTGCGGTCAAAACTAGAAGGTGTACGCTCGTATTCGGCCTGAATAGACGCATCGAAGGTTTCTTCAGCGCCTTGTACAATGGCTTCTTCCACAACCTCAGCTTTATCGGAACCTTCCAAAGCCAATGCCAGCTGGCCCTGAGGTACAAAACTGGTGGCAATGTAGTTTTTGCCTTTGATGTACTTATTGTACACACGCATTACATCATCGGTAGATACGGCAAGAATCTGCTCAATGTCTTTTTGGATATAGCCAGGGTCGTTTGCGAAGATGTTGTACTGCGCTAACTGGAAGCCCTTGCCTAAAACGCTCGAAAGGCTATTGTAAAAACCAGTTTCTTGGCCGGCTTTAATTCTATCTAAGTCTTTTTGCGAAATGCCCTCAGCTTCAAACTTGGCAAAAGCATCGCCAATAGCTGCTTGCACATCATCCAAATCGGTATCAGCATAGGCACGAACAGACAGGTGTAGTTGGCCAGCTAACTCTGAAGTTCTGTTGTACATGCTTACGCGAGAAGTGAGCTTTTTGTCTTCTACCAACACCTGGTAAAAAGGTGCCTTTTTGCCTGAGGCCAAATATTGAGTCAACACATCCAAGGCATAAGCATCGGCTTGGTATTGCTCTACCGTAGGCCAGGTTAGCGTTAGCTCCGGTAGGCGGGCAAAATTGTCTTCGTGGTAAAGTTTTATGGTGTTTTCAACCACACCTGACCTAGGAGAGAGCGGGGCTACCTCTTCGCCACGAGGGATTTCATCAAAGTATTTTTTAACCAGCGCTTTTGCTTGGTCCACATCAAAGTCACCTGAAACCACAAGGGTAACGTTATTCGGTACGTACCAGCGGTTAAAGAATTCTTTTACATCGGCAAGGGTGGCATTCTGTAGGTCTTCCAAAGAACCTATTACCTGCCAGTTGTAAGGATGGTCGGCTGGGTACAGGTTTTTGTCGATTACGTAACTGGTGTGCCCGTATGGACGGTTGTCTACACCTTGGCGCTTTTCGTTCTTAACTACTTGTTTCTCTTTGGCTAAAACAGGGTCGGTTACAGTATTAATAAACCAGCCAAGTTTGTCGGCTTCCGCCCAAATCATCTTCTCAAGCGCATCGTTCGGAACGGTTTGGAAGTAGTTGGTTCTATCGCGAGAGGTAGAACCATTGGCGCCCGAACCACCAACTCTTGCGCTTAGTTTATCGAGTCCGCCTTTTCCAAGGTTTTCCGACTCCAAGAACAAAAGGTGCTCAAAAAGGTGTGCAAAGCCTGTTCTGCCTTCTTTTTCGCGAGCAGAACCTACGTGAGCAGTTAGTGCTACAGCTACTACTGGGTCGGAGCGGTCAACATGAAACACAACGTCTAGCCCATTGTCTAGCTCGAATTTTTCATAGTCCACACTAAAGTCGGCTTTGGTGGAACTGTTAGGAGAGGGGCTGCCGCAGCTAATGATTATAGTTGATAGGGCAACCAGACTGAGTTTTTTGAACATATTTATAGGTAGTGTTTGCTCAACGATTTACGGATTTGTAATGCGAGATTCAAGCGGTTTTTTGCGAACCGCTAATCTACTTTGCGAAAAGTGGCTGTAGGGCTACCTTGCTTGTCAATTAAAGTTAAAGTAGTTCCTTCTATTTTATAATGGGTGGTTAATACTAACGCAGTAGGGAAGGCTTTCTCATAAGGAGGTGCGTTGAGGCAGGCCTTTTCTGTTGAAACAACAGATGTTACAACCAACTTTTCTTCGGTTAATTCGCTTATTGCTCCCGCAAGATTGTTACAGCCATCAAAACCAGTAATCCGTCTGTCCCGGATCGAAATCTCTAACCTTGGCCTTTCATCGTTCTCGTTTAGTTCAATTGTTTCACCTTGAATTGTCTCTAAGGCCCAAATATCATTCAGTATAGTTTTTTTGTCGAATGTTTTGCTGAGCACTTCCGCTAAAGTGTATTGAATGTTAGATGCATCTGCTGGCGTTTGGCTTGCCTCAAGTGTATCAACTTTCACTTTAATTTGATAGATATAACCCTCCTGATAATTAAAGTTTTGTATGTTTGAATAGAAGTAATTCCAATTGCCTGAAATACTATCACTTTTGTCAATTAACAGGCACTGCATCTTGCCGGCTCCGGCATCGCAAGTCGATCTAAAACTATTCACCCAAAATGTGCTGGTAACCTCCTCTTCTGGCGTACATGCAACTGTTAAGAGAATAAGTAGTGGTAGGATAAGCTTTTTCATACGTGTTTTTATCTTTTATAAAGCTAAGCTTTATTCAGAACTAAATTGGCTTGTGGTTTTGTTTTTCAATTCGAAAAAACCTCTCAACTTTACTCTCACATAAGGCCATTTGAATGAAATATTACATCATTGCAGGGGAGGCTTCAGGCGACATGCATGCCGCCAACATGATGAAGCAAATAAAGCAGCGCGATCCGGAGGCCTACTTTCGGGTTTGGGGTGGAGATAAGATGGCCGAGCAGGCTCAGGAACTTGCAAAGCACATTCGCGAAACTTCCTTTATGGGAATCTTTGGGGTGTTGTGGAATCTGAGAACCATCAAACGAAATTTCCGCTTTTGCGAAGAGGATATCGAACAGTTTAAGCCCGATGTACTGATTCTAATAGACAATTCTGGGTTCAATTTGCGTATTGCTAAATATGTTAAACTGTCCCAACTTGATACACGGGTTTACTACTACATTCTACCACAAGCATGGGCTTGGAAGCGAAAAAGGGTGCATACTATTCATCAGTGGACGGATAGAATATTTGCTATTCTGCCCTTTGAGAAGGCTTTTTACAAATCGTATGGTTACGATGTAGATTTTGTGGGGCATCCAATAATGGATGCGCTGGCGCAGGAGAAAAAACAGCTTGCGGATAAGGAAACTTTCAGGTTGAAGTACGAATTTTCAGAAAAACCTGTCATTGCACTTTTGCCAGGAAGTAGAAAGCGCGAAATACAAACCAAGTTGCCAAAAATGCTTCAAGTAGTTAAGCATTTTCCGAACCACCAGTTTGTGGTGGCAGGCTCGCGCACGGTAGATGAATCCCTGTATGCGCAGTTCTTGCCAAGCGAAGTAAAACTCATTTTTGGAGAGCATTATAATATCTTGAACATGGCTGATGCTGCCTTGGTAACTTCCGGTACGGCAACATTGGAAACTGCGCTCTTTAATGTGCCACAAGTGGTGTGCTATAAACCAGGCTGGCTTACCTATCATTTAATGAAAAGGATCATCAGCATCAAGTATATATCAATGGTTAACCTTATACTTAACAAAGAATCTGTTAAAGAGCTGATTGAAAGTGGTTTGAACGAAGGTAAAATGGTTGGTGAACTTAAGCTTTTGTTCGATGAAACACATCGTGCGCGTATACTCGAAGACTACAAATTGTTGGCTGAGAAACTTGGAGGAACAGGTGCCTCGGAACGCGTAGCAACTTTGATGATTGAAGACATACAGAACCATTCGCAAAGGAATTAAGTTTTTGCCCTATGAATCAGCAACAAATAACCGACCTCATAGCTTCATTTCCTGCCTTTGAAGAAGTGCCTTTGGAACAGGTCGCATGGATGGTCGAGCGTGGTGAATACTTGGAAATTAAAGCGGGTGAAGTTTTCTATAAGCGTGGTGATCCGGTAGATAAACTTACGATTCTTCTAGAGGGCTTGGCGGCTTTCAGAATGGAGCAGAATGGCCAGTACAAAGAAATGATTCGCTTTGTTAAAGGCGACATTACAGGAGCGCTGCCTTACAGCCGTGCCTTTTCGGGCAATGCCAACGGAGCTATTCTTTCCGATAGTAAGATCTTTACCCTGAATAAAAGTCACTTTCAGGATTTGGTGAGTGAGTGCCACGATTTGGCGGCCATGCTCGTACATAGAATGACCGACCGTGTGCGCGATATGGTACGTTTGCAGCAGCAGAACGAAAAGCTGATGGCGCTGGGCAAACTTTCGGCTGGCTTAGCACACGAACTGAACAACCCAGCGGCAGCCATCGTGCGCAGCTCTGAAACCCTACAAAAGCATTTGGGTACTGTACCAGATAAGCTTAAGCGAATGATGACGCTTGAGATTACTGATGAGCAGATTGATCAGATCAATGTAATCGTGTTTGGTAAGTTGAACCGAACGGATAGCAAACCCCTCTCAATGTTGGAGAAATCTTCGCTGGAAGATGACTTGGTGGACTGGCTAGAAGGCAATGGCTATGGTGACTGCTACATGCTGAGCGAAACGCTGGCCGATTATGGTTTTAGCCCAACCGATTTACAGAACATGAAGGAAGAAGTTGGGCCAAAGCAATTGCCAATGCTGATGGAATGGATTGATAATGTGCTGACCACACAGCGCATGATCGGTGAAATAAAAGAAGCTTCTAACCGGATTTCTTCATTAGTGAATTCTGTAAAAAGCTATTCGCACATGGACCGCGCCAACGAGATGGAAGCTACCAATGTGCATCAGGGTATATTGAATACGCTTACTATTTTGAATCATAAGATCAAGCAAAATAGGGTAGATGTGGTAGATAATTTGGCGGAAAATATTCCAATGATATCTGCTTCTCCTGGCGAGTTAAACCAGGTTTGGACAAACGTGATTGACAATGCACTGGATGCCATGGAGGAAACCGGAGGCAAGCTTGCAATTACTTCTTGGGTTGACGGAGACAGCATTAAGGTAACCATTGCCGATTCGGGTTCTGGTATTCCGGCCGATATTCAAGACAGGATATTCGAACCGTTTTTTACCACAAAAGACATTGGAAAAGGAACAGGCTTAGGGCTAGAAACCGTAAAGCTGATAGTAGATAAACACAAAGGCTCAATTAAACTAAACTCAAACACTGAAGGCACTACTTTCGAGTTTTGCTTTCCTATTAAAGGTTAAAAAGGAATGACGAGACTACCGATTATTTTCGTGGTTGATGATGACGAACAGGTACTTGCTGCCATTAGGCGCGACCTGCGTTCCGAATATCGATCGGCATATCGTATTATGAGCACCACTTCGCCATTAGAGGCTGTAGAGGCGCTGGCCGAACTCAAAAAGAAGGGAGAAGATATTGCGCTGTTTTTGTCAGATCAGCGTATGCCTGCCATGTCAGGTGTTAAATTTCTAGAGCAGGCCAAAGTTCATTTCCCTAATGCTAAGCGGGTGTTGCTTACGGCTTATTCCGACATTGAAGCGGCCATTCAGGCAATTAACGATGTTCAGCTCGATTACTATTTGAATAAGCCTTGGGATCCTCCGGAAGAGAAATTGTATCCAGTGCTAAGCGATTTGCTTGACGAGTGGCACATCAGTCATATTCCAGAATTTAAAGGTATTCGTGTGGTGGGTTTTCAGTACTCGCCAAAGAGTCACGAGGTGAAAAACTTCCTTTCAGGAAACTTGATTCCGTATCAATGGATGGATTTTTATAAAGAACCGAAGGGAAAAGAACTCTTGGAGCTTTCGGCTTTAGACGAGAAATCTTTGCCGGTAGTCTTTTTTGAAGATGGCTCGCATGTGTGTTCGCCAAGTGCTGCACAGTTGGGCGAAAAGCTCGGCATGCGCTCCAAAGCTACTGAAGAAATGTACGATGTAGCCATAATTGGTGCTGGTCCGGCTGGTATGGCGGCAGCCGTTTATGGTGGCTCCGAAGGGTTAAAAACTTTGTTGATAGAAAAGCATGCGCCAGGTGGGCAAGCAGGTACAAGTTCGCGTATCGAGAACTATCTTGGCTTTCCTAAAGGGCTTTCGGGTGCTGATTTAACGCATCGCGCCATTACCCAAGCCAAGCGTTTTGGTATTGAATTTCTTTCACCAAAAACGGTTACAGGAATTGAAACCCAGAACCACTACAAAAAGGTGCACTTGGCCGAAGGCGAGGTGATCAACGCCAAAGCAGTGATTATAACCACAGGGGTGCAGTACCGCAAGCTCGATGCTGACGGGATTGATAACTTTACCGGAGCGGGTGTTTACTACGGTTCGGCTACTACCGAGGCGCAGGCCTGCAGAGATAAGAACGTGTATATAGTGGGTGGGGGCAATTCTGCCGGTCAAGCGGCTATGTATCTTGCCAACTTTGCCAAAAACGTGTACATCGTTATTCGCAAGCCGGACCTTTCCAGTAGCATGAGCCAGTACCTAATCGATCAGATAAACGATACGGCCAACATATCGCTGGTGCCGAAAAGCGTGGTTCACGCAGCCCATGGCAAGGAATACCTAGAGTGCGTTTCCGTAAGAAACCTTGAAACTGACGAGGTAGAACAAAAGGATGCTGGAGCACTATTGATCTTTATTGGTGCAAGGCCTTACACCAGCTGGACGGGAGAGCATATTCTTAAAAACCCGCGTGGCTTTATTAAAACGGGTAGAGATGCTCAACTGGATGAAGACTTTGCCAAGCAGTGGAAGAACAAGCGCGAACCGTTTTTGCTAGAAACCAGCATTCCGGGCGTTTTTGCTGCTGGTGATGTGCGCGAAGGCGCCATGAACCGCGTGGCCTCGGCCGTTGGAGAAGGCGCTATGTCCATTAAGTTTGTGCATGAGTATTTAGCGGAGGTGTAGGGGATGGAAGCATCCGGGCTATGAAGCGTAGGAACGGTTTGGTTGGTTAGGCCTATGCTTTATAGCCATTGTTAGGCGTTTTTTATTCATTTTTATTTTCTCGCTTATTTCCACAAGCAGCACAAAATGAAGCTTTAGGAGTTCTATATGGCTTACCACAATTTTCACAAGGAGGTCCATATTGAGCAATTCTATGGTGCATGATAGCATTTGGTTCTGTTTCCTCAAAGCCAGTAACCTCTTTATAATAGTTAAGCATTGGTTTAAAACTTTCTTCTCTTGTCATTCCAGGCTTTCTTCTTCCGAGTGCTTCTCCATAAAGCTTATGCGCAATTGCATATTCTTCTTCATCCAACATTGGGATTTCCATTTTACATCTCCAGCACCAAAGCTCTTTCATTCTCTTGTCCTCCAAGTTATATCTTGCCAATCTGGTCTTTCAAGTTTTCTCTTGCTCACAGATTCTTCACGATACAGCCAGTTCGCATTTAGCATTGTAACTCCATTGACAAATAACTGTCTTGGCTTATTCTTAAAAGTTTCTTTGTCTCCAGGTGTTGGAGCATTTAGATTCCAGCATAAGCTTTTTATTTTTTGATCCTCAAATGAGAAATCCAATTCAAATTTGTGAGCGAAATCATTCCTGATCTTTCTTATTGTGTTACAATCTTGAAATTCATATTCAGAGATCAATCCGAGAGAAAATGCAAGATTTAATCTTGAACTAAATGTTCCGATTGGCGCACCATATCCATCAATTAAATCTTTGGTCTGTTTGCAGTCAATAGGGAAATCATATAAAATTGTCTTGAGTTTCTCGTCCAGCATACTTCCTGCCATAATAGACGCACCTCTATCTGTTTTATCCTGAAACTCTTTTAAGAACTTTGAGAATATGTCAATCTTCGGATTATCGTCCATCTTTTAGTTGCGCCTAGCGTTGTATATCAGTCACATTAATGACTGATATATTCCATTTAATTTATGTTTTATGACTGATGGCACTGGAAATCAGTTGGCTAACAGTCATAAATGAGTTTTTCAGAAAAGCACAGGGGGTATTAATAGAAAGTGTGTTTTCTATCTTCAAGAAAGAGATTTGCGGGCTTATTTGCAAGGGGCAAGGTAGAGTGGTGAAGTGGGGGAGTCATGAAGTGAAGAAGTGGGTGGTTAGACCATTTTGAATCATGAATTGATTAGCCTATAACCAAAACTATTTGGTAGGCCTCTCCACTTCGGTCGAGGAGAAAAGGAAAGTGGCTAGGTTTAGCACACTGTTTTCCGCTTATCTGATTTACTGATAACTAATCACTAGTGACCAATTCACTAATCAACCAATTACCTATATAGGAGCAAGTCCGATGGGGATTCTTTCGGTCATTCATTCACCTAGTGGCTTATGAATTTCCTCAGAAAGACGGTGTAAGTGGGCTTTTGCGGTTCCCTGATTTTGAACCACGAACAATTAACTGAAATCCCTCAATGCTTAAAGGGGTGCCATTGTTTTCAGGTTAACAGATTAAGTAATAGACTTAGTCACCAGATCGCTTAACGATTTTTACGATTCGATTATTAATGATTTCCGATAGGTTCCAGTTGTAGAGTTTGGAGTCAGTTGTGCTGTAGAATTCAACAAAAACTGCATCAAGGTCTTTATCGTATTTCACGAAACTCTGATAACCCGGAACCCAGCCGCCATGCTCATATTCATAAATGGAGGCATATATTTCCTGTTCTCCCGGCTCAAATACAGACCCGTCATTCAATGCTCTTACAAATGTGCCCACGTCTTCAGCTGTCGCTACCATGCCATGATCATCCGCTTTTAGATCATAGGGGTGTCCTACGTGATAGCCACTCATTACATCATTTATATTTGCATCACTTAGGGAACCATAGGTGTTGTGCAGATTCAATGGAGTTAAAATCTCTTCTTGTATGAATTGAAAGTTGCTATAACCCAGTTC
Organism: Roseivirga pacifica; assembly: GCF_900111145.1. Classification (GTDB taxonomy): domain Bacteria; phylum Bacteroidota; class Bacteroidia; order Cytophagales; family Cyclobacteriaceae; genus Roseivirga; species Roseivirga pacifica. The sequence goes on from NZ_FOIR01000002.1 coordinate 77,221, forward strand.
ATCGTCCATTATCTTATTAATGAGCAGATAATTGGTGTTGCAATACTCATAGCTTTCACCTGGGGCAAAGTTGGCCGGTTTGTCCAGAATCAAGGCAAGGCTTTCTTCATAACTTTGCGTTGGAGCCGCCCAGAAATTTGGAGCATCCGTAAAGTTGGGCATGCCGCTTCGGTGCTGTATCATCAATCTGAGAGTGATTTGCTCAGCATTTTCAATTCTGCCAACAAGCTCGGGTAGGTAATCAGCAATGGTTTTGTCTAAAGAAAGTCGCCCGTCACTCACCAATTTGGTCACTGCAACAGCATCGTATAGTTTGCTAATGCTCGCAATTTTAAACAGAGCCTTCGGCTTGGCGGGTATCTTATTTTCTCGGTTATGCCAGCCTGCTGCATAGTACTGGGGTGCTTTGCCGGTCTGGTCTACATAGGCGACCACTCCATCAAATCCGTGGTCTATGGCTTCTTCAAGCTGTTCCTGAACGGTGTCGGGCAGCGGCAGTATCCAAGCTTTCACCAATAACCATGGCACGAAATATAGTGATATGGCTGTACCAACAAACAAAGCCACTCTGATGATGCGTTTCTTATTCTGTTTCGTCATTGGGCCTTGGTTCTTAAATGTTTTAGATCAGTCACAATGTTATTTGTAGTGTGTTTATTTCAGTTCTAGAAAACCAGATGGGGAATGAAAGTGCCATGTGTGTTTTCTTGGTCGAAGAAAGTGATTTGCGGTGGTATTTGCAAAGTTAGTGTGTTTGGAGGTGATGAAGTTAAGAGGTGAAGGAGCGGCCTCGAGAGGGACAGTACGGTTCTATGCTACTCGGTAGGCCTCTCCACTACGGTCGAGGTGAAAAGGAAGTGGCCAGGTTAGTACAGGTCTTAAGCCTTCCCACTTGGGGGAAGGTTTGGATGGGGGCTTTGTGAATCGGTTTCTGCTTCCATATTGTCGTTAATTCACCAGTAACGCATTGTACTTGCCTGTCTCAGGTAGGTCTCCCCTAAATAATAGTAGAAGTTGGTTTTTTTGTTTGCTCACCGATTCCTGATTAACTGATGCACTGATAACTGGCTATGGTGCAAGGTCGTTGGGGATACTGAAACAAGTTCAGTATGACGAGGTGTGATAGGCTTTTGTGGTAACCTAACTTCGAACCGTGAACTAAAAAACCTAACCTAAACAATTTTTCTTAGTGCCTCCTTACGGCTGAGTGCTGCTAGTGCATGATTGTCGCAGAACTCAATCACCCATTCAGGGTTGGTGTCGCCATAAGTCCGCAATGCCCAGCCAATCGCTTTGTTGATGAAGAATTCTTTGCTGCCTAGGTTGGATTCTATGACGTTGGTAAGAAATGCTGTGTCAGTCTTTTCTTTTTGTCGCATTTGAAAAAGTATTGAAACCCTTCTTAGCCACATGTGTTCGTGCGTAATCCATTGTTGAATATGGCTCGATTTTACCGTTGGGAATTTGGCCGCAATTACGCCAACTTCTACGGCCAGGGTATCAACAGTTTCCCACCAAGAATGTGTTGTTATCAGCTTTTTTAGCTGTTCAATTTCACCTTGCTGTAAATACCGCTGGCACGAGCGTATGTGATCGCATGCCGTGTAGTGAAACTCTCTTTCGGGCTGCTGATAACAAAGGTCAACAAAGTCCCAGTCTACTTTTTTCTCGCGCTTCAGTTCTGCTAAAATGGACTTTACGGCTTCTTTCCTAATGGGAGCCTTAATGCCCAAAAAGGGGAAGAGATGCTTAATGTAAGCCTCCATAGCACGTGCGTTTTCCTCGTTTTTGTGCTCATGGAGTGTAGTTTTTACCAATTCGAAAATTGCTATTGATGCGGGCTTCATAAAAACCAATAATGTTTACCGTGGGTCAATTTAAGCGAAGTTAAATAATTCGTAAGCGATTGCATTTCCTCCTCGCTCGGATAAACGGCTATTAAGAGCTGAAAATCACTTATTTGTTCAATTTTGGTGAACTTATGGACTGGCAACTGCTTGTCTTCAACCGTTTGGGTGTCTGTGTTTAAGTCCATCCAAATAAAATCAATATTATGAGCGAGTAGGATGGAAGCTGACAATTTTCCTTTTATACCCGTACCCCATAATACCAGCGGTTTTTCCGTATAGTCGAGGGATAGAAAATGCTTTAGCTTCAGTCTGAAAAAGGCTTCTTGCTGGTAGTTTTCAGAGTTCCTCGAAGTGCGTGCAGGGTGTTCGCGCCACAGTAGGGTAGTGGCGGAAAGTGTGCCAATCTTAAATCCCTTTGCATACCAATCAAAAACCAAGTCGTAATCTTCAGGGTATTCGAGGTTGGAAAGGTTTAGATCTTCCTTCCTTACCATCCAATTTGGCGAAGCAATTACGCACTCTCTGTAGATCCATTGCCAATGGTCTTGCTGATCAATACGGTCGTTTAGCCAGTTTTGGTAATCTAGGTAGCCATCCGAAACTTCACTGTCAGAAAAGTATTTTACTTTTCCTGTCACTACAGTTTTTGGGGCAGCGCTATGCATTGCTTCCACCATCAGTTGCAATCGGTCTTTGGGCATAATATCATCTGCATCCATTCGGGTAATGTACTGGCCTTTGGCCTGTTTTAAGGCCAGTTGTAGTGCAGGGATAATGCCTTTTGCATTATTCTGAAAAGGCTGAATTCTTTGATCTTCCAGTTGAAAAGCTCTTATAATATCTTCTGACTTGTCAGTAGAGTGGTCGATTACAGCGATAAGCTCCCAAAAAGAAAATGTCTGGCACTTAATAGCGCGCAGACATTCTTCTATATATTTTCCGGCATTTTTAACCGGCATAATGATACTTACAATTATTGGTGCTTCACCCATTCAGGTGAATTTACACTTTCACCAGTTTCCATTTGCCTTTTTTAAACCAAATTATGGCAATGGCTGCAATTAGCATTTCGGCTAAGGTAATGGCCAAATAAACGCCAATTGGCCCCCAATCGAGCGTTACAGCTCCAAAGTAGGCGAATGGCAGTTGGAACAACCAGAAGCAGAAAAAGTTGATAATGGTTGGTGTTTTAGTGTCGCCAGCGCCATTAAATGCTTGGGTAGTAACCATGCCAAAGGCGTAGAAAACATAGCCCGCGGCAATCACTTGCAAGCTTAATGCACCATATTTTACCACATCACTCACATCGCTAAACAAGGCGATTATTTCATGGGCAAAAATCAGGTATACCAATGAGATCGAAGCCATAAAGATGGCATTGTACTTACCAGTTTTCCATACCGATTTTTCGGCTCTATCTGGTTGGTTGGCGCCAAGATTTTGCCCTACCAAAGTGGCAGCAGCATTACTCATTCCCCAAGCTGGCATCATGGTAAACATCATTACACGAATGGAGATGGTGTAGCCTGCCAGCACATCGCTACCGAACTCTGACATTATACGCATTAAAAACACCCAGCTAGAGGTACCGATAAGGAACTGACCAATTCCACCAAGTGAAACCTTGATCATGTTCAGCATTACCTTCGACCTAAATACAAAGTCTTTAATGCCAATTTTTATGCGTCCCCAACCGAAGAAGAGAATCATAAACTGTACAAACACTGCGGTTCCGCGACCAATGGTTGTGGCAATTGCAGCACCTTCAACTCCGTATGCCGGAATTGGCCCAAACCCGAAAATGAATATCGGATCGAGAATGATGTTTAAGCAATTAGAAAGCACCAATGCCCACATGGCCATAGATGCATCACCAGCTCCTCTAAACACTGCGTTGATTAGAAATAGGAGGAAAATGGTGATGTTTCCACCAATCAAAATTCTGGTATAACCGTAGCCTTCTTCAATTAGGTTGGCTTCGCCACCCATTAAACTAAGTATTTCCTTAGGGTAAATAATACCAATAATACCGATGAGGATAGCCAAGGCAGAACCTAAAATTATGGCTTGAACTGCCGCTTCAGCAGCGCCTTTTTTGTCTTTTTCGCCAGTTCTGCGGGCTACTATTGCCGTGGCGGCCATGCTTAAACCAATGGCTAAAGCATAGAGTAGGGTGATTACCGATTCGGTAAGACCAACGGTTGCTACTGCATTTACCGAAACCTGAGAAACAAATATGATATCGACCAATGCGAAGGTTGATTCCATAAGCATCTCCAAGATCATGGGAATGGAAAGCATGAAAATCGCCTTGCGAATGCTGCCCGTAGTGAAGTCTTCTTCTTTACCGCGAATTGCGGCTATAAGTAAACGCCAATAGGATTTAAATCTATTTGTAGATTGAGTTGTCATTTTTGAGAATTATGAATTTGTAAAAAAATAAAGAGGGGCGTAAGAGGGGTTATCCTCTCACGGTCAAAACCAGTGCAATATTCGCTGTGGACTTGAACATAATTCTCACTACTTCATGATGTTTGCAAAAGAAGTGGATTTGGACAAATGAGAAAAGAGATTTTTTACTTTTTTATTAACTCCTTAAACTTTTCCATGCCAGTGGTCGCTTTTTCTTCAATAAAATAGAAGTTGTCCGAAGCGGTGGTGGCTGGTCTGCTTGGATCGATAATATAGACAGGGCAGTTGTGTGGCGTGTACTGCACAAGGCCTGCAGCGGGGTAAACTTGTAGGGATGTACCAACAACTAAAAATATATCGGCTTGCTGCGCAAAGTGTATGGCTTCTTCCATCATAGGTACAGCCTCTCCAAACCAAACGATATTAGGACGCAGCTGACTGCCTTTTTCGCATAAATCACCAAGGTTCAATTCCCAGCCATCCATTTGATACACTAAGTTTTCATCAGCGGTGCTGCGACTTTCAAACAGCTTTCCGTGCAAATGAATCACATGGCCGGAGCCTGCGTCTTCATGTAAATGATCTACGTTTTGAGTGATTATGGTTACCTCAAAATCCTGCTCTAGGGCGGCTAGCGCAAGGTGTGCTTTGTTGGGCTGTGCAGAAAGGGCTTGTTTTCTTCTTTCATTATAAAAGTGAAGCACCAATGGTGGGTTGGCATACCAGCCTTCGGGCGAGGCAACTTCCATCACATCATGCCCTTCCCATAATCCATTGGAATCGCGAAAGGTTTTTAGTCCACTTTCGGCACTAATGCCTGCGCCAGTAAGTACAACTAGTTTTTGCATGTTAGCCTATCTTAAGCTCTTCTTTGTGCTCGTTCAAAACATTGATAATGAATTGAATATGCTCGGTAAGGTCTACTTCAAGTAAATCTACTCCGGTTTGAATTTCATCTCGCTCTACTTTGGCGGCAAAGCTTTTCTGCTTTAGCTTTTTCTTAACTGATTTTGGTGTTAGTCCAACCACACCTTCCGGCCGAACTTGGCAGCAGGCAATGATAAAACCGGTCAGCTCATCGCAAGCCAAAAGGGCTTTGTCCAATTTGGTTTCGTAAGGCACGTTCCATTTTGTGTAATGGGCAGAAATGGCGTGTGCTATTTTCTCTTCACCCATATCGCGCAGCATTTTTACTATTCTGTTAGGGTGCTCTTCAGGGTACGCTTCATAGTCGGCATCGTGTAGCATGCCGGTAACCGCCCATTCTTCGGCATCTTCGCCAAAGTGTTTGCCATAGGCTTCCATTACCAGTTCTACGCTTCGGGCATGGCGCAGTAAGCTTTCGCCTTTGGTCATGCTGGTTAGAATATCTTTAGCTTCGCTTTTGGTCATTTTTTAAGGTTTTCTACAAAAAAGTCGCAAACACTTTTTCGGAATTTAGTATTCAACGGAAGGTCAGGATTGCTGTAGGTGGCATTATTTTCCATAGGCTTAGCCGATGAATCTTTTAAAACATGATTCATGCCGTCAACAATTACCAGCTTTGCCTTGGGGTTTGAAATTTGCAGTCTTTGTGCATCCTCTACATTTACCTGAAGATCTGTAGAACCATTGATTACTAGTATGGGCATGTTGAGCTTAGAAATCTCCTTTGTTGGCTCATACTTCATCCACGAGATCATAAATGGTTGAATGCTCGGGCGGAATACACTCTGTAGAAAAGGAGATACCTCTTGTACTTGTTCGCCAGATTTAAGTGAGGCAAGAATAGTATTAGCTTCTTCCAGCAGCTTAGGCGGGTTGTATGGGTTTGCTCTGAATTGCTCCTTCAATGTTTCATCAATTGGGAGGGAAGGACCAGCAATTGAGGCAAATGCTTTAACATCTTTGCCTTGTGCTATCTTCATGCCAATTAAGGAGCCTTGGCTATGGCCGGCTATGCCTACTTTTTTAAATCGTTTGTCTTCAATTAAGTAGTTGAGGAATTCAGAGGCATCGGCAATAAAATCGTCAAAACTAAGCTCCTCTTCTGCTTTGCCGGCTTTTTTGCTCAGCCCCATGCCGCGTTTGTCGTAGCGCAGGCTGGCAATTCCATTTTCGGCTAGTGCTTCGGCTAAAAGCTTGAGTGAATTGTTTTTGCCGGGCAAAGCGGCCGAGTTACCGTCCTTGTCAGTCGGGCCAGACCCTTGAATGATGAGTACTACCGGAACCTTTTTGTTGGCGTTTTCGGGGAATAAAATTACTCCACCGATTTCACCATTTTCAGTGTTGAGTAATACTTCTTCCTCCTTAAAATTTTGAGCTTTAAGAGCTGTACAAACAAGAAGAAAGAACGTGAGTAATAAAGTTTTTCCTATAGGCATGTTCTGAGAGATAAGCTAATGAAAACACTCCACAGTTTGAAGCAATTTTTTAGCCAACTTCTTAAAACATGTTAATTGGGAAATGGTGTAGCCGAAAGGTTACTTCTTCTTTGCTCGGGTTTTCTTTTTAGGCGCGTTTTGCTCAATAATGGCTTCGGCTTCATCCAAAGTCATGTCTTTCACTTCTATGTTTTTGGCCAGTTCTACCTTTACCTTGCCTTTAATAACATTGTGGCGACCCCAACGGGCTTTTTCAATGCGTACGCCAGCATCTTCCCAATTGTGAATTACCTTTTCGCGCTCTTTTTTGAGCTTGTCCTCAATCAGTTCTTCAATGTCGTTGGCTGAAAGGTTGTCCCAATCGTACTTTTTGTTCACGTTAATGAACATTTCGTTCCATTTAATGAATGGTCCAAAGCGGCCTTTTCCTTTTTGAACAGGCTTGCCTTGATACTCGTAAATTGGAGCGTCTGCTTCTTCCTTTGCCTTAATTAAGAGAATGGCCTCATCCAACTCAATATTGAGTGGGTCAGCATCTTTTGGTAGTGAAATGAACTTGGAGTTGTGCCTAATGTATGGGCCAAAACGACCAATGGCCGCAGTAACTTCCTCACCTTTATACTCGCCCACAGTTCGTGGTAGTTTGAAAAGCTCAAGCGCTTCTTCAAGGGTAATGCTTTCTATAAACTGGCCTTTTCTAAGCGAAGCGAATTTTGGTTTTTCTGCATCCTCATCATCGCTGTTTTCGCCAATTTGAACGAGTGGTCCGAACTTACCTAACCTAGCAATTACAGGTTTGCCAGATTCTGGATCGGTACCAATTTCGCGGCTACTGCCTACCTCGCTGCGCTTAATGTCTTCAGTGCTTTCTACCGTTTTATGGAATTTACCATAAAAAGAGTCGATCATGTCGTCCCACTTTTGGTAACCATGGGCTATTTGGTCGAATTCTTCTTCTACCTTGGCAGTAAATGAATAGTCGATTACGTTAGGGAAGTGGTCTACCAAAAAGTCGTTCACTACCATGGCAATGTTGGTAGGGAAGAGTTTGTTTTTCTCGGTACCCGTAATTTCCGTGTTAGTAACGGCCTTGACCTTGTTGTCTTTCAACCTAAGCTGGCGGTACTTGCGTTCCATACCATCACGGCTTTCCTTAATTACGTAATCTCTTTTTTGTATGGTCGAAATGGTTGGTGCATAAGTAGAAGGTCTACCGATGCCCATTTCTTCGAGTTTCTTTACAAGGCTAGCTTCCGTATATCGTGCCGGAGGACGCGTAAAACTCTCTCTGGCACCCATTTCGGTCAGGTCGAGTACTTCGCCCACTGCTAGCGGTGGCAGCATTCCTTTTGCTTCTTCTTCGTTTTCCTCGTCAGTCGACTCAAGGTAAACCTTAAGGAAACCGTCAAACTTCACTACTTCACCATTTGCTACAAGCGTTTCGTCAGTTGTAGAAATGCCAATGGTGGCGGTGGTTTTTTCAAGCTGTGCATCGGCCATTTGCGAGGCTGCCGCACGCTTCCATATCAAATCGTAAAGTCTCTGCTCGTTATAATTGTCGCCAGTAGAGTGTACAGCGAAATTGGTCGGGCGTATGGCTTCGTGAGCTTCTTGTGCACCTTGCGATTTGGTTTTAAATCTTCTGTTCTGCACATACTCGGCCCCATAAGCGTTGGTGATCTCGTTGGTAGCACCTTGCACGGCTTCGTTAGAAAGGTTTACGGAGTCAGTTCTCATATAGGAGATCTTACCAGCTTCGTAAAGCCTTTGTGCCAAGCTCATGGTTTGCGATACTGAGAAACTCAATTTTCTACTTGCTTCTTGCTGAAGGGTAGAAGTAGTAAACGGTGGTGCAGGGCTACGCTTGGCTGGTTTGGTTTCCAAGTTCTGAATGCTGAACTCAGCACCATTACATTTATCTAGGAAAGCTTGCGCCTCGGCTTCTGTTTTAAACTTCTTGCCAAGTTCAGCTTTTAGTTCTCTTCCTTGAATATCGAAAAGGGCAGTAATCTTGAATGAAGATTCCGCCTCGAATTTATCTACTTCTCTTTCTCTTTCTACCACCAAGCGAACAGCAACGGACTGTACGCGGCCTGCAGAAAGCCCACGCTTGATCTTCTTCCACAAAACTGGAGAAAGCTCATAACCCACAATTCGATCGAGGATTCTACGCGCTTGCTGGGCATTTACCAAATCTTCATCAATTTCACGCGGATTCTCAAGCGCCTTTTGAATGGCCGACTTTGTGATTTCCCTAAAAACGATGCGTTTAGTATTGGCAGGGTTGAGTTTTAAAGCCTCTTTTAAGTGCCAGCTAATGGCTTCTCCTTCGCGGTCATCATCACTCGCGAGGTAGATAGTGCTAGAGTCTTTCGATAATTTCCTGAGTTGCCTAATTACATCCTTTTTATCGGCTGTAACCTCATATGTCGGTTTGAATTTATTCTCAATATCAATCGCCTTATCGCCCTTTGGGAGGTCACGCACGTGGCCGTAACTAGATACTACTTTGAAGTCTTTTCCAAGGTATCCTTCAATTGTTTTTGCTTTTGCGGGGGACTCAACTATGACAAGATTTTTCGACATATTTCTAGCGATATCAAATTTATAGGCGCCTCAAAGATGCGTATAAAACTTTCAAAAAAACAAATAACTTGCTATTTCACCCTTTGAGGAAGCCAGCAATTTATATATTCACCTACAACTGAAGAAGGATAGAAATGGTTAGAAATATTCTACTAATAAGACACGCAGAAGCACAATTTCAGTCGGAAACTAACAGCGATTTTGATCGGAAGCTCTCGCATAATGGAGAGAATCAGGCGATTATGCTTGGGCAATACATTAATCAACTGCCTTTTACACTCAATGCAGTTTACACGAGTCCGTCCAAAAGAACTTTACAAACGGTAATGCACTTTATAAAGCCGCTTGAGCCAAAGCCACGAATTATGGATGCCGAGGAACTGTACGAGCCAACCTTGAATGTATTGAAAGCGGCTTTGGCTCGTTTCGATAATCAGTTTGAAAATTTGGCTATTGTGGCGCACAATCCCGCAATGGCTGGTTTGTTCACTCATTTGTGTAGCGAGATTCGTAACTACTCGCCCGGTACATGTGCTTGGTTAAGCATTGAAGCAGATACTTGGGAGGAAGTAACTGGAGGGGCTTGTGAACTGAAGGATTTTTATGTCCCAGGAATGGAGATATAACTATTGTTAGGTGTGTTGGTTGATTCATCTCAACCCACACTACCATGACATTTATATAATGCGTGCTAGAATGGTTGCGCAAAAAATGTAATTTTCTAAACAGTCATAACCACTCATTATTTAATTTCGCCCCATGGCATCATTAGGAAGACATATAATAGTTGAATACTACGACTGCAGCCCCGAAATACTGAATGACGTAGTAAATATTGAAAAGAGCATGATTAACGCGGCCGAAGAGGCTGGCGCTACAATCATAAATTCAACCTTTCACCACTTTTCACCATATGGTGTATCGGGTGTGGTGGTTATTCAAGAAAGTCACTTGGCTATTCATACCTGGCCAGAATATGGCTATGCATCGGTAGACCTTTTTACTTGTGGCGATACCGTAAACCCATGGGTTTCTTACCAACTGCTTAAAGAAGCATTTAAGGCAGGTCATGGTTCGGCAGTAGAGTTAAGCCGTGGCGAAATGGCACTATTGAAGCGCAAAAACTTTGATGTGAAGGCCCTTCGTGACGAAAAGAGCACCGATGAGGGAGACCCGATTAAAACCCGTGATGTTTGGTTTACCGAGCGTGACGATAAAATAGCACTTTCATTGAAGCATGATGGTAAATTGTACGATGTACAATCTGACTATCAGCGTGTTTCTGTTTTTAATACACAGGCTTATGGTAATATGCTTACACTCGATGGTATGGTAATGACTACCGAGAAAGATGAGTATGTGTACCATGAAATGATTACGCACATACCGATGCTTACGCACCCAAACCCTAAGCGTGCCTTAGTAATAGGTGGTGGAGATGGTGGTACTGCCAGAGAGCTGCTTCGCCACGATTCGCTGGAAGAGGTAGTGATGGTAGAGATTGACGATAAAGTAATAGAAGCAAGCAAAATGCACTTGCCTACCATTGCCTCAGCGTTGGAGCACCCAAAACTGAACCTGATTGTAGACGATGGAATTAAGTATGTGAATGATGCGGCTGATGAAAGCTTCGACTTGGTGATTGTGGATTCAACAGACCCTGTAGGCCCGGCCGAAGGACTTTTTACGGTTGACTTCTATAAAGAGGTTTACAGAATACTTTCTAAGGATGGTATAATGGTAACGCAGAGTGAGTCACCACGCTTTAACAGCAAAGTATTCAAAGAGATTTTCCAGACTTACCGTGGTATTTACGGGCAAGAGCAAGTGCATTGCTATTTGGCTTACATACCTACTTACCCAACCGGTATGTGGTCCTTCTCTTATAGTTCCAAAGGTGGTGCTCACCCAATTGCTAATTTCGATGAAGCCAAGTCAAAGGCCTTCGCAAAAGAGCATCGTTTAAAATATTACAATGAAGATTTGCACAAAGCCGCATTTGCATTGCCAAGCTTTGTTCGTGATATGATAAGTTGATTAAAATGACAGGTAGATGGGGTTTGATTTTTATACTGTTTTATTTCAATAGTATTGAATTTACTCTCGCCTATCAAAGAATTAATAAGTTAGATACCACTTTTATAGATGGTTCTGAGGTAGTAGCAATTCAATTTAATAATGACTCATTGGCATTATTAAAGGAAGGAGTAAGTCTTCAGTACTATACCACAGCATATCCCAGTTTTGAGTTCATGGACTTTGATAGTGATGGCTATGAAGATGTTGTCATAGAGCTGGTTGGAAATATACCTGGAAGACTCGATGTATTGCTATTTGATAAGATTAGTAGGTTATTTAAACCAATAGATAGTATCAAAAACTACCCTGAACCAATCCTATTGGATGTCAACAATGGTTTTTTCTATTCATATTCTAGAAATGGGTGTGCTGACAATGACTGGATTTCCTTTCTATTCAAGATTGAGGACTGGTCAGTAAAGGAGTATGCAAAGTTGGTGTTCGTCACTTGTTCGGATGACGAAGAAAAAAGAGGGTTGTTTCTAATTGATTCTAAATCGAAATTTAGATTTAGGGTTTCCACATATGAAGAGTTTGAAGGAAATGATAAATGGAGTTTTATAAGAGAATACTGGAACGAGAATTACAAAAAATATGAATAGTCAGTTCGATCCAAATGGTGTAGGTGTAAAGGGAACCCTTTTTGGTTTGCCTTACACTTTGGAAGAAGCAGAACTTGTGGTACTGCCCATTCCGTGGGATGTTACCGTTTCCTATGGTGCAGGTACTGCTGAAGGCCCTGCTGCCATTTTGGATGCTTCTTCGCAAATAGACTACTTTATGCTAGACAAGGCCGATGCTTGGAAGCATAAAGTAGTGATGGCCGAAGTACCCGAGGTTTGGCAGTCGCTTGGTGCCGAACTTCGGGTGAAAGCTGAAGCATACATTGACTGGTTAGAGTCGGGGAGCGATGCTGCTGAGCAAGATAGGATGGAGGCCATTTGTGTCGAAATCAATAAGGAAAGCACCCAACTAATGACCTATGTGGAGCAAGAGGCCAATTACTATAGACAAAAGGGTAAAAAGACTGTATTGCTTGGTGGCGACCACAGTACACCGCTAGGACATATAAAAGCATGCATTGATGCTTATAAAGGCGAGGAGATAGGCATATTGCAAATAGATGCCCATGCCGATTTGCGCGAAGCTTATGAAGGCTTTACTTATTCGCATGCGAGTATCATGTACAATGTGCTGAAGGAAACCGAACTGGCTAAATTAGTCCAAGTAGGTATTCGTGACTTGTGCCAAGCCGAAGCAGATATTATAGCTAATGATGAGCGGGTTACAACTTTCTACGATCAAAAGCTGCGAGAACGCCAATACAAAGGGGAGTACTGGAGCATTTTGTGTGATGAAATTGTGGCTAGTCTTCCGCAAAAAGTTTATATCTCTTTCGATATTGATGGGCTAGACCCAAAGCTTTGTCCTAATACAGGTACACCAGTGCCAGGTGGTTTCGAAATGGAAGAGGTTAATTACTTGTTCCGAAAGTTAAAGGAAAGCGGAAGAGAAATAATTGGAGCCGATTTAGTAGAAGTGGGCACCACAGAATGGGATGCCAATGTAGGAGCAAGAGTGCTTTGGCAGTTGGTTAACCTTTTTAGCTAAGACGAATTGTCTTACCGGCTGCAAACCAACTTTTCATTCATGCTCTTTAAACATGGGTGAGTTCTGAACAATAAAAAACCCTCGATTTTTGGTCGAGGGTTAATTTTTTACTTTGAATATCTCTAGCCGATTTTTCTAAGCTGTTCTTCGCCAGCCTTCATAATCGCGTATTCTTTCCATTGCTCGTATTCATCGCTTGCCATGGTAGAATCTGCCGGGCCAACTTCTGGCGGGGCAAAGGTAAACTCCGATTCCCACCAAAGCTTAGCGTATTCGCGCGCTTTTTCTTTGTCAATTTCAAACTGGTTTACCTGACCATCGCCTACCAGCCAAGGCTTGTTTTGCATGCTGTACTTCTGAAAAATCATCGTACGCATTTTGGTACCCATTTCATCATTTTTCTCAAAATGCGCTTTGGAGTAGGCCAATGTTTCTGGCTCAACCATTTTATTGTCCCAAAAGCGTTTCGATTTGATAATTTGAGAAGAGGTGAGCAGGTAGCCTTCACCAAATTCAAGAAGTGAGCCTTCTAAATCGCATGACCGTGCCGGCTTCTTCTTTTTCTTCTTTCCAAAACTGAATAATCCCATGTTGTTGTATTTTGAGTTAACCTAATTCAATTTGCAATATCTAAAATATTCCTTAAAGTAGAAATAAACGTAAAGCAGACGTTGCGCAATCGAATGTTAAGGCTAATCGGTTTTATGCGCTTTTTAAACGGTTGATTAAATCAATGTATTGTTGCATTGCTTCCTCGTTGCTTGTGCCTTTTAGGTTTGCCCATGCATTGTATTTGGCGGCTGCTTTAAAGTCGAAACCACCAGGGCGCTCTGTATTATTGTCGCCTTCTGTCGCTTGCTTATAAAGCCCGTAAATTTTTAAAAGATCTTCGTTACTTGGCCGCTGGGTTAAGGAATTTGCATTTTTTACGGCTTCTTCGAACTGTGCAGTTATGCTCATGAAATAAAACGTCTATTTTTGCTACGAATCTATTCTTTTTTGCCACTTATATGCTCAAGAGGTTATCATTTTTTTTGGTTTTTATGTGTCTTGGCTTCACTTTGCATGGTCAAGAATACCAAACTTGGTACCAGGGCGGCTTTCGATTAAAAGTACTTAGTGCCAAAATGACTATTGATAGTGATTTGGTTGACTTGTCTCAGTCTGATTCGGAGATTGGCTATCAAGTCGGTTTTTTTGGCCGTTTAAATGTAGATAAGATATATGTTCAGCCTGAGTTGTTGTTCTCTAAAATAAAAACAGATCTGGTTTTTCAAGATTACGATAACATAAACGGCTTTAACCCCAGAGCCGATTTTGAGTTTAACACCTTAGAAATTCCACTTGATATAGGCTATAGGATAGGCGACTTCAGAATGTTTTTTGGCCCAAGTATTAGTATTCTTATTTCGGGCGAAAGGTCTTTCCTCAACGAGGTGCAGCGCGTAACGGAAGATTATAATCGGACTAATTTGCTTTGGCACTTTGGTGTTGGAGGCGACTTCGACAAAGTGATTATTGACGTGAATTATGAGTTTGGCCTAAGTAAAACAGGGGAGAGCCTTAGCAATATTGTGGGTACTGAGTTTGTGCCAAAACAACGCCAGTGGGTTTTTGCCATTGGCCTGAATATATTCGATGACTATTAACAGCGGGGCTGATTCTTAAAATAAAAGAGCTCGTCTCAATCATCATTGAAACGAGCTCTTAAGGTAGTATTAATGTGTATTTTACTTTTTGAACTGTGGAGAAACTACCAGCTCCTTGGTACCATGGCTCCAATCGTAGAAACCTTCGCCAGATTTAACACCTAAATAACCGGCCGTTACCATGTTTACCAATAGTGGACATGGTGCATATTTAGGGTTCCCAAAACCTTCGTAAAGTACATTCATAATCGATAGGCAAACGTCCAGCCCAATAAAGTCTGCCAGTTGCAATGGTCCCATTGGGTGTGCCATGCCTAGTTTCATTACAGTGTCAATTTCTTCCACACCAGCTACACCTTCGAACAAAGAAATGATGGCCTCGTTGATCATTGGCATCAAAATTCTGTTAGAAATAAAGCCAGGGTAGTCATTAACTTCTACAGGTACTTTGCCTAGTTTTTTCGAGGTCTCCATTATTAGGTTTGTCACCTCGTTTGAGGTAGCATAACCACGAATTACCTCAACCAACTTCATTACAGGCACCGGGTTCATAAAGTGCATGCCAATTACTTTGTCGGCTCTTTTTGTTACCGAACCAATTTTAGTGATTGGAATAGAAGAAGTATTGGAAGCAAGAATACATTCCGGCTTGGTGAAGGCCTCTAGGTCTTCGAATATTTTTAGCTTGATGTCTACATTTTCGATAGCAGCTTCAACCACCAAATCAACGGTTTCAACACCAGCTTTTAGGTCAGCGTAAGTAGTAATGTTCGCCAAAGTAGCCGTTTTAGTCGCTTCATCTATTTTTTCTTTGGCCAGCATTCTGTCTAGGTTCTTTTCAATGGTTTTCAAAGCCTTTTCCAAAGCGGCTTCAGAAATATCCACTAGGTTTACCTTGAATCCGCTTTGTGCGAAAACGTGGGCAATTCCATTTCCCATTGTGCCCGAACCAATCACTGCAATTTGCTCCATAGTTTCTTTCAATTATAGTTCTCGTTATGCGCAAAGATAATTAGCTTCGGGCATTCTGAAAGAGCTTATGGCGAAACTTGAAATATGTGCTAATTCAATCGAATCGGCCTTAAATGCACAAAATGGCGGTGCCGATAGAATCGAACTTTGTATGGAGCTTGCTGTTGGCGGTGTTACGCCCAGCCATGGCATGATAAAGCTGGCCAAGGAAATGCTCGAAATTCCGGTTTATGTGTTGATAAGACCTCGAGGTGGAGACTTTTCTTTTTCGCTTTTGGAGTTGGAAATAATGAAGGAGGATGTGGCTTTTTGTGCCGAAGCAGGCTGCGAAGGGGTAGTGATTGGGGCTTTAACACCTGAAAGAAAAATACATGAGCGCATGACCTACGAGCTGATGCAAGCCGCAGGTTTTATGGATGTTACTTTTCATAAAGCTTTTGATGAGGTTGCAAATCAATTCGAGGCGCTCGATACGCTAAAGGAGCTGGGGGTGCAACGGGTGCTAACCTCGGGTGGAGAACCAACTGCACTTGCAGGTTTGGATAGGCTAGGAGAACTGCTTGAAGAAGCAGATGATGAGATTATCATTATGCCTGGTGGTGGAATCCGCTCTGCAAACCTTGGTCAGCTTATGGACTTAGGTGCCTTGGAATACCACAGTGCAGCCATACCTAAAGGCGAAAAATGGAGTAGCAAGGAGGAAATAGAGGCTTTGAAGAAGCTTCTTTAGTAAACACTGAAATTGGTGGTTTTTTTGAGTCTCTTATTCGAAATTAATCAGTTTCTGTTCTATTGCGTGTAATGAGTCTATTATCTTATTAGCCACTACTTTTTGTTTAGGGGCTGTTTCAGGACGCTTTCAATCCATTCATTGTTTAGTGGTTTTGAAGGTGTGTGATACTTGTAAAGTAAGGGTATAGAATCAACTCCGGCTAACAGAGATAGGTTCGTTCTATGCATTCCATTAATTAACTCTATCATGTTTCCATCTATAGTTATTACAGGAGGCGATACTTTTTTACCATTTAGCCATAATTCAAATAGCCTATGGGTTTTGGATATTGTTCTATGCTTACTGTTGAATATTTCGTTGTTGAGGAAAAGCCATGTTTGATAGGGGATTAAGTTGTTTACTAACTCGCTCAAATTTACATGGTGAATAATTGAGCAGTTGTCGTAATAATCACGTGAGCTTTCAGGGACTTTGTTTCTTATTGCTTCATGTTTAGAGGTAGCCCAAAGTGGGGTGGGTAACTTTATACTTCCGTTATCAAGTTCCTGAATAAATTTTCTTTCCTTGACTTTTTGATTTGTATACTCTCGAAGTGATAGGTGTTTCATTTTGTAGTTTTCAAAACCAAGTCTAGCAGAATAGGTAAGTGGTCGCTGTAACCTCCAATATATTTGGGGCCTTGGTAAGTTCTAAACGGCCGTGTGGCGCCAGTTGCTCCGGTCATAATTAGGTAATCCATGTTAAAAATTTGAGCAGTGTTATTCAATATGGAGGTTGAATTACTTCCTTCCAGCAGATTTCCGCTAACTATAAATTGATCGATAATACTCCACTGGTTTTCGAAGCTGTGTGTGCCTGCTTCGTAACGGATATCGTACATTAGGTTATACAGGTTCTCGGCTTTTGGCGACTCAATTTTTGTATCAAAAGCTAGGCCTTCTATCATGCTGGCTTCCTCCGGTTCATCGTTAAAGTCGCCTGTAATGATTACAGCAGCTTTGGGCTGAATTTTTCGGATTGAGTCCACTTTGTTACGAACGAATTCTGCTGCAAACATCCGTTTTGGTTGTGTTTCAAACTCCCCACCAAATTTGGAGGGCCAATGATTTACAAAAAGGTGTAGTGTGTCCTTATTCGGTAGTTCACCAATCACATGCAGTATTTCCCGCGTTCTACTGTCGGGATCAAACGGAAAGTTCAATGGGTAGTAGTGGTAGTTAATCAGCTTGAATTTCTCGGGTCGGTAGAGTGCGGCCACATCAATACCGCGCCTGTCTGGGGAGTCTTTGTGAATGATCTCATAACCGGCCGACTTTAGTACCGTGAACTTGGTGAGCGATTCTAGCACATATCGATTCTCTATTTCGCAAAGCCCAATTAACGGCACTGGCTCCCAACCACCCATGGCGATTATGGTTTTAGCCAACTTTTGTTGTTTATCCTGATAGCGCGCTTTTGTCCAATACCGGCCTTGGTTGGGCAGAAATTCCTCATCTATAGTGAGCGAATCATCAAAGTAGTCGAATAGATTCTCTACGTTGTAAAAGGCGATTCTAAAACCGCTGGCACCTCTTGGTGTAGGGTCAAAACTGTCGGATGATAGATAAGGCTTTGGCTTTTGAGCATGGGCCACATGGCTCAGCAAGCAAAGCGAAATAGTTAAAACCAGCTTTTGGCAAAGAAATGACTTGCGGGTTGATGTGTTCACCGATAAATGTGTGTTCTTTGCATTCAAAATACGAAACATTTCTATTCATGATTGAAATCGGCAGAAAACAAACCTTGAAAATTGGTAGAACAGTTGACTTTGGTGTGTACTTAACCAAAGACGGTGAGGAGGTGCTTTTGCCTCAGAAGTACTTGCCTGAGTCGTTCGAGGTTGGCGATGAATTGGAGGTGTTTGTGTATAAAGATCAGCAAAACAGACCTGTAGCCGTAACCACCGAACCAAAAGGGCAGGTAGGCGACATTATAGGAGCAGAGGTAACTCATGTTACCGACTTTGGTGCTTTTATAGACATTGGGCTAGAAAAGGACGTGCTGGTGCCAAAGAAGGAGCAAAGTGTGGATATGGAAGTTGGCCGAACTTATGTAGTAAAGCTGTTGATTGACCATATGACGGAGCGCATGGTAGCCACCGCAAAACTTCACTCTTTTATTAATGAAGATACCAGTGTGCTGAAGGGCAGGGAGAAGGTAGAAGTGCTGGTTTGGCACAAGACAGACCTCGGCTTTAAAGTGATTATTAACCAAGAGTTCGAAGGGCTGATCTACGAGAATGAGATCTTCGAAAGACTTCGTGCTGGCGATGTGCGTGAAGGTTATATCAAGGAAATCCGCCCTGATGGAAAAGTAGATGTTACTATTCAGCCAAGAGGCTACGAAGCGGTAATGGATTCTTCAGCTGCGATTTTGAATATTCTGGAAGAAAACGGTGGAGAAATCGATCTGGGTGACAAAAGTAATCCAGATGAAATTAAGGCTGTTTTTGAGATGAGTAAAAAGAACTTTAAAAAGGTACTAGGCGGACTTTACAAAGCTGGAAGAATCGAAATTTATGATCACCGAATTGTATTGAAGAAGTAGCCTTTTCTAGGTAAGTATTTACCTAAGTATTCCTCTAAAAAGCGGAAGGTTGACCTGAGGATGGGCCAACCTTCATCTAAACTACCTATAAAACTAAAACTAACCTAAGCTAACATGAAGCTTACTGATTTTCGCAGTTGTAATAACGATTGCATTATCAATATGCGCTGTTAGGCTAGATCTGAATCGATGTTTTAAGTTATGAAATAATTTGAAAAGGGGAAATTATATTCCATAAAATTCGTTGTGCAACAAATTTTATTCAGTCTTTCTTTAAATCTGCCTAATAGGTAGTAAAAATAGGTAAGCGGTAACTATTTGATATTCACTTCGTTGGCAATGCCGAGTGCTGTAAAGCGAATATAGAGTTTTCTCGGGTCGTCTGCAGTGGTCTCGCAGTCCCCACTTGGGTCAATCGCATAGATAAAGTAAGTCTGGCTACGTTCGTAAAGTTCTTCTTCATCGGGCTTACCAAATACCTTTAATATCGACTTTTGGTGTAAGCCTAAAACCTCTCGCTTCACCTCATAAATCTGGTCTACCATTTCTGTTCTTTTCAATTGGCAACCATCAGGGTCTGCAACCCAGGTTTCGGTATCGAAAGCATCGGTGTTTGCTTTTTTGGTACAAGCAGAAAATGAAATGAATAAAATTGAAAGTAGGAGCCAGTTACGCATGTTTTTGAGCAATTGGCTGCAAACTTACTTGGTTAGCTTTTATAAGCCAAAAAAGTGAGCCAATCAAATACACACTGCTAACGCCAACTAGCAATGCATTGAACGATTCGAAGCCTCCAAAAAAGTAAAGCACAGCAGTGGGTACTAAAAATACCCGCAGGCCTTCGCCAATAGCAGCCCAATTTCTTCGCTCGAATAGCGCTCCAAATGTTACTGTTGAATAAATAATAAGTCCGGCTACAATGCCTTTTTCAATAAAGTTTTCGTCAAACAAGTTCATATTAAAGAGGAAAAGAGCAGTGCCAGTAAGCAGTACTACGTATTGAAATATTACATAGTAATTCATGCTAATGGTGGCTTTCTGATCGAACTTTCGATAGCCAGGCTCAATTTCGTGGGGTGCGCGGTAGCCTCCCATGTATGCAGGCAACCAACCGGGCTTTTCAATAATGTAGCGCAGTTTGTCTTTAAATTTTGGAATGCTCCGCATGTCTTTCAACATATCATTATAGTGCGAAATATTGGCCCAAACTGGATTCCAACTATTCAGGTTTTTTGTAATACCGTAAGTTGGTTTTTCCTCTTCGACTTTAAATGTGCCAAACAGTTTATCCCAAATTATAAAGGTACCAGCGTGGTTTTTGTCAATGTATTTTGGATTACGGGCATGGTGTACTCTATGGTGCGATGGTGTGTTGAAAACAGCTTCGAACCACTTGGGGAGCCTGTCAATCGACTCTGTGTGGATCCAAAATTGGTACAGCAGGTTAAAGCCGGAAACTGACACCAACACAATCGGGTCGATGCCCAGCAAGGCCATTGGCGAGTAAAAGAAGAATGTCCAAATGGTTTGGGTAGAACTTTGCCTAAGCGCCACGCTCAGGTTGTATTCCTCGCTTTGGTGGTGCACGCTATGGCCGCCCCAAAACAGGTTTACTTGGTGGCTCATGCGGTGTGCCCAATAATAGAAGAAATCGTAGGCCACAAAGGCTAATATCCAAACCAACCACGTGTTTTCAAGAGTGGTAAAGCGATATGTTTCGTAAAGAAAGGTGTAAAAACCAATGGTGAGCACTTTTAAAAAAGCTCCGGTAACCTGTGATGTTACGCCACAATTAATGTTGGTAACCGCATCATTCAAACGGTACGATTTTGTCTGATGAATTCTGTGTGCAATCAGTTCAATTCCTATTAAAAGAAAGTAAACTGGAATAGCGATAACAGTAGGGTCTAAGCTCATAATTGGTTTTAAACAGACCCAATTTATGGGTTTCATTTAATACCGCAAGGGGAAATCAAACGATTGTAAGATGTAAAAATAGCCTAGCATTACGCTTTCATGTTTCTATTCGTATCTTCGCGCTCTCATTACATTACTATGGATAAGTTTATAGGCTTTTTTCGCACCGTAACCTACTTGTTATTCACTGGCGCACTGCTTTGGTCTTACGCCTACATGACCCAACAGGTAACCTATCGGTTCGATCCAAATGGCTCGGCTTTGGAAGTAGTAAATAAGGATACTTACTTCTTTGGAGCGATAGCTGTTTTTTTGCTAGCCAATATTGTTTGTAGTTGGTTTATAAATGTGCTTAAAAAGCTCAATACTACAGAAGATGGCAAAGGCTTAAGAAACCGTTCGCTTAAGCACGATTTGATTACTTGGGTAAAAGGATTTGCTGGAGTGTTGAACCTTTTCTTTGGCTTAATTCTTTTCTTTTTAGGTTTAATGAACCTTGCTGAAAGCCGTGACGCCATGGCGTTGGGCTTCTATGTTTACTTAGGGCCAGTGCTTATTGTGGCTTGGTTTTTCTACTTGGCTTATTTGCTCGGAAAAAGAAGGGCCTAGTAATTCGCTCATTTTCAGAGCACATTTTTCTTATTTTTCCATTGCCCTTTCTTAGGGGTGCATTTTTAGAATTTTAGTTCTAACTTCCGCATTGAATTGTGCGAAAGCGCACATCATTTATCGAACTCGAATAGTTGAAATACTGAATGGCGAATCAAGCAGCGAATTATACCGAAGATAGCATTCGGTCTCTCGATTGGAAAGAACACATCAGACTTAGACCCGGAATGTACATCGGTAAACTGGGTGACGGATCGGCTCAGGATGATGGAATCTACGTTTTAGTAAAAGAAGTTATAGACAACAGTATTGACGAACACATGATGGGCAACGGAAAGACCATTGATGTGAAAGTCTCTGAACACAAGGTGGAGGTGCGCGATTATGGTCGTGGTATTCCGCTGGGTAAGGTGGTAGACTGTGTGTCGAAGATTAATACCGGAGGTAAGTACGACTCTGGTGCCTTCCAAAAATCTGTAGGGTTAAATGGAGTGGGTACCAAAGCTGTGAACGCCTTGTCTACTTACTTCAAAGTTCAATCGTATAGAGACGGTAAAACCAAGGTTGCTGAATTCGAGCGTGGTGAAATCACCAACGATCCACCAGAAACAACTTCGAGTGGTAGAAATGGAACATCCGTGGTTTTCAAACCCGATGAAACCATCTTTAAAAACTACCACTTCATTCCGCAGTATTTGGATGACCTTATCTGGAACTACTGTTTCCTAAATGCGGGACTTACCATCAACTTCAATGGTCAAAAGTACCATTCGGAAAAGGGACTACACGACTTGCTATCGAGAAAAACCGATGTAGATAACCTGCGCTACCCAATTATTCACCTGCGGGGTAATGATATTGAGATTGCCATGTCTCACACCAATCAGTACGGTGAAGAATACTATTCTTTCGTAAATGGTCAATACACCACACAAGGTGGAACGCACCAAGCTGCATTAAGAGAGGCTTTGGTAAAGACTATCCGCGATTTTTATGGTAAAAACTTCGATGCTACGGATGTACGCGCCTCAATAGTTGGTGCCATTGCAGTTCGTGTGCAAGAGCCTGTGTTCGAATCGCAGACCAAGACTAAGTTGGGTTCGCAAAACGTAGCACCTGACGGCCCAACCATGCGGACTTTTGTGAATGACTTTGTTAAGAAAGAGCTTGACGATTTCTTGCACAGAAATCCTGCTGTAGCAGAGGCGCTACAAAAGCGTATCTTGCAGTCGGAGCGTGAGCGAAAAGAAATTGCCGGAATTAAAAAACTGGCCAACGACCGTGCTAAAAAGGCTAACCTTCACAATAAAAAGCTTAGGGATTGCAGAATTCACCTTGATGATAAAAAAGGTGATGAAGACATGCAAAAGGCGACAACCCTTTTTATTACTGAGGGAGATTCGGCCAGTGGTTCTATTACCAAATCGCGTAACGTACAGCTTCAGGCGGTATTTAGTTTGCGTGGTAAGCCGTTGAATTGTTTTGGTCATACCAAAAAAGTGGTGTACGAAAACGAAGAGTTCAACTTGCTTCAGCATGCTTTGAATATAGAAGACGGGCTGGAAGGACTTCGCTATGAGCGAATAGTAATTGCGACCGATGCCGATGTGGATGGTATGCACATTAGGCTACTGCTTTTAACTTACTTTTTGCAGTTCTTCCCCGATTTGGTGAGGAGAGGGCATGTCTACATTTTGGAAACCCCACTTTTCAGGGTTCGAAATAAGAAGGAGACAATTTACTGCTACAGCGACCAAGAGCGACAAGCTGCAATTAATAAGCTGGGCAATAAACCGGAAATCACGCGCTTTAAGGGTTTGGGTGAAATTTCTCCAGAGGAGTTCAAAAACTTTATTGGGCCAGACATGCGTCTAGAGCCAATTATTCTGAAGAAGGATACAAGTATTAAAGACCTTTTGACTTTCTATATGGGTAAGAATACCCCAGATAGACAGACTTTTATTATCGATAATCTTAGGGTTGAAAAAGACCTTGCGGAAGAGGTAGGTGCTTAATAGTTGTCCTGCGCCATTTGTGGTGAAAAGAGCAAGAAAATTAGAACTTTAAATGTTGCGCTATTGGCGTGTTTTGAGGTAAAATGGATCAAGAAAATCTAGAAAATAACAACGAGGAAGAAAGAGAAATGCAAGACGTAATTCCTGTCTCGGGAATGTACGAAAGCTGGTTTCTCGATTACGCTTCTTATGTAATATTGGAACGTGCCGTTCCGGCAATTGAGGATGGTTTAAAGCCTGTACAGCGTAGAATCCTCCATTCAATGAAGGAGATGGACGATGGCCGTTTTAACAAAGTGGCTAACGTTATCGGTCAAACCATGCAGTATCACCCGCACGGTGATGCCGCGATTGGAGATGCAATGGTGAACCTTGGCCAGAAGGACATCCTGATAGAAACGCAAGGTAACTGGGGAGACGTAAGAACTGGTGATAGCGCAGCTGCACCGCGTTACATTGAGGCACGCCTTTCTAAGTTTGCGCTTGATGTGGTCTTTAACCCACAAACTACCAATTGGCAACTCTCGTACGATGGACGTAAAAAAGAGCCAGTTACATTACCAGTTAAATTCCCGCTTTTACTTGCACAAGGAGTAGAGGGGATTGCAGTAGGCCTTTCAACCAAAATTCTTCCGCACAACTTTATAGAGCTGATTGATGCTTCTATAAAAATACTTAAAGGCAAAAAGCCAAAGGTTTACCCTGACTTTGCAACAGGGGGGATGGCCGATTTTTCTGAGTACAATGAAGGCTTGCGTGGCGGTAAAGTAAAAGTCCGTGCAAAAATTGAAGAGTACGATAAGAAGACGCTCGTTGTTAAAGATATTCCGTTTGGAACTACCACTACTGGCCTAATCGAATCCATTATCAAAGCCAATGATAAAGGGAAAATCAAGGTAAAAAAGGTAGTTGACAACACAGCCGAGCATGTGGAGATTTTGGTGGAGCTAGCTCCTGGTCAGTCGCCAAATATTACCATCGATGCACTGTATGCTTTTACTGATTGCGAGGTAAGCATTTCGCCAAATGCCTGTATCATTATCGATGAAAAGCCGCACTTCATTTCGGTAAATGAAATTCTTAGAATCTGTACGGATCAAACAGTAGAGCTTTTAAGAAGAGAGTTGGAGATTAGAAAAGGTGAGCTACTTGAAAAACTACTTTTCTCCTCACTTGAGAAGATTTTTATCGAGAACAGAATTTACCGAGACATTGAAGAATGTGAAACTTGGGAGGCCGTACTCGAAACAATAGATAGGGGCTTAGATCCTTATAAAAAGGATTTCTACCGCGAGATTACTACAGACGATATCATTCGTTTGACAGAAATCAAGATCAAGCGTATTTCCAAATTCGATTCATTTAAAGCAGATGAGCTGATGCGCAAACTGCAAGATGAATTGGCTGAGGTAGAGTACCACTTGGCCAATTTGGTGGAGTTTGCTATTAGTTATTTCGAAAAATTGCTAGAGAAATACGGAAAAGGTAGAGAGCGTAAAACTGAAATTAAGTCATTCGAAAATATTGCGGCTACCGTTGTGGCTGCTAACAATGCCAAGCTATATGTAAACCGCCAAGAAGGGTTTATCGGTTACGGCATGAAGAAGGACGAATTTGTATGCGACTGTTCTGATATTGATGACATCATCGTTTTTAGAAAGGATGGAAAGTTTCAGGTAGTACGCATTTCGGATAAAATCTTTGTGGGAAAAGACATTATACATGTTGACGTGTTCAAGAAAAACGATGAGCGCATGGTGTATAATGCCATCTATTTGGATGGAAAAACTGGCAGAAGCATGGTGAAGCGTTTTCAGGTGCTAGCCATGACCCGCGACAAAGAATATGATATTACCAAAGGCGAAAGAGGTTCTAAACTACTTTACTTCTCTGCAAACCCTAATGGCGAGGCGGAGCTAGTAACGGTATATTTGACTTCTGGCGCAAAGGCGAGAATCAAAGTCTTCGACTTTAGTTTTGCCGATATAGATATTAAAGGGCGTGGAGCCGGAGGAAATATTCTTACAAGGTATCCTGTTAGGAAAATCCAGCTTAAAATGGAGGGTAAGTCCACATTGGGCGGACTCGATATTTGGTACGACCAATCTGTTGGCAGACTTAACCGCGATGAGCGAGGCGAGTTGCTCGGTAATTTCCAGGCCGAGGATAGTATTTTGGTAATCTATAATTCGGGCGAGTACGAGCTTACCAGCTTTGATTTGACAAACCGCTATGAGCCAGATAAGATCATGTACATCTCAAGGTTCGACCCGGAAGGCGTTATTACGGCTGTGCATATTGATGGAGAAATGCAGATGTATTACATCAAGCGATTCCATGTAGAGACTTCTACCAGAGACAAGCGCTTCTTGTTTATCAATGAATCAAAAGGCTCAAAATTGGTAACAGCTACAGCAGAGCCAGAGCCTCAGGTTGAAATCACATATTCGGTAAAAGGTTCGCGCGAGCGCCAAAAAGCAACCTATGATGCCGATATGATGATTGATGTAAAAGGCTGGAAGGCTACCGGAAATAAGCTTTCTCCGCATAAAGTGCATAAGGTGTCGCTTATTATTACCGAAAAGCCAGAAAAGAGCAAAGAGGGGAGTGAGGAGCAAACAGAAGCTCAAGAAGCTTCAGCACAAGCTACTGAGCAGCAGGAAGCTCCAAAGGCGGCTGAGAAACCAAAACCGGCCTCAGACAGTAGTAAGAAAAAGGATGAAGACGGTAATTACAATGTAGGCGATACAATTGACTTGTTTTAACAAGTAAGGGTAGCGCTAGTATTAACTGTTTGATAATTAAGGTTAAAGAGATTTAAGGAGTGTTTATCTCCGAAAATTATTGTTACACATTAAAAGCTGTTTTGCCATAGGTAAGACAGCTTTTGTTTTATGGATAGAGAGAAAGTAAGGCAACTAACCACAATGCTTGAGGCATACGTTACGGAGAATAAAATCCGTTTGATCGATCAAGTATTGGCTAAGCGAACCAGACACTTGACCGTGGTTTTAGAGGATATTTACCATGCTCAAAACGCCAGTGCCGTAATGCGTACTTGCGACTGTTTTGGTATTCAAGACCTATACGTTACCCAAAACCTGCACGATTATAATGTGAATCCAAATGTGGTTCGAGGTGCTTCTAAATGGACCACTTTGCACAAGTATGAAAGGGAAGAGGATAGTATAAACAAGTGCATTGCTGATTTAAAAAAGAAAAATTATCGCATAGTGGGTACAACCCCAAACCCTGAAAGTGCATCTATACATACATTAAACATTGAGGAAAGAACGGCAGTTATTTTCGGTACGGAGAAGCAAGGCTTGAGCGATTATGCCAAAGCCAATGTGGACGAACTAATTCACATACCAATGCATGGATTTACCGAATCGTTCAATATTTCGGTGAGCGCAGCATTGATTCTGAACGAGTTAACCTCGCGACTCCATAACAGCGAAATTGATTGGCGTTTAACCCAAGAGGAGAAAGAAGACTTGAAATTTGAATGGTATCAGAATATCGTCAAACGCTCAGACCTTTTAATAAATATCTTTTTGAAGGAACATTCTGAAAAAATTGATGGTTAAGCTCGAAATCTTCAAACTAAAAATTACTTTTTTCAACTTTGTATCGTTTACCAAGAAACTACCGAGGAACTAAAAATTAGCTTTGACCAAAATACTTACACCACTTCTTGGTGTTTTACTTCTATTTAGCGGAGTATATACACACGCACAAACGGTTATTGAAGGTAAAGTGACCGATTCTTCCACAGGAGATCCCATTCCGTTTGCCAATGTGGTAATCAAGGGTTCGTCTGTTGGCTCCACTACCGATTTCGATGGTTTTTTTAAGATCAAAGGCGATGCTGAATCCGATACGCTGGTGGTTTCATACATTGGTTATGAAAGAAAAGAAAAGCGCTACGAAAAAGGCGTAAGCCAAGTGCTCAATTTTCAGCTTAATCCGGAGGCTACCAATTTGGGTGATTTTGTTATTGTGGCAGGGAAGCAAGAGAATCCTGCTTTTCCAATTATGCGCCAAATAATTGAAAACAAGAACCGCAACGACAAAAGGTCGCTCGATGCCTATCAGTATACTAGCTACAATAAGATTGAGGTAGATGTGGACAACATTACGGATAAGCTTCGCGAAAAGAAGTTTATGAAGCGAATAACCTCGGTTCTAGATTCTATCGAGACCATTGCTGGTGAAGATGGAAAGCCGATTTTGCCGCTTTTTATCTCCGAATCGCTTTCAGATTTCTATTATCGTTCCGAACCGCGTTTGCAGAAGGAGTATGTGCGAAACACCAAAATTACAGGCGTTGGTTTAGAGGATGGCTCATTGATCAGTCAGGTAATTGGTTCTTCATTTCAGCAGTACAATTTCTATCAAAACAGAATGAATATTGTAGACAAGGAATTCGCCTCGCCTATTGGGGATGGCTGGCGATTGCTCTACGATTATGAGCTGCAG
This sequence comes from Roseivirga pacifica, assembly GCF_900111145.1. GTDB lineage: Bacteria > Bacteroidota > Bacteroidia > Cytophagales > Cyclobacteriaceae > Roseivirga > Roseivirga pacifica. Next base: position 105,085 of record NZ_FOIR01000002.1, read on the forward strand.
GATAGTTTGTACATAGATGATGACTATTGTTATTTGTTGGAGTTTCAGCCGAAAAACGATCAGGAGTTGGCTTTTACTGGTAAAATGTGGATTACCAAAAATGAGTTTGCCTTGAAGAGAATTGATGTTACCATGGCAAAAACGGCTAACATCAACTTTATAGAGAAGATTAAGATTCAGCAGGAGTTGGATAGAACTGAAACTGGGCCATGGTTGCCGGTGAAATCACGAATTTTGGTTGATGTGGCAGAGCTTACCAATAACTCGGCTGGGTTCTTGGCTAAGTTTTACAGCTCCAATCAGAATCTGCAAGTAACCAAACCTAAACCTACAAGTTTTTACGAACGAGGTATTGAACTGGCAGAAGAAGCCGTAACCAATAGCGAAGACTTTTGGGCGCAGCACAGGCATGAGAAACTTAGCCCTACGGAGGTGAATGTTATCGCCATGATTGATACGCTGAATAATATTCCTTTCGTAAAAACCTGGACTGAGATAATGAAAACGGCCGCTCGTGGCTATGTGGAAGTTGGAATGTTCGACATTGGGCCGATCCCTTTAACCATTTCAGGTAATAATGTGGAAGGCTGGAGAGGCCGATTAGGTGGGCGAACCAATGAGAACTTTAGTAAAAAGTGGCAGTTCAATGGCTATGGCGCTTACGGCCTTGACGATAAAAAATGGAAGTACGGTTTTGGTGCAAAGTATATTATAGATCGGAAAAAGTGGACCACAATATCAGCCAACTACCGAACGGATATCGATCAGTTTGGTGTACAGGTAAACCCGCTAACAAGTATTGCAGAGGGTAGTGCCTTTATCGCACTAACTTCTCTGGGCGATTTGGTTCGGCCGTTTTATTACGACAGGGCACAAGTAGAGTTTGCGCGCCAGTTTTCACGGGCGTTTTCGGCTTCTGTGTCGCTAAGGAACCAAAACTTTACGCCTCTTTTTGACTTCCGATACAGAAAGGAATTGAATCGGGTAGATTCGCCATTAGGCACAGATTTTACAACCACGGAAACAATTGTTAGGCTAAAATATGCCCGCGATGAAACCTTCCTAATCAATGATAATAACCGAATTAGTTTAGGAACCTTGCGTTGGCCAATCTTCATGCTTTCATACACCCGCGGTTTCAAAGGGCCAATTAACGGAGACTTTGATTACAATAAGGTGGATATAGCGGTTTCTCAAACCCTCAAAATGGGTTTTTGGGGGAATATGAGCTACCAAATCAATGCAGGGCATATTTTCGATGAAGTTCCTTATCCCTTGCTTACGGCACACATTGGTAACGAATCTATCGTGTACACCGACATAGCTTTCAACACCATGGATTTCTATGAGTATGTGAGCGAAACCTATGGGTCGCTTAAGCTACAGCACAAGTTTGAAGGCTTTATTCTGAATAGAATCCCTTTGATTAAGAAGCTGAAGTGGAGGTTGGTAGGTACAGGTAGTATGTTATTCGGGGGAGTTAGTGAGTCTACTTTGGCAGTACAAGTGTTGGAAGATGAAAACGGCAATCCCTTGCCTCAATTCGGAACACTAAAGCCTAGCAAACCATTCACAGAGGTAGGTATTGGTATAGAAAACATCCTAAAATTCTTTAGGGTAGACTATGTGCGAAGGCTTACGTACCTAGATCAGCCAAGGGTGAGAAAATCCACAATAAAGGTTAGTTTCGATATATCCCTTTAATTCCCGCGATTTATCTCTTTTAGCCCTAGTAGAACAAAGAAATATTGCATATTTGCACTCTCTAAATTTTAACCAAATCCCGATGGTTTGTAGCATTGGGTAACAGAAAAATGAGTGATTCAAATATTAAAGTAACCTTGCCTGATGGCAATGTAAAGGAGTTTCCGCAAGGAGCATCGGCCATGGATGTGGCCATGAGTATTTCAGAAGGGCTTGCACGTAACGTATTGGCGGCCGAAGTAAACGGAGAAGTTTGGGATGCAGACAGAGCTTTGCCTGCAGAAACCGCTTTGAAACTACTCACCTGGAACGATCAGGACGGAAAATCAACATTTTGGCACTCATCGGCTCACTTAATGGCCGAAGCACTAGAGGCGCTTTACCCTGGTATTAAGCTTGGAATAGGCCCTGCCATTGAGCATGGTTATTATTACGATATCGATTTTGGTGATCAAGAATTTGACAGTGCAGACCTTGAGCAAATTGAGAACAAAATGCTCGAGTTGGCACGCGAAAAGAATACTTATAATCGCTCTGAAGTAAGCAAGTCAGATGCGATTGCTTACTTTGAAGAAAAAGGTGATGAATACAAACTAGAGCTTATTGATGGCCTAGAGGATGGTTCAATCACTTTCTACCAACAAGGTGCTTTTACGGATCTTTGCCGTGGACCACACATTCCGCATACAGGAATGATCAAAGCTGTAAAGCTACTGAATGTGGCTGGAGCATACTGGCGTGGTGACGAAAAGAGAAAGCAATTAACGCGTATTTACGGCATTACTTTCCCTAAGCAAAAGGAGTTGAAGGAATACCTTCACATGCTAGAGGAAGCCAAGAAGCGCGACCATAGAAAAATTGGTAAGGAGCTGGAGCTTTTCACTTTCTCTGAGAAAGTAGGAATGGGGCTGCCGCTTTGGTTACCAAAAGGAGCAAAGCTACGCGAGCGCTTGGAGTCATTCATGCGTAAGGCGCAAGTAAAAGCCGGCTACGAGCCTGTAGTAACGCCTCATATTGGGCATAAGAATTTGTATGTTACTTCAGGTCACTACGAGAAATACGGGGAAGATTCTTTCCAGCCAATTAATACGCCACACGAAGGCGAAGAGTTCTTGCTTAAGCCAATGAACTGCCCGCACCACTGTGAAATTTACAAGTCGAAACCAAGGTCTTATAAAGACTTACCGGTGCGTTTGGCAGAGTTTGGTACGGTTTATCGTTACGAGCAAAGTGGTGAGTTGCATGGTTTAACACGCGTTAGAGGTTTTACCCAAGATGATGCCCATATTTTCTGTAGCCAAGACCAAGTAAAAGAGGAATTTAAAAAGGTAATAGACCTGGTACTTTATGTGTTTGAGTCACTTGGCTTTGCTGACTATACAGCGCAAATAAGCTTAAGAGATCCTGAGAACAAACAAAAGTATATTGGCTCTGATGAGGCGTGGAATAAAGCGGAGAGCGCAATTATCGAAGCTGCTGCAGAAAAGAATTTAAATACTGTTACAGAGCTTGGAGAAGCGGCTTTTTATGGTCCTAAGCTAGACTTTATGGTTAAGGATGCTTTGGGTAGAAAATGGCAGCTTGGAACAATTCAGGTTGATTATAATTTACCAGAGCGATTTGAGCTAGAATATACAGGTTCTGACAACCAAAAACACAGACCGGTAATGTTGCACAGGGCACCATTTGGTTCGCTTGAGCGTTTCGTTGCCGTGCTAATTGAGCACTGCGCTGGTGAGTTTCCACTTTGGTTAACACCAGATCAGGTGGCTATTTTACCTATCTCAGAAAAATATGCCGATTATGCTCAAGAAGTTTATTCGGTTTTGGAGAACAATGACATCACAGGCTTTGTTGACCATAGAGATGAAAAAATTGGAAGAAAAATTCGCGATGCAGAAGTGAAGAAAATCCCAATTATGCTCATTGTAGGGGAGAAGGAGGCTGAAGCCAGGGCCGTAGCAGTACGTAAACATGGCGAAGGAGATGTGGGAACATTTTCAATAGACGAATTCATTACTTATTTTAATAACGAAAAAGCAAAGTCGCTTGGTAGCTCGGCAGAATAAAAATTGTTGAGTTGCACTATGTTGATTATTAGAAAAATAATAGCGACATTTGCAGTCATTTTAACAAAACAAGGAGGTTACAATCGCAAAAATGAGAAGACGCTATCCGCCAAGAGGTCGGGTAGAAGAGCCGTACAAAGTTAATGGTAAGATTACTGCCCGAGAGGTTCGGGTTGTAGGCGAAGGCATAGAGCAAGGAGTTTTTCCTCTCGCGAAAGCGCTGGAAATGGCGAAGAACGAAGGATTAGACTTGGTCGAAATCTCAGCAAAGGCGACTCCTCCGGTTTGTAAAATAATTGATTACTCTAAGTTTAAGTACGACCAAAAGAAAAAGCAGAAGGAGATTAAAGCGAAAGCTGCTAAAACGGTCATGAAGGAAATTAGGTTTGGGCCGAATACGGACGACCACGATTTCGAGTTTAAACTTAAGCACGCAATCAACTTTCTAAAAGAAGGAGCAAAGGTTAAGGCTTATGTTCATTTTAAAGGAAGAACGATTGTGTATAAGGAAAGAGGAGAAATTTTACTCCTTAAGTTTGCGCAAGCTTTGGAAGAATACGCCAAGGTTGAGCAACTGCCAAAGTTAGAAGGAAAGAGAATGTTCCTTTTCTTGGCACCTAAGCAACAGAAGAAATAATTTTTAAACAATTATTAATAATGCCTAAAGTAAAAACTAAATCTGGAGCGAAAAAGCGTTTCAAATTGACAGGAAGTGGCAAAATTAAAAGAAAGCATGCTTTCAAAAGCCACATCTTGACCAAGAAAGAGACGAAGCAGAAGCGTAATCTTACTCACATGGGCTTGGTTGACAAGTCTGATGAGAAGAACGTAAAGCACATGCTCAACATCTAATTTCTATTAGAAGGTTCTAATGTTTAACCGGAGGTTTGGCCTTAAGTATCTCGATACTCGGGATCGCCAAAAATCAAAAAATTAAATTATGCCTAGATCAGTAAACTCAGTTGCTTCAAGAGCAAAAAGAAAAAGAGTACTCAAGTTATCCAAAGGATACTGGGGAAGAAGAAAAAACGTTTGGACGGTAGCGAAAAATGCCGTTGAGAAAGGTCTCGTTTACGCTTACAGAGATAGAAAAGCGAAAAAGAGAGAATTTAGAAAATTGTGGATCCAGAGAATTAATGCAGGTGCAAGAGAGCACGGTTTGTCATATTCTCAATTTATGGGTCAGTTGGGTAAATCAGGAATTGAATTGAATAGAAAGGTTTTAGCTGACCTTGCAATGAATCATCCTGAGGCATTCAAAGCGGTAGTAGAAAAAGTTAAGTAATTCACTACCAACAAGATTCAGTACCTCGTCAAATTGGCGGGGTATTTTTTTGTAAAAAGGTGTGCAATAAGCTTGTGATTTTAAGAGTTCGTTGCTTACCTTTGCAGCCTCGAAAATGATTCGAGAGACCAATGGCGAGGTAGCTCAGTTGGTTAGAGCGCAGGATTCATAACCCTGAGGTCACGGGTTCAACTCCCGTCTTCGCTACAAAACCCAGTCGATTTCCGGCTGGGTTTTTTATTTGTTTTCACTTATAGTTCGAGGTTTGTAATCTTATAAATAAGTCATATATTACCTCGTAACCTATATTTTTTGGCCTATGGGAAAGAATAAGTTTATTACAGAGTTTGAGATAAACGCGTCTCAAAAAATGCTCTTCCCGTATTTGAGCACAGCAAGCGGACTGGCGCAGTGGTTTGCTGATGATGTGAATATTAATGAAGATAAGGTGTATATCTTCTTATGGGATGGAGAGGAGCACCGGGCCAAGAAAGCTTCACAAAGAACAAATATTAGTGTAAAGTTTGAGTTTCTACCAGAAACGGAAGAAGATGAGGGTGACCCGAACTACATCGAACTGAAGCTAAACGTGAATGAATTAACACAATCTGTGTTTATCCAAATCACCGATTATTCGGACCTAGACGATCCCGAAGAACAGCAGGATTTATGGGAGAACTTGGTGTATTCACTCAAGGAGATTTTAGGAGCTTAATAATCAGTTGTATTTTTTGGAATTACATGCGCAGGGCATGATCTTTGTTGCGCTTGGATGCTTTAGGAACGCGTGATGAAGAAAATAGACAAGTTGGTTTTTGGTTCGTTTATTGGGCCGTTCTTGCTTACCCTTATTGTTGTCGATTTTATTCTACTACTCGTTACGCTTATCCGTTACTTCGATGAGCTTTTCGGTAAAGGTTTGAGCTTCGATATCTTTGCTAAGCTAATTACATACTTCTCAATTTCTAGTTCGCCAGATGCCTTTCCTTTGGCCGTACTGTTAAGTTCTATTATGACCTTTGGTAACTTGGGTGAGCACTCAGAACTGACTGCCATAAAGAGTTCTGGTATTTCATTGGTTAGGGCACTAGTGCCAATCTTTGTCTTCGTACTTTTTCTTACTGGTGTAACCTATTATACCAATACCCAATTGGTACCTAAGGTGAACCTTAAAACTTACAGTTTGCTTTGGGATATGCGTACCAAAAAACCCGCTTTGGATATTAAAGAGGGGGTCTTTTATGATGGTATTCCTGGCTATAGCATTAAGGTAAACGACAAGGTTACCGATGAGCACCTCAAGGACATTATTATTTACGACCATACTAACCAGAATTCCCAATACAATAAGAAAGTAACCATTGCTGATTCGGGTAGAATGTATTCATTTATGAATCAGAGATACTTGGCTTTGGAGCTTTTTGATGGTACGCGGTATGAGGAAAACGTGAAAGAAACCTATCAGGATAGGTTAGATGGAGGGCAGTTTATTCGCGATAATTTTAAGTCGAGTAAAATGGTTTTCGACCTGTCTTCTTTCGATATGGGTAAGACTGACGAGAAGCTTTTTAGAAGGAGTAGATTGGTGCAAACTAGAGAGCAGTTGCTTTATGGAATTGACTCTATGTCTCGAGATTTGTATGAGAAGCGAATTCAGTTGTTCAAACAGGTCTCTATTTCTTTTAGGTTTACAGCATTGAAAGATATGGAGCCGCCAAGTAAATGGTTGGCCAGCAAAGCATTTTATGATTCAATTCGGTCTTTAAGGAAGTCGAAGGATCTGGTAGTCGAGGATACTGTTAGGGTGAATCCGATAGAAGGCTCGGGGTTGAAGGATAGGGTTGATGAAATTGTGGCTCAACAACGAACTGAAGCTTTGGAAGGAGAAGAGGTTGTGGGGGGCTTGCAAGATGGTGTAAATGCTGAGCCTGAAGCACCGGTGTCCAAAGTGATACAAGAAAAGAAGAGAAGATTGGCTGATAGGGATCTCAATATTCAGGCATTTAGAGAGTATTATAACCCTGATGATACGGTTTACTATGATCGAATGAGGTTTACCAACTCTATAAATAACGGTATCACGAATATGCGTACTGCTAAAAATAGGTTGACTACAATTTTGAGGACTGTTGAGTCAATTGAGCGAGATCAGCGCAAGTTTGTAATTACGCGTAATCAGCAAATGTCGCGTTCATTTGCTTGCCTAATTATGTTCCTCATTGGGGCACCAATTGGTTCTATTATCAAAAAAGGAGGTTTAGGTATGCCGGTAATCGTGTCGGTTATTTTCTTCCTGATTTACTACATATTGAACACTACTGGTGACAAGTGGGGGAAAGAAGATGTGATGGACCCAGTAATAGCTGTTTGGATGTCCAATGCCATTCTTTTGCCTGTTGGTTTGTTCTTTTTGCGCCAAGCCAGAAATGATGCGCGTTTGTTCGAATCGGATGCCTATGTTACCCTTATTCATAGACTAAGAAAGTTCTTCGAGAAAAGGAAAACTTTAAAAGAAGCCGAAGTTGTGAATTAAAACTAATCTCACTACTTTTGCGGCTGTTTATTTTATCACAATTATAATTTAGCTAAGCATGTATTTATCAAGCGAAAAGAAACAAGAGTTGTTTGAGAATCATGGTCGGTTAAAGTCGAAATCTGACACTGGATCTGCAGAGTCTCAAATTTCACTTTTCACCTACCGTATCAATCACCTTACAGAGCATTTGAAAACAAACAAGAAAGATCACTCTTCAAGACTTGGTCTTTTGAAATTGGTAGGTAAAAGAAGAAGACTTCTAGATTATCTATACAATAGACATATCGAAAGATATCGTGCAATTATTGCAGAATTGAATTTAAGAAAGTAAAAACTTAGCAGGGAATTCTTAGGAATTCCCTTCTTTGCTTCTAAACTAGGGCGGGTTGTTGTATCTTCCTGCCTATTTATTTATAAACAAACTATATGTCAAAAGTTATCACCAAGTCCATCAAAATGCCCGATGGCGCTGAAATCACAATTGAAACGGGTAAGTTAGCAAAGCAGGCAGACGGTTCTGTAGTAGTGAGAATGGGAAACACCATGTTATTGGCTACTGTTGTTTCTGCTCAAGATGCTAAGGAAGATGTAGACTTTCTTCCACTATCAGTTGACTATCAAGAGAAATTCGCCTCAGCAGGTAAAATCCCTGGCGGTTTTCTAAAAAGAGAGGGTAGACTCTCTGACCACGAAGTACTCATTAGCCGTTTGGTTGACCGTGCACTTCGTCCACTTTTCCCAGACGATTACCATGCCGATACGCAGGTAATGATCTCAATGATCTCGCATGACGAAAACGTAATGCCAGATTCATTGGCTGCACTTGCAGCATCTGCAGCACTTGCTGTTTCAGACATTCCATTTAACGGGCCAATTTCTGAAGTAAGAGTTGTGAAAAACGAAGGTGAATACATTGTAAACCCTTCTAAAAACATTGCAAAATCATCTGAACTAGACATTATTGTTGCTGCCGATAAGGACAACATTATGATGGTTGAAGGTGAGATGAAAGAAGTTTCTGAAGCCGATTTGCTTGAAGCAATGAAAGTGGCTCATGAAGCTATCAAAGTTCAGTGTGCCGCTCAAATTGAGTTGACCGAAGAGGTTGGTGCTACTGAAAAAAGAACTTACGATCACGAGAAGAAAGATGAGGCTTTATTAGAAAAAATGAAGTCTGCAATCTATGATAAGCTTTACGCTAGCGTTGCACAGCAAACTGCCGACAAAGCTTTGAGGAGTGCTAACATCAAAGCTATTAAAGATGAGTTTATCGAGTCTTTAGGCGAAGATCACGAATACGATGGCTTCCTTTTAAGCCAGTATTTCAAAAAACTACACAAGTCTGCTGCCAGAAACTTTGTTCTGGAAGAGCAAAAGAGATTAGACGGTAGAGAATTTACTCAAATTCGTCCGATTAGCTGCGAAGTAGATTACTTGCCTTCTGCACACGGTTCTGCTGTGTTTACAAGGGGCGAAACTCAATCACTAACATCATGTACTTTGGGTACTAAGCTAGATGAGCAGATGATTGATGGAGCTACTGAAGAAGGCTACAACAAATTCATTCTTCACTACAACTTCCCTGGTTTCTCTACTGGCGAAGTAAGACCAAACAGAGGTCCGGGTAGAAGAGAGGTTGGACACGGTAACTTGGCCCTAAGAGCTTTGAAACAAGTGTTGCCGCCTGAAGAAGAAAACCCTTACACTATTCGTTTAGTATCAGATATTCTTGAATCTAACGGTTCATCTTCTATGGCTACAGTTTGTGCTGGTTCATTGGCCATGATGGATACTGGTGTTAAGATTTCTGCACCTGTTTCGGGTATCGCTATGGGTATGATTTCTGACAGCGAAACTGGTAAGTACGCTATTCTTTCAGATATTCTTGGAGATGAAGATCACCTTGGTGATATGGACTTTAAAGTTACTGGTACATCAAAAGGTATCACGGCTTGTCAAATGGATATCAAAGTAGATGGTCTTTCTTACGAAGTTTTAGAGACTGCTTTGAACCAAGCGAAAGAAGGTAGACTTCACATTCTAAACGAAATGACACAGGCGATTGAAGAGCCTCGTGAAGATTTCAAACCACACGTTCCAAGAAGCCACAAAATGACTATCCCTCAAGATATGATTGGCGCGGTTATCGGACCAGGTGGTAAAGTAATTCAGGAAATTCAGAAAGAAACTGGCGCTACAATCAACATCGAAGAAGTTGACAACAAAGGTGTGGTTTCGATCTTCGCAATTGATGATGCTGCAATGCAAGCTGCATTGGGTAGAATTAAGGCAATTGTGGCTATGCCTGAGGTTGGCGAAACTTACGATGGTAAAGTGAAGTCAATCATGCCATTTGGTGCTTTTGTTGAGTTTATGCCTGGAAAAGACGGGTTGTTGCACATTTCTGAAATTAAATGGGAACGACTTGAAAACATGGAAGGTATACTAGAAGTTGGAGAAGAAGTGACAGTGAAACTTATAGGCATCGATAAGAAGTCTGGTAAGTTCAGATTGTCTAGAAAAGCGCTTCTTCCTAAACCAGAAAAGAAAGAAGCATAACAGTTTCGGACATACTGCGTTTGAACATATAGGAACTTTTAGTACTTTCCTTATTGTTCTGAATTGAATAGTAAAGTGTAAACCCAAAAATATTGAATGAGACAGCTTAAGATTAGTAAGCAGATTACCAACAGGGAATCTCAGTCCTTAGATAAATACTTACAAGAAATTGGTAAAGTGGATCTTCTTACGCCAGACGAAGAAGTTGATTTGGCGAAAAGAATTAGAGAAGGAGATCAATTAGCTTTAGAAAAACTTACAAAAGCAAACTTGCGATTTGTAGTTTCTGTGGCTAAGCAATACCAAAACCAAGGCCTTTCACTTGGCGATTTGATCAATGAAGGTAACCTTGGCTTGATTAAAGCTGCGCAGCGTTTCGATGAAACCCGTGGTTTTAAATTTATCTCTTACGCTGTTTGGTGGATTCGTCAGTCTATTCTGCAAGCCTTGGCAGAGCAGTCTAGAATTGTAAGACTTCCATTGAACCGTGTGGGTTCTTTGAACAAAATCTCTAAAACATTCTCAGAGCTTGAACAGAAGTTTGAGCGTGAGCCTTCTCCAGACGAATTGGCTGAAGTATTGGAAGTAACGACCAACGAGGTGGTAGATACCATGAAAATTTCAGGTCGTCACGTTTCAATGGATGCCCCATTTGTACAAGGTGAAGAGAACAGCTTGTTGGATGTATTGGAGAACGATGCAGAAGAAAAGCCAGACGATGGTTTGATGAATGACTCTTTGAGAAGAGAAGTTCAGCGTGCACTTTCAACCCTTACGCAGCGCGAAGCTGATGTAATTACACTTTACTTTGGGTTGAACGGTGAGCACTCTATGACGCTTGAGGAAATTGGAGAGAAATTCAATTTAACAAGAGAGCGTGTAAGACAGATCAAGGAAAAGGCGATTAGAAGATTGAGACATACTTCTAGAAGTAAAGCTTTAAAACCTTATTTGGGTTAATTTATACAGTATTTATTTGAGAAAAGGTCTTCGTAAAGAAGGCCTTTTTTTATGCCTTTTTCAGGGAACAATCTCTTGGCATAAAACTGTTAAACACTTAGTTTTGAGATTTAAGGATTAGACAAGATGACAACAGAAAAGATAAAAGTATTAATCATTGGTTCAGGGCCTGCAGGTTATACTGCAGCGGTATATGCCTCTAGAGCGGGATTAAATCCGGTAATGATTACAGGTGGCCAGCCTGGAGGTCAGTTAACTACCACAAACGATGTGGAAAATTACCCAGGTTACCCTGAAGGAATCAATGGTCCTCAAATGATGATGGACTTTCAGAAGCAAGCAGAGCGTTTTGGTACAGATATTCGCTATGGCTTGGTTACAAAAGTTGACTTTTCTGGTTATCCGCACAAAGTAATTGTGGACGATAAGCATGAGATTGAGGCTGAGTCGGTAATTATTTCTACTGGAGCTAGCGCCAAATACTTGGGCTTACCGTCAGAAGAAACATATGCCAATAAAGGCGTTTCAGCTTGTGCAGTTTGCGATGGGTTCTTTTACAAAGGCCAAAATGTAGCCGTTGTTGGTGGCGGAGATACTGCTGCAGAAGAGGCAACCTACTTGGCTAACCTGTGCCCAAAAGTATACTTGTTGGTAAGAAGAGACGAGCTTCGTGCCTCTCAAATTATGCAAGAGCGCGTGTTGAACACTCCAAATATTGAAGTGCTTTGGAACACCGAGGCTGAAGAGGTTTTGGGTGACGATACTGGTGTAACTGGTGTGCGCGTGATTAACAATCAAACTAAAGAAACTCAAGACTTAGACGTAAAAGGATTCTTTGTGGCAATTGGTCACCAGCCTAATACCGAGATATTTAAAGACTATTTGGATATGGACGAAGCTGGTTATTTGGTAGTAAAACCAGGCTCTTCTAAAACGAATGTAGAAGGTGTTTTTGCTACTGGAGATGCCGCAGATAAGATCTACCGTCAGGCAGTTACCGCAGCCGGAACAGGTTGTATGGGCGCACTTGATGCGGAACGTTTCTTAGCTGAAAAAGAATTCGAAGCATCAAAGGCTTCTGAAGAAGTAGCCTAATCCTTAAAACAAAATCAGTCTCATGAAGCTTGATATTCTTGCAATGGCGGCACATCCTGACGATGTGGAGCTGGCCTGTGCGGCAACCCTTCATAAATATGTAATGGCTGGTAAAAAAGCCGGTATTGTCGATTTTACCAGAGGTGAATTGGGCACACGCGGAACGCCAGAAATTAGGGAGCAAGAAGCTCAAGCTTCAGCAGAGATACTTGGCCTTTCGGCCAGAGAGAACCTTGGTTTTAGAGATGGTTTCTTTAAAAATGATGAAGCACATCAGCTAAAGGTTATAAGGGCGATTAGAAAATACAGACCAGAAATTCTTTTGGCAAATGCCACTGCCGACCGCCACCCTGACCATGGTAGGGCTTCTGTTTTAACCAAAGAATCGGTGTTCTTGGCTGGTTTAAAGAATATCGAAACAGAAGAGCAGGGGGTAAAGCAAGCACCTTGGAGACCCAAGGCTGTCTACTATTACATTCAAAGTATACCGCAAACCCCAAACTTTATTGTAGCTGTACCAGAAGAAGCTTGGCAAGTTAAAATGAAGGCTGTGAGAGCTTTTAAAAGCCAGTTCTTCGATCCAAACAGTGATGAACCGGATACCTATATCTCGTCACCAAAGTTTATGGAAATGATTGAGTCGCGCGGTATTCATTATGGCCACGAAATCGGTGCGCAGTATGGAGAAGGCTTTACTGTAGAGCGTACCATAGGGGTGAAGGATTTGTTCGAGTTGAGCTAAAAAGGTAATTAGAAAACAACCTGAAGACAGGTTTAAGGTGCCATTCTGGAAATGTTCCAATTACCTGATTTGTCTTTTTCGTAGATTAGTCTATCGTGTAAGCGGCTTTGGCGGCCCTGCCAGAACTCAATACTTTCAGGGATTATGCGGTAGCCACCCCAAAAGTCGGGTAGGGGGACTTTACCTTCCTTGAACTTTCGTTTCATTTCGGCAAGCTTTACCTCAAGTACACTGCGCGAAGAAATCACCTTGCTTTGTTGCGAAACCCATGCCCCTAATTGGCTGCCATATGGTCTGCTAGAGAAGTATTGTAGGGATTCTTTCGTACTCACTTTTTCGGCAGTACCAACTACAGCGACTTGTCTTTCCAGTCCATACCAAGGAAAGAGCAACGATATTTTAGGGTTTTCTCCGAGCTGTTTTGCTTTTCTGCTGGCGTAGTTAGTGTAAAAAACGATGCCTTTCTCGTCCATGGCTTTCATTAAAACAGTACGCTGAAAGGGTTGCCCTTCTGCGTCTACAGTGCTCACTACCATGGCGTTTGGTTCGAGTAATTCACTTTTCTGCGCTTCTTCAAACCACTTTCTAAACTGTGCCATTGGATCCTTGTCCACCGAGTCAATATCGAGCGATGCCAATGAATATTCTCTTCTTAAATCAGCTAGGTTGTTCTCCATTTGAGTTGTTTTCTTTTCAAATATAACATTCAACTTGCCGAAAGTTTTCGATTTTCGTTAGGCATTATAAAGGAGGCTTTATAATTTCCTTTCAAAAGCCATTTATGTTCGAATACGATAAGAATATTCCCGACCCAGAAAGAGGAGATCTGTTGATTTCAGAGCCGTTTTTAAACGATCCTAATTTTGAGCGTACGGTAATATTGATCTGCGAACACAATGACCAAGGTACCTTTGGTTTGGTAATGAATAAACTAACCGATTTGCTGCTAAGCGATGTAATGAAGGAGGAGATTGATTTTACGGGTTTACTTAATTTAGGAGGTCCTGTAGAACAGAACACCCTTCATTTTATTCACAGAAAGGTGCAAGGAATTGAAGGATCTATAGCCTTGGGCGAAGACTTGTTTTGGAGTGGAGACTTTGAGCAAGTAAAGTTTATGCTGAACGAAGGCCTGTTGAAAGAAGAGAATATTCAGTTTTACCTGGGCTATTCTGGTTGGGGAGAAGGGCAGTTGCGCGATGAGCTAGACAGGCAGTCATGGTTTATAAAAAAACAGGCTACGGCACACGAGATTTTCGATATGGAGCCGGATGAGCTTTGGAAATCAGTTTTGAAAGGAATGGGAGGTAAATACAAGGTATTTTCAAATTACCCTGTAGACCCTCGCTTGAATTAATACTTTTGTTAAATTTGAGATGTAACGGTGCGGTGAGAACCGATTGATAATTACGCTATGAAGGAAGAGATGACTAACGACACAGGTGATCAGAAGGAAAAGGAAACCCTATCTGATAACGTTCAACAAGAAGAAACTCAGCAAGAGCAGCCAGAAGCTGTAGCTGAGGAAACAAAAGAAGCCGAAGTACCAACTGCTGAGGAAGAAGTTACAGCTGAAGAAGAGACTGTGAAAACAGAAACTGCTGAAGAAGCACCAGCAGCTGAGCAGGCAGAAGAAACCACCGAAGCTGAAGCAACTGCTGAAACCAATGAGGCAGCAGATGAGCACGAAGGTGATGACGATGAGGATGAAGAGGAAGAAGATGATGATGCTGAACTTCCGGATTACTCTGAGTACACACGAGAGCAACTTGTTGAAGTAATAGAGGAAATCTCTAAGCTAAATACTTTTAAGCGTACAGAGCTTATTCTGAACGAAATTGAGCCATTGTTCAAAGAGTTTGAGGATAATGCCCGCCAAGCGGCTTTAGATAAGTTTAAAGCAGATGGTGGCGAAGAAGATGATTTTGAGTTCAGACATGATGAACTGTATAATCGCTACGATGCCAGCTTAACCCTGATAAGAGACAGAAAGTCGGCTTTCTACAAAGAACGTGAGGCTAATAAGCAGCGCAACCTTGAAAAGAAGGAAGAGATTCTTGATAAACTTCGCGAATTGATCGATGATGAAGCGACAACTAGCATTAACCCGATCAAGAAGCTGCAAGAGGAGTGGAAAGCTGTTGGCCCAGTGCCAAATCAGCACAACCGCACATTGTGGGCTAACTATAATGCGCTACTCGACCGTTTTTATAACAACCGACACATTCTTTTTGAGCTAAAGGAGCTCGATAGAAAGAAAAACCATAAAGCGAAGCTCGAGCTATGTGAAAAGGCTGAAGCGCTGAATGCATTAGATAATATTAAGGATGCAGTAATTCAATTGAATGAACTGCACGAAGAATACAAGCACATTGGCCCTGTGCCAAGAGAGGTACAAGAAGAACTTTGGCAGCGATTTAAAGCAGCTTCTGACGAAATCTATAAAAAGCGTAAATCTTACCTAGAAGGCTTGAAGGGAGAGCTTCAAGAAAATGCGGTTAAGAAAAAGGCTTTGGCAGAGCAGTTGAGCACTTTTACCAACTTTGATTCGGACAGAATTAATGATTGGAACGCTAAGACCAAAGAGATTTTGGCTATTCAAAAGAAGTGGGATGCCATTGGCGGTGTACCACGCGATCAGGCCAAAGAAATTAACAAGGCTTTCTGGTCAACATTCAAGAAGTTCTTCTCTAACAAAAACGACTTCTTTAAAAAGCTAGAGTCTTTGCGGAAGGATAATTTGGCAAAGAAGGAAGAATTGGTGAAGCAAGCCATTGCCCTTAAGGATAGCGAAAATTGGGACACCACTGCCGAAAAACTGAAGCAATTGCAGCGCCAATGGAGAGAAATTGGACCAGTGCCAGAAAAGTACAGAAACTCTGTTTATGCCAAGTTTAAAGAGGCTTGCGATGCCTTCTTTGAGCATAAGCGCGCTGAGCAAAATCAGGCAGAGGCTAGCTACGAAGCCAACCTTTCTAAGAAGGAAGATATTATACACCAAATTTCTGATGCGGCAACAAAAGGAGAGGGCTCTGCGGACGAATTGCAAGGGCTTTTGGAACAGTACAATGAAATTGGATTTGTACCGCGCAATGCCATTAAACCAACTGAGGCAAAGCTTAAAGATGCCGTAGCGGCATATGTTAAGGCGCTGGGCTTAGATGAGTCGGAAGCCGAAGCATTAATGCTGAAAGCGGAGTTTGGTGGTGACAGAAGCCCAGGGGCTGATAAAAAGCTCTATAAGAAGGAATCTGCTATTAGACGCAAGATTGGCGAGTTAGAGGATAACATCTCATTGTGGAACAACAACCTGGCATTCTTTGTAAACTCTAAAACAGCCGATAAGCTTAAGGAAGAGTTTGATGTGAAGATTGAAAAGGCTAGGGAAGAGATATCTGACCTTAAGAAACAATTACGCGTTTTAAGAAATCTTTGATTCTCAACGGCTTCAGAATTAATTGGGAAATTTGTTCTGGAGTCGGTTTGAATATTAAAAATCGACTTCTATATTTGCACTCGCTTTAAGCAAAAGCCTCCTTACCTGCCTGCGGCAGGCAGGGCTCAGCAGTTTAGCTGTTGATACCCTGAGAGGTAATAAAGAAGCCTCCTTAGCTCAGCTGGTAGAGCAACTGACTTGTAATCAGTAGGTCATTGGTTCGATCCCGATAGGAGGCTCTTTGAGAGCCGAATTATTAAGGTTATCAATTTTTAAAGCGATGCCTCCTTAGCTCAGATGGTAGAGCAACTGACTTGTAATCAGTAGGTCATTGGTTCGATCCCGATAGGAGGCTCTGAAAAGAGAGTTACGAAAGTAGCTCTCTTTTTTTATGCCTTTCATCCTTCTTTCTTTTCAAGAATAAATCAGAGTGCGAAGTAATGCTATTAGATGTGTCAGGGATTTTTATTTTGTTTTACTTGATTCAATTAAATGAATGAGCCTTTTTTTATTGTTTCTTTTTATGACATTTAGTGCGTTCAAACCATAAGGTGTTTGAAATTTATGACTAGATAAGAACTCAAGGTTTAGTTCATACCACTCTTTGTCACCAAATGCTTTATCCATGGCAACCTCCCACTCTTTGCGCAGTAAAGTTTGCCAGTAAAAATAATCTGTACAACCAAGATGAAATAGGTCTGCATCACACAAAATACCTTGTTCTAGATTGTTGGGGCTTTGAGGAAGTCTCGTTGCCATTATACATGATATGACGATTGATAGTCTTTGGGTTTTATAGCCTTCTTTTTTTAGAAAGTTTCTAGCTATCTCACAACTTCTTGTTTCATGACCTTTATAAGAGTCTATAAAACCCGTGTCATGAAACCATGCAGCTAACAAAATAGGCTCCATTTCATCTTTGCTCATTGAAACTGACCTACAAATTGTAGCAACATTCGAAATCACCGACTCAGTATGCTGTATATTGTGAAAAGGCAGTTTACTAATGGAAATTCCTTTTAAAAGAGTTGAACAGTATTGTTCGACTTTTTCTAACATCTGCATTTCTTTGGAATTCAAAACTTATAGCTATAGCCAATTCTCAAAACCTGTGTTTCGTAATAATCGACACTGGTGTAGGTGAAGTTGTTTCCCGTAATTTCCTTCTTGATGACCATGGTGTTGAGCAGGTCAGTAGCATTGAAGAAAACTTCGCCTTTTCCGTTTTGAATGGCTCTTTTCACTCCAATATCTAGAGAGAACCTGCCTTCAATAGTTCCTTGCGGAATAATGTCTGGAGCAAGATATATGGCTGTGAACTGAGCATCGGTGTTTTTGGCAAAAGTTACATTTGTATTCAGTTTGATGTTGCCTGAAAATACTTCCTGCTTTTCTGCGGTGAAGGTATTTTCAGTTGGGTATTTGTTGGTAACCGTGAAGGCATCAATCTGATTTCTGTAGCCATTCATGTTCAAGTTGAATGAAACCCGATCTGAAAGCTCCTGACTAATGACAACTTCCAAACCTGTATTATAGCTTTTGCCTGCGTTTTGAGAAGTGTTGTAAATGAGCGTTGAATTGCCAACTGTAGTTCCAACTCTTGTAATTGTTCCGTCTGAGATCTTGTGGTAAGCAGCGCCATAGAAATAGCCAGCATCCCAATTGTTGCGATATCCAACTTCAAAAGTATTAGTGAACTGAGGCTGAATGGCCGGGTTACCGACTTTGATGATTTCCGCATCATCATATTTCGGGAAGATACGTATGTCTCCTTCATCAGGTCTGTCAACTCTTCTGTTGTAGAAAACGGACAGGTCATTCTTGTTGTCTAACTTGAAGGTCAATCGAGCGTTAGGGAAGGGCTGAAAGTAATCATAACCATCACTAGAATAAGTGTTGTGGTTGGGATCAACCACATATTGCACATCCACATATTCAAATCTTAAGCCTATTTCAACCTCCATTTTCTTCACCTCGTAAGTATAGTTTCCATAAATAGCAGGAATAGTTTCTCTGTATTCTGCCATGCCATCAGCCCCGGTATCCAATACAGAATTGGTGGCAGATGGATTGAATTGCATGTTCGTAGGAATGGTTCTTCTACGGAATTTTAGCCCCGTTTCCAGTAAACCGTGCTTTATAGGTTTTGTGTAGTCTAGATTAAAGTCTGCCACTTTTTGATCTGCTATCAGCGCGAAGTCTTCACTGGTCGTGTAGCTTGGCATGGTATTGTCAAAGAAGTACTTTTCATCTTCGCGGTCGAAAGTGTAGTTGAAGCCAATGTTCAGTTTATGGCCAGGCTGCGCAAATTTATGTTCGTAGCTGATGGTCGACATGGCCGCTGTAAGCACCTCATCTTCCAGAAACTGCCAAAGTCTCAGTCTGTCGCCACTCACTCCATCGTAGAATGGCTGATCGCCTCTATCCATAATTACTTCCTGAGAGAAGAATCCTGAAACCGTTAGTGTATTGTGGTCATTCATATACCAGTCGAAGCCCAATTTCGAAGTGAAGAAGTTGGTGTTTCTATTCCGCTTCATTTGCTGATTGATCACCGTCCCATTGTCATAGCTTCTGGTAATAAATTCATTTTTATTGAGTGTTTGGGTGTAAAGATTATCGGCTTGAAGGAATAGGTTGACCTTGTTCTTTCTGTGATTCAGTAGGATAGAGGGATTAATTTTTGGAGTTGCCGTGTATTGTGGGCGAATGTTGGGAAGGTTCTCCTTACGTACCCAAAGTGCGCCTAAGCCCGTAGAAAGCCCAACCTTTCCGTTGAAGCCTTGCTGGTCTTCTTTCTTGAGAATGATATTGATGATACCCGCATTGCCATTGGCATCGTACTTCGCTGATGGATTGTTGATGATCTCAATTCGGTCTACCGCAGAGGCCGGAATATTATCCAATCCGTTTTGATTGCCAAAGCCAGTAATGGCGGTTTGTTTGCCATCAATCAGAATCATCACCTGGCTATTGCCTCTTAGCTGCACTTGACCGTCTTGTGTGGTTACTCCAGGAAGGTTGTTCATAGACTGAAGCACACTTCCACCCGACTGACTCACATTCTGATCGACCGAGTAAGTCTTTTTGTCCATGGCTTCATTCACTGCCTCGCGTTGTCCGGTTACGGTTACTTCACCGAGAGATTCAGCACTTTCTTCCATAAAGATGGTTCCCAAATTCAGATACTGAGAGTTAGAACCAACAAAGAGTGTTGTAGTATGGTCTTTATAGCCAACAAAAGAGACCTGCAGTATATAATCTCCTGGTTCAATCTCTTTCAGACTAAAAAGGCCATTTTCAATGCTAACTGTTCCAGTAATAAAAACAGAGTCTTTGGGGCTTTTAAGTACTACATTCACAAAAGGCATGGCTTCTTGCGAAGCCTTGTCTTTTATGTTGCCCGAAACATTCACCGATGCATTTTGGGCAAAGGCAAAACCGGGAATTAAAATGAAAATCAGGTAGAAATAATTACTCAGTTTAGTTGTTGTCATCATCGTTTTCCTCGTCTCCTTCTTCATCGTCAGATTCTTTCTTCTTGGTTAGTTTTCCGTTAGCATCAATCACCACCTCAAACTCTTCCTCGCCTACTTCAATCTCAAATTCGTAAGATTTTCCGGAGGCGGTTTCTGCTATTTCAGCTCCTTCAATGTCGTAATCGGTAAAATTCTGATCGAGAATGGCCTTAATATTAGCAGGGATTTCTGATTTTTTGATTTCATACTCTGTTTCTTTCCATTCACCATTGACAGAGAAATTGGCAGAATATTCCTTGCCGTTCATTTTGAATTCGGCTTCCCATTCAGTTTCGTCTTCCATGTCCCACGAAACCTTTTTGGCGCTAGGAAACTTTTGAGCAAAGGCGCTTTTGACCTTCTCGGGCACATTCTTTTGCTGTGCACATGATACAGTTGAAATGGCCAGCATGAGGACCATTGTAAGGATTAAGTTTTTCATAATTATATGTTTTGAACTAATGTTGATTCAAGGTCTAAATGAATTTGGAAGACATTTAGAATTAGAAGATCAGCCAAGAGTTTTTTTGTTTTTTTCTTGTCTATGAGCTACCAAAACGAGAATAGTTAGAACAATCATAGCTACCAAAGAAGCTGGTACTGTTCCGAGATCAAGCCCTCCTTTTGCTGCAGGTTTGGTGAGGAAGTCTCCAAAGGTGGCACCGAATGGTCGGGTGAAGACAAAAGCGAGCCAGAACAGAAGTACCTCGTTCAGTTTGGTGTTATAATGAAGCAGTATAACTACTGCAATTACTCCGGCAGTAACCAATGCACCTTCGAGATATGACAATCCAGCCACATCGCTCAGATAGTCCCCAAATGCAGTGCCCAAACTGTTGGAGAAGAGAATGGCAATCCAATAGAACATCTCTCTCTTATTATTGACTATAGGATAGACCTCAAGGTTTTTGAATTTCCTGTGCCAAATGAATAGTGTGAGGATCAAACAGGAGAGGAGTAAGATGCTTCCTGCGGTATAACCTAAGTGTAAGCTTCTGTCTATGAAGTCTGAGATTTCAGTTCCAAGTGTGGTGGTGGCTATTATTACCAGCCAGAAAATTACAGGTATGTAGGTTTTGGATCTTAACTGAATTACCAATACCAATAGAAAAGCCAGCACAGTTATGCCTAAACTGACTGAATATCCAAGATTGACGGTCATGGAGAGAAAATCCCCGAAAGTTTCACCCAGAGTTGTAGCTATGATTTTCATAAGCCAGAATAGCAGGGTGATTTGCGCTACTTTATTCTTTTCATACATCTTTCAATTTTTCTTCCAACTAAGGAATCAATTTGGAAGAAAGTCTGAATTCCAGAAGTTGACGGAAAAAATATGATGACCTTTTTCGAAAGCATAGTAGACCTGCCAACCATACTGTTTAGCAACCTCGCTAACAATTGCCAAGCCTAAGCCACTGCTTACTTTGTTGGAGGTTGATGAGGAGAAACGCTTGAAGAGAGAATCTTCATTCAAGACGAATTCTCCACTATTGTAAACGTATAAGGTGCCATTTTCTAGTTTCAATATGATACTTCCGTTTTCTACATTGTGCCTGATAGCATTGGAAAATAGATTGTTGAGAAGGGTTTCTAATAAAAATGGATTGGCTTGGATAGTGTAGCTTTCCTGAATGTCGTTGTGAATGCTGATTTCCTCATTTTCTGCATAGTCCTCAAAAAGCGAAATGCAGAATTTCATGGCTGATTTAATATCTATATCTTCTTGCTGTTCGAATTGCTGGTTTTCCACTTTTGCAAGAAGGAGCAAGTTCTTATTTATGCGAGACAGACGGGAGAGTGGTGCTTCTATACCATTGATGATCTCAGAGATTTCCGAACTAATATCTTTTTCCTGAAGTAATAGGTCAAGCTTAGACTTGAGCAGTGCAATAGGAGTCTGCAGCTCATGGCTAGCGTTCTCGGTGAATGCCTTTTGCTGTTGATAGACAACAAGATTTCGTTCGACCAGTTTTTGTAACGATTCATTCAATTCCTGAAACTCAAGAATATTTGTGTCCTCCAATTCCAGACCCTTTGATCTGGATAAGTCGAAGGCTCTCAGATTAAGTAGGGTTTGGTAGAACGGCTGCCAACTGCTTTTGGATATTCTCCTGTTCAGCACCATGAAGCCCAAGACCAGAATTAGGAGAAATCCTGCGGTTACCAGCGTTATAGCCATAAATGTCTCATCCGATTCTTCTAGGTTGGTTTCTATGGTGATGAAGTAGGGCTTTCCGTTCAACTCAATATACGATTTGAGGCCTCTGAATCGGTCCTCTCCATCATCCAGATCATATTCATTCGGTCTGATTACCTCATAGATACTATCCTGAAATACTTGCTTTTGTGGTGCTGGAGAGATGGCAATGCCCGGCTGAACTTGTCCCCATAGTCGATTGACCAGTTTTAATTCCTCTGCTTCAAAGTGCTGCTTCACCAGTTTTTCTTTGGTATGCTCAAGGGTAAGCCAGTTGTTTTCGTCTAGCTCATTGACCCAAATGTAGTCTACTACCCAGGCATAAACTGGTATGCTCACTGCCAGAATGACTAGCGCGTAAATGGCAAATGCCTTTAAGGGTCTGTGGAGTAGTTTTGTCATTGTTCCCATTTATAACCTGTTCCGTAAATGGTTTTTATATAATCTCCGTAGCCAGCTTCCTTCAGTTTCCGCTTCAGGTTTTTTACATGTGCATAAACGAAGTCATGATTGTCGAACATATCGGCAAAATCGCCCGATAAATGCTCGGCCAATGCACTTTTGGAAAGTACCCTATTCTTATTCCCAACAAAGAACAGCAGTAATTGAAACTCTTTTTTTGTTATGTTGACGAACTGATTCTGCACCTTGACGGTTTTGGCCTGCAAGTCAATTTCTATTTCATTGTGATGTATAATATTGCTGCTATTGAAATGCTTTCTACGAATGAGGGATTCTATTCTGGCAGCTAGCTCAGCTTGATGGAAGGGTTTTGCTAAATAATCATCTGCACCCAGCTTAAGCCCTTTAACCTTGTCTTCAATAGAGTTTTTTGCGGATATAATGATGACACCATCTTGCTTGTTTAGCTCTTTCAGTTCATTCAAGATGGACAAACCATCACCTCCAGGCAACATCAGGTCCAGTAAAATGCAGTCATACTCGTAAGCCGATATTTTATCCATGGCCTCTTCAAAATCAAAAGCCCACTCACAGAGATATTGCTCGCTTGCCAAAAACTTCATCATGTCTTTGGCTAATTCTTGCTCGTCTTCTATAATCAGGATTTTCATTGCCGCTAATTACCCTGCAATTTGGAAGAAAATTGGAATTATAGTAAACAGGAGTAATCATGAAAAAGGTCTAGAGTGTATTTAAACTCCCCACTCTGTCTGATCCGATTTATAATTTTAGTTATTGTAACAATATTGAGATTCGAAATAAGCGCTATACTATTAAAACTTAATTATGAATTTTATTCCTTGGGTGAGCAATCACTAATAATGCGAATATGAAAGTAAAAAGATACAGGCACTCGTTAACAAGGAAAAAGGAATATGTTCAGGTTTTGCTGCTAAACATACTGTTTGATTTTCGTAAGTTTTGATTTGAAATAGGTAATAATTCTTGCCTTAAAGGCGCTTGTTTTGTTTTGATAGAATTATACCAAAAACCACTTTGTTCAAACCATCGAGTTACCAATTAGCCGGATTTATTGACTAAAGCAGAAAACACATGGCAAAGACTTGGTCTGATATGTTTGAATATTATAAATTTCTATTCATGAGAGGTGCAGAGTCATTAGAGGAGTTTTATAAAAGGAAGTTTCAATGGGTTCCTGAGGAGATCAGAAAAGACATCGGTCACTTTAACCTATTTAAGCTAAAACCAGACTTTTGCGGCCCTGATAGTATTCCATACCGTAGAAGAGACTTTTATAAAGTGATGCTAATGAAGGGCCACAGCCGCGTGCACTATGCCGATAAGGTAGTGGAAGTAAAAAGCTATGCGCTTTCTTTCTCTAACCCCAAAATCCCTTACAAATGGGAGCACATAGCACCTATGGAAGAATGCACTTACTGCATCTTTAGTGCCGATTTTTTCCATCAGTTTGGGCACTTTCACGATTACGAAGTTTATCAACCTAATGGTACGCACATATTTGAGTTAACAGAAGATCAGGCAGCAGAAGTGCGCGTGGTCTTCGATAAGATGGAGGCTGAATTTAAGTCGGAGTACAAATACAAATACGATGCGGTTAGAAATCAGATCTTTGAGTTGTTGCACTATGCACTCAAGCTGCAACCGTCAGAAGAGCTGAATGTGCAGCCTATGAATGCATCTAGGCGAATTGCGATGCTGTTTATGGAGCTGTTAGAACGGCAGTTTCCGATTGATGAACCAAATCAGTACGTAGCCATGCGATCGGCTTCAGAGTTTGCAGAGCATTTAAATGTGCACGTAAATCATTTGAACAGATCGGTAAAGGAAGCCACGGAAAAAACCACTACGCAGCTAATAGCCGAGCGAATTTTGCAAGAAGCCAAAGTGCTGCTGAAACAAACCGCTTGGTCTGTTTCCGAGATTGCTTACGCATTAGGTTTTAACGAGGTAACGCACTTTAATAACTTCTTTAAAAAGCATCAGGAACTGAGCCCTTTGAAGTTTAGAAATGCTTAGTGAAATTAAGTAGATGAGGCTCTAAACTCCAAAGGGGTAATGCCCACTTGCTGTTTGAACAATCGGCTAAAGTGTTGTGGGTACTTAAAGCCCAATTCAAAAGCTATTTCTTTTACCGATTTTTCGGAGTCAAATATTTTGTCTTTGGCTACTCGTATTAGAACATTTTGAATTTGTTCTTGAGCAGACTTGCCCGTTTCTTTCTTTACTAAATCACCAAAGTAGTTGGCAGAAAGGTTCAATTCATCAGCAAAATATGCTACCGAGGGTAGGCCTAAGGTATAGGGTTTCTCCGACTTGAAATAAGCGTTTAAAGAATTCTCGAAGCGTGAAAGAATGCCTGCATTAACATGTTCTCTGGTGATAAATTGCCTGTCGTAGAATCGTTCACAATACTCCAATATTAAAGCAATATTTGATGAAATCAGCTTTTTGCTGTGCTTGTCTACCGGCTGTTTTAGCTCGGCATCAATTTTGTAGAAAATGTCTTTTAGAGTTTGCTCTTCCAGTTTTGAAAGGTGCAGTGCTTCATCCAAGTTGTAAGAAAAGAATCCATAATCATCTATAAGTTGTGGTAACCTTGTCCCAACAATTAAGTCTGGGTGAAATGAAAGCGCCAGTCCATGTGGTTGATACACTTCTGTATTGAAAGAAGCATCAAGAACTTGTCCTGGGCCTACAAAAACAACGGTGCTTTCCTGGTAGTCATAAGTGTTTTTACCATACATCAAATTGCCACAATCAACTTGCTTAAGAATGATGGCATAAATTCCGAATTCCATCCTGTGCCCCGAACGAGGATTGGCTTTTGAAAAATCAGTGACACAAACCAATGGATGGAAAGTGGGGTGATTGTTGAATTCATTTGAGGCTTTAATAGAATCAATAATGACAGATTTGCTCATGGATTTTCGATTTACACCTAAACTAATTATAAAAGACTCAATTCTCTGCCCTAATCAGTAAAACTGGTTAGTCAAACCGTAATCTGTATAAGCATAGTCTTAAGGAATGAAGGCATCTTGCATAAAAGAAAAGATTAAAATTATGAGAAAAGTATCAATAGCTGCCTTTGTTTTCTTGATGGCTGCATCGTTCGCTTTTTCGCAATCTAATTCAAGCGTGCTTTCAAAAGAACAGAGCGAAATCATAGAGTTGTCCAAGAAGAAATGGCAATGGATGGCCGACAAAAATGTTGAGAAGTTGCGGGGGCTATTCCACGATGAGTCAAAATTCGTTCATATGAGTGGCGCTTGGAAAAAGGAAAGAGAGCTAGAAATTATTGAAACCGGAAGTATTTGGTACAAAGAAGCGATAATTCATGATGTGGATGCCGAAGTGGTTGGTAATACGGCCATTTTGTGGAGCAGAATTACATTAAATTCTAATGTAAGAGGGAATGACGTTTCAGTCGAGTTCACAGTAACCGAGGTTTTCGAAAAATCGGGCACTGATTGGAAGCTTTTAGCGCTAACCTTCAGCAGCGTTCGTGATACTCATGTGATTGAACATTAAGCAAAACTAAAATGATCAAAGAAAATCAATTGAATAAAGTACTGAGAATAGGGGTGCTGTTGCTTTTTGCAGCCATAGTAAGTGTTCAGGAATCATTTGCTCAAAACATTCCGGTTCAGAACGAAATTATTGAGCTCTCTAAAAATAAATGGCAATTAATGGCCGACAAAGATGTAGAGGCTTTGGATAAGCTGTTTGACGAGCAGTCAGTCTTTGTCCATATGGGCGGTTCATGGGGTAAGGAACAAGAGTTAGGTATAATTGAAAGTGGCGGAATTCACTATAAGAAGGCCGATGTTCATGAAGTGTCTGTGGAAGTAATAAATGATACTGCCATTCTGTTGAACAGAATTACGTTGTTGGCTGTGGTGGGCGGCAATGAGGTTACTAACCCATTTATGGTCACAGAAGTGTACATTAAAAAAGGCGGTGATTGGAAGCTTGGGTCTTTGAGTTTTACCAGATTAATGACCCCTTAAACTGAAAAAAACAAGGCATAAGTGAAGCCGAGGGAGGTATTGCCTTCGAGCGCTGTGCCTTTTATGTCGAATAAGCCTATTCATTCATCCGACTAATCCTGCACTTCATCGGGAGTGTTTGAATTTCGTAAGTCGATGTTTGAAATGCTTAATTATTCGTAAATTATAAGTGTTAAACTGCATGTCAAATCCATCATAATCAAATATTTATGGCAAGTTTTCAATTGAATATAAATGGTGAGCAACAAAGTGTTGATGTTGACCCTAGCACGCCCTTGCTATGGGTACTTCGCGATCACCTGAGTTTAAAAGGAACCAAATACGGTTGCGGAATTGCCCAGTGTGGCGCCTGTACAGTACATATGAACGGTACAGCCATTCGTTCATGTTCATTCCCTGTTTCGGCTGTAGGCAACCAGCCAATTACAACCATAGAGGGGCTTTCAGAAAATGGCGATCACCCAGTACAAAAGGCTTGGTTAGAATTGGATGTGGCGCAGTGCGGATATTGCCAGCCTGGGCAAATAATGAGTGCGGCCGCATTATTAAAGGCCAATCCAAACCCTTCCGATCAAGAAATTGAGTCTTCAATGAATGGCAACCTTTGTCGTTGCGGTACCTATGTGCGCATTAAAGCCGCAGTTAAAAAAGCAGCAACTTATTAATCTTTCGAGCCATGACAGTTATAAAATCTAAAGTAAATAGAAGATCATTCCTTAAGTCATCGGCATTGGCCGGTGGTGGGCTAATGATCAGTTTTAGTTGGTTGGCGGCTTGTGCTCCAAAAGAAGCAGCAGGTTTAGAAATGCCAGATGAATGGTTCGACCTGAATGGATTCTTAAAGGTTGGTAATAATGGTGTAGTAACCATTATGGCACCAAATCCAGAGTTTGGACAAAACGTAACCACTTCATTGCCAATGATTATTGCCGATGAGTTGGATGTGGATTGGAAGAACGTGTTGGTGGAGCAAGCTAAATTCAATACCGATATTTTTACCCGCCAATTTGCAGGTGGTAGCCAATCGGTAAGGCAAGGTTGGCAAAACGGATTGAGAGAGGCTGGTGCTGCGGCCAGATACATGTTGGTGGCAGCAGCTGCCAAAGAATGGGGCGTTTCGGCAGGAGAAATAAAGACCGAAAATGGTTTGCTTTCTCATTATAATGGCAAATCAGCAGGGTATGGCGAAATGGCTTCGCTGGCTGTGGGTATTGAAATACCAGAAGACTTGGCATTGAAAACGCCTGCCGATTACAAGATTATAGGCACCCCACGCAAAAATGTAAAGGGGAAAGATATTGTTACCGGTAAGCCAATGTTCGGTATAGATTATGAGGAAGAAGGCATGCTTACCGCCATGATCATTCATCCGCCAGCATTTGGCATGCGCCTAAAGTCATTCGATGGAACGGCTGCGAAGGGAATGAACGGAATTAAGGATGTATTCACCATTCAATCTTTTCCCAACGATCAGCCTAGAGGGTACTTCAGTACCGATGCATTTACCGATTTGGTAGTGGTTACTGGTAATTCTACCTGGGAAGTAATGCAGGCCAAAAAGGCTGTACAAGTGCAGTGGGAGAAAAGCCCGGCAACAAAAATTACAACTGGCGGATTTGGAAGAACACAAGAAGTAACAGTTCCTGCAGGCTTAGAGAGCAGTACCGATCATTACGAGCAAATGCAAAGTGTGGCTTCAAAACCTGGTCGAATCGAGCGAAGAGATGGAGACCCAGAGGCAGCCTTTAAGCGTGCGGCTAAAGTGATTGAGCGCAGTTATACGGCTCCATTCTTGGCGCACAATGCTATGGAGCCAATGAACTTCTTTGCTAGTGTAAACGGAAACGATTTTAAACTTGCAGGACCATTGCAAGCACCTGAAATGGCCGAGCAAGCTGTTGCTACGCGTTTTGGTGTGCCTTTGGAAAATATTGACATAAAAATGACCCGTATGGGCGGTGGCTTTGGTAGAAGAGCCTATGACCATTATGTGGTTGAGGCTGCACTGATTTCTCAAAAGGCCAAGGCGCCTATTAAGTTGGTGTATACCAGAGAAGACGATATGACCAATGGAATTTATCGCCCGTCTTACCATGCTACTTACAGAGCTGCTCTCGATGAAGACAATAACTTGATCGCGTTCCATGCCAAAGCAGGTGGTGTTCCGGAGAGTCCGCTACATGCTAACCGTTTCCCTGCTGGTGCAGTGGATAATTACTTGGCAGAGTCGTGGCAAATTGACTCGAACATTACAATTGGCGCCTTTAGAGCACCACGCTCTAACTTTATTGCCGGTGCCGAGCAGTCTTTCCTTGATGAGGTTGCAGAAGCAGCAGGAAAGGACCCAATCGAATTCCGTTTAGATCTACTAAAGCGTGCTAAAGAAAATCCTGTGGGCGAGAGAAACGACTACGAGGCGGATAGGTATGCTGGTATTTTGGAACTGGTAAGAGACAAATCGAACTGGGGGCAAGCAGAGGCGGGTATTTCTAGAGGTGTATCGGCTTACTTCTGTCACAATAGCTATGTAGCACATGTGTTAGATGTGGAAATGGTAAATGGAGAGCCTAAGGTTAAAAGAGTGACTTGTGCCGTAGATTGTGGTATTGTTATCAACCCATTGGCCGCTACTAATATGGTAGAAGGTGCTGTGGTTGACGGTATCGGTAACTCTATGTACAGCCACCTTACGTTTAGGCAAGGAGCCACCGAGCAAACCAATTTCGATAAGTACCGAATTATTAGGCATAGAGAAGCACCAGAATCGATTGACGTGCACTTTATACAGAACGAAATAGCTCCAACTGGCTTAGGAGAACCGCCATTCCCTCCAGTGTTTGCCGCTGTGGCCAATGCTTTATATAAGGCAACGGGCAAGCGCCAATACAACCAGCCATACATGGTGCAGCAACAGATTTCATTGGGTTAATTATTAATGTGTCAATAGGTTTTAGCTTTTAAAAATCTACGGTTTGCATTGACGCTTAGGAGCCACAATTGTGGCTCTTTTTAATTATACTTTAGGGTAAGATTAACAAACCCTATTTGGGTGAGTAGCCCATAACTAAATGAATGAATATGAGCGAGCGCGATATTTTTGATGATATGCTGAGTGGTGGAATTATGAGAAAAGATGATCCACGAATGGCAGAGGCTTGGGAAGTAGTGTCTAAGGCTCAAAGGCTTTCTCCTGCACTCAATAGTGCGACTACTATTGATGAAATGCGTCAACGTTTGAGTGAAATAATCGGTAGTCAGATTGATGAGAGCTCAACAGTATTTGTGCCGTTTTTTACCAACTTCGGTAAGCATATAACCATCGGTAAAAACGTGTTTATTAATCATGCATGTACTTTTCTAGACATGGGAGGAATTACCATTGAAGACAATGTTCAAATAGGGCCAAAGGTTAATTTAATTACCGAAAACCACCCGGTAAACCCCGCAGAACGCAAGCATTTAGACTTAGGCGCGGTCGTTATAGCGCAGAATGCTTGGATAGGTGCCGGTGCCACTATTCTACCAGGAGTAACTGTTGGCAAAAACTCAATAGTTGCCGCTGGGGCTGTTGTAAATAGAAATGTGCCTGCCAATACCATTGTTGGTGGTGTACCAGCTAAACTCATTAAGAAAATAGAAGAAGGGTAGTGGCCTGATTATACATGTTTGATTTTCGTAGTTTTTCGTTTGTTGGCCATTATTTCTAGCGTTGTCAGTGTCGCAACTTTGTTCAAGCATTTTAAGCTTGATAAAAGTATTGAAACGATTTAGATACATCTTATTCATCATTTTGCTGGCCAGTAACCTGAGTACTTCTGGTCAAAGCCAAAGCACCAATTCTGAAAAAGTGCTGATTGTTTACCTAAGCCGAACGAATAATACAAAGGCTGTGGCGAGTATGATTCAAGAGGCCGTTGGAGGTCGGTTGGTTGAGCTTGAGTTAGAAAAACCTTATCCAACAGATTATCAGGACATAGTTAAGCAGGTTCAAAGGGAGAATGAGGAGGGTTTCCTTCCACTATTGAAAACGAATATTTCTGCCTTAGAAGGTTATGATTATGTGTTTTTAGGTTTCCCCACTTGGGGAATGCGTATGCCTCCGCCAATGAAGTCCTTTTTAACAAGATATAACCTTTCCGGTAAAACAGTGATTCCTTTCAATACTAATGCGGGGTATGGCGTAGGCAGTGGCTTCGATACGGTAAGTGAGTTATGCCCGGACTCTGAGATTTTGTCGGGATTTTCTGTGAAAGGTGGAGTTGAGAGAGATGGGGTTCTATTCGTAATGGAAGGTCAAAAAGCTAAAAATGTGCAAGCTCAGTTGGTCGATTGGCTCAAAGAAATGAATCTATTGAAAGAGAAATAACGGACATATGAAAAAGAGAATACTAGGTAATCAACTAGAAGTTTCAGCCCTTGGCCTAGGTTGTATGGGTATGAGCTTTGGCTATGGTCCTGCAAAGGATAAAGCAGAAATGATTCAGCTTATTCGTGCTGCGGTGGAACAAGGCGTGACTTTCTTCGATACGGCAGAGGTTTATGGTCCCTTTACCAATGAGGAGTTAGTGGGAGAGGCCCTTGAGCCCTTTAAAGGTGAGGTTGTGATTGCTACCAAATTCGGCTTTAATATCGATAGAAAAGAAATGAAGATGGCCGGAGTTGATAGCAGGCCGGAGAATATCAGAAGGGTGGCCGAAGAATCCCTGAAAAGATTGAGGGTAGATGTGCTCGATCTTTTCTACCAGCACAGAGTTGATCCCAATGTGGCTATTGAAGATGTGGCAGGTACTGTCCAGGACTTGATCAATGAGGGGAAGGTGAAACACTTTGGGATGTCTGAAGCTGGGGCCGATACTATTAGAAGGGCACACGCAGTTCAACCTGTAACAGCACTTCAAAGCGAATATTCCATGTGGACACGCCAACATGAGCGAGAAATCATTCCTACCATAGAAGAACTCGGAATAGGCTTGGTGGCTTACAGTCCGCTTGGCAAAGGGTTCTTGGCAGGAAAAATAGACTCCTCAACAAAGTTCGCAGATGGAGACATCAGGAATGTACTTCCGAGATACACTGAAGAGGCAAGGCAGGCCAATCAGGCTTTATTGGATTTGATTGAGCAGTTTGCAGCTGAAAAAGAAGTGACCAATGCACAAATTGCTTTGGCTTGGGTATTGGCTCAAAAGCCATGGATCGTACCAATCCCTGGGACAACCAAACAGCATAGATTAGCGGAAAACCTTGATGCTGTAAATGTGGAATTAACAGGCGATGAGTTAATGCAAATAGAAGCAGCTACTGCTAAAATAGAAGTAATTGGTAACCGCTACACAGAACAAATGGAAAAAGCCACTGGGCTTTGATCTACAAGTTTTATTAGTTGCCTGATGATAACAAATGATCAGACAATATTTTGAACTTACTCTAAGTTCCTATTTCTAATGTGGCTCTGTGCAAGTAACCCATTCAATTTCGAAAATAGAGTTTAGTTACAGTTGTCTACTAATAGTTTTGCGAGTTATTAGCTCAATAGCTTCTTCCGAATAAGATTGTCATTAACAGCCAAAAAATCCTCACCCATTCGGGTGAGGATCTAATGCTCAAAACACTAATAACCTTCGTTTTGTGGGTATCCTGGCCCTAAAAGGTTTAGTTCTGTTTCAGGTATTGGTAAATTCTTCATATAGTCCATTATACGTTCTCGGGCTTGCTTATGCCAGTTGTCGTTTCCAGCATATTGCGCAATTTGTGGAACCAAACGATTTGTTCTTTTAAGTGTGAAGAATCTTTGACCTTCAAAAAACAACTCGCGGGCTCTTTCATCAAGCACAGTCTGGAGGTCTATGTTTAATTTAGGAGCGGCTTTGGCTCTTGCTCTAACCGTATTTAGTTGGTCCAATGCCATTGCCGTATTGCCTAGGTACATGTTGGCTTCAGCGGCTATTAGATATGTCTCTGCTAATCGATAAACCATTATGTTGGTTATTGAAGATACTTCGGATGCAATGCCATCTTCTTGAAAGTACTTGAGCACTCCTGGGTTTTGTCTTTGGTACCAAAGGCGATGATTGTCTGCATTTGGGCTGTCTTGTTGGTACACAGCAATAGTATCACCGATTTGACGGCCCTCTGGTAAGTTCTCTGCATCGTTGTAGAGGTAATAACTGATCATGTAGGTGTTATCATCTCTATCGTCATTTGGATCTTCCCTTAGCAGGTCAACTAAGTACATGTTTGGCAGCAGTAGGGCTCCGCCTCTTCCACCATTTTCATTAGAGTATTTAGCCCCGTCAATTAGGTTGTAATTAGCCATTAAATTGAAGTGAATTTGATTACGATTCGACCCGCCAATTACACCATCTTCATATTGAACAACAAAGAGCGATTCGCTGTGATTCATGTCGCCTTCAAATACAGCTTTTGTAGAAGGCACTAAGCTATAGTGCCCGCTGTTAATAACAGCTTCGGCTTGTAGCTTTGCTTCTTGATAGTCTTGCTGCCACATAGCTGCTTTAGCTTTTATATGCCTTGCGGTGGCTTGAGTAAACCTTCCGAACTCTTCAGTTGTCCATGCTAAGTTTTCAATGGCATAGTCCAAGTCGCTATTTATCAAGCCAAATATTTCTGCTTCTGTTGAAGGGCTTGAGGGTACGTCAAAGGCATTGTCTGGCGTAGTTGGTGCTGTTGTTACAAATATGTTGTTGAATAGCCTATAGAGCGTAAAATAGGTGTGTGCTCTATGTACTTTGGCTTCTGCAATTATTTGTATGCGCCTCGACTCTTCAATGTTATTTAACGCTTCAGCACCTTCAATAATAGCATTGGATCTATCGGCTAGCCTATAATAGTGTCTCCACAAGTCGGAGTAGAGTAGGCGAGTACCAGTATCGTTAATGGAGGCGCCCCAGCCTAATCGAGCAAAAAATGCTGCTTCACCAGCTCTGCCAAAGGATAAATCCGATTTGGCCGGAAGCAGCAATGCCATGGCGTTATTCCACTGTCCATTATCGTAATAGTTTCTGTTTAAATTGTAAAGGGCGTTTACTCCACCTTCAAGTCCTTCGGCTGTGTTGAATACATAGTCGGCCGAAATATCTGATAGAAGTTCGTCTTTCAAGTAATCTTCACATGAAAACGCGAACAAGAATATATATATGATTAGAATGATCTTTTTCATCTTAATAGTATTTATAGGCCTAGTTTAATTCCAATTGTATAAGAGCGAGCATCTGGGAAGTCTCCAGGGTTAATCTCAGGACTCCAGGAGAGATAATCTGTCCATGTAACTAGGTTAGTACCACTAAAGTAGATTTGTGCATTGTTAAAGCCGATATTATTCAATACTTGTGGAGGTAAGTCGTAGCTCAAGACCACAGAACGTAGCCTTACGTATGATGCATCTTGAACGGCTAAAGCAAATAGATTTGATGGCGTACCGGGCCTTGGTCTTGGGTAGTTATTTGATGGTGACTCTGGCAGGTAATAGTCAACAGCAATTCCATTTTTATTCCCTTGTAAACCTCCAGCGGTATTTCCATTTAAGAAGTTGTTAGATCTTGTAGCCCCTTCAACAATGTAGATGTCCGCAAATAGGGTGAAACCCTTCCAGCTTACGGTAGTATTTAGTGAACCAGTCCATTTGGGCTCAATAGCAACGGGTAGATTGTCATCTCCGTCAATGTCTCCGTCACCGTCAATATCTACAACTCTAATATCACCTGGCATTGCATCGGGTTGAGCCGACTCTGCTATATTATCGCCCTCTTGCCAAATGCCATCGAATATTTTTTGGTTGATTACATCAATTGGCTGGCCTACAAACAATCCCTCGGATCTAAAGTCAATGGGTTCTCCGTTTTCATCCTTACCAATTAAGTCAACAATTTTGTTTTTGTTTCGCGAGAAAACAGCTCCCACAGACCAGTTAAAGTCTGGAGTAGTTAGCACATTGGCATTTAACTGCCCTTCAAAGCCTTGGTTGTTTACTTCACCGATATTGTATCGAGTGAATTCAAACCCAGTAGTTCCGGGTACTGTTCTATTTAAAAGAAGGTCTTTAGTAGTTGAGTTATAGTACTCAATGCTACCTGAAACTTTGCCATTCCATAGTTCCCAATCTAGACCATAATTTTGCGTGTAAGTAGTTTCCCATTTTAGGTCGGGGTTTGGTAACTGCCCGTTTGTTAATGACCCTGAGCTGGTAGTTCCTCCAAAAGTATATGGATAGTAGGTGGTAGTTCCGAGCGTTCCGCCAGGAGCTATACCTTCGTTACCTGTAGCACCATAACTTACCCTTAGCTTGGCTTGGGAGATTAAATCGCTTTGTGCCAAAAATGGTTCTTCGTGCATTTTCCATGCTACGGCAACGGCAGGGAAGAAGGCCCACTTGTTGTTTTCCGCAAACACACTTGAACCATCTCTACGGGCAGTAACTGTAAGTAAGTACTTATCCATTAGGTTGTAGCGTACGCGGCCCATGAAGGATACAAGCTTTCTAGACCAAACATCTCGTTGCTCGTTCAGCAGAGTAGCTGCGCTGCCGTTGTATTTAAGTTCATCGTTTTGAAAGTCACGTTTTTCAAAACTGCTCATAGCATAGTCTCTCTCATTTATAGATTGTAAAAGTGTTACATCCAAGGTCTGATTATGGCTGAGCGTTGTTTTATAATCTATAATGTTTTCTACTAAAAAGTCTGTGAATTGACTGTTTCGTAAAAATCCACGTCCATTGTCAGCATCGGCATTTGGGTGCTCGCTAGTTTGATAAATACCTGTAAACGAATTTCTGTTTCGTCTGTAAGTATTTAGAGTATAGCTAAGCTTATCGTTGATTTGCCAATTGCCCACTAAGTTAATGTCGATAACATCGGTGTTAACATCGTGCGTAGATTCTTGAATCATCCATAATGGACTTACAAGAATAGAGGATGGACCCAGTGGGTTTTTAACAACGTTGCCGTTTTCATCATAGGGTTTGGCAAGTGGAGAAAGTGTAATAAAATTGAGCCCCTGTGATTCTACATCCTGACGACCACTTTGGTAGTTTACGTTGGCCGAAAGTGAAACCCTTTCACTAATCTTTTGGTCAACGTTTAGCCTTAAAGAGGCTCTTTCAAATCCTGATGTAGGAATTACCCCATCTTGAGAGAAGTAGTTAAAACCAGTATACACTTTAGTGTTTTCTCCACCTCCGGAAAGACTAAGTGTGTGGCTTGTCATAAATGGCTCTTCCATTACCAAGTCTTCCCAGTCTACAAAGTTTCGGTTTTGAATAGCCTCAAGTTCGAACTCTTCAAAAATAGTTTCGTCTGCTAAGTATTCATCGTTATTGCCTGTGCGCTGTGCTTCTCTTCTAAGTTGAATAAACTCATCTGCAGTAAAAAGGTCGAAATTATGAGCGAACTTTTGCTTACTAATGTAGCCGTGGTAGTTAACTTTTAGTGCGCCTTCATCGCCACGTTTAGTGGTAATGAGTATTACTCCATTAGCCGCTCTTGCTCCGTAAATTGCCTGTGAAGAGGCGTCTTTTAGGACTTCAATTGACTTAATGTCGTCAGGAGATACATTGTTAATATTATCATATGGTACGCCATCTACAATTATTAGTGGGTCGTTACCTACCAGCGATACTTTACCTCTTATAAGAATGTTAGACGTACCGCCTGGGCGAGCATCGTTAAGGCTAACGCGAACCCCTGGAGCACGACCGCGAATCATTTCTGATACATTGGTAGTTGGAGTTGCTGTAGCTTTGTTAATGTCTACACTTGCTACTGAGCCGACAATGTCACTTTTTTCTATAGAACCATAACCAACCACAATGGCATCTTCTAGCTGTTGTGCATCTAGCTCTAGTACTATTTCAAGGTTTTCAGGGGCCTCTACTATCACTTCTTTGGTTTTATAACCTATGTAGGATACAACCAGCGTAACAGGGAAGTCGCTACTTGGAGTTTTAATGTTAAAAGCACCATCATTGTCGACTATTAGTCCTTTTGTACTTCCTTTAATTCTAATTGTTGCACCAATTAGTGGAAAGCCATCCTCACCATGTACAGTACCCGAAATAGGGTCGTTGCCAAATAGGCTTTCTAGTTTTATTTGTACAGGGTAATTTGTATGCTTAAGGTAGCTGCCTATTTGTTCGGGTTCAGGTATTGCTACTTCAAAGAGTTCTTTGTCTCTTACACCTTTAAATATCAGTATATTATTTCCTCTTACTTTAAACTCAAGTCCTGTTTCACCTGAAACCACCTTTAGTAGGTCTAGTAATTTTATGTTAGCATAATTGCCAGTAATGGTTATTCCCTCAACTGTTTTGTTAGTATAGCTTGTGTAAAATGTCGTTTGCTCTTCTACCGTGTTCAATAGCTCTACAATAGGCTTATTAATCATTTTTATTGATATAGTTGCCTCTTGAATGTTGGCTTGAGGGCGATTAGCCCTGAGTGATAAAGAGCTTACTAGCAGTAGTGCAAATACCCACCACCTTAAGTGTTGTTTTCGTAATAAATTTGCTTTAGGTCTCATGAATTGTAATTGATTAGGCTTTGTAATTGATTGGTTACAGAACCACATATTGTCGGTTCTCTTTTGCTACTATTTTATAAGGTGTTATGATGTTAATCCCTTCTATTGCTTCCTCAATTGTCATGGAATTGGTTTGGATGCTATAGTTGAGTTTAATGTCTTTTTCGGTGTATTGAGATAAGTCAATTTTAATGTTGTACCATTTCTCTAAAGATTTAAAAACCTCTTGCATGGGTGTATTTCGGAATTGCAGTAGGCCTTGCGAAATTCTATTTTTCGACTCTTGCTTTTTCTGAGTTTCGGTTTGCGCACTAAATCGTTTTGTTGAAATGCCACCTTTTATTCTTTCGCCTGGCTTTAATACCACTCTCTGGCTTTGTCCAATAGGAGTATCAGGCATAGTAACCTCTATCTTTCCTTCATATAGCGATATTTCGAAACTGTCTTTCTCTGCTAACTCTTCAATGAAAAATTCGGTACCAGTAACCTTTGTGTTTCCGTAGGAGGTGTTGATAACAAAGGGGTTGGAAGGGTCTGAGTCAATTTTAAAGTGCGCGGAACCATTGAGGCTAATTTGCCTAGATGTTCCACTAAAGTTTTTTGGAATAGTAATTTCTGCGTCAGGGGTAAGCCAAACGGTACTACCATCTGCTAGGTTAACTAGCATCGGTTTTCCTGACTGGTTGTAAATGGTGGATGGTTGAGAATTGAGTAATGAATATATAATACTAGAACAGAGTATTAAGGCAATAGCTGCTGCTATGGCTTTATAGGGAAGTATGCTTCGCTGCTTGCTAAGTGGAGGGGTTTTCTCCGAATGCTGCAAGTGACTCAGCTTTGACCAAATTTCATCTTTTGCATTGAGTTCTGCAGTACTAAGATCGTTTTCTTCTGTTGCTTCCCAGTCTTGCCTTAGCGATTCTTCAATGTCCTTTTTACCATTTGATTGGATGTGTAAAAGAAGTTTTATTCTATCCCAAGGAGATGGGTTAGGCCCAATTGCTTTCTTTAATTCGTCTTTTGACAGTTTCATGCTGTTCTTCATGTGTTTCTGCCTTTAAGACTGAAAAGCATGAAGAACTACTCATCTCAAAACGTTATATTTTTAAGTTATGCACTACTTTTTTCACGAAGTAGATTTATGGTTCTGTAGAGCTGATTTTCTACAGTACGAGCTGATATGCCAAGCTCCTCTGAAACTTCTTTTGTTGTAAGATTCTGAAGTTTTCTCAGCCTAAATATGGTTTGCCTTTTTTCTGGTAATGCATTAAAAATTGCTTCTACTTTTTCAATGAGTTTTTGGTCAACTTCTTCAGGCTTCTGTAGTGTGTTGGCTTCGGCTCTTATTACTTCTGAAATTTCATCGTAAAGTCTGGCTTCTTTAGCGCTCTTTTGTAGATGATCTATCAGAAGGTTGGACGATACTTTGAACAAATAGGCAGAAGTGTTTTTGGCATTTGATACTTTCTCCCAGTTGTTATAAACCTTAATGAATACTTCTTGAGATAGATCTTTTGAAGCCTGATCATCACCAGTTTTCTTCATGAAAAACCTATAAACCTTGGCAAAATACTGGTTGTAGAGTTCTTCAAACGAAACGGATGCCCTCATTATCTTCACGTTGCAATCTTATCTAAATTAAAAATGATTTGAGCGGGATATGAATTAAGCTTTTATTAATAGATAGGCTATATTTCGGCCCGCTGAAACTGTTATTTCACTTAACCTTAACATTGATTATCACTTATATAGAGATCCATTTCAAGTATTTCCTCAGATACGGGTTTATTAGTCCTTTAGGTTTTTAGGTTGAACAGAAAAGCTATGGGTTTGAACGGACGTTTTACCAAAATCATCAATGGTCTTTATGGTGATGGTGTGTTCACCAATGGATAAATTCTCAGGAAGGCGAGCAGCCCAGATATGGTCAGTTACCTCTGGGTTAGAAGGTCGCTTACCAAACGGGTGAATTGTGGCTTCATCCCAACTATAAACGTCTAAGTAGTAGTTTATATCTGTTTCTTCTACTTGGTTCATTTTATGCCAGTTTTTATCATCAATCTTATAGGTTACTTGGCTATGTTTGCCACCCATAAATAGGTTTACCACGCAGCGTGCTTTAGAGTGAAACTTTGAGATTACTTTAGGCATAAATACTGAGAATTGATACTCGGGTGTTTTGTTATAAACTTGGTAATCAGCACTGTATTGATTGCCATCAATTTCCATGAATACATAACCTCTTGGGGTTCCATCCCTCATGGTTGCATATGGCCACCCATTTTCATCATATGTGCCTGAAAACCAATCGCCACAAGTAGTACCTACATTAAATTCATGTAATTCTTTAGTGCCGTTCCAGTTATCAGCTTTTCCATAGTAAAACTGCTGTTGTTTATGCGTATGTGCAGATAGTATAAGTCGGTTGTCAAACGGTTTTAATAGCTTGAAAAGCTCATCCTTTCGTTTTTGATCAAACTTTGGAGAGTTCTTATGGAAAAGCGGAATATGGAAAGCGATAATAACCAAATGGTCTTTAGGAACTCTTTCAAGGTCATTTTTCAGGAATTCCATTTGTTCATTTCTAAAACCACCCCAGTAACCTTTTCCATCTCGTGGATCCGGGTAAAGTATGTCGTCAAGAATAATTATATGTGCTTTACCATAGTTGAATGAGTAGTTGGTTGGTCCAAAAATAGCTTCGAAAGTCTCATCAGAGTGTTCGTCCTCCTTGGCATCTAAGTTCATGTCGTGGTTACCCATAACGTTGTACCAAGGCAAACCAACCTTGCTGGTAATGTCAGCATATGGTCTAAGCATTTCAAGTTTGTCACCAACCAAATCGCCAAGGCTCAAACCAAAAAGTACGCTATCGCGCATTTGTAAATTTTCCACAATGCTCTCTTTGTACCAGTTTAGCTGCTTGTCGTTGTATGGTTGCGGGTCTCCAAATACTAGGAATTTAAAGCGCCCATTGCTAGGTGAAAAGTACAATGGGAAATTCACTTTTGCGGGTTTTGCCGGAGTGGGGGGAGTGGTTTCGTACTTTAAGCTTGGTACACTTCCGGCTGGTTTATGTGCATAGTAAAAAAGAGGCGTGTTGTTTGTCCTTTGAGCAAAGGTGTAGTCACTAGGCTTTATTACAAATACTATGTCACCATCATTAACCTTTATGCTATAGGTACCATCTTTATCTGTAGCAACAATGTCTTTCCCATTTGATACCAATATGTTGGATAATCCAATATCTTCATTTTCATCAAACCTCTGATTATGGTTTTTGTCTTCGTAAACAGTTCCACTGATTACTTGGGAGTATGCCAAATTGCTAGTAAGCAGGTTTAGATTGAAGAATATTGCGATAATAGCAAGTTGCAGTGATCTTGTATTTAAGTTGAGCTTGAGTCTAGTCATAACAACAGTGGTAGCTTTCTTTGCGCCATTAGTGGTTTGATTATTATGACTGTAATCAATCACGAATTACTCACCGTAAATTTATTTTTATTTCACTCGGGTGATTGAGGCATTTTTGAATACCCCTGAGATACCAAATAAGGGAAACAATCTTGCGTATTGTTCTTTAAACATAGAAGGTATTAGCGTAAAAATTACGTTTCTAAATATTTTTAATATCTTCATGGTCACACATTCACTGGTTAATGTCGGTTGCACGAAAAACATCTCCAATTTTTCTATTCCTATTATGGGCTGTATCGGCTATTTCCCAAACTAAGCAAACCTATAAATTCGAACTTATTGACGTTAATCAAGGCCTTTCTCATGGTCAGGTAAATAGCATTATTAAGGATAGCGAGGGCTATATGTGGTTTGCAACATCTGCAGGGCTCAACCTTTACAATGGTTATGGCATTAAAACCTTTACCTACGATCCGCGCGATAGTAGCTCCATAAATGCCACCGAGGTGCTGAATATTTTTGAGGGACCTGATAAAAAACTTTGGGTTACTACTGTGGCTGGGCTCAATATTTATGACCACGCTACGCAATCGTTTACACAAAACCTAAAACAGTATTATAGGCGCTATCATTTACCTGATACTACTGTAGAAAAAATCTTATACACCGATGGAGAGGTGCACTGGTTTGTAATTGCAGGAGCGGGGCTAACCCGTTACAATGCGGCCAATGGCATGTCAGAACACTTTGGCACCGAAGGACAGCATAAGTTAAGCTCTGATGATATTGCGGATATAGATGCCGATAGACTCGGAAACCTCTGGGTGATTCATAAAAATGGTCTGATTGAGCGAATCGATGCCGATTTGAACGTAACCACGCGTTTTGATCAATTAACTGAGAAATTCAGTGGACTTAGCCAAAACTATGATATAACGGCAGATGGCGATGGCGACCTTTGGGTGTATTTGCCTCATGCTTCCGATGGTGTCTATTACTTTGATACCTCTAGTGGACTTTTTGAAAATTATACTACGCAAGGGGGCAGATATCAATTGAATAATAACTTGGTACGAGGTGTGGTAGAAGCTGCCGAAGGCCAAATTTGGATTGGCACCGACCATGGTGGAATTAACCTAATAAACAAACGCCAGCAATCGGTTGAGTACATTGTTAATGAGCTAGAGGTTGAAAACAGTCTGGTGCATAACAGTGTGTACCACCTCTATAAGGATGATGAAGACATTATTTGGATCGGAACCTACAAGAATGGCATCAACTATTACCATGAAAGTCTAAAGCGGTTTGAGCATTACCGACAGGTTTCTGCCGACAATCGCAGTCTACCGTTTGACGATGTAAACCGATTTGTGGAAGATAAAAAAGGCAACCTCTGGATTGGTACCAATGGTGGTGGCCTGCTTTATTTTGACCGAACAAAGAACAGTTACAAACAGTATTTGGCCGACCCCAACAATCCAAGAAGCTTAAGCAGCAATGTAATCGTTAGCCTTTTTCTTACGGAAGATGAGGAACTTTGGGTTGGTACATATTTAGGCGGACTCGACCGGTTTAATGGTCGGGATTTTGAGCATTATCGCAACGATCCTTCAAACGAAAACACTGTTTCCGGAGATAATATCTGGGAGTTTTTTAGTGACAGCCAAGACAATTTATGGATCAGTACACTCAATGGTGGTTTAGATGTTTGGAAGCCTGAAAGCCAAACTTTTGAGCATTTTAGATTGAACAATGAACCAAGCGATAGTACACTCACCATTAACTATATATATGAGATTGAAGAGGATGCTGCAGGTAATATTTGGGTAGCTGGAGGTGGTGGTATCGATATTGTGAATTTGAATTCCGGCAAAGTGTTGGCAAACAAGCCGGAAGCCCTCGATGTACTGATAGAAAATACAATCACCAGCCTATATAATGACTGCAAAAACCGGATGTGGATTGGCACACAAGAAGGGCTCTATGTTTATGAGGAGGGTGTAGGAATTCAACTGTTCACAACCAATGATGGTCTTCCGCACAATGCCATTCTCACTTTGGTGGAGGATAATAACCATGGGGTATGGCTTGGTACGGCCAATGGGTTGAGCAATATGGTGCTTGGTGATAGTACCGATGTTGGCTCGGCTAGCTTTATAAATTACGATGAAACGGACGGTTTGCAAGGCAAAGTGTTTAATGAAAATGCGGCATTAAAGCTTAAAAGTGGAGAGTTGGTTTTCGGTGGTGCCAATGGCTTCAATATTTTTAGGCCAGAAAACCTAGAGCCAAATCTTACTGTTCCAAAAATTGTTTTTACTGATTTTCAGCTGTTCAATAATAGCCTAAAAGTAGGCGAGAAGCGCAATGGTAGAGTCATTCTGCCGAGTAACGTAAATGGTATTGAAGAAGTGAGCCTAAAGCACAATGAGAATGTCTTCTCAATTGAATTTGCTGCCTTAAACTTTATTCATCCGCTTAAGAACGAATACCAGTACATGCTGGAAGGTTTCGATCC
Organism: Roseivirga pacifica; assembly: GCF_900111145.1. Taxonomy (GTDB): domain Bacteria; phylum Bacteroidota; class Bacteroidia; order Cytophagales; family Cyclobacteriaceae; genus Roseivirga; species Roseivirga pacifica. Next base: position 148,105 of record NZ_FOIR01000002.1, read on the forward strand.
TGACTGGATTTTGGCTGACCAAACACGCAGGGTTACTTACACCAACCTTGATGCGGGTGATTACACTTTCAAAGTGCGCGCCTCTAATAATGATGGTGTTTGGAACGAGCAAGGTGCCGCACTGAATATTGCCGTAAAACCGCCATTCTATGCCACCAAATGGGCTTATGCAGCCTACACTTTACTTGTTGTTTTGGCACTTTATATTACGCGCAGCATAATGCTAGCCCGTGAAAGAATGAAGTACCAGATTGAGCAGGAGCGGAGAGAGGCCAGACAAATGCATGAGCTTGATATGCTCAAAATCAGATTTTTGACCAATATAAGCCACGAGTTTAGAACTCCACTTTCTCTCATTTTGGCTCCGCTTGATAAACTGATAAAACACACCGAGAGCAACGATCAGCACAAGCAGTTTGTAATGATTAAGCGAAATGCGCGCAGGCTCCTCAACCTAGTAAATCAGTTGCTCGACTTCCGTAAGCTTGAGGTAGACTCGCTAGAGTTGAATAAGTCTGAAGGCAACATCATTAAGTTTATTGATGAGTCGGTGCATTCCTTTGCCGACTTATCGGAAAATAAAAAGGTAGCCCTAACTTTTAGTGCCGATAGACAGGAGCTTTATACCAGCTTCGATATGGATAAGCTCGAGAAGGTACTTTTCAATCTGCTGTCCAATGCTTTCAAATTTACTCCAGAGGGTGGGAAGGTAGCCGTTTATGTGAATTGTATCGAGTTGGAGGAAACCACGGAACATGAGAAGATTGTAGAGATTAAGGTTCAAGACACAGGTATCGGGATTCCAAAGGACAAGCAGGTACGTATTTTTGAGCGTTTTTTCCGAAACGAGGTTCCAGGTAATGTGGTTAATCAAGGCAGTGGAATCGGCCTTTCCATCACCAGAGAGTTTGTAAACATCCATGGCGGGAGCATAGAGGTAGTCAGTGAAATTAATGAAGGAAGCTGCTTTACAGTAAAAATTCCTGTGAAAGAAGTAGTGCTAAGCGAGGCTACGGAACTCGACAAGCAGGTACAGTACGAACGAGAGTTTGAATTACAGTCAGTAACGCCAGACGATGTGGTTTACGGAAACGACCTTCCTGTAATATTGCTGGTTGAGGACAATGAAGATTTCCGCTATTATTTAATGGATAACCTAAAAGCCTATTTTAAGGTGGTAGGAGCAAGTAATGGACTTGAAGGCTGGCAAAAGTGTCTTTCTGTTTTGCCCGATTTGGTAGTGAGCGACCTAATGATGCCAGAGTTAAACGGAATGGAATTCTGCAAAAAAGTGAAGGAAGACCAACGGACATCGCATATTCCGTTCATTTTACTAACTGCCGATACCACCGATGATAGCAAACTTACGGGAATTAAAACGGGGGCCGATGATTACGTAACCAAGCCTTTCAACTTTGAAATTCTGCATACGCGCATTACCAATATCATCAATCAGCACAAGTCCCTTCAGGAAGCCTATTCCAGAAAAATAAGTGTAGAAACCAGTGAAGTAGAGATTACTTCATTGAATGACAAACTTATTCAAGACGCCATAAAAGTAGTGGAAGAGCACATGGCCAATACAGAGCTTTCCGTAGAAATGCTCAGCAAAGAGCTTGGCCTTAGTAGAGCACACCTCTACAAAAAACTAGTCGCACTTACCGGAATGACACCCGTTGAGTTCATCAGAAAGATCAGAATTCAGCGTGCCGCACAACTTTTAAAGAAGAGCCAACTCACCGTTTCGGAGGTTGCCTACAAGGTTGGTTTTAACAACAGAAAGTACTTTACCAAATATTTCAAACAAGAGTACAATATGTTGCCCTCTGTTTTTGCCAATATTGAGAATAACTAGCGAAAACACCCCTAAAATCCGCGATTAAACGGAATACACCCACATCGGAAACATTCGATACCCCTCGGAAACATATGTTTCTTCTACCTTTCTCATGCAAACGTTTGAAAGTTTTGCCATTTGAACATCGAATGGTTCGTGGTCATCTCTTAAAACCAGGTGGTCGCTAATCAACCTTTTAGAATTTAATTAAAAACATATGAAGAAAGTCTTACTGTTATTAGTGATGTCATTCGGCTTTTGCGGAATGGCATATGCACAATTCACGGTCAAGGGTAATGTTACCAGCAGTACCGATGGCATTGGATTGTTTGGAGTGACTGTTTTTCTCAAAGGGACCACCAATGGGGTAACAACAGATGTGGACGGAAACTACACACTGAATATTCCGAGTGGAAACGAGACGCTTGTTTTTTCTTACGTAGGATTCACCTCTCAAGAAATTGAAGTTCAAGGCCGATCTACAATTGACATCATTTTGCAAGAAGAGCTTACCTCTTTAGGCGAAGTGGTTGTGATTGGTTATGGAACTCAGAAGAAAAAATTAGTTACAGGCGCCACCGTTAATGTTGACGGAGAAAAACTCGAAGCACTTAGCAACACCAACGCGCTACAGTCTTTACAAGGACAAACCGCAGGTGTTAACATTACATCAACCTCTGGCCAGCCAGGCGCAGGTTTCGATGTGGTAATTCGTGGGGTAGGTACCAACGGAAATTCAAGTCCACTGTATGTGGTTGATGGTTTGCCAGTTGGCGATATCACTTACCTCAACAATGCAGATATCGAGTCGATAGATGTATTGAAGGATGCTGCATCTGCTGCCATTTATGGTTCTCGTGCAGCCAATGGTATTGTGCTTATTACCACCAAAAAAGGCTCTGCTGGTAAGCCTCAGCTTAGTTTCGATAGCTATTATGGTGTACAGCAAATTGCCAATCAGGTAGATATGCTGAATGCCAGAGAATACGCCACCATTATGAATGAGCAGGCGATTAACTCGGGTAAACTACCTTATTACTCTAATGCAGAAATAGCTGCTTTGGGCGAAGGAACCGATTGGTTCGGTAATATCTTGGTAGATGATGCCGTAACTCAGAACTATTCGGTTGGTTTACAAGGCGGAAACAACGGCTCTATCTATTCAACCTCATTCTCTTATACCGGTCAAGAAGGTATTGTTGGGGGAAGAGATTATTCTAACTATGAAAGATATGTGGCCAGGGTAAACTCTGAGCACAAGCTATTAGACGATATCATCACAATTGGCGAAAACCTTACTTATAGCTATGTAAAGCAAGTGGGTATTGCCGATGGTGGCCAGTATTCAAACCAACTAAGAGGGGCTTTCAATACGCACCCACTTATGCCTGTTTACGATGATCAAGGTGATTTTTATAACAATGCCCAAGGCGAGTTTATCGACCAAGGCACGCAATCGAATCCATTTGGTAATCTTGCCTACAACAACAATAGCGAAGGCGGAAACCAGCGCTTAGTGGGTAATGTGTATTTAGCTGTTGAGCCTATTGAAGGGCTAAAATTCAGAACAAGTTTTGGGGTAGAAAGCTCAACAGGCCAAGGCCGTAGCTATCGCCCAGTTTATGAACTGTCTATTTACGATTTCAACGATACCTCTAGCGTAAGCCAAAACGCCAATGAAAACTTAAACTGGAACTGGGAAAACACAGTGAGCTACCAAAAAGACTTTGCAGGTGGACACCATGCTGAGGTTTTAGTAGGTAGTTCTGCACAAAAGTGGAGAGGCTCATGGCTTTCAGCATCGAATGCCAACCTAGCTTTTGACGATCTTAAATACGCCTATTTAGGCAATACCACTTACGCTAATGGCCCAAGAATGGGCGTAGATGGCGAAGGCTACGAAAGCAGCTTGGCTTCTTACTTTGCGCGTTTACTCTACGATTTTGACGAAAAGTACATGTTCACGGCTACCATGCGTGCAGACGGAACTTCCAACTTTGCCGAGGGAAATCGCTGGGGTTACTTCCCGTCAGTTTCTGCCGGTTGGGTAATGTCTAGCGAAGAATTCTTCCAAAGTCGCGTAGTGAGCTTTATGAAACTGCGCGCCAGCTGGGGACAAAACGGTAACAACTTTGTGCCAGCATTCCGATTCTTGGCGCCTATAGCTGTTACCAATGCCAATTATAGCTTTGGTCAGGGCGAAGGGCAACTTGTACCGGGTGCTGTGCCAAACAGAATTTCTAACCCAGACCTTCAGTGGGAAACTTCAGAACAGCTTGATATTGGATTAGATATTGAACTATTGGAAGGTAAGATCTTTGCCAATATCGATTGGTATAAAAAGACCACTAAAGATTGGCTGATTCAAGCGCCAATTTTGGCAACAGCCGGTGCCGAAGCGCCATACATTAACGGAGGTAACGTTACCAACACAGGTATTGAGCTTGTTTTGGGCTGGAAAGAGAGCATTGGCGACCTAGATTACTCTTTGAGTTTCAACGGTGCTTATAATAAAAACGAAGTGAATGATATTCCTGCCGAAGGCGGAATTATCCACGGTTCGAGCAACGAACTTTGGAACAACGCTCCGGAGTTTTATCGTGCACAAGAGGGCTTCCCAGTAGGTTACTTCTGGGGTTACGAAACCTTAGGCATATTCCAAAACGAGGATGAAGTTTCTGCATACAGAATGGGTTCAGAGCCAATTCAGCCAAATGCTTTGCCGGGCGATTTGATCATTAAAGATGTAAATGGCGATGGGCGAATTACTGATGATGATAAAACCATGATTGGCGACCCGAACCCAGATTTCGTATTCGGTTTCAACATCACTGCTAACTATAAAGGCTTCGACCTTTTGGTAAATGCCAACGGTGTAATTGGTAACCAATTGGTACAGTCGTACCGCAGTGTTACCGATCAGTATTCAAACTACACCAGAGAGATACTGAATAGATGGCATGGTGAGGGCACTTCTAACGAAATGCCAAGAGTTTACGAAAACGGTAGAAACTACGCCAACTTCTCAGACATCTACGTGAAAGATGGCGATTTCCTTAGAATCAACAACATCACAGTTGGTTACGATCTGTCTAATGTAATTAAGAAAGATGCCTTCAAAAAGGTAAGAGTATTCCTTACAGGGCAGAACCTGTTCACATTCACCAAGTACTCAGGTATGGATCCTGAAATTGGCTACGGACAAACTTTTGCACGCGGTGTAGATGTGGGTTACTACCCAAGACCACGCGTATTCATGGCAGGTGTTAACCTTAAATTTTGATTGAAATGAAAAGAGTGAATAACATAAAAGTTCTATTGCTTTCTGGAGCGCTTATGCTGTCAACCGTGGGTTGTAGCGATAGCTTTCTTGATCAGGAACCATTGAACGAAAAAACTGAGTCTAACTTCTATAAAACGAAGGAAGACGCTGCACTTGCCATCAATGGGGTTTACGATGGTTTGCAAAGAATATGGGAAGACTATCCAGCTTTTCCATTTATTTCATCAGTACTATCCGACAATGCTTTTGGCGGTACTGGTGCATCTGATGGTTTTGCAGCCCAAATGATGGACGAGTTTGATAAAAACCGTTCTACAGCAGATTTAAATCTATACGAAAACCTTTGGGCAGATTACTACGCGGCTATTTACAGGGCGAATAAGTATTTGCAAGAAGAAGGTAACATTGATTGGGAAGGTGATGATGCTCTAAGAGCACAGTATCAGTCTGAAGCGCGTTTTGTACGTGCGTTCTGCTACTTCGATTTGGCTAGAATGTTCGGCAATATTCCTTTGCTAGAAGAGCCAACAACGGACAATGTGCCGCAGGCCGACCCTGCTGAAGTTTATAGCTTAATTGGCTCTGACTTACAGTTTGCTGCAGAAAACCTTTCAGCTACGGCTTATTCTGCGGGGTGGGCAGCACAAAACGATGGTCGTGTAACTAAGTGGGCTGCCGAATCTTTGCTGGGCAGAGTTTTCCTTTACTATACGGGCTACTACAACCAAGCTAGCTTACCAACCAAAGATGGTAGCATTTCCGATGCACAAGCTTTACAGTATTTGGAAGATGTAATTACCAATAGCGGTCACGATTTGGTGGCAGATTACACCACCCTTTGGCCTGCTGCCAACCCTGATAACTATGCAGGAGAAGGTAATATCGAAACTGTTTTTGCCTTGAAATACACTTACACCAGTGATTACAATGGCAACATGGACGGTAACCATTGGATGGTAATGAATGGCATGCGTAATACCAATTCTTATCCTTACGGTCAAGGTTGGGGTGGTGCCACGGTAACGGAAGACTTCTACAATACCTTTAGCGCTGACGATGCTAGAAAGTTTGCTTCCATTATAGCAATTGAAGATGAAGCGATTGATATCGACATCTCCACGCAACGCGAATACACAGGCTTCTACATTAAAAAGTACACGCCAATGGTCGATGAAGACGGTAACAGTACTGCTGTAAATCAGGGCGGTGTAAACTTCCAGATTGGTCAGTACCAAGACTTCGTTTCTATTCGATTTGCGGATGTGCTGCTTATGGCTGCCGAGCTGGGTAGCGCTAATGCGCAAACCTATTTCAACAGAGTAAGAGAAAGAGCACTTGGAGCAGCTTATACGGAACTCCCTTTAACCGAAGAAAGGCTTCGCGAAGAGAGAAGACTAGAGTTGGCCTTTGAGGGAATCAGGTATTGGGACCTTTTGCGCTACGGACTAGATGTTGCGGCCAATGCCATTAACGTAACCGATGTTGAGGTTTTCAATGCGGGTCAGGTCGTAAGCAAATCCATCACTTTCGATGCGTCAATGGAAGGGCTACAGCAAATTCCTTATAACCAAATCAACCTGTCGAATGGTACACTTCAACAAAACACAGGATGGTAATGAAAAAGACGAATGCAATGAAAAAGACACTAAATAGTTTCCTAATCATCCTTGCCATAGTGTTTGGAATTATCGGCTGTAAGGATGAAGTGCCAGAACTACCGGATCTGATTCCGGTAGCCGACCTGCAATTTGAAATTACGCAGAACCCGAATGATCCTAACATGGTGATTTTGGAGAGTATGACACCAAACGTAATTCCGCTTTGGACAACCCCAATGGGAAGGTCCACACGCGTGAAGGACACCGTGAAGCTAGCCTTTGAAGGTAGCTACAAGTTTGTGTACAGTGTAGCCGGTGGTGGCGGAATTGTAAACTCTGACACCGTTACATTAGATATCTCAACCACCAACCTAAGTTATGTTGATGACCCACTTTGGAACAACCTGACCGGTGGTGTTGGGGAGTCCAAAGATTGGGTACTCGATATTGATGCAGAGGGTAACTCCAAATACTGGGGTGGACCTATGTACTTCTCTGGTGATGTTTGGAGATGGGGCGGAAGCTGCTCTGAAGAAGGCGATAAATGCTGGATTTGGGAAGCAGGTTGGGTTGGCAACGAATGGATTGCTGCCGCTAACGACTATGGTGTAATGAACTTCAGTTTAGAAGGCAACGCTGTAGTTACGGTAAACCACATGAACTCTCCTGGAAGAGGTGATGAAGTAGGTACTTATTTTCTAGATGTTGATAATAAAACATTGAGCATGAGTGATGCGGCCCCGTTAATGAACGACTGGGTTGATGGTGCTAATATTGATGATTGGAGACTTGGGTATGTAATTTCGCTTACTGAAGATGCCATGCAGTTGGCTTATAAAGACAAAGGCAAGGAGGAGTTTATCATCTTCAATTACATTACAAAAGAGTACAGCGACAATTGGGTGCCAGAAGATCAACCTGACCCGAACCCACCAATTGATTTGGGTGGCGGAACAGCACAAGGTCTAATTTCAGTGACCACTTCAAAAACTTGGACTTTAAGCCCAGAAACACCATTTAACTGGACGGATCTTGAAGGTAACTTCTTAAACGATTGGCAGTCTATTGGCGATTATCCTGATTGGGCTGGCTACCGTGCCGAGCACCAAGCAGATGTGGCAGCCAGCGAAATAGTGTTCCATGCTGATGGTAAAGTAGAAACCAAGTCTGGTGGAGTAGAAGCGGAGGGAACATACGCTGTGGAAGAAGGTACCAACCTTATCTCATTCACCGATGTAATGCCGAGCTTCCAAATGGGGGATTGGGCAGTGGCAAACACTACCGATGCCAACCAGTGGAAGATTGTTAAAACCGCGACAACGGGTTCTACAGTAACCGATATTTGGTTTGGTAAGCGCGATCCGGATAAACCAGAATATATGGTGTTCCACTTTGTGTTAGGTTCATCAGGGTTTGATCCGATTGAGGCGAACAAGCAATTGATTATTAATTCTTTAACGGGTGGTAGCTCAAGAACTTTCAAGGTTTCAGATTCTTGGCATGTGGACTGGCTGGCAGCTGACCTTACCGGTGGCTGGACAGGCCCAACAACCTTTGCTGATGACTTTACTTCAAACTCTTGGGTTTGGACACAAGCGGTGAAAGACGGCCTGCAAGATCCAACGCTAACATTCACATTGAATGCCGGTGTGGTAACGGTAACTAAGGTGCAAGATGGCGTTACCACAAATGGTACGGTAACCATTGATGCCGAAAATAATACACTTTCCATCGATATAGATTTGATAGCATTTAAAGATGCCGCGGCTTGGTTACCTGTTTCGGGCGACCCTTGGTACATCTGTAAAGTGCCTTTGGCCAATATTGAAACAGACGGTATGTGGCTAGGCGATATGAATGACGATGGTACCGAAGTAACAGCAATTCATTACGTAATCTCAAACTAGATATATAGGTAGTTTAGTTTATCCGATTCATACAATCTGCAGGTGAGGCAGCCTTTTTAGGCTGCTGCCTGTAGCTTGTCTTTAATTATCCAAAATGATCAAGAGCCTCTATTATTTATTCATACTCAGTTTCTCCTTTAGCATGTTAAGCTGTAAGGAAGATGAGCCAACTCCTCCGGAGCAACCCGAAGATGATGTGGTTTTGCAGGTAGATAATACCAGTTACAGCTTTACTGCCGAAGGTGGTAGCGAAGCCCTGCAAATTACCAGTAACGCACTGTGGCGTTTTGAATTTGCCAGCGATTCGTGGGGAAAACCATCCATTCAAACATCTCGAGGTGACGCTACCATTCAAATTTTGGCCGGTGAAAATGAAAGCACTGAAGCCAGAACTGCTACTATTACGCTAACCAGCGAGGGTGCCGATGATATTACCATATCGTTGAGCCAAACAGGAAGGGAACCAGACCCGACCGAGCCCGAAAAACCGGACTACATAGATCCGGATCAAACAGATATGAGAAATCTAACCTCCGTTCAACTTACCGAACTAATGGGCTTGGGTTGGAACTTAGGAAATTCAATGGAAGCCATTACCGTAAATGGTGATGTACTTTCTGGGAATGAAAACTCATGGGGTAACCCAACAGTTACAAAAACATTGATTGATGCGGTTAAAGCTGCGGGCTTTAATACTATCAGAATACCGGTTTCTTGGTCGCATATGATCGAAGACGAAGAAACTTTCTACATAAAATACGAATGGAAACAGCGTGTAGAAGAGGTGGTGAATTATGCCTTGGAAAACGACATGTATGCCATTATTAACGTGCACTGGGATGGCGGATGGATGGATCATCCGGACTACGAAAACCAAGAAGCGATTAATACCAAACTGGCTGCTTTTTGGAAACAAATAGCCAAGTACTTTAGGGATTATGATGATAAGTTACTCTTTGCCGGAACCAACGAGGTACATGTAGATGGCAATTACAACCCGCCAACTGCAGAAAATGCTGAGGTGCAGAACTCATTCAATCAAACCTTTATCAATACAGTTAGGGCCACTGGTGGCCGAAATACCTACCGCCACTTGGTGGTGCAAACCTTCAATACAAACATTGAACACGGAGTAAATCACCTGATTATTCCTGAAGATGAAACGGACGACCGCATGTTGGTTGAAGTACATTTTTACGATCCATATCAATTTGCGCTGCAAGAAGATGGTGGTAAGTCGCTTTGGGGCCAAGCACATGCTGGCGATGCACAGCACTCAGGTTGGGGCGATGAAGATTGGATCGACCAAACCTTTGCTTCTGTAAAAACCAACTTTGTAGATGCTGGCTATGGGGTAATTCTAGGAGAATATGGTGCGATTTTACGTACCGAATTGGCAAGTGCAGGCTACGATGTACATGTAGCAGCACGCAATAATTACTTAAACTATGTAACCAGTAAAGCGCTGGAAAACGGCATGGTGCCTGTTTATTGGGACAATGGCCATACAGGAAATAATGGTTTTGGTTTGTTCGATAGGGCAACCGGAGAGCAGGCATTTGCAGATGCGATTGAGGCCATTACATCAGCGTCAAACTAGTATGATACAACCGAATATGTTGAAGAAACTTCCTCAGTTGCTGGTATTGCTAATGGCCATTTTAAGCTATTCGTGCAGTTCCAAAAAAACTGAATCAAGAATAACATCCGACTTTAATAAAGACTGGTACTTCACTTTGGCCGATAGTACGTTGGATGCTAGCAATCCTACTTTTGATGATAGCCACTGGAGGCAATTGCGTCTACCGCACGATTGGAGCATAGAAGGAGAATTTAGCCAAGATAACCCTGCGGGAGTAGGCGGTGGTGCTTTGCCAGGTGGTATAGGCTGGTACCGCAAGTCCTTCGTAGTGCCAAAAGCCGACTCAGCCAAAAACATCTTTATCGATTTTGATGGAGTTTATATGAACTCAGAGGTTTGGATAAATGGTGAATTATTGGGCAAAAGACCGAATGGGTACATCTCATTCCGATACGAGCTTACACCACACCTGAAATTTGGTGAGGAGAACGTAGTTGCTGTAAAGGTGAATAATAGTGCTCAGCCAAATTCACGATGGTATTCTGGCTCAGGTATTTACCGAAATGTACGTTTGGTTAAAACCAGTGACGTTTTTGTAGACCATTGGGGAGCCAAGGTAACTACTCCCGAGGTGAGTAAATCTCAAGCCAAAGTGCGTATTGCATTACAAATCAATAACAGGGGCGATGCTGGTGAAGTAAACGTAATCAACACTGTTGTTGATCAAAATGGCAAAACCATAGCCGAGCTTTCCGAGGTGCAAAACCTTCAGACCGGAACAAACCAATTGACATACGATATGGCTGTTCAGGCACCACACTTGTGGTCGGTTGCCGATCCTTTTATGCATAAAGTGATCACCAAAATTGAGAATGAAAGCGGTGAATTGGATACATATGAAACACCGTTGGGTTTTCGGTTTTATGAATTCGACAGCGAAAAAGGCTTTGTACTGAATGGCGAGCAGCTAAAGATTTTGGGCGTTTGCAATCACCACGACTTGGGTGCCTTAGGTGCCGCTGTAAACACCCGTGCTTTGCAGCGTCAATTGGAGATAATGAAGGAGATGGGCGTAAACGGCATTCGCACAGCGCATAATCCTCCCGCGCCAGAGTTGCTTGCACTTTGCGATAGCATGGGCTTTATCGTAATGGATGAGGTATTCGATATGTGGGCGAAGAAAAAGAGCGAATACGATTATAGCCTCTATTGGGACGAATGGCACGAAAAGGACTTGGTAGATTTCATTAAAAGAGACCAAAACCATCCGAGCATTTTTGTGTGGAGTATTGGCAATGAAATTCTCGAACAGTGGGATTCTACCGGAATCACCATAGCCAAAGAACTGGCCGATAGAGTGCGTGAATTAGATGATAGACCGATTACTTCGGCACTTAACGATCCACAGCCGCATAACAACATTTACAAGTCTGGAGCATTGGACATTGTGGGTTTCAACTATAGCCACAAGCTCTACGAAGATTTTCAGAAGAACTTTCCAGGTGAAGTGTTTATCGCTACAGAAACTACCTCTGCTTTGGCTACCCGTGGCCATTACGATATGCCTTCAGATACCATAAAGAGATGGCCTATTCGCTGGGATTTGGAGTTTACTGAAGGAAATGCAGACAATACCGTTTCTGCCTATGACCATGTCAGCACGCCATGGGGTTCTACCCATGAAGAGACATGGAAGATCATGAAAGAGCATGATTTCCTAACGGGAATGTACATCTGGACCGGCTTCGATTATCTGGGCGAGCCAACGCCATACGGTTGGCCTTCGCGCAGCTCTTACTTCGGTATAGTCGACTTGGCCGGTTTCCCTAAAGATGCCTATTACATGTATCAGAGCGAATGGACAGATAAGGATGTGCTTCATGTATTTCCGCATTGGAATTGGGCCGAAGGCGAAGCAGTGGACATTTGGGCATACTACAATAATGCCGATGAAGTGGAGCTTTTCCTCAATGGAGAAAGCCAAGGCATTCGCAAAAAGGAGAGGGACGATTTACACGTGGTGTGGCGAATTCCATTTGAAGCGGGTACGCTCAAGGCCATTTCTAGAAAAGATGGAAAGGAAGTGCTTACCAAGGAGATTAAGACGGCCGGTGCCGCAGCGCAAATCGAATTGCTTGCCGATAGAAACAGTATTCAGGCAGATGGTAAGGACTTGTCTTTTGTTACTGTGAAAGTTTTGGATAAGGACGGCAATCTGGTTCCCAATGCTGCTAACCTGATTGAGTTTGAGCTGAAAGGCAATGGGAAGATCATAGCTGTAGACAATGGCGATCCTACTAGCATGGAGGCTTTTCAAGCGAAACAACGAAAGGCATTTAAAGGCTTAGCGCTGGTAGTTATTCAGTCGGACGAGGTGAAAGGTGAGATTAAATTAATAGCCAAATCAGAAGGATTAACACAGAAATCACTCACAATCGGCACACACTGATTTTGTAGAACTAAATGATTTAAAGAAAGATAGACAGGGTTTTAATAGCATATTGAAATGAAGAAGTTGACATTATTGATATTATCCATATTCCTAAGTGCTCCGCTTTTTGCGCAGCTGCAAAACTCGGGTGTGCTCAATGAGCCGTTGGATATAAGCAAGGATTTTACCGACATGAGAAATACCTTTTTTGTGGCGGAAGATTTAGCCTCGTTCGACCCAGTTACGGGCAAAGGAACCGTGCGATTTGAACGTAACAATTTAACCACACAGCAGGCTTTCAACAACATGTTGATGCGCCTAATGCCAGCTCCGGCCAATGAATTTCCGGGTACCGAATATGCGGTTTCTCCAGAACATCCTTTCTCTTTAGAATTTGTATCGGGCCGAACTGTACGTATCAGAATGACTTCCGGTCCACAATTGGCAGCTCAGGAAGAGTCGCTAATGTTGGTAAATGGAAAGGCTCCGGTAAACAAAAGCGCTTGGCAGCATTCAAAAACAGCCGAAGGACACGAGTATAAAAGTGAGTTTGGCCGAATTGTGATCTCAGAAAGCCCTTGGCACATTCGTATTTTCGATGCGGAAGGGAAGCTGCTCACGCAAACCATTCATACCTCCGATGTGAGCAACTCTTACACTCCAGTGGTGCCATTCTCTTATATCCGTAGAGCTTCTGATTATTCGCGTAGTATGAATGCTGTATTGGAGCTTGCACCAGGTGAAAAGATCTATGGCTTGGGTGAATCTTGGCAATCGTTCAACAAAAGAGGAGAGAAGGTGGTGCTTTGGACTGACGATGCTAATGGTGTGCAAAATGAAACCATGTACAAGCCTATTCCTTTCTACATGAGTAGTAGAGGTTACGGTGTTTTTATGCATCATTCAAGCCCAATATCAATCGACTTTGGCAAGTACTATAGCGGTGCGAATAGCATGATGATCGGTGATGATGAACTAGATTTGTTCGTCTTTTTAGGTGAACCGAAAGACATATTGGACGAGTACACTGACCTTACAGGAAAAGCACCAATGCCACCACTTTGGTCATTCGGTTTCTGGATGAGCCGTATCACCTATTTTTCCGAAAAAGACGGAATGGAGGTCGCAGCGAAGCTTCGTGAACATCAAATTCCATCTGATGTGATTCATTTTGACACAGGTTGGTTCGGGGTAGATTGGAGAAATGACTACACTTTTCCAAGCGATCGTTTCCCAGACCCTAAGAAAATGCTCTCAGAATTTAAAGACCAAGGTTTCGAAATTAGCTTATGGCAGTTGCCATACTTTACACCAGAAAACATCCTCTTTGATGAGCTAGTTGAGAAGGACTTGGTAGTGCGAGATCGCAAAGGAAATATTCCTTACGAAGATGCAGTTTTAGACTTTACTAACCCTGCTACTATCGAGTGGTATCAAGATAAGATCAAAGGCTTGCTAGACCTTGGTGTAGCCGTAATCAAAGTGGATTTTGGTGAGGCTGCGCCTGAACAGGGCATTTACCACAATGGTAAAACAGGCTTCTACGAACACAACATTTATCCGCTAAGGTATAACAAGGCCGTGGCCGAAATAACCAAAGAAGTGAATGGAGATGCCTTTATATGGGCAAGAAGCGCTTGGGCGGGTAGCCAGCGTTACCCTGTACACTGGGGTGGCGATGCTGAAACAAGTAATTCCGCAATGGCTGCTACACTAAGAGGCGGTCTGTCTTTCGGCCTGTCTGGATTCTCTTTCTGGTCGCATGATATTGGTGGTTTTACCACCGCAGCACCAGAGGATCTATATGCCCGTTGGACACCGTTTGGCATGTTGTCTTCGCATGTGCGTAGCCATGGTAACCCACCAACAGAGCCTTGGGAATACGGCACCGATTTTATGGCTGGCTTTAGAGAAGCCGATAACCTGCGTTACGAATTAATGCCTTACATCTATGCGCAGGCCAAGCATTCTAGCGAAACAGGTTTGCCAATGGTACGTGCGCTATTCGTAGAGTTCCCAGAAGATCCGGGATCTTGGTTGATAGATGACGAATACCTTTTTGGCGAAGATATTTTGGTGGCTCCAATGTTTGAAAACGGTGAATCAAGAGATGTTTACTTGCCTCCTGGTCAGTGGGTTGACTATCAAACAGGTCAATCGTACAGCGGTGGATGGCATAACATTACCACAGGCGATATTCCAGTAGTAATGATGGTTAGGGATGGGGCGGCTATTCCGCACATTGCTTTGGCGCAAACTACCAAAGAAATGGATTGGAAGAACATAGAGTTGAAGGTTTACAGCAGCTCTAATGGCCCGGTAGATGCAAAAGTTTTCCTTCCTGCTAAGGAACAGCTAGAGACGGTTGAACTCGCATTTAAAAATGGCGCATATGGTGTGGCTAAAGACCCATACAAGCGCGATGTGAAATGGAAAATCAACGCTTCAAAACTTCAGTTGACTGCCGTAGGGTCAAAAGAGTAATTCCATATTAAATGAAAGCAGTTTATTCTCGCTTAAGAAAGTGCTTTTGGTTGGGATTAATCCTCACCAAAAGCACTTTGCTTTTTGCACAAACCGACCTTTTTCAGGCACCCGAAAGAGGATTTACGAGTTGGTTACCAGCGCCAAATTGGGACCATGGCTTGTTATCGGGCAATGGTACAATGGGAGCACTGGTCTTCGGCCACCCACATGACGAAACCATTATAATGAGCCAGAGCCAGCTCTACTTACCTCAGGATAAATCTGATGAGTTAATAGATCAGGCTTCGCGCTTAGAAGAAATCAGGAGTCTGATTCGTGCTGGAAAGTATGTAGAAGCGACCAAAATTCCTGTGGAGTTGAGAGAGGCCGCAGGATACAGCGATCAGCGCGATCCGTTTATTCCTGCCTTTGATATTCGCGTAAAACAGGAATATGGTAACATTTCCAAATATGTTCGCGCAACGGACTTTGAGACTGGTGAAGCCAAAACCACTTGGACGGACGATAATGGCACTTTTCAGCGCACCATTTTCGTGTCGCGTGCAGATAGTATTGCTGTGCTCCGCATTACAGGAAATGCCCCAATAAATGCAAGCATCCGTTTTGAAAGAAGGCCTGTCAACTGGGATCAATGGGCCTTTGTTGGTGAACATGTAGACGAAATGAAGGCCACGGTTGAAGATGGTTGGTTGACCTACAAAACCAGCTTTAAAAAGCATTATGAGGGTAGTTTGGAAGGTTATGAAGGAGCTGGAAGACTGGTGCTTAATGGTGGTCGCTCTAAGGTTGTTGGAAATCATATTGAAATTCAGAACGCCAAAGAGGTTCTGCTACTCATTGATATTCAACCAAATTACAACTACAGTAAGTCGCTTATTCCCGAGGTAAAAGAGAAATTATCTGCCATTCAGCCAGTATATGAAGCCTTGCTTAAAAGGCATAAGGCGGTGCATGGTGAAATCTTTAACCGTGTTAAACTCGATTTGGGAGGAGAAGCCGGGGATAAACGCCTTCATTCGGAAGAGATTTTGCTGAAAGCCCAAGAGGGTGATGTGCCCTTGGCGTTAATAGAAAAAACCTTTGATGCTGGCAGGTACAATATCTTGAGTAGTACGGGTACGAACCCTCCAAACTTGCAGGGTATTTGGTCTGGCACATGGACAGCGGCATGGGCTAGCGGCTTTACCCACGATGGCAATTTGCCTTCAGCAATGTCGGTGGTCATGTCGGGAAATATGCCTGAATTAATGAGTGCCTACGTTGGGCATTTGGAACGCTACCGCAGTGACTTTGAAGACAACGCAAAGCGGCTCTTTGGAGCAAGAGGAGTGAACCTACCAGGGCATACTACTACCTCCGGTCGCCCGACCGATTTCAATGAGACCTGGTGTCTTACGTTCTGGACGGGCGGAGCAGGCTGGGCTGCGGATATCGTGTATGACTATTATCGCTACACCGAAGATTTTGATTACCTGAAAACGCATGCCTATCCTTGGATGAAATCCTCGGCCTTGTTCTACGAAGACTTCCTTCAGGAAGCAGATGGGAAGATCATTTTTAATCCTTCTTATTCGCCTGAAAACAACCCGGCTAACAGCAACTCGCAAGCGGTATTAAATGCCACAATGGATGTGATGATTGCCCGCCAATTATTGACTAATACCATCGCTGCCGGTAAGCTTCTTGGCGAGCCCAAAGCACAGTTAAAAGTTTGGCAGAGAATTCATGATAAATTACCTGAATATCAGGTAAATGAAGAGGGTGTGTTAAAGGAATGGATAGGTGGTAAATATGAAGATAATTATCGCCATCGCCATGTGTCCCAACTTTATACGCTTTACAATGACAAAGATGCGGATATCCTCGATCATCCAGAGTTGAAAATGGGCGCAATCAACCTGTTGGAGAAGAAGCTGGAATTCCGAAGAGAAGAAGGTGGTGGAGAAATGGCTTTCGGGCATGTGCAGCTCGGTTTAACGGCCGCACATTTAGGAGAGGCCAGCAAGGCTTTAGAAGCAGTGAACTGGCTTTCGAGTCGCTATTGGTCAACCGGCTTTGGCTCTTTTCACAACGTGGGTAATTTGCTCAACACCGACATTAGCGGTGGCTTGCCTGCGGTGATGATCCAAATGCTGGCGTATTCCGAAAAAGGCGAAATTCATTTGCTTCCGGCCTTACCCAAAGAATGGAGTAAAGGGAGTTTGGATGGAACGTTGTTGAGAGGTCAAATTGAGTTGTCATCATTAAGCTGGAATGGCAATCAGGTTGAAGCTCAGTTAGTTTCGCAGGTATCTCAAAAAGTAACTATTGAATTACCCAGCCAAATTGAAGTAGCTACAGTAGATGGCGTGAATGTGGAGCAGTCAGAAAATTGGTTAACGGTTGACCTACCTGCCAAAAAAGCCATTAACTTAAGCTTCATTCTGAACAATGAATAAGCTACTCCAAATTCATCCTAATGATAATTGCTTGGTTGCATTAACCGATTTGCAACCGGGAAAATATGCCTATGGCGAAGGCCTAGATTTAGAGGTTAAAGAGACTATTCCAGCCAAACATCGCATTGCTTTAACAGACTTACCCAAGGGAACTATCCTTACCCATTATGGTGTGAGTGTGGGCAGAACAATGAGCGATGTACCTTCTGGTACTCGGTTAACCACGGAAAACCTGAAGCATGTAGCCGATCCTTCTGAGATTAGACAGATTGATTACCAATGGCAACAGCCCAAAGTGACGCCCTTCAGGGACCGTACATTTATGGGCTATCACCGAGCCGATGGCAAGGTGGGTACTGCTAATTATTGGCTTTTTGTGCCATTGGTTTTCTGCGAGAATAGAAACCTAAGGGTGATTGAAGAAACGCTTAATACTACCCTTGGCTATAAAAAGGAAAACGATTATATCCGTTTTGCCAAAGAGCTGCTGGGAGAGGCGCAAGAGGAAAATCGGACAACATCGAGCCGAGTTTTTGAAAATATCGATGGCATCCGGTTTCTCTATCATGATGGTGGTTGTGGTGGAACCCGCCAAGATTCGGAGACTTTATTGAGGTTGCTAGCGGGCTATGTGCATCACCCAAATGTGGCGGGTGCTACTGTGCTTAGCCTTGGTTGCCAACATGCCCAAATCGACTGGTTCAAGCAGGTTCAAAAGGAGCTTTATCCAAACTCGGAAAAACCGGTGATCTATTTGGAACAACAACAGGTTAAGTCCGAGGAACAGTTGATTAAAAAGGCGATTTCCAGTACGCTTGAGCAATTGAAAGAAGCCAATAAGGTCTCTCGCAAGCCTGCACCATTGAGTAAATTGGTAGTGGGTTTAGAGTGCGGTGGCTCCGATGGATTCTCTGGAATTTCGGCTAATCCGGCCGTTGGTCATGCTTCGGATATGATTACTACTTTGGGCGGAAGCACTATTCTTTCGGAGTTTCCTGAGTTGAATGGGGTAGAGCAGAACTTGATTGATAGATGCGTGGATTTGAAGGTGGCGGAAAAGTTTGTGGCATTGCAAAATGCATATGCCAATAGGGCTGTGGCAGCAGGTTCTGGCTTTGACATGAACCCTTCACCAGGCAACATAAAGGACGGGTTGATTACTGATGCCATCAAATCTGCCGGAGCAGCAAAAAAAGGAGGTTATGCCCCTGTGGCCGATGTGTTGGACTACACAGAACCAGTTACTAGGGCTGGACTCAATTTACTTTGCACACCTGGAAATGATGTAGAGTCGACCACCGGAATGGCCGGCAGTGGCGCGAATATTATGCTCTTTACAACGGGTTTAGGTACGCCAACGGGCAATCCTGTTACACCGGTAATTAAGATTGCTACGAATACCAAGTTGGCCGAATCAATGCCTGATATTATTGATGTAAATGCAGGCGGGGTTATTTCTGGCGAAAAGACCATTGAGCAGCTAGGAGAGGAGATATTGGAAGAGGTAATTCAAGTAGCATGTGGCAAACAAACCAAGGCCATGCAACTTGATCAGAACGATTTTATACTTTGGAAGAGAGGGGTTTCGCTTTAAGCGGAGTTTAGATTTTTTACGTCATCCCTTAGTAGGTGAGAATCCTAATGATAAAAGACTAAATAGATTCCCATTTTCATGGAAATGACGCTTAGAAGTATTGAAATAGAAAGATTGAAAACTTTAAAACGAAGTGCGATCAATACTGTCAGAAGTACCCCGACCCTAAAGGGGGGACGAGATACTGAAACTTCTCCCTTTAGGGAATAAAAGGGGAGTGACTGACTAATTTTTAAAGTTTTATAAATGAATTAGTAAATGAAACAACCATTTGATTTAACAGCTAAAACTGCGGTGGTGACTGGTGGCGGTAGTGGTATCGGCAAAGCCATATCTAAGCGACTGGCAGCGCATGGTGCCACTGTTTATATCATAGAATTTAATGAGGCCACGGGACTTGAAACGGTAGATGAAATTTCGGAAGAGGGCGGAAAGGCCGAGTACATTCCATGCAATGTAGCCAAGATCGACTCAGTAAAAGAGGCCTTTAGTCAGGTAGGCGATAAGCTCGATATTTTGATCAATAATGCTGGAATTGCCCATGTAGGGAATTTGGAGAACACCTCAGAGGAAGACCTTGACCGGGTTTATGATGTGAATGTAAAAGGTGTCTACAATTGCCTCAAAGCCGGAATTCCATTAATGAAAGAGAAGGGAGGAGCCATTATCAATGTGGCCTCAATTGCATCGGTGGTGGGGATAGCGGATCGTTTTGCCTACTCTATGAGCAAAGGTGCTGTGTACACCATGACGCTCTCGATAGCCAAGGATTACTTGCCTTTCAATATCCGTTGTAACTGCATAGCTCCTGCTAGGGTGCACACGCCTTTTGTGGATGGGTTTATTGCGAAGAATTATCCAGGTCAGGAGGAAGAGATGTTCGAAAAACTTTCAAAAACACAGCCAATTGGTCGCATGGGGAAACCCGAAGAAGTAGCCAATTTGGTGCTTTACTTGGCTTCGGACGAAGCCTCATTTATCACAGGCTCCTGCTATCCAATAGATGGCGGGTACATTACATTAAATAGCTAAAAACTAACAATGAAACTTTTTAGATATAAAACAGAAGAAGGAAATAAAACTGGCGTAAGCATTAACGATGCACATTACGATGTGAGCAGTCACATTTCAGAATACGACCGAGATTTTTTTGATGCAGATGGTATTGCAAAGCTAAAGGAAATAGTAGCCAATGGCGGACTTAGCAAGCTAGATGAACCGTTGGATTTTGATGCACCATTGTATCGCCCGGAAAAGATTATTTGCATTGGCTTGAACTATAGCAAGCACGCGGCAGAAAGTGGTATGGAGCCACCAAAGGAACCAGTGGTTTTCTTCAAGTCGCCCTCTAGCTTAACAGGCCCGTTCGACAACATCATTATTCCAAAAAACAGCACTAAAACTGACTGGGAGGTAGAATTGGCGGTAATTATTGGGAAAAAAGCCAATTACGTTTCTGAAGAAGAAGCCATGGATTATGTGGCAGGGTATGCAGTACATAACGATGTGAGCGAGCGCGAATTCCAGTTGGAAAGAGGAGGTCAATGGGTAAAGGGAAAGAGCTGCGATTCATTCGCTCCGCTCGGGCCTTATTTGGTTACCAAAGATGAGGTTGCAGACCCACATAACTTAAACCTTTGGCTAAAGCTCAATGGTAAAAAAGTACAGGATGGCAATACATCCGATTTCATTTTTAACATTCCGCAAGTAATCAGTCACTTGTCGCAGTTTATGAGCCTGATGCCGGGTGATGTTATCTCAACCGGAACACCAGAGGGTGTTGGCCTTGGCTTTAAACCACCGGTTTATTTAAAGCCAGGCGATGAAGTGGAGTTGGGAATTGAAGGGCTTGGTACGGCAAAACAAAAAGTAGTAGCCCATTCATGAAAATAGACGCGCATCAACATTTTTGGCATTACAGTCCGACCACACATGGCTGGATTACGGAGGACATGAAGGCGATAAGAAAGAGCTTTTTGCCCGATGACCTCGTCCCAGTGCTAAATGCCAATGGTGTTGATGGCTGCGTAGCAGTTCAGGCCGATCAAACAGAAGCTGAGTCTCAGTTCTTACTGGATTTGGCGGCAAAAAACCCTTTTATAAAAGCTGTAGTAGGCTGGACGGACCTAAAGTCCGATTCGCTTGAGGCGCGTTTGGAAGCCTATCAATCGCATGAATTGCTGAAAGGTTTTCGGCATATTGCCCAAGGCCAGCCCGCAGGTTTTTTGATCGATCCGGCATTTTCAAATGGCATTGCCGAGCTGAATAACTTCGGCTTTAGCTATGATATGCTGGTTTTCAATAACCAATTGCCAGAGGTGGTTGAGCTAGTAAAAAAGCTGCCAAGAATGCGTTTGGTATTAGACCATATTGGCAAGCCGAATATTCAAGCTGGGGAATTTGCAGAATGGAAGCGGGAGATCGAAAGGCTTTCTGCATTCGAGCATTTGTATGTTAAGCTTTCGGGCTTAGTAACTGAGGCCAATTGGCAGCAATGGCAGCTTTCGGATTTTGAACCGTATATAGAGTCGATTCTGGATGCTTTTGGTCCTGATCGAATTATGTTCGGTTCCGATTGGCCAGTATGTTTGGTAGCTGCAGATTATGGGCAGGTTTTGACCATCGTAAATCAATATATTGAGAAGCTGAGCACCGCAGAACAAGCCGCAATAATGGGAGAGAATGCAAAACGGTTTTATAGGATTAGACTGTGAATAAAGGAATGTTGAGCTCAAGTAGAAGTGTGTTAGTTTAAGAGATGGATTTAGGAATAAAAGATAAGGTATTCATTGTATCGGGAGGTGGAAAGGGCATTGGCGCTGCTATTTGTAGGTCTTTGGCTGCTGAGGGTGCCGTTCCGGTAATTGTTGGCCGTTCGGAGCAGGCGGGTTTAAACCTGTCAAAGGAATTGGCTGAGAAAGGGCAAAAGTCGCATGTAATAAGTTGCGAACTTTCTGAGGCTGCTAACTGCCAAATGGTGGTGGAAGAAACGATTAAGACTTTGGGCAGAATTGATGGCGTGGTGAACAATGCAGGAGTGAACGATGGTGCCGGATTGGAGTCGGGTGTAGAAGCTTTTGCGGCTTCCATCAAACTCAACCTTTTTCACTATTTCAATTTGGTACACTACGCTTTGCCAGAATTGAAGAAAAGTAAAGGCGCAATCCTAAATATCAGCTCAAAAACTGCGCTAACGGGGCAGGGAGGTACTTCTGGTTATGCTGCCAGCAAAGGCGCACAACTGGCATTAACCCGTGAATGGGCTGTAGAATTGTTGCCTTTTGGCATTCGTGTAAATGCCATAATTCCTTCCGAAGTAGATACACCACAGTATGCCAACTGGCTACAGACTTTTGACGATCCGGTAGCCCGCTTAAAGAAGATTACCGATAAAATACCTTTTGAAAAGCGGATGACCTCGGCCGAGGAAATTGCTGACTTATCAGTCTTTCTGCTTTCCGCAAAAAGCAGTCATACCACTGGGCAGTGGATGGTAGCTGATGGCGGTTATCTGCACCTGGACAGGGCATTGACCTAAAGGCTCCGCAGAAATTAACCTATGGAAATTTTTTAAGATGAAACGAAATCCTGTTGTACCGAAAAACCTGATTCTCCCTTTTATTCTCATAACCTCACTTTTTATGCTTTGGGGTTTTGCCAATGCTGTTACCGACCCAATGGTGCAGGCCTTTAAAAAGGTGCTGGAGTTGACTAACTCGCAAGCAGCATGGGTGCAAATGGCTTTTTACGGGGGCTATTTTTGCATGGCGTTGCCAGCTGCCTTGTTTGTTCGCAAGTACTCTTACAAAGTAGGCGTGCTTATCGGATTGGCACTTTACGCCTTTGGTGCTCTACTTTTTTATCCGGCTGCTATTACCGAGCAGTTTTGGTTTTTCTGCCTTGGCTTGTATATCCTTACTTTCGGTTTGGCTTTTTTGGAAACCACCGCCAATCCATACATTCTTGCAATGGGGTCCAGAGAGACAGCCACGCAGCGCCTTAATCTGGCACAGGCTTTCAACCCAGTAGGCTTGTTATTGGGGCTTTTGGTCGCCCAACAGTTTGTGTTAAAGCGTTTGCAGTCTGATGATATTGCAGATTTCTCTACGCTAGATCTTGCCAAGAAAACGCTGATTCGGACTTCCGACCTAATGGTTATCCGAAATCCGTATGTCATTTTAGGGCTGGTATTGATTGGTATTTTCATTCTTATTCTAGTAAGCAAAATGCCACAAGCCAAAGGCGATGGCAACATTCCAAACCTTAAAGAGACGTTCAATTCCCTTTTTAAAAACAAGAAATATGTGCTTGGCGTAATTGCGCAGGTGTTTTATGTAGGAGCGCAAATTATGTGCTGGACCTATATTTATCAGTATGCTGAAGCCATAGGTATTGCGAGCGAGACAGCGGCCAACTACCAGTTCGCAGCATTTGTATGCTTTTTAGTGGGTAGAAGTATTGGAACCTACATGCTAAGGTTTATTAACTCCGCTAAATTACTGACCATTTTTGCCCTTTTGGCCGGTATTTGCACGGTCTTAACGATTGTACTTCAGGGTATTCCGGGCTTGTACGCGCTGGTGGCTATTACATTATTTATGTCCATTATGTTTCCGACAATCTACGGCATATCACTCGATGGTTTGGACGAAGAAGTATCAAAAATCGGGGCTGCTGGACTTGTAATGGCTATTGTTGGCGGTGCCTTAATGCCCAAATGGCAAGGTATGATTATAGACATGGGCGGAAGTGGAGTAGCTGACACCAGCATTGCCGGAGTCTCAGAAGTAAACTTCTCCTTTGTGCTACCACTCATTTGCTTTGTGTACATTGGTTGGTACGGAAGGAAGGTTAGGCGATTGGCCAGTTGACATTAGTGAAGTAGGAGTATGGTCGTTTGGCATCGCTTCAGGGACCGAGGGGTAATTAGGGAACTAGGTGATTGGTAAATATTCAGCTCGTTTTACCCGTCATTGCGAGGCGTAAACTTCGCGAAAGCAGAAGGTTGCAACGTGGCAATCTGCCTGTTTTTTTAGCACTTAGCATCGTTGTCGCCTTCAAGAGGGGGCTTCGGGCGGGTGAGGAAAAGGTATCCTGAAAAGTAACAGAAAATGAGATTCCGGATATTTTTCTTCCCTTTTGAAATTTAGGAAGAAAAATTCTGGAATGACGATTAACGAAAATGAAACGATTCGCCCTAACCCTAGACCTCAAAAACGATCCTCAACTGATTGAACAGTACAAGGAGCATCACCGTGAGGTGTGGCCGGAGATCATAGAGAGTATCAAGGCATCTGGTATTATAAATATGGAGATATACCATATTGATACGCGACTCTTTATGATCATAGAAGCCTCAGATTGTTTTAGTTTTGAAAAGAAAGCTAAAATGGATGCGGATAACCCCAAAGTGCAGGAGTGGGAAGAACTAATGGATACCTATCAGCAGCGTTTGTCCTTTGCTAAAGCCGATGAAAAGTGGGTGTTGATGGAGAAGATATTTGGGTTGTAAAACCATTGCTTTGCCCTAGCAAGTTTACAAAAAGCAAGGTGTAACTTTGCTTAGAATTAGCAGGTCACACCTTTAAGTATTCAACCACGAAATGAAAGCCTATAACGGCTTTTAAAACATTAATCAATCACTGTAAATAGCTCTTCTTTTGGTTTTCTAACCTTTTTCATGCCTTCTAACCAATCATTCTCGGCATCTCTGTAGCCTACGCTAAGAATAAGTGTGCTTTTCAGCCCCTTTTCTTTCAAGCCTAAAATCTCATCCACTTTTGCGGGGTCAAAACCTTCCATAGGAGTAGTGTCAACTTCTTCCAATGCAGCGGCTACTAGGCCAAAGCCGAGTGCTATTCCTGCTTGTTTAGCTGCATGGTGGAAATTTTCCTCATTGGTTTTTGAAGTGAAAGTTTTTATCAGGCTTTTTCTGTAATCGTCTGTTTGAGAAGCAGGAATATCCCTTACCTCATTATTAAATTCAAAGAATGCGTTGATGCGTTCCTCAGTGTAGGTATCCCAAGCGGCAAACACCAGCACATGGCTCGATTCAACAATTTGAGGCTGTTTGGCGGCTTCATCCTTCAACTGTGCTTTAAGCGCTGGATTTGATATTACGATAACCTCGAAAGGTTGTAGACCGGATGAGGTTGGCGCCATTTGAATGGCTTCTAAAATTTTATCGATTTTTTCCTGTGGTACTGTCTGGCCATTCATTCTTTTGGTTGCATAGCGCCACTGTAAAGCTTCAGAAAATGTCATTTTATATGTTTTTATACACTCGAAGTGCGGTGATACAAATATTCAATGTACCAACATTTAATTAGGGTAAATAGTTGCAAGAAATTTGAGAAAAGGGATAGATAGACCGCTAGGCTATTCCATGCGGTCGAGTCGAAAAGCCACTGGCTAGTGTAGTGTTGGCCGTTACTGTGAACCGTGAACTAAAAAGCTGCTAACTAATTTCCAATGCCTTTTGGCTCATTGAGCAATCACCTATTCAGGCAATGCAAACGCCAAGAATGTATCGCCTGATTTGGTGCCTAGCTTACCTCCTCCAGCGGCTATAACCACATATTGTTTACCATTTATGGCATAAGTAGCTGGGGTCGCATAGCCAGCTGCTGGTAGCTTATATTCCCATAGCAATTCGCCATTCGTTTTATCGAAAACTCTAAACTTCTCATCGGGTGTGGCGGCAATAAAGATGAGGTTGCCAGCCGTTACCACTGGGCCACCATAACTTTCTGTTCCTGTGGTTGGTATTCCTTGCGCTTTTAGCGCTTCAACCTCGCCAAATGGAACGCGCCATTTTATCTCACCACTATTCAAATCAATGGCGTTTAGTGTTCCCCAAGGAGGCTGCATTGCCGGGTAGCCGTTGGCATCGTAAAGCTTTCTATAGCCCGTAAAGTTGTACGGAATAGCAAGGTCTTCCGCTTCCTCATGTGATTTGCCTGTCCATGACATAACACTTACTTCTTCTGTTTCGAACAGAAAATCCATTAATACTTTAAGGTCGTCTTCCTTTATATGACTGAACCCTGGCATTCTGCCTTTGCCTTTCTGTGTCAATTCGAGTACTTCAGCTCTTCCTAATCTCGATTTGAGATCGACAAGCGATGGAAATACGTGTTGTTGGCCGCTTCTATCGGCACCATGACAAGTAGAACAGTTGGCCATATACACTTTTCTGCCTGGCGTTATTACTTCGCCTGTAGGGTTAACAGGCACCATTTGGTGCAGCCAAGCCATTTCCGAGGCATTAATGTAGAGCATGCCGCTATCTGGCTCTACAGCCGCTCCGCCCCAGTCCGCCCCTCCATCAAAACCGGGGTAAATTACGGTGCCTTCAATAGAAGGTGGTGCGAACTTGTGCCCATAGTTAGCACCTTTAATTGCTTCTAAAACACTTGATTTAGAGTTAGGAAGAACTTGGCTGATGATGGACTCCGTAAACACCTGACCTGAAAATGGTGGTGGTTTAACAGGGTACGGTTGGGTAGGGGAAGCCTGCTCGTTTTTTAGGTTTGAAGCAGGTACAGGGCGCTCTTCAATCTCAAACAAGGGTTCCCCGGTAGTTCTATCAAAAAGAAAGGTCATGCCGTGCTTAGTGATTTGCGCCACTGCGTCAATCTTTTTGCCATTATGGGTAACCGTAAGTAAGTTAGGTTGTGCCGGAAGGTCACGGTCCCACATGTCGTGGTGAATAGTTTGAAAGTGCCATAGACGTTCGCCTGTTTTGGCATTTAATGCCAATAACGTGTTTCCGAAAAGATTATCGCCATGTCGGTTGCCACCATGAAAATCGAAGGCAGGCGATCCCGTAGGAATGTACACAATGCCTCTCTCTTGGTCTAAACTTAAACCTGCCCAAGCATTAGCACCACCTACTTCTTTGTATGCTTCAGGTGGCCAAGTTTCATAACCGAATTCACCAGGGTGTGGAATGGTGTGAAAGATCCATTCGATGTTGCCAGATGTTATATTGAAGGCACGAACATGGCCTGGAGCCGCAACTTGACCTTCGTTTACACGAGAACCCAGAATAAGTAAATCGTCATAAACAATTCCGGGGGATGTGGCTACTACTTCCAGGCTGGTTTCTTCACGCTCTAAACCTAGCCGCATGTCAACCTTACCCTTGTTGCCGAAGCGCTCTATTACCTTTCCCGTTTCGGCATTTAAAGCGATTAGGTAGTTGCCTGCGGTGAAAAGAATACGCTTGTCTTTGCCTTTATTCCAATAGACAACACCTCGGTTTACACCAGAAGCTAATCCACCATCAAACGGGTCGAATGTCCAAATTTCATCGCCTGTGGCTGCATTGAGTGCGATTACTTTGGTTTGCGGAGAGGTAACATACATTACACCATCTACTATAATTGGATTACACTGAATTTGCGAGCGTTCATCGGCATCACCAGTATTAAAAGTCCAAGCAAGTTCGAGT
Organism: Roseivirga pacifica; assembly: GCF_900111145.1. Taxonomy (GTDB): domain Bacteria; phylum Bacteroidota; class Bacteroidia; order Cytophagales; family Cyclobacteriaceae; genus Roseivirga; species Roseivirga pacifica. The sequence continues at coordinate 175,717 of NZ_FOIR01000002.1, forward strand.
TGACGTACATTCGATTTATTAATCTGGTCTAACTGGGAATAGTGACTGGCTGTAGCGTCACCATGGTAAATACTCCAGTTTACAAAGTCATTATAGTCGGTAGATGTGTTGTTACAGCCAAGGCAAATAAGGGCCGTGGCCGCTAGGGCTAGTTTAAGGTTTTTCATGCAATCGTAGTGTTAGTGTCAATATAACACAATGATTGATTAGGAGATGTCTGAGTTCCCTAATGTTTAATCAATTATTATACTCGGAATACACTATAATACATGATGTGATTTACAGATGTTCCTAATGACTTATCTATACTCATGATATCGGGAGAGGTTTATCTCATTATCTTTAGACATTATTCTTAGTAAATTGATTTTGGACTTATGCTTAAAAGTGTTCGGCAACTATTTCTCATCATCCTAATTACAATATTGACCTTGGAATTAGTCATAAGGGGAATGATTTTATTGAAAACACCAGATAGTATACTTTTTGACGATGAAATTATTTTCAAGATTAAACCTTATGGAGAATACCTCGGGGTTGTTATGAATGATATCGGGTGTATCGGACCAGATTGGAAGGGCGAGAAACGCGATAATGAGAAGAGAGTATTGATACTAGGTGGATCTACTTCCTATTCGGTTGATTTGCCAAGAATTACGGCCGAAAATGTGAACAATAAAGGAAGTTACTCAATTGTGTCTTGTGGTAAGCCTAGATATACATCTTACATAAATCGAGTTAATCTCGAGCACAATCTTATGGCCTATAAGCCTGATATAGTTGTTCTATACATGGGCATTAATGATGCTATTTACAACAACTTTACTTGGGTAGATGATAAACCAGAAGTGGGATTTTTTAATTGGAAAAGCTATACCTCTTGGCTAAGCTACGATGTTCTTAAGTATTATTTGATAGATAAAGGGATTAGAGGCAATCCTGAATTTGCCACTGGAGCGTTAAGAAGTGAGGAGATTTTCGATCAAAATGTCAGGGCTATTATTAAAACGGCCGATCAGTTTGGGGTTGAAGTGATACTCTCAGACTTTGCGATTGCCTACCCAACTACTGATAAGAGGCTAGAGAATAAAATGTTGAGAATGGAGCCTCAAATGAAGCATTTTTGGGGTAATATTTCTTCTACGCGATACGCAGTAGAACGACATAATGCCATAATAAAAAAGTTAGCTGAAGAGTATGGTTTGTCGTTGGTTAGTGTCTTTGACAAAGTACCCAAAAACAGCGAGTATTTCGTAGATATCTGTCATATGACTACTAAAGGGAAGTATGTTTTGGCTAATGAAATAGCCAAGGCTATAATAATAGGTGCACCAGTTTCCAAACCACTAAACCCTCCTCTTACGAAGTACCCTTAGCTATTTCTTAGGTTTAGGCAAGGATATGAATAAATTTACTATGGCTATAAAATTCACTCTATGTTTATATTCATTGTCCAGTTCAACAACCAATTTCCCTTTGCTGATCCTTTACTGCATTTAGGGCGACAGAGACTAAGTATCTATTAGACTATTAATCTATACACCAACTTCTCAATTACCCGGTATCCTAGTTACCCAAACAACCCTCATTCCCTAAAGGGAGGCCAAGGGATACAGTTCTTGTTCGAAAATTATATCCACTCATCCTTTAGGGCTGGGGTACAAACCAAGTCCTGTTTTCCAACTTCCTAATCAACTAATTCACTTGGCCGGCTTCTCCGCTACGGTCGAGGTGAAAAGAGTGGAGAAATGATGACAGACCAATTCACAAATTCCCCTAACGACCATTGTCCAATTATCAATTAACTAGTCACTTTACGTCAATTGCCGTATTGAGTAGCATCTCTGTCATAGATAGGTTTGTAAAGGATAAACCAAACCGCTATGCGTATCGAAAATCGAACTCTCTTACTGCTATTCGCCCTATTGTTGGCTTTTGCCTGCGACCCCAAGGAAGACACTGACCCTGCCGTTGAGGCTGCAGAGAACATGAAATTCACGCAGTTGATGCCCACAACAGCCTATGCTACTGCATCGTCAATTATGGTCAGCCCGAATGAGCGATATATGATCTTTTTTGGTGCACATAAGCCGTTCTACTCGAAAGATGGCGGCCAAACAGTTGAAGAGCTTTTCGTTTACGGTAATGCAACTGGACACCCAATCAACATCAGCAATGATGGCCTTTTTGTTTATGGCGGTGGCGTTTACGATCTCGATAATATCCGTTCGGGTTCAGCAGCTATTCATCATGCCACTGGGGTAACTGATTCAGGCAAACTGGTCTACATTCAGAACGATGGAGCAAACGGCAAAACTTTCTTTATCGATGATAATGGAACTTACGTAAGCACTGGGGTTCGTTTAGAGATGGGTGAAGAATTCTACCTAGGTACTTTTGGGGAGAAAATGGGCTTCTTCGATTGGCGAAATAAGATCATTGCTGAGTTCGATGTAAGCACACAAACCTATACACAAACCACCTTGACTAATATGGATTACAAGAGGCTGTATGGTCTCGGTAACGACCGAAACAAGGTGAAAACAGCTTACAGCTATGGCTATTTCGCTTATGCTAAAGAAGGTGGTGTAATCATAATCACTCCTGAAGGGGAAATTCGCTATTACGAATACCCGGAAGACTATCGTATTTACCGAAATACTGAGGGGGGAATGAAGCTTTATAAAGATAAGGCCTATGTAAATATCTACGATCGCTGGGGAGTGAATCAGATGCATTTGGTTTCGGGCAATTCAATTGAACCCGTAGATAATGTTTCAGCCATTGCATTCGGAGAAGAGAGTGTTTTTACCCAAGGCTTTTTAGAAGGCGGAGACCGTTTTAGAGGGGGTATTATTAAAACCGTCAATGGTCAGCAGGAATACTTGCCATTAGATATGGGTTACCAATATCCTGGGGGGTACATGTTTGGGAAAACTTATGTGATTGGTGATTATGCTTATGCTGAAGACAAGGTGTTCAGTAGAAATAGTGAGACATATGCAACTTCGTCTATGGGCAATATCACAAGCATATTGCATGATGATGGCCGAACCATAGCTTACGCGGAAAAAGGAACTTTCACGACTTCCAATGGTAAGGACTGGAACTTAGAGTCTACCGATCCGCTAACACCTGAGCTAGTAGCAAAAGGTGCTGATGGAATTTACCATGCACTAACAGTTGAAATTAAAGTTTACGTATCTCCAAGCACCCAAGCCAGAAGCTATTCAGCAGATTTAAAAGCATATACCTCCAACAACGGTATCGATTGGACGGAAGTATCTGGTTCGGCTACCAGTCACCCAGGCTACGGACCTCGGCTGATTAGTTCGGATGGCACCGTGTATACGCAAGATACGAATGCAGGAAGTATTGGCTCAGCTAAACTGAGTGACGACTTTGGGGTGACTTGGCAAGGCTTGCTAAATGGCATGAACTTGACTAAGAACGAACCATTACCTGAAGGTTTCAAGACCAGTCATTTTGAATTGGGTACCGGAAAGTTTGTGTCCATTGTGTTTGAATTTGGTGGAGAAATGGGGGTTTCCGTTTGCGACAGCTCAACTGGCGGATGCACAGAACAAGTACTCGAAGTAAGCTTTGATGCTGCCGATATGTACACTCATGATGAGGAAATTACCCACACGGCTAACGATGAATTCGTGTTCAATACCCTAGAAGGAATCTACATTTCTAACCCCCTAAAATAAAACCATGCAACAATTACCATTAGAAGCGGCCGACATTAAAAAACTAAGGCTTAGGCTACTACCATTTTTTGCCTTTGCGGGCTTCTCAGGATTGATTTTTGCCTTTATTGGCTTCGCAGTTTTAGGTAAATCCAAGGACCCAATGGCCTTTGATGATATTGCTGTTTATGTCTTTATTGGCTTTGGCGTATTTTTCTTCAGCGTGATCGGTTATATGATTTGGGCCGTTTTTGCAGACCTGAAAAGAGGGGTGAAAAACCGCATCAGTGGCATGGTAACTAACAAAAGACTGAATGTACATCACAGCCAGACGCATCATCATAATACAAGCAGAAACCATAGCAGTAAAACTACCAGACACTACTATTTATATATAGATGATGAAGAGCATTCGGTAGATTTTAAGCACTATAATAAGGCTAAAGTGGGCATGCATATAGTGCTGGACAAGGCTCCAAAATCTAAGATGACTTTAGCTATGGAGCTTACCGGTCAGGAGGTGGTAGACCAAAAGGCGCACAAGCTTGAAGGCGAAACCAATGACAAGTTTCTCCAAACTATTTTTCCTGATGTAAAACTGACGCCTAAAGATGAAGAGGTGCTCAAGAACATTTTCAAAAGTCAGCAGAAGGCGCGCTATGTATGGTTGGTACCTACTTTGATCATGTTAGTAACCTTCTTAGCCAATGGCTTGGAAGGCCTTTTGATTCTCTTTTTTCCGGTGGTGATTATTCCGGCTTATCAGTTGTTCAAGATCATTCGGTCGTACAGAACCTACAAAATGAGTAAGCGCTATGGCTTTAAGCGTGGCATACCTGCGATTATTGAAGACAAGACAACTTTCACCTCTAATCGATCTAAAAGTGCTCAAAGACTGAAAACAACCATTGGCGTTATCACGGTGGAGTCCGTTACTTTCGATCAGTTACAAGTAGGAGACAGGCTAGTGGTTTTTAAACCGCAATACGGCAAACAACCACTCAGTATTATGACCATGGATCAGCAGGAGTATTATTTGTACTAGTGTGGTTGGTGAATTGGGTAACTAAGGAATTAGGAAACTGGTGAATTAGAGTATTAGTCATTTGTCAATGGTCATTAGTTAGCGGTATGTAGAGTTATGAGCTGTTGGAGTGGACTGAAAGCGTCATTTCAGACCGTCATTGCGAGGCGCTAAATGAACGAAGTGGAATTTTGCAACGTGGCGTTCTTTGCACCTACGTTTAAACGGATAGATTGCCGTGTCACAAGTTTGACTTAGGTCAAACTTCTTCCTCGCAATGACGGCAAGAACAGATTTCACCTGTTTCCTGATCAATAACTTTCCAAATTCCCTAATGACTCTTGACTAATGACCAATTCATCAGTTCCCCAATCCACTAATTCCCTGCTTCTCCGAAGCAATTACGTCAATTGCCTTATTGAGCTGCACTATATCAGAAGCTAGGTTTGTAATAACAACTAGAGAAAATTCAAATTATGAGAAAGCTTCAATTATTACTCGTTTTAATAAGTTTCTTTGGCTTTTCGGCCTTTGGCCAAAGCATCAAATGCGTAAAAGGTAACTGTGAGAACGGTTACGGCTTCGCTACCATGCACGATGCCAGCGGACAGGAATATGGCTACCAAGTGGGCTTCTATAAAGAAGGAAAACTAAACGGTGTGGCCAACCAAACCGGAACTTTCGGTAAGTTCTGGGGAACATTTAAAGACGGAAAAAGACACGGATTCTTCAGTTATGAAAGCGATGGCATCCTCTATGCCTTCGGTCAGTTTGTTGATGGAAAGAAAGAAGGACTGCATGTTATCCGTACACAGCAAGGCTACGATTACAAAGACTATAAAAACGATGCTCACGTGAGTAACAGTCCACTGGCAAGCACAGCAACAGCACCATGTGTATTGGGTAACTGTAATGACGGAAGAGGAGTAAAAATCAACGGTAACGATGCGGTTTACAGCTCTTGGAAGGGCGGTATGATGAACGGCATGACCATGCAGTTTCTACCTTCTCAGAGTAAGATCATCTTTTCAGAATACAAAGAAGGCATGCTCAACGGGCTACATATGATCTGGCATTTCGACAAGTCAGCTGAGATTATGCAGATGAAGGATGGTCAAAAAGATGGCAAGTATTTGAAGAGGAAAACCGACAGCACACACGAAGCAGCGATCTATAAAGCGGGTGTTCTAACCACTTCATTTTAAAACATGAATATGATGCGTCTATCCCTAATTATCGCCTTGACTTTCGTTTGTTTTCTGAGTGAGGCTCAGCTAAATATTCCACCTGCCAAAATGGAAGCTCACCCTGATTATGCAGCTTATCAGCGAGCAAAACAGGGTAAAGATCATAATGCCGCATTGCGTGCCGCAGCCAACTTGATTGAAACCTATCCGGGTAATTCGGTCGCTTTACAATTGGCGGCTGCATCGTTTTATGACATCAATAAACCGCAAGATGCCGCAGATTTTGTGCAATGGTCGGTAGCATACAATAGCTACGATAACGTTTCGAGCTTCTATGGTTTCATCTTCTCAGTGTTCGCAAATAGTCCTCAGGAGGTTCAGCAATATGTGCGCACCATGCAGAATGTGGGCAAATCAGCAGCAGATATGCAACGCGATTACCAGAGCATGAGTGGATACCTTAACTCATTAGCCAACTATCCCGATTTATCTGCCACGGTTCAAAAGGCGAAAGAGTATTTAGCGAATTACAATGAAGAAGGAGTGAAGCGAGCGAAAGCAGCTTATGAGAACTTGGCTTCTACGCTTGGCGCTTCTTATGATGGGATTGCCAATAACGAAACGGCTGCTCAAACCTTAGCCGATTGGGTCAAGGCCGAAGAGGCGGTGAAACAAGGCCTCATTTCTCGAATGATGTATGTTGAGGCGCTGGTAAACATTGCCAAGATATCTGAGACGGTCAATTTTGAGTTCGGTCAGAAGTTGGAGCCGCATTTGGAGAAAATCGTTTTCGATCAAACCAATTACAATCTAGCTTCCAGATACAGGGCTTATGAGCGATTGGCTAGAGTGCAATCGGCTATGAAAAGATGGGATAAAGTTGAAGCTTCTTCGAACCTTATTCTTTCGGATTTGAGTGGAAAGTTACCATCGACTGCCACGTTGGCTAAGGCTTACTTCTATCTGGTAATGGCTAAAACTGAAAGCAGAAACTACAAAGATGCTGCTGCTTTAGCCGATTCATATGCGGCTCAATTACCTAAGTTGAAATCGCCTGAATATTTGGCTGAGGCCTATTATGTAATTCTTCGTGCTTATGCCTTCAATAAGGAAATAGACAAGGCTCAGGCCATTGCTCATCAGGCTGAAAACTTCCTTAAGACTCCGGGAATCGATCAGATGAACTATGTCTCTTATGTGAAGAATGGACTTTCCAGTGTAGCCAATTTACTGGATAATGAAACGGTAGCTTCAACTGGAAATTCCTACAACGATGGTGTCCGATTAATGGAGCAAAAGAAGTATGCTGAATCGGCTGTTCAGTTTGAAAAGGCTAGGGCAGAAGAGGTTGCGATATTAGATAAAATGGATCCGTTAGAGCAGCGTGGTTACTTGGATAAATTCCAACGCATCAACGGATTTCTGGCGGGAGCTTACTACGAAACCAAGCAGTTCGACAAGATCTATGATGTTATCGAATCGAACCGAGCCTACGCTTTACTGAATGATAAAAGAAGCGATAAGAAACAGCTATCGCTGAAAGAATTACAGGCTGTTTTAGGCGAAGGTGAAGCTTATTTGTCGTTTATCGATGTTTCTAAGGGCACCACTTATGAAGGAACTTACCTCATGTGCCTGGTCACCAAAAATAATGTGGTGGTGAAGTATAATCGTTCGGCAGGAGCCTTCACTGATTTGCTCACCAGTCAAAAAGCTCAGTTGATCGAACTCGAAAAAGAACAGGCCAAAATGGAGTTCAGGAAGGAGAACCTCGACTACCTCAATGGAGCCAAAACACGAGTCGACAATACCTTCGCCAAGGGAGAATTCAAACTGATAACTCAGTATTTACGCAAGCACATGGAAGCCAAAGTGGTTGAAGGTAAGTATGTTTTCTACCAGAAAGAGAACTTGCCCGACTTGCTTAACCGATTCTATCACACCTTTATCAGTGGCTTGGATGTAGAGCTATTCACGGTAGAAAAGCTGACAATAAGTCCGGAGGGGTTGATTGGCACCATTCCATTCGATGCCCTGACAGATGACAATGGCCAATATTTGGCTGAACGTTTCGAGATTGGCTACATTCCGAATGCGGCCATGTTGCACATGCTACGTACCCAACCGAAAAGGACTTATGCCATGAATGTGTTGGGCTTTGGTGGTGCTACTTATGATTTACATTCGGCACAAAAAGCGCCTTTGGCTTCCCTGGGTGATCTTGAAAAACTCCGATACAGAGTACGTGAAGACTTAAAGAACAACAAGCCGCTCGACTATGCCTTTGCTACTTTTCAAAGCGATGAGCCGATGTCTTACCTAGAAGGTGGACGCGAAGAGGTTGCTAGGATTCAGAAAATTGTTCCGAAAACCGATACACGTATGGATGCTATGATGACCGAAAATGAGCTGAAGCGAATGAGTGCTGCAGGCGAGTTGGCGAAGTACCGTGCGGTGCATCTTTCAAGCCATGCCAGTGTGCATCCTTATGTCTTCGACCTCAGTAGCATTGCCATGACAGTGAAGTCAAGTCCGGTGAATGGTGAAGATGGGATGCTGGTAGTAGGAGAGTTAGAGAAACTGAATCTGCCAGTCGACTTTGTAATGCTCAGTGCCTGTCAAACTGCTTTGGGTGTAGAGTCCCCTGGCGATGGCATCAAAGGCTTGAATCAGGCACTATTGAATGCCGGAGCTAACAGTACCCTCACTTCCTTATGGAGTGTGAGTGACAGCGGAACCATGTTATTGACTATTCACCTTTATAACCGTGTTTTCAATGGAAATATGAGCACTTCTGCCGCTATTACAGATGTAAAAAGAAGCTTTATCAAAGGTGAGTTTGAAGGTCATACACATCCGTATTTCTGGGCACCATTTATTTATACGGGGTATTAGAAAAGAATTAAAAAGTCCACCTCCGGTCTTCGACCACCTCCGCCAGCGGAGGACATTAGACGATGCATCTCATCATAAAAAACGTTAAGCAGTAAGAGCGCTGAATCACAAGGCTTTAAAGCAAAATTTCCGGCCTTATATCCCCCGCTGGCGGGGGGTAGGGGGTGGATATATGAGTATTATTAACCAATGCGATCAACGGATAATTATTTCCCCAATCACCCAATTCCCTGCTTCCCTGAAGCATTTACGTCAATTGCCCTATGGAACGGCACTGAATGTCGAGGGATATTTGAACATGCAAATTCACAGAAACATGAAAACTCTTTTGTTCAGTTCGCTATTGCTTTTCAGCCTGAGTATTAAGGCGCAAAACATAGATAGTTTAACCACTTTGGCTAGCAATGGAAATGTAGAGGCTCAGTTAAGTCTTTTGGACTATTACATGGGGCAAAACAATCGCGCTAAAGCATTTGAATATTTACAGGCAGCTGCAGCCAGTAATCATGCGCCATCACAACATACCATGGGAGTGGTGAGTCAGCAGCAGGGTGATAGCGCTGCCGCACTCAAGTTTTTGCGTGCCTCTGCAGGGCAGGATTATTTACCGGCTATGCATGATTTGGCGGTGTTCTACATGAATGGCTGGGGCGTTGAGCCTTCTATGGATGAGGCTTTCAAACTATTTAAGGAAGCTGCTGATAAAGGTTATGCTGACTCTCAGAATAACATGGGGAATATCTACACGAATGGAGCGGGAGTAGAGCAAGATTATGTGGAAGCAAAGAGATACTATGAGCTTGCCTCAGATCAAGGTTTACCTTTGGCTCAGTTCAATTTGGGCGCTCTGTATATGGAAGGAAAAGGTGTAGAAAAGGACATGCCTAAGGCCGTTGAATTATTTACACTGGCAGGAGGCCAAGGACACTTGGAGTCTCAGAAAAATCTTGGTGTGATCTATAAACTCGGAATGGGAGTAGAGGTAGATCTCGCTAAAGCACAATACTGGTTTGGTTTGGCAGGTAAGCAAGGCGATCAGGACGCCATGAAAGCATTTCTCGAACTGAATAAAGGCGGTGGCCAATAAAGCACAGCAAGCATAGCATGTCAGGTTTATTCTCTAGGTTGATTGTAATTGCAGGGTTCTTCGCTCTGCTTTTACTTTTTCTATATGTACAGTTTTCCGAAAACAGGAGAATGAAAATGCTGAAAGCAATTCCGGCCTTCACTACCGTACTAGCCATTTGGGGCCTCTGCACCAGTTGGTTTTGGTTTTACCTTTTCAATCTGTATCTAAGTTTGCCGGCACTGGTATTAGCTATTGTATTGAATGCCTATTCAACCTATAAAGTGCTTAATCCTAAGCTGGTCCGTATCAACTCGATTCTTATTCTATCTGCTTTCGTCCTTGGTGCCTTAAGCTTTGTGTATTTTGATGTTTAGGATAATCCACCTCCGTCCTTCGGACACCTCCGCCAGCGGAGGACATTAGACGTTGCATCTCATTACAAAGAACATTAAGCAGTAAGGATACTGAATCACAAGGTTTTAAAGCAAAATTCCAGGCCTTATATCCCCCGCTGGCGGGGGTTAGGGGGTGGACATTTGGATGATAATCAGAAATGTACGACTGAAGAATCTCCAAGTGTAGATGTTTCCTTAGGGGATTCTTCGCTTCATTACATTTCGCTCTGAATGACGGTTCGGACGAGCTTCTCCTGTTTTCTGATCAACTAATCACCCAACTACCCTCAATCCCTAAAGCGATGCCAAAGAATCCAATTTCAGGAATCAAGATTTATTCCTTCACCCTTTAGGGTTGGGGTTAAATCTAACTTCCATTAACTGAGCACCAATTTCCCATTCCCAAAATGCCTAATGACCACTTCACCAGTTTCCCTGGCAGGCCTCTCCACTATGGTCGAGGTGAAAAGGTTAGTGGCCAAGGGCAACACACTGTTTTCTGTCTTTCCGATTAACTGATATACAGATAACCAATTCCAGAACTACCCTCAATCCCTAAAGGGATGCCACAAGAATCAATTTTAGATACGAAACGTTATCCATCACCCTTTAGGGTGGGGGTAAAAACCGAATCTGAGTCTTAATTTACTAATTCCCCAATCCACTAATTCCCCAATCCACTAATTCCCCAACATTACGTCATTTGCCCTATTTACTCCCGCCTGTAGTCTGAGCAACTTTGAAGTGACTAAAGACCCTTTTTCATGAAGAACAGGAAACAACTAAAGCAATCGACTAAAACAGTTTTTGGTGTGGCCATACTCATGCTGATGAGTTTCAACCTTTCGGCACAGGGAATTGTAGAGGGAGGACTTTTTCAGCATTACTACCGCATGAATCAGAAAAAGTTAGAGGAGATGAAAGAACTCAAAAGACTGGCCTGGTCAGAATACAGTAAGTTGGTAGATGTCTCCCTAGTAAAAGCAGAAGGCGAATATCTGGCAGCACAGAGGAGTAAAAAGAAGTACGATGAACTCACCTTCACTTTAGGTGGCCGAAAACTGGTTACATCGGGTAAGGTATACTTTAGCAAAAGCACGGTTGAGCGCAATGGCTATTATGTGCCTAAAATAGGTGGTGTATCTATAGTGCCGAATGCAGATATACGCTATCAGGGCAGTGGTAAATTGTTCGCCAGCATAGACGATATTGAAGGCAGTATCATCAAACCTTCAGGTAATCTTTACAACGAGGATGGTAGCGTTTTTTATAGCGAAGAGTTAGACGAAACCGGCCAATACATTTACCGAACGGCTACAAAACCAAATGGCGACTACGACTTTATGTTGTATTCACCCAATGGTTCGCAAAGAAACAAAGCCGATAAATTCGGGACCTATAGCCCTAATATGGTTTATCCGTTTGGTGCCGGTGGTACCCAGTATATTTCGCCAGAGGCCAAAGAAATTTCACTGATCAATTTTGAGAATGGAGATAAGTACATCGGCTTCTCTACTGCCGGAACTTATGACACGCGAGGCTCGGGTACTTTTACTGGCTATATGCCAACACTTTTTATGGAATATGGCAACGGAGGCGTGTTCTTTCTAGAGCGACCATGGGCAGAGCAACCTTATGCATGGGCTTTGGTGGTAGATGGCGAAGTGGAAATGACTATTCCTGCCGATATATCTGAAAAGCCGCAAGTCGATAGTCTGCTGAATAACCTGGAGGTGAACATGTCCTACTATCCGTACCCCACTTATATGTTGGATGAGAAGGAGAAAAAGGATGCCATTTGGTGGCCGACCATGTCGGGGCAAATGCTCAGTAAAGACACCGCCAATCTAAATGGTTATGGTATCAAGTTTCATACGGCTGATTCTGCTTTTAGGGGCGACCATTCCTATCTGGAAGTCGGCACATTCCAAAACGGAAAACTGCATGGAATGGGGTATAGGGTGAACATTACCAGACTTTATAACAACCAATTTTCAAGCAGACCGAAAAACGAAACCGAAGACTATGATGCTTTTGCTGCTCGAGTAAAAGGAGCTGCTGGGGTTTTTAATAATGGTGAATTGTTAGATGGTCGCGTGTTAGATATTGATAATGCCCGCAAAACCTATAAAAACGGTAATCGCTGGAAGCACATTCCAGTTGAAGGCTTTGCCTTTATTGGCAATGTGCCACTTAGCTTTAAAGGAAGCCTTTATTATGGCGATATGCCTTACACCGATTTACCGAATGACAAGGCGAATGTTTATGTATCCGAAATTCAGCGCATTATAAAGGTGCTTGAAATTGACACCACCAGAAAGGCCCTTAAAGTAATGGGCGACTATGACGAACCCGTTTGGCTCGATGAAAACTCTGGGCCGATCTATTGGCTCTACTCTGTAAATAGTGCTTCAACAAGCTTGTGCCCAAGAACCATTACCCGAAAGAAGTTTAAAGAGATTAATGTGAAGAAATCTATACCGCGCAATACCACCACTGTGCGAAAGGTAAACGGAGCCATAGTAGATTATTACTACACCACCCGGAAGAGCGACCCGATAGAATATACTGTAAAAGAAACCGTGTCAGACGGCTATGAAACCGTAACCTGTCCGGTTTGCCATGGCGAAGGAGTTGTAAGCGTAAAAGCCCTTGCAAGCCAGTATAAACAGCTAGTGTTTCATTGATAAGATTAAATAGTAGTCTTTAGTTGAGTCTCAGGTTAGTCACCTGTTTAGTTGAGAAAGCAGCACATACGGTGCTGCTTTTTTTGATAACGGTTTGGTTAAGCGAAGTACGTGATTTAAAAGCGGTAGCCCCGAAGGGTCGGGGTGAGTCGTGCACGGGCGGTAGCCAAAGCTACAATTTGATTTTAAGTTATACATTTTCAAAAGCAAAGTGCAGCTTTGGCTGGTAAGGAGAGATGATCTCTCGGTACCACCATAGCGGCATTGCGTATAGGTTTTGTTATGCACTGGCCTTAACTCCACTCGTATATTCCACCTCTGTCAATAAATTTTTTGTAATCATGATCTACTTGTGAAAGAGCCGTATGAATACCTACCTTCAAAATTGGGTCGCTATAAGTATATCTTTCCCGCGTATTATCGAAAAACCGTCCTGCTGGGTCAACCATCATATAAGAGCCTGTCATTAAATCGTTAGTTTCCCCCACAATTGCGATACCAAATTCTTCAATTTTCTTATGTCGCATTACAAAATTATTAAAGAGGTGACCTGAAACCTTAAAGTCCTCAAAATGCTTATCGTTCTGTCCTTTGATTGGAAGGACTTGTAGTACTTTCCATCTTTCTGGAAGAGCTATTTTTAAGAAATGCGTTAAATCTTCATGATGATTCTTTGAGGTGACAACCGTGTTTATCTTAAATCTAATTCCACCTTGTTTGATGTCATGAATTATTTTCAGGTATGAATCCTCAGAGAATGGTTTACTTTTGAATGTTCGCCCGGTAGTAATATTTGTTTGCTCGTTTAAACTGTCAATACTTAAAACCAACCAATCCAATTTGTTATTTATTTTTCTTAAATAGGCCTCTGTCAATAAAGAGCCATTGGTAACTAACATCGTTGTTAAGCCTCTATCTTTTGCTCTTTCTATTAATTCAGGTAGCCATTTACAAAGTGTGGGCTCACCACCTGCAAATGTTACTTTTTCAAAGCCTGCTTCAACAAATTTGTCTATTAATTGAATTGTACTGTTCTTGTCAAGATGTCCCTTCGGTAGAATAGTGGACTTAACATCCTGAAATGTTGCAAAACAAAACTTGCATCGCATATTGCAAGGCTCCCACAAATGAAAATTTATTGACTTTATTGTAGGTACTAGTTTGTTCACTTTTGTTTATGTAGTTGTGTTTAACGTTAGCTGTCGTGCACTTTTATGCTCGGTATATTTCCGGTAGTTTATTAAAAGTGCGCATTAGCAACCAACGGGTGCTGTATAACGCGCACTATTTGAGTTTCCAGAAAAGCACAGGGGTTTAAAAAGTACGTGTGTGTTTTTCTTGTTGGAAGAAAAGAATTTAAAAGAATAATTACAAGTGTAGGTTGGTTTTGTAGCTAGCATTAGTCGTCCGACCAATTGTCCCCAACACAGCCACGAGTTTCAGCCTCAGCTCCGTTACCAGTCATTGGTCTGACGACTTGGTTGTTCCGTTACTTTTGCGGAAACCGTCATTGCGAGAAATAAAACCTGTACTAACAAGGTTTTATGACGAAGCAGTCTGTCTGTTTGGAGGTCTACTGCTCAGAACTGACAGATTGCCGCGTTACAAAATTCCACTGCGTTCATTTTGCACCTCGCAATGACGCCTAGAGTTGGTTTTGCTGCTATTGACAGTCAATACCCTAAATGCCGTGAATCAATTCACTTGGCCGACCCTTTGGCAAGCTCAGGGTGGAAAGGGGAGCAGCTAGGTCTGGCACAGGCCTTATTAAGCCTTCCCACTTGCGGGAAGTCCCGAGAAATCGGGAGGATGGGGGCTTTTTAACCGATATATTGATAACTAATTACCCAATTTCCTCAATCACCGAGACAGCTTCATTGACTCTGGTCTTTGTCGTGTGTCCCAAACCCTCAAAATTTGAATCTCAATAGAAGATACACGGTAGAATATTTTGTAGTCTTTGACCACTTTTGAAAACACATTTCTGTAGTTGGTTTGCAAGCCGATGTGTGGATAATTGGAAATCAGCTCAGCAGATTTTTCGAACAGTTCTTCTAATTTTTCGGAGTAAGCGTTCGACCTGTTTCGATTTAACCAATACTTATAAATATCGGTTCGGTCTAAAATGGAGCGGGTAGTCCACCTTATTGTTTTAGCCATTGCTTAACCAGTTGGCTCGCTTTAGCGTTCGAATGTAAATTCCCTGCATCAGCGTCTGTAATACCTTCATCAATAGCTTTTTTCTCAATATCGGAAAGCTCAGGAGTATGCTCAATGTCATGTTCCAGTTCTACAACTTTCAAAAGTTCATTCAGAAGTCGCGGATCATTAATGTCATTAACACGTTCCTTAATTCTTTCCTTGGTATTCATATTATACAATTTAGTCAGGTATGCCTGAACATACCAAAGTGTAAACGAAAAAGATGAAGTTTTCTTTTTCACCTAGTCAAGTGCAAGGCTGTGGGAGATGCTGAAACAAGTTCAGCATGACGTGGTATGGTGTGAGCTTGCGGTATCCGAGACTATGAACTAGTAACCTGTTTTTCCGATTAACCGATTAACCGATATACTGATAACTGATCAACTATTTCACCAATTCCCGAATCAACTAGTTCCCCAATCACCCATTTCCCCTAATGACCATTGTCCAATGACAAATCAACCAAGCATTTACGTCAATTGCCGTATTGAATGCCGTAGGGCAGTAGTCTAGTTTTGGTTTATCAACCTGAAGTGGTTGTGTAAACTGAAATGACTATGAAAAAGAAATTGTGTTTGGCATTGCTAGTTTCTGTTTTTACTAGCCTGAGCCTATTCTCTCAAACAGTAGAGGATGTTAAAGTCAAGAAACTCGGTCCTGCTAATTTGAATTATCGCAAAGAAGCTAAGCGCATTGCTATTGCCGATTTTCAGGTAAACTATCAAACGGCACTCACCCTAGAAGACAAAAAGAAGGGTGGTAAAATGTGGCGCGGTGGTATTAAGGGCGATGCAAAGGCATCTCTTACAGTAGTGTTAGACGGCTTGAACCCAGATGATCTGCAAAAGCTAACGGACCAGCTTTATGCGCAATATGTAGCCGACCTAGAAGCTCAGGGATTTGAAATAGCACCTGTTGAGGAACTTTGGAGCAACAGCGCCTACGACAAAAAGAGAGATGAGCGATGGGAGCTTAAATCCGGAAATGGCCCAGAGCAGGGAAAAGAATTTGGTGTGATTTTAACGCGCCCTTCAACTCGTAAGTTTGTGGTTGCTCAAAGGACAGTTGATAAGGAAAACGGTACCCCATTTTCTGCGCTAGCCGATTATGAGCAAGGCACAGAAAATAAGGTGATTAATCAGAAGACCGACTATATTTTCAACAAGGTGGTACTGGAAGTACTGGTATTTGAAAATAGCCAGAGCGAGCTATCTAGAACACTTAACCGTCATGCAGGTTCGGCACAAGTAAATGCTGCTACTACTTTTAAGATCAGTGAGGCTAGTACCAATCGTTTTGGAGTAGGAATATTTATAGCTAAAGGTGGCGTAGAGGTTTCGGATGTTATGGAGAAACAAAAGTTTGAAGCAGGCCAAAATGCAGATACTGATAAGCTCGGTACAGATATGGGCGTGCTACGCGTGTGGAGCGTGGAAGATAGGGAGAAGACCAACTTTTCTACTGTAAAGTGCGACCCAGCCAAGTATCTAAAAGGTGCTGAAATGGGAGTGGAAGCCTTCTTGAAAGGTACTGTTCAAGCAATGGCTGATAAGGCGAAATAGAAATTAAATGAATCTTCAATCCAAATACGTAGTGGTTTCTTTAGCGCTGTTGTTCTTTGCTTGCGAAAGCAAGGGGCAGCAGGCTTTAGAAGCTTGTGGCGAAATAAAAACACTTACCATAGACGCTGAATATGCGCAGATGGCAGGGCTACCAGAGATTAATTTCGAATTGGAATATCCTGCTGAAATGGAGTTTACTCCAGCTGTAGAAGGTCAAAAGAATTACAACTATGCCACTTTTGTTTCACATGATGAAGCTGGCAACCGAAAGGAAATGATCTCCATCGGTTACTACACCATGGAAGGTACTGATGAAGCAACTATGGATGCCTTGAATGAAGATCTACTCAGTCAATTTCGTCAAATGTATGTCGCTAATTTTGAGCTGAGTAATGAGTTTCTTGGCAAAAAGGAGTTCGATGGCAAGGAGTATCCTATGTTCCAAACTATCGGAAAAATTGATCGCCCCGAAGCGGAATTTGTTGGTTCCTATCATGTTCAGGCTATGCTTATTCGCCCCAACCCAGAATCGAAAGTTGGAGTGGTGTTCATCTTCCAATCGAACGAAACTTCAGCAATAACCTCATTCGAAGACATTGGTAATAAGGGTTGTTCTTCAATTATTTGGAATAGTTTGAAATTCAATGACTAGTCAAATTCAATTTGTTGCCTATTTTTAGTGATGCCTTTAGCTAAACACATTCGTTTTTTAATAGCCGCTACATTTCTGCTGTTCTCTGGTTTCCATTCACTGGCTCAGAATATTACCCAGGCCGATATTGATGCGCTCAAAGATTCTCTCGCTTTAAAAAGTGGTAAAGAGCGGATCGAGTTTTTGGGTGATTTGGGCTTTAAGTACCGAACGATAAACACAGACAGTGCTTGGCATTATGCTAGGCAAGCTTATGCTGAAGCTGAGGAATTTGGAGATGATGATCTTCAAGGCAGAATCTCTATGAATTTGGCGATTCTGAAAACCGAAGCTGGCGACTACGTAGATGCCATCAAATCTTATAAGCTCGCCATGAATTTGGTAGACTCTACTAATGGTTCACAAACACTGAGCTTCGTGTATCACAACATGGCTAATGCCTATGAGCGAACTGGAGAGATTGATTCGGCTATTTATTATTCATTAAGGGCACTCAGGAGATACGAAATTGCTAATGACTCGCAGAGAATTGCTAATGTAAAGCTGAATATTGCCAGCCAATACCGAACGATTAAGGAGTATGAGCTATCGGAAAAAGTCAATATGGAGTCGTTGGAAATGTACCGTGCTTTGAACAACGTGTTTTTCCAGGCAGCCATTGAAAACAATTTAGCCCTTTTGAATAATGATCAGGAGCGTTATGAAAAGGCGCTATCACATGCACAAGAATCGCTCAAACTTTGGCAGTCTATTGGTCAAAGGTTAGTGGTAGCTTATAGCTATACGAATTTAGGAATTGCTCAAAAAGGACTTGGGAATTTAAATGAAGCTGAAGAATCTTTGAAAAATGCACTGGCACTTCAGCAAGAAAGAGGTGATAAGTACGAGGTCATCTTCCTCAAAATGCACCTAGCCGATGTATTGAACCGAAGAGGAAATTATGCTGAAGCGGCTAGCTTGGGAGTTGAAGCATATCAAGGCGCGGTGAATGACGATATTCTTACTTTTCAACAAAAAACAGCACTCACACTTTCCAAGATTTATGAAAATCAGCGCAACTATAAGGATGCGCTAACTTATATGCAGAAGAGTACTGCGGCTCAGGATAGCCTCTTTTTAACTGAAAAGGCCAAGGAGGTTCTGAAACTGAAAGAGCAATACGAAACTGAGCAAAAGGAGAATGAAATTCTGCGTCAACGAAATGAGCTCATCGAAAGTGAGCTGACTCTAAAAAGACGAAATAACCTGCTAATTGCTGGTGGAGGTTTGGTGCTAGTTTTGTTGGTGGTTGGGATCTCCCTGATTAGAGTTCAGCGATTAAAAGCGGAAAGAATCAAGAATGAGGCTGCTTTAGAACGTGCTCTGGCGGAAGCCAAAGCGCAAGAAAACCTAAAGGAGCAACGTATTAGAATCGCTAGAGATCTACACGATAATATCGGTTCGCAGCTGACCTACATTACTTCAATTACTGATACCACTAGAAAGGGGATTGACAGAGGAGAGGTATTCTTGGCTGAAAAGCTGATGCAGATGAAGCAGTTCACTTTAGTCACTATCTCAGAACTCCGCGATACCATCTGGGCGATGAATAAGGATGAGATCAGTTTAGAGGATATTCAGGAGAGAACGCAGCAGCTCGCAGCCACCATTCACGATGCGACAGATGATAACATCAGGGTTCGTACTGAAAGTGAGCCAAGCGATAAAGTATTGAATGCTTTTGTGGGAATGAATCTTTTCAGAATTATTCAGGAGTGTATCAACAATGCAGTGAAACACTCCGAAACGAAAGAAGTGCTGGTGTCATTTAAGGACATTGATAATAAGATAGAAATTGTGGTACAAGACTTCGGTAAAGGCTTCGATACTGAAGTTCAAGGTTCCGGGAACGGACTTTATATTATGAAGAATCGTGCTGAAAAGGCCGGAATAGACTTTAGCTTAACAAGCGCGGTGGGTGAAGGCACCAAGGTTGAGTTGAGGGTTTAAACGTTGAGAGGTGTTGAGATTTGGAAGTGTTGGAGTTACCCCTAACCCCGATGTTTCGGGGCCCTTAAGGGAACTTGGCTTGATAGGTTTGCGAATCTTTATTGCTCACCCTTTAGGGTTGGGGTAGAATAGAGAGAGATTAAGAGAGCATTAAATGTGTGTATCAGTACCGTCATCCTGAACTTGTTTCAGGATCAATTATATCAAGAATTTAAAGACCCTGAAATAAATTCAGGGTGACAAAAGACATAAGAGCGAGAAATGAAAACAAGGTTGGCGATAGTGGATGACAATACATTTTTAGCGAGGGCTATCAATGAAAAATTGTCTGGTTATGAAGATTTGGACATTAAATACACTGTCCATAATGGAAGTGAGTTTTTGGCCAAATTGGAGAAAAACCATAACCTCGATATCGTCCTGATGGACATTGAAATGCCAGTGCTCGATGGTATCGAAACCGTCAATATCGTCAAGCAAAAATATCCGCACATTAAGGTGTTGATGCTCACCGTTTTCGATAATGACGAAAACATCTTCAATGCTATTCGTGCCGGAGCCGATGGTTATTTGTTGAAGGAAATAGAAGGAGAGAAGCTACACAAAGCCATTCAGGAAACCGTAGAAGGTGGAGCAGCCATGAGTCCTTCGATAGCTGTAAAAACCCTGAAGCTGCTTCGTTTCCCGGAGAAACAAGAGTCATTCAAAATCGAAGAAGATATTACCGAGCTGAGTACTCGTGAGCAGGAAGTTTTGGAACAACTGGCAGAAGGGTTGAGTTACACTGTTATTGCCAATAACCTGTTTCTATCGCCAAGCACAGTGCGCAAGCACATCGAGAACATCTACAAGAAACTGCAAGTACATAACAAGTTAGAGGCGGTTCAAAAAGCCAGAAGGCAGAGTTTGATATGAGGGTGATCTATTAAAATGTCAAAACCTGTTTATCCCAACAACTTAACCACCCTTACCGCACTTAAACTCTGCGAAATAGCCTGCCAATTCTCGCCCAAATCACTTGAGGTGTAGAGGTTGCCATTATTAGTGCCGAAGACCATGACCTGTCCACGCTTGTCAAAACCATCGCGTAGTACAAGGTCGAAGGAGCCTTTCGGGGGAAGCCCCTTGGTGAGTGGCTGCCAGCTTTGCCCAGCGTTGACTGTTTTGTAAACAGCAAGTTCGGTATTGTGCGGAATTCGAAGGTCGTCCGACTGTGCCGGAATGACCCATGCCGTATCAATATCTGTTTCGTCAATCACCAAATCGAAGCCATAAACGGCCTTTTGGTTCGGATCAGAGACGTCTGCCCATGTGTGGCCATCGTCTAGTGAGCGGTAGATGCCACAATGATTTTGCTGCCAGATAACCTCAGGATGCTTAGGGTGGCGGATTATAGAATGCGGGTCGTGACCGACATCTATGGTACTGTCGGGCAGAAAGAAAGACTTGAGTCCGCTGTTGGTAGCTTGCCAAGTATTGCCGAAGTCGTCACTCTGAAAAACTCCAGCACAGCTAATGCCAACCATTAATTGGTTGGGCTTCTCGGGATGAAAAAGTATAGAATGCAAAAAGGGGCTTTTACTTCCTTTTCCACCGCCTTGCCAAGTTTCTCGGCTCGGATGTTCGCTTAAACCCGATAATTCAGAAAAACTATCTCCGTTGTCTTTAGAAACGAAAATTGCGGCAGGCTCCACACCGATGAAGAGCTCAAGCTTACCTTCGGTCAATCGACTTTCAATCGTCCAGACGGATTTTAAGCTGTGTGTGCCTTTGGAGAATTTGGGTGCAGTAATTTCCTTGAAAGACTCACCTTGATCCGCTGAGCGATACAGTTTGGTGCCCCAGTGTTTGTGGTTAATGGCTACCCACCATTGGCCTTTTACATCTTGGTGAAATGCCCCGATAGGTAGGCCGATAAAGTGGATGTCTGTTAGCTTCCAGCCGTTGCTTTCTTGGCTGTAAATGAGCAAGCCTTTGTCTGTTCCTGCAATTAATTTCATTGGCCGATATCTGATTTACCCCCTGTTTTCTTCAACAGTTTGGTTTCTTTGATCACAATGTTGTGAGAGAAGGCCTTGCACATGTCGTATACGGTTAGGGCTGCAACAGAAGCGCCAGTCAATGCTTCCATTTCAACGCCCGTTTTACCAGAACAACGTGCTTCGCAAATAATCTCAACTAGAAGGTTATCCTTTAGCTGAATGTCTACTGAAACCTTGTTCAGGTTGAGTTGGTGGCAAAGCGGAATCAATTCAAAGGTTCGTTTGGCACCCTGAATACCAGCTATAATGGCTGTGTGAAAAACAGGGCCTTTCAGCGTTTTTATCTCACCATCTTGAATATGTTCAGCCATTTCATCTGGCAATTGCACGAATGATTGTGCAATGGCTGTACGCTTTGTGATTTCCTTTTCGCCAACATCTACCATCGATGGGCTATCGTCTGCTATATGGGTGAATTTCTTAGTCATTATCTAAACGGAATATACGGATAAACCTCACCAGCTTTAAACGCTGATTGATTATCTGGTAGAGTAATAAAGCCATCGGCTTGGGTTAGGTTGGCAAAGTCGCCAGAGCCATTGCCTTTGAAGGTTTCTGCCACTAGTTCTCCTTGCTTTGTTGAAGTAAGTTTGCACTCCAAAAAGTAGGTGAGGGGTGGCGGAAAATCAAGGTCTTGCTGCAACTTAACGTAGGTCGTGTTCGGCTTTTGATTTAGCGAAGTATTCAACCAATACCTGATGTAAATACTGGCACAGACAAAGCTTGAAACCGGATTGCCTGGCAGCGCGAATACTTGTTTTCCAGCATCACTTGTACCAAACCAGAACGGCTTGCCTGGTCGCTGCTTTACTTTGTGAAAATGCTTGGTTACGCCCAGCTCTTCCAAAACCTCTGGTAAGTAGTCGAATTTGCCGCGTGAAACTCCACCCGTCATTACCAGTACATCAAAGTCTTTCAGTATTTGCTCAATTTCCTTTAGCATTAGCGCTTTGTCATCGGCTAAATGAAATTGCTCGGTCTCTATTCCCCATTGATTCAAAAGGCTCTCAACCCCATAGTTACTCGAACGCCTCACTTGGTGTTCCAGTGGTGTTTCATTTATGGCCACCAGCTCGTCACCAGTGGTAATGATGGCCGCTTTTGGGAGTTTGTAAACGGGCAATTTGGCACAACCTACCGCTGCAGCCACTATCAGCTCAGCCGCACTCAGTTTAGTGCCTTTGGTAAGCACTACATCGCCTGCGGCTTTATCGCTGGCTTTAAAGTGAATGTTCTGCTTTTCTTTTACCGTTTCAACATTGATGGTCGCCACCTCATCGGTAATGGTAAGATCCTCATAACGAATTATCGTATCGAGTCCATTAGGCATTATCGCACCAGTCATTATCTGTACGCACTGTTTTGGAGTGTTAAATGACTTTTGAGGCATACCTGCTCCAATGATTTCAGCAATTGGGAATTGGCGCTGGCCGTCAGCATAGACACTATAACTAATAGCAATGCCGTCCATGGTTACACGGTCGTAAGGGGGAAGTGCTCTGTCGGCTTTAATATCTTCAGCAAGTACACGGTTCGTAGCTTCCGATAGGCTTACCTTTTCTACGGTTTGCTTAAAAGTGTTTTGTGAGATTATTTCTAATGCTTCCTGATAGCTAATCATTTGTAATGTTGAGTGTTAAAATTTAATGTTGAATGGCTGTTGTGAAATTAAGCATTTACAATTCACAATTGATAATTGAAGTTATCCTCCAATAGTAGCCATGGACTGAAATGAGCCGGTTTCTTCCTTTCGTTTTTCTGACTCAAACCCATCTTTAGCACGTTGGCCAAATAGCTTTAAGAACTTTTCTTTAATGTCTATATCGGTAGCGCCATCCCGCATGAAATCCCTAAAACTAAAGCCTTTATTCTGATACAAGCAGGTCATTAATTCACCCTTGGGTGTAAGCCTTATTCTATCGCAGGTACCGCAAATGGTGCGCGAATAAGCCGGAATAACGCCTATGCTGCCTTTAGCTCCCGGAATTTGATAGTTATAGGAGGTAGAGCTTTTGGCATCATCAAGCTTATTCAGATTAGGATATTGCGTTTTAATATGATTTATGATTCGCCTAAAATTCCATTCAATGGGCGTATAGCCTTTGCTACCTCCATTAAAGGGCATTTCTTCAATAAAGCGAATGCTCACATCATCATTCACAGTAAGCGCACTCATAGGTAGAATGTCGCCCAAATTGTGGTTTTCCATCACCACCGCATTGATTTTGGTATTAAGGGTAGACTGTTCCAAAAGCTTGTAATAGTTCCAAACCTTTTCGAACTCATCCCTTCGGGTGACTTTTGCGAAGCGCTCGGCATCGATTGAATCCAAGCTTAGGTTTACGCTGTTCACGCCAATTTGCTCCATTGTTTCAATTGAAGACAGTGGAGCCGTTCCGTTGGTAGTAATGTTAAGCTTATCAATGCCTTTTATTTGCTTCAATTCGCTCATAAAAGGGAGCAGGTCTTTGCGCACAAATGGTTCGCCACCTGTTATGCGCACCTTACTAATGCCAAGGTTGGCCAAAATCTCAACCAAGCGCAGCATTTCTTCATAGGTGAGAATCTGGTCCTTTTTGCTCCACGGTAGTCCTTCCTCAGGCATACAATAATGACAGCGCAAATTGCAACGCTCTGTTACAGCGAGTCTTAAGTATCGAAGTGGCCGGTTATGGTTATCGTAAAGCAAAATGCTTGTATATTAGTTAAGATTTGGGCTCAGCAAACTAACGTAATTCATGCTAGACATTGTTTCAAGAATACAGCAATTAGTTGATAAAGAAAAACCATTTGCCCTTGCACGGGTAATCAAAACTTGGCGCAGTTCGCCTCGACCGGTTGGTTCGGCCATGGCTGTAACCGCTAAAGGAGAGATGATAGGGTCGGTAAGCGGTGGCTGCGTAGAAAATGCTGTGGTGAAAAAGGCCATAGAAGTATTGAACTCAGGTGTGCCAGAGGTAGTGGAGTTTGGTATAGCCGATGACGATGCCTGGGAAGTTGGTTTGAGCTGTGGTGGGGCGCTTACTGTCCTCATTACTCCATTTATGGAAGATGATGGTTGGTCCAAATTCAACGAGTTTCTAACGGAACAACTCGATTTCTTTTTGCTTACGCCACTTTCGGGTGGAAGAAATTCCAATCCGATTTTAATGGAGCATTTGGATGATGAGCTACCGGATAATCCAGTACTCAAACAAAACATTACCGATGCTTACAAAGATGGTTTACCGGGCGCTATTGTGGAGTCCAGGGTAGGCGATGAATATTTTGTGCACTTTTTTAGGAAGAAGCCCTTGCTGCTGTTAATTGGTTCGGCACATATTACGGCAGAGCTTTTGGTGCTGGCCAAAATGTTTGGTTTTGAATCCGTAGTAATTGACCCCAGAGACACTTTTGCTAAGAAAACGGATATGCCGCAGCAGCCAGACCAGCTTTTGGTTAAATGGCCGCAGCAGGTATTGAAAGGCTTTCCTTTAACCAAAAACACCTACGTGGTTATACTTTCGCACGACCCTAAAATTGATGATGAAGCTTTGAAAATCGTTTTGCCTTCCCAAGTAAAATATGTTGGAGCCTTAGGGAGTAAGAAAACGCATCAAAGGCGCGTGATCAGGCTGGAGGATTATGGGTTTACAGCGCCACAGATTGAAAGAATTGATGCGCCAATTGGTATTCCCATTGGTTCGCAAACACCAAAAGAAATTGCCTTGAGCGTAATGGCGGGCATCATCAAAGCGAAAAACCTTTAAACACCTAATCAATGTTTGTAAAGCGGAAATTAAGTCCAAAAGTAGTTTTCAAATTTGGATGGAAGAACATTATCTGGGCCACACTTTGGTCCGCTTTGGTAGTGTTTGTTTATCAAGAATTGCTCGATAAAAAATACCACATTGGCATACCGTATATGCCTTTGAGTACCATTGGTATTGCGGTCGCATTTTATGTCGGCTTTAAGAATAATCAGGCATACGATAGGTTTTGGGAAGGAAGGAAGATATGGGGTGGCATAGTCAACTATAGCCGCACTTGGGCCAATCAGGTGTTGTCTTATTTAGATTGCTCTCAAAGTCTTTCTAAGGAAGAAATTGATAGGATTGAGCGCAGGCTGGTGCATCGTCATTTGGCATGGATAAACACGCTGAGGATTCAGTTGCGCTACACCACGATCTTCGATCGATCCAATCTTTCATATGTGCCCAGTTTTAGGCTAGAAAATGACCGAGATAACCTCACAGATATTTCGAAGCATATTTCGGATGAAGAATATGAAAAGGTGATGAGTAAGGTTAACCCTGCCACACATATTAACAGGCTGCAAGGCGCAGACCTTTCAATGTTGAAAAAGAATGGTTCGATTACCGATTTTCAATACGTAAACATGATGACCACGCTGGAGGAATTTTACAACCTTCAAGGGATGTGTGAGAGGATTAAGAGTACTCCATTTCCGCGTCAGTTTGCCTATTTCGGCTCATTGTTCGTATGGATATTTATTGGCTTGCTTCCGTTTGGTATGGTAGAGGAGTTCTACCACATTGAGGATGGTAACATAGTTTGGCTAACGGTGCCTTTTAGTGCGCTGGTATCATGGATTTTTTACACCATGGAAATAGTGGGTGATGTAAGCGAAGACCCGTTCGAAAACTATATTAACGATGTGCCAATGACAGCGATTTGCCGCACAATTGAGCGCGACTTATTGCAGCTTATTGATGAGGAGCCAATTCCGGAGAAAGCTCAGCCAGTAGATGATATTCTGCTTTAATCGAATGAATCGTAACCGCCATTTAGCCACTTCCAGAATCTGGCAATAGGGTTAGATGATCTCTGTGGTTTGCTTTGACCGTTTTGTTGACGCTGTTCTTCTTGCTGGTGCTGAAGTACTAATTTCTTCTTTTTCTTGCGCTTTGGCTTAGTAACTTTGGCAGCTACATTTTCTTCGTAGTGCTTTCGCTTTAGCTCTTTTTGGCGCTTTTCTTCTTCTACCTTTTTTCGAAGAGCAATTCGCTCGGCACGTTCACGCTCTTCGGCAGGCGTAAGGTTTCTTTTTCTGCGGTCGTTTCTTTTGCCTCCGCGCTGATTGCGTCTTTGGCCATTGCGCTTAGGTCTTTCCTCTTTTTGCTCCTTTTCAGGCTTGGGCTCTTTTTTTACCGGCTCAGGAATGTCTATTTTTCCCAAAACCTTTAAACCTTCCAGTTGAGGCTTTTCAGCTTTAAAAGAGTCGAGGTTTTCCTTTCGCTCGTCAAATTCCTTTTCTAGTGTAATTACTTTTGGCCTAAGCGATTCTACGAATTTTGGTGTGGTTTCCGCTTCGGTGGCAATTGGCTTGGGTGCAGCCTCCTCAACCTCAGTTTCAACTGGTGCTTCTGCCACAGGTTCTTCAATAGCTTGTTCAGGCACTTCGGCTGAAGCTTCTGGTTCTTCCAAGAATTCGAACTTTGACTTTAGGAAAGTCAATTCTTCATCGGTGATCTTAACGTTCGGATGGTTGTTTACTTCTCTAAACTCTGCTTTAAGTGCCTCAACAATTTCAGCAGAGTTAACCTTCAATAGGCGAGCGGTTTGGCCAAGTCGCATACTTACTAGAATTTGGCGCGAATATAGCTAAGGAACACCTATCGTGTCAACCAAAATACGGAGGATCAGCAGTCTTTCTTCTTTAAAAAGGCCAATTATTTCTTGTAATCTGAAACGTGCCTGTCAATTACCTCTTGGTGAATGTCGGAAATGGTAACCAATAAACCGGTTTCTTCTACCTCTCCAAAGTCTGGGTTAAAGGCTGTTCCAAAGGTCATCATTGTAGAGGACAGGTTCATGTAGATATTGATTAAAGGAGGGATCCATTCCCCTCTGTCTTTCAGTAACTTATGTAGAAGTTTAAAGCCTTCGTTAAAAGGAACGTCCTTCTCAAAATACTCGTAGAAAAGCTGATCGTTATAGCCAGTAAACAGCTCTGGTTTTGGTGTACAAAGCTTCGATTTGTCTGGGAAGTAATGCGCCATAAAGCCAAGCAAAATATCGCGCGCTTCTTTGTGATAAGAAGTGTACATGGTAACCTTTCCAAAGAAGTATTTAATCTCTGGGTAGTTTACAATTAGGGCGCCAAGGCCATCCCAAATATTTGCTAGGGCAAAAACACCTTTGCGCGGATTTACGGAAGGTTGATATTCTGGCTGCACCCAAGAACGACCAAGTTCAATGGAATAGGGTAGGTAATCGCGCTTCATTTCTTCTGAAAAGTTGAAGTAATGTGCGGTAGAAAGTTCGTATTCGTGTGTTTTTTCGTTGTAGGATCTTTCCCCAGTAATAAAACGATAGCCGCCTACAATTTCTCTGTCTTCCGGACTATAAACAATCAACTGCTCGTAACAACGGTCTGTTGTATCGTGCTCATCCATGTCTATTTCGTGGCCTGTGCCACCGCCCGCACGTCTAAAGGAAATTTCTCTGAGCCTACCAATTTCGCGCATGGTATGAGGCGAATTGTGGTGGTTTAGAATGTAAATTTCGTTGCCACCTTTATTTGTGTTCCGAACAAAACGTTCACTTGTCAATTCATCTTCGATGAGTTCACGTTCTACCGGGGGAATAATATCTCTAAGCTCCTTGCTTTCCTTCATGCTATCTAATTATTGGTTAAGCCATTTCGTAAACCTTGGCTTTTACCCACTGAGCCCACTCGTTCTCCTTTTTGGACCTATCGAAAGTAGTATAATCAATCGGTTGTCCAATGCGTATTTTCATTTCTGTGCCCCTTTGCCTGAATAGTTCATCAACCAAAAAGAGCATTTCGATGTTGAGCTTTATTCTAAAAAATTTTCTCCACTTGGCCAACCTATAAAATCGATTAGTCAACCTGCCTTCAATATACACTGGAATTACAGGTTTTTTATACTTTTTAGACTTAGAAACAAAGGTCTTCTTCCATTCTAAATCGCGTACTTCTCCATCGATTTTGCGACTTACCAAGCCTGCAGGGAATATAAAAGTTGCAGCGTCCGAAGCAAAAAGTTCGTCTACCTTTTGCAGCGATTCTTTTGCACTTCTGCCCACCTTATTCACCCCCACAAAGTGCCCTCTTAGGTTTTCAATGGTCATTAAGAAGTCGTTCACTATAAACTTAATGTCAGGTCTTATCTCGCTTAGTTCACTAACTACGGCTACCGCATCGAAGCCGCCCAGCGGGTGGTTAGAAACAAAAATACAGCTTTCAGGTGGGGTGATTACGTTTTCGTGCCCTTCCATGCGCAGCGTTATACCAAACTCTTTCATGCAGGCATCGCAAAACTCATAAGCGCTTCTTCCTTTTTGTTTTCTAAAAAACTCATTCACTTCTTCCTGATGAATGATTCTTTCTAAATAGCGAATAACAAAACCGGGAATCCACTTTAAGGCATTAGCGTTTTTATCGGCAATAAGGCTCCTAACATCAACAAATTTCTCCATGGGCAAACTTATGCGTTCGGCAATAATAAGCTCATTTTGCTGACATTACAATAGCTATAGAGAAAGGTTAATGCGCATAGAATTCGATAGAGGAAGAAACTAGGCTTGATTACAAGTGAAACCTTGATTAATTCTATTTAGAGTTTGTTATTTGAAGCGATGCTTTAAAACCTGCAATGCAATGGACTTATCTAAAAAGAATATTCTGGCCAAATTTGAGTGCTTTAACGACCATTGGAAACCACATATTATTGGTGAATTGAATGGGCAACTTGTTAAGCTGGCTAAGCTAAAAGATGACTTTGTTTGGCATAGCCATGCGCATGAAGATGAGTACTTTCAGGTTTTTAAAGGGACGCTTTATATGGAGTTTAGGGATAGAACAGAAGTGTTATCTGCCGGAGACATGATTATTGTTCCGAAAGGAGTAGAGCATAATCCATATACCAAAGATGGTGAAGAAGTTTGGGTGCTATTGTTCGAACCCGCTTCCACAAAACATACCGGTGAAGTGGCTCACGAACGCACCCATAATGATCAGGAGTGGATTTAGTCTTTATTGATTAGTTCCACGAGGATTTCGTCTAATCTCTGGCCGGGTTTGGGCCGTTCTATAAAGCGGCCAAGTTCTCTACCCGCTCGGTAAACAATAATGGTAGGTACGCGGTAGATCTTGTATTGCTGTTCTTCTTGATTTGGCCCTTTCTTTCTTAAATCGAGCGCCCATGCTTCTACTTTTGAGTCGGGTATAGCCAGTTGGTCTAATGTTTTATAAAAGGCTGGGACATTGCGCTTGCTGTCGCCACACCAAGTGCCTAGAAATACCTTAAAGTGAATGTCTTTGAGTTTCGCTTTATCGACCTTTGAGCTAATGTCAGCACTTGGCTGGTAACTGTTGTAAATGGTGTTGAACCATTTGCCATATGAGTTGCTTTGAAGTCCCGCTCGATTAATTTTTCCGTACAAAAATGTTCTTCCATTAACTGTAACCTCTTTGTTTAAATCTTCATTGGGCAGTCCATTTAATAATAGGGAGATGAGCAGGAGTAAGGCTGGTGTTTTCATTTTTTAATGCCATACTGCCACTTGGTTTATTGTCGTCAAAAAAAAATCAGCTAATGGTATTTATCATTAGAGCAAAGGCCAAAACCTTCGGAAAAGCGGCATTGCTGATGATTTACTGTCGTTAATAGCATGTAACGCGTTGTTAATAGAAGGAAGCTTGTCTCTTGTCCTTTTGAACTTATTTTAGTCCCCAATATGAGGTTGGAATATAGTCTGTTCACCCGGTTGGTGCTAAACCTGTTGTTTTGGGTTTTCTATTTTGTGTATCCTTTTTTAAGGTTTCGGTATACTGGTGAGCACAGCATTACTGTAGAAGAAATAGTGTTTTACTTGCTGCTATATGGCTCTGTTCTGTACCTGAACAATTTGGTGTTGCTACCACGCTACCTCCAGAACCATCACATTAAAAAGTACCTGTTTACGCTGCTGCCAATACTTGTTGCGGTGGCATTTTTTGAGGCTTATGTGAATAAAACCCTTCTTAAAACTTGTTCGTGCGAAGGGCCTAACTCTACATATGCTTTATTCAATTTTATTCACCTGGGCGTGTTGCTTATAATGTTTAGTGCAGTGCCTTTAATAAGACATTATTCAACAAAGCTAAAGGCGCTTGAAAAGGCAGAGACTGAAAGACTGGAAGCTGAGCTTAAGTTTTTAAAGGCCCAAGTAAACCCTCATATGCTATTTAATAGCCTAAATAGTATTTACGCTCAGGCATTGAAGAATGCCAAAGAAACGCCCGAAATGGTGTTGAAGCTTTCAGATCTTTTGAGGTATATGCTTTATGAGGCTGATAAGCCACGGGTAGAACTAGAAAAGGAGGTTGACTATTTGAATGATTACATTAGTCTGCAGCAGTTGAGGAAATCGGGTATTAAAGTTGATTTTTTGGTAGAAGGAAAGCTTGAGGACTATTCAATTGCTCCTATGATTTTGATCAATTTTTTGGAGAATGCTTTTAAGTACATTGATCCATTCAATCTTAAAATAGATTTGGAGTTGAAAGCTGCCGATAACAGTATATATTTTCGCTGTAAAAATCACTTTACCCATAAGCCAGTATCGCTAGGGCAAGCGGATGAGCAAGAGGGGCTAGGGATAAAGAATGCCAAAAAGCTGCTCAATGCCCTTTATCCAAATAAGCATGAACTTAACATTGAAAAAGGCGAGGGTATTTTTACAGTAGCGTTGAAATTAGCAGTATGAGGTGCATTGTAATTGAAGATGAAAACCCCGCGCAAGAAGTGCTCAAAGAGTATCTGGCTCAATGCCCATCACTTAGTCTACATGCGGTTTATAATAATGCCCTTGATGCGCAGGCCGCATTAAACTCCGGACAAGTAGACTTACTTTTTCTAGATATCAATTTGCCATTGATTAGCGGAATTGACCTGCTCAAGTCTTTAAAAAACTCACCGCAAGTAATTATCACCACGGCATATCCTGAGTATGCGCTTGAGGGGTTCGACTTGGATGTAACAGACTACCTTCTTAAACCCTTTTCATTCGCCCGATTTTTGAAAGCTACAAATAAGGCGCTTAAGCAATTTAATGGTGGGGAGGAACGTAACAGGCAAATTCAGCAACCGGAACAGAAGTTTGAGCCACTGATTTTTAATATCGACAAGGTACTTTATAAGGTAGATCCTGATACCGTTTTATACGTTGCTTCGGACCGTGATTACATTACGTTTTACACCGAAGCAAGAAAGTA
The DNA here is from genome assembly GCF_900111145.1 of Roseivirga pacifica. Lineage (GTDB taxonomy): Bacteria > Bacteroidota > Bacteroidia > Cytophagales > Cyclobacteriaceae > Roseivirga > Roseivirga pacifica. The sequence goes on from NZ_FOIR01000002.1 coordinate 207,338, forward strand.
CGTAATGGTTGGAGCCCTTAGCAGGTGGGAGAAGTTGTTACCTCAAAGTAAGTTTTTGAGAATTCACAGGAGCTACATTGTTAACCTGAATGCCGTGAAACAGGTTAATGGTAACCAAGTAACCATAGGCAAGCAGGTATTACCGCTGGGGAGAAAATATAAGCCATTTTTTATCGAAAAATTTGGAAGGCCAACCTGATTTTCTCCACTCAATTCATTCGGGCTTAACCTTGAATTAACCAGAATAATTTCAATTAAAAATTTATTCTGTATACTTTTAAAGACAAACACACACAATTATGGCACATTTAACTATCGCTGACCTCCAGCACGAGAGGTCTATTCCTAAGCATGTAGACGTATTAGTAATTGGGGCAGGCATGTCGGGCTTGTATGCCACTTGGCGCTTACTCGACAACGACCCAAAAACTGATGTTCTGATTTTTGAACGCTCCAATAGAACTGGCGGCAGGCTAGATTCAGACTTGATTCACTTTAAAGGTGGAGCAACGGTAAAAGAAGAAGAGGGCGGCATGCGCTTTACCTTCGACACGATGGACGACCTGATGAGTTTGTTCCTTATTTTGGGTATTGATGATCAGATTGTTCCTTTCCCAATGAATTCTGGAGGGAATAACCGCTTGTACTTCCGAGGGCACAGCTTTACCAATGAAGAGGCTGCCGATGGCGACTTTGCTATTTGGGACGCCCTCTACAATCTCGATCAGGCCGAGCAGGGCATTAATCCTAAAACCATTATCGATACGGTTTTCAATCGTATTTTGGATGTTAACCCACAGTTTACCGAGAGACCAGACAACCGGACACCAGAGTTTTGGCAAAAATTTAGGTTGGAATGTCATTGGAAAGGCACCATTATGAAAGACTGGACCCTTTGGGACTTGTTTACAGATATGGGCTATTCCAATGAATGCGTAACGCTCCTCTATAGGTTATTGGGCTTCAATGGTACCTTCCTTTCAAAAATGAATGCTGGTGTAGCTTATCAGTTGTTAGAAGATTTTCCTTCAGAACCTGACTTTAAAACACTTGAAAATGGTTTTAGCACCTTGCCAAATGCGCTGGTAGAAAAGGTTGGCAAAGAAAGAATCTTCCTGAAAACTCAGCTCGAAAGTATTGACAAGCAGAACGATGATGGCAGCTATGCACTTACTTACACAAGTATTGACAAGCAGGGCAATACTTATCGCAGTACAATTACTGCCGGAAAACTAATTCTTGGCTTGCCAAGGTTGGCCTTGGAGAAGCTGTATGTGCGCTCTAATGCTTTTAATGTATTGGAACCAAGTCAGTCGGAAAAGCTTTGGAATACACTGCATAGCACCACAGATCAAGCGCTGCTTAAAATCAACTTGTATTACGATAAGGCCTGGTGGGGCAATAATATTAGTGGAAGGCCACCGGTAAAATTTGGTCCAAACTTCTCTGATTTACCAACGGGTTCGGTTTATCCATTTTACGCAATAGACCAGGAAACCTTTGCCGCTTTAGAGTACGAAAAATGGGCACAAACGACAGGTGCTCAGGTACCGGCTGATATTCAGGCTAAGCTCGATGTAGTAGACCAAAGAAAGTATGCTTTACCAGCAGCACTTACTATTTACTGCGATTATCTAAACATAAACTTCTGGAAAGGAATGCAAGAGTGCGGTGAGCTATTTTCTTCGCCAATGCAAGAGGAGTACAGCGGCAGAACACCACAAACCATTTATCCGGCTTCAGAGCGTGTAGTAGAAGTAGCTACCGAGTTCTTTAAAAAGATCTTTAACACCCATTATGTGCCGCGTCCTACAATGACCAGCGCCAGAATTTGGGAAGGCTCCACGCTATTTAATGTAATGCCTAGCGAACAGTTCGGCTATGGTGTACACCAGTGGGCGCTCCATGCAGATGATGCCGAGGTGATGTCTTTCTTAACCGAGCCAATGAAGAACATGTACACCTGCGGTGAGGCATTTTCTGACTATCAAGGTTGGGTTGAAGGGGCTTTGAGGTCTACCGATTTGGTGCTGGCCAAAGGCTTTGGCCTAAAACCAATTAGTGAGGTATTCGAGGCGGAAAATGGTAAAACTTCGTCAGAAGCAATAAAAGAAAGCTATGCCAAGCAATCAGCTAAGCTTATTAGAAAGTATATCGACCCTAAGTTTAAAGGAGCAGAAGTGCATGAATTGGCCGATGTTCAAGGGGCGCATATAGACGAGCTAGGCGATAACTACGGGCTGAAGCTTACTTATTTCGATCAATAAACAACAAACAAATTTATGGCAACTTTTAAAGTGCAGGACTTCTCTCGTTTAGGGGGAAGTTCTATTAAAGAGCTGGCTAATGACTTTACGGAGAAGTTAGCCAAACAAGAGGGTGCAAAGCAGTTAACTACTGCAGAACTGACCACCGAAGTATGGGACAAACTGCAAGGAACTTGGGTAGGAAATAAAGGATGGAACCTGATTTCTGTACCAGCAATGGGCTCAAAACCTGATGGCGCTGGAGATTTTAAGCTCCTGATTCAACCGTACATTGAAACCATGACTTTTACTGATGCTGGGGCGCATGCTAGAAACCGTGGCGGAATTGCAGACCAATTTGTAGCTGCTTTGGAATACCATCAGCGAGTTACCGATCAGAAAACGGGTGAATTACTGCATGTAGAGAATGGCATGTTCATGAACCTATCGGAGATAGTGGATAATGACGGTAAGGAGCTTCCGCTTCCTCAATTCAATATTGCCAGAAGCGGTACTATTCCTCATGGCGATTCAATTATGCTATTAGGTAGGCCACCTGTGGTTACTGAAGGCAGAATTGACTTTCCAGAAGCTTCAACAATTCCTACTGATTTCGGTCCTGGATTCGGTTACACTGATGTTTTTACTCATCCTTCAATGGAGGGTAATCTTTTCAAATCAGACCCAAACAAGACATTGAGTGCGGATTTGGACGAGATGGAAAAGAATGGATTTAAGGTAAAGAAAACCACTACGTTTATTTTCGATTCTGACAATTCCGGTGGTATTCACAATATTCCATTTATTGTAAAACATGCCAATGCCGTAAGAATGCAAGCTTTCTTTTGGCTAGAAGAGGTTGAAAACACCAACACAGGACAGGTCTTCGATCAGTTGCAGTACACGCAAATCATCGATTTAGACTTTCAACATCCATTGGGTAAAGATGGAAAGCCAGATCAGAGCAAACTGATCAAGTGGCCACATGTTACCATCAATACTATGGTGAAGCAATAAGCTATTGAGCAGGTTTATCCTGCTCTTTTTTTCATTAAACACACACAAATATGAAAGAAGAATGGACTGTTGCCGAGTACTTAAAAGTAAGGCTCGAGCAGTTAGGCTTAGATAGAATGTTTGGCGTGGCCGGTAATTATACGGCTGCTTTTTTAGACACTATTCTGGCCGATAAAAAATCACCAATTACCATATCTGGTAACTCCAACGAGCTTTGTGCCGGCTATGCGGCCGATGCCTACGCAAGGCTCAATGGCATTAGCGCATTGTATGTAACCTATAGTGTTGGAGCTTTTAGTTTGCTCAATACTATTGCTGGCTCTTTTACGGAGCAAGTGCCATTGATTCTGATCAATGGGGCACCTACCAATAAGGAGGATAGTATTGAGAAAAATGCAGGCTTGCTTTATTCGCATACCACTGGTTATCAGTTTGTAGACATCCATATGTTCAGGCCTATCACGGTAGCTGCCGAGCGTATAACCGATGCAAAACAAGCCCCGTTTCAGATTGACTCAGCACTAACGGCCATGCTTACAAACAAAAAGCCAGTTTATTTAGAGGTAACCGAAGATGTTTGGCGTGCCGCATGTATGGAACCTACCGGAACGCTTTCGTCAGGCAGAGAAGCAATCATTACGGTTTCAGAAACGGAACAGGCTGTAAAAGCTGCGATGGAAATCATTAAGTCAAAGTCGAAATCGATCTTTTGGGCTGGCATAGAGCTGCAGCGTTTTGGCCTGCAACAGGAGTTTTTGGACTTGCTTAAAAGTGTAAATGAAGAACATGTTATTCCTGGCGAAGAAATTCATTTTGTTACCTCAGCGCTTTCAAAATCGGTGATTTCAGAAGACAATGAGTATTTCGAAGGTTGTGTAACCCTCAACAAGGAGAAAATAAAAGACTTGGTAGGAGATGACGGTTGTCTTATAGGCATTGGCGCCTGGACAATCGGCAAAGATACTGGCAACCAAAACATCAGGAGTGCCAGTACTATTTTGGCCTCTCACGATAGCGTATTGGTAGGTGCCGAATATTTTCCAAGAGTTACATTAGCCAGTTTTATTGAGCAGTTGAAACAGGCCTTGGCGCAATTGGCTGCCGAACGTAGCCTTCAATTAAAAGGCCTGCGCATGGGCAGTAAGTTACCGCTACTTCAGGGCTATGCTTATAAAGAAGAAAAGCTTACGTACGACCTGTTCTTCAAATCATTGGAAGATTGGATTACTAAAGATGATGTATTAATTGTTGATGCAGGCTTTCCATTAATAGGTGCGCAGAGTGTGAAAATTCCGGCAAGGAATGGTTTTGTGGCACAAGCTGCTTGGTTGGCTATAGGCTATTCTGTGGCGGCAGCAACGGGGGTTAAATGCGCTCAGCCCGATAAACGTGCCATAGTAGCTGTGGGCGATGGTGCTTTTCACGAAACCTGCCAAGCTGTGGCCGATCACCATGCCTATGGACAGAACACTGTAGTGTTCGTTTTGGCGAATGGAATTTATGGTATTGAGCAAGAAATTGTTAACCCAAATCCGTTTAGAGAGCCTCCAATTGAGTACAAAGATGAGTTGTTGGATTCTGTTTATCCCTACAATGACTTGCCTGCTTGGAAGTACGATAAACTTACCGATGCATTTGGTGGTAAGGGGCGCAAAGCGAATACAGTAGAAGATCTACTGAAAATATTCGATGAGATAAGAAAGAGCCCTGATGACAATTTTGTAGTGGAAATCACCATTCCAAAAACGAATGTTCCATCTTCCATTTTGTCAAAACTGAATTCGGAAGTAGGGGAAGATGAAATTGAAAATCCACATTGGCCTCCGGCTGGTAAATTCTAACCAAGGCATAAAGTTAATTAGGAATGGAAGCGAGGGCCTTTTGCAGAAATGCGATAGAGCTAAGTGCTTAACCAGACCTGATGTTTAAATAGTGGTATAGCTGCTAGATTACTTAGTTGTAAATCCGATGGCCTTTGGTTATCGGATTTTTGTTTGTATCCTAAAGCGTAGATAATTCGTTTAGAATCTATATTTTTAATTTATGGCGACCGTAAAATTCACTTCAAATCTTAAGCGTTTTTACCCAGACTTAAAGCCAATTGTGGTTAATGGTAAAACTGTTGCAGAGGCTTTGGAGGAAATTGAATCAAACTTCTCAGGACTTAAAGACTACATAGTAGATGAAAATGGCAGCCTGAGAAAGCACGTTAATATTTTTATTGGAAACAACTTAGTTAAAGACCGAGAACGCCTTAAAGATAGTTTGAGCGAGGGGGATGAAATGTATGTGATGCAGGCGCTTTCTGGTGGATAACCGCAAGTATCATCATTCAACAAACTCATCATGGCTCAAGAATTATTATTGCTCGGTACCCGCAAAGGGCTGGTAGTATTCAAAAAAAACGCACAAGGCGAATTCACTTATCACAAAACCGATTTTTTAGGAGTACCCGTAACTATTGCTACCATAGACCATAACACGGGCTATTGGTGGGCATTGCTTGACCATGGGCACTGGGGTACCAAAATTCATCGATCTAAAGACGGTGTGAAATGGGAGGAACTCGAAGCTCCAAAATACCCCGAAGACGAAGAGGTTAAGGATGGTGTACCTGCTGCTACAAAACTGCTATGGGCATTTTCTTCTGGAGGACAGGATCAGCCAGGAACAATCTATATTGGTACTGAACCAGGTGGTTTGTTTAAGAGCACCGATAATGGCGATACTTTTGAATTGAATCGAGGTTTATGGGATCATCCTTCCAGAAAAGAGCAGTGGTTTGGTGGCGGCAGAGACCAACCGGGTATTCATAGTATTTTGGTAGACCCTGCAAATTCTGACCATATATATGTAGCGATTAGCTGTGCAGGCACTTTCGAGACCAAAGATGGTGGTGCAACATGGCATCCTCAAAACAAAGGGCTGCAAGCTGAGTTTTTACCCGATCCGAATTCGGAAATTGGTCAAGATCCACATCTTGTAGATTGGTGTGCAGCCGACCCGTCAGTAATGTGGCAGCAGAATCATTGCGGTATTTATCGTTCGGCCGATGCCGGGAAAAGCTGGATAGACATTTCTGAGAAGGAAGGTGTGGCCAACTTTGGCTTTGCCATAGCTGCTCACGCCACTAATCCTGAGGTGGCTTGGGTGGTACCCGGTATAAGCGATATGGTGCGCGTGGCGGTTGATCAATCACTATGCGTTTGCCGTACCGATGATGGAGGCAAAACTTGGAAAACCTTCTCAGAAGGGCTTCCGCAGGCATCTGCTTTCGATATTACCTACCGCCATGCCTTAGATGTTAATGGAGATTCCGTGGCCTTTGGAACTACAACCGGTAACCTTTACCTGTCTAATGATGCAGGAGAGAGTTGGAAGGCACTCAGTAACAATCTTCCGATGATACACAGTGTGGAGTTTCATACAATTGACTAATTGGTAGTTGGTTGATTTTAAGCTGATTAAATGCTATCTTTTCTTCTCATCAACAAATAAATATTATGGGAAGAGGTGATAAGAAAACCCGCAAAGGAAAAATATCAAAAGGTACATTTGGAGTGCTAAGACCGCACAAGAAGAAAAAATCTGTGGTAGACAGTGCTCCGAAAAAGAAAAAGAAGAAAGCCTAGTACCAATAACCGATATTGATCCCTGTGGTCCATTGTCCCGTTCTTTCCGTTTTACCAAGGTTTAGGAAAACGGGACCCAAAATGGACTTAAACCCAATTCCTATTCCACCACCAATTAAGTTTGTAGCCCCGTAGAAGATGTTTGAATCTTCATGGTTAGGATCAATTAGAGATGATGGGGCGCTACTATCCACATAGTTTAGCATAAACATTAACACGAGTTTATCAATTGGTTCGGTTTGGAAGCCAAACTGGCCTAGCGCATAATTGCTTACCTGGAATTGGTAGAAGTTGGCGCCCCAAAATGCGGTGGTAAATGGATAGTTGTTATAGAAACCACCAATTCCAATTTCCCTATTTAAGCCCGAATCTTCTGTGTCTGCATAGCTGAGTTCTCCCTTTAGAATGAAATTCGATCTGTGGCTAATGGGTAAATACCAATCTGCCTTTAGCCTGAAATGCCAATATGATTCTGTTGCGAGTGTATTGCGTATAGATTCTTCAATTTCTGGAGTAGTGTCAACAGTCAGTTCAAAATCCGTTATGTTTTCGAAAGCGTAACCAGCTTCGAAGGATAGGTTGAAGCCAGCAGTTGGTAAAACAGCTTTGTTCAATGTGTTTCTTTTGGCAAAAACTGATAGCATGGCTGTTTCATTGGTAATCTTTTTAATTACGTTCAAAGACTCCGAAACTTTTGGTTTTGCACGGTTGATGAAATAGTCCAACCTGGTTCCAATCGTAGCTTTGGAGTTGTGCGTAGTTTGAAAGCTGATATACGGATCATTTCTTACACTGCTCAAAGTGGCAATTTCGTTACCTTCATCATAAAGTGGGATTTCGCTTTTCAGAGCATTGTAGCCTGCATTAATGGCCGTTCGTTGTCGCTTACCTAAGTACTTCAGCAAGTTGATATCTGCCCTAAAGTTTTCTGCCAAATCGAACTCAAAGATCAATCGAGAGTTTTTCATAAAGGTATTTCGTGCAGTTACATTCAGATTGATTCCTGCTTTTACTTCATTGTTATAATGGAGTGCACCTTTTAGAAAAACAGCAGGCTTTTCTTCCACTTTTATCCTTAAATCGTAGGTGTTGTTGGCCAAAGGCAGTATTTCAAAATCAACTTTAGCAAAGTATTGCGTACCGTAAACCTGATTAATGGCCTCGTCTATTTGGGCTAGTGAAACAGGCTCGCTATCATCAAAACCGAGTCGACCTAGAATAAATTGCTTCGAAATATCCTGATTACCCACTACTTCAATCTCACTAAAGTCATATTGCTGTTGGGCAATCAACTTTTGAGGCGTTTTGAACTGCTTACCAAGATTGGTTAAGGAATCGTAGAGCCTATCAAGCTGTGGTTTCATCTGTTCGCCAATCAATTCTCCTCGGTGAATGATTGAGTCTGATGAGGTGAAATCCGATGCGCTGTAGCCATCTAGGTCTGGCTCTAAATAAAGGTCAACCAGTTCTGTTTGCGCACGGGAGTCATAGGCACTTAGCACCCAGCTCGACTGAAAGAGAATGTCTACCATTGTGGAGAGGTCTTCTTTTTTGTCGAGATCAGTACTTACAAAAACGCCAATCACAATGTCTGCGCCCATATCTATTACCTCCTGAACCGGGAAATTTCTCACAAGACCACCGTCAACCAATAGCTTCCCGTCAATTTCAACAGGCGTAAACACTGAAGGAATGGCCATACTAGCACGCATGGCCTCGGTAAGCGAACCATCGGAAAGTGTCACGCTTTTGCCTGTTTCAATATCGGTGGCCACGGCACGGTAAGGTATAGGCAACGCATCAAAACTGGTTAAACCGTGCGAGCCTCTGGTTAAAGTTGAAAAGAGCTTGTATAGATTTTGCCCACCAATTATGCCCTTTGGCAGCTGTGGGGAAGTGCCTTTCATGGGCAGCTCTAGAATATACCTTCCAAAATAGTCTTTCTCTTCAATGGCCACATCTTGAAAGGATATGTCGTTTGAAAGCAGCATTGACCAATCAGCTGTTTTTGCAATTGAATCAATTTCGTGTGCAGAATAACCGAGCGAATAAAGTGCGCCAACTACGGCTCCCATGCTGGTACCAGTTACATAGTCGGGGTATATTCCGGCTTCTTCCATTTTTTTGAGCACCCCAATATGCGCCATGCCACGAGCACCGCCACCGCTAAGAACTAAACCAACCTTTGGTGCTGAATTTTGGGCGAAAACGTTTAATGAAAGGAGCAACAGTATACCGGATAGGAGGAGGTTCGTAGCTTTCATTGTATACTTAGGGCTTCAATCTAAGGTAGGAATTACAAATCATATTTGGTTTCAATTTTGGGTCGCGGGTTCTAGTTACTTTAAGTGGTGTTCACTCATGCTTATAGGCATGCTCCGCGCTTTTATGAAAAATAGTTTTGAACGAAATTTTGTGACTAATGATAATTATGAATTGAGAAATGTTTTGCGTTGTTGGGGATTACAAGGGTAGTTGATTTGTGAAAACTCTAAGACTAAGTTAAAAAACATAGGGCTGTTTGTCAACAGCCCTATGTTTTGTTCTTATAACGTCTGAAGTGTAAATACTAAATTAAAGCCTAGTCCTTTTTCCTGTTTTTCAGGGTTTTTACATATGGAAATAGAAAGTAGAAACTCAACCCCCAAAATACCAGAGAGATTCTTAGTTCTCGAAAAGCATCACTTGTACTTTTATGATACTGCTCCCAATCAATTAACTTGAATGATATTGTTCCAAGTATTGATAAGCTTATAATAAGAGAAAGTAGTATCAGTGCTTTAGGTTTCCACATATTTAAGCAGTTTTGGACTCGTCTTTTCCACACTGTTCGGCAACTCCTAATGTTGCATTATGAAATAATGCTATTGCAAAAATACAGGCAGCCACTGTAGCACAACTGACCATACTTGCTGTGGCTGCTGTTAAGGCTGTTACGGCTAATGCGCATCTCCACCAACTGTTCGTAGAAGATATGTCACTTGTTATATCCTGAGTTGTTGAACTCGGATATAAATCGGGGTTGGCAAAATGAAGGCTTCTCATGATGTTGGAAAATGCATTACGTTTATTAAACTCAGATAGGGGCAGGTTTTGTGAAAGGGCTCTTTGTTCAAAGGAATTAATAGCCTCTTCAAAACCAAAGCTCTCTGCTTCTAAAATAAATAATTGAGTTTCCTCTATATCTGATTGTGACATCCATTTGTTGTTAAGTGCAACTTCAAATATTTTATCAGGGTTTGAACCTGCAAGTTCAAAAACTCGGTCGTCAAAGGTTAAATCTGTTCCAAATTGATTATTTATTTGAAACAAGAGTTGTTTTTGCTTGTCCAATGGCGAGGTGTCTTCGTTAAACTGTATGGCCTGAATCTGGTCCAACTTCTGTTTAAAGAGATTAAACGCTTCATGATCAAAAGTATTAACATTTGTTGTCTCTATTGTTTCCTTACATGAAGCTATTGCAATTAGAAGAATTAGGACATAAGCTACATAAGGGGGACGGATGTGTGTTGTAATTTTCATAGTTTTTTTTGTTATAATATACTTTAAATGGATGTGATTTCCAAGTATATGTATGTGTAAATTAAGTATTCTACTATGGGTGTTCAGCGTGGGAACTTTAGGACTGAATACATATATGTGTTTCTACTTGACTATTTATTCATGTCCCTAAACTCTGGTTTAGAGTTCGGTTTTAGGTTAATAATGGTAGGTTGCTTTACATTATTAGTGGTTTACCAAAATAAAGTGAGTTTTAGCATGTCATAATATTTCGAATCATTTTTGGATACATTTTACCCTTTACGATATTTTGTTTTGAATAAAATGATAGAATCAACTCAAAATAAAATATTACAATTCGTGAGTAAGGCCATATATTCTCTCTACCTTTGTAATTCATTATTAATTCCTGTTTTTTGACAACATTTAAGCAATTAGGGTTATCGGAAGATATTTGTAACACCCTTGATTCATTAGGTTTTAAAGAACCAACGCCTATTCAGGCAAAAGCTATTCCTCAGCTCTTGGAGCATAATCCAACCGATTTTATTGGTTTGGCGCAAACGGGTACAGGTAAAACTGCAGCATTTGGTTTGCCATTGGTCGATTTAGTTGATGGAGAGCAAAGATTTACCCAGGCGGTAATTATGTCGCCAACCAGAGAGTTGGGGCAGCAAACGGCCAACCAGCTACAACAGTTTGTTGCACAAAGCAACGTAAATGTTGAGGTAGTTTACGGTGGCGTAGATATAAACAAGCAATTAAAGCAACTTAAAAAGCCTACTCAAATTATTGTAGCTACCCCAGGTAGATTGCTCGATTTGATTAGAAGAAGAGCCGTTAACCTTGAAACGGTACAATACATTGTACTAGATGAGGCTGACGAAATGCTCAATATGGGCTTTAAAGAAGATATTGACGAAATCATTAGCCAAAGTGCTGAGGAGCGCGTGATTTGGTTGTTTTCTGCAACCATGCCGGCCGAAATTAGAAGGATTGTAAATCGCTATATGCGCAATCCGCTTGAGGTAGCTGTAAACACTGTACAGAAGAGTAATGCAGATATTTCTCATCAATTTGTAATTACCAAAGGCACGAACAAAATACCTGCATTAAGAAGGTTTTTGGACATTCAGCCAGAAATGCGCGCGATTATGTTCTGCCGTACCAAGCGCGAAACACAACAGTTTGCTGATGAACTTTCGCAGCAGGGTTATGGGGTAGAAGCATTGCATGGTGACTTAACCCAGCGCCAGCGCGATGCTGTAATGAAGCGTTTCAAAAGCCGTTCTATGCAATTGCTTATTGCTACTGATGTGGCCGCAAGAGGTATTGACGTGAACGACCTTACTCACGTTTTTCACCATACTTTGCCAGACCAATTGGAGAGCTACACGCACCGAAGTGGTAGAACCGGTAGAGCAGGTAACAAAGGTATTTCAATGGCATTTATCAACTCTCGTGAGGGTAGAAAGATCAATGCAATTGAGAAGCAAATTGGAATGACCTTCGAGAAGGTGGAGATTCCGGGTAAAGCTGAACTTAAATTTAGCCGTATTAACCACTGGGCCAATATTATTCTGAACACTAAGGTGAATGAGGATATTGACGAGGTGTTAGCCAATTTGGACGGAGAGCTATTGAGTCTTTCTAAAGAAGAGTTGCTAAAAAGATTATTGACTTTACAGCTTGATCACTTGTCGGACAGCGGATCGATTGATAGTGAGCCAGAAGACTTGAATGAAAGAGGTGGCAAGAAGAAAACCCGTGAGGATGTTCCGCCTTCAACCAATGCTGACGGTCAACAACGTTACTTCATCAACCTTGGTGAAATTGACGGGGTTACTAGAGCTGATTTGATCCACTTTGTGGCTGATATCGCCAATGTAGATAGAAAGAGCTTTGGTATGGTAGATGTGAAGAAGAACTGTAGTTTCTTCTACCTTGATGCAGCTGCCGGACGTGGTATCTCTAAAAAATTTGAAGGTGTAACCATTGATAGCCACGAGATTCGTGTGAATTTGGACACCGATGCACCCCCGAAAAGAAACAAGCCAAAAGGTGGAAAGTCTTTCGAACCTAAGCGTAATAGAAGAAAAGAGCGCGACAATAGGTCTGGAGGTAGAAAAAAGGGGAGAAGAAGATAGTTTAGAGCACCTATTTAGGTGCTCCTGAAACTGTTAAAAACTTAAGTTCTACTCTTCTGTTGAGCATTCTTCCCTTTTCGGTATTGTTATTCGAAACAGGGAAGAGTTCTCCATATCCTACCGGAAATAGTCTTTCCTTATCTACTCCTTTGGCTAGTAAATATTCAGTTACATTCATGGCCCGTTTTATAGACAGTTGCTCATTGAATGGTTCTGTATCAATATAGTCTGCATGGCCGCCAATTTCCAGCATTAATTCGGTGTTGCTTAAAAGTGTGTCGGCTACAGCATCAAGTGTATTTTTGTAGCCAGCACTCAGTGCAGTTTGGTTGAAGCCAAAGAACACATAACCTGATGTTTCTGTCTCAAAATTAATGGGTTGTGGTTCCGGTTCAGGAACAGGAGCCAGCTCCTCTACTTCAATCATAACTGGTTCTGGCAATACAGGTTCGGTTTGTATAAGCTCCTTGGTTAACGTTGAAAAGTAGATGTCGCTTGAGCCGCTTCTGTTGCTAGAAAATACTACCGTGCTGTCAGGCATCATTGAGAAATAAGCATCGAAGGAAGCAGAGTTGATAGGGGCTGGTAGCCTTTCTGGTTCTGTCCACTTGGTCCAAGAGTTGTCTAGCCTGCTGGCATAGAATATATCTGTACCTGTTTTGTCATTTCCTCTACTGAAGAACAGGTGTTTCTTATCGAGTGTTAGAAAGGGCGAAATCTCAAAATCCTCAGTGTTGATTGTTTCCCCCAGGTTCTGTGGGGCGCTCCAGTTACCACGAGCATCCTTTACCGAAACGAAGAGATCTTCGCTGCCAATCGTCTTTTTAGATATTACCAACACATCTTCATCTGGGTGCATGTATAATCCATAGAAACCACCTGAGATCTCTAGGTCTTCAACCTTGATTCTAGCAGGCTTGGTCCATTCATCACCTTGCAATAGACTATAGGAAACGCCTTTTTGGTCTTCGAATAGTTTGTTGTATGTGCCAAAAAGAAACAGTTTTGTGCCGTCCATATTCAGCCCAATAACGGCAGAATTTAGTCCTACGTTTAATGGTTTTGGTGCTTTTACCACCTCCAGATTTCCATTTTCATCAAAGTCGGCATACCATATTTCGTGCAATAGCTTGTTGCTTCTTTGTCCCAACTTGTGGTTGGTTCGGGTAAAGTACATGCGCTTTTGATTAGGCGACATTAATGGCACCGCTTCTTCATAATCAGCAGAACTAATCTCCTTAAAGTTTATAGGTTCAGAGTAGTTGTAATTGAATTCTTGCGCCAAGGCAGAAATACTGAATGTAATTAGAATGATGAGTTGTATGGTGAAACGTTTCATGGCAATTTACTTATGAAGGTTCTGGAATACGTTTACTTGGAGTGTCAATTCGTGCGCGTTTATTTGGTTTAACTGAGTAATATTTGTGCTGTGGTCGAAAGAGTAGCCAAAGCTGAATCTTTCGGAAACTTTGGCACCTACCATAACCACAAAAGCATTGCCTTTGCGATAGGAGAGTGCCCCCCAAAGCCTGCTACCATATTCGGCTTTTACAGACATATCGATACTGGCTGGGGTGCCATTAACTAATCGAATTAGGGTATTGGGTACCAAATTCCATCGTGGTGCTATTTTGTATTTAAAGCCCAGCATAAAAAAGTGATGAGGGAGAAATTCGTATTCATCTCCAGCCTCTATGTTGCTGGTTTTGTTTTTTAGCAATTGCTCCATTGAGTAGCCGGCAAAAAAGTCATCGCTATATAGCCATAAGCCAAAACCCAAATCGGCCATTCCGATCTGATCGTATTCATTCACAAATGATTCAAAAGGCTGATCGTTATCCTCTAACACTCTCAAGTCATCGGCTAGATTTAAGTTTACAAAGCCAACTTTTGGAGAAGCCGCTAACCTCAGCTTTCTGGTTAGAGTCAGGTGGTAAGTATAGGCTACATGAAATGTGGTTTTGTTAAAAAGCCCTAGGTTATCGGAGGTAATGGTAGTGCCAATAAGGTGATTGCCTACCGTTTGAAACTTATTGGTTAAAGCTGTGGAGTCGACCCTATCGCTAAGGCGCATAGCCGATTGCATGTATTGCGAATCGTTCGGCTTGTTTAGTGGGGCATATGCCGATAGGTAAATGGTTTGAGGACTATTTTGGAAACCCGACCATTGTCCACGATAGCCCAAATGCATTTTTACATTATTCTGAATATCAGTGGCTGCCGAATTAATGAGGTAATAATTGTTTAAATACTGACTGTACTGTGCAAGTTGTTGTGCTTGCAAACGTGGCATGGTCAGGATTAAAACAAACAATAGGGGCCATATGGATTTTAGGCGCCTCATTTTACAATTGAGATATTCCCTTTAAGTGAGCCTTTGTTTTTGTCGGGGAAAGAAACGGTATAGTAAAAGGAGTTAGGTGTTAATACCTTGCCCTTGAATGTGCCATCCCAAGCGTTGTTAGCATAATCGTTTGTGGTGTAAATTTTATCTCCCCAACGGTTAAAGATCATGACAATGGCTGTTGGGTATTTATAAATCCATGGGATTACGAACGTATCGTTTTTGCCATCGCCATTAGGGGTAAATGCGGTAGGGACTTCATCAAGCGTTTCTTCAAATGGTTCTTCGGCACCAACAGTTACCCAAATAAACTGATTGTTCGCAGTACTGCTTAGGGAATAATGGCTACCTGGATTGTATTTCTCATTCTGAATATTTAATGCTTCCCAAAAATTGGTGTCTTTGGTCCAAATCTGAAATTGTTGGTCTGCAGGGCCGTACCATTCGCGCAGCAAGAAATCTACACCTACTGTAACCTCCGTATCTGGAAAAGACTCTGGAACCATGTAGTAATACCGGCCGATGCTTTCGCTTGCAGGTAGTTGTTGTCTGTCATGGCCTCTTCTAATTTCGGTATAACCAAAGTTGTGATTGGCAGTGAGAGTCAACCCGAGGTTTCCGGCATCCAGCTCATTCGGGTTTGTTAGCATTACGGGTTTCACAATCTCACCCTGTCCGGTTGCTGTTATGTAGGCCATTTCTGTTTCACCAGTTATTCTTCCTTCGGCTTCTCCCAAATACAGGTTGAAATTGTCTAGGTCGAAGGCTCCGTTTCGCATTTCTAGTATGCTTTCAACCTTAAGGTCATTCTCCAAATAGTAGCTCTTTTTAGTGTTGGAGAGGCTAAGATTGAAAAATTGCGTACTGCCTACACCGCCAATCATTAATTCCTTGTCGCCAGATAAATGAACAGCGCCAGCGCTCATTTTTACTTGCCCCTGGTTAAGCAAATGCGTGTTAACGGAAGTAATATGTACATCGCCAGTACTGCCAAAGTAAGTGTTGCCCGCAACAATAAAGTTGGTTTGGGCAATTAACTGTGCCTTACAGATTAAAAGCAATATGGCAATGCTAAAGCCCTTCATTTACTTGTCCTTAGTTGCGTTTGCTTCTTTTAGTTTGGAAACTTCCTCGCTTAGTTTTTCAGTCTCTTTTTTGAGCTCCAAGAGCATGGTTTTAAGCTCGTCAATAATTTGTGCCTGACTTTCAATAGTTTCTTGCTGATCCTTTACAGCTTCAACTAAAATAGGGGTCAATCCAGAGTAAGAAACAGATAAATAGCCGTCAGAACTTTCGGATACTAGTTCGGGGAATACTGCTCGAACCTCTTGTGCGATAAAACCGATGTTCTTTCCCGTTTTGAATCTTCTATTAGGAAATTCATCAATTCGCCAATCGTATCTAACACCATTAATCAACTTGATGGCATCAATTGGGTTTGTAATTACCTCAATATTCTGTTTAAAGCGTTTGTCTGAAGTTTCTGTAAGGCTTATTACTGTCGCATGGCCGTTCACTTCTAGCTCATTAGTGATTCCGCCAGGGTTAAGCAGGCCAATTCCCAGTTTGCCGTTTACATTGACAACATCTGTGGAGAAATCGCCCCAAATCAAAGGATTTGGATTGTTTGAGTTCTCTATATAGAGTTTGTTGTTACCTGTTTCATTGTAACCTGCATAGTAACCAATGGCAACATTTCCATTGCCCGTACTATTTTGCCTTAACGCTCTATAGCCAATGGCTATGTTGTTATTCCCTGAGGTATTGGCATATGCGGCTTCGTCTCCCAATAGAATGTTTCCTGCACCCGTTCCATTAATTCCTGCATCTTTGCCAATATTAATTGAGCTACTGTTGTTAAGTACTTCGAGGGTTCTTCCTGTGAGCCTCATTTTCTCGGCTCCGCCAACGGTAAATCGAATAATATCATCATTAAATCCACCTTCATCTACATCTATGGTCGTGTTCAAGTCGGTGTCTACAAGCTTAGAAGTGGTAGATACAGGACTTAGGTCTACTGTTTTGGTAATACCAGCTTCCCTGATTTGCAGCGTTTTATTGACCAAGGCTATGCCTGTAATTAGCTCATTAGTTGTACTAAAGTCACCGTCAGGCTGTGTGGTAAAACTGGTTCCGTCTGTATAGGTAAAGGTGATGGAACCATCGGGATTATCCATTGTAGACTGTATACCATTACCCTGAAGTGGGGTAGCAGTGCCCCAAGCTCCGCCCGTTTTTGGACCAAATATTTGTAATGAACTGGTGTTGATGTAGAAATCGCCATCAGTACCGTTTGCGGCAATAGGATTACTTGTTCCACTGAGAATGCTTGATCCATCAATTCCATCAATTCCATCAATTCCGTCTGTTCCATTTGCACCGTCAGCGCCTGCTGGCCCTACTAACGAAGTAGCTGCTCCCCAAGCACCCGCTGTTTTTGGGCCATAAATTGCATTTGCATCAGTATCGAAATAAATATCGCCATCAATGCCTAGTGTGGCGGCAGGCGCACCAGTTCCATTTAGCATCGACTTACCGTCTATACCATCGGTGCCGTTTGTTCCATCTATTCCGTCAACGCCATCAGTGCCGTCAGCACCTGCCGGACCTATTAATGAAGTCGCAGCTCCCCAGGTTCCTGCGGTTTTAGGGCCGTAAATGTTATTGGTATTTGTGTCGATGTAGAAATCGCCATTGTTGCCTAATGTATTGGCAGGCGCACCAGTACCATTTAGCATTGACTTACCGTCAACGCCATCAGTTCCGTTTATTCCATCTACCCCGTCAGTTCCGCTTGTTCCGTCAATGCCATCTGCTCCATCTGCACCAGCAGGTCCAACAAGTGAAGTAGGGGCTCCCCAAGCGCCAGCACTTTTAGGGCCGTAGTAGGTATTTGCATTTGTATCTACATAAAAGTCACCGTCTTGACCGAGTGTAGCTGCAGGGGCACCGGTTCCATTAAGGAAGGAGTTGCCGTCTTTTCCATCTACACCATCAGTCCCGTTTGTTCCGTCAATGCCATCTGCTCCATCTGCACCCGCAGGCCCAACTAGTGAAGTAGGGGCTCCCCAAGCGCCAGCACTTTTAGGGCCGTAGTAGGTATTTGCATTTGTATCTACATAAAAGTCACCGTCTTGACCGAGTGTAGCTGCAGGGGCACCGGTTCCATTAAGGAAGGAGTTGCCGTCTTTTCCATCTACACCATCAGTCCCGTTTGTTCCGTCAATGCCATCTGCTCCATCTGCACCCGCAGGCCCAACTAGTGAAGTAGCTGTTCCCCAAGCGCCAGCAGTTTTAGGGCCGTAGTAGGTGTTTGCGTTTGTGTCTACATAAAAATCACCATCTTGGCCGAGTGTAGCTGCAGGGGCACCGGTTCCATTAAGGAAGGAGTTGCCGTCTTTTCCATCAACTCCGTTTGTTCCGTCAATGCCATCTGCTCCATCGGCACCAGCAGGCCCAACAAGTGAAGTAGCTGTTCCCCAAGCACCAGCGGTTTTTGGGCCATAGTAAGTATTAGCGTTTGTATCTACATAGAAATCACCGTCTTGACCGAGTGTAGCCGCAGGGGCACCAGCTCCGTTTAGGAAAGAGTTACCATCTTTTCCATCTACACCGTCAGTTCCGTTTGTGCCGTCAACGCCATCTGCTCCGGCAGGCCCAACAAGTGATGTAGGAGCTCCCCAGGCACCAGCGGTTTTTGGGCCGTAGT
The DNA here is from genome assembly GCF_900111145.1 of Roseivirga pacifica. Classification (GTDB taxonomy): domain Bacteria; phylum Bacteroidota; class Bacteroidia; order Cytophagales; family Cyclobacteriaceae; genus Roseivirga; species Roseivirga pacifica. Next base: position 225,934 of record NZ_FOIR01000002.1, read on the forward strand.
AGGTGTTTGCATTTGTATCTACATAAAAGTCACCGTCTTGGCCGAGTGTAGCTGCAGGGGCACCGGTTCCATTAAGGAAGGAGTTGCCGTCTTTACCATCAACACCATCAGTTCCGTTTATTCCGTCAATACCATCAGCACCGGCAGGCCCAACAAGTGATGTAGCAGCTCCCCAGGCACCAGCAGTTTTAGGGCCGTAGTAGGTATTTGCATTTGTGTCTACATAGAAGTCACCATCTTGGCCGAGTGTAGCGGCAGGGGCACCGGTTCCATTGAGGAAGGAGTTGCCGTCTTTACCATCAACACCATCAGTTCCGTTTATTCCGTCAATACCATCAGCACCGGCAGGCCCAACAAGTGATGTAGCAGCTCCCCAGGCACCAGCAGTTTTAGGGCCGTAGTAGGTATTTGCATTTGTGTCTACATAGAAGTCACCATCTTGGCCGAGTGTAGCGGCAGGGGCACCGGTTCCATTGAGGAAGGAGTTGCCGTCTTTACCATCAACACCATCAGTTCCGTTTATTCCGTCAATACCATCAGCACCGGCAGGCCCAACAAGTGATGTAGCAGCTCCCCAGGTACCAGCAGTTTTTGGGCCGTAATAGGTATTTGCATTTGTGTCTACATAGAAATCACCGTCTTGACCGAGTGTAGCAGCAGGAACACCAGTTCCATTAAGGAAGGAGTTGCCGTCTTTTCCGTCTAAACCATCAGTTCCGTTTGTTCCGTCAACACCATCTGCTCCATCGGCACCAGAAGGCCCAACAAGTGAAGTAGGGGTTCCCCAAGCGCCAGCAGTTTTAGGGCCGTAATAGGTATTTGCATTTGTATCTATATAAAAGTCCCCGTCTTGACCAAGTGTGGCTGCAGGAGCACCAGTTCCATTAAGGAAGGAGTTGCCGTCTTTTCCGTCTGCACCATCAGTTCCGTTTGTTCCGTCAGCGCCATCTGCACCATTAACACCTGCAGGGCCTTGATCCCCTTTAAGGGAGGTTCCTGTGCCCCAACCGGTATTGGTTTTAGGGCCAAAGAAGGTGCTGCTTGCTGTATTGATGTAAAAATCACCCTCTGAGCCCTCGCTTGAATTTGGATCAGTATTGCCGCTAAGAATAGTTCTTCCGTCCAGTCCATCGTCCCCTTTATCCCCTTTGCTGCCGCGAAGGTCTATTGTTGTAAAGGAGGTGCCATCATTGTAATTGAAGGTTATGGTGCCATCACCATTGTCTACGGTTTGCTCCAGACTTCTTCCGAACCGGAGTACGGAGAGATCAACTTGACCACCGTTTTCTAGTGTTAGCATATAGGTTACCGGGTCGAAAGCAATCGACTGGTAATCTTGTACAATAGTTCCGTCAGAGGCCAAGATAGAAACCCACTTTTCACCATTATAGAAGTAGAAACCTGATTCTAAGTCGGTTTGATAGATTAGCAAACCAGTAGAAGGGTTGTCCATTCTGTCACGCTGGTCACGCGTAAGCCTTGGAATGAGTAGTCCTTTCGAGTCAGACCGAAGCTCTAGAATTGAGCTTTCATCAGGTACAAACTCTTCACTACCTATTCCTACTTGGGCGCGAATAGCATGGCACGATAAGATGAAAAAGAGGACGGCAAATGCAGCAAACCTTTTCATATGAGCCTATTTAGGTGATTGAATTAGGCCTGTTTTGCCTTTAGCGCAATAGTAGGTGTGCTCTGTGTCATTTCGCAAGCACCGTTGAACATGCCGCCAGCTTCAATAACGATTTCTTTTGCTTTGATGTCACCATCAACAAAACCAGTTGACTGAAGAATAACCTTGGTAGCATTAACCATTCCTTTGATTTTGCCACCAATTAAAATCTCCTCAGATTTAACTGTCCCTGTAATCAAAGAATCAACGCCTGTAACAAGCTTATTGGTGGAATTAATGTCACCATCAAGCTCTCCGTCAATTCTCAATGCAGCATTAGCGTCTAGGTTTCCAGTAAACTTTGTGCCAGCCGAAATAGTACTCATAACATGTGTCTCTGCAGGTTTTGATTTTGTAATTTTCATAGTTACTCGTGTTAGGTGAAGTTTTGATGTTTTTTAATTGAATCTCTTTCCTGTAAGTTGAAACAAAAAAGGATATAATACAATTTATGTCAGATGCTGTCGTTAGGGGTGCTTTGGGTGATTGATAATTTATGGACGTCAATTACAGAATGGTAGTGGCAGGTTGCTTAAAAGTGAATGCAAATATTTTTCTAAAAATTCTTAAATAATCATATGAATTGGCTCTATACAGGCCGATTTAGTCAATTCTGAGCTAGCGTAGTTAGATTTATAAGTGTGCTTCACTTTACAATTGCCAGTGTTTCGTAGTTAAAAATGCCTCGGTTAGACGCAGGAATATGTAAATGCTGCCTGATTAGAATAGTGCAATTTTATGAAATTATTGATTTTAGAATATATAGTGGTATCGGTTCTATATATGGGATGATTTCCATACCTTTGTAGTGCAAGGCCAGACGACATCTCTAACTTCTAAATGGGAGTTTCTCCCGAAATGAGTCCGATCTTTAAGACTAATTCGTTCGCGCACTGAACGACCTCTTCTTTTAAGGCTTTGCCATTACATTATTAACCCTTAAAGCTTTTGCATGGCGAAATCGCAACAGACATTCAGTAAAAAAGAAAAAGAGAAGAAGAAATTACAGAAACGTAAAGAGAAGCAACTCAAAAAGGAGGAAAGAAAAGCCAATGCCACGGATGGTACTTTGGAGAACATGATGGCCTATGTTGATGAGTTTGGAAACATTACTGACACTCCTCCGGATCCAACTCAGAAGAAAAAAGAGGTAAAAGCCTCTAGCATAGAAATAGGTGTTCCGAAACAAGAAGAGGAAGATCTATCAACCGAAAGAAGAGGCCGTGTGGCGTTCTTCAATGATTCTAAAGGCTATGGTTTCATCAATCAGGACGGTTCACAAGATCGTTTCTTTGTTCACGTAAATGGTTTGAAAGAGCCAATTCAAGAAGGTGACAGAGTTAGGTTCTCACTCGAGAAAGGACCAAAAGGCATGAATGCTATTGAAGTTACTAAGGTTTAAAATTGAGCCCGCTTGTTTTATGATTGGCTGACCTCGGATGTATGTTCTGAGCCTATGTTTTCCAAAAACTGATTTAGGTTCAGATCATGTTCCATGTTCAGCTTTTTTCTAATACGATAGCGGGCAGTTTCAACTCCTCGCACAGAGATATTCAAAAGCGGGGAGATTTCTTTATTACTCAGGTTCATTTTAATAAACGCACATAACCTGAGCTCTCGCTGCGACAATTCCGGGAATCTTTTCTTAAGCACATCGAAGAATTGATGGTGTACCTTTTCAAAGTTGGTTTCAAAAACCTGCAGGTACTCTTCATCAATAGCGTGTTGATTTAGCTTAGTAAACATCTTTTGCAGCTTTCTGCGAGACATTTCATTGCGGACCATTCGTCTTACGTCTTTAATGTCTTCTTGAATTTCGCTGAAGATTTCTTTCTTTTTAACCAATAACATGGTGTAATTGGCTAGTTCTTTACTCTTGTAAAGAACGTCTTCTTCAAGCAGCTGTTTGTCTTGACTTATTTTTTCTTTTTCCGCTTTTAACTTAAACTGCTCTAGCTCTAATTCTAGCAGTTTTTTGGCCTTTTGTTCTGTTTCTAGGGCTTTTATGTTTTCTAGGGCAATACGTTTTTTTACCATTCTTATGAGAAAAACGATTACCAAAATGGCGGCCAGTATGTAGCCAATCACAGCCCATATAGTCTGGTACCAAAGTGGAAGAATTTGGAATACAATGCTGGCGGTTTGTCCTTCGGTACCTAATAAACTACGGCTTTTTACTTCAAACTCGTAGCGACCAGGTCTTAGGTGAGAGTACTCTTTAAAAGGCGTGAGTTGCCAGTCAGACCATTCTTTATCTGCATTTACAAGTTTATAGGCATACTGTATGTCCGTTTCTCCTTCAATTCCGGGAGAGGCAAAATTGAACCTCAAGGAACTGGTTCCATTGGGTAATGTTAGGCTTGTTGAATTGCTAATGGGCAGCCATCCTTGATCTTCCTTACTAGTGTAATTAATCCCAGTGATGATTGTGGAAGCAGCCTTTCGGTTATTGGAATAGGTAAGGTCAACAAGGTAAAGCCCAGTTTTGGAGCCAATCAGCACTTGGTTGTTGTTGAGTGGAATTATGCATTCCATGCCCTTGTTTAGTGTGCCTTTGAATTGAAGAAAGATACCTTTTTCCAATTTCGGGTTTTTAGCATTCGTTTCGAAATAGCCAATTTCATCGTCTTGCACGAACCAAGTTTTACCTTCATACTCTAACAATGTTCTTGTGTTTACAGTAGAATCGAGTAGGGCATTGAGTGGTTTAAAAGGCTCAAAAAGATTGTTCTTTGCATTGTAAGAAAACACACCATCGTTTGAGGTGAATACTTCTTCTCCCTGCCATTCGAACACATTAATGTTATATGGGCTTTTGAAGCCATTCTGTGTGGTGAAATGCTCCAAAGAAGTTACTCGTGTAAACTCTTTGTCGATCATGAGCCTAAAAACACCTCTGTAGCCATGGCATACCCAGAAAGTACCAGGGGTGTCTGTTTCTAGAATGTCACGGGTAGATTCGTCAAAACCTTGTATGTGCCTTAGAATTTTCCACTCACCGTTCTCCTTTGCCAATAGTTGCATACCGCTGTAATAGGAGACAATGAATAAGTCTGGGTTCGACTTAATCGGTATTACTTTCCAAATTCCGCCAGTGTTCCCAATGCGCTTACTCTCAAGTTTATTCACCTGAAAAAGCCCTTTGTCCATTCCAACCAGAATATCTCCCTTAAGCACTTGCAAGGTCCATGCTTGTCCCTCCAATCCTTTTACCTTGGTAAATGATTGATTGCTTGTGTTTAGAGTAGAAGTGTAAAACACGCCTTGGTTGGTGGCCAGATAAATGTCGTTACCCTGAATAAGTACATCATATATAGAGGCATCCTTAAAAATGGTGGTAACAGGAGAGGAGTGTGTGATCAGGTCCAAACCATTGTTTAGTAGTGCCCACACATTGCCGTGCTGGTTTTTATAAAGGTTGAGTACACTGTTGTCCTGTAGCTCGTCAAAGTTGTGGCCTCCTTGCACGGTTGCCCCATCTTGGTTAACGGCAATAATCCCAGAACTTAATGTGCCTAAATAGTAAAGGTTTTGGCTTACTTGTGTGGTTGAAATAATCTGATTGATCTCTTTCTCCTCAAACAACTCTCTTAAGATTTTGACAGTTTTCTTTTTCATATTCACACGAAAAAGAGTTCCTGTTTTTGAAGTTGCTAAGAGTTCGTCTGGTTGGCTTGTAGGGAGCATAGAAATGATCTCTTCATATCGAAACTGCGCATTCGAAAACTCTTGTTCAAAAGTCATGGTCTCTAAATTGAGCCTTTGTATTCCACTATGTTGATCTTGAACTAGGTACTGGTTGTTATAAACGTATGCGTAAATAAAGGCACTAGGAGAGGGGAGCCTTGTTGCTTTATTGTTTTCTACTACTACAAGCTCATTAAAGCTTCTGTAAATCAATTTGTTACCGATGATTGTGGCTTGCCAGAGATTACCTACATCTAGTCCGTAAAGTCTCAGAGAATCTAAACTCGATTCGTAATAGTACTGGCCTGTTTCATCCTTTTTCACTAGGCCGAATTCGTTAAAACCTCCAGCATATACGTTTCCCAATGAGTCGATGGTCAAGCTTCTGACCGATGAACTGTTGGGTAATGTGATTTGATGCCATTCTTCGCCATCATAAATAAGTACGCCATCATTGTTGCCAAAGTACGTAATGCCGGCTTGATCCTCTGTTACAGTCCAAAATTGAGGGTCTGCATTAAACGATTCTCTGTTGTAATGTATAATTCCCGGTAAGCCCTTAATAGAAGAAAAGGGTGTTTCTGAAGTGTTGGTTTGTGCAAAAACCAAAGTATGCAGTGAGGTAAACCATAGTAAAACTAGGCTTAACTGAGGGGCGCGTTTCATCATTTTAGGTTTTATCGGCATATGAAGAGGCGAAATAGGCAAGGTTTTGCAAACGTTTGACACTTCCGCTCATCACATTTAACAAAGCTGATAGAAAAATTGAATCCTTGCAAGTTATTGATAACCAAAAAGCTATAAAGTTTGACGAGTGGTTGGCGAGTGGTGTGAATAATCATGGTGTATTCGAAGTGTAATGTCAAAATGCTGATGTGTTAAGCCATTAAATAGTTTGCGTTATGATTTTTTAACATTTCCTGCAATCGATAGCATGTTGCAGTTGGTTGCCGGAAAACTTTAAAAGCTAAAACCTATATAATATGAGAGTTAAGAATTACCTGTTGATCGGTTTGATGCTGGTGGCCACATGGGCTTCGGCACAAACTAGGTCTGTAACTGGTAAGGTGCTAGATGCTGAAACATCGGAGCCACTACCTGCGGTAAGTATTCGCATTAAGAATACTTCGGCCGGAGATATTAGTGATGCCGATGGTTCATTCATGCTAAACGCTTCACCAACAGACACACTTGTTTTCTCTTTTGTTGGCTATGTAACAAAGGAGTATGTTTTGGGTTCAAGAACTGACTTACAAGTTTTTTTAGAGCCTGATGTTGCCGTACTAGACGAAGTAGTAGTAGTTGGATACGGTGTACAGAAAAAGAAAGTGGTTACTGGTGCAATTTCTAGTGTTTCATCTGAAGACCTGGAAACGTTACCAATTAACAATGTGGGCCAAGCGCTACAAGGGCGTACATCCGGTGTTACCATTGCTACCAACTCTGGTCAGCCTGGTTCTGGTGCTACCATCCGTGTGCGTGGTATTACTACTTTGAACAATAACGATCCGCTTTGGGTGGTTGATGGAGTAGTAGTAGACAATGGTGGTATTGGTTACCTAAACCAGTCAGACATTGAGTCGATTGAAGTATTGAAAGATGCTGCTTCACAAGCAATTTATGGTGCTCGTGCTGCTGCAGGTGTAATTTTGGTTACTACCAAAAGTGGTAAAAGAGGTTCAATGTCTGTTAACTATAACGGATACTTTGGTACGTCTGCGCCAGCAAGAAAGTTAGACCTTTTAAATGCTGAGCAATATGCTACACTAAGAAACGAATCTTCATTAGCTGCTGGTAATGGTGTGATCTTCGAAAATCCTGCTGCGCTTGGTGAAGGAACTGATTGGCAAGATGTGATCTTCAATGATAATGCAAGAAGACAAAGCCATGAGGTGAGCGTAAGCGGTGGAAACGATGTTTCTACTTTCTACCTATCATTCGGTTACTTACAGCAAGAAGGTATTGTTGCCACTGATATTTCGGAGTACGAACGTTACAACGTACGTATCAACTCTACTCACAAGCTTGCTCCTTGGTTGACCTTCGGTGAAAACTTAGGTTATTCTAAAGATAGAAGTGTAGGACTAGGAAACACCAACTCTGAGTTTGGTGGCCCTTTAAGTTCTGCAATCAACCTTGACCCGATTACTCCAATTTACGAAACGGACCCTAACCGTTTGAGCCAGTATCCTTTCAGTGTTGATTCTGTAGGTGCAGTTAAATCTCCTGATGGCAGATTCTACGGTATCTCTCAGTACGTGGGTAACGAAATGAGTAACCCACTTGCCTACATCCAAACTAGATTGGGTAACTACGGTAGTGCTGACAATATCGTTGGTAATGCATTCTTAGAAGCTGAGCCGATTGAAGGTCTTAAACTTCGTACTACAATTGGTACTAAGCTCGCTTTCTGGGGAGACGAGTGGTTCAACCCAGTGTATTATTTGAATGCTTCTACTTACACAAACCAGACTGCATTTAACAGAGGTACTAACCAAAGAATGGACTGGAACCTTGAGAACACTATCTCATACACGAAAATGTTTGGTAAGCACAATGTAAGCGTGTTGCTAGGTCAAGGTGCTTATAGAGACAACTTCTCAAAAGGTGTTAACCTAACAGTTTATGATATTCCGGTAGATAATTTCGATGATGCTTCATTGAACTTCAATGTACCAGTAGAGTCGACCAACCCAGGTGGTTATGAAAGTGCTGAGCACAAAGTAAGCTCACTTTTCGCAAGAGTGAACTACAACTTCGATGAGAAGTACATGTTCTCTGGTGTAATCAGACGTGACGGTTCAAGCCGTTTCGGTGCCAATAATAAGTATGGTGTTTTCCCTTCTTTCTCTGCAGGTTGGGTAGTTTCTGGTGAAGAATTCTGGCCAGAAAACAATGTGATCAACTTCTTGAAGCTAAGAGGTAGTTACGGTGTTGTTGGTAACGATAACATTGGTGACTTCGCCTACATTTCTACTATTGGTGGTGGCCGTAACTATACTTTCGGTAACGATCAGTTTACTATTGGTTATAGCCCAGATGCACCAGCAAACCCTGCTTTGAAGTGGGAGGAAACTGCACAAACTAACATTGGTTTCGAAGCGAACGTATTTGAGGACTTCAGAGTGACTTTTGAATACTACAACAAAGTAACCTCTGGTATTCTTCAGAACCCAAGAATCCCAGGTTATGTAGGAGCTATTGGTAACCCTGCTGCCAACGTTGGCGATGTGAAAAACGATGGTTTCGAATTTGAATTAGGCTACCAAAAAGAAATTGGTGACTTCCAGTTCGGTGTAAATGGTAACGTTTCTTACTTAAAGAATGAAGTTACTTTCCTAGGTGATGGTGTTGAGTACCTTGATGGTGGTGTTGGCTTCCAAGCAAGTAGTGCTCCAATTACCAGAACTGCTGTTGGCCAACCAATCAACGCATTCTACGGCTACAAAATCTTGGGTATCTTCCAAAATGCTGCCGATGTACAAGCGCATACTAGTACTGACGGTACCGTGATTCAGCCAAATGCACAACCAGGTGACTTTATTTGGGCTGATCTTGATGACGATGGTCAGATCAACGAGCAAGACAGGGACTTTATCGGTAGCCCAATTCCTGATTGGTCTTACGGTATTACTTTGAAGGCCAACTACAAGGCTTGGGACTTTACATTGTTCGCGCAAGGTGTTGCGGGTAACGAAATCTTCCAAGGTTTGAGAAGACTTGACCTTTCGAACGCAAACTACCAAAACGCTGCTTTAGGTCGTTGGACTGGCGAGGGTACTTCTAACACTTACCCAAGACTTTCTGACAACGATCCTAATCAGAACTTTAGCCGTCCGTCAAGCTTCTACTTAGAAGATGGTGACTACTTCAGAATTAAAAACCTTCAGGTAGGTTACACATTGCCAAACTCAATTTCATCTAAAGTGGGTATGAAGCAAGCACGTGTTTATGTAATGGCTGAAAACCTTGTGACTTTCACTAAATACACTGGTTACGATCCTGAAATTGGTGGTGGTGTAATGAGCATCGACCGTGGTATTTATCCACAAGCTAGATCATTCATGCTAGGTGTAAATGTTACATTTTAAGAAGAAATAAGACATGAAAAATAGATTAAAATATTGGTCACTTCTTGTTGCTGCTTGTGTATTCTTCACAGCATGTAGCGATGAGTTTCTTGAGGTAGAACCAAAAGGTCGTAGCCTTGAAGACAACTACTACAAAAATGCTGAAGAGGCTTACAACGGTCTTGTAGCAGCATACGACCCAATTGGATGGAGTAGCGGTGATTACATCACCAAGCTTTTCTCTACCAATGCTGGTTCGGACGATTTTTACGCAGGTGGTGGTAATGCACAAGATATTACCAACGCTCAGGTGTTCTCTAACTACACACTCGATGCTGCAACTGGCCCGCAGGGCTCGCTTTGGAGCAAAGGTTTCTCTGGTATTTTCCGTGTAAACACTTTGTTGCTTAAGCTGCCTGAAATAGACATGGATGACAATGTAAAGGCTAGGTATACTGCAGAGTTGAAGTTTTTGAGAGCATTCTACTACTTCGATCTTATCAGATTCTTCTATGAGATTCCTTTGTTGACAGAGCCAATTGACCCTGACAATATGTACAACGTAGAGCAAGTACCTGCTGATCAGGTTTACGATCAAATTGAGGCCGATTTATTGGCAGCAATTCCAGGTTTGCCAACTTCTGTACCAAGATCTACCGAAGCAGGTAGGGCTACACAAGGTGCAGGTCACGCATTGTTGGGTAAAGTGTATTTATGGAGAGAAAAGTATGCTGAAGCAGCACAAGAGTTTGCCGCGGTAAACGGAACACCAGGTGGTACTAGCCAGTATGGTTACGAATTGCTTGACAACTTTGCTGAGCTTTGGGATACATCTAACAAGTACAATACTGAGAGCATCATGGAAGTGTCTCATACTTCTAAGTCAAACGGTGTTTGGGACTGTATCGGTTGTACCGAAGGTAACATTCTGAATATTATGACTGCACCACGTGATTACAACGTGTTGGTTCCTGGTCAAGCACCAGACTATGTTTCTGGTTGGAGTTTCCTTCCTGTTACGCAAGACTTGGTAGATCAGTATGATAGAATAGAAGACAAGCGTTACCCTGCTACTATTTCAAACATTGATAGTTTGGCGCAAGCTGGTACACTTAGCTATACTCCTGGTTACCAAAACACAGGCTTCTTCTTAGCCAAAGTGGCTGGTAAGCAATCGGATGTTTCTACCGGTGGTGGTAACTACGAGTTGAACTTCTACCAAAACGAGTACGAGATTCGTTTGGCAGATACCTACTTGTTAGAGGCTGAGGCTTTGGTAAGAAGTGGTGGAAACGCCTCTCGTGCACAAGCATTACTTGATGCTGTTCGTACACGTGCAGGTTTAACTTCTGTACCTGCAACTGTTGAAAACATTATGCAAGAGAGAAGACTGGAGCTTGCTGGTGAAGGCCACCGTTGGTTCGACCTTGTAAGAACTGGCATGGCTGCTTCCGAATTGGCCGATAAAGGCTTTGTAGCAGGTAAGCACGACAGACTTCCTATTCCATTATTGGAGCTTACGAATACTAAACTGGTTCAAGACCCAGCGTATTAATCTGTAAACTTTTTAACAGTAAGAAAATGAAGAATTTAAAAACATACTCTTTTCTATTTGCTGGGTTAAGTGCACTGTTATTCAGTGCATGTACCCCAGAGAGTTCAGACCTAGACCTGGCACCAGCTCCTGAGGCTTCTTTTTCCATAGAGCCTGCTACTCAAAACAACCGCTACGTAGTTACCAATACTACTACAGGTGCTTTTGGTAGCTATTGGAACGTTGGCGATGGTTATTCGAAAGGCGAGGCGCAACAAACCTTGTTCTTGCCAGACGTAGGAACTTACGATATATCATTAGTAGCTGTAACGGCTGGCGGTGTAGATACTGCTGCTGTACAGCAAATAGTAGTAGACACCCCAGACCCAGTAGCTGGAAACCTAGTTGCCGGAAGCAAAATGGGCGAAGACGCGCTCGACCATTGGACTGTTTTCACCATCTCAGGTGGAGTTAACATCGACTTGACAGATGGTAAAATGGTTGCTTCTGGTGGTGGCTGGGGCCATGCTGGCCTCTATCAAGCAATTGATGTTGAAGCTGGTAAAACTTACAAGTTTGGAGCTAGCGTAGCCGGAAATGGAGCTACTGACGTTTGGTTGGAAACTTTCTTTGGAAGCTTTGCACCATCTGACGGTAACGACTACTCTGATGGCGGCAATAAAATTGGCTTGAATACTTGGAATGGCTGCGGTAACGCACCGTTTAGCGGTAACCTTGCACAAATAGGTTGCTCTGGCGATTTAGTTGGCCAAAACGGTGAAATTACTTTTGACCAATCGGGTACTGTTTACCTAGTTATGAAGATTGGCGGTGCCGATCTTGGTGTTGGTGGTATTTCCATCGATAACGTTGAATTAAGAGGAACAGAATAAGTTCATCATTATAGAGTGAGGGGCGGGCAGCCTTTGTTCGCCCCTTAATTTCCTACCCAAACTAACCTTACTTCTAATGAAAAACGGACTTACAACAGGTCTAGCCTTCATCGCTTGTCTGATATTACTTCCAATCAACTCAATCGCTCAGGGTTTTCTAAAAACTGACGGTCAGAAAATAGTAGATGAAAACAACAATGAAATTATCTGGAGAGGAATTGGCCTTGGTGGCTGGATGCTCCAAGAAGGGTATATGCTAGGAACTGGCGGCCCTCAACACGAAATTGAAGAAAAAATAACAGCACTTATTGGTGCTGAAAGAACCGAAACATTCTACAATGCATGGTTGGCCAATCATGTGAGAAAAGTAGACATTGACTCCATGGCTTCGTGGGGTTATAATATGGTGCGCCTTCCAATGCACTACAAACTTTTTACCCCGCCTATTGAAGACGAACCTGTTGAAGGTGAAATTACCTGGATTGACAAAGGGTTTGAAATGACCGATGCACTTTTAGAGTGGTGTAAGGCAAATGATATTTACCTAATTCTTGATCTACACGCTGCGCCTGGCGGACAAGGAGAGAACGCGGACATTAGTGACTACGACAAGGACAAGCCTTCGCTATGGGAAAGTGAGGCGAACAAAGAAAAGATGGTCGCCCTATGGCGAAAGCTGGCGGAACGTTACAAAGATGAAACACACATTGCCGCATACGATATTATTAACGAACCAAACTGGGGTTTTCAGAACCATGCAAGCGACCTTAACGGATGTGCTGAAAGTGCGAATACACCTCTTTGGAACTTACAGAAGGAGGTTACAGCGGCCATTAGAGAGGTAGATCAGAATCACATTATTGTGATTGAAGGGAACTGCTGGGGGAACAATTACAATGGGTTGCCAAGCCTTTGGGACGATAACATTGTAATAAGCTACCACAAATACTGGAACCCAAATACCCAAGGAGCGATTCAGGGTATGTTAGATATGCGCAGCAGTCGCAATGTGCCTATTTGGTTAGGTGAAACGGGTGAGAATTCGAACACTTGGTTTACCAACGCGATCAACCTTTTTGAAACGAACAGCTTTGGTTGGTCTTGGTGGCCTTTGAAGAAGCTGGGTGGTAACAATCCGCTCCAAATCAAACGAAACGATGGTTATCAGGCTATTTTGGATTACTGGCATGGCAACGGTGCAAAGCCTTCAGCAGATGAGGCTTATGACGCCCTTATGCAAATGACGGAAGACTTGAAGCTGGAAAACAATGTTTACCATCCAGACGTGGTAGATGCCAAAATTCGTCAACCACATACCGATGAGATCATTCCTTTTAAGCAGCATACGGTTGTTCCAAATGAGGACAACGTGATTTTTGCCGTAGACTACGATTTGGGTAAAAATCAGTTTGCTTACTTCGATATTGTATCGTCAAACACCACAGGCGATGCTGGTGGAGCTGCTTGGAATACAGGCGGCCAATACAGAAATGACGGTGTAGATATTCAGGCCAGTACTGATGAAGGTGTTACAAATGGCTACACCATCGGCTGGACAGAAGATACAGAGTGGTTAAAATATACTGTGCAGGTTGAAGAAGAAGGCAACTACGATTTGACGCTAAGAACTGCCGGTGGCGGTGGTCAGGTGAACGTTTCAATAAATGATGTAAAAGCCGCGGCAACCATAGAACTACCAAATACTGGTGGCTATAACAACTGGCAGTCTACCACTGTGGAAGATGTTTACCTAAAAGCGGGTAAAAATGTGATGCAGGTCTACATTGATAAGGCCGGTTTCAACATCAATTACATGCAATTGAATGGCCCAACTCAGAGCAATAGTGCACCTGTATTGATTGATAAAAAGGGCACTAACGAAAAAAAAAAGATAGAGCTGGTCTTTAACCAGCCATTCGAAACTATTCATAGCGATCATGGATTTAGTCTCACCGTAAATGGTGAGGCTGTTTCCATTACTAGCGCAGTTATTTCTGAAGTCTCTGATAGAACAATTGAATTGGAGGCCGACACCGAGCTGCGCTACAACGATGAAATATTCTTGAGTTATAATGGCACAGGTGTGGTTAGTAAAAACGGTGTGCCGTTGGCTGCTTTCGATAATGAAGAGATCAAAATTGTGCTTGAAGGAGGTGTGATTCCTCATATGGTTCCTGGAAGAATTGAAGCTGAAGACTTCATTAACAATAGTGGTTTTGAGGTAGAGCAAACACAAGATGCAGGAGGCGGATCTAACGTAGGCCATACAGATAATGGTGACTATTTAGATTTTATGGTTGATGTGCAACAGGCAGGTTATTATGATGTAAGCTTTCGCGTTTCGTCCGAATCGAATGGCGGAAGCTTGGCTTTAAGAAAAGTATTGGCTTCTGGTTCTGCGCAGTTGCTATCGCAAGTGCAGTTTGGAGCCACAGGCGCATGGCAAAATTGGGTAACGGAGCAAGGGGCTTTGGCTTACTTGGAAAAAGGTTTGCAGACATTAAGGCTACAAGCTACCGCTTCGCTATTCAACATTAATTGGTTTGAGTTGGAATTTGTATCAGAAACAGAGCCAACGTCAATCGAAAAGCAACTGGAAGAAGCACCAGTTAATCTTTACCCAAACCCAACTGAGGGTAAATTTACCATTGAATTTGCTGCTGGTTTTCGACCGAGCACTATTTTTATTCAAAGCCAAAATGGCCAAAAACAAAAGCAGATAACACCGCAAAAGGGCATTGAAAAAATGGAGGTAAATGAGCCACTTTCGTCTGGCCTTTACATTCTTATTTTTGAAGATGCCAACAAACTCACCTACAAAAAGCTACTCATAAATTAACTAGAGACGAATAGAATGAAATACCCTGAATTGAATATTTCCTTTCTTATGAAAGGCTGTCTGGCTTTGTGCCTTTCGGTTGCTATGGTGAGCTGCCAAATGCCTCAGCAGCAGGCAAAGTCTATGGTAACTACTGCCGATGCCACGCAGCTATTAACAGAAGGTGCGCTCAAGGTTTCTTCCAAACAAGTGAGCGGTGTTCCTGTAATTGAAATTGATGAACAAACGCAGTTTCAGCAAATTGATGGGTTTGGCTATACCCTTACGGGAGGCAGCGCCTTTCACCTAAATAACATGTCGGCAGCGGCACGTACTAAGGTTTTGAATGAATTGTTCGGAACTGGGGAAGGAAGTATTGGCGTGAGCTACATCCGTTTAAGTGTTGGCGCTTCCGACCTTGATGAAAAGCCATTTTCCTACAATGACTTGGCAGAAGGTGAAGTTGATCCCGAGTTGGAACACTTTTCCTTGGACTATGACAGAAGATATTTGATTCCTGTTCTAAAGGAAATTTTGACTATCAACCCTGATATTAAAATTATGGGTTCTCCATGGTCTCCACCAAAATGGATGAAGGACAATAATGACACCCGCGGAGGAAGCTTGTTACCTGAGTATTACAATGCCTATGCTAATTATTTAGTGAAATATGTTCAAGGGATGGCTGCAGAGGGTATCACAATTGATGCGCTTACTGTACAGAATGAGCCCTTGCACCCCGGCAACAACCCGAGTTTGCTAATGCTAGCCGAAGATCAAGCAGTCTTTGTGAAAAACCATTTAGGGCCAGCTTTTGAAAATGCCAGTCTTCAAACCAAGATTATTATTTACGACCATAATGCTGATAGGCCTGATTATCCAATCACCATTTTGAATGACCCTGAAGCAAAGAAGTACATTGATGGTTCTGCCTTTCATTTATACGGTGGTGAAATTGAAGCGCTCTCAGAAGTGCATGAAGCACACCCTGACAAGAACCTTTACTTTACGGAGCAATGGGTAGGTGCACCGGGTAATTTTCCGGAAAACCTGCAATGGCATACGCGTGAGTTAATTATTGGTGCTACGCGTAATTGGTGCAAAACGGTGCTAGAGTGGAACCTTGCAGCAGACCCAGAGCAGAACCCACATACCGACCGTGGTGGCTGCGACCGTTGCTTGGGCGCTATTACCATTGATGGAGACAAAGTGATCCGTAACCCTGCATATTATATCATTGCGCATGCTTCTAAATATGTAAGACCAGGCGCAGTAAGAGTTGGCTCTAATGAAGTAGGTGGTTTGCCAAACGTAGCTTTCAAAGCACCAAACGGGGATTTGGTGACCATTGTGCTGAACGATACAGACAAAGAACAAGGCTTCGCAATTAGTTCGGGAGTCGGAAATATAAAAACTGCTTTGAAAGCAGGAGCTGTAGGTACGTATGTTTTTCCTGCGGAATAAAAGAAATTAGTTAACGCCAAAAAAGTGCAATCGGAGTTAACTAGCACCTGCTAGTTCAGGTTTTCAAGGGCATCCCTAGTGAGAAGGAGGGGATGCCTTTTTTATACAGTGCTACCTTTTTAGGTACTTATGCAGGTGACTGGCATCGGTAAAGCCCCAGTTCATGGCTACGGCTTCTTGCGTTTGATCAGAGTGTTTTAGGTCGGCAGCAGCGCCACGCACTCGGTACTGCAAGGCGAAATCAGAAAAGCTTGTGCCCATCAAATCTTTAAACCTTTGCCTGAATGATGATGCAGACAAACCACAGGTTTGTGCGGCTTCTTCAGTGGTAATGAGCCTTTTTTCGTTAAAAACCAGCTGCAAGGCACTGTGTATAGAAAGGTGCTTGGTAAACTTTTGGTCTTCATTTGGCAAGGTGCGCCATTGCTCGTTCAGCATTAATAGCAATTGCAGCACTTGTAGCTTAGCCCATTCGGTGGTGCGTTCACTATCCTTAAGTATGGTTTTAGCAGATTCTCCCAATTGCAGCGCTTTGTCTTTCTCCGCCCCACTAAACTGCGGTCGCTTTTCTGGCGAGACCATAAAAGGAGCAAGCATATCAATATTCAATAGGTTGTTTTTTGCTAAAAATTGAGGATCAATTACAAATACAACCACCTCACAAGGAATCTCCAAAAGCTCAAAACCGTGTGGTTCCCACATGCTGCAAAACCAAACTTGTCCTGGGTGCAAAATCGTTTCGTGGCCCAAATACTCCCGCTTCATACGGCCACGCATCAAAAGCCCAATCTCAAGCTCATAGTGCATATCGAACCAATAGTCCGATTCGCTCAAATGATTATTCACCAGCAGTTCAACTGGCTTCTGCTCATTCAGCTCAAAGTAAAAGCGCTTTAGATTTTGTTCTTCAATTTTGCTCATGTCAAATCTTACAAGTTTTGTGAAAGAATTTACATAAAGAGTGGTTGCAATTTAGTGGATATTGGAATATGAAATACGCTAAAACCCTTCGATTAAACTTATTACTGCTAACGGTGGCTACAATTTTTTGTGCTTGCCAAACAGAAAAAAGGCAAGAAATATTCAACGGAAAAGACCTAACCAACTGGGAACATGTAGGTGATGGTAGCTTTACAATTGAGAATGGATTGTTGAAAACCCAAGGGGGCATGGGGCTGCTTTATTACACACCTGAAAAGCTGGGCGATGTTACCATTAGAGTGGTTTATAAAGGTGCCGATCAAAATAACGCTGGTGTTTTTATTAGAATTCCTGAGCAACCAACCGAGGCTTGGATGCCCGTAAACCGTGGTTACGAAGTACAAATTGACGATAGGGAAGACGAATTTCACAAAACAGGTGTGCTTTATTCTTTAACGAAGGCGAAAGCCGCTCCAGGAATTCCTGGTGAATGGAATACTATGGAGATTACGCTCGATGGAACAAGAACAATTGTAAAAGTAAATGACGTATTGGTTACTGATTTTACTGAGGGTGACCCTGTTCCAGAGAAAAAACTCGACTATGAACCAGACCGTGGACCAAGGCCAGCGCAAGGCTACATTGGTTTACAAAACCACGGTGGCGATGATGTAATTTACTTTAAAGAAGTTAGCCTAATTCCGCTTAAAAAATGAAATACGAAGTAGCTGTTATTGCAGACCTCTGCATGGATTTGTTGGTGGCCGGAGATGTAAAGCCTATTTACGGCCAAGTGGAACAGTATGTGAACGATTACCAAACAGACATTGGAGGGTCGGGATCCATTTTTGCTGCTCAATACAATAAACTAGGTGGCAACGCAGCCATGTTTGGTATTGTTGGCGAAGATGATTTTGGCAGCATGCTAACCCAAAAGATTGAGGAGATTGGCATGTCGACTGACTTTCTGTTTACCAGCGAAAATGTAAAAACCGCCCTTGGTTTAAACTTAGCATACGAGGATGACCGCGCCATGCTTACTTATAAGGGTACGCTGGGCGAAGTGAGTGAAGAACAAATTAAGGCCTGCGGAATTTTCGAAAAAACCGATCACGTGCATATTTCTAGCTACTTTCTGCTCGATCAATTACACAGCATGTGGGTACCTTTGTTAAGCGAACTAGAGCTAAAAGGTGTATCTGTTTCACTCGATACTAACTGGGCACCTGAAGGAAACTGGAGTGCTGTTCATCCACTTTTACCATATATTGATGTCTTTATTCCGAACGAAGAAGAGGCGCTTCAGATTTCGGGCATGAGCTCATGCGATGAAGCTGGAAGATGGCTTAGTTCACGTTGTGGCATGGTGGTAATGAAGCGCGGAGCCAATGGGGCAAGGGTTTTCAAGGGAGAGACAGTCAGAGATTTTTCTGTACCTGAAGCATTGGCAAAGGGGCTAAAGATAGCAGATACCACTGGGGCTGGAGATAATTTTGGAGCTGGCTTTGTATGGTCTTGGCTTAGAAACAAGCCTTTGGAAGAGGCCATTAAAATGGCCATTACCTGCGGAACCAGCAGTTTAAGAAAGTTAGGCGGAATTGAGGGGCAGTACGTGCCACACGCTGTTGAAGCTTAAGATTTAGAGAATCACTATGGAAAATACGTTCGATGCAATTGTTGTTGGTTCAGGTATTTCGGGTGGCTGGGCGGCCAAAGAGCTTTGCGAAAAGGGTTTAAAAACCCTTGTGCTAGAGCGTGGTCGCAATGTAGAGCACCTTAAAGACTACCCAACCGCAATGAAAAATCCGTGGGAGTTTGAGCACCGCGGTAGCATGACAAAAGCTTTTATTGATCAAAACCCGCTAATAACCAAAGCTGCGGGTTTTGGCGAAGACACTGCACACTTTTTTATTAAGGATGCCGACCATCCTTATGTGCAAAAGAAGCCATTCGACTGGATTAGAGGTTATCAAGTCGGAGGTAAATCACTCATTTGGGGCCGTGCCTGCCAACGCTGGAGCGATTATGAATTTAAAGCTCCGGCAAGGTATGGCTACGGAATTGAGTGGCCAATTGACTACAACGACATTTCTCCTTGGTACACCCATGTGGAGAAATTTATAGGCGTTTGCGGTAATAAAGATGGTATTGAAGCGATGCCAGATGGCGATTTTCTACCACCTTTCGATCTGAATTGTGTGGAGCAGCATATGCAGCAAACGCTGAAAGAACACTTTCCGGGCAGACATTTGGTACAAGGAAGGTGGGCGCAACTAAGCAAGCCCAACCAAATTCACTTAGAGCAGGGTAGAGGCCAATGCCAATGCCGAAACCTGTGTATGAGAGGCTGTCCGTATGGTGGCTATTTTAGCTCGGTAACCTCTACTTTGCCATGGGCAGAAAAAACGGGAAATCTTACTATAAGACCATTTTCTGTTGTTCATTCAGTGATTTACGATGATGCTACCGGTAAAGCTTCTGGAGTGAAAGTAATAGATACCAACACAATGGAAGAGCATATTTACAATGCAAAAGTAATCTTCCTGAATGCTTCAGCTTTAAACAGTACTTTGGTTTTGATGAATTCAAAATCGGAACGCTTTCCAAATGGCTTGGGCAACGACAACGATCTGCTCGGGAGGTATGTAGCCTTCCATCTTTACCGCGGTTGGGCTGGTGGAACTATTGATGGCTTCGAAGACAAGTACTTTTATGGTAAGAATCCAACGGAATGCATTATTGCCAATTACCGAAACCTAAAAGAACGCGATACAGATTTTGTGGGTGGGTACACCATATTTACCGGAGCTTATAGAAATAGAGCAGGGGAAGTGCTTGAAAACGAGCCGCAAATAGGTGCTGATTTTAAGGAGAAGTTAACCAAGCCAGGGCCTTGGCAAATGTATATGTACATGCAGGGTGAAACTATTCCGAAGGCCACAAACCGTATTACTTTGAGTAAAACAGAAACCGATCAGTGGGGAATTCCACTTATAGAAACGGATGTGGACTACGATGATAATGATGAAAAAATGATTCAGGATTTTCTTACGGAAAGCCGTAAGATGATGTCGAAAATGGGTGCAAGAGATATTTATGCCCACGACAACAAACAAGCACCTGGTTTGGACATACACGAAATGGGAGGTGCTCGCATGGGCAATGACCCAAAAACATCAATGCTCAATGAGCATAATCAGGTGCATGGTTGTAAAAACGTTTTTGTAACCGATGGCGCTTGTATGACCAGTACAGGCAATCAAAGCCCATCAATTTTGTACATGGCCTTAACGGCAAGGGCTGCAAATTTTGCCGCAGAACAAGTAAAACAAGGAAAACTATAACTCACCATGGATAGAAAAGTAAACGTAGGTTTAATTGGTTCTCAGTTCATTTCAAGCATTCATGCTGATGCCCTTAGGCGTGTGGCCGATGCCAATGTAATGGCCGTAATGTCGCCAACTCCGGGCAATGCACAGAAGTTTGCCGAACGCTTTAATATTCCCCATCATTTTACCGACTTGGACGAAATGCTGGCAATGGATGAGTTGGATATGATTGTGGTTGGTGCCCCTAACTATCTGCATTGTGAAATCACGCTGAAAATCGCGCAGGCAGGCAAACACATTGTAGTAGAAAAACCGCTTTGCATGAATTTACAAGAGGCCGACTTAATGATTGAGGCGTGTAAAGAGGCTAACGTAAAGTTGATGTATGCGGAAGAATTGTGCTTTACACCAAAATATGTACGCCTAAAGGCTTTGTTAGATGAAGGTGCCTTGGGCAAACCGGTGTTACTTAAACAGTCCGAAAAGCACGATGGCCCACATTCTGACCATTTTTGGGATGTAGAACGCTCTGGCGGTGGAGTTACTATGGATATGGGCTGCCATGGTATTCAGTTTTTTCGTTGGCTGAATCCGGGACACAAAATCACTTCAGTTTATGCCCAAATGAATACTAGTGTTCATACGGATAAAACGATTGGCGATGATAATGCGATTGTGATTCTTGAATTTGAAAATGGCGTAACGGCTATGATGGAAGAAAGCTGGTGTAAGCTGGGTGGAATGGATGATAGAGCAGAGGTACACGGCACAGAAGGCGTGGCTTATGCAGATGTGCTTCAGGGCAACTCTATTCAAACTTATAGTACAAAAGGCGTGGGCTACGCGGTAGAAAAGGCTGGTGATACAGTTGGCTGGAGCTACACCATGTATGAGGAAAACTGGAACTACGGTTTTCCGCAAGAGTTTGAACACTTTGTAGACTGTGTGAAAAACGATAAAACACCACTAGTAACTGGTGAGGATGGCAAAGCTGTGTTGGAGGTTATTTATGCGGCCTATGAGTCTGCAGGGACAGGTAAGAAGATCAGTTTACCATTTAAGCCGACAGTAGATAAGCCATATAAAGGTTGGAAAAAGAAAGCGTAACATGAAAAGGAGAAAGGCACTATCGCTAACCGCTGCCATGTTTGGTGGCGCTATTGTAGGGGCAGAAATGTTCCTATCCGGTTGCACGAGAGAGAAGGATACATTTGTATTCTTCTCTCATAATGATGTGCGCTTACTCGATGAAATTGGTGAAACCATTTTGCCCGAAACAGCCAATTCTCCAGGAGCTAAGGCAGCTCAAATCGGTAATTTTATGCGCGTAATGGTTCGCGACTGCTATAGTCAGGAAGAAGCGAACACCTTTTTTAAAGGCTTGCACGAAATTCAGAAGATAGCCAAGAAAGATTACGGCAAAAGCTTTGTGGAGTTGAGCAGCGCTGATAAGACTGAGCTTTTAACAGAGCTAGATACAGCGGCCAAATCTGCTGGTGATGAACATTACTTCACTATGATGAAGCAGTTGACCATTTGGGGCTATTTTACCTCGGAACCTGGCATGACAAAAGCACTACGCTTCAATCCAATACCGGGTAGGTTCGATGGTTGCGTTCCATATGACAATAAACCTGCTTGGGCCTAAATGGAAATTACTAACTGCGAATCGTATGATCAGCTAAGTGCTTTGGCTGCCGAAGTTGTGCTTCATTACGTTACCGAAAACCCAAACTTATTGCTCTGCGCTGCTACTGGCAATTCACCATTAGGGCTTTACAGAAATTTGAGTCAAGCGGCTGAGCAAATGAAAAAGATGCGTGTAATAAAGCTAGACGAGTGGGGCAGCATACCTATGTCGCACCCCGCTAGCTGTGAGTATTATTTGCAGCAGGAAGTAGTTAAGACGCTCGGAATAGCACCACAGCGTTACTTCGGCTTTCAAAGTAATGTTGCAAACCCTGAAGCAGAATGTGCGCGAATGGCTGCTGTGCTTAAAGAGCAAGGTCCAATCGATTTATGCGTTTTAGGGCTAGGTAAAAACGGTCATATTGGCTTTAACGAACCGGCCGAGGCCTTAACAGACCATTGTCATATTGCGACACTTGCAAGTAGTTCTCAAGCTCATAGTATGGTGCAAGCGTTACAAGACAAGCCAACCTATGGGCTCACATTGGGCATGAAAGACATTTTATCTGCCAAGCGTATTTTGCTTTTGGTGAGTGGCGAGGGAAAAGCCGGTGCCCGCGAAAAACTATTCAGCAAGCAGATTAGAAGTCAGTTTCCGGCCAGTTATTTATGGCAGCATGCAAGTGTTACGTGCCTTGTTCATACTCCAGATTAGTTATTCATTTCTACTAACCCTGAAAATGCGAAAACAAGGCTTACCTTTGTGGCTTAATTTAGTGCTATGAAGTTTGAGTCGTATTCCATTGATGAAGGGATAAAGCGCAGTATTTCTGAACAAGGCTATAAAAAGCCAACTGATATTCAGTTCAAGTCAATTCCAGCTATTCTCAAGGGAGAAGATGTACTGGCAATTGCCCAAACGGGAACGGGTAAAACGGCTGCTTTTGCTATTCCAACACTTCATAAACTAACGCTTAAAGCTGGTAATAAACTCCGTGCCGATGGAGTAAAGTGTCTCGTAATGGCACCTACACACGAACTAGCATTACAAATATACGAGGTGTTTAAAACGCTAGGTAAGTACACCAAGGTTTCCATTTTCTGTATTCACGGTGGGGTAGACCAAGATCCACAGAAGGAACGGCTTGAGAAGAAAGTGGATGTGCTTATCGCTACACCTGGCCGTATGTTCGATTTGGTGAGTCAAGGAGCACTGAATTTAAGCAGGGTAGAAACGCTTATTCTGGATGAGGCCGACCACATGTTGGACCTTGGTTTTATTAAGGATATAAGGGACTTAATGCGTCATATCCCAAAGCGAAGACAAACACTTTTCTTTTCGGCCACTATAAACGAAGAGATTAAAAAGCTGGCTTACTCGCTGGTAACGAATGCGATTAGAATTCAGATTTCGCCAAAAGATCCGGTGTCTAAAAATGTGCAGCATGCTGTGGCATTTATTGAAATGGACGACAAACGTTTTTTCCTCGAAGATTTAATTAAGCAAAAGCCTGATCAGAAAATATTGGTTTTTGTGCGAACAAAAGTTCGTGCCGAAAGAGTGAAAAAGGCGATGGAGCGCGTAGACCTTACGGTTGATACCATTCATAGTGATCGTGAAGCCAAGGACAGAAAGGCTACAATGGCTGCCTTTAGAAAGGGCAAATTGAAGGTGCTTGTGGCTACCGATGTAAGTGCTCGTGGTATAGATATTCCTAATGTAGAATTGGTGGTGAATTATGATTTACCAGAATCTGTAGAACATTATGTACACCGCGTGGGTAGAACCGGGCGTGGAACACAAAAAGGGCAGGCACTTTCGTTTTGCAGCACCGAAGAGAAAGATTTGCTTAAATCTATTGAAGGCGAATTGGCTAAGCCGATAGACCGTTGGGAGATCTCAAAAAGCGACTATCGTTACACCTTAGATATTTCGGATGGAAAGGCCAACGACTGGCAACAGCTTATGAAGCAAGCAGCGCTTGAAGAAGAGGAGTACAAAAAGGTGAAAAAGAAAAGGCGCAAGAAGTAATTCCTGCGCCCTATAAGTCTTAAGTTTTACTGATTACTCTTCAGTTGTTTCTTCGGCATTCTCAGCTTTTTCTGAAGAAACGTGCAATACAAACTCCTTGTCTAGTTTAAAGGTGTAAGTAGCAGCATCCATCAATTCAACAGCCGTTTGCGACATTTTCAAAAGCGACAAAAGGTCTTGTGCTAATAATGACGACTTAATGGAATTAACAGCTCTTCCCTCATGAGCTTCAAGTTTGAAAGGGTAAGTAGTGCTCTTTTTTGTGTCCACATCGGTAAACTCATGCTTAGAGAAAGGGTAAGTCTGAGTTTCTTCCTCAGCATCTTTCATTAGCTTAAGTAAAACCGGACGGTATTTCTTCCAAACAGGGAAAAAGGCATTAGTTGCCACAGTATCGAATTGCATACAGTTTTTATTATTAAAATTTCGCTTTAAAACGTTCAGAACCCGGTATTAACCGGTTTAGAAAGGCAGCGTTAAGTCTCCAAATTCTCAGGCCGCCTATATAGAATCACAATGAACTATAAGCCACAAAGTTAAGAAGATTAGACAGAATGTCCACCAGTTAATTCCATAACTTCTGAAAAACGCATTTAAAATCAGTCCGTTTGAACTGTTTTATATGAGGTATTATTAGCTAAATAAGTGGCAATAAAAGTGTTTTTAGAGGTAAGTATTGACTTCTTTTAGAAGTTGAATTCTGGCAATGAGTGTGTGATTTTGAATATGAGATATAATTAGGAATGACGATTTATTAAGCTCATCTTTGCATCAACAAATTAGGAGTATCCTTTTATTATTCAATCACGCCCGATTCTATAATCAATTTTTGCCCCTTATTATTTATCATTATCCAAGAAAATCAGGGCGAGTATAAGATCCTCAAAGTAAGTTCGGAGTAAGAAATCCTTACTTTTCACAGACCGTAATATCTAGGTCAGCTGTAAGCCTTTATTAATTATCCCTTCTGTGCCCTCATTAAGAGGTTTGTCGATCTCAGGCAATCATAATATCAAAAGAATTAATGCATTCTATTAAGACAAAAAGAAAAAAGCGAACTACAACCGATAGGTTTAGTAAGCCAAACAGAAATAGTAACAACAGAAACAGAAATAACGGTAGAGCTAAGAAAACTTCAACTATAGATCCTAAGTCCCTTATAAAGAAGGCGACAGTAGATACTAATAAGCCTTACGAGGCTAAGAGCACTTTTGAAGAACTACCAATACATTATAAGCTTAAGCAGAACTTGGCTAAAAAAGGTTTTTCTAAACCAAGCCAAATTCAGGAAGAAACGCTCGTTCATTTAAAGGACAAAAGGAATTTAATAGGCGTAGCCAATACAGGTACTGGTAAAACAGCTGCATTCTTAATTCCGATTATCGAAAGGTTGCTAGAGAACCCAAACACGCTAACTGCATTGGTTGTGGTGCCTACCAGAGAGCTGGCATTGCAAGTGGAGCAAGAGTTTAAAAGCTTGGCTCAAGGCTTAAAGTTATTTTCAGGCAGTTTCATTGGCGGTACCAGCATTGGTAAAGACCTTTCTCAATTAAAAAGAAAGAATCATATCATAATTGGTACACCAGGTAGGCTTAAGGATTTGGTGGATAGAAAAGCCATAGCATTACACAGAATACCTGTGCTTGTGCTCGATGAGTTCGATCGTATGTTAGACATGGGCTTTGTACATGATATTAAGCGTATTGTGAAAAGCATGGACAAAAGAGAGCAGACAATGCTTTTCTCTGCTACTATTGACAAAACACAGAAAAACTTAATCTCGGAGTTGATCAGCAATCCTGTTGAGGTAAAAGTGAATACTGGAACTTCTTCTAGTGATAGGGTAGAACAGGATATTATAAAGGTGCCTGCGAATGCCGATAAGTTCGAAATGCTTAGGGACCTGATCTCAGGAGAAGATTTTGAAAAAGTGATTGTGTTTGCGGAAACCAAAAGATGGGTTGATAGAGTGACTAAAAAGCTCAATCAAGCAGGTATTAAGTCTGATTTAATTCACGGTAATAAATCTCAGAATTACAGAATTAAAGCACTTGATAAATTCAAAAAAGGCAGCGTAAAAGTATTGGTAGCTACAGATGTGGCAGCTAGAGGAATAGACGTTACAGGTGTAACGCACGTTGTGAACTATCAGCTACCTATGACAATGGATAGCTACGTGCACAGAATAGGTAGAACCGGTAGGGCCGGAAAAACAGGAAAGGCGTTCACGTTTGTGGACTAATTCATAAAACAATTTTATAACAACTAATATAATTAAAATGGAAGGTACAGTTAAATTCTTCAATTTCTCTAAAGGTTTTGGGTTCATTAAACCAGCTGATGGTGGTGACGATGTGTTTGTTCACGAAAGTGGTTTGACCGAAGAAATTCGTGAAAATGACAACGTAGAATTCGATACCGAAAGAGGTAGAAAAGGAATTAACGCTGTAAACGTAAAAGTGATTGACTAATCACTGTTTATCAGCTAAGAATTGAAAGAGGCTGAATCAAAAGCTAAACGTTATTCTGAGTCCCGAGCATTCGGGACGAAAGAATCTGTCTGTTAGGAGCACTGCAATCAACAATAAGATTCTTTCGGTCGACTATTTCTCTAAGGAGAAATTTTCTCCCTCAGAAAGACGAAAACAATTAGCTTTTGAGTCAGTCTCTTTTATTTTATCAATTCACTTCAATAATATCCTTACCACTATTAAGGAGTACTTCGTTTACCTGCTTGAGGTCTGTGGTTAGCACATTATTAAGTTTATCCAGGTGCATTTTTAACTCGGCTTTCAGTTCTTCAAAAACTACATAAGCAGCATCGGTAGGCCTGGCTTGCCCGTTTTCCACACTTCTTCTCAAAGATGCCAAACGGTTGTTCAGCTTAATCGGAAAGTTTAGCGGGTCTTGCGGACTTTGGTTTTGTACCTGATACAAATCCTGCTCAATAACAGTAAGCTTTTCCATCATTGTATTGATAGCCGAAGTGGTATTTTGATTGGCGTCAATCGCCTCTACTTGCTTACGGATATCACGGATCAAAATTACTGCTTCGTTCGCCTCAGAGGTTTCTGCCATTATTTGCATAGCCAAATCAAACTGCTCTTGTAGGTGCTCAGGAGTAATGCCCTCCAAGTTAGGGTCCATTACAATGTTGAAGCTACTGGTTTTAGTTTCTCCGTCTACTGTAAGTCTAACCTGATATTCACCAATAGGCGCCATTGGACCACGCTGAGGTCGTGCACTCCAAATAATCATACCATCGAAGACTGTAGCGCCTGGGTAACGTAAGTTCCATGTAAAGCTGTTCAACCCATTGTTGGCAGGAGGTAGGCCTCTACCTTTTTCATCTTTTCCACCTTTAAAAGTGTCGATAAGGTTGCCCTCGGCATCCATTAATTCAATGGTTACTTCATTTGCGGCTTTAGGCAAATAGTATTGAATATTCGCATTGTAAACCCCTCGAATAGGATCGGCAGGTTTGAACAAGGTCACCTGATCATTAGCCATTATTTCCGTTGCTTTTCTAAATGGCGCAATATCATCCAATATCCAGAAACCACGACCGTGAGAACCAAGCACCACATCATCATTCTTCAGCACTAAATCACGAATAGGTGTATCGGGTAAGTTAAGCTGAAGCGGTTGCCACATTTCACCATCGTTAAACGATACATAAACACCATGTTCGGTGGCTAAGTACAGCAGTCCCGGTTGTTTCAAGTCTTCTCTAATTGCCCTAGCAAAGTGACCGTCTGCAATACCGTTGGTTATTTTAGTCCAAGACTTTCCATAGTCTGTGGTTTTGAAAACATACGGTTGTCTATCGTCTACTTGGTATCTGTTGGCGGCTAAATAGAGCGTTCCTTCATTGAATTTACTCTCGTCTATTATGCTTATGCGCGAATATTTAGGCAAGTCTTTAGGTGTAATGTCAGTCCATCTTTTACCACCATTTCGGGTAATGTGCACTTTACCATCATCGGAACCTGCCCAAATGGTATTCACATCGTAGTTTGACGGTGCCAATGCAAAAACGGTAGCATATATCTCTGGGCCGTTCATGTCTTTGGTTAAAATACCGCCAGTTTCGCCCAAAGTTTCAGGGTCGGCATAGGTTAGGTCTGGACTAATTTTCTCCCATGTTTGTCCATCGTTGGTTGTTTTCCATACATGCTGAGAAGTAGTGTACATTACGGAAGGATCGACAGGAGAGAACATAATAGGGAAGGTCCACTGCCAACGCTCAGGTAGCGCACTTGACGGTTCTCCTGAGAAGAATCGCGGATAAACTTGAATGTCCCTAATCTGTCCAGACTTACGGTTGTATCGGGTTAAAAGTGCTCCCTGACTGCCTGCATAAAAGATATCTGGATCGGTAGGGCTTTGTGTAATCCAGCCACTTTCACCACCACCAACTGCATAATACCACTCGCTGCTAGGTCCACGCGCTTGCATATGTCGCCAGCCTTCGCTTGGTATGGCTAAAGTGCTGTTGTCTTGCTGCGCTCCAGCTACATGGTACGGAACATCACTCGTTGTCATTACATGGTAAAGCTGCGTGGTAGGGAAGTCCTGGGCGGTCCAAGATTGACCACCATTAATGCTCACACTGCCACCTCCATCGTTGGCGCTAATCATGCGCATTGGATCATTAGGGTCGATCCATAAGTCATGGTGGTCTCCATGGGGTGGTCGCAATTGAATGTCGAAAGTTTTACCACCATCTGTAGACTTCCAAAAGTTCACATTCAAACCGTAAACTGTGTTTTCGTCTTGAGGATCGGCATAAATGCGAGAATAATAAAAGGCGCGCTGGCGAAGCTTTCTTTCACTATTGGTGCGCTCCCATGTCCAGCCTCCATCATCGGAACGGAAAACGCCACCTTCGTTTGCCTCAACAACCGCCCAAACTCTATCGGGGTTTACAGGCGATACGGTAACACCGATTTTACCAACGGGGCCTTCTGGCATTCCCGGGTTTGCGGTGAGGTCAATCCAAGTCTCGCCACCATCTAGCGACTTCCATATTTTACAGTCGGGGCCGCCTCCCCACATTTTCCATGCTTTTCTATAAACCTGCCAAGTAGTGGCATACAGTACATCGGGGTTGGTTCTGTCAATTATTAAATCAGCAGCACCAGCTTTTGGACTCACATAAAGCACTTTGTCCCATGTGTTTCCGCCATCGGTCGATTTAAAAACACCACGCTCTTCATTTTCGCCATAAGGATGGCCGAGCGCTGCCACATAAACAATATTTGGGTTAGTAGGGTGAACCCGGATTCTCGATATGGCTTGCGTTTCTTTCAAACCTAAATGTCTCCAGGTTTTACCACCATCTGTGGTTTTGTACACGCCATCACCTTGGGTAATGCTGCCGCGGAGCTGTGTTTCTCCACCGCCAATGTATACAATGTCGGGGTTGGTTTCGGCTACAGCCACCGCACCGATACTGGAAGATGTAATCTGTCCGTCTGTTACGGGAAACCATTCATTACCGCCATCGGTGGTTTTCCATAGCCCACCGCCTGTGGCGCCAAAGTAGTACTCGTTTGGTCTACCGGGGCTACCTGCAGCACCCAACGATCTACCACCACGGTTTGGGCCAATATTTCGCCACGAATAATTGCTATAAAAGGAAGGATCGACAGGGTAGTCTTTGGCTTGGGACAAGCCGCTCTCTTCAAAAATAAATAGCCCACTGGAAATGGCCAGTAAGCACAAAATAATTCGGTTTACTCTCATGTAGTTTAATTAAGGTTGAATGGAAACTACAAAATAGCACCTAAGAACTCACGTCAATTTATTTCAGTGGCAAAGGCGATGAGCCGATTTATTTGTTGGGGCACAGGGTATTTATGCTGTCAGATTTAGTATCATTACAGACCAAACACCCTAACCAGATGATCGGATATATCATTGCCTTTGGCTTTTTAATAGTTGTTGTTTATCAGCGTAAAAAGCGTAAAAAGCGTAAAAAATTCCAGCATAAGCCTATTGCACCAGCGTGGAGAACCATTCTTCAGAAAAGGGTATATTTCTATAGACAATTAAATGAACAAGGGAAGCGCCAGTTCGAAAATGACGTTCAGGAGTTTTTGGCGAGTATAAAGATCACTGGAGTTAAAACAGAGATTACCTTGGTGGATAAACTGTTAGTGGCAAGTAGTGCTGTAATTCCTTTGTTCGGCTTTCCGCGTTGTACTTATCGCAACTTAGAGGAAGTGATTATTTATCCTACTTCATTCAATAGGTGGTTTCAGTTAGACGATCCTGACGAACGCATAAATGGCATGGTTGGTAGTGGTATTTTGGAAGGGAAGGTGCTTTTTTCCAAACCTGCATTACACGCTGGTTTTGATATTAATGACGATCAAGACAATGTCGGTTTGCATGAATTCATCCATATTTTCGATAAGGAGAATGGGTTTATTGATGGTGTTCCTCCGGGCTTTGAAAAACGCTCATTTGCTATTCCTTGGTTACAGTTTATTCACCAAAAGATAGCCGAGATTGAGGAGCAAGATTCCGATATCCACGTTTACGCCACCAATAGTCAGCAAGAGTTTTTTGCTGTGGCAGGGGAATACTTCTTTGAAAGCCCACACTTGCTAAAGGCCAAGCACCCGATACTGTACCGTTCGCTAATGAAGGCTTTTAGTATAGATACTGCGGCTGTGCTGGCTAAGTAGCTGCCTTTCATCAATTCTAATGTTAAAAAGTGCGTTTATTCGTTTGAAATGAAGGAATGCTGACTGACATTTGCAACTATGTTGCTCAAGCGGTTAATAATAGCACTGATAATCCTGTCCAATCTGGTCAGTGCGCTGATGATGCCGCTTATTCTCCTCGATTTTGAAGTAAGGCGAGATTACATAGCCGAGGTGCTGTGTATTAATCGCGATGAGCCAATTACTGTTTGTGGGGGTACCTGTTACCTAGATAAGAAACTGGGTATGGCCGAAGAACAGAAGGAAAAGGCTCAATTAGACCTTCCAAAGGGCTTCAATTTCTATCTGAATGCTGATTTGAAAGTTGAACTAGAGGAGACTACGCGGTACCTGTTGATAAGCCAAGAAGAGCTTGTGCTGAACGACAGAACGCCAAAGAACCTGTTAAGCTTCGATATTTTTCACCCTCCCCGGGCATAGGTTAATTATATCAATTTTGTAGGCAAAATCCACTCCACCTCAATTGGGCTGGAAGAGGTATGTCTACCCACTTATTTCAATAATAGTGTTACTCACTTAGGTCACATTGGGATAAACCATTACTCGCGCCAAAAGCTGTGTCCTCACAGCTTTGTTCAAGGCATTCTGTGAAGACCTTGTTCAGGGTAGAGTATGAAGCACATCCCTTTAGGCCTAGGTAAGTAGCTCTATTCAAAAATTAACCTATAAAACATTCAAAATGAAATTTCTAAAATTCACAGCGATACTATCGCTGACAATATTCCTATGGTCTTGTGATAATGATGATAGCCCAAGTCCTGAAGAAACAGGTAGCTTTCAAGTTTACTTCGATAATAAAGTTGGATCTAATGAAGTGAACTTAACTGCACCAGGGGATAAAAACTACCAATACGAAACGGCAAATGGTGAAAAGTTCAACGTTTCAATGTTGGGCTATTATGTAAGCAAAATTGTATTGGAAGGCCCTAATGGTGAATACTATGCCGATGAAATGGATGCGAGTGCCGCAGATTCAAAAGGCTATTACCATGTAATGGAAGGTGAGTCGGCAACAGCTAATATTCAAATTGAAAACGTACCTGCCGGAACATACGATAGAGTCACTTTTACAATTGGTGTAGAAGAAGATGGCGTGCAAGAAGGTGCTGCCGGTGGTGTGCTAGATCCGGCCAACGGTGGTTGGTTCTGGAACTGGAATGCCGGTTATATTGGCTTTGCTATTGAAGGTACTGCCGAAAATTCTCAGCAAGAATATGTGGATTGGGGCAATGGTGCTTCTACTGAAGAGAAAACTTTTGCATTGCACGTAGGCGGCTGGAAAGACGTAGCCGATAATGAGAACTTTGTTAACAATGTAAGAACCGTGACGCTAGATTTTGGCACCACAGTAACGGTAGGCGATGGGCTTTCGCCAATGGCACATGTGGTTACGGATGTGCTGAAAATGTTTGATGCCACCAATATTGACTTCAATACAACTTATTCAGTGCATGCGCCTAAGGCTGGTGCTCCATTTGCCAATGTATTAGAGCAAATATTTGTGGTTCACCATGTGCATCAAAGCACTAGCAGCCATGATTAAAAATTGTAGAAAGTACCTAACCTTTGGTTGGGTACTTTTGCTGCTTTATGCTTGCAGCGATACGGAAGCTCCAGACAAGCCATTTGGATTTGAAAAGCCTGAGCATTTCCCTGAACCGACTTACACCTTTGAAAATAATCCGGTAACAAAGGCAGGTTTTGAGCTTGGTAAAAAGCTTTTTTTCGATCCGATGCTTTCGAGAGACAACAGTGTTTCGTGCAACAATTGTCACCAGCAGTCGCGGGCATTTGCCGATACGCCCCTGCATGCAACCAGCATTGGTATCGATAATCAGTTTGGTATTCGAAATGCGCCTTCTATGGCTAATATGGCCTTTATGCAAGAGTTCTTTTGGGATGGAGGCGTAACGCATTTAGACTTTGTGCCAATTAATGCCATAGAGTCTGACATTGAAATGGGAGAATCCTTGGCCAATGTGGTTGAAAAGCTCAATAATGATGAAGAGTATCCGGCATTGTTTCAGGCAGCTTTTGGAGTGAGTGAAATTACCTCTCCGTTTATGTTGCATGCGCTATCTCAGTTTACAGCCATGATGGTTTCGGCTAATTCTACCTATGACAAATATGTGCTAGAAGGTCAGCCTTTAACAGAACTTGAAATGGCTGGAATGAATCTATTTCAGCAAAAGTGTGCGGCTTGTCATCAGGGTGAATTGTTTACCGACTTTAGCCACAGAAACAACGGTATAAGTAGTGTGTTTGGCGATGAAGGCTGGGCAACCATTACTGAAGACCCGAGTGACATTGGCAAGTTCAAGGTGCCGAGTTTGAGGAATGTGGAGATTACTGCTCCTTACATGCATAATGCTCGGTTCAATACATTGGAAGAAGTGTTGGGCCACTATGATGGTAACATGGTGGATTCACCTTCGCTCGATCCGATGTTCAAAAATGGAGGTGAGGTGGTTGGAATTCCGATGACGGAAGAAGAGAAGGTGCAAATAATAGCCTTTCTCAAAACCTTAACCGATCACGATTTTATTTCGAACCCTTTATTCAGAAACAATGATTAAACGAATATTAATAGTCCTTTTACTAACAGGTGCCTCTTTTAGGGCAATGGCCTGCGATGTATGCGGATGCAGCCTTTCGGGGCTTTACTTTGGCTATATGTCCTTGCAAGATCGCAACCTTATTGGTTTGCAATACAACAGGGCCACCTTTAGCGCATACATTGATAATGATGATTATTACTTTGAAGATGAGTACAGCAATGATACTTACCAAAGAGTTGATTTGACAGGTAAGTTTAGCATTACCAACAAGTTGCAGGTACGCTATATTGTGCCATATATGTTCAATAGCATGAATGGTTCGCACCAAAATATTGATGCGAATGGCATTGGAGATCCTATTGTTATGGCTTATTACAATGTGCTGAATACATCTGATAAACTTGAAGGTGTTTGGCATTCATTGGACCTAGGTGGTGGTTTTGAACTACCGGCAGGGGATTATGACATGGAAGATCAAGGAGAGTTGATTAATAGAAACTTTCAACTAGGTTCTGGAAGTCTTGACTATATCCTTTCTGCCAATTACATCATTAGAACAGGCAAATGGGGCATCAATACCGAAGGCTCCTATAAGTTGAATACTACCAATAGTCATGAATACAGGTTTGGTAACCAGTGGAATGTATCGGCTAGTGTGTTTAGATATTTTGAAACGCAAAGCGTCTCATTTCTACCATTTGCCGGAGTTTACTACGAGTTTGGTGATTATCACGAACTGAATGGTATTCGCGAAGCCAATACTGGTGGTGAATCTCTGCTAGGAACGCTCGGAGGGCAACTTTATCTGTCTCGTTTAACTTTCAATACACAGTATCAATTTATAATTGATCAATCGTTCAATACAGATGAGTTTGCAACGATAGAAGGCGGTAATCGCTTTACTTTCGGAGTTTTCTACAGCTTTTAATTAATAAAGTGGCTGCAATTGGGGAACTAATTGTGGCCATTTTTATTTAGATAAAAGATACAATTAGGACTTTTATTTATTTTCGCTACATTTAAGACTTAAATAGAAAATATGGGAAAGCAATCGATAGGAGAGTTTGAAGAGGTAATACTCTTAACTGTGGCTGTGCTTTATGAGAATGCCTATGGAATATCCATAAAGCAAGATATTGAAGAAAGGCTACAGCGTAAAGTGAGTGTTGGCGCTATGCGCACGGCACTTTCTAGGTTGGAAAAGAAAGGCTTTTTAGAGTCGGAGTTTGGCGAGGCTACCGCTATTCGTGGGGGTAAGCGAAAGCGCTTCTACAAAGTAACACCTTATGGCAAAAAGGCATTGGAAAGTGTAATGGAGACCCGCAAAAAGCTATGGGAAGCCATTCCAAACGTAGCCTTCGACTTTAAGTTTGCATGAGTAAACAAGCGCCCATATTACCACCTAAACTTCCGCTCCGGTTTTTGCGCTGGTTTTGCAGCCCCGAATTGTTAGAGGATGTAGAAGGTGATATCAATGAGCTTTTCGGTCAAAGAGCTCAACAGAATCAAAACAAAGCAAAACGCCTGTTTTACTGGGATGTACTTCTTCTATTCCGTCCAGGTATCGTCAGGTCACTCAATATTTTCAAAGGTCAAAACAACAACGTTATGTTTAAAAACTACTTTAAAATTGCCATGCGCAATGCCCTCAGATATAAGGGCTACACTGCACTTAATCTGTTAGGCTTAATTGTTGGCATAGTATCCAGTATGCTTGTCTTACTCTGGGTTTCGGACGAGCAAAATGTCGATAAGTTTCACGCCCAGGGAGATGCGATCTACCAAGTGCTTCGCAATATGAAACAGTCGAACGGTCAGGTTTCTACTGGTACCAGTATTCCAAAACCACTAGGGGATTTAGTAGCAGCTGAATATTCTGAAGTTACTGAAGTAACGCAGCTTAGTTGGTTAATGAATATGAGCCTGGAAAGAGCGAATGAAACGATGGAAGAGGGTGGCCGGTTTGCTAGTCCTTCATTCTTGAGCATGTTCTCCTTTAAGTTGCTAGATGGAAACAAGGAAACTGCACTCAGTGAGCCCAACAACATTCTAATAAGTAGAGCCGTAGCCGAAAAACTATTCGGTAGCAACTGGCAATCTGAAGCCTTAGGAGAAGTAATTAAAGTTGATGGTCAATTTGAGCAGCAAATTACTGGTGTATTTGAGGATGTGGGGAATGATTCAACTATTGATTTTGATTGGCTGATTCCGGCACAAGCGTATTTTACAGCAAACAAATGGGTTGAAGATTGGGGTAATGGAGCTTTCGAAACCTATTTGTTGATTCCAGATCAAACAAAGATTCAGGCCGTGTCTAATCGCATTTTGATGGAGATAAAAGACCATACAAAAGGTAACCCCAATGCCGGTGATGAAGAGCTGATGCTCCAGCAGTTTACCAACAGATATCTCTACTCTAAGTTTGAAAATGGTGCAGTTGCAGGTGGCCGCATAGACTATGTGCGCATAATGGCAGTGGTTGCTGTTTTTATGCTGCTTGTTGCCTGTATTAATTTTATGAACCTGACCACGGCAAGGTCGAGCAGAAGGTCTAAAGAGATTGGTTTACGCAAGGTTATGGGAGCCCCAAAGAAGTCTATCCGCATACAATTCTTCTTTGAAGCAATGATGCTATCGGCTGTTGCTATGGCGCTTTCCGTTGCCATAGTAATGCTTATACTTCCATTGTTTAATGTGTTGGTAGATAAAACATTAACGCTGGATTTTTTAAGTATGAATACTTGGTACTTTATGCTTGGTTTAACGTTTGTCGTAGGTTTTCTATCGGGTAGTTACCCAGCCATTTTACTGCCTACATTTAGTGTGGTGCAGTCCATTAAAGGTGGCGTAAGGAAACAGTCTAGTTTTGCTGTGTATTTCAGAAAAGGCTTGGTGGTGTTTCAATTTGCCATTTCAACATTGCTCATCATTGGTACAGCCGTGGTTTATAAACAAATAGACTATGTATTGAACAAAGACCTTGGTATGAACAAGGACAATCTGTTAGCTGTCTCGATTGAAGGAGATCTTGCTGGTAGATTGGATACTTATAAAAGCGAATTACTAAGGCTACCACAAGTTACTGCTGTGTCTGGTGCATCGGGTAATCCGTTGAACTATGGTCGGTCCACCAGTTCAGCCAATTGGGAAGGAAAGAGTCCTGCCGATGGATATGAGATCAATATTCTTTTAACAGATGAGGATTTTATTGAAACATCAGGAATGCAAATAGTACAAGGCAGAGACTTTGATAGCCAATTGCAGGATTCTACCAATTTTCTAATCAATGAGGTGGCAGCAGAGTTAATGGGCTTTGATGATCCAATAGGTAAAAAGCTCTCATTTTGGGGGATTGACGGACAGATTGCTGGTGTAGTGAAGAATTTCCATATGCGTGATCTGTACCAGCCAATTGCGCCATTGATCATTACCTGTATAGATCCAAGCATGTCATCCGTAGTATTAGTCCGCACGGACGAAAACGCAACTGATGCGCTTGCTGCTGTTCAAGGGGTGACAAAAGAATTGAACCCAGCCGAAGATTTTGAATACGTTTACATAGATCAAGAGTATGCAGAAAGCTATTCGAATGAGCGAACCATGCGGACTTTGGCCAATATTTTTGCATTGGTGTCAATCTTCATATCGAGTTTAGGTTTACTTGGCCTGGCATCATATTCTGCTGAGCAGCGCTCTAAGGAGATTGGTGTACGAAAAGTTCATGGGGCTTCCATAGGTCAGGTGTTGGTATTGCTATCTAAAGACTATTCTAAATTGATTTTAATGGCCTTTATTTTAGCTGTTCCAATAGGCTATTACTTTACCAGCGATTGGCTGGCCAAGTTCGAGTTTAGAACACACCTCGATCCATTGGTCTTTATTATTGCCTGTGGAATAGTGTTTGGAGTAGGAATTCTAACAGTGGTCTCCAAGTCATACCAGGCTGCATCTATCAATCCGGTTAAATCTTTAAAGGAAGAATAGGAAGGATATAAAAGAATTAAAGCCCGCTTTTAGGCGGGCTTTATTGGTTATAAATATGTCTTAGTCCAAATTCTTATTCAAAGGCGCTTAGAGCTCGCTTGAGTATGTCGTTTACGCTTGTGGCAGGTGCTGTTTCAGGTTCCACTAAAGCCACCTGAAAGTGAATATTATCATTGCCATTGGAAAGATGCCTTAAGGCAAGAGCCAAAGCCTCTGATGGGCTTCTGAAGTACGTGTCTTTAGCCGACTTCGTTTCTTCGTGTTGAAGTGTGGTGTTTACTGGCATAATACAGTGTCTGGTAGAATATAGGTATGAATTTAAGCCAAGTTGTGGTAACAAAACAAACATATTATCAGAAACAGGTTGAAATCACGTATTTCTACCTAAAGCAGGTTATGAGCAAAAAAATGTATTTGAACTTCGTTTTGTTTCTGAAAAATACCACTCTTATAGTATTGATATACAGTGTCTTATTGGCGTATCTTTAATCTCATTAAAGTTGTACCAAAACAGAACTTGTTATGTCACACACTCCAGCCAAATCGAAAAAACAAATGCATGGCGTTTCAAAAGCCAGAGGTTGCAGCCACCTTGAATTAGGTTCATTTTCCAGAATGTTCTGCAATGAGACTTCTTGGGCTGAAGACCTCAACCTTGAAGATAAACCTGAAGAAGTAGAAAGAATTGCCGCACTACTCGGTGGAATAAACGGAGTTATGCACGATACGCGGTTGAGTACCCCGGATAGTTGTGTGCCAGCGGCTTATACCTTCTTTGCACAATTCATCGATCATGATGTAACCTTAGATACCACATCTGACCTGCACGGTGGACCGACCAAACATCAGCTTAACTTTCTGGCTGGTTGTCCTCATGCGCATGGTGGTGGCGTTAATCCGCACACACATCGTTTACCCAACCTCCGCTCGGCTTCGCTAGACCTCGATTGTGTGTATGGATTTGGCCCAGAAGCCAGTCCGCACCTGTACGATGACAGCCAACCAGGAAGGTTGTTGGTTGGTAATAAGGAGAACCCCAATGATGTGCCTAGAAATAGGGTAGGCACGGCACTTATCGGGGACCCAAGAAACGATGAGAACATCTTTGTATCTCAAATGCAATTGCTCTTTCTCAAGTTTCATAATAAGCGTTTGGTTGGCAAAAACTTTGAAGAGGCCCAGCAAGATGTGCGATATCACTACCAGTATTTGGTTTGGAACGATTTTCTAAAACGCGTTTGCGATGAAGCAGTATTCGATTTTGCAAATACTGAAATCCATGAGGCAGCCAAAACGGGAGAGGGCTTTCCCAAGTTTAAGCTTGTAGATGATTGCGGTAGAATTACCATGCCTGTTGAGTTTTCCGTGGCGGCCTACCGTTTCGGCCATAGTTTGGTAAGGTCCATTTACCCCATTAATGCTGATTATCCTGCTATTGAGTTGTTTGATGAGCGATTCGGTACGGAGGGTTTTAGTGCGGTGCCCAAAGCACTTACGGTAGACTGGAGCTTTCTACTAGATATAAATGAATGCCAGAATTATGTAATGTCTAAGTCTATTGATCATTTGTTAACTGATGAGTTGATTCGCTTGCCCAATCCTGTAGTAGGTAAGTTTGCTTCGGAGAATGATCGTTCTTTGGCTTTTAGAAACCTCTTAAGAGGCTATGTGCTGCATTTACCTTCAGGTCAAAAGGTGGCTAGTGCACTTCAAAATAGTGGATATCCAATAAATGGTTTAAGCTCGGAAGAAATCGAGGCTGTTTTAGCAAAAAAGTTTGAAGCGTCCATGGCCAAGGAGTTGTCAAAGCACACTCCACTCTTCTTTTATATAATGCTTGAATCATCGATCAAAAACAATGGTAAGCGATTGGGCAGTGTAGGCTCGGCTATTTTAACCGAAGTATTCGGCACAATGCTTTTGCACTGCAATAGTTTTTTAAAGCCAACGGTGGAGACAAATGGGTGTGAGGCAATGGCTGATAGAGACATTTGGCAACCTGATGCTTGCTTACGCCAAAATGGTGATTTTACCTTGGCAGATGTTGTTAGGTATGTGCAATAATATAGTCATGTAAAAAATGAAAATTCATCTATAATGCATGCTACTTTTAGTTGGGTTTGTACCTTTATGCCAGTAATGTCATCAACCAATAACTCAACTAATAATGAAGCCTGCTACCCGGTATACCAAGAGTGGTAGAATCAATATTGCCTACCAAGTGTTTGGCTCGGGGCCGATTGACTTGGTGTATATTCCTGGCTGGGTTTCTAACATTGACTGGATGTGGGCATGTCCGGAACTGGTTGATTTTTTGGGTGAGTTGGCCAAGATAGCCCGTGTCATTCTCTTCGATAAGCGCGGCACAGGACTTTCTGATCGGGTGGTAGAGCTTTCTACTATTGAAGAAAGAATGGATGATATTCGGGCCGTAATGGATGCGGTGGACTCAGAGAGAGCCGTATTGTTTGGCCACTCAGAGGGAGGTTCCGTTTCGGCACTTTTTGCAGCTACCTATCCCGATAGAACTATTTCTCTTATCACTTTCGGAATATTCGCTAAGCGAAGATATGCCTCTGACTACCCATGGGCGCCAACAGATGAAGAGCGTCAAGCTGTGTACGATATGATTGAGCATAGCTGGGGTAGTGGGGATATGAACTTGGAATCGTTAGCGCCTTCAAAAGCCAACGACAAAGCTTTCATGGATTGGTTGGCCAACTACTTTCGTTCTGGTGCTAGTCCAAGTGCAGCCTTGGTACTTACCAAAATGAACACTCAGGTAGACATTGTTAAAGTGCTTGGGTCAATAAAGGTACCAACGCTTTTGATGCAGCGTA
The DNA here is from genome assembly GCF_900111145.1 of Roseivirga pacifica. GTDB lineage: Bacteria > Bacteroidota > Bacteroidia > Cytophagales > Cyclobacteriaceae > Roseivirga > Roseivirga pacifica. The sequence continues at coordinate 266,096 of NZ_FOIR01000002.1, forward strand.
CCGATGATATTGATGTAAAAATTGAAGAAGGTAGGTTTATTGAAGAGCGTATTCCTGATGCACGATTAGTTGAGTTCTCTGGTAACGACCACCTCTTTTGGGTTGGCAATACCAAAGAAGTATTGGACGAAATGCGCTCATTCATTTCAAGCGTGAACCCTGTCCAAAACTATGAGGAAAGACTTTATACTATTTTGGGAGCAAGAGCATGCGGAAAGCCATTAACTGCAAAGGCTGAAGAATCTGTAAAAAAGTATGTTCATCAATACCGTGGTAGAATTATAGCCTTTAACGAAGAAGGTTTTATATCAACTTTTGAAGGCCCTAGTAAAGCTACGCACGCCAGTATTGAAATTGTAAAATCTTTGAGGAGATACAATTTGCCGGTTTCTGTTGGTATTCATATTAGAGAAGGTGCGGTTGATGAGTCGCATTTTGTTAGCAAAACCACGCAGCGCTTTATAGATCTTATCTTGGACTATGGCGGTCCAAATCAAATCTTGATCACCCAAGGAGTAAAGTACCTGTTGTCCGGTGCTGGACTAAACATGTCGCTTTCCAAAACCACTATAGATCCGGTAAATGAAGAACCCCTTGCTCTCTTTAGTGTAATTGACTCTCTGGATGAGGCTGTTAATGATGAGTTGCGACCGCTCAGTAATTCTCCCAAAAACGATTCTTTCATAGAGAATGTATTGCAGTGTATAGATGAACATTTAGGCAATGAAAGCTTCGGTGTAGAGATGCTTTGCAGAGAAATAGGCGTGAGCGAGCGCCAACTACAGCGTAAGCTTAAGGCTATAACCAACAAGTCGCCAAATCAATTAATTAGCTCTGTTCGTTTGCACAGGGCAAAAGAGCTCATTTTGGCAGGTAAATTAAACATCGCTGAAATAGCCTATCAAACCGGTTTTTCCAATCCATCTTATTTTTCAAAATGCTTTAAAAAAGAGTTCGGAACAAGCCCTTCAATATTTACCCAACAGGCTCAACAATCTTAAATGTCGGGTTTGTTGTATGCCATCTAATTTAGTGCGTCCATTTGTCGGTTTTCTTAGGGTTTTTAGCGGGTTTGTTATACCCCATTTCGTGGCGCATGCTCTACTTTTGAATCGTTAAGTGTGAGTGTCCAGAACATCTTCTTGTTTTCAATCTTATTGATTCATTTTGAGAACTTATAAGGGCTCGGAAGGCCTCACACCTTATTGTTAGGGTTAAGTACCTTCAGAAGTTTTGGTGTAGTTTATTTAGCAAGGGAAAGATCAATGGGGGAGTTGCGGACGGCAATTCTCCCAATTCGAAAAGTATCATAAAGGCTGAAAGTATTCCGTAAGCAGAGTTCAGCTAGTTTCCAAACTACAATTTCTACAGGTTAAACTTCTTGCCAAAGTTCGCGCGGTGTCAAATAGGCGTTGCTACTTTGCAGGCTATGTCTGTAGTGGTCTACCACCTTAGCGTGAGAAGCAAGGTTGGGTGATGCAAAAGAATAGAACGCGCTAAAAACCTTAGAATCACTTTGTAGTAATGATTCAAACTGTTGGCTGAACTCAGCTTTAAGCTCATAATAGTCTTGAATAAAGATATTTGGGTACTTAAAGTTCAGAATCAATTCTTGAAACTCTTCTGTGATTGGTGCCGATTGTAATGGAGCCAGCATTACTAGGCTACAGTTGAGTCCTTTTTGTTGGAAAAAACGATGATACTTCAGCGTGGCTTCAAGGTCTTCCGTTTTTTCGAAAGGGTAGCCCCAAATTAGATTCAAATTGGTTTTCATGTATTGCTGAGTCATTTGAAGTATTGAAGTGGCTTTTTCAATAGTGAATTGCTTTACTATTTTTTTCAGCACATAGTTTGACCCAGATTCAACACCGTAAAACATGCTCTTGCAACCAGCATCTGCCATTAAAGCGATAAGCTTTTCATTTGAAAGATTAATATGACCATTGGCTCTCCATGTCATTTTGTTACCACGTGCTAATTTCTTTTCGCAAAATTCCTCTACCCATTTTCGGTTAATAATGAAAAGGTCATCCACAAAAGCAATATCTCGCAATCCGACTTTGTAGTATAGATAATCAAGCTCGTCCAATACGTGGTCTACTGATCTGCGGGTATTTCGCCTTCCCCACGAGGGAGCTACATCACAAAAAGAACATTTATATGGGCAGCCTCTGCTCGACATTACTGGATAACCAGTATATGCCGCTAGATCAATATTATTTAAGGATAGATAAGGTATCTCATCGAGTGCTACGATTCTTTCGGCCTGTGGTGTCTTTTTAACTTTACCTTCAATACGATAGCAAATGCCGGAAACATCTTGAATTTGCCGCTTTTTGTGCAGCCATTCGGCAATTTCAACAACCTGCTTTTCGCCTTCTCCAAAGCAAACCACATCAATGTCTGCGAACTTATTAGCAGCTTCTTCTGCTACACCAGTAAACCCAGGGCCGCCTACAATTACCGTTTTGTTTGGAGCTTGTTGTTTTACGAGCCTTAAGGCCATTATTAAAAGTGGCAGACCGTTGATCATTGTACTAATTGCTGCCGCTCCAGGTGTATCTATTATTTGCTGTGCAAGCAGTTTTGGGTCTAAATATTGACCTTTAACATGTAGAAACTGATTGAAGGAGCAGGTATAGCCTTTGTCTTCCAGTATTTTTTTTAAAGTTAATACTCCCAAAGGGGGAGAATGGGCTATTCCATTTTGATTAATTAGAATATGGTGAAAAGCTATATTCATGCGTATTCCGTTTGAAGTAGCCACTGATGATACTCTTGAAACACCTTAAACAGATTTTTGTAAAACCCAGGATAACCATTGTTAGGGTTATCTTCGTGATGGCAAGAACAGTAAACGTGTTTTCCTGCCGGGTCTTGCTTGCCATCTGTAAAACGTTCGTGTGGGCAGTTGCCAAATCCGCACAAGCCAGACCACTCACAAGCTTTGGTTATGTCTTGTCCTTTGCTCTCATTCTTAACAAACTTTTTAAATGCATCTTGCTGTTCGATGGTTTGTAGATCTAGCTCTCCAGCATTACCAAAGGTGTATTCATTATGAAAAGGCCTGGTACAAGGAGATACAGCACCTGAAGGATCAACACCAATAATACTAGTACAATATCCACTCGCGAAACAAGAGACTGATCTTTCGTTTGTTAGGTTTTGTATAATGTCTTCGATACAGCGTAGTCTCAAGTTTGGGTTGGAACTCTGTGCCCATGCATAAGCCAATTCTGTCATAAATGAAGTGTACTGAACCCGACTCATGTTGCTGTCAGCAGAGTTACCAGAAGTGTCTTTTGGAGTAAATGCAGGGTGCACATCCACATAGTCTACACCAATGCCGATATGGTGGTCAAGAATCCTTTTAGCTATTCCGGGAATAGCAGCTGTTTCTGATCCTACCACAGTTATTATTCCAAAAACCATGTCATTATCCTGAAGTAACTTTATGCCTTTCATCACTTGCTCATAACTGCCTCTTCCTTTATGGTCGACTCTGTGTTTGTTATTTAACTCTTCGTCACCGTCCAAACTAATACCAATGCTAAAGTTGTGCTCCATAAAGAAGTCGCACCACTCTTGATCGAGTAGCGTACCGTTGGTTTGAACACCCAAGGTTAGTTGACCATAAAGCCCCATTTGTTTAATGGTGTCAATGAATTCTTTGAAGAATTTTTTACCGGCTAAAAGCGGTTCGCCTCCATGAAGGAATACATCACTTATATCTGAATGCGCTACCAGGTTACGCAGGTATGTTCGCATTTCATCAACTCCCATTACCTTTTCGTGAGTACCAGTAAGGCGTTGGATTTCGTAACAATATTCGCATTTGAGATTGCAATGGTCTCCAACAGGCTTCATCAACAATACTTTTGTCTTTGAATCAGGCCCTTTCGCGAACGTAACGTCTGTTGGGTGATAAAAACCCTGGATCAGGCCAAAGGCGGCATTCGCCTCTCGGTCGAATGCGCGCTTTATGGTGTTGGTAACTACATTGTTGCGTTTTTGCCTGCTATTAGTAATATGAATATCTCTAACAACAGCGCGTAAATCATTTAGCGTTGCCATAATCAATTCAATGTTTAGTTACTTAATAGAGTCTTTCCCTTTTTTAACCTTTGCGGCCTCTAAATTCTCTTTTTGCTTCTCTAATTGTGGCTGCCAAGTGTCTAAAAACTTTGGTCTTACATTTGCCATCTTCTCTTGTAATTCGCTTAAGGAAGGCTGTGAATTTCTGGTGTAACGAGAAATTGTTCCATCTGCATTTCTAACATCTATTACCTGAGTTCTGGCAGTAGTAGCATTATCTGGATTCCAGGTATCCGAGAACCTTATCATGTTTCTGCCTATATTATTTGGGTTTATATTGGCATTGGGGTTCCAGGTATCGCCAAATGCATGTCTTCCTACATTAGCATAGTTAGCGTCAGGGTTCCATGTGTCTGAAAACCTAGGAGCAACAGTATTTCTAGCATATGGGTTTACTGTGTTCGGATTCCATGTGTCGGAGAATGCAGCGGCAGACTGAGGCACTCTGCCAGCTGTGGGGTTCCAAGTGTCTACAAAAGCTGCGGGGTTGTTAGGTCGGTATGCAGGGTGCATCCCAGTATCGGGGTTCCATGTGTCAGAGAAGGCTGGTGAAACTGTAGGACGCGCATGTGGGCTAATCGTGTCAGGATTCCAAGTATCAGAAAAAGCAGCTACAGGATTTTGGAATGAAGTAAAAGGTGCTCTACCTGTGTCTGGGTTCCATGTATCGGAAAATGCTGCCGGAGCATTTCTACCCAAGTTATTGCTGTTAATCGGTCCCCAAGTATCCAGGAAGTATCTTTTAGGGTTTACATACTCCTTTTTTAAATCGTCCATAGAATACCCTGTTATCATAGGAGGTAGATATTCCATTGGCAGGCTTGTCATTTGCAATTCTGTTATGGCCAAGTCTTCTGGTATGTCAGAATCCTTAGGTTCAAATGCTTCAATTAGCTCTAGGTCCTCAAAGAACTTAACTGTTTTAAGGAGGTCGGATTTGATTCTTTCAGCACTTATAGAGGTTCTTCCATACGCGATTTGAATGTTCAATACAATCTCATCGTGTGGTTTACCTGTAGATAAATACTGTAGGATTAAACTTGCAGTTGGATTCATCATAAATACAATCTTTTCTTTCAGATCGTATATTCCGAAGTCAAGGCCAAACTGCCTTTGCTGTAGGTCATCACGAAGTTTAAAACACTTCGACTCTTCTTTTTTCGATGTTTGTTGTTTTTTTGCCATGATATAATGTCTTGTTGAATAGTTATATAATATAGGTATATTATTATGTTTTGTATAGTGTAAATGACTAAGTATAAGTCTATTACTGTAAAAATACCTATATGTGGGTATGCAGATTCAGGCTTTGAGCGAAATGGATTACCGGTTTTTTGGTTTTACAATTGGCTAGCCTAAGGCTATAAAAAGCCAATAGAAAAGAGGGGCATTTGGAGTGTTTAGTTGAATGCTTGAGCTATTTCTTGACCATTTAAACACAGATTTCCACACCAGTATAATTGCACCCTAGACACCGGCTAATAGCTGTATATTTAAAACACTGAGATTTTAAATACATCAGCTATGCAAAAAATTACCTCAAAACAATTTTTTACACTTCTTCTAGCGCTGTTGTGCATTGGCCAACTCGCAAGGGGGCAAGAGAAAAAGCCACTCACTTTGGCAGATTATGGCCAATGGAATAGTATAAGAAATACAGCCATTTCGCCTAATGGCGAATGGATGACCTACTCATATGTACCTAACGATGGAGACTCCAAACTATATGTTCGAAAAATTGATGGAGATACAGTTAGCAGTGCTGTCAACGGAAAACGTGTTTCATTTTCTGACGATAACCTATGGGTAGCATACCTGAAAGATTTACCTGAAAAAGAAGCTGAAAAGCTCAAAAAACAAGGCAAACCCGCAACCAGCACTTTTGAACTTTATAACCTGAATGCAAAGTCGGTTCAACAAATTGAGAATGTAAAGACTTTCGGTTTCTCAAATACATCTAATTATGTGGCCATTCACAAAAATGCTGCAGACAGAAAAGCAGAACATGGTGGAAGTGATCTGATTCTAAAAGACTTAAAGGGAAACAATACACTGAACATCGGTAATGTTTCAAGCTTTGCTTTTAACGAAACAGGCAGTTTGTTTGCCTATTTGGTAGATGCTGACGGCAGAGCGGGAAATGGCCTTTTTGTAGTTGACTTGAATGGCCTTCGTACATTCCCTGTACATGCTGGAGATTACACCTACAGCCAGTTATCATGGAATGAAGCTGGTGATGGACTTGCGGTGCTTTTTGGCACTAAACCAGAAGGTAAAGTGCAAAGGGAAAACACACTTGCTTGGGCTAATGGCTTGGCTAGTGGTATGAGTGCAACACCGAGTTTAAAAACCTTTTCATCCACTAATGGCAACGGTTTTCCAGAAAACCATGTGATAAGCGAATACAGCAGCTTGAGCTGGAATGATGCCGGATCACAAATCTTTTTTGGCATAAAAGAGCAAGATGATGAAGCGAAGAAAGAAGATGAGTTAAAAGCTAATGTAGATGTTTGGCACTGGAAGGATGATGAAGTTCAGTCACGTCAAATTGTAATGGCTGGCCGCGATAGAAGAGCAACATTTACGTCAGTATTGAATTTAGAAAATGGCAAGTTTGTACAGCTGCAAACGGAGGATATGTCATTTGTTCGCACCAGCGATAGATCTAAATGGGCAGTGGCCTCTGTAGATAAAGACTATCGTGCAATCCGCAATCAACCGTCAGGCTATGCCGATTTGTATGCCATTAATACCACTTCTGGTGCAAAGCAACTAATAGCTAAAAATGTTTATCACGACTTGGGTGTTGACCCAATGGGACGATATGCCGCCTATACCAAGGACACACAGGTTCAGCTTTATCACTTCGATTCGGGTAAAACAACCAATATTAATGCAAATTCTGATGTTGACTTTGAGAATCTGGAGTTCGATTATCCGGTGGAACGACCAGTATATGGAATTGCGGGTTGGTCCAAAGATGGCAATTGGGTTTTCATGAATCATAAATATGATATTTATGCATTTTCGATGAATTCTAACGAGGTGATTAACCTTACCCAAGGCATGGGCGATGAAAACGAAATCCGTTTCAGATTGACACGCCTTGACCCTGAAGCAGACACCTACGATACTTCAAAACCGCTGTTAATGAGTGCTTATGGTGAGTGGACCAAGCAATCTGGTTATTATGAAGTGACTGTTGGTAAGAAGCCAAAGGCACTTCATTTTATAGATAAAATGGTTGGCAGACCTACAAAGGCCAAAGATGCCAACGTGATCATGTACACCGAACAAACCTTTGAGGAATTTCCGGATTTGTGGGTGGCTAGTACTGACTTTAAGAAGCCAAAGAAAATCACCAATGCCAATCCGCAACAGGCGGAATACAAATGGGGTAGAAGGGTACTGGTAGATTATACCGATAAGCGCGGTCATAAATTGCAGGCCACATTAGCATTGCCGGCCGATTATGAAGAAGGCAAAAAGTATCCGATGGTGATTTATTTCTATGAGAAAATGTCTCAGAGGCATCACCAGTATTCTATGCCAACTTATGACGATAGGCCACATATGTCTACCTATGCCAGCAACGGTTATTTAGTGTTAATGCCAGATATTGTTTACGATATGGGGAAACCGGGCAGTTCAGCATTAGATGATGTAACAAGTGCGGCTAAAGCGGTGATTGAGCTAGGTTATGCAGACCCACAGCGAATTGGTTTACAGGGACATAGCTGGGGTGGTTATGAGTCTTCTTTTATACTCACACAAACCGACATGTTTGCGTGCGTAGTAACGGGTGCGCCACTTACCAACCTAATTTCAATGTACAATGTGGCATATAAGCGCAGTGGAAATCTTAATGGGCCAATTATAGAATGGTCGCAGGGTAGAATGGGTGTGAGCCCGTGGGACGATATGGAGCTATACAGAAGCCAATCGCCTATTCATCATGCGGAGAAGATCAATACGCCATTCTTGATTTTACATGGTACTGCCGATGGTGCTGTAGATTGGAATCAAGGGTTGGAGTACTACCAAACGGCGCGTAGGTTGGGCAAAGAAGTGATCTTACTATCGTATCCAGATGAACCACATCACCTTACGAAAGAAGCCAATCAAAAGGACTTTCAGATTAGAATGAAGCAGTACTTTGATCATTATTTAATGGATGCGGACGCACCGGTTTGGCTAAGCAATGGCGTAAGTAATTTGGACAAAAAACGCGTTAAGCCAGAAGATATGGGCGAGGGTAAATAAGCTTAATTTAATCCCAAATAATAAATAGCATTAGGCCTCATGAAAGTGAGGCCTTTTTCTGTGGTAAACTTAACATCTTTAAACCTATGGACTGAATGGAAAGTATTCTTGAGACTTTAAAACGTATACCCTGAACACAGGCCCTATTTCTAACTAAATCAACTGATTATTGATAGCGTAGGCAATTAGGTCTGGCGTACTGTTTTGGCCTGTTTTGCGTAGGATGTTTTTGCGGTGGGTTTTTACAGTATGTATAGAAATGAACAATTTCTCGGCAATATCATCGCTAGTAAGGCCTTCCGCCAAAAGTTGAATAATCTCAACCTCGCGTTTGCCCAAAACTTCAGAGGTGTGTTCATCTTCAGGGAAATCATCAAAGTGCTTTCCGTTGTTCATTATGCGATGAATGGCCGTGCTTAACTGCTTGCCTGTATTATTCTTAAGCATACAGCCATCTACAATTTTGGCCACTTCCTGAATGAATGTTTTTTGAGAGTACTGCGTAAGAATAATGATCTTCAGCTCAGGGTAGTCCTTTCTAAGTTGTTTGGCACATGTAATGCCATCCATTTCAGGCATGTTAATGTCCATGATTACCAAATCTACTTGGTGCTGTTTGAGTAGGTTAATTACTTGTGCACCATTTTCTGCAGTACAAACCACCTCAAAAATAGGATCACTAGAGAGTAAAAACTCTAGCCCATCTAAAACAATGCGATGGTCATCAGCTAGTAACAACTTGTATGTGTTCCCCATATGGTATGTGTATTCTAAATAAAGAGCCTCTAGAAGGTGAAGATATGGCTAATTTTCCATTATAGGGTTGTATTCTGGTCTCAATTCCGTTTAAACCAAGGCCTTTTTTTACTTTTTCGGGGTCGAAACCGATTCCATCATCAGAATATTCTAATACAAGCTGTTCGTCAGCCTGTTCAACTTTAAAGTTGAGTGTTTTTGCTTTGCTATGTTTTAAGCTGTTGTTTACCAACTCTTGGCACACACGGTAAAGGTTAATAGCCAACTCGGTAGACATGGGGATGTCTTGCGGGTAGTCTAAATTAAAATTCACTTGACTGGTGCCACCAACGGTTTCCTTTAAATCGGTGAGTGCGCTTTTTAGGCCGAAGTGCTGTAACACACCAGAGTGTAATTGATGAGAAACTTTGCGCGTTTCTTTAGCAGCCAAGTTGGCTACTTCCGATATTTTTTCTGCAATCCTTTCCTTGTCAGGTCTATCACTTGTAAGCGAATCTGCATACATGGTTAGTGTGACCATTATACTGCCCAAGTTATCGTGAATATCGGCAGCTATGCGTTTGCGTTCTTCGTCTTGCGCCTGCATTATGTCATAAGCTGCGGTTAACTCGCGCTCTTTCAGCTGATCGTTTACTGCTTGAAACTCCAGCTTTTTCTTAATGAGCTTACGCTGGTACAGGTAAATAAATATGGCGATACTAGCTGCCATAAGCAACATAGCCATAGTACCGCCATACAATATTATTTGGTTATAGTTTTGGGCGCTTTCCATAAAACCCGAATTAATTCACGGGTTAAATTAGCTAGGGATTAGTTAAATTCACAAACCTAACCTTCTCCTTCTTCGGGGCAGAATGGTGGACATGGTTTAGAGTTATTCAAAATAATAGTGCTGTCACTTTCTGATAGTATTTCAGCATCAAAACCGGATTTATTTAAATTAGTAGAGCCATAAAAATCCTCACCGGTGCTTTGTAAATAAGGCATAAAGAACACATCGTTTCTTTCACCAGTGGCAGAGCCATCTGTTTTGCGCGCCATATAAATTCTAACCCCGCCAATAGGGTCATCGGTAGAGTTATTATATTCGTTAATGGCATTCACCAGTTGTTCTAATTTGTCAATGCCAAAGCCAAATGCATATGCTTCTTCATCTGGGTTCCATTTAAGACCATTTTTTGCTTCTAGCTCTTCGCGGTAATTAAAATAAGCCTGTAGTTTTTCATAAGCTTTCCTTTCACTTATAAACTCGCCTGGTCCAGCAGATACTTCACTAAAAAATCCGTTTGAGCTGGCTTTAACCGCAAGTGGGGTTTCATCAGTAGTTCGACTTTCGCAAGCTATCACAGTTGCAATAAGGGCGATACACAGCAGTACAGATAATCTTTTGAAAAATTGTTTGTCTCTTTTTATAGTTTGATTGTGTTTTTTTATAAAAATAATAATTGGAGTGAAAACACAAGCGCCATTGAAATAATAAAACCAATAAATAAAATGCTTTATTTATTGCCTAATGCTGGCGCTTTCCATAATGCAAATGCAATAATAAAATTAGTGGCAATATTAATGGTTACAAATACCACCCAGCCTTCGAAAGTTGCTCTATCTGTTAAAATCTGCTGTGACAACAAGTAGGAAAAGAATGATCCTGTACCATTAAAAAAGAAAGCACACGCGATCCAAAAGGTTACACTGTCCTCAATAAATATCTCTGTTTCATTTTTATATAGATTATAGAAGTAATGAAAGCCCAATCCTATGCCAATGATTGTTCCCAACATATTTCCATAGAATGAGTGCTTTATTGTAAAGCCTTCTAAAAGAATTGTGATAAGTACAACACTAGCAAATGTGAGGGATGGTATGTTCCATTTCTTACTAGACAAACTATAATAGAAAGCTGTAACAGTGAAAATCTTTATAACCTGCCACGAGTTAATTGTAATCAAATTGTGCAAATTGAATAATGTATTCAACATGCTACTTGTTACGTCAATTACCAATGAACCCAAAACATAAAAAAATGCCCACTTAATAATTGCCGTATTAAACGACCTACGGTACAGGCCGATTAATACGGCAGGCAATCCGCTAAAGACACTGGTGTATCCCAATATATCTATTAGAGATATCTCCACAATCAGCCTTCATCGTCAGTGTCAGGGTCGTTACAATATGGTGGGCATGGTAATGAACCATTCAGTAACATGCCATCATCGTCATCTTCCTCGCCATCATCTGTGCCGTCATTTTCAAAGCTGCTTTTCATTAATGTAGCGGTGGCAGTATCTGGAGCGTCATCATGGTGTTGGTCAACTGGAATGTAATTTTTGCCTGTTTTTGCTAAGTATGGTACAATTACTACATCTGGTCCTACGGCTACACCTTTGTTGCTGCGGGCAGAAACTACCCTAATACCACCAATTGGGTTGTCTGGGTTGTTGGCATTGTATTTCTCAATTTTGGCCATAAGCTCTTGTACTTTATCTAAGCCAAAAGCAAAAGCATAATAGTCCTTTTTTGGGCTCCACTTTGTGCCATTCTTCTTGTTCTCTTTTTCCTGATGGTCGAAGAAAGCATTGATCTGCTGAATGGCTTTCTTCTGGCTAATAAACGCACCAGGTCCTTTCGATTTTTTGGTCATTTTAATGATTGTTTAAGATGGTTGAAAAATATTTGAAGTTGAGCTCTGGTAATATTATTCTAAATCAATTCTAACAATTGCTTGCAGCGAATTTCCTTTTTTGAAATGGGATTTGGGAGGAGATAAGTAAATCTCTATCATCCCAAACGCTATAGATCACTCGTGTACTTTGAGGGGTAATCGTGCAAACATCTTTTAATTATGTGTGTCATCAAATTCTTTTTATAGTACGCTTAATTAGTTTTCCTCCTTAATAGGTGTAATCATAATATGTGCGCGGTACTTACCAGGAAACATGATCCACGGATGTCCTTTGGCGTTTGGCTTTGATGGCAAACCAGTGGTTTCCGGAGTGGCTAGTGGGGTATACACCACATACCTAAAATGTCCGCCCTCAAGCGCATCGGTTTCTTGGTTGTACTTGGCTTCAAGCCCAAAGTAAATGTTTAGGGTAGAACCATAGTTGGGTTTCTGAAGCTTGCCCTCCATCATCTCTTGCTCTCTAATTTGTAGCACCTCTCCGTGGTTTTTACCTTCAGCGCGCAATTCGCGACCGCGTGCCATAAACGGCTCCACATCTTTTGGGTAGCAAACTACTTCAAACCCATCTTGATTTGGGTTATCGGCCCGAACAATAAAGTTATTGGTGCCTTCGCGAAGGGTAATCATTTCGCCTTGTTCGTTGTAACCATATACATGAGCACCAGCTCTGGCCTCAGCCGGAGCGGCCAATAGTGCAGCTTTAATCTGGTTTTCTTTGTCGTTCTGTGCGTTGGCACAGCTCATACTACTAATTATTAATAGCAGTGCGCAAATACGTGTTTTCATAGGCTTGTCTTTTTGGTTTTTGAGTGGTTTTCGCTTCGTTATTCCAGAATTTTTCTTTCTATTTTTTCAAGAAAGAAAAATATCCGGAATCTCTATTTGTTCATCTAAGAATAAGGTTAGGCGACTTATTCAGTCTTTTTGCCAAACACAGTTATTTTGGCTTTCCTAATGCTATTTCTTTATGGTTTTTAGTTCATTCCCCCAACCCTAAAGGGTGATAAGGCAAGTTCTATCACCCTTTAGGGTTGAGGCTAAACTCCGTTAGTTTTTTTAAGGCAAAAACTAATTTCTCACTCAAATTAGAAACTCACCCGACAGTATGAAAGCCTATTTTTTGTTTTTCTTTAAAAGGTTAGTGCTAAAGGTTACAAAGTCCTTAAAGCCTTCTTTGGTGAAAATTGATTTGATTATGGTAGCTCTTGTAAGTGGTTTTTCTTCAGCTGCTATTGGTGGGAGAGTTGTATCGGGCTGAGCCTCTTGGTTTTGCTCTGGCTTATAACCGATAAGTTCATTGCTTTTGTCAAAGCTTTGGTTGGCTTTTTCCTTTCTACCCAACTTCTCTTCAATAATTCCCCTGTTGTTTAGTGCTATGGCATCTTCTGGGTCAAGGGCAATGGCTTGGTCGTAATCGGCAATGGCACCTTCCAAATCACCAATTCTATCTTTGAAAAACGCCCTTGAGGAGTATCGGTAAGGGTTTTTCGGTTCCAGCTTTAAAGCCATTTCGAATTGAGCCTCGGCTGCATCGTTCTGATTGTTCAGGTGTAGCGCCACTGCGTAATCGCCAATAAAGCTTGGGTTTTGGGGCTGAATTTTTACAAGTTGCTCGAAATCGGAGAGGGCATCTTCAAGCCTTCCAACCCTCGAAAGTGCGCGGCCTCGATTGTACAAAGCTTCAATATTAGCCACATCATTGGCCAATGCCTGATCAAAATATTTTACTCCTTCTTCAAACTTCGCATCGCTGCAGGCAGCTATTCCTTTGGCGATCAATTCTTTCACTAAATCCGTCATGCTGCCGCAAATATAATAGGTCAAAAAAGTCTTTATCTAACTGAATTGAAAATTGATTGGAGTACGTATATTTGACCACAAGTCCTATGAGTTTACATCCAGATCAGGTCTTGCGAGAAATTAAGTCCGGAAAGTACCAGTCCGTGTATTTTCTGCAGGGCGAAGAACCTTTCTATATCGATCAAATCGTTGATTTTATTGAGGATAATTGTATTCCTGAAGCCGAAAAGGGTTTTAACCAAACCATTATGTATGGTAAGGATGTAACCATGGCGCAGGTAATTACGAATGCCCGCAGATTTCCGATGATGGCCGAACGTCAAGTGGTAATTGTAAAAGAAGCCAAAGACATTCAGGACATAAATAAGGAAGAAGGGCAAAAGCTACTGATGGACTATTTGGAAAAGCCAGTGCCTTCTACTGTTTTGGTCTTTGGCCACAAACACAAAAAAGTAGACGGAAGAAAGCCACTTTCTAAAGCGCTTAGCAAGCATGCCACACTTATTACCACCGCCAAACTGCGCGAGCACGAAGTGCCAGGATGGATTGAGCAATACGTAAAAGGCAAGGGCATTGCAATTGGTTATGAGTCGGTGCAGTTGCTTACCGAATACCTAGGTAATAACCTGGAGCGATTAAGTAACGAGATAAGCAAGATTACCATCAACCTGAAAAAAGGAGAGGAAATTACACCTCAGCTTATTCAAAAATATGTGGGCATTAATAAAGACTACAATGTTTTTGAATTACAAAAAGCCATTAGTCAGGGTAATGTGCTCAAGGCAAATCAGATTGTGAATTACTTTGCGGCCAACATTAAAGCCAACCCAATAATACCTACCATTGCCGTACTTTTTTCGTACTACAGCAAGTTGTTGTTGGTGCATGGAACTAAAGACAAAAGTGATGGTGGCTTAGCCAGAGCGCTAAAATTACCACCCTTTGTGGTGAAAGAATATAAGATGGCTGCCAATCGCTATTCTCTCGGGAAGGTGATTCAGTGCATTGCCGTTTTACGCGATGCCGACCTAAAATCTAAGGGAGTTGAGTCGGGCAGTATGTCGCAAGAAGACTTGTTAAAAGAAATGGTTTTTAAGTTGATGCATTGATCAACAAAGCCAAACAATATTTAAATGCAAAAGGAGTTTACCATTTAAGTGAACCAAACACCAGATGAAGAAATACATTTTTTCGATTGCTATTTTGTTCACTGCGCTAGGGTCATTAGTAGCTCAAAATACTTTTCAGCAAGAAGATGAAAACCGCCTTTTTAGGTTCGGTTTAGAACTGCTTGACAAGCAAAAGTACAGTGCTGCCAGAGAGCAGTTTGAGCGATTCCTGGACAGTGGCACCGATAAAGTAAAAATGACCGAGGCCGAATACTACGTAGCATTCTGCGCCTTGAATTTAGATAATGCCGATGGCCCCGACTTGATCGCCAAGTTTGTGGACAAGCACCCTAATAACCCGAAGGCCGCCAAGGCTTACTATCAGTTGGGGATTATCGCCTTTAAGTCGGCCGACTATACCAATGCCGGCAGCTACCTTAAAAAAGCCAAGTTTAGTGCCCTGAATGAGCAAGAAGTAGCGGAAGCTTACTTTAAGATTGCTTATAGTGCTTATTACTTAGGTAGTACGCAAGAGGCGGTAGAATACTTTGACCTGGCCAAAAGAGAAAATAGCGAATACTATGCAGAGGCTAATTACTACTCGGGGTACTTGGCCTATTATGAAAAGAACTATGATAAGGCCATTGTTGACCTGAAAAGGGCAGGAGAGAGCAATAAGTATAAATACCGCATTCCTGTAATGCTCACTGGTGCTTATTTTCAGCAAGGCCGTTATGGCGAAGTGTTGAGCTATGTAAACAAGTTTAAGGATGTTCAGCTAGAGCTTACACGAACCGATTATTTGTATCAGTTGTACCAAATGGCAGCAGAGTCGGCTTTTGCTTTGCAACGTTACGATGATGCCATTGATTTTTATGGCTTGTACCGTCAAACTGCGGGCGAAACTATTTCTGACCAAACCCTATACAGAATAGGCTACTCGCATTATGCAGTGGGCGATAATCGAGAAGCTATTGAGAACTTTAAGCGTGTGGCATTGCAAGAAGATACGCTTTCGCAGTATGCCTCTTACTATTTGGGTCAGCTATATGTACAAGATCAAAACTTCCTATTTGCTGCTTCTGCATTCGACCAAGCCAGCAAATTGCCTTACAACAAAGAAATACAGGAAGAGGCAAGCTTCAACTTTGCCAAAGTAAATTACAGCACACAAAAGTACTCGGTAGCCATTACCTCGCTCGATCGTTTTATTGGGCAGTTTCCTAATTCACCTTACATTCCTGAGGCGAACAACCTACTTTCAGAAGCCTTTTTAAATACCAATGACTTTTCTCGTGCGATTACCTTTATTGAGCGCATTGAAAACAAAACGCCAAGGGTAAAAGAAGCCTATCAAAAAGTTACCTTCTTTAAAGGAACAGAGCATTTCAATGCTGGTCAGTACGATCAGGCGGTTAAGCTTTTCGACAAATCTTTGACCTACACAACGGACAGAGACATTCAAACGGC
This sequence comes from Roseivirga pacifica, assembly GCF_900111145.1. Taxonomy (GTDB): domain Bacteria; phylum Bacteroidota; class Bacteroidia; order Cytophagales; family Cyclobacteriaceae; genus Roseivirga; species Roseivirga pacifica. The sequence continues at coordinate 282,275 of NZ_FOIR01000002.1, forward strand.
ATCGCTTTTCTGGAAGGCCGAAGCACTGGCAACCATGCGCCAATATGATAGAGCGAAGCAGGCTTATCAGCGCGTGTTCCAAACCAGAAATCGAGAGTCGGAGTACTACACCAAAGCCAATTATGGATTGGGTTATGCGTACTATAATACAAGGGACTATCAGAATGCGCGCATCTACTTTAAGCGTTATGTTGATGTTTTAGAGTCAGCTCAGAATCGCATGAACTATGACGATGCAATTCTCAGATTAGCAGACTGTTATTATGTAGATAAAGAGTATGCTACGGCCATTGCTTATTACGATCGGGCTATTCAGAACAACAACCCGAATGTTGATTATGCATACTTTCAAAAGGGTGTGGTGAGAGACTTTCAAGAGCGCAGCGAAGAGGCCATAAAAGAGTTAGAAGTGGTAATCAATCGCTACTCAAACTCTATCTATTATGACGATGCCATTTATAAGAAGGCACAAATTCAGCTTGAGAATAAAGACTATCGTGAGTCGATTGTTGGTTTTACCAGAATAATAGAAAATCAGAAACAGAGCCTTTTCATTCCTTATGCTTATGAGAGCAGAGCTTTGGCCTATTTCAACTTAAAGGAATTGGATAGAGCAGAGGCTGATTATAAAACCATTCTGGATAATTATGTGACCAGTCGCGTAGCAAATAGTGCTTTGCTTGGTTTGCAGAATACATTGAAATTGAATGAAAAGGTTTTAGAATTCGATCAGTACTTGAGCAAATATAAAAGCGCAAACCCTGAAAACGAGGCACTTGAGAACATTGAACTGGAGTCTGCCAAAAACCTCTACTTTAGTCAGGAATACGAAGCAGCCATTGGTGCTTTTGCCGCCTACGAGCGCAATTATCCTGAAAGCCCACTAAGGCATCAGGCTAAATTCTATCGTGCCGAATCAATGTTCAGACTTAACCAGGTAGATCAAGCACTTGCTTTGTACTACGAACTGGACAGAGAGTCGCAAATCAACGATATGGATGTGGTGTTCCAGCGCATTGGTCAGTTGCAATTAAGAAAAGGTGACTTTACCGAAGCGGCTAATTACTTCACAAAGCTAGAGTCTATTTCGCGAAGCAAACGCCAAGAAAACGATGCTTGGGCAGGTTTGTTGGAAGCTTACTTTAAGCTAAGCGATTTTGAGAAGATGCGTGTTTACGCAAACAACATTATCGAGAAGGGCAACGTGTCTGCCGATGCAACCAACAAAGCGCAGTTGTATTTAGCTAAAGCATCCATTGCCGAGGGGAATTTCCAAGGAGCAATTGACGAGCTGTTGACCACGGTAAACACCTCTACCGATGTGTATGGGGCAGAAGCACAATACTTGCTAGGGGAGATTTTCTACAAGCAAACCCAATATCAGCAGTCGCTAAACACGCTTTTCGACTTTAACGATAAGTATTCTGGCTATGACCAATGGTTAGGAAAAGCCTTCCTATTAATAGCGGATAATTACATTGCGCTGAATGAGCTATTCCAGGCCAAAGCAACAGTAAATAGTATTATCGAATATTCCGAAGTGGAAGATGTGGTGACACAGGCCAAAGCCAAACTGGTGGAAATTGAAAGGTTAGAAGAAATGCAAAAGCAACAAGAAGTTGCAGATACTACACAAATAAAAGGAGGGAACGAGTAATGAAAAGGTTATTGACACTTACCGCATTCGGCTTGTTCGCTCTAACGAGTTTACAGGCTCAAACAGGCCAGCAGGGGCAACAAGGTCAACAGCAGATAGAAGAAGCTGAGATTGTTATCCGTAAGGATAGAAAGATTGTTCTGCCACCGGCCACACGTAACTTTGAAAAGATACCGCAGCTGCCAAAGTCGACTGGTGAAAGCTCGCAACGCTTTGAGTTTAAGCGATACAATTTCGAGCTCGATCCGTTTATGCCCACTTTTCAGGCAGTGCAATATGCCGGAGAAACTGGCTTTAAAGAACTTAAGAGCAACTATATAAAGGCCGGTTTTGGAAATTACGTTACCCCTTATGTAGAAGCTTACATAGGTTCTAAGAGAAGGAGAAATTACCTCTATAACTTTTATGTAAGGCATTATTCTTCGCAAAAAGGGCCTGTGGCTGATGAGAACTCGGGTAATGGTAGTACAGAAGCTGCTGTTAGTGCGAAGTTCTACGATGGTACCAATACTATTTCTGGCTCTTTATTGTATCAGCGCAGAAACGTGCACTTCTATGGTTATAACCCTGTGCTGGATTACAATCCTGAAGATATCGAGCAAATATTCAATAAGTTCTCTGCCATACTGGATGTAAGAAGAACGGTTAGTCACAATAAGTACGACTACCATTTTAAAACTGATTGGGGTTTTATGAAAGACCTTTTTGAGTCCCGTGAGAGTAAGTTCTTCTTCGATACTGGCTTTGAATACAACTTTACTGATGAGTTTAAATTCGATGTTGACTTGCTAGGAACCCTCTCGAAGCGTAAGCAGGTTGATGAGACAGACTTTAGCCGAAACTATGTGAATATTATGCCGCGTTTGGTGTACACAACTGATGCAATTGGTTTAGAGGCTGGGTTCAATATTGCAGGAGATAATGATGACACTGGAGAAGGCGTAAAGCTTTATCCTGCAGTAAAAGCATCTTATAAAGTAAACTCTGGGCTTTTGGCCTATGTAGGTTACGAGGGAAGCGTGGAAATGAACACGATGGAGTCTATTCTGAAAGAGAATCCTTTTATGATGTCGGATTTTGAATTGAGGAATACGGAAAAGAAAAGCGATATTTTTGGTGGAATAGAAATGGATTTGACGGACAGGCTGCAATTGAAGTCGGGTTTTTCAATAGCTGCGCTTAACAATATGCCTTTCTTAACCAACGCACAAACAGACTCTACCAAGTTCGAAACCCTGTTTGATGGCGGCACAACCGATCGTTTGAACGTGTTTGGTGCGATTAACTTTGAGAATCCGGGCATGGTGCGTTCTTCATTACGTTTCGATTTCTTCAATTATTCATTGGCCACTTTAGCAGAGGCTTGGCACAAACCAGACTATAAAGTAGCGTTTAACAATAGCTTCTTCCCGGTTGAAAAACTGGTAGTTACAGCCGACTTGTATTACCTAGGTGGTTTGAATGCTTTGAACGGAGAAACAGATGAGGCCTATAACCTTGATGATATTTTTGACCTGAATTTGGGCGCCAGATACGACATAAGTCAACGATTTGGTGTATTTTTACAATTCAACAACCTGTTCGGGAAAGAATACCAGCGTTACCTTAATTATCCAACAAGAGGTATACAAGTGCTGGGAGGCCTTTCTGTATCATTCTAGCCGTACATTTCCGCATTTTAGTATAGTGTCGATAATTTGTTAATTTGACAGAACAATTTTCAACCTTAACGATTTATGGCTGCAAAAAAGAAAAGCGATTCTTCTAAGGAAGATGAGAACAAAAAGACGCCTGCCCGCAAAAGGGGTGGTGGTACCAGAAAAAAACAGGTAACCAAAAAAGAAGAGAAGAAAGAGGAACCTACTCAAGAAGAAACCAATGTTGATGACGATTTTGGTTTAGATGATATTGAGTTGGATGAAGAAATCACCCCTGCTGAAGAAGTAGAGGAGATAGAAACCTCTGAGCCTGAGCAGCCAAAAGTGGAAGAGCCAGCACCGGAAGAAGAAAAAGAAGCGGCACCTGTCGCCTTTGAAAGTTCTTCGGAAGACAGCGTGGTTACTCCTGTGGTTGAAGAGGCACCAATTGAAGCAACTGAGACTCCTGAAAAAACAGAAGAAGTGAAAGAAGAAAAAGAAGAAGAGAAGAAAGGCGGACTATTGTGGTTATGGATTGTGTTGATCCTTTTAATTGCTGCCGTACTGCTTTATTTCTTGGTTTTCAATAAAAAAGAAGAGCCAAAACCACAGCCAAAAAAGGTTGAACAGCCTGTGCAGCAAGAGCCGGAACGACAACCAGAACCGGAGCCAGAACCTGCACCTCAACCAACTGCAGAACTCCATACAATTTCGGCACCTGACGGACGTTTCTATGTTGTTATTGGTAGTTTCTACGATGCAGACTTGGCCGAAGATAAAGCCAATACCATTGTAGCATCTGGTAGAAGCGCCTTTTTACTTGCACCATCTGGTAACTTTAAGTTTCATAGGGTAGGTGTAGAGCCGCAAGGTTCTGCCAATGCTGCCGAAGCTGAAAAGGCTGAGCTGGTTCAAGAGTTTGGAGAAGAAATCTGGGTTGTTAAATATTAATATGCTATTCTTTCAAGATTTAAGCACCCCTGCAGATACCACAGCGATTGATGCAGGTGGTGAAGGCATTTTGTCTTTTTTTGATTTATTGTTAAAAGGTGGATTTTGGTTAGTACCCTTGGTTATTCTGTGGGTAATGGCCATTTACATTTTCTTTGAGCGTTTAAGAAACCTTAATCGTGCAGCAAAAACACCTTTCGAGTTTATGGAGAAAATAAAGGAGCTGGTAGCCAATGGCGATGTTAATGGCGCCAAGTTACTCTGCTCTCAAACCGATAGTCCAATTGCCAAAATGATTGAGAAGGGAATTAACCGAATAGGTAGCCCACTCAAAACCATTGAGGCTTCTATTGAAAACGTGGGTAAAATTGAGGTTTATAAACTAGAAAAGAACCTATCGTTGTTAGCCACTATTTCGGGTGCTGCGCCAATGATTGGCTTCCTTGGTACGGTTTCGGGTATGATTCAGGCCTTTATTGCCATTGCGCAAGAAGAAGGTTCTGTAAGCCCAAAACTACTTTCAACAGGTATTTACGAAGCAATGATTACCACTGCAGCCGGCTTGGTTGTAGGTATTATTGCATACTTAGGTTACAATTACCTCGTTTCTAAAGTGCAGAAGGCTATTCACTACATGGAATATACTTCTATTGATTTTATTGACTTACTACAAGAACCGCAGTAATGGATATTAAATCGAAACATAAAGTAGAATCTAATTTCAGCATGTCGTCAATGACGGACATCGTGTTTCTGTTATTGATCTTCTTTATGCTTACGGCTTCTTTCATTACACCTTCTGGTTTGCCGGTAAACTTGCCAACAGCGGCCAGTTCTAGTCTGCAAATGCAAAAGAACAGCCTTACCATTACGGCCGATCTTAAGTATTACCTAAACGACAAAGAGGTCTCGCTCAATAATTTGGAACGAGAATTGCGTGCTTTAGTAGGTGACAGCGAGGGAACATTGAGCTTGAATATTGACAAGTCGGTTCCTACTGGCGATTTTGCCAGAGTAGGTGGCATAGCAGCCAAATTAAAGCAGAAGACGATTTTAGTGACAAACCCAGAGTAATGTCAAACCAAGAGCAAAAAGATAAGCGATTTAGCATGACGATGTCGATCATCGTTCATGGTTCGCTTTTGCTTATATTCTTCTTTTTGGTGGCTTGGAAAGAACCCGATCCGCCAATTCCTGAATACGGCATCGAAATTAACTTTGGTCAGCAAGACGTTGGCGGTGGCAATACCGAACGAGAGGCCGAAGCAAAGATTGAAGATACCGTAGAGGAAGAAGCGCCTGATAGCGAGGTGGAAACCGAAGAGGTAGAGGAGATAGTAGAAGAAACTCCTGAGGAAGTAATTGAAGAAGTTACTGAACCTGTAGAAGAGGTAACTCCGCCAGTTGAAGAAACCGAGCCTGAACCAGTAAAAACCGAAGAGGTAATTGAAAAGCCAGTTACTACGCCCGAAAAGGCTGAGGTAAAGGTGGAAGAGCAACCTAAAAAGGAAGAGGTTAAGCCGGTTGAAGAGAAGAAGGAGGAAGCAAAACCCGTAGAAGAGAAAAAAGTAGAGGAGAAGCCAGTTGAAAAACCGAAAACAGTTGATCAGCGGGCGATTATGGGAGGTAAGAAAACGAATAACAATACTACAAACCCAGCCTCTAACAATCAGGGAGACGACCCTGACAAAAAAGGTAACGCTGGTGATCCTGAAGGCAAAAAGGAAACCAAGGGCAAAAGCCCAGGCGGTGCCGATTTAGGTGTAAGTTATAGTTTAGATGGCTGGAAGTGGCAAAGACCGCCAGCCGAAAAAGACGACTCACAAGTAGATGGTGTTATTAAGTTCGCTATAGAGGTTGATGATAGAGGTAAAGTGTTGAGCGTTTCAGAACTTCCTGGAGGTTCAATTAGTGATAAGACAATTGTAGAGTTTTATAGAAAGCAGGTAATGGAGCTTTCATTTATTCAGCTCGATCCAAGTAAATCACCTGCAGCTATATCTAAAGGAGAAGTGACCTTTATAATAAAGACCAACTAATCAGTTGGTCTTTATTATTTTACCTGAGCCTGTTACGCGTGTGTTTACCTGCGGATTTCCTTTATAGCTAATATCTCCAGATCCTGTTAATCTTACCGTAAGTTTAGTTTCTGCATAGGCAGATATGTTGCCAGAACCGGTTAAAGTCGCATTAACTTCCTTACTAGTTAAACCAAATCCGCTAAAACTTCCAGAGCCACTTATGGCTACATCTAGCATATCTGAAGTGCCATTGAATTGAATATCAGAAGAACCCGTAATAGTTGCGTTAATGCTTCCCGCACTTACTTCATTAGCGTTTAGGTTGCCAGAACCTGTGGCATAAACTTCCAAATTTGAAAATGTACCACAAAGACTAAGGTCGCCTGAGCCTGAAAGTACCACTTTCAATTCTTCAGCTTCAAAACAGTTTTCGGTTTGTAATGAACCAGACCCTGTGAAGCTCAGCGAGCTAAGGGCTGTGGTATAAATGGTGATGTTGATAATACCAGAACTGTTAATGTTTGAACGTGTACCGAGCTTCAATTCATTGCCGTGAATATTCACTTTGATTACATTAAATAGGTTTTCGTGCGCTTCAATTACCACTTCAGGGTTTTCGGTTACCTGCACCAGTGTCACTTTTGCTGGTAAGCCAATATTTACTTTTTCAAAGTCACCTAAGGTGTAGGTTTCAGTTACAACTGGTCCGCTAGGACTAATTCCATCCAAATCGCACGATGAAATGGACAATGTAAATAATGCGATGAGTAATAGTGTTTGCTTTTTCATTTGAGTATTTTGTTAACCTTCACCCTAATGACGTGACTCAGGCTAAACACACGTACACTGCTCCTAAAAAACTTTAAAGCCAAGTTTGAATTACATTTATCCGATTACCATTAATTTCGCATTATGAACTATTCAGAAGTATTGGACTTTCTTTACAGTGCGTTACCTATGTATCAGAAGGTAGGCAAACCGGCATTTAAAAAAGACCTTTCCAATACTAAGGCATTGTGTAAGCAGCTGGGTAATCCAGAGCAGAAGTTCAAGAGCATACATGTAGCCGGAACCAACGGAAAGGGCAGTACTTCACATATGTTGGCGGCTGTTTTTCAAGCCAATGGCTATAAAGTGGGGCTTTATACCTCTCCACATCTTAAAGACTTCAGAGAAAGAATTAAGATAAACGGAGAAATGATGCCTGAAGAAAAGGTTGTGGGATTTGTAATGAAGAACCGTGACTTTATCGATGAGTTAAAGCCTTCATTCTTCGAAATGACAGTTGGGTTGGCCTTTCAGCATTTTGCCGAAGAAGCAGTAGATATTGCCATTATAGAGACGGGCCTAGGAGGTCGCTTGGATTCAACCAATGTTATTACGCCAGAAATCTCCATCATTACCAATATTGGTTTCGACCATATGGATATGTTGGGCGATACAAGAGAAGCTATTGCTCGAGAAAAAGCAGGCATTATTAAGCCAGGAGTTCCGGTTGTAGTGGGAGAGTCTCACCCTGAAACGGATCATGTTTTTAGAGCCACGGCCATAGATCAAGGCTCGGATATTTTCTTCTCTCAGGCCTATCAAGAAGTGTTGACCGAACTATGGGAAACTGACCTTGGCAATCCATATCAAAAGGCCAACCTTACTACTGCCATGTCGGCTGTATTTGTTCTGAAGAATTTGCTTAACTGGCCACTCGACCGGGATAAGTCCAAAGAAGGGCTTAAAAATGTAGTTAAGCTAACCAACTTTAAAGGGCGTTGGCAAAAGTTAAATGACAAACCTTTAACCATCTGTGATACAGGTCATAATAAAGAGGCGTTTGAATATATAGTTCCTGCTTTAGAAGGGCTAAGTAGTGGTCGGTTGTTTATGGTATTGGGCTTTGTTAAAGAAAAGAAGGTATCAGAAATACTATCAATGCTACCTCAGAATGCTTATTTGATCTTTTGTCAGGCTAAAATACCTAGGGCTTTTCCGCTTGATGAGCTAAAAGCTGTAGTAAACGAGCATGGTTTAGGAGCTGAGTACATTAGTGATGTAAATGAAGCGATAGATTGGGCGAACACATTGGCTAAACCAGAAGATGTGATATTTGTGGGAGGAAGCACCTTTGTGGTAGCTGAAATTGAGAATTTATAAATGGGGAGATCTAAGTTGAAAAGGTTTGCAGAAAACCTTGAGAGAGAAAACATACTACAAGACGACAAACCGAATTTCGATAAGCTTAAGGGGAACTGGAATAAGGCGCATTTTAAGAATGACTTGCCGTTGATTGTAGAACTAGGCTGTGGCAAAGGGGAGTACAGCGTTGGGCTAGCGGAGCGATTTCCACAAAACAACTTTATAGGGGTTGATGTAAAAGGCGACAGGCTTTGGGTAGGAAGTACTGAAGCCATAGAAAAGGGGATTGATACCGTTGCTTTTTTACGTGCTCAAATTCAGCAAATTGATACGTTTTTCGATGAGGACGAAGTGTCTGAGTTCTGGATAACTTTTCCTGATCCCAGACCAAAAAAGCGTGACATTAAACGCAGGCTTACAAGCCCACGCTTTCTTGAAATGTACAAGAAGCTTTTAAAGCCTGAAGGGATTGTCAACTTTAAAACAGACAACACAGCGCTGTTTGAATACACTTTGGAGACACTTCAAGAGCGAAAAGATATTAAAGATCTGAAGTTTACTTTCGACCTATATAACTCCGATTTGCAAGAGTATACGTTCGGGATTAAAACCACTTTTGAGAAGAAATACCTAGAGAAAGGTGTAGAGATTAAGTATATGCAGTTTAAGTTTGCCTGATGCAGTCGAAGCCACACGTTTATTTCATCGTTCAGTTATTTACGGCAGTTTACCTTTTTGCTTTTGGAGTTTACCTAATGATGTCCAATCATGGTGACTTTGTGCTGTTGGTAAACGAATATCATACACCATTTTGGGATGTTTTCTTTAAATACTGGACCTATCTTGGCGATGGGGTAATGCTTGGTGTAGTGGCGCTCATAATGCTTTTCATCAACTATTATAGGTTCTTCGCTTTTCTAATTGCCATTGGCTTTCAGACAGTGTTTGTGCATATTTTTAAGCAGTGGCTTTATGCAGGTGAGCCACGGCCTAAAACTTTTTTTGCTGACTCTTTGGATCAACTCAATTTTGTAGAAGGGGTAGTTGTAAGAGGCTTTGATAGTTTTCCTTCAGGGCATACGGCATCCGCCTTTACCTTGGGCTTTTTTCTAATAATGATCTGTAAAAATAAGTGGACACAGGTGCTCATTCTTGTGGCTACCATTTTGGTAGGAATATCACGGGTTTACATATTACAACACTTTGGTCGTGACATCTTCTTTGGAGCTATTTTCGGTATCATTTCAGTACTACTCGGCTTCTACCTAATGCGTAATAAGGCCGACAGCCCTAAACTTCAAAAGGGGCTTTTGAAGCGGTAAGGAGTTTTTGAACTACTACCGGTCGTGACTTTTAAATTTCTTTCTCAGTAGAATTAATAGAACATAAAAAAGCCCGCCATTATTGGTGGGCTCTCTGTTGTTTGAATTAATGCTTATTGTTTCGGGAAACCAGGACTGGCAATCACTTCTTTCATTTGGTTAGTATGACGCTTAACATGACCGCTTATAAATAATACCGCCTGATAAGCGTCAATAGTACCAACTGGAGTTTGCGCATATCGATTACGAAGGTCATCATCGGTGTTCTTCATCCATTTTGCATGCTCAGCTCGGAGGCTCTTAAACTCCTTCATTACTGTTTTAAAGTCTTCTGGTTTATTTGTTGGCTCAAAAGGAGCTTGAGTTTGTACTTTTTGTTGTCGGCTTTCTATCATGCCTAAAAGCATCCTATCTTCCACTTGTACCTCTGCTCTTTTAGAAGGGTCTGGTGCAGTTTGCAAAGCAGTGGTTACAAATCCAGTCCAAATCGTTTCTTCAGAAATGGCCATATGCTTTAGACATTCTTCTACAGACCAAGTATTAGCGTCTGGTTTATATGCTAATTGCTCCGCGCTCAGCCCTTTAGTAGTTTGCTCAACACCTTTGGTCGCTTCGTCCATATATTTTATGGCGAAGGCTCTTTCTTCTTTGGTCATAGGAGACTGAGCAAATGAACTTGCACTCATACCAAGACCAATCAATAGGGTAAATAGTCTGATTCTCATAATGATTAACTTTAGTGTCTTTTGGTTTCGCTTTTATGACGTGATGAAAGCCTTGACGGGGACATTTATGAGAATAATTTACAAAAAAATCGTTTAATGGTTCTTAAGGTGTTGTCAACCTATTGGTTAATCTTTTACTATTTCCTTAAGAAGCTTCTTAACCGTTTTATTAAGCAGTGTGGGTGTTTTAGGGCCACTGTTGTTGGTTATTATGGAAATGCCCAGTTTGTATTTTGGGAAAATGTAGAGCCAGTTTTGTGTGCCACTGGTGCCTCCATGATGATTGTATGATGTACCATACTTGTCTGTCCAAACATTCCAGAAATAAGCTACTTGGGCTGTTTTTCCTCTCGCAAATAGTTCCCTGTGCGATTCGGACACTATAGGGTTTTCGCTGTTCAATTGTAAGGCCATGTATTTTAGCAAGTCTTCCATATTGGTTTTAACGCCACCAGCAGTTCCCCATAGTGTATTCAGTTGATTGGGAGATTGCTGCTCATTATTCATCCAATAACCTTTGGCCAAATTCTTCTGTTCAGTGCTTAGCTGAATGCCAGTGTTCCTCATCGTTAGTCTACTCAGAAAGGCCTCTTGCAAAAGCTTATCTAAATTCTGTCCATAAATGGTTTCTAAAATATAGCCTAGAAGTTCTGCGCCAACATTGGAATAGGCATATTCATTGCCTGGTGCTTGTTTTAGTGGAACGCTTTCAAGGTCTTTAAGGAACTTGGCTTTGGAATAGTGCTTTTCAATTTCGAGGTATTTTTGAGGCACATCGGGCGAAAGGCTCTCAAAAAGTCCGTTCACATCTTCGGGTAAAAACATGGGTAAACCACTGGTGTGTGTAAGTAAATGCTGAATGGTAATTGGCTTTTCATTAAATGCCAAGTTATCATAACCGGCAGGTAAGTATTGAGTCACCTCATCGCTTAAATTGAGTTTATTGTCAATTACTGCTTTGGCCACTAAATAACCGGTCATGGTTTTACTCACCGATCCTATTTCATAAATAGTTTGGTCGGTTGGCGCTACATCTTGCCCTTTAACCAGCGATCCAAAATGTTGCGTATAAGTCTGTCCGTTTTTATAAACGCCTATCGAAACAGAGGTGATGTCTTTATGTTTTAAAAACGCTTCACCCTGCTTTGATATAGCTGAATTAATTTGATCTGCCTGCGCTAAAGTAATTATGGGAATAAGGCTTAAGAGGAGAATGAGTGCGTGTTTCATTTGATCACTTTTTCTTGGTAGCTAGGCAATTATAAGGCCAAAAGATCAGTGGAGTTGGTTTAGTAAGGTAACCACTTTAGCGCTTAACGTGAGCATTTATAGGTATAAAAAAACACCTCCCAAATCGAGAGGTGTCTTTTATGCTATAAGCTATGGCTTGCTATTTTTTAACGCCCGGTACATTTTTAGGTACGGCATCTTGCCACCAAAGTTTAGGCAGTGTTTTTTGCTCAGGGTAAACTTCATTAAGCGTATTCGCTTCATAAAGTCTGCCGTTGAACATCACATGACTGATGTCTTTGGAGTTCTTGATATTGTCGAGCGGGTTAGAGTTTAGAATTAGGATATCAGCAAGTTTGCCAACTTCCAAACTACCCAAATCGGTATCCAAACCAATGGCTTCGGCACCCAAAATTGTGGCACTTCTCAATGCATCGTATTCGGTCATTCCGCCAGACTGAACCGCCCAAAGTTCCCAGTGGTAACCTAGGCCTTGTAACTGTCCGTGGCTACCAACACCTACACGGCCACCAGCTTTAAGAATATCGTTGGCAATGCTCGATTGCTCCACAAAAACATATTCTTCTTCCATAAACCACCCTGCATTCCTTCTTCTTGAACGTGAGTCCAAATTCCAGTGAGGCATAAAATGATTCAACTTCGGGTCGTCATGTGGTCTTTCTGTGGCGTAGTAGTAATTCTCCGTCCATGGGCCACCATATGCCACTAAAAGGGTAGGCGTATAAGCCGATTTAGAGAAAGCTACCATGTCAATCACATCTTTGTAAAGCGGGAAAATAGGGAAGGAGTGCTCTTGGCCAGGATAGCCATCAATCATTTGTGTAAGGTTGGCTTTAAAGTCCAGTCCACCTTCAGTTGTTGGCATGATCTGCTGTTCTTTGGCCGCCTGAATAATCCATTGACGTTGTTGGCGATTCCCGGCACCATACATTTTTATGGTTTTGGTGTCGTAGTAAGCACTGTAGCGTTTCATTACTTTTCGTGCGTGCTCTTGACTGCTCACATTTTCACTGCTGAAAATACCTGGGCCAGTAGAGTAAATGCGTGGGCCAATAAGCTTACCTGCAATTACTAAATCACCGTAAGTCAATACATCAGTTGTGGCCGTTTGCGGGTCGCGAGTAGCTGTTACACCAAAAGCCAAGTTTGTAAGATATGGCCAGAATTCGCCTCGGTGCAAGTTAACCGGATGCCTGAAGTGCGAGTGTGTATCAACAAAGCCCGGTAGAATGGTCTTTCCGGTCATGTCCATTACAGTGGCTTTTCTACCTGCTTCTAAGTTCTTCCCAATTTTTACAATACGGCTGTTTTCGATTAGAATGTCTGTATTCTCTAATACCTCATTGTTTTTCATTGTAAGCAAACGGGCATTTTTAAGCAGAATAGTGCCTTTTGGTGTATCTCTTTTCGCCTTTACTTCAATGCGACTTTCTACAGGCTCGTAGTCCTTAGGTTCGTCTGTCTTTTCTTCACCTTCTGCTTTTTCTTCATCCTTAGCAGCTGCTTTAGCTGCGGCAAAGTCCTTAGCATCTTGAAAGTTGTAAACTACATGCGCATTGCCAATTGCCCAATGAATTTGTGAGGCGTCCCAAGCCCAAGCAGGGAATTGCCCACCAATGTCAGTCAATTGTTTGGCAGGAAAGGCGGCTCTGTCTGGATTAGCAACCGAAATGCTTGGCGCCTCATCGCTAACTTGAGGAACAGTAACCACAAACAAGTCGTTCACCACGCCCACCAAAGCTTGGTCGCCTTCTGGTGCCATTTCATAGAAAGAAGCTCTGGCGCCACTTCCGCCACCGGCAGATGATTTGCCGCGTACTTCCAAATGATTTTGCTCGTCAGTACCATCCCAACGAATGGAGGTTAAGCCTCTAAAACCTGAAAGGTAAATACGGTCTGATCCTTTTACGAAGTGAGGATTGCTACGGCCATTGGTAAAAGTGATGAAGTTATTACCAGAACCGTTAGCGTCAATCCAAACAAGGTCGCTGGTGCCTCTAAAAGCAGTACGTTGCAATGCACTACGGAAATCTTCTGGCTGGCCTTTAATGGCTACAATTTTGGTTCCCTCATTGTTCCAAACAGGGTTTTGATAAACTCCCGGCTCTTGATTGAGTTGTGTAAGGTTTCTGCCATTCGGACGGATTTTGTAAAGTTTTCCGCCATCAGCTTCCCAAGTTACAAAAGCGATCCACTCGCCATTTGGTGACCATACAGGCTCTGCTTGGGTTTCTTCCAAATCAACTAGTTTCTTTGGCTCACCATTTGGTAAATCCATTATGTACACCTCGTTCAATGCAGTAAACACCATTTGCTTACCATTTGGTGATGGTGCAATGTCTCTGATTTGCGTTACCACAAACTCTTCATCGTCAGAAATTGGGTAGTCGAACTCAAGTAATGGTCCAAGTTCGATAGAGGAATTTACGCGAAAAGGAATTTCCTCGGCCGCCTTAGTATTTACATTGATCTTATGGATTTTTCCACCATACGAAATTACAATGTGTTGATTGTCTGGAGTCCAAGAGAAGCCAGGTAGAACATCGCGCGATGCACGAGATTCCTGATCATCGTGTTGAATAGGGTAGGCCAACCAACTTTCGTCACCTGTGGCCAAGTCTCTTAGGATAAGCCCCGTTTGGTCATCGTGGCGCGTACCATAAACCAACCATTTGCCATCGCTGCTTGGGGTAGGGCGAAATGCCGATCCATAGCGAGAGGTTTGTGTAAGTATTTCACCGGTTACGCGGTCGTATTTGCCAATTTGGTACTGCGGCATTGGGGCGTTGTATGTCCATGAACCATTTCTTCGAGAGAACCAAACATAGCGTTCGTCTTGGCCAAAAGCGCCTTCTAGCATTCTAAGGCTGCTTGGCTCATCCACTAAAGCAGTTCCTGAACCACCATCAACATGGTAAAGCCAGATTTTGTGCGAGCCACGGGCTTGCTTAGAGGCAATCATGTATTTGCCATCTGGAACCCACTCTGGCGACTGGTAAGCATTGGCATTGCCTTTTGTAATTTGCTTGGTCTCTTTGCTTTCAAGTTCAACTGTCCATACGTTTTCACCTCCGGACTCATCAGAGATAAAGATTACTTTGGAGCCATCAGGGCTAAAGCGTGGTTGAGAATCGAATTGCATGCCTTCTGTAAGTTTGACGGCATCGCCACCACTTATCGGTATAGTGTACAAGTCGCCCAAAAAGTCGAATACAATTGTCTTTCCATCAGGGCTGACATCTAGTGAAATCCATGAGCCTTCCGTTAAGTCGAAGTCAAAGGTTCTGGCTGCTTCGAGCGGTAGGTCTTTTTTCTTCTTTTTATCAGTTTTAGTAGTGTCTTGTTCTTGTGCATTCAAGCCGAAACTCGCTAAGAGTATCAGTGCCAGGCACATGAATTTAGTTGTCATTCGCATGATCGATAGGATTGTTGTTTCGAAAGCAATTACGCACTTATGCAAAGTTGGCAAAACGGTTTGCTTTAAGCGGTGCGGTTATCCCTTACCTAAGTATTTATGACTGTAAAACGGTTTGAAAAGTGGGCTGCGATCTGCTCGTGTTTCTTGCTTTTTATTTCGAGTGGGGAAAATGCAGGGTGGCAGGAAAGAGCCTGTCCAATAGAACAGGCTCAGGAGGGGTTAAATAAGTTTCTTGGTTACCTTCTTATATCGATTGGCTTTCTTTTTTCTTTTAAAGAAATGTTTGTTGGCCCTGTAAATAGAAACTAGGGCAATGCTGCTCCAAATAACGTTGGTTACAAAGGAGGGCAATACCATGTAAAATAGACAGTTAATGGCAATGAGAATTGCCCCTGTAAGGTTTAAATAGCTGCAAAACGCACTAAAATCTCTTCCCTTTGATAAGGTTAGTGCGTAGGACAGGACAACCATAAATGATCCCAGCCAGCCCGAAATGTCTACCCATAATTTCATGTTTTGTTTCAGTCGTTAAGAAGTTTAACCATCCTTTCTTTAAAATTTTCTGTTGATATGTTCTTTTCCACTATTGTGAGTTGTTCCAATAGTGCAGTGTTACTTTCTAGTAATTCTTCCAATGCTTTGTTGCCGGCTTGCCAATATGCATCCAGCTTAGGAAGTTGGCGTTTGGCTTTGTCCGTAAGCTGTAAATAGAACTTTCTGTTGTCCGTCTCATCCTGAACGGAGTCGATGTAACCATTCTTCTTCATTTTGTTTACCATGCGAATAATAGAAGGGTGGCTAAGGTGCAGCATAGCGGCCATATCCATTACAGTGAGGGATTCATGCTTTTGTAATAGCATAAAGATCATGTGCCAATTAGGCTCAATATCTACCCCGAATTCCTTATAAAATTCCTTAGTTTGATAAACAAAAAGGTCGCTTAGGCGCTTCAGCCTTCCGGTTAATCCGGGGTAGCCCATTTCTATCAGAAAGTCGTTTTCCATCGCTCAATTTTTGCAAAGTTAAGCAAGAAACGTAGCATGCTACATATTTGTTCCTGAATTTAATTTTTTATTGCTCTATCAGGCTGAATGAATGTTATAAATGGTCGCTTGAGGTAAAGCTTTTAGCGATTTGTACTAATCTGACGCGGAACCGTAGATAAAGTACCAATTGTCTTGGTAGGTGAATAATAGCCGAAATGCCCAAAAAACGGGGTAATCAGGAATGCCTATATCTGATCTGTATTCAAATAATTGGGAGTTAGTGTCAATTGATTTATTGAGTGCCGATTTGTACGCTTGAGCAGTTTTCGAAATGGCTTTTTCATACGCCTCATTCGTTTTAATCCCTGAGCTCGTATTACCGCGGTATTCCAAGCCAGTGTCAATGCAGTTCCAGAATCTGTTTAGCTCAATTGGTTTAGCCACCTTTTGAAGGTCTTCTGCTTTAGGAAATGTTTTCTTGAATAGTACATCGGCTTTATCCAAGTTTTTGGCTTTGCCGAGCGATACAAACTCAAAAGTAGTTTGGTAATTTATGCCAACCAGCAAGTACTCGAGCTCGGCAGTATATTGTTCAATGGCTAGAATAGCGCGCTGTTGCTTAGGAAGAAAAGTCTTTTTTATTCGGTGAAAAAATCGTGACATCATATCATTACCAGCCCATATTCAATCCGGCCTGACTGGCCTTTTTATAAGCGCTAACGTCAAACTCATAAAGGGCAGGGGCTTTGTGTGCCACTCCAGTTCTAAACTTTTTAGTATCCTTTAGAATACCGTAGCTCAATATCTTCCGTCTAAAATTTCTACGATCCAGTTGGGTCTCCAAAATGGTTTCATACAGTGCTTGCAATTCAGACATTGTAAACTGATTTGGTAACAGGTTTAATCCGATTGGTTGATAACTTAGTTCTCTTTTCAAAGCTTTGTGAGCCTTCTCCACAATTTCTTGATGGTCAAGCATGAGTGGTGGCAGGTCATTCACAGAGCACCATTCGCAAGCTTCTGAGATTGGACCAGGAACAGGCTCTTTTACTTGAGAGTATTCTACCAAAGCGTAAAAGCCAATAGTAACAAAGCGCTGGTTGAACCAATCAAACAGATCTTCGGAAATAAGCCCTTTGTCGATTAAAAACTTAGGGTGATTTGGGTCGTTTCTGGCAATGCTACCGAATGTATGAAACTGCCTGAGAAAGATGTCGGTGAGCCCTGTTCGTACTTCTAACGTGTCTATAGCGGCTTTTTCTAGGTCTTTGTTTTTATCTACAAAACCACCAGGCAATGCCCAAACGTCTACTCCTGTAAGTTTTAGGAGCAATACTTTGAGTTCATTTTCATGAAAACCAAAGACTACACAGTCAATAGCTAGGGAAGGTACAAATGATGCTGTGTCTATTTCAGCCATAAAAGATTTCGGTGTAAGACTTCCAAAATTAAACAATTGTAATTTATCTTAGTGTCATAATGACGCAAAGAAAGATAATGAAAAACTTAATAATACTATTGGTCATACTCACGGCTAGTATTTCGGTCAACGCTCAAGATACGAAGCACGCATTTAAAAAAGCCGAAGATGTAGTTTTTGCATCACCCGAAGGGTTCGATTTAACGATGGACATTTACACTCCGGAAACTGGCAAATCGGCTTATCCCGTTTTGGTCATTATTCATGGGGGCGGTTGGCTTATTAACAATAAGTCTATTATGGACGAAATGTCGGCTTATGTAGCCAGCCATGGTGAGTATGTGGTTTGCAACATTAACTACAGACTGTTGGGTGACCAAGACAATACGGTAACAATTAATGAGATTGTAGAAGATGTGTTTGGTGCCGTATTGTGGGTAAAAGACAATATTGGCGAATATAAAGGCGACCCGGCCAAGGTAGCATTAACGGGCGACAGTGCTGGCGGACACCTTACCGAAATGGTAGTAGTGGCTGGGGATAATCTCAAGTCGCACGGTTTTAGCAAAGCACCTTATGGTTTTAACCCAAGTTACTTGCCAAAAGGCAAAACAGCAGAGCAAGTTGCTGCAGCCAATGGTTTAGCTGTTCAAGCGGCTATCCCTAGCTACGGAGCATTCGACATGGTGGCAGCTGCTAAGGGCAGTTTTGAAAAGGACGCTAACTTCTTTTGGCAAATGGGTGGAGCCAAAGCAAGAGGGCTTTTTGGTAACGAGTACAATGTAGAAGATAATTTGGCCATGTATAAGGCCGTTTCGCCAACCTATTTGGTACCAAATGTTAGCGATAAACAGCTGCCGCCTCAGTTCTTTCATGTTGGTAGTGAAGATACTACCACGCCACCAGTGGCTGTAAAAGCATATTTCGACAAAGTGAAAACGGCAGGTCAATCTGCAGAGTATTGGTTGTACGAAGGCAGAAACCATGCTTACCTAGATTCTGGCGCTAACGAATTTTTAGGCAATAGTTTTGAAAAGGATGCGATTGAGCCTTTAAACCGAATGATCAAATTTTTAGATAGCGTATTTTATTAAATAACTGATAATGATTTTTTTAAGAAAAAGATTAATGGTTGTGCTGCTGGTTTTTCAGTGCAGCATGCTATTGGCACAGCAAGGTACAGTAGACACCTCAAAGTCTATTCATAGCGAGATTTTGAATCGCGATATGCCTTATTCCATCTACTTTCCTCCAGGGTATGAAGCATCAGATAGGCCGTACCCGGTATTGTACCTTTTACACGGTATGACGGGTAATTACTTAGACTGGTCAACAAAAGGAGAAACGCGCTCAATAGCAGATGCTGTGATAAACGATGGTGCAGCCCCAGAAATGATTATTGTAATGCCTGATGGCTTATTTGACGGTTTTTACATCAACAATTATGACAAGTCGATTCGTTGGGAAGACTTCTTTTATGAAGAGTTCATTCCTCATATAGAAAAGGAGTACCCAATTTTAGCCAACAGAAATAATAGAGCTATCGCAGGATTGTCAATGGGTGGCTATGGTGCTTTGTATCATGGAATTAAGCACAAGGATATGTTCAATTCGGTGTATGCCATGAGTGCTGCTGTAATTGAAAGAGAGCCGCTTAAAAAGGGAGAGGAGCTCAATGAGTTTGACAAACAGTTTGCGCTTAAGACTTGGGGGCCAATAAACGATGAAGGTTATCCTGAGAATTTCAAAGCCCATTCAATTCAGGAGATGTTTAAAGCCAGGGATCCGTATAAGGCGCCTAGCTTTGGTTTTATGCAAGGCCCAGCACAAACACCACTGCCCAGCATTTATTTGGATTGTGGCGATGATGATTTCTTGATTGAGCAAAACACCAACCTTTTGCACATTATGAAAGGGAAAGGTTACCCGCTAGAGTTTAGAGTGCGCAATGGTGGCCACACTTGGGAATATTGGCGCACAGCATTGCCAATTGCCATGGAATTTGTAGGTGACAAATTTAGAAACTAGATATAAATGAGGTACTAATTTTATGATTAGTATGGTTGATAAAGGCAGCTCAAATGAGCTGCTTTTTTTGTCTGTAATCGTTTGTCATAAATAATGATGGTATTGGTGATGCACGTGATTGTTAGATCTATATTTGCATCGTTGTTGCAGAATTGATGGTGTTTGAATGATGGCTAAAAAGAGGATTTCTTCGATTGATATTTTACGTGGGTTGGTAATGATGATCATGTTGGTTGATCATGTGCGAGAAAGATTCTTTTTACATGAACAAGTACTAGACCCAATGGATGTGAGTGAGACAAGTTCCGGCTTGTTTTTTACGCGTATGGCTGCGCATTTATGTGCGCCAATATTTGTGTTTCTAACCGGATTGTCTGCTTGGTTATATGCAAACCCAATTGGAAAGCCTGCCCGATCGGCTAGTCAGTTTCTTTTAAAAAGAGGACTATTCCTTGTGTTGCTAGAGGTCACTGTGATTAACTTTTCTTGGTTTGGCCGTTATGAAACCCTTTACCTTCAGGTAATCTGGGCGATAGGTTTGAGCATGATAAGTTTGGCTTTGCTATGTAAACTGCCTAGGTGGTGCATTGGCCTTTTGGGTTTAGCAATAGTGTTTGGCCACAATGCTTTGAGTTTTGTTTCATTTACGCCAAATGAAAGTGGCTATGCACTTTGGACGATACTACACGATAGGGGCTACCTTGTATCTGAAGGTTGGTTGCAGGTTAAGATTTCCTATCCGGTATTGCCGTGGATTGGTGTGATCTTGCTCGGTTTTTTTGCAGGCCCATTGTTTGGTTCTGGCTTTTCAGCTATGTTAAGAAAACAGTGGTTAATAGCACTTGGTACAGCTTGTTTACTGCTTTTAATCCTCCTAAGAGGGTTTAATATTTATGGAGAAACGCTGCCGTGGCAGGAGTATGACTCGGCTGTAGTTACGGCTATGTCCTTTTTCAATTTCACCAAATATCCGCCATCATTAGACTTTTTACTGCTAACGCTCGGCATAGGCTTTTTTACTTTGCACTGGTTCGAAAATAGGCCAGCTAAGTGGATGGATGTTTTAAAGAATTATGGTGCTGCCCCTATGTTTTTTTACATCCTACACTTGTATGTATTGTTGATAGCCTATCAGGCTTGTGTTGGTGTTTTTGGTACCAATAAGGGAGCTTACTTTGGAGTGGATTCGCTTTGGCAGGTTTGGGCAATAGCGCTAGCGTTAATTGGCATACTATATCTTCCCACAAAGAAATTTGCCGCATATAAGCATAATAGCAAGGCAAAATGGATCAAATATTTTTAGAATTAAGGCGCCAAAGTGCTGACGCCTTAACCCTGTAAATTACTGTTTTGCTTTCTCTTGATAGAACTTCTCTAGTACAGAAAAGGCCATTTTCTTTTCTCCTTTTTCCGAAAGAAGACCTTTACGGTTCCAATTGTCTTGAATGCCCGGTAGCACTCTTCTCGGTGAGCGGAAGTCCATCAATATCCACGGAGAGAAACCCTGTAATTGCTCAATTCTGTTCAGCATTTCGATGGTCTCCTGGTACAAATAAGCCTGATATTCTTCAGACCAACGGGTCATTTTATCGGCATGGAAACCATACTTAGCACCTGCGCCAAATTCCGAGACAAGTACAGGCTTGTCAATGTCAATGTTCCATTTTACCAAGCGAGGGCTTTCTGGTGTACCTCCGTACCAGCCGGTGTATTGGTTAAAGCTCAATACATCAACCACCTGCGCATAAGGATCGTCAATGCTGCGAATATTGCCGTCATTCGGATCGTAGCTCTGCTCCAGTGCCGCACTAATAAGTCGAGTAGGATCGAGGCTGCGGGCTTTCGTTGCCAAACGAGTAAGGAAATCGTTGCGTTCGGCACGTACCGGAGTTTCGTTGGCCATAGACCAAATAATGGTAGCCGCACGGTTTTTATCGCGCTGAATCATTCTTGTAAGCTGCGCTTCTGCATTGGCATAAGTTTCCGAGTTTGTCCAATCAATTGTCCAGTAGACCGGAATTTCCTCCCATAACATAATGCCCATTTCATCTGCCAAACGAACCATGTGTTCATTGTGTGGATAATGGGCAAGTCGTACATAATTGCAGCCAAGTTCTTTGGCATAGGTCAGCAGTTGCTTTGCTTCGGCTTTGGTACTTACCCGGCCACCGCCCAGCTTTTCTTCATGAATGGAAATTCCTCTGAGGAATACTGGCTCGCCATTTAGCACAATCTTTTGACCTTCGGTTTGAATACTTTTAAAGCCAATTTGATCTTCTAGCGAATCATCTCCGGACTGGATTATGGCCTGATAAGTTTTAGGAGATTCGGGTGACCAGAGGGTCATTTTTTTTGCTCTAAAATTGAATGTAGCAATACCTTGAGCATTTGTAGTCAAGCTTTCTTTTACCTTAAGTTCAGGTATTTCAATTGATACAGGCTTGCTAGCAACATCATTACCTGTGAGTGTTACGCTACCTTGCACCGTTTTGCTGTTCATATCTTCCAGCACAAACTGATAGTCTTCAATAAAGGTGTTTGGTGTTGACACGAGCTTAACATCACGGGTAATTCCTCCATAATTCCACCAGTCGGTGTTAAGGGTTGGTACGGCTTCTTTTGCCCTTTTATTATCAACTTTAACTACCACAAAGTTTTCCTCTTTTAGTTGGTCAGTCACTTCGTAATGGAAAGGAGTGAAGCCGCCAACATGAGTGCCTAACTTTTCACCATTCAAATAAACCTCGGCTTTATAGTTTACCGCCCCGAAGTATAGAAAGTAGCGCTTTCCTTCTTGCTGGCTGTGGCTAAAAGACTTTTTGAACCAAACGGTGCCTTCGTAATAAAATAGCTTTTCATCGGCCGTATTCCAATCAGTTGGAATGTTCATGGTTGGCGATTCGTCAAAATTGTATTCGATCAAATCGGTTTTGTCCAAAGCTTTGGAATTCATAAAGAAGGCACTTCGTGAAGGATTTTCCGACTGATCGAAAGGCTGGTAACGATAGTCGTAATAGCCATTTTCGTATGGGTCTACAATGTAATGCCAGGCTCCGTTTAGGCTTTCAAAATCACGCGCATATGCATTGTGCAATACGGCTTGTTGAGCTCTTGCGCTGTTTAGAGCTATAAGGGTTAAAGCGATGGTTAATGCTTTCGTGCTAGACCAAAGCGTGCGTGCTAGCGCCATGCAGTTTGCTAGACTGAATTCAGTTTTTTTCATGAAGAAGTAAATCGGTTAATTAATGAATAAAAATGACGCGCATGGGAAAATGTGAAAATCTTAGGAGATAACCTAAAGGATTGGTTTCTGTGGCGATTGATTGAGCCGGTTGGTGATGAACACCAACCAGGGCGGCAGGTTACTTAGGGGGTAGCGTTGTTGGTGAAGAACACCAACAACATCTGCGGACTACTTATCCAAACTCTGTCTTTCAACAAATACTTCACCTTCAATTACGGCATCTGCTTGGTTGCCAAAGCTATTGCGAATGTAGGTGAGCACTTCTGCGATTTGCTGGTCGCTTAGGTGTGCGTACGATGGCATTTCCTGATTGTACGTTTCTCCGTTTACTTCTATTGGTTCGGAAAGTCCCAGCAACAGCACTCTGATCAAGCGAGATTTATCGCCTGTAACCCAATTGGTTTTGGCCAAAGGAGGGTAGAGGCCTGGGGCTCCGGTTCCTTCCGGATTATGGCAGGCCAAACAGTTTTGTGTGTAAAGCTTTTGTCCACCAGCAAACTCTTCCTCGCCAACCGCATTAGTCCAGTTTTCACTCATCAAGTCCATGGCTTTGTCATCTTCTATTAGCACTGGCAATGTGTCCACTTTGTTGCTCTTGTCAATTGCTCTTAACCTAAGAATTCTATCGGGTCCACTTGGTAGCCCATCGTACATCCAAGGCTGAAAGCGCGGATGCCAATCGGTATTGGTTGTGGTTACATAAATATCGCCATTGGCGGCTATGCTCACATCTCTTAACCTGCCAAAGTACTTTTGGAAGTAAATATGTTCTGCTGTTATTTCCCGGCCATTTTCAGATAGGTTTAATACCCTCAAAGCCCTTCCTTTCATGTTAGCCACTATAAGGCTATTCTGCCATTCGGGAATTGCGGATTGATCATAATAGCCCGTTCCAGCTACAGCAATAGTTGGTGTCCAAGCCATTAATGGCTCGGTGGTATTATGTGTTTCATTATAGGCTATTTCAGCAGTTCTATCTATAAACCCGTGAACATCCGGCCAGCCATAGTTCGCATTTCTTTCGATGAGGTTTAGTTCATCATCACTTAGTGGGCCGTGTTCTGAGCTGTAAAGCATATTGTTTCTGCCAAAAGTTAAGCCCTGCGGATTTCTGTGACCGCGCGACCAAATAGGGCTGCCTGCAATTGGATTGTCTTCAGGAATGCTTCCATCCAAATTGAGACGCATGATCTTGCCAACCAGTATATCATCATTTTGCGTTTCATTTGCACGACCTGCATCGCCCATAGAGAATATCAGTTTGTCATCGGGGGAGATGACTAAGCGTGAACCATTATGGTAACTATTGCCTGGAATATTGTCGAGCAGAACCAGTCGGTTGCTCAGTTTATCACCTTCAATATCATAGCGAACCACCCTAGAATTTACCGACTGTTGCAGTTCACCCTCGTTTGCCTGATAAGTATAATGAATAAAGAGGTAGTTCTGCTCAGGGTGAACAGTCATGCCTAGCAATCCATAGGACTTTCTAAACAAGACATCTTCTAACTGGAGCATAAGTTTGTGCTCGCCAGATTTGAGGTTAAGCCTATATACCAAACCTTTTTGTTCAGTAAACCACAATTCACCAGATATTGATGCATCAACGTCCCACGGAATATCCAGACCAGTGGCTACATCGGCAATTTCTAATGTGGTTTGTTCTAACTGCAGGTAGGCTATAGGCGTGCCTATTTCAATGCTTTTATTGCATGAATAAAGGACACAAAAAAGTAAACTAAGTAGTGTGATTTTCTTCAAAATAGAACGAGTGAAAAATTCAGCCTTAAAAGATGATAAACTGAATGGTTTTAACAAAATACTTTGATTTAACGCCTGAGAATAGGTGCATGAGTGGCCGAGGCTCAATCTTCTTGCAGCACCCATTGTATGCCACCTAACAAGTGCTTAAGAAATACTTGGTCTGAATAGTATTCCGGTTTATGGCCCAATGCGGTAAAGAATTGTCGGCCGCCATCAAACTGGTGTACCCAAGCAAGGGGCGTATAGTTACCAAATCGGTTGCGGTGAAATTCATCTTTGGAGTCGTCTTCTACTGTTCTCAAGTCGGCAGCCAAAAGCACATGAATATCGGGATTGAGGTTGTCCAAATAGTAAACCTCGTCTTCCCATTGCCAAGTTTCTCCCAGAAAGTTGGTAGCTGGATTTTGCTGATCGAACACCTTCATTTCGAATGGCTGCAGCGCTGGGTGACGCACAAACTTTCCGCCCACCATGGCCCAGAACCACGGCCAATCGCGCTCCGAACCGGATGCACTATGTATGCCTACAAACCCGCCACCCGACTGAACGTATTTCTGAAATGCATCGCGTTGTGCTTGATTATCAAAAGCTTCATTATTCGTGTTTGAGAAAATAATACAGTCGAATTTGGCCAAGTTTTTGGGTGTGAAAAATGTTGGGTCGGCTGTTGCTTCGGTTGTATAGTTGTTTTCAGTCGCAAGCTTTTTTAGTGCATTCACGCTTGCCTCAATGTTATCATGCACAAAACCTTCCCCGTTTTTGGTGTATATCAAAATATGCTTTTGCTGCTGTGTTTGGCAGCTAAGACTAAAAGCAATTAGGAGTAGGCTGAGGTATTTCATCGACACAATCAGGTTTCAATTTGAAAGCTACTAATTGATGCCTGAGTTTGAAAATACTATGTCGTGAATGGTTGAGGAGTAGTTTAGTCCTTCTTAGAGGCCAGTTGGTGAATAACACCAACTCGGGCGACAATGACTATGTTGAGTATTAATTACTCTTAGTAGTGTTTCATTTGGCCAAAATGATGAAATTTTCCATTAGGTGACCTTCTAAAAATCTTTAACTCTAAAGATTCCGTTTCTTTAACTATTGAGTCGCCTTCATGTGGTTCAATGTAGTTAGGGAAGTCATCAGAATTAATCCCAATAACCTTATCCACTCCTTTCAAACGATAATGATAAAGCCCTCTTCCTTTATATTGAATAGATAAAAGCTCTCCTTTAAAACTCGATTTGTAAAAGGCCTGTTTGAAGGAGTACTTATTATACCATGTATAAATAAGAAGCGTAAGGAGAATGCATAGCAATAGATAGAATCGTAGTTTCTTTTTTGTTAATGGCGCTTTCAATGTTTTTATTATTTAATAAGTAAGAAGTTTGCCAAGCCAGTTGGTGAATAACACCAACTGGGAGAGTTTTAACTCTACTACTTGTCCTCTAAAGCGAAGCCAGCTTTTTCTACCACGGCTTTCACATCTTCTTTCGAAAGGTCTTTTGTTGTGACCGTTAAAATGCGTTCCGGGCTTTCCAGATCAACTGACCAGTTGTCTATCTTGGCTTCGTTTAAATGAGGGGTTACGGCCGAAATACAGCCATTGCAATTGATGTTCGATTTGAATTTATAGATATTCATATTATTTGAGTTTGAATGTTCTAAAGTGTTAATGTTTTTTGATTGAGGGGGGGTAGTGTGCTTGGGTTCTGAAGTGTTGATGTTTTGAGGTTCAGAGTTGTCAACCTTCGCGGAGCTTATCTCTTTTTGAAGTTTGATGTTTCTTAGTCTCAGGCTATTCAATACCACCGAAACAGAGCTAAGGGCCATGGCACCACCGGCAATCATTGGGTCGAGCAAAAAGCCATTGATAGGGTAGAGCACACCGGCCGCAATAGGTATACCGATTAGGTTGTAAATAAAGGCCCAGAATAAGTTCTGTCGAATACCCTTCACAGTTTTAGACGATAGCTTGAATGCATTGGGAACAGCCAATAAATCGGAGGTTACCAGAGTGATTTTGGCTACGTCCATGGCAATATCGGAACCGTGCCCCATGGCAATGCTCACATCGGCTTGCGCTAGTGCTTGCGAATCGTTTATGCCATCGCCCACCATGGCCACTGTTTTACCTTTTTGCTGCAGTGCTTTTACAAAAGCCGATTTATCTGAAGGCAAAACGCCCGCCTTGTAGTGCTTTAAACCAGACTGTTGGGCAACCGTTGCTGCTGTTTCTTCATTGTCGCCCGTAAGCATATGTACGGTTATGCCCTGTGATTGAAGTGTGGCTATGGCCGATTTAGAAGTAGCCTTAATGCTATCGGCAATACCGATAATCGCTAAAATATTCTGACTGTTACTAAAGCAAACCACTGTTTTAGCTTCTTTTTGCCAGGTGCTTATTTGTGCAGCCGAATCTTTGTCGATAGTTAAACCTTGTGTTTCTGTAAAAGTTGGGCTTCCTACAAAGTAGCTTTGACCTTGATAATTGGCTTTTATTCCTTTTCCAGTAAGACTTTCGAAGCCTTCTATTTCTGCGGGCTTAGTGCCTTCTTCTTTCAGTTTTCTAGTAATGGCATTGGCGAGCGGGTGCTCAGACTGAGCTTCGAGCGCCAATAGAATAGGGGACAGCAATTGACTGTCTTCATTAGCTAGCCATTCAATATTGGTTACGCTAGGCTTACCTTCGGTAATAGTGCCAGTTTTATCCAGCACCACAGTATCTACTTTGTGGGCAAGCTCAAGGCTTTCCGCATCTTTTATTAAAATGCCGTTCTCAGCTCCTTTACCAACGCCCACCATTATGGCAGTAGGCGTGGCTAAACCAAGTGCGCAAGGGCATGCGATTACTAAAACGGCTACAGCGGTAAACAGGCCGTGGGTAAAGGCGTTTTCAGCACCAAAAATCATCCAAGCGGCAAAAGTTATAATAGCGATAACAATGACTGTGGGTACAAATATACCGGCAATCTTATCCACCAATTTTTGAACGGGCGCCTTGCTGCCCTGTGCTTCTTGCACCATTTGAATGATCTGTGAAAGCATGGTCTCGCTGCCTACTTTCTCTGCTTCAAACTGAAAGCTTCCTTTTTGATTTACCGTTCCACTAAAAACTTGCTCACCTTTGGTTTTTTCTACCGGAACAGGCTCACCAGAAATCATGCTTTCATCAACATAAGAAGAGCCGGATAAGACCGTTCCGTCTACCGGAATCTTTTCGCCCGGGCGCACAATGATGGTATAGCCTTTTTCAACTTCGGAAACCGGTATTTCCTTTTCTTCACCATTGACAATTGCTTTCAGTGTTTTGGGCTGTAAACCCATTAGCTTTTTAATAGCCGAAGAAGTACTCGATTTAGCATTTTCCTCTAATAATTTACCCAAGGAGATAAAGGTGATGATAACCGTGGCGGCCTCGTAATAAACATGGGGCATTATGCCTTTGCTCATTAAATAATGTGGGAAGAAGGTATTGAAAACGCTGAAAACAAAAGCGACTCCCGTGCTGAGTGCCACCAGTGTATCCATATTGGCTTTGCCGTGCTTGGCTTGTTTCCAGGTATTAACGTAGAAGCTTCTTCCGAAATAGAATAGGATGGGAATAGCAAGGGCAAGAGAGATGTATTTGCCGAGCTCCCAATCCATAAAGAACATGCCGATGAGAAAAACTGGGAGTGTAAGTACGGCCGCCCAAATAGTGCGCTTTTTCGTCTCTTTGTATTGGTTTTTGGCCGCTTCTTCTTGCGCTTCTGGTGTGCTGTCTTTTGCCTCAATCACTAAGTCGTAGCCAATGCCTTGAATAGCTTTTTTTAGTTCGGTTTTAGGCAAGTTTTGGCTGTATTGAACCAGCACCGAGTTTGATGCAAAATTGACGGTGGCATCAGAAACGCCATCGGTATGCTTTAAGATGGATTCTACACTTGCAGCACACGATGCGCAGGTCATGCCAGTAACAGGAAAGGTCTCTTTTATCAGTTTGCTGTTTTCTTTTGCTGCTGTTTCCATGGTGTTTTGCCTTTTATAATTTCAACACTACAAAGTTGGCTTGTTCAACAGCAAAAGGTGTTACAGAATTTTGTGGTTCTGTTATAGTTTTTTGACTTATGAGAGGGCTAGCTTTCCAAAAGTTTAAAACTTTTGGAAAGCTTAACGATGGTTTAAGCTTAAATACCATCAATACGTTTATGGCCGGGCTTCTTCATTTTGCGGAAATCCGTTGGTGTCATGCCCGTTTCTTTTTTGAATTGTGTAGAAAGATAGGCTACGCTGCTGTATTGCATTCGAAAAGCGATTTCGGACAGGCTCAACTCATTATAAAAAAGCAACTCTTTCACCTTCTCAATCTTCTGCTGGGCAATAAACTTTTCAATGGTAATGCCTTCAACACCAGAAAAGAGCCTGCTGAGGTAAGAGTATTCATGGTTCAATTGGTTGGCTATATAGCTAGAAAAGTTTTCGCTTAGTGCTGTTTCACTATGGTGAATTTGCGCTATGATGAGGCTTTTAATCGAGGAGATTAGGCTTGATTTTACACTTTCCAGTAGTTCGAAACCTTGGCTAGCAAGTTTGTGAGAAAGCTCCATTCGCTGTTCAGATGAAATAGCCTTTTTCAAGGACACTTGTCCCAATTCAATTTTGTCAAACGCAATGTTCAGTTCATTTAGCGTGTTTTGTACCGCACTGATACAGCGTGGGCACACCATGTTTTTTATGTGTAGGGTGTTTTCTGCCATAAATTAAAGCTTAGCGATGCTCTTGAGTACTTTGCTCCCGCGGTTTTTAAAACCAGCCGAACCATAGGGAAGTTGCTCTTCTATTAAAAACTTTAGTTCGTCTTTAAGTTCCGGCACGCTGAATACAATCTTTTCAAGAACAGTCATGGAAAAGCATTTTACCGCGATAGGTTCTTTATTATCAGCTAAATAGCCAAAGCATATTTCAGCCACTTCTCCGAAATAATCTTCAGGAATGGGTAATTCTTGCCAAGTGCGGACGGTATTACGCTTTACGGCATCGTGTAGGTTCTCTTTTTTTAGGTTCTCAATCATTTCTGGCCAGTAGGGGATCAATAACTCGCTTTTCTTTCTGGCCAAATCGCCAACTACCCAAGCCGAACG
This sequence comes from Roseivirga pacifica, assembly GCF_900111145.1. Taxonomy (GTDB): domain Bacteria; phylum Bacteroidota; class Bacteroidia; order Cytophagales; family Cyclobacteriaceae; genus Roseivirga; species Roseivirga pacifica. Next base: position 311,940 of record NZ_FOIR01000002.1, read on the forward strand.
CTGCACTAGACGCCATTCACCATGCAGAAAGATTTTCATCAGCGCTGACAACCTTTCAGGGTGAGCTACGATATACTCTACAATTTTTGTCGTATTTTCCTTAGAATGATCATGATTGAGTTGCTTTTCGATGTCCATAGAGAGCAGCACTAATTTTTAACAACCAAATTATGGATTTAATCCTCATCATACTCGGCTTTATCTTCATTATTGTTGGCGTGCTTGGTTGCTTCTTGCCAATTATTCCTGGTCCACCTATTAGCTTTTTGGCTCTGCTCTTTTTGCAGTGGACTGAAAAAGCGCCATTCGATAGCGATACACTCTGGACATGGGGAATAATTACGGTGGCCGTAACCGCGCTTGATTATGTGGTGCCTGTTTATGGTACCAAGAAATTTGGAGGTACCAAACGAGGTGTTTGGGGGAGTACCATTGGCTTGGTTGTTGGCATGTTCTTTTTTCCGCCTTTGGGCATTATTATTGGGCCATTTTTAGGGGCATTTCTAGGAGAGATGAGCACAGGCGAAGCAGATAATAAGCAGGCACTGAGGGCTGCTTTTGGTTCCTTTATTGGCTTTTTGGTAGGAACATTACTTAAGCTAGTTGCCTCGGCATGGATGGCATGGCTGTTTGTGGTAAACGTATTCTAAATAGGGTTTTTCTTTCTGTCTTTTTTCATCAAGTAGTTTCCCGACTTACAAGTCTATCGCCTTGTCGGTTTTGTCATATCATTTGTCGGGTAAGTGGTAGTCTACTGGTATTCAGTCGATTAATTTTGTATCTTAAATAAGTAAGCCATTATTCGATTGTACCATTGGTGAGCAACAAATCTGCACCCAGATGATTTTACGTAAGTAATTACAGTCTAATTAGTGTGCTTATTTAAATCTCTCTATCATGAAAAAAAGTCGTTTATTACTAATCGTAGGGCTTACCTATGTGCTTTATCTATGGGCATGTAGCTCTGACAAAGAACCCGCTCCATCTGTTTGTGATGGAAGCCTCCTATTAAACTTAATATCCAAAACCGATGCAGCCTGTGGACTGGATGAAGGCGTAATTGAAGTCGGAATTGTTGGCAACATTGGTGCCGTTTCGTATCAATTGAACAACGGTGCATCGCAAAGTAGCAGCGTATTTACGGGATTAAGTGCCGGAAGCTACACGGTTACCGCAACAGATAGTGAAGGCTGTACGACCACCGTTGATGTTACCATTCAAAATCAAGATGGGGTTAACGCTTCTCTTACTACTTCCGAAACACAATGCGATGCTGCCTCGGGTGATATCACCATTTCTGCATCGGGCGGACAGCAACCTTACGAGTTTAAGCTAGATAACGGTGCCTACCAATCGGCCAATACCTTTACGAGCTTAGCACAAGGCAACTATGAAGTGAGCGTAAGAGATGCAAGTGGTTGTGAGGTTGTACTTAGTGCCGAGATTAAAACAGACATTCAATTCTCTCAAATTCAAAGCATTGTACAAACGAACTGTGCGGTATCTGGCTGTCACAATGGAACACAATCGCCTAACCTAACCACGACTGCGGGCATACAATCCAATGCTGGAAGAATTCAGGCCAGAACAAGTGCGGGAACCATGCCTCCAGCATCAAGTGGAAGAAGTCTTACAAACGCAGAGATTGCAGCCATTGCTTGCTGGGTGAACGATGGTGCTCAAACAAACTAGTAGGCCATGCAGAAGAGAAGACTCATCCTGTCGCTAATCTTTATTATTGGCATAGTTGCCGGCTATTTTGTTTATCAGAAATTCTTAAGCACATCACCCGGAATGGCTAAGCAGAAGGCAGTAGCCGAGGTGACCGCCATAGATGTTTATGCAGCTTTTGAAGCTGATGAATCAGCGGCAAATCAGCAGTATCTGAATCAAGTAATTCAGGTATCGGGTAGCATAGCAGGAGTAGAGCGACCAGCAGATGCTAACCCTGTAATTACGTTGGAAACTACTGGGTTCGGTTTGGTAAAATGCACCTTAGAACCTGGTTGGGACGAAGCCCAGCTTCAGTCACTTTCCACGGGTGATCAAATTACACTGAAAGGAGAGTGCATCGGTCTTTTGCTGGATCTGCTCATCAATAATGCCATCATTATTCAACCATAGTCAATCATGAAACTGAATAACTTAAAGAAAATAGGCTTTACTGCCATATTGCTGTTGTCGTGTTTTAGCGCCTTTGGACAGCGCTACTTAACCCGCGAAGGCAAGATTAAATTCTACAGCCATGCCCCAATGGAAGATATTACTGCACATAATAACAAGGTGCTGAGTATTATAGACATCGATAAAGGGCAAGTAGCGGTAGATATGCTCATTAAAGCTTTTGAATTCGAAAAGAAGCTGATGCAAGAGCACTTTAATGAGAACTACATGGAATCGGACGAATTTCCTAAAGCAACATTTAAAGGCAGTTTTGAAGTGCCCCAAGGCCTTAAACAAATGACTGCCGGGAGTTATGAAGTTGCTGTAACGGGAGATATTACGATTCATGGTGTAACCAAGCCGCTAGCGCAGAATATTACGCTTAAGGTTGAAGACAAGAGTATTACTACACATTTTGTTTTCAATGTAAAAGTGAAAGACCACGATATAAAGATTCCGAACCTAGTGGTTAAGAATATTGCAGAGGAAATAGAGGTGACAGCGGATTTTGTATTTAAACCTTTTGAGCGATGAGTAAGAAAAGCAGATACATATTAGTTGCAATGGTGATGGGGCTTCTGTGCTTCAACCTTAATGCACAGAACGATTTGCTCGACATTTTAGAAGAAGAGCAGGAACCGGTTACTAATGAACCGATTGCTATTTTTAAGGCACAAAGACTTATAAATGGTCATACTACCAAAACCAGAAGTAAAGGTGAGTTAGAGTTTATCATTATGCACCGTTTTGCTTCAATTCAAGGAGGCATAGATGAGTTGTTTGGCTTAGATGGTGCAACTATTAAGTTCTCGTTTGAATATGGAATAACCGATAAACTTACGCTTGGGCTAGGCAGAAACTCTTTTGAAAAGGTTTATGATGGCTTTGTGAAGTATAACTTCTTAAAACAAAGCGATACCTCTCCGTTTGAGATTACTTGGTTTTCATCAATGGCTGTTCGCACGCAAGACAGGGCCGATTATACAGTGAATGATTTTCAATCAAAGCTGTCATATGTGCACCAATTGCTCATTTCTCGAAAAATGGGCGAAAGGGTTTCGGTACAACTTATGCCAAGCTATGTGCACCGCAATAGGGTTCGGTATGATCAGGAAAACGACTATTTGTCGCTGGGTTTTGGCACAAGGGTAAAGCTAGATGACCGATGGTCGATTATTGGTGAATACTATTTGGGTTTAACGCAGGAGGAAACTGATGACTACTACAATTCCCTCGGTATTGGGGTTGAAATTGAAACTGGTGGTCACGTTTTTCAACTTACTTTTACCAACTCTAGGTCGCTAACGGAGAATGCCTTTATAACAGAGACTGTAGGCAATTGGGCTGATGGTGACATTCACTTTGGATTTAACTTATCAAGGACTTTCTAAAATTCATTGCTTTACTCTAAATTGTTCGGTGATTTTAGAGTAAAGCAATGGTAAGAATGGCTTGGCCGGCTTTATTAGTCGGCTTTTTTGTTTCCAATTTATTAACTGCACAGCAGGTACCATTTAGCGATTGGGCCAATCAATCGGGTTTGCAAGTGCCTTTTGGAATGGGCGTGTCGCTGGTAGATGTTAACCAAGATGGTTATGAGGATGTGTTTATTGCCCGTAAAAACCGAGACAATCTGCTATACCTGAACTTGGTAGATGGAACGTTCGAAGATATTTCTGCAGCGGCAGGAGTGGACTACATTGGTACATCGTTGCAAAGCATCTGGGCGGATTATGACCAAGATGGAGACTTGGATTTCTTTTTGGGTACAGCTGGTGGGCAGCAAAACTTGCTTTATCGAAACAATGGAGATCTTACATTTACTGAGGTATCGGAAACGGCAGGTGTAAACACCACGGTTCACGCGATTTTTTCTATGTGGGGCGATGTAAATGGCGATGGCTGGTCAGACCTTTTCGTGTTTGCCCTGGAAGGCCAAAACCATTTCTACTTAAATCAAGGAAATGGTATTTTCAAGGATTATACGACAGAGGCGGGAGTCGTTCATCATCCGCTTTCCATGGGGGCTGCATTATTTGATTTCGACCATGATGGCGACCTAGATCTATACGAAACGCATGATGGTAAGTACGGTAATTTTCTATACCAAAATGATGGAGAAGGTCACTTTACTGATGTTTCTGAAGCTTTTGAGATATACTTTGAGTCGAGTGCCATGGGCGTAAGCATTGGCGACTTTAACAACGATGGGTGGGAAGATATTTACCTGACCAACTTAGAGGGAAACTTCCTTTTTAGAAATAACGGTGGCACTAGTTTTAGTGAAATTGGTGCAAGCGCTGGTGTAGCCGATGAGGGCATGGGATGGGGTGTAAGTTGGCTCGATTATGACAATGATGGCTGGCTCGATCTTTACGTGGCAAACGATTCTTATTATTCCGATTACCCGAATGTACTTTATAGAAACAATGGTGATGAAACATTCAGCATAGTTAAGGCTGACACAGAAAAGGATAAAGGGAGTTATGCCACAGCAATAGGCGATATAAACCGTGATGGGCGAATGGACTTGCTACTCGCTAATCGTGGAAATACCGATTATAATCAGGTTTTCCTGAGTCAAACTATAGTTGGTAATTGGCTTTCAGTAAGGCTTCTAGATCCTGAACATAATGCCTTAGTTGGTAGCCGCGTGTCTGTGACTGATGGGGGCTTTCAGGTTACTAGATGGCATTATGCGGGAACCAGTTGGTCGGCCGATGATGCCGATAGACTGCACTTTGGTTTGGGCAATCATAATGCCGTTAGCTTAACAGTTCTTTGGCCAGATGGTCTGGAAGAACGATATGAGTCAGTGCCAATTAACGGGCATGTACTGCTCACCAAGGGTAGCGGTCTGACAGAAGAAGATATTCCACCAATAGCGAACCTCGGTAACAGCATTACTTCTATAGCAGATGAAACTTTTGAGCTAGCCGTATACCCAAATCCTTTTACTGACCTTATTTGGGTAGACAATAATAGTTTTGAGTTTGAAATATATACATATGAAAATAAATTAATATATAAATCAAATAAGGTCTACGAATCTATTAATACATCAGGGTGGAAGAGTGGCTTGTATTTTTTGATTTTAGTGCGTGATAGTGACCGTATTGTAAAGAAGCTATGGAAACAGTAGCCTATTTGACCACATAAAAAAATCCCACCCTAAGTGACTAGAGTGGGATTTCTTCATCTTTTGTACCTTACTTAATTTTCAGGCTCGCCAATTGTTATTTCCTTTTGGATATAACCACCTCTGGTAGAAAGGATTTTAACAGTGGCTTTAGCACCTTTAATATCCTTGAACTTCACTTCGAAAGTTGCCGTTTTAGTTTCTCCTGGTAAAGTTCTGTCTAGGTAAATTGTCTTATCTGCTAGGGTTGGAGAGGCAACGGTCACCTTAGCATCATCGCCACCTTTTGTTAGCTCACCTTTAAACTGCAATTGAACCCTGTCTTCTCTCACAATTTTCACCAATTGTGCCTGAAGCAAAGCTGTTGGCAACAAGCCCGTGTTGGTAAATGAGACCTTCACCGTGTAAGTGTTTCTGTTTTTCTTGTCAATTTTAACCTCATCCAATTCCAGTTGAGGAAGTTCCAAAGCCATGGCTAAGTTGAAGAGTGCCTGCTTTTTGGCCCAGTTCTCTAGTTGCCATGGTGGTCCGTTTTGGCCGAAGAACTTAGGATGAAAACCACCTATTTCCACTTCGCCCAAGGTTGGGTGATCAAACGGTTCCCATTCTCTAAAGCCATTGCCATCATTCTCCTCATCGTCCCAGCGAAGGCCATCATAATCATCGTAAATGCCATCGTTATTGTAGTCTTTCATGGCTCCATTGTTCCATAGCTCATCGCCATACCAAATGGAACCATAGTAGAAGTAACCGAAATCGGGGCCATGACCAAATAGTGGGCTTGGTTTTAATGGGTCGCCAGTGTAGCGGTTTACTTTGTAGCGAGTAGCATAGGTTTCATACACATCGCCAGCCCACGGGTAATTGGTAATGCTCAAACCAATGCTATCGTATCTCTCGTAAAGCGCCAAGTCTTCTGGATACATTCTATCGGTACTTTTAGAGGTAGAAGGAGCGCGCAAGTGCATAGGCACTCTGGTATCCATTGAGTTGGCTACCGAAATATTTGGGTGTGTTAACATCCACATTACAATAGAGCGCGATTCAGGCTCTGAGGTAGGGTAGGCGCCTGCACCACGCTGTGTGTAACCCCTTCCCGTGGCATCTTCACCGGTGTCTGGTCTCCAGTTTTCTGGGTAGTTTCGGTGCAAATCTAAGCCGCCAATGCCATCTTCATTAAAGCTGCCGTCACCATCATTGTCAATGCCTTCGGTGTATACAAACCAGTCGCCATCACCATCTCTGGCATAGGTCATCAGTCTTCGCGATGGGTCTCTAGGGTCGAGTTTATGTGTTCCCTTTTCACCTTCTTTGGCCTTTCTTCTAATCTGATAAATGATTCCATCACCATCTAAGTCTTCTTCATCATCTTCATCAAGTAAACCGTCACGGTCGTTGTCATGAGGCCTTACGGTACTGCGATTACGCTGCGCTGTATGTAAATACAAATTGCCACCGTCAGGGTTGTTTTGAGGGCGCAAGTAAATGGCCTTGGTGTCAATAAGTTTAGTAATGGCTGGGTCAGACCCGTAATTCTCTAGTAAGTGCTGGGTTAACCACAAAACTGACTCGCTACCTGTAATTTCGCCACTATGACGGCCACCTTCAAAAAACGCAGCTGGTTTGTCTGTGTCTTTGCCAGTTTCCTTATTTGTTATCGTCATTTGTAGTATTGGCCGGCCTTCAAAGCTTGTTCCTACTTCATATAGGTCTACAATGTCTGAATATTTTTCTGCCCATAGTTTATACCAATAATACATTACATCGGCTGTATGGTATTGGTCGAACGTGAGCTGTTTGCCAGGCTCGTACTGTACTTCTGCATGCTTGAATTGGCGTGTAAAACTTACGCCATGTCTGTAGCCTTTAACGTGATAATAAGTGGTGTCATCGTCCGATTCTGGCCAAGTAACCGGATTAAGTTGCCTAACCTGAGCTGAAATTGAAATGCACAAAATTAGGCCTGTTAGGGTGAAAAAATGCTTCATATAAATTCGGTTTTTGTTTGAATTTAAGGAATTCGATAGGCAGATAAGTAGCTATTATTTAAGCGGTTGAATTTGATCGCTTACAGAAGGTTTTACCAGTTATCGAAGGATTCCGTTCATTCATCGAAAATTCCCCTATCTCATTAGGGCTTTGCTTTCTTTTGGTCAATTCACACTGTTTTGAAAAATAAACCCATACTTAGGCTTGATAAAGACTTTGTCTTAATCGAAAGGCTATTAATTCCTAATAGCTGGATCCGTGCATTTCATTTAGAAAAGGGGAAACCAATACATCCACTAATTGAAGAGGCCATTAAAACTGGCGATTCGAGTGACCTGCGTGTTGCACATAATGAAATCAAATTGGCGTTTTACCTTGAACATCTTGAAGATTCTTACCATCTTCATTTCCATACCAACTCCAACACTATATTGGAATCCCCTCAGAATATCGATAAGTACAAGTTGCTTGTAGAGGCGGCTGATGACATGATCTTTGAAACCGATTTAGGTGGGCATTTTACTTATGTAAACCCTAAGTCTGTTGAACTCACGGGTTATTCAAGAGAAGAGCTTGTGGGGATGAAATATTTAGAGCTGATTAGAGAAGATTGGCGCCCAAAGGTCCGCGATTATTATGTGCAGCAGTATGCAGATAGCACTCAATCTACTTATCTGGAGTTTCCCATTACGATTAAGAACGGTAAAGAAATTTGGGTAGGGCAACGCATTCAGTTACTCGAGAATGACAATGCCGTATATGGCATGATGGCCGTAGCCCGAGACATTACCGAGGAGTATAAATCGCGCCTAGCATTACGCCAGTCGGAAGACAAGTACCGCAGTATTATTGAAAACCTGAAGTACGGGTTAATGGAAGTTGACCTGGATGAGCGTATTCTCTTTGTAAACGATGCCATGTGTGCTATTACGGGGTACACCAGAGAGGAACTGATTGGAAGTACAGCTCAGGAGGTGTTAACATCTACCGATCAGAAAGATGTGCTCGACTCTCAGCATGCAAAACGTGCCAAGGGAGATTCATCTGTATATGAGTTAAAGTTACTAGACAAAAAAGGTGACGAGCATTGGGTGCTTATCAGTGGCGCACCGATTCACGATATTAATGGCAAGCTTACGGGTACCATGGGAATTCACGTGGACATTACCGATAGAAAGCAGGCCGAACAAGAACTTATTAATACCCAACATAGGCTCGATAGGTACAAACAGGGTATCGAATCAATTAATGAAATCACTTCTAATCAGGCCTTGTCTCTGCAAGACCAGCTGATTGCAGGACTTAAAAATGCGGCTAATTTTCTCGGTTTACCAATTGGCATTGTAAGCGAAGTGGTTGGCGATGAGTATTCCATTAAAGAGCATTTTCTGCTAGAGGATGGGGGCGAGTTAGAAAATGGCCAGAGGTTCGACCTTACCGAGACTTACTGCGATTTGGTGTACGCTCAGGACAGGAAAATTGCCGTTTCCGATTTTGGTAAAAGCGAATACAATGTTCATCCGTGTTACGAGCTGTTCAAGCTTGAGTCTTACATCGGCACAACCTACTCTGTGAATGGCTACAAAAGGGGCACGATTAATTTTTCAAGCCCAACTCCGAGAGGCACTAAATTCGATGCTTACGATTTAGAATTTATAGATATTCTGGCCAAATGGGTGGGCTATTTGGTTACGCAAATAGAAAATCAAGACGCGCTCGATCAAGAAAGAATCTTGCTTGAAGAGAAGAATGATGAACTGAGAGATAAGGAAAACTACCTCAAAGCAATAAACGATTTTGTAACCAAGCTGTTGGATGATGATACCATTCATGATATAAGCTGGGAAATAGCGGAGAACGTAATCGACCAATTTGGTTACGATGATTGCGTCATCTACATCCTGAATAAGGAAGAGGGTTGTCTTGAACAAGTAGCCGCGTATGGCTCCAAAATTAAAGAGCCTAGAAAAGTATTAGACCCAATTAAAGTTGAATTGGGCCGTGGAATTGTTGGCTCCGTAGCACAAACTGGTAAAGCCGAAATAATAGGCGATACCAGCAAGGATAAACGCTATTTGGTAGATGATGCCGTAAGGTTATCGGAAATTACGGTTCCTATTATTTCTGATGGTGAGGTACTTGGAGTGATTGATTCGGAACACCCGGACAAAGATTACTTTACGGATGTTCACCTAGATACATTAACCACTATTGCCAATTTGGCTTCGAACAGATTAAAGAATGCCATTGCCAAAGGAAAACAGCTAAAGGCTGAGGCCGAGTTAAAGGACAGTGAGAGAAAGCTGAGAAATATAATCGACTCGGCAATTGATGGTGTGATAACCATTGATAAAGCTGGACTCGTTACCGAATGGAACCGGCAAGCAGAGGTGATCTTTGGCTTTAGGGAAGATGAAGTAATTGGCAAGCCACTTACTGATACCATTATTCCAGAAGAATACAGGGAGGCGCATAATAGGGGGATGAGCCATTACCTAAGCACCGGAGAAGGCCCTGTTTTGAACCAGAAAATTGAAATAACTGCACTAAGAAAGAATGGAGAAGAGTTTCCAATCGAATTGGCAATTATTCCGGTAATGATGAAAGGGGAGCACTCTTTTACTGCCTTTGTAAGTGATATCACGCTTCAAAAAAAGGTGCAGGATGAAATGGAGAAGGCTTTGCAAAAAGAGGTTGAGCTGAACGAATTGAAATCTCGATTTGTCTCTATGACTTCCCACGAATTCAGAACACCACTTACTACCATTAAGCAGAATACTGACTTAATGAGTTATAAACTGGAGAATAAATACCCTGAACAGGCCAAAGAATTTGAAAAATATCTTAGCCGTATTGAATCTGAAATTACGCGTGTTACTGGCTTAATGAATGATATTTTAATGCTTGGTAGAATTGAATCGGGCAAAATGGTTGTGAAGAAAAGCCCAACCGAGTTGCCTAAGTTTTGCCAGAACATTATTGATACGCATACGGCAAATCGTGCTGATGGACGTACGGTTAACCTAACGCTTGCAGGTGTGCCTAGGCCTGTACACCTTGATGATCAACTGTTTGGTCATGTGGTTAACAATCTGGTTTCTAATGCATTCAAATATTCAGAAGGCAAGCCAAACCCAGAAATGACCCTCAAATTCACGGAGCTTAAGCATGTGGTTTTACATATTAAAGACTACGGCATAGGAATTCCAAAGAAAGATCAGAAGGGGCTTTTTCAGTCATTTTTTAGGGCTACCAATGTTAGGAATATACAAGGAACAGGGCTTGGGCTGTCTATTGTGAAAGAGTTCACCGAAATGCATGGAGGAACCATCTCACTAGAAAGCGACAAAGATCAAGGGACCGAATTTATCGTTGAAATACCTTATGAATAACTCAAATACCTTGAATTATGTAAGGATTTCTTATCTTAAGACAAGAATTTTTAAAATATGAGCGCATTAAAAGTTTTAGTAGTAGAAGATGATCCAATGATTGCTGATAGTCTTAAGGACATTTTGGAGATGTTGGATCATGATGTGGTAGGCATTGCAGAAAATGCTGATGAGGCCATTGCCTTGTGCAACGATCATCAACCGCAAATTGCCCTGTTGGACATTCAAATCGGTGGAGATATTGATGGTGTGGAGCTATCTCAGATCATCAATGCACAGTTCGATATGCCTTTTATCTTCACCACTGCTTTTGCCGATAATGAGACCGTTTCTCGCGCTAAAGAGCAAGGTCCCTTCGGTTACCTGGTAAAACCATACGGTGTAAAAGATATTAATGCCGCTATTGAAGTGGCCATGTCGGCTTATGGCAGGCTTAAAGATGCCGAGAAGAAGGGAACAGGCATGTCTAAAATTATAGACAATAGCATCTTCCTAAAAGTGGACTATAAGCTTATTAAAGTTAAGATTGAAGATATTCTATACATAGAAGCAAAGGGTGACTACGCGCTTTTCAAAACTGTAGACAAAGGCCATATTGTTCATACCACTATGAAAAAGGTAGAAGAGCGCCTTGGTGACTTTAACTTTGCCAAAGTACACCGTTCTTTCGTAGTTAACCTTGCAAAAATTGTTGATATAGAAGAGTCTAACCTTTTGATAGACAACAAGGTAATTCCTATCTCAAGGGCGAACAAAGAAGCTTTGCTTAAGCGATTGCACCTGTTGTAGTTCAGGCTGCTTCTGCCATTACTGCGCGTTTCGATTTTTCCCAGGTTACTTTTTGCTTACCGCTGAAGTACTTGATCCAACCTAACACCACGCAGTAGTGCATATAGATAAAGTAATAAGGAATGTAAACCGGCTTAAATTTAGTAGGTCGGTTTCTTACTATATAGCCTACGCTAGCCAAAGCATAAAACGCGATTTGAGCGATTAGTACCAGCGTGTAAAACAATTGATTATCAGCAATAAAGAAGTTAGATAATAAAGTAAACAATAAAGCTAATGGCATTAGCGTCCACCGGAGAACACGGTGCGATATATACTGAAAGCTGAGCTTTCCATACTTAAAGATGTTCAGCAATGGCATAAGCTTAATAACTGCTTGAATGCCTCCAGCACTGATTCTAACCTTACGTTTAGTTTCTTCTTCAATATTGGCCGATCCGGACTCTACTGCAAGCGCCTTAGGCTCATAGTCCACTTTGAATCCTTTGGCCGCCATGCTCATGGTCATTACAAAGTCTTCAATCAAAGTGTTAGTGTCAATCGTTTCGTATAGGTCTGTTCTTATGGCGAATAATTCACCTGCAGAGCCTACTAACGAGTTATATTCAGCATCTTTCTTTTTTAGGAAAGATTCGTATTTCCAATAAAATCCTTCACCCGATGCACTGGCTCCATCGCTGGCAGCAGATATTACAGTTTTTTCACCTGATACAGCCGCAACCAAGTTGTTCTGAAAACGCTCAACCATTAGACGGAGGCCTTCGGGGTTAATCATTACGTTGGCATCCGTAAAAATGGTGATTGGTGTTTTAATGTAGGGCATTACACGGTTAACTGCAGCAATTTTGCCTTGTCTTTTCGGGCTGTAGTCTAAAGTTATGCCTTCGTGTTTTGCAATGATTCTATTGGTATTATCGGTAGAACCATCCGTTACAAAGTGAATGTTGAGCTTTTCTTTGGGGTAGTTAAGGGCGAGAGAGTTCTTGATTTTCGCTTCAACTATTTCCTGTTCATTATAAGCGGCAATCAACAGCGTAACCTCGGGCAGATCTTCATCGATTAACGATGGATAGTTTACTTGCTTTTTTGTCTTGGCCAATAGTGTGATGATTACACCGTAGCCCACAAAGGTGTAAGCTACTATTGCTACCGAAATCCAGAATACTGCTTCCATAACTTTAATGTTTATTTAAATATGAAAGATTAAAGCGATGAATACCTCAGGTTTAGGTGAGTAACATGCTTTGGCGGTTAACTGGTAGGTTTTAGCCGATGGGCTGAAAACCATACTTTGGTTTAATCAAACCGTCTTTAAATGCTTTAATCAATGATTTTAGGTGAGAAGACTCACGTTTTATCAAATGAGTTAATAGGTTTTTAGGTGTACTAATCAAAAGGTAGAAGGTAATGAAGAACAACCAAGTGCTTTTGCTTTTGCGCATAAAATGAACCCTATTTCTGTTTTGGTAATAAACTTTTAGAGGACTGTTTTTACCTGTGGTAACCGATTCTTTGTGCAATACAGATACACGTTTGTCAACCATTAACTGGTAGCCTCTAAGCCTGATTTGGCGCGACCATTCTAGCTCTTCATAATACAGGAAATATTCCTCAGGCATTTGCCCACATTGATCAATTACATCTTTCGACACCATTACAGCAGCGCCATGAAAGTACGGTGTGCTTTCAACGGCAGGACCACTTACTGTTTGAATTAAGTCATTGCGGCCCGTGTAGGGATTAATCTCTGTAAACCCTGCAAATTGTATCTTTTCCGGAGCATCAAAATACTTAAGCACCGGGCTTACGGCGCCAACATCTTGATGCGTTTCGAAAACACTTAATAATGATTCGATTACTCCATTTTCAATCTCGGTATCATTATTTACAAAAAATAAGTATTTACCTTTTGCCCGCTCAATGCCTAAATTGTTTCCACCTGCAAAGCCCAAGTTTTCCTTTGAGTTTATCACCTTTACACTTGTTAAGCGTGTTCTGTACAGAAAGCTATTGTCGTATTGCTGATCGTTATCAACTACTATTACCTCAAGGTTAGGGTAGCTGAGTTTTGACAAGCTTTCTAATAACTCGCAGGTAACTTCTGGTTGCTTATAGTTTACTGTGATAATGCTTACTAATGGTGTCATGTTCTTTTCTTAAATACTTACTTTTTAACTGGTAGGCCTATTTTATCATTTGCCTATCCATAGATGTAATCGCTTTATTTAGATTTATAAATACCTCTTTCCAAGGCGTACAATTAATGTGTTTCTTAATCTTTAATTGGCCTATAATAATGGTGAGTACAATGCTGATAGAAGTGGCCATAGCTGCACCTATAATTCCGTATTTAGGAATCAGTATCATGTTCATGGTAATGTTTACCAATAAGCTGAACAGAAGCATCATAAAGTTTACTTTTGGTTTTCCTATGGCATCTAAGGTTAGGCCAAAAACACGTCCCCATGGCTTAAATATGGCTGCAATAGCCAGAAGCACAATCATTGGGGCTGCTGCCAAATATTCTGCAGAAGACATAACTTCTATAATGAAAGACCTTGCGAATATTAAAACCATGCTTACAGGAATTATAAAGGCTAATAAAAGCAATACAGATTCGCTATATGTTTTACTTAGTTCTTTGGTACTTCCTGTTAGATAACTGGCAGAAATTCTCGGATAAATCACTTGAGATAAGGCTTGTAAAGGAAGTTCTGAATAGTTGATGATCTTCATTCCTACATGATAAATCGCCAGGGCCGTTGGGTCTAAAAAGTACCCGATCATTAACACATCGGCTTTACTAAATAGGAGAGACACCAGGTTGGTGCCAGAAGCATATTTACCAAAACCAATAAGCTCTTGAATAGCTGCTTTCTGAGGTTTAGCAAATGTTGGCTTGGCCTTGTAAAAGTAGAACACTACAGCTGGCACAAGTGCCATCACTTGTATGTTGATAATTGCAACTAAAGTTGGCGTTCCGGTAAAGAACAACACCAAGGCCAATGCCATTAGCGACACAAAATATATTGAGTTGGTAATGGCATAAGTTTTAAAGTCTTGTTTGCCCTGGCAAAGTGTATTGATAAACTGCAAGCTTCCTAAGGTGAATAGCGACTTTAGACCATGTTTAAACAAAACTTGCGTGTCTTGATTTAGCCCAGCAACCAACGAAAAGACTAACACTATAGCAGCGAGTGCTAATATTAGTGTGTAGTTAAGCAAAGTGCCGCTGGCGAAAATTGCACTGTTGTTTGGTTGCTTAATAATCTGCCTTGTAAGTCCATTTTGTATAAAACCCTGTCTAAAGGAATCTGCAATACTTATAATGGTGATGTAATAAGCCCAGTTACCAAATGTACTTTGCTCAAAGTGCTTCACCATTAAAATGAACAAGACAAAGTTGCTTAACAAAAATGCCAGTTGTCCACCAAGTGAAAATAAGGTTTGGCCTACAAATGCGCTATTTCTCAGCTTGTTTAACATGCCTTTGCAATTTTATGGTAAGCCTTTTCCGTTTTATCTGCTATTGACGTCCACAGAAAGTTAGCCTGTACTTTAACTTGACCTTTTAAGCCCATGTGCTGCGCCAGTTGGGGTACATTGCTTAAGTAGGCCATGGCCTCAACAAAGGTTTCTACCTTGTTTGGATTGCACAAAAGTCCGTTCATTTCGTGCTCTACTGTTTCTCTAATAGCCGGTATGTCCGAAGCAATTACCGGAATAGCGTGAGCATTTGCTTCGATAAGCACTATACCTTGCGTTTCGTACAAGCTAGGCAGTACAAGCGCCTGATAATTGGGCATTATCTCGTTAATCTCCTCGCCAGTTAATTCGCCAATAAGCTTAATTCGGTCACTAAGGTTATTATTCGTAATCACTGCGGCTATTTGTTCTCTTAGTTCGCCATCACCAACAATATCGAGTTTTAATGATGGGTGAGACTTGGCCATGGCATTAACCAGTGGCAGTATGTTTTTTACAGGGTGTAAGCGGCCGATAAATAGGAATTTGTTGTGGTCCTTTTCTATAGGAGCCACGGTACCTATTTTGCCTAACCTTACTCCGTTGTTTATTACTTCAATATGTTTTTGCTTAGGTGCGGTAATCTGGCTTTTTAAGTCTTGACTAACAGCTATAAGCATTTGAGAGGCTGCTAGTTGCTTGCGCTCGTAGCGCGTAGCCATCATTTTATGAAAACGCTTATCTAAGTTGTACCACTTGTATCTGGCACTTTCTATTTCAATTAGGCCATGAACAGTAGTTATTAACTTTTTGCGGATGCCCTTAATGGTGTACAATAAGTAGCCGCTACGGCCTTGAGCGTGAATAATGTCGAACCTTTCGTGGTTTTCCTTCACCCATTGCTTGGCGCTCCAATTAAAAGCTAATTCTTCAGCCAACACCGAAAAGGGTTTTATGTATCTACCAGGGATATAAGGGATTTGAATGATCTCTATTCCTTCAACCTCAGAGACTTTGGTTTTCTTTTTTATAGATCCTGCATTCAGAATACTGATCTTATGTCCTCTATCGGTAAGCGCTTTGGCAAGCTCCCAAGTGTGGGTTTGAATACCTCCTTTGAATTGCCAAGGGAGTGTTTTACAAACCATTAATATGTTTAGCTGTTTATCCATTGCGTTTACTTTTTAGCTGCTTCTTTTGGCGTTTAGCGAATATTTCTTCCTCTTTTTTAGAGCGGATTATTCCGTAGATCATGGCCGCTATTGCGAGTGGCAATACAAGTGGCCAAGGCATTCCTTCGAAAATCATGTTTTTACGAGTTTGTGTGGTGTATGAATAAATCCTTTGCGAGACTTCTTAATGTTGCCCAATGCACCAATTGCCGAGGCAATAAGGCTTGGAAAGGCCATTAGAAGTGGTATGAATTGCTTCTTCAAAGTTTTTGAAGGCAAAACGAGTAGGTAAGAAAGGGAGAGCGCTACAAAACCAATAAGGCTTGTGATAAGTACCGTTTGATTGATAAATAGGCCAGCAACAACCAACATAAGCAATGCAAATGGAGCGAGAGCTCGTGGTGGCAAAGCAAGCTGAGCTACTTTGTGTACGTGATCGAGGTTGCCGATAGAAAGGCTTCGCAAAGCTGGTTTTATCGACTTTTTAAGAAAACTATATTGTGCTTCTAACCAACGGCCACGTTGTTTAGAGAAGTCGCCTGCCGAAGCAATTTTTTCATCATAAACGACCAAGTCATCGGCATATTGAATGTAGTCCCAGGCTTGCGTGTAGAATAGCTCCATTTCCTTGTCGAAACCGCCAATGGCCGTAAGGTCATATATGGCCTTTTCGAAAGCTTGAATAGTGAATACCATTCCTGAACCCGAAAGCTTAGAAGATAAGCCAAGCGCATTTGCTCCCTTACATAGTAATTGCGTGTTTGCTGTTTCAGAAAGTCCATCGAGCAAAGCAAAAGTAGTATTGCTGTTGGCCGATTTTCTATTCCCCTGAATAACATTGTATCCTCGGTTTAAGTAAGTGTTAGCCTTATTAAGAAAGTTATGTTCCACCACATTGTCAGCATCTAGAATAACCACGCCATCGTAATTTCTAGCACCATACTTGGCCATGGCACTCTGCAGTGCTTTTACTTTGGTGCTTTTTTCAAAGCTTACCTCGTGCACCTGCGCACCATTAGCTTTTAGGCCTGCAATGGTACTTTGCTTAAGCTGGTCTGCAATCACCACATAATCAAAGTGGCTTTTAGGGTACTGATACTTCATAGCAATGTTTTTAACTGTGCTATGTAGAATAACAGCATCGGCCTTGTAAGCCGGAACCAATACCAAAAAGCGGTTATTAAGACTGTTCTTTATGGCAGCTACCTTTAGCGTTTTATGAGACGCTACTGCTAGTATAAACTGATACAAACCTGCCAGCGCTAAGTAGGTGGCCAGCGGCATTAGTAAGATGTAGAGTAATAGCTGCATAACTTTCTTTTTTTGTTAGAATAAAAGTACCCATAGCTATTGCCATATTTTTTGAGATAAGACGAGTGAACAGAATTTGTCGATGAATGGAAAAAGCCTACAGATAAGTGAATCTGCAGGCTTTTAGTAGTTGTAGTCTCTGAATTAAACAGGGGGATTCTCCTCCGTGCGGTCTCTTTCTGCAATGAGAAAGATAAATGGCAGGGCGAAGTTTAACAGAATGCCCGTTGGCATCTGTATAAGTACTTGATTGCCGTAGCTCGCCAGTAGTGCCCCGGCAAACATGGCGTAAAGTGCCGAGGCGTATGTCCGGTTCTTTTCGAGCCGCATGTTCATGATTTTATGCGCTCCTTTTCCCAGTATAAACCCAACGATCATAAGGTGCAGGGTAAAACCTACAATGCCTGTTTCGGCCCATATTTTGGTGAACCAACTATCGGTAGCCGTGTTGGCCATTAGCGAGGTTGGGTTAAACCTGGCACCCCAAAAACCTGCGGTACCAATACCAGCGCCAAACGGCTTGTCTGCAATGTAGCGGGCAAATATTTTCTGATTATCGTGCCGAACGCTTAGCGACTTGTTGTTTGGGTCTAGGGCGGTTCTCATTCTGCGAACCTGCTCAACCCCTTGAAACATAAAGGTGTATTTAAGGATCACAAACACGAGCACCATACCGCTAAAGCCCGCCATAAGTATTTTAAAGTTTTTGATTAGGATGAGGTAAGCAATGCCGCCACCAAGTGGTACTGCAAGCGCTCCTCTAGTACCTGATATAGCAAAGCCAAGCAGGAATACTACAGCTAAAATCAGGTATTTGGTTTTTTTAACTGTTTTGAAAGGTCCGAGAAACAAGATGGCACACATTAGCGACATCATAGCTTGTGAGGAACCAAAAGCTCCGGCATCTGAGTAATAGGAAAACACCCTCAAAACTCCGTGTAGCACGTGTTCTTCGTGATGGTTTTCTGCGTATAGCCAATGGTGTTCGGCTGCATCAACCCCCAGTAGTTGTTGCTTAAAGCCCCAAATTGTACCTAACAAACTAAAGGCGATAATGACATTGAAAAACTTGATTAGGTCTTTTTCTTCTCTGAATAAAAGGAAAATAAGAGGTACGGTTAAAGCTTGGTAGAAACCAATACCGCGCATGGCGTAAAACCAGGCTACAAGTCCATTGCCGGCAGGGTTTACTATTTCAAGTGTTAAATAGGCAAACCAAATAACAGAAACTGTAACAATGTCGTTTTTGGCAAACTTCCAGTTTACCCTTACGCGTTTGTTCAATATTACCGTCAACCAGGAAAGCGCTAATAGAATGTCTACTGATAGTCCCCACGGGCCAGGCACATAGCGCGCTATACCAGCCGATAGAAAACTGATCACAATAGTGCCCCAAACGCCAAATTTCGGTTTGTTCCACAATATGGAGAGCACAACAGCACCAATTGGCAGGGCTAAAAGTGCAAAGCCAGCCAGTAGACCTAGCACTTTAAAAAGCACTGCGCTCACACCAATAATGGCTATAATCAACACCCAGCCAAGGCTGGTGTTCATTTTTTCAGAACCTTGTGGAGCTTTCAGTATGGCCTTGTTTATTTCCATTGTTAAACAAAGCTAACCTTAGCCTGACTGTTTTTGGGGTACTTACGATGAATGACCAAATAGCTTCGGTGACTGTCCGATTTTTTCGATAATTGGTTTAGGCCACATCTAAGAGTTGTAGAAACTCTTCGGTGCGCTTTTCCCAATCGTTTTGCTTCGCGAAGTCTATACGCTTTTGAATGCGCGCTCTGCTGTTGTATCGTATTTCTTTTCGTAGGGCATCTGCAAAAGCTTCATGATTATTGCCAGTAGCAATTACCTTTTCAAAATCGGATAGATCTGCAAAGGCTGTTGAAACCACGGGCTTACCCATGGCCAGGTATTCATTTACCTTTAGGGGATATATAGCCTCTGTTAGGTTGTTCTTAACGAATGGTATAATACAAGCTGCGGCTTCTTCCAATACCTGTGGCAATTGCTCCTGAGGAATAGCTCCATGGAAGTTTAGGTTAGGCTGTTCGGCAATATTCACCTTAACTGGGCCATAAAAATCGAAGGTATATTCAGAGAATTCTGTTGCCAGATGAGCCACCAAGTCTTGATCAATTCTTTCGTCTACCGCACCTATGTATGCTATGTGCTTAGACTTGGACTTGCTAGCGGTTTCCTGCTGAAAAACACTCAGGTTAACGCCATTTTTCACCACATGGCAATTAGGGTTAAATGCTGCCTTAGTCTTTTTTAATCCTTCGCTTGTAACAATTACTTTATCAACACTCTGTAGGTACTGTTGCTCATAACTAGCACCATGTTTACCTGCCCATTGGGTGCCAGAAATCTCATCGTAGCAGTAGTATATCTGCTGGTTTACCTTCCAAGCATCTTGGCATAGCGCTCCGTAAACCGGGTTAAAAGCATTGATCAATGTGGCGTTTTCAAGTCCATTTGCTTTTTGAAATTTTCTAATGTGCTTTTTAATCAAGCTGGCGTTCAGCCTGGCCATTTTATCAAAAGCCCACTTGTTGCCAATCCAGTTTATCGGTAAAATGGGAGGGAAGTTGTAAACCTCAATCTCTCCGTACTTTGTTTTGACTTTTCTCCATCGGCCACCTTTGCCCAGTAACTTGTTTTTTGGAGCAAACTGATTTGTAATCAGGTCTTTTAAGGTGTAGTGATAATCTATGAAGATTACTCTATGCGTAGCCGAAAGGCGCATCATTAACTCAACTGTAGACTTAATGTATGGTGTGTCCCAGGCCGGAAAACTATGGCAAATTATGGTTTGTTGAGTGCTCATATCGTTGATGTTTTAAGTCCTCCTCTTAATAATCTTTTAACTGTTTTGCGCAACCAGCTACGCTCTCTTGGCACATCGCCAATTACATTTTCCATTACCTCGGTGGTTACACCGTTTAGGAATAATATGGGCTCAGCATCTGCCAGTCGCTTATAGATGTTTAATGTGTGTCTGTCCGATGCATTCCAGGTTCTATTGGCTCTGGTTACCATTACATGCACATCTGCATCTAGAATATCTTTTTGATTAAAGGGCTCGTGGGTAATGGCATTCAATTCTTTGAACTCGAATTCGCCTTTCTCATCTTTTAAAACTGTGTTATAAAATTCTTCTACTTGCTCAATTAAAAAGCTCTTGCCCTCACCATAATCGGTACTAAACACGATTACCTTTTTCTTGTCGCCTCTTCGGCTTGTTTCAGCCCTTAATTGCTGAACGAACAGATTCATGGCTTGTCTTGTAATGCGTCTGTAATTGATTTTTTCCTTGTCTAGGTTATCCGGAATTCTTGGCAGAATACCGCCAACCATTAGTTTCGTTTTGTGATAAGCGTTCTCATGGTTTTTCAAGCTGTTGTCCAATAGCTCCATGGCTATTATGGATCCACTTGGAAGCACCATGCCTACAATAAAGGCTAGCACAACCATCATCATACGTTTAGAGGCCAATGGCTTAATAGGGTAGTAAGGCGGGTCGATTACGCGCAAGTTGCTCGACATCATCATGCTGTATTTGTGCAATCTGGCTTGGTTAAAACTGTGCAGGTTTTCCAAGTATTCTTTTTCGGCTACATCTATTTCGCGCTCAAGTCGGCTTAGCGTAGAACCAAGTGGAGCAAAACGGTTGTAAATTCTGTCGTACTCCAATTGTCTGTCGCGCATTACGGCCAGTTTTGCAGTAGATTCTTCCTTAGCAATAATGTTGTTCAACCACTGCGTTAAAAGCTCTTTGGTTTCAATACCATCAGGCGTTTGGTTTACCAATAGTAGCTGGTTAGCCACATCGTTCATTTCTAGTTTAAGGTTGTTAATTTGCTTGCTCAGCTCTTCTTTTTTAATCTTTCTTGAATTATTAGGCACGGTGTCCATTACCAATTCCAGACTAGTAAGCTGTTTTTGATAGCTTGAAATCTGTGCTCTGCTTTCGGCTAATTTGGTGTTAAGTAGGGGCAGTACGTCCTTATCGCCCAACTCAAATTCTACACGTATTAGGGCAGACTTTGCACCGGCCAAAACTTTAAGTTCTTCTTGATACTGCTTGTCTAATTCTTCTTTGTTACCTGATATAAATCGGGTTTGCTCGTAGTAGTTGATGATTTGATTATCCACTCTAAAATTGAGCAACTCATCTTCTTGTGCTTTGAGATTTCCTGCAGATTCGTTCACTGCATCTTCAAAGAATTTGATAACCGAATCGCTCTGACCTTCTTTGATTACCTTCTTCTTTACAATAAAGATATCCGTAAGAAACTCCAATGTCTTTTGGCTAAGCAGCGGATCTATGGAAGTGTATTCCATTCTGATCATGTCGCTGTTTCCTTCTCTCAGTACATCTATGGTTTCCAACTGCTCTACGCCAAAGAATGGGTTTTCAGAGTTGGTAAGTACATACAGGTCGTTTGTTCTGTCTGCATCTCTCGCATTTACAATTTTTTGGTAAATGGAGATCTCAGAGTCAACTTCGTTTACTTCAATATTTACCTGAGCAATAGCTTCTAAAAAGTCAGGGTAGTTTTGTGGTAAAATGCTTAAGGCACTTCTCTGATGCTCGTGCAGCATGTAGGCCATTAGGCGTGCCGAAAGCTCTTTGAATGTTTCGTAGCTAGTGGCTAGGTTTATTAGGTTTTCAAGTTCGTTATTTGTTTTAGCGTAGTCTACTCTAGACGATCCGCTGCTTTCAATGCTATAACCAGAGATTAAGCCGGTGTTTAATAGCGTATGCGTAGCGTATTCTTTTTTACCGTCTTTCGTGCTGTAGAAAACAAGCGCTGCCAGCACTACGGCAGTTCCCGCAATGTAATAGAAGTAACGAACTAACAGTCGAACGATTTCTACAATAGTCATGATTGCTTACTTTAAAATGTTTTGACCAACCAATTCCTTCAGGGCGCGGTAGGCGTACCATGCCTCACTCTTCGATTTCTCTAATTCCAGCTTAGCGCTGTAGCTGGCATCAACTGCCATACGGTATTGTTCTACCGGTAACTTACCGGCTTTAAAGTAGCTTTCGGCCACTTGCAAGGCTATGTCGTTAGTTTCTACCACCTCGTTTTGTAGTTCAATAGAGGCCAAGGCAAACTGTAGGCTTTTGTATCTCAGAATCACTTCTTCACGAATCAGGTCTTTTTGTTCCTGCTTCATGTAGTCAATTCTTTCAACTTCCAGCTTCTTTATTTTAAGCTCGCTTTTGCGGGTAGCTACCTCGGTAAATGGTAGGCGAATGTTCACACCAATATTGTAGTACATGTTTTGGCGTGTAGTATAAGTTAGTCTACTATCGGCATTGTTAGAACCCGTTAGCTGGTCAGAGGTAATTCCTGTACCGTAGCCTACACCTGCTGTAAAAGCCAGGTGCTGCATCCAGTTCTTTTTAGTTATGTTGATTTCCTCTTCAGTTCTTGCCTGATCGTTTGCTAGTGCATTCAACATTGGAGACCTGGTAACCGCAAGGCTAATAAGCTCACCAATCGGCTTTACTTGTTCTATGGTTAGGGCAGAAAAGTCCTGCTCTGTTTGCCCAACAGCGGTAAGCTGTACAAGTAGAAGGGCCAGTAAGTAGATAACTTTTTTCATGATCTTTTCTTTTAGTGCGTTGTTTGTCGGCTTGTTTTGGTGAAGCGTTCTTTTATGCTTTGGATAAATAGTTTGAATCCGTCTTTTCGCATAAATGGTTTTTCTATCACCTTGTAAAAAACCGCACTGCTAAGTAAAATCAATGGAAGCGCAATTATGAGACTTATCGATAACCACCCGAAATAGCCCGATGACTGACCGAATTTGCCGATAAATGAATACAGCAATTCTAACAATGGAAGGTGTGTTAAATAGATGGTGTAACACATGCCACCGATAATGGCGAGTGGTTTTAAAGACAATAATTGAGGGAAGAATTTTCCTTTTAATGCGCCTAAAAAGAACCCGCCCATAGCTACTACAAATAGCAGTGACTTGGCCATCTCGTCTGTCCAGGTGAACATCATTACAGGTACTGAAACCAGTGTAACTAAGTCCCAGATAAGTCCTTTCTTTTTCACCCACTCTTTTGAGTGAATAAATACATCGGCCATAAAAAGGCCTACCATAAAGTGCTGCAATTGCCCCAGAATTGTAGCTCTATATGGCTGTAGTTGCCAGCCCAATAAATGCTGATAAATAATGAATAACACTGTAAAGAAGGCCAATAACGAACGCCTGCTTTTGGTGTCTCTTAAGCTGAAGTATAATTGTGCAATAAATGGTGCTACCAGATAAAACTGAATTTCGACCTCTAGCGACCAGGCCACTGGGTTAATAATTGAAAAGTCTTGGTAGGCAATGGTATGAACATAGAATATACTACTTACATAGTGGGGCAGGAGTTCACCTAATCCCATGCCGCTTTTGGCCCATAAAATGAGCGCGAAAAAACTCATCCAGAAAATGTAAGGTGGTTCTATTCGCGTAAGCCTTCTGGTAATGTAACTGCGGTATTTAAGTTCAGCGCCTTTGGCAAATGGTAAGCTTAAGATAAAGCCACTAAGCGTAAAGAAGATCATAACACCGATAGCACCACGGCTCAACACGTAGGAGAACTCATGTTCGAAAGAACTGAGCAAATTTTCCGGTACTACATAGCGCAACAGCCTTTCGTTGGCGTGCAGCAATACCACCGGCATAATGGCCATAAAACGAATACCATCTACAAAAGCTAGGTATTGTTTGCCGGCCGTGTCTCTAATCAGCGAATTGTAAAACTTCTTTAGCTGCTTCATGGCTTATACGTTTTCTTGTTGTAAAGCAGCAAATGGTGTTTTAAACAGAATCCACATATCTAACCAGAAGTTGTGCTTCATAGCATATTCAATATCTAGCTTTACACGGTTTTCCGGATCTACCTCGGTCTTACCACGGTCGGTAACTTGCCAAAGGCCTGTAAGCCCAGCAGGAGCCAAAAATCTGCCTACTGCCTTATCGGTAGTTAGCTTTTGTGCTTCGTAAATCGGTAGGGGTCTGTTACCCACTACAGACATATCGCCTTTAAGAATATTGAACAATTGCGGCAGTTCGTCTATGCTGGTGTTTCTAATAAACTTACCTACACGAGTAATGCGCGGATCATTTTTGAACTTCACAAATGAGTTGGCGTTGTCTTGCTCCTTAAAGTCTTCGAATTGTTGCAAACCTGTGTAGGACTCATCGTTGATCACCACTTGGTCGTGCGAGTTATAGGCGATGGCATGACGATCGAGTGCTTTTTCTTCCAGCTCTATTTTCTCATCGTTGCCGTACTGGTTAAGGTGCTTGAGCTTATCAACCAACTGATCGGCATCGGTACGCATTGAGCGAAACTTGTAGAACTTAAAGATCTTGTAGTTTTTGCCTACTCGATAAGAGTAGTAGAAGATAGGTCCTTTAGATTCTAACCTGATGGCAACTGCCACGGCAATTAAAATTGGACTTATAAGTAGAATCACTAAGCCAGAGGACAAGATGTCGAAGGCTCTTTTAATAATTGGGGTTTTGCTTGATGGCCTCATTTTTTCGTTATTTATTTAATTCGAAGGTAATGAGCCCATTACAGCTTTTATGAGGCTTTAGACGAGTGACCGAATTTGCCTGATGACCATAAGGATTTGTTCGATTTCTGAATTTTTACAAAAAATAGAGCACTGCCTTTCGACAGTGCTCTTCTTAGGTGAATGGGAGGCCGTATATTATCGGTTGTATAAATGCGAGGCCGACCTGTACCCCTCATTATCCTTATACCAATCCATATAGCTGTAGCCAAAGCTTTTTGCCCAGTCAGAGAATCTTAAGTGACCTAGTCTAATGTCGGTCTTCTCACTTGGGTAAGCGAAGCTCTCAGGCAAATGGATACCCCATGGTAAGTCAGTCTTCGATCTATAATAAACACCTTGGTTTGCATCGGTGTCATCGTCTAGCGTTCCGAAATAATCGGCATTCACCAAGTCCGTTGGCTCATAACCCGGTAGGTGGATCTCTCGTCCACGTGTTTGCGATACAATTAGGAATGGGTTATAAGGTGCATTACCTAGTTCACTCAGTGTCTTTGGTGTATTCAAGGCAATGTTTAATGTAATAGACTGTGGTTCGTAATATGTCCCGTCTACTTCGGTGTTCACAAAGCCGTTAGCAGAGAACAATTCATGTACATTGTCTGAAACTACAAACACAGCATTGGTTTGGTTGGCTTCTGTTCCATTGGCATTGGTTTGAATGTAGCCTGAGTTAAGCATTGCACCGGTTACCTCACTAATGTCTCCAGGTGCTAAGTCAGTAGCAAAACCAAAACCATTTCTGTAACCAGCACCAATTGCTCTTACAAGGAAAGTTGGCTCCATTTCAACCACTTTGTTGTCTGCATTCTGAATATGCTTGAACTGGTAATCAACTACTAAATCGTTAAAGTCATAATCACCTACATCTGGCCAGTTATCTTCAAAAGCAAAGGTTCCGTAGGTTGTGGCCGAAGGGTAGTAGCTATCGTAAGCTTTGTTCGGGTCGTTAGGGTATTCGTCTAGTACATCGTTAATACCGTCACCGTCTGTGTCAAGTACACCTGGTTTGTCTACAGGGCTTACATTTACTGTACTAATTGCGTTAACGGGGTTAGATGTTACAAATAGAATGGCATCATTAAAATCTTGATCGCATGTAAAAGGAATATTGTCTCTTCTTACATCTTCAAAACCTACTAAAAAGAGCTCGTTTTCTTCGTCCCATAGCAACACGTTGTGTTGTCTAAGGTCTTCATCTGGCTCAGGGTTTAAGTCTTTGTTAGCGAATACAATGTGTTCATAATCGTTCCTTACAGCTCCATAGCTAAATGCATCAGCAAAGAGCATTAAACCAATAGAAGTTCCTGGCTGAAAACGGCCAATGTTAACTTTATCTCCTGAGAAAAGCCCGCCACCAGAGCCATAATACGATAGGTTAGGGAATACGATATTTACTTCATCAATGTCATCTATACTTTGCGGTGGAGAGTTTGTAGGATAAGTGTAGAAGCCAATAGTGTTTCTCCAGCCGGCACCTTCGTGAACAAAAGTAACCCAAACGTCAGCTTCGTCTACAATATTGAGTGTAGTAGTTTTACCATTGGCCAAGTAAGTTGGGTGATAATCAGGAACTGGTTGACCTTCTGGCAACGAGGCATTAATATATTGTAAAAGCGTGCTGCTAATAATATCTCTTTGTGATTCTAGATTGTCAGGAACACCATAATAATTGTGTTGTGACAAGTAGTTTACGGTTGTGCTATTAGTAGCATCGGTTCCAGCTGCGGCACTTTTTACATTGCCAGGAGCCGCTGTAGACTTCTCATCATCAACAGTGCTAGAGGTAAGCTCACCATTTTTGTAACTCACCAGAATTCTACCGTTCTCTACAGGTACTTCTAAGTTGTTTGGAACCCCGATATGATTGGTTTCTATAATTACAGACGAAAGTGCTGTAGCTAGCTCAATCTCCTGATATACTGTACCGTTGTCGCTGGTGAAGGCGGTAAAAATGAGATTTCCTTTGTCTCGATCATTAACGTCCCAAACTTGTACCTTAATGCCGCCAAACGGCTGCCCTTCGTTATCTTCAAAAGTCATATCGACCACTGTTCCCTGAGTGGTTTTAAAGTCGAATGAACTTGCAAGTCCTTCCTGCTCCGATTGGGAAGGGTCAATCTCAGGCTTCTCCAAGCAAGCTGTTGCAAGCAAAAGCATCGTAAATAATAGAAAGTAATTCTTCATAATTCTCTTTTAAAATGGAAGCAATTGGCGTGCGCGGCATCATAGAAACGGCCATGTTTTGGACTGGCCGTTGGTGTGAGATCTTAGTGTATAGGTGAATTGCTTTCGAATAGAAAGCAGTTAAAGATTATGCTACTCGTTTATTCGATTTGTTGGTCTGGCGTTTAACTACCGACCTAATTCTCAATTCAAGCTCTAGCGGGTTGAATGGCTTACTCATAGCATCAATAGCACCAAGCTGCATTGCATGAATTCTATCTTCGCTTTTATCGCCACTTGTTAAAAGCACAAAGTCTTTTCCTTCAGATTTCAACAAACCAAGTGCGGCATTAAAGTGGCCCGTGTTTTCTGGATTGTTAGGGACATCGCTAAGTACTACTGCGTAGTCGTTGCTTTTCTCTAGCTTTTGCAAGCCTTCCTCATGCGTAGCGACAGCATCTACCCAGAAGTTCTTGTCTAAGTAGTTTACTAGAAATAGTCGCATCATGTAATTGTCTTCTATAATCAGTAATCGTTCCATAATCATATCGTTTATGCTTCGAATGTAGCGCTGATATGCATGTTGCTCGGGGCATTTACGATAACTGGTAAGTATTCTTCGATAACTGGAAACTGTGAATAGACGAAAAATATAGGCCTTGAAAAGGCTTATTCGCCTATGGCAATTAAAACCAATGATTAACTTCGCAACTCAATCATTTTCTCATGTCAAATTTGAAGGTAGCAGTTATTGGAGGTGGCGCAGCAGGCTTTTTTGCCGCTATTTCTGCCAAATCACATCATCCAAAAGCGCAGGTTCAAGTTTTTGAGAAAACATCTAAACTACTGGCAAAGGTAAAAGTGTCTGGTGGGGGGCGATGTAATGTTACCCATGCTTGCCCTAAGCCGGCAGAGCTCATTAAATTCTACCCAAGAGGAAGTAAGAAATTGAGAAAAGTATTCGATCAGTTTTCTGTTAACGATACGATCGACTGGTACGAATCGAGAGGGGTGGAGTTAAAGACAGAGGCGGATAATCGCATGTTTCCGGTTACCGATAACTCTCAAACCATTATAGATTGCTTAATGGCTGAAAGTAAGCGTTTAGGTGTTCAAATAAACCTAAACACAGCCATAAGGCAGATTGAAAAAGTTGCTACTGGGTTTACCTTAGATGGCGCTTTCTTTAATAAGGTTATAGTAGCAACCGGTGGAAGCCCAAAACTTGCTGGCTTTGAATGGCTGCAGAAGCTAGGACACACAATTGAATCGCCCGTACCTTCTTTATTTACCTTTAACATGCCAAAGGAACCTGTAAAGGCTTTAATGGGTGTTTCCGTGCCAAATGCTACGGTAAAGGTAATCGGAACTAAATTAGTGCAATCGGGCCCTTTGCTAATTACGCATTGGGGAATGAGTGGCCCTGCAATTCTTAAAACATCGGCTTGGGGAGCCAGAGAATTGGCGGAAAAGAATTACCACTTTACAGCGCAAATAAATTGGTTAGCCGATAAAAAGGAAGAGGCGCTTAGGGAAGAGCTATCGCACTTTATTACTGAAAACGGTAAGCGTCAAATCAAGAACAAGAATCCTTTTGGTTTACCACAGAGACTTTGGGATTTCCTTTTAGAAAAAGTAGAGATTTCGGCAATAAAGCCATGGATGGAGCTCGGTAAAAAGGATAAGAATCGTCTGGTAAATGTTTTGATAAACGACCAATATCAAGTAGCTGGCAAAACTACTTTTAAGGAGGAGTTTGTGACTTGTGGCGGTGTTAGCCTAAGTCAGGTAGACTTTAAATCAATGCAAAGCACTGTTTGCCCGGGCTTATATTTTGCTGGGGAGGTGCTTGATGTTGATGGTGTAACGGGTGGCTTCAATTTTCAGGCAGCTTGGTCTACTGGGTTTGTGGCTGGTAGGCTTTTGTAAGGCCAAATCTCCGCTTAAAGAATCGCCAGCATATTTTTCGGCCTTTTGTACTATCTTCCAAACTTAACTTAACTAACAAAGAGCTGTATGTTGTCGATCAAACGTCAAGCATTATTATTTCTATTAACGATAGTAAGCTTTTCGGTAGTTGCTCAAGATATTGATGAACTATTGAAGGCTTATGAGTTCCGCAATGTTGGTCCGCTAAGAGGTGGCCGAGTAACTGCTGTAATGGGGGTTGAAAGCCAACCTTCTGTTTTCTATATGGGCGCCACTGGTGGTGGTGTATGGAAGACAAGTGACTATGGAATCACTTGGGAGAATATTTCTGATGGTTATTTCCCTACACCATCAATTGGTGCTATTGAAGTGTACCAAAAGAATCCAGATATTATATACGTTGGAACGGGTTCAGATGGGCTTCGCTCGAATGTAATTACTGGTAAAGGAGTTTATAAATCTACGGATGCTGGTAAAACATGGAGCTTTGCAGGGTTGAAAGAAACAGGCCAGATTGGTGCGGTAGAAATTCACCCGAACAACCCTAACACGGTTTATGTGGCTGCAATTGGTCAAGCATTTGGTAAGAATGAGGCACGTGGTGTTTTTAAAACTACCGATGGCGGTAAAACCTGGAATAAAATCTTCTATCACTCTGATAGCGTTGGGGTTTCTGATATTGAGTTTGCTCCGGACGACCCAAACACTATTTATGCAGGTGCCTGGAGAGGCGAGAGAAAGCCTTGGACAATCATTTCTGGTGGTACCGAAGGTGGGGTTTACAAGTCTACCGATGCTGGTAAAACTTGGAATAAGCTTACCAATGGCCTACCAACTGCACTAGTTGGTAAGATCGATTTTGCCGTTTCTCCGGCCGATCCAAACGTGCTTTATGTAAACGTTGAGGCTTCTGAAGGTCAGGGTGGACTTTACCGTTCAGATGACAGAGGAGCAAGCTTTGAGTTTGTTAGTGATAACTCGAACTTAACCAACCGTCCGTTTTACTACACCAATATTTACGCTAACCCAAAAAATGCAGATGTAGTATTCAATAGCGCATTGAGGTTCCAAAAGTCGACTGATGGCGGAAAGACTTGGAACAGAATGGGGACACCTCATGGCGATAATCACGACATCTGGATTAACCCGAACGATACTAGTATTTGGGTGCAGGCCAATGATGGAGGTGCTAACATAACCTTGAATGGTGGTAAGTCTTGGTCTACTCAGTTCAACCAGCCAACTGCCGAGTTGTACCAAGTGGAAGTTGATGATCAAACTCCTTATTGGTTATACGCTGGCCAGCAAGATAACTCGTCTACCATTGCAGTGCCTAGCATGCCACCAAGTAGCGTACAAGCAGGACCAAATGCATGGTTCATTAACACTGGTGGTTGCGAAACCGGACCGGCTGTGCCAAAACCAGGCAATCCAGATATTGTATATTCTAACTGTAAAGGTCGTTTTGGCGTTTTTGATAAACGTTCGGGGCAAGAACTTCAGTACTATGTGGGCGCGACCAATATTTATGGTCACAACCCTAAAGATCTAAAATTCCGTTTTCAGCGTGTTGCGCCAATTCATGTTTCTCCACACAATCCTGATGTGGTGTATCACACTTCTCAGTACGTGCACAAAACAACTGACGATGGTGAAACTTGGGAGATCATTTCTCCAGATTTAACAGCTTTCGAATCGGAAAAACAGATTGTACCGGGTGGGCCAATCACTAGAGATGTTACTGGAGAAGAATATTACAGTACCATTTACGCTATTCGTGAGTCTCCAATTAAAGAAGGTTTAATCTGGGTAGGTGCCAATGACGGACCTGTGCATGTAACTAAAGATGGTGGCAAAACTTGGGAAAACGTAACGCCAGACATGCCAAAAGGCGGTAGAGTAGATGCAGTAGAGCCTTCTCCTCATAACCCTGCCAAGGCTTACGTTTCTGTATTGAGATACCAATTGGATAACGATTATCACCCATACATCTACAAAACTGAAGATTACGGAAAGACTTGGGAGTTATTAACTACAGGCTCAAATGGTTTGCCTGAAGATCACCCTACAAGAGTTGTTCGCGAAGACCCTAAGAAAGAAGGCGTACTTTATGCCGGAACCGAATTCGGCCTTTTCATTTCGTTCAATGATGGAAAGCAGTGGCACGATTTCAACAATAGCTTGCCAATTACTCCGGTTACAGACATCAAAATTTACAGAGATGATGTTGTAATGTCTACTATGGGTAGAGGCTTCTGGATTTTAGATAACATTGTGAGTTTAAGAGAGCTTGGAAGCCTTTCGAACCAGCAAGTAATGCTTTTCGATCCATTGGATGGTGTGCGACATAGAATGCGTGCAGGTAGAGAGCCAAATGGACCGGAATACCCTTCGGCAGCAGTTACATTAGATTACTATATTGCCGATAAGGACAAATCAGTTAAGCTTGAAATCATTAATGAAGAAGGCCATGTGGTGAGAACTTTTGTTAATGGTAGACCAGAGCCAGAAGTAAATACTGAGCGCGATATGTCAACTGAGTTTAGAAATCCTCCAGCTTCTGGTGGTCTTTCAAACAAAGAAGGTATCAACCGTTTTAACTGGAACATGAGACATGCTGGTGGCTGGAATGCCAACCCACGAAGAGCTTACCAGGGTTATGGCCCAATGGTTTCAACCGGTACGTTTAAGGCCAAGCTAACAGTAGATGGTCAGGTGGTTGAAAAAGATTTCAATGTTGTGTTAGACCCACGTGTGACTTTGGTAACTGATGCTGATGTTGCTGAGCAAGAAGCTTTGGCATTGGAAGTAAGAGATTTCCAAAGTGAAGTGGATATGTTTATTGCCAAGGTGGAAGAAGCGCGTAAGAATTTGGACAATAGCTTGGACAAAGAGCGTGTAAGCAAAAGACAACAAAGACAGAAGGAAGCATTAGACAAAGTGTACTATCAGTTGGTTACACCTCCTGGCACTTACATGCAACCAATGCTGAGCGCACAAACGGGTTACCTTGGTTCTATGATTGGCCGTGCCGATCAGAAGCCAGGTAAAGATGCCTACGATCGTTTTGAAGAACTGAAAGAACAATTTGAAGCCATCAAGGCAGAGTTCGAAGAACTACAGTAATTGAGTGGCTGAATTGAATAAAACAAAATGGTACAAGCGTATTCCGCATCCATTGGTGATGTTGATGGCGATTATTGTACTGACTTCCATCTTGAGCCATATAATTCCGGCAGGGGTTTATGAGCGAGAAATTATTGATGGGAGAGCTAGAGTGGTGCCGGGTACTTATCACGAAGTGGACCCGACACCACTTTCTTTTTTAGACACATTTGTAGCAATACCAAAAAGTTTTGCGGCAGCCATTGCCGTAATATTTGTGGTGCTTTCAAGTGGTATTATGTTTGGAGTGCTTGAGAAAACCGGCATGATTGAAAATGCGGTCGGCACTTTTGTAAAGCGCTTAGGCGTGCAAAACAGAATGTTGGCAGTAGTACTAATGACCTACCTTTTTGGCCTGTTGGGTGTATTTGTTGGTTACGAAAATAACATTGCCCTAATACCTATTGCAGCCATCACAAGCCTAGCCCTTGGTGGAGACCTAATGTTGGCGGCAGCCATTGCCGTGGGGGGATGCACCGTAGGCTTTGGACTTTCTCCGTTCAATCCTTATACGGTGGGTACTGGCCATACCATTGCCGAAATGCCCATGTATTCAGGTTGGGGGTTGCGCTCAGTGCTCTGTTTTAGTGCATTGACTTTTCTGGCATACTTCAATGTTCGCTACTTCAAGCGAATTATTAAAAACCCAGAGAGGAGTCTGTCATTAGGCATTAAAACCGATGGTTTTCAACTTTCTAAGCCGATAGCACAGTATGGCATGACAGCCTCAAATTGGCTTATATTGAGCATTTTCATTATCGGTTTAGGGATAATGCTCTTTGGTGTTTTCACCTATCATTGGGGAATAAA
Source organism: Roseivirga pacifica (assembly GCF_900111145.1). Lineage (GTDB taxonomy): Bacteria > Bacteroidota > Bacteroidia > Cytophagales > Cyclobacteriaceae > Roseivirga > Roseivirga pacifica. Next base: position 345,043 of record NZ_FOIR01000002.1, read on the forward strand.
TGAAATATCGGCCATCTTCTTAATGATTACCATTGCTGCAGGGCTTTCGGCTGGATTGAGTGGAAGAACACTCAGCGAAACAGCGCTTTCTTCAGTTTCGGTAGTGGCACCAGGAGCTTTTATGGTAGGCTTTGCAACCAGTATAAAAGTGGCCATGGAAATGGGCAATATCTCAGATACCATTGCCTTTCATTTGGCTGAAGGCCTGCAAACCTTACCGCTTTATGGTTCAGCGGTGGCCATGTCAGGAGCACAGAGTATTATCAACTTATTTATTCCTTCAGGAAGCGGGCAAGCCTTGGCTACTTTGCCAATTATGATTCCGCTGGGCGATATTCTAGGATTAACCAGACAGACCACGATTTTGGCCTTCCAAATTGGCGATGGTGTTACAAACCTTTTCAATCCAACTTTAGGCGGGCTAATCGCTATGTTAGCCATGTGCCGAATTCCATTCGACCGATGGCTACGCTTTGTGCTACCATTAGTTGGTGTAATTTTGCTGATATCCTGGATAGCATTGATAATTGCGGTAGCGGTTAACTGGCAATAGTCTTTTATGGAATCAATAACTCTTCATACTCTAGCTATTTCAGTTGCTATTATTGGGATAACTAGAATAGGAATTCGTTTTTATGATCTACATTCGAAAGAGCTTAAATGGGAGTCCTATATTGAGAAAACTGTTTTTCTAAGCCGAGTATTAATAATAGCTTATTTTAAGCTAGTGATTAGTACCTTACCAATTTGGTCATTCAAAATTGAAAATCGACCCTTAAGATGGATTCATAATGTGCTGGTTGTTCTGTTTTATGTATTAGTGTTCTTAGTGAATGAAAAGCTTCAAATGAATAACACCTAATAACTTGTACTAAAAACCCCTTAATCCCTAAAGGGATGCCAAATAATGAAATTCGCTATTACCAATACCAGTCTTAATACTTAATACCCGTTACCTAATACTATGAAAGTTGAAGAAATTTTATCCAAACTAGTTTCATTCCCCGTTTTGGGCGGAGAAAGTAACCTTACTATTATTCATTGGATTAAAGATTATATAGAAAGCCATGGAGTAACCACCACATTGGTACCGAATGAAGAAGGAACAAAAGCATCTTTGCATTGCCGAATAGGCCCTGCTGTTGATGGTGGCGTAATCCTTTCAGGTCACACAGATGTGGTGCCAGTGGCTGGGCAAGATTGGACATCGGAACCTTTTGAGTTAACCGATAAAGGTGATGGCAAGCTTTACTCCAGAGGTTCTTGCGATATGAAGGGCTTTGTGGCTTGTTGCTTGGCGGCATTGCCGCAAATGGTAAAAGCCGACCTGAATAAACCAATTTACTTTGCCTTTTCATACGATGAGGAAATTGGTTGCTTGGCTGCCCCGGAGCTGGCCGAAGCGATTAAATCCCATTATTCAGAAACACCTCAATTTGCCATTATTGGTGAGCCATCTATGATGGTGCCAACCGTAGGGCAAAAGGGAATATGTATTTACAAAACCATTGTGAAAGGTTCGCAGGGGCACAGTAGCCGAATTAAAACCGAGGTTAGTGCCATTCACGAGGCCATGCGTTTCATTCTTTGGCTAGAGAATAAAATGAACAGCTTGATTGCAGCAGGGAAAACAGATGATCGCTTTACGCCAAACCATACATCTATTCATATTGGTATTGTAAAAGGCGGAATTGCTGAAAATGTAATTGCGCAGGAATGCTATTTCACTTGGGATGTGCGCACCATTCCTTCAGAAACGCCAGAAGAGATTTTGGCTGAATTCGAAGCTTATTGCGCTGAAAGAAAAGTAACCTTGCGAGAGGTGTTTCCGGGCTTTGATGTTACTACCGACTTTATTCACCCGCCTGTACCTAGCCTTGACACTAAGGCTGATCAGGAAATAGTGAGTTTGGTAAAAGAACTGGCCAATACTGATAAAACAGATGCGGTAAGCTATGCAGCCGAGGCTGGTCAGTTTGCCGAAGCTGGCTTTGAGGCAATTATTTGTGGCCCTGGCGATATTGCGCAGGCGCACCGTGCCGATGAGTTTATCTCAAAAGAGCAACTGGCAATGGGAGTAGAATTTATGGAACGGTTGGTACAAAAGCTGTCATAAGTGGATATTGGAGGTTTGCTTAGAGAGGCGGGAATTACACCATCGCCAGTAATGAAGCTTGACAATGAAAAGCTTCATCATTTCGATTTGAGTAAGTATAATAAAGCCTTGGATAATGTCGATTTGAATGATGAACAGGCTTTTACCCAATACATTTTCAACGAATTAAAAGCGAATAACTGCACTGCCGGTATTGGTGGCTATGGAGAGGAGAGAAGCCTCTATTCGCGCAGCACATTGTTTAGCGATGAAGAGCCTCGAACCATCCATTTAGGCATAGATGTTTGGACAGCGGCAGGTGCAGATGTTTTTGCGCCATTGGATAGTACCGTGCACTCTTTTGCTAACCGAAACGTGCATGGTGATTACGGGCCGGTAATCATTTTGGAACACAAAATTGAAAACCATGTTTTCCACACGCTTTATGGCCATCTAAGTACCGATAGTTTAGATGGTTTAACCATAGGGAAGGAGATAAAGAAGGGGCAGGAGTTTGCCCGAATTGGGGAATACCATGAGAATTTTCATTGGCCACCACATTTACATTTTCAGGTAATTATCGATATGCAAGGTATGGTGGGCGACTACCCTGGAGTGTGTAAAAAGTCCGAGTCTAATATTTATTTGAAAAACTGCCCTAATCCTTCCGTTTTCCTATAATCCTTCTTTTGTTAAAAAGAATCCTTCGGTTTGGTGAACTATTTATGTATGTATATGTTTAATTGATGTATATACATATAAACCTTATCGACATGACATACAAAGAAAGAACAGAAGACATTTACAACATGCTAGGCCAAGGACAACTATTGGAGGCATTCGATAAATACTATGGAGCAAACGTAGTGCTAACCGAGCCAAGAGGTACTTGGGAAGGTTTTGACGCTTGTAGAGCCCACGAAGTGGAGTTTCTTAACTACGTGAAAGAATTTCATAACCTTGAAGTAAAATCAATTACTTCAGACGAAGCAAACGGAATTGTAATGCACGAGACTATGATGGATGTTACTTTTCAGGATGGTAACCGCGTACAAATGGAGCAAGTAGGTGTACAGCGTTGGGAAGGAGACAAGATCGTTCACGAGCGTTTCTACTACGATAATGCCCAGTAATTGAAAAGTCCAACCGACAAAAAAAAGCCTCTTATCATTATGATAAGAGGCTTTTTCTCATTTCGGGGCCAAAACTTAATGCAACTCCAACACCATTGTTGTTTTTGCCGGAACTGTAAAGTCTTTAGTCAAATCAACAGTAGCATCGGTCACTACGTTCGTTCCAGTGGCGTATCCTCGTAGCATTTCAATGTGTTTGGCTTTAGAAATAGTGGTAGCCTCTTCATTCATATTCATAACTACCATTACACGTTCATTATCGGTGTATCTAAAGTACACGTACACATTATTCTCTGGTACAAAGTGGAGTAGTTTTCCTTCATGAATAGCCTTGCTGTTTTTTCTCCAATTGGTGATCTTACTCACATAATTCAGCATGTCATTTTCCGCATTCGTTCGGTCATTTTCGGTGAAAACAGAGCGTTCGTCACCTGCCCAGCCACCAGGCATATCTGCACGTTTGCCACCATCGCCCCAATCGGCAGGTCCTTGTTTAAAGGCCAATTCCGTTCCGTAGTACACCTGTGGAATACCGCGAGTAGTCATTAAAAATGCATAAGCCATTTTTAGGTGCTCAGGCTTTTCTCCCAAAGTAGAGTAAATACGGTGTATGTCGTGGTTATCTAAAAAGATTACGTTTTTCATTGGGTCTGAGTATAGCCTGTCTTGAGAAAGTGCGTAATAGATCTTCATCAGGCCGCTTTCCCAACCAAAGTCTTGATTGAAGGCATCTCTAACCGCAAAATGAATTTGAAAATCGGTTACACTTGGCAAGTGCGACTCATATCCGTCAGATTGACCTGGTAAGTTCTGTTGCCAGTAAGCTTCGTGTGCAACGGTTTCTACCCACGATTCACCTACAATGTTAAAATCAGGGTATGCTTCAATCACTTCTTTGGCCCAACGCGCCATATAATCTTGGTAAGGGTATAGGTAAGTATCCATTCTAATACCATCCACACCAGAATATTCTATCCACCAAAGCGTGTTTTGAATTAAGTAATCAGCCAGCTGTGGGTTACGCTGATCTAAGTCAGGCATTTCGGTTACAAACCATCCTTTCTGTAATTTATCCTTATCGAATTGAGCGGCATACGGGTCGGATGCAATTGTGCCTCTATAGTTAGTGTTGCCATATACAGATTTGTCGTGTACCCAGTTGTTAAATGGTAGGTCCTTCATCCACCAATGTTGGTCTCCAATATGGTTGTGAATCATATCCATGATCACTTTTAAGCCCATTTCGTGGCAGGTTTCCACAAAGTCCAAAAACTCTGCATTCGACCCGAACCTTCTATCCACTTTGTACATGTCGGTGGCCGCATAACCATGATAGGCTTTGTACTCTGGTGTTTGGTCATTCTCAAAAACAGGCGTTAACCAAACAGCCGTCATTCCAAGCGACTTTATATAATCTAAATGCTCCTTTACCCCCTGAATATCGCCTCCATGTCTACCAGAGGGGTACGATCTACGAGCTGGCTCTAGCATGCCCTCAATGGTATCATTATCGGGGTTCCCATTTGCAAAGCGGTCTGGCATTAAAAGGTAAATCACATCCTCAGCGCTAAACCCTTGGTTTCTGTTTGCATCAGCCGATCTGGTATTTAAGGTGTAGGCAAAAGTGTGTTGCTTTTTGCCATTAGTCAGTGTAATATCAAAATCTCCAGCTTTTACATCCTTACCAATCAGCAGGTTTACAAAAAGATAGTTGGGAGAGTCGCCCACCACCTGATTTACCAGCGTTATTCCTTCTGCATCAATACTTGCTCTATAATTCCCTATGTCTTCAGCATAGAGCATAAGCTGAAGTTTTTCGGTAGGCATATTTGCAAACCAAAAAGGAGGTTCAACCTTCAGGTTTTTAATGCTTTGTGCTTGAGTTACTGAACTAATACTTAATAGTAAGAGTAGGCAGAATAAGGGCTTTAATACTTTCATCGCAATGGAAATTTAGGGTAGAAAACTAAGCAATATTATTAGCCTGTGGAAACGATTTCCACGTTCCAACTCGAATATGACAACACAAACGTTTGCAAAAGCACGCTAGCGGTAAGTGTGGTGCACTCAAATATTAGTACTTGTAGCAAATATGAATTATACATAGTTTAAAAGCTTATTGACCGAATTATGAAAAAACTAAGCTTATTGTTTACACTACTCTTTGTGACCCAACTGGCGCAAGCGCAAATTGACCCCAGCTATATTCTTTCTATGAAGGAGAGGGCAAAAACAATTAACTACTTACTTGAAGATAAAGTAGAACATTACCTGCCGGAAATAATGAGGAGAGAAGGGCTTGATATGTGGGTGGTGATTTCAAGAGAATACAACGAAGACCCTGTAATAAAGACTTTGCTACCCGCAGAATGGCTAGCGGCCAGAAGGCGTACTATCCTTATATTTTTTGATAAAGGTGGAGAAGAAGGTATAGAAACCTTGGCTGTGTCTCGTTATGATGTAGGTTCAATTTTCAAATCTGCTTGGAACAAAGAAGAACAACCCGACCAATGGGCACGACTGGCTGAAATCATTGCAGAGCGTGACCCTAAAAAGATAGGGGTGAATAAGTCCAAGTATTTCGGTATTACCGATGGAATTGTAGCGACCGATTTGGAAGAGTTTGAAGCAGCCATAGGTGAGAAGTATGCTTCGCGCATAGTATCAGCAGAAAAAGTGGCTATAGGATGGCTGGAGACGCGTACTGCTGCGGAAATGGCTATCTACCCGCACATCACTAAGCTTTCTCATATGATCATTCAAGAGGCTTTTTCTCCTGCTGTAATTACCCCTGGCGTTACCACCACCGAAGATGTAGTATGGTGGATGCGCGAAAAGGTTCGTGAACTGAAGCTTACCACTTGGTTTCACCCAACAATTGACATTCAGCGCGCTGATCCAGAAAACTTTGACCATTTGAGAACATTCTCAAAACGACCTGACAAACAGGTAATTATGCCGGGGGATTTGTTGCATTGCGATTTTGGTATTACCTATTTACGCCTTAATACAGACCAACAGCAACATGCTTATGTGTTAAGACCTGGGGAAACAGATGTTCCGGCCTATTTAAAAGCGGCCTTTAAAAACGGTAATCGCCTTCAGGATATTTTCACGGGTAATTTTAAAGAGGGTAGAACCGGCAATGAAGTGTTGAAGATGAGCCGTGAACAAGCCATAGCAGAGGGCATAAAGCCTTCTATTTACACGCACCCAATTGGCTATCATGGTCATGCCTCAGGAACTACTTTGGGTATGTGGGATTCCCAAGGCGGTGTTCCGTTTACTGGCGACTATCCACTTCATTTAAATACGGCTTATTCAATTGAACTGAATGCCGCTACCTATATAGAGGAATGGGGTAAGGAGATTCGAATTATGCTTGAAGAAGAGGCCTTTTTCGATAAAACAGGCGTTTGGTACATCGATGGCAGGCAAGAAGCCATAACAATTGTGAATAAATAATACACACATCAGTAGAAGTCTATTAATTTTAGACTTTTATGATTTGCCAACTCCTCAGACTAGTCTTAACAGCCTTGTTGCTGTTTACTTATGCATCTGTATTTGCTCAAAATGCAAGTACAGATGCATTTAACTTAGATGGCGAATGGAAGTTCTATTGGCAAGAATTACTCACCGACACAGCAGAACTCTTGAAATATGAGGCTGTAAATATGCAGGTGCCAGATGATTGGTACGACAATCATCCTTTTGAAAGAGAAGGCTACGGCACTTATTACAGGCAAATAAAGGTTTCTCCAAATCAACGAGGTTTAGGTATTTACATCCCTCACTTGTTTTCCTCCTACAAACTGATAGTTAATGGAGAAGTACTTTACGAATCGGGTAAAGTTGGACGGTCTAGAGAGGAATATACGCCCTACAGAGAACCTGTAGTGATTCATTTACCTAGGTCTACCACTGGTGAACTGGATATTTTTGTTCAGTCTGCCAATTTCGATCACCTCAACTCGGGCATGTTTTACTCCTTGGTGGTAGGGGATTATTACGATTTACAAAAGGCACTCAATAGTCAACAAAATGTAAGTGTATTCTTGGCCGGAGGCTTTTTTATTACGGGTATTCTACTTTTGGTCTTCTCATTAGTGTATCGTCAGCTCGAGGTTCAAATTCCGTTTTATGCCATCGTTTCTTTGAGCCTAATGTACAGAATGGTAGGCTCATCGCCTTATCCATTGCATGCCATGCTTGACGATTACAACTTCTTTTTAGCCATAAGACTAGAATATTTAACGGTATACACTTCGGCACTTTTTGGTGGACTTATGATTTTTTCGCTGTTCCCTAAGCAAACAATCAAGCCACTCAACTATATATTTTACGTCATATCAGTAATTGGTATAGCTGGGGTTTTTCTGCTTCCACCAATCATGTTTACCAGCTTATTAAAGTACTATATGTATGTGGTTTTGGTGTACATGCTGTTATTCATTTACACCATTGCCAAGGCCAAGTATGACGATGAACCTACATCTGGATATCTAATAGCGGCCATGGGGGCTGTATTTGTTTGGTTAAGTTTTCAAATGATCAACTTTTTGAATGTAGGTCACATACCTTTCGGAGTAAATATTGTACTCATTTCATTGATCATTCTGCTATGCAATTTGGCGCTACTCAAAACCTTTCTCGAAAAAATTAACAGATCTAAGCTTACCGAAGCTGAGGTTGAGTTTCAGCGGTCGCGTCAAATAATGCTTTCACTCATTTCTCATGAAATAAAAATGCCTGTGGCCAAGCTGCAGATGAACATGGAGATGATGAAGATGAGCAAAAACTCGCCAGAGAAGTTTTGGGCTATTAAAGACAAATTGGTGGATACTTCGTACGAGGCGGTTGACTCAATCAAACTGATGTTGAATGATTTTCTATACTTTATGAGTGGCGACCAAAAGGTAGAAGATGATTTGAACGTTCAAGACCTGCAGGAGTATTTACAGATTAATTGGAAGCTGCCAGTTGAACTTTCTTCAAACATTCCTACCGACAAAAGTTTTAGCACGAGCAGGGTTACTCTACGTTATATTTTAAACACATTGGTTGGCAATGCCATAAAGTATTCGCGCGATGAAGACAGAAAACCTGAGTTTGTGATTTCTTCTCAAGAGAATAGGATTATTCTGGAATTGAAAGATTTTGGAATTGGAATTGATAAGGATCAGGTGAAATTAATGGGGCAAAAGCAGACAAAAGTCACCAATAACAGCGAAATTTCCGGTATGGGTTTTTATCTGGCAAATGAACTTTCTACCAAATTAAAACATTCCATATGGGTAACTTCCAGAGGCTCGGAGGGTACTAGCGTATTTTTAGCATTCGACTTACATGATTAAGGTTTTAATTGTAGATGATGATTTTGGCGTAAGAGACACGCTCAAAGATTTTCTTGAGTTCTTTTACGAAGACATAGATGTTCAGCTGGCAAAAAATGGGAGTGAGGCAACAGCCTTGGTTAATAATGAATCATTTCAAATATTAATCTCCGACCAAATGATGCCCGATATGAAGGGCTCTGAATTCATTAATAATACAATTGAAAAACTCAGGGAAGATCAAACTTGGATTTACATTTATAGTGGCCAGTTAATGGACGAATTGAGCGTGAACCTTAAGGAATATAAGGAAGTTCAAATCATCGATAAGTTCACTAACCCAATGTTTTTCAAAGAGATTATAGACAAATATAAAGTAGCACACCCTGAGCTATAAAATATATGTAAGAGATAATCATTATTTGTCTTAATTTGAAAGCACTCACATATGCCGAAACCGAATAAAGACTTTTATAATTACTTCTCTCAAAACCTCATCAAGGGCTTTATATACCTTGGTTTGCTTATAGCCGCCTTGGTAATTTTCAAAAGCTATTTTGAGTCGCAATACGATGCCCTCCAGCACTGGGTTTCTGATGACTACTGGCTGATGTTCATCATCTTTCTTATATCCGAAATCTTTGTGGGTATTGTTCCTCCAGAAGTATTTATGGTTTGGACAAAGGACGATCCGGCAACCCTTTATGTTTGGGTAATAGTAGCCATGACGGTGCTTTCCCTTTTAGCCGGATGGATCAACTATTCAATCGGAAAACTGATTAGCTCTAGACGATTTTTTAGGCGCTATTTCAAGCGTAGGCTTAGAAAGTACTCTGAAAGATATGAGCAATACGGCAGCGGTTTTATAGTGGTAGCCGCGCTTACGCCTTTGCCTTTTGCGCTGGTAAGCCTCATCACTGGCGCATTGTCTTACCCCAGCAAAAAATATTTACTATATTCCTCTTTTAGAGTGCTCAGATTTGTAGCCTATGGGCTAATCATCTGGAATCTGGGCGATGTTGTCTAGACTTCAACCTTAAACAATGAAAAGACGAGATTTTATAAACTACGGTAAGCTGGCGGCTTTGGGCGCCATGTTACCTACAACCGCATTTGCGTCTGGCAAAAAGGCCGATGCACCTTTCAACCTCAACTATGCACCACATTTTGGCATGTTCGCTAAATCAGCCACTGGTGGGCCATTAAACGAGTTGGACTTTATGGCCGAAAGAGGTTTTCGTTCTCTGGAAGACAACGGCATGAAGGGCCGTACTGTAGACCTACAGAAGCAAATTGCTGCGCGAATGGAACAGCATGGCATGACAATGGGCGTTTTTGTGGCACATACTATCTACTGGTCCGAACCAAACCTTACGAGTGGCAAGCAGGATTATAGAGATCAGTTTTTAAAGGAAATAAGAGAGTCTGTAGAAGTCGCCAAACGCGTAAATGCCAAGTGGATGACTGTCGTGCCCGGCTTTGTTGATCTGCGCAAAGACGAAGGCTATCAAACTGCAAATGTGGTAGAAAGCCTAAAGCAGGCTTGCGATATTTTGGAGCCACATGGCCTAACCATGGTACTAGAACCATTAAATAGAAGAGATCACCCGGGTTTGTTCCTCTCTAAAGCTTCACAAGGGTTCGAGATTTGTAAGGCGGTGGACAGCCCATCTTGTAAAATTTTATACGATATCTATCATCAACAAATTACCGAAGGAAACCTAATTCCGAACATTGAAGCCTCTTGGGACGAAATCGCTTATTTTCAAGTAGGAGATAACCCAGGCAGAAAAGAACCAACTACTGGAGAGATCAATTACTTGAATGTTTTCAAATTTATTGAGGAAAAAGGATTCGATGGAATTGTAGGCATGGAACATGGTAACTCGCAAGCAGGAAAAGTAGGTGAGGAGCGTGTAATTGCTGCATACCGAGAAGTAGACGCTTTTAAATAATATTGCATGCAAATAGGAGCCGTTTTAGTAGCAGCAGGCCTCTCTAGCCGCATGCAAGGCAAAAACAAAATGCTGCTGCCTTTTGGTGACAAAACGGTGATTGAAGCTACTTATCAGCAACTTGCTAAAGCTGGGCTGACCAAGGTTGTGGTAGTAGCAGGTGCTTATTTCAATGAAATTAAAGAGTCGCTAGAACTACGAGAGCGAGATTGCATTATTGAAAATAGACTTTATAAAGAAGGGCTAACCACAAGCATTCAGGCTGGAGTGAAGGAACTTGTGCAGATGGACGCGATAATGATTTGCTTAGGCGATATGCCGCTACTCAGGATCAATGATTATCAGCTTTTGATTGAGTCTTTTGCTAAAATAGATACAACCATACAAGTGCCTTTTTATAATAAGCAGAAGGGAAACCCAGTGATTTTTGCTCAAAAGCACTTCAATGAAATTTTGAACCATACTGAGATGAATGGCTGTTCTGGCATTGTAAAACAAAACAAAGCCGCTGTTCAGCAACTTTCGGTTTCAACCGACCGTTTTATTTTGGACATTGACACACCCGAAGAGTACCAAAACCTACTGAAACGAATTGACTAAAGAAGACCAATTACGATACAGCCGCCAAACCATTATTCCCGAGTTTGGAGAAGCAGGGCAAGAAAAACTGCTCGCCTCTTCGGTTTTGGTAATAGGTGCTGGTGGCTTGGGGGCACCCATTTTGCAATATTTAACTGCTGCGGGCATTGGCCGCATCGGCATTGTAGATTTTGACGAGGTGAGCATCTCAAACTTGCAGCGTCAAGTACTTTTTAACACCCACGAACTTGGAAAGTCCAAAGCACAAACTTCAAAACAAAAGTTAAGTGCACTTAATCCAGCTACCGAATTCGATGTGCACGAGCTGGCGATTAACGCCACCAATGCCATGGATTTGATAGAACCGTATGATCTAGTAGTTGATGGTTCTGACAATTTGGCCACGCGATACCTTGTAAACGATGCTTGTTTTTTGCTGAATAAGCCCCTCATTTACGGAGCTATCTTTAGGTTCGAAGGTCAGGTTTCCGTTTTCAATGCATTGGAAAATGGCAAACGAGGACCAAATTATCGCGATCTTTTCCCTACACCGCCACCGCCCGAAATGGTACCGAGTTGTAGTGAAGGAGGAGTGATTGGGGTTTTGCCGGGCATTATTGGTGCCATGATGGCCAGCGAGGCCATTAAGGTACTGTGCCAAATGGGGACTACCCTGAGTGGCAAACTCTTCATCTTTGATGCATTAGATTTTTCTACACATACTTTGAACGTGCCGGCTTCAGCGGACAATCCATTAAGCGGAAAACATCCAAGTATAACTGAGTTAATCGATTATGAGGCCTTCTGTATGGGGCAAGTTGAGGATAAAGCCCAAGCAGAAGTAACAGTGCACCAACTACAGCATATGCTGGAAGAAGGAAATGTAACCTTAATTGATGTAAGAGAGGACTATGAATACGAGATAGCCAACTTGGGTGGAGAACTCATTCCATTGAACAAAGTATTGAGCAGAAGCGAGGAGATCCCTACAGATGGAAATGTGGTAGTGATGTGCAAAATGGGCGGTAGAAGCCAAAAAGCAATTGATCTGCTTAAGTCGAAGGGCTATAAAAACTTAAAGAATTTAAAAGGGGGGATTATGGCTTGGAGAGCTGAAATCGACCCTGAATTACAAAGCTATTAGTAAATGAAAGTTACAGTAACAGCTTTTGGCATTGCTAAAGACATTCTGAATAAGAAACAGACTGAGGTTGAGTACTCAGGAACCACTGTGGCAGATTTAAGGCAGCAGCTCATCCAGGAATTTCCTGAGTTTGCTAAGCTGGCTTCACTAAAGTTTGCTGTCAATACTGACTATGTGAACGATGATTTTGTGCTAAATTCAAACGATGAGGTGGTGCTAATTCCACCAGTAAGTGGCGGATAATGGAGCAAGTTTACATTTCAACAGATAGATTAAGTAGTCAATGGTGCATCGATTTAGTATCGGATGATGGCAGTGGTGGCTTGGTAATGTTTATAGGCAACGTGCGAAATCAAACTAAAGGTAAAACTGTTAAGTACCTTGATTTTGAAGCTTATGAGCCCATGGCCATTAAAGAAATGCAAAAGATTGCTGATACCGCTAAAGACCGTTGGAAGCTTCATAAAATGGTTATTCATCATAGGGTTGGAAAGGTGCCAATAGGAGAAGAGGCTGTGATTATTGCTTGTTCTTCACCACATCGCAAGGCGTCTTTCGAAGCCTGCGAATACGCTATAGATACCTTGAAGGAAACCGTGCCCATTTGGAAGAAGGAGTTTTTTGAAGATGGAGAGGTGTGGGTTTCAGCACGTCCATAGGCAAGTTTTAAATTTTTAAATCGGCTAACAATCAACCTGTAATTTGACCAATCACTTTCCCATATTTAGTAAACATACACCGCTTGGGCAGCCATTGATCTATTTAGACAGTGCAGCTTCTACTCAAAAGCCGCAAGTGGTTATTGATACCATTACTGATTTCTACACCAATGAGTACGCCTCGACAGGCCGTGGTAGCTATTGGCCTGCAAATGCTGCAAGTGCTAAATATGAGCAAGTCCGTCACCAGGTTGCCAGCTTTCTGAATGCCAAAAGTGATCGGGAAATCGTTTTTACTTCAGGCACTACAGACGCTATTAATAAGGTGGCACGTTCGTTTGTTTACCCTACTTTATCGCCTGGAGATTGTGTGGTAACTACCACAATGGAGCATCATTCCAATTACTTGCCATGGCAACAGATATGTAAAGAAAAGAAGTGTGAATTGGTAGTGGCGCCATTGAATCAAAATGGAATACTAAACACTTTGGCACTTGAAGCTCAATTAGCAAAAGGGGCGAAATTTCTGGCGCTAACGGCTGTTTCAAATGTTCTTGGAACCCAGAACGATGTTACGGCCATTGTATCTTTGGCTCATCAATATGATGTACCGGTATTAGTTGATGCCGCCCAAGCAGTTGCCCATTACACCATCGATGTACAAGCATGGGACTGCGATTTTTTGGTTTTCTCTGGCCATAAGTGCTACGGATCAACAGGTGTGGGAGTGTTGTATGGCAAGACCGATTATCTAGCAGAAATGCAGCCCGCCAACTACGGTGGTGGCATGGTTCAAAAAGTTAATACTATAGACTCCTCGTTTAGGCCTATCCCTCATAAACATGAAGCGGGTACTCCAAATGTAGCTGGAGTTATTGGACTAGGTGCCGCCTTAGAATTCTTGCAAAAAAAAGGCTTAGAAAACGTTTATGAGCATGAACAGGCTTTGACCGTTTACGCTCTTAATCAATTGGCTGCAATGGATTCTGTGACCATATACGGTTCTGTTGAACAGCGAGGTCCTGTGATTTCATTTAATTTGGATGGGGTGCATCCACACGATTTATCTACCTTTTTGAATGAACAAGGAATTTGTATCAGGGCAGGGCATCACTGTGCGCAACCATTAATGCAATGGCTTGATGTGGCGGCTACCGCTAGAGTGTCATTTGGCATGTACAACACCAAAGTTGATATAGACCAACTTGTTGCTGGACTAAAGTCAGCTTACCAATTTTTCCGATGAACGAACGAATAAAAGCCCTTTATAAAACACACATTATTGAAAAGGCCAAAGACGAAACGCACACTGGCCAGCTTACCGATGCTACACATGTAATTGAGGCCTACAATCCGCTATGCGGTGATCAATTTACACTATATCTGAAAGTTGAAGATGATGTGGTTAAAGAATTGAAATTCAATGGATACGGATGCTCAATATCAAAGGCATCTACAGCTGTTTTAGCGGAATCAATTCTTGGAAAATCGTTAACTGACTTTGGTAAAGTATGGAGTGATTTCATGGAAATCGTGAACGAAAATGCTAAGGCTTCACCCGAACAAATTAGCAATAATGAATACCTGTTAGCATTTGCTGCAGCGCGTGAATTTCCAGAACGAAAAACCTGCGCTACACTAAGTTGGGAGGCTTTAGCAAAAGCCTTAATTACCCATTAATTTTGTTCTTCATTAGAATAGAACTTCTTTAGAATTACCAGCTTTAAGCTCTATCATCATACTTTCTCCATTCACTAGTACTTCAATTGATTGAGTAATTGGTGAGGAAAGTTGCAATACGGTTACCTTGCCTTTTTCCCAAGCCATATTTACGGTAATATTTCCGCGTGCTTTCAGGCCGTTTACTTTCCCACTTGGCCAAGCCTTAGGCAGGGCTGGTAAAATACGGATAAGGCTGTTCTCATGTGATTGAAGTAGCATTTCGGCCATGCCAGCGGTAAGCCCGAAATTACCATCTATTTGGAAGGGAGGATGCAAGTCGAACATGTTTGGAGCCATGGACTTGCTAAGAAGTGTGTATATGTTTTCATGTGCTAGATCTCCCTCCAGAAACCTCGCCTGCAGGTTTATTAGCCAAGCTCGGCTCCACCCAGTATGGCCGCCACCATGCTCCATGCGGTAATCCATGGTCTTTTTAGCTGCTGCAACCAGTTCAGGATTGTTTTGATAAGTGATTTCATTGCCGGGATGGAATGCATAAAGGTTGGACATATGTCTGTGTCCTGGCTCAAACTCTTCGTATTCCCGATCCCATTCGAGTAATCGGCCATCGCTACCAAGCCTAACCCCAGGCTTTAGTTGTTTTAGTTGAGTCGAAATTTTGTCAGTCCATTCGTTCTCAATTCCAAGTATTTCAGCAGCATTCAGGTAGTTAGTGAAGAGCTCGGTAATTACCTGCTGATCTTTTGCACTGCCCATTGCCAATGCGGCACGTTCACCTTTTGCATTAATAAAGCTGTTTTCTGGAGAAGATGATGGAGCCGATACCAGTAAACCATCTCTCGGATCAACCATTAGCCAATCACTGTAGAAAATGGCTACTTCCTGCATTGCTGGAAAAGCCCTTTCCTTTAGAAATGTTTCATCCTGAGTAAAGCGATAGTGCTGCCAGTAATGCTGCATAAGCCAACCACCCGCACCTAAAGAACCGCCCCAATAGGCTTGGTTAGACCGTAGCCAAGTTGGCGCCCATATGTCGGTAGCATGAGGAATAAATGATCCACGACAACCAAAATTCTCCATAGCTCCAATTTTACCATTTTCAATAAGCCTATCGACTAAATCAAATAGGGGTTGGTTCAATTCGTCTAGGTTGGTGACATTCGCCAACCAATAGTTCATTTGCAAGTTGATATTGAGATGGTAGTCAGCATTCCAAGGAGCCTGCAAGTGCTCATTCCAAATGCCTTGCAAGTTTGCCGCGGTGGTACCTGGACGAGAAGAACTAGTGAGTAGATACCTGCCATAGTTAAAGAGCAGTTCCTCCAAACCAATGTCGGTGGCGCCATAAATTACGCTTTGTAAGCGCTTATCTGTCGGTTCATTTATTGGGCTATTGGCAATATCCAGCTTCATACGATTGTAAAGCGCTTGGTAATCTTTAGTATGTGCGGACAAGAGTTGGCTAAAAGATTTTTGACTCACTGATTCCAGGTGCCTTTTGCTTTTTTGCTCAAATGCTTCTTCATAAAAACTAGTGTTAGAAACCAGATAGAAGGTAGCTTCTTTAACGTTTTTAAGTTCTATAGCCTCATCAGTAAAAAGAACTTCGCCACCAGTATGCTTCACTTTTAGCCGCGTGTCGAATTTAACGCCATGCGTTACAGGCCGCTTTTCTCCCTTAAACTGACCACCATATTGGGTTATTTCTCCCTGCATAACCAACACGCCATCTTCTACAAAAGTGGTAGCTGTTTTATGGCCATTATCATCAGGCCTGCTCATGGTTATTTTGGCCGAAAGTCCCTGTTCATCTTCAGTGGTATATTTCAAAAAAATGCCGTCATCGGGTTCAGAAGCCAATATGCTTTGCTTAACCTGTTTACCATTCACTTTAAACGATGACTCTACTAAGGCAGTCCGAAGGTCAAGTGAACGCTTGTAATCTGTGTAACTCACAGAGTCGAACGCTATCCACAAATCGCCCATGGTTTGGTGCGATTTGGTAACGCCTTTTGTTAAAAACTTCTCTACAAACATTGCGTCAGCTTTTACGTTTTCACCATCGAGTATGAGCTGCCGAACTTTCGCTAAGTCTTCAGGCGTTCCATCTGGGTTATCCCAACCGTCAGCGGCAGGCCATAGGCTATCATCATTAAGCTGAATACGCTCAGAGTTTGGATCGCTAAAAACCATTGCCCCAAATCGGCCATTGCCTATAGGGAGTGCTTCTAACCATTCATCGGCTGGTTGTTCATACCACAATAGGGAGGAATCATCGCGTAGATCAACCGTTATTTGCTTTGTTTGATGTGTACAGGAAACAATGAATACCAGTGCAAAAAAGGAAAGCAGCTTGCGCATAAGAGGTTTGAATTAGAAAAGAGGAAGATGAAATTTGACATTGGTGCGAGACCAATGTCAAACAAAAAAAGTTAGGCCTAAACCTTGGTTACGCCAGGTGTTGGAATTGGGTAGTTACCGTTAGCGTCAGGAGTGGTCGGTGGAGTATCATTCCAAGTCAATTCATCTGGCATTAATTGCTGGTCTGCATTTAGCGCCTGGTCCCACGTAATTACCTGACCGGTATAAGTAGCCATTCTTCCCATAATAGCTGTGAGCGTGCTTTTAGCACCATATTCTGCATTGCTAATTACTTCTCCATTACGAATAGAGGCAAAGAGTCTATCGTGCTCTACTTGGTACGGATTAACGTATTCTTTGTCGTATTTGAATGTTATTTTGCCTCCCAGGTCCTTCATCTCTCCTGGTCCCGTATTTATCGAGCCTTTTGTACCCTGCAATACTTCGTTTACACGAGACATGGTACCCGGCTGGTGGCGACATTGACTCGCAATAACGGCACCGCTGGCATAAGTGAACTCCACAAAGTGATGGTCGAAAATCTCTCCATGGTCTTTGCCATTTCTAACTTGTCGTCCGCCCATACCTTGTGCAGAAACTGGGTAATCGCCAATAAACCAGTTGGCTACGTCTATGTTGTGAATGTGTTGTTCCAATATATGATCTCCGCATAACCAATTGAAATAGTACCAGTTGCGCATTTGATATTCAAGTTCAGATTGCCCGGCTTGACGGGCTCTTACCCAAACGCCAGCACTATTCCAATACACTTGGCCAGAGGTAATTTGACCAATGTCTCCGTTCTTTACTTTATCATATAGTGCCAAATATTTGTCTTCATAATGGCGCTGCAAACCAACCACCACATTGAGCTTTTTCTCCTTTGCAATTTTTGCGGAAGCCAATACTTTTCTAACACCATAAGCATCTGTAGCCACTGGCTTTTCCATAAACACATGCTTGTCGTTAGCAATGGCATATTCAAAATGAGTAGGACGGAAGCCAGGCGGAGTTGCAAGGATCACCACATCAGCCTGATCGATGGCATGACGGTAACCGTCAAGTCCTACATAACGGTTTTTCTCAGGTACATTAATTGTCTTTTCACCATCGAAATGCTCTTGTATCGCACCAAGGCTGCCTTCAAGTCTATCTCCAAAGGCATCGGCCATAGCCACAAGTTCTACATCGGCATCGGCAGTAAGTGCTTGTACCGCTGCACCAGTTCCTCGGCCACCACAGCCAACGAGGGCTAATTTCAGTTTATCAGAGCCACCCACAAACATTTTGCCTTGCATAGTAGCAGGTAGTGTTAGAAGCCCTCCAGTAGTTAATGCGGCACTTTTACAAAAGTCTCTTCTAGATCGGTTTTTCATAGTTTTCGGTTTAATTCCATAGTTGATTAATATCCCCAATATTGTTTTTGCTCTTCGGCTGAAGGTGTTTTGAGCGGCCGTACAACGCGAAAGCCCACAAATGGAGCATCGGTGTGCCACCATTTGCTTTTAGGGATTTGAGGATCTCTTTTTTTCCACGACTTATTCGAAGCCATTCGGGCCGAACTGCGCAGTGCATCGGGTTCATCTTTCCACGATCCGCCACGTACTACACGTGGGTATGTCTTATCCGGTACCACAAATGGATCGATTGAATCTTCTGAATTGTATGGGGCGAACTTATCTAAAGTCCATTCGGCCACATTACCGTGCATATCGTGCAAGCCCCATGGGTTGGCTTGCTTTGAACCCACAAGCTGGTAAGCTTCACTGCTATTTCTTTTTGACCAACCATATTGGTCTAAATCACTGCTTTCATTTCCAAAAGAATAAGCTGTGTTGGTGCCGGCTTTGGCTGCATATTCCCATTCTGCTTCGGTGGGCAAACGGTAGAAGTTGCCTGTCATGGCAGAAAGCCATTCGCAGAATCTTGAGGCGGAAAGTTGCGTCATGCCGGTGGCGGGATAGCCATCTGTGCCCATGCCAAAGCTCATGTCTACATATGGGGTAGTAGCACCAGAAATGGCATCAACCCTAATCTTCACTTCTGTTCCTGCCACTTGTTGAGGTTGCTCCGCATCAATATTTCTTTCCATATATAGCCTGAAAAGATTCCATGTGGTTTCGTGTTTGGCCATCCAAAAAGAAGAAACGGTAACCTCGTGCGTGGGCTGTTCATCTTCGGAATGATTGCTACCCATCTGAAAAGATCCACCTTCTAGTGCCAGCATGGCTATGGTTAAGTCCGTTCCGGGAATCTGTTCTGTGTAGTCTTCAAATTGGCTTTGCGAAGCTGAAAAAGGACTAAAAATGAGTAATAAGGTCAATAAAGAGGCTAAATATTTCATTACTAAAAATCATTCATGTGAATGTAATTTTTAAAATAGCGAAAGATTCTAATTGATGATAGACGAACTAGCTAAATCTGTCTATCGGTAGGTGAGTGTCGATGGAAATCTTTCTTTCGTCCATAGCACAGGCTACTCCATGGGTTTTCTACAATTCAAAAACCAAAGTGTGGATTCGGTTCGTTAATATTACAAACTGGTTATTATGCTTAAGAATATGATGCTCCTGTTTTCCATTTGTTTGCTTATAGCTTGTTCTACTGGACCAAGCGACAATGTAGTTGACCCGATTGCCGACCCCATAGCCGCTTCAAAAGTGAAGGCTGAATTAGTTACTGACGGTTTACAGAACCCATGGGGCATGGTTTTTCTGCCCGAAGGAAAAATTCTTGTGACAGAAAAGAATGGCAAGATAGTATTGATAGAAAACGGCACCATTACAAATGATAATGTGGCTGGAGGGCCAGAAAGCAAATCGCAAGGGCAAGGCGGTTTATTGGATATTGAGCTCCACCCGGATTTTGCGACTAACAACTGGGTTTATTTTACCTATGCCAGCGATAAAGGCGAAGGTAATGGTGCAATGACCGCATTAAGCAGAGCACAATGGAACGGCAACGCATTTGAAAATCATGAAGTACTTTACAAAGGTTCACCAAATACAGGCGCAGGGCAGCATTTTGGTAGCCGCATAGCTTTCGATGCGCAAAACCATGTCTACTTTTCTATTGGCGACCGTGGTAACCGCGACAATAACCCGCAAGATATTACGAGAGACGGTGGAAAGATTTACCGTTTGAATGATGATGGTTCTATTCCTACAGACAACCCATTTGTTGGCCAGAATGGGGCCAAAGAAGCCGTTTATTCGTACGGACATAGAAATCCTCAGGGCTTGGCAACGAACCCCGCAACAGGCGATATCTGGTCACATGAGCATGGGCCGCAAGGGGGCGATGAAGTAAACCTGATAAAATCAGGGGCGAACTATGGCTGGCCGGTAATTACATACGGTGTGAACTACGGTGGATCTGAAATTACAGATGAAACCTCCCGCCCCGGAATGGAACAGCCTATTACTTATTGGGTACCTTCAATTGCGCCATGTGGTATGGCCTTCGTTCAGAATTCAGTTTATGAAGGCTGGGAAAACAACATCATCGTTGGTTCTCTAAAATTCAGCTATTTGGTGCGTTTGGTAATTGAAGATAACAAGGTGGTAAAGGAAGAGAAGATTGCCGAAGATATTGGTCGGGTGCGTAATGTGGAAATGAGCCCTGATGGCCATTTATATGTTGGAGTAGAAGGGAAGGGGCTTTATAAATTGGTGGTAGAAGAGTAATCTTTATTACAGCCAATCTAGTTGCAGCAGCACTTTTCCCGTCTTGTTTCCGTCTTCTCGCATTGCTGATCGATTAATGTCTGTATCACGTCCCATAAAGTTGAGCGGTATCTTTATCTTCTCAACTTCGAATGCAGCTTCAACAAAGCTTGGAAAAGGATTTGAGCCTTCATATTTAAATTGAAGGGCATAAGAACCATCCTTCTTAGTGGTAATGTCTGCTTGCGTTATTTGGCTTTTACTTGTGTTTACCACCAGCGTCATAATCGCAAAAGTAGCCTTATCATCATTCGGAATAATATTGAAGGTTTTAAGGGTTTCACCAGCCACTTCTTCAGTACCTCTTTCTACCGCAATAAAATCATGATCGAAGAGGTTGTTCCATGAAAAATCCAGCCCACGTTTTGGTATAAAAGCGAAGTTATCTGACGTAAACTGGACTGGCTGGCCTTTTTCATAGCGGATTTCACCGTACTTCTCAGGCATATTGATAAAGCTAATATCGAGGTTTAGCGTAGCCTTAGCAGAAGCTGTTTCTACTGCATCTAGCTTTTGCTTTACTGCTAGCAACTCTTTGGGGATTTGCTGACCATAGCTATTGTGCTTTAAGACAAAACATAGCATAACCACCAATACAACTTTAAACAACCTCATTCAACTCACTTATAAGACTTAATACTTCTTACTATCCCACATCCTTCTTTACAAAACGCCAAACGCCTACAGTAGCAATCAGCAACGCATAAAAGATTAACAAACCACCGTTATGCCAAACGTACGGCCAGGGCACTTCAAAGTAGAAAAAATACTGCCAAGTATCTGTTACTTTCGAATAGAACCAATAATTCATAAAGCCCAAGTCCATTTTCACCAGCAGCCCATTTATTATTAGTACAAAGGCACAAATGATCCATGTAACGGTTTGATCTTTAAAGAAGACGGCTAGTGTAATGCTAAGAAAGCTATAACAGATCATCAGTAAGGTTCCCAGCAAAAAGGCCCAAACAATTCGGTTAAAGGCTTCTCCTGATTCAAAAAAGTTAAGGCCGTTTAAATAGGTGATCAGGTCTCCGGTACCGAAAAAGCTATAAGCTGATAGGCTGGCCGTAGTGAATAAGAGTGCTACCACTAAAAGGGTAAACACCAAAGCCACTCCATATTTAGCCAAGATAAAGTTCCGCTTGTTCACCGACTGCAACAGTACAGTCTGAATGGTTTTGTCCTTATACTCGCTTGTAAGTAAACCGGAAACAATAATCATTACGATTAAAGGCAGGTTGAACCACAGTGAATTGAGTACGATATACAATACCAAATGGCCATTGAGTAGCGAACCACTCATAATAAAGTTATCCGTGAGGTTTTCTAATAAAACATCCAGTATTTCAGTGCCTTGTGCCCAAGCACCAATCATAATTAGTAATTCAATTACTAAAATTGCAGCCAGGCCATAGTAAGTTCTTTTTTGGCTGAAAAGCTTCACCAATTCTGTCTGTAGTATCGCAATCATACTTGGGCGTAAAGCTCGTTTAAATTGGTTTCAGGCTGCACTTCCAAAATTTCTACACCTTCGTTCACCAATTGTTGAATGAGTGCGGAAACATCGTTTCTAGCTACTGTAACCCATGCTGTGTTACTGGTGATTGTTGCCTTGAGTGTCTTGAGTGTTTCAGACTGAGACAGGTTTATTCCTAGAATTCGATACTGAAAAGCAGCCTTAGAAAGGATTTCTTGAGTGCTTCCGGAAGAGGTTATCTCGCCATTTTGCATGAGATACAAATTCTGGCACACCTTGCTTAGCTCTTCCAACTGATGCGAAGAGACTAAAACCGAGAGATTCCTTTCTTTGGCCAATCTAATAATTAGCTCGCGCAGCTTTTGCATGCCTAAAGGGTCGAGTCCAAGAAAGGGTTCATCTAAAATCAGTGCATCTGGGTTGTTCAATAGGGCCGTGGCGATTCCCAAACGCTGCTTCATACCCAATGAGAAATTGCGTACTGGATCGTGCCTATTGGTGGGTAGACCTACCAACGTCAGTTGCTCATTAACCTGATCCTTACTAAGCTTAAGCCCTTGCATTTTTGCCAAAACTTGTAGGTTCTTATGTGCCGATAGGTATTCGTACAAAGCCGGATTTTCAATAATTGCCCCAATCTTTTTCTGCTTATCTGATGTAATGCTAAAGCTACCAGAATCGGGTGTTATAAGACCCGTTAGAATTTTAAAGAGTGTGGTTTTCCCAGCACCATTCGGGCCGAGAATACCACTAATTTCTCCCTTAGCAATATTAAAGGATACCTTGTGGAGCGCACGTACGTTGCCATAAGATTTTGACAGCGAATCGGCTTTTATCATCGTACCTCCATCTGGGTTGAAAGTTCTTGATAGTTGAACTTAGGTTCGTAATGTTTTTCCAGAAATGTTCTTCTCCAAAAGTATTTTTTAAAGGGAAACCAAGGGTCTTGGATCATGAAATCGGGAATGTAATGGTACCATTTGTAACCCTTCTTTTTAAAGTGAGCGCGTGTTTGTTCTTCGTAACCAAGTTCTTTGGCCGCTGTTTCTACAGCTATGCGTTGGCATTTAGAGCCAATATATTGGTTGATTATTCGCTCTTTAAAACCATACTCGTAAAGTTGATCTTTTGCGCGTTTATAGTTTTGAAAGCGAGACCAAGCATCTGCCGATACCAGAAAAATGTGCACAAATGAGAACAGAAAATAACCTGTCCATATAGCAATGAGCAGGTTATTCTCGGCCCTAATAGCCCTTTCTAAAGGCAACCAGTATAAATACGATTCAAGAACAAACAACAGGGTAGCACCGTGCAAAAGCCTGCCACATATGAGGTACGAGTACCACATAGCAGGTTGTTTTGGGAGTGCATGTTGCGTCATAATTAAGAATTAGCATTTTAATCTATGAATATTTAGGCAATTCCGCACCCCGAAAGCGGCAATCATTTAGCGTATTTGTAAATAGGCTGTCTTTTTAAATGCTTCACTAGGTGTAGATGTTACTTGGAAAATAGCATCGTTAAAATCTTTGTCTCCTCCAGGGATTAAAATGTCTTCAAAACAAACTACAAAGGCATCACACGACTGGTCATAGAAGATCAGGTTTTGTTGAAGTCCGTTTTGATTAAACGTCCAGTCTGAATACTGAGTATAGTAACCATCGGTTAACTCATGTCTCCAACCGTATGATACCAGGTAGAATCCAAATACTGTTCCGGCAGGGAAGGTGCCCAATACTTCTACCGTATTACCCGGCTCAAGTCCACCGCCAGAACCAACTGCACTTGCATTTGGGAAGATGATCGTTTTGTCCAAGTCGTCAACACTGGCTGGTGGATTGTTTACATTGTAGGTATAGTACCCCAATGTATTTCTAAAGCCGGCTCCTTCATGTAAAAATGTTATCTCTACCTGAGCCTCTTGTTCCAAAAGGAAACTAGAATTAGGGTTTTGGAAATATTCTGGTGTGTTAATAATCGCATTCTGACCTTCTGGTAATGCTTTTGTTAAAACATTCTGAATAACATCTGGGCAATATTCATTGTTTTTCATTCCAATTGGCGTACCCCATCTGTCGTATGGCAAAACGGTTTTGTATTGGTCCTGCTCTTCATACTTTAATACATGGAATCCGCCCAAACCTTTTGCAACGAAAACATAGCCATCTTGTGCAGTAACAAAGTTTACGGAAGCTGGCTTTTCAGGCAAATCCCACTGGAATAATGGCGAAATTACATTGGTCTGCTCGGCATCTTCAAGCAAGGCAATGCTCAAGCCATCTTCTCCATTGGCCAGAAAGATAAACTCTTCGTCAACATATAATGCGTTGGTATTTCCTTTAGGCAGCAGGCTTGGGTCTGTCGTTTTTAATACTGAACCTGTTACAATGTCAATACTCTGAACTCCATTGCTGGCAGAAGTATAATACAATTCGTTAGGCAAAAATGGAGAGAACTGAAGCTCATACTTTCCATCGTGCGGTAGGTCAACAGTTTGGTGAGCACTTACGCCTTGCTCAATAAACTGAACATCGTCTGTCAATTCATTCTGAATTTTAATAGTACTCACATCACTCACTGCCAAAGAAGCAAAGTAATCTATGCCCTGAACATTGTTACCAGCAATACCCTTGGCTCCATAAAATTCGTCTACAGAAATATCTCTTAAGTTGGTCTTATTTACTCTAAATACACCTCCGTTGCTTTTTCCTGCACTTACATAAACATGTTCCAGGGTACAGAAAATGCCATTTGCCGAAGCACTTGTTGCACCGTTTAGTGCCTTGCTCAAATTGATTCTTGAAGAGCTGATAAGCGTACTATTGGCAGTGAATTGCAGCTTGTATAATGCAGCACCAATTTTGTTACTCGAACCGGCAATCCAAATGGTACCTTCTTCATAAGGATCTACCGTTACAGCATTAATATCGGCATGCTCGAAAGGGATAAAGCCCAAAGAGCTTGGGTTATCAGGATCGCTTAGGTTGATTAATTCAAGTGCGCCTAAGTGCACATTACCACGTTTATGGTAGGTTACATAGGCTATATTATTGTGAAGACTAATAGATGAAGCACTTAGGGTTTCTCCATTAAGTTCCAATGGCGCTACTTCTGCAATATGAGTCCAGTAATATTCATCCTCAACATTTAAATCATTCTCGGTTAAGGCATTAACCTGAGTGGCCTGATTGACAATATTAACATGGTCTACAGACGAAAAGGATTTTGATAATTCTACTACATCAACACCATTCTCTTCCAAAATTGGTTCGATATCAGACTGCTTGCATGATGCCCCAACAAATAGAAGGAGCAAAATGAATTTCACTGTTTTTTTCATAATGCTTCGATTTAAGAGGTGTTGTTGCCCACTAAACTATAGTGCATTACGCCCAAAACTGGCCAGATTCGATAACTGGTGCCATACCTTCGATGAATGGAACCGCTGTTCGATTAAAGATTTAGCCAATAAGTAACTTTAAACACCAATTGGCGATTTTTTATATCAAAACCATCGGTTGAATAATTATCGGTATAAACCACAAAGAAGTCGCTCATTGGCAAGTATCTCCATTGAAAGCGCGAAAAGAAGTTATAGTTCTCCGATTGTGAATTGTATTGTACGGCAGTTGTCCAGAACATTCTATTAGAGAAACTGATTTCCGCATTCACCCTGAGTAGATGTAGGTTGACTTCTCCATAATCGCCCTCGAGCTCCACTTTGTTGTAATCGTAGTTGATACCGAGCGTTCCCCAAGGCTGAGCTCTAAAGTTTACTCCACTAGAAATGCCGAGCCTGGTGCCGTTAAAGAAATTACCATAGCGAACTACCCAATCGGTGCTAACCACTTTTCTTCTATCTGTATTAAAGTACATCCAGTTGTCTGTAAAGCGATAATTGCCAACCGGTAGGGGATTATCGCTACCAATAAGGTTGGTGGGAACCGAAAGGTTAACCTCTTTGTATAGCCTATTGAACCTAAGTTCGGCAGTGTTTTTAAAGATGAAGTCATAGCCAATGCCATGGTTTCGTTCGCCCAAGCTACCATCGGGATTTAACCACAGCTGATGCCAAGTGCGAATACCATGTTGGTTGAGTAAGCTCTTTTCATTTTCGGGTATAAACCTGTACAACATCCATGGATTAATGCGGGTATAGCCCTGCCTTTCGGTTTCTTCCGTTACTGCATCGTAATGATATAACCTCGGGTTAAAGCCTATTTCGGTAATGTAGTTTTCCCCAACTACGTCCACCGTCCAGCCCGATCGGAATTTTCTACTGATGTATTGGCCATCAAAACCATAATAAAGGTTGTCGTTAAGTTGTTCATCAGTTTCAGCGGCATGCAAACGCACGGTATTATTCCATTTGCCCGAAGGTGCTACATAGTTAAACTCAATACCACCGTTGCGTGCATAGTCGTCTGCAGAGGCTGAGCGGTTCATACCAATCACCTTGATTACCGAGCGTTCGAATACTTTTTGATGTGCAGCAACCACCGCATAATTATTAGAAGGCTCATCTTCAAAAGCAGCTGTTTGCATGTTCATGGCGCCAATTCTGAGGTTGGGGGTGAGGTTACCGGTTAATCGCGCACCATACTTTATGGGTACTTGTTGCCCATCGATCAAACCTATTTTGCGTGAAAAGAAAGGTTGTATTTGCCAACTCCCGAAGTTTGAGAAGATATCTCCGTTCTCAAGAAAGAAATTCCTACGCTCTGGAAAGAAAATACTGAAACGAGATAGGTTGGTAACTTGCTGATCTACATCTACATTAGAAAAATCAGGGTTGATGGTCAGGTCTAAGTTAAGTGAACCGGTAAGGGCAATCTTAGCATCAAGGCCAGCGTCTATAGACTGTTGGTAGTTGGTATTTCCGTTTTCATCTTCGAAGTCGCGTTGTGTGCCACCCGCTAGGTATGGAATAAGTGCTACCTTTCCAGATGCCTTTTTAGGGTTTTCTACCCATTCCATAGTGCCCATATAATTGAAATCTATGGCAGGGAAAGTTAGCGGAAAGGAGGTCCAAGTATCGTAAGTGTACCGCTCCATATCGGCACGAATAAAATTGACTCCCCACTCGCTAATATTGGTGTTATAGCGTAGGGTTTTGAATGGAATGGCCATTTCCACTACCCAATGGTCGCTGTACTGTTTGGTTTCAGAATACCATTTATTATCCCAGTTCTGGTCGAAAGTAGATTGGCCGCCCTCTACACTAGTAAGTGCTTCAATTTGTGCCCCACCAGCATTAACACCAAACATGAAACCATTCTGCTTATTGTTAAAAGGGTCCAATACAAAGGTGAAACTGTCGCTGTTCCAGTGATCCTCAGAATTGTCGCGCCTTAGCGATTGAATGATCCGCTGACCGTTATCGTAGAGTTTGGCCATTACATACACAAACTCATCATCAAAAAGGGCCACAACTTCGGTTTTAGCCGCTGCTTGTCCACTATCTTTTGGCCAGTGGTTCATCAGTTGGGGAATTAACTCGCCCTGTTGCCATATGGCATCATCAATCTCACCATCTATTGATGGAGGTGACTCGGTTCGTTTTAGTCTGTAGCGATAAGCTTGACGGGTGGTTTGGTTTTGTTGTGCTAATAGGCCAGTACAGCCCATTAGCACAAGGGTTGTAATTAAGTAACGCATCATTGAGTTTTTGACTTTGGATGCACACTTTTACTTATGTAATCGCTTACTGGTTTCGGGCAAAAACGCTTTTTAGACCAAGGATGGCGCTATTCAGACGAATTACTCAGAAGCCGAATTTTCGAGTTTAGTCGGGTTAAAAAAGTAGTTTGTCGGTTATTTAATTACGTTAGTCCAAGAAGCTGAATATCTGAAACTTATTAGATAGTTTTGGTGTCCTGTTTGTTCGATGAAATAATATGCCAAAGATCAATTTCGAGAAATTACTATTCCATACCCCGAGAGTTTTGTGGCACATACTGTTTTGGGTCATTTACATTTCCTTCTTTGCCATTGTTTATGGTTCATTCGAAGAGAATTATGGTAAGTTTTTCCTTATTCAATTAACGGATGCTTTGGTACAAGTGCCAGCAGTTTATATAGCCCTCTATGTGCTCATGCCTAAGTATCTCTTTAAGGAGAAATTCGGGCAGTTTTTTGTCTACTTGGTGCTGCTTATATTACTGTTTTCAATGTTGGCATGGTTTGAATATTTATACATTCAGCATCCAATTTTCTGGCCGCAAGACAGTTTTCAAAGTCCGTTAATCAATGTGGGCAAAATACTGAAATACACTACCAAAATTTACCCTGTTGTGGTATTGGCAGTGGTAGCCAAATGGTTTAAGTATTGGTACATAGAGCAAAAGCGCACCCAGCAATTGGCCGAAGATAAGCTTGAGGCTGAATTGAAATTTTTAAAGGCGCAGGTACATCCGCACTTTCTTTTTAACACATTGAACAACCTGTATGCGCTTACACTAAAGCAAAGTAAAGAAGCGCCAGAAATGGTGCTTAAACTTTCAGAACTTTTGAATTACATGCTGTACGAATGCAATGCCGACAAAGTGCAGCTTAAGAAGGAATTGGAGCTAGTGCAAGACTATATAGCGCTTGAGAAAGTACGCTATGGTGACCGGCTAAATGTAAACTTTAATGTGCAAGGCAATACTGCGAGTATTGAGCTTTCTCCTCTGTTGATCTTGCCTTTTGTTGAGAATGCCTTTAAGCATGGGGTTAGCGAAGAGTTGGATGAGTCTTGGGTGTCCATTGAGCTTGAACTAAAAGAGAAAAGCCTAACCTTAAAGGTGGAAAACAGTAAGAGTAATAATGGGAATCATGAAGATCGGTTTGCTTACAAGCAGGGCATAGGGCTGAAAAATGTGAAGCGAAGGCTAGAGCTGCTCTATCCTGAAAAGCATGACCTAAACATCCTAGACTCTTCCGATTCTTATTTGGTGGTATTAAAACTATTCTTCTAAACCATGAGTGTAAAGTGCCTAATTGTAGATGATGAGCCTTTGGCAAGAGAGGTAATTGCCTCGTATATCGAAAGGGTAGAAGGCCTACAACTAGTGGCCGAAGTGGATAATGCGGTGAAAGCTTTCGATTGGCTTAAGAAGGAAAGTATCGACTTGATCTTTCTAGATATTCAAATGCCTAAGCTTAATGGGATTGAATTTTTAAAGGCCATGCACCATACGCCAAAAGTGATTTTTACAACGGCTTATCGCGAGTATGCCATTGAAAGCTATGAGCTTGATGTGGTCGATTACTTGCTCAAACCGGTATCGTTTCCTCGCTTTTTAATGGCCGTTAACAAAATGATGAATGGCCAACATGAAGACGCTACAGAAGAGTTGCAATCGGACGAATTACGAACGGATCACCCTTATATCTTCCTTAAAGCAGACCGCAAAATGGTTAAAATCTACCTTAAGGATATTCTGTATATAGAAAGCTTGAAGGATTATGTGCGTATAAAACTCCCTGAAAAGGAAGTGATCTCACTTCAGAAGATCAGTTATTTAGAACAGAAACTGCCCGAAGATTGCTTTATGCGTATCCACCGCTCATTCATTGTGCCTATTAAGAAGATAGAAGCCTTTTCGAACAATGCCATTGAAATAGGCGGGCACGAACTACCCATAGGCCGAAACTATAAAGAGCAGATTTTGGCTGTGCTCAATAGCGATACTTCTATTTTGGATTAGGGAAGGGATAAAAAAAGTTGGGCTGAAATCATTCAACCCAACTTGTAATATTGTATTACTTCAAATCAGCAATTAGCTTCTCGTTTAATCTTACATAATCAGGGTTTCCACCCTCTTTTGCAAGATTCATCGATTCTGTAGCTGCTTTTTTGGCTTCTGCATTTTTTCCTAATCTGGCCAAAAGTTTTGCTTGTAAGTGTACCACCCAGTATTGCTTCTGTGGGCTTGCGGCAATGGCTTTGTTTACCCATTCCAACGCTTGCTTAGCATCTCTATCGGTATCGTAGTAATAACCTGCCGCCTGAAAGTACACACCAGGATTTTCTGGAGTAGCATCAATTACCTGTGCCTTAATATCGGCCATTACTTTACTATCCACTTCACTTTCAATTTTGAACATGGCTTTGGTATGTTCCCACTTCATGTTCAGGTTAGCAGAGTTAGCGGTAAAGTCAGAAAAGCTAATGGTAAATGTTTCGTAGTGGCTGCTAGGGTGCTTTACCGGCACATCGAAACGAAGCACATCATGGCTTGGCTCATAACCAATGGCGCCCCACCAGTCTAATTTGCTACTCAAAATAATGGTAGCAGTTTCTTCTGTAAATTGGGTGTAAAGCGCATAAGTGCCTGCTTCTACAGGGTTTCCGTTCAGCTTTACATCATCGCTAAAAGTAATTTGTGTTGAAGCATTTGCACCCGTTCTCCATACTTCATTATAAGGGATTAGGTTTCCGGCAACTGCTCTACCACGAGCACTTGGCCTAGAGTAAACTACTTTTACTTCTGCCATGCCAATTGTTCCTTTTAGTTCGAAGGTTGGGCTGGCTGGTGGCATTTTAATTTGAGCCATTGCACCTACAGTTACAAAAAGGGCAATAAGCATTAAGGTGATTTTTTTCATATCTCTCTGTCGTTTAATTTCATTAAAAAAGGACGCCACAATATCTGATTTTGTTAGCTATGCCGGAGCATATTTTTTCAGAAATCGTAACGTCCTCTTTGTGCTAGGCACCAAAAATTAGTTGGTTACTTCAATCGGGAATTTTACCGATACATTGCCCCAAGCTAATTCAATCTTGGCCTCGTTCTTGGTGTTTTTATTAAAGTCGGTCATTTCAATGCTAAAAGTTTCAACCTTCTTATCAGTAGTGGTTGCTTTAGCACTAAAACGAACTACATCTTGAGACTCATCGTATTGAGTACCCCAGCTTTTCGCCTTGTTAATAATGATTGTCCACTCATCGCCACCAGGAATAGTGTACAAAGAGTATTCGCCTGCGGCAAGTTCCTTACCACCCAATTTCACAGGTTTGTCAAAGTTGATTTTGGTGTTTTCATTTGCACCGGTTCTCCATACTTTGCCATTAGGAGCAAGGGTAGCCAAGTCTCTACCATCGAGGCTCGGTCTAGAGTAAACTAGCTCCATTTCGGTATTACCAACCATTTGTTTAATGGTTACTTTTGGACTAGCGGCTGGGCCACGTTGTGCAAATGCAAATTGTGCGGTAAAAAATAGAGCAAGTGTCAAAATAGAAGTCAGTATTCTTTTCATCGGAATATTTGATTTTGGTTCAGTTGATATTAACTATTTAAGCTAATGAAAGTTGCCTAAAAAACGAATGAAACTCAAATCTGACTTTTATTTACAAAGCAATGTCGTATTAATTGCCAAAGCCCTGCTGGGTAAAACACTCTGTACTACTGTAGATGGCGTTTTAACTAGTGGCAAGATTACCGAGGTAGAAGCGTATAGCGGAACAAATGATAAGGCTTGCCATGCAAACAACGGGTTGCGCACTAAAAGAACAGAGGTAATGTATGCCCAGGGTGGAAAAGCCTATGTGTACTTGTGCTATGGAATACACCATTTGTTTAATGTGGTTACCAATGTGCATGACACCGCAGATGCCGTTTTGGTTAGGGCAATAGAACCAATTGATGGCCTGGAAACAATGCAAAAACGCAGAAGGAAGATTGAAATAAATAAAACACTTACAGCTGGACCGGGAGCGCTTTCCCAAGCTCTTGGTATTCAATACCAGCAGCATTATGGCGCTGACCTACAGGGAGATGAAATATGGATTGAAGATGCCCCTGTTTTGACTGAGTCAGAAATTGTAACTTCCACCCGAATAGGCGTGGCCTACGCGGAAGAAGATGCACTAAAACCTTGGCGGTTTTATATAAAAGACAACAAATGGATAAGCAAAAAATAGATATTCTAATAGCGACAAAAGCTTGGCAACCTGAACCTTGGGTAGAAGGACTGAAAGATTATGAGTTTGTAAACAAAGTACACGTGTGGCCAACAAATGCCGACTTAAGCAATGTTGAGGCGCTATTCGTTTGGAAACCACTAGATGCAGGGGTAGTGGAAAAATTACCGAACTTAAAATGGGTAAGCTCCCTAGGTGCTGGCGTAGACCACTTGGTGGGCGATGAACAGATCCCGGCTGCTATTCCCATAACCAGAATAGTGGATCCTTATCTTACCCGCGACATGACCAACTACTGCATAATGGGGGTAATGTTACATCAAAGGAGCTTTTTCCAGCACCAGGCTAATCAACAGCAAAAGGTATGGGATAGAATTGCTTACCAAAACCTGAAGGTTGGCGTAATGGGCTTAGGCGCGTTGGGTGGTCATTTAGCAGAACACCTCGTAGCATTGGGCTTTGAGGTAAGTGGTTTTAGTCGAACGCAAAAGCAAATAGCAGGTGTGAAGTGCTACGCGCAGCAAGACTTTGAAACCTTTCTTTCTGTACCCGATGTGGTTGTTAACCTTTTGCCTGTGACACCACAAACAGAGAATATTCTAAACAAGGAAACCATGCTTAAGATGAAGCAAGGTGCGTACCTCATTAATGTAGCGCGCGGTAACCATTTAGTTGAAGAAGATTTGATAAAAGTATTGAATTCCAACCATTTATCAGGAGGACTATTAGATGTATTTAGACAAGAGCCTCTTCCAAAAAAACATCCATTCTGGAACCATCCAAAAATTACACTTACACCACATGTAGCAAGTGTAACTACGCCAGCATCGGCCCTAAAACTGTTGAAATCCAATATTGAAAGATTGATAAACAGGGAGCAATTACAGCACGTAATTGATCGAAGTGCAGGGTATTGATTTATGGTTTTGGAATGTAAAAGAAGTAGCTAAGCAGGTCTATGTCTTCATCATAAATCTGCTTGGTTATTCTGAGTATTACTGTAATTACTGGCACTTTTATTGATGCAATCTGGTCAGGTTTTAACAATATTTCTTACCTTAAAAATACTAAAACACAAGACCATGAAAACACTCCTTACCTCCTTATTAATCTTTAGTTGTACCCTCACTTTTGCACAGAAAAAGGTAAAATTTGACAAGGTAAAACCGCTTCCCAATGCCGGTTTTTCTTTTGCTTATACCCAAACAGAAAACGATGTATATGTAATAGGTGGGGTTCAGGGCTATCAAAGGTTCAGTTCTATCATACATGTTTATGAGTCAAAAAGGGACACTTGGTTATCTGGAGAGCTTACGGAGTTACCCGATATTTTAGCACCATCAGCCACCTATATGGAAGATTATAAGGGAATTATCATTGCGGGTGGCACTCGTTTAAACGGTTCGAATGAAATGCTGGAAGACACCATTAGAATGCTCGATGTAGAGACATTTAATGTAAAACCTTTGGGTAGGTTACCGCAATCGGCGAAACGCATGGGGATTGCCCATTCAGAAAACCAGGTTTTCTTCTTTGGTGGTTCTACGAAGCAAAGCAGGCTATCAATCAATAATTTTATTTTTAGTGATAAGCTCTTTAGCTATAACCTCGATAAAGGAACCATTGAAGCACTGCCAAGCATGCCCAATGCCATGGAAACGCAGGGTGGAGTAATAGATGGCAACCTTTATGTATTTGGTGGTTATGATGAGCGCCCGCTGGCTGACATCTATCAATACAATATTGCTGACAAGACATGGAAAACGCTCAGACCATTAGAATCAGGAATTTCGGCTTATGCATTGGCGCAATACGAGCACTACTTTATTCTGGTGGGTGATTATCATGATGGTGATAAACTAATTGTTTACAATACACAAACTCAAACGGCCCGCTACTTCACTACTAACTTCAGAGGAAGGCATTTGGGTGCTTCCGTTATAGGTACTGATCTACACGTATATGGAGGCGTAATGGCCAGTCCTAGGGCTTCGGGCGGATACATGAACCCAGAACACTTCAAAATATCAGTTAAGCAACTAATAGAAGGAGAGGAGTGGTGATTCTATGTTGTTATAGAGTGAAAAAGCCTACTAATTGGTTATTGTTTTTATTAATAAAGACTATCTTCTTATCAATTTGATTAATATTTCTTCCAGCTTCACTTTTGCAGAAAAAACGAATGATGAAGAAAAGAACGTTGAAGATTTCACTATTAATCACCTCCTGCTTAATGGTAGGGTTACTAACGCTTTCTTCTTTCTATGCCAGAAAGAGTAAACCGGAAAATACTGAAGAAGGAGCCAGTTGCCCGCTCGGATTCGATAAAATGTTCGGATCGAAAAAAGAGGCGGATGCAAAAAGGCAAGCCAAGCGAAATAACGAATGGTGGCCAAATTCACTGGACCTAACCGTATTGCGTAAAAACGCCATGTTATCAAACCCTCTTGGCGAAGAATTCAATTACCAGCAAGAGTTTGAAAAACTCGATTATTTCGCTCTGAAAGAGGATATCAAAACTTTGATGACTGACTCACAAGACTGGTGGCCAGCCGACTTTGGTAGTTATGTTGGGCTATTCATCCGCATGTCGTGGCACAGTGCCGGTACATACAGGTCAGGAGATGGTAGAGGCGGAACCAGAGAAGGAAAGCAGCGTTTTGCACCTCAAAACAGTTGGCCAGACAATGCCAATTTAGATAAGGCAAGAAGACTGCTTTGGCCGATTAAACAAAAGTATGGACAAGCCATTTCATGGGCCGACTTATTCATATTAACAGGCAATGTAGCTTTAGAGTCGGCAGGCTTTGAAACGCTTGGTTTTGCTGGTGGCAGAGAAGATACTTGGGAGCCACAAACCGATGTGTATTGGGGTTCTGAAGACACATGGCTTGGTAATGATGAGCGCTGGGAAAATGAAACATTGGAAAGACCCCTTGCGGCTGTTCAACTAGGTTTGATCTATGTAAATCCGCAAGGCCCGAATGGCAACCCTGATCCTGTGGCATCGGCAAAAAACATTCGAATCTCTTTTGGTAGAATGGGAATGGACGATGAGGAAACTGTTGCTCTAATTGCCGGTGGTCATACACTAGGTAAAGCGCACGGCAAAACGGGCGAACATCATTTGGGGCCATCGCCCGAAGGTGCGAGCATTGAAAACATGGGCCTTGGCTGGATGAGCGATCATGGAACAGGTAAAGGTGCAGATGCAACAACTTCTGGATTGGAAGTAACTTGGACTGAAACACCTACGCAGTGGAGTCAAGGGTATTTTAAATCGCTATTCGAAAACGACTGGGAACTAGTAAAAAGCCCTGGAGGAGCTTGGCAATATGAAGCGGTAAATCCTAAAAAGATGTATCCCGATGCTTTTGATCCCAACAAAAAACACAAGCCAACTATGTTTGTAACTGATGTGGCTTTAATTAAAGACCCTGCTTATGAGAAGATATCTCGCAGGTTCTATGAGAACCCTGAAGAATTCAACAAAGCATTTGCAAGGGCGTGGTTCAAATTGACTCACAGAGACATGGGACCAAAGTCTACCTATTTAGGTCCAGAAATTCCATCGCAAGACTTTGTTTGGCAAGACCCACTTTCTGAGGCAGACTATAGAGTAATCAATACCAGAGATATCGACCAGCTGAAATCTCGTATTGCCAAGTCAGGCTTAACAGTAGATGAATTGGTTACCACGGCTTGGGCATCCGCTGCTACTTACAGACATTCAGACAGAAGGGGCGGGGCTAATGGAGCCAGAATCCGTTTGGAGCCTCAGGTGAATTGGGAGTCGAATAATCCAAAACAGTTACGCAAGGTTTTAGCTTATTACGAACAACTAAAGGCGGATTTTGATACCGAAAATAAAAAGGTTTCCATTGCCGATTTGATTGTACTTGGTGGAAACGTAGGAGTTGAAAAAGCGGCAAGCAAAGCTGGGCTTGATGTAAAAGTACCATTCACTCCGGGTAGAGTAGATGCAACACAAGGGCAAACCGATATTGAAGGCATGGCACTTCTCGAGCCTATGGCCGATGGTTTTAGAAACTACCAAAAGACTGCTTATACCTTAACTACCGAAGAACTATTAATTGACAAAGCTCAGTTATTGACACTCTCTGCACCTGAAATGACTGTTTTGGTTGGTGGAATGCGCGCTATGGGCGCCAACTTCGATGGATCTGACCTTGGTGTACTTACTGATAATAGAGGTGCTTTAACCAACGATTACTTCAGCAACCTGTTGAGCATGGAATATGCTTGGAGAGCAGCGGATGAGGATAGATACATCTTTAACGGTTTCAAAAGAGGAACCGATGAGCAAGTGTGGACAGCCACAAGAGCTGACCTCATCTTTGGGTCGAATTCTGAGCTTAGGGCTTTGGCAGAAGTGTATGCCAGCGATGACGCAAAAGAACGATTTGTAAACGACTTCATCGCGGCTTGGCATAAGGTAATGAATCTTGACAGGTTTGATGTTAAGGAGTTCTAAACCTTAAAACTTACCCAAAGTATTAGGGACAATTTTAGAATGAGGCTGTCTCAAAAGCTAAATATTTAACTTTTGAGACAGCCTCATTTTTTATTCAAGAATAACCCTCCAAGTCAAATGGGCTTTCTTGCTATTTTTATGTAAGTATTCACCCTGAATGAAAACGAAAGTGCTCTTTAGCATGGCTCCAAAGTTTTAACCAAACAATGCGCTGCTTTCTGTTATCGGTTACCTATCTTTAACATTGGAACAGTAAAATGTTGGTCTGTTCCTTAGGTCAAAAACAAAAAACAACAACTTACATGCTAAAGAATTACATTAAAGTAGCTTTCCGAAGCCTACTTAAACAGCCGGCTTACACGGCTCTCAACATTATTGGACTTACCGTAGGTATAGCGTCCAGCTTAATCATTCTCCTTTATATTTTTCACGAAACCAGCTTTGATAAGCAGCATTCCAAGGGCGATCGTATTTATAGGCTTTCTACCCAGATAACCGAGCCTGATAATTCATTTAGGTGGGCCAGTATGACACGCCCCGCTGCCTTTACCATTAAAAATGAAAATCCGGAAGTGGTGCAAGCTGCCCGTTTGTCGGGAATTAGTGGGCAAGGAGGGATGCGATTCACCCTTAATCAGGTCGATTACTTTCAAGAAAACGTATACGCGGCCGACTCCACGGTTTTCGAATTGTTCGACTATAATTTTATTACTGGCGACCCTAAAACTGCTTTAGAGGCACCAAATTCTATTGTCATCAATGAGTCGATGGCGAAGAAGATTTTCAAGAACGAAAACCCAATTGGCCAAACACTACAGAGTGGTGGCAACAGGGAAATGTCGTTGCAAGTAACTGGTGTTTATAAAGACATGCCGAAAAGTTCTCACCTAATTGCTGAAGCGCTCGTTTCATGGAAAACCATATTCCAGGGCGGAGATGGCAGTTGGGGTGGCTGGGGTGTTTATTCCTATGTTTTGGTAAATGAAGGTGTGAGCAAAGAGGCTTTGCAGGTCAAACTAGATTCCACCGTTACCAAGTATATAGCGCCAATATTCGACCCAATTAATATTAGGGTGGAGATGGTTCCTGTGCCATTGCGAGACATTCACCTAACCTCTGACTTTGATGGTGAGCCCGTACCGGCAGGCGATATTAACTATGTCAGGATTTTTACCGCTATTGCGATTTTCCTCATCATTATCGCGAGTATCAACTACATGAATCTTGCCACTGCAAGGTCTACCAAAAGGGCCATGGAGGTAGGGCTTAGAAAAGTAATGGGCGCCCAAAGAGGTGGGTTGATCGGTCAGTTTTTAACAGAGTCGATATTGATTACACTTATATCTCTAGCCCTTAGTATCGTCATAATAATTGTTGCAGTACCGAGTATTAACAACTTGGTAGGTACTAGCCTAGACATTGCAGGACTGCTAGATACCAATGTAATTCTCGCCATTATTGGTGTGGTGTTCATTACCGGATTTATTGGTGGAAGCTACCCGGCATTCTTCCTGTCTTCTTTTCAGCCAGCTGCAGTACTAAAAGGCGGAGCGGGAAAATCGGGCAGTAAAATACTGCGTAAAGGCTTGGTGACACTACAGTTTGCCATTTCTATGTTTATGCTTATCGGCACATTGGTGATTTACCGCCAAATGCAATTTGTACGAGAAAAAGACCTTGGCTTCGATAAGGAGCAAATGATGCAAATTGATTTTAGGAGTAGGGCAGATGTAGAAAAATGGAATGTGCTAAAGAACGAATTGATTCAGAATCCTAATATTGGTGGCACAGGATCCTCAAGCACTACTCCGGGCAATGGTTATGGCAAAAACGTTTTCAGTATAGAAACAGAAGAAGGTCCAATGGACGACAGAGGGCTGGATAATTACCGCGTTGACTACGACTTCTTTAAAACATTAGGGGTTGAAATAGTGGAAGGCCGAAACTTCTCCTTAGAATATCCTTCTGACACCTCTTTGGCTGTAATGGTAAATGAGGCCATGGTACGCAGAATGAATTGGACCGACCCTATTGGTAAAAAAATAAACATTTCAGGAAATGATTCTTTGCCAGCTGCTAGGGTAATAGGTGTGGTGAAGGACTTTCACCAACAATCGCTATACGATCCCATTACTGCGCTTATGTTTATGCCGAGTCGTATAAATCCATCCGCTATTGTGAAGATTACAGGAGATGTTAATGCCACTATCGACTTTATAGAGGCAGCATGGGAAAGAACCTATCCGACCACCGCTTTTGAATACACATTTCTTGATGAACAATTCATGGAAAACTATGAATCTGATCAAATCCGTGGGCAGCTATTCTTAGGCTTTAGCGGTATGACGATTCTTATTGCCTGCCTTGGCCTGTTGGGCTTGGCTTCCTACACAGCCGAACAGCGCTCCAAAGAGATCAGCATTAGAAAAGTACTCGGTGCGAATACAGGCGGACTGGTGAACCTGCTTATAAGAGACTTTGTAATACTGATTGTGATAGCTGCTATACCGGCCTCCATTATTGGTTACTCTGTTATGATTGGTTGGCTGGAAAGCTTTGAGTTCCATATTACGCCTGGTATTATGATTTACTTGGCAGTATTGATAGGAACAATTCTGGTAACCATATTAACCACGGGCTATCATGCGCGAAAGGCTGCTACGGCCAACCCAGCACAAAAACTGAGGAGTGAATAGGGCGTCAGAAACGAGTTGAATAACGAGTAGTAGTGCCGTCATTCTGAGTGCCCCGAGTATTCGGGGCCGAAAGAATCTGTCAATTAAGTTCACAACAATGAATAGATAGATTCTTTAGGTCGACTATTTCTCAAAAGAGAAATTTTCTCACTCAGAAGGACGAAACTAATTTTAGAAGTTTTTAAAACAGCCCCACTTAACCCTTGTTGGTGTTGTCTCCAGCGAGGGTTAATAGCATCAATTTTTCAATCCAAAAAGCAAGAAATCTTGTGACCCTCGATTGCTTAGAAATAAGTCTTTAATGCCGTCTCCATTAAGGTCGACAAAGTCTATGTCGAAGCCCCTGCCTTTGATGCTCTCCGGTAAAATGGTGGTGGTTTCATCCGTAAACTTGCCTTTGCCATCATTCAGGTAAACGCTGAAAGGTGTCATTCCTGCAAATCCATCGCCATTGGTATTTCCAGTGATAATGTCTTCATCTCCATCGTGGTCAATATCTAGAAAAGCCACGCCAAAGCAGCGGTTATCATCTTGTGGTAAATGAGTAGTTGTTATATCACTAAAAAAGCCTTTCCCATCATTCAGTAGAAATCTATTCTGCTTTACTGCGCCAGAGACAAAGGCCTGTACATTTCCATAGAGCATATCCATATCACCATCACCATCAATGTCAGCAGCTACTACCTCTCTGGTTTCTTCAGGCGTATTTCGGTAGGGGAGTCTTGCCTTAGATTCATCGGTATAAAAACCTTTTCCACTATTGATGAGTATTCGGTTATTGTCTTCATTCGCTACGAGTACATCCAAGTCACCATCGTTATCAATATCAGCTAGGGTTAAGTCTTGAGTAACATCTATGAATTCACCAAAACGCTGCATGGTTTCATCGGTAAAGTGACCGGTACCATCGTTTATTAGTACATTGTTTTGGCCATTATTGCCAATTAGTACATCCACGAAACCATCCATGTTAATGTCATGCACAACTACTGAGTTAGAGGTGCCCGTAACAGGGATTCTGTCTCCGGCATCGGAAAAAGTGCCATCTCCATTGTTTAGATAGAGCTCGTTGGTTTTATCATCTTCGCTGACCACAATGATATCGAGGTCGCCATCTCCATCAAAGTCAGCGATACCAATATCCTCACTATCGTGATTCACTTGCGGAATTCTCTTAGCACTTTCATTGGTAAATTTGCCTGTTCCATCATTAATCAGCAGAATATTAGGCCGATGCTCATTGGCAATGATAATGTCCATATCTCCATCATTATCCAAGTCAGCAATAGCCGCATCCATTGAGAGCCGCTGCAAATCCTGATAGGGCAGATGGGTAGTGGTTACATCTTTATAATAAGCTGTTTGCTTGTTGGCCTCTTGCGCTACAGTCAGTTGCAAAAAACCAATGGACAGGGATAGAATCAGTACCTTTTTCATAACACGTTTGAACCTAACATTCAATTAAACTACAAGATAGTAGAAAGGTATTATGTAGGTGGTGTCGTTTTCAAGTCTTTAGAGAGGAGATACTCTAAACCCCTTGTTTGAAAAACAAAAGCCGAGCATCCAACTATGATATGAGCTGAACTCTCGGCTGATTTGACTGAGCTACTATTATGTTTTACAAGTGTAAGAAGTGTTTTACGTCATCCCATCCATCACTAATATCTCCCCAAGCTTTTTCGGCCTCACTTATCGCTGTTGAGATAACATCAGAGGGGTAATCGGCTACACCCAAAATATCCTTCAGAAATGCTGGAGCCGCGAATATCGGGAATTCATTCCTTATAAACCCTACGGCCAAACTTGCAGGTAAACCGAGTGACTTAAATGCAGGAGCAATCTCATTTGGGGTAACAATATTCAGGGCCTTTTTAACAGTACTCAATGTGGCGAGTTTATCCAAATCACCTGCTATCGCCTCATTAACGGGCAATTTTGGCAGAATTGTCTCTGCCACTTTAGCAACTTCCGCAACGTTTCCATTGGTTGCAGACCCCATAGCTTTTATCAAACTATTATAATCCGTATAGCCTAATCCTTTGAGCGTAGCGAGGAATTTAGTTGGGTCGGCAATATTATAGGCCTTACCTACTATTGTGCCCATGTCTTGCGCAGTAAGCTCACCATAAACCTTTTTTAGCGCTGGCAGTGCCTCAGACATCGGTACTGATGAAACCACCTTCGATAGGGAATTCAGGTCAGTTCCTGAAAGTCCCAAACTTTTGGCTTTGTTCAATACGTAATTCAATGTATTAGAAACCGTAGGAGGCAGGTGAATGTATTTTCTCAAAACCGCATCAGCCCATTCTGCTGGGTTGGAAAATGCTTTTCCATAAATATCTGCAATATGATCTTCGAGGTAAGGAAGTACATTTTCCAGCACTGAACTCATGGTTGTCATTTTATCTGGGTCAAGATCAAATGTTAGTCCTTCTATTGAATCGATAACTGGAAATTTGGTAGAGAAATTGAAAGTGCCATTGATAGTCCCATCTTGTTCAGTTTCAATCTTGAATAAACCATCAAAATTCCCATCAAGCGTTATTGCGCCCAGCCCCGATGCCGAACTAATTTCGCTTATCAAATTTTCTGGCAATGTAATGGACCAAGGAGAGGAAGGCTTGAATCTAATTGATGATTGTAAAGCGCTTTTATTCAGACCGATTTGCATATTGTCTTGTAACAAATCAAAACCAGCTATTGACTCATCGAGGCTCAGGTTAAAGTCGATACCGGTTTTATCGATGTGTCCTTGAATTGTGGCTGAAAGGTCTAGGAACTTAGCAGTTCCATCTATTTGTCCGCCTACTTCCGTACCATTCTGATTCGAGAAGCTCAATTCTGCACCTCCCGGATTTACAAGTACCTTATTATGAGCACTTTTTAACAATTCATCAATCTGTTGATACTCAGTGCCAGATTTTGGCATTTCATTGGTCTTTACAGGTTCACCATTCGCATCTACTTTTATAGAATAGCCTTTCCCATTACCCGTTAAACTAAAGAAACTGCCTAGCGTAAATTTGTCCATACAGAGTTTAGCGGAAACACCTTTGGAAACTACTAAACCTGTTTGATTTAGACTTAAAGCTCCATAAAAACTCCAACCAAAAAGGTCTGCTTCACCTTCAAAGGAATAACCAGGATATACCGTTGTACCATCTGGTAATACCAAACTTTCTTCTAGTTCAGGATTGTACCAAGAGCAGCTTACATTCTCCATAGTAATGGGAACACCAAGGTCTAAGCCGCCATTAGTAAACATGTTAATTAGCTCGCTCACAGAAATAGACTGCAAGTAGAAACTGATGTATTGCGGAACAGGAACATCGCCATCCATAATAAATGAAAAGGCAAGGTTGTTATCCTTTACAATAGCACTAGGGTATTCCTTTCCTATTAAAAACTGCGCCTGTATACCAATTACAAATAGATCGATAGGTTTAAAAAGAACACAACCATTCAAGCCAATTTCTTGAAAGTGAATACCGCGCGGAGCAAGAGGCAACTGTAGCGTTTGTCCGGTGTTAGTGCTAATTGTCGCACCCAATTCCATTTCTGTAGCACTTAAAGCCATATTTACCATAGCCTTAAGGTCATTATTAAACGCTGTGAAAGAGAATGGCCATTTAATCAAGACACTAGCAGTGTTGGAAGCAGGGGTATAGGTGATCTCAATAGAACAGTTGGTCAATGTTACATCAGGCACCGGTGTGATTTTCGGTGGACTGAAAACAATATTCACCACGGTGGCGGTAACATCTGCCTTGGCAGTTACGGTTACCGTAACGGGTTGTTCCGACTGACCACCCAGCATACCTAGTAGA
The DNA here is from genome assembly GCF_900111145.1 of Roseivirga pacifica. Classification (GTDB taxonomy): domain Bacteria; phylum Bacteroidota; class Bacteroidia; order Cytophagales; family Cyclobacteriaceae; genus Roseivirga; species Roseivirga pacifica. The sequence continues at coordinate 388,118 of NZ_FOIR01000002.1, forward strand.
ATTTTAAGCTCGCCAGGGTTAAGGCTAAGAGAGCTTAAGTCCAAGTTGCCCTTAAATGTAAGCGTGCGTTCTGTATTGTTATTATCCTGTTTACTAACATTGGTAAAAGATGCTGGGAAATCGGTAGGGCATTGAATACCATATTTTTCACATATACTTGCTAGATTTTCTGTACTTGCTGTAGTCATAGTTAAGTGTCTGAGTTGGCTTTTTTATAAAAAACTAAGCTGATGAAATAGGCCGAATTATGAATTAGTAGAAATACGTGACTAAACAAATAAGGTGAATTTACTTAAGGCCTTGATGTCTGATATTTTCACTATTGTTGATAGATTGATATTCAATCAATTTGAGCTAAGAAAAGCAAACCAAATCATGCTATTTATATCGGTTTTTTGAGCAAGTTGTATACTTTTGACTTATATGAGTGAGGTAGCTAGCATTAGCCTGATCAGCGTATTTTTATTCCTTTTACTTACTGCTTTTTTAATCTTCAACAATTCCGAAAACAGAGTAGCGAATCTTCTGTTTGCCACTTTTCTGTTCGTTACTTCCATTGAATTGTCAGGTCAGTTTTTGGGAGATTTTTACAGGAGTAATGCCATTATCAATAAACTTCATTTGGTTGTATTGCTGACCCAAATGCCCTTGTTTTACTGCTATATAAAGCGGGTGTGTTTTAGCGATTTTAAAGTTGACATACGGCTTGCTTGGCACGCTTTACCTGCGATTGCGTTCCTCATGCTGTTTCTCATTTTTAACGTTTCTCAACAGATTGAAATAGCCTATATCATTGTAATTCAAGCGCAATTTTACACCTACATTGTGCTGATTTTCTTAGAGCTTTTTAAATACAAAGGCATTCATCATAAGTATTATTCGCTACACAGTAAGACCTATAAATGGCTCATGACCATTGCCATTGTTTTTCTAATTGGCAATACCACCGTGCTTATTCGGGGGATCTTCGAAGCCGCGAACGATTTTCAGAAATTTCCAATGTTGAATTTGGCCATAGCCCTGTTCGCTTTAGCCGCGGCATCGTGGTTTGTGCTTAATACCATGCGAAACCCAGAGCTATTCACTAGGGTAAATGAAAGTCTGGCGAGCGCTAAGCAAGATAGGGGCAATGATACGGACGCATTTCAGGAAGAGGTAGAGCAGTTACTTGGCTATATGCAAGCGCATAAACCTTACCTTGACGAAACATTGACACTGCACGACCTGGCCTTAAAAACCGAAATACCGACCAAACGACTGTCAATTCTTATCAATCAGAAAATTGGAAAGCACTTCTTCGATTTTATAAATGAATACCGCATAGAAGAATCTAAGCGATTGCTGAAAGAAAGTGAACTGACCATACAGCAGATTATGTACGAGGTAGGCTTCAACTCCAAATCATCTTTCAACACAGCATTTAAAAAGAGTACATCGCTTACGCCATCGGCATTCAGAAAACTGCCGGCATAGTATTTCTATAACATATTGTATCTAATTAGTTCGACTTTCCTACAATCGAACCTTCAGTGCTTAAAAGCCCTATTTCTTTGTCGAAAACGGTTTAATAAACGAATACGAACAGATGAAGAAATTAAAAACTATTGGCGTAATAACCGCCATTATCCTCGCGTGGACAGCCTTTGTGGGAATGGGTTTTATCAACGGATATCTTTTACGTCCTATCAATGCTGACGGAACTGCTGCGGGATTTATTGAAGCCTGTAAGGGACGACTCGAAAAGGAATTTGTAGGAAACTTAGCCATCGCTTTGATTGAAGATGGTGAAGTGAATCAAACGTTTTTCTATGGGCACGCAGATCAAAACATTGATAAACACTCGGCTTTTCCGGTAGCCTCGGTAAGTAAATGGGTAACAGCGGTAGGGGTATTAAAACTAGTAGAAAACGGACAGCTAGACTTAGACAAGCCCGTAGAAGATTACCTAACCCGTTGGCATTTGCCCGAAAGCGAATATGATAACCATGAAGTGACCGTAAGGCGCTTGCTATCACATTCTGCAGGCTTCGATGATGACTTGGGTTATAATGGATTTGCGGATAATGAAATGCTTCAAACACTGGAAGAGTCTTTAACCAAGGCGGCAGACGCAGGCAGTTGGACGGAAGGCAAAGCCAGGGTTGGCCAAAAACCGGGCGATCAATACATGTACTCCGGTGCTAGTTATACTTTGCTACAATTGCTGATTGAAGAAGTAACTCAAATGCCCTTTGAGGCATATATGAAGCAACAACTGTTTGAACCATTGGGCATGACCAATAGCAGTTTTAGCCTATCCGACAGCACAGCAATTAGCTTGGTAGATGTTTATAAAACAGATACTACAACCAGGCCGATGAAGCGGTTTACCGCCAAAGCAGCAGCGAGCTTGATGACAAGCACAGCAGATCTATCCAAGTTTATGATTGCACTGATGCCATCTCAAGGAGCAACTATTCTACCGGCTGAAATGATTGAAGAAATGAGAAGTCCGCAGAGCTATAGAAACGGCCATGCCTATTACGGTTTAGGCCCGAGTTTATATGGCCATCCCTTAGGTAAATCGCGCACCTTTGGCCACGATGGCAGCGGCAATGATGCCATTAACTCAGCTGCGCGAATGGATTTTGAAAATAACGCTGGAATTGTAATACTGGAAACAGGCAACTACGCCTACGCTTCAGCAATGGCCGATGAATGGCTGTTTTGTCAAGCAGGCATTGCCGATAGGGTAGTGATGCAACGCAACATTCCCTTTCTCCTCACAATACTAGGCTTTGGCTATCTGCTGATTATTGCCATTGCTATTTGGTTTTTGAGGAAGGGGGGGGGCGAGCGTTAAGAATTGATCTAGCAGATCAATTTATCGAATCGCAGGGATCTGACTCACGACAGCCATCTGGATGAGGTTGTTAGTCCAAATTCATTAATCAAGAAAACATTATGGTTTAAAAAAGATATCGGACTATAATTGAAAAAAAATGCTATAAATTAATATCCAATAAATCGAGTAGGGGGGGGTAGAATGGAGCTAAGAGAAGAATTCTTGAGATATGCAACAAGGGATGCTCAAAGGAGGCTTTCAAAACGACTTGGGTTTCATTGGTATGAAAACACTCAAGATTGGGACTTGACAGAGTCAGACAGTGAGCGAATCAAAGAGTTCCTCCAAATCTATAAGAGTGATGACTTATCAGATGACGAGAAGTTTGCTCTAATGGAGCTAATTATCTCTTCATTTGATGATTTAGTGGAAGAGGGAGGAAATATCAACAGAGAAGGTATCTGGACAGACTGTAAGCATATCCTCAATAATGAACCCTGGCTTCATATCACAACGATTCATTATTGGTCTTCATTAGAACATAAAGACCCGAAAAAAGGCTTTTCTGTGACAGAATTTATAAGGTCGATTTGGGATAGTGTTAAAATTGAATTCACATAACTATCTTTTTAGGTAGAAGAAAAGTTGAGTTTTGAAGGCGGGTGGGACGAAGGAATCGCGGGGCAGCGTTTGCCTGGCCTTCGCGAAGCTTCAGCGCAGCAAGACTTGTGTGGCCGGCCGATTATTCCTTCTTGAATTCTTTGTTTACTTTCTGTTTCAAGACAGAAAGTGAAAGCCCAGCGGCTTGAGCGTTTAACCAAGTAAGAATGAGTAATAAAGTAATAGTCTTAGGTACAATGCACGATTCAGAAGGAGAGTGCAATGCCTCATCACTTCTTCAGATCGTCCACGAAATTTCTCCTAATACAATTTACTTTGAGGCAACCGAAGCAAAATACCCTCAAATGCTCAAAGCGGTTGATCATTTTAATCCTCCCGAAATTCAGGTATTACGAAAAATCGAAAAGGAATCTACAATAAAAGTAAAGCCAGTAGACTTAGATAATGACCCATTTGACGGCCGATTAGAAGCAATGCTAGAATTGTTTCCTAAACATGTCCCTGATTATAAGTACGCTTCTCTAATTCAAAGAAACGAATCAATTAGGCTTGGATTCAGATTTTTAAATTCATCCGACAATGATAAAATAAACAGAGACAAGGCAGCGATGGAGAGAATCTTCATAGATAAAGTTCAGGATGACTTTCTTATGAAGACATACTCAGATTGGCTAGAATGGAATGACCAAAGAGAGAATTACTGGATATCTAAAATTCACGAGCATTGCTCAAACAAGATAGGTACAACTGTGCTTTTAGTTGGGTCTGCACACAGAATTAGATTAAAAGAAAAAATAGTTAAGATGAAATCCCAATACCAATCTACTGCTGATTGGGAATTCAATTATTTCGAATAAACAAGGCGTTGGCCCACATGTGTTTGCTCGCGATTATTTGAATTGATTTATATGGAGCTCGCGAATCTCACCATGTTCGATTTTAACAGGCAACCCCGATAGCTATCGAGAATAACGCCTGAGAATCGTCTGTACGAATTCAATCTGTACATTAGCCCGAATATTGAAATCTATGGAGTACTGAGCCTGGCAAATCTTATGTGAAAGGCCAGCTTACAGCCCGGACGATTTAACCAGCCTGATGGTAGGCAGGTATATAACCAATTATATAACATGGACACGAGATGGACTAGTTAAGGAATGATCCAGAGAACTGAGTTCCATGATACGAATAGTCACGGTCCAGCTTTGCTGGTTAATATAATATGAAATTATATAACAGGGATTCGTGTGAGAGCCGTGTTTTGCTTTAACATAAGATCGTTAACGTTATCTAACTCAAGTTCAGATAACTGATCTTATGTAAACCACTGCGTGGCCGCAAAACACTATAGTTGTTATATAATTTATAGTATGTAATACCACAGCAAGGAATACCCCTAAGGAGGTAGTAAGTTAGTACTTTTTTCTTACTTCAAAAAGAATGAAGTTAATTTTAATACACACCTGACGCAGAATTAACAAACAGATTATAGTCGTAGTATCTTATATAAATAGGCACTAAAGCACCCGAATCTTGTGTACCGTCCATTTGGTATTCTTTTCTTTGCCAAATAACATTGTCTTTTATATAAAAATAACCATTACTAACCCCCTCTGCATACCCCGTAGTTGAAGCATCCGGCCAAGTCGCACCCATAAATTTCACATTTTGGGCAAAATAATCTCCACCCCAAGCAGGGCCAGTAAAAGAAGCCGTTTTCTCTATTTCATAGGCTACCTTATCCACATGGTTTGCTATTACTATACGACCCAATTCAGAAGATGTGAAAACGACAACCCCGTCCACGACCTCATTATAATCGTAATTGCCATCTAATTGCATTTTACCCCAAGCGCACGGATAACCAGCCTTTAAATTTAAACGTAATTCATAATCATCCTTATGATAATCGAAACCTATATTTAGGTAATTATACAAAGATTGATTTTGAGGTATTTCACCGTTTAAACCAGTATCTGTAGGTTCTTCAACAGAACCACCACCCGAACCCAAAGGATTATAAAATTTACCATTTGTGAAAATTACACGCTCCCCAGGAGCGACATAAATGTCATTTTGAAAACGACACCTTTCTACTGGAGGATTATTCATTAAATACAATTCTGCGCAACGTATTTCATTTGGTGAACCCTCAACATTAACAAACGTAGGACTGATAGCTATTAGCCCATCGTTATTAAATACAGCAAAGATTAAATGGTAATCGTCTATATACGTAGTCAGTACATTGGTTTCGGACAATTGACCGCCCACACATTTAACATTTCCGTTAATATCGTAATAGAGTATTTTCATTTTTTTGCTTTTTTATCTCGATAGCGTTTAAGCGCATCGACTATTAGAAAAGTTACAACGCCACACATTATCTGAACTAAACCTATCTTAAATTCAGTGAGAAGGGGAGGAGCGAACCCCGTAACGACAGCTAACAATTCCCTTTTCATTATTTCATGAATTCAGGTAGCTTTGAACGTAATGATTCGTTTAAATGCTTAACCAAATCATTCTTTAAATCTCGAGGCGTTCTCGTAAATTTTGGGTAATACATTCGTACCATTTCCCATTCGTCAGCAGTTAAACCCCTTAATTTGTCGTAAACATCTTGGTCATTTTCCGTTATAGCACGAAAAGACCACTTGCCTATTTCCTTATGTGTACCCATATTGAAAGCAACATCATTTGCCACTTCCATCATTTTTTTAACATCAGGATTTGAGGTTTCAGATTTTAACTTTTGAAGTTCCGTCTTATTTGAAATTAAGAGCCTTTTTAACAGAACTAAACCGCCTATTATACCAACGACCCAAAGAATATTTTTTAAAGTTAACTTTTTGAAAAAGCCCTTTATCATTTCCCAAAAAGGTAACAACCGCAACAACAATGCAGGCATATGTCAAAATTTTAAAGATTAGTAATTTATTTATATGCTTTTGCCATTTAGACTTATAAGCCTTATCCGCAGCATAACCCGAATCGACCGTTTTTCTTTTAAAGCCTATTGTAGTAATTCTAAAGGCTTGTTGCCTTTTAAAATAATCCCATACAGAATGCCATTTGGTCGGGTAAGTTGCAGAGTTTTCTCGCCCCATTGTTTTACCCTGAATATCAAATGGCCTTGAATTAGGTTGCATGCCAAAAAGGTTGTTTCCCTCACGATATACTTTAGAAGTGAAAGCACCAGTTTCGTGACTAGCTTGCGCCAAAATGGTGAAAGTTGACACCCCCCAATATTGAGGAAATGCCAACTTTACAACCCAGACCCGAAATGCCTCAATCAGATACCTCATCAGATTGCTTTTTTTCGACTTTATTGGCGAACAATTCAAGAGCCTCAAGAGCAGCTTGTACTATGGTTCCATATTTTACAACCACCTTTACCAGTTGTAAAACCTTTGTCATAGTCCACCCCCTGATTTTCTATTGTTCATTTTGGTAACACGTATCCAACATGCTACACCATCTTTTTGCGAATCGCTAGGTTCAAGTTTGTAGAGTTGACCCTTAATTTCGATGTAACCTTTAGGAAAACCCGTCCCTTTTTTGTCCTTACAGCCGACAACCGCATAAGTGTTGCCGAATTTGTCTACTGATGTTCTTTGATTATTATTTGCCATTGTTATTTCTTAACAGTGAATTTTGCTTGTTTTTTGAAAAACTTCTTATAGACAAAACCAACAACCATAAGCCCAAGAAGTCCAAGACCTACAATTTTTACTATTGGCTTTGATACGAATTCAATAACCATATCTTTCATATCTGTTTGCTTTTGATTTGTTGGAGTTGTTGGAGTGTCTTTTTTGCCAAGTCCAAAAATGGATTCGGCCACACCAATTACGTCTTCTACAGTGTTTTTTAACGCACCGTCTTTTAATGTCAATCCTTTTACCATCGTTTCATTTTTAATAGCCGTTGTTTTAGCCTGACTTGACGGAATAAGGTTTGCAACCACCTTAGCTTGAGGAACAGCGACACTTGCAACAGTTGCCACTTTTTTAGCAACAGAACCCAACCAAGATTCTCCACCTCTAAAAAGATTGTTTTTAGATTTACGGAAGTTCTTACGTGTATTCCTTTTGCATTGCCTTTTCGATTTTCCTTTAAGCTTTTTGCATTGGTCAATGGCGTCCTTTTTAGCGTCCTTTAGGATTTTACGTGCATCTCTTTTATCCGACCCTTGTAGGCTGCCTATTGCCGTTACCTTATTTGTCCGTAAATCAATCATTAGCGAAGAAAGTCAAGGTTAACAGCGTTTCCAGCAGCTTTGATAAATTCCAAAGAGCTGAAACGGTCTACATTGATACACACTAAATCTTGTGCAAAACGTCTTTTCAAACCAGTTGCATCCTCATAGGCGAAATCGTTTTCCTCAGCTTCAATTGCGAACAAATCTTTCCTTGAAAATTTGCGAGAAAGATTACCGTCTTTACCTGCAAATTCAGGCTTCAAGGTTGCGTTTATCTCCGAAACGTGAGAAACACCACGAATACACATTACACTAAAAATGTCGACCGCAATTCTCTTAACAGAATCGTCACTACCAACTACTTTTGTTTCGTAATGCACTGATGTACCCACATTTGCGCCACCGTCAACCGTATCAATTTCATAAGTTTCGGCACTCTTAATACCGTCCAATTGGGCATAAAGATGAGTTCCGTCTGAAATTTCTAACGCACCGCCTTTTGCTATTGGAACATTGAAATTCACAGTACCGCCATTGAAATACCCACCACCTTGACCATGCACAGAAAGCGCACAAATACCCAGTAAAGAAATTTGCGGAGCAATATTGTCTTGCTGGGTGGCCGAACCTTCCAAATAGATTTTAATGGTTTCGTTAGTCAAAGCGGTAACGTCTGAAACGCCAATGCCTAGCATGGCGACAGGTCGTTGTACTTTTACAAGGTCGGATTTAGTCCGACCACTTGCTGAATAATGATTCATAATTTTTCTTTTGACTAAATTTTATGTACTCCAAAGGTGGAGAGCATTTTTTTAGCCGATGAGAAATTTGAGACTATTGAGAAAATTGAGACAAATGAGAAATTTGAGAAATATCAATTTGCCAATATTCGCAGTATTCAGCAGGTGTTACTTTTTTACGATTTTTTAGGTTTAAATCGTCTAACATTCTATTCCACTCGCGATACGCAGTAGCCTTGGAAATAGTCGGAAACAACCTCATATGGTCATTAACCGTAATATTTAACCCCTCCATTCCTGCGCAGTTTGATAATAGAAATTCCAATCGTAAGGACTAGAAACAATGGTATTCTTTTGAAATTCCTTAACCCATTCAGGGGTTTTAGTTTCTATATATTCCCATAAAGAATGGTCATTGACATATTCGAAATAGGCATGTAAATATTGTTCTGATTCTGTTTCATAAGCTGCCTTGAAAATCCCTTTTGCCACTATACGTTTAGACCGAACCGAATCCTTTTGACTATTACGTTTAAGCTTGATAAGGTCATAATCGTAAGTGTCGAAGCGTTGACCCAAATTAAATGGAGTAAGCCAATTAAAGCGCTTATTTCTGCGCTTAGTCTTTTTACCTTGATTGATTCTTAAATCAAAGAAATTGATAAAAGCAGAATCCATAACGGTAGCTATGAACGAACCTTGAAAGACATTTTCCCAATGTATTTCAACTTCGTTTTGCCCCATTATTCGCTTATTTTCTGAAAACCAACGAGAATTCAATTGCAATTCAAATCTATAACCATGGACTATACTGTTTGCATCCCAAAGACTTTGAATATATTCTTTAGATGTCTTTTGCATTTCCAAAAACTTGTCATAACAACGGATATACTTGTTTTTACTGGTTTTTGAACCCATTGTAAAACCTGTAACCTCCATATTTTTAGGGTTGTTGAAATAAGGTTTTGGCAATGAACGCCCCATATTTAACAGTTCATTTTGAGCCAATGCAGCGTATATATGAATAGGAGTATAACCCTGCAAATGCTCAAAGTCTACAAATATGTCAAGCCTACTAATGGACTTGTATTTTAGCTTGTAAGACGATTCAAACAGATAAAGTATGTAGCGTAAATTCTTGTTGAGGTATAGTTGAAAATTTTCAACTTTGATTTGTACCAAGTCTTTACCCACCAAGTCACTATGAGGATTGCACTTTAATTCCAGTAGGGGAGATTCATTGAAATAAACCTTGTACAAGTCTTTAAAATGCCTTGTTTGATATTCCATCTTTTCAAACTTGAAAAAGAAATCGGAAACCAATGGAACGTGGCTTTTTTCGTAATTCAATTCAAGCCAATCTAAACCCACTATGTAATTATCGTTATTGTCAGTATGAGCACCGTAATACTCAACGGTGTTTGAAACGCTATTTTGCACTTTGAGCCCCCTTTCTTGTAGCTTGACGAACTATTCTGTAAAGACCCGAAGCCACCAATAAAGTAGTGAATCTATACAGGGTTTTATCAAAGGATTTAAGCAGCTTAACAAAGACCAAAAGTATTCTATAGGCCAAGTAAAAAGGAATGCGTAAAAGCGTGATTATAATTATAAATATCGTTGTCATTTTATTTCGTTTAAAGGTTTTGAATCCCTTATCTAAACCCACTCTACGAAAGTTGCACAATGAATTTTTTCATTCGTCAAGGGTATATAAACGCGCCTTTGTGGGCGCGCCCTTGACTAATGAAATTCATTATGCTCGAATCCTTCGAGGGGGTTGAGGATAAGGATGTTTATGTGACCCCTTAGTTATAGCATTGAGGGGGTATCTGGAACGGATGTTATTTTGACTAGAATAGGGGAAGACATTTCCAATAAATCGTCTATGAACACATAGAACATTCGGAAGGACTTAGTACTATTAGCCACCATAGGTTGATTCAAACGAATATCCCATGATTTATATTCACCAACACCTATGCACCCCTTTAAGTCATGCGAATAATTGGCTATATGAAAATATATGCCTCTATCGGGGTAAACGTCCGCACCATTATCAAACACAAGATGTTGCCTAAACCAATTAAACTTGTCTTGATAACGAACCGTTAAAGGGGTGTTGTTTTTGTTCCAATTCAAACTATAAACACCTTCAGGAAGTAAGCAATCTAAGTTTTCGACACTCGAATGCTTAGCAACACCATTTACACATATGTCACCTAAAACGGTTTTTGAAGGTTTGTGTATAAAGTTTCTCTTAACCTCAATTAATACTGGTGATTTGTTAGTCATGATTCCCACGGTTACGTTCTATTGTTTCGTTAAACTTTTGTTCAAAGGCAGTAAAAGCCATAACCGCTTGACGGGTTTCGCTTACACCTTTAGGACACTTAAAAGGGGAGGTGTGACCCGATACATTGAGTATCTTAAACACCTCAACATCTTTTTCGAACGTGTGGGGATTCTCTAAAAATTGAAGGCCAACTACAGAACAATGAATCTTGTCATTCTTGAAATAAACGGAAAAAACATCATCCGCCTTTTCGTCTAAAAAGAACCTGTCATTAGTCTGTAGTTGCCACAATGGAAGCTTTTGAACTTCGCACCTAACTAGCCTATTATTTACCTTGCGAATTTGTAATTCGGTTGGCACGGCTTTTGTCTTAAGTTGTAGCGTAGAGCTACTTTTCTCGAAATCAGCTATATTCTCAAGCTGATTTTTTTGGGCAAAGGCTTTCCCTTTGCCAAATTTTTGTTTAAATTTGGTCATCATTTTATTTTCGTGAGGGTTGCACCCCTCGTTAAGGAATAACCCTGAGATTGCCGTCTTAGGGTTTTTTATTTATTGTAAGTTATCGAATAGTTCTTGGTACAGAGGAAAGGAGTAATTAACCCTTTTAACTATATTTCTGTATTCTAGAACCACCCAATTTGATTCCTTTTTAATAACCGTCCACAATGCTTTTTTGTGAAAGAATCTAACTTTTTGACCAATACGAGTAGCACCCGCATTAACTCTTTGAGGTAATTGAAATCCTTTCATAACCAGTTATTTTCGGTAAAAATAGAGCGTACCGCACTTTCTTAGCTTAACCTTATACTTATCCTGTTTTGACCCTAAAGCCTTTAGAACGCAATTATATGCGTTTTGAGAGCCAACAACATTTTCAAGGTTTTGAACCTGAACACCACGCGCACGTTTAGCGCCTTTTGGTAAATGGAGAATTGGTCTAAATTCTCGCTTAAATTCTTGTATGGTTTGTGAATCCATTATGAAAAATATTTCGGGTTTAAAATTCTTTTCTTTGCAAGTGACCGTTGCCACTCCAATTCGGTTTCACCATAAATCCAAACATCTAAAAACGTAGCCCGTCCGACACGAATTTTAGCCCTTAAATAGTTAGGCTCGGATTCTTGGTTAATTATGACAACCATTCCTTTAGGTTGGTGGTCGATAACTATCTGATTATTACCGATATAATAGAAACTTAAATTATTGGATTTAGCTACTAAGGCTAAACGTCTGATAATGTACGGTTTATTCATGCTGCGAAAATTTGTATCTGTACAGCAAGAACCAATTTAAATAAGTCTCTAAACTAACTCTTTAGGGGATTCCTTGTTATATAATTTACATTATGTTAAATATAAAATTCAAAGATAAAGGGAAGTCTCCTTCCCTTTATCTTTGAATTTTATTCTCCGCCTTCTAAAGCATCAAGCTTAGCTAGGATTTCGTCACGCTTGGCATCCATTTGCAATTGATCGTAAATAGTACTCAACGGCTTAAGGATATACGGATCGTCCTGTCTCTGTGCATAACACTTTTCGAATACCGGCTGTGCTTCTTTGAACATCTCAAATGCTTGGTCTCTCATTTTTGTGTACTCAGCATCGTCAGTTGTATTGTTAGCTTCTCTAAGAATTGCAGCAGCTTTGTCATAAATAGCACCACCTTTAATGTAAAGTGCTTCGTAGTAATCAGGGTCAAGTTCAAGAGCCTGGTTAGCAGCTTCTAGCGCTTCCTCTGTATTTCCAGCACTCCACTGCAAGTAACCTAGGTAGTAATACTGCGTTTTGTCGGCATTACCAGCTGCAATGTTAGCTTTCAAACCAGCTACAGCTTCGTCAAGGCGCTCAGCATTGATCAAAACGTCAACTTCCATAGAAGCGTAAGTTTTATCATCTGGGAACAACTCTTTCGCCTTAGCAATGTATTCCAAAGCTGTATCGTGATCTTCCTTCACTCTGCTAATACGAATTACTTCGTTGAAGGCCTCTTTTTTGTACTCATATTCTTCTTCAGAGTCAGCTACCAATACAAAGTAGTCGTAGGCAACATCTTCTTGCTCAGCAGACTGTGCAGCCACACCCGCAAAGAAATTGATCGCAATTCTCTCCTGAATCTTAGCAGCTAGGTCAAAAGCCTGGAAAGCTTTCTCGTAGTTCTGCTCAGACCAAGCAGCGTCACCAATTTGAAGCAAGAATTGGTCAAGCATTCCCATTGTGTCACCACCACCAACTGGTTTTTCTGGGTCGTTTGGCAAGTACACAGGTGCTTCCATCATATCTTCTCTCAATTTGTCATCACCTTTTTCCATTGCAGTAGCAAAGTGCTCGTACGCAGCATTAGCAGCATCGAAATTCTCTTTACCGCTGTCAACAAATTGCTGTAGGTATGCCTTACCAATAGTGATGTAAACATCTGGCTCATCTTGGGTTTCAGGGTTAGCAGCAGCTTGCTTAGCAAGTGTGATTGCTTCTTCCAATTCCCCTTTTCTCAATGCCTTTTCGGCAGACTTAAGCACTTTCTTCTGTGCGTATGCTCCCAATACTAAAAATGAAAGCATTGCTGTTAAAAACAGTTTTTTCATGGGTATAATAGTCTCTAATTTAGGTTTCACATTAGTTTTCTTCTGTCGGAGCTTCATTTTCATTTGTTGCTGCTCCTTCCTGGTTCTCAACCTCTTCTTCCTCTCCTTCTACTTTTTCTATTTTTTCTACGGAAGAAATCTGGTCGTTATCGTTCAATCGAATAAGCTTCACGCCTTGTGTTGCCCTTCCCATCACTCTCAAACCATCCACAGATAGTCTAATGGTAATGCCCGATTTATTTATAATCATTAGGTCATCAGTATCGATCACCTCTTTAATAGCTACTAAGTTACCGGTTTTTTCAGTAATGTTAATGGTTTTTACACCCTTACCACCACGCTTGGTTATTCGGTAATCATCTATTGGAGAGCGCTTTCCGTAGCCTTTTTCAGAAACAACCAAAAGGTTTGCATCTTCCCTAGCTACACATACCATGCCAACCACTCTATCATCGTCTCCTTCGAGGGTTACACCACGCACACCAGCAGCTGTTCTTCCCATTGAACGAACATCGCTTTCATGGAAGTGAACCACCTTACCAGAGCGTTTTCCAATGATAATATGATTGTCTCCATTCGTCAACCTAATATCCAATAAACGGTCACCTTCGTGAATTGTTATCGCGTTGATACCGTTGGTTCTAGGTCTTGAATAAGCCTCAAGCGCTGTCTTTTTAATGGTACCGTTTTCAGTACACATAATCAGGAAGTTATTATTGATGTAGTCTTCATCTTTCAAATCGTCTACATTAATAATGGCCCTGATCTTATCGCCTGGCTCAATATTGATTAAGTTCTGAATTGGACGGCCTTTAGAAGTCTTGCTTCCCTCAGGCACTTGCCATACTTTTTTCCAGAATACTTTACCAAACTCAGTAAATATCAACATGTAGTCGTGATTCTTACATGCGAATAGATATTCGGTAAAATCGTCTTCTTTAGAAGATGCACCGCGCGACCCTACACCACCTCTGCCTTGTGTTCTATATTCAGAAAGTTGCGTACGCTTCATGTACCCTTGATGCGACACCGTAATGAGCATTTCGTCATTCGGAATCATGTCTTCACTGGTCAGATCATCGGCAGCATAAACGATCTCTGTTCTACGCTCATCGCCATAGCGGTCGCGTACTTCAATCAGCTCGTCTTTAATTATGGCCATTCTAAGCTCCACTTTTTCAAGAATCTCCTTTAAGTGTGCGATAAGCTCCATTAGCTCATCATACTCCTTCTGGATTTTCTCTCTTTCCATTCCTGTAAGTCGTTGTAAACGCATTTCAAGAATGGCTTTCGCCTGAATTTCTGTTAATTCGAACTTCTCCATCAGGCCAGTTTTGGCCACTTCCGGATCTCTAGAAGAGCGAATTAGGTCGATGATCTCGTCTAAGTTATCTAAGGCAATTAGGTAACCTTCTAAGATGTGTGCACGTTTTTCCGCTTCATTCAATTCGTACTGCGTTCTTCTGGTCACCACATCGTGGCGGTGCTCAACATAGTACTGAATGATTTCCTTAAGGTTTAGGGTGTGCGGACGGCCTTTTACAAGGGCCACATTGTTCACCCCGAAAGAAGATTGAAGCTGGGTATACTTAAACAAATTGTTTAAGACCACATTACCAATTGCATCCTTCTTAAGTTCGTATACAATACGAAGACCATTTCTATCCGACTCATCACGGATGTCAGAAATGCCCTCAATTTTCTTCTCATTTACCAGCGCAGCTGTCTTTTCGATCATGCTGGCTTTGTTTACCTGGTAAGGAATTTCGGTAACAATAATGCGCTCGCGACCTGTTGAGGTTGGCTCAATCTCAGCCTTAGCACGCATTACAATTCTACCTCTACCCGTTTCAAAAGCAGACTTAACGCCATTGAAACCGTAGATTATTCCACCGGTTGGGAAATCAGGAGCTTTTACATGCTCCATTAGTTCCTCTATGGTAATGTCATTATTGTCGATGTAGGCAGTGATACCGTCAGCCACCTCTGTGAGGTTGTGCGGAGCCATGTTAGTGGCCATACCTACGGCAATACCAGAACTACCATTCAATAGCAAGTTTGGCAACTTGCCCGGTAGTACGGTTGGTTCTTTTAATGAATCGTCAAAGTTTAGCTGGAAATCAACCGTGTCTTTGTTGATATCGGTAAGCATTTCATCTGCAATTCTGCGTAAACGTGCTTCCGTATAACGCATGGCTGCAGGCGAGTCACCATCAATAGATCCGAAGTTTCCTTGTCCGTCTACCAATGGATAGCGTAGTGACCACTCTTGGGCCATACGCACCATGGTGTCGTATACCGAAGAGTCACCGTGTGGGTGATACTTACCCAGCACCTCTCCTACAATTCTTGCTGATTTTTTATAGGGCTTATTCCAGTTAACACCTAAGTCGAGCATTCCGTATAAAACCCTGCGGTGTACGGGTTTTAAACCATCTCTTACGTCTGGTAATGCTCTAGAAATAATAACCGACATTGAGTAGTCGATATAAGCACCCCGCATCTCATCTTCTATGTTGATCGGGATGATGATTTCCTTATCTCCTTCTGCCATATATATTGCTAAAAGTGGGTTCTCGTTAAGCGGGCAAGATACTAAAATTAATCCTATTCAACAGCCTTGAATAGCACTAATCGTTTCCTTTATCTCCCTTCTTATCCTTACGTATTGAGAATGAAGAACCTGGCTCCTTTTTAGAGTTTCTTCTCTGGCCGTAACGTGGGTTTTGTTTGCGGTAAAAAGGCCTTCCTCGGTACATTTTTCCGTTGAACACATGTTCCATTTGTACCATATGCGCCTTGTATTTATTGCGCGGATATGTGGGGTATTTTAACAGTAGGCCAAAGTCGATGCTGAAGATGGTAAAATTGTGCGGTACACTCACCTGCTCATTGGCAATGGTGTAGCTTCTCATTTCAACCGATGGGCGAATATAGCCTTTAAAGTACTTGGAAAAGCTGCGCTGAAACATTACACCAACATTGAAGAACGGGTCGTAGGTAACCAATTCCTGGTTGAGCTGACTGGTTTTGGTTTTCCAAACCCCACCTTGCACATCGGCCAGAATAGCGAAATCGCCTAAAGAGTAGGCGTTGTATGTAATGGAACCATACATTTTGGTGGTTGAAATTTCTTGCTCCGGCAAGGTGTAGTTTCTTAAAAACGGGTCAACATCTTGGGTAGAAGCCGGATTTCTGAACTTCATTTTTCCCCAACCAATACCGCCACCAATACGCAGTAGGTCCTCTTCTAAGTAGCGCCTCTCTCCTGTTGTTTCCAAATGTGTTTTATCCACCTTTTTCAAGCTGAATGAAACGCGCAGACTCAGTGGGTTATAACGTCCATTATTTGAATAAACAAATGAAGTGGTGTCCGTTCGTACAATCTGACTATCATCGTCAATCCTATTGATTGTAATAGGCGTCAGGTCGGTCATCCAGTTGGAGAATGCATTGCTTGGTGAGGTCTCCTCTCCTAGTGGCACGATGTACAATAAGTCTCCTCTCGGGTTTCTGACTACGGACACATCGGTGAGTTCCGATTTATAGGAAAAGTAGCCATAACTCTTTTCGATATTGAAATTAAAGCGATTGATGAACTTGCGCACAGGACTCACCAGCTGACGCTCCATGGCTTTTTTGCGCTCTTCGGGCGTTAGTGCCTCTTGCACGGTAAAGCCACCAACGCTCGACATCTTCTTTTTCTTTTTACCAAAGACCTGTGCGCTTGCCTCAGGCGCACCAAAAGACAAACCAATAATTAGGAGAAGAAGGAGTTTAGTTAGTCGCAAGATTTTCGCTTTACACTATTAATGGCAAACTAATGACATTATTATTTGCTGCACAAAAAAAGACTGCGAAAAGCAGTCTCTTTAGTTTTAATATATTAAGGTTGATTAAGGTCAGCTTATTCAGCTGATAGTTCCGCTAGGTAGCCATCTACTTTGGCTTTTGCGTCTCCGCCACCAGCGTAAGCTTTTTTAACAGCATTGTATTTTTTAGCACCAATTCCGTGCGTAGCCAATTGGCTTACTACAGTTTGAGCTGCTTTTTTCTTTTTGTTCACTTGCTTCTGAACGATACCGTAAAATTGTTTCTCAAAATCGGTTGCATCAGCAGGAAGCTTTGCAACATCTCCACCCGCAGCAGCATCAAGCTCAGCATAACGGTTCCCATCAATTCCATCTTGTTTTTCAATTAGCTCGTTTACGTAAGGACTGATTTTGTCAGTAATAGATTTCTGAGCTAACAAAATAATCGCATAGTCTTTGAAGTCTTCGTCTGTAAGGTCTTGCGCGCTTAATCCATTAATGGAAACAAACCCTAGCATCAAGAATGCCAATACTACTTTCGATAATTTTTTCATCATAATTCTAGTTTTAATTTTACGAGCAGAAGCTCAATTTAAGACACAGTTAGTAGTTTAGTTGCGTAACAAGTCTACAAGAAAAATGATTTGTTTTTAAGATACAAGCCTAAACCGCGGTAAATTAAAAATTTAGGTATAACCGGTTAACGGTGCCCAAATTTTAGTCCAAACAGAAAAGATTTCACAGAATATAATTCGGAAACCCTCAAATTAACCCTAGAAACAACAGAAAATGCGAAAAGTATATTACCTATCGACTTGCGATACCTGCAAAAGAATAATGAAAGAGCTTGACCTGAGTGATTTTGAGAAGCAAGACATTAAAACTGAACCAATGACTGCCGAGCAGGTAGATGAAATGAAGGCCTTGGCAGGTTCTTATGAAGCACTCTTTAGTAAAGTAGCCAGAAAGTACAGGGCTTTGGGGCTAAATGAGCAGACCCTAAGCGAAGATGACTTTAGAAAACATATAGTTGAAGAGTACACATTTTTAAAGCGGCCTGTTTTCATTATCGATGACCAGATATTTATTGGTAACAGCAAAAAGAACGTGGCCGCTGTAGCTGATGCACTAAAGTAAGGGCTTAACAATCGAGCTAGCTTATTAAAAAAATAATTACTTCATGCCAAAGGCTGTGTCCTCACAGCGTAATACAAGGCCATTTGTAAAGACCTGCTAATGCAGGCAGGCACAAATAATGGTGGCAGGTTATAAAACTTATCTCTCGATACCTAAGTAAGTGGCCCTATTAAATAGAAAACCCCGACAGTAAACTGCCGGGGTTTTCTATAACATTCGTATCAATTCCTTATTTCGATCTAAGCTTAGCTTTGTTTTTGTTGGCTCCTGAATAGATAGCGTTGAAGATCAGCTTGTAGGTTCCTCTTGGTTGACCTCTAAATTGTGGTCTAAAACCAAATAGCACCATTTTACCACCGCCATATTCAACATCTAGCATGGCTGAAGTATTCGCTAGGTGCTCGTCTTCTCCCATGGCCCAACCACTCATTAGCAAGTCATCAGAAGCATATTTTACCACTTCGGTAATTCCTTCTGCACCGGCATTCACTTTAAAGGCACTACTCTGATTGAAAGAAGCCGCAACCTCCGGCATCATACCAAAAGCCATTGGCTGGCTTGTATCAACGTCAGAACGAATAAGTGAACCTGGAATAAAGAAGTCATTCGACTTTAGGTCTTCCAGTACATTAGTCACAGGCAACTTGAAGTGCTCAATGGCCATGTTACTAGCATCATCGAAGAAGATAACTGTTCCGCCACCTTTAGTATAAGCATCAATTGCAGCCACACCTTCTTCGCCTATACCACCACGGAAACGTTCAGGTGCACGGTTGGTGCCATCAACAATGGTTCTAGAATTTTGAGAAGGCACTATAATAGCACTGTATTGTGCTAAATCACCAGTTTTAATATCAACATTGTGCAGCGTATCCAAATCAAACTCAAACTGCTCAAGCATCCAACGTGTCCAACCTTCGTCCATATTGGCTCTCCACGATTTGTAAATACCAATTTTAACAGGCGCTAATTCTACCACCTCGGCAGATGGCTTTTTAGCCAGTTTGGCAAAGTTCAAACCTAGCTCCTCGCTCATTTTTGCTACATCAGCGTCAAGCTTACCTTTTCTGCGTACCAATACTGAACCTGCTTCAAATTCACCTTCCGCTTCTTGTAAAATGCTTACTGTATAACCAGCCTTTTGTAGCCTGTTAATGGCTGTGGCGCTTTGGTTGTCTTTGTTAGAAAACACATAGCCGTAACGGCCAGTACCTGTTACAGTACCCGCATCGAAGGAAAGTTTTTCTGTCAGCTCTTCTGCCTGAGCATTGAATGAAGTGGTTACTCTGTCAACTGTTACCCCCATTTGCAGTGGAAGTGTCCAACCTGCCAAGTCGTATGGCGGCATTGGTGGCCCACCTGGATACAAGAACTGATCTGGGTAATCTTGCTTCTCCATCAAATCGGCTAAGAAAGGTCTGAAAGCCTGACTACCATAGAAAATGATTGAACCAGCTTTATACGACTTGCCATTGGCAGTAAAGTCGCTAGTAGCACGGTGCGCTTCTATCCCACCCTGCATTAAAATGTTAGTCAGGTTTATGGCCTCACTTGGATTCCACTGATCTGTAGGAATCACATATGCAAAAGCACCAGACTCATCTTCAATGGCATCGCGGCCCATGCTATATATATTGTATAGGAACTCATCCTTTTTATCTGCTGCCAAATCTAGTACAGCCATAGATGCTTCCAACATGTAGTCAATCGCCATTCTGAAACGCATTGTTCCACCTTTATAAGGATACGGATAGAAAATCTCGGTAGAGTTAGCCGGCTTACCAGCTACGCGCTCAGGCATTTTCTCAGGATCGTATTCTGTAGGAGAAGGCGTGGGTTGTGCCGTTTCGGTCAAAATACCAATTTGGTTGTGGTAATAAGGAGCAGTACGCATACCACCATTCCAGAACATGCTATAACCTGTAGTTGCAATAGCTCCTGGCATTTTCTTCATGGCAAAACGATTGGCCATGGCCGTACCTACCAAGTTAACTCCTGTGGTTACACCAGGGTGAATTTTCTGGTTTACAGGGCTGCGGAAAGGCGGAATAAATATCATAGCGCCTCTTGGTGCAGTTTGGTGGTGGTTGTGCACAATTTGCGGATACCACTCACTGTAAAGCACCTTAGTTACGGCTTTGGTTTCAGGCATGTTATTCATAAACCAGTCACGGTTGTTATCGTGACCAACGTATTTCTGATACAAAATTGGTGGGCTTGAGCTCTCGTATGGAGTCCCCAATGTTTTGCGGTACCAGTCTACCACAATATCAAGGCCATCAGGATTAATTACCGGTACCACCAAAGTGATTACGTTCTCCCTGATCTTTTGCATTTCTTCAGACTCTTCTGCAGCTACTCTCCAAAGCAACTCCGAAGTCATTTGCGCGTGCGCACGTTCTGTAGCATGCATACCGCCATCAAACCAAACAATGGCCTTTCCATCTTTCGACAGTTTACGTGCCTCTTCTTCAGTAATTTCGGCACGCGAAAGTTTTTCACTTATCTCTCTCCACTTTTCTAACTGAGCAATATTCTCTTCAGTAGAAATAAAGAAAAGCTTAATAGGACGGCCCATTACGGACTTCCCAATCTCAATCATTTTTACACGATCTGTAGATGCCTCCAGCTTTTCGTAGTACTCAAGCATCTGGTCGTAGTCAGCTAGTTTATAGTCTGCGCCTACTTCATGGCCAAAGGTTTCTCTTGGGTGCGGAATTTGCCCTTGCACCGAAAAACCCACCACCATAAGCATGGCTAATAGTAATTGTATGGATCTCTTCATAAGATTATTAAAGGTTTGCTTGAAGATACTACTTAAGCCATCAGCATTTCACCAGATATTAGACGACTATCGCATATTTAAAATGAGTGGGAAATATGCTTAGTTATCGGTGAGGGGATTGCACTGACTAGTTAATTGGGGAATTAGGTAATTGGTTATTCGTGGACCAGTTATCCGTTAATCGGAAAACAGAAAACAGTGTGTTAACCTTTGCCACTCCCTATTCTCCTCGACCGTAGTGGAGATGCCTGTCCAACATTTTAGTTATCAGTATATTGGTTGATCAGAAATCAGTGGCATCCCTTTAGGGACAGAGGGTAATTAGTGCACAGTGCGCGGTTATTCGTGGATCAGTTATCCGTTAAACGGAAAACAGAAAACAGTGGCATCCCTTTAGGGACAGAGGGAATTAGTTAATCAGAAAACAGTTCTGCTTTTCATAACTCATGGTTCAAAGTGGCGGCTACCGCAAAACCAACTACAGCGCGTCATGCTGAACTTGTTTCAGCATCTCCAACAGCCTTGCACCTGACTGGTTAATTGGGGAATTAGGTTATTGGTTATTCGTGGATCAGTTATCAGTTAATCGGAAAACAGAAAACAGTGGCATCCCTTTAGGAATAGAGGTAATTAGTTAATCGGAAAACAGCTCTATAGTTCATGTTTCATGGTGTCGGCAACCGCAAAACCAACCCATTGTCTCCAGTAATCTGACTACTCAAGCTAATAGGCTCTGTACTCAAATGAGTTATGAAAACGGCACAAAGGCCACCTTGGAAGAGGGTACTAATTTTTGGCTAAATATTTATTTTGCTAGGACACTTCCGCAATAACGACCAAAATCGATAGCATGTTAACCAAAATGGAAATATGCGGAACTTTATGAAAACCGATACCATAGCAATTGTAAAAGTTGGTTATTGCGGAATTATTTAGGAAGTTCCTTATATAAATGAGTTATATGCCATGACTGCAAATCCAAGTACATATCTCCTTGATCAACGGAACGGTAAATTTATACTGTACTTGGGCGAGTATTCATCTGAACAAGGAATGTCGCTACTCCCAAGAGATTTGGAGATTGCGAACGTATCACTTGGAACAAGCGATTACATGAACTTGAGCTGGGCAACCGAAAGTGATTTTCCAACTTTTAGAACATCGGGCGAACTCTCAGACTTCCTGAACTCAAACGAAGTTTGGTTTTTAACTTTTGAAGTGGATTTTAAAGATTATGGCTCCCTCAGAACTCATGATAACGGAGAGTGTCATTTTGAACTGCTGAATAAATCTGATGCAATCGAACTAATCAAGAAATCCGCTCCTGAACAACACTCGTCACTAATTCTTTCTAAACTTCTCGAACTTCCTGACAAGTATCTAACTGTCAACTCTAACGGAGAACTCCAAGTTTATCATACATTCGACCAATACCTGAACGAAAACCAAGGCATATAACAGACACTATCGGTTATGCGCCAAACTGCCTCTTTGCCAGCTTCATTGGAACTTGCCCGCTCCAGTGCACCTTCTGATACTTCATCGCTTTTGGAGACTTTTGTGGTTCTGGTTTTTTACTTGTGGAACGCAGTGCCTTGTAGCCACCGTTGTGCTTCTGGTGCACTTCCGCTATTTTAGCTGTATTTGCCAACTGTGGCACACAAACCGATAGTTGGGCGTTGTGGTGCATTACGACCGAACACTAAGCAATGACAAGAAGACTTTTACTAACGACAATTATTTCTATGGGAATCTTCAACCTTTTTGGACAGAATAAGACGACTGAATACAAGTTTTCAGACCCCGAAGACAAAGCAATCATTACTTGTGACCACGTTTTGAATGGCGACAGACCGATTCTGTACGCTTCACACGATGCCGAAGGAGATTGGCAGTTTCTATGTGGACACGAAGACCACACGGAAGACAATGCGAAAGTTATTTCGCTCAAACAGGCGACAGAAATCGACCCTTCAATTAATGACCTGTATGAAATGCCTGTGAACGTGGGTGCTGAAAGGGAATCTGTTAAGGACAAGTGGCAACCATTCCGAATGCCAGCGGAATGAAAAAGAAAGAAAACGCACCACAACAAGAGCTAAGTGTCAGGGCTATGGTATTGCGTAACTTGGGACATATCACATCGCTCTCGTGTTCGTCACGGTGGACAGGCTATCGCCCGTCTCCCGCCCCAACACTTAGCTGAACCGTTACAAGGAATTTCACCGATGAAGAATTTACTCACCTTTACCTTAATATGTTGCTGTATGAGCCTGCAAGCCCAAACGATGGATTCTACTTGGGTTAAAGGTCAAAAGAAACTTGAGGATGGCTACTACAAAGCGGATAAAATTACATTTTCAAATGTATTAGTGACGGATTATCAAGATTCTAGTAATTTCTATTTCGTTGATGAAAAACTAGAAATTCCATTGAACAGCTTAGAGGATGCCACAATTACTGAGAATAATAATGGGAACACTTTTATCCTTCTAAAATTTAAATCAGGTTCTCACAAAAGATGGGAAGAATTGACGTCAAATCAGGTCGGAAAAGAATTAGTGCTTATAGTTAATAATCAACTCGTTCAAGCATCTAAGATCAACATGACTGTCTTTAATGGAATGAGTGCAATTAATAGAAATGATCTATCCCAAGAACAAATGCAGGGTTTAATGAAAATGATAAAGGAGAGAATTAAATAACTGCTTGTAACACAACCTATACGCAATGCGGCTGATGGTAGTGCCGAGCCTGCATCTCTCATAGCCCGTCTAAGCTGCGCTTTGACGTTTACAAAAATGAAAATTAACTTAAACCACAACTTTGGCTACGAACCGTGCTCGATTCAAAACTATCGCTTTTGAATCCCGCACTACGCATAGCCAGACCGTTACCTGCCATTGCATGAGCCTCTTCAGAAGATATGACTTAATCGAAAGCCCTCAAGAGCTATTGATAATTCGAAGGAGGGTTAGAAATCTCTCTAATGCAATAGTTTATTTAGTCGGCTTTCTTCTATGGTATATCGTATTAGAAGCCCAGGCAAATTCAGCTCAAAATGAACTTATTTACATCTTCTATTTATTCCCACTACTCTTTATATCTAGGATAATTAAGTCCATCAAATCATTAATCATAAGAGACAAAATATCATTTAATTTTAAGCTAGGCGACCTGATAATCAATGATCAAAGACGAGCTAAGCTTTCAAATATCAATTGTGTAATCGTTGATTATGATAATAAATTGGACATTCAACAGTGTTCACTTGAATTACAGACTTCAGATGAAGCAAACATCATTTTAGACAAATCGGATGCTGGCATGAATAAAGAAGTTATAGAAACAGCAAAGAGCATAGCTTCATTTCTGAAAGTACCCATTCAAGATTTACACCCATATGAGGAGAAATTATAACGGCAGGTAACATAACCTAAAGTGCAGCACCTCATAAAGTTTCTGTTTTCACAAGACCATTTAATCAAAGCCTTACCGCAAAGCCTCGTGGAAGAAGGATTGGCTGTTTAGAAATTAACAGACTGCCAATCTTGATCTTATATCCTGCGGTGTGTCTCTCCTACTTCAGTAGTTTCTCGGACTTTGCTATATTTCGTTACATTAACAAAACACGAAAGCGGCAGCTGCACATTAGCCAAACCGTTTTCCTCCCAAAACCATCAAACCTTAAACATTCATCATTAAGCATTATCCCCCTACCACCAATATAAAATCCTACAACTCTCGTGCATCAAAATTATTCCGGTAGTATTTTAATTGCATGAAATCGCATTCAACCGAAACCTATTGGCGATCCATCTTCGCCTCATTCCTTTTTTTAAGTTCATTTTTCACCCTAAAGGCGCAAGAAATACCAACTCCAGAGCGTATGCTTGGTTTTCCTGTTGGGGCAGATTTTAAACTCGCTACTTACGATCAGTCGCTGACTTACTTCCAAAAACTGGCGGAAGTAAGCGACCAGATCAAGCTTTTTAAGGCCGGCAAAACCTCTTACGGCCGCGACTGGTATTACTCGGTTATCTCTACCAAAGAGAATTTAGATAACCTGGATCGTTACAAAGAAATTGCGCAGCAACTGGCGCACCCAAAAGACCTGACAGACGAGCAAGCCAAAGCTTTGGCCCGCGAAGGCAAGCCATTTGTACACATAGATGGTGGCCTGCATGCCAGCGAGGTAGCCGGAGCGCAGCACACCATTTCATTGGCTTATGAGCTACTCAGCAGCGATGAACCCAAAATCAAAGAGATACTGGAAAACACCATCATCATGCTTTGGCCTTCCCTTAATCCCGATGGGCAAAACATTGTAGCCGATTGGTACCATTCCAATGTGGGCACGCCATACGAGGTAGCTCCGCTGCCAGTGCTTTACCAAAAGTACATTGGTCACGACAACAACCGCGATGCCTATATGCTCAACATGATCGAGTCGCGGGTAATTGCACGCACTTGGCGCGAGTGGGAACCACAAATTATTCACGTGCACCACCAGAGCAGCCCCTTCCCCACGCGTATTTGGCTACCACCTTTTGCCGAGCCAATTGCAGGTCAAACTCCGCCAATTATGGCCCGCGAAGTAAATATGATCGGGATGGCCATTGCCCAAGCGCTAGAGTCGAACGGCATGCCTGGCGCAGTGCATATGGGCACGGGCTTCGATGCCTGGTACCCGGGCTATGTAGACTACATGCCCATGATGCAAAACATTGCCGCTTACTGGACGGAAACGGCACTTTACCGCTATGCCACACCACATTTATACACCATCAACGATTTCCCCAAAAACCGCTCTGACCTCAGGGTAGAATCGCTTTATTCAAGCCCATGGAAAGGCGGCTGGTGGCGACTGAAAGACGCGGTGGATTATATGCAAGTGGCTTCTGTAGCCGTACTGGAATACGCAGCAAAATATGGCGAAACAGTACAGTATAACCGTTATCAGGCAGGAAGAAACACGATTCAAAAGTACGAGAACGAACCGCCTTACTCCTACTTTATTCCACAAGACCAACGCGACCCCGTGCGTCCGGTTGAGCTATTGAAGCGCTTGGCTTTTAACGGCATTGAAGTGTCTCAGCTCACTGAAGATGTAACTTACAATAATATTAGTTACCCTGCTGGCACATGGGTAATTCCAATGAATCAGGAATATGCCGAATTAGCACGTCAATTATTGGATGTGCAGGAATACCCAGACTTGCGCGAATATCCGCAAGGCCCGCCAGAGCAACCTTACGATGCAGCCGGATGGACGCTTCCATTTATGTTCGAAGTGAATGTAGTGCCTGCTATGTCGCCACTGCCAGAGGACCTAAAAGCGGCTATGGAAACAGTAAAAGGCAGCACCGTTGCTTGGGACTCGGAAGCAGATGGTTCCACCATCGACTTCGCGCCAATGTCCGGCTTCGACACGAATGAAAATGCAGCGGGTATTGTGCCAAAAGCCTCCAGAATTAGCGGTAGCGGCAGTATCGCCCTACTCGACCCGAAAGAGAATAACAGCTTTAGAATCATTAATAAAGTATTAAAAGCAAACGGAAGTGTTTCATTCAGCAATGGCAAATATGCGGTTCAGAATGTCTCTTCAGGAAAAATAAATGAGTGGGCAAAAGCCTTGAATGTAAACATACAATGGACCAACAGAGTGAATGGCACCGAAGTGAAAAGTCGCATTGCACTTTACCGTCCGCATACCGCCAGCATGGACGAAGGCTGGACGCGTTGGCTATTGGAGCAATTTGAGTTTGAGTTCACCAACATCGGTAACAGCGATATTCAAATGGGCAACCTCAACAGCCGTTTCGATGTGATTCTTTTTGCCTCGGAAAGAGCAAGCACCTTCACCCAAGGTTTTAGAGAGGGCTCTGTGCCACCACAGTACGCAGGCGGTTTGGGCGAGTTAGGCATTCAAGCCCTAAACGATTTTGTAAGCACTGGCGGAACACTAGTGGCTATGAACAGCAGCACCACTTTTATGATTGATGCGCTGAACTTACCAGTGAAAAACGTAACTGATGGCGTAGATAGAAAAGACTACTTTGCCGGAAGCTCCATTCTTTGTGTTGAAACAGACCCAACACACCCGGTAATGGCCGGTATGCCAACCAAAGCCAACATTTTCGTTTCGCGCAGCCCAGCATTTACCACGTCAGAAGGCTTTGAAGGCGAAGCATTAGCGAAGTATCAAACAACCGGTTCTCCGCTTCGTTCGGGTTATTTATTGGGTGAAGAATTTATCAATGGCACAGCCGCGGCACTTTCGGTAAAACATGGCAATGGCAATGTAGTATTGCTTGGTTTCAGTCCACAATGGCGCGGCCAAACCATGGGCACTTATCGCGTCTTGTTTAATTCGCTACTTTACACAGCCAATGTTGCCAGTGCTACTAGCAGCAATGCTGGTTTCTGGACAGCACCTGAACTAAAAAACTAAGACAATGAAAGCACTCACCTATTTTTCATTCCTTTTGTGCGCTGCGGCCATTATGGTTAGCTGCAGTTCCTCTGAGCAAGAAACCGCTCAAGTAATCGATGTTACGGCAAAAGCACGCATTGACTCTACCTTAACGGCTTTTGTGGCCAATGGAAAAGTGGCCGGGGCATCCGCTTTGATCTACGAAGATGGCAAGGAGGTCTATTTTGGTGCCTTTGGTTTTGCAGATAAAGAAGCCAGAAGGCCAATGGACAGAAACACCATTGTGAAGGTTTATTCCATGACAAAGCCGATCACTGGAACAGCATTAATGACGCTCTATGAACAAGGTAAATTTGACTTGGACGATCCGCTGGCCAAATATGCTCCGGAGTTTGCTGATATGACGGTATATGTAGGTCGTGGAGAAAACGGTGAATACCTTGGAGAACCACTTGAAAGACCAATTACCATTCGCGACCTAACCCGCCACACAGCAGGCTTTGGTACTAACACAAATATTCCAGGTTTAGGCGATTTAATCGCTGATGCTGACGCCTCAAACTGGAACAACACTTTGACTGAAATGGCTGAGAAAATGGGACAAACCCCACTTTGGTTTCAACCGGGTACTCAATGGCAATATGGCCCTTCGGTAGATGTGCAGGCGTTTTTGGTCGAAAGGATTTCAGGCCAAACCTACCACGAATATGTGCGCGAACATGTGTTGGATCCTTTAAGGATGGAAGAAACACGCTATGTTGTTCCGCAAAAAGACATCGATCGTTTTTCCGCTTCTTATACACAAACTGAAAGCGGCCTTACGCAACTACCGAATGAAGAGGCCCATGCTTTCAACCTAAAAAAGTGGCCACTTACACCCGGAGGTTTCGGCCTTACCTCTACCCTTGATGATTATATGAAATTTGCGCAGATGTTGGTGAACAATGGTACTTTGAAGGAAACGACCATTCTCGAACCAGAAACCGTAAAACTTATGGCCACGAATCACTTAGATGAGAACATTGAAGAGCGCTCATGGCTACCAAGCAAGGGACAAGTCGGCTTCGGTATCGACTTTGCCGTGCGATTGCGTGAACCTCAGTCGGCTGAGGAAAACAACGGTGTAGTAGGCGAATTCTTTTGGGACGGTGCTGCCACCACACTCTTCTGGGTTGACCCTGTAAATAAACTTACGGCTGTGTTCTTTGTCCAGGTATTCCCATTCGATGGCACCTTACACAAAGGCTTTAGAGATGCCGTTTATGGTCCTGTTAAAGTAGCCTCAAAGAAATAGTAACGAGGTTTTGAAGTGCTCAGACACTCCCAATTTGAATAAATAAGCCGTAACTTCGCCTTAGCCACTAAATCCTATGGGTATGAAGAACACTGTTAAAATCATCGCCTTCGATGCGGACGATACGCTATGGGTCAATGAGCCCCTCTTCACACGCACAAGAGTTCAGTACGAAGAAATTCTTAGCCACTACTTCGAGATCACCGATTCATTGGAGCAAGAGCTTTACGAAACCGAAAGAAATAACCTCAAACTTTTCGGTTATGGCATTAAGGGTTTTATGCTTTCCATGATTGAATCGGCCCTACAGCTCACCAATTATAAGATCAGTGGAATGGACATTGAGTCCATTATTAAACTGGGGAAAGAAATGCTTCGGCACCCAGTAGAAATTCTGCCCGGAGTTGAAGAAACCCTGAAAGACCTTAAAGAAAACTACAAATTGATGGTGATTACCAAAGGCGACTTGTTCGATCAGGAAAACAAAATTGCCAGATCGGGTCTTGCAGAATATTTTGATGTGGTAGAAATTCTGAGCGAAAAAACCATTGAAGCATATGCCGATGTGCTCAAGCGCAACAATGTACACTGCGATGAATTCTTAATGGTAGGCAATTCACTTCGTTCTGATGTATTGCCAGTTTGCGAGCTAGGAGCTTTGGCCGTGCATGTGCCTTTTCATGACACTTGGATGCACGAAAATATAGTAGATGAATCCCTGCTCGACAATCACTACATCAAGATTGATGAGATAAAAGAGTTGGTGCCGTTGTTGGTTTAAACTTTACTGACACCGAACCCAAACAAAAAAGCCTTCCTGCAACGCAAGAAGGCTTTTTTATTAATTTAGTTTATTCTTAAGTCAAAAGATTTCCATCTTCATCCCATTCGGCAATATCCATGCGCTTGCTCTGGTCTACGCATTTGGCAATCCACTCCGGATCGTAATCCACATCGTGCTCTGCCAAAACATCTTCAGGAATTCCATCCCAAACACCAGGAGTATTTCCCTTATAGCCTAGGTCTTTAATGCCCATTTCTGAAGTAAAGTAGCCCGTCATGGTTAGGTTACGCATTCTGGTGAAGAATTTCTCTCCATGAATTAACTCAGGAGCCGTTTTACCTGGAAAAGCAATGCTATCACAAATAGCCTTTTGCTCTTCAACACTCAGGTCTTTAAAAACCTTATTGTGGAGCTTGTTAGAGTGAATATCCAACCAAGCCAAACCACCTCTAATCGGTAGCTGATTGTTTGGCATATCCTTCACTATAAACTCAATAAAGTCTACCACACCAGCATCAGAAGCCGAACCAAACTCAGCATTTGCTGGCAAGATCAGGTCAACTAATACGGCAATAGTTTCTAGCTCATATTCGGTCAAAAACTCTTCCGCAAGTACTTCACGGTCGTGTGCTTTTTCTTTTTCGTTTCTACCGTAACCAGGCAAATCCTGAATCTCAGGTGCCACATGAGGTGTTTTGGTTTCAGGCGCACAGCCCGTTACCAACATACCACCGGCAACAGAACCAACAAGTAATGATTTTAATGAATCGCGTCTATCCATGATTAAATATTTCTTTGTTTTACTTGTTCCACTAAATAATCAGAAGCTCTCCAAGCCAGTGCAAGAATAGTCCATGTAGGGTTCTTATCGGCTTGCGATACAAATGGTCCTGCATCCATTACAAATACGTTCTCACAATCGTGCAACTGGTTGTATTTGTTGGTTACAGAGTCTCGCTTATCGTTACCCATTCTTGTAGTACCTACTTCGTGAATGATCTCTCCCGGAGCAGTCAAGCCATAGTCTCTATCGGCACCTGGCTTATCTCCTAACAATATTCCGCCTGTAGCCTCAAGAACTTGCTCAAAAGTATCCTGCATGTGCTTGGCCTGTCTTACCTCGTGCTCAGTCCATTTATAGTTGAACTTCAACACAGGAATTCCCCACTCATCTACAGTATTGTTATCAATCTCACAGAAGTTGTCTCGCTGTGGTACAGATTCACCACGGCCAGAGATACCCATTACGGCACCATAGTATTTCTTCACGTCTTGTCTCAGTGAATCACCATAGCCGCCTATTGTACCACCAGTCACCTTGTTGAGGTCGTTCGGGTTAAAACCAAAGCCGTAGCTTGGCATGCCCATTCCACCCCAAACCTCAATGTGGTAACCACGCGGGAAGTCTAGTTTTTTATCGTTCAACCACCATGGTGTGTAAACGTGCATTCCA
Source organism: Roseivirga pacifica (assembly GCF_900111145.1). Taxonomy (GTDB): domain Bacteria; phylum Bacteroidota; class Bacteroidia; order Cytophagales; family Cyclobacteriaceae; genus Roseivirga; species Roseivirga pacifica. The sequence goes on from NZ_FOIR01000002.1 coordinate 419,085, forward strand.
CCAGTTCCATCTTCATTGTAAATCTTACGATCCATCAATTGAGGAATGAATACCGAACGGCTAGCACCTGTAGAATCGTGCAAATAGCGGCCTACAAGTCCACTGCTATTACCCAATCCATCTTGGTGAACAGAACTCTTAGAGTTCAATAGAATTCGCGCAGTAGAACAAGCCGAAGCAGCCATTACAACTACCTTCGCTTTTAAGTGATACTCTTTGCGATCTTCTTTATTAATATAGTTAACGCCAGTAGCCTTACCGTTTTTATCGGTAGTTACTTCGCGTACCATTGCGTTGGTAAATAGCTGTACTTTTCCGCCACCGCGCTGAGCAGGGAAAATCAAACAAGTTCCTGCTGAGAAATCTGCATAAGCAGAACATGCTCTGTTACACTGACCACAATAGAAACAGCTACCACGTTGGTTGTTTATTCTTTTGGTAAGAATAGAAAGACGAGAAGGAATTACCGGAATACCCGACTTTCTTGCTGCTTTTACATAGTAAAGCTCGTGCAATCTTGGCTTTGGTGGTGGCAAGAAGAAACCATCAGGCTCATTCGGTATGTTTTCTTTGGTTCCGAAAACCCCGATAAGTTTATCCACTTTATCGTAGTAAGGTTTTACATCTTCATAGCCAATTGGCCAGTTGTCGCCAAGGCCATCAACACTTTTTCTTTTAAAGTCTAATGGTCCAAAACGAAGTGAAATTCTTCCCCAGTGGTTTGTTCTACCACCGAGCATTCTCGAACGGAACCAAGCAAAGCGCGTTCCTGGTTCTGTTGTGTAAGGTTCTCCTTCAATGTTCCACCCTCCATAGGCTGCGTCAAAGTCGCCAAAAGAACGCCTGTTTGAGCTTGCACCGCGCCTAGGAGACTCCCAAGGCCAGCGCAACTGGTTTCTGTCTTCTTCCTTTTGTGGATCGAAATGTGGACCGGCTTCTAACACCGCCACATCGAAACCAGCCTCTGAAAGGATTTTAGTGGCCATACCGCCACCAGCCCCTGAGCCCACAATGGCTACGTCAAAGGTTTTAGCTGATTCAATAATTTGCATAAAAAATGAGGTAGTTAATCTACGGTTGTAATTTGTTTTTTCACCAAAAAAAGAACCCACCTACAAACATGGGCACTTGCCTTGATTTTTGTTGACCTCAAAAGATAGAGAGTTTCTCTTTAAATCCGAAAGCTTTATTTGACCAGTCGTTCAATCAATTGGTATTTAGAACTGATTCAAATTTCTAATCCATCGAAATATTTTTTGTCCAGAAGGAAAAGTATAAATTCTCGCTTTGTTCAGTATTAAGCCATTCACCATGAATTCGAGAAGAACGTTTATAGGCAAAGCAGCATTATTTGCAGCCAGTGCATTACTGGGAAAACCAGTCTATTTAAACAGATATAACTCAAGCAAAGCGCTACCACTCCCCTCGCTTAAAGGACGAAAAATACTATTTACTTATGGTGGTTGGCCCGGACACGAACCCGATAAATTTAAAGACTACATGGTGCCTTGGTTGGAAAGTGAAGATGCTACTGTGGTTAGCTCGAGCAACCTTGAACCTTACGCTGATGCTGACTTTATGAAGGAAATCGATCTGGTGATTCAGTGCATTACCATGTCTTCTATAACTGCAGAACAAGAACAAGGCCTTTTAGCGGCCATAAAAGCAGGCACAGGAATGGCCGGTTGGCATGGCGGTATGTGCGATTCTTTTCGAAATAACCCTGAGTACCAATATATGACTGGTGGCCAGTGGGTTGCGCACCCAGGTGGCATACTGGATTACTCGGTGCAAATAAGCCAACACACCGATGCAGTAACTGACGGCCTGAATGATTTCAAAATCAAAAGTGAGCAATACTATATGCATATAGACCCAAATGTAAAAGTGCTGGCTACCACCAAATTTAATGGCAACGCTGATAGTTGGATAGATGGCTGTGTAATGCCGGTCGCTTGGAAGAAAACTTACGGCAAAGGGCGTGTATTTTATAGTGCCTTAGGCCACAGCTTGCAGCATTTGGCAGATACGCCTGCTGCCCTAACCATAATAAAACGCGGCATACACTGGGCAAGCGCCAGTAAACATGAAGCTACCGAAAACTGGGTAAATCCGGTTTATGGACTGTAGCTCGGTAAAGAATAACGCTTACATATCTATGTGACCTTAATATCTCCAACATATGTTTTGGTGAGGACACCAAAACTGGCGAGTTCAGATATACGTAATGACACCATATGAAATTCAACACCACACTTCCGCAAAAGCTCAAACCTTACTATCAAGTAGAGTTGATTGCATATCAAAACAGTTATGCTCAGAAAGACTTGCAGTCGGCTTGGAATCACCTAGAAAGAGCACATGTAATTGGTCAAGCTTACCCCTGGCCGCACACTTATGTACATTGGAAAATGCTACAATTCGGCATAAGCATTAAAAGCTGGAAAGAAGTGCTTGGCCAAATCCCCAGACTGCTGGTTGGCGGTGTAAAATCCTATGTAGGTAAAATTCCGGTAGGCAATACTGGTGGAGCAAATGTACCGCCACTTAAGCCGCTTCCCATAGACTCTGAGATCATGGAAATATTTAGAAAGGCGGGGATTAAATAATAATTACAAAACTAATATTGCCGCTACTCTAACTTCATTCGGAATATCAGCAAGCTCAATTCTCCCATTTAAATCTACACCCAACTCCTCCATTTGATAAACATCTAGTAGAAATGATAAATCCTTTTCCTTACTGTAAACCACAATATTGCCTTCCCCTCTTAACACTTCTTCAAACGAAAAATATTCTTTAAGCTCTCCTAATGTACTTCCAATATGTACACCTTCTTTAGTTTTATAATCAGGAGAAACCACTTTTATCCTCCAAATAGTATTGCAGTTTAGTTCTGCCACTAATTCTACCATTCCGTGCTCATTTTTTATGTTAAAAGCAGGAGAAAATGTGGCCTCCAAAAACTGATCGAATAGTTCTAATGAGTTGTGTTCATAATAACCATAAAGCTCATCGGCTTGCATTCCAATTTGGACATAGCCAGCTTTATGGTCACCAAGTATTTTCTCTTCTGATTTAAAATAAACCATAATTGTAACCAAGAAAAGGCATGCTAGTGTACTCTTCATTATTATTAGCTTTGTGTATCAATGTAATTCTAATCGAATTTATTCATAACTCTTCCTTGAACCAGATAATTTAACAGCATGAGCATCCAACTTCGTCCTGCAGCAATTACCGATATAGATCGCATTTTCGAACTAATTCAAGAATTCTCCATCTTTCAGAAAACTCCAGAGAAAGTAAAGATCACTCCCGAGCAGATGAAGGCCGATATGGACATTTTTAAATGCTTGGTTGCGGTTGATGGCAACACCATTATAGGTTTTTCGACCTATTACTATGCCTATCACTCATGGTCGGGCAAGGTAATTTACCTAGACGACTTGTATGTACAGCCTGCTTACCGTGGCCAGCACATCGGGAACCTAATGTTCGATGCAGTAATGGATATTGGAAAGCAAACCAACTGTATTAAAATGAAATGGCTCGTTTCCCACTGGAACACAAAAGCCCAAGAGTTCTACAAAAGCCGTGGCGCCACCATAGAAGATACCGAATGGATTTGTGATCTGGTTTTTTAGGGAACTGGTTATTAGTTATCGGTATATCAGTTGATCAGAAAACAGTTTTTGAGTTTATGGTTCATAGTTCATGGTATCGGCCACCGCAAAACCGACTATAACGCGTCACTCAGAGGGAGGTACGACCGAAGAATCTCAACAGGGTTTGCACCTGACTAGGTTGTTGGGTGATTAGTTATCAGTATATCAGTTGATCGGAAAACGGTCTTTGAGTTCACGGTTCATAGTAACGGCCAGTACAAAAAACCATCATATGAAATCATTCAGAGGGAGGCACGACCGAAGAATCTCCACCGGCCTTGCAGCAAAGCCCCCATCCAAACCTTCCCCCAAGGGGGAAGACTTAAACACTCTCCTTTTTACCTCGACCGTAGTGGAGAGGTCTGCCAGGAGGTTGGTTATTTGGTCGATAGATCTCTGGTCATTAATGGGTTCCTTAGCAGTCTTTTAGCTCAAAGTGAACCAGCCAACCCTCTATTCACTCTTCAAAGTATCCACCGGATTTTTACTGGCCACATAAAGGGATTGGTAACCCGTGGTAAATATGGCTATTAACAAACTGATAAGTGCTGCTAATGCAAATACACCAACTTGGATAGGTGTTCTGTAGGCAAAGCCTTCTAACCAAATATTTACCAACCAATAAGCTAATGGCACCGAAACCAAAATTGACAAGCCGACCAACTTAATAAAGCCTGTACTAAATAGTAAAGTCAGCTGGCTGGTCTTAGCACCTAATACCTTGCGAATACTCAACTCTTTGGTACGTTGCTCTGCCGAATAAGCAGCCAAACCGAACAAACCAAGACAAGCAATTACCATGGCCATTAGCGTAAAGAAATTCAGCACTGCCCCCATTCTTTGCTCATTGCGAAAGGAGTCTTCAAACTGTTGATCCATAAAACTGAATTCAAAAGGAATAGATTGGTCAATACCCTTAAGTATCGCTTCAGAATCGTTAATTAAAACCCTTAAATTGTCTGATGTTTGCACAGCACTAGGCTTTAGGCGCAAGGTATAGTAAGACAAACCAGCACCATAATCCCACACCCTATCATTGCCATGATGTAAAAGGATCAGCGGCAGTATACCTGTTTTTGTACTTTGAAAATTAAAGTCCTTAACTACCCCGATCACTTTAAATTCATCCTCATTTCCGGAGGCTACAGCGATGGACCTGCCTATGGCATCTTCCGCATTCCAACCCAAGAGTTTTATCGCCTCTTCGTTGAGAATCACACGATACTTATCAGCAGGCCGTTCAATGTCAAAATTTCTACCCGAAAGAAACGACACATCAATGACATCTAAATAGTCTTCGTCTACTCGCAAATTGCTTAGTTGAAGCACAGGTGCATTTGGTTCTGTTGAGCGATAACGGTCGCCAGAACCAACATTGGGAGGAATGCCAAAGGACTTACCAATCTCTGAAACCGCGGCCAAGCCACTCAATGCTGTTTTTATGGGTTCAGAATTAAAGCCAAACTGTTCAATATTGTGTATTTGCAGCAGGTTCTCTTCGGTCAAACCCAAGTCGATAGTCGATGCGTAGCGCAGTTGCTTTTGCACAAAAAGCGAGCAAATAATAAGGCAAATTGATATGGTGAACTGAAAAACTACCAAAGCATTACGGAAGCTTTTACCCTTGTTGCCTTTACTCAATTGGCCTTTTATTACAGCAATTGGCTTAAAGGATGACAGATAAAATGCCGGATAACCGCCCGAAAGTATTCCTAAGCCTAATACAAAAAGTAACAGTATTAGCAAAAAGCTAGGCTGGCTTAGCCATGGTATTAAACTGAGCTCCCGCTCGGCCACTATGTTGAACCAATTGAGTGCACTATTTACAACTACCAAGGCCAGCAGCGTGCCTATAGCCACAAACAGCACTGACTCAAACACAAACTGTCGTACCAATGTACCGCGCTGTGAGCCTAGCACCTTTCTTACCCCAACCTCTTTGGCACGATTGGCCGAGCGAGCAGTAGAAAGATTAATAAAGTTGATGCAGGACAGCAATAAGATCACAACGCCTATAGCCGCAAATATCTGCACAACCTGAGCATTGCCCACCGGACCAAAAGCGTTTTGACTTGGCGATACACCCAAGTAAATATCGGTTACCGGCTGTAGTTCGAGTTTCCATGGATTGCCTGCCGTGAATTCCTCATAGCTTTGATTGAAAATGCGTTCGGTAGTTGGTGGCGCGTATTTAGGTGGAATGGTCTGGAGCTTGTCCGTTAACGCATCAATGTCAGCACCTTCATTTACAAGTACATATGTTGAAAAAGCTGTCCATATCCACTTCCAGCTATGATAATCCATTTGCTCCTGATTACTTGTTAAAGAGGCCAGCATATCGAATTGGAGGTGGCTTTGGCTTGGCAAATCGGCTAAAACTGCTGTTACCACATAGGTTTTCCAGCTGCCATCCCAGTCTTTCACTTCAATTGATTTCCCTAAGGCGTCAGTAGTACCAAAGTACCTTTTCGCAGTAGTCTCGGTTACTACGAGATTCATTGGTGCAGCCAAAGCTGTGGCTGGATTTCCCTGTAAAAACTCGTAGTCAAACACTTTGAAAAAGTTCTCTTCAGCAAGGTGAAAGCGCAGTTCTTTAAATGTCTTAGCCTTAGTTGATTCCGCTGAATACCTTGTGAACTGATTTCCCATTACGAGTATACGCGTCACCTCTTCGAATTCAGCAATTTCCGCGCGCAGCGCAGTAGCTACATTTGGCCCCGTAGTGGAACTCATTTCTGTCCACTCATTCCAAATATCGGGTTGATTGACACGGTAAATCCTGTCCTTCTCGGTCAGAAATTCATCAAAGTTGCTTTCGTTGTAAACATAAAGCCCAATGGTAAGGGAAATGCTAATGCCGATAGTGAGCCCCAGCAGGTTTAATACGGTAAATTGCTTTTGCCTGATAGCGTTGCGCCAGGCAATAATGAACATTGATTTGAGCATAATAGTGTTGTTTTGAGTTTTGAAAAGTTTGAATGATGTAAATCCGAAGAGCAAGTGCAGCGCATCGACCCAATACATGCACCAGGCATAAGCGCGACTTTTGCTCGCCAACCTGTCTTCATAAATTTCTTGTAGATCCCCGAAAAACTCTTCGAGGTATTCATCACCTATTAGATTTGAAACCAGCCAATCGGCCAATCTAGGTGGTTTATGACCCTTTTTGCTAAACATTTACTGACCCGAGTTTAGCTGTGGAATTAGCGACCACATTTTCTGACGCACATCTTGAGCCGCCTCAAGCTGTTTCATTCCTTCTGTAGTAATCTCAAAAAGTCGCTTGCGTCTATCTCCTCTTTTCTCGGTGTTGCCTCCCATTTCAGAGGTGAGCAAACCTTTGTCCTGAAGTCGGTAAAGTGTAATATGCACTGCACCTAGCAGTACCGAACGCCCCGAATGCTTCTCCACCTCCTTTTTTACATTAATGCCATAGGCCTCTCCTTTCAGAATGCAAACGGCTAGTAAAACCAATTCTTCGAACTCACCTAAACCCTTGTTTTTCATTAGTTATAAAAATGTATGTTATACAAAATTATAAATAATAAATTATTTAGCAAGGGTTGCGATTGATTGACATATCCAACCATCAGTTAGATGGAGAAAAACACCTGCCTATTCAAGTATTAGGGAGTTAGAAATTAGTTATCAGTATATCAGTTAAAGGGAAACGGGGTTCAGCTCAAAGTAAGCACACCACTTACTCTCATCATCCAACAAAAGACGAACGCAGTCGCCAAGACTAAACATGAACAATTATATTTGCAGCCATTTATTACAAAGGCATTAATAATTGATTGATTATGAGAACTCCAATGATCACTCCGGAGGGATTAGAAAAGTTGAAGGAAGAACTGAACTACCTATGGAAAGAAGACAGGCCTGAAGTTACCCGAAAGGTTTCATGGGCGGCAAGCTTGGGAGATAGATCAGAAAATGCCGATTATCATTATAATAAAAGACGACTAAGAGAGATTGACAAGCGCATTTTGTATCTGCGCAAGTGTATCGATGATTTTCAGGTAATCCAATATCATCCACACCAAGAGGGTAAAGTAATGTTTGGGGCCTGGATAGAAATTGAGAACAACCTTGGGCTCAAAAAGCGACTGAGGATTGTCGGTTACGAAGAACTGATTGGCAATAAAGACCACATCTCCATTGACTCTCCCATTGCCAAAGCCCTGCTAAAAAAGCAAGTAGGCGATGAAGTAGAAGTAACGACTCCTGCCGCTACATTCACTTGGAAAATCCATAAGATAGAATATACGAAGTAGGCGTTTTTGATCTAGTCAACACAACCAGTCTCTTCACACCAACTCTCCTCCTTGTTCACCGCTAGCTGGGCCTAGCATAATCACTCTATCGGCAGAGGAAATCATGGTTTTATTATGCTCGATGAAAATGATGGTATCGCCCTGATCTATCAGCGACTGAAACACCTCATTCAGCTGGAGAATATCGAAATAGTGCAAACCTGTGCTAGGTTCATCAAATAGGTAAAGCGTGGTGCCCTTCTCTACTTTTTTGCCTTTGGCAGTAATCATCGAGTGAGCCAATTTCAATCTTTGCGATTCACCTCCCGACAAGGTGTTTCCCGACTGCCCCAAAATCACATGCCCTAAGCCCACATTCTTCAAAATATTCAGGCTATCTACAAGGGTACTGCTCTGGAAAAAGTCAACAGCTTCTTGCACTGTTAGCTGTAAAACCTCACCAATCGACTTACCTTGATAGGCGACTTCTAAAATCTCCTGACTGTAGCGCATACCTTGGCACGTATCGCAGGTAAGCCAGATATCGCTCATAAAATCCATGGTGGTTTTGAGCATTCCGTATCCTCCGCAGGTTGGGCACTTACCTCGCTTACTCTGGTAAGAAAAGTCAGCTCGTTTCCACCCACCCGCTTTGGCCGATTCGGTTTTGGCATAAATAGCCTTTAGCTGATCTAAGATTCCTGAATACGAAACAGGAGTAGTTAGTCTGTTGGCAGTCAAGGCTTCTTGAGTAATCATCAAAACCTCTGAAAACTGCTCTAAACCAAATACTGACGAACAATTAATTGCTTTTCCCTTTTCCCAAGAACGATAAAGTACCTCTTTTACCAAACTCGATTTCCCGCTTCCCGATACGCCTGTTATTGCAGTGATTTGGCCAGCGAAAAAGTCCACATCAATCTGCTTTAGGTTGTGCGCAAAAGCACCTTTTACTCCAAAAGCTCCCCTTGCTGAATTCTGTTGTTTCTTTGCGCTTTTTTCATGCGTCTTTAAAAGTCGAGCGGTCACCGAATCTTGCACTTGGCTTACACCTTCAACGCTTCCTTGATAGATAAGCTCGCCACCTTTTCTTCCCGCTTCTGGTCCCATCTCTATCAAGTAATCGGCTTGAGATATAAAAGTAGGATCATGCTCTACCACCACCACTGTATTGCCATTGGCTACCAGTTTTTTCAACGCTTTTGAAAGCACGAGCACTTGCTCTTCATCCAATCCAATAGTTGGTTCGTCTAACACATAAATCACTCCGAAAAGATGCTTAGAAAGCTGACCCGCTAAGGTTACTCGCTGACGTTCCCCACCCGAAAGGGTGCTCACCGCTCTATCGAGGTTTAGGTAACCCAGGCCTAAATCGATCATGGTTTGCAGCGATGCTTTCACCGATGGCAACACCACCTGTGCAATTGCTAAAACAGTCGAATCAGTGGATCCTGGAGTTTCTTCCAATAAAGCGAAACATTCACTGATGCTCAGTGATGAAAGTTCGTGGATGTTTTTGCCCAAGAAAGTGGGCTTTAACAACTCAGGTTTCAGTCGGCTACCATGGCAAGTAGTGCAAGTCACTTCATGCATTAAACTCTCAAAATCGCTCAACTTTTTGTTGTGCAATCTGCGTTGGTATTCTTCGTCAACATATCGGCAGAAGCCCTTCCATGGTGCTTTTATTTCTTGCTTCCCCTCGCCCGTTTTGGTCTTATAATGCCAAGTAGCCTCCCAAATTCGGTCGCCCGTTCCATAAAGAATGGATTCTTGAATTTCTGAGTCGAGATCGTTCCACGGTTGCTCTAAATTCCACGAATTTTGGTGTGCTACTTCTTTCAACGTAGCCATAAACTGACCATTTACATCGGCATAATACGCAATGGCTTTGTTGGTTGAAACCGCTCCTTCAAAAATCGATTCTCTTGGGTTCACGATAATTGCTTCAGGATCGGATTTGAGTTGAATTCCCATGCCTTCGCAAGCTGGGCAAGCTCCCAAATAATGATTGAAAGAGAAATGCTGTGCTGTGAATACTTCTCCCTGATGTTGAGCAATTCGAGAGTACAGCAAACGAAAAGCATCGTGAATGGTAGATTGTGTTCCTACCGTAGACCGTTTAGATGGGCTACCACCTCTTCGGTTAATGCCAATGGCAGGACCCAAACCACTGAACGACTTTATTTCTGCTTGGCTGTTTTGCTGCAAAAAGCTTCTGTGATACGTAGAAAGCGATTCGGTAAATCGCGCATTCGACTCTGCAAAAAGCGTGTCGTAAACCAACGATGATTTTCCACTTCCAGAAAGACCCGTTACTACCGTTAGCTTGTTTTTAGGAACCCGAACATCTACATTTTTAAGACCGTGAGTTGTTACCCCTTCCAGTATAATTTCGTTCGCTGAAAGTTTTTTGACTGACGCTTGACTCTCTTGATCATCTATCCTTTCTCTGTTTTGTTGTGGTACTCCTTGGTAAAGAATAGTTCCACCTTTTTGACCACTTTCTGGCCCTAACTCAATGTGCCAATCGCTGTGGGCAATCACCGTTTCGTTCTGTTCAATACACACAATGGTGTTTCCCTTTTGCTTGATGCGATCGAACAAACGCAAGAGCGAATGGATGTTATCGTGGTGGAGACCAATGCTCGGTTCTACAACAACATAAAGGGTATCGCCCGTATCTTTTTTCTGTAGTTGATTGGCGATTTTAATTCGCTGGGCTTCACCACCAGACAAGGTGGTTGAAGACTGACCTAAAGTGAGGTAACCCAAGCCCATTTCTTCCAACAGGAGAAGTCCTGCAAGTACTTTTTTGTCTTCTGCAAAGAACGCCACTGCGTTAATCACCGACAATCGATACACATCGGCTATGGATAAGCCTTTGTACTTCACCTCTAGCGTTTCTTGGTTAAACCGATCACCATTACAGGTTCCGCAAACCAACTCCACATTACCCAAAAAGTGCATCCCAATTTGGGTTTTCCCCGCCCCTTGACAAGTCTCACAGCGTCCACCTTTATTGTTGAACGAAAATCGAGACTTGGTAAATTTCTTCTCTTTCGACTCTGGCAACTGGGCAAAAATATCGCGGATATAATCTGACAAGCCCAAATAAGTAGCAGGATTGCTTCTTGGCGTTTTTCCGATGGGTGAATGATCGATAAAAATCAGTTTATTGATGGCTTCTAGGTTTCGATGTTCGGCAACTTTCACTTTCCCATCTACCGAAACACCTAATTGCTGCTCTACCACCTTGAGCAATGTACCTTTCACCAAGCTCGACTTGCCTGCACCCGATCGGCCACTGACTACATTGAGTTGCCCAAGATGAAAGCTAACATCAATATTTTTGAGGTTTCGTTCAAAACAGCCAATGAGTTCTATCGCGGCTCCCTTTTCGATTAATTTTGATGTAGAAAACGCTTCAGCTGTAGTTTGTAAAGCTCTAAAAGTAGGACTCGTTGCTGCCAAATCTTTTTGTTGCAAAAAATCTGACAAAGCTCCATTAAAGATGAGTTCTCCCCCATTCACTCCCGCTTTAGGACCTATTTCTATAATGTGATCTGCACTTTTAATGGTGGCCAAATCATGCTCTACCACAATTACCGTATTGCCCTTCCGCACCAGCTCTTTGAAGTGAAAAATCATTCTTTGCTTTTCGTGCCAATGCAAGCCAATTGAAGGTTCATCGAACACGTAAAGCACATCGCTAAGCGGCACCAAAATCTGATTGGCCACGCGAATTCGTTGAATTTCACTCGCTCTGAGCGAAGCCGAAGACCGATCTAAAGTAAGGTGCCCCAAACCTAAATCGGCCAGTAAATCGGTTTGAGCTTTTATTTTTTCTACTATCTCGGAAGCGACTTCGTTCCACTTGTTTGCTTCTATCCAAGCATTGAGTTCATTCAATTCAAAACGGCTGACTTCAGCAATGTTTTTGTCTTGCACCCGAACACTCAGCGCATCTTGATTGAGTCTTGCCCCATGGCATTCAGGACAAGTAACTGCGCTCACAAATCGGAGAATGTTCGGATTCCTATCGCGCTTCAGGATATCCGACATGATGGTAAGAATGCCTTTGTAATAGCCTTCTTCCCTGGGTTTTGCCTTCATGCCTGTCCACCGTAAACGCGATTCTAAAGTATGTTTACCGAAAGGCACTTTTATCTTGTCACTACCATGAAGAATCACATGGCGTTGAGCATCGGTGAGTTCGTTCCAAGGAACATCAACACTAAAACCCTCGGCCTCACAAACTTGGTTGAGTACATCAATAGTAACCTGAGAATATGTAATGTAGCCATTGGGCAAAGTGGTGGCCAGTGCGCCTTCTCTAATGGTTTTCTGAGGAAAGGCGACCAGCTTGTTGACATCAATTTGCTCTTCTTGGCCAATACCTTGGCAACGCTGGCACTTGCCGATAGAAGAATTGAATGAGAACAGCGAGCGAGTAGGCTTAACATTCCGCTCGGTCTCTCCTGTTCTAGCAAATAGTAATCGGAGTAGATCGTGAATATCGGTAAGAGTTCCTACGGTAGACCTTGCATGAGCACCGCTTGTGCGCTGACCGATGGCAATTACTGGAGAAAGCCCTTCGATTTCATCTACCTCTGGGCGATTGAGTTTACCCATAAATTTGCGGGCGAAGGAAGGCAAGGTTTCGAAGTACCTACGCTGGCCTTCTTGAGCTATAATATCGAAGACCAAACTCGATTTTCCAGAACCAGAAATACCCGTCACGACAATCAGTTGATTGTGGGGAATTTTAAGCGAAACATCTTTTAGGTTGTTAGCTTTAGCTCCTTTAATAAGAATGGCAGGCTGCGAATATTCTTGCATTCCGTGAAATTAGTAAAAGCCCTATGGAATGCTAAACCTCACTTCGTCTTCTGCCCTTATTGGTGTTGTCTCATCTGGTCTAAGCGTCTCGCTTAGACCTGTGCCCTATGCCCTAATTACTGTTGTCACCAACAAGCAAAGTAAAACCGATTGTATTCAAACATAGAAGTCTTAGCCTGTCTGCCAACAGGCAGGCGAGACGATTAGACTAGTACTAGGCGCTTAGACTAGCAAGAGTATTTAATGGATCAAAGCAGGAATCATTTGCCTATTCATTAGGTTTACCCTATTATGGAAAATAGAACCTTCACCTACAAATTGACCATTGTCACCAACAAGTAAAATCGAACCGATTGTATTCAAACACAAAAGTCTTAGCGAGACACTTAGACTAGTACTAGTAAGAGAGAGTATTTAATGGCTCAAAGCAGGAATCATTTATCTATTCACTAGGTTTACCCTGTTATGGAAAATAGAACCTTCACCTACAAATTAACCATCAAAGAGCATCATCTAGATACTTTCGGACATGTGAATAACGCCACTTATCTACAGCTTTATGAGGAAGCTCGTTGGCAGTTAATTACCGACAATGGCTACGGACTGAGTACGGTAAGAGAAAAACAACAAGGCCCAATAATTCTGGAAGCTAACTTAAAGTTTATGAGAGAGCTCCGCCTTCGCCAAGAAATCACCATTCATTCTCAAACAACCGAATACAACGCTAAAGTCGGTACCATTAAACAATGGATGACCGATGCAGATGGAAATGTTTGTTCGGAAGTGGTAATGAAATTCGGACTATTCGATACTAAGAATAGAAAGATCATTTCTGCCACAAAAGAATGGTTGGAGGCTATTACTTAGGTTAAGTATCGTAATTACACGAGTACTTAAAGGTTTATCCCCTTCAACTCAGCAATTGTACCAACAGAGTCAACAGATTTAAAAACAAAGCTACCAGCTACCAATACATCGGCACCGGCTTCTAGAAGGGCTGGTGCGTTGTGTGCATTTACACCACCATCAATTTCTATTAATGTCGAGGCTTCATTCTCCACAATGATCTCCTTTAGTTGGCGAACTTTTTTATAGGTGTTTTCTATAAAAGACTGCCCACCAAAACCTGGGTTTACACTCATTATAATTACCAGATCGATATCTTTAATGGTATCTTCCAGTAGCTGCACATTAGTATGTGGGTTTACAGCCACGCCAGCCTTACAATCAAGTGCTTTTATGGCCTGTAGGGTTCTGTGCAAGTGATTACAAGCCTCATAATGTACAGATATATTTGCTGCTCCAGCATCGCGAAAAGCTGCAAGGTAGCGGTCTGGGTCTTGAATCATCAAATGAACATCAAGAGGTTTTTTCGCATGCTTGTACACCGCTTCTACCACTGGCTGTCCAAAGGAAATATTGGGCACAAACACGCCATCCATTACATCTACATGGATCCAATCGGCTTGGCTTTCATTCAGCATCTCAATGTCGCGCTGAAGGTTGGCAAAATCTGCTGCTAAAATCGAAGGGGCTATAATGGGTGCACTCATGTTCAAATATAAATCAATTAATCATCAACTTTTTGGTGACTTGTCGTCCATTTGAGTTAATGCGAATAAAGTAAAGACCAGATGGCATTCCTTCCAAATTGATCTCAAGTCTATTATTCGCTATTCCGTTACCGAAATCCAGTTGTTGTATGGTTTCTCCCCGCACATTGGCAACTGCCAATTCTAAGGCTCCTGCAAACTCATCGTCCAAGGCTATGGTAACAAAGTCTTGACCGGAAACAGGGTTAGGAAAAACCCGAATCTCACCCGTTTTTAGGTTTAGTGGTTTCATCAACTCCTTTGCTTCGGTATAGCTGGGCACGCCATAACCAAACAAATTATTGGGTTCATCGCTAATATTTGCGGAGTTTCTAATAAGTGTTCGTAACTCAGCTGCAGTTAGCTCGGGATAGGCCTGCCATAAACCAGCAGCAAAGCCGCTGACAATTGGTGCGGCAAAAGAAGTTCCGTTTTGATAAACGTATGCACCATTACTAGCGACTAGAGCCGTAGAAACACCCAAAGCCACCACCTCGGGTTTAATTCTGTTATCTGCCGAAGGTCCAATACTCGAAGTGTTCGCCTTGAAACCAGCTTGATTAATACCGCCAACTGCAATTACATCGGCTACATCGGCCGGAGCAGAAATGATTTGCCAGGCCGTATTACCCAAGTTTCCTGCTGATGTTATTAGTAAAATGCCTTTATCGGCAGCCAGCTGAGCCGCCTTTGAAATTACCGCAGTTTCACCGTCCATATCACTTGGGCTGTAGTCCATGGTTTCATCATCAAACTCAGTATAGCCCAAGGAGGTTTGAATGATATCAACACCCGCACTGTCAGCCATTTCTGCTGCAAACACCCAGTTGTACTCTTCTATTCTGTACTCTTGCGGAGCCTCAGTAACCGAAAGAATGTAGTTAGCATTAGGCGCAGAACCGATATAGGTTTCAGAATTACCAGCAATTGCCGATAACACCCGTGTTCCGTGCGTTTGACTGTTTTCTACTTGAAATGCGTTTGTAGTAAAATCTCTGGTATAGAGAACTCTATTATCGGCCACTAAATGAGCGAATTCATCTATCTGACGATAGTTTTCAAAGCCCGAGTCAAACACTCCAATCAAGATTCCTTCCCCCCTAAATCCATCTTGATGCATTCGGTTTATACCTAGCATTTCGAGCTGAGAAGCAGTGATGTTGCTACTTGCTGCCGTTGAAACCGTTTCAGATTGACTCGGTGTTTCATCGGCCGATTTGCTAAGTAGTGTATTCGGTGCTACTAGCTCAACTTTGGTAACATAAGGCAGTGCCTCTATTAAAGGCAAAACAGATGAATCGGCCTGAATCAGCAATCCGTTCATCCATTTGGTGGTAAAATAAGTTTCCGCATCTAAGGATGCCACGCCAGCTACATAGTTCGGATCTACCGGCAAATCGGTGTTCGTAATGCTAATCCCTTGTTTTGACCTGCGTTGAATAGCACGTTCCGAAAGGAAAGCTTCAGGCGTGTTAATGCTGTAAGGTGTGTTTGTTTTATCTGCAAAGAAAACCATAAACCTATGCTGACCATTAAGACCAAAGCACAGGAAAAGGAGCATCAGGACGATACTAGTCTTCTTCCACATCATAAATATTACCACTCTCTATCAGTGTTTCTCTATAGTACTTACCGGATTGAATAATTCCGGCTCCAATCTCGCATTGGCCAGCAGTACTACAGTAAAGTAGTTGATTATACTCTTTTTTCACTAAACCTATACTATCTGCATAAACCTCGTAGCGCACATCTTTAGATACTATGATATCGTCCAAGTTGCTTATTTCAACCTCCATTGCATGCAAAAAAGTATTCAAACCTACGGTATATGGCTCATCGAATGATAAGATTTTAGTGTCTGTCTCTGGCTGAACGTTGAAAATATTACGGTCCCATTCACGTCCTTCAATTGCCGGAAATACCAGCTTTACAAAAGGCACATTGTTTTCTACAGAAACTGCAATATCCTCTTCTACTCTGGCAGACCAAATTGAATCTAGCTCCCAACTCTCTTGGCTGTTCAACCTGCTGTAGCGCCTGATTGTATGCGAGGTACTCCCGTTATTATTAAAAGGCTCGCCTACTTCTTCGCGAATCTGATACTCTAAAGTATCGCTCATATCTACCGCCTCGTACTTTATTTCGTACACATTGTATATGCGGTATTGCCCTTCTTTTAGGTAGAAATAAGTCTTCCCTTGATCAGGGTCGGTCGGCTTTTCTGCCGCAACGTCTTCCCCACACGACCAAAGTGCTAGTGCAGTACAAATCATTAAGCTTAAGACCAAGTATCTCGTCATGCTGCAAAAATAATAGTAATAACGTATGTTATACTCCTGAATTATGGAATATTCAAAACTCCTTAATTAGACACCATTAGTGGCCTTTCCCCTAGCATTACCCGTAAAAACCTTTTTTATTAAAGATTGAACTAAGGCTAACAACTTTCCCTTTAATTCTCCTCAAAAACCAGAGTAGTTTTAGTCCATAGTGGTTTAATCAATTACCTTTGCGCCAATTCGAATAAAAATTAAAAGTATGGCACTGAAGACATTTGTAAAAGTTAGTGGAGTGAACAATTTGAGTGATGCACGTTACTGCGCAGGCATGGAGGTGAATCATATTGGATTTAATATTGAATCTTCTCACCCTAACTACACTAGCCCTCAGGACTATAAAGAACTTTCAGAATGGCTTTCAGGTGTTGAGTTTGTTGGTGAAATCACAAGTACCAATAGCGATATTTTGGCACTTTTGGCCGACTACGATGTACATGCCATTCAAGTGGAAGACTTGGCACAAGTGGACACTGCCCTTACGACCGGTAAGGAAGTGATTTTTGCAACGGATGATTTGGACACTGCTGAAAAAGCCTGGTCTGCTTCAGGTGAAAAACTTAAATACGTTTTGTTCGATTCTTCTAAAACCGAGTTGGATGCTATTGCTACTGCCGCCTTGTCCACTCCTATTGTGCTGGCCGGTGGCTTTACCGATGAAGATGTAGAAGGTAAAATAGATTCGCTTAACCTCTTTGGTATTGCAATGAAAGGTGGTGATGAGATTCGTCCTGGCTACAAAGACTTTGATGCATTAGCCGATATTTTAGAGGCCTTGGAAATTGACGACCTAGCCTAGCTGTTGGTTATTGCGATATTTTCGAATGGTTTGGAATAATTCGATGCATGCTTAAAATTGCTACATTGAGTTATGAAAAGAATACTTCTACTTGCCGCCCTTTGTTTCTCCTTTGCTTCAACCACTTTAGCACAAGAAGAGCTAACCACTTTTATCCTTGTTCGCCATGCCGAAAAAGGAACTGATGATGCCAGAAACCCGAACCTATCAGAGATAGGTAAAGCCAGGGCCGAAAAGCTGAAAACAGTATTAGCGTCTACAGAAATTGCGGCCATTTATTCTACTCCTTACAAGCGCACGGAACAAACGGTGGCGCCTATTGCTACAAGTTTAGGCTTAAAAGTTCAACCTTACGACCCAAGTAACATGGACTTGGTGGTTGATGTATTGAAAGCACACAAAGGCAAAACCGTTTTAGTTTCTGGCCACTCCAACACCACACCAATAGTTGCTAACTTTCTACTTGGGGTAGAGAAATTCGGATGGCTGAAGGAAGACGAATACGACAAAATCTTTATCGTAACCGTTTCTGATATCGGTAAAGGAACTGTTAATGTGTTGAGTTACTGATTAGAGTTTACAATGCTCTTCTAAAGCAGACTTGCCGTTTTCATCCCCCATTTCTGCTGCCTTCTTAAAATCCTTGCAAGCATCGAATTTATTGCTCAGGTTAATTTTAGCTAGCCCTCTTTCGTAGTAAATGTTCGAATCTTGTTCTAAATCTAAGGAAGAAGTAAAATCCTCGACAGCTCCCAAATAATCACCTATGGCCTCTTTCATTCTTGCTCTATGGTCATAATAAAGTGCAGCATTAGGAACGAGCTTTATGGCTACAGAAATATCATGAATGGCTTGTTCGGTCATTGAAATTTCAAACTTAGAAATGGCCATATCTGCCCAAGCACTGTGTTGAGTCGAGTCTTGTAAAACTATTGTTTCATAAACTTCAATGGCATCCGCATAATTGTTCACTTCTGTAAGAGCATTAGCATAATTGGTACTATACTGGACATTACTGCTATCCATAGCCATTGCTCTCTCAAAATTCACAATAGCAGAATCGTATCTTTCTAAGTAATACAGAGCAACCCCTTTGTAATTATATACCGGTGCCTCATTCAGGTTTAACATTTGTGCCTGACTATAATCATCAACAGCCAATTCATAATTACCTAATTCTGCGTTAGCAACCCCTCGGTAATAGAAGCCTATGGCATTAGTACTATCGTATTGAAATGATTTTGAATAATAATCTACCACCTTATCATAATCTTGAAATCTAAATTGTAACAAAGCCATATTCCTTAGAATAGTAGCATCTGTTGAATCTAATTCAATCGCTTTCAAATAATCAGACTTGGCTCCTTCATTATCGTTCAAGTAGTACTTTGATAAACCCAAGTTATTATAGTCAACTGGCTTAATAGTATCCCTTAGTTCAATAACACGATTAAAGTCTGATATAGCACCGTATTGATCTCCATGCTGACGCTTGGCTGCACCCCGCTTTGAAAGTACCGTAATATCATTAGGCGCTAATCTATTTGCCTCATCAAAACGCTCAATTGCCCGATCATACTCCTGATTATCAAACGCTTCAACTCCTTCCTCATAGGCAATTAGTGCAGGACTCTTTTCTTTCTGCTTCAGAATAAATTCTGCGTATGCCTTCTTTGTTTGCTCGCTCATTTCAAATTCCTCGGGAGTCATGTTTAAAGAAAAGTCAAACTTGCTAACATTAAACGTAGTAAGGTCATTTGTGGCGTTTTGATAAATAAAGCGATGAGGCAAAAGCATTTCATTCGAAAGCTTGTAATCAAAATAATACTCTTCTGCACCCTCCTTTACAGTTCCAATTACATAATATGTGTTTTGATCAAAGTAGAATGTTTTAGATTCTTCGGTTCCCTCAACATCATTAGTCAAGACTAATTCATAAACATCCAAGGTGTCAAAAAGAACAAGCTCCTTAACATCGGAAGGTTCCCATCCACTATCCAGTAAATGCAAAACATCATTTTGCTTATTATCAACAAAGTTTAGGTTATTACTTTGGTCACTAGCTGGCTCAAAGTTGTATTTGTTAGAAAATGGATCAAATTGCCACTCAAGCGTGTCATTAGATATTCTAGTAAGCTTGGTTCCCAAAAACTCCATTTCAAGCTTCATAAAATTATTCTGCATCCAGACCCTAACAGGGATATCCTTCAACTGTCCAATTTCCATTTGTCCTTCCATGAAAACTGACTGCTGGTCGGCCAAATCATAATCATAGCCCTCCAAAGTCTTTGAATACTTCTTTATTAAATTTTTACTCGAAATTTGGGCCGAAGTAGTCAAGCATAAGAGCAACAATAATGTTGAAATGAAGTGTGTTTTTCTCATGTGTTAATTATTAAGCATCTTCGGTTGTCGTTCTTAAGTCTAAGAACGCAATACCCGTCAATGCACTGATTAAGCTAATTAAAAAGAAGAGTGAAGCCAAAGCCACAGAAGAGGTTTGGTCAATCATAAAGTAGGTATAGCCGTAGGCAAATATAGCTTCTCGAATACCTATCCCTCCGGGCAGTGATATAGGCAGTGAGGCAGCTACTGAAGTAACCAAAAATAACGTCAGGTAGTCTAAATACCCTACTTCTACGCCAATGGATTTTAGGATAAAAAAGGCACAAATCAACTGCAAGCCCTGAACGCCAAGTGCCTGAAGGTTTGTGGTGCTGATTACTGCTCTATAGGTAGGAAAAACATACTTTACCAAAAGGTAAAACAGCGGATAGGCCAAAATTAAACAGAGCCAAAGTAGAAACCCATATTCACCCAGAAGGTCCTTAGCTGATCCTAAAAAGCCTAAGCCTAAGGCTAAAACACCCAATGCTACTACCCCACTAATTCTATCTAACAAAGTGGCGGCAATAAGCCCTTTTACAGGCGCCTGAAAGCGTTTGTTAAGTAAGTATACTTTATAACCATCTCCTCCTATTCCACCTGGCAAAAACTGGTTGTACAGCATGCCTAGGTAGTAAAGCTTTAGGTTGAATACTTCGTCAAGGTTTAAACCGAGTGCTCTAAAAAAGTAGTTTAAACGAAAGGCACTTAAGATTTTAGAAGCGTTGAAAGCCACAAAGGCCACAAATAGCCACCAGAAGTTTGCGGTAAGCACTAGGGCCTTGAATGCCTCGAAGTCGATATCGCGAACAACAAAGATGATAGCCACTACAGCAATCACTAGTTGCACCCCAACCTTAGCCCACTTTTTAAGCTTTTGCTTCTCCAACAAAAGTCTCCTTTAAGCGATAAACCTTTTTGTTTTGCGACTCATAGTAAGTACGCATCATCAGTTCGGCAATAATACCCACGGTAATAAACTGAATACCGCCAATCACCAAAATGGCACCTAACAATAAAAGCGGTCGTCCCCAGATATCTTCTCCAAAACCAAACTTAACGATCAGTAAGTAAAGGTTAATAAGCATACCAGCCGCAAAGGTCAGAATTCCTAAACCACCAAAAAGGTGCATCGGTTTTTTAAAGTACTTCTGAAAGAAAATCATCAGAATCAAATCGGCCATTACCTTAAACGTTCGGTTAATACCGTATTTTGATTCTCCGTGAATTCTGGCGTGGTGATTCACGTCCACCTCTGTCATACGTGCGCCTTGCAGTTTGGCCAATACAGGAATAAAGCGGTGAAGCTCTCCGTACAAACCAAGATTTTTGGCGATATCTGAACGATAAATTCTTAGTGAGCAACCGTAATCGCTTAAGCGCACATCGGTGGTGTTTCTAATAATCCAGTTGGCGATTTTACTCGGGAATTTCCTCAATACAAAGCCATCCTGACGGTTGGCTCTTACCCCTGCTACTACATCTAATCCAGACTCTTCTAGCTTAGCCAACATTACAGGAATATCGGCAGGGTCATTCTGAAGGTCACCATCCATTGTTACAATGTACTCTCCTTGTGCTGCATCAATTCCGGCAGACATGGCAGTACTTTGCCCATAATTCTGATTGAAGATAAGTAGCTTGGTTCTCTCGTTAGCCACCTTTTTAATGTTCTCAACCGTTTTATCTGTTGAGCCATCATCAACCAAAATCAATTCGTAATCAATTCCTTCTAACGCTTCGTACTCCTTCTCGCACAATGGAATTACATTGTCTTCTTCGTTGTAAACTGTTACGACAACAGAAAGCTTCATAGACCTTTAAATTTGACTGCAAAATAAACGAGTTCTGCCCCAATTACCTAACCATTGTACAATTGGTTGCTATGGCAGCGCTATCTCGAACAAAAAGCATCAACAGTTAGGCCGAAAAATAAGTTTCGGGGAGCGTTTTTTCTTTAGTTTTGCAGCCAATGAAGCCTTATCGCTCAATCGCCATTATAGCCGCACTGGCCATTGCCACCATGTTTGCCAACATTGGCGGACTGGATATTTATGCCTTGGATGAAGCGAAAAATGCAGAAGCCGCTCGCTATATGTTTGAAAGTGGAGACTATGTGGTGCCCTATTACAATGGGGATATACGCACCGACAAACCACCTTTGCATTATTATTTTATGGCTGCTGGTTATCAGCTTTTTGGTGTCAATGCCTTTGGTGCTAGGTTCCTGTCGTCTCTTTTTGGTGTGCTTACGGTAATTATCACCTTCCTTTTTGTGCAAAAGCACTTTAATCAGCGAATGGCCATTTTCAGTAGTGTTGTGCTTATTTGCTCATTGCACTTCAATTTGCAAATGCACATGTCGGTGCCCGATCCCTACTTAATCTTCTTTACCACATGGGCATTCTTTGCCTTTTACGAAGCCTACAAAACCGATTCTTGGGTGCATAAATTGGCTTATTATTTTGCTATTGGCTGCGGCATTTTGCTCAAAGGCCCCATTGCGATTGGCTTGCCAGGTTTAACCGCCTTGCTGTTCCTCATTATAAATAAAGACTTTAAATGGAAAACCATTTGGCGTTTGCAGCCATTTGGTGGCCTGTTGCTCAGTTTGACCGTTTCAGCACCTTGGTACTATGCGGTGCACAAAAAAACTAATGGCTTTTGGACGGAGGAATTCTTCTTCAAACACAACTTTTCGCGCTTTTCCGATGCTATGGAAGGCCACGAAGGCATTTTTCTAATGACTTTCGCCTTTGTGTTTTTGCTCGGAATGCTCACCTTCTTTCCCTTTGTGTTCCAGTCATTGAAGTTCGCTTTTCAAAAGCGTCAATCAGAAGCCATGCTTTATTGCCTAATTGGCGTAGTAGTGGTTGTTGGCTTTTTTAGCGTTTCTAGCACCAAATTGCCTAACTATACGGTGCCTTCCTACCCACTTTTGGCAGTACTCTTGGGTGTTTACTTGTCTCAGCTTGATGCAACTTGGTTCGATAAAATTGGAAATAGAGTCATATACTTCTTTTATGCTGTGTTAATCACCCTTTTTCCGGTTGGAATCTATTTTGGTTTGAAAGCAGCCCCAAGCTTAAACCACCTTACAGGCCTGTTTGTGTACTTTATTCCACTATCATTAGGTGGAATACTTCTGCTGGCAAACGGTTTTAGACGAACCAAAATGGAACAAACACTTGCAGTGAATAGCATGGCTTGGTTAGTGACAATTCTGCTTTTCTTTTACTTCGCCTTTCCGCAAGTAGATGCTGAAAACCCTGTGAGGAAGCTTGTTCCTAAGATGGACACCTCTAAAACCATAGTGGCCTACGAGCGGCTTAATCCAGCCTTTGTCTTTGCATTGGAAAGAGAAATTCCGCGCTATCCTACCATTGCTGAAGTAAAACAAGCCATGGCGGAACGCCCAAGCGGCTATGTAATCTCACGAACCAACTATCGCGAAGCTCTTGAAGAAATTGATGGCCTCACCTATTTTGATGAAGCCAAAGATCTCTTCGAAAATCCTACAACACTTATAATGAAGTGGGGAGAGTAGCCGCTCCTACTTGTGCAAGTCAAGTGAATCTATTCTGATCTAAGTGCTTTGATAGGGTTTGCACTGGCCGTTCTAATAGATTGATAGCCAACAGTGAGCCATGCAATAAGTGCTACAAACAATGCAGGCAATACCCAAACTAAAGGGTTATTGATGTCGATTTGATAAGCGAAATCAGAGAGCCACTGCTTCATTGCCCAATACCCAAGCGGAATGGCAATTACAGCCCCAATTACCACCAACTTAGTAAAGCTACTGATAACCATTAGCGTAAGGCTTTTTACAGATGCTCCAAGCACTTTCCTTACAGCAATTTCCTTGTATTTTCTTTCCAATGTATAGGCCGCCAGAGCAAACAATCCCAAGCAAGCAATAACTATTGCCAAGCCAGAACTTGCCGTAAACAACTTACCGAAGCGTTCTTCTTCCACATATAAATCATTAAAAGCATCGTCTAAAAACACAAACTCGAAAGGCTCATCGGGAATGGCGCGTTCCCACGCGGCCTTAACCGACTGCACCGTGTTCTGATAGTCTCCGCTGAGCTTTAAAGACAGGTAATTACCGGCATACCACCCAGCTTCGGCCTTTCCATCCCATGTCATTGGTCTTATTACGAAAGGTTCAATCTCCCTTTTCAAGCTCTCAAAATTGAAATCCTTTACGATACCAACAATCGTGTAATCGGCATTCACTCCCCTGCTTAACTTTCTACCAATCGGATCTTCCCAGCCAAGCCATTTTGCTGCTGATTCATTAATCAATATGCTTGCTGTATCAGAAGTAACCTCGTTGGAGAAATTTCTTCCATCTACTAGCGCTATACCCAGCGTTTCTAAATATTCATCGGTAGCGAACATATTGATAAAACTGTGTTCACGGGGTACTTCTTCCACCGTTTGGTAACCCCAATCAGATATGCCAGAAGAAACAAACTGACTTGACAGCGTAGCATTCTCCACACTTGGAAGTCGGTTTATATCATTTAAAAACGATTGTCCCTTTGCACCCAATCGGTTAGCATTCTTTACCACCAACACTTGGTCAGGTTCAAAGCCCAAAGACTGCTTACTTAAAAAATTGAGCTGAGTAAAAACCACTACAGTACTCACAATCAAAAATATAGAAATGGCAAACTGAAAAGCCACAAGCCCCTGACGCAAGGCGGCATTGCCTTTGCCTCCCGTTTGCGACTCTCCCTTCAATGCTTTGATAGGTTTGAAGGCCGATAATACAAAAGCAGGGTAAGCTCCTGCCAAAAGACCAACAACCAAAACTAGCCCAAGTAACTTGAGCAGTGTTGGCAGGGCAAAAAGCTCATTCAAAGTAAAAGTTCTATTAGCCAGTGTGTTGAAACCATCTAGCGAAAGCGCTGCAATCCCCAAAGCCAAAACCATGGCTGAAACGCTAATCAACATAGATTCAACCAAAAACTGACTGATCAACTGGCCTCTAACCGAGCCCATGACCTTGCGCATTCCCACTTCTTTAGAGCGCATGGCCGATCGGGCAGTGCTCAAATTCATAAAGTTGATGCAGGCAATAATTAAGATAAACAGTGCTACGGCAGAAAAAATATAGACATTCTCTATGCTACCAGATGAACCAAGTGCTAAGTGCGGATACCTTAGGTGCAAGTCAGTCATAGGCAACAACGAAATACCGGGTTTTCTACCACCTTGTGCCAAATAATCCTCATAAGATGAATGCCCTGAATACTGAATGATTACAGGCGCAATGTACTTTTCAGCCAAACCATCAAACTTAGTCTCAACAGATGTTGGCAAAGCCCCATTGCTCAGCTTAGCATAAGTATAAAAGTTATTACCCGTCCAGTTGCCAATGGTTACCCACGATTCGTGCGGATATGAATTGATGTAGTTGTATTTAAAATGAGTATTGCTTGGCGCATCGGCAATTACACCGGTTACCTGAACATCTTCCCCATCTACCTTAATCACCTTGCCCAAGGCAGATTGGTAGTTAAAGAATTTATCTGCCAAAGATTTGGTCAGCAATATGGCGTTGGGCTGAGTAAGTGCCTCATCAGGATTACCCTCTACAAACTTTATTTCAAAAAGCTTATGCACCGTGGAATCTGCATTAAAGCCTTGTTCTTCTTTGAAAATTCTATCGCCAATTTTGAAAGTTTGACTAAATGGCCCTTGAATTCTCACAGTTTCTTCCACTTCTGGCAAGTCGCCCTTCATGCGCATACCAAGCCTTGCGGGTGTCCAAGCACCCGACTTACCATTGGCTACTCTGTATACACGCTCCACATCAGGATGATACTTATCGTAGCTTACTTCATTTGAAATATAAAGTACAATGAGCAAGCACACAGCGAGACCAAGCGCCAAACCTGCAATGTTTATGAAGCTATAAAACCGTTGTTTCATTAAGCTTCTAAATGCTGTTTTGAAATAGTTTTTGAACATTGAAATGTTGTTTAATGAGTTAAAATCTTCAAGACCTTTGATATAGCGAAGGCGAAAAAAGCGAATGACATCCCACGAGAATTTTCTCCGAGCCGCCTTCAACCCTTCCGTTTCTATGCGCCTGTAAAACAGCTCGTAAGCATCGCCCTCTATAATTTCGAGTGCCCTTGGTTTGCAGTACAGACGCAGCAGTGTAATTGACCAGCGTGGTGGCTCATGATCATATGGCGACATACTTGAGCCCTAAGTTGATTTGGTTATACAATCTATTGCGTTGCTCATGAATTGCATCTAATGCCGTTTGACCCGCGGTATTGATGCTGAAATAGCGTTTTCTACGTCCGCCACGTTCTTTTGTGGCACCACCTACACGAGAGTCCAAATAGCCCTTGCCTTCCAACCGATCGAGCGCAGAATGCACCGCACTGATGTTGATTTTACGGCCGGTTTGCTGCTCAATTTCTTCCATTACGCTAATGCCGTAAGCATTATCTTTTAGAATGGCCACCACCAACAGCACAAGCTCTTCAAACTCCCCTATGTTCGTTCTTTGCATGGTTTTTATTTATTTCACTTTAGTAAATGAAATATATTTGTTTCACTATTGCAAATTAAATAGAACCGTGTTGTACTGAACCGTAATATCACCTGACTCAAACGGTCAGTACAAGCTTTAAACAAGATAAATTGAAAAGGTAATGTGACGGAATTAGTCCTTCTGTACGCCCCTATAACCAATGGTATATGTGCCTTTGCCAGCCTTTATTAATTCATAAACCAAATTATGAATGCGAGGCCGCACGTTTAACTGATAGATCTTACTGTTGTTGCGTGTTGGGTGTACACGGTTAGAAAGGAATACGAACAGCACATCATTATCCGGATCGGCCCAAACCAGCGTGCCGGTATAGCCTGTATGACCGAAACTGCGTGGAGAAACATCTTTGGCCACACTACTAGCCGTTTCGCTATATTCTAACAAGGGCTTATCAAAGCCCATCCCGCGCTTGTTGTCATTCTCGGGAAACTGCACTTTCGTAAACTCTTCTATTGTTTCTGGCTTTAGGTATTGCTTCCCATCGTAAGTTCCACCATTCTGCAGCATTTGATAAACTTTGGCCAAATCTTCTGCATCACTAAAAAGCCCAGCATTGCCCGATACTCCCAACATCATAGCAGCACCTTCATCGTGCACCACGCCATGCAAAGTCTGCATTCTAAAGAAAGTATCTACTTCTGTAGGAACGATTCGCTCTAAAGGAAAATGCTCTCCGGCTTTAAAGCCCAAGGTTGTAGCACCAAGCGGTTGGTAAAAAGTTTCCCTCAAATAAACATCGAATGGCTCACCTGTTAGGCGTTCTACTAGGTCTGGTATTAGGTAGAAAGTTAGCCCTGAATAAAGATATTTCTTCTCATCGCTCACCTTCGATTTTTTGATCATCTTATAGATTTTCTTCTCTTTGAAGTCCTTATGCATCCATAAACCAGCATCGGAAATTTTATAAGGGAATCTACGACTAGAATCGGCCTTTACCGTATTCCAGCGGTATTTACCGTTCTTTCGCTGCGACTCAGACCAATACGGAATCCAAGCCCTAAGTCCAGCCTGATGCGCCAAAACATCGCGCATTACCAAGTCTTTCTTGTCTCCTTTTGCTACATCAGAAAAATAGTCGCCCATGGTTTTATCTGGGTCGAATAATCCGTCTTCGTAAAGCTTCATTAGCGCCAGTGTTGCAGCTGTCGTTTTGGTAACAGACGCCAAATCGTAGATGTCCGTTAGTTGAACTTGGTTCTCTTTAGCATAAGTATGGTAGCCAAATGCCTTTTGATAAAACACCACACCATCTTTGGCCAAAAGCACTACACCGCCAGGAAAAGCCATCGAATCCATTGCCTGATGCATTACCTCTTCAATGCCATGCGATAAAATTTTACCATCAATGCCAACAGATGCTGGGGTTCCTACAACTAGGACATCAGTTTTAAAATTGGGCTGTTCGGTTACCGTTAGCTGACCTTCCTGAGCAAATGAAAGTACCGTACAAAGCGAAAAAAGTGATAATAAAAATGAACGCATTCGGGAAATAATAAAGAACGTTGCTAAACTCCTAATGGAAATACATCTAAACTCATTTCCATGGCACGAGCGAATTCGTCCTGATCCAAGCCGGTTTCAATTTGCTGCTTATCAAAGTAAGCGATCATCTGCTCTGTGGCAATATTTCCGGTCAGATCATCCTTGGCCATTGGGCAACCACCAAAGCCTTTTATAGCACTATCGAATCTGCGACAACCCACCTCATAGGCCGCGCTTATTTTGTCCACCGCAGTTTGCGGTGTTGAGTGAAAATGTGCGCCAAATTCAATAGTTGGATAAGCAGTTATACTTGTACTGAATATTTTCTTAATCAACTGTGGTTCAGCCACTCCTATCGTATCAGATAAACTAACAATAGAAACACCTAATTGATCGAGCTTTTGGACAAACTGAGCTACAATTTCTTCATTGAAGGGCTCATTATACGGGTTGCCAAAGCCCATAGAAATATAAGTAACGAGTGTCTTATTTTGCTTTACACAAATCGACTGAATTTGTTCCAATTGCACTAATGCTTCGGCTACGGATTTGTTGGTGTTACGCTGCTGAAACTGCTCCGATATTGATAGCGGAAAACCGAGATAGTCTATCTCATCAAACTGTACAGCGTCCTCTGCCCCTCTTACGTTCGCAACTATGGCCAAGAGTTTTGACGATGTTTGCGAAAGCTCCAATTGCCTGAGCACCTCAGCCGTGTCGCGCATTTGTGGAATGGCCTTTGGCGACACAAAGCTTCCAAAGTCAATCGTATCGAAACCGACTTTTAATAGCTGGTTGATATAAGCCGCTTTCCTCTCTGTTTGTATAAAATCATGCAGCCCTTGCATGGCATCCCTCGGGCACTCGATAATCTTCATCTGGTAAGTTTATAAAAGTTAGACAGCTCCTCAAAGCGATAAATTCAAAACAGCGTATTTGGTTAACATGTTCGTTGAATTTGAATGCTAATCACAAAAAAGCTATTTTCATACAAACCGAATGAACATGAAAAAGCGTGATTTTTTAAAGAACCTTGCCTCTATCTCTTTAGCCACTCTCCCAGTTTCTCAGGGTATTCAACAACTTTTAAGTGCGGTACCTGATAGTACTCCTAAGGCTTTAGCTTCTAATGAAGCATTTTGGGCTAAAATTAGAGCCGATTACAAACTCAAACCTGACTACATCAACCTAGAGAATGGTTACTACTGCATGATTCCGGAGCCCACACTGGAGAAACTGATACAGAATATGCGAGAGGTAAATTATCAGGCATCGCACTATATGCGCACGGTTCGGTTTGAAAACAAGAAGAAAGTGGCAAATGCCCTTGCCGATATGGCTGACTGCAACCACGGTGAACTGATTGTTACGCGCAATGCAACCGAATCGCTCGACACCATTATAGCTGGTTTTCCATGGCAAGCAGGTGATGAGGCTGTTATGGCACATCAAGATTATGGTGCAATGCAAAACATGTTCAGGCAAGTAGAAAACCGACAAGGCATAAAGGTAAATTCGATTGATGTGCCGATGCATCCGAAAAATGATGAAGAGGTTGTGGCGGCATATGAAGCGGCCATTAGCCCTAAAACCAAACTGCTAATGGTTTGTCACATCATTAATATTACTGGGCATATTTTACCCATACGCAAGATCTGCGACATGGCGCATAGCAAAGGGGTTGAGGTGATGGTAGATGGTGCTCACGCCTTCGGTCAGTTTCAATTTTCTATAAAAGAACTCGACTGCGACTATTATGGCACAAGTTTGCACAAATGGCTCTCGGCTCCGCTTGGTGCAGGCTTTCTCTTTGTAAAGCGAGAAAAAGTAGATCAGATATGGCCATTGATGGCGGAAGGAAAACGCGAGCCTGGCGACATTTCTCGGTTGAACCATATTGGAACACACCCATGCCACACCGATCTGACCATTTTAGATGCCGTAGCCTATCAAAACGCAATAGGTGGTGCTCGCAAAGAAGAACGATTACGTTTTATTCAACGCTATTGGTCAGAAAAGGCCCGCAAAATGGAGCATGTGGTGGTGAATACGCCAGCCGACCCGAAGCGCTCGTGTGCCATAGCCAATGTGGGTATTAAAGGCATGAAACCAAGTGATATGGCAGATACTCTGCTGAAGAAATACAACATTTGGACCGTGGCGATTGATGGTGCGGGCGTAAAAGGTTGTCGTATTTCACCAAACGTTTACACCTCTTTGGAAGAACTTGATACGTTTGTGGCAGCCTTGGAAGAGATGAAAGTTTAGATTTTCACTGAGCCTGAGAAATATCCTACCAATGCTTTAGTTATTTAGTGAACCAAACCTCGGCAGCTCTATGGAAGGCTAGTTCTTTATTCATAGTTCAAAGCTGAAGCTCCCGAAAAAGCAAACCACTCCACGTCATGCTGAACTTGTTTCAGCATCTCCCAAAGTGCTCGGCAGATTTAGTCACTCCATTTTACCTAGAGAGTAAATAAGCTCGCTTTTTAGTCCTTTGTCTTAAACTCAACCACTTCAGACCAATCACTCCAGTTAAGATGCTGATCGCGGTAACGCACACGCACATAGTAGGTGGTATTTGGGTGTAACCTGCGCATGATCAGCTCATCGGTCAAGTCATCGCCTGCCTGACGGTTTTCATTGTAGTACCAGTTTTCGAATTGTTTCCAGCTGTCAACTATAGTTGTTTTAAAGTCAGGTATAGTCGAAATTTGCCAATTGCTAGCCGCATGAAAAGCATTCACCATTTGGCTTTCAAATTGGCTGGCCTTTACGGTTAAACCAGTAATATCAACCGACTCATTGGCAGGGTAAGTAATCTGGGGAGCATTTGGCAAGGCATTCATTTTGAAAACCGTAACACTATCGGTCAGCACATTATCTTTTGGGTTGGCCAAATTGCCACGGCTAATCCGTTTAACCGTAAAACTTGGGTTCTCCTCATTGGCATCCACTTCTACCATTACGAAGCCGTAATCATCATCGCTGCGGCTGAACTCTGCGTAGTCCCGCCCCTCAAATTCACCCCAATTGTCGATGGCCCCACCGGCAGAAGCCACATTGATCCACAAGTGTTTGTGGTCTCTAGATTGACCACGCGAGTAGCCATGCGTATGCCCAAACATGTGCACACTTGGTTTGCCTGTTTTAGTAGAAAAGTCTTCCAGCATTTTCACCACTTCGCCAGTAAAATCTGTCTCACCCGGAATCCACAACTCCGACTTGTGTGGATGGTGGAGCTGTGCAAATACAAAGTCTATATCATCATTTTTGGCTGTTTCATTCAATAGCCTTCTTAACCACGATTTTTGCGCACCCATATCGCGGTATTTATCATTAGAGTCTAAACCGATAATCCGGGTATTACCATAGTCCTTGTACCACCAATGTTCGGCATAGGCAGGCGTACCGTTTTCGGGCAAGGTAAAATACTTGAAATAGAACAGCGAGTTATCCTCGTGGTTACCCAAAACCGGATATACAGGCACTTGGGCAAACAGCTGTTGCGCAGGACGGAAGAAATGATCGTTCCAATGTGTGTATTCGCTACCGCGGCTGACCAAGTCGCCCGGAATCATTACCAACGCCAAATTATCAGGAACTTCTCCCCCATACTGCTTTTTCATATAGGCCAAAATACCATCGTTCACTACTTCCAAAAACTTGTCTGGCTGGTTGCTATCAATCTGCATATCGCTCATAGAAACCATATTAAAGGACTGGTTATCCTTAGCGAATGGAGGTGTTTTAAACTGGTAAATATCTGACTTTAGTTTACCCGTCTGCACACGATAATAATAAGTAGTGAGTCGTTTTAAGCCAGTAAGCCTTACCTCATGCAGCCTCGACTCGGTAAAGTTTACGCCTTCCGCCTTTCCAGTAGTTTTTTGGCCTAGTTTAGCTGTTTCTCCCCACTCAACAATGCTCTCTTCATTGGCACTGGTTTCCCATTTTATTACAATGCTATTTGGCTCTGCATCTTGCAAATAGGGTTTTACAATAAAGGTAGGTTGCTGCGCCAAGGCTGAAAAAGCACAAAGCATAGCAGCCAAAAAAGTGATTCTAGCGAACATTGCTGCGGTGGTTTAAAAGTGTTAAGGTTGATTTGGTGAATAATCGCAGCGAAAATAAGAAAGAAAACAACCTTCACACCCAGCAGCCGTGTTTCGAAATGATTATGAGATTGTGAAGGCAGAGGCTTTCAAAGAAGGGAAATAATTGTGCTAGGGTAAATTAATAGACTAACTTGTATCCTAAGCTATAACTGAAGAACAATTATTTGCTTTATGAGTTTTTTTAGTAAACCCGAAGTTCTAGCGTTCCCTGTTTCATTGAAGACCGATGAAGAAGGCTTCCACTTTTTAGCAAACCTATTAATACATACTGCGCGGAAGCAAAAGTTCATTCTAGACTTTAAGAATGTTACTTGGTTAGAAGCAAATTTATGCGCGATACTGGGTGCAATTATAATTACTAACAAGAAAGAGGGAGCTAGTTTCACATTTCAAAACTTTAATAATCAATTCATTGAAAATACCCTGAGGAATAATGGCTTCCTAAAATACATCAAAGCGCAGGCTCCAGAACCTTCAAAGAAACATTCTGGAATACCTTTAGAAAAATTTGACCTAAAAGATGAGGATGATCTTGAAGAATACATCTATGAATATGTCCTATTGGCTAAGGCTGTTCCGGACATGAGTGAAGGTGCTAAGAGGAAGATTTTCAGAAGCATTTTTGAACTATACCAAAATTCAGTCATGCATAGCGGTGCTGAGAATGTATTTGTTTGTGGACAATTTTATCATAATAAGAAGCGAATGGCTCTTACAATGGTAGAAGTTGGTCGAACATTTAAAGATAATGTTACTGAACATGCATATGGCTTCGGGAATTTCTCTGGAAGACAGTCTATAGAATGGGCCGTAGAATCTGGCAATACAACGAAACCAAAAGGAGAGACAGGTGGTTTAGGATTGGATTTGATAAGAGAATTTCTTAGAATGAATTTTGGAAAGATTCAAATACGGAGTGCAGATGGATATTGGGAAGAAAAAAAAGGCGTTACTTTTGCAGTAGATTGTAAGTCTTATTTTCAAGGTAGTATTGTAAACATCGAATTCAATCTGCGAGATAAAAAAGAATACACTACTCCAGAAGAAATTGACATAAAGAGTATTTTCTAATGAGCGTAATTAATATCACTGATATAACACATAGTAAACGAGCAATTTCAGCTGCAGATGGAGAAGTACTTTTTGACAAAATCAAAAGTCATATAGATAAAAAGGAAAAAGTAGTCTTAGATTTTTCTGGCATCGAACTTACTATAACCGCTTTCCTAAACTCAAGTATCGGCAAACTCTATTCCCTTTACTCTTCAGACGAAATTAAAGAACATCTTGATATCAAGAACCTCCCAAATGAAGAAATCAGTTTATTAAAGTTAGTAATTGATAGAGCCAAGCAACGTTTTACAAAGGAATATCCTTCCGACTTAGATTCGATAGATATTGTAAATGAAGATTAGTAACACATACAGTTTCAAGCCTAATTACACACATAAATTCTTCTTTGATTCAAATGTGTGGCTCTACTTAATGTATCCTCAATTCAATGAAAAGGCTACAGGATATATAAAGCGCTATTCCGAATTTAGTAATAGGGTTTTTGACAATGAGTGCTTAATTCTCACAAACCCTGTCCAAGTTTCTGAAATGATTAATGTAATCGTTAACACAGAATTAAAAGTTGCTAGGAGAAAAGGAATTGCTAATGACCTTAAAAGCTTTAGAAAAACTGAAGAGGGAAAAAAGGCAATGTTTACTGCCAAAACCTTTTTAGAGCAAGTACTGAAGTTTGCTACAATAAAGTCTGGAATATTTAATGAGACTGAACTTAAAAGGATTTCAGCTCAATGTGATAGGGCTGACTTTAATGATCTTTTCTTTTCACAGTATTGTTTGAAAGAAAGCTGCATCTTGGTAACTCATGACTATGATTTTCAGGAATTACCAAATCTAGACTTACAAATTATCTCTGCCAATTCGAGTTATTTTAATTAGTAAAGCCCCACTTCTCAGTGAGGCTTTGTTATTTTAGGCACAAGCTAGACGCTTGCGCTAGATTTCTATAATGTGCTTAAAGCTCGCCAGCTTGAATCTTCTCGGCCACAGCCTGTGTTTCGTCAAGTAC
Organism: Roseivirga pacifica; assembly: GCF_900111145.1. Taxonomy (GTDB): domain Bacteria; phylum Bacteroidota; class Bacteroidia; order Cytophagales; family Cyclobacteriaceae; genus Roseivirga; species Roseivirga pacifica. Next base: position 453,223 of record NZ_FOIR01000002.1, read on the forward strand.
GCGCAGCAGATTGCCACTCCAAAGCATACCAATTTCTTCTTCGGTATAGCCTCTTTTTACAAGCTCTAGCGTAACATTAAAGGTTTCTGAAGCATCGGCCCAGCCTTCTACGCCACCACCGCCATCAAAATCGGAGCTAATACCAACGTGCTTCAAACCGATCTTATTAACCAGGTAGTCAACATGGTCTACAAAGTCGGATACATTAACGGCCGGAGCCACCTCGTTTACCTCTAGTGCAATGCGCTCAGCTTGACCCTCCTGAAAACCAGAGTAAGCAGCAAAGTAAGCTTCACGCTCTTCGGCATTCATATTTCTAATATCAGAACGCTCCTTTAGTTCAAAACCAACTTCTTCAGCAATTCTGCCTTCTACTTCCCTTCTTTTGGCACTATTGGCACTGTTCTTTTCGCCATTCACATAGCTTTTAAAGGCGACAGTTTGTACCACACCGCCATTTTCTTTTAGCATCATTAATTGCTCATCGTCCAAGTTGCGGCTATGGTCGTTCATGGTTCTAGCCGAGGAGTGAGAGGCAATAACTGGAGCTTTAGAGAGGCGCATCATCTGCATATTGGCCTCCTTACTCGGGTGCGAAAGATCGATCATAATCCCCCATTTATTCATTTCGGCAATCACTTCCTTACCCAAATCGCTTAGGCCATTGTGCAACCATACGGTATCTCTTTCGCCTGTGTTAGAATCACTCAACTGGCTGTGTCCGTTGTGTGCTAGCGACATGTAGCGCGCTCCTCTATCGTAGAATTCTTTCACTCTATCGATGTTGGTACCGATTGGGTAACCGTTTTCAACTCCGATCATGGCTACTTTTTTACCAGCCGCTACAATGCGCCTCACATCGTCAGATGTGTAAGCCAGCTCAATATCGTTTGGTGCAATTTCTTCGCACAAGCGGTGAATTGCCTTGAATTTATCATCAGCATTTTCATAGGCTTTGGCATAGCCTTCTTCGGTAAGCTCTCCTTGGCCTGTGTACACTACAAACCAGGCTACATCGAGCCCACCTTCTTCCATTTTAGGTAAGTTAACCTGCGTAGAAAGTCGCTCAGTGTAGTTTTTCTCTGTTGTAAAATTCGATGTATTGATGTCATCGTGGGTATCGAGTGTAATTACTCTATCGTGAATACCCTTGGCGTATTCTGTAAGCTCAGCTTCGCTCATGGTACTTACATCTACTGTTTTTTCTTCCTTTTTAGTTGAATCGCAGGACCATAAAAATGCTAAAGTGGCCGCAGCGTAAAAGATTCGTTTCATAGATTATGGTTTAAGGTTCTAGCCTAATCTAGGAAGAATTGCTGCCCTTTTCAGCCATAATTCTTTTAGTGGTAAGGGGATTTGATTTTAGATGTGGGATTTATGAAGTCCGAATGGACTTGAAGCCATTTGATCCTCGGTGCCAATAGAATTTAAAGTACCCGCCCTTCATTTCCCTAAAGGTAATGCTTTATAATTTTCCTTTTATGGACATACTGCTGCCAAAAGAAAACGGCTTGAAAGCATGCTTTTGCAAGATTTCAAGCCGTTATTTTATAATCTCATCGATAAGGATTTTAGAATGACAAATCGTAAATCTAAAGTCCTATATCATGCATTTCTAAACTCTAACTTGGCCTGTACCAAATACATAGTACTTATTCGTCACCAACTGCTTAAGTCCTAGCGGACCTCTATGGTGAAGCTTATCTGTACTAATTGCAAGCTCGGCTCCAACACCCATTTGACCACCATCAGTAAATCTGGTAGACGCATTATGGTACACTGCACCACTATCTACCTGTTCCATAAAGCCAATGGCTTTGGTAAGATCGTTCGTCATAATACCCGAAGAGTGACCTCCTGAGTACTGATTGATCTTGTCGATTGCTTCATCTTCATTTTCAACCAAGCCAATGCAAGCTTTAAGTGCTAGAAACTCCTCATACCAAGTCGATTCTTCTGGAATCAATGGCTCATTTTTAAGCGTTTCTTGCACTTGCTCATCAACCAAAAGGCTTACATTAAACTTGTGCAGTGACTTCTGCAAATGAACCAGTTTTTTCTCCAATTCAGGAATATGCTTATCAATAAGTATTTTATCTAAAGCATTGCAAGCTGATATTTTATCTGTCTTAGCATTAAGTATTACTTTAATACTTTCATCCCAATCGGCTGTACGGTCAACATAGATGAAATTGTTTCCTCTACCGCTCACCAATACCGGGCATTCAGCGTGTTCTTTTACAAATGCAATTAGGCGCTCACCACCTCTCGGTACAATTAAGTCGATTTTTTGTGGCGGATTTTTTAAGAACTCCTGGGTTTGGGTACGGTTTAGTTTGAGCAGCTGTACCCAATCCACAGGGAGTTCATTTTCCTTCAGGGCCTGATGCCAAATATCGACCAACACCTCGTTGGAACGAATGGCTTCTTTCCCCCCTTTTAGTAAAATTTTATTGTTCGCTTTAAAGGCCAAAACTGCTGCTTCTACAGTAACATCAGGTCTTGATTCATAAATAATCATGATGGTACCGAATGGTGCAGTTTTATTGATAATGTTTAACCCATTATCCCTGTTCACTTCAGAAATAACCTGCCCAACGGGATCTTCCTGCTCCATTACTTCCCTTACGGAATTGATCATGCCATCTACCTTTTTATCATCGGCCACCAAGCGATCGTACATCGCCTGATCCTCCTTGGTAAAGGCTTCCAAGTCCTCTTTGTTTGCAGCAATAATCTCGGCTTTGCGTTCACCCAAAAGCCTGATTACACTCTTTAAAACGTTATTTTTTATATCTGTTGATAGTAATTTCATTTCCTAGTGTTCTATTATGATACAAATTTTGTTCCTACGGTTTTTCCGTCCACAATGTCGAGAATCACGTTATCGCGTTTACCATTAGCTATATAAACCGTGATGTCTTTGGCGGCAGTATCTTGCGCCACTTTTACTTTCGACCCCATTCCGCCACGGCCTTCGCCATCGGCTTTACCACTCTCGCGAATAAACTGGCTGATTTCATCATCAACGCTTACTTCGCGAATAATTCGGGTGTCATCATCATCTGGATGACCATTATAGAAACCGTGTGTATCGGTTAGAATTATCAGCATGTCGGCACCGATCAATTCGGCCACTAAACTGGCCAGCTCATCATTATCGGTAAACATGGTATTCGAAACTGATGTGGCGTCATCTTCATTGGCAATCGGAATAATTCCTTCGGCCAACAGACCCTCATAACAGTTGATCATATTTTCTCTCCACACCCCTGGATTAAAATCACGCTTAGTGGCTAGCACTTGGGCGCATTTCATACCGTAGTCGTGGAATGTTTCATAGTAAGTTCTCATCATTCTAGGTTGCCCCACAGAGGAGAAAACCTGTCGCCTGATGGCTTTGTCTGTGATATCACAGTTTCCTAATACTTCTTTTCCGGCAATCACCGACCCTGATGATATAAGGACAGAAAGTATGTCTTGTTCGTACAATTCGGCAATTTGCCTTACAATGTTGTGGATGATTGGACGAACAATTCTGTTATCCTTGTTTGTGAGTACATTAGTACCCACCTTAATCACTACTCTTTTCTTATCTGATTTTACCAAAACTTATTTTTCAAGTTCAACTTCTTCTTCAGGCTTACCTAGCTCTATAGCCCTGTTAAAGGCAGCGTAGGCAGCTTCTCTAATTAGGTTGTGTACATTGTTATCATCGAAAGAATCCAATGCCGCTTGGGTAGTTCCACCCTTTGAGGCCACGCGCTTCATCCATCCTTTTGGGCTCAATTTATTCTTGTTGAATAATTCGATAGCCCCTTCAAAAGTCTGGCTTACAAGCACTTTAGAGTCGTTATCTGAAAAGCCCATGTTTCTGGCCGCTTCCATCATAGACTCCATAAAATAGAATACATATGCAGGCCCACTACCAGAAATACCTGTAGAGGCATCAATAAACTTTTCAGAATCTACACGCACAGATTTACCTGTACTATTCAATAGATCTTCCACCATCCAAAGCTCAATTCTTGAGATTTCTGGCGCTGCCAAATAAGAGGTCATTCCCTTACCTACTTGTGCTGGTAAGTTTGGCATAGCACGCACTACTTTCTGAATACCAAGCCCTGCTTGAATGGTCTCGATGGTAACACCAGCCATAATGGATATTGCCAATTGCTGGTCGTTCATCATTGGCTTCATTTCTTCCATCAAGGCATCATTGTGGTAAGGTTTTACCGCAATAAAAATGATGTCGGAAATTGGCAAACACTCTTCCAGGTCATCGTAAACCTCGTAGTTCGGATTGTTCTTTTCTCTTAATTTTTCAACTACTTCGGTCGACTTATCATATATCATTAAGTCTTCCTTGTCTAAGTAGCCGGACTGACCAATAGATGCCCCATACGTTAGGCCCATATTGCCCGCCCCAATTACTAATACTTTCATTTCTGATTAATTATTTATGGTTTGATTAAATACAATAGCATAGCAATCCAGCACCGACCTTATGTCGTGTGGAGTGTTACGTTAATTGAAGGGAATTAATATTGAATAGAGCGGTTGGCCTGTAAAAGGCACTTGGGATGTGACTTGAAACAATTTGCTTCGGGTAATACATTACTTAAGCTGCTCATACTACAAAGAACAGGATAATGAGCGTTTGGTTCAATAAATCTGAACTTTTCTCCTGAAAACGTTTGAAAAGACAGAAAACCGACCTCATTTTTCAGGAATTTCATTCAAATCGAATCACTTTTTAAGTTAAAACAGAGTCAAATCCCGTTTTTCTAGCTTACATAATCAAAAATGGAAATCTCGGTATTCATACTAAATGTATTAAAGAAAGACTCCGCTTAATCTCTTTACAGCCATTCGTACATCAGTTAATTATTGTAGATTGAATAAGAGGTTTCGAACCCTTTTTGTAATTATGTGTTTATACATACAAATAATACAACAATGACAAAATCAATCATAAAAATAGAACAACTACAATTTCCCTGGCAAACACAAGATCCTTTCCTTTTCTGTGCTTTTCACAATGATAGCTACCCAAAAGGCAATGGCAAACTTGGCCCAGATGCCTCGCTTAGTGGCCGAGCAATTGGCAGCGATTTTAGCGGAAAAGATGGCTGGAGCATGTACCATGGGCAATCGGTACCCGGTTTTCCCGCCCACCCACATGCTGGCTTTGAAACAATTACTATAGCCGAAAAAGGCCTAGTAGATCATTCCGATTCGCTTGGAGCAGCAGGCCGTTTTGGAAATGGCGATGTACAATGGATGACAGCAGGTGGCGGTGTTCAGCACAGTGAAATGTTTCCGCTGCTGAAAGACGATGAGGAAAACCCTTTATTGTTATTTCAAATTTGGTTGAACCTACCAAAAGCCAGCAAACATGTACCTGCTTACTTTGGCATGTTGTGGAATGAAGACATCCCAGTACATGAACACACGGATGCAAGCGGTAGTAAAACAAAAGTAAAAGTAGTTGCAGGAACCCTTGGAGAAATTACGCGCCTCGCCCCTGCTCCCGATTCTTTTGCGGCTAACGCACAGAATGAAATAGCAGTATTAATGATTGATATGGAGCCCAATGCTGAGTGGACCTTACCAGTCGCTTCTTCCGGTGCAAACCGATCATTATATATGTATGAAGGAAGTTCGATCACAATTGACGGTGAACGCATGAACAACATGCAGGTGGCAAGTTTACACGCAAATGAAGCTACTGTGCTAAAAAATGGCGACCAACCAGCAAGAATGCTTTTACTGCAAGGCAAGCCAATTGGTGAGCCGGTGGCCAAGTATGGCCCGTTTGTAATGAACTCTCAAGCGGAGATACAACAGCTGATCATGAACTTTCAGCGTACAGAATTTGGTGGCTGGCCTTGGCCAAGCCATTCACATACGCACGATCCAAAAAGCGGACGTTTTGCATTGCATGCCGATGGCCGCAAAGAAATAAAAGACCAAACTGAAGCATAAAACACTAGAAATATGAAAATCAAACTAACCTTTTTATTCCTGTTTTTGGGCGGCATATTAACCGCGCAAGAGCTGACAGAACCCGACATTATCAGTACCAACAAAGGAGAGCTAAAAATTCAACCCGTTACACATGGCTCTTTGGTACTTGAGTGGGATGGAAAAACCATCTACGTTGACCCGTATGGAGGTGCAAACCTTTATGAAGGCTTAAACGCCCCAGATTACATTTTAATCACCGACATTCATGGAGACCACCTGAACCCTGCAACACTTAATGAGGTTGTAACGAGTAATGCAAAGATCTATGTTCCTCAGGCCGTTTATGATCAAATGCCCGAAGACCTTAAATCTCAGGCAAATGTGGTATCGAATGGAGCCAGTAGAAAGGTGGATGGTTTTACAATTACAGCTATTCCTATGTACAACTTACCCGAAAGCGAAGATGCTTTTCACACCAAAGGGCGTGGAAATGGTTATGTACTCGGCCTTGGAGGTAAAAAGATATACATTTCAGGAGATACTGAAGATATTCCTGAAATGCGAAGACTGAAGAACATCGATGTTGCCTTTGTATGCATGAATCTTCCTTATACCATGACGGTTGACGCAGCTGCAGATGCCGTTTTAGCCTTTAAACCCAAAACGGTATACCCTTACCACTACAGAGGAACAGAAGGTCTTAGCGATGTAAATAAGTTCAAAAGCACTGTAAACGAAGGCAACAAATCCATTGATGTAAAACTTAAAAATTGGTACCCCGGCAACTAAACCAAAAGGCATTTTGATTGTCAATAAAACCAAGGGTTCGGAAAACATTATTTCGAACCCTTTTTCATGAATTAAACCATTCAAGAGGGTAAATATTCAACCCTTTTTACCCGAAAACACGAACTTTAAGCACACTTGAATTTTCCCCACACATTATTTCACTTTTGTGCTAAATCTAAAGACACAAGCTTTATATAAAGTATAACCATTTATAAGAATTATTCTTCTATTACTTACAATCCTTTAATAATATGCTGAATGAGTTTGAAAGTAATTGGAGTTGGAGGACCGCGAACTGGTACTGCCTCGCTTAAAATGGCGCTGGAGCAACTGGGCTTCGGCAAGTGCTATCACATGGAGTGGGTTTTTAATCACACAGAAGATGTAGCTTATTGGAAAGAATTATATGAAACAGGCACCACAGACTTCGAAAGGTTATTCGATGGTTTTCAAAGCACTGTAGACTTCCCTGGCTACCTTAATTATCAAGCTTTTCTTAAACAATACCCTGAGGCTAAGTTTATACTTTCGGAACGTGACCCTGAGGCATGGTATGAAAGTGCACTAAACACGGTTTTTAGCGTAACGCCACAAACTTTTGGGCAAAAACTTGGCATGATGAAGAAAATGCTGTTTTCTAAGAAGTTCCGAGATATGTCGAAGGCATTTTTATTGGTTGAAAAGTATTTATGGAAAGGGCTATACGAGGGACGCTTTAAAGATAAAGCCTTTGCATTAAACCGCTACCAAGGCACCAACGAAGACATTATTAAGACAATTCCTGCTTCACAACTGTTAAGGTTTAACCCCGCTGATGGCTGGGAACCATTGTGCGAGTTTTTGGGAGTTGCAGTACCAAATGAGCCCTTCCCTTATAAGAATAAGAGGAAGGACTTTAAAGAACAACTAAATAAAATGCTTAATACTGGTGAAGCGCTTGTGCTGAAATAGTTGACTTGCTCGAGGTTGCGATTTCCTTGCCCTGACCATCGTCATAAAGGTTGTAACGCTGGCCTCGATAAACCAAATCGAACTGAGCCCAAGCTTGTTCTCCAGTTCCTTTTGCGTCTTTGAAGTAGATTTCTGCTTCAAAGACTACCTCATTTTTAGGGTATGTAATTTCAATTAACTTAGCATGAGCCGGCTCATCTGAAAGCCGAATATTGCCAGAGGTAATTAATCTATTGCCATTTGCGAGTACATCCACATCACTTGTAATTGGAGAAAACATTTCTAATCCTCTTTCCTTTCCATATTGCCAAACCTGCTGAATAGTCCTTTTTTCATCGTCAATTTTGTACTCAACAGCTCTTGAATAGGTAGGCTTTTCAGCAAAATCTCTAGACATGCCATTATCGAATATCAGTAAGTTGCCGTTGGGTAAAATATTCATGGAGTGCTGTCCAGTATTCCAACTAAAATCATCGGTGCTTTCAATACCAAACTGAACATTCTCTGGCAAAGGCTTCCCCTCACTATCCAGTGCTGTAAGTAAAAACGGTTCGGTAGGATTTCCCTGTCCGGTTCTTCCGGCCCTTCCCCACCGGGCGTGAGGTGCCATAATCCACTTAAGCGATTTATCCGCACCCATTTTCACCACCCCTTGGCTACGGCCAGAAGCAATGATAGAACCATCCTTTGGATCTTTAGCAATACCATTTAGGTGAAACCAATCTGCCATAAAATCGAGGCTATAACCAGGATTAAAAACTATTCTATCAATATCTAAGTACTCTCCTATGTCCCAATAGTTCACAGGTTGGTTGGCTGCTAGATCCCACTCCAAAACATGGTCGAACCTAGTAACTACTCGCCTACCATCAGCCCTAACTACATCTGCTCCCTTGCGAGTCCCTCCCATTAGCAAATTGCCGTTGTCGGCCTCCATTACGTGGTGGTTGCCCGCAAAACTGGTCATTTGCTTTTTGCTAACCTGCCTTCCTAGGTCGTCTAACTCGTAAATATCATCCCAATCTAAATAGAGCCAATTGCCACGCTTATTTCTAAGTGCGCTGTAGGTTATCTGGCCTGTGCTGCTCATATCCATGTACCATCGAACTGCTCCATTATCATCGAACATCATGGTATATGAATGAAATTTACCATTGTTTGCGACCAGCATCTCAATTAAATGCAGTCCCTCTTCCATCTTGTTTTTTTCAAGCTTGGTAATATTTATACTTGGTAAAAAATCAGGAAGTGGTGCAGTTTGTATTGAAAAGTCTTTGGTAACAGATGCACCAGCCTCTGTTGTTAGCGTTAGCTTAACACTATTGAGTTTGTTTGGGTACAAACCTAAAATGGGGACACTATGGATTGTATTGTAGGTGTCAAAGGTCTTGGATATAGATATATCGCCCGCTATCTCCAAACTCACAGCCACAGGCTCGGTGGTGGTAAATGAAGTTAAGGCACCTAACGGAGACCTTTCATATGGGTTCAGCGTAAGCGCTAAGTCGCCTTTAACTAGCTCATCGAATGTTTTGGGAGCGGTACCGCAGCCAGACAACACAAGCAGAACAGCAAAAAAAGCACCAACCTGCTGCAGCCCCTTCACAGACCAATTAATGTGTGTTTTCATTACCTCAATCATCGTTTAAAGAATATCGATTCAACCAACTAAATATTTAATAGTTGGTCACTTAACAGACACCTCTGTTTAGCGCTACCCTTAGATGCCTTCACTCCCTTTTGGTTTACTGAACCATGCGGTTCTTATGTCAGTGGAGAGACAGAAACATTACCGACCAAACACCCATTAATAATCAATGAATTACAAGCCGTTATCAGCACATTTATTTACATGAATGGAGTGTGATAAATTCAAAAAATATTAAAAAATTATGGAGATATATTTAAACTATAATGCTCATATAGCTACTACATGCTCAAAGACTTAATTTACTTTGATACCTCTTTAAACAACCTATAAATCAACACAGCCGCTCTTTTCGACTGCTTTGGTAATGCTCTGAGGTCACCGGTTTCGTTAATCGTGTGATCGTCTTTTCCACTCATTCCCATGCCGTCTATGCCCATTTTAATGTACTCCGATGTGAAGGAGATATCGGCAGCTCCGGCATCTGCAGGATTAACAGGGCCTACTTCGCCATAACCCAAATCTTGACTCACTTTACTAAACTGACGCATAAGATCGTAATTGGCATCTTTTGGAGCGAATGGAGGGTAACCTTCGCTAAATTCTATCGTGGCTGAAGTCTTTGGAAGGTTTCTTGCTACAATGGCTTTCATTACCTTTTGTGCGTTCGTCAACTGCTCTGGAGATATACAGCGAATGTCGCCTGTTACGGTTACATCTTTAGAAACTACATTGTCTTTGCCATAAGCCGAACCACCGTTCTCGTTTTCATTATAGGTTACGGTAGTTCCTCCCAAAATCATTCCTGGGTTAAAAGTCAAAAACTCCTCTTTCGATAATTCTTCATAGAATTGATAAAGTATTCTAGATGCTTCGTAAATGGCACCAGCACCAACCTCGGGCTTAAACACCTGTGACGAATGCGCTGCGTTACCGGTTACTGTCAACTTCCAGCCAGAAGAACTTCTGCGCGCTACATTTACTGTAGCTGGGTTACCATCGCCATTCTCAAAGCCTAAGGCAATATCTGCCCACTTGGCGGCTTCCACCAACTCTGCTTTAGAGGCAGAAAGCGGGCTTCCACTTAGCTCCTCATCTCCAGTCATAATCACACCGATATTCATATCCTTTAGCAAGCCTTGGGCATGCAATGCCGAGAGCGCCTGTAAAATAATCACGTCCCCACCCTTCATATCGGCAATACCCGGACCAGCAACCGTATGATCATCAATCTGTCGCCATTCCTGATTTGGACTGTCTGGTTCAAAAACAGTATCCAAATGACCTATCATTAAAATCTTAGGGCCTTTTCCTCCTTCGATTTTCGCCATTAGGTGTCCGGCACGATTAAATTCACTACCCTCTTCCCAAATCACGTCCATTCCCAATGCTTCAAACTTTGGAGCCAGTACATCGGCCACAGCCTTTACTCCTTCAAAGTTCATTGTGCCACTGTTTATGTTCACAATTTGCTTTAAGAGCGCTAAGGCATCATTATTATTAGCATCTACCCATTCCGCAAGTTTTTTCTCGGTTCTATCTAACTGAGCAAAAGCAAATGGTGAGGTAAAAACAAACAGGGTAACTAGTAGGAATAATCGGTTTTTCATAGTCAGTAATTTGCTCAATGATACACAAGTATTTGCTTTGGGCAAACCCCAAAAAACAGAAAAGGTAGCCAAACCTGACTACCTTTCAATCTATCTTAATTGCTTTTCAATTACTTGGCCATCCAAATGGTTTGTTTGGCAGCATCGCCTACTGTAACCACAAGCCTTGTTGGGCCAGGCACAAGGGCAATGTACACTTCTTGGTCAGGAAATTTATCCGACTCAATCGGAATACCTTCACGGTATTCAATATCGTATCCCGGTCTGCCTTGGTTATCTTTTTGCTTTCTCACATAGTGCTTAGCAATATATGCAGTTGGCAAAAGCACATCATTATCTGGGCACAAATTGTCATAAGCCTCGGCAATAGCATCTTCCAACTCATCACCAAAGTCTTCCATCAATTGGTCTTCTAGGTCATGCAGCTCTTCTTCCACATCGTCATACTGCTCATCGCTATAATCCATGCTGTCCAATTTGGTTACTAGCTCTGCAATTTTTGCGAAATCCTCGTTTAACTTGTCTACGTCCATAAATTCTTCTTTGAAGCCCTGATTTGACTTACTTTTATAAAATTCGAGCCACAAATTAGGCCACTTCGATTTAAAAAGACAAGCATATTGAAGATAAGCCTCTGTTAAGCGTTGGAATAATTCTTAATAGCTTAAATACACACAGAAATATTTCCAGCTTCTGAACAGACGCTTATTTTTGTGAATTATTCACGCCCAGCAAACGGTTTGAATTAACTTAGTATAAACTTACCAACTTATAATAATCGACACCTCTTATGATTGATCAGCAAATTCAGGAAAAAGTAGACCTATGGTTGAATAGTGCCATAGATGAAGAAAGCAAAGCTGCAATTAAAAACATGTCTGAAGATGAATTGGCAGACGCTTTTTACAAAGACTTGGAATTTGGAACAGGCGGCCTTAGAGGTGTTATGGGCGTTGGCTCTAACCGTATGAACAAATATACGGTAGGCATGGCCACGCAAGGCCTAGCCAATTATCTTAAAAAGACTTTTACTGGCGAAGCGATAAGCGTTGCCATAGCTCACGATAGCCGTAACAATAGCCGCTTTTTCGCTGAAACCACGGCTGCCGTATTCTCGGCAAACGGCATTAAAGTGTACCTTTTTGAAGCATTAAGACCAACCCCAGAACTATCTTATGCCATTCGCCAACTAGGCTGTAAGAGTGGCGTGGTACTTACAGCTTCTCACAACCCAAAAGAATACAATGGCTACAAAGCTTACTGGGACGATGGTGCGCAGGTAATCGCTCCTCACGACAAAAACATCATTACTGAAGTACAGGCAATCTCTGGTGTTGAGGCGATCAATTTTAAGCAAAACGATGACTTGATCGAGCCTATTGGCAGAGCAATTGATGAAAAGTATATTCAAGAGATTCTAAACCTCACATTGGCACAAGATGCCGTTGATGCCCAAAGCGACCTTAAAATTGTCTTCTCTCCTATTCATGGTACTTCTATTACCCTTGTGCCAGAAGTATTGGACAGAAAAGGCTTTAAAAATGTAACGGTTGTTGAAGAGCAGGCCGAACCAAACGGCAACTTCCCAACGGTGGTTTATCCTAACCCAGAGGAGAAAGAAGCCATGACCATGGCACTTAATAAAGCCAAAGAAATTGATGCCGACTTGATTATGGCAACCGATCCGGATGCCGACCGTGTAGGTATTGCTGCTAAAAACAAGCATGGCGAGTTTGAACTATTGAATGGAAACCAAGCAGCCACACTTCTTATCTACTTCTTACTTAAAAAGTGGGAAGAAAACGGCAAACTCACTGGTAAACAAATGATTGTAAAAACCATTGTAACCAGTGACATTTTAGATAAAATGGCCGAAAGCTTTGGTGTAGACTGCCCAAGTACTTTAACTGGCTTTAAATTTATAGCGGCACACATTAAGGCTACCGAAGGTGAGAAAGAGTTTATTGGTGGTGGCGAAGAAAGCTACGGTTATATGATCAGCGATTTTGTTCGCGATAAGGACGCCATTGCCTCGTGCGCCATGTTAGCCGAAATGACAGCCTGGGCTAAGAACCAAGGCCTTTCTGTGTTCGATCTACTGGCAGAAATTTATGCGCAGTACGGTTTCTTCTTGGAAAAACTTATTTCTATTACCAAAAAAGGGATGCAAGGAGCCCAAGAAATTCAGGATATGATGGCTGGATTTAGAGCCGATCCTCCTAAAACCATAACTGGCAGCCCAGTAACCCATCTTTACGATTACAACAGCTCTGAAAGTACAGACTTAACCAGCGGCACAAAAAGTAAAATAAACCTTCCTAAATCGAACGTACTGCAGTTTGTTACGGCCGATGGATCGAAAATTTCTGCTAGACCGTCTGGTACAGAACCGAAAATCAAGTTTTACATTAGCGTCAATTCAAGACTCTCCTCTAAAGCTGACTACGATAATGTAAAAGCTTCGTTAGAAGCTAAGATTGATGCAATACAACAAGATTTGAAGTTATGAGTTTGTCTACAGAAGGACTATCAGAGTTATTCAAAAGAGATTTAACCCGACTTTTAGACGAGGTTAAGGCTTACAAGAAAGAAGAAAACCTTTGGAAAATAGAAGGTGAAATTGCTAATACGGGAGGTAACCTCTGTCTCCACCTATGCGGTAACCTGAGGCACTTTGTGGCTGCCGTATTAGGCAACTCAGGCTATATTAGAAGAAGAGACGATGAGTTCAACCTAAAAGATATAAAACGTTCAGAGCTAGTTGATGAAGTAAAAACAACCCGAAAGGTGGTGCTCGAAACATTGGCAGAACTTACTCCGGAGCAACTTCAAGAGACTTACCCTATAAATGTGTTTGGCTCGGAAATGTCTACGGAGTATTTCCTGATTCATCTTTACGGGCATCTGAATTATCACCTAGGCCAAATTAATTACCACAGAAGACTACTCGATCAATAATGAGTGAATTCCTAACGGACTATTCCTTACAACCTTACAACACTTTTGGTTTAGATGTAAAGGCAAAATCTTTTGCCAGATTCAAAAGTTTAGAAACTTTAAAAGAAGGCCTTCAACTAGCTAAAAATCAGCCGATTTTAATACTTGGAGGTGGTAGCAACTTGCTATTCACCAAAGACTATGATGGCCTGGTGTTAAAGAATGAGTTGAAAGGAATAGACGTTATTCAAGAAGACGCAGAGCACTTTTATGTAGAAGCGCAGGCTGGTGAAAACTGGCACCAGTTTGTAATGCATTGTATTGCGAATAACTGGGCTGGCGTGGAAAATCTATCGCTTATTCCAGGCACTGTGGGCGCTGCCCCTATGCAAAATATTGGTGCTTATGGTGTGGAGATTATTCAGGTTTTCGATCACTTAAAGGCCATGGAAATTGCTACAGGTGAAATCCATACTTTCAATAAAGAAGATTGTCAATTCGGCTATAGAGAAAGTGTTTTCAAAAAGTCGCTCAAAGGCAAATATGTGATTACTTCTGGTTGCTTTAAATTAAAAAAGACACCGGATTTTAATACTTCATACGGAGCAATTGCACAAACATTGGAGGACATGGGCGTTACAGAATTGAGCATAAAAGCGGTTAGCGATGCGGTCATTCACATTCGTCAGACTAAACTCCCCGACCCTAAGGAAATTGGCAATTCTGGAAGCTTTTTTAAAAACCCAGAAGTTGACAAAATTGACTTCGAAGGTTTAAGAGCCGAGTTCCCTAGTATTCCAGGCTATCCACTACCAGATAACAAGGTTAAAATTCCGGCCGCCTGGTTAATCGATCAAGACGGATGGAAAGGCAAGACTTTTGGGCAAATTGGCGTGCATAAGAACCAACCTTTGGTGCTGGTAAATTATGGTGGAGGCAAGGGTGCCGACATTAAAGCACTGGCTTTTAAGATTCAAGCCTCGGTAGCTACCAAATTTGGCATTGAGCTTACACCAGAAGTGAATATTGTTTAATAAGGCCTCAGAACTTCGTACATTTCGAGGTTCAAAAACTACTCCATGTCAAAAAGAACTCCTGCCTTAGGTTTTATCTTCATTACCGTTTTAATCGACATTATAGGTTTGGGTATCGTAATCCCAATATTTCCAGACCTATTTAAAGAGCTCGGTGGCCTCACTTATGGCGAAGCTGCTCGTGTAGGTGGCCGACTGGTTACAGTATATGCCGTAATGCAATTCATCTTCTCACCTATTCTTGGTGGCTTGAGCGATAAATACGGCAGAAGACCCGTAATCCTTATTTCGTTAATAGGCTTGAGCATTGACTATATGTTCTTGGCCCTTGCTCCTACCATCTCCCTGTTGTTTTTAGGTAGAATAATTGCTGGTATTTGTGGCGCCAGTTTCACCACCGCTTCTGCTTACATTGCTGATGTAAGCCCGCCAGAAAAACGAGCAAAGAACTTTGGTTTACTAGGTGCGGCATTTGCCTTGGGCTTTATCATTGGTCCGGCCATAGGAGGTTTGCTGGGTGAATTTGGTTTGCGCGTGCCTTTCTTTGTAGCCGGTGGTTTAACATTGGTCAACTTTCTGTACGGATTGTTTGTGCTCCCAGAGTCACTTTCTAAACATGAAAGGAGACCATTTAGCTGGAAGCGCGCCAACCCGATTGGCTCACTGAGCCAACTCAAAAGAAACCCTATTATTTTAGGCTTGGCTACGGCATTCTTCTTCATTTACATTGCGGGGCATTCGGTGCAAACCAACTGGTCTTACTTTGGTGCCGAAGTGTTCGATTGGGAGCCAAAAGACATTGGCGTATCATTAGCGGTTGTTGGGGTAATGGTAGCAGCAGTTCAAGGAGGACTTATTGGTGTAGCTACAAAAAAACTAGGCGTTAAAAAAACAGCATATTTAGGGCTTTTCTTCAATATGCTGGGCTTGATACTCTTCTCAATAACCAAAGAAGTTTGGATGCTTTACACTTTTTTAGCGGTCTACGTATTGGGCGGTTTGGCCACACCAACCATTCAAGGCATTATGTCATCACAATTGCCAAATAACGAACAAGGAGAGCTGCAAGGAGGACTAACGAGTCTAATGAGTTTGGCCGCGATCTTTGGTCCGATCATTATGACCGAAACCTTCTTTTACTTTACTGAGGGGGGCGGAAGCACCGAGCATTACTTCCCTGGTGCCGCTTTTGCACTTGGCGCAGTTTTCTCAGCTATTTGCTTCTTTTTGGTGTTTAGGGTATTGCAGAAAACGGATAACAGCTCGTTACCGAATCCAGAAAAGGACAAAACAGTTGTGGCTGAACCAACTACAGAATAACTTGTTTAGCATAATGTTCTGATTTTCTTAACTAAACGAACACCTTATATTTAATACTTAAAAACTAGCCAATTGAGTAAAATTTATCTTCATATCGCCAACGAAACAAATGAGTTAAAAGCAGTAGTACTGGGAATAGGTACCGATCAGGGTAAGCCTTACGACATTAACCCGGTGGCTAAAATGCACAAAGAAGAAGGCACCTACCCAACCGAAGATGATGTAATTGCAGAAATTGCTACTGTTGAAGCAGCACTTAAAGCTGAAGGTGTAACTGTATTTAGGCCAAAGAACATGCCTAATCAAAAGCAGATTTTTACGCGAGACATAGGCTTTGTAATTGACGACAAGTTTGTGGTGGCCAATATGAAAGAACCTGTGCGCAAGGCGGAAATTGAAGGCATTCAGCATGTGCTCGATCAGCTTGACCCAGATTCTATTATTGAAGTGCCCGAAGGTGCAACTATTGAAGGTGGTGACGTTTTAGTACACCAAGACCATGTGTTTGTCGGAATTAGCAAAAGGACAAACCAAGCTGGTTTCGAATTCTTAAAAGCTACATTTCTCGATAAACAAGTTATTGGACTGAATGTAGTGGTAAGCGATGACCCTAAGAAAAACATTCTGCACTTAGAC
This sequence comes from Roseivirga pacifica, assembly GCF_900111145.1. Taxonomy (GTDB): domain Bacteria; phylum Bacteroidota; class Bacteroidia; order Cytophagales; family Cyclobacteriaceae; genus Roseivirga; species Roseivirga pacifica. The sequence goes on from NZ_FOIR01000002.1 coordinate 470,118, forward strand.
TGCGCCTTTCAGCCAGTAGGCGACAAATACGCTATTATTTATGAAGATGGTTTTCAGGACAAACCTCAATCTATTTACGACCTTTTTGGAGAGGAAAACCTTATAAAGGTTAACCAACAGCAAATGAATCGCATGTTCCCAAATGTATTTTCTGTGAGCCCTAAAAAAGTATTGGTAGAAGAAGGCTTCACCACACTTATAGATGCGCTTGAAAGTCGCAATATCCAATGCATAAAAGTAAAATATGCCGAAACCTCTAAACTGAGCGGCCTTCTACGTTGCTCTACTTTACCTTTAATTAGAGCATAGTCAACACGAATCAAAAGCACATAAAAAAGCCCATTTCACTAGAAACGGGCTTTTTACTTAGGTTAGTTGATAGTTATTTATCTTTTCTTTCTTTAATGATAATGGCATCAACAGACTTTTGCTTTACCAGTTGATTAAATGCTGGCAAGTCATTCTCCATAATACCTTTTAGCGTGGCTAACTCTGCATCTACTTGCTTGGTTAGTTCTACTCTCACATCTTCCGACTGCTTGGTTGGTCTCCATTCGCCACTGCCTGCAACGCCCATAAGTGCCGCAAGTTTGTTGTTCAATCGAATTGGGAAGTTCAAAGGATCTTGACCTGACTGATTCTTAGTCTGATACAAGGCTTCTTCTACTGCCGTCATTTTTTCCATTAACGCCTTTCCTTCTTCTACCACTTCGGCATAACGCTCATCATCCTTGATTTTCGCAAGTAAATCATCCATTTGCGTTCTCGCCTCTCGAACATCCTTAATCGCCTGATGCGCCTCTGTTACTTTGTCTCTTACTTTGATCAAGAAATCATACTGTGCTTGAATATCAGCATCAGTTGATGGGTAACGAGGGTCTTTAATCAAGTTGAAAGAAGTTTCAAGCTCTTGCTCTCCTAGCTTTAGCTTAGCCGAATAAGTTCCCGTTGGTGCAACCGGACCTGGGCCACGCAAAGAAGCAGACCACATGATCAAACCATCAAAGCCTTCAGCATTTTCTGCTCTCATATCCCAGTTGAAAGAATTCAAGCCTTTAGTTGGCTTAATTGGGTACGATTTGAATAGTTCGCCATTCTTATCGTAAATCTCGATAGTGGCCTTTGTTCCTTTGGCTGGTGCTTCTTTCATGAAGTAGTAAATCACTGGGCCAGCTGGTTTATTCTTACCGTAAAGCAAGTCGGCACTACCGCCTCCACCGCCTCTGCCCCAACGGCCACCACCACCGCCTAAGCGGTAAGCATCCATTGGCTTGAACACGTAAGCATCGCTGCTAGTCACTTCGTCAGAAAGCTGATGAAGAATCGTCAAATCATCAATCATCCAGAAACTTCTACCTTGCGTAGCTGCAATCAGGTTGTTCTCTTTAATGGTCAAATCTGTAACCGGAACAACTGGTAGGTTCATTTGGAAAGGTTTCCAGCTCGCACCGTCATCAAATGAGATGAACATTCCACGCTCAGTACCTGCGTAAAGCAAGCCTTCTCTTTCAGGGTCGGCTCTTACTACACGCGTAAAATACGTATCAGGAATTCCGGTAGTGATCTTTGTCCAAGTTTTACCGTAGTCTTTTGTTTTGAACAAGTACGGCTGATAGTCGCCCAATTTGTACTGCGTACCAGCAATGTATGCACCACCTGGCGTAAACGGATCAGCATCAATACTGTTAATCATTAAATACTTAGGGAAGCTCTCTGGCGTAACATTCTCCCAATTATCACCACCATCTTTAGTTACGTGAATCAATCCATCATCAGAACCAGCCCAAATCAAATCTTTCTCGTAAGGTGATTCTGTAGCTGCGAACACCGTGGCATAATACTCAACAGACGTATCGTCATAAGTAATAGGCCCACCAGATTTACCTAGTTTGTCTGGCTCAGCGCGTGTCAAATCTGGGCTAATTACTTCCCAAGACTGACCTTCGTTGGTTGAAACATGCACATGATTAGATGTGGTATATAGTTTATTCGCATCATGTGGAGAGAAGAAAATTGGGAAGTTCCACTGAAAACGGTACTTATAATCTTCTGCACCATGCCCCATTGGGTTATCTGGCCATGCATTTACATTTCGGCTAATACCTTTGTCATGGTCAACTCGTGTAAGCAAACCACCATAGCTACCACCATAAACAATATCTGGATTATTAGGATCTGGAGCTAAGTGTGCAGATTCCCCTCCTGCGGTAGACTCCCACTCACCTTCAGTAATGGCAAAACCAAAAGATCTGTGGTTGATTCTTACCGTAGAGTTATCCTGCTGAGCACCATAAATTCTGTAAGGGAAAGCATTGTCTGTGGTAACACGATAGAACTGTGCTGTAGGCTGGTTCATCATAGTAGACCATGAGTCGCCACCATCGTAAGATACCTGAGCACCGCCATCATCGGCAATTACCAATCTCTGGTTGTCTTCTGGCGCAATCCACAAATCGTGGTGGTCACCATGAGGGGCATTTCTTCTGTCGAATGTTTTTCCACCATCGTAAGATGTGTGGTATCCAACATTCATAACATATACTTTATTCTCGTCTTGGGTATCGGCATAAATTCTAGAGTAGTACCAAGCTCTCTGACGAAGCGAACGATCAGAGTTCACATAACTCCAAGTTCTTCCTCCGTTGTTCGATCGGTAAACACCACCTTCATTAGCCTCTATAATTGCATAAACTACATCTGGGTTAGCCTCAGAAATAGAAACACCAATAATACCAATCGGGCCTTCAGGCAGGCCTTGGTTACTCATAATATTTGTCCATGTTTCACCACCATCGGTAGACTTCCACATGGCTGAACCTTCTCCACCTGAAGTTAGGCTGTATGGCGTTCTTCTTACCCTCCAAGTACTGGCAAACATGGTGTTCGGGTTACTAGGGTCTAAAGTAACATCAACAGCACCAGCATCAGCATTGGCGAAAAGGACTTTTTTCCAAGTGTTACCACCATCGGTCGTTTTATAAACACCTCTCGTCTCGCTCGACTTAAACAGGTCTCCCATTACGGCTGCCCAAGCAACATCAGGGTTTTCTGGGTGAATTTTGATTCTACCTACGTGCATGGCGTCATTCAAACCAATGTTTTTCCAGGTTTCGCCACCATCAGTAGATTTCCACATGCCTTCAAAACCTGATGAAACGTTACCACGCACGGTTTGCTCACCTTGGCCAACGTAGATTACGTCTGGGTTAGATCGGCTAACGGATACCGCTCCAATAGAGCCGCCAAAGTAGCCATCAGAAATGTTCTTCCATGTGGTACCACCATTTTCGGTTTTCCATACACCGCCACCTGTGGCGCCCATATAGAAAACGTCTGGATTGCCCACAACACCAGCAACTGTTCCCGATCTACCACCTCTAAATGGCCCGACTAATCGCCACTCTATATCATTGTAAACGGTGGCTTTTGGATCTGGAGCTGGTTGAGAAGGCGTATTATTCCTTCTATTTCTCCTTTGCGCTTCAGAATCGTTAAGGCCAAGCATTAATAGCAATGCCAAACACCCCACTACTCTCCAAAGCGAAGTTCTCTTAGTTATCATAGTTAAGTTTTTTGGTTTAAGGTTTGAATGCATCAAACCGAATGAAAAAATAAGAAGACTAGCCTTAACCCTGAAAAAGCGAAGTGCTTTTTACATGAATGGAATAAAAAAGGGAGCCTAAAGCTCCCTACCAATTTTTATTATACTAAAACTACTTAACAACCCTGTATATTCGGCTGTTGTTATATTCTGCCATAAATGACGCCTGATTGAGGAGTATGGAAAACTCTTGATCCGGTAACTCATCAGGAGATAGAATTCTAGTATCTATCAGTTCATCATTTTCGTCAAACACTTTAATGATCTTATCCAACGGGATTAACCATTCACTGTCCTCTGAATCAACAACATCATTGTAAGCCCTGTCTAAAACCGACTTATCAATTATTTGCTCATCCCCCAGTACTTCATCGGTATAATGGTAGTTAACCGAAGCACCAAATGCGATAATTGAGACTAAGACAACCATAAGTCCCAACACATATTCTTTATTCACTTTCATATTGTTAGGAGTTTGATTTATAACTTCAATTAATATACCGATTAAACAGATTTAAAGCAAATATTATTTTGGTTGAGCAGAAATAATCAAAATATACTTAAAAATGATTTTTGTGTAATCGATTTCTGTCCGTAGAATATTCTACTGTTGAAATAAAAAAAGGGGCATAAGCCCCTTTTCATGTTGATATTTTAACCTGATTAGTTTAACAATCTGTAAATAGACGTGTTTTCGTAAGAAGTAAGAAATTTTGCTCTGTTGTAAAGCATTTGAGTTTGCTCATCCTCAATAGTTTCGTTTCCTCTTAAAGAGATCATTTTTACCAGCTCATCTTGTGCATTGTAAATCTTAATTACCTGAGGCTGATCTAACTCAAAGTCGAAAGCTTCTTCTTTTACTACATCAGTATATGCTCGCGCTACTGCGGCATCAAATTCCACAGCAAGTGGACTATCCATTTCAGTTTCACCATACGAGTTCAAACCCGCTGTAAATGTGACGATTAAGGCAAGTGCACATGCGACTATCGCTGACACTTTTCTTGGCTTTTTAAAATCTTTTCCCATGACCGTAATGTTGTTTTTGAGTAAATGTTGTGTTTACGTTAACCAAATGTTACTTATTCAGAACAATATTTTGTTCGTTTGCTTTATTTGACGTCAAAGTTCGGAAAAGGTTTACTCTAGACCATAAAAAAAAGAGAATATTTTTCTCAAGTGGCACAAATAGTGGATGAACTGTAGAAAATGGGTGGTGAAAACCTGAAGTAATAAAAAAACCTCACTCCTGTATATAGAAGCGAGGCCCGCATGAATCTAAATATTTAAGGTATTTGCCTACTTTTCGTCTACTACCATTCTAATCTTATGGTATATCTCATTATTTTCATAAATACCTTGAAAGTTTTCAGCTCCAACACCTTTGGCAAAAACCGGTATTAGTTCGGCCGTATGTTGGTCGGTATCAAAATAAACTTCGGTTTGCGTTGGGTCTTCTTTCATTCTACCAGTTTTAGGATCTTTTGTCAGGTATTTCCCTAGGCTCACTCCGCCTGTTTCATGGTCTGCAGTGACCACCAAAAGTGTATTTGGATTCTTCTTTACAAAGTCCAGCACCAAGCCCAATGTTTTGTCCATTTCCTCTACTTCCGAAATCAGCATTTCCTTGTTGGTATCATGCCCTCCCCAATCGATATAGGACTCTTCGATCATCATAAAGAAGGGCGATTCATTATTGCTGAAATAGCTTAGGGCATTTGTAGTAGCCTCAGTTAGAAACTCTCCCCTACCTTCAATCTTGGCAGGCATACTTTCATCAGCCAATAAGAATATGTTCTTCTTATCGAACTCAGGGGTAGAAAGAGCAACAGTATCTAAATGATACCCTTTGCCCAAAAACGATTTGTAAAGATTCTTACCGTCAGACCTTTTACCAAAGAAGTTTCTTCCGCCACCGGCAACAAAATCGACATTCGCCTCTGACAGTTGAAATGCAATCTCCTCGTGCATGTCCCTATCAGTTACATGCGCATAGAAAGCCGCAGGTGTGGCATGGGTAATTGTAGTGAGGCTGATAAGGCCTGTTTTATAGCCTTTAGTTTGTAGGTACTCCAAAATTGTTTCTCTTGAAAGAGAGTCTGCACCAACGCCAATGGCTCGTTTATAGGTCTTTTCACCAGTAGAAAAAGCCGTGGCTCCTGCTGCCGAGTCGGTTACCTTGTGGGTAACATCAGCAGTTCTATGTAAACCAATGTGTTTGAATTCAGAGAAGTTAGACTGCTCATCGCCAAAATAATAGGCCGTAGAAACCTGTGGAACTCCCATGCCATCGCCAATAAGCAAAATAATGTTTGGTGCAGCAGCTTCTTGCCTCTCAGGCTTGGAATTATCCGTTTGTTGCTCTGCATTACAAGCAAACAAGCCAAATGCAGCCGTAGCTAACAATGCTTTGATATATGTATTTTTCATAAGTTTTTGTTTGGATAAACTGAAGGCGACCATAGGCCGCCTTCATTATCTGATTTTTCAAAACCTACTAATTAGTAGCCTTCATTTTGGATTAAATAACCTTCAACACTCGAAGCTCCATCAATGGCGCTTTGCGGAATTGGGAACAACCTGTGATGTACGTCTGTATCTGTTTTCTCAGTCCAGCTGTCTTCGTACTTACCAAATCTAATCTGATCACCCCTTCTAAAACCTTCCCAGTACAACTCAAAACCACGCTCACGGAAAAGTATATCCAAATCGATGCTAGCAAGTGCTGCAGGCGTTTGGCTAGGGCGTGCGGTTCTCGATGTTCTCACAGCGTTTACATCGGCAAGAGCTCCGGCATTGTCGCCATTTCTCAACTTAGCCTCTGCTCTCATTAGGTAAATCTCAGCCAGTCTCATCATTACCAAGTCTACACTACTGTAGTTGTTACCATTTGGCGAAGTATGGCTAAACTGGTACTTAGATGCTCTGTAGCCAGCTTTGTGCGCTCTACCCTCATTGGTAAAGTCCACCTGCATGGTGTGGTTTACATAATCCACATCCTTATCTGGGCCATTACCCTTGATTTGCTTTACAGGATAAATTCTAGTTCTACCGTCATCACAAGTCAAGAAAGCACCATCAGTACCCTTTCTTGGACCCCATGGCACACCGCGAAGCACACCTCTATCAATCTCAAACTCTTCTGCCGTAACACAGTAATAGTGATCTTCATCATTCAATGGAGAAAGTCCTGTTAGGTCTTGAAGGTCGGCAGGTACGTCTGCCTTGCGTTGGTAAAATCTGGCATCAGCCTCTGCCGGATCAACACTACCGTAAGCGTCAATCCATGTTTCGATAAAGTCGGAAGTGAAAGCAGGGCCATCTGTACCATCTGCACTCGGAAACTCAGGTCTTGGGAACATAGAGCCCGCAATTGACCAGTACGCCCAACGGCTGTGCTCTCTGTTTAAAACGCCACGCTGATCAAGTGCAAAAATCAACTCTTGATTACTGTTATTATCGTCATTGAACAGATCGAAGTATTCTGGTGAAAAACCGAATTTACCTGAGCTAATAATCGCATCGCAGTACTGAATCACCTTGTTCATTTCTTCGGTAGAAAAGCTAGGTGTACCGTATGGATCGCGGTAAACTGGTGCATTGAGGTACAATCTTGCTAAAAAGCCTTGTACAGCAGATTTTGTCAATCTACCCGGGCCTTTGTCATCATTGATCACATCAACTACTTCAAGTAACTCAGCCTCCATGTAATCTATCGCCTCTTGTCCTCTCAAAATTTCAGATTGCTGGCTAGAGTTCTCCTTTTTAAAGATCAAGCCCCAGCTATCAAGCATCAACATGTTCAAATAACCTCTCAAAGCTTTCATTTCGTAAAGGGCGCCAGCGGCTTCCTGATTGCCATCATTAGCCATTGGGGTTAATACCTCAATGGCTGTTAAAGCACGCGAAACGTTCTTTGTCAATTCATTCCAAGAACTACCCACCAAATCGTTACTTGGTGTGATTAAGTGCTGGTGCGTGGCCAAGAATTTACCACCGTCAAACCAGTCAGTTCCGCCACGATAAGGCAAAATGGCCTCATCAGCAGCAATTAGTTGCAAACCATAGTAGTTTGTATGTCTCCAGGTCCAAGAAACCTGCCCGTAGGCCGGTGCTATGGCACCACTAATGGCTTCGGCCTGCCCACTTCCTGTTAAAGATTCATCCAAAACCTCTTCTTCAAGATCGGTACAACCCCAATTCACAAGGTTGATCGCCAGAAGGAAAATAAGAATTCTGCTTTTCATGATGATATTTTTGATAGTAGTTAGAATGTTACGTTAAGGCCAAAAACAACCGTTCTTGGAGTTGGGTAAGTAAATCTGTCAACACCGAAAGTTTGTACGCCACCAAGTGAGCTACCAGTGTTTACCTCAGGGTTGTGGCCAGTGTAGTTGGTTATTACAAACAGGTTTTGACCTGTTACAGTAAATCGCACGTTGCGAATCCAGCTTAGTGCACCGCTTTCGTTCAACTTAAAGTTATAGCCCAAAGTGGCATTGTTTAAGCGAAGGAATGAACCGTCTTCTAGGTATCTAGTAGACACCTCGTTTGAGTTGGTAATCGACTCATTAGGGTATTCTGTAGCAAAATCGGTGGTATTGAAAGAAGAAGTAAGCCTTCCTTTATTAAAGATTGAAAGTGCCGTGTGATTGAAGATCTTGTTTCCTGAAACACCGTTGAAGTTGGTACCTAAATCGAAGTTTTTATACCTGAAGTTTAGGTGGAAACCATAAAGCATTTTTGGCAAAGCACTGCCTACTACACTTCTGTCATCATCCAAAATCTCTCCATCACCATTAATGTCCCTGAACTCATTCAGTCCGTCAGCGCCAATACCAATGAACTCCTTCATGTAGAAAGCCCCAATAGGCTCACCGTTGATGTAACCGTTAATAGTAGCACCCGTTTGCCCCGCTCCTTGTGCAGCACCAGTGGTTAAAACTGCGTATGGAGAGTTGGCTACTTCGTTTTTAATGCTAGAAACGTTACCGCCAATATTGAAGGAGAAGTCATTTGAAATTTCAGCCGCATAGTCCAAAGTCAATTCCACACCTGTATTTCTGATTTCCATTTCAGGAATATTCGTCCAGTAAGTAGCCGTTGGCTGAATTGGATCGGCAGGCACCACCTCTAACAAAATGTTCTCAGAAACCTTTCTAAACACGTCTAACGTACCAGTTAGCTTGTTCTCCATAAAGCCGAAGTCTAAACCGATGTTAGTTTGTGTTGACACCTCCCACTGAATATCAGGGTTGGCCAAACGTGTGTAAATAGTACCGTATGGGTAACCATCTAGTGTGGTAGCATCTGGGTCCAACGGATACGTATCGTTTTCTGATTTACTATCGGTATAGCTCGATTGCGTGATTTTTGAAGGAATCTCTTGGTTACCAGTTTGCCCCCAGCTCATACGAAGCTTAAGGTTGTTTAGGCTTGTGGTAGCCATAAAGTCTTCCTTAATAATATTCCAACCCAAAGCAACTGAAGGGAAATACCCGTACTTGTTGTTTTCACCAAACTTTGATGAACCATCGGCACGCATAGTAACCGTTGCCAAATACTTATCGCCATAGCTGTATTGTACCCTAGCTAGGAAAGACTGTAGCTCGTTTCTTACCGCGAAGGAAGAAAGTGTCGTTGGAAATTCTGCACTACTGATTTGATCCTGGTAGCGCGGCTCCACGCCATTATCAGCAAATCCTTCCATGCTTATGCTCTTTTGTGTAAGCAATGTTTTTTGGTAAGAATGCCCCGCCAAAACAGTAAAATCGTGCTTATCAACTCCGAACTTATAAGTCAGCGTATTTTCAACTAGCGTATTTTGGTTGGCCGTAGTAACCGTAGTTAGCGTACCGTTTTCATACCCTTCCAAAAGTGCATAAGGCATCCACTGAATATCTCTATCGGTTGCCGAATAATCCACACCCAAATCAAGCTTGTAAGTAAGGCCTTCAAGTATTTCAATTGAAGGTGAGATCTTAGCAATAATTCGGTTGTTGATAGCTTCGTCAGTGTACAGTTGGTTTCTCACCACCGGATTAAGCATATCGTCAATTCTGGTTGGCTCACCATTGGCATAAATCGGAAGTGTTGGATTTAACTGAAGCATATCCACCACCATTGCATTTGCGTCTGGTCTGTGGTTTTCCGTTCTAGTTCCGTTAATATTCAAGTCAACATTCAATCTGCCATCAATGGCCTTTTGGTTCAAATTGAGACGAGTAGAGTAAATTTTCAAGTCACTGTCATCCAAAATACCTTCTTGGTCATCAACCCCAACAGAACCATAGTAAGAGAACAGGCCTTGGTTAGCACCGCTCATTGAAAGGTTGATCTTGTTTGAAATGGCTGTTCTTGTAAGCTCATCCTGCCAGTCTGTATTTCCGCCAGCATCGTAAAGAGTACCACCTTCATTTACTACTTGCTGTCTGAATTCGTCAGCACTGAAAACATCTATCTTCTTGCTCATATTAGATATGGCAGTAGAGACATCTAGGTTTATTTGGTTTCCTTGGCTTGATGTACCTTTTTTAGTGGTGATTACAATTACTCCATTGGCACCTCTTGCACCGTAAATAGCCGCGGCAGAAGCATCCTTCAACACATCTATAGAAGCGATATCATTCGGATTAATAAAGTTTAATGGGTTTGATGCAACACCAGTTTGACTGTTATCCAACACAAAACCATCTACTACATAAAGTGGCGTTGTACCCGACCTTAAACTACCAATACCACGAATAATTACGTTCTGTGAAGCACCCGGCTCACCGCTAACCATTGAAACATTAACGCCTGCAACTTTACCTTGCAAAAGCTGGCCCGGGTTAGAAACCACCCCTTGGTTAAACTCACCTTCTTTTACCGATGAAATTGAACCGGTAACATCGGCACGTTTCTGAATACCGTAACCTACTACTACTACATCGTCAAGCTGATTGCTATCGAGTTGCATGTTGATAGTAAGTTGCGTTTGACCATTTACCGCAACCTCTTGCGTAACATAGCCAATGTATGAAACCACCAAAACGGCATCATCGCTCACATCAAGGTTAAACTTGCCGTCAGCATCGGTAATAGCGCCATTTGCAGTTCCTTTTTCTCTTACTGAAGCACCTGGTAGCGTTACGCCATCCTGATCTAGCACGGTACCCGTAATGGCAGTCGTTTTAATCTCCACAACAGGCTCTGCGGCTTGCTCTTCCAAACCAACAGATATGGTATTACTAATGCGCTTAAAAGACAAGTTTGCCTCTTTAGCCATTAGTTCAAGTACAGTTCTAAGCGAAATATCTTCATTCTTAATGCTGAATGAATTGTCCAGTTTTGACACCTTTCGGTCGTATACAAACTTAAAAGTAGTCTGAACTTCTATCTCCTTGATTACATCCACAATGGAAGCCTCTCTTAAGGAAAGATCTACGCTGTAGTTTTCCAGCTTTTGCCACGATGCAGCCATGGCCCAATACGGATTGATCAGGACCATAATCGCAACGCAACATAGCGTTCTAATTGACAGTTTTGTAAACTGTTTTTTGATGGTTGAATTCATAGTTAAACAGAAAGTTTGATTAGTTTTTGATTAGGTTTAAACACTTGATTGTCTATAGTTTATGATTAGTTGTTTGAGTTTCAGTTATCGGTACATTTTCCTGAGAAAATGATGGTTTTCTGATCATCCATGCGGTACTGCATGCCCTTTTTGGCATAAACAATACTGCCCAAAATTGTCTCTAATGATTCGTTGGCATAAGTAGCGGTTAGGTGGCATTGCGCCAGTTCCTTGCTAGCAAATGATATGTTCACTCCGTACCATCTTTCGAGTACACTTTTCACCTCGCCAAACGTGGCATCTTCAAAGTGAATAATACCGTCTTTCCAGAGCAATATCTTCTCTATATCTACCCTGCCCTTGGTTACATTTCCTTTCGATCTGTGGTAAACGCCTTGCTCATGAGGAGATAGAAAAACCTTATTTTCTAACGAGGCTACTTCTACTCGACCAGTAAGCACTGAAACTGAAATATGGCGCTGATCTTCATAAGCTTGTACATTAAAAGAGGTGCCCAACACCTTAGTCTCTACTTGATCCGACTGAATAATGAAAGGCTTGGACTCATCTCTTGCTACATCAAAAAATGCTTCACCAGAAAGCTCTATTCGCCTTTCGTCTGCAGTAAAAGCTTTAGGGAAACGAATGGAACTACCCGAGTTGAGCTTTATTTGTGTTCCATCGGCTAAAATGAGGTTGAGCTTTTCGCCCCAATCGGTTTTACGCTCTACCCAAACAAGGGCAGGCTCTTCTACTACACCCATGCTTGTAGGCTGTAAGAAGATGAACTTGAAGGCAAAGAATACACTTATGGCTGCTGCCACTCGTACGGTGTACGCCCATAATTTGCGAGTTTTGGTACTTCTACCAACCGCTGTGTTTAGCTTGCTGCTAACACGTTCTTTGGCCCTTTCTGCGTGAGTATACTTATCCAAGTTCTCAGCCAGTACTTTTGCATCAAAGCTCTCGAGCAAACGCTCATCTTCTGGAGAAATGGTGCCATTTAAATAATCTTCAAACAGCTGATTTAACTTCTTTTCGTTCATGTGTTAATGGTCCTCTCACATAGAAATACCATCTCTCACATGCTACTCACATTCAAAAAGTGAAGGGTAACCGTTACTTAATGTGTGCTGATTTCTGTTAATCTTTTGATAACTGCGGGTTAAAGGCAAAGGAACATTCGAATGATCTCCAAGTCCTTTTTCAGCCTGCGCAGTGCTAAAGAAATTTGATTTTCGACAGTGCGCTGAGAGATATTGAGGGTTTGAGAAATTTCTTTGTTGCTCAACTCATTTATTCGGCTCAGCAAAAATATCTCTTGACAACGCTGTGGTAAGGAAGCTAAAATTTTATCTATCCTGAAATTAAGGTCGAGTACATCGGCATTGGCAGATATTGCCGGCTCCACCCCTATAGTTTCGGCCAACTCCAAGTGTGCATCGGGAATCTTGTTATTGCGCAAATAGTTGTAGCATTTATAGCGCATGGCCTTATACAAGTAAGCTTTAATATTATCGGTCTGAATATTCTCCCTTCGTTTCCAATAATCTATCCAAACCTCCTGCTGTAAGTCCTGAGCGGCTGTTTCATCTTGAATCAATGAGGCCGCATAGCCAAACATTGGCTCCCAAAGTAAATCGAAAAGTTTATTAAAAGCCCGCTGATCAGATTGCCTGATCTGTTCGGCTAATTCTTTTACGCTAGTCATTTTAATTTTCGTTTCGGGAGAGGACTGAAAATCACTAACAAGTAGCGCAGAAACTATTGCTTGAATATTACCCGAGTGTAAAGCTTTACAGAAGCTTGCGAAAAAAGGCAAGCAACCTCATAAACACAAAAACCCCAGCAAGCTGGGGTTTCATATCTTAATGTTGAGTACTGATTTAAGCTAAGGCTTGCTCCAAATCAGCTATCAGGTCATCTGCATCTTCAATCCCCACACTTAGGCGAATCAAAGAATCGAGCAAGCCAACTTTCATTCGCTCCTCTCTTGGAATAGCACCATGCGTCATGGTTGCCGGGTGATTGGCCAAAGACTCTACACCTCCTAAAGATTCAGCCAAAGCAAAAAGCTTGAGTTTCTCCATTACGCGGAACGAAAGCTGCATATCATCCTCATGGAAAGTAAAGGAAATCATTCCTCCAAAACCTTTCATTTGCGCCTTTGCAATGTGGTGGTTTGGATGGCTTTCAAAACCAGGCCAGTACACATCTTTTACCTTTGGATGATTAGCCAGGTAATTGGCTACTTTCTCACCGTTTTCGCAGTGTCGCTCCATGCGAATACCTAGGGTTTTAATACCTCTCAAAACCAAAAAGCAATCTTGAGGGCCAGCTACAGCACCACAAGAGTTTTGTATAAATGCCAATCGTTCGTAAAGCGTATCATCATCCATAGCCAACGCTCCCATTACCACATCCGAATGACCACCGAGGTACTTGGTTACTGAGTGCATTACAAAGTCAGCACCCAAATCCATTGGGTTTTGCAAGGCCGGAGAAGCAAACGTATTGTCTACTCCTAGTAATATCTTCTGCTCTTTGGCAAGCTTAGCAACCGCCTTAATATCGATAATGGACATCATTGGGTTGGTTGGTGTTTCTAACCAAATAAGCTTGGTGTTTTCATTAATGTGCGACTTGATATTGTCGGCATTCGACATATCCACAAAGTGAAACTTAATGCCAAAGTTTTCGAAAACCTTGGTAAAAATACGATATGTACCACCGTAAAGGTCGTTTCCGCTTATCACCTCATCGCCAGGCTTTAGTAGTTTTATTACAGCATCAATAGCCGCCAAACCAGAGCCAAAAACCAACCCATGCTTAGCATTTTCCAATGCCGCAATACTGTCTTGCAGGGCAAACCTAGTAGGGTTTTGGGTACGTGAATATTCAAAACCCTTGTGGTCTCCAGGCGACCTTTGCACATAGGTAGATGTTTGATAGATCGGAGTCATAATCGCTCCGGTTGAAGGATCTGGCTTCACTCCGGCATGTACTGCCTTGGTACCAAATTTCATAGACGTTTACTTTTCTTTGTTCTTAAAATAATTCTCCATTTCGAGCTGGAATTGATCTTTAGTTTGATCGTACTCAGGTGTTAAAGACTTTTGACCCGGCATTTGTTCCACAAAAAGCGTTTGAGTTGGGAATGCGAACCTTACGCCCAGGTGCTCGGCCAATTTATTTACTTCCAGCATAACCTCCTGTCGACAGCGAAGTTCGTTGCTCCAGTCTGGCACTTGAAAGAATATGTAAAGCATAATCTCTAGCGCACTACCCGCATAGTCGTTCAGGTATATATTATGGTAATCCTTTCTGGTATAAGGATGTTCCTCAACAATTCTCTTTATTCCATCTACAAACACTTCGATTAACCTAGTAGGCGTGTCGTAGGTAATGGATAGCCTTGTAGAAAACCTGCGGTATTTCCTCAAACCGTGGTTATCTACCATTTTATTGGCAATTTCTGCGTTCGGAACATACATCACAGAATCTCTAAAAGTCCTAATTCTTGTTGACCTAAAACCAACTTCTTCTACCGTTCCATCAATCTTGTCAGAAGTTATCCAATCTCCTATTTGAAAAGGCTTATCTAAGAAGATCATAAGCGAACCAAAGAAGTTACGCAGTGTATCTTGGGCCGCCAAAGCAAAGGCCAAACCACCAATTGAAAGCCCTGTAAGCAAAGGCCAAATATCTACTTTGAAACTCCTAAGCACCGCTACAAACCCCACCACAACCACAAAACCACGCATAATCTTGGCAATCATTGGCACCAAGTGGTCATCTAACGTATTGTCTGTTCTATGTGCTACCCCTACAAAATAGAACTCGGCCATTTCCACTATGCGATAAAACAGCATAGTAACAAAAACCGGAATGGCAGCATCTGCTATCTGTATAAAAACACCACCAGTATAAGGAGGTAACTGTAATACCGGTAAAAATATTCGGATAACAACAGCCACAATCAGTAAACTAATTGGCTTGGCTGCTGGGTAAAGTACTTTATTGGCTACATCAATATGTAGGTATTTCGCCAATAGCTTTAGAAAGAAAATCCGCAGAAAGAACGATAACAACTTATGAAGCACTACGGCAATTATTATCAGTGCCAAAATGCCCCCGTACTGCCAATAGTATAAGCCAAGAAACTCATGCTCCTCATTATGCGCTATTTTCTTCAGCAGTTTACTCGTGCCAAAAGGAAATACCTTATTGTGAATTTCCTCTATTTTCTCAACAGATTCGCTTGAATAGAGCCAAGTGCTACCATACTTTTTAACATATAAATCAGGAAACTCTTCTGTGATTATATACTTGTGTTCGCCCGAAAGAGAATCCAAATAGTTGGGATCATCAGGTAAATCCTCCAAGTCGATGTAATGACCACTACCGTCAAAGATCTGCTTTAATTCAATGGCTAAATCTGCTCTTTCGGTACGCGGAATACCAGCCCTAGCCAACGACCGAGCAGCTTGTAAATCATTAAAGGATTCTTCTTGAAGGTATTTGAGATGGTTTTCAATTGCCGCCCTTGGTGTTCTGAAAGAAGTCGGCAGGTTATTTTCTTGGGCTTTTAATTGAACGAAAAAGCAAACAAAAACTAAAGCAAAAATATAGCGCATGTGTATTAACGACTTACCTTATAAATACTCATTTGATTGGCGAAGTTAACAAACACTTCGTATTCATTGCTATTCTGAAAATAAAGTACCGCCACCGGATGACTTGCTGGAATTGCTGAACACAACAACTCTCCTTTTCCATTGTAAAGCCAACATTGCTCCGTTTGTGCATCGAAGAGTACATAAACATCTCGGCCATTGCGATAATTGTAGTAATTAAGCTCAAAGTCTTCCGATATAAAGCCTGGCACTTCGAACTTCTCATTTCCTTTATTATCCAATACTACTAGCTTGCTTTCATCAGTTCTTGCTATGACAAAGTCCCGCTTCAGTTTATCCTCAACCAGCTCAAAACGGCTGGCGGCAGTTGGCTTCACAAGCTGAAGATCTTGCACCTTTTTGCCGGCTAGGTTCACGGTTAATAATTGTCCTTCATCAGATACTACGGTAATGGTGCTGCCTTCAAAATTTGGCCCTTGGTTAAAAGATACATCACCAGCAAACACGCTATTCGTATTTACTGGAAATCCATCAAAAGTTTCTCCACGCCTGTTCAATAAATGAATACTTCTGTTTTTTTCAACTGCTACAAAAGCATCCTTACCTAGCACGCGCACATGGAAAGGCGAGCGAGTTAAGGCACCTCTAAATGCCTTTGGATTCCAACCATCAAGCAAGTCTGCTTCTTTGTTATACAAAAACACCTGTCCCCTGCGGTTATAAGTTAGGTATCGGTAGCGCTTGCTATTATCGTAATCAACCACATTGAAGCCTTCGATGGCCATTGGCAGGTTATTCAACTTTGGAAAACCGTCCAAATCATCACCATTTCTATCTATTATATGTACCAAAGAGTCAGAGAACATAAGGTACTGCAGCTTCTTATTATTGTAATAATCTACCTGCCTAATCTCACCGTTTATCTGGGGCAACTGTTTTTTCCAGAGTATGCTTCCGTCTTTGTCCACCAAGTAAAGACTGCCCTCCTTGTCTTGAAAGATCACTTCATTTAAGCCTGTATTATGGTTTTTAACCACAAAAGGCTTGGTAGACAGGGACGAATTGGCAAATGCATTAGCAGCAATTGGAGGCAAACTACCCTCAATAGCTATCGGCTCGGCAGGTATGCTACTTTGTTCAAAACTTCTAAAACTAAGGTTACCCGAAAGCAAAAACTGATTGTTCGTTTCATCTAACTGAAGGTTCAGCATATCGAGCATATTCAGCAGTGCTGGCGTATCATTAAAGAACGTTTTCCACTTAGGTCTTAAGTGCTCTAAAATAGGCTCTTGGGTATATTCAAAATCTTCTAAGTAGGTAAACTCAGACTCTTGCACCAGCTCTTCTAACATGCCTCTTCTTATAACCGACTTCCCCCAAGTGGTCTCATCATCGAATTGTGCCAATACAGATTTAAGCACATCTACATTGGCGGAAAACAAAGCATTTCCCTGAAAAACGGTGTAATAGACCTTGACGTCTTCCTTAATAGATTGATTGGTCAATTCAGCCAAAAAGCCGCTTTTATTAACATAGCCTATTTGCTCATTCAAATAATCCTCCTGATAAATTGTAGAGTCTCCTGCAGGCTTATATGACTCAGCAATTGCATCAAGTTGCTCTTTTAGGCCTGCTGGAGCCTTTGCTTCAAACACATGTACTTTGCTTGAAGACCCCGCATATGCATCGATTTTAAAACTGTGGTAATTTCCACTTAAATGTCCGGTAGCTGTTTTATAGTTTTCGTTAAAGGCAACGGGCTTCCAAACCATTGAATAAGCTCCTATTGGCAATAAATTCTCTGCTACAATTGCCCCTCTCGTAACATCGGCCGATGCCTGAGAGCCACCTCTACCTTTCAAAACAATATCATCAGCCATAAAAGTAACATCCACTAAAAAGGCATCCGGAAAACTTTCAGGAGCTACAAACTGGCTCTGATCAAAAAATACGCGCCCCAATTCGCTCGTCCGCTTTGTATTAAAAATCAACAAGGCATCACTTCCATACTTTAGGTCATTCGCCTTATCAATCAGTCTACTTTCTGTTTGATTAGCTGCACGAATAACATCTTCAATTAATACCGCATTGGTAGATACCGCCAGCACCTGATTATTAATAAATGTATTTAGGGTTATATCTCCTGCTTTAAAAATGGTAATCTCATCATCATTAAAAACTTGAGTCGAAACCGTCACTTGTTCAACATCTGTAAACATCTTAACAATTGATGCAATAGATGAAGGTTTCCAAGAAAACCCACTTGATTGTATCAAAAACAGTGGTTCTATAGTGCTACTAGAAGAAGTATGCCACGAGATTACTACTGGTAACTCTGTAATCTTAGATTGTAAAACACCACTCTTCTGTAACGATGCAAAACGCTCATATGCTGATGAAATTTCGCCTAACTGAGTACTCGCATCTAGCTGCTGGTACCAATTAAATTCTGAGAGTTTTGTAAAAGTTGCTTCAAAGTCGTTTGCATAGAAAGCAAACAAACTGGTATTAGGAATTAAGTGAGCAAGTTCCTTTTTCGGCTTTAAAAAGTAGAACCAGCTTAATGTGGCAGCTACCAATACAATACCTAAAAGAATTAAAATTTTATACTTCAAGCTTCCAACCATTTCGTTCTAAATCGGGTCTGAAATTACATACTTGAACATTGAAACGACAACCAATACGGATAATTATCTTCTAGAATTAGGTTTTGAAAGCGATACACAACACAGGCCTTGTATAAATGGCATAATAGTTGGTGTTATACGCATAAATACCTATTGGTAGGTAACAGAATAAATACCATATTTGTAAAACTAAGTATTTAGTACAAATACCAGAAACCAACCTATACTAGATAAACAACAACTATTAACACAATTCTTTTATGAAATTGATTCTTTCACTATTCCTAACCAGCTCATTGTTTCTGACTCTTGGTTTAAAAAAAGAGAACACTGTTAGGTTTAAAGAAGTCACTTATGCTGACGGGTTTTACACCTATCAGGACAGAAAACTAACGGGAGAAATTATTGATTACTACGAAGACGAGGTATTGAAATTTAGATACCGCGTAGTAGACGGCTACTTACATGGCACTGCATACGAATACTACCATGACGGTAGTGTAAAAACAGAAAGAACCTATCGATTCAACAAACTTCATGGCGAATACACAGAGTTCTTCGACTCTGGCGATGTTAAAATTTCGTTTGATGTAGAGATGAACGCTTATGGAGGTGGAGAAAAAGTAGAAGGAATTGAGTACGCTTCGAAACCAGGTAAAAAGTTGAAGGATATGGGCAACGGGGTTTTGTTCTTCTTTGAACAAGGAAAGGAACTAGACAAAACAAGTGAGTCTCTTTCTATTCTTCAGCAATCAAAGATTGAAATTAGAAAAGAAGAAGGCGGCAAGGTTATTTATAAAAACTAAGCTTGATTTTTCTTAAAAAAAGCCCGTTTATGAATTCATAAACGGGCTTTTTTTATGCTAGTGGTTATTCACAAAAGAGAGCTCGACCCTTCTGTTGTATGCTCTTCCTTGCCTTGTGTTATTGGAGGCTATCGGCACGTTTTCACTAAAGGATTTTACCTCAAGCTGTTCTGGATCTACACCTTTATCTACAAAATATTTATAAACCGCTTCGTAGCGCTTTTTACCAAGACCGGTATTGTAGAGATTGGTACCATAAGAGTCAGTATGGCCAGCAATCAATATTTTCAAATCCGTTCTCTCTTTTAGTAACGCCACAGCCTCATTCAACCGATCAAAATACTCTGCCTTAATTGCACTCTTGTCAAAATCAAAAAAGATAATTGGAAGTTTTAATGAAGGCAAGGCTGCAACAACTGCAGCTTCTGTATCATCTGCTGCTGGACCTATGGCCGCAACAATTTCCTCTTCTAGTAAAAGTCCTTCTATACTTGGCGGATCCACTTGAATGTTCAACGGATCCAAATCATAGCTATTGATCATAGTGAGGTAAATATCCTCCATCACATCGCTGGCACAATCGCCTACCAAAAAGTCATGCTCAATATCGAACTGATCGCGAAAAAGAACTCTAAAGAAATGGTCTTTCTCATAAAGTACCTCCCCATTCTTCTCCAATTTAACGACTACTTTTTGCTCAATAGGAACTACAAGCTCATATACACCATACTCATCAGTAGTAGTTTCTGTTACTTCTCCACGCTCAAATTCTGTAACCGTAAGCCTCGCATTCGCAAAAGGCCTGTTATCGCAATCAATAAACTTACCTTGTAATTTTGAGGCATTGAACATAAACACCTTGTAGATATCATTTTCACCGTACCCAGCCTCTCTGTTAGAAGATAAGTAGGCATATTTTCCATAAAGAGTAAAGAAGGTATCATCACCTGGCAGGTTTATAGGTGCGCCTAAATTTTCTGGAGCACTAAATTTACCTGTTGCACTATCAAGCCGCGTTTTAAAAATATCATAGCCTCCCATGGAGTCATGTCCTCGGGAGGAGAAATAAAGCGTTCCATCCCCTGCAACAAAAGGCGCATCCTCATTTTCGTCTGTACTAAGCTCTTGAATTAAGTATGGTTTAGTCCACTGCCCATCTTCGCCAAGGTGAGTAATGTACAAATCGGCATTCTCATCGTTGTTGCCAAAGTCCGAAGCAAAAATTATCGACTTGTGATTGTTATAAACAAAAGCATGAGACTCCCATTTAGGCGTATTAAACGGAAGTGGTTTGTCGTTTCCATATTGACCATTGGCCTGAAGCCTAGCCATATATATATCCTCATTCTTATAATAGATAATTGTACTATCATTATCTAGTAGTTGTAAAGGTGCCAAGAAATCAGAACCGGAGTCATATCCTTCGACTTCCTCATCTTTCGCCCATTTGTCGAATTTGTTCATAGACGACCTGAGCAAATGTTCATAATACTCCCCATCGGCTGCCATTTCACCAAGTCCTTCTCTCCTTGCTGTAAAATAAATACCTCGCTGATCTGCCCTTACAACCTGACTGTACTCATTGCCTTCAGTATTAATTTTAGCTCCCAGATTTTGTACAACTACACGCTCAGGGTTGGGCATATACTTTTGAGCAGCACGAATGTTATTCAATACCTTTACATACACCTCCTGAAAGTACTCGTCCTCAAAATCACTAGGACTAGTCCTTCGCAATAAGCGTTCTGCTTCATCTACACGGCCGCCATATAGGTACGCTTGAGCATATGGAACCCAGAAAAAGGGATCGAATTCAGCATAAGGTAATGCTTCTTCAAACAGTTGATAAGAAGTCTCGAAACGGTATCGGTTAGCATGGCAAATAGCAGCTAACCATTTAGCCTCGTGGTTCCTCTTTTTCTTCAATAAAGGTTGAACCAGCTCCAACGCAACCTCCCAATCCTCCTCTCCCATGGCGGCATAAACATCATTTAAGTTTTGCGCATTAATTAAGGAGCAAATGGAAAGTAATAAGCCAATAAATAGAAGCTTATATCTCTTCATAATACAATTTGTAACAACTATGAAACTGAGGTATTTTATCGATCGAAAGATCCAAAAAATGGTTGAGATGTCTCTCTTGGTATAAGTGAAGATATAAAAGTTTAAGAAGCTAAAAAATGCTACTCACAAATATAAAGAATACTATCTGAGGAGTAACCGAGGCTAACTTGAGACCCTAAATCAAAAAAATCAGAATTGTAAAATGAATAATTAGTGCTGTTAACATCAACAGCTTCATATAAATAAACATTACCCAAGTAGAAACGTCTAATGACAGACGCTTTGACAGAATTATATTTTTCGCTATTTACATACACACTTTCAACTCTTACATAAGTATTTTCACCACAAACATCTTTGTTGAAAATATTTACTTTGCCGAAAAATTGAGCAATTTCGAGCGACTTAGGTAGGTTGTAGACGTCTCTTGGTGTGTCAAACTGAACCAAGTCACCATCTTCTAAAAAGCCGATTTTATTAGCAACCATCAAGGCATCTGAAGCATCATGGGTGACTAATAATAATCCTATTTGTTCTTCTTCAATAATCTCAAGTAAATCGAAAAGAATTTCTTGTTTAGTAGAAGGATCAAGACTACTAAATGGCTCGTCCATTAAGAGTAATTTAGGTTCTTCTGCCAAAGTTCTGGCTAGGGCCAACCTCTGCTTTTGACCACCAGAAAGTTCCGAAGGCTTTTTATCCCGCAGAGCTTCTATTTTACACAAACTAAGTAACTCTTCCGTTCGTGCGTATTGATAAGTCTTATCGTAATGTAGTAGGTTGTATTTCACATTTTCGAAAACCGTCATATTCGGCTTTACTTTCAAATCCTGAAACACCATTTTTATTTTATCGTGCCCAGCAATCAACTGTTCGTCAGGATCCTTTAATGGCTCGCCTTCAAACGCGATCTCTCCCTCATCAGGTTTTATTAAACCGGCAATCATGCGCAGCGCAGTGGTTTTACCCGAACCACTCTTGCCAACCAGAGCAACCTTTTCTCCTTCGGCCATTTGTAGCGACAAGTTGTTTACTGCCCCTAATGACTCACCGGGGAATTTTTTCGATATGTTTTTTACAAAAAGCACAGGCAAACATAAAAAAGAAACTGCCTTAAAAGTAAGTTTACCTCGCATTCCCACTCTGGATAATGCGCTTACCTCTAAGACAGCCTCTATTAACAGCTATTAATTACTTTTTATAGCTAATTCGGTAAATACAGTTGGCTACATCGTCAGAAACTAAGATAGAACCATCAGGCATTTCCAGAATATCTACTGGCTTACCCCAGCCTTCATTTTTTTCTTGGTCTAACCAACCATCTGCAAAGATTTCACTCTTCACTACTTCGCCATTCTCAATTTGAACAAAGCGCAATTGGTAACCAATATGGCCAGCTTCTGGGCTTCTGTTCCAAGAACCATGCTGTGCTACTAAAAGTTGCCCACGATACTTCTCAGGGAACATATCACCTTTGTAAAAAGTCAAGCCTAGCGGTGCAGAGTGTGGTTCGAATTTATACTCAGGCTCCACAAACTTTTCTCTTGGATATTTTTTGCCAAACTCAGGGTCGGCAATGTCTCCTTGATGCCAGTACGGAAACCCATAGTGATTGCCAATTTCAGTAGCCTTATTGAGTTCACATGCAGGAATACTGTCCCCAAGCATATCTCTACCGTTATCGGTAAACCACATTTCCTTAGTCTCTGGATGCCACGTAAACCCAACAGAATTTCTCACCCCATGCGCAAATACTTCTACATCAGAACCATCAGGGTTCATTCTGGTAATGGTAGCAAAAATCTCATTTTCCTCTTCCTTATCGCACACATTGCAAGGCGCACCTACCGGCACATACAATTTGCCATCAGGGCCAAAGTCAATAAACTTCCAACCATGATGCCTCTCTGTTGGGTATTGATCATAAATCACTTCATAAGAAGGATTCGAAAGGTTGTTCATAATGTCAGTAAACTTCAGAATGCGGCTTACTTCGGCCACATAAAGATCACCATCTTTAAATGCCACACCATTCGGCATGGTTAAATCAGTAGCAATAGTATCTACTTTATCGGCACGCATGTCACCGTCAGTATCAGTTAAGGCGTACACATTTTTTCTTCTTCTATTACCCACGAACACGGTTTTCCCGTCTTCTGTGCTTGCAAGCGAGCGCGCATCCGTCAAATTCTGGGCATACACATCAATTTCAAAACCTTCTGGCAAATTCACCTTTGCCAAAAGCGTATCGTAAGGAGTTGGTTCTCTTTGAGCTGTCTGTTTGGAGCCTTCGCAGGCTACGCCAAGTGCAAACATTGAAAACAGCGCTAAAAGACTGACTTGTTTTTTCATAGTTGTAGTAAAGTTATAAGCGAAACTAGGCATAAATCTATTCTAAATGTTTTTTCATTTTATTAGTGGCATTTGTGTGATTTGTATAGGCTAAAGCTATTTTTGCGGCATGATTGCAATCAATAACCTCTCTTACCTAATCGGTGGTCGCGCTTTGTACGAAAACGCATCCCTTCACATTAAACCTAAAGACAAAATTGGCCTAATTGGTTTAAATGGAAAGGGGAAATCTACCCTACTCAGAATGATAAATGATGAGTTTCCTCCTTCTTCAGGTGAAATCACCAAGAGTAAAGATTGTACCGTTGGCTTTCTTAATCAGGATTTACTTTCCTACCAGTCGGAAGACAGCATACTTTCTGTAGCCATGGAAGCTTTTGGCCGTGCCAGACAGTTACAGTCACAGATTGATCGCATTCTGAAGGAAATGGAAACCGACTACAAAGACGAGTTGGTAACCAAACTAACCAAAGCGCAAGAAGAGTTTGAAGCACTTGGCGGTTACAGCATGCAGTCGGAAGCCGAAGCAATTTTGGAAGGTATCGGCTTTAGAACAAAAGATCTAAACCGTCCGCTTAAGCAGTTTTCCGGAGGTTGGAGAATGCGTGTAATGCTGGCCAAGCTTTTGCTTGAAAAGCCATCGTTATTGATGCTCGATGAGCCTACCAACCACTTAGATCTTCCTTCTATTCAATGGATAGAAAACTACCTAAGAACCTATGAGGGCGCCATTATTGTGGTTTCTCACGATAGAAAATTCCTTGATAACGTGGTTACTTCTATTGTAGAAGTAGCACGCCAAAACCTAACCCAATACAGCGGCAATTACTCCTTCTATTTGGAAGAAAAAGAGCTTCGCGAAGAAATTCAGAAGAACGCTTACGAAAACCAGCAACAACAAATAAAGCAAACAGAGCGCTTTATTGAACGTTTCAGAGCCAAATCTACTAAAGCGCGTCAGGTGCAGTCTAGGGTGAAAGCGTTAGAACGTATGGACCTTATTGAGGACGTTGTGGACGACAGCATGGTAATGAACTTTAAGTTCGGGTTTAAGCAAAAGTCAGGGCGTTTCATTATAGAACTAGACGATATTTCTAAGGCTTATGGAGATCTTCAAATCCTTAAAAACACTAAGGCCTCTATTGAGCGTGGCGATAAAATCGCACTGATTGGTGCCAACGGAAAAGGTAAGTCTACCCTACTTCGCATTATTGCCGGAACCGAACCTGTTAATGGCGAACGAAAAGAAGGCTTCAATGTAATCACAGCATTTTATGCACAGCACCAGCTTGAAGCACTAACTGTTGACAATGAAATTCTGGATGAGCTAAAGCAGGCTGGCAGCAACAAAACAGAATCTGAATTGCGAAGTATTCTCGGCTGTTTCCTCTTTCAAAATGACGAGGTGTTTAAAAAGATCAAAGTGCTTTCTGGAGGAGAAAAGTCCCGCGTAGCACTTTCTAAAACGCTATTATCTGAGGCCAACTTCCTAATGATGGATGAGCCGACTAACCACCTAGATTTTCTTTCGGTTAACATATTGGTGCAGGCACTACAACAGTATGAAGGCAGCTTCCTAATCGTATCGCACGACAGGCACTTTATCTCGCAAATCGCCAACAAAATTTGGTACATCGAAGATCAGGAAATTAAAGAATACCCAGGTACCTACGATGAGTATGTTTACTGGCGAGAAAAGCAGGACGCCAAGCAGTTAGCAGCCCAACCCGAGAAGAGAGAGGTTAAAAAAGCGAGCAAAAACACGCAAAAACCTAAGCACAACCAACACGAGCAAGAGTTAAAGAAGCTACAGAAATCACTGGGAGAAATAGAGGCCAAAATCCAAAAACAAGAGGCTAAAAACAAGACGATTGAGGAAGAGATGGCGAAGCCTGTTGTTTATCAAGACCACGAAAAGCTACAAGAGAAAACTACCGAACTCGACAAAGAAAAAGCTAAGCTAGAGGCGCTTAACGAAGAATGGGCATTGCTTGCCGAGCAAATAGATGAGTTGGAAGGGTAATTAGTGGCTAGTTGTCGGTAAGTTAGTTCATGATTCGTGGTTCATTGTTGGGCTAACGAGAAAGCCAATCGCTCAACGTCATACTGAACTTGTTTCAGTATTCCAATAGCGTTGCACCCAACTAAAAAACTAGAGAATTAGCGAAATCGTGTATTAGACATTTCTACTCCCATTTCTCCTCGACCATAGCGGAGGTCGGCCAAGCGAATTGGTTATGGGCTAATCAGGAAACAGCGGTCAAACTTCCGCAGATCAAAACTGACCAATTGCTACCTTTTCAAATAGTAATTGAGCATCAAACCGAAGCCAAAAACAGAAGGCCTACTGGTTACGCCAAATTCATCATTGCTACTTGCTTGCACAAACTTCTGGTAACTGGCACCGGCATTAATGCCAAATTGTTCATTAATTCTGTAGCTTACATCTAGCCCGGTAATACCGCTGGTGTTTAATCGGTTAACAAAATCGGTTTGGTCTAAGTCTACTTTTAACACGGTAAGATCTGGCAAGTCGCCCTTGATCTTATAAGAGAAGAAGTAATCGAGCCCTACGCCTAGCTTGGCACTAACATCAAACTTACCAAATTGCAATACTCGGTAGCCAACCAAGGCCTGCGCCCCACCACTCTTAATGGTATTGGTCAACCCATAATCGGCCACAAAAACAATCTTACCTTCTTCCTCGTAACCAACTGGCTCATAGATTGGCTTTTTCACTCCATTGTTATCTGAATAGGCATTGGAATAATTGGCAAATCGATATTCTGAATAACGCAGCCCACCAGAAAGAAACCATCGTTCTGATAAGTCGAAGGACATCCCCACACCAAAAGAGAGTGCGCCAATCTGCTCATCGCTACCATTTGCTACCACAGACCTTGAAGCCAACTGCGCATCGTAATTGCTCGAAAGCGACTCAACAGTAGATCCTTGGCTAGGATTGGCATTGAATACATTGCTTCCCATTCCTCCAAAAAGGCTATTTTCTGTCTCATAATTCGATGCAATAGTATTCTTTAGCATAGCCCTCCTAACCAACAACTCAGGAGAGATGTCTTGGTCCATTTCGGGTATTTTAAAGTAATTACTCAAAGCCTTTCTTTCAGCATTGGCTATGGCAAATTCCAGTGACTGCTCATCTTCTAAAATTAGCTCTGAACCTACGGTAGTTACATTATTTATATCAGCATTTGTTCCATTACCATCGCGTGAAGCCAACACTTGCCTATAATTACCACCTTCAGGCTTCTCAGACTCATCCGCCTGAGTTGAATTACCTGGGTCTTCTACTAAGTCATTAATATTGTTGTGTACTTCAGAAGAATCATTATCCGTAATAATGCCTTGCACCGGCCCTTGCTTAAGCTGTTCTGGCAAGGTGGTATTCACTGGGTTTACAGTATTATTCTGTGGGTACAAAAACAGAAATCCCAATACTAAAAGTACAGCAGCCGCTGTACCATAATATGGCCAGTAAAGCCAAATACTCTTTTTCTTACTAGACTTTAAAGACGCCTCTACCCCTTGCCAAACACGGTCTGAGGGCTGAAATTCAGCATCTTCGAAAAAATCTCTTATGTCATTTTCAAAATTACTCACGACATTGAAACATTAGATGTTATAACTCTCTCGGCTTCTTCAATCATTTGCTTTAGTAGCGTTCTCGCCCTGGCAAATTGCGACTTAGAAGTCCCTTCACTTATCTCAAGCATTTCTGCAATCTCTTTATGGGCATAACCTTCAATAGCATAAAGGTTAAATACCGTTCTGCAGCCAACGGGTAGTTTCTGAAACATAGCCATTAGCTCACTAAAGTGTAATTGCGAAATCACCAATTCCTTTTCTACGTGAAGCGGGGTTTTCTCTATGTCGAGCATTGGCTGTTGGTACAGCTTTTTGCGATTGTGATTAATAGCAGTATTGATCACAATCCTTTTCATCCATGTCAAAAACTGAGCTTCCTTTCGAAAAGACTCCAAACTGTTGAAGATTTTGATAAACGCATCTTGCAATATGTCTTCCGCATCTTCCTGAGATTTTGCGTAGCGCATAGCCATAGGCATTAACTTAGCAGCGTAGCGATCGTACAGTTCGCGCTGCGCCTTTAAGTTGCCCTTAATGCATTTCTGAATTAATTCTATATCTTCAATCATTGACGATTCTAGGGTATCCCCATCGACAGTTAATTTGACACGACAAAATTAAAATTGGTTGCAAAGAAAATTCATCTTTGTGCAATTCGTTTATTTAGCTGCATGACACTGCAAAGGTACAGTCTTATTTTCGGCTTATTGATAGCCCTTTCGCCCCAACTTTTAGGCCAGAAAAACCTAGCATACACCGACAAAGCCTACGAGCCTACCATACAAACCATTCAGTTTTACCCGGCATCTAGCACAGTACAAGGCACCTTGGAGCCTGCCGTAATAGGCATGAATGATGGCAAAGAATGGCAGCTACATTTTGATGACCTTAGGCAGGATGCCGACTACTATTACGTACGCTTTATCCATTGTAATGCCGACTGGACGCCTTCGCGTTTAAAACCCAACATGTATTTAGGCCAATACAACGAGTTTGAAATAGTGGATTTTGAATTCAGTTCAGAGTCGCGTACGCAATATGTACACTACTCCTTCACTATACCCAAGCTGCTGAATACCGGTAATTATTTAGCGGTGGTTTACCGAGGACAGAACAAAAACGACATTATACTCAGCAAACAGTTTAGCGTTTATGACAACTCCGTTGGTGTGGGCGCACGCATTGATAGATCTGCCCAAACCAGCGAACGATTGGTGAATCAAAGAATTGAAGTCACCATGAACTACACAAATCTTTCTACCGTTAATCCGGCCGAGCAGTTTAGAGTGGTGGTAAGACAAAACGAACGCCCTGATCGTATCAAAGCACTTTCACCTACCTACATTGATGAAAATGATAAACTGATCAGGTATCAGAACCTGGGTGAGGAAAATGAATTTAAAGGTGGCAATGAATTTAGACACTTTGATTTAAGTAGTGTGAATTTTGGCGGTCGAAATGTAGCGAATACACGCTTTGTAGATAACAAGCCGATTACAGACTTACGTGTCGACAGGCCGGCCAGCGTAGGCTACTTGATCAATTTAGACATTAATGGTAAATTCTATGTACGTGACATTGAAGGCCGAAATAGCACGATTACATCGGAGTATATTCAAGTGAATTTCACACTAGAAACAGACGAACTAAACGAGCCTGTATACGTACTTGGAGCTTTTAACCAATGGAAGAAAAGTAAGGAAAGCCTCATGGTTTATAACCCATCAAAAGGTGTTTATCAAAACCAACAATTGATTAAGCAAGGCTGGTACGACTACACCTATCAAACAGAACATACTGAAACCAGTACGTTGGAAGGCTCATTCTTTGAGACCGAAAATCTGTACGAGGTATTTGTGTACTACAGAGCCATGGGTGCTCGTGGCGATGAATTAGTAGGTTACAGCAAAGTCAACTTTAACAGAAGGCGCTAGGCTTCTACATCAGCACTTTTAAAGCGGTATCTTTCGGTTCGCTCAATCGGATTAGCATTTGCAATGTCCAGCATTCCAAAGCCCTTATAAGTGTAGTTTCCTAAACCACAGTTGAACAAAAACTCCTGCACTTCAGGCGCAGCATATAACTTAAATGGCAAAGTATAGCCCCTCACTTCGTACCGTACATCTTGATTATAAACCGAGTAGATTCGCGCAAATTTCTTCTCTTTTTCGCGCAAACGCTGTAAGTATGCCTCATCAGGCACCAGCTGAAACTTCTTAAAACGAACAAAATCTTCTGCAGAATAATTACCCGTTACCTCCAAGCGCTGCAAGGTCGACTCATAAAGCAAGTCGGAAAACTCATCCGTTTCTGGCGTTATAAAGCGCTTAGACTCTTGACTATTAAAGCTTGCCTTGATGGGAACAATTGGCGAAATGCATAGAAACTTCATCTCGTCAGCAAACTCAGGCGTTTGCTCAATTTCTGTATACATTGGGCTAATTTGCAATTCACCCAAATCAACCTTTTTAAACCTAAATATTTGCTCTAACAGATAATCAATAAATCCTTGACTATCAGAAGAAACAACTAACGTTACGAGGTTAGAATAATAATGGAGTCCACTTCTAGAAACTTTGGTTTGCCCCTTTAGGGCGGAAAAGTTAAAGAATGAATACTCTGCGTATTCGTTTTCTCCCCCTTCTAACAATACGCCTTTTAAGTATTGTGCCAGAATATGCTGATGATGAAAGGGTAAATGAGCTCCCTTATTTAGCAATTTAAAAATTATCCTTACTCTCACAGATCGGTATAGGTTAAAAATACGTTTATCGAAACCTGTATCTAAAAATAGCAGGATTCTTGAAAAACGTTAACCCCGACCAAATAAAGTTTGTTCAGTATATTCTGAAAAAAAACAATAAAATCTCCTAAAAAAAGCAATTATACATTGAACCTGAAGTGCATAATGTCGCCATCTTTCACTACGTAATCTTTCCCTTCTACAGAAAGTTTACCAGCTTCTTTAATAGCAACTTCAGTCTTAAACTGCTGATAATCTGTTAGTTTAATTACTTCAGCCTTAATAAAGCCTTTTTCAAAATCGGTATGAATAACGCCTGCAGCTTGCGGTGCCTTCCATCCTTTTTTAATAGTCCAGGCACGCACCTCTTTTTCTCCAGCAGTAAAGTAGGTTATTAGGTCCAATAAGCTGTAAGAAGCTCGGATCAGCTTGCTCAAGCCAGATTCCGTAAGACCATATTCCTCTAAGAACATCTCCTTTTCTTCCTCTTCTTCCAACTCCGCTATTTGCGATTCAATAGAAGCAGAAATTACAATTACCTCTGCGTTTTCATGCTTAACGGCCTCTTTCAAAGCGTCAACATGTTCATTGCCAGTATGTATTGCGCTTTCCTCTACATTAGCAGCATAAATAACCGGCTTAATGGTAAGCAAAGAAAGGTCTCTAACAGCTGCAAAATCATCCTCATCAGCTTCTACAGCACGAGCATTCTGTCCACCTTCAAGGGCTGCCTTAAATTTTTCAAGCGAAGCAATTTCCTTTTTGGCTTTAGCATCGCCCGATTTTGCCACCTTTATATTCTTCTGAATCTTCTTTTCAATTGAATCTAAATCCTTCAATTGCAATTCAGTATCAATTACTTCTTTATCAAAAACAGGGTCTACAGTACCTGCTACGTGTACCACGTTATCATCTTTAAAACAACGTACTACGTGAATAATAGCATCAACCTCACGGATATTTGCCAAGAACTTATTCCCAAGCCCTTCACCTTTACTGGCTCCTTTTACAAGTCCAGCAATATCAACAAACTCAATTACCGTAGGCAACACCTTTTGTGGGTTTACCAAATCTTTAAGAATATCCAATCGTTCGTCTGGCACTGTTACCACACCTACGTTTGGTTCAATTGTACAGAAAGGAAAGTTAGCTGCTTCAGCTTTGGCGCTGCTTAGCGCGTTAAACAAAGTAGACTTACCAACATTCGGAAGCCCAACAATACCACATTGTAAACCCATAGCTAATGGAAGGAATTTTTAATAATCAGGGCGCAAAGATAGCAATAAAAGGCATGTCACCTATTTAAAATAGGTGCAGAAAAAATAGGAAGTTCGGGTAAATTAATCCCAGCTTAATTCGCTGTCGATTCCAGAATCGCTGCCAACGGTTTCTTCCTCATCAAATTGAGTAAAATCAAAATCCGGCATCAACTCTTCCTTAACATGATCCACAGTTTGGTTCAATGCATCCAAAAACTTACCGAAGTCTTCTTTGTAAAGGAAAATCTTGTGCTTTTCGTAAGTAAAACTGTCTTCTTTATACTTACGCTTGCTTTCGGTGATGGTCAGGTAATAATCGTTAGATCTCGTTGCTTTAATGTCAAAAAAATACGTCCTTTTTCCAGCTCTCACTCTTTTGGAAAAAATCTCATTCCTATCCTTATGCTCTTCCACTATCCAGTTATTTAAAGTATATCGAGGTTGAATTTTTCGATAAAGTAAGCTCTAATATAATCTTTTAAAAATTAGTATTGCAAACAGCCAAAAAAATATAATAACAATCTTAATCTATAAGAAACAGTAAAAAGAACCACCCTTTTCAGGTCAAATTCGGTATTATTAAGAAAACATAGTTGAATATGCAGTTCACCCTAGAAGACGTAAAGAAGTTTGGTAACGTAGAAGTGCTTGCTAAACAGATGGTTGAAGGTTTTATAACCGGGCTGCACAAATCTCCTTACCACGGTTTTTCGGTTGAGTTTGCCGAACACAGGCTTTATAATAATGGTGAAAGTACGCGCCATATTGACTGGAAATTATTTGCAAAAACAGATCGCCTATACACCAAACGATACGAGGAAGAAACGAATTTACGCTGCCAAATGGTCATCGATCAGTCTTCTTCCATGTATTATCCGCAGCACAACTTTGGCAAAATGCGCTTTAGCGTTATGGCTGCTGCGGCCCTTACCTATTTGCTACACAAACAGCGCGATGCGGTTGGACTGCATACCTTTTCTGATCAATTAGAAATTGAAACCCCAGTGCGATCTTCTGGCGCACATATTCATAAGCTGTTTCTACAGTACAATGAATTACTGGATAAGCCGCAAACAGAAAAGCGAACCAATGTGGCCGACATCCTGCATCAGTTAGCGAAAAAAGTACACCGGAGATCGCTTGTGGTTTTGTTTAGCGACATGTTCGATAACCAAAGTGACGATACCCAGATTATGTCGGCATTGCAGCATTTAAAGCACAATAAACACGAAGTACTGCTTTTTCATGTAACCGATAGAAAGACAGAGTTTGATTTTGAGTTCGAAAACAGGCCTTATGAATTTATCGATGCTGAGACCAACGAGAAAGTAAGGCTCAATCCGTCTTCAATCAAAGAGCAGTTTCGTACCCAAATGACACAACACTACCACGATCTCTACTTAAAATGCGCCAAGCTAAAGATAGACTTAATTGAAGCCGACATTAATGCTGGTTTTGATGCGATACTGAAAGCTTATTTGATAAAACGACAGAAAATGGTTTAACCTTAAATATAAAAATGTTAAAACTTAGAATAACACTCACAATTACTTTACTTCTCTTTGCCTTCAACACCTCTTTTGCACAATTGGATGGCTATGTAATCACTGCTTGGAATGACACCATTCACGGCAAAATTGATAACCCTTTTAACGACATTAAAAGTAGTAAAAGAGTAAAAATTGAGCTGGAAGATGGCAAGACAAGAAGATTTACACCTCATGATGCCATAGCTTATTACGATGGATTATATCGTTATATAAAACACGGAAGCGTATTCGCAAAAGTCCTAGTTACCGGTGAGGTAAAGCTTTTAGAATTTGACCATGCAGAAGTGACGGGTGCCGTCTTATCTATGGGAACGCAAGGCCAAGGCTTTCAAGGAATGTCACCCACCAGCTCAACCTTTAAAACCACGGTAATGATCTTACCTAACAATGATTTGGTCGAACTTAGAAGGCAATCTACAGACTCAAATAGAATTACTCTTTTTGAGAAAAAAAACTCGAAGAAACATCCACTTGCTGACCAAATCATCTTTAGCGATGCCCCAGAGATACACGAGAAAATCCAACAGGACCACAGGATGCCTTATCATCAAATAGTTTCAAACTATAACCTCTTTCTTAGGAGGAAGCCTGAAGTATCTTCAAAAGTTGCTGCATACCAGAATGAAGATGAGGTAAATATTTTACTGTTCAGAAGGGGCCAACAAATAGATAATATTCAAGGAAAATACACGATAACTATCAATGGTAAAAAGGTTGGGCAAATAGACGTTGGGGAATACCTACCGTTAACGTTGAGTACGGCTGAATTCCATACCCTACGTATTAAGAGTAAAAAAGGTAAATTTAAGTATAGCCTATATGGTAGAAAAGATCACGTAATGCCTTTGGAAATTGCAACTGGAAACATAACTGTTGTATATCCTATTGATAGTAAAGAAGCTGAAAAACATCTCGAAACAGACAAAGAAGTTAACGCTAAGTAATTAGAGAGTTCTGTTTCCATAAAACCAAAAAAGCCCTCAATCGAGGGCTTTTCATTTATCATTAGCACAATTAATTCAAATGGATTAAGCGTGCATCCAGTCTTTTTTAGCGTAAAGCTCTTCTTCTGTTTCTCTGTAGTCAGGGTCGTCCACGCAGCAGTCTACCGGGCATACAGCGGCACATTGAGGCTCTTCATGAAAGCCCATGCATTCCGTACACTTACCCGAAACAATGTAATAGAATTCATCAGAAACAGGCTCTTGCTCCTCGTTACCATCTACCACGGTACCGTCTTCCATTTCTATCTCGTTCAGGTCGGTTCCGCCTGCCCAAGTCCATTCCATTCCACCTTCATATATTGCAGTGTTAGGGCATTCTGGTTCGCAAGCCCCACAGTTAATACACTCATCAGTGATCATTATAGCCATAGTACTATTCTTTTAAAGATCAGTCGTTAGTCTAACATATTTTGAAGCACTTAGTTTCCTTTGGCTAACAAAATATTTCAGCCGCAAAACTAAGCATCAAATTTTCATTGAAGTAAAGATTACGTGTATTTTTGCGACAAGTTTTGACGAATGGAACTAGAAAGACGAAAATCTGCACTTATCTCGCTTGGAAAAGCACTTCAATCAATAGAAACTCATCAGCTCGATGAACTTTGCCTACTCGCTGCAAACCAAAACAATTGGTTTACGGCAACAAACGTAAAGCACGCGCTGGCGGCTTGGGCAAGTTTGCTTACAGCGGAGAGCGTTAATACTTGGCTTGATGGTTATAGTCTAACACCTGATTCCCCTAAAAATGTAGGGCTAATCTTAGCAGGTAACATACCGCTTGTTGGCTTGCACGATGTGCTTTCAGTGCTAGTATCTGGCCATATTGCTTGTATAAAGTACTCTTCGCAGGATACCGCACTAATGAAATTTGTGCTAAAAACCCTTTTCGATATTGAACCGGCATTCAGTAAGCAGGTAAAAGAGGTAGAGCAACTGAAAGGAATTGATGCGGCAATTGCCACCGGTTCGGACAATTCGGCCAGGTACTTCAAGCAGTACTTTGCCAAATTCCCTCACATAATCCGACAAAATCGCACTTCTGTAGGTATACTTAATGGTGACGAAACGATTGAAGACTTTAAGGATTTAGGTAATGATATTTTTCAATATTACGGGCTAGGCTGCCGGAATGTAAGCAAGCTGTATGTACCAAAAGACTACAACTTTGTCCCTTTCATTGAAGCTCAGGCTGAATTTGAGCAAGCCATTGAACACCATAAGTTCCGCAACAACTACGATTACAATAAGTCAATTTACTTAGTGAATAAGGAGCCACATTTAGATAGCGGTTTCTTTCTAATGCGAGAAAGCACAGCGCTTGTCTCCCCTATTTCTGTGCTGTTTTATGAGCAATATGAAAGCGAAGCGCAACTGGCCTTAAAACTTTCTGCCCATAAGGAAAAAATACAGTGCGTAGTTTCCAAAAATGCTTGGCTAGAAGGCTCTCTTGCTTTTGGCACAGCTCAACAACCCGCGCTTTGGGACTATGCTGATGGCGTAGATACGCTAGAATTCTTGACAAGTTTATAACCTTTCGCTTAAGAAAGTAATTTATTGGTATATTCAACAAGTTATGGGGTTCAACCTTTTACTTAATTGCGATTGCCTATGAAGTCTCCTCAAATTCCTAAGAATGAAAAAGAGAGGTTAGAAACGCTTAGGGCGTATCAGATTTTAGATACGGCACCCGAAAAAGAATTTGACGACATTGTAAAAATTGCCACACAAATATGTGGAACACCGGTTTCATTAATTAGCCTAATTGACGAAGACAGGCAATGGTTCAAATCGGCACGCGGAATGGATGTTGCTGATAGCCCGCGAGCTATTGCCTTTTGTGCACATGCCATTAACGAGCCCGACAAATTACTTGTAGTTGACGATGCTTCTAAAGACGAACGCTTTGCTGACAACCCTTTTGTACTAGGCGACCCGCCAATAATGTATTATGCCGGGGCACCGCTTGTAACCACCGATGGTTATGCTTTGGGCACAATCTGCGTGATTGACAATGTACCCCGAAAACTGAAAAAGGAGCAATTAGAAGCGCTAGAAGCTTTGAGCAATCAAGTTATTCGCCTTTTTGAACTAAGAAAAGGCAATAAGGATGTTGAAGACTCTAAGCAACTCTATAAACAATTAGTAGAGTCAGTTGGCGATTATGTTTTTGAGGTAGGCAAAAAAGGCATTTTCAACTATGTTAACCCACAAATTAGCGAGGACACGGGATACTCCTTTGAAGAGCTTACCAGTATGCACTATTTGGATTTGGTGCATGATGACGACAAAGAGAAAGTAGCTCAATTCTACCGTACCGAAATCAGCAACCGAGAAGAGGATTCGTTCATTGAGTTTAGGGTAAAAACCAAGAACAGCAAATATGACCCACTATACGTAGGTCAACGCGTTACCATATCCTTTGCTGAGGATGGTAAAATGAGCAATGTTCGCGCAATTGCCAGAAACATTACCAATGAGGTTCGGCTAAGAGCAGAGCGAGATGAGAAAGAAACGCTTTACAAGCTTATTTCAGAAAACGCTCAGGACCTTGTTTGCCTGCACGATGTAGATGGTACTTATACCTACGTTTCGCCATCTGTTAAAGAAAACCTTGGTTACGAACCTGAAGAGCTATTAGGAAAATCTCCTTATGACTTTATTCTGGAGGAAGACAAAGAAAGAGCCTATCAAGAGGCGCATGCTCCTCTAAAAGACGGTGATAAACAAAACACTTTAAAGTATAGACTTCGCCATAAAAGCGGTGAATACATCTGGTTCGAAAGTATTTCTTCTGCGGTATTGAATGATAAAAATGAAGTAATTGCTCTTAGATCATCTACACGAAACATCCAAACACGGATAAAGCAAGAGGAAATTATTAACGAGCAAAACCTTAAACTACAGTCATTTGTATCCTCTACCCCTGCTCCTGTTGCTATGCTTGATAGAGAGTTGAAATACTTGGCTTATAGTGAAAAATGGATAGAAGCATACGGATTACAAGGCCAGCAAATCTTTGGTAAACGACACTATGATATATTCCCTGAAATTGGAGATGAATGGAAGGGACACCACCAAGATGCCCTCAATGGCATTACACACAAATCTGACGAGGACCTCTTTATCCGTGAAAACGGTGATAAGCAGTGGCTTAGATGGGAAGTGCGCCCTTGGTACGAAAAAAGTGGTGATGTTGGCGGAATAATTATGCTTACAGAAGATATTACTGAACTAAAAAAGCAAGAACTTGAGTTAATAGATGCAAAAGAAAAAGCCGAAATTGCTTCTGAAGCTAAGGCGAACTTTCTTTCGGTAATGTCGCACGAGATAAGAACACCACTGAACGCAGTGATTGGCCTATCTCATATTCTTTTGCAGGAATCTCCGCGTACTGACCAGATTGAAAGTTTAAAGACAATACGATTTTCAAGCGAAAACTTACTCAGTTTAGTAAACGATATTTTGGATTACAATAAAATAGAATCGGGAAAGATTGATCTAGAACACATCCATTTCAACTTAAGAGAATTGGTTGTGAATATTAAGCAGGCGCAAAATTTTAAAGCGGTCGAAAAGGGAATTGGCCTTAAACTGTTTTATGATCAGGACATTCCTTTAATGGTAAAAGGCGACCCAACGCGATTAGCTCAAATAATAAACAACTTATTGGGCAATGCGATAAAATTCACACACAAAGGAGGCGTTAAATTTACAATTGAAGAAAAGCAGCGAACAGAGGAAAAAGTAAGCCTTCATTTCGAAATCACCGATTCTGGAATTGGTATTTCGAAAGAAAATCAAGACAAAATATTCGACAGGTTTACACAGGCCGAGTCGGATATTACGAGGCATTTTGGAGGTACTGGGCTTGGTTTATCAATTACCAAACAACTTTTAGAGGCGATGGGAAGTGAGATAAAGGTAGAAAGTGAATTGGGAAAGGGTGCAACCTTCTCTTTTGATCTAACCCTTACGGTTAGTAAAAATCAAGAAAACAACATTAGTAGTGGCCTTAACTTTAGCAGTCAGCTAGAAAGCCTTGAAGAAGAGAACATCAAGATACTTCTTGTTGAAGACAACAAGGCTAATCAACTGGTAGCCAGAAAGTTTTTAACCAATTGGGGTATAAAAGTAGACATTGCCAACGATGGCTTTGAGGCACTAGGCTTAATAAACAGCGAAGATTATAATTTGGTACTTATGGATCTTCAAATGCCTAAAAAGGATGGACTTACCACTACTAAAGAAATAAGAAGCATAGCTGGCGATTATTACAAGGAAATTCCCATTCTGGCCCTTACAGCAAGTTCCGAAAACAGTACTTATGAAAGAGTTAAGGAGATTGGCATGAATGATATGATCACTAAACCTTTTATTCCTGCTGAACTTTATAAGAAAATCGTAAAATTCGCACTTAAGAAAAATAAGCCTGTGCCTAATACTGTAACTGAAACTACTCCTTCGGCTGAAGAAAATGAGCTTTACGACCATTTGAACACCTATGCAGAAGACGATCACGAATTTTTGCTTGAGTTGGTAGATGGTTTAGTGGATAACATCAATGGTTTTCTCAAAGAGTACCCCGAAATGATTACTACTGGCAACGAGTCGAAGGCAAAGTTCTTACTACATAAGATGAGGAACTCGCTCATGATGACCGGTTCTAATGAAATTATAGCTTTGGGGGAAGATGCCATTAGAATGATGAACAATAAGGAAGAAGCCAGAAAGGTTTTAGTGGAGTTGGCACAAAAGAGCCATGAGTTGCTTGACGAGCTAGCAAAGATCAAATAGCGCGTAACGCTATATTCGAGTAAGGGAGAAGCCCAGCCACTTCTCCCCTATACTGACCTCTGTTTTCTCATCCTTTTTAAATACCAGAAGTCACTAAAACTGTAAGCTTCGGGTGGCGGTAAATCCGCTCTTCAAACAATCTCCCCCAAACTCGACTTATTTTAGTAAAAACACTATCTTTGGAACCCTTTACGAAGGGTACGTTAGAATTTGAAAACCTTACAAAAACCCCATTTAAATGGCTTTTGACATAGAAATGATCAAGGCTGTATACGAAAAGATGCCCGCCCGGGTAGATGCAGCCAGAAAATTAGTTGGAAAACCCCTTACACTTTCAGAAAAAATCCTTTACTCACACCTTTGGGATGGTGAGGCTAAAGAGGTTTTTGAGCGTGGTAAGTCGTATGTAGACTTTGCTCCTGACCGTGTTGCCATGCAAGATGCAACGGCTCAGATGGCGCTTTTGCAGTTTATGCAAGCTGGTAAAGAAAAAGTGGCGGTTCCTTCAACTGCACACTGCGACCACTTGATTTTGGCCAAGCAAGGTGCCGAACAAGATTTAAGAAATTCATTAACAGCTTCAGGTGAAGTTTTCAACTTTTTGGAGTCTGTTTCCAACAAATACGGTATTGGTTTCTGGAAACCAGGTGCTGGTATTATTCACCAAGTAGTGCTTGAGAACTACGCATTCCCTGGCGGAATGATGATTGGTACTGACTCTCACACCGTAAATGCTGGTGGACTAGGAATGGTTGCCATTGGTGTTGGTGGTGCCGATGCAGTAGATGTAATGGCAGGAATGGCTTGGGAGCTTAAATTCCCTAAGCTAATTGGCGTTAAGCTTACTGGTAAAATGAACGGTTGGACATCTGCCAAAGACGTAATTCTTAAAGTAGCTGGTATACTTACTGTAAAAGGTGGTACAGGAGCTATTGTAGAATACTTCGGCCCAGGTGCTCAGTCGCTTTCAGCTACTGGAAAAGGTACAATCTGTAACATGGGTGCCGAAATTGGAGCAACAACTTCTACTTTCGGTTACGATGATTCAATGGAGCGTTACTTAAAAGCTACAGACCGTGCCGATGTTGCTGAATTGGCCAACGGCATTCGCGAGCACCTAACTGGCGATGCAGAGGTTTATGCTAATCCTGAGCAATATTTTGACCAAGTAATTGAAATCGACCTTGATACTTTAGAGCCGCACGTTAACGGTCCTTTCACTCCAGATAGAGCAACGCCTGTATCTAAAATGAGAGAAGAAGCCGAAGCTAACGGATGGCCACTAAAAGTTGAGTGGGGATTGATTGGTTCTTGTACCAACTCTTCTTACGAAGACCTTTCAAGAGCATCTTCTATTGCGCAACAAGCGGTAGACAAAGGCTTAAAAACTAAGGCAGACTTTGGTATTAACCCAGGTTCTGAGCAGGTACGCTACACTGCAGAGCGCGATGGTTTGTTGAAAATCTTTGAAGATTTAGATGCAACGATCTTTACAAACGCTTGTGGCCCTTGTATCGGTCAGTGGGACAGAACAGGTGCAGATAAAGGTGAAAAGAACACCATCGTTCACTCTTTCAACAGAAACTTCTCTAAAAGAGCCGATGGTAACCCTAACACTCACGCATTTGTAACTTCACCAGAAATGGTAGCAGCTATCGCTATCTCTGGCGATTTGGGCTTCAACCCTATTACAGATACGTTGACCAACGAGAAAGGTGAGCAAGTAAAACTTGATCCACCAGTTGGTGAAGAGTTGCCAGATAAAGGTTTCGCTGTTGAAGACAACGGTTACCAAGCACCTGCCGAAGATGGTAGCGGCATTGAAGTAATTGTAAAGCCAGATTCTAAGCGTTTGCAACTGCTTGATCCATTTGCTCCTTGGAACGGTGAAAACATTACTGGTGCTAAGCTTTTAATCAAAGCATTTGGTAAGTGTACTACTGACCACATCTCTATGGCTGGTCCATGGTTGAGATTCAGAGGTCACTTAGATAATATTTCAGACAACTGCTTGATTGGTGCCGTTAACGCATTCAACCAAGAAACGAATAATGTTAAGAACCAGCTTACTGGTGAGTACGGCCCTGTACCGGCAACACAGCGCCAGTACAAAGCTGAAGGAGTTCCAACCATTGTTGTGGGCGACCATAACTACGGTGAAGGTTCTTCTCGTGAGCACGCAGCCATGGAGCCTCGCCACTTAGGTGTTAAAGCTGTATTGGTGAAGTCTTTCGCGCGTATTCACGAAACTAACTTGAAAAAGCAGGGTATGTTGGCATTGACATTTGCTAACGAAGCTGATTACGACAAAGTACAAGAAGATGATACGATCAACTTCTTAGACTTAGATAAATTTGCAGCTGACAAACCATTGCACTTGGAGTTTGTTCATGCCGATGGAAGTAAAGATGAAATCGAAGTGAATCACACTTACAATGAAGCGCAAATTGGTTGGTTCAAGGCAGGTTCTGCACTGAACTTAATTAAAGCACAGAACGCTTAAGCAACAGCTTAACGTAAACAATACAAACCCCGACTGAGAAGTTGGGGTTTTTCGTTTACAAAACGTACTCAGCTTATAATTTGTGAATCAAACAGTTAGCGTCTTTACTTATCAAAATCATTACTAGCATTCATCCTTAGCCCCTTTTTGGCAAGAATATTGGTTCGTCTCTAATCATTATGAGACAACTACTTTACTTAACACTTGCCCTAGCCATACTTTTCACTGGCTGCTCTAAACACCAATATTTTACTTTCTCTAGCGATTTACCCAAAACAAGTAACGACTTGTACTACTACGAGTCAGACTCGCTAAAAATTGAGTATAATTTCACCTCATCAAGTTCTATTGAAGTAACCGTACACAACAAATCAGACAATCCAATTCTTATCAATTGGGAAAAATCCTCCATCATCTTCAACAATGAAAGCCTTGCCATGGCTAATGGAGATTTAAACTTTAAGGGGTCTGGTTCATCTTTAGAACTCTTCGAGGACGTGACATACTCCGACTTTCATGGAACAATTAAAGGAGGTAAAAACCAGACTTTTTTACCACCACAAGCCTTTGTGGCAAATACATTTAACAAAGTACCCTTGGGCTATCAAAAGCGACTTAAAAGAGAAATGGATTTTGAGAAAATGTACTTTCCAGATGCGGTTGTAAAAAAATATTCATTCGACAAATCTCAACCTCTGGCCAAATTAAAAAGCTATCTATACATCGAAAATCCCGATGAGTCCGCATTTAATGTTAGCCACGATTTCTGGGTTTCCGAAATCCTAGAAACTAATAATGGAAGACTAAAACTTGGACAAAACCACTTAAAACAATCCAAGGTTACAACGACCGGAGCTATACTTGGTACCACAGGGGTTGTTGGGCTTTTGGTTGTAGCAGCGGCAGCCGAAGAAAGCAACTAGCTTTTTCACCCAAAAAGGCAGGTAAAAACACCTGTTTACATACATAATTATCTCTGAAAGAAGTCATTAGACTTATTGCTACGGGATAATTATGTAACTTTCATTAAACAACAAACACACACAATCATGTCGAATTCTGTTCAACCAAACATCACTACACCCATTGTTCGCGATGACTTGGGTCAAACATTGCCAAACGTTCAAACTGGACTTGGCCCTTTGCTAGGTCTTGTAGGCAATTGGAATAGTCCGCAAGGTGCTAGCTCACAGTCGGGCTACAATGTAATGCCATTGCCTCAGGACAATACACCTGCAAGTGACAATGTAATTTTGAGAAATTTCCATTACTACGAGGAAATGACTTTCTCTGCTATTCCGGGCGATGCAGCCAACCGCGGTGGCGACTACCAGCAAAATTGCTGGGTACTGTTTTACGAGCAGCGCGTTTACTTTG
The DNA here is from genome assembly GCF_900111145.1 of Roseivirga pacifica. Lineage (GTDB taxonomy): Bacteria > Bacteroidota > Bacteroidia > Cytophagales > Cyclobacteriaceae > Roseivirga > Roseivirga pacifica. The sequence continues at coordinate 512,596 of NZ_FOIR01000002.1, forward strand.
GCTTTGATGCAGGCCCTGCTGCAAACACTTTGGTACATGCCGAAAATGGGGACTGGCTACATTTGGTAAATGTACAGCAGGACAAAGGTGCCACTGAAAACCCGAACGATCCGGAACCACTTCCGACCGGAGGTATTCCGCAACCCATGTTCCCTATTGTAAAGCAGGTATCGGTGCCGCATGGCAATTCTATTCTGGCAGTTGGTAACGCCACTACTGGTACAGGTGCGCCTCAAATAGCCAATGCCAATACAATACCAACAGGTCAGGGAGTAACAAGTGCCCTCAAGTCCATTTATAACAATGGTGTATACGACCCGAACAATTTAATGCTCAACCCAAACAAAATTCTTCAGGATCATATTGAAACGGTGAATGAAGGCGACAAGCTAATTGAAAGCTATATTCAGTTTGATGTATCTAGCAAAAACGGAAATGGTGATGTACGCAACATCTTGTTTGAATACAAAAAGGCTAAGGTAACAGACTTCCACACCACTTTCTGGTTAGAAACACTCAAAGATGGTACTAAGCAATTACAATATTCTCAAACCATAGAAATGACATTTGCAGATAATCCAAATGTTACTTTCTACCATATTGATGCGAATACACTAGTTCCTGTTGCTCAGGACGCTTAAATCAAATGGGCTGCTGAATTTAAGTTCAGCAGCCCATTCTCTAGTCTTTGAATCTCCTCTTCCCTATTGCTCTCTAAAGAAATTAAGTTCAATCCACCGAGCTTTCCAAATTTGCCATACCGCAGTCACTTCATCAATTGACTTACTATAGTCTTTTGCAAACTGTTTGATTGTCAAGTTGATATCATTCAGGCGCTTGAGAAGCGTTAAAAAATGAAACTGTTCTTCATGAATATCAAAAAGAGAGAGTTTGAAGTTATGTCGTAATACAACACAGTAACTCAATTGCTTTAAGGGTACTTCTGGTGTTCTCTCATGCTTAAAATCGCTATAATAGTTTTGAACAGGGAAATCGTATTTAAAGAGATAACAAATGGGCACCAATTTCAAATTGCTCTTAATCGTCTTGCTTGTCGCTAGCTTATAATGCTCCTCAGCTTGCTCTTCAAATATTTCATTCAGCTTAAATTCAAAATCAGCCAAGGCGATTATAAAATCTATCCATTCTTCCTTTTCCGTAGCTTCTCTATCTGGCCTGGCATTTTCAAGGTACTTGGTAAATCCTCTTCCGAGTTCTCCTAAATTGTAATGCGTACTAGGATTTTCCGCTAAGTATTCATCCGCAAATGCGGTGAACAGTTCTTCACCCAAGCAATACTCCAAAGCACTAAACTGCTGTGCCATACAATTGCGCAGTCTGGCGATATAGCTTCTCTGGTAAATAGCTAAATGCTCCTTAGCAGAAAGTCTTGAGCTTTCTTTCACCACATTCCCTTCAAAACTTGACGGAAGTAAATCAGCTGGGTTTTGTGCAGTTTTCTGATGCGGATCCAACAACATCTGTTGCATCCACTGCTGAAACATACTCAGGGGTATTTTGCTATCGGTAGCCATAAAAAGCTAAGCTATTTCGGTAGGAATGAAATTAATCGGATTGGAAACAGACTCAACCATTCCCTCGTGCTCAGTCTCCACTAAATCAGGCATATTTTCATGCATGTATTTTTTTGCCTTAAGCAACTCAGAATGGTAAACATCAAACTCAGGAATGTTACCATCCCACTCCAAAAGAATGGAGTTCTTTCCAACAAGTCGATAAGCTAGATTGAACAATTTCCATACTTCGCTGGTCACTTTTCTATCGTGCGTATCGATAATATAGTTGCCACAGTGCTGATGGCCAGCCAAGTGCATTTGCACAATACGATCGTGTGGAAGGCCTTTTATGTAAGTCACTGGGTCGAAATCATTATTGAAGGAAGAAACATACACGTTGTTTACATCCAACAACAAACCACAATCGGTTCGTTTGGTCATTTCAGATAAAAATTCCCATTCGGGAATATCCGAATTGGTGAAGCTGGCATAGGTACTCGGGTTTTCAAGCATCAATGGCCGCTGCATAAACTCCTGTACTTTTAGCACCCGTTCGCACACATGATCCAACGACTCCTCATTTAAAGGTAAGGGCAACAAGTCGTGTGAATTAATGGTCAGTACGCCCGTCCAACAGAGGTGATCGCTCACCCATTTTGGCTTAACCTCGTCAGCCAGCGCTTTCAAGCGTTTTAAGTACTCGAAATTAAGCGGATCGGTGCTACCGATAGATAAAGATACCCCGTGAAGCACCACGGGATATCTTTCGGCAATCTGATTTAGAATATTTCTAGGCCTACCGAACGAGTCCATAAAGTTTTCCGAAATGGCTTCAAACCATTCCACTTCTGGTGCTTGCTCTAGAATATGGTTAAAGTGCTTACTTCTAAGTCCCAAACCAAGTCCAAGAGCTGGTAGTCCTAATCTTTTAATAGACACGTTTAGGGCAAGTTGAAAGGGTTTTGCTCATCTCCTGTTGACTGTTTTCTTCCATGGTCTCTACATTAGCATTTGCCTCAGCCTGTCTTGCATCTTTATTCTGAATGTAAGAACAGCTTCTGCTTCCACTCTGTCCACAAGAAGAATGATCTTCAACGGTCTTTTCGCCATAAAGCTCCGAAATGTATTCATTACTAGGCCCAAACTCACCTGCCGGAGGTGCACCAAACTTTTGGTTAGAAGCCTTCCTTTTTTCTTCAAAACGGGCACGAGCTAATTGCCATACACTACGCCCTTTGTTCGGACCCTGTACTATAAATCGAGAGTTAAGAATTGGCGCTCCACAGCTACCTTGGTAGCGGCATTCATTTTCTGATGGATGACAAAACTCTTCGGTAGTACCAAACAAGCCGCATCCGCCTTGTCCTTTACACTCATTTAAAGTGTGGCAAGGATGACTAATAGTTGAGCAATCTCCCATTCCTGCACATTCATTTGTGCCCGAATACCCATTGCCTTGGCATGAATTAAGCCCCATGCAAACATGTAGTTCTTTGCCAACGTGTAATTCTGCCTTGTTCAGCTTCTGGTTGGACTTCTCTCTTATCTTGTTGTGTGTTAGTTTCATTGTTATGCTGGTATTGATGGAACATTTGGTTGTACAGAATGGTCTAAACCTACATCTGGTAAGGATGGCAAATATGCCTCGTCATTATATAGCCAACTCCAAGCAGCCACAGAATCGATATCGGGGTTTTTGCTAGGATTAGAATTAGCCAAGCTCTTGGCTATTTCTATTAGCTGTTCTTTTGGTGAACCTGAAGCCTCTGAGAAATCATAAAATTCAAACGTCAAAGATGGTGTGTAAGAACTACCGTCATTTGCAGTAAATGTATAGCTGCGCATTGCATTGCCCACATCACTCAGCAGCCAAATCATAGACTTATGAATACCGTACATAAACACCTGAAACTGCGTATGCTCATCTTTATAATAACAGGTTTCAACCATAAGAATAATATAGGTATAAAGCGCGTTACCAAGCTTCGACATCCAAGCAATCTCTTCTTGGTTTGGCCCCGTACCTAAGTCGTATGTAGCCTGTTTTTGGTTTGGCAATTGATCGGCCACGAAATAGCTAAAAAAGTCATCCATGCCGGCAATTGCACCAAATTTCTCTTTGTAATGTACGCCTAAACTGTACACCTCTAAGAACTTAGCGTAATGCGAAAGCTCTTCCTTAGCAGGATCATCGTAATCTCCCGGTTTAAACTGCACCTTTCCATTAACCACAGGTAAAGGAATTGGCATGTTGTTACTATCGAATTCTAACTTATTATGGTCATCCGAATCATTTCCTTCGCCTTGATGCTTAATTTCATTCATGGCTTTTATGGCCGAAGCAGCATCATAAACTCCCACCAAGTCACCACTGTCATCGGCACTACCAAAAACAGGCTTGTGTTTTTCATCATAATAGACCGTGTTTACAGAGTTTTGAGAGTAAAATGGTCTAGGCGGCTTACCTGGCTCATTAGGCAGTAACTGCGGTTTTGGTGCATAAGGACCAGGGTAATGCTCTTGAACGCACTCAATAATCATATTATACAACCTGCCGATTGTCTTATACTTCACCACGTCATTAGCCGTCTCTGGTGAATCTGCTGGATCAGTAAATGGATCTGGGCTTTCTATTTGTAAGAAGGTAGAAAGTTGGTCTAAGTCGAGCTTTCCTATATTAATGACAAACTCAGGTTCATGCCCCACTAATTCAGCCGGAAACTTCAGCGTTTTACCAATTGATATAAGATCTGGAGAAGAAGAGATAGCTTGCTTAACATTACATGCTAAAGAAAGGTGCAGCATTTCTTCTACAACTACGCTCATAATTAAGGCCGCAGCCTTGTTGGCGTATACTAAAATATCTGTCTTTAACTCTTCCGCTAGCCTCTCATTCGGTACTTCCTGATCAATAGAGGTGTTGTTCAGCTGCTTATATATTTTATCATATAGTGCATCCTGATCTTGCGCCCTATTGATGGAGTAATAAGTGGAAAGGTAAGTTGGAATTGTAGCGAGCTCAAGGGCTATCGCCTGTTGCATTACTTCCTCGAAATTTGCAGGCGTAACTTGATCCGCTACTGCAAACAGTTTGTGTGTTTTCATACGTAAGTGTGTTTATCTTTAGGAAATTAGCGCTTTCTTAAGTGTTTTTCAAAACCTAATGAATGAAAAAACTTGAGTGCAAGGTAAAAGCAAATTGTATAGCGGAATTATTCAAATTGAATAAGACCCTATATAGTTGCTTCGGTAATACCCAATGACTTAAGAAAAACTCTTAGGCATAAAAAAAGGGCATTTAAGCCCCTTTATCTATACTTTCTAAACCAAGCCAAAATGTTATCCACTTTGGCAATTAACTGGCTAGGCCGATTAGCAATGCCATGATATGCACCCGGCAACTCTACTAATGCCGTTGGAATTTTACGAATTTTCAAAGCACCGTAAAGCTGTTTGGCTTCGCTTGGTGGTGTTCTGCGGTCTTCCATCCCTACCATTACCAAAGTTGGCGTTTGAATATTCCCCACAAGTGAAATTGGCGAAAAGCCCATATAGGCCTCTATATTTTCCCAGGGCTGACCCGGAAAACGAGAGTTGGCATAGCCATAGTAATTATCGGCCATTAGAGTTTTGCTTATCCAGTTCATTACTGGCTTTACCACGGCAGCCGAACGGAAACGGTTGTTCTTACCAATCATCCAGGCAGTCATTATTCCACCAGCACTACCGCCCGTTACATAAAGCTGATCTTGATCGATGTACCCTTTTTCAATCATAGCATCTACCCCACTCATTACATCGTCATAGTCGTTGCCAGGGTAATTGTGGTAAAGTAAATTACCAAACTCTTCGCCATAACTGGTACTTCCTCTTGGATTCGGGTAGAAAACCACATATCCATCGGCAGCAAACAACTGAAGCTCCATTGAGAAGCGGTCGCCATAGTTCGAAATTGGACCACCGTGATTTTCTACCAACAACGGATACTTCTTATTCGGGTCGAAATTCGGAGGTGTTATGATCCAACCTTGCACTTCTCTATTATCAAAGCTCGACCTGTACCACACCTCTTCTACTTTGCCTAAGTTTCTATAATCCAAAAAATCTTTGTTCAAATCGGTTAACTGAGAAGTTTTGCCACCCTTAACCACCTTAGAAACATCGGCAGGGCGATACGGTGTGCAGCTGGTGTATACAATAGTACCATTATTGGCAATGCTGTAAGAACCACCTCCGTATGGACGACCTATTGAAGTACCGCCAACACTTTTTGCTACCTCGGTAGTTTTACCCGATTTCAGTTCATGGTAACCGATTCGGGTATTGCCCCTATCATCGTAAATAAAGTAAAATCCCTTGCCATCAGCTGCCCAAGTAAGCGATGAAACAGAACGATCTAAATCGAGCTTGATTTCCTTTTTGCCAGAACCATCCTCGTTCATTTGGTAGACCTTTGTGATTTGATAGGTCTGTACCCTATCGTCATAACCAGTATAAAGTAATGTTTTACCATCAGGTGAAAGTGCGGCACCTCTATCAGGACCATTTCTATCTGTTAAGGCGGTTATGTTTCCACTCGCTAAATCGAGTTTATATATCTCTGAATTGCGAAAGTCATAATCCCATTCCTCGTTTAGGTTTGTAGTGAAAATAAGTGCACTCCCATCTTTAGTCCATACCGGAGCGCCAGAGAAGTTAAAATCTCCATCAGTTAACTTACGAACAGTTCCCCCATCAGCAGGAATGATGTAATAATGGTTGAAACCATCAGGGATATAACCTCGCCCATCTGCTTCATATTTCAGTCTAGTTGTTACTCTTACCGGGTCTGCCCATTGTGCACCACTTGGTTTGGCTGGTGGTGACACTAACTGTGGAGCTTTCGCTGGAACGAACATTGAAAAGGCTATTTCATCTCCATTTGGCGACCAAGAAAGGCTGCCCGGAGAGCTTGGCAAAGCAGATATTTCCTGCACATTGTTATACTCAAAGTCATAAATGAAAATTTCTGAACCTTGTTTGCCGCTGCTGGTAAATGCCAGTTTACTACCATTAGGCGACCAAGTTGGGTTCGATTCATTCTTATCGCGGTCGGTAAGTTTTCTGTGTGCAGAACCATCAACATTCATTATCCAAAGCTTAGATGTTGCCCGATCCGTCATAATATCGTGCCCCCTTCTTTGGTACACTATGTATTTTCCGTCTGGTGATATTTGAGGATTAGTCACCCATTCCAACTCAAAAACATCAATATTCTGAAGTATGGATTTTTCCTGTGCAACTAAACCAAAAGCCAATAAAAATGCGGCTAAAGCAAATGCGTATCTCATAGTTAAAGTGTTTGAGCCTTAATATAGTTATTCAATCTCTTCGTGCAGCGGAACTTCGTGTGACTGGTTATTCCAACCATATAATTATATGGAAGGCTGCCGATTTACTTAAAATTCATTTCTATCTTAAGCTTGTTAACCGAATTAAATATGAGAAAACTAACACTACTACTATTGGTGGGTGTGCTGGCCATTCCTTTACACGCACAGAAGAAAAAAACATCAAAGAACAAAGCAGCAGTTATAACATCTTTAGATGCCAAGTTTGACGAACTAAGCGAGCTAAGTGATAAGATCTGGAGTTATGAAGAAGTAGCATTTCGCGAGGACCAATCGGCCAAAGCTCTGGCCGAATATGCTGAAGCCAATGGCTTTAAAGTAACCATGGGCGTTGGGGAAATTCCTACCGCTTTTGTCGCTGAATATGGATCTGGCGGACCAATAATTGGCATAATGGGTGAGTTTGATGGTTTACCCGGGCTATCGCAAAAGGCTGTTCCTACCAAAGATCCCATAAATGAAGGTGGCGCAGGTCATGGCTGCGGTCACAATCTTTTTGGAACCGCATCGCTTGGTGCTGCAACCACTATAAAAGAACTGATTGAAGCTGGAAAACTAGAGGGAACCATCCGGTTTTATGGTACCCCTGCGGAGGAGAAATTCTTCGGTAAACTGTGGATGATTCGTGCGGGATTATTCGATGATGTAGACATTATGATGGACTGGCACCCTAGTGCTGAAACCAAGGCTGATGTGCAAAGCAGTTTAGCCCTTGTAGACTTTATGGTTGAATTCTACGGTCAAGCCGCACATGCCTCTGGCGACCCTTGGAACGGACGAAGTGCATCTGACGCCCTAGAGCTTTACACCACAGGAATTAACTATTACCGAGAGCACATAAAACCAACTGTTAGAATACATTACCACATTCAAGATGGTGGCAAAGTGGTGAATGTAGTGCCCGATTACTCTCGCATATGGACTCGCGTAAGAGACACCAAGCGCGAAGGCATGGAAGTAGTTTGGAAGCAAGTAGAACGTATTGCTGAAGGCGCAGCTATAATGGCCAATGTTGACTATAAAATCAGCCTAATTAGTGGTATTCACGAAGTACTGGTAAACAGAACCGGAGGCGCGGCCATGCAAAAGAACCTCGAGTATTTAGGGAACATTGAGTACACTGAGGCAGAAACCAATTTTGCGAAAAAGATTCAGGAGGCTACTGGAAAACCACAGGTTGGTATGGATATGGAAATTCGCCCACTTGAAGAAACCCAGGAGCACCCAATGGGCGGCTCAACCGATGCTGGCGATGTTAGCTTTATAGTACCAACAATTCGATTAGGTGTAACTACCGCACCAAAAGGCACGCCATGGCATAGTTGGGCAGTAGTAGCGTGCAGCGGCATGTCTATTGGCCATAAAGGATCAAACTACGCCTCAAAAGCACTAGCCATGACCATGGTAGATTTGTTTGAAGATGCTGAGCTGAGAGAAAAGGTAAAAGCAGAATTTAAAGAGCGAAAAGGAGACTATGTTTACAAAGGCATTCTACCTGATGGACCGCCTCCGTTGGACTATAAGTAAGGTTTCAATTGAGAAGAGGCTGCCTCAAAAGCAAACCGTCATTCCCGACACCGATCGGGAATCTCTTTGAATTAGGGTAAAGCCTGAATGAGATTCCCAGTCAAGCCTGCCTGCGGCAGGCAGGCTGAGAATGACGAAAGTATTTAGCTTTTGAGACAGCCTCTTTTAATGCCTCTTCTAATTAATCCAACTTAATTCTTCTAATTTCTATCAAACCCCAGTTTTCAACATTCAGGTTTTTATGCTCATCGTAAGCTGGCCATGGGCTATTGGCTAGGTAGTAGAAATAGCCATCCTTTACTTGGCCTAAAGTCGGTTCCCCTAAGGTTTCTCCTCCCCTGTTAATCACCCGCTCCACGAGTATATTCGTACCCGATTCATCCAAAAAGTACTGCACCACTTTGTAAGGTTTAGTGCCATTATGAATCGCAATGAGTGAATTTCGATAATAGTAAAGGCCATCAATTCCCTTTAAAAGCGAGGTGCTTGGAGCAAATACCTGCTCTATATCATCAGTTGCTATATTCACGCGAAATAACCCAGAAATGTAATCAGAGAAGTACAGGTATTGTTCGTCATCGGTTAAGGCTAAACCCTGTAAATTAAAATGGGTATTGGTTAGGTCGAACTGCTTGCGCGTAAATGCACCATAATAATTGGTAGTATCTGTATCGTCTCTACTAAGGTATGGCGACATACTGTTTGAAAGCCATAATCTCTTTTCACTATCAGGGTAAATATCCCCAATTATGGAGCCTTCATCATACTCTAGCCCTTGTAGAATCAATTCATTCTCTACATCAATTTGTAAAACTACGGACTTGCCATTGTCGGCAGCCTCAAACCCTAACATTTCGGGCATGGCAGCTGTGGCAGCCCATAAAGTATTTGTAAGCGAATCGAACTTCATTCCCAATACCGCATAAGGAGTTTCAACAAAATCAACATAAGTGCCGTTAGGCTGCACTTTCACAATCTTTTTTTCCCTTACACTTCCCAGTAAAACCGTTCCATCATTCAACACTACAAAACTTTCAGGGTGTAACTCGGCTGCATCAATTTGTAGAAAAACTTCATCGTGAATTTCTCTTCTTGTTAGCCATTTCTGTAAAGCCACCAAATCATCGTATTGCTTGTGCTTACGAATGTTATCAAAATCCGAATCTGACTGAAAATCGATAGTTGCATCCATCAGCATTAGCTGATTGAGCTTTTGTACACTCCGAGTCCTTCTTCCATTTAGAGACCACGCACCGGCCAGTCTATAAACAATGGTTGGGTGGTTTGGCCGCTGCTCATCAGCACTCCGTAGGCGTTCTAAATACAATTCATAGTCCTGCGCCTCATAGGCCTCTAGCGCTTCTTGATAAAGCTGGTTGGTAGTTTTTTGTGCAAAAACAGCGGCTGGAAAAAGCAGTAGCAGCAACAAAATTTTCTTCATAATAAATGAAGATAACGATTCTGATTAAATGAAGTTCTTGTAGAAATGGCTAGAAAAAACAATTCCAGCCGGAGCTGGAATTTTTAGGTAGTTTAGATGAAGTCTTTCTCATCTATGTTATAAACACCTCATACGGCAAGTACCCTTAAAGGGTTATAAACTTTCTATCAATATTCTAAAAGCACGCTGCCTTAGCCACTCATATAAACTTGCAAAGTCACCTTTGAGTGAATGCCAATTTCGGCTATTTTCATGCTCATAAACTAGAGATATTATGAGCACATTGCGCGTTTTGAGAAAATCTACTGGCCTGATGCTGTTGGCTTTAGCCACTACATTCACGGCATTTGGCCAGCAAATCCCTGACAATGTCGTCAGCAAAATCGACTTTCGGGAAATCGGCCCTACCCGTCAAGGTGGGCGCTATGTAGAATTTGCTGTAGTTGCAGAGTCACCTAAAGTAATTTATGCTGCCACTGCATCTGGTGGCCTTTGGAAAACCGTTAACAACGGCCAATCTTGGAAACCAATCTTCGATAATGAGAATATCATTTCAATTGGTTCAGTAGCTGTAGATCAGCAAGATACAAGTACAGTTTGGGTCGGAACTGGTGAAGCCAACAACTCCAGAAGCTCTTATTGGGGAAATGGCATTTACAAGTCTACAGACGGTGGAAAAACCTGGAAGAACATGGGTTTACCAGAGTCTCACCACATAGGCAGAATTAGAATCGATCCGAATAATTCAGACATCGTATATGTGGCTGCCCTTGGCCACCTTTATTCAGACAACCCTGAAAGAGGTGTTTACAAGACCACCGATGGTGGAAAAACTTGGAATAAAGTACTAGAGGTTAAAAAAGGCAAGAAATTTATTGGTGTGGTAGACTTGGCTATGAGCCCAGACGACCCTAATACCTTAATTGCTGCAGCGTACGATAAAATTAGAACACCTTGGACTTTTAACGAAGGTGGAGAAGGCAGTGCGATTTACAAATCGACTGACGGTGGTAAAAACTGGAAAAAGCTTGGCGGTGGATTACCTGGCGGCTTTTTAGGAAGAATTGGCGTTGACTACGCGCCAGGAAATGCCAATGTGGTTTATGCCAACATTGAAAACGTAAACGTTGATGGAATTGGCGACAAAGAGCGCAGAAACATGCTCGAAGTAGGTATTCCTTTAAAAAGAAACCAATCAGTTAAAGGAACAGAAATGTACCGTTCTGATGACGGTGGTGAAACTTGGAGAAAAATAAGCCCTGATGGTGAAGATGTAGGCGGTTACCCTTCTTACTATTACCAACAAGTGCGTGTAGATCCTAATGATGAAGACCACGTTTATGTATTGGGTATTCGTGTTTGGGAAACCAAAGATGGTGGTAAGACTTGGGGAATGCCTTTCCGTTTTGGTGGGGACAACCACGCCATGTGGATCGACCCGGCCGACTCTGAGCATATAATGCTTGGCTACGACCACGGAATGGGTATTAGCTACGATGCTGGTGCTACTTGGTACCACCCTGATGAAAAGCCATTGGCACAGTTCTACGCGGTTGATGTAGACATGGCCTACCCTTACAATGTGTATGGCGGCTTGCAAGATAATGGCTCTGTAAGAGGCCCAAGTACTACAAGAAATGGCGGCCCTATTACCATGGAAATGTGGTATCGTACAGGTGGTGGCGATGGTATGTACAATGTGATTGACCGCAGCAACAACCGATACCTTTACAACGAGTCTCAGTTTGGCCCTTTGAGTAGACTAGACCTTGAGACAGGCGAGTCTAAAGGAATTCGTTATACGGGTGACAGAAACATGCGTTGGAATTGGAATGCTCCTATCGTAGTGTCACAACACAATTCTGACGTGATTTACCATGCGGGTAACAAGGTGTTAAAATCTACATTCCGTGGTGAAAACTGGGAAGAAATTTCTGGAGATTTAACGGACAACGATGAAGTGAAAGCTGCCGGTACTGGTAACATTCAATACGGAACTATTACCACTTTGGAAGAATCGCCACTTAATGCTGATGAGCTTTGGGTTGGTACCGATGATGGTAATGTACACGTAACTACCGATGGCGGTAAAAACTGGACAAACCTGAATGCAAACATTCCGAACAACCCGAGGTATTGGGTTACAAGAATTGAGGCTTCTTCTCACTTTCCGGGTACTGCATACCTAACATACAACGGTATGAGAAGAGATGACTTTACTGCATATGCCTATAAAACTACCGACTATGGTAAAACTTGGACTTCCATTGCCAACAACTTACCAAATGAAGGTGTAAACGTAATTCGTGAGGACTTCAAAAATCCTAACCTATTATTTGCTGGTACAGAACTAGGTACTTACGCCAGTATTGATGCTGGTAAAACTTGGACCAAGTTTATGACAGGCATGCCAACAAACCCAGCATATGACATGGTGATTCACCCTAGAGAAAACGAGTTGGTAGTGGCTACGCATGGCCGTGGTATTTTCATTGCGGATATTTCTCCGCTTCAGAATTTAACTACTAGTACCTTGAATGCCCCACTAACCGTTTCGGATGTAACTCCGGCCGTAAAATGGGTTCAAGGCTTAAACGCCAATTCTGCCTACACCAATTTTAATGGCGAAAGCAAACAAGTGGGATCACACGTTTGGTTTAAAGCCGGAAGCGCTGGCAAAGCTACCATTAACATTAGCCAAGGAATGAATACTGTATATAAAACTGAGGTTGATGCCGAAGCTGGACTGAATCACTTTGTTTGGAACTTTAGAAAAATCACTGGTGAACGTACCAAAGAGCAATTAGAATCGATGGTTAACCGCTACAAGAGGTTTGGAATGTCTGACGAGCAAATTGCAGCCAGAATGCCTGATATGAGATACTTTACGGCAGATGCACCAGAAGGCAACTACACCGTAACAGTAAGCATAAACGGTCAGAAAGAAAGCAAAGAGCTAATTGTTTTGAAAGACCACTGGTATAAAGACTAATTGATCTGTTTTAAAAAAACAGAAAGGCTACCACTCGAAAATTCGGGATGGTAGCCTTTCTTTTTATCGTGAAGGCTAATTTATCACTAAGTATTCAAGCCGAACCGTTACTCAATACCAGCTGAAACTGAGAAGGTCTGCCTTGCGAAAATTTGCTCTCCCTCTGCAGAAATACCCTGAACAATTACTTCATACTGACCTGGTACATCTGAGGTGTAAAAGCTCACTGTCTTAGAAGTTTCCGACAACTCGAAAGTAGGGTTCCAATAAAGGGTACGTCTGAAATCAGGTATGCTACTCAAAGAGCCAGACGATTGATAATCAGCATTTGGGTAAGCATCCTGTGCTATATAAACCCTCTTTTTAAGCATACCATCATAATCTACTCTAAAAGGGTTACTCGCCCCTGGTTTAAGATGAATTACCACAATGCCACTACCAGCAAACACACCATAAGGTCTTGCTTCATCATTAAACTTGTACTGAGCCTTTGCCTTATGGTCTTTAATTACGCCCGCACCATGAACATCTTCAATCGGAATATTCAGTATTTTCTCAACATCGCGAGTGGGAATTCCATCGACCAAGAACAACGGAGAATCATGATACATTCCACCAACGAACATTACACGAATATCCCTCTTGTTATCTCTATCCCAAGCCCTTACACCAGTTACAATCTCGTATAGGTACTCTGCAATGTTATTCATTTGCTCGTAATCGCTAGCCTTCTTATAGAACAGCGATGGTGCCATCATTAGATCGGTCTGTGGTTCCTGAATTTGCACAGGTACATCGTCATAAGCACCTGAAGCCACAACAGATTCTAATACCGATTTTTGTAAAGCATATTGCATCACTTGGTCATCAATACTTGGCGATTGAAAGGAAATGTCACCGATAGCTTGCGTATAATCTAAATCTGGTTCCTTCCATCCAAAGTCCATCTCACCTTCAAAATAGGCCACCAAATGGTCTTTGTATCGATCCTTCTCATAGTCCCACTCTGCGGTTGGCGGCACATATGGTTTGTTGCTAAATTGATTGAAATAGAAAGTCTTCTCTCCACCTGACAAATCTGTTAAATCGAAAGAATACACGCCATTGCTAACTTTATAAAAACCTTTGATCCTATGGTCCTCGGGAATAAAAGCATAGGGTCTTGAATCGGGTTGTAAATCCGTTTTTGGCAACAAATCGAATAATAGCCAAGCATGGTCTTGAGGTACTTTAAAGTCTAAGGCTTTGTTACTGCGTAAGTTAAATTTACTATAACCTGAGCCTTTTTCTATTAACACATCAGTTTCTCCAACTGGCCTTACCGCTATACTCAACTGGGCATTTGTTTGACCCGAAAGATTAACCACAACTTGCTCCTTGCTGTTAAAGCCACTTTTAGAAAGTGAAACAGAAATATTTTGACTGACTGGAGTTATTTCTTTTGAGTTTACGGCAAAATCAACTTGTGTTCCGCTGGCCTTCTCAAGCACTTCTGCCCTATTAAATATGGAAAGCTTCTTTCTAAACAGGTATTGGTCGGGCGATTCGCCCATATAACCCAAATGCAGCACATACTCATAGGATGGTATACTCAAAGGAAGGATAAACTGCCCTGCCGACCTACCGTCCTGTACCTTAAGGTTCTCCGACATGATAACCTCTCCGCTCGGATTTAGCAGCGTTAACTTCATAAACCGATTACCCTTAATAAGTCTACCACTTTTGCTATCGTAGTTAAAGAGGCTAAACCACAGTTTATCTCCACTTAGATAGAACGTTCTGTCCAGCTGAAGAAATACTTCTTGATTTTGTACTACTTCTGGCGAGTTATAGTCTTGTGCTTTAACCGAAGCAGCCAAAGCAATTGCCAGTAGCACTATGTAAATTCTTTTCATACCTATTTGTTCAACCCATTGGGCATAATTTGACCTTATTCAAATCGTTCTCTCCACCATTTTGGAGGTTTATTCTTATAGTTTTCAAAGTAGTTCTCGTCACTGCGACAGTCGTAGCACGGATGAAGCCAATAGCCAAAATCAGCACATGCCTGACCAGGACCACATGTATCTAATAAAGAACTTACCAAACAAGTTTCATTGTAGGTAACCCCGTATATTCCAAGATCCTCGAGCGTAATAAAAACTCTATCGACAGAAGCACTATGTACTCCAAAATAACCGAGAATAGGATTCGATTTACCATCAGCATCTACCCTATTAATGTTTCCTTTTACTGGGTACGGTGCCGTATCAAAAATACCACCCTGGTTACTAACTAAATCTTTCAGTGCTCGCCAATAACTAAAAGCTTCTTGTGACAGGCTAAGTTGATAGGCTTCTATCACAAATTGTTGCTCAAATCTTCCATTTAAAGTAATGTTATGAATATCATAGCTACTATTGTTGAGCAGTTTTTGGTTTGAAACATCAAATAACGGCAGTACCTCTGGTGAGTAATCACGAACAAAACAATTCCTAAACCTTTGCTCCCTTCTCCCTAACTCCTCTTCAATGGACGGACTTGTTTGTGTATTTCTATCTTTCATTCTATCAGCATCGATAATAAAATACTCTCCAATTTCCCACCTGTAATACTGTTCTTCAGCCCAAGAGTCATTATGCGCGGAGATTACTACCATGGAATCCAAAAAAACCTCATCACCTATAACCTGCTCAACTTGGTCATATCTAAAATTGATTCGAGCTGGATTTGAAGATGGTTTACTTAATGCTTCGTAAGCCGATTCATATCGCTGCCCATCCTCTGTTTCAACTATTAATTTGTAGACTTTTCCTGGTACAGCTTTAGCTAAAGAATCTGTTTGATACAAACCATCCTTGTAATATTTCAACTCAATAACACCGCCTTGGTCATCCACTATATTAACAATTGCATTCCTCACATACTCAACAGCTTCATTCTTTTTATTATCTATTGCTACGGGTCTATTAATCCTAACAGAATGTCTTCTTCCATTTAGATTTGTTAGATACCCTTCAATTACTAGTTGTTGCCCCACACTGTTAATGTGCTCGAATTCAAAAGGACTCGAACAAGCTAAGAGCATAATAGTCAATGTTATGGTTTTGATGTGTTTCATTGTTCAACTCTCTAATACACCCACCAGCTCGGAGGATTATTCTCATAATTTTCTAAAAATTCATAAAGTCTACAGTCTTCGCATGGATGTGGTGTTGTATACTCAATTGGTAGTTGACAAGGAGCAAATTCCTTATAAATACCAAGACTACTTTGGGTAATAAACTTTCTATCGAGGCTGGCATTGTAGACTCCAAAAAAACCAAGCTGCTCATTCTCTTCATCCGCAGCTGCATCAACCCTCTTAATATTTCCACTTACAGAATAAGGGCTTGAATCGAACAGACCACCTGAGTTCTGAGCTAAACTCTTGATCTCCTTCCAGTAGTTATAGGCATGTCTTGGCATAATTAATTGCTTAGCCTCAACCACAAAAACATATTCAAACTTGGGAGATATTCTAACATATTCGATCTCTTGTTGATAAGATCCGCTTGCAACGCCACTAATATCTTCATGGAGATAAACCTCCTGAGTAACGAAATCCTTAATGAAGCAAAACCTTAATGCCGTATCCTGTTCATGGCGTTGGTTCTGAAGCGTAAATTCAGGAGCTTCATCGGCCTCAATGATAAAATAATGGTTGATGTCCCATCGGTAAAAGCGGTTATTATCTTCCTTAATAATTTCAGCCTCAACAGTCACCCCTTGCTCTTCTTGTAGCGTTCCATTAACAATTATATCTCGACTATCAAGTTTGTATGACAGCCCAATAGGGTTACTCTGATCTTCTGGCAGCTGCTCGTATAACGACTCATAAACTCTGTCGTCATTTAAGGTTACGCGAACTTTATAGCTTTTACCAGGCATTGCGCGTACGTTTGGCGCTGAGGCATAAATGCCATTGTCACGATAGGTGAATTCAGTCTTATTCCCGTCATCATCAATCACCGAAACTGAAGCATTATCTACAAAGTCCAGTTCAACACCATTAAAATCAGCGAGTTTAGTCACGCGAGCAACTCGTATTTCATGAATTCCTTCCTCATCAGATAGATATCCATCAATCACTATTTCAGGGTTTGAGCTATCCTCATATATATAGTCATAAGGTTCAACACATGTTGAAACAGATAGTGAAACAAAACCCAAAAAAGCGATCTTTACAGCCTTCATTTAACTGAGCATTTTAATAGCCCCACCAACTAGGTGGGCTATTCTCATAGTTTTCAGGAAATTCATATAACCTACAATCTTGACACTGGTGAGGCCTAGGTTCCCCTCCTGGAGATGGTGGTACAGTACAAGGCGCAAACTCTTCATCTATACCTAAGCTCGCTTGTGTCATAAATTTTCTATCCACGCTGGCATTGTATACACCAAAGTAGCCCAACCCAACGACAGTACCATCTGGGTTGTCTGTTACCCTTGTAATATTGCCTATCACAGGAAAAGGTGCAGAATCAAACAATCCACCGGCATTTTCTGCCAAAGTTTGTATGTCTTCCCAATAGCGGTAAGCATCTTCTGCCATCACAAGTTGTCTGCCTTCAACCACAAATACATATTCAAACTTATTGCTGATGGGAATAAACTCAATCTCTGTTTCATAGGTATCACCCGGGGCATTGCTAATGTTTTCTAACAGATATAATTCCTGTGGGGGATAATCTTTAATAAAACAGAACCTAAGCTCAGTATCCGTCAGCCCTCGTTGCTCTTGAGGGTTTCTAAACCCTGGCCCTGCATCAGATTCTATTATAAAGTAGTGATTCATTTCCCAACGATAGAACTGATTCTCAGCACCTTTCTCCACTACTGCAGAAACCTTTACCCCTTGCTCCTCTTGAATAGTGTTGTTTACCAAAACATCCTGATAGCCCAATTCATATATAAGCTCTGATTCCATCGGTGCCGCCTCTGGCAAAGTCTGAAAATTAGACTCGTAAACAGTACCATTAATTAATGTTACCCTTACCTTATAAGCCTTATCTGGCAGGGCTTGCACCGGTCCCAATGACTTATAAACCCCTGCATCATCATGCTCAAAGCTTATCTCTGCACCTTGGTCATCAATAACTACAACAGTAGCATTGGTCACATAATCGGCAACTACACCGTTAAAATCTCCAATATGCGTAGTCCTGGAAACCCTTATTTGGTGCACCCTATGTTCATTGGATAGGTATCCATCTATCACAAAGTTCTCTTCTGTGTCCTTCTGAAATTCAAACTCGTATGGATCTACACAGGTAGAAAGCCCAACCAATACAAAGCCGTAAAGTAGTGTTCTAAGCGTTTTCATTAAAAGATAAAGTTGTAGCTAACAGATGGAACAAAACCGAGTATGGCCAACTTGTAGGCCCTAGATGTATCGGAGAAATAAATTGAATAGGCATTTTTACGACCATAAACATTGTAAATGGAGAAATTCCATTCGCTCTTAATCTTTTTGAACTTTGCGAAACCACGATCGATTGTTAACGATACGTCTAGTCTGTGGTAATCTGGGATTCTGAATTGATTGCGTTCCGAATAATTAGGAAACTGCCTATATGGCCCTATCTGATACACCGATGTTGGTGCGGTTATAGGCCTACCAGTGCTGTAAACAAAGTTGGCATTAAAGGTTATGCGTTTGGTTAATTGATGTGTAAACACCACACTAAGGTTATGTGGTTTATCATAATTGGCAGGGTACCAATTGCCGTTGTTTACGCTCTCTAGAGGAAACTCGCTAATTGCCCTTAACTCAGTGCGAGAATAGGTGTAACTGATCCAACCAGTGGTTCTTCCTTGTGTCTTTTTTAATGAAAGTTCAATTCCTTTAGCACGCCCCTCTCCTTGCAGCAAGTCAGTTTCTAAGGTCTCGTTCAACAACAAATTAGCCCCTCCTTTGTAGTCAAGAATATCATCAGAGCTTTTATAGTAAAGCTCGATGGAAGCCTCTATGGAGTTGTCATTAAAATTGCGAAAGTAACCAATGGTGTATTGGTCGCTGACGGCCGGCCTAATGTAGCTATTGCTCATTTGCCAAACATCTACCGGGGTGATGGCCGCTGTATTCGATACTAAATGCATGTACTGGCGCAGGCGGTTGTATCCTACTTTTATAGAGCTAGTTTCGTCCAGTGCATACCTTAAGCTAAACCTAGGTTCAAAACCACCATACTTTTGAATAGACTCCCCACTGCCATAAGACAGAGTATCAATAATACTACCGGTGGACATTGGTACGCCATCTTGATATACATAAACATCCTCTGGCCCAACGTTATTGAACATGGAATACCTTAAACCAGCATTTACACTTAGTTTTTCATTTACTGTCCAGCTATCGGCCAAGTAAAAGCCAAACTCATAGCCATTCTGCTCAGGAATAGTAATCTCTTCGGTATTTAAGGCGCCTGGCAAAGGCCTTAATTCGCCCTGATTGATTTCATATTTGGTCACTTTTCCGCCAAACTTGAGCTCGTGCATATCAAAGTGATTGCTTACAAATTCTTGTGAAGCCGAGAGGTAGTTAATCTTGGCATTCATTTCAAATTGATTCACTCCTTCCTCATCTTCTACATCGCTATAATACTGCCCAATAGAGGCATTTGTGTAAGAAAAGAACTTATCAGAAAAAGAATGATCCCAGCCAATACTACCCAGTTTGGTACCATAAGTATATACGGTATCGTTGGCCAGTTTAAAGTAATCTTTGCTCAAATAACCCGACAAATTCAGGTTATCTTTTGGCGAAATTTCATTGGAAATTTTAAGGTTAAGATCGTTGAATCCAGCCTTACTTTTCTTTAGGTCAATATCGTTATACTGTTTTAGCAACCAGTCGGAATAGGATATTCTACCCCCTACGGAAAATGAGCTCTTTTCTTTAATTATTGGCCCCTCTAATGAGAGTCGCCCCATCAATGAACCTATGCCGCCACGTCCATGAAACTCCTCTTTATCCCCTTCTTTAAGGTTTACATTAAGAACCGAAGAGAGCCTACCCCCCATATCGGCCTGAATACCTCCACCTTTATACAGGGTTAGGTCCTCCACCAAGTCAGGATTGAACACTGAGAAAAATCCGAACAAGTGCGATGAGTTAAACAGCTCTGATCCATCTTGAAGAATCAGGTTTTCCCCTACACTTCCTCCACGAACATTAAAACCAGCAGCACCTTCGCCCACTGTGGTTACTCCTGGTAAAAGCGTTAAACTGCGTACCACATCAGCTTCTCCCATTAGTACTGGCATGCGCTTTACCATTTGGATGTCCATTTTTTCCACGCCCATAACTACAGACTGTACATTTTCATCGGGGCCTTCAGCGGTAACGGTTACACTATTTAGTTCTGTCACTTGGTCGTATAAATCCATATTGAAAGTTCCGCTAGATTTAATATCGAGCATGGCTACGCCATTTTGGTAACCCAAAAAACTAAAGCGAAACTGTTGTTGCCCTATCGGCACTTCCATTTCATAGTACCCATCTTCATTGGTGGTTGTTCCTTTTGCTGAGCTAATAGCATAAACTACCGCACCCGCTACTGGGTCTCCTGTTTGCCCATCGGCCACATAGCCTTTTATGGTAGCCATATCGCCTTGTACAGCAGCATCGCTACCAACAGTAATTACTTGATCTAATGGTATCGGTCCTTCTGAACGGGCAGCATCTTCCGGACGAAAAGCAGTTTGAGGAATAACCACAAAAAGGGTTTTACTATACTGAAAAACTTTAAGGTCGATAGGCGCTAAGGCAGCATTGAGCACATTTAAAAGAGGTTCATTGGAATAGTCTCCAACAACACGTGCCTGTTTAAACCACTGCGGTTTATGGTATACCTTAATATTAAACTTAGATTGGCTCTCTTGAATAAATTGAGCAACGGGTGTGTCGTAAGTCCCTGATATCAAATAATCACTCTCAGATTGTGCATGACACCAAAAACTAACTCCTGCCAGAAAGGCTAAAAGTAGTGTTCGCAATTTCATTATAATTCGGTCTTGACCTTATTTACTGAAATTTTATGTCGCCATAGCGACTGCCACCACTTTATCGATTCAGTTTTCGGCTAGTTATCTTCAGTTTTAAAGGTTTTGGAATTTAATAAAAAATTAATCAAAACAACGTTTGTTAAAGGCTGAAAGGCAAAAAATTAGTGAGAAAGTTAAACTATTGTAACTCCATTAGCCTTGAACCTTTAATTAACACCACTTTCGAATTCATGTAGGGTTATGTAAAATGCTGACCTCTATAAACATCTTCTTTTAACCATCCTGTTTTACTCATCCTTTAATAAGTCCACCGGATTGGTTAGATAGGCCCTAACACTGTGGAAAGCAGCAGTACTTAAAACCACCACAAACGCGATAAGGATGGCTGAAATGATTAACCCAACTGGCAGATCAATTCTGTAGGCAAAGGAAGAGAGCCAATTGTTCATCCAATAATACACCAGTGGCAGAGCGATTAGCGTAGCCAATACTAAACGCAACAAGCTACTTAGATTTAGCACTTTTTGAATGGCCATAAAGCTTGCCCCGAGCACCTTACGAATGCTCATTTCCTTTAATCTACGTTTTACGGTATAACCTGAAATACCAAACAAACCAATAAAAGCAACCAAAGCAGCCACAACCACAAAAGTGTTAATCATGGTTATCATAATATTTTCTTGTTTGTACTGCGAATTGATCTGGTCTTCCAGAAAGAAAAAACTCATTTCATCTCCTCCGCTAACCGACTTATATTTCGCTTTTATAGCATCCATCGTAGTACCTACTTGGCTAGGATCTAGCTTTAATATCAAAGCACCAATACCACCATTTAATGGTTTGAAAAGAGTGGCTTCAATCGGTTCTTTTTTTGATAAGAAGTGAAAGTCTTCAACCACACCAATTATCCTTAGCTCCTTCCCTAACGATATTGTTTTACCAACAACACTGCCTTCAAACTCCAACTTTTGAGCAGCAGTCTCATTAATAATTACAAGGTTGGAAGAATCAGAATCCTCCGGTAAAAAACCTCTTCCTTCCTTAATTGGAATATTCAGCACGTCCAAATAATGCTCATCAACATCGAAATTATGCCAGCTAAAGTCGATGTTAGAATATCTGGTCATCCCCATTACTCGTGAAGGGACTGATGTTGCATAACTCGCGCCTTCAACCCCAGGCACAGCCAATAGTTCATTCCTTAATAATTGGTTTTTAGATGCTGCATCTCGAGAAAATCTTGAAATGACCACTTGGGCTTCTTTATCGAAACCAAGGTGCTCATTGCGCATAAAATACATTTGCTTATTGGCAGTAGCCGCTACACAGATCAACACAACAAAAACCACTATTTGGAAAACGCTTACTGTACTTATAAGGCGCTTAGTAGAAAAGCTCCCTCTTGCATTTCGAAAGATTTTAACAACGCTTAGCCGAGTACTCAGGTAAGCGGGATAAAGCGCACACAAAACAGCTACCAACAAAGCAAATACAAAGCCTTTGAACAATAAGACTGGCGCATCGAAAGCACCAAATTGTAAAGAGCGCCCTATAAGGTTTTCAAGTTGAGGTATGAGCACCTCCACCATTACTATTGCGATAACGAAGCTAAACATTACGTGCAGCACAGACTCGGCAATAAATTGCTTAAAAAGCTGGTTGCGGGCTGCTCCCACTACTTTACGAATGCCTATTTCTTTGGTGCGCTCTACCGACTGAGAGAGAGCCAAACTGATGTAATTGAAGACCGCACAAACCAATATAAATATGGCTACCAGCGTAAAGATGAAGATGTATTGCTTGTCGGTTTTCTCTTGAACTGGCCCCGCAGTATCTAAAGCAAAATGAACGTCTGCCAAAGGCTGAAGCATGAAGGGCTCTTCTTCCATCCCTTCATTGTACTTAGCAGCCAAGTCATCGATTTTAGCCATAACGCTTTTAGGAAAAACTCCCTCTGCCAATAAAACATATAGCTGATCACCATAGCTAACATTCCAGTTATTCATGTTATCTCCACGCCAACCGTTTACCGCCATAATTGGCACTACTACCTCAGCCTTAATGGAAGTTGTATTCGGCAGGTCCTTAAATACTGCTACCACTCTCAACGGTTCCGAACGACCTACTTTTACAAACTGGCCAATGGCTGCCACTGCAGATCCAAAATAACGAATGGCTTTTGTCTCATTCAGTAGCAGGTCAGTAGGGCTTTCTAATGCCCCTTCTTTACTCCCTGCAACAATATCCAAATCGAAAAACTTAAGAAAACCAGGGTCAACCGCTGCACTTTGTACATTATCAATGGAGTCTGCTATGCCAGAAATTAGGACATTCTTATTCCAATTCTCTAACCGGCTAAAAGCAACAACTTCAGGAATCTCTTCACCCAATGCTGGCCCTAGTGCAGGGGTAATCCCAGCATTTAGCTCGCCATTATCTCCCAACTCACCGTCACCTTGGACCACACGATAAATCTTATCGCGCTGCGAATGGAACCGGTCGTAAGCCAACTCATTCTGTAAAAACAGATAAATGATAAAGAACGACCCTAGGCCTATACTGAGCCCCAAGATATTTAGCCCAGCATAGAGTTTGTTTCTCTTTATATTTCTAATAGCAGTTTTGAGGTAGTTTTTTAGCATGGTGTTTTAGTCATGAATTGATGGAGAATGGGTTATTCATTCCTGAGTACTTCTGTAGGGTTCTTTCGAGTACTTAAATAGCTGTGTGCCCCTAATATGACAATTGCAATCAAAACAATAATGGCTACTGAGCTTAAACCAAAACTCTCAAGTCCTTCTATTCTGTATGGAAAAGCTTGGAGCCATTTTTCAACTAAGTAAAATGTAGTTGGAACAGACACAATAAAGGCTACAATCATCAGCCCTACAAAATGCTTATTGAGTGTTTCTAGGATGTGGAAATAGTTGGCGCCCAACACTTTTCTAATTCCAAGTTCCTTTTCCCTCGCATTACTTTCAAAAGTGGCCATAGCGAACAAGCCAAGGAAAGCCACTAGAATAACCATACCTGTTAGAATATTGAAGATGGTTTTGAGAGTAGTTTCAGTATCATAAAAATTAAAGCCTTGGGTTATGGTCTTCAGTTCTGTCATGCTTGGTGCAGACTTTAAACCAAACTCTTGCTTCATGGCCATTTCAACCTGAGCTATAACATCGGCCTTATTTCCAGCTCTGTATGAGAACTGAACCTCCCAGAAGTTTCTAGGAGAGTAAACTATAGATGCTGGTTGTATTTCCGATTTAGCCGAATCAAAGAAAAAGTCGCTTACAACCCCAACTACTTTTCTGCCATTAGGTAATTCTGCTCCTAAGGCCGGATTTAGTGCCAACTTCTTCTTTGCTGTTTCATTAATAATGGCAGCATTTCCAAGTTCAGACTCTGGCACTTGTGTAAAGTCTACTCCTTCAACAAACTCCAGTTGAAACACCTCATTGAAATTCTTATCTGCATAACCTGTCAAAAACGTTATAGCGAAATCTCGTCCATCTACCTTTATTTCCAAAGGAGGCGCTGGTGGAAAAATAGGAAGTGTGGCAGAGGTCACCACCTCAATTTGAGGAATAGACTCTAGCTTATTTTTAAGCACCTCATATTCCAAACGCTGACCTTCTTGTCGAACACTCATGGACATAATATGCTCCTCATTGTAGCCTTTGTCCATGTTAATGAGGAAGTCGGCTTGACTTCGAATGGCTAAAGCAGCGATTAGAAGACCCGAACAGATGATAAACTGAAATACAATCAGCGATTTTTTAAATAAACCGGCTTTGGTTTTGGGTTGCGCCCCTCTTAATACTGTCGACAAGTTGATAGAGCTCAACACAAATGCTGGATAGATTCCAGAAATCAACATTACAACAATCAGTAACAGCACCGGTAACACCAGCTGTGAAGGAGACTGCAAAAGATTGAATGAAAGCGATTTACCTATTAGCGAATTAATATAAGGCAAAGTCATTTCTACAGCTATAACTGCCAACACTAAGCTCCAAAATGAAACAAAGAGAGTCTCCACCATTTTGTTAGATACCAAACTTGCTCTGGAGGCACCTATCACTTTACGAATACCCATTTCCTTACTTCTGCTAATAGAAGCGCTAGTAGTAAGGTTAATGTAATTGAAACAGGCTACTAGCAAAATTAGAGTTCCTATTAAACTAAATATGTAGATGTATTTAACCTGACCTCCGAACATATCATTGTTATATCGCTGGGTCTGCTGGCTCAAGTATAAATCTGAGAATTTCAGGTAATCATATCCGGCAGCTATATCTTCTACACCATTCCTAGCTAAAAGCTTTTTAGTATCGTCAAAGAGATTATCCAAGTTGAAGTCTTCCTTGAGTAAGAAGTAATTATATCCTGTTCCATAAACCCACTCTCCTTCTGAATCTTTGTATCTAGAGTCTGGGTTATTAGTTGAAGCCACAATATCGAACCTCAGATGTGAGTTAGTTGGAATTGGGTTTAGAACGCCAACCACCTTCAGTTCACCCTGACCCTGAATGCTTATCATTTTATCTAGCGGATTCTCACCAGAGAAAAGAGATTCAGCCAATTCGGAAGAAATTACAACATCAGTTGGCTCAGAAAGTGCCGTAGTTTCATTACCGTACTTCAGACTAAAATCAAAGACTTCGAAAAGTTCTGGAGAAGAATAATAGAACTGATTGGTCTGAACCCACTCATCACCTAGCTGATAGTATTTCCAGTTGTTTCGGCTAATATTTACGGCACTTACTACTTCAGAACTTTCTTCCTTCAGTGCCTTGAGCAAGGCATACGATGGCCTGACATTAAATTTCTCTCCATCCTCTCGCTGCATTTCCAAAGAGGACATGAAGATATTATCGGCATTCTCATGCCAGCGGTCAAAAGTCAATTCATCCTTTACGTAAAGTGCTGTAATGAGAAAACAGAACATACCAATTGCCAAACCCAAAAGGTTGACAAGTGAGTAGAGTTTTTGTCTCTTAAAGCCTCTGTAGCCTGTTTTTAGAAAGTGTTTTAGCATATCTGTTAGTTTTATATTTTAGGTTTTGTGTTTCATGTTGGCTCAACTTTGAGCTTAAAACTTTGAACTTTGAACTGGTTTACTCATTCCTTAAAGAATCAACAGGGTTGGCATTGGCTGTTCTGTAGGATTGAATACTTACCGTTAGCACCGCAATAAAGAGGGTGATAAATGTTGGCACAACAAAAACCAACACCCCTAAATCGATACGGAAAGCAAAATTGGACAGCCAATCGTCTAGAAAGAAATATGCAGCGGGAATGGCTATAATAGCCGAAATAGCCACCAGTTTAGTGAAACTTAGATTAAGCATAAACACCAGCTCTCTCACGCTTGCTCCCAAGACCTTTCTAACTCCAATTTCCTTCTGTCGCTGCTGAGATGATAGGTGCGCCATTCCGAAAAGCCCCAAACATGAAATGATAATGGCAATGATAGTGGCACTCGTGATAATTGACCTCCAGCGCTTTTCTTCGAAGTACCTTGCCCTGTTTTGCTCTTCAACAAACGAAAAGCTTAGTGGCGAATATGATTCTACCTTCTTCCAAGCCTCGCTTAGTTTACTTTCAATTTCACTGGCATAACCTGAGCTATACTTTACGTTAACTTTATTGAATTTTCCTTTCTCAGCACTACCTGCCTGCAAAGCAATGGGAGAAACACCATTTTTGGCCGAAGTGTAAATGAAGTCATTTACTACTCCAACTATTCTGTAAGCATCCTTTGGCTCATCACCCCCACTCGTAATGAAAAGCCCTATTGGGTCTCCATCATACTTGATTTTCTCTAGGAATTTCTGGTTGACAACAATGTTGCTCAAGGTATCTTCCCCCCTTACATAAAGATCTTCATTCTGATTGATATTTCTGCCTTGAAGCAGTTGCAGACCCATTACATCAATAAAACTTGTATCAATGGCCGAATACATACAGAAGAACTCTTCCTCACCATAGCCCATAGATGTTGCCGAGGAGAAATCTCCCCCAAGTGAGACGTTAACGATATTCGGGTCTTTTTTCAGCTCGCTGGTGATAATATTGGCTTGCTTCTCACTCCCCCTTATGTTTAAGGCCACCATGTCCTTATCGTCATATCCCAAATCGGTTTTAAGCAGGAAGGATATTTGCTGGTTCATGCCAATAGTACCAATAACCAGAATCGCAGCAATAGCAAATTGAAAAAGCACCAGACCTTTTGTTAAATACTGCTTGCCACTCATTTTAACTTTGCCCGAAAGACTTTTGAGTACCGAAAAACGAGAGACAAAAAACGCAGGATAAGACCCCGCTAACAATCCACTAACCGCCACTACTACAAGGCAAGCGCTGATCAAATAAGTGTCGTTCCAAACACCATCGATAAAAGTCTTATTGGTTAACTGACCGAAGGTGGGCAAGAGCATTTCTGCCAAAATTAACCCCAACACAAAGGCTATAAGCGAAACATAAAAGGCCTCTCCCAAGAATTGCAGCATAATTTGTTTACGCTGTGCGCCCAACACTTTGCGCAAACCAATTTCTTTGGCACGAGGAATAGATCGGGCTACTGAGAGATTCGCAAAATTGATACACGCTAGAATTAAAATAAGGAGTCCAATTCCCCCAAGAATGTAAGAGTATGTCGGGTCACTGGCATTGGCAACTCCTGAGCTACCTTGAACCGCTGTATTAAGGTGGAAACTCTTAAGTGGCTCTAAGTAGCTTACAATACCGCTTGCCCATGAATCTTCGTCCGGATTTAGTTGTAAACGAACTTCCCTCAACTTTTTTTCAACTTCTTTGGGATCAGAACCTTCCTTTAGCATAAGAATTGAAGTATTTCCTACGCTATTCCATGCCCTGGCGGGATTCATATTCTTAAAGTCGTTCGACTTTTCTATCGGAAAGTAAATATTCGGGTTGAGTGATGAATTAATTGGAAAATCTTCAAAAACAGCCTCAACAATAAACTGCTCAAGTTTCCCTTCCAACTTAATGGTCAGTTCTTCTCCCGCTACATTTACTCTATCCAAATACTTCTCAGCTATACTTCTGGAAATGACAATTGAGTTGAGGTTGTCCAATGCGCCCTCAAGCGAACCATCTAAAACCTGATAATCGAATATTTCGAAAGTACCGGGATCAGTAAAGAGCGCACCATACTGGCTCACATACTCCTCACCTTTCTTTATCACCAAGGCCGTGCCTTTATATCTGGTAAAAACCTCAATCTCAGGAATTCTATCTGCATATTCCTTGGCCTCAACCAAGTTACTGGCACCCATTAAATCCTTATTACCAAACCAATCTATCTCTGAGTTGATGCGATAGATTCGGTCTACATTGGTATGGAACCTATCGTAAGTCAATTCATCCTTTACATAGAGGAAAATGAGCAAACAACAGCAAATCCCCACGGCAAGCCCAAAGACATTGATGAATGAATACCCTTTGTGTTTTTGGATATTTCGAATGGCGATTTTTAGATAGTTCTTGAGCATAATTGATTCATGGTTTAAGGTTCATGGTCAAATGCTCGCAAACTGGAACTTCAAACCTTGAACGTTGAACTAGTTTTATTCCGTTCTTATGGCATTTACAGGGTTTGAATAAGCCGATTTAAGCGACTGAAATATGAGAATGGCCCACACGACAGCAATTAGTACTACAAGCGGCAGCAATAACGTAAGCGGTGTAATGGCAATATTATACACAAACTCATCGAGCCACTGCGACATAAAGTGATGCACTAAAGGCAGCGTAATAATGGCCACCACAAGAATCAGCTTGGTTATGCCACTGTTGAGCAGCCAAATGAGTTGAGCCATATTGGCGCCCAAGATTTTACGGATTCCCACCTCCTTATTGCGCGACTCGGCTATAAAGATTGATAAACCAAGAATTCCCAAACCTGCAACTATAATGGCAAGCACTGTAAAGGTGCTAAACACCTGAGACAGTTTTTGCTCCTTTTCATATTTGGCTGCAAAAGCATCGTCTAAAAACTTATAATCGAATGGATAATCGCTGGCGAAACTTTGGAAAGTAGCCGATAAATGATCCATCGCAGCTCTAACATTTCCACCAGCAAGCTTCACATAAGCGTAAGAGAAACCACTTTTAGATGGCACCATTACCAAAGGTTCAATCGCAGTTTTGGCCGAACCATAAATGAAATCGTCAACCACACCCACTACGGTATACCCATCTAGTTTTTTACCAATTGGTTCTTCCCAGCCGAACTCTTCTTGAGCAGTCTTATTAATCAGTACTTCTTTTGTCTTTAACTCTCCTTCTTGTGGAAATCCCTCACCCTGACTAACCGTTAAGCCCAACCGATCTACAAAGCTTTTTTCTACAGGCATATACGTTACAGGCAGCGATTCCTCCATGCCTTCTGGGGTTAGGTAAAGCGACCAGGCACCTTCAAAAACAGAGAATGATGCACCCGTAACAGATGCTATAGCAGGATTTTTAAGCAGCTCCGTTTTAAAAGTCTCATACTTTTCGCTCACTCCTTTATCTTCCATCGAAACGCCAACAATTTGGTCGTGCTCAAAACCCAAATCAATATCTGACATGTACTTGAACTGCTGCTGTACGATCATGGTAACAGAAATAAGTCCTAGACAAATAAAGACTTGAAAGCCAACCAAGGCTGTTCTAAAAGCCGAACCCTTTTTACCCGTAGTTACTCTACCGGAAAGCACCTCGATGGCATTGAAGCGAGAAAGGAAAGTTGCAGGATAAATACCGGCTAGCAAGCTTACCAGAGTGGTAATTAGCAAGAGTACTACGTAAGTTTCTGGCACACCGTAGTCTATGCCAATGGACTTTCCTACAAAGCTGCTAAGTATTGGAGAACAGATCTCAACCAAACAAATGGCGATTACTAAGCCTATAAAGGTGATTACAAACGACTCGGTGAGAAACTGTCGGGCTAATTGCGCCTTGTGCCCGCCTACGGTTTTACGGATACCCACTTCCCTAGATCGCTTGGAGTAACGGGCGGTGGCCAAATTCATGTAGTTGATTATAGCCACTGCAAGAATAACAATGGCGATGATAAGGTAAAGCTGAGCTTTGTCCTTCTCTCCTTTTTTGCCAAAATAACCATGGCTCAAATCAGAAAAGTAAACCTCATTTACGGGTACTAATTTTACCTCACGGTTTTTCTGATGCGGCTCAAGTGCCACTTCCATTTTCTTTTCAATGGCGGCCAAGTCAACGCTAGGCTCGTTTAGCTTTATGTATAAAGGAAAGGCCGAAACTACACCCCAATCGAAAACGGTTTTGTCCATTTTAAAACTCGAACCAGAAAACAACGCATCATTGGCGTTCTCAAAAGAAATCATGTAGTCAAAATCTACATGGGTGTTGTCTTCAACATCTTGAAAAACGCCACTGATCTGAAAAGTGCCCAAGCCTACAATCTCTACAGTTTGATTAATGGCCGCAGCGGCAGTTCCAAAAGCAGTTTCGGCAGTTGACTGAGACAGCAACATATCTCTTTTACCAAGGCTTAGGCGGCCACCTCCTGGCGCGGCCTTTACTTCGAAAAAGTTCAGTGCTGATTCATCGGTATAGTAGATTTTCTCTACCAAAAACCGCTGGTTGTTCATTTTGAGCACCTTATTGGCCATGGCTCCAAACCTTGCCTTATCCGTAATTTCAGGCACTTGCTCTACCATTAAAGGCCCCATTGGCGCCATGGTCTGCATGGCATAGTTCACAATTTGGTCCGTGGTGTCATTTAAGTACACCTGATAGATTAAGTCCTTGTCTTTTAGGTGTTCATCATAACTAAATTCTACCCGAACGAATAGGCCAAGCATAATAAATGCAGCTAAGCCAATGGATAAACCAAATACATTGATAAGCGTGTAGCCCTTGTTTTTAAGCAAGTACCTAGTAGCAGTTTTGAAGTAGTTTTTTAACATGAGTTTATATTGTTTTTGACCTTATTCGTTTCTTAAAATATCCACCGGATTTTTTCTAACAGCACGCATTCCTTGCGTAGTAAGCATTACTACCGCCAGCAATAGAATAAAGCCGCCAGTGATTATGTAGACCGTAGTTGTTGAAGCAATTCTATATGGAAAAGACTCTAACCATGAGCCAATTAAATATTGAGTGATTGGAACTGAGATAAGGATGGAAAGCCCAATTAAAGCTAGAAAGCCTGTATTGAGCCTTTTTAAAAGTGCCAAATAATTAGCTCCGAGCACTTTTCTAATGCACAACTCTTTCTCTCGCAGTTGGCTTTCGAATACGGTTAGTGCAAAAAGCCCGAGTCCTGCAACAACTACAAGCATAAGTGTAAGCACATTGAAGATAAAAGAAAGCGCTTCTTCCCTCTTAAAAGCATTATCGAAATAGTGCTCAACAACTACATAATCAAATGGTGCTTCGCCTCCCAATTCTTCCCAAACAGATTGAGCATAAGCAACAACCTTCTGCTCGTCTCCCGCTTTGTACCTTAATAGTACATTACTGAGTTCCTCCATATTATAGGCGATTATTTGCGGGCCAATCTTCGACTTTGCTGAGCTTGTGTGGTAGTCTTTTATAACACCAACAATCCTCATTTGGCTATCAGGTATTTTAGTGTTTATCGCTTCTTCTGCAGTTAAGTCAAGTAGTTTAAGTGCCTCTTCATTTATAATTACCCCATTCTCCAACTTCGATTCTTCAACTTGCTCAAAGGAACTGCCTGCAATCACTTCTAAACCAGCTACTCTAACAAAGGCTTTGTCTGCTGAGCTATAATCAAAAAACTGTTGTTTCTTCTCTCCTTCACCAACGTTTATCATCATGGCCCCTCCTGTTCTGGGGATTGGGCCTGAAGCTACCCCCTGAATAAGCGTTGACCGCTCAAGTTCATTTCTTAAGGCCTCGTTCTTATCGTAAATGCCATTTTTTCTAATATCGATGCTGATAATGTTCTCGCTATTATATCCTAAATCTAAGTTGATCATATGATTGGATTGAGAGCGAATGATGATAGCACTTGCCAAAACCCCTGTACAAATTGTAAATTGAAGTACTATCAATGATTTTCGAATTAAGGCTCCGCTGGCATTTGGCGTTTTTCCTTTAAGTGTTGCCGATAAATTAAATCGGCTACCAATTAATGCGGGGTATATACCCGACAATATCATGATTAAGAGCAACACAGCTACAGGCAACATCAGTACAGAAGGATCACGAGTTACCTCCAAATTCAGGTTTTTACCTAGTAACTCATTGATAGAGGGAAGCGTGAGTTCTAATGCTATAATGGCTAAAATGAGCCCCAGCAAGGCTATAAAAAAGGTCTCTCCCAGTTGGATAAAAATCAGCCTCAATTTCGAAGCACCAACTACCTTTCTGATGGCAAAGTCCTTTGCCCTAGCGAAAGACCTTGAAGTAGTAAGGTTGATGTAGTTGAAAGATGCAACAAGCAGCATCAAGACGCCAATAATGCTAAAAATGACCACGTACTTTTGTTGTCCGCCAAACATGCTATTACCAGTGCGCATAGCTTTTCCGCTCATATACAATTCAGAAAACCTATTAAACTGGTACGGCATACTTACCTCTTTACCAGTATGCTCTTTATACATCTCTGCGGTTTCGGCCGACAGTTGGTCTAGATCATAATGTTCCTCTAGCAACAGGTAGTGATACCCACTCCCAAACTGCCAGTTATTCTCAACTCCTTCATAGGGTGACTTAGAGAAATCGATAGGCGCCAAAAAGTCAAACTGTAAATGAGAATTGCTTGGTATGGGTCCTAGCACACCGGTCACCTTATAGACTCCAAGCCCTTCTACTTCAATATGATTTCCTAATGGGTTCTCCCCTTTAAAGTGCTTTGATGCAATCTCATAGGAAATTACGATTCCATTCGGCTGCTCAAGTGCTTTATCAGGGTCTCCAATGGACAGTCTAAAGTCGAAAATCCTAAAAAGAGCACTTGTGGTAAAAACAAACTGTTCCGTCTTAAACTCTTCATCGTTGATTGAATAATCTTTTCGGAAGTTCCCGCTAATGTTTACAAAGTCCTTTACTCCAGGGTTCTCATCAACCCAAGCCTGCCCAATGGCGTAAGGTGGTCTTAGCATCATTGAGCCACGTTCGGTTTCTAAAACTTGCTGTGGCATGTAGATATTCTCTGCGTTCTTATGCCACTTATCGTGGGTTAACTCATCCTTTACATATAGCGAAGTGAGTAGAAAACAGAAAATACCTAACCCTAACCCTAGAATATTCAGGAATGCATAGTAGCGTTCCCGCTTTAAGAGTTTGATGCCACTTTTAAGGAACTGTGTGAGTTTATTCATATCTCAGTGCTTTAATGGGGTTGGAAAAGGCAGCCCTTAACGATTGGTAAGAAACTGTAATTAAGGCTACAGCAATGGCTATTATGCCCGAAACCGCAAAGTAGTACCAGCCCAAGCCAATGCGATAAGCAAAGCCAGCCAACCATTTGTCCATAATAAAATATGCCAATGGCCAGCCAATCAAATTGGCAACTAGTACAATTCTTAGGTACTCTTTGGAAAGTAGAAAAACAATGCGCTGCACATCGGCTCCCAGTACTTTTCTAATCCCAATTTCTTTAGTGCGTTTTTCAGCCAAATAAGAAGCCAGACCAAACAAGCCCAGGCAACCGATGGCAATAGCAAGCACCGTAAACGACAGGATAATTTGACCCAGCTGCTGATCTTTTTCGTATTGAGCGCGCACAGTATCATCTACAAACTTTAAGTCGAAAGGACGGCTAGGTACAAACTGCTCCCATACCTTTTCCATATCTGCCTTTACTTGCGGCAAGCGCTCCATATTTACCCGTGCATAGATAATCGACTTATAGTTCTGCCTGCCAGTGAACACAGCCAGAGGCTCAATCTCTTTATGCATACTGGCTAAGTGAAAGTCCTCAATCACCCCTACAATTGTACCCACCATGCTTTCATCAATACCAAAGCGCACACCAATCGCTTCTTCGGGAGTCATTTCCAAGGCTTCAATGCCAGTCCGGTTCACCAAATAGTAAGTGGTACTATCTATATCCGACTTGTTTTTAAAGCTTTCTCCGGCAATCAATTCAAAGCCAAAAGTTTCCAGAAAGTCCTCATCTCCATTCATTCCTCTAAAGGAGATATGGAAATCGTCTGGCCTATCTTCCAAAACAGAGCCCCATCCGGAAAGCACATTGCTGATCATGTTATTCGAACCGGTCACTTCCTCAACACCGGTTACATTCATAAAGCCATTTTTGAGCGAATTGTAGGCACGCCTAACCTCACGACTGCCCATTTGCATGTAAACAATCTGCTCCTGATCATAACCCACTTCTCGCTTCTGAATAAAATTGAGTTGGTTGTAAATCACCAAAGTACCTGTAATCAGAAACACGCTTACCGCAAATTGAACGGTTACTAAAACCCTTCTAAAAGCATTCCCCCCTTTGGGCGAAAAAGTACTCTTAAGCACTTTGGCAGGCTGAAATGAACTAAGGAAACTGGCGGGGTAACTTCCCGCAATAATGCTTACAAATATGATGACACACGCCAAACCGGGAAGCAAGTATGAGTCGCCAAACAAGTCGATACTTAGGTTGGTATTAGCCAGGTTGTTAAAGAATGGCATAAGCAATTCGGCCATTACCACACCAATAATTACCGCCACAGTAGTTACTAAAAAGGTTTCGCCATAAAACTGCCAAATCAACTGCTTGCGGTATGCGCCCAAAACTTTGCGTACGCCTACTTCCTTAGCCCGTTTTTCAGACTTTGCAGTACTCAGGTTGATGTAATTGATACATGCGATGAGCAAGATAAAACCGGCAATTGCCACAAGGCTATAAACAAGGTTCTTAGATATCTTCTCGGGATAATCGCTGCCTTTTGTGGTAGTAAAATGCATTTCGGTTAGCGGCTCCATTTCAAAACTCATCGCTAAGCCTTGTGCCGCAAAAGCTTCCCCTACTTCATCATAAATCAATTGATTGGCCTTTTCCAAGTATCGCTCAGCCGCCTGCTCATCCCTTAGCTTTACATAGGTATAATAGTTCATCGGAAACCAGCGCTCACTCGGTGGGTTACCAATGGTGTTGATAGAAAGTAAGAAATCGAACGATAGTGAGGTTTTGCCCGGAAAGTCATTGATTACACCAGTAACTTTTGCCTCGCTACCATTTACACTCAATACCTTACCAACCACATTACTGGTAGAGCCAAAATATTTTTTAGCGGTTTTGGCCGTAAGTACCATAGCATTTGGCTCCGATAATGCTACTTCCCTGTTCCCTTCTAAAAATTGATGTTCAAAGACTTTAAAAAAGCTGGTATCGGCATAATAAGCTTCGGTTTCTAAAAACGACTGGTCTTCAAACTCAACCAACATTTCCCTTCCAAGGCTCCAATCATACACAAGTGTCATTTCCTCCGTTTCGGGAATTGACTGTTGCGAGATAGTTGTAAGGCGAGCAGGAGAAACAGCAATATGCTCTACCCTTCCACTGGTTTCATAAACCGATGTAACCCGATAAATCTGATCTGCATTCGGATAAAAGCGTTCGTAAGAAAACTCATCACGCACATAGAGCAAGATGACAATACAGGCCATAATACCCGATGAAAGACCGAAAATATTTATCAGCGAATAGGACTTTTGCCTCTTCAATGATCTTAGTGCCACGTTAATGTAGTTTCGAAACATAATGTTGTTGTTTTGTTGACCTTCGGAACCAATTCCTCATTTGGCTTTCCAAGCACCGTACCAATTTTTAAACACTGATTACCAGCAAGTTATCAATCAACCCGTACTTACCACCATCCGCACACGAACTCTACCGTCCGCTGACGGACGGATGAAATTGCATCTTAAGAATCACGCAAAATTTCAGATGGATTGACTTTAGCAACCTTCAGGGAATACCAACCCGAAGAC
Source organism: Roseivirga pacifica (assembly GCF_900111145.1). GTDB lineage: Bacteria > Bacteroidota > Bacteroidia > Cytophagales > Cyclobacteriaceae > Roseivirga > Roseivirga pacifica. Next base: position 548,446 of record NZ_FOIR01000002.1, read on the forward strand.
AAAATTGTGGCTAAAACCATTACTAGGGCTGAAACTACATAAAGCCATAAAGGTTGATTTGTTCGGTAAGCAAATTGAGCTATCCAGTGGTCTACTACCAACCAGACCAATGGAATAGCCACTGCAAACGAAATGATCATAACAATAAGGAAGACCCTGTTTTGTAAACCAAAAAGTTGAAAAACACCAGCCCCCAGAACTTTGCGAATACTGACCTCTTTCAGTCTTTCACGACCATAGAATATTGACATGGCAAACACTCCAGCAAACGCAATTATGCAGACACCTACCCCTAGAATACTTGTCATTTGCATCATTTTTAATTCGGAAGAATAAAGTCTGCTGTGTTCCTCTTCTAGGTTTTTTAAGTAGAATGGTTCCATGGGCTCTTCTTCCCACCACATTTCCTGAAGAGTCTGAATTAGTTTTCCTAGGTTAATTCCATCGGCATACTTTATAGAGTAGTGTGTTCTGCCATTACTAAAAGCTAGTGGCCTAAACAACATTGCTGGAATAGCATCTCGCACCGAATTAAGGTGAATGTCTGAAACAACTCCATCTTGAACTATTAAACCCGGTTTGGCCTTACCATAATATGCGGGCAAAAGCTTACCAATCGGTTCGTTTTCTAAGGTATTCAATGCGGTATTATTTAGCATTGCAACCTTACTATCCGTGCAAAAGAGCGAAACTATTTCTTGGTCGAACGTAGTAGCAATATTGTAGAAATCGAAGAAGTGACAATCTATCCCAACTTCAAGTAAGCTAACCTTTTCCCAACCATCTTTAAAACCGGCCCTTTGTAAGTTTCGTGGGTCTAATGCCTTCATTGGATGTTCATCAGAAAGTGTAATGTCCAATACTTCAGGCATAGCCATTAACTTTTCTTTAAACGTTTTTATCCGGCTTTCATCTCCTCCTTGAAACCAATTGGAGCGAAGAACGATGGTGTTTTCATAATCGTACCCAGGCTCTTTACTCATCATAAATGTCAATTGACGATTCATAAACAACATGGTTGAAATAAGACCGAACGCGATTAAAAACTGAAATGCAAGTAACCCTTTTCTGACTAAGGCTTGAGGTTTGCTCGCCCCATTAAACGAGTTAAAAAGATGGTATACTTTAAAGTTAGAAATGATTAAGGAGGGATAAATTCCTGCAATCACCCCTACGGCAGAAGCAAAAATGAACAAGCTCAAATATGGCCATAGTCCATATTTTTGCACATTCAGCTCGCGCTGTACAAACTGATTATAAACAGGCATTAATAACTCAATCAGCACCAGACCAATAATAAAAGCCAAAACACCTAGACACAATGATTGGGTTAATGTGTTTTGAATTAGGTGCAACTTTCTTGCGCCTATCACTTTTTGTATGGCTACTTCCTTGGTTCTTCCCAGCGCAATTGCCAGAGATACATTACCAAAATTTGCTATAGCAACAGCAAGCAAACAAGCCGAAATAACAATTAACCAGGTCATTAACTGCTCGTCTACCTTTGGTCTGTAAGCCTTTACGGGGCTTCCATCACCAAAGTGGTAGTCCACCAAAGGCTCTAAAGCAATCTGGAAATCCGAAAAGAACTCTTCCTCACTTGAATTCGCATCTTCCAATTGTTGCTCTACAATATTTTTATCGCTACCCGTAGCCAACGACACAAAAACCTTAAACATCAGATAACCAGAACCTTTAAAATATGCCTGATAGTCTTCGTCCGCTTTCATCGTATTCAAAGAAATAATGAACCTTGGGTCCATAGAAGCATTTGTTGGAAAGTCTTTATAGACACCTATTATCGAGTACTCTTTATTCCCTATGACTAGGTACTCTCCAACGGCATCATCATTCTTAAAAAGTTTATTTTTGACAGACTCACTAATTAGGATTGTACCAGGTACATCAAACATATCAGTACTACCTTCTAAAAGCGTCACATCAAACATTTGTAAAAACCCATGTTCTACATGCCAAAAATCGGTTTCATCAAAAGCCTTATTCCAATCACTCTTTATCCTTACTAAATCAGACAAATAGGCGTTGCTGTAAGCTCTCACAACAGACTCCATCGCGGGAAAGGTCTCCTCGTACCCATTTACAAGAATAAACGGATGGCTGTCTCTGGACTCTAGGGTTGATTCATTGTTTAAAACAAGCCTATGAATCCTCTCACTCTCGGTAAATGACTTATCAAAAGTATATTCATGAACAACATATATGGCTGTCAAAAACACAAAGCAAAAGGCTATAGATAGCCCTAAAACGTTAGTCCATGTATAAACAAAATTCTTTCTTATACTTCTGATTATAATTTGAAATTGATGCATAGTCAGTAGATTTCAATCTAGCCATTTCAAAATCAATACCATAATTAAAACACTGAATTACAAATACTTAAACACACACTCCCACTTTCAACAGTTCATCAACGAACTCTACCGTCCGCTGACGGACGGCAGTATTTGTTTATATTGAAGAAGCTAAATTGATTTGTGAAAGAACTCCTAAAATCTTTTGGAACGTCATTCCCGAGCAAACGGGAATCTCTAACAAGAGAATCAAAGCACTAATAGCATTAAATGAAAACAGGTAGAATACTCATTATAGACGACAACGAAGACCTTTTAAAGGCCGCCCGTCTCTTTCTCAAAAGGCACTTTGGGCAAATTGATTTAGAGAAAGATCCAACCTTACTACCCGACTTGCTTAAAAACGAGTCATACGATGTGATTCTCCTCGATATGAACTTTACGCAAGACGTAAACTCAGGCCAAGAGGGTTTTCATTGGCTCGATAAGATCCTAGAGATTGATCCGTCTGCTGTAGTTGTGCTTATAACAGCCTTTGGGTCGGTTGATATGGCCGTAAAAGCCATCAAAGCCGGGGCTTCAGATTTTGTAATGAAGCCATGGGAAAACGAAAAACTCTTGGCCACACTCCTTTCGGCCATGACACTGAAAAGCTCTAAAGACGAGCTGCGCTTGCTCAAAGAGCAACAAGCAATGATGAACCAAGATTTAGACCACAAATTCAAAGACATTATTGGTAGCTCTCCAGCCATGATTCAAGTATTTGATACAATTGAACGTGTGGCCGAAACAGATGCTAATGTGCTTGTACTGGGCGAAAATGGCACAGGTAAAGAGCTGATTGCCCGTGCCCTGCACCGCAACTCTAAACGTGCCGATAAACCTTTTATAACGGTAGACTTGGGTGCCATCACAGAAAGCCTTTTTGAATCTGAGTTATTCGGTCATACACGTGGCGCTTTTACCGATGCCAAAACCGATCGTGCCGGCCGCTTCGAAATCGCGAATGGTGGCACACTATTTTTGGACGAAATTGGCAACCTTTCTCTTCCACTCCAGGCCAAATTATTAACGGCCATTCAGAATAAACGCATACAGCGCGTTGGCTCAAACAAAGTGTTAGAAGTAGACATTCGCTTGATCTGCGCCACCAATATGCCGCTATACGAAATGGTGCAAAAAGGCGAATTCAGGCAGGATTTATTGTATCGTATCAACACCATAGAACTGCATTTGCCTGCTCTGCGCGAACGTTTGGAAGACATTCCCTTGCTTGCGGAACACTATCTAAAGCAGTTCGCAGCCAAGTACAACAAGGATATTTATAAATTCAGCGAAGCTACTATTAAACGGCTTGAAAAATACACCTGGCCAGGCAATGTACGAGAACTGCAACATGCTGTGGAGCGTGCTGTAATTATGAGCCGAGACAATGTGCTACAGCCGGAGGACTTCTTTTTTAATACTGGACAATCGCCCACAAAAGACCAAGGAGAAATCAATTTGGACCAGTATAATTTGGAAGATGTGGAGCGTATTCTTATTCGCAAAGTGCTGGCCAAAAACAATGGTAACATTACGCATGCCGCGCAGGAATTAGGACTCACCCGTTCATCGCTTTACCGTAGATTGGAGAAATATGGACTTTAACCGCTTCCGCATTTTCGTCCTCATTCGCGTTATCGTGCTCTTTCTTACGGTAGCCGCTTTTGTGTACCTTATTTTCTTCGATGAAAAGTACGTGACTACCGTAGTAACCGGCTTCATCATCATCTTTGAGGTCTACGAACTCTTCAACTACATTGAAAGCACCAATAAGAAACTCAGACGCTTTTTCGATGCCATTAAATACAACGATTTCAACATGAGTTTTACCCACGACAATAAGTTGGGCAAGACTTTTAAGGAATTGAACATGGCTTTTAAGGAAGTGATTGATGCCATTCTTTTAGAGCGTCAAAAGCGAGAAGAATTCTTCCAAGAGTTGCAGGTAATCATTGAGAATATCGCTTCCGGTATTGTCTCGATTGGGCCGAATGGACAAGTGAAACTTATCAATAAATCGGCTCTAAACTTATTGGGCATTGAACACAGTAAGTACTCGCTTCAGCTGAACATTCGACTACCGGAATTAAACGAGTTATTACGCGTGGTGGAAAGCACAGATAGAACTACTTTTAAAAGTTCTGGCGGAAAAGAATTGGCGGTAATCAAAACCCTCTACAAAATTGGCAACGACAGATATCAACTCATTGCTTTTCAAGACATTAAAGCAGAGTTACAAGCACGAGAGTTAGAGGCTTGGCAAAACCTGACCAAAGTACTTCGCCACGAGATCATGAACTCCATCGCTCCTATTTCTTCGCTTACTTCTACCCTTACGCAAGTAATTGAGGAAGACGTAGAGCGCAAGGAAAACCTGAACACCATACCTGACGAAAGTTTGGAAGATTTGGAGGAAGGGCTGCGTACCATTTCGGGGCGTTCTGATGGGCTGATCAATTTTATAAATGCCTACCGTGACTACACCAATTTACCCGAACCCAACCTTACGCTTACGGACCTGAATCAAACGGTGCAAGAGGCCGCTAGCCTTATGAAAAGTGAATTTGAAGCAGGTCAACTTTCGGTGCATTTACTAAAAGCCAAAGCCGTGCTGAACATCGATGAACAATTGATTCAGCAGGTATTGATTAACTTGATAAAGAACGCTAGAGAAGCCATTGAAGGAAAACCCGATGGACACGTGACCATAAGCATAAAAAAGAGCAATCAGCAACTCTCTGTATGGGTAGAAGACAATGGCCACGGCATTACCGAAGAAGCTGTAGAAAAGATCTTTATGCCTTTCTTTTCTACAAAAAAGCGTGGTTCAGGTATTGGTCTAAGTCTTTCCAAACAGATTATGCAGCTCCACAATGGCGATTTACATGTTCAAAGCGAGCTTGGTAAGGGGGCTTCTTTCATTGCCTCATTTTGAACGGAAACAAAAATCAATGCCGCTGGTTTACTTAGCATAACTTGCTCATTTTAAGGTGCAAAACTTAGAAAAATGAACTAGTTTTATCTTTAACCCTATGTACCATGAATTTCTCTAGACTGATTGCCGTTCTGCTCGTTTTCACCCTGATAAGCGCTTGTAAAAAGGATAGCGAACCAAATAATTTTGTAACAGCCACCATAAATAGCAGCGCTTGGTCTGCCGACAATGTGACTTTGACCACCTCCAACGGAAAAAGGAAACTGAAAGGGAACAAAAGTGGCAATATGTATCTAGAAATTGAATTGGAAGAAAGTGCCACAGGAACAATTGACCTAACAGGCAACCAAGCCAGTATTACCTACTCCGATGGAGACGACACTTTTATCACCGTACTAGAAGGTAGCCTTACCTTAACCGCCAATGAAGATGGACATGTTGAAGGTACTTTTAGCACGCGAATAGAGTCCAACTTCTCTGGTGAAAGCGTTAACATCACCAATGGACGGTTTAGGTTTGATTAGTTAGTACGGTCAGCACTCAACTCAATCAAGATTCTTTACTTCTTCCCGGTTTATAAAGTATAATTACCTGAATAACCAGCGCTAGAAAAATCAGCACGTAAATTTCCAACTGAGTAAACAGCTCTATTGAATCGGTGGCTCGCTTGGTTATAGAAACCTGCCTGCGGCCTTCACTTATCTGAATATCGGAAAGCTCATCAAGGTTAGATTCTACCTGCGCTAAAATGCCCAACAAATGTTCATTGGCTTTAAAGCTTTCGGTTGTAACGGAAGCCTCGGCCTGCCAAAGGGCATCAATGTTCGATTTCAAATTCTCGAAAACCGTTGCTTCATTTTTTGTGAGTTTCGTTGCCTCATATCTCTCAATCAGTGCTTTTAGGTCATTGTTCACTACATCATTGCGTTGCCCCATAAATGAGCTATCATCAGATATAATCGCAATCTTCTTCTGCTGCATCGCCTTGTACATGTCCATAATCAGGTCTTTTACAATCAGGCGGTCTTCGTAAATGGTCGCAACAGACTCCTTTACCTGCATAAAATTGCTTCGATCGACAAGATTTGTGGCGGCTATCAAGGCAAAAACTAAGGATATACCGAGTATCCACTTCAGTTTAGTGTAAAAATCCATAGGTGTGTAAGGTTATAAATGGTGCTCTCAAACAATTATACTCACCAATGTTCAAATTGTTCCAATGCACGGATGAAATTCAACAAGCGGCAAGAGCGTATTGGGAATTGGAAAGCTAGTAAATCGCATATCTACCTTTTGAAAATATCCTCCTAACTAGTTCGAGCGTCTCGCTCGGACATTAGACCACCAAAAGATTTTCAACTAATCCACCCCTATTTTCAATCCCCTTTGTAATTTGGCAGGCATGTCGTTGCTGGATTTGAAAAACGCGCTGGAGGGCGATCTATTTACCGATAATACTACCCGTAGATTGTACGCTACCGATGCTTCGGCTTACCGCGAAATGCCGGAAGCCGTTGCCATTCCCAAGAGCAAAAATGACCTAATCACCCTAGTAAATTTTGCTCGAGAAAACGGCAAATCACTTATTCCTAGAACTGCCGGAACATCCCTGGCCGGACAGGTAGTTGGTGGTGGAATTGTAGTGGATATCTCTAAGCACTTCGGTCAAGTACTGGAAGTGAACGAGGAAGAGCAGTACGCTTGGGTAGAGCCTGGCCTTATCCGTGACGACCTAAATAAACACTTAGCACCATACGGTTTTTTCTTCGCACCGGAGACATCAACCGCCAACCGCGCCATGATTGGTGGCATGATTGGAAACAATTCATGTGGCTCTAATTCAATAGTTTATGGAAGCACAAGAGAACATTTACTTGAAGTAAAAACCATTTTGGCCGATGGCACCGAAGCTTGGTTCGGGCCGGTAGATAATGATGCCTTTTTAAGTCATTGCAATGGTATTTCGGTAAGTGGCGAATTGCAAAATAACATCTACTTCGAGACAAGAGAAATTCTCAAAGACGAAACCAATCAAAAGGAAATTGTAGCTGGTTTTCCGAAACCAGATATTCCTAGAAGAAACACGGGTTATGCGCTAGATATGCTCTTGCGTCACTCCCCGTTTACGCAGCACGGCACCGACTTCAATTTTAGCAGCCTTATTGCTGGGTCGGAAGGCACGTTGTGCTTGGTAACAGCCGCAAAGATTCAACTCACTCCACTCCCGCCCGATAACAAGCGCTTGGTCTGCATACATTCAACAACCATAGATGATAGCCTAAAAGCTAATCTGGTTGCTCTAAAATATGCGCCTTCGGCTTGTGAGCTAATGGACCATTACATTCTGGAAGCTACTAAGCGAAATGCCATGTACCGCGCCTTACGCTTCTTTGTAAAGGGCGACCCACAGGCCATTTTGGTGGTTGAACTAAATGGTGAAACACCTGAAGAGGCCGACCAAAAAGTAGAAGCACTCATTCAGGACTTGAAAGACAATGGCCGTGGGTATGCTTATCCAATCATAAAAGGAGAACAAATCAAGTCAGTTTGGAACCTGCGAAAGGCTGGGCTCGGGCTTCTTTCCAACGTTCCGGGCGATGCTAAAGCTGCTCCTGTAATTGAAGATACAGCCGTAGATGTAGCGGATTTACCTGCCTATATCGAAGAGTTCAACCAGATACTGGAAAAGCACGGGCTCTATTCCGTGCACTATGCGCATGCCGGTTCTGGCGAGCTGCACTTGCGTCCTATCCTGAACCTAAAGACCAGCGATGGGCAGCGACAATTCCGTGTAATAGCAGAAGAAATTGCCACTTTGGTTAAGAAGTATAAAGGCTCTCTTTCTGGCGAACATGGAGATGGCAGGCTGAGAGGCGAGTTCATTCCTCAGATGTTGGGCGAACATAACTACGAGCTCGTAAAACAGGTGAAAAAGATTTGGGATCCGTACAACATCTTCAACCCAAATAAGATAGTTGACACGCCTCCGATGGACACTTTTTTGCGTTATGAGAAAGACAAAAAAACGTCTCATTTTGAAACAGCACTTGACTTCTCAGAACAGCAAGGAATCCTCAGAACAGCCGAATTATGCAATGGAAGCGGTGATTGCCGTAAATCTGAACTGAGTGGAGGCACCATGTGTCCGAGTTATATGGCCACCAGAAACGAGAAAGACACAACCAGAGCAAGGGCGAATATCTTGCGTGAAATTCTAACGAACTCAACAGACAAAAACCCATTCGCAAACGAAGAAATTAAGGAGGTAATGGACCTCTGTTTGTCGTGCAAAGGCTGTTCATCTGAGTGCCCATCTAATGTAGATATGGCCAAGCTAAAAGCAGAGTGGCAACATCAGTATTACAAAACAAATGGCATTCCGGCCAGAGCCAAGCGCATTGCCAATTTCACCAAAAGCATGAAGCTTGCAAGTCTAGCTCCATGGGCTTACGACTTTATTTTTGGCAATGATTTTACAGGCAATATTGCCAAAAACATTGCTGGCTTTGCTAAGGAAAGAAGCATGCCTGAATTAGCTCGACAACCATTACACAAATGGTTAAATTCTTTCACCCCAACTCTCTCAAAACAAAAGGTTTATTTCTTCTGCGATGAATTTACAAATTACAATGATGCAGAGATTGGCAAGAAGACTGTTCTCCTACTAGACAAACTTGGCTACGAGGTAATTTATCAACCTCATGCAGACTGCGGTAGACCTCAACTTTCCAAGGGACTACTTGACGATGCCAAGCCCTTGGCCGAAAAGAACATCAATCAGTTTGCTGGTTTGATTTCGGAAGAAACTCCTTTGGTGGGCATTGAGCCATCGGCCATTCTTACCTTCCGCGATGAATACATTTCGCTTACCCGCGGTGAATTGCAAGAGAAGGCCAAAAAGCTTTCAGAAAACGTAATGACGATTGAAGAGTTTTTGGCACGAGAAATTGATAAAGGAAATATCAAAGCAGAACAATTCACGAGCGAAACCAAGACCATAAAAGTACACGGGCATTGTCATCAGAAGTCGCTTTCGAGTATGGTACCATCAAAGAAGTTACTTTCCCTACCAAAGAATTTTAGTGTGCAGATGATTCCTTCTGGCTGCTGTGGTATGGCCGGATCTTTCGGCTATGAAAAGGAACACTACGATGTATCTATGAAGATTGGTGAACTGGTACTCTTCCCTACCGTGCGCAATACGCCAGCCAATGTAATTATTGCAGCAGCAGGTACGAGCTGTCGCCATCAGATCAAAGATGGAACAGCCAGAAAGGCGCTGCATCCGGTGGAGATTCTTTATGAAAACCTCAAAAATGAATAAGCTTACTCCAGAAACGAAAGAAATAATTCTCCTCGAGGCAGATCAAGCCATTGAGTTCCTCACAGATCAGCTTGAAAGATACAACACTCTTGTTTCCCAAATTACTGAATCAAGACTTCGATTTGATAACAGTGATTTTGATGAACTTCATGATAATATCAATTGCGCAGGCACACTTCTTATAGGTTTGTTAGATGCCCATGTCATTCTTAAAGGAATATTTAACTCTAAACATGATTGGGAAAAAATATACTACACCAGAACCTCTAGACTTCTCATCCATGAAGTAGTTGAATCATATACAAAATACAGCAATCAGATTAGACAAAAAGCCAAAAGTATGACTGTCACAAAAGACTCTCTGATTGATTGCAGCAAAAAACTCAAAAATTTTAAGAGAAAATACGACTATCAAAAACAGTTAAAGGATTTCAGAAACAATACAATTGGACACATCTCAATTGACTTCAAGAAGGTTTATGATCTAATAGTCAATATCGATATAAACGATTCTGCCCTAATGTTGAGAGACTTTATAGATTGGGTTAACTCAGTCCAAGTATTCTATAACCTCTATTTGAAGTCACTAAACTTACCGGAAAAACAGGTTTCAGAAGAGTTTTTTTCAGAAACTATTGAAAGGTTAAAGGAGATCGGCAAAGACTTGAAAATTGAGAAGAATGAAGAGCTTAATCAGTTGGAGAAACAATTGAATCACCTTGTCAGTAGAGCTAAGAAATGAAATACTGGAATGCGATCCTATTTATTGTTTTACTATTAGGTTGCTCGCAAAATTCACCTAATAAGCTCACCATAGCCACAGCTGCCAATATGCAGTTTGCTATGAAGGCTTTGGCCGAGGCTTACACCGCGAAAACCGGTCAGCAGGTGGAACTTGTGGTAAGTTCATCGGGAAAGCTTACCGCGCAGATCAGAGAAGGCGCACCATACGACCTATTCTTCTCGGCCGATACTAAATATCCACAGGCCATTTACGAGACGGGAGGCGGTACTTCCTCTCCGGTTACCTATGCTTCCGGCCAACTTGTGCTCTGGTCTACCAGCAAAAACCTTCAAGTTTCTATTGATCAATTAACCAATGATGCGGTTAAGCACATTGCCATTGCCAACCCAAGAACAGCCCCCTATGGCACAGCGGCAGTTGAGGTATTAAAGCAACTAGAGCTATTTGATGCGGTAAAAGACAAGTTAGTGTACGGAGAAAGCATCTCGCAAGTCAATCAGTTTATCATCTCTCAAGCAGCGGAAATTGGCTTTACAGCCAAATCGGTTGTGCTATCACCCAACATGTCAGATCAAGGCAATTGGATCGCCATTGCCAACAGCCTGCACGCCCCTATCAAACAGGCCATGGTTGTACTTAAAAATGACCGTGGCTTGGAAAAAGAAGCTGAGGCATTCGCAGCTTTTGTAGGCTCCGAAAAAGGCCTCTCCATTCTGCGCAGCTTTGGCTACAAATAGCCTTTTCCACTTTTTTAATCATATTTTATGAAAAGTAGAAACATATTCTTATCGTTGCCGTCATATATTTAATATTAAAAATAGAAAGATATTATGAAGGGCTACTTAGGAGAGTTTGAAGAACTTGTTTTACTAACCATAGCCAACTTGGCTGAGGAAGCCTACGGAACAACTATTCTGGAAATGATAGAACAGCAGGCCAATCGTAAAATGAGCTTGGGCGCCTTGCATTCCACCCTCACACGCTTGGAGGAAAAAGGGTTTCTTGTTTCCTATTTAGGAGAACCGACCGCCAAACGTGGTGGACGCAGAAAGCGCTATTTCGAGATTACACAAAGTGCTAAAGAAGCACTCTCTAACATGAAAAGCCTGCGTGATGAACTATGGCAAAATTCTAAGATCAACTTATCAGCCGGTTAATGCACAAACCTCCTAAACTCGCAACTAAATTCTTTCTCTGGGCAAGTGGTCAAGCTCAGAATGAAGATCTCCTAGGCGATCTGCAGGAACTTTATGAGGATAAGCTAGCCGCTGAGGGACAGTTTAAAGCCCAGCTATTCTATTGGTTAGAAGTTATAAAACTCTCTTTCTCCTATGCCCTTAGAAAGCGTAAGAAAGACAGGTCATTTTCAAATTATTATTCAGGTCAAAAACTCAATACAATGATTTTCAGCTACATCAAAATCTCTATTCGGAACATCAAGAAACAAAAGCTCTTCACCGCACTCAATGTCTTTGGTTTAGCTTTAGGCATGTCGGTGGCATTGCTCTGCTTGGCCATGGTATCGGACCTTAAGCAGTTCGATAGGTTCCATAAAGATTCCGAAGACATCTACAGAATCACTACAGAATTAAATACTTCAGGAGACAGAAATCACTTTGCTTCCTCTCCTCCCGCTTTGGCAGAACTTTTACGCACTAGCAGCCAGCAGGTAACCGAAAGCGCAATTATTAACGATCACTTCTTCCCTACTATCAAATCATTGGGAGAACCCATTGAAATGCATGGTTACTATACTGAGCCAAGCTTTTTACAGCTATTCGATTTCAAACTACAAAGAGGTGACGCCAATACCATTGAAAACCCCAGAAGCGTGATCATTACGCATGAGTTGGCGCAAAAACTATTCAGCACTACCGATGTTCTCGGCAAAACAATAGAAACAGAAAGAGACGGCATTTTCGAAATTGGCGGTGTGTTGGCACCTTTTCCTCAGCGTACCCATTTCAAGTTCGATTTGCTAGCCAATATCTCAGGGACAGGCCGCGGAAATAACGTGGGTGCAGCTGGTTGGACGGATTTCAGTAGCAACTACTTCTACTTTAAATCCAAGGCTTCCAAGAGTGAGTTAGCGTCAATGATTGCAAGTTTAGGCCAAAGTGGGCAAGCATTCTTCGACCTAGAATCTTCTGAAGCTACTTACCATGTACAAGCCATCACTGAGATTAACCCAGGCCCTAATTATTCGGACAGAATCGGGGTGATTTTCGGTTATGATGGGCTTTTATATTTCATTGGTGTTTCGCTAATGGTGCTTATTCCAGCATGTTTCAATTACATCAACATGGCCATTGCCAACACACTAAACAGAACCAAAGAGATCGGCATTAGAAAGATTATCGGCAGCCCAAATAAGTTCATTATTAGACAGTTTTTGGTAGAAACAATACTTGTTTGCATTATTAGCTTGTTGCTATCAACTGTGCTCTTCAACCTTATAAAAGAAGAGTTCACCTCCATGTTAGTCGGTGCCGAAGCATTGACCTTTGAGATGACTCCACTTGTCATCATCATGTTCTTAGGCTTTGCCATTTTAACAGGCCTTATCACCGGAGTGGTACCCGCCCTCTATCTTGCCCGAATCACGCCTATTGCAGCCATCAACAACAGGTCTAGCGATAAAAAAGTATCCATTTCTGGCTTTAGAAAAGGGCTGCTTGTTTTTCAGTTTATTCTTTCCCTTTCTTTCATGATTGGCATTGGCGTAGTGCTAAGGCAGTACTCACACACCATTACTTATGACCCGGGTTTTGCTAAAGAAAACAGAGTTGTATTACCCCTTGAATCGAATGATATAGCTGTATTGCAAAACGAGTTGCAAGCCATTAATGGTGTAGAAAACATCAGTTTCAGCTCGAACATTCCTGGCTTGCCATTAAGCAAAACGAATTATTTCTACAGCGATGATTTAACTGACTCTATTCTGGTTAGAGAAGTTTTCATTAGTGAAGATTTTATAGATAAGATGAACCTGAAGATGGTTTGGGGCGAAAGCCAACTGAGCGATGTGCAATTTGAACAAGTGCTGGTTAATGAAAAGCTGCTGAGCCTTCTTAATAACATCAAAAACAACCCGCAAGACAGCTTAATCAGGCAATTGGCGAATAAGCAAATTCAAATTGTTGGCATAGTAGCAGATTATAATCACGAACCGCTTAATGAGAGAATTGAACCTATGGTAATGCGGTTGGATGAAAATGCCTTTAACTATGCCATTGTTGAGTTGAACGGCATCAATAGCGAGGCAACACTGGCCAATATTGAAATGGCCTGGAATAAGCTTCAGCCCGAGAGTCAATTCCAACCTAAATATTTAGAAACCATTGTTGCGCAGAGTTATGATTTTATGTTCACGGCCATGAAAATCTTCGGCTTTCTGGCTTTGGTTTCAATCACAATCTCTAGCCTAGGGTTATTGGGAATGGTGGTTTACTCCACAGAAAACAGGCGCAAAGAAGTGGCCATCCGTAAGATACTTGGCGCCAATGCCATGACACTCTTCGGAACACTCTCAAGCATGTTCTTGAAACTTTGGCTTATAGCCCTGTTAATTGCACTGCCTGGCGCCTATTTATTCTACGATCACCTGTTCGTAAACATCTATAATAAGTTTAGCGGTGGTGTTCATTTTGCGGAAGTGTTCGTAAGCAGCCTGCTTACTATCATTATTGGCCTGTCTGCTATTTTCTGGCAAAGCAGTAGAATCATCAGGATCAACCCAGCAGAAAACCTGAGAAATGATTGAGTAGACCGAAGCTCTGAGCAGTTCATTATAGGATGTCGCTTCTACGAAGCTCAACTGAGTAGCGGGATAATTCAAAATTATGACATTCCGCCACTCTGTGGCTGACTTGGCCTATTAAACTCGGTTTGAGAAATGGCTCTAGAGGAGCCAAATGTCATAACACTCTACTCAATCGAGTCATTCAGCTTCGTAGAAGCGACATGTCCTCAGATGATGGCTTAAGGGCTTCAAAGAGCTTAGCTCCTTACCCATGTCAACGACCGGTTGAGCCACAGAGTGGCGGAATGTCATAAGCATCGATCACTAAGCTAACCTCAGCTTCGTAGAAGCGAGATGAACTATAAAATCATAATAAAACTCTAGCCTGTAATCCAGCCTATTACAGAAGACATAAAGAGTTATGAGCATTACTAGCTCCAAAAGGTCTATTTTCTCTTGTACCTTCATTTATCATTTGTGTTTTAGCTTATTTCGCTTCTACGAAGCTCATTATTACGATCTGCTGCATATATTATGACATTTGGCTCCTCTGGAGCCCTGTTCCTAATTAATTAACTGACAGGTTAAACCAGCCACAGAGTGGCCTAATGTCATAGCTAGACACCAATAACTATATGTTATTCAGCTTCATCGAAGCGACATGTCCTCAGATGATGGCTTAAGGGCTTCAAAGAGCTCAGCTCCTTACCCATGTCAACAGATCGGTTGAGCCACAGAGTGGCGGAATTTCATAACCATCAAAGACTCATCTAACCTGAGCTTCGTAGAAGCGACATGTTATAAGGGCGAATTTTATTAAATTGTTCAATGGCCAATACATACACACAGATCTATATTCACTATGTTTTTGTGGTGAAAGGAAGAAACAATATGATTAAGGAAACCTTCAGGGAAGAGTTACAAAAGTATATGACAGGCATTATTAAAAACCACAGACATCTATGCTTGGCCATCTATTCCATGCCCGACCACACGCATATTTTGGTGGGGTTAAACCCTATTCAGTCCGTTTCCGATTTAGCTAGAGAACTAAAAGCCAACTCTTCCAAATGGATTAATGAGAAAGGTTTTCTGAAAAACAAGTTTAACTGGCAAGTAGGCTATGGAGCATTTTCCTATGCTCAAAGTCAGGTTCAAACAGTGGTCAAGTACATCAATAATCAACCAGCACATAATAGAAAAACCACCTTCCGTGAAGAATACATCGATTTTCTTAGCAAATTTAGGGTCGACTATAAAGAGGAATACCTTTTCGAATTTCTAGACTAAATTGAACTCCTTCAAAGCTAAAATAACAGACATTCAATCAACAAGACACCTTTCAATGGTAAGTCTAGCCGCGGGTGATGTAAAATTGAAAAGCATTGTAATTGACACGGCTTCAACCTGTGATTATTTGCTTGTAGGAAAAGAGGTAAATGTGATTTTTAAAGAAATGGAAGTATCCATTTCAACCCAGCCAGACCTACCAATCAGCCTTCAGAATGAGATCACAGGTAAGATTACTCGACTTGAAATAGGCGAGATTCTTTCAAAAGTCACCTTAGAAACCGAAGTAGGCACAGTGGTTTCGGTAATCAGCACCAATTCGGCTGAAAGACTCGGCCTGAAGGAGGAACAACAAGTTTACGCCATGATCAAAACCAATGAAGTAATGCTTTCAGCAGAATGAATTGGCAGCCGATTATATTGACCTTGGAGTTGGCACTCATTACCACTGCCCTACTATTGTTGGTGGCAATTCCTTTGGCTAACTGGTTGGCCTATTCCAAAAGCAAAACCAAACCAATAATCGAAGCACTAGTTAGTATGCCATTAGTGCTACCGCCTACCGTTCTAGGCTTTTACTTGCTTATTGCCTTTAGTCCGAACAATGCTTTTGGAGAATGGCTAGACCAAAGCCTTGGCCTTCGCCTCATTTTCTCTTTCGAAGGGCTGGTTTTTGCCTCTATGATTTACAGCCTGCCATTTATGGTGCAGCCGATCCAAGCGGGACTTACAGCACTTCCTTCAAACATGAAGGAATCATCATATGTTTTAGGCTACTCCAAAACCACTACCCTTTTCAAAGTGTTGCTGCCCAACATTAAAGCAAGTTTGCTGAGCGGAATTGTACTGGCTTTTGCCCATACCATTGGCGAATTCGGTGTAGTGCTTATGATTGGTGGAAACATTCCGGGAGTAACCAAGGTGGCCTCCATTGCCATATACGATGAAGTTGAATCGCTCAATTACAGTGCTGCCAATCAATATGCTTTAGTGCTTTTACTCATCACTTTCAGCATTCTGGTAACGGTTTACATTATCAATCACCGCAACAAACAGCGTACAGCATGATCGAACTGAAGGTAAGAAAGACACTTTTATCACATCAGGGTAAAATGGAGCTTGATGTAGACCTTCAAATCGGCAAAGGCGATTTTGTGGTTGTTGGCGGAAAGTCTGGGGCTGGAAAAACCTCGTTGTTACGGATGTTGGCAGGACTGCTAAACCCAGATTCTGGCACTATTAAGGTAGCCGACAAAACCTGGTTCGATAAAGGCCAAAAACTGAACCTCTCTCCCCAACAAAGGCAGTTAGGCTTTGTTTTTCAAGATTTTGCCCTCTTCCCAAATATGACGGTTAGGCAAAATCTTGAATACGCGCTAAAAAAAGGGGCTTCTACAAACATTATTGATGAACTGATTGATATGATGGAACTGGGCGAATTGGAAAGCAGAAAACCTGACACCCTCTCTGGTGGGCAAAAACAGCGTGTTGCCCTAGCACGTTCTCTGGTGCAAAAGCCAAAAATACTCCTGCTTGACGAACCCCTCTCCGCACTTGACCCTGAGATTCGCGCCAAGCTGCAAGACTACCTTTCAAAGATTCATAAGGCTTTTGAACTTACCACCATTATGGTGAGCCACGATATTACCGAAGCCATTAAACTAGCCGATAGAATGATTGAACTTGATAATGGTAGTGTAACTAAAAGTGGTACACCTGCTCAGCTATTTGGCGATGCTAAGCTTAGTGGTAAATTTCAGTTTACAGGAATTGTGCTGACTATTGAGTCGCAAGACTTCTTAAACATACTTTCTTTGGTGGTAGGTAAAGAAGTGGTACGCGTGGTGGTAGATGAAAGTGAGGCAAAAAAATTAAGCCCTGGAGACAAAGTTATTGTTGCCTCCAAGGCTTTCAATCCTATTATTAAAAAGCTTTAGTCTACTACCCCATTCGATTCGCAGAAGGGTACTACTTCAATTGCTATCGAAGTTTCTGGTCGACTGGCCAATAGAGCTAAACAAACCGCGCAATTGCCTTCTTCTCGCTCGGCTACCGCCTTTACAAAGAAAGTCTCGCTAGGGTCATCAGGTAAATTCGATTCGCAGGGCATGTAAGTAAAGAATACATTGTCGTAAACCTTCTCGTCATATGCCGATTTCCAGCCATCTGTCAATTTACCATCGAGGTTGCCGCTGACTACTTGCAAAACGTATTGACCGCATATTTGCTCTACAATCTTAACCTCTGCACAATTCGAAATATTGGCCTTATCGCAACTGATTAATGCCAGTAAGGCAACCAAAGCACATCCTATTATTCTTTTCATTTCTTCAACCTTTTTTACCTAGACAGTAGCATGTAACAAAAGGTTGGAAACACATTAAGGTAGCGCGAAAATCTGATCATCAAGGCTATTGGTCGAATGCTTTTTAAACTCCAAATAGGCCTTGCCAAAACTGTCTTTCTCGTCTACCAATAAGTTCTTAAGCGAAAGAAAAACACGATAAGGTTTTAAAATGGTTTTTTGTGTATAATTCAAATCAATCCCTACAGTTTCGGAAACCCTATCGCCCAAAAAGAAGCTCATAATTGGTTCCACCATGCCTTCTACCAACGTGCCATTGGTTTCCTTGGTCAGGTAATTAACTAGCGATTTGGTGAGCTTTACGCCCGATTCAGACTTAGCAAATTGGCTCAGCCTAATTTCACGCTCCAGCTTAAAGGCTGCTTTGTTATCCGCTGGCAGCAAGTCTGGTTCTACACCCAGCATTTGACCCACGGCATTCCAATAATATATGTAGGCAAAAGCATCTTTTGAATCTACTTGTCTTCCAAGTTTTCTCAAACCTCTTATTACCAATAAGGAAAAGGCTAGATTGGTACCTGCCATGTCTTCTTGATTTACCGGTTCGCCTAGCTTTTCTACATCCCAATCGCCAGAGTTTTTGATGTACCAACGCACAGCTGCGTGCATTAGCCTCACCTTTAATATTACGGTTAGTCCTGCGCCATATTTATCGAAGGCACCAGATTTCATCACCTCAAAAACAAAAAGTGCAGTTTCGGAAAGTCGGGCTTTAGGGTCTTCTAAAATCTTTTTCGATCTGGACAATACTGCCGACCCATTGGCGGCCGCATAGCAGTAAGGCAACGATAAAAAGCCTAACAACATTAAATTGTCAGAAGCATATCTGTCGAAAAACTTCCTACCCTGAATCATCAGGTCTGAGTCGTACTTGGCAATAGTATCGTTGATGTTTTGTCTTAAAGCCACTAAAGATGCAGTGGCATCGCTACCGAAATCAATATCATTCCGGTTAAAGCCATTCAAAATGGCTTGTAGGTCTTTTCTTTTGTCAGGAAAATAGTCTGCTATGACGGCATCCGCCAAATCATCGCACACATATCTTGACACCTTTCTAGAGTTGGTACTTTTAGAATTTGTCATTAAGTAAAAGGTATTGGTCGAGTCTCTGTTGGGAAAAACATATTTTATCTTATTTATTCCCAATTAATTGTGCCAGACGGAAGTATTAATTGATGAGCAGCCAATTGTTGATTAAACACAAATTAGATATCTTCGAGCACCTAACTCCACAACACATGAAATACCTTTTTGTTATCTATATGGCGCTTTCTTTTTCGGGTTTACTTTTGGCGCAATCCCCCCCTTCAACCGATATTTATGTTTATGAATTAAAGGAGAAAAAAGGCAAAATCTCCATTACCAAAGGGGAAAATGTAACCAGGAGAGATGGTTATGATAACCAACCATTTTTCTACCGGAATGATTACTTGCTTTACTCCTCTTACAGAAACGGACAAACCGATATTTACGCCAAAGATTTGTACACCGGAGAAGAACAAGCGGCTACAAACACACCTGAAAGCGAGTACTCTCCTCATGTAATTCCCGGTTTCGACACTTTTGCGGCTGTTCGGCAAGATAAAGATGGCAGACAACGCCTTTGGCTCTACCATTTAAATGGCAAAACTAAGCCCGAACTGATCTTAGAAAAGGTTGAACCAGTGGGCTACTTTGCATACAACAAGCACAACGATGTACTTGCCTTTGTGCTTGGAGAGCCCATTACGCTTGTTTCGGCCAATGCCATGAAGGTTTACGATAACATAGTTACCAGTAATGTAGGCAGAACTATTAAAGTAATTCCGGGCACTGATGATTTTGCCTTTGAGCGAACAGAAGAAGATGGCTCAGTAATAATCTACAACTATGCTGTTAGCTCTGGTGAGTTTCAGAAAATTGTTAGTAAACCGGCAAATGCCAACGATTGGTGCATAACACAGGAAGGCACTTTTATAACCAGTGTGGACACCAAATTACTGGCTTACAACCCAAAACACCACAGCGACTGGCAAGAGATTGAAGACCTTGGCGAATTTGCTAAAAATGGAATCAGTCGGATGGCTGTTAACCAAGACAATAAACGAATTGCTATCGTTATCAATAATTGATACTACTTTTTTGACCGATAGCAGTGTACTAACTATATTAAATCGTATAATTGTTATTCGATAATTGTACCATTCAACCTGAAGTATTGACCCAATATGTTTAAGACTTACACTTTCCCTAGTGTTTTTGAGGGAAATATCACCGACCTTAGAAACGTTTCACCTGACCTTATTAATGGCTTAAAAATATTCCATAATGGCGAAGGGTATGTAATTGGTAATCTTGCACTTACAGAAGGAGTTTCTCCGCACAGAAACATCAATGCGGCACCAGATGAGCTAGACTACAGCTTACTACTTAAGTCTGGTTTGTTAGTAGCCAACCAAAAGTTAGGCAACCCGCTTAGCGTAACTACAGGTTTTCCTTTTTCTACTTTTCAGCTTTATAAAGAAACTGCCACTAACCTAATTAACACATCGCATGTAATCGATTATGATGCGGCAACCTTTGGTGGTGGTATTAAAAAGAGTGTTCAGGTAGAAATTGACAATGTTCAGGTGATCCCAGAGGTTATTGGTTGCACCATTGCCCTAAGAAAGGGAATTCAGAATGTAAGCGGCAATTTCTTTGTAATGTCGCTTGGTTACGGAACCCTAGAGGGACTATTGAGCACTGAGGGTGGTATTGTTCAAAGAACTTCACTTTCTACTTACGGTTTGCGTTACGCTGTAAACCTTTTGGAGAAAGAATTGGCTAAGCAATACTACTTAGAGCTTAAAACTGAGCATCAAATTGATGCGGCTTTCCAAAAAGGCGTAATATTCTTGAACAGAAAACGTATTGATATAAAGCCGCTTAGAGATAAAGTATTGAAGCAGTATTATGAAGATGTGATTTCTCCTGCAATGCGTAAAGCATTCAACGACAACGACTTCACTATCTCTCATCAAATGTTCCTTGCTGGGGGCGGTGCTATGTACCCTGCTTTGGTTGATTGTTTCAAACAAGAATTCCAGGATATTTTAGACCTAGAGGTTGCTCACGAGCCGCAAACATTGGCCAGCAAAGGCTATTGCATCAACTCATCGCAGTTAAATGGCGGTGTTAAGAGCAACGCAGTAGGCTTGGATATTGGAAATGCCACTACGATCGTTTCTGTATTCGATGAAAATAACTTAGTATCTGAAACCTCAATTCCCGCTGAATATTAATGAGTAAAAAGTCAACAGCCACCGCAAGTCCATCTACTCACATTACGCAGATAAAGGAAGGCTCTGTTATCAAAGGTAACATGACCTCTAAATGTAGTGTAAGGGTTGATGGACATGTTACTGGCGACATCGTTTCAGAGGAGAAGATCATTGTAGGGCAAAACGGAGAAGTTGGTGGCAACTTAAGTGGCACCGACATTCGCATTGAAGGTTATGTAAACGGTGATGTACTTTCGAATGGTATTTTGCAGCTGTCCAGCACGGCTAAAATCTTCGGTAAAATTTTTGCCAAGCAAATGTCGGTAGAAAATGGAGCCGAAATGAACGGAAAGGTAACTGTAGGCAAAGAAATAGAAGTGCCAGAGCTTGAAACCAGCTCCCCTTCCCGATCCACTCGGAACATTCAGATGAAGCCCGATGGCAGTAAAACAGATAATTATGGAAATGTAGCCTGGTAACCACCAGGCTTTTTCATTTTATACTTTTCCCCTCTCGCAGCATAGGTTATATTTGCGACCTTAAAATTTAGCAAATCACATGAGCAACCCATTGGTAGAAGAATTGAAATGGAGAGGCATGGTGCACGACATGATGCCCGGTACCGAAGAGCAACTTTCTAAAGAAGTAACTACTGGTTATGTGGGCTTTGACCCAACTGCCGACTCTTTGCACATTGGTAACCTTGTGCCTGTAATGTTGCTTGTGCATTTGCAACGTGCCGGCCACAAACCTGTTGCCTTGGTTGGTGGTGCTACCGGTATGGTGGGCGATCCTTCGGGCAAATCGGCCGAGCGACCTATGCTCGACTTAGACAAGCTGAACCACAACCTCAATTCGCAAAAGAAACAACTACAGAAGTTTTTGAACTTTGATTGCGGGGAGAATTCTGCGGAAATCGTAAACAACTACGATTGGTTTAAAGACATTTCTTTCCTAGACTTTATTCGCGATACAGGTAAGCACATTACCGTAAACTACATGATGTCGAAAGACTCTGTGAAAAACAGGTTGGAAACCGGCATGTCGTTTACTGAATTTACCTACCAGTTGGTGCAAGGTTATGACTTTTACCACTTGTACAACGAGAAAAACTGCCGCTTGCAAATGGGTGGTTCCGATCAGTGGGGAAACATTGTTACCGGCACAGAGCTAATTAGAAGGAAAGTACAAGGCGAAGCTTTTGCACTTACTGCTCCTTTAATTAAGAAAGCCGATGGTTCTAAATTCGGTAAGTCTGAAGGCGGAAACGTATGGTTAGATGCTGAAAAAACTTCTCCGTACAAATTCTACCAGTACTGGTTGAATACATCTGATGAAGATGCGAGCAACTTCATCCGTATTTTCACTTTGCTTTCTAAAGAAGAAATTGAAGCGTTGGAAAAAGAGCACAATGAGGCTCCTCACCTACGCGTATTGCAAAAAGCTTTGGCCGAAGACATTACAGTAAGAGTTCACTCTAAGGAAGATTTGGATACAGCCATTAAGGCCTCTAACCTACTCTTTGGCAAATCGACAACGGAAGATCTAGAGTCGATTGATGAAAATACTCTATTAGCTGTTTTTGAAGGCGTACCACAAGTAGATATTACCGCCAGCGAATTGGCCGAAGCCGAGGGTTACATTGACCTGCTTTCGACTACTACCAAAGAAGTGATCTTTAAATCGAAAGGTGAAGTACGCAGAATGCTGCAAGGCGGTGGTGTTTCCATCAATAAGGCCAAAATTGAAGACATGAATGCCAAGCCTGAGATTAAACTACTACAGGATAAGTACTTCTTAGTGCAAAAAGGAAAGAAAAATTACTACCTGATTACTGTTCAGTAGTTTCCACAACATCACCCTGAATTTAGTTCAGGGTCTTAAGAAAACGATACATCGAAACGTCATGCTTGTAAAAGGCATGGCGTTTTTTGTTTGGCTGTCCCCTACAGTTGACTAGAACTATATGTACATTATTAAGTAATTAAAATACAAAATTCAATTGCCTACATCTTGTTTTCGTTATCTTAAGCAAGAAAACACACACGGAAGACTAACTCCCCGTGATTTTCGAGAGACTAAAAAGGTGTGTATAGCACACCATATTGGACGGCTATAAGGAACTTTTGATTAATTATAAGGATATATGCGCCATTGTGGTGGCGCATAACTAACGTTACCAGCAATAAATGAAAACGAAAGAACTAAAGAATTTTCACAAAGTACTTTCTGAGTTAAACAACAGTTTTACTCACTATTCATTTGTATGGAATCAGTTCAACATTGACTATTCGGAAACTTTGGAGAAAAATCCAGAAATATTAACAAAGGATTACTTTGATGAGAACCCATTTAAGAGAAAACACAATATAAAGCTCTGTGAATTACGCAAAGAACATTCTAAAACAAACGAATCCTTAATCCAGGGGATTTTTCTACTGATATACACTCATTTTGAAAGTTACCTAAAAGACTTGCTCATATTCTCACAAAAGGTAAACGATAAAATAGAACCTTTAGAATCCAAACTCGAAGGAGTTGAAAATGACTTTATGCTCATTGACAAAGTCTTCAACAGAATTGAACCAAACAATCTCCAATCTGAATTGATGATTACTCTTGATTACATTAGGCTCAAAAGAAATCGTCTTATTCATAGTAACGCAGAAAACATAAGTAACTCCCTGAATAGGTTAATTAAAAAAGAAGGGATATCACTAAATAAGTATTGGAACTCCAAACTGCCTAGTGAACTGCAAGGAATTGATTTTAATGACAAGAAAAACGCAAACGAATTGACCTTCAGTGTAATAATTGACGTAATTAATATTTTCAGAGGTATATCTAATGAGATTGATAATGTTGTTACTGATAAACTGACAAAGAACTCTATAACAGAAGCTGAAATAATCCCAAAGTTTAAAGACGCAATCAGGAAAAAAATAAATGGAATAAAGACAGAAAGGGTTGTTTCAAAATTCGTCAAATACTGTCAATCTGAATATTCCATGACAGTTGATGACGAACAAATTAAATTATTAAAATGCAGTATAGTTTAATGGTAAAACACCCCCTCGGAGAAGAAATCAATGGTTTCTTGTCCAAGGGGCGACTGAGGTTCGATTCCTCATACTGCTCTATAAATTTGAATGTATAAATTATGATGAAGAGAACATCAAATGATGATTGTCTTTTATGTCAGAAGAATAAAGCCACAAAGAAAAATTCTCATATTGCATCTAAATTCTTAGGAAAATCAATATTAGGAGGGTCTGGTCCGAGAAAAGGTTATGTATTGGACTCTTCCAAACCCCATCCTGGTCTTAGGGTCTCCCTGAGACCATCCACCAAAAAAGTCCTAGCCTCCCCATAATCAGACAGGCCAGACACTCATATCTTAGCCCTCGCATATAAAGTATAATTATTAACTTAATGGACGCAGGATCTGAAGCTATGAGTATTAAGCGTGATGGACGCTGACAAAATAAATTCAGATCAATGGGGCGCAGTTCGGTCTAAAAAACAGATAACATGCACATTAGCTTTAACCTTAAGAATGGGTTAATTCCCATCCTTGCTTTAATCATTTTTGGTTGCGGTATTGGAAATCGCTCTTCTGAAAATGGCTTCTCAGAGTTTAAGTCTACAGATACTTTAGAAATAGAACTACCACTAGAGTTTTTATCCTTAACCAAGTGGACCACTTACAATCATCAAGATAAACAGATTCTTGTGGAATATGGCCCAGGCAGCAATAACAGCTTGGTTATTCATCAGGTGGATTTTCTCTTAGGCAAGTATTTAGAGCCAATAATCATCCCTCAACAAGGGCCTAACGGATATAATTCAGGTGGAGCTTCTGTTTATTTCAAAACTCGTGATTCACTTTTTGTATATCCTGTCGGATCACCACATTTCTACTTGTATAATAGCTCGGGTCAATTAGTGAAAAAATACCTTTATAACGCTATCGATTATTCAAGTTATACTGTAGGAGGCTATTATTCTACCGCGGTTTTCTTAAATGAGAAAATGTTTATACCAACAGCTCAACCACTTAGATTTGACGACCCTCAAATCTTTACCAAATTAACCCCAATAAGGTCATTTGATTTTGACAGCAATCAATTCATTGACTCTATCGCTTATCCTAAATACACAAAAAACAAGTCTATAACTATTGATAGACTGTCCCCTAGTTTAGCGGGAATAAATAAGGATTCTCTAGTGATTAATTATCGATTTTCCGATTCTGTTTACTTCTGGAATCCAGTATCAAATAAATTGTCCAGCTTATATCTAAGCGATGATAAGTTTGGTAAGCCTAAGTTGTTCGATCGTTATCCAGGTCGTGCAGAGGGGATAGAATTCAAAGTTAGAGAGGTTGATTTTGGAACAACGATTTACCACAATAAACGTCTCTTCAGAATCATTAATTATGTTTCTAAAAAAGACAAGTCGCTTGAAGCTTTCGAGATTTTACAATATGACAAACGTAAAATGGCATTACTTGAGTATGATCTAGAGACAAAGACAAAAAAGCTATACGAGCTTGCATTGGCTAAATATCTCACCTTTATTGACGATTATTTATTTGTGGGAGGTGTATCTATTAGAGAGGATGGGGATAAAACGCTTAGAACATTCCTTAGATATAAACTTGAGTAATCCGCACTCTGGTTCTAGCCCCTCGCTGAGACCATTTACCTCCAACAAAAAAGTCTTAGCGAGATGCTAAGACTAGATTAGGAGAAAAGCCCCAATCTAACCCTTCCCCAAGTGGGAAGGCTTCTGGCTTGTGCTAAACCTATCTACTCTCTTTTTCACCCTGAGCGAAGCCGAAGGGTCGGCCAAGTGGCTTCGTTATCGGAGTACCAGTTAATCAGGAATCAGCGACAAGTAGTTTAGTTATTGGTAAATCCGTTCATGGTTCGAAGTTGGTTACCGTAAAAGTCAATTGATTCCGTCATACTGAACTTGTTTCAGTATTCCATCGATCTTGCACCTAATTAGGAAATTGGGGGATTAGTAAAATAGTGTGCTAGGCTTGTCCGCTCTCCTTTTCACCCTGAGCGAAGCCGAAGGGTCGACCAAGTGACTCGTTATCAGTAAACCAGAAAACAGTAGGTAAACTTTGACAAACTGAAGCAATTAGCTAGTGGCTTATCCTTTCTCGGCATCAGTTTCTCCATTTAAAAATTTGTCAAAGCTATCACCGGCCTATATGTTGATTACAAATCGGTCTTTCGTACATCCTCGTTACAAACGATGATAAAAAAACCAATACCCCACCCAAATTCGTCCCTTAGGGACTAGACACGGGTAGATATTTACTGCTTGCCAGAAGCAACTAAACTTAACGCAGAATCATACCCTCCAAAACAATCTATTCTTGTTACTTCCTTCCAGCTCAAGGACATCCTATCCAACCAAACTCCTTCATCACTTATTTCCAAAATTTCAAAACCTAAAGAATCGTATTCAGATATTTGTCCAACATAACATACAGTATTGTCAATTTCCTCAGTATAAAAAACACCTAAGCTCTTATTATCCTTTAGATACGAGACAATTCCATTCCATGAGGTTTCTTTATCAAAATGGTCAAATTTATTTAACTCACCCTTCAGTTCAAGAGCATTCATCCTAAACTCAGATTTCTCTGGCTTTAAAATATAATTACTCAAATCACTTACCCTAATCAAAGTGTAGCCATCTATGATTATTAAATCATCGTGAACAAACTTCAGGAATATCCAATCCTGTTCAATAAATACAGGAATCCCATCTAAATATTCGTCTTCAAGGTCAAGACCATCCCTAAAAAATCTTCCATACTGGCCTATCTTGATATTATTTGAATACATACTAATAATCGTTATAAACTTCCCTTCGCCAGATTACCAACAGACAAAACACAAATTCGATTTGAAGAACTAATCATAATACTACAAAAGAAAAACGTCACACCTTTACAGGCATGACGCTATAATTTGAGTTTAACTAATCTTCATTTACTATGATAATCTCTTTGGTAGCAACGGCACTGGCTTGAAAAAAGCCCATGGCACCATTGCTTAAATTGGTTCGAGGATTGGCTGGTGGCGGACTAAACATGCCCCCATCACTATTAATTAGGTTGTTCAAGTCGTTATAGAAGATAAACGCCTCTCGGGTAAGGCTGTACATTTCGGCACGTACCAAATCACCAGGAATGTAATACCCCGCCAATTCTATATCGTCAATTGTTTCGCCCAAAAGGTTGTCATCGGCAAAGTAAACGTCAGATGGAGAATCCTTGATGAGCGAGTCGTTTCTATAAAACTTAAACAAATACTGATCCTGACGCTCCTGAGGTTCTTTCGCATAAAACAGCACCTCATAAACTGGCCCAGGCCCTCTATCTTCAATGGCATCTTCATCGTCAGTAAGCTGCTGTGCCAGCGAATCGATAGGCGTTACAGGCAGCAACTCATCTTGTGCCTCATATACATTTTCACCCAACTCTACCCTCAAAGAATAGGTACGGCCTATGGCACCAATAAAGTCTCCCGCGGCATAGTAGTAACCTTCCGTTTCTGGCTCTCCCGATGGATTATGCACAAAATCAGCGTAGTTACCCGTTTCATCCGACACCGTTACAATAGCATTTGTAATGCGTTCGGTACTGCCCGTTTCGTAAAAAGACCGGCTCTTGGTCACCTTCACAAAGTTTCTACCGGCAGTATTCGTTACCATACCTTCAATAATCACTTGTTCTTCGGCCGTAGCGGTATCAATGGTTATTGGCTCATCGCAGGCCCAAACCAAGGCCAGCACAAGCATTAGCGAGTATATATATTTTATGTTCATCGTGTTCATTTTTAAAATTCAATGTTGAAGGTTACTGAAGGAAGAATTGGAAATAGATAGATCAAACGGGCTTCTTTTTCGGTGCCATCCCCTATCACATTACCGTCATCATCTTGCTTAACTTGAGTGTAAATGGTAAACGGGTTTTTACGGCTATACACATTGTATAGGGAGAATACCCAAGATGTTTTATAGTTTCTATCGGCATTCTTTCTTGGGTACAATGTTGCGCTCAAGTCCATTCTATTAAAGTCTGGCAGCTTATAACCGTTGCGTTCAGTAATCACATCTGGTAAGTAACCGTCACCATATTCGTAACTACCTGTTGGCAGTGTAATTGGTCTACCGGTAGCGTAAGTAAAGCTTCCCCCAAACACCCATTTATCGCTGTAATCGTAAGTGGCCACTACGTTAAGGCTATGTCTTCTATCGTGGTTGGCTAAAAACGATTTGCCCAAGTTTACGCCCGGCACCGTACGCTCTACCCTCGACCAAGTGTAAGACACAAAACCAGTAAGCTTACCTTCCTTCTTTTGCACCATAACCTCGGCACCATATGCCTCCGACTTACCCTGTCTGAACTCTGTTACCAGATCTTCATTAAAGAATATTTGTGCGTTATCAGCAAAATCGGTCACATTTTGAAAACGCTTATAAAAAGTCTCAAAAGAGATTGAATAAGCATTATTCTGCAAATCGTGGAAGTAGCCCAGCGCAAACTGATCGGCCAACTGAGGTTTTAAATAAACGGAACTCGGCACCCAAGTATTGAAAGGCACCGGCACCGTTCCGCTCGAAACCAAGTGTGTATTTTGCACCATTCGGTTATAGCTAGCCTTTAAACTTGTAGCGCTTGTGAGCAAGTATCGCGCAGCAAAACGCGGCTCAAGGTTTACATAGGTCTTTATGTTTTCGAAAGCTCCGTAAGTGGTAGAATCAACTCTTACCGGATTGATGTTGTCTTGCGGATCGGCATATTCATACACCGTTTGCTTACCTATACTCTGGAAAACCGAAAGCCTGGCCCCATATTGCAAGGAAAGCTTATCCGAAATTTGATGCTCCATTCCGGCATACAGTGAATGATCAAGTGCATATTCGCTTGGCAATTTGGTGTCGCTAAAAATGGATTCGGCCCCACTTTCTATATTGCCCGCCTCGAATACGCGATAAGTAACATGGTAGCCAAAATCGAGCGAAAGGCGTGGATTAAAAAAGAAGTTAAGGTCTTCCTTAAGCGTATATTCTGTCAGGCTCGAGTCCCAGTCAAAAGCATCCACCTGATTCTCTGAACCCAAGCCGTAATCGAACTTACTGGCAACCAAAGAGGTGTTAGAGAATAGCTTATCGCTAAAAAGGTGATTCCACCGGAATGTAGCCGTTTTATTCCCCCAGTTAAAACCAAAATCATCACCAAAGCTGAACTTGTCGCGGCCAGCGTAAAGCGACAAGAAAAAGCGGTTGTTGTTATTGGCACGCCAGTTCATTTTGGCGTTGATGTCGTAAAAGTGCACCAGGTTATCTTGATTGGCTGCTTTCAAAAATAAGTCTACATAAGACCTTCGGGCCGAAATGATGTAGGAACTCACATCCTTTTTAATTGGGCCTTCAACCATTACGCTGCTGGCAAGTGTTCCTATTCCGGCCTCACCGCCAAACTCTTTGTTATTACCGTCTTTGGTCCTTACTTCTAAAATTGACGAAAGTCTTCCACCAAAACGGGCAGGAATTCCGCCCTTGTACAGTTCCGAATCCTTGATAACATCGGCATTAAATACCGAAAAAAGCCCAAATAAGTGAGAGGGATCATAAACCGGAGCCTCATCAATCAATATCAAATTCTGATCGGCACTACCACCACGCACGAAAAAGCTAGAAGTACCCTCGCCTGCTGAAATAACGCCAGGCATCATTTGCACTGTTTTAATAATATCGGGCTCTCCAAAAAGTGCCGGCAGTTTTTTCACCTGCTCTACATTCAATTCGTTCTTACTCATTTGAATGCCCACCACATTAACATCTTGGCGTTCCGAAGTCACCACAACTTCTTCCAGATCGGTAAACTCATCCTCTAGCTCTACATTAAGCTCTGTGTTTTTATCAAGCGTAATGATTTGCTCCTTGGTTTTGAAACCGATATAACTATAAAGTACCGTATACTGCCCTTCAGGCAAGGTTAAAGAGTAAAAACCATATGGGTTTGAAATCACCCCATTGGCCTGTTCTTTCACATAAACCGTAACGCCTATTAGCTCTTCCCCAGAACTTGCCGCCCGGACATATCCATTTAATGTGAATTTTTGTTGTGCCGAGACTGCGAAACATAGCATAGTCAGCCCGAGCACCAAAAGTGTTCTTTGCATTTTGTGTTGTTGTTTTGAGTTGTTGAGATCAATAAACTATCGATCGTTCTGCTACATGACGTGTGTAATATCAAACACACGTATGCCCTTTGAAATAAAAGTCGAATTGAATAGCCAAAAGGTTTACAAAGTGGCGAAATAAGTTTTTGTTAACCTCAATTCGGCAGCAAAAAGGAACAGCCTATTGAGCAGAAAACTGTTTAAGCTTATGCGAAGCTTCTAGCATAGAAAGCTCGTATTTGGTGTACTCATAGCCTATTCTGAACAGCTCTTGAGATTTTTTAAAATCGAATGTACCGAATCTTCTAAGCTCGCGCGGTAGCAAGTACAAATCGCACAGTCTGCTGCTGTACTCCACATTGGCGCTTAGTGCCAGCATTGACACGCGCTCTATCATGCGTTTTGGGCCATCAAGGTCCTTTTCGGGTAGAATTGGCGCCACATTTACTCCAATAATAATGTCACAACCTTCTTGCAGCAACACTTCTGTCGGTAGGTTGTTCAGAATACCGCCATCTACATAATCATCCTCCCCAATTCTTACCGGGTCGAAAATTACCGGAATACAGCACGAGGCCATTAAGGCAAGTTTTAAAGAACCGGAATTGAAAATCTCAGGCCGGCCTTTGTTCAGGTTGGTAGTAGATACAAAAAGAGGAATCTTGGCATGAGCGAATGAGTCTTCTGCCAAGAATTTATCATAGATCAATTCAGATTTTTGAATGCTTAGCAAACCCGTTGTGCTAAATGCTGGCCAAATAAGTTTTAGAATGTTGGTTTTTTCGAAAATACTGAGCGTTTCTTGCGGAGAGTAACCATAAGCATGAAATGCAGCCGCCAGAGAACCGGCACTTGCACCACTAATTACATGCACAGGAATATTGGCCTCTTGCAATGCCTGTAGTACTCCCAAATGTGCAAAGCCACGTGCACCGCCTCCTGATAGCGTCAAGCCAACCTTCATTACAGTTCCGAAAGTTTAAATGTTTTATCTAAGCGAACGCCCTTTTCAGTATGCTTTACAGTACAGCATTCATGTTGGCTATCATGCTCCAAAAAGAGCACATATTCATTATCGGCTGCTTCTTTCAAAAAGACTTCTTTCTCCTGCAAAGTCAACAGTGGCCGGGTGTCGTAACCCATTACATAAGGCAAAGGAATATGCCCAACTGAAGGCAGCAGATCGGCCATAAACACAAGTGTTTTGCCTTTATACTGAATTTTAGGCAGCATCTGTTTATCGGTATGGCCATCAGCAGTTATTATTTCAAACTGTGAGAATGGAGAGCTTCCATCCAACGGAACAAAGTCCAACTGGCCACTTTGCTCAATCGGTAAAATGTTTTCTTTCAGGAAAGATGCTTTCTCTCTTGCATTTGGTTGGGTAGCCCATTGCCAGTGGTCTTTGTTCGACCAGTACTTGGCGTTCGGAAAATGAAGTTCGAATTGATCACCAGCATCATCGGCATAGTCCACTGCCCCACCACAATGGTCGAAGTGCAAGTGCGTAAGAAATACATCCGTAATGTCGCTTCGGTCGAAGCCTAGTTGTTTTAGCGAACCATCAAGCGAAGCATCGCCATGTAAGTAATAGTGGCTGAAGAATTTAGCGTCTTGCTTGTTACCAATTCCGGTATCGATGAGCATGAGCTTGTTGCCATCTTCAATCAACATGCAGCGCATAGCCCAAGTACAAAGATTGTTTGCATCGGCAGGGTTTGTTCTTTCCCAAAGTACCTTGGGTACCACGCCAAACATTGCTCCTCCATCGAGCTTAAAAAAGCCCGTATCTACCACGTGTAACTTCATAGTTTCGAAGATATCAGCTTATCCAACGCTTTACAAACATCTACCAACTCATCGTACTTTTCATTTCTATTTGCCAGCATATTGAAATAGCTTCCCATTAAATTAATGGCCTCGTTGGTTTTTAAAGGAGTTGAATCCTCAATCCTATCTTCTATGGGGTGAAATGCCACATTTTTTAATATGTATGGATACATACTGTTTGAAACTAACTCATCGACAAACTTATCTGCCCTGCGCAAATCACTGTAAGAAAGCGTGTAATATTTTACCAAGGCTTGTCGCAACTCGAAATCTGAAAGTAGGTTTAAATCGCCCGAATTGATCATTGAGAGATAAGTACCATTGTTACCGCTAAAATATGGTGTGCTGTAGGTGGCTGTAACATGCCTTCTGCTAAAGCTATCGACCGGGGCCTTCATGTAAATAAACTTAAACATGTCTCCTGTTAGGGAAATAAGCTGGTTTGTGGTATCAATGTGTTCTTTCAGCTCACTGATGTCGTTTGCCAAATCTGCCTGAAGGGCGCGCAAATACTGAGCTTCTTTCTCATCCTGCTTTACATTTTCAGAATAACTCTCTAAGGCGAAAGCTATGGTAATGCCCACAATCACCACCATTAGTTCGGCAAAGTACTGCCCCAGCTTCTTATTCTTTCTAGCCATTTTCAAATTGGTTGATACTCAATAAAAATGGGCATAAAAAAAGCCAACTGAAACAGTTGGCTTTCAAATATTTTAATGCGGTGCGTTACTCAATAACCTCACCCATATCAGAGAATTTCTCAATTCGCGTATTAATACGCTCTTCGGCAGACTGCGCTAAAAGCGGCTCAAGCTCTTCAAGAATACGCGCTTTCAGGGTATTGCTCATCCACTTAATGTTGCGGTGAGCACCACCAAGAGGCTCTTCAATAATGCCGTCAACAAGGCCAAAGCCTGTCATATCTTCGGCTGTTAATTTCAAAGCTTCAGCTGCTTGCTCCTTGTAGTCCCAGCTTCTCCAAAGAATAGAAGAGCAAGACTCTGGAGAAATTACAGAATACCAAGTATTTTCAAGCATTAATACCTTGTCTCCAACACCAATTCCAATGGCTCCACCAGAAGCACCTTCACCAATAATCACACAGATTACCGGCACTTTTAGCATAAACATATCGCGAATGTTTCTCGCAATAGCTTCACCTTGGCCTCTTTCTTCCGCCTCGAAACCTGGGTAAGCACCCGGAGTATCTATAAGCGTTACAATTGGCTTGTTGAATTTCTCGGCCATTTTGAATAGACGAAGTGCCTTGCGGTATCCCTCAGGATTAGCCATACCAAAGTTGCGCATTTGGCGCTGTTTGGTATTTCTACCCTTCTGCTGACCTACAAACATTACAGTTTGGTCGCCAAGCGTACCAAAACCACCAACCATTGCTTTATCGTCCTTCACGGTTCTGTCTCCGTGCAGCTCAATAAAGTCATCAGTCATGTTATAAATATAGTCTAAGGTGTAAGGTCTTTCAGGGTGTCTCGACAGTTGCACTTTCTGCCATCTGGTGAGATTCTTGTAAGTCTCTTCCTTCAATTTCTGAATTTTGGTCTCCAACGATTTTACATCGTCCGAAACATCAACTTTGCTATTTTCTGCCAGCCTTTTCATTTCGGCTAGCTTATCTTCCAAATCCACTATGGGTTGTTCGAATTCCAAAAGCATTCAATTTGATTTTTTTGAAGCTACAAAACTAAATATTAAACTGCTACCGTTCTTACTTTTTCCGAAAAAACAACATTATTCGTTCTGTCGTCTACTCAGTAACGATTTTTAAGCTTAATTAGTGAGTATGGAACAAAGCCCTCTTATAGAGTCAAACATTAGAACCATAAAAAACACCCTGCTTATATTTTTAGCGATAGTAGGGATTATGATTATTAAAGCCCTTTCGGGACTTTTAATTCCTTTGGCCTTTGCCATTTTTGTTGGCCTAATGCTACAGCCGGTTATTCTGTATTTAGATAAAAAGAACTGGCCTTATTCTGTAAGCATTACGCTCATCACCATTCTTACGCTGGGCTTTCTCTTTCTTATAGGACTGATTGTATTCGATACAGGTGCTCAAATTGTTGATCAAAAAGATAAGCTGTTGGCTCAAATCGATGCGAAGTTCATCGACATTATTGACCAACTTTCTTTCATTCC
The DNA here is from genome assembly GCF_900111145.1 of Roseivirga pacifica. GTDB lineage: Bacteria > Bacteroidota > Bacteroidia > Cytophagales > Cyclobacteriaceae > Roseivirga > Roseivirga pacifica. Next base: position 582,648 of record NZ_FOIR01000002.1, read on the forward strand.
CGGGGTTTCCAGTGTAGAAACCAGTGGTTTCATTCAAACACTGAACAAGCTGATCTCTGTTGATTTTCTGCTGAGCACATCGGGTATTGTGGCCGGACAGCTCGGTACATTCACCTTCAATTTTATATTGAGTGCCATTTACCTTGTGGCTGTACTGGGCAGTATTGTGCGCTACGAAAAGTACATTGGCTACTTAGAAGGTGATGACCAAAAAGGTAAGGAAAGGCTTATCAATTCCTTTCTAGAAATTAAAACAGCCATTGTAAGCTATATGAAAGTGAAGTTCTTTACCAGTTTTTGCACAGGGGTGTTCTTTGGTAGCATAAGCTGGATATTCGGAGTTGACTTTGCCTTGTTCTGGGGCTTCTTGGCCTTTTTACTCAATTTTATTCCTACTGTCGGCTCAATTGCTGCCACCATACCACCAGTACTTTTAGGACTTATTCAAATCGATTCAACTGGTAGTTTCTTCCTGTTTATTGGATTACTTATTGCCACACAATTTATTTGGGGTAACGTAATTGAGCCGCTATTAATGGGCTCTTCCGTGGCCTTGAACACCGTAACCGTAATTCTTGGCCTTGTAGTTTGGGGCTATATTTGGGGCGTAGCGGGCATGCTGCTTTCTGTACCGTTAATTGTACTGGCACGTGTAATTTTAGCCCAAATACCAGATGCAGACATGCTGGTAAAACTGATGGGAAGAAGCGAACTGAAAAAACAAAAAGCATAAATTTTGGAGAATACCTCTGCCTTTGAGCATCAAGCAATGGCTACTTATTTTAAGTTGACCATTTATAACGAAACGGCCGAATACGCGGAGAATGCCGCTCAGCAGGCTTTTAATCTAATTGATGAGTTGGAAGATAAGCTGAGCCGATTTAGGCCAGACAGTGATATTTCGCGGATTAACAAACTAAAAAAAGACGAGCACTTACCAATTGACTTCGAAACTTGGGAAGCGCTTAAAATAGCCATTGCCTGCCATACCGAAAGTCATGGTACTTTTGATGTTGGTGTAGCCGAACACATGAAGATTTTCCGAGCTGGCAAAGAAGGTATTCTCAATGAATACGAAACCCACAAAGCCTTGGAAAAAGCCCAAGCCATGAAAAAACAGGCCAGCATTTATGTGGATCCTGAGCAGCCTAGGGTCTACTGTGTTAACCCTGGCATGTATTTCGACTTGGGAGGAATTGGCAAGGGCTATGCGCTGGACAAGGTGGATGAGTTAATGCAAGAGCTGGAAATCAAGACCTTTACCTTTAGTGCGGGAGACAGCACTTTGATGATCAAAAACGATGTAAGTGTAAAGCCTTACTTCACTTATCAAATCACCGCCAAGTTAGACAAGCACCGCCTCGACTTGGGTAACATAAGCGTGAGCGCCAGTGGCACTTTTCATCAAGGCAGCCATATATTCGACCCCCGCACGGGACAAAATGATTTTAAGCCAAACTTTGAGCGCGTATGGGTAGCAGCAAAGAATGCCACCTACTCAGATGCCTTTTCAACAGCCTGCTTCATTCTATCATTACCAGAAATTGAGGAAATAGTGCAAACGAATGAACAAATCGAATGGGTGGCCTATGCAATCGATGGAAAACTGACCATTCTTAGGAAAAATCAACTATCTTAAGAGCCGGATTTTAATCGTCCACTTATTTTTTAGAAACGCGAAAATTTTCAGATTGCTATGGAAAAATCTAACAGAAGAGACTTCATTAAAAAGTCGTCACTCTTCGGTACTGGTTTACTACTGGCCAGTCCATTCAACATTACAGCTAATCCACTTAAAGCTGCCGATAAAGTAAATATTGCCATTGTAGGTTGCGGAGGCCGCGGAAGCGGCATGATCTTTAGTAACATACCGAAGATCCCGAGTGCTAACCTTGTTGCAGTTTGCGACATAGTTGAAAGCCGTAGAGAGCGTGCAAAAGAGCGCTACAATGCTCAGTATGATGCCAATGTAAATGCATACGAGGATTTCTATGAAATGATAGAAAAAGAAAACCTTGATGCTGTAGCATTTGCAACTCCAGACTTTTGGCACATGCAACACTCGGTAGATGCCCTAAACGCTGGCATTCACGTGTATTGCGAAAAAGCCATGTCGAACAATATTGAAGATGCTAAGAAAATGGCCCTTGCCATGAAGAGCACCGGCAACTTGCTTCAGATTGGCCGCCAAAGAAGATCGAACGACAGGTACCGTTTCACCCACCAAATTTTGCTTGAGCAAGAGCAAATGATGGGACGCTTAACCCATGCCATGGGCCAATGGAACAGGTCTAAAATTCACTTGCTTCAGCCAAACAAGAATGACAATTTGGACATGAAGCAGCTTAAGAAATATGGCTTCGATACTGTAGATCAGGTTTACAACTGGAGAAACTACAAAAAGCTAGGTGGTGGTGTAGTTTCAGATTTAGGTTCTCACCAAATCGATATCTTCAACTGGTTCTTAGGTGCTTACCCGCACACTGTTTATGCTACAGGTAACAACTCGTACTTTGGCTTTGAGCAGGCAGATACCATGGCAACCATTTTGGAGTATGATACGCCAAAAGGTCCTGCAATTGGTATTTACGAGAACGTTTCGAACTCTAGAGCAATTGGTGTTTACGAAAGATTTATTGGAGATGAAGGCTCTATGAATATTTCAGAAAGCACTGAAAACAAAATCTTTAGAGAAGCTAGTGTTCCTGAAGAGAAGTGGAAGAAGTTTGAAGACAAAGGTTACATTGCTAACCTTGCTAACATGAAAGAGTACAAGGAAAAAGAACTTGGTGACTCTGGAATTAAGGAAACTGCTCCGCAAATCAGCTACGACATTAAGGACATGAGCGGCATGGACAAGGTTTACAACCTACAAGCCCACACTGCTCACCTTTACAACTTTGTAGAGTCTGTTCGTGGTGAGGAAAAACTTAACTACGATGCAATCGAATCTTACAAGTCTGAGGTTTGTATCTACAAAATTCACGAGGCAATTAATGCTGGCGGTGCCCGTATTAAAATCGATCCGAAAGAATACGAGATTTAATCTCAATAATAACTCACCAAAAAGCCCCAAATGGGGCTTTTTTTATGCTCTATCAATACAAACCCCATCCTTCCCTCCTTTAATCAGTTTTCAATCAGGATAAATGCTATATTTAAATAGCTACTTAAAACTGGACAATACTAACCTGAATATTATGATGATAAAGGCATTTCGTTTATCCCTACTGCTATTCTTCGTTACTGTTTCTTTCGAAATGAATGCTCAGAACGAAATAGTAGACTTTCCTAGAAATCGATTGGCGTTGGTTATGGGCAATGCGCACTTACCTAGCGGTGTAGATGCTAATGGTGAAAAAGTCTGGAAAGTGCTACCTTCTTGGGGACTGGATTATGACTATCGCATTGACGAAAAATGGGCAATTGGTATTCACACCGATATGTTCATCGAAACATTCGAGGTAACCCGCGAGGTAGACAATGGCCCTGATGAGATAATAGAGCGCTCCTCTCCTTTTTCAGCCGTTTTTACAGGTTCTAGAAAGTTCGGAGAGCACTTTACTCTAATGGCAGGTTATGGCCAGGAATTCTCCAAAGAAGAAACCCTTTCGCTACTTAGAATTGGTGCCGAATATGGTTGGGAAATCGGAGAAAATTGGGAACTTGGCCTAAGCCTGATGTTCGATGACAAATTTGACACCTATACCTCCTGGACATTCGGTGTTGGAGTAAGCAAATTCTTTTAAGAAACCCCAAATTAACATGCGAAGTACCCCCTTCTATTATAAAGCATTCCTTCTTTCATTATTAATAACTGGCATTTCTTGTGCTGGCAAAAAAGAAAACAAACAAGAACAGCCACCTACTCAAGCACCTGCCGGTATGGTTTGGGTGCCAGGCGGTAGCTATACAGTTGGCAGCCAAGATGAACATGCCAACCGAAGTGAAGGCCCAGCTTACGAGGTTAAAGTTAGTGGCTTTTGGATGGACGAAACGGAGGTCACCAATGCTCAATTCCGGAAGTTTGTTGAAGCAACTGGCTACAAAACCGTGGCAGAACGCCCAGTAGACTGGGAGGAATTGAAGAAGCAAGTGCCCCCTAGCACTCCTAAACCGGCAGATTCATTACTGCAACCCGGCTCGCTCATCTTTCACCCTTCTGAAGTAGCTAACTTGTACGATTTGTCGCAGTGGTGGGCATGGTCAATCGGTAGTGACTGGCAGCATCCATATGGGCCAGAAAGTAATATTGATGGAAAAGACAACCATCCTGTGGTACACATAGCTTACGAAGACGCAGTGGCATATGCCAACTGGGCGGGTAAAAGGCTACCTACAGAAATTGAATGGGAAGTAGCTGCAAGAGGCGGTAAACACCAATCATTTCAATGGGGAGAAGAACTAACGCCAGAAGGAAAGTACCTGGCCAACTTTTTTCAAGGAGGCTTTCCGTATAACAACATGCCGAAAGACGGCTTTGAAAAATCTGCACCTGTAAAATCTTACCCTGCCAACGCTTATGGCTTGTACGACATGATTGGAAATGTTTGGGAGTGGACTAGCGATTGGTATCGCCCCGACACGCACGTAAGAAACAGCCAAGCACAAAACGAGAAAGCCCGAGTAAACCCAGTCGGTCCACCAAGAAGTTACGACCCTAACGACCCTATGACACCCAAGCGCGTAACTAAAGGCGGCTCGTTCCTTTGCAGCGATCAGTATTGTAGCAATTATAGACCAAGTGCGCGAATGGCTACGGCATACGACTCAGGGCAGGAACATTTAGGGTTTAGACTTGTAAGAAGCGCTCAGTAGATGCAAGTACATAATGGAAAAAGGGTTGATTTAGTGTTAAATCAACCCTTTTTCTTTTAGATCGGTTTTTAGACGCTCGTGATTATCCCAAAACTTATCGGTTATTTTCTTCCAAAGTGCGGTTACCTCAGGATTACCATTTAGGGCATCGGTACTCGGGTCATTATCAAACAACACTAGCCAAAACTGAAAGCTATCTTGTTCCGAAAAGGCCTTTAAATGCTCAACGGCAGGCTCAGCCTCTCCTTTATAAGCGTAATAGACGTACAGAAAAATATCTCTGTAATAGGTTTCATCTTGACTTACGTAGTCGTAATACTCCTGAATAAGCTCTTGCCCCTTTTCCTCTTCGCCCATCGCTTCATACACCATTCCAACCTTTAGAAATTCGTACTGAAACACGTCTAAGTTTCGTTCAGCAAGCTGATTTAAAAGTAGATCGTAATAATGATAAGCCGTTTCATAATCACGCATAAAGAAGCTCACCTTTCCTATCTCTTGTAGAATATCAATGCGTGCACTGTCCTTCTCCCATTCAGTAATCAGACGGCCTCTCAACATGTCCTCATCCTTGTCTCTGGCATAAAGCATAAAGGCCTTTACGTATTGCGAGTAACCATTGTAAGCATAATAATCAATCGATCGATTCACATAATAAATAGACTCTTCTACAAAGCCAGACTGGATCAACGCGTTGCTCAGGTGCAAGTAAATGTAACTGGTGGTAATGGAGTCATTCTCCACTCTACTCAACTGAACTCCCTTCAGAGCATACTCCAAATACTTTTCGGTGTTGGGCGTATAGTTGGCGTACATATCCGAAAGCAGGTTAATAACTTCAGCAGAGTTAGGCCTTAGCTCCAAAGCGCGCTCTAAATAAGGAATCACTGCATCAAAGTTGGCCTTTTCCTTTTCGCACAAAGCCATTGCGACATGGCTTTCTGGTAACTCAGGGTCTAACGCCATGGCTTTCTGAGCCATTTCATTCATGGCTTTTACATGCTTTCTATCTGACTGAAAAAGCTCCAAATAATAATAAGAAAAGGCCAAACTAGCGTAGGCTGCCGCAAAAGAGTCGTCAAGTCTAATGGCTCTCTCAAAGTATGGAATTGCCTCTTCTATCCTTTCCAAATTACCAATCTGTAAAAGATTTCTTCCCTTTAGGTAATTGTCATAAGCCAACAAGTTATCTGTAGGCACTTTGATGATTTGTTTGCGCTCGGTCGGGGTGATTATGGCCTTAATCTCATTCGCAATGTTGCTGGCTATTTCTTGCTGCAGCTTGAAAATATCTTTAGCATCTCGTTCGTATTGCGCTGCCCAAAGTTGCTGATCGGTAGCTGCTTCAATCAACTGAATGTTCAACATTATTCTATCACCAATTTTCTGGCCACTGCCCTCTACAAAGTAGTTCACATCCAGTTCATCGGCTATTTCGGGTATGGCCTTTGGCGAATCCCTGTACTGCTCAACTGATGTTCTGCTAATGACCTTGAGCGCGCCAATCTTTTGCAAGTTGATTAGTGTGGATTCCATCAACCCATTAATGAGATAGACATTGGACTTATCGTCACTGTCGTTTTTGAATGGCAACACAGCAATCGACTTCTCTATTGAGGCATCTTCTAATCTGTCGCCCCCCATAAAAGCGAAAGCAGCCACGGCTAAAACCAGTACTACCGCCACCAAAGCACCAATGAGCTTTCGGTTTGATTGCCTCTTTTCAAGGGGCTCAGCTGTAACTGAATCTATCTCTTCCTCAACCTGTTTAGAAGCTTCACCTGGAGGGTAACCGTAAGTTTCACGGAAGCATTTCACAAAGTAAGAGACACTTGAAAAGCCAACCTGAAACGCCACTTCCGACACATTCAAGGAACCTTGGTGAAGTAGCTCCATCGCTTTGGCCAACCTTACCTCACGAATAAATTGACTAACCGATTGCCCGGTGAGTTTTTTAATTCTTCGAAGCAAATTCGAACGACTCATTCCAATCTCTTCTGCCAGTTCGGTCACGCCAAAGCTTTCATCGGACATGCGCTGTTCAATGGTGCTTTTCAGCTGATTTAGAAAGTCGTTTTCCTTAGGCATTCCGTGGCTCAATAAATTGAAGAAGTAATTATATCAAACACAAAAAAGCTAAATATTCAGGTAAGTCACAACATTGTCAAAATGCTTGTTTCTGAGCCATTGAAGCAGGGTGTGCATCATAATTTATACTAATGCGTCATAGTTTTTAGCCGCATTTCGAAACTTGATATCATCCGAACCATAGCTAATACACGGTGCATGCCCCTCTTTGCCACCTTTGTAACATCGAAACGAAGTCAAAAACACAAATCATTAAAATCATGAAAAATCAAGTTATCAAATCAACCAGATTATTAGCAGCTACATTAATAATGTTAGTTGCGCTGAGCGCCTGCGGACAAAAAAACAGCGGCACTGAAGAAGGCGGAAAAGCCGCTACTACTGCAAAAGTAAAAGCGCCAAAAATCAGTATTCACGATGCCGTAATTTCCGGTAACTCTGAAGCGCTACAGCAGCACATTGATGCCGGAACAGACCTTAATAAAAAGGATCCATTCGGTGGTTCATCTCCTTTGATCATTGCTACGGTATTTGACAAAACAGAGATGGCGCTTACATTGATCAAGGCCGGAGCCAACCTTAACATGAAGAACAACGAAGGCTCCACAGCCTTGCACACCGCTGCATTCTTTTGTCGGTTGGATATTCTGAAAGCCCTGATTGATGCTGGAGCAGACCAAAGCATCAAAAACAATTTTAATACTACTGCTTACGAGTCGGTTGTAATTCCATTCGATCAAGTTGAGCCAGTGTATAAAATGATGGGTCAACAGTTGGCACCAATGGGCCTAACACTCGATATGGCGCGCATAGAAAAATCACGTCCTGAGGTAGCTAAAATGCTTAAGTAAGATGTCGGTTAACAACAGAAGATACGACATTGATTGGTTGAGAGTAATAGCCATTTGGCTATTGCTCATCTACCACATTGCCATTGGTTTTCAACCTTGGGGTCTGCTTATCGGTTTTATTCAAAACGATCAGTCTATGCCAAGCCTTTGGGTACCCATGACGATGCTCAACGTATGGAGAATTCCACTACTATTCTTTGTGTCAGGAATGGGTGTATTCTTCGCACTAAGAAAAAGAAGCTGGAAACAACTACTAATAGAAAGGACAAAGCGCATTCTAGTACCATTCTTATTCGGAATGGTGGCCATAGTACCCATACATGTGTTGCTTATCATGAAATATTATGAACAACCGGTAAGCTATGTGGCCAATGCTGGGCACCTTTGGTTTTTGGGTAATATTTTTAGCTATGTTCTGCTATTACTCCCACTCTTCTACTTTCTTAAAAAGCACGAAGACGGAAGGCTGTCAAATGTTATTAAGAAAATCTTTGGTTCTCCCTTCGGTTTTCTAATTGCCATAGCCCTAATGGTAGCCGAAGCCCTAATTGTAAAGCCAATTCCTTTTGAACTGTATGCACAAACCTTGCATGGCTATGTCCTCGGCTTTTTGGCCTTTTTCCTTGGTTTCTGCTTTGTTTACAGCGGTAGTTACTTTTGGGACAAGGTGCTTCATTGGCGATGGATTTTTCTAGCTGCAGGCCTAGGACTTTACCTTTACAGGTACTTTGAAAGCAACATGGTAGCACCAAACTATTTAATGGCTACTGAATCTTGTATTTGGGTGTTTAGTGCATTTGGTTTTGCTTATAAACACTTAAATAAACCAAGCAAAGCACTTAGTTATATGAGTCAAGCGGTTTATCCGGTTTATATTGTCCATATGGCATTTTTATACGGAGCTTATTACCTCATTTTTCCGCTCAATTTAAGTGTTGGTCTTAAACTAGTATTAGTGATACTACTCACTACAGTGGGTTGTTTTCTTTGCTATGAACTCATTAAAAGAATCAACTTTTTACGCCCTTTGTTTGGGCTGAAAATTGAAACTAAACAAACACATACCACCACTGAAAAGGCCTTGGGAGTTTAACCCAAGGTCTTTTGCTTTATTGGCTAACTGAATGCTTGGAGTAACGTATTCTTAAGTACTTTTACCAGCACAAACATGAGTCAACACCAAGAAACCATAAAGACCTCCTACTTCAGCATATTTGGCAATTTGGGTTTGGCCATAATCAAAGCTTTAGCTGGCATATTTGGGCATTCTTACGCATTAATCGCAGATGCGATTGAATCTACAGCCGATATATTTTCATCACTCATTGTACTACTCGGACTAAAATATGCTAAGAAACCAGCAGATGAAAATCACCCTTATGGTCATGGTAGAATTGAACCACTGGTTACATTTTTAGTCGTTGGTTTTTTGATTATCTCTGCCATAATAATTGGTTATGAGAGCATTCAGCACATTATTACACCTCATAAATCGCCAAAACCGTGGACGCTTATCGTAATTGGCGGCATCATTGTTTGGAAGGAACTCTCCTACCGACTGGTGAGCAAAAAGAGTAATGAAACTAATAGTTCTTCTCTTAAAGCCGATGCATGGCATCACCGTAGTGATGCGCTTACCTCTGGCGCAGCCTTTTTAGGCATTGGCATTGCCGTGGTATTTGGTCCCGGCTACGAAACTGCCGATGACTGGGCCGCGCTTTTCGCTACAGGAATCATTCTTTACAACAGTTACAGAATATTTAGGCCAGCACTTGGCGAGGTAATGGATGAACACCTTTACGAAGACCTAATTGCAGAAATAAGATCAATTTCAGTAACCGTTGAAGGCATACTGGACACTGAAAAGTGCTACATCCGAAAATCAGGGATGCGCTATTTTGTAGACTTACATGCCATTGTAAATGGCGATATCCCTGTGCGAGATGGCCACAAACTGGCGCACGACCTTAAAGACACCCTATTGGAAAAACTGCCTGAAATTGATGATGTGCTTATTCACATTGAGCCTGAAGAAATGGCTAGTTCTTCTTCAGAGGAATATTAAATAGGTTAACAGACTCCATTTGCTGTACAGTTGGCGGAGCCTCTTTGTAATAGTTTGGCACGTTATCCCAGCCTTCATAAAGCTTTCCATCAATATAGAAGCGATTGGTAGGGATTGTATCGTGCTGCTGATTCGGTTGAATAGCATAAGCACTACTTGGGGCTATTTTACCCGCTTTGTTACCATTTAGAACAAGCTCCTGCACGCCATCTCCATCCATATCAGCCTTAATCCATGTAAGTTGAAGAATCTTACTATAACTACCATCTGCAAGCATTTTATCAATCTCACGATTAAAGCCTGCAATAATCTGCTGGGCTTGCGGGTGACTCTTTCTCACACCAAAGTGTAAACTCTGAACAAGCATTGGGTTAGTGCCAATCTCCAAAGATTCAGTCACCGCTTTTGGTTGATGCACTTTGGCATGCTGCGCCAATAGCGCATCAACCAAAATGTAATCCACTTCATCATTTAGCAACTTTTCTAAATTCTCTTGATCGTTATTTCCACGCACGTAAGTCACGCCATCTGGGTCAGAATAAGTACCACCATACGCATAGCTACCTACAATCCCGACCGACTTTCCTTTTAGGTCGGCTAATGATTTGGCAGAAACGTCCTCTCCCTTCTTAGCTACCAACACCAGTTGATTGTACAAATAAGCCTTTGAGAACAGTAAGTATGCTTTGCGGTCTTCGCTCATCCATAGAGCGGTACTGCCATCAATTTCATCGCTTTTTATTCCCGAAATCACAGCGTCAAAAGACATAATATCCGACTCCATATTTATCCCCGAACGCTTAAGGGCAAAATTCACCAAATCCTGAGCAAGCCCACCTTTTTCGGCCACATTGGTAAATGGCGGCCAAACATCTGAAGCCAGTTTTAGTGTAGTTTCTTGCGAAATGCCGGTATTAACAACAAAGCAGTATAATAAAGCGGTGAAGAGTTTTCTCATAATTGTCAAAATTCATGGATAAGATAGCAAAAAATAGGTTTGTGCGGCTAGAAGTTAAGCTTCATTAAGCGATTTAAACTACTCATGAACCCTCTCTAATTACTATTACACCACCTTTTCAACTTAAAGCCTCAAAACCATTGAACTAGGAATTCAAAACCTTACCTTTGCGGCCTGAAAGAGCAAGCATATGATCGCAGCACAAAACGTATCCCTAGCATTTGGTAAAAGAGTACTCTTTGATGAGGTAAACATCAAATTTCAGGGTAATAACTGTTATGGTGTAATTGGTGCCAATGGTGCCGGAAAATCTACTTTCCTTAAAATTTTATCGGGCGATGTTGACCCTAACTCTGGTAAGGTTACCATGGAGCCGGGCAAACGCATGGCGGTACTTAAGCAGAACCACCATGAGTTTGACGAAAACACAGTGCTGGACACCGTGATGATGGGCCACACTGTGTTGTGGAGCATTATGAAGGAAAAAGATGCGATCTACATGAAGCCTGACTTTAGCGAAGAAGATGGTATTAAAGCATCGGAGCTTGAGGCACAGTTTGCTGAAATGGATGGCTGGAATGCAGAATCGGATGCTGCTGCCCTATTGAGTGGCCTTGGCATTACCGAAGACTTGCACTACAACTTACTGAAAGATCTTAACGGTAGCCAAAAAGTACGTGTGCTATTGGCACAAGCACTTTTCGGTAACCCAGATATTCTTATTCTGGATGAGCCTACCAACGACTTGGACCTTACGACCATTGGTTGGCTTGAAGACTTCCTTTTGGAGTTTAAAAACACAGTGATCGTTGTATCTCACGACCGTCACTTCTTAGATACTATTTGTACCAACATTGTAGATATTGACTTTGGTCAGGTGAAGTTATTCACCGGTAACTACAGCTTCTGGTACCAATCGAGCCAGTTGGCTTTATCACAAAGATCTTCTGCCAACAAAAAGGCCGAAGAGAAAAAGAAAGAGCTTCAAGAGTTTATTGCGCGTTTCTCTGCAAATGCTTCCAAATCGAAGCAAGCAACCAGTAGACGTAAGCTTTTAGACAAAATCAATGTAGAAGACATTCAGCCTTCTACCAGACGTTACCCAGCTATCATCTTCCAACAAGAGCGACAAGCGGGCGATCAGATTTTGGAGATCAAAGAGCTTTCGTATGTGAATAGCGAGAAAACTTTGTTCTCTGGCCTTGATCTTTTTGTAAACAGAGGTGATAAAATTGCTGTATTGAGCAAAGACGGCTTGGCAACTACGAGCTTCTTTAAAATTTTAATGGACGAACTGAAGCCAAAAACTGGTGAGTTCAAGTTCGGTCAAACCATTACAACTGCTTACTTGCCAAACGATAATGCAGAATACTTCGACACAGATGAAAACCTAATCGACTGGTTGCGCCAATTCTCTGATGGTGAAAAAGACGAGGTATTTATTCGTGGTTTCTTGGGTAAAATGCTTTTCTCTGGTGAGGAAGTATTCAAGAAAGCCAATGTACTTTCTGGTGGTGAAAAAGTGCGTTGTATGCTGTCGCGAATGATGCTAGCGCAAGGTAATCTGTTGATTATTGATGAGCCAACCAACCACTTGGACCTTGAGTCTATTCAGGCGTTTAACAATGCTTTGAAGGACTTCCCAGGTACTGTGCTCTTCACCTCTCATGACCACGAATTCACCAATACTGTAGCCAATCGTATCCTAGAAATTGGACCAAAAGGCTATCTAGACAAGCTCAGCACTTACGATGAATACATCGAGAATGATGAGTGGATGGCACAGCGTGAAGAAATTTACTAGTTATTAATGGAACCTGCCCCGATTACTCGGGGCAGGTTCCGAATTCATTGTACATAGTTGGGCCTACTGCAAAAGCCAAACACACCGCGCCATGCTGAACTTGCTTCAGCATCCCCAACGACCTTGCATCTGACTAGTTAATTGGGGAATTAGGTAATTGGTTATTCGTGGACCAGTTGTCCGTTAATCGGAAAACAATGTGCTAACCTTTGCCGCTCTCTTTTCTCCTCGACCGTAGTGGAGAGGCCTGCCCAACATTTTAGTTGTCAGTATATCCGTTGATCAGAAAACAGTTCTGCTGTTCATCATTCATGGTTCGTAATTCAAAGTCAGAGAACCGCAAAACCCCATGTACACCGTCATTCTGAGGGAATTCATGAGCCATTAGGCGAATGAATGACCGAAAGAATCCACAACATATTGCCCCCATACTGGTTATCAGTGGAGCAGGAAATCAGAAATTAGTTATCAGTATATCCGTTCATAGGGAAACAATCAATGACTCAAAAGCCCCCATCCCAACCTTCCCCCGAGTGGGAAGGCTTAAGGCCTGTGCTAGGTCTAGCTGCTCTCTTTTTCACCCTGAACGCAGTCGAAGGGTCGGCCAAGTAGCTACTATCAGCTAATCAGAAAACAGTAACATCTCACCCGATTCTTCAGGAAGTGATTGAGTCTGTTTTAGTTCATAGTTAATGGTTCAAAGTCAGAGAACCGCAAAGCCCCACTTACACCGTCATTCTGAGGAAATTCATAAGCCATTAGGCGAAGGAGTGACCGAAAGAATCCCCAGCATATTGCACCTTTGCTGGTTATCAGTGGAACAGAAAATCAGAAATTAGTTATCAGTGTATCGGTTAAGCGGAAACGGGGTTCAGTTCAAAGTAATCAGACCGCTGACTCTACCACTTATTCATCACACCCCAACTTCATCCCCTGGCAACCTCCAACACTAGCCTCTCTTGCAAATACGCCAGCAAATCTCTTTCTTGAAAAAAGGAAAACACACACCGTTCTATTAATACTCCTGTGCTTTTCTGAAAAACTGATTTATGACTGTTAGCAACTGATTTCGAGTGCTATCAGACATAAATGTGACTTATATACAACGTTGTGTATAATTTGAAATGAACAGAGGCATTTACATACAGATATTAGAGAATGATAAATTTCATTCTAAATGGGATGAAAATAGAATATTCTGGAATGAATCTTCTGACATCTATACTTTTTTACGAAATCACACGCTGAAAATCGAACATAAATTCGACACCAAATTCAATGCTTTCTCTGACAATGAAATTCCAATGGACGGAATAAAAATGCTGGCAGATGGAATAAAAAAAGACTTGGATTTTCTAATTGAAGAATATGAAAGTAAACCAATTGAAAGCGGTCTGAATCCTGTTATATTAGATTACAATGGAAAACAAATAAAATTACACTATAAAGCTTCAAAGCTGCATCGAATAATTTTGAATTTAGTTCGGTTTCAAAGGAAGTTGGAATCCGTGATTGAAAAAAATAAAAAGGTTTACGTGTGTGGAAACGCTTATTTCAATGATAAAATGTTAGATGCCTTAATGAAGATTAGAAGCGAATTCAGAACAAATGGAATAGTAAGCGTTAATGGAATTCAAGAAACTGAATTGACAGCATTGATTAAAGACAAAAGTCTGATAAAAACAAACTCAAATTATAGGTTAACACGCAAAGGTATGATAATAGATATAGCGGAATGAAAAACTATCCACAACAATGGCTATAAGTAATTGCCTGTTCTCGTCTACTTCTGAAAAACCCTCGCGGATTTCCAGTTTGGCGTCTACTTGCTTAGTTTAGTGCTAAACCACGCAACTACTCATAGACGAGACCGTTGTACACAAGCTGAAAATCACGCTCGAATAAAATTATAAACACCTTTTCCTTCTGCTACTAATACATCCTCTTGAAATGCTTTCCTTTTGGTCACCATTATTCGATTCCCCCAATCTGACCAATTTTATCAATCTTTCTTATGTAATTATATCCATATGACAGATTTATAGCATTTCACCCCGTGCAGGATAACCTGACTGAACGATGTAATCTACCGCTTTTACAAAAGAAGGAAGATATGGTCTTCCCCAAGGGTTACTGTTTATAGCCGAATAATAAACTTGATTACTATTGTCAATTAAAAACAACCCTGGTTCACTAAACTCACTTGGCTCACCATCTTTTACACCAGAGCTTAAATATAAAGCCCAATCTCTTGCTGATTTTTCAGTTAAACCATAGCCCAAAGTAAGGTTAGACAATGCCCAATTTTGACGAGAAAGTCTTGCTCTCTTTTCAGTATCCATACTCACGGCTACGACATTAACACCTCTCTGCTCGAATTCGGGTAGCAATTCCTGTAATTGTTGTAAGTATTTCTTGCACAATGGACAATGTAAGCCTCGGTAAAAAACAACCAAAGTAAAGTTATCTGGTTTTTGGTCTGCCAAATTCCATTGATTTCCATCTAATAATGGAAACTGTAAATCTGGCGCTGTATGTTTTGGTGTTGGTCTATTCATAACAAATATTTTAAAAGTTTGCTTTCAAGTGATTTTCAAAACGATTAAAATCATTCTCTACTTCTGGGTTTTTCATTACATCATATGCCATAAAAGTTGGTAATGGCTCAAAACCAAACCACTTAAAATTAAGATGCATCGGTTTTAAAAGGTCATCTTCGCTTATTCCATTAAAAAAAACTTCCTCTGGGTTATTGAAAGCTTCTTTTGGTGCATTAGCCGTTACTGACATCATATACTTTCCTTTTAGCTTTCCACCTAATCCGTAATTCTTCTTGGGCGCTTCTGGACTTCTGCCATCACCGTTTGACATTTCTCCCATCATACCCATAGAAAATACCTCATCGATGTATTTTTTAAACGACCAACTTACACCCATCCAGTTCAATGGTGTTTGAAAAAAGACCACATCTGCCCATTTGAATTTTTCAATTTCTTCATTGACATCATAATTGTCTTCCATTGTGGTCTTCTTGACATTGTAACCATTGCTCTTAAAATAATTCTCAGCTTTTTCAGTTAAAGCCGCGTTTAATTTTCCTTCAGAAAATGGGTATTTCTGATGACCGTTGATGATAAAAATATTTTTCATTCTAAATTTTAACTACATTTGTTTCACAAAAAAACTAATGTCAGTTTAAAAATGAAACTATTATACTTCCATTCGGAAAAAATAGTGGTAACTAAAAAGTAACTAATGGCGAGAAAATATATAGACAACCCGAACACTTGTTCCCTTGTGCATACAATGAACATCATTGGCAATAAATGGAAACCGATTATTCTATACTTATTATCAAGTGGTTCTATTCGATTTGGAATGCTGAATACTCTTATACCTACAATCTCAAAAAAGGTGTTAACTAATCAGCTGAAAGAATTAGAGAACGATGGCTTGCTTTTAAGACAATCTTTTGCTGAAATTCCACCAAGAGTTGAATATTCATTAACTGAAAAAGCAGTTGGACTTTTGCCAGCTTTAAGAATGTTAAGCGATTGGGCTAACGAAGCTTATCCTGAAATGAAATTTGAAGAATGTAGAATTGTCGAAAAAGAAAAGTCAGCGTACAACAACATACTTAAAAAATAGCGGTTTAATCGCTTAAACGAAAAAAATGAATAAATCAAAAGTCTGTTATAATCCGAAAAGCTAGTGCGTGAGAATCCGCTACTTTTCATATACTAACCGTTCCCTCCTAACAAAACCATAATCTCCCTCCCATTATCTCTCTTCTTAAATTCAGTACTTTTGGGCTTTTCAACTCAACCCCATGAAAAGAACCTTTATACTACTCATCTCATTCGCCATTTATAGCACGGCCGTGGCACAAACCAAAGTAATTGCACATCGTGGTTTTTCAGGTATCGCTCCAGAAAATACTTTGTCAGCATTTCAAAAAGCCATAGATCACAAAGTTGAATTCTTTGAGCTAGATGTACACATAACCATGGATGACTCGGTGGTTGTGATCCACGATAGCTCGGTAGACAGAACATCGTCAAACGGTAAAACAGGGAAAATTGCCGATATGACTTTTGCTGAAGTTCGTCAGGTGAAAGCTGGCTATACCGATAAGTTTGATGATGACTTTAAAAACGAAAGTATTCCAACCTTACACGAGGCATTGGCCTTAGCCAAAGACAAAATAAAGGTTTGTGTGGAAATTAAGGCTTTTGGTACCGAAGAGCAGGTAATGCGCACCATTAATAAATTGGGGATGAACGACCAAGTGATCATATTCTCATTCCACTATCCGGTACTCGCCAAAATCAGAAAGATGGACGAAAGCATTCCTATTCTCTACCTCAAGGGTTCAGCAGATGAATTTACGCTTGATCACGCCAAAGTAATTGATGCGCGCTACATTGGTGTAGGTGGAGGAACTAAGTTAACCAAAGAGTTTTTGGCAAAAGCACATACACAAGGCATAAAGGTTTGGCGATACACGGTAGACGATGAACCAACCATGAAAGAACTGCTCGAATTGGGCATTGATGGCATAATCTCCAACCACCCTGATAGAGTTGAAAAGCTCTTAAAATAGGCCATCTGGCTAAATAATGTATTTTCTGAGAACTTGATAGTGACTACTCCGTATGCGTGGTAGTCACTTTCTAATTGGTCAAACTCAGATGAAAAAAACACTCTACATTCTGGCATCATTCCTACTCCTTTTTGCCTGTTCAAAAGAACCTGAAAACCAGCCAGATGCCCCAGATAATGACACCCCTGCCCTTTACACCTTACCGATAGTTATACACATTATTCATAATGGTCAGTCGGTTGGCGACAGCATTAACTTGGCCGAAATAAAAATTCTTGAGCAAGTTGACGGGCTTAACAATGACTTTAGAAGAAGGAAAGGCACATTGGGAGAAAACGACTCTCCTATTAGTGATGATGCTTTCATTCAATTTAAATTAGCTGAAGCAGACCCTGATGGTAAGCCAACAAATGGTATAAACCGGGTAAACTATTCGGATGTATTTCCAAACAAGACAGCGTATACTGATTTATTTGATAGACTACCTGTGCTAGCCAATTGGAATCCCGAAAAGTATATTAACATATGGGTTTATGGTGGATTACCGCCAAACACGCTTGCTGGGCGTGCTTCATTACCAACCACTAACTTACCAGGCTTGGAAGAGCCGCTTAAAACCGTTGGCGATGGTGTAATGATCAACACCTTCCACTTTGGCTTCTCAACTGTGGATGGCACTGTAAATCTTGGCAAAACGCTGACGCATGAAATGGGGCATTTTCTTGGGCTACTCCACATATGGGGCAATACATTTGAAGGAAAAGACTGTTTTGAGTTTGACGACTTTGTAGAAGACACTCCATTTGTAAGCGCATCCATAGGCCATTGCAATGGAAATATACCACTGGCTTGTGACGGACAAGAAGCGCCAGCCAAGAACTACATGAACCTTACTACTGACAACTGCATGAATGTATTTACAAAAGGTCAGATTGCCAGAATGCGGTATGTTTTGGAAAATGCAGAAAGAAGAAAGACATTGACAACTTCAAACGTTGTGAGCAGACCCTAGTATTATGAAAACCAGTCTAAAGCTTGAAGAATTGGCCATGTTTGGCCTTTCCATTTACTTATTCAATCAAACCGACTTTGCCTGGTGGTGGTACTTGGCTTTAATCCTAACACCAGATATTGGCATGATTGGTTATGCTATAAGCACCAAGGTTGGTGCCTTTACCTATAACTTATTTCACCATAAAGCTGTGGCCATTGCTGTACTTTGCCTTGGCTGGTATATGGGCAATTCAGCTCTGGAATTAGCAGGAATTATACTGTTCGGTCATGCCAGCATGGACAGAATGTTTGGTTACGGCCTAAAATACCCCGATCACTTTAAGCATACACACCTTGGGTGGATGGACGAAACTAACTAATCAAAAGAAGGTGTCTTTAAAGCAACTCTCTGTTGCAAACTTCCTACATCATTTTCATATTATCCCTAACTTGCAGGCTGAAATGGCGGAACAGCAAGGCACAAGAATTAATAAATACTTAAGTGAAGTTGGTTATTGCTCTCGAAGAGCGGCCGACAAGCTCATAGAACAAGGCAGGGTTAAAATTAACGGCAAGGTACCTGAAATGGGTACTAAAATTCAGGCAGGTGATCAGGTGCATGTAGATGGAAAGTTGATTACCGAGCCAAAAGAAAAACCAGTCTACATTGCTTTTAACAAGCCAATAGGCATTGTTTGCACTACAGATACCCGTGTAGAGAAAGATAACATCATCGACTTTATTGGTCATCCACAGCGCATCTTCCCCATTGGCCGTTTAGATAAACCCAGTGAAGGCTTGATCTTTTTGACCAACGATGGCGACATTGTGAATAAGATTCTTCGCGCCCGCAACCACCACGAGAAAGAATACATTGTAACAGTCAACAAGCGCATTCGACCAGATTTTATAGAACGAATGAGCAATGGCGTACCAATACTCGATACCGTAACGCGCAAGTGTAAGGTAGAACAATTGAGTTCTCATAAGTTCAAAATTGTGCTTACGCAAGGTTTAAACCGACAAATTCGTAGAATGTGCGAGTACTTGGACTACCGAGTAACCAAGCTAAAACGTATCCGCATTATGAATGTGGTGTTGGATATTCCCGTAGGCCAGTGGCGCGACCTTACAGACAAGGAAATGAAGGAAATCAACCGCCTGGTCTCCGATTCGGCTAAAACGCACGAGTAAATTATCTAAGGCAAAAAAAGTCCAAGCTTTCACTCGGACTTCAAGGTTTTATACCTGCATGGCATCAGTTTTCTGACTGATACTTCGGCTTTATTTTATCTGGAAAAAGCATTTTCAGCTTCTTTACCTTGGGCACTGCAATGTTAATAATGTACGGATTGCCAGGGTTCAATTCATAGTAATCCTGATGATAGCCTTCAGCCTTCCAGAACTTGGTAAACTTCTCCACTGTAGTAGCCAACTCCTTCTCGTACTTTCCACTGCGGTTAAGTTTGTTAACCGTTGCCTCGGCTTCAATTTGTTGCTTAAAGCTGTGGTAAAAAACCACATTACGATATTGTGCACCTACATCTGGTCCCTGCCTGTTGAGCTGCGTAGGGTCAATTGTAGCAAAAAAGATGTTTAACAACTCTTGGTACTTTATTACTGAAGGATCGAACACAATTTGAACAGCCTCGGCATGGTTAGTCTCTCCATAACTCACCTGCTTATACGTTGGGTTTTCTTGGTCACCGCCAGTATATCCTGAATAAACATCAATTACGCCTTCTACACGCTCAAAAACAGCTTCGGTACACCAAAAGCAACCACCAGCAAAGGTGGCAACTTCGCGTCCCTCTTGCTCAAGATTAGCTACAGAAACGGCCTCGGTCTTGTCACCAGGGCCACAAGCTGTCATCGATAGGTTTAATAAAACCGTTGTAAGAAATGTGCTCAGTAAACTCATAACTCTCATTTATACCATCCAAACGCCTTGTTTGGCTAAAGGTTTTTATAGAACGTCTTTCAGCATACCTTTAAGGTCTGCTGGTGAATAATTCACAGACTTTAATGTCTTGTTGTCCGACTTTCTGTATACCAAAAAGTGTCCGTCAGCTTCTTCTACGTAACTCTCTGTTCCGTCTTTCTCCATGTAAAACTTCTGTGTAGCCTCTGCTTCTTCCATTGTTTTACAAGTTTTGCTCATGTTAGAACGCTGAACTTCATCAAACAAATCTTTAAAGCGTTCTCCCAAGCCAAACTCCAAAATAGCTCCTGACAATACGTATTGAATATCGCACAATGCATCGGCCACTTCTACCAAGTCCTTATTGGCAATAGCTTCCTCCAACTCCTTTAGCTCTTCGGCAATCAATGCGACTCTTAAATTACAACGATCTTCAGATGGAATTTGAGGGGATTCTAAAATAGGGTGCTTGAATGTTTTATGAAATTCTGCTACGCTATTAAGTGGTTTCGGTTCTTGCATAATTCTAATAAAAAGGCCTGATTAATTATCAGGCCAATGTTACGTAAATATTCTATTGCTACTAAATTAGTTATTGTCTTTTTTGAATTTGGGCGGCTCCTCTCCTTCCGGAACGAAAATCAATGCTGCTGAATTCAAGCAATAGCGTAAGCCTGTTGGCTCAGGGCCATCGTTAAATACGTGTCCTAGGTGCGAGCCACTTTTGCTATCAACAACTTCCCATCGTACCATACCTAAGGTGGTATCCTTTACCAATTTTATGGCATCGTCAGAAATGGGTTTCCAAAAACTTGGCCAGCCAGAGTACGAGTTGTACTTGGTTTCAGAAGAAAATACTGGCTGCAATGAAGCGGCAGAATAGTAGGTTCCTTTTTTGTAGAACTTATTATACTCGCCCGAACCAGCCAACTCTGTCCCAGCTTCTCTCAAAATGTGATACTGCTCTGGCGTTAGGCGTTCTCTCCACTCACTTTCCGTAAGTTGTATTTCATAAACACCCTTCTGCTTGCCTTGTTGCTTATCTATAGATGTATTGCTTCTCAAGGCCAGAATACTGGTAACCAGAATGATTAATAAGCCGGAAGTCAATAATATTTTCGCTTTCATTAATTGGTTTTTTGTTAGGTAACTTTACTTACGTAAAAAGGTTTTGGAGCGGTTTTCTAGGATTAGGATAATTGTCGGCCGAGCGATGTTTTAGCCACCACATTTGTTGCACTACTATTGCTGGCATCGCTCATAGGGTGAAAATGAATAGTAGGCACTTTTACTTTCTTCCAAGGCGCAATATAGCTCAAGGCCTTTTTAGATAACAGCTCATTCTTACGCTTCGCACCGGCATGCATAGGCTTAGCTTTATCGTACAATACAACACTCGCCCCAGAAGGACTCAATGCTCGCTTCAGCTCATCATAAGCCATATGCTGAAAATCCTTCTCGTAATTATTAATAAAATCGAAAGAGAAGAAAGCATCAATGGAAGCATCAGCAAATGGTAGATCATTCATTTCGGCCAAAACATAAATAGTCTTCGCGCTCAATTGCTCCTTTACGCTTCTAATTCTATCAATATTATAATCAAGATGAACGTAGTGATCGAATTGGGTTCCAAACTCAAGGTTAAGAATACTATCGGCATGCTCGGAAAAAGCACTCAAAAAACACGCGCCAGATTTAGGCAACAAGTTTTTCAAAGACTTCAGCTCTTCAGGAGCCAATGGTTTGGTACTGGGCGATGCTACTACTGCTTTATCTCCACTAAAATTGAATACGCTGTAAAACTCCTCAACTTTATGCTCAGAAACCCTTAAAAAAGGATTCTCAGTTCTGTTTTTGGCTACAACAGCGGTATCCTTTTGAAGTAGAAGGATATCATCAATTACGGGATAAATATAGAGGTGATTATCACTAGCATAGGCCTTTTCTAGCTTAAACCTTACCGGAACGCCAGAATAAAAGCAAAGCTGATTTTGAGCTACTTGGGCATTAACAGTCACTAACTCCGCCACAGAAAGTGGCTTGAGTTGCCTAGAAGTGAAAGGGCAAGTAAAAATGTTATCGTTAACCGCTTGTTCGCTCATTTTTTAGATGTATTCCAAATACATTTTTTATGCGCAATAACCCTACCAGAGTAGTTTATGGCCGCAAAAAAGCTAAATAGCGTTTACAATTACAACTTGATTCCCATTAAGGGACGGTTTTGTCTAAGGTTGGTAAAATTAGTCGATCACGATTTTCTTGTGACCAGCCATAATAGTGCTCGAATACATTAGCTCAGAACTCACTTCGTTCAAGCTTTTCGCATACTTTTTAAGTCGCTTGGTAGTTTTCTCAGATCTTTCCTGAATCTTCTCCTCGGCATACTTTAAAAGCTTCCCTCCAATTTCTTTTGTTCTTTTCATTTTTGGTTTTGTAGGTTTAATTTCACTTATACTATTGGTACAACTAAGTAACACATCACACTTACTCATTAAAGTTAACCATATTTTATCCTTTAATGAATACCTTATACAGGGTAAAATCAATTCATTTTAAGCACTCTACGCTTCTCCTTAAATTGATTAATTATCCGCTGCGTTTCAGGGGTATCAGGATAGTTCGTAATAAACTCTTTAGCACTGGCATTGTTCGAGAGCGTTATATCATCAGCAACAAAGCCAAATCCTTTGTAAACCCCTTCTTCCACATATACGATACTTTGCTCATCTATGGTTCGCCCTTGGCCCATAATTACAAAAGAATCTGGTTTGGCATTTAAACCTTCTAACGCTTTCGAAAAACGAGCATTCACTTCATCTTCGCCTATGCTTTTAAATGAATATCCAAAAAACTTCATGGCATCAGCCGGTAAGCTGCACAATTCCGGATCAAGCTCATATTCCTTTACCAACTGAATAAGGAATGTTCTGGCCTTATCGAAAGAAGTGAACTTAGCGAGTGGCTTTAGTCCTTTTTGCGCTTTACCAATTGAAAGTCTGTGGTTTCCTTTGGCATCTTGATAATGGTAAAGGCCGTATCGACTGGCGGGGTACTTTTGCGCCTTATTAAATGGCGGAAAAAGCCTTCTGATTTCGTAAGCTTCGAACAGAAACGCCACCAGTTCGTCTCCGCAAAGCTCAAATGAAATATCGAAGATTTTGTCCTTCATGCCTTGCTTATAGATCACATCGGTACTGGAGAAGTGCCCTCTTATGCGCTTTTTGATGTTATTAGCTTTCCCAACATAAAGTACTTTTCCGTGCTCATCGTGGAAATAGTATACCCCCGTTTGATCGGGTAAATTCTCAAAAACCTGCTTATCCAAATTTGGGGGTAAGTCGGCTTCTTTAGAGTTCTTTTTGAGAAAGTATTCAATCTCGCCCGATTCGTTCTCCAAAATCAAATCCATCAATTCGGCTGTAGCCTTGGCATCGCCCATGGCGCGGTGACGCGCATGATTAGCAATACCAAAATGATCGCAAAGCTTACCCAAACTATAAGAACGTAAGCCCGGAAAAACTTTTCTACTTAGCCTTACACTGCAGAGTTTTTTATGTTTAAACTCAGCCCCGAGCTCTTCAAACTCCTTCTTTAAAAAAGAATAGTCGAAATTGACATTGTGCGCCACAAAAATATTGCCCTCCAACATCATGTGAATCTCTTTGGCCACCTCGTAAAACTTAGGTGCATCGGCTACCATTTCATTAGAAATTCCGGTAAGTGCTGTAATACCAGGCGGAATTCCCCTTTCCGGATTAATCAATGACTGATATTCGTCTACCACGCGCTGTCCATCGTGTACCAAAATGGCTACTTCGGTAATTTTTCCGTAGTTGGCTGCGCTTCCTGTCGTCTCAATATCTACTATGGCAAACATGCATTCAAATTAGTTAACTATTCGTATTTTACAGGCAGGTATGGAGGAAAAATGGATAGAAAAAGCTTCGGGCGAACGTGTAAAGTTCGAACCCGAAAAGCTACGGGATTCGCTCTTTAAATCTGGCGCTAATAATGAATTGATTGACAAGATTCTAAAATGCGTTCATGATGAGATTGATGATGTTTCTACCACCAAAGTTATCTACCAAAAAGCCTACAAATTGTTGCGGGCTTCTTCGAAAAAGTTGGCGGGAAAGTACCGTCTTAAAAACGCCATTCTAGACCTAGGGCCAAGCGGCTATCCTTTCGAACAATATTTGGGTCATCTATTCAGCTTTCAGCATTACAAAACGCAAGTGGGCATAACCCTAGACGGTAAATGTGTTACTCATGAAGTGGATATTATGGCCGAAGGAGAAGACAAAACACTACTTGTTGAGTGCAAACACCACGGTAACCCGGGCTACAAATCTGATGTAAAAATACCACTCTACATTCACTCTAGGTTCAACGATTTGGTGAATGCCTTCAGACGGAAGGGAGATGAACGCAAATTTGAATGCTGGATAGCCACGAATACACGCTTTACGCAAGATGCCGTTGATTATGCCAACTGCTATGGTATTCGCTTATTGGCATGGGACTACCCTAGCAAAGGCAGCCTGCGAGAACGCATAGAATTGGCTGGTATGTACCCTATCACTTGCTTGTTCTCTCTTACAAAGAATGAAAAGCAAAAGCTTTTGAAAGACGACATTGTACTTTGCAGACAGCTTACAGGACAACCCGAACTGCTGAATAACTACATGAATGAAAAGAAGCAGCAGCGCGTGCTCGAAGAGTGCGAAAGCATCCTCTCCTGACTAGGCTACTTGTTTTTTCGGCTTAATAAAAGTATTCAGTAACACCCCAATTAAAACCACCAAAACACAACCAAACGCATTGTACCAAAGGAAGCCCATTTTTAGCGGCCCAGCCTGGCCTATGGTATTTAAGTAGTGCACCAAAATAACTACTGCCTGACTAATAATAGCAGCAACAAACACGGCAGAACTACCCACCCTTTTAAAGAAAAATGCTACCACAAAAATCCCCAATATAATGGGGTAAAACAGTGAACCAATAAGATTCACAGCCTGAATCAAATTCTCGAAAAGTGATAAAGTTGATGCGAAAATAATAGCAATAACACCCCACAACAGTGTAAAGAGTTTGGAGTATTTTACATAGTGCTGATCGCTTTCGTTAGGTTTAATTCTTCGTTTATAAAAATCTATTAAAGTAGTTGAACCTAAAGCATTTAACTCGGAAGAAGTTGAAGACATGGCCGCACTAAAAATCACTGCAAACAGTAGTCCCACAATACCCACCGGCATTGTATTCATTACAAAGTTCATAAAGATGTAATCCTTATCGTTGGTCTCTCTATTCGGGAGCGCTTCTGCGATCAAGTCTTTTGCCCTTGCGCGAATCGTGTCCGAGTCGCCTTGTAGCCTATTAAGTTCGTGCTTGGTGGTTTCTATAAGTGTAGGACTGCCATCAGTAACTGCTGCATTTAGCTCCTTTACTAAGTCCAGTTTTTCAGTAAACAGATCCGCATATTCCTGCTCATAAGCCTGAAAATCTTCGCCATATTCTTCGTTCAGAAGCACCTCTTGACGTACAGCTTCATTAAAGAATATTGGTGGCTGGTTGTATTGGTAATAAACAAACACCAAAGCACCGATTAGCAATATCACAAACTGCATTGGCACCTTCAAAAGGCCATTCATAATCAGCCCCATTCTACTCTCCTTCAGTGTTTTACCAGAAAGATAGCGCTGCACTTGTGACTGATCTGTGCCAAAATAAGACATAAACAAAAACACTGCTCCCGTGATTCCAGACCAAAAATTATAACGATCGTTCAGGTCAAACTCAAAGTTTACCACATTCAGTTTACCCATTTTACCAGCTACGTGAAGTGCATCGGTAAGACCAACACTTTCGGGTAGTGCTTTTACCACCAAAATACCAGCCACTACCATCCCCCCCATCATTACAGCCATTTGCTGCTTTTGGGTTTGGGTAACTGCTTCAGTTCCTCCGGACACGGTATACACTATCACTAATGCACCAATTATTAGGGTGGTTAGCTGTAATGGCCAGCCAAGCAAAGCCGAAAGAATAATGGCTGGTGCATAAATTGTAATACCCGCAGCAAGCCCCCTTTGAATAAGGAATATAAAAGCCGCAAGCATGCGTGTTTTCACATCGAACCGACTTTCCAAAAACTCATATGCGGTGTACACTTTTGCCTTGTAGTACAGTGGCAAAAAGAAGATGGAAATGATAATCATGGCGATGGGCAACCCAAAATAGAATTGGATAAAGCGCATGCCATCAGTATATGCCTGACCTGGCGTAGATAGAAAAGTAATGGCACTGGCCTGAGTAGCCATAATTGAAAGCCCTATGGCCCACCATTTGGTTTGGTCACTACCCTTTAAGTAGCTTTCCATGCTATTGTTACTCTTGGTTTTCCAAACTCCATAGGCAACAATTGCGAACAATGTTCCAAAAAGAACAATCCAGTCGATAGAACTCATGAAAAAGTAATTGTGAAGAGGTAGAACAAAGCGACTAATACTGCGAGCACTACTATTTCGAGCAAATAGATTTTGCCCCAGCCTTTATTTTCTGACTGCTCTGTTTGTTCTTCAGTTTTTTTGGTTGAACTCATTTGTTGTTTTCGATCTTTAATGCGGCACTATCTGGCGTATCTTGACCAAGCGAGATCATGTTCGCAAATATTCTGAAAGCCCCAGAAACACCTGCTGGCAACTCTCTAAACCAAGAGTAACCCGTATAAACGAAATAACCTTCACCATATTCGGCCACCAATAAGCCGCCATTTTTTGGTGTTTCGCCCGGGTCATTAGCCGATAGAATTGTGGTATACTTTTCGTCCCACTCATTCGGGAAATAAAGCCCACGCTCCTGCACCCATCCTTCAAAATCCTTTGCGGTGATTTTATTGGGTCCGTCAATCAAAGGGTGGTTAGGCGCTAGAATACGCACTTCTGCCTCTTCTTTTGTAACCCTATCTCTTGAAATACTAAAGGGATATGGACCAATTTGCGGCTGGTTTCTCATTGAGGTGTTGTACTGGGCAATCATGGTTCCCCCGCCTTTCACGTACTCCATCAATTCAGGCTGAATAACACGCATTCTTTCAATGGTATTATAGGCACGTACACCCACAATTACGGCATCGTAGTTCGCCAAAGACTGCGCGGTTATATTATCTGGATCAAGCAAAGTCACCTGATAACCAATTTGTTCAAGTGCCTCTGGCACTGCATCACCTGAGCCCATTATGTACCCCACATACTGGCCTTTCTTCTTCAAATCTAGCTTTACAACCTTGGCCTGACTATCTGGAAAAATTGTTTGGGTTGGAATGTAACCGTAATCAATGACCTTTAATCCTTTATTATAGGTTTGCCCTTCGTATGTCACCTGTGCCTTGGCAAAACCTTCAGAAGCCCCGGCCGGAGGCAGTACCTGAAATTCAGCCCTAAATTCTCCGCCTTTGTTAGCTATTGCGTAATCAACACTTGCAGGGCTTACCTTCCAGCCATCAGGCAGATTTAAGCTTACTTGTCCGGAAACATCATTGGTTCCTGCAGTTACTGTTACATCAATTTGTTTGGTTTCATTATCTGGAAAGATAAGTACCGACTGCTGTGTGTTAACAAAAACTGGTGGTGTAACCACAAACGGACGATAAACCTCGCCATCTACCCTATCATTGGTTTTATATACAATAGGAGTTGTAAAACTTACGGCTTTACCTTCAATTTTAAAGTTGAAAGTAGCCTCAATTGTAGGTGCATTTTGTGGTAAACCGCGCAACTGCTGATCGTCCACTCGGTACATACCAAGCGATGCTTCTTTTTCCAACCAATATGGCTGAGAAATCTTTGGTTCATTCAAATCTAAATCCCAAACGAGGTCAAAGTTCTCATTATTCTTTAGCGTCTTATAAGGCTCCATAATGGACTCATAGCCTTCAAAAGTTATTGTTTCTAACTCTACTGCAGCATTTGAACGGTTAACAGCTTCACCCGAAATATGAATTGACTCTCCATTAACGGCAGAATAGTCATTGGCTACAAGCTCAAAATAAAGCCCTAAACTGGCCTTGATGATTCTATCTACTTCTTGACCTTTAACTTGCTTCCAATATTCATCTTCCAGCCCATTGATTTTCTCTCGAATGGTTAGTAATTCTTTGACGCTGGCCGCAGGGTCTTCCATATCGAAGTTGTCATTTGCCTTTTTAATCAAGGCTCCAATTTCCTTGCCGCCAGCTACGCGTCCCCAAGTTTGGTCTATGTTTTCAAAAATATCAATCTCTGGTAATTCACCCTTCCAGTGCATTAAGAATTCCGGAATCAAGCCTCTTCTACCGGTTGATCCAAAACCTTGAGACTTGTGCTTACTTCGGCTCAAGGCAGAAATTTCATCGTAAGATTTACCCAGTAACGGGTTGTATTGATTTAGGTCGAACACAAAATAACCTGGCTCGTCAACGTGATTGGAAACAAAACTTCCTCCGAAATTATAGGTATTCCAATAGAGCCCTTTTGGCTGCCATGGTTCAACATATTTTAGTTGTTCTGGAAAAACAGATGGGTCGGCTGCAATGTCGAAAGCGCGCTGCGCCAAAATTGCCGAAGCAGTATGGTGTCCGTGCATTCTGCCACCTTCAACCCGCGCGGTATCGAAACGTGTAATAATTACATCTGGTCTAAAGCGTCTGATGTTCCAAACAACATCGGAAAGCACATCCTCTCCTTCCCATATCTCAAAGGTTTCATCAGGATCTTTGGAATAGCCAAAGTCATTGGCTCGGGTAAAAAATTGCTCGCCACCATCAGTTCTACGAGCGGCCAAAAGTTCTTGGGTTCGAATAATTCCGAGTAACTCTCTTATTTCAGTTCCAACTAGGTTCTGTCCCCCGTCACCACGGGTCATGGCCAAATATGCTGTTCTCAACTTTTGTTCGTTGGCCATATAAGCGATCAGACGCGTATTCTCATCGTCAGGATGGGCTGCCAGGTACATTACAGTACCCAGCACCTCAAGCTTATTGAGTGCTTGCTTTATTTCAGCAGCATTCAGTTTTTCTGGCGCTTGGGCCTTTATAGTAAGAATTGAAGCACAAAATGATAAGACAAGTAAGGTGAGTCTTCTGTAGTTCATAGTAGTTTTTTGGCTAATGCACAGGTTAACGGATACCAAGATAGTAAGTTACTTGAAACTGACATTCGGCATTTGTGTAAGTGGTTTCAAAGGTGCAAGCCAGAAGACAGAAACACACAGTTGTTCATTAATAAAAAAAGCTATCTCATTTCTGAAATAGCTTTTCTCAAATTTTAAAACGACTGCCTTTTATAAAGCCTTAAGCGCGGCTTCGTAGTTTGGCTCGTCTACAATTTCAGGAACAAGCTCAGTGTGTACTACTTTTCCTTCTTCGTTCAGCACAATAATTGAGCGCGCATCCAAACCTTTCAACGGGCCATCAATCATTTCAATTCCGTTTTCTCTAGCAAATTCAAGGGTTCTAAAATCGCTGGTAGCTTCTACGTTCTGAATGCCTTCAGCACCGCAGAAACGCGCAATCGCAAACGGTAAGTCTTTCGAAACGCATACCACTGTGGTGTTATTAAGCGATGCAGCCTGCTCGTTGAACTTGCGCACTGAGGTAGCGCAGGTAGATGTATCAACGCTAGGGAATATGTTCAAGATTACCTTCTTCCCTTTCAAGTCAGAAAGCTTAAGCCCTCCTAAATCTTGTTTAGTAAACTCATAATCACCAATTGATGAACCTATTGCTGGCAAGTCGCCTATTGTATTTACTTCGTTGCCTTTTAATGCAGTTTTAGCCATAGTTTTCTTTTTGCTTTAATTTACCATTTAACAGCACAACTTTCATGATTGTTCATTAAAAAAGCCCGGTAAAACCGAGCCCTTCATTATCTCAAGTACATTATAGTATTACAAAAATCAACAGGAAGCCTTGGCCGATTTAAATCCTCTACAGAATAGGTTAACACCAAATCTCCATATTCCAAATGGCCTGTTCCCTGAATTAACCAATTGCCTATTCGTTGGCGAGGAATAGTAATGCTGTTGCCATAAACCTCTGCTTGTACGTCTGCATTTAGGTTATAAAAATTCTCCAAGTATATAATGTCGCTATAATAGCCATCGTCCAGCGTCACCCTCACATCATAATAAAGGTATTCATCAAAAGTTTCGCTGTATTCTTCTGCCTCGTATCTGCCCACGAAGTTTAACCGAGGGTCGAATGGCTCTTCTACAATAATTAAATCGCAACTGCTTAGAAAAAGTATGCCGAGTAAAATGAGTAAACCGTGTTTCATATTGACCTTGTTTTAGTTGTTGCGGTCATAAATGAAAAAATGATGCCAAAATGATTTGAGAGAAGAATTGTATATTGGTATAAATGATTCATCTGTGAAGAAAGCACCCTTCAAAACACTGACTATCTTACTCTTAGGAACAATTATCCTAAGCTGCAACTCAGAAACACCTACTCCTCCCACTGAAGAAGATGTTATAGCCTATTTAAACAATAACCAGCAGCAGATTAGTCTTGATCTTGCAGCAAACACAAATGAATTCAGCGCATTTGACGATCATTTTGAAGGGAAAGAAATGATACTACTGGGTGAAAACCATGCCACTCAGTATAACGAAGTAATAGATACTAAGTTCTTTCAATACCTCTATCATCGCCATGGAGTAAGGGTGTATTTAGGCGAAACAAGCATTGGTATGGGCTACTTTATCAATAGCTACATTAACTCGGGCTTTGATGGTACTTTGCAGTATATCATGGCCAACTACAGTGGCTCTTTCAGCGAAACCCTGCACAACCGAGCCCGACTCGTTCGCCTCAAAGACTTTAACCTTTCGCTACCAGAAAATGACCGGATAACCTATGTGGGTATTGATGTGGAACATCAGGTTACTATTGGCTTTAGGGTTTTCAAAATGCTTATTCCAAAGCCCTCAATAGATGCTCCACACCCAAACGACATTGCTGATTTAATTCAAGAAATGTACAATACACGCTACACAAGCTATTTGGAGGTGATAAATGCTGCTCCTTATTTTCATGAAAAACTAACCTCATCACAATTCAAGAATAGCTTTCAAGCCTACTTTCCCGAATACGAAAGAATGGTACGTATTCTGGCAGGCATTGTGACAAAAGTTGAGCTTGAAAATGACCCGCTAACTTTCGATACAAAGCGAGAACAACACATTGCTCAAAATTTAGCCTTTGTAAGAAGCACATTTGGTAATGTAAAAATGTATGGCAAATGGGGTGCATCGCACATTTGGAAGCGGCAACTTAGCGATAACTACAAAACCTTTGTGCAAGAAGCCATAGCAAATGCCACTATCAATATTGAACAGGTGGCTTCAATTCCTATTTTTTACCACAACAGTTATTATGCCGATAAAGATGATGACTTTAATCCGAGGCCAATAACTTTTAGTGTTTCGCCCAACATGATGAATGCAAATAAAGAAAGCCCTGTCGTTCTATTTGACTTGAACGAACAGGGCTCTCCTTTCAAAGATTTTATGATGTTGGTAAACGGAACTACTGGTTCCACTACCTCTTATTTCGACATGGCATTTAGGTTTAGCGGCTCTCAGGCCTCAAAACCTTATGCTCCATAGCTAGGCAATGTTGGTGTAAACTGCCTGCACGTCATCATCCTCCTCCATTTTATCGAGCATCTTTTCAATTTCTTCAAGCTGCTCATCGGTAAATTCTACCGGAGAATTTGCGAAACGTTTTAGGGCAGAGTTTTTGAGCTCATAGCCTTTTTCTTCTAAAGCGGTTTGTAACGAACCAAAGTTGGTATAGTCGCCATAAATGTAAACAGTTGTTACTTCCTCCTCTTCATCAAAGTGCGAATCGATTTCGTCCAAACCAGCATCAATCAATTCAAGTTCCATTTCCTCTAGGTCCATTTCTTCGGTTTTCTCAAACTCGAAAACGGCCTTTCGGGTAAACATAAACTCTAAAGAGCCATTTGGTACCAAACCACCACCTGCTTTGTTAAAGTAAGACTTCACATTAGCAACCGTTCTGTTTTGGTTGTCGGTAGCGCACTCTACAAAAACTAAAACACCATGAGGGCCTTTGCCTTCGTAGTTAATTTCTGAATATGCTTCAACATCCTTGCTCGAGGCACGCTTAATAGCCGCATCTATATTGTCCTTCGGCATATTCTGCGCCTTGGCGTTCTGAATAGCAGTTCTCAAAGAAGCATTCATATCGGGGTCAGGGCCACCCTCTTTGGCTGCCATAGTTATGGCTTTGGCCAGTTTTGGAAATATTCTGGACATTTTGTCCCAGCGCTTCATTTTCGCTGCTTTACGATATTCAAATGCTCTTCCCATGTGGTTAACTTAATTAATGTGGCAAAAATATAAAAGGTTGGAAAAGGTACTACCAGTAAAGCAGGAAAAATACTTGGGATGTGCGTTGAGTTGAGCTAATTATCGCTTAGGACAGCTTTTGCACATTTTTTTGCCCTTCTTTTTAAACTTCTTGCAGCACTTTTTCATGCAACAAGCAGAAGTAACACACATTGCAGCACCAAAAACATCGTTTTTCTGATCTTCTCCCTCACCCAACTGCTCGTTGGCCTGCAACAACTCTAACTCAATCATTTGTTTAGAATAAATCTAAATACAAATAACTAACAGGAAATTTAATTGAGCAAGAGAAATATGGAAAAGATGGAAATAGAAAATCGGAATACAAAAATCAATCTCCCTTTGGAAGGTAGCCTCCCTCAAGCAACTCTTCTATGTCTTTCACCTCTTTTGTAGCCCCATCATTTATCAATATTTGTCTAGTCGATATTTCGAGCAAACTTCTATAATCATGATCGGTAACTATGAATCCCTTATCGACCGACTGGCTTTTAATCAACCTTTTTATTTCCTCTTTATGAATCGGGTCAACTCCATTAAAAGGCTCGTCAATCAATACATACTTTGCTTCTGAGTATACAACCAATAGAATTTCGAGTAACCTCCTTTCACCTCCTGATAGTTCTCCACTGTTTTTGTTAGCGATAGACTTAATGAAATAATGATTTCTAACATATAGGGCCTTTTCACCTTTACAGAACAAATCTATTATCGCACTTATTTTGAGGTGGTTAGGCAAGAAGCTGTCCTGGGGTAGGTATTTTATTAAGTCATTCTTTTCGAATGCCTTACTCAAAACCTTATCGCCAATTCTTACGAATTTTTCATCTGCTGAAATAGAACCAAAAATTATTTTTAAAAGCGTTGACTTCCCTACTCCATTCCTTCCCATTAAGGCAACTATATCGCCCTTTTTGCATGAAATAAACACATCAGATAAAACCTGCTTTGTATCAAAACCTTTTATTACGCTATCAACATGTAACATATTCAGATATAGATTAAGATTACTCCAACAATGAAATTGATTGAAAATGAAAAAAGCCACAAAGTGAGCCTACTGAGACCAAGGTTTCTATAGAAGTAATACTGGTTGCTATTGCGCAATTCATACGTATAATAATGAATCAACAAGCCAACGAGCATATATGAGATACCAAAAGGTTTTAGTGAGAAATAACAGAGTATACTCAATGCAGATAACTCCACTAAAAGGGATATCAGTAAATTAGGAATGATTAACCTCTGATAGAAGTAGCTTAGAGCGATTAGTTTGCGTGCGATAATTTTGGGGTTTAATAGTTGCCGATCTCAAAGCAACATTCATACCTAAATCGCCAACCAAAAGATTACATCTACCCTTCTGTTTTTCTGTCGCCCTTCTCGCGTAGTATTATCATATACGGGATTGAAAAGGCCAAAATCCTTAATCTCAATCATTTCGCGCTTTATCTCATCGCACATTATCAACTCCTCAATCACCGATTCGCTACGCATTTGCGAAAGCCATTGGTTGTATTCTTTTCCACCCACATTATCGGTGTGGCTATGCACGGTAATGATGAAGTTATGTTTACTCGGTATTTCGCTTAGAAACTTGGTTAGTGCGGTCGACTGTTCAAAGTCGACAAAGAAACTACCACCACCAAAGTAGACGCTAGTGATAAAGGAGGGCTCGCCAAAAGTTTGCGACTTGGCACCAAAAGCCGTACTACAAAAAAGGGCTAATATTAATAGCGAACTACGCACAGCATTAATATACATGGATTGAATGAAAATGGCTATTGGTGCTTTGCCAGAGTTTTTGAATATTACCGTTTTTCTGACGAATGGATAAAAAAGAACTGATTGTATTGATGGGCATAAGTGGCTCTGGCAAGTCTACCATTGGTAAATTTTTAAGTCAAAAATTGGGCGTACCGTTTTTAGATGCAGACGACTTTCACCCTAAAGAAAATGTGCTAAAAATGAACCGCGGTATTCCCCTGGACGATGATGACCGCTGGCCTTGGCTTGCCTCTATTGTTGAGTATGTTTCTCATTCGCACCGAAACCAATTTATACTGGGCTGCTCGGCCCTTAAAATAAGCTACCGCGATTACCTTAGCCAGCGATTAAACAACCAATACATATTGCTGGATATTAGTGAAGCAGAAGCCATTGCCAGAATGGAAGCCAGAAAGGGACATTTTATGCCAAGTAGTTTGGTGCAGTCCCAATTGGCTACTTTAGAGAAAAGCCCCGATCTCATCTCAATTTCTACCGACAAAACACCAGAAGAAATGGTGAATGACATACTTGAAGTTTTAAGGACTTAATTTAATTCACTAGTTTATGAGTTGATTTTTTGACCTATGGAAGAAACGCAACTCATTGGCGCTATACTTACCGGTATAGCCTTACTCCTATTTCTAATTATTAGAATGAAGCTTAATGCCTTTATTAGCTTGCTTATAGCAGCTATTTGGGTTGGGCTCATTGGTGGTTTATCTGGCACCGAAATCATCGGTTCCATATCTAAAGGCATGGGCGATACGCTCGCTTTTGTAGCCACCATAGTTGGCTTAGGCGCCATATTCGGAGCCTTACTGGAGCATTCTGGTGGAGCACAATCTCTGGCATTATTTCTACTGAAGAAAGGTGGAGAATCGCGTTCGCGCTTGGCCTTGCTCATTACAGGATTCATTGTCTGTATCCCCGTTTTCTTCGATGTTGGTATTATTATCCTCTTCCCCATTGTTAAAGCTTTAGCCAAGAAAAGCGGCAAAAATGTATTGCACTACGCCCTGCCTTTGCTCACTGGTTTGGCTGTAACTCATAGTTTTATTCCACCAACACCAGGTCCCGTTGCCGTGGCCGATATTCTACAAGTTGACCTTGGGTATGCTATTGTAATTGGCGCTGCCATTGGCTTGCCTATTGCGCTTTTATGCGGAGTTTATTTAAGCAGACTTATTACCCCAAGTGAACTCTCAGAGCTTGATGATGTAGAAGACATTCAGGAAGACTTTGACCCAAGCCTTGTACGTACCATTTTTGTGGTACTGGGTATTCCCTTGGCGCTCATTTTATCAGGTTCACTGTTTAAAACTTTAGCACTAGAAGGCGTAATTCAGCACGCAACATGGATTGATGTTTTGAGCTTTCTTGGTCATCCGTTTATCTCTCTAATCATAGGAACACTATTAGCACTATACCACCTAGGTACAGAACGCGGCTTGGGTAAAACTGAGCTTTTTGAAGTAACCAATAAGTCCTTGGCGCCTGCTGGTTCTATCATTCTTATTACAGGCGCAGGTGGTGTATTAAAACAAATGATGATTAACACAGGCATTGGCGATATGATTGCCGCTGCCATGCAAACATCTTCTTTCTCGGTGATTCTGCTTGCCTATTTGGTCACCTCGCTTGTGCGTATTATGCAAGGCTCGGCTACCGTGGCTATGCTCACAGGTGCGGGCATTGTAGCGGCTGTAATTCCTGATATGACACTGAGCATGACAGACAAAACATTAGTAATGATGGCCATTGCAGCAGGTTCCGTGATTCTCTCACATGTAAACGACAGCGGTTTCTGGCTGGTGAACCGCTACCTTAACCATACCGTACAACAAACGCTCAGGGCTTGGACCATTCAATCGACCATGATCTCCGTAACCAGCTTTATCTTGATTTTTGTTGTTTATCAGTTGGTTTAGGGGAATAATGGAAGAAAACAATGTTAAACACATGATAGAATCCAGAAGAGTCAGTCTCACTTTTTGGCGTAAACTGGATCATTATTTTATTGTGGTCTTCGTCCTTTTAACTCCTCTTCTTGCCACATACGATCTGGTCCAGTTTTACTTCTTTGATTCATATGATGGAGAGAGTACACCTAAAGAACTTCTATTCAATTATCTTTGGCTAATTCCTGCCATACTACTTACTATTGTTCA
The DNA here is from genome assembly GCF_900111145.1 of Roseivirga pacifica. GTDB lineage: Bacteria > Bacteroidota > Bacteroidia > Cytophagales > Cyclobacteriaceae > Roseivirga > Roseivirga pacifica. The sequence continues at coordinate 619,101 of NZ_FOIR01000002.1, forward strand.
ATGGCGTAGGCTAAAGCTTCAAGAGTACAAAATCACTGCCAATGAAGATCAAATTCAGGAAGCACTGATACAAACATCTCAGGAACTTGGATGGAGAATAAAGGAGTCCTCACCAGAGTTTATTAGAGCATTTCGAGGTTGGAACCTTACAGCAAGCTTGGGAGAAATGATTACCATAATTCCATTTCAAGATTCAATTTTGATTAACAGCATTTGTGACCCAAACAAACCTTCCTCTATTGCTTCATTTGGTATGAATAAAACAAATACCAGAACCTTTATTATTAACCTTTACAATATTGTTAATGGAACATCCATTCTTAAACCCGAAGAAAAATATAATAAGTGGTCATTCCGAAATAACTTGTTCAGGTTATTTGCATACCCATTTTGCCTTGGACTCATTCTCTTTGCAGTTTTTGTGGCATTACCTGATAATCAAATAGGTTTGGGAGTGGCCATTTTAACAGTTCCAGCAATTTATTTCTATACCGACTTAACTTAATGTTGTATAGAACTCAACCAGAACTAGAACAATGTATACCCAAACATTAATGATACTCCTCTATATTGAGAGCTCCAATTTTCATAAAACAATAGTGCCTCTTGTTTGGGTTGGTACCTTACTTCTAAGCTATACTTATCGCTGTGTTTATACCCAACACCAATTGCCATATTTGATACAGGAGTAAATTCTACTGAAGAATGGGTAGATCCGTCAGATCTAATGATGTCGATTGAAGAGTTGTTATTAAAATCGAATATCAATGAAGTAACGTTAAAAAATAACTGAGAACCATTTTGAAAGTAAAAATGATACCTAACACCGACCGGCACTTCAATTGATTGATGGCTTACTTTAGCATATTCTAAGCCCAACAACAGATGGCCTTCTTCCGCCTCCATCCTTGTCCTGTAATCATGAAAAGTAGGCTCAACTAAAAGACTAAGCGTTCTTTTTCTAAATATTACGAATATTTCCGCTTCAACCCCGAAACGAAAGTTTAAGTCATTGTCAAAGTCAAAGTCAAGTAGTGTGGATTTGTCTCTTTTAACAGACAGACGTTCGTAATTAAGTCCTGGTTTTAGGGATACGCTAAACCAATTTTCTATCGGTTTTGGCCTAAAATCGATAAAATCTGACTTGACACATTCATTATATGTTACAAAGAGGTTCCTCAAGTCCTTCTCATTATAACTAAGCTTTTCAACACTGCCATAATCAATATCCTCGCAAGTCAAATCTTTAAGCAACTGTTGTCTAAAGGAGTTATTATAAAGAACCTTGGTGTTACCTGACATAAAACGTTTATAAACCAACTGATCTATATCCATGTCGCCCTGTTTGTAAAAATACCTCGTGAGAGTTGCCTTCTTGTATGAGTACAATGAAGCTTCGCCCTCAACTAGCACTTTGAGTAACACGGTCTCCTCTTCAAATACTGGATTACTTTCGTACGAAGGGTTTTTTAAAGAAGTGCTTGATTTATCAATTTTTACTTTGGCTCTGATGTACTTTGATTCACCATTGATACCAAACTCAAGAATATTATCAATCCCTTCTATTTTCTCACTGCTAGCTTCCGACAGTTTGTATTCAATCTCATATGGATTGTTCTTCCAGTCCATATTCCTAATCAGACACTCGATTCTTTCATTTGATTCTGTAATGAAATATCCAGGTTCAAAAACAACCTGAGAAAATGACCGCGTAATTAAGGCGAAAAATAAGAGTAGTGTGAGTGATATTCTATTCATAAAAAATTGCGATTTACTATCTATTGAAATCTGAGCGGAATGTAGACAAAACTGTCATTAAATTGATTACCGATTCTAAAAATGAAAGGACAAAAGGGCGAATAATGTAACAATTCCAGAAGTGAAAAGTCTTAATGAGAACATCATTTAGAGTAAAACTCTCTATCATACTCAATTAGCGTTATTTGGTGGCAGGTTCCATCCTTACGATTCGAATAGAAAATACTAGAGTAACATTTGCACACCCTCCTGTAGATATTGCCTCCAACAGGTCTCCTATGTTCTTGATGACAACACCAACAACTAAAAGAGCCTCACATTAAGTGAGGCCAATTATACCGCTAGCGAAAGACTAATAAATTACTCCGTCCTAAGTCCTTTTATCGGGTTAAATCGGTTCACCCTAAAGACTTGAGAGAATACTACGAGAATTAAGGCAACCACCAGAATAATTACAGGAATAACGACTCTGTAAGCTCCCATATCTAGTGGATAAGCAAAGACCATATCGAGCTGAAACTTAGTAAAGAAATAACCCAAAGGTGCGCCAACACAAATTGAAACAATGGTAAGTGCTAAATATTGCTTAGACATGATTTTGCTGAGGTGCATCATATTGGCGCCAAGGGTTTTACGAATACTCAATTCCTTGATTCTTCCCGAAATATTTAAGGTCATTAAACCATAAAGACCTAGTAAAGCCAAGGCAACCGCAATAGTAGCAACCGCTTTATTGAACCTTGCGAAGTTGCCAATCATGTTGAAGTAACCGTCCCAAATATCGGCTTGCAAACCACCTACTAATGGAATTTCAGGATAGAGTTCATCCCAGGTAGACTCAATTTCATCATAGGCTTTGAAATCATAGCCAGAAGTAATATTAGCAATCAGAAAAGTCTGATCTCCATCATTCACTTGGCTGAAAACCATGGGCTGTATTTCATTTCCGAATGGCTGATTATGCAAATCATTGATCACCCCTACAATGACATAATCATTATCTCTGATCTTAATTTCGAAGCCAAGTGGTTCTTCCAATTCTAATTGATTCACAAAGGTCTGATTCACCACCACCTCTCTATTACCATATTTCACATCTTGAGACCATTCTCTGCCAGAGGCAATTTCGACCCCCATAGTTTTGAAGTAGATAGGTTCAACCTTCAGCTCGCTTACCTCATACTTTCTGTCCAAGGTTTCGGCCACCACGCTACTGCTCTTTCTGCCAATATGATCCGCTGTGCCGGAAACATTCTCTAGGTACGAACTCTTTTCCATTTCGACCTTCATTTTATCATACATCTCTTTTGAAGGTGTATGGATGTACATCAAGTGATTCTGATTATAACCCCAGCTTCTATTGATTTGGTAGTTGGTATTCTGCACAAAAATGACCGCAGCAGTAATCGTAATACAAGCCAACACTAATTGAAAACCAAGGAAGGTTTGTGTGAGCCAACCCTTTCGACCCAACTTTATTTTCCCCTTAAAAATCTTGACTGCCTCAAAACGCGAAATGTAGAAAGCCGGATAAATACCAGAAGCTATTCCGGTTAACAGAAGTAATCCGAGCATAAACAAGTAGAAAAGATGATCTGATAGTTCAATACTGTATTGCTCCCCTGAAATTCCTTCAAACCACGGCATAAATACCGTCATACCTAAAAAGAGCCCAAAAATCATTGCACAGAAAGTAATGAAAACGTTCTCTGCTAAAAACTGGATCATCACCCGCCTTTTATCCGCTCCCATCACTTTCCTTACACCTATTTCTTTCAGGCGTTTGGCAATAGAGTTAATAGCCATATTGACATAATTGAGGCAAGCCAAAATGATCATAAAAGCGGCTATAAATGGCAAAGTTACTCTTCCTGGTCTTCGATCATCATAGGAAATGGCTTGCTGGATATCGGACGAATTCAAATAAAGCTCATCGATCGAAATAAACTCAAAGCCCTGAATCGCCCAGTCTTTATTCACTTCATTCTGAAGCTTGAGGTATTTATCCATTCCTGTACTGACCGTAGCAATACTAGTCGGGTCATTCAATTGAATCAAAGTGGCATCTAGAAATTTCGCCCAGTCTGCTGGCTTATGGTCAGCCATAGCCACTTCTATATTGGAGTAATTGATCAGGAAATCGAATTTGATATTGGCCATATTTGGAAAGTCCTCGGCCACTCCGGCAATCTCAAAGTGCTTCTTCTCTCCTGACTTAAAAATTACCAGCACTTCCTTACCAATAGGATTCTCCGTTTTGAAATATTTGTTAGATACTTCCTCGCTTAAAATGATGCTATTGGGATCATAAAGGCTAGCCTTATCACCCCATTTTAAAGGAAAGGTGAACATTTCCAAAAACTCACCATCTACCAATCTAATGTCTTCATAAAATACTTGATTGTTCAGACGTATAACTGTATTGTGATCGTCAATTCGACACACCTTTTCAATATTGGCAAAGTCAGTTTTAAGGTGTTCAGCCAAAGGCACGGGTGTTACTCCATACTGGGCAGTTTCTCCATCACGATCTGCAAAAATGGTAGTCAGAAATACCTTGTCTTTATTTTCATGAAACTTGTCTGTATTCAAAGACTGGTTCATGAAGGAATAAGTCATAACACAAACACCAATGGCCATAGAAAGCCCAAAGATGTTGATGAAGCTACTCAGAGGATTTCTCAGAGCGCTTCTGCTGGCTGTTTTGAAATAATTTTTGAACATAATAAGATTTGAGTTTTTGTAGAAAGAAGGTGTCTTCCAGGCATACGGCTGGCAACAGCGCAGAACATCTCTGAGGTAATACCATCGGGCTTTGACCATGCCCTTGGTTTCTACCCTCTCGTAGAAATATTCTTCCAAATCGCCATGCATCTCTTCAAATCGCTCTCGCTTGCAGTAGAACTTGAAAAAGAGATAAGGCCATTTTGGTATGCCGTGAGGACGTTTCATGAATTGAATTTGAAGGCTAATTCAGGAATTTGACCGCGAAGTCTAGACCTAAGATCCAATGAGTCATCTAAAGCTTTTTTGCCATAAGGCGTAATGTTGAACAAGCGTTTGCGCTTACCTCCACGTTTGGACTCCGGGTCGCCAAGTCTAGACTCCAGCATGCCCTTCTCTTCCAAACGATAAAGCGATTTATGCACCGCACTCACTGCTACCGACCTACCCGATTGATCTTCGAGCTCCTTAGCAATGGCCACAGCATAAGCATCGTCATACAACACCCCTACTGTTAAGAGAACCAACTCTTCAAACTCCCCGATTTGTGCTCTTCCCATTCTGATTAAATTTACAATTGCCAGCAATATACGGAAGACATTTGTATAAAGTTCTACTTTGTCAGTAATAGTTGTTATTCAGCATTAAAACCTTGGCAAGAACAACAAAACAGGCGCGTTTTAACTTTCTCACCACCTATTCTTTTAACCCTGAGCGCAGCCGAAGGGTTAGCCCAACCTATATTGTCATCAAACAGCTTTACCCATTACACTCCCCTGTTGGTGTTGTCACCAACAGGTCTCCTCTAAAGGTTTGGCCATCGTACTTTCAGCTCCCACTCGAAGCATGATTGTGGAGTGCCACATTTTCCTTACGGTGGACTTATGGTTCACCCCAAGTCACCATTAGCCCATAGCCATATTCACTTTGATTCAGATAAAAGCCCTTACTCAGAAAAGCAAAAAGCCCAAAAGAGAAAAGCCGACCGAAAGAAAGACAAACCAATTATTGATAGAAATGAAGAATTAGGCTGAGACAATATCTTAATTTGAATTAAATAGCAACTGTATTCCATTTCACATGAAGAAACTCTGCCTACTCCTATTCCTTTTGATTATTTCGAAGGCTAATTATGCCCAAACTGACACATTATACATTCCTTTTATAGCATACTGGGAGACTGGTGATATATATGAATTTGAGGCCACCAAAATCAAACGACAGTGGGATGGAGAAATTCTAACCAAGAATGATTCCATCACTTATAACTGTATTTTAAAGGTGCTTGAGGAAACAGATTCTTCATATCTCATGAGTTGGAAATTCGACTCACCCTTTTTAGGAGAACTAGGCCTTCCCATGAAGCTTATGGGGTCAATTAAGGGATTTTTTGAAACCGAGGTGATTTATAAAACAAATGAACTCGGGGAGTTTCTGGAAGTTATCAATCTAGAGGAAATACGTTCAAAGACAAATAACCTAATTGATAGCCTAATTGGAGACGATATTGAAAAATCGGATGGGGCGCTTTCCGCGAACACTGTACAACAAATAAAGGCCATGCTAACCAGCGATCAAATGATTCAGGGCCTTGTTTTAAAAGAAATTCAATTCATTCACATGCCTTTTGGATATGAGTATGCCCTTAATGAAACTATATTTTATGAGGAGCAGCTGCCTAATTTATTTGGAGGAGCTCCTTTAAGGGGTGATGTAGAATTGATACTTTTGGAGGCTGACACCATCGAAAGGAAAGCTGCTTTAGTTCGGAAAATGCGAATCAATGAAGAAGATACTAAGAGCTTTCTCACCGGGCTATTTGGTCGGCTTCAAATCGATGACATAGATTTAACTGAATTTATTGAGAAAACAACTTATCAAGTAAAGGATGATCACTCATTTGAATACATATACAACCCGGGAATACCCACACTAATTAAAACTAATAGAGAGACACGGTTAGAGGCAGAAGATCAGAAAATGAGGCGACAAGATATTTTGATCCTTAGATTGAAACAGTAAGCTAAAACAACAAACATTACACTTTCCTGTTGGTGCTGTCACCAACAGGTCTCCTATGTTCTTCATGACAACACCAACAACGAAAAAAGCCCCGCTTTAAGCGAGGCTTCTTTAACGTATTTCGAAAGCACAAGCGAGACGCTTGCGCCAGTTTAATACTTTTATATTACCACTCCGTATGGAAAATTCCTTCTCTGTCAATTCGCTCGTAAGTATGCGAACCAAAGTAATCTCTTTGCGCCTGAATTAAGTTCAATGGCAACTTACCACTCTTAAATGCCAAAAAGTAATTGAGCGAAGCCGAAACAGCCGGCAACGGAATACCTTGGCTCAAACTATAGTTCACCACTTTTGTGGTCGACTCAATTAATGGTTTTACCTTTTCAGCAATCTCTTGATCTAACAAAATATTGCTCAGTTCTGGCTGACGCGTAAATACCTTTCTAAAGTCCTCTAACAAGGCTGCTCTAATAATACAGCCGCCTCTCCAAATCTTTGCAATGGTTTCCAAATCCAAACCATAGTCGTATTCTTTCGAGGCTTCCACCAATTGATTTAGCCCTTGCGCGTAGGTAGTAATAAAGGCAAACAACAATGCTTTCTTTACATCTTCAGCATCAATAGTTGCTTCTCCGTTAGAGTGCTCACCATAAATGGCCTGTGCTTTCTCCCTGTCAGACTTTAGTGCTGAAATCTCTCGCATAGAAACAGCCACATCGATAGACGGAATTGGAATACCCAAATCCATTGCGTTTTGGCTGGTCCACTTACCCGTACCCTTCTGCTTCGCCTTGTCGAGAATCATATCTACCAAGTCAGCATCGGTCAGATCATCTTTTTGTTGGAAAATCTCAGCGGTGATCTCAACTAGAAAAGACTGTAACTCACTTTTATTCCAGCTATCAAACGTCTTTTGCAGTTGCTCATTGGAATGCCCCAATCCACGCTTCATCAGGTCATATACTTCAGATATCAGCTGCATTAAGCCATATTCGATACCATTGTGCACCATTTTCACATAATTACCTGCCGAGCCATTACCTAAATGTGCCACACAAGGTTCGCCATTTACTTTGGCCGATGCCGCCTCAAAAATTGGCTTGATGTGCTCATAAGCAGCTTTGTCTCCACCAGGCATAATACTCGGGCCTCTGCGTGCACCTTTAGCCCCACCAGAAACACCCGAACCAAAGAAGTGGATTTTATCTGCTGCTAGTTCAGTAAACCTTCTATCAGTATCGGTAAAGAAAGAATTTCCACCATCAATAATAATGTCGCCTTCCGAAAGCAAAGGTTTCAAATCGGCAATTACTGCATCTACGGCTTTTCCGGCTGGCACCAAAAGCATGATTTTTCTAGGCGTAGCGAGCTTGTTCACAAACTCTTCTTTCGACTGCGTAGCGGTTACTACCCTATTTCCACCTTCTGTAATAAGCGAATCAACTTTGTCCTTATCCAAATCTAACCCAATGGCAGAGAAGCCATTATCTGCTACATTTAGAATAAAGTTTCTTCCCATTACACCTAGCCCAACAAGGCCAAAATCGTATGCTATATCTGACATATGCTTTGCGTTTTCTATACGTTGGTTTTACAACCTAAAATCGACTAAAAATAATTCCCTTGTTATTTCATTTTAAGGAACTCAAAAGATTCTTCAGCTTTCATTAGTTTTGGGAACTAATTGGACTCAATACTCTTTAGAGGTACAAAGAAAACAAGCTACCCTGAGCGAAAAAATATAAATGAAAAAAACTGACGACCAGATACTGGTAATATTCGGAGCTTCGGGCGATTTGACCGAAAGAAAACTAATTCCAGCAGTCTTCGATTTGTATTGTGGTGGCTTTTTGCCGGAGCACTTTGCTGTTACCGGAGTCAGCCGTTCTGAATATTCAGATGAAGCCTACAGACAGAAAGTAGTTTTTGAAAACGAATTTATTCTAAAGAAAGAAGCTGGTGAAGACAAGCTAAAAGCTTTTGCCGATGCCATCTTCTACCAACCTTTAGACACCAAAAATACAGATAGCTACAACACGCTAAAACAGCGTTTACAGACTATTGACGAAGCTAAGGGCATTTGTGGCAACTACATATTTTACCTTGCCACCCCTCCTAGCCTTTACGAAACCATAGCCGAAGGCCTAAGCCATGTGGGCTTGAATAAAGCTGAGAACGCTTGGAGAAGGTTAATCATTGAAAAACCGTTTGGCTACGATTTGGAATCGGCCAAGCAACTCAACAGTAAACTACTTGCCTGCTTCGATGAAGAACAACTTTACCGAATAGACCACTATTTGGGTAAAGAAACCGTTCAGAACATGTTTGTTACGCGCTTTGCCAACAGCATATTCGAGCCACTTTGGAACAGGAACTACATTCACAGAGTAGAAATTACTGCTGCTGAGTCCGTAGGGCTTGAAAAGCGTGGCGGTTACTACGACAGTGCCGGTGCTTTGCGCGATATGGTGCAAAACCACCTATTTCAGCTGGTAGCTTTGGTGGCCATGGAACCGCCAGTAAAAGCCGATGCCGAATCTATCAGGAATGAAAAAATGAAGGTTTTCCAAAGCCTTCGTCCTTATACTAAAGAAGATATTAAAACGAACGTTATCCGTGGTCAATACCTCGGATCGAAAGTTCGTGGCGAAGATTTGCCAGGCTACCGTGAAGAAGAAGGCGTAAAAGAAGGTTCTAAAACAGAGACCTACGTAGCCATGAAGTTCTTTATTGACAACTGGCGTTGGGGCGGTGTGCCGTTTTACATCAGAACCGGAAAACGACTCCCCACCAGAGTAACCGAAGTAGTAATTCACTTCAAGCCGAATCATCATCACCTTTTTGCGCACGATAAATCACTATCCAATGCGCACAACACCTTGGTAATTCGTATTCAACCGAATGAAGGCATTTTGCTAAAATTCGATATGAAGATACCGGGTGCTGGCTTCCGTACCGAAACAGTGAACATGGACTTTCATTACGATGAGTTAACCGATGTGTACGTGCCAGGTGCTTATGAGCGATTGATCTTAGATTGTATGCAAGGTGATGCTACGCTTTACTCACGCGGTGATAGTACCGAATCGGCTTGGCAATTTGTTGATACCATACTAAAAGCTTGGGAAGAAGACGATATTCCTGTTTACGGCTACCCTGCCGGAACTTGGGGACCTGAGCATGCCGATAATTTGATAGAGGGAGAAAACATGACATGGAGATATCCGTGCAAGAACCTGACGGATGACGGAAACTATTGCGAACTTTAATTACCTGAATTTTGAAACATATTATATCATCTGATGCGCAAGGAACTGCGCAAGCTTTTGCAGAATTTTTAATCGATCAAATCAATCAGTCTAATACACTTAATATAGCCCTTTCGGGCGGCTCTACCCCCAAAATTCTTTTTGAATTATTGGCTGATGAGTACGAAGAAGAAGTGGACTGGAACAAGGTAAATCTTTACTGGGGCGATGAAAGGTGCGTACCACCAACCGATGGCGACAGCAATTACAAAATGACCAACGATTTGTTGATCACTCAGGTAAGTATTCCTGACTCTAATGTGCACCGCGTGCTGGGCGAAAATGAGCCTGAAGGCGAGGCTGCTCGTTATGGCAAGGATATAAGCGATAACCTACCGGCCGCCAATGGACTGCCTCAGTTCGACATCATCATTTTAGGTATGGGTGGCGATGGTCACACAGCATCTATCTTCCCTCACGAGTTAGAACTGATGAACGATGAGCGCGTATGCGCAATTGGTGTAAATCCAGATTCAGGACAGAAGAGAGTAACCCTAACCGGTCCGGTAATTAACAATGCTAAGCACGTGTGCTTTTTAGTTACTGGCGAAGGCAAAGCCGAAAAAATTGATGAGATCTTTAACAAAAAAGAAGGCTCAGAAAAATACCCAGCAGCGCATATTGCGCCAACAGATGGTACCCTCACTTGGTACATGGACCAAGCTGCAGCTGTAAAACTTTAAAATCAAAAAAGCCCTCAAATGAGGGCTTTTTTGTTACTTCTTCATTCCCGGTAAGCCTTGTGGCTTAGCCGTATGCCAGTAGAAGGTTTCGGCTTTTTGTTTTCGCGGATATACTTCGTCCAAAGTATTCGCATTGTACAAACGACCATTCTTCATTACCTGATGGATTTTATTGGTATTTCGAATATTGTCCAACGGATTTTCATTCAGGATTACCAAGTCGGCCAATTTACCAGCTTCAATTGAGCCAAGGTCGCCCTCTAAGCCGAGAGCCGTTGCGCCATGAATAGTAGCTACTTTCAAAGCATCAAGCGCTGACATACCGCCCGAAGCAATTGACCAAAGTTCCCAATGATAGCCCAGCCCCTGCAACTGACCGTGGCTTCCAACTCCTGCAATTCCACCTTGATCTAACACAGCTTTCACACCTTCCGCATGCTTTTGGAAAACATGCTCTTCGTCCATAAACCATCCTGGTCTTCTCCTAGACTTGGCTGCCAATTCAGCATATGGCGTAAAGTGCGCCAGCTTTTGATCGTGATATGGATTCTCTCTTGAGTAGTAGTAATTCTCTGCCCAAGGGCCACCGTACGAAACTAAAAGTGTTGGCGTATAAGCCATTTTCGATTCTGCCACCGCATAAGTTACATCTTTATAAAGTGGTGCAATTGGCAGTGAATGTTCGTGCCCAGGATAACCATCAATCAACTGCGTCATATTGAGCTTAAAGTCCAAACCTCCTTCGGTAGTTGGCATTAGCTGCTGCTCTTTAGACGCCTCAATAATCCATTGGCGATGTTGTCTGTTTCCTACCAAGTACATTTTAATCGTTTTGGTATTATAGTACTCACTGTATTGCTTCAGCACCTTTTTGGTATGCTCCAAACTCTTTAGATTATACATCCAATAACCTACACCAGGACCGGTGGAATACACGCGGGGACCATAAAGCTCTCCTGTTTCCACCAAATCAGAATAAGTAAGCACATCGGTAGTAGCAGTTTGCGGATCGCGGGTTGCAGTAACACCATAGGCCAGATTTGCAGCATAGATCCACACCTGGTTTTTGTGCAAGCCCCAAGTTGGCCACATGTGCGCATGCGTATCGATAAAACCAGGAACAATGGTTTTCCCACTCATATTAATGACTTCTGCCTTGCGTGGGACTTCTAATGAACCGCTCGGACCAACGGCTTTAATTCGTGCGTTTTCAATAAGTACGTCACCATTTTCGATCACTTCATCACCATTCATGGTAATAATACGAGCACCTTTTAAGAGCGCAACTCCCTCAGGAATATCCTTCTTGGCCATTACTTCAACACGGAATTCAACAGGCTGATATCCTTCATCTTTCTTTTCCTCTTTTTTCTCTTCCTTCTCTCCAGCCTTATCTTCCTCCTCATCCTTATCTTCTTCTGTTTTTTCTTCCTCTGCCTTTTTCTTGGCCTCCTCGGCTTCCTTTTTGGCTACTTTTACACTATCTGCATAAGCTTCTGCTTCATCTAAGTCGTAGATAAAATGTGCGTTTCCAATAGACCAATGTACCTTTTTGGCATCGGCAGACCAAGCAGGAAACTCCCCACCTATCTCTGTTAACTTCCACGAAGGGAACTGCGAACTTTGAGGGTTAGAAACTGAAATAGTTGGCGTTTGCCCCAACTTAGGTACGGTAACCACATAAATATCATTGTTTACCTGAGCAAGCGCCTTATCGCCTTCCGGAGCCATAAAAATCACTCCTGCTCTCGATGGCGGATTGTTTTCTCTCCAACCATCACCCTCTTGCAGAGAAGTTCCTCCATGTCCGGCACCTTCGCTCCAAGGATTGTAAACTTCATAATTATGATGATCTTCTGGAGTTGAACCGAAAGTGGTAATTCCGGTAATATTCACAATAGTTTTCTCGTCTGTGCCATCCCAACGTACAGAAGACAAGCCTTGATAACCACTCAGGTAGATCCTGTCATCACCTTTCACAAAGTGAGGCGCACCTTTACCACGGGTTTTCATAATAAAGTTAATGTCTCCGCCATCGGCAGCTATCCATGCCAAATCCTCAGAAGCACGAGGTGCACCAGGGCCTTCAGCATCCATTAAGTTTTGTGCCGAACCCTTAGTAAACACAATGCGCGAACCATCTGTATTGAAAACAGGCGTTTGGTAAATAGCAGACTCCTTAGTCAGTTTTACTGGTCTAGGACGACCCTCTACATTTACTTTATAGATACTTCCGCCTTCAGTATCGGACCAAGTGGCAAATGCGATAGACTTCCCATCTGGAGACCATGTAGGCATAGCCTCAGTAAAGTCGAACTCCGTTAATCGCTTTGGCTCACCATCAGGTATGCTCATTACGTAGAGCTTATTCAAAGAAGTGAATGCCAGTTTAGAACCATCAGGAGAAGGCACACCATCTCTGATTTGCGTCACTACCATGTCTTCCTCGTCTGAAATCGGATACTCAAACTTCAATCTTGGCCCCATTTCCAATTCAACGTCCACATCTAGCGGAATTTCGGTAGCACCGCCACCATCAATCGCTACTTTGTAAAGTTTTCCGTCCCACGAAGCGATAATGTGTTTGCTATCAGGAGTAAACGACATGGCCGGCAATACACCTAACGGAGCAATCGACTCTTGCTCATCGCGCTGAACGGGATAAGCCAACCAGTCTTCATCGCCAGTGGCCAAATTGCGCTTTACCAGTCCGGTATTGTCCTCGTACCTGCTGCCGTATACCAACCATTTTCCATCGGGTGATAAAGTTGGAGAAAATGCAGATCCGTAACGAGAAGTGATCGTTGCATTCTGCCCATTTTCACGATCGTAAACGCCTATTTGATACTGCGGAAGTTGCGCATTGTAATTCCATGCACCTCTTCTCTGTGCATAGTATATGTAGCGACCATCGGCACTAAAAGCAGGCTCGATAGTTTTTAGGTTGCTTGGCTCTCTAATTAACTGAAAACCTCCGCCTCCATTTTTGTGGTACATAAAGAGTTTCAGGTTTCTTCTACCCTTGGTTACTACCACATATTCACCATCAGGCGACCATTCTGCGGATTGTACCCACTCGTTGTTCCCTTTAGTAATTTGGGTAGTTTCTTCCGTTTCAAGCTCCATAATCCAAGCATTGTCGCTTCCACTTCTGTCCGAAGTGAAGACTATGCTTTTACCGTCAGGGCTATAGCGCGGATGCGTGTCGTAAGCCATACCATCGGTAATGCGGGTAGCCTTGCCACCGCCAATCGGCATGGTGTACAAATCGCCCAGCATATCGAAAATAATGGTTTGGCCATCGGGGCTCACATCTACCGATACCCAAGTGCCTTCTTTCGTGTTGAAAGAAAGGGTTCGCTCTGCCTTCAGCGGAAGGTCTTTATAGGTTGTTTGACCTTTTTCGGTGGTGTCTTTCTTATCGTCTTGCCAAAGTGATTTGGCTTGAATAGGCGCTGCTATAAAACAAAGTATAAGCAGTGTATTCAAAAAACGCTTTCGTTGAAACACAGCCACCAATTGACTTTGGTTAATCATAAATCAGTGGTTTAATTTGGTTCTATTAGTCTTGTAATTTAGCAAAATAGCTACTGTTGAACCCTAATTAATGGTTATCATTGCGAAAAACATTTGAATGGCGAAAAAGAGGGCTTCTTCTAGCAGAAAAACAAGTGGCAGACGTGCACCTGCCAAAAAGAAATCAGGTTTCAGTTTAGGTAAATTCACACTAGGGCTTATTATTTTAATGGGCTTAGGATATGGCGCACTGGCCATTTGGGAAGGTAAACTCGTACCCGACTCACTGTCTGATTTTGAGTTACCTGAAATTCTAGACGAACCCTTAAACACTGAACCAGCACAATCTCCCCAACCCAACACCAAACCTGAGCCAGAAGTTGAAACACCAAAACCAACGACTTCAGGAACAAGTGCTGCACCATCGCAAAGCCAACTAGAAGCTTTTGATCTTTATTTTACTGCAGCATTTGATTTTATGTGGCCGAAGTATTCAACCAATGAGACAATTATTGAGCGGCCATACTACACCATACGCTACAGCGAACCGCACGAACAAGCCATTTGGGTGGCCTATAAACTTTCGGCCGATAGCTTGAAACAGAAAACCTATGAACGTAAAGACGACTTCCGGGAAGACCCAAGGGTAAGAACCAAATCGGCTAGCTTGGCCGATTACAAAGGTTCAGGGTACGATCGCGGTCACCTAGCCCCTGCTGCCGACTTTTCGTACGATGAGTTTGCGCTTTCTCAAAGCTTTTACATGAGTAATATGAGTCCACAAAACCCAAGCTTTAACCGTGGCATCTGGAAAAAGTTAGAAGAACAAGTGCGCGACTGGGCCATGGAAAACGACAACATTTATGTAGTTACTGGTCCTGTTTTAAGCGATGGCCTAACTACGATAGGCAAAAACGAAGTGGCTATCCCTAAATACTATTATAAAATCGTATTGGACGTCCAAAAACCGGAGATCAAAGCGATTGCCTTTTTAATGAAGAACGAAGGCAGCAAAGCAGAGCTCAGCAGCTTTGTGGTTACCATTGACAGTGTGGAGCAACTTACCGGTCTCGACTTCTTCCCAAGCATGCCAGACGACATGGAGCGTATGCTGGAAAGCAGCAAGTCTACTACCGGATGGAAATGGTAACCAGCTCGGTTACCATTAATGGACTACAAAGTAGTTTGAAGAACCTTTCGAGTTAACATCGTTACTTTTTATAAAAGAAGGCCAGCTAATTACTTAGCTGGCCTTCTTTGTTTCTGAGTTGACTTAAAAGTTACTGGCAGTATTTGCTAAAAGCACTTGCAGCCTCAGCAGAACCAAGTTCTTTTGCACGATTAAAGTCGTTGCAGGCACTTCTCTTCTGTCCCAAATTGATACGCAATGCTCCTCTGAACAAGTAAGCTTCCTCATTCTTATTGCTGATATCAATGGCCACATTGTAATTCTTAACAGCATCTTTAAACTCGCCCTGCTTATGCAAAGAGCGGCCTTTTAGCAAATAAGCTGTTCCTTGTTTGCTATCAACACGAATCACTTTATCGAAGAAGTTAATAGCCTGATCGTACTGCTCATTGTTGTACCAGTACTTACCCATGCTAAGGTTAGCATTCACATTATCAGCATCAATATTCAACACCGATTCAAAATCTGTTTTGGCTTTTTCAACTTGGCCAAGTTCCTCGTAAGCCCTACCTCTATTGTAAAGCGATTTAATATCTTTTGGCTTGGTTGAGAGATACTCATTGTAAGCGGCAATGGCTTCTTGGTACTTGCCGTCAATGTATAGTTTATCTGCTTCTCTGGTGGTATCGGCACCGCATCCTACTAGTGCCAACACAAGTAAGGCGAAAAACAGTTTAGAAATCTTATTAAGCATAGTTTTAATAGGTATAGGAATAGGCCGCAAAGGTATTGTTTAATTTGGTTTAAGGAAAAAAAGAAAGAGGCCTCCGCCTCTTTCCTCAGGGTAACGTGAAAGATGTTACCCATCAACACACACACGTGTCTTAAATATGGTCAAAAACTCAAAACAACAATTCTTATTATTCAAGCTACAGGCCAAAAACATTAACACCTGTAAATCAATAACTTAACTTAATTGACTATTCAAAAACGCTCCCATTTCGGGAATATCTCTCTCACTATTGCTTTTGTAGAATGATCAGGCCTCCGGTGCTACCGTTCGCAACAAAAACCAAATCTTTTTCAATTGCCACGTAATTACATGAGCCATCGTATTTGTAATTCTGCAGCATGCTAAGATCATTTTCGTCAAGAATAATTAGCCCATCGCTTCCATTGGCTAGGTAAACCAGGCCATCTAGTACTTTTACTGAATTCGCTAAACCATTACCTGTAGCCTTATAACTACCAACAATCGTTTTGTTTACGAGGTCTACTTTCACCAAACCATCGGCACCCATGGCCAAGTAAGCATAGTCACCAACTACCTCAACCCCGTTTTTACCCAATGGCGTTACATCGTAAGGAATCGTAAAGGTTTCAAAATCGAAAGAATCATCAAGCTTGTAAATATCTACACTGGAAGAACCATCTCCATTACCGCGTAAAAACACACCTCTATCATTGTCATAATCAAAGTGCTTGGCGTTGCTAACAGATCTGGTATGGAACACCTCGTCAACATCATTACCTCTAATTACCGAGATACCGCCTGCGCTACCAGATGTAACGAAAATTCTACCATTACTTGATCCTGCAGGTGGCGGAACCCTGGTAATCGAGCTAGCCGAATACGAAGCCAAAGGCGCTTCCCAAGCAGCACTGTTTCTTGGTAACTTGCCACCGTTTAAAGGAATTTTTAATGCTACAGCTCCATTGGTATTGTCGTAACCAGAAACACTCACGTCTCTAGCCCCAGCCACCCAAAGGTTTACTGTGCCCTGCCCCATCATTATGTCGTTAAAGTCGGCAGAAGGATCTACAATTGATTTTAAAAGTTGCGGTTGAGCGGAATTGCTTACATCGAATGTTAATATTTCACCACCATATTCCTCTCCTCTAATATGGTAAGTAACATACACTCTATCATCTAATTCGGTTACTGCCGTAGCACTTAGGTTGAAACCATTTACTTGGTTGGGGCTTACTTCAGCTATTTTATTAAACTGAATTACATTCCCGCCACTATTCAAGGAAAAGGCCTCACTGTTTGACGAAGTAACACGATTGGTTAAAGAAGCAGTAGATTCATCTGCTTCGAATTCCGGCATATAGGCTTCTTCCGGAATGGTTTCACTAAGGTCCTCCTTGCACGAGTACAAGAGGCTCATTGCTATCAGTATTAAGAGTAGTTTTTTCATTAGTTGAAAGTTTCCAACTCAATTAACCAACAACGTACCAAAAACAAAAAACACCCATTTCTGGATGTTTTAGATGTATTTTAATGTATTTCAAATCCCATTATGGGAATTTTATACCGCAACATTGTTCTCTCGCAAGGCATCGTTGAGCGAAGTTTTTAAATCTGTACTCGCTTTTCTTTTACCGATAATTAACGCTGTTGGCACCTGATATTCGCCTGCAGGGAATTTCTTAGTGTAGCTACCAGGAATCACTACTGAACGCTCTGGCACATAGCCTTTGTACTCAACAGGCTCGCTTCCGGTAACATCAATAATCTTAGTACTAGCCGTAAGGGTCACATTGGCACCAAGCACAGCTTCTTTACCAATTCTCACGCCTTCAACCACAATACATCTAGAACCGATAAAAGCATTATCCTCAACAATTACAGGCGCAGCTTGCAGCGGCTCAAGCACACCACCAATACCAACACCACCACTTAGGTGAACGTTTTTACCAATCTGTGCACAGCTACCTACGGTTGCCCAAGTGTCCACCATGGTTCCTTCATCTACATAAGCACCAATGTTTACGTAAGACGGCATCATAACTACACCCTTGCTAATGTAAGCACCATAGCGCGCCACAGCATGAGGCACAACTCTAATGCCCTTCTGAGCGTAACCAGTCTTTAACTTCATTTTGTCATGAAATTCGAAAGGTCCAACCTCAATAGACTTCATTTTCTGAATCGGGAAATACAGAATCACCGCCTTCTTCACCCATTCATTCACTTGCCAACCATCTGCCGTAGGTTCCGCAACTCTCTTATCCCCGCTATCCAAATCTTCAATGATGGTTTTCACGGCCAGCACTACTTCCTTGTCTTGGATAAGGCTGCGATCGTCCCACGCTTTTTCGATGATATCTCTTAACTCCATTTTTTAAAATCAGAAAATTTTTAACTTTAATTCCATTGAATGAAAAAGACCAAAGTTGTCATTGCCTCGGTACTCAAGCCTATTGACGATACTCGAATGCTCGAGAAGTTTGGTCTTTCGTTGGCTGAAACAAATAAATATGATATTAATATCATAGGCTTTGAATCAAAAAATACCAACGTTCATGACAACATACATTTTACGCCCCTCAAAAGCTTCAGCAGACTCAGCTTTTCTAGGCTTCTAAAACCGTGGCATATCCTTTCGCTTTATATTAAACAAAAGCCTCAAGTAATAATAGCTAGCACCCATGAATTACTGATAGTTACATTTTTGTACAAAATTTTATTTGGCGCCAAATTCTTGTACGATGTACAAGAAAATTACTCAAAAAGCATTCGCAGCACCAATATCTATCCCCGCCCTATCCGAGCCATTTTAGCCACATGGATAAGGCTCAAAGAATGGTGTCTTCGCCCAGCCGTAGACCACTACCTTTTGGCCGAAAGCATTTACGTAAGCCAACTCGCCTTCACCAAAAATAAATACACAGTACTCGAAAATAAGTATGCCCCACAGGCAGACGAAAAGCCAGCCTATAGAATACCTGAGCCAGATAAGATTAATTTGGTTTATACCGGCACCATTGCTGACTCTAATGGAGTTTTTGAAGCAATAAGCATTGCTAAGCAGCTCTACCAGCTAGACAGTAGCGTGCGTTTGCGCATAGTAGGCTATTGTGCGCTTAAACGTGACCTATTAAGGCTTAAGGAAGAGATTGCCGACTGCGATTTTATTGAACTGAATGGAGGCGACCACCTTGTTCCGCACAACGAGATAATAGAAGCTATTCAGAAAGCTGATTATGGCTTTGTTTTGAAAAAGCCTAACAATGGAATGAATGACGATAAGGTGCTTACGCGCCTGTTTGAATACACGGCCAATAAGCTCCCGATTATTCTTTTGAACAACCCTACCTGGGTCGAATTCTGTGAGCAGTTTAATGCCGCCATTGTAGTTGACCCCAATCACATAAACGCAACTGAATTGCTTAGCCAAATGCAACCTCAAAACTTCTACACCATAGGCGACACCAACACCAGTCTATGGGATTCCGAAAAGCCTAAACTGGTCAGCCTTATAGATCAACTTACCTAATTTAGATTAGGCTAAAAATTATTTTTAAAATAATTAACCAATTGACTAACAGCAATTAATTAATCATTTTAGCATAATTAGCACTGACGAACATTTTTTTTAGACAAACCAAAAACATACCTTTGGTCAAAATCTAAATGAATGTTTAGTTACGTAGAAGAAAACTACCTCAAAGCCATATACCACCTCTCCCAACACGGGGAGACCAGCGTGAGCACAAATGCCCTTGCCGAGGAGATGAAAACAACCCCTGCCTCAGTTAGCGACATGGTCAGAAAGCTCTCTAAAAAGAAAGCGGTGGACTACCAGAAATATCGTGGTGTTAACGTATCGAACAAAGGGAAAGAAATAGCCTTGAAGGTTATTCGAAAACACCGCCTTTGGGAAGTGTTCTTGGTTGATAAACTGAAATTCAAATGGGACGAAGTGCACGAGATTGCGGAGGAGCTGGAGCACATTAAATCTCCCCTACTCATTAAGCGTTTGGACGAGTTTTTGGGCTTTCCTAAACACGATCCGCATGGCGACCCAATACCTGATGAGGACGGTAACTTCTCATCTGTAAAAAAACAACCATTGCAAGACACAGAAGTTGGCGCCAAAGCCACGGTTATCGGTGTAGACGACTCTAGCCCGGCTTTCCTAAAGTACTTGGACAAAGTTGGCATTTCCATTGGCACCAAACTAAGCATTGAAGACAAAAACGAATTTGATGGCTCAATGGACATTGTGCTGGAAGAGAGCAAAGCCATCACTATTTCGCCCGCAGCAGCGGTAAACCTATTAGTTGTAATTGAATGAGCATAAAACACCTATTCCTTTCGCTTAGCCTTTTGATTGCTTTTGCAGCATGTAGCAGCAAGAGAGAAGACACTAATCAAAAACTAAATGTGGTTACCACCACGGGTATGATTGCCGATGTGGTGAAGAATATTGGCGGAGACTCCTTGCAAGTAACTGCGCTTATGGGGCCTGGTGTAGACCCACACCTCTACAAAGCCACACAGGGCGACCTAGGCCGTTTGCAACAGGCCGATGTAATCTTCTACAACGGCTTGCACCTAGAAGGTAAAATGGGAGAAGTATTTGAAAAACTGGAACGCATAAAAGATGTCATTCCTGTATCTAAAAGTATTGATTCAAATTTATTACTCGATAGTCCTATATATCAGGGTACTTACGACCCACATATTTGGTTTGATGTGAGCCTATGGAGCCAAACGATAGATGTAGTTTTAGAGGAGCTAATCAGACAATCCCCAAACAGCGAAAAGTACTTTATTCAAAGGGCAACAGCTTACCGTAACAAGCTAGAAGCACTGCATGAATGGTGCATTACTGAGATTGAAAAGATACCGGCAGACAAGCGGATTCTAATTACTGCACACGATGCATTCAGCTACTTTGGCCGCGCTTATGATATTGAAGTACGGGGGCTTCAGGGCATCTCTACCTTATCCGAATTTGGCCTAAAAGACCGCGTTGACTTGATCAACTTTATAGTGGACAGAAAGATAAAGGCGGTGTTTGTTGAAACCTCTGTTTCACAGAAAAACATTAACGCCATAGTGGAAGGTTGTAAGCAAAAAGGACACGATGTAGTAATTGGCGGAAGTCTCTTTTCCGATGCCATGGGAGCCGCAGGAACACCTGAAGGCACCTACGAAGGCATGGTAAGAGCCAATGTAAAAACGATAGTTGAATCGTTAAGATAAGTTCATGGTTCTAGGTTGCTAGTTCTTAGAACTGGGACTTAGGCATAACCTAAAACAAAGTCCCCTTTAGGGGATTTAGGGGCTAGGAACCCCAACCCTAAAGGGTGAAAATCTAAACAATGAAAATAGAAGCAAAAGACCCGGTAGTAGAAATACACGACTTGACGGTTTCATACCAAAAGAAGCCGGTATTGTGGAATATAGATGCAACGCTTCCCAAGGGTGCCTTAATCGGCATTATTGGCCCCAATGGCGCAGGCAAGTCAACGCTAATCAAATCAGCTATGGGGCTACTTCCCTTAGCTTCTGGCTACATGCGCATGTTCGATCAACCATTAGACAAAGTACGCGACAGGGTAAGTTATGTGCCGCAGCGCGAATCGGTAGACTGGGACTTCCCTACTTCCGTACTGGATGTTGTGCTCATGGGCCGCTACGCAAAACTTGGCCTTATTGCAAGGCCTCGCAAAGCCGATAAAGAGATGGCCATAAACTGCCTGCGCAAGGTTGGCATGGAAGCCTTTGTAAACAGACAAATTTCTCAGCTTTCAGGCGGTCAACAACAACGCGTTTTCCTAGCTAGGGCTCTGGCACAAGAGGCTGACTTATACTTTATGGATGAACCTTTTGCCGGTGTAGATGCAGCTACCGAAGCTGCTATTCTGGCCATTATGCAAGAGATGACAGCGCAAGGAAAAACAGTAATTGTCGTTCACCACGACTTACAGTCTGCAGCTGAGTTTTTCGATTGGATCATGCTACTTAACATGCGTTTAGTTGCCTCAGGGCCAATTGATAAAGTATTCAACAATCAACTATTGCAAGAAACCTATGGCGGCAAATTAACCGTTCTCGCTGAGGTGGGCGAATTGGTAAGAAAACGACAAATACCAAGTAGAGAAAAGTACTAAAATGGAAACGCTCAAGGAATTCTTTTCTTTTCAAGACCCGAGCATTATTGCCGTAACTGTTGGCGCCATTTTACTCAGCTCCTCTTCTGCCGTGGTTGGCACCTTTACCTTTCTAAAAAAGAAAGCCCTAGTTGGCGATGCCGTAGCACACTCGGTACTGCCTGGCATTTGTTTGGCCTTTATCCTTTCTGGAACTAAAAACCCGATCTACCTAATTATTGGTGCTTTTGTAACTGGCTGGTTATCGCTCGTGATTATCGATCACATCAGCAAAAAATCGAAACTGAAGGAAGACACCGCCATTGCCCTAATTCTTTCGGTCTTCTTTGGCATTGGCATTCTTATGCTCACCAATATTCAGCACTCTGGCAACGCAGCACAAACCGGCCTCGACTCCTTCCTATTCGGGAAAGCTGCCGCGCTAGTAGGGAATGACTTGATTGTTTTCGGTATTGTGGCTGTAGTA
The DNA here is from genome assembly GCF_900111145.1 of Roseivirga pacifica. Lineage (GTDB taxonomy): Bacteria > Bacteroidota > Bacteroidia > Cytophagales > Cyclobacteriaceae > Roseivirga > Roseivirga pacifica. The sequence continues at coordinate 641,616 of NZ_FOIR01000002.1, forward strand.
CTCATCGCTACCGTGATTTTCTTCTTCAAAGAACTTAAACTAATGGCCTTCGATCAGGATTATGCCGAAGCCATTGGCCTGCCTGTAAAAGGCCTAGAACTCCTCCTCACCTCGCTTACGGTACTTGCCGTGGTTACCGGAATTCAAGCCGTTGGTGTGGTTTTGATGGCTGCCATGCTTATTACACCAGCTGCGGCTGCACGCTTCTGGACCAATGACACCAGGGTTATGACGCTACTTGCAGCCATTTTAGGTGGATTCTCCGGCCTAAGCGGTGCTTTTGTAAGCTATGCAGCGCCAGCAATGCCTACCGGCCCGTGGATCGTAATGATCATTTCTGCCATTGCGTTGATTTCCTTCTTTGTAGCACCTAAGCGTGGTATAATCTCGCGCGGTATGGAACAACGAAAGCTACAACGCATGATTATGGACGAGAACCTATTGAAAGAGCTTTTCCACCTGGGAGAAAAAGACCACGACTTGTATAAAGGCAGAAGCATAGAAGAAATAATTGAGGAACGTTACTTTCCTGAAAAAACACTGCGAAAGTCTTTGAATAGATTACGCAGACAAGGTTTTTTAACAAAAACCAATGGAGATTGGCGCTATACGGAAGCTGGTAAAATGAAAGGACAGCGCGTGGTAAAGCTGCACAGGCTTTGGGAGCTTTATTTATCTGAAAAAATGAAAATAGCCCCAGACCACGTGCATGAAGATGCCGAAACAATCGAGCATATTATTACGCCTGAGCTCGAAGAAAGGCTTGAAAAAATGTTTGACCGAAGAGCAACAGATCCACACGATGAGCAGATACCTTATTGAGATGTCAGATTTAAGACTTTAGATGTTAGAAAGATTACCAAAAGAAGCAAAACTCTTTTTCTACCCTGAGCAAGGCCGAAGGGTCGACCAAACAAAAAGGAAAATTGACCATTGACCATTGACAAATAAACCAATTGCCTAAAGCATGAGTGCATTCTACATCATATTAACCGCTAGCTTGTTTGCCATCTCCTGTGGCTTGCTGGGCAGCTTTCTCATTCTGCGCAAAATGGCCATGGTGGGCGATGCTATTTCACATGCTGTACTTCCGGGTATTGTCATTGCTTTTCTGCTTACCGGCACCCGCGACTCTTTCGAAATGATACTTGGTGCGGCTCTTTTGGGTATTTTCAGCACATTTCTTATCGAATACTTCCACAATAAAGCCCGGCTCCAAACTGATGCCGCCATTGGCGTTACGTTTACATGGCTTTTTGCTTTAGGCGTTATACTCATTTCCGTTTTTGCAGGCCAGGTTGATTTAGACCAAGAATGCGTGCTTTATGGCGAAATAGCCTACGTACCTATTGACCTTTGGATAACCGATTCTGGCGCTATTATGGGGCCGAGAGCCCTTTATATTGCTGCGCTTACACTGGTTGTGAACGTGCTATTCCTTCGCATTGGATTTAAGCAGCTTTACCTCACCACCTTCGACCCTTCATTTGCTGCTACAGTAGGCATTTCTGTAAGCCTTTGGAATTACCTTTTAATGGGAGCAGTATCAATGACCACGGTTTCCGCTTTCGATTCGGTTGGTGCCATCTTGGTGGTTGCCCTATTGGTCGCTCCACCGGCTACCGCCTACCTGCTCACCGAGAAATTCTCGCATATGCTGATTATCACCTGCATAATAGCAGTCGTTATCAGCATAGCAGGCTACTTCCTAGCCGTATGGCTTGACGGCTCCATTGCAGGCGCTATTGTAACCGTTGCCGGAATTCTATTCGCCATAACCTACCTGTTCGCTCCTAATACTGGGTTGATTACTAAACGATTGGCTAGTGCTTAGGGAGTTAGTTATCAGTATATCAGTTAATCCGAAAACAGTGGCATCCCTATAGGGACAGAGGGTTATTGGTTACTATTAGCTATCAGTAATCAGAAAAAAGGTTACAAAAACGAAAACCAACTTCTCCCCTAATTTAGGGGAGATACAGAGGGGTTAATAGCGAGTTATCAGTTCATCAGAGATCAGTGGTATTCCGAAAAGGCTTTATGCTTAAGGCTTTTAATTAGAAATAATCGCTATCCTTACTGTACTTAAGAAACATGAAGAATATTTTATCAATTATACTTTTGACTATAGTAGTCCAGAGTTACAGCCAAACAGTAATGCGAAATGTGAGCTGGGGAATGAGTAAATCAGAAGTAAGAGCTGTTGAAAAAGATGGCACCCTTGATGACACCAGATACTCAAACGGACTTCTATATCAAGGAGTCACCACATCAACAGGCCATACTGGGCGTTTAATCTATCTCTTCGATAATAATGATGAACTGAACCGAATATTACTAACGATATATGGAAAGGATACACCTGAAGAGTTAGGAACATGTAAAAACATTGTACCTACTTTCAATAAAATAAAAGCCACGAGAAGTTTATTCAATGACATAATGGACCAAGGCTATAGCTGTAAAGGATGGTTATTAAACGATTATGGGGCAGGCGACTTTAAATTTCCGTTGGGAGATGCTAACTGCACACTAGATAAAAGTTCCGCGGATAAGATGGACACTTATGACATTAAAGATTGGGATAGAAGAATAGACTATACCAACGAAACCACCAACCTGCTAATTTACTTCCACAAAATGGACAATTATTGGGATTTGGGCGAATTACCTTGTAATGAGAAAAAATACAACGAGCTTTTGGTCTTGAACTATAATCGAAAGAAGTAACTCAATACCCCAAAAGTTCTCCAACGATTATAAGTGAGAGCATCGATTACAAACCGATCATTCAATCACCCTTGCTACAAACGATGAGTGGTTATTAGTTATCAGCATATCAGTTAATCGGAAAACAGTGGCATCCCTTAAGGGACTGAGGGTAGGTTAGTTCAAAAGTTCGTGGTTCAAAATTTCGGTTACTGCAAAAGCCAATTACCCCGTCATTCTGATCCCGAGTATTCGGGAGAAAGAATCTCTCGCGGCCTTATATCTAACTGGGAAGTTGGGTAATCGGTAAATCAGTTAATCGAAGAACAGATTACGCAAACAAAAACCAACTTCTCCCCTAATTTAGGGGAGATTCAGAGGGGTAAGTAACAACAAACCAATCCAGCATAAACCGAAACCATAGCTCTAATTCCTGCCGAACCCCTATCTTTGCGCCATGCAAAGTTTGATGCAAAACAACGATACCATTATTGCCCTAGCTACTCCGCAGGGAGTTGGCGCCATTGGTGTTATCCGTCTTAGCGGACCAGAATCTATAAAGCTTACTAATCAGGTGTTTAAGGGGAAAAACCTTGAGGCTCAGGAAAGTCATACGATTCATTTTGGTACAATCCGTGATGGTGAAAAAATCTTAGATGAGGTACTGATATCGCTGTTTATTGCACCAAAATCCTTCACAAAAGAGAACGTAGTTGAGATATCTTGCCACGGTTCTAACTTCATTATCCGCCAGATCATCCAACTGCTGATTCGCAAAGGAGCACGGCCTGCCAAACCAGGAGAGTTTACCAAGCGCGCCTTTATGCATGGTCAGTTTGACTTGGCACAAGCCGAGGCTGTGGCCGACCTGATCAACGCTGATTCGGAAGCATCGCACCATACGGCACTGAACCAAATGCGTGGTGGCTTTTCTGGTGAGATCAAACGCCTGCGCGAAGAGCTGATTCACTTTGCCTCTATGATAGAATTGGAACTCGACTTTGGTGAAGAAGATGTGGAATTTGCCAGCCGTGATGACTTGAAAGACTTGGTGAACAAGTTGCTCAAAGTAGTGAACGCATTGATTCACTCTTTCGACTTGGGTAACGTAATTAAAAACGGTGTACCAACCGTGATTGCCGGTAAACCCAATGCGGGCAAGTCTACCCTACTGAATGCTTTGCTGAAGGAAGAAAAAGCCATTGTATCGGACATTGCCGGTACCACCCGCGATTTTATCGAAGATGAGATCATTATTGGTGGTGTGGCCTTCCGCTTTATCGATACGGCCGGATTGCGCGAAACCACTGATGCCATTGAAAAGATTGGCGTGGAGCGCACGCAAGCCAAAATGAAAACCGCTTCCATGATCATTTATCTCTTCGACCTATCGCAAGTTGATGTGGTTGAAATGAACAAGGAGATCAATGTTTTGGAGAACACCGGAGTGCCTTTCCTTAAGGTGGGCAATAAACTCGACAAGGTGAAGGAATCATTTGTGGAGCAGCTGCAAAAGCAGCATCCCGACATGCTCTTCCTTTCAGCTAATGAACCAGAGCAAGTAGAACTACTAAAAGACCGTATTCTAGAATTAGTAAACCTCGACAAGTTTAAACGTGGCGACACCGTGGTGACCAACATCCGCCACTACGATTCGCTACTCCAAACCAAAAACTCGCTAGACGCTGTAATTGAAGGCATAGACAATATGGTAAGCAACGACTTTGTGGCCATGGACATCCGCCAAGCCCTCCACTACCTCGGTGAGATTACAGGCGAAATCACAACGGATGATTTATTGGCAAATATTTTCAGTAAGTTTTGTATCGGAAAGTAAGACAAATCGACTTTAGAAAACTAAAGTGAACAAAAAAAGGCAACCATTTCTGGCTGCCCCAAAACCTAATCTAATCAACTTTATCTATGTAGATTTCTTTGTCTCAAATAATTAAGCAATAGCTGTGGTCTATCGGTTTGCATCATATTAACACCTCTCTCTATTAGCCAACCATAGCTTCCGTCCAAGTCAGTAACAGCTCTATCATCATGATGATTTGCACTCCTATTTGCCGTAATGGTATTCACCCAAATCCAACTACTATACTTATCTCCAACATTTAAGTATTCAACGGTAGCTGCTGTTTCTGATTCAAATCGCACCTGTAGTACACTAAAATTAAGGCTATCCTCAAACTGTTTTAGGTAAGCCGAGATGGCTCTGCTATTATCTTTAATTTTAGGCATGTAGTTAATCTTTTTCAAATAGTCTCCAGCCATTGATGACATCTCTTCATAAGCCTTGTAACTACCTAATGCTACTTGATCAATCATCCCTGTTTTTAAAAGAAGCGGGTATAAATCAGGAATTCGATTTTCTGCCTTGTCTAAATTCACTAAAATCCTACCCTTACACAGTACGAGTGCTTCTTCTAGTGTTGGAATTTCGTGCTCAGTTGGTCTTCCCAACCCATCTCTCAACCTTAGCATTTTGAGTTGTGCAAATGTTTTTGAGGAGACTGCCCCCTTACCTGTCGTGGTTCTATCTAAAGTTTTGTCGTGCATAAGCACCGGAACCCCATCTCTTGTAAAAGCCACATCAATCTCTACCATATCAACCCCCATATCTATACAGCTCTGTATTGCTGCAAGTGAATTTTCTGGGAAATTGCGCCAATCACCTCGATGGGCCACAACCATAACATAGTTTGGTTTTGGTTGCTTCATCATTGTTATTAACTCCGCAAATTCGGTAGTATTCTGTTGGCAGAAAGCAGGCAAAACCAACAAGTGCAATAGGAATGTTATCCTGTACTTCATGTGACTTTTAAAATAATAAGAGAAATTTGGGGAGACTTTCAAGCGTCTCCCCTTCTAGTTTATTTTCTATCTTGGTGCTTAGCATTGCCGCCAACTGTTGGCCAGCCTGCTACCGGTAAAGCTTCATTGTCAAAAACGCTTAGTGCATACAGAAATGAGCCACGGTTACCGAAATAAACGGTTCCATCTGTACCAATAACAGGAACAGTTGAATGATCTGCGTCTTCATATCGGAATTTCAGCATAGTTCCACCGGTTTCGCTATCTACTAAGTAAAAGTGATCGTCATTAGAGCCTATGTAAATTGTGCCCGTAGCTCCTAATGTTCCGCCAACCTTAAAATCATCTTCAGCGGGAGTCGACTCCCAAAGTTGGGCTCCAGATGCAGCATCTAGTTTGTACATTGCCATTGAAGCCTGGTCATCACCATCTTCCGTAGAAATGTATAGTCCTCCATCTTCGCCAAGTATTGGTGAATTAGCTCTAACTTCTCCAGGAACATCTCTCTGCCATATTTCGCTACCATCAGCAGTATTCAATGCGTATAAGTAACCGAAGTTTTCATCATTTTCTTCTGAGCCACCATACAGATATCCATTATCATCAATCACAAAATGCCCTTCGTATCGATCTCCATTCGTATCATAACCCCAAGTTTTCTCACCAGTTGATGCATTTACACCATAAACCATACTATCAATTGCCACAAAAACCATGTTGTTGTAATAAATTGGAGAAGACTGAATTCCGCCATCTTCATGCCCCCCATCAAAAGTCCAGTTCTCATTTCCTGAAGCATCAAAAGAGTAAAGAATACCATCGCCAGTCCCTACATACAAGTTGCCGTCAACATCTAATGCAGCACTGGATTTATCTATTTGCCCAGTTACATCAACACTCCACTTTTCGGCACCTGTTGCAGCATCTATGGCGTAGAATTTCTCCGCGTTTGAACCTACATAAACAGTTTGTCCGTCATCACTAATGGTTACACTGCTACGTACCCTTTCACCAGCTTCAAAAGTCCAAATAGCGGTTCCATTATCTTTATTTATTTTATATACATACCCGGCCCTATCACCGATATAAATATCCCCGTTATCATCAACTGAAGGAGAAGCTGTTTCCATACTATTGGTCAAGAATGTCCATTTAAGCCCTGCGATATACACCTTTTTAGTATAGGTGCCCACGGCTCCTTCATCATCTGTTACAGATAAGGTTACTTCGTATGTTTTTGCATCTTCACTATAAGTGTGTGTTGGGTTTGTTGCATCGGAAGTTGTTCCATCTCCAAAATCCCAGCTATAGCTAGTTATGGTACCATCGTCACTAGAGTTATCGGTAAAGTTCAATTCCATTCCCTTAAAGAAAATGGAATCAGTAGATGTTTCGCCATAAAGCAGTCCATCTGTAGTTTCAATAATATTTGATGTAGCAGCGATTCCAAAAGCAACATTAGGAATTTGGTTTCCATCAATAACATCTAACTCTTGTGTTTTAGTACCAACACCGCCTCGGTTGTCTGTTACAGTTAAGGAAATGGTGTATTTTCCAGGGTCAGTGTAAATTGTACTCGGGTTCTGTTCCGTAGAGCTACTCCCGTTTCCAAAGTCCCAGCTCCAAGATTCAATTTCTCCATCGCTATCAGTAGATAGATCTGTAAACGAAATTGTCTCCTCGGTTTCTGGTGCTGAAGAGCTAATGGAAAATGAAGCCGTTGGCAGAATATTTTCAGGATCTTCTTTTTTACAGGAGGCTACAATAATGAGCCCCAAAACAAGCAATAATAAGTGCTTTTTCATGATAAGGTTTGTTTTCATTGTTTTATAATTTGGTTGCATCTAATACTAATTGGTTGTGTATGGGCCAAAAGCTTTAATGGCCGGAAATTCTGGACTATTATCATTAAGTATGTAAACCATAAATTCATCTCCACTTGGGCTAACCCTAATGAGAACATGGCCTGAGGTTGATTTGAAATTGCTGGTTACAGAAGCATTACTTTCATAGAAATCACTCATGTTAGAAACAAAGAGGTCTGCTTTTCCATAAGCTCTTATCCTTCCTAAAACCTCTCCATTTACATGTGCATTATTATGAGCCTGTTGCACAATTACTCGAGGACTTAGCCCCCTCATTAAATTATTATTGGTAGCATCTTTATAGCCATGATGATTGAGCGCCATAGCACCAACTGGGTTCAAAACCTGAGCTATTTCGGATTCTATATCATAATCAGGAAAGTTATTCTCACCAGTTAAGTCACCTCCTGTGAAGTAAGAAAATGAACCATAATTAACAGTAAGAGCTATACTTAGTGCATTCCCGTTCCAGTCTCCATTCTTATCTACCAGAGGGGGATCAAAATTCAGGTGACGGGTTTCTGCATTACCTCCTGTCCAGATTTCACCATTGGCATAAACATTTTGCACATGAAATTGTGGGTAAGCAGAAGGGGTCTTAAGCAAAGGGAATTGATTGTTTGCCCCCACCTTAAATACCAAAGGAATCAAACCATTATTATCCCTCTGATACTTCAGAAAGTCAACATAGTTTTTAATGTCATCGCGATACTTTATAAGGTCAACTGGGAAGTTATAATCTGGGTAGCCTCGGTCGATCAAATACTCAATTGGTAGTAAATCTCCAACCTGAGTAATACCAGACAGCCTATATGGACCAACCTGAGAGCGCGGGGCACTATCATTGATCTTCCCCATATGATCAATATGAAAGTGGGATATTACGGCATAATCTATACTTGGTGATCTGTAATGTTCGGTAACACGAGTTATATAACTGGCAATCCACTGCCCGGGGCTTTTGCTATTGTTTGGATGAACAGAGAAGTCAGGTTCACTATCTCCAGGCATGTACTTATTGCCTGCATCGAATAACATATTAGTACCATCGGGAAAAACAAGGAAGGTAGCATCGCCACGACCGGTATTAATGTGATGTATATCGAGCCACCCGGGTTGCCAAGGCTCTAATTCCAAGCCAGAAAAGTTCAAAACGAAGCTCGTATCAGAAGTTAGCCCCTCATTATCCTCTACCGTTAGGGATACTTCCACCTCGCCCAATAGATTAAATGTTTTTTCAATCTTTGAACTCTCAATAGAATTCTCAGAAATTGTCCAAATTGATTTAGCTATTTCTCCATCCTCATCGGTTGATTGGTCTTCAAAAACCAATGTACTTCCTACATCATATTTATTGCCATCTATTACCCGCGCCCCAGTAATAGTAAAGGCTAGTGCAGGGGCGACATTCTCGTTTTCTACAGTTATGCTAGTGGAAGTTGAACCTGCCTCCCCATGGTTATCTACAACTGTAAGTGCTAATTCATAAACTCCTTCTTTGTTGTAAGCAACAGATGGTTCTTGCTCCTTTGAAGTTCTTCCATCTCCGTATTCCCATTGCCAGTCCAAAATATTACCATCTACATCGTAAGATGACTCCGTAAGCACTAATAGCTCGCCTGTTTTCACTATTTCAGAGCCAACTGTAAACTCCGCAATAGGTGGAATATTGGTTTGGTCCTTTTTACATGAGGCAATAGTTGCCAAGGCCACCAAAGTGGCAATAATTTTTAGACTATATTTTTTCATGATTTAGTAGCCTGGGTTCTGTGTGAAGTTATCAGAGTCTACAATATCAATTTCTGACTGAGGCAACGGCCTAAGCACATGGTGTACATCTATGTTTTCAGCCGCTATAACTGGATTGTATTGTCTCACACGTTCTACAAGTGCGTTTGACCGCACTAGATCGAACCAGCGCTTACCCTCTCCGGCCAATTCCCTTGCTCTTTCATCAAGAATGACATTAATATCAATACTTGTAAGTTCAGGTTGATTTGCTCTTCTTCTTACCGCATTTAGGTAATCCAAACCACCTCCATTCAGCCTATACTCGGCCTCGGCTGCAATCAGATATGTCTCTGCCAACCTGAATACTATAAAGTCTCGAGAGCCATCTCTATCCGATTGATCTACTCTATCTGGTTGATCAAACTTTCTTAAAGAAGGAAAGGTGCGTGAATCATATTCATCGGGATTAATTACTGTATAGGGTTTTACGTCTTTCTCTGCATCTGTTAGTGGAGTTCTTGGCAAATAAATGCACGTATCACCAATTGCTAAACTGCCATCATTAGGTAGTCTGGCCTCACTATTACAGTACCATACATTCTTGAATGACGCATTGAATCGAGGGTCGTTTTCTTCATACAATTCTAGCAAATAATTAGTTGGTCTAAATCTTTTAAAAGGTCTACCATTTTCTACATCGCGCTCCATGTGGTATTTGGCCAAATCATATTCCATCAAGAAAAATAAGTGTCCCCTATTACCATCGCCTCCATTATTAGACTCAATACTAGAAAACTGCACCGACCAGATAACTTCATTATTTTCCTGATTCTCTAACTTCCAGAGGTCTGCATAGTCAAAAAGCAATCTGTGTGGACTTCGATTGATAACTTCCTGAGCGTTACCAAATGCACGCTGATAATCAGAGGCGTCTCTACCTCTGGTTAAATACGCCAAGGCCAAAAAATTTCGTGCAGCCCAAGTACTTGGCCTACCAAATTGTACCGGGTTGGTGCTTAAATTTGCTGCCGCGAACTCTAAATCCTCGATAATACTCGTCAGTACTTCGTCAGTTGAGTTTCTTGAAAAACCAGTTTCTACCCCAACAGTTTCATCCAACTTAATAGGTACACTACCGTAATTCCTCACTAGCCAGAAATAGTAGTACGCCCTTAAAAACCGAGCTTGACCAAGCAGGTCGTTCTTCTCCGCTTCGGGCATATCTACCTCTTGCGATCTATTAATGGCAGTATTAGCATTATTAATGCCTCTATAGCACACCTCCCATAAAAGCTCAATTTTCTCTGAAAGAGGGTTCAAATCAGAGTTATATCGGTTAAACTGCTTACTAGACCAACTGGAGCTTTCATCGGCTGCCTCGGTAAAAGTATCTGTTCCGAATACCGTAAAGGTATAGTGCTCCTCTAACCCTATCCAATCCCTCATAGGTGCATATACTCCATCTACAGCATCTCTTAAACCAACCGGAGTCGTAAAAAAGTTATTCGCTGTAACTCTATTGGGGTCCACTTCTTCCAGAAAGCTCTCGCAAGCAAATAATGTTAGAAGAGCTGAAACTACGAGCAACAAAAGTTTTATTGATTTCATGTTGACCATTAAAATTTAATTGACAATCCTGTAATAAACTGTTTAGTGTTAGCGGCTTGTGCGAATTTTGTATCGCCAGAAAATGTTGGTTGTTCAGGGTCTAACCCTTCAAAATCTGTAAAAAGAAAAGGGTTCTGAGCCATTACATAAACCCGCACATGGTTGAGAAACAATTTTCTTGATATCCGCCTCGGAAATGTGTAGCCAAGCGTGATATTTCTGACTCTAACAAAAGAGCCATCTTCTATTGATAGTACCCTCAGATTATCAGGTTGGTCGTCACTATTTGGTCTAGGTGCCACATTCGAAGCATTTTCTGGTGTCCAGTAATTGATGGCAACATTTCCATCTCTCGACCTTAATGTATTGTACCTATCCTTAAACTCGTTTTTAGCCAAAAAACCTTGCCTTGTACTGACCGAGACACTTAAGTCAACCCCTTTAAAACTCCATTTTGAATACAGGCCGCCAGTCCATGAAGGCAATTGACTACCTAGGACCTGGCGATCATTATCATTAATTACACCATCATTATTTAAGTCAACCAGTTTAATATCTCCAGGATCGGCTCCGTATTCATTAGCCAGCTCTTCTTCATTTAATTGCCATATACCATTAAACACATTGTCGTAAAAAACCCGTACAGGACTGCCAATAAATAGATTATTACCAATATCATCGATAGAGGTATCTCCAAACAAATCAAGAATTCTGTTGGTATTCTTAGCAAAGTTTAAGTCCATTACCCATTCAAAATCCTGACCATCCAGCAAGTCTGCCCCAATTGTCACTTCTATACCTTTGTTTTGGGTAGATCCTATATTGGTTACTATGCTTTCAAAACCTGTAATTAAAGGAATCCTTCTTTCAAAAAGCAGATCGGTTGTTTTGGCACTGTAGTAATCTAGTGTAGTTCTCAGCCTTCCATTTAAAAACGAAACATCCACACCTATATCAAACTGTTTTGTGCGCTCCCAGTCCAAATCCATATTAGCAATGGACGATGATTCGAAGCCACTTCCGTCTTCATCACCAAAATAGTAATCGGTCCCCTTTAGTCCTGCTTGCGAATCGTACGGGTCTATGGCTTGATTACCCGTAATGCCATAACTGGCTCTTATTTTTAAATCACTTACAATTCGTTGGCTTTGAAAAAACGGTTCTGAATGAACATTCCAAGCCACTGCCATAGATGGGAAAAACGCCCATTTGTTACCATCGGCCAAAACGCTAGACCCATCTGCCCTACCAGTAAGCGTAGCCAAGTATTTACCTTTGTATTTATAGTTAAGCCTTAGCATAGATGAAACCAACTGCGAAGCAACTTTGGTATTGCTGACCACTGGGATTTGTGCAGCATCACCAATTCCAAAAAATGTAACTTCAGGTGCTTGGTTAAGCTGATTGGCACGCATAACGGATACTATCTGTTGCTTTTCTTGCAAACTGAATAGCATGGTTGAGGACAGCGAATGATCATTAAAAGTTTGATCGTACTGAAGTATGTTTTCAAAAGTATAGCCTAATGATTCCCGCTTTGTAATCTCTACATAGTTTACTTCCCCTTTTTGTGATGTGGCATATTGGCCTCTAAACTCATTTTGAGTTCTTAACCTAATATCGCCCCCTAGGTTGGCCTTATAATAAAGGTTATCATTAAGTTCTAATTGAAAATAAAAGGTTGGAAATATCCTTGTCCTTAAATCCTCATCAACTGAATTCTCTTTTAAGGTGTTGAATAACGGATTGAAACGGAGAGGATCTTCGGATGTCTGAAATAATAAATCTCCATTTTCGTCTCTTACCAAACTTAATGGATCGGTTCTATATACCTGATCCAAGCCATCTGTTCCACCAAAACCTCCACTATTACCTTTAGACTGCGATATAAATGTAGATGTACCAAACTCAAGCCCTTCGGAGGGGTTACTATCAAAATTAAAGCGCACATTATAGCGCGTAAAATCTACATTTTCAATTGGGTAGTCTTCCTTAAAATAGCCCGCAGAAAAGAAGTACTGCTTTTTGTCGTCAATAGTGCCACCAACTGAAACATTGATATTTTGAATTGCTCCTTGACCGTAAACTTGATCTTGCCAATCAGTAGATTCCCCTTTTTCAATTCTTTCTAATTCAAAGGGAGCAAATGAGTCTTCTATTGAAGGCAACTCATCCAACCTAAAGCGCGTTCTTTCGGCCTCTCTTCTAAATTGAATAAACTCTTCGGGGTTCATCATGTCCACCTTATTGGCAGCGGAAGTAACTCCATAGTAGGTGGATAAATCTATACTTAGTCCAGAAGTATTACTTCTCTTAGTTGTTATAATAATAACTCCGTTTGCCGCCCTAGAACCATAAATTGCTGTAGATGAAGCGTCTTTCAGTATCTCAACAGAAGAAACCTCATTAGAATTGATATCATTTAACGTTCCTTCGAAAGGAATTCCATCCAGCACAATCAAAGGGTCATTTGATGCAAGGATTGATCTTTCTCCTCTAATTCTTACGGTAGACTCTTGACCAGCCGCAAAGGACTGAGAAACAACATCTACACCTGCCACTCTGCCTTGTATAGCCTGTACGGGAGAAGCCTGCGGATTTGACCTGATTAACTCTCCATCAACCTTAGCAACAGCACCAGTTAAATCACTCTTAACTTGACTTCCGTAGCCCACAACAACCACTTCATCTAAATCCTCAACCTTTGGTTCTAAGTACACCTCATAGACATGGTTCGGCACAACTTTTCTAGTCTGCTCTTTATATCCCACATAGGAAAAGTTTAATTCTTGACCGATAAGGCTATCAGGTAAAGGAAAATGAAACTCACCATCACCATCAGTTATAACACCAATAGCAGAGTTAGTAACACGTACGGTTGCTCCTGCAAGTGGTTCATCAAACTCAGCATCCCAAACCTTACCGTTAATATCAATTGTTGAGCTTAATTGCTCCTTTACCCTCATATAAACGGTGTTCTTTGTTCGCTTAAAGGCTATCCCTTTCTGTTGAACTTCGTCAAGCACCACTTTTATAGGATATCGTTTTTCAGGAAAGTCCAATGGCACTCCTTTAATCGCACCTGGGTTATAAACAAACCTTAAAAAGGTCTGCCGTTCAATCTGTCCAATTAATTCTGTAAGGCTGTATTGGTTCTTTTCCAATACTAACTCTGACCCTTGCAATGCTGAGTCTAAGGTTGTTTGCCCATAGCCCCCCTTAATGGAAAGTAAGAGGAAAAAAATAAGGCAAAGCGATGCCATTAATGCATTAAAACGCATAGTTCTTATTCTAAAATCTTTAAACTTTTATCTTAGTGGGGCCTGTTTAACCAGACCATTAAAATCGGTTAATCACATGAAAATGAAGTGATTAAAATACTACCCTCAGTAAACTCATATTGTAAACCTGGGTAAGCAAACGAGAGTCCTTCCAAAATAGCATCCATTGACTCTGTTGCTTCAAAACTACCATGGAGCAAACATCCTTTATAATTGTTTGTAGAATGACCAAACCTAACCTGTACATCAAAATGACGCCCAATACGATTAAAAGCTTCATCTACAGGCAAATCCGGAATTATCAATCTGCCATCCTTCCAGCTCGAGAACATACTAGCATTTACATTTTTTTGCTTTGTAAGCCCTCCGTCAACTATTATGGCTTGCTCATTTGGGGTTAATACCAACTCTCTATCGGCATTTTTTACATTCACTTTGCCAGAAACCACCGTTACCTTAGCTACTTCTCCTCTATAGGCCATTACGTTAAATGATGTACCAAGAACAGTGGTTGTAAGCTCCCCAGATTTAATCTTAAAGGGTAGTTGTTCATTTCGTTCTACATTGAAGAAAGCCTCACCTTCTAATGAGAGGTTTCGATTGTCAAGCCCAAACCCATCTGAGTATGTTAGGCTACTACCTTCGTTCAAGACCACGCTGCTTCCATCAGGTAACTTCAACTCCAGTATTTCTTCTGCGTAAAAAGCTTCCCCTTCCACAAAGTGAGACTTATTATTGAGCACCTTGCTTATCACTAAACCAAAGGTTGCAATCAAAACCAATGCTGCTGCCACCCTATAGAGCTGGGCTGGCCACTTTACAACCTTTACTTTAGGTAGAGACATGGACTTTTGTATTCTGAACCAAATTATCTCTCGCTCTTTTTCGTCAACGGTATAATCCGTCTTCTGCAACTCTTCATAAAATGTCTCATAAATCTCTGACTCTTGTTTGGAGGCAGACTTGCTGACAACTCGATGAAGTATTCTATTAAATTCTTCAGATTTCATTCACTATAATTCTTTTGGCTTACGCCTTTCATGAATAGAGTGCAGATTAGCGGTGTTGGCACCTATGTTAATTTGATCAAAAAAGATGAATTAATGATTTCGTAACACAGATAACAATTAGCTATTAAATAGCATCAAAAACAGGCCTATTAACAACTCTTCGCTTTTGAGTAGACCTAACGCTTTGTTGATCTGGTTCTCCACGGTACTAACACTTATATTGAGTTTTTCAGCAATCTCTTTGTTCGACATGTTTTCGAACCTACTTAATTCAAAGACCTGTCTGCAACGTGTTGGTAGTTTCTGGAGACTACGTTGGAGGGCTTCATTTAACTGAGTCAGGTTTACAGTTTGCTCGGTATCTAAGTTATCTATACTTAGTTGATCAACTACAGCCAATTGAAGATCTGTAAGCCGCCTGTCTTTTAACTTTCTGGAGACCTGATACTTAACAGATTGATATAAGTAACCTCCCAAATTATGTATGTTGAGACTCTCTCTTCGATTCCAGAAATCTAGAAAGACCTCCTGAATAATATCTCTGGCACTTTCTTCATCACCTAGTACGTTTCGGGCAGAAACAAAAAGTGGTTCCCAGAATCTGTTGTAAACTTCTTCGAAACTTGATTCATTGCCAGCTTTTATGGCCAGCATGATTTTTTGATCCTCGGTCACTATTTTTTCATTAAAGTAGAATTTCTGGCGGATATAATTCAAAGGCTTTGAGTTGTATAATAATTACCTTTAAGTAAAATATTTTACCCGTTCTTTCATTTAACTTAGCACAGGATTAAACAAACAAAGGCCACTATTTATGTGGCCTTCGTTTGTTAAGTTGAACCTCTATTCGCATCCGCAGTCTATAATAAGCTTTTGGCTATATACCCTGCCCATACCGATAATTTTTAGCAAGTAAACGCCATTGGGTAGTTGTTCTCCTTCGCTATTAAAATCCCACTCAATTATTTCCCCTCCTCTTGACTTAATTCTTTTAGAGCTTACCAATTGTCCCTGAAGGTCAAACAAACTAAATTCATAAAGCCCTTCCTCAAACCCCGATTCTAGCTGCACATTGACAATACCTGAACTTGGATTAGGGTAAATATCATAAGTAGTCAAATCAGGCTCTTGTTTTTTATTTACCAAAGCCATCGTCTCATAATTTTGTGAAGACCCACCGCTTCCAAAACCAAGCATATCCTGATAATATGTACAACCTCCCAATCTATCCCGATCACTTTTATTGGTTGTACTGTCATTAGGAAAATCCGAAACATTTAGAAAGGGGTTTGTATGGTTAAGTAAGCTAAAAGCATCCTCTGGAGTAGGGTCAGGATCAAAGTAATCATCCATGGCCTTTTTAAAGGCATCAGTCCTGCAGAGAGCATTTCCTTGCCATGTGAGGTGGCTCATCACCGC
The DNA here is from genome assembly GCF_900111145.1 of Roseivirga pacifica. Classification (GTDB taxonomy): domain Bacteria; phylum Bacteroidota; class Bacteroidia; order Cytophagales; family Cyclobacteriaceae; genus Roseivirga; species Roseivirga pacifica. Next base: position 658,056 of record NZ_FOIR01000002.1, read on the forward strand.
ACTATTATAAACAAAGTTTAAATCTGGGTTTGATGCTATATGATTAAGTACATAATCCTCTAATCCATAATCAGAGTACATACAATCGAATTTGCCATCGGGTGTTGCCACATGAAGCCTCATCTGCCCACTTTCCTGAACAATATTGAAATAAACCTCACTAGTCAAATGATTAAAAGGCGTATGTTCCGGCTCCCAGAATGTTGTATTCCAATAATAATCTTCAGTACCATTTTCAACAAACCTTGTTACATACAAATTACCTTCAGAATTAGCACCTAGTCGCCAGTAAACCGTTTTATCAAGCCCCATTAGTTCTACCAACACTTTGTTCTTGATATTAGCTGGAATAGCCTTGAAATTGACTGAGAAACCATTTTCTAAAGAACTCTTATCCAAACCGTTAGCAATAGGCGTATAATTTGGAAAACTAGTAGGAACGGTGCTTCCCGAGTTTCTGTCCCGAAATTCAATCAGGTTTTTCGGAAAATCTGTAATGATGTAATCATACCCCTTGCCTATAAGCCATTCAAAGTTATTTCGCTTCTCCTCATCGAAGTTGATATATCTCTCTTTAGCTCCTTTTGTCCAGTAACCTTCACAAGTAGAAGGTGCTTCTGAGAACACTCCTACTTTAAGTCCATGGGATTGGGCAGTAGAAATAGCCATGAGCAGGAAACTCTTTACAGAATCCCCATTGGGCTCATTTTTTAATCTGATTTCTATCCCCTCAACCGAAATACCAGGAACAGATTTGACACCATCCTTCACAGCCATCCAATCATAAAAATAAGTTGTTAAAGAAGGTATTTCCTCTCCAAGTTTTGGTGTATACGCTATTTTCGGACTTATCAACTTCTCACCTTGACGAACGCTATGGTGCACCAAAACACTATCTACCCTTCTCCAAATGGGGTCATCATAAGCGTATTTACCCTTAAAGACAATCCTATCTAGGATGTTTTTCTCTATAGCCAGTCCTATCGCTTTGAGAAATACAGCATCGAAAAATGGCTGTCCATTCACTTTGCCACTTCCTTGAGGAACCTGAGCAGGTATCCCAATATCCATATTGATCGGCAGGGTAATATTTTCATTAGCAATGTGTGTAAAGGCCCCATTTAGATCCAAAAGTTTTTCAGATGACTGTTGATTGAAACGATCATATAAGTAATAGTTTTTAATCTCATTCCAAGTAAGGTCATAAACAGAAGAGGTTGGATAAGTGCTCGAAATATCGCGAAGTATTTTCTGTGGCTGATCATCATGAAACAAAATGGGATGTTTATCCTTAGTACTTCTAATATCCAATTCAATCCAATCCATGCCTGTAATATTGGCTGCGGCATCTATGGCGTTGATAGAGTTTTGTACTACCCCAGCCTCTTCCCAGTACCCGCGATGAGAGGCAACAGTAATATCATGGTTTGAATTAAATAGCCCAGAATAGTCACCATTAAACTCTATAAAATCATTCAGTTGCAGAGTCTGGACTCCTGGTAGTTTAATTTTCTGGATATCCACTGGCAAAGCTTCATTAAAAAACTCCACCACTATTTTAACATCCAGTTTACTGGCTCTCCAAGTAACAAACTCCTGTAATTGAGCCCCCCTTTGCGCATAACGCGGTATTACTTTAGGATACCATTGGTTAGACCAGATAGTATAACTGGTACCTCCACAAAACCAAGGTATCCCCCAAAAACCGCCACAATAGAAAGGTGCTTCATTATCTACCTCCCAATTGGTCATTGTGCTTTGCCCGTTTAAATGGACCAACTCAGTACCATAAATTAGCCCTGCTGAAACATTGCCTTGAGAATAATCTGGCTTATTGAACATGGTAACCTTAATATTACCGGATTTTGCGTCTCCAAATATTCCAAATTCATTACTGTCTCTGTTTGACAATGACAGTGCCTGACTTACATCAAGCTGGCGCTCAAAAACGAAAGTTCTCGTTTGGGCATTTAATTGATTGAGACAGATCAGACCAATCAGGCTCATTGTTAGAATCCCTGTAAACTTCATATGAAACTTATTTGGTCCTTTTTACCAATGCTTCCAAAGCCTCCAGTCTGGATTTCAATTCTTGAATTTCCTCATTTTGAGTCTCAAGCTGTTCTTCTTGTTCAATGGTATGAAGGACTAGCTCTTCAATATTCTTCAATTGGCCCATTAACATATCATGGATTTGATAGTGGTTCTTTTTCTTAAGCTCAGCTATACCTGGTATTCCTGGCAGATGTTTATGTTCAGCTACATATTGTTTCAATTCAATAAGAGAGCTCAACTGATAATCTTCTTCGAATACATAATCCGGAGTATCATCCCATGCATCGGGGTCAGATATGGCATAATCAACACTTACCACTCCTTTTTCAACCCATAGCAAGTATTCAGAAAGGTATTCTCCGGTGTTAAAAGGAATAGGAGTTGTATTCTCTGGGGAAATATGAACCGCCCCATCAACTGTAAGCACCGTACCATTCACCAAAACATCAGTACCCAACTTCATGGTATTGGCTTTTAGGCTTCCGGCCACAGCCAGCTTTTCCTGAGGATTAAGGTCGCCAATGCCCACATTACCGTTGGTTGCGATAGTCATCTTCACATATCCTCCGGCAGCAATATTGGTTTTGTCGTTCAAAGCACCTATAAATGCTCCACCACTCACAGCACTACCATTCGCTACTTTAACACCATTACTCTCGGCAATAATCCCTCCCATTACATGAAGTTTCTTTTCAGGATTACTAGTACCAATGCCAACTTTACCGTTTCCATTAATTCGCATTACTTCCTGAGTATTAGACAGTAAAGTCCCTGAATTTACCCCTTTAGTAAAAAACTGAATGGGTCTTGCATTAGCGGCCATCAATTGTAATCCCCCATTGTTAGTGCCTCCTAAATCCCTATCAGCCTGAATGCCAGCAGTAAAATCGCCCCCATCACTATAATTAAAGTAAAGTCCACCTGCATAATTAACACCAGGCCTTGTTATGACAATACCGTCTTGATCGTCCAACACTTTAACATGAAGTTTAGCCTGTGGAGTATAGGTGCCTATACCAACTCGCAACGTAGGATACGAAGTCAACGTCATAATACCATAGGTACCAAATGCACTATGATTGGAGCTTGGGTCATAAGCGAAATTCAGAATAGGACCATCATTATAAATACTAAAGGCAGTACTTCCCGTCTGCATCCGCAAATTGGAAATATTGTTAGAGTTATCGCTATTAATAGTGTAACGATCCAGATTCGTCCCAGTCCCATAGCCTGAATACGTTTGTGACCATAGAACAGTGCTTGAAAAGAGTATAAATGCGACCGCCATTGAAAAGCGAGAAGCTGAGAAAAAGAAGTTTTGTGTTTTCATTTTTACGAGGTTTTATAAGGATAGTGCATCATTAAGTATTGAGCACCCACGGAGGCATGTTACCATATGGTTAAGGATTCGGATGGGCTTAGAATAAGGGTTGATTAGTGGTTTAAGCGAAAGGTTTTAAAGTAATGCAATCTTGTAACCCGATATTTTGTAGAAGTCCCTCAGATATCTCTACCTGCACCAATGGCTCAGATAGTATTTAGTCGTTCTTATTAACAGGGTATAAACTGTCATTAACAACTCTACCAATTCTCTACGGGTAAGATCAAACCAACGGTTGTCTTCACCAATTACGTTCATCCAAAACAGCATTATCAAACTCTTAATCGACTTCTGAAAAAGTTAGTCCGTTTCAGGGCGGGAAACGGAGCCTCATCCCCTTTAGACCAGATGGTTCGACCGGTTCGCCACCATATGACTGAACAGTTCAGGCTGTTCAGCTAAGCTCAGAATAGTTTGTTCGGGTGAATGTACTTCGTTGTTGGTCTCGAAGAAGTTTTTGAGGAAAACGGAGTAATGTGATTCCTTAATAGCTGTCATTTAGTGCCCTATTTACAGTTTACCAGCTAGCTTTAGGTTGGAAAATACGGTTTTAACCGCTTTAAACAAGATTGTTCAGCCGGTTAGGTTTCCATATAACCGCACGGTTCGACCGGTTTGCTACCATGTGACCGTAAGGTTCGCGGGCTGTTAAGCCGATATTGATGTAGCTAGTTCGGGCGAACGTACTTCGTTGTTCGGTTGGATTGAGGTTATAGGGGAAAAGGGTTAGTGCCCACCTTAATAGCCTCGATTTAGTACTGTGTTAGTGGTTTGTCAGCCGAACATAGATCGGAATGTTTTGACTTTAACCGCTTATACCTATTGGGAGTTTCTGAAGTTGAAATAATTACCTTTGTTTTCCTTTATTTGGAATATGGTGTAGGAAAATAATTAGCCCCTCGTTGCTATTTGGTTGCTAAAATTTTACAACTAACTGATAATCAATATATTCATTTTTCTGTATCGGGAAGTAATGCTTTTTCCGTTTGTTTCAAATTTGGCATTATAACTACCCTGAGACCTATATTCTTTCTAATTGAGAAAATTTATTTTCCCATTTCGACCAAATCACTGTACCTAATTTGTACCTATTTTTGATATCTACACCCAAGGTTGAGATTAGTCAGACTCATGGGGAGAGATTATGATACATCCTGATACACTGTGGTACACAATGATACTTTCAATTCATAACAATTGATATGAGCAGTAATATAAGAGTCAGTAAAGTATGTCAGCACTGTGGTAAACAGTTTATTGCGAAAACTACGGTGACGAAATATTGTGGAGATAACTGTGCTAAAAAAGCTTATAAGAAAAGAAAGAGAGAGGAGAAAATCCAGATGGCAGACAAAGCTCCTAGTGATTTAAAGACATACTATGAAAATGAAATAGGCACTAAAGAATACTTAAGTATTAAAGAAGTTTGCGGCTTACTAGGAATGAGTCGAATGACAGTTTACAGAAACATTAAGTATGGTAGAATACCTGCTTTAAAATTTAAAGGGAGGGTAATTATATCTAAAAAACGTCTAGAAAGAATTTTTATTTAATGAGTATAATATTAAGACAAAAAGACCAAGGGACAGGTAAAATTTATATCCATCTCGAATTCAACCTTCCAGGTGAAAAACGTAGAAGAAAATCTACGGGGCTTTATCTTTTCAGTAAACCCAAAAATCCTACCGAAAGAAAGCATAACAGAGAAATCAAAGAGCTTGCAGAGGCAATAAAATCTCAATATCTAATTAAAGTCAAAAACAAAGAATTCGGCTTCAATGATGACACTCATCAAAAGCTTGATTTTTACAAATACCTTGATCTGCTTCTAAGGAAAAAAAGTGATAGTTTGGGGAACTTGGGTAACTGGAAGAGCATGAAGAAACACCTTCAAAATTTCCACAATGGAGAGCTTCTTTTTAGAGATGTGAACCAAACCTTTGTTTTAAACTTCAAAGAATACTTAGACAAAGAATTAGTTACAAAAAACAAGCAACGCCTCTCTCAAAACAGTAAGCAGTCTTATTTTGCTAAGTTCAAAGCAGCTTTAAAGGAAGCAGTTAGACAAGGTATATTAACGAAAGATCCTTCCTTGAATATTCAAGGGTTCAAAGACGGTGATTCCCAAAGGGAGTTTTAAGGATTGAAGAGTTGAAAAAATTAAAGCAGCAAGGTTGCTCCATCCCATTACTGAAAGAGGCATTTCTTTTCTCATGTTTTACGGGTTTAAGGTGGTCAGATATTCAAAACCTTAAATGGAGCGACATCAAGTATTTGAAAGAAGGAAATCCAGAGCTGAAACTCAGAATTAAAAAAACCAATCGATTTCAAGTTATTCCCTTGGCTAGTGGAGCAATAAGCCTACTCATGAGCATACCTCAGAAAAGCAGTAGGGTCTTTCACTCCCTGAGTTATTCACACGTAGTGAATAATCTGCAAAACTGGATATCTGAAGCAAATATTGATAAGAAGATTACTTTTCATTGTGCAAGACATACTAATGCTACATGGCAAATCACAACAGGAACCGACTTATATACGGTTAAAAGTAACCTCGGTCACAAGCATATAAAAACCACAGAGCTTTACTCTAAGGTAATCGATGACAAGAAAAAGAAAGCAATCGAAAAGCTTGAACTATGAGACACTTAAATGAACTAAACAATTTTTTTGAACTAGCTATTTCGAATGAAGATTGCGAGCAAGAAGTTCTAAAAAGTCTCCAAATAAACGATATATGCTCTATTCAATTGACAGACAATGTTACTGACAATTTTCATCAAGTTATTGAAGATTGGGAATACCATCTTTATTTGAGTAGTAGAGATACAGAAATAGGCTTTAAAGAGTTCTCGGCTTTGCAAGAACGAAAACTACCTATCACTGCTACCAATAGAATGATCCCCCCAGATCAATAGAGGAACTGAAGTTAATTCAAAAACTATACTTGCTCGAAGAATTGATAGTTTCAGACTATCAAGAAATACTCAATACCGAAAGAAATCGCGATTTGAACTGCAAGATTTTTCTAATTGGTTTAGAAGAAAAGCTTAGAAAAATCAATGAATACAGGCTAGAGCACTATGAATTATTTAGATGTCATAGTGAGCCTTATTTCGCAAAAAATAATCATTTCAACATCTTTCTATTAAGTCAACTGGATTCTTATTTCTATAGAATCCATAATCTATTCCTAAGAGACTTAATTGAAACTATAATTACAAAGAACACTGGGATTCATAATCCCGAGACAATATTAAATGCCCTTATCAAAAGATATGGACTAGATACAAAATATGTAAACTGGGATTCTATAATTCTCATGAATATTCCTCAAGCTAAAATGAACAAATCAAAACGTCAAGTAATAGCACAGGAAGCTTCAGTGATTAAAATCTCCGAACAAAACCAGAAAGAACTAATGCTATTGATAGATGAGCATATAAATAAACTTATCAATTCAATCACCAAAGAAGGGTCAGGTGTAATAGAACAAGAGCAAGCAGAAGTATTAAAAAATAACCTCAAAACCTTCTTTACAACTTATAATACCGGACTTCACTCATTTTTGAAAGCAGAAGCAAATTCAGAAAGTTGGTCTGACAATATTGAGCTGTCTGAAGAAAAAAAAGAGTATTTGAAAAACGACCCGATAATAAACAGTTTTATAAAAGTCGAACTACTAGATAACCCCGGTGCAAAATCGGTATTCAATACCTGGAGAACCACCTTATATAAGGAGATAAAAGGAATATTAAAGTCCAAATTTATGAGAAAGTATTGGACTGCATTTTTTAGAAAAATAATGCCAACAGGGAACTCATTCTATAGTGACTATAACCATATAGCTAGGTAATTGATAGAGGAATAAAAATGGTTAATCGATTAGCGTTAACCATTAACCATTTTTAAGAGAAATTTTGTTTTGTATTTCGCATCAGAATAAAGCCAAAACAAGGCTTAAAAGAAATATTTTATTGTTTAATACAAAACTTATGTTAAATCAATTAGAAGAGCTCGTAAAACGTTCGACAATTAACACCAAAAATGTGTTAACCGTAGAAGAGGCAGTAGAATACACAGGACTAGCGAAAAGTAGTTTATATAAACTAACTGCCAACAAATCTATCCCTCATTATAAGCCTATTGGCAAAAGGATCTATTTTCGAAGAACTGAGCTTGAAGAATGGATGTTAAAAAATCCGATTCAACCTCTAAGCTCTATAGACCGAAGAGTTAGTGACATATTGTACGAACTAGAGCAAACAAGAAATTAATCATTGGGCACTATTGGTGTCTTAAGCCCATCTAATATTGAGTGCAAAGAAATTCCTAGGCTGCACTAATATTCGATGTTTCCTAGGCGTAAATCAGCTCTAACCTCCTTCATATTTACTATTAGTCAAATACCAGAATCATTATACCAAATGATAGAGGTATTTCTAGTGTTCATCTAGGGAGAAAAACAGATTAAGAAATAACCTCTGGTAAATTCAGCCTGATTTAAAATACAAGATCACCACAGGAAAATAGTGCAAATGTGACACCCAATTGTCACCAAAAACATTTTAAAAGTAGCGCTTAAAAAGAAACTGCAATGACTGACAACAATGTCAACCCATCTAATAATCAAGAGGTTAAAGAATTACTAAAACAAGAGTTTAACAGTTCTGAACTTCTATTTCCGATAAATGCATTCCCAGATAGAATTAGTAAAGTAATTCATCATACAAAAGAGTCACTACTATTCCCAGTCGACTACACTGGTTGTAGTATCCTTGTTGCAGCCTCAATTGCTCTTGGAAACAAATATCGCATCCAAGTTAAGGAAGGATATACTCAAAGCGCTTCACTTTACTGCGCTATAGTTGGAGACCCTGGAGTGAACAAATCTGCTCCACTAAAATTCATTTTCGATCCACTAATGAATATTCACCATGAATTACACAATCAGTTTTCGAGAGAGAAAAAAGAGTATAATCGTTTGAATGATGAAGACAAACAGAAGGTAGCCGAACCAAAGGTTAAAGGATTGCTTTTAAGCGATAGTACATTCGAATCCGTGATAAAATACTTAGAAAACAATTCGCATGGGCTTGGTATTTACAATGACGAATTAGCCAGCTGGTTAAAAAACTTTAACCGATACAATGGAGGGTCTGATATAGAGTATTGGTTGAGCATATGGAGTAATACACCTTTAAACAAGAGTAGAGCAGCCGATGACCCAATATTAGTCGGTAACCCCTTTGTAAGCGTGATTGGAACTATTCAGGTCGATATTATAAGAAATGCGATTGAAAAAATGGGAGAAAATGGTTTTTACGATCGATTCATTTATGCTTACCCAAAAGATCTAAAAAAGGAATCATGGAAAAGCATTAAATATAGCCTCTCTCCTGAGATTACTAGCTTGTGGAAAGAAACTATATACAATCTATACTCCCAACAAAAAACCGATTTTGCTACTTCCAAAACAGATTCACGATCTATATTAATTTCTGAAGAAGGTATGGAGTTTTTAACCTGGTATCAGGATATGCTTACCTCCTATTTGAATCAAAGTACGAACAAAAAAGCTAAAGGTATCTTAGCCAAACTAGAATTGATAACGCTCAGAATATGCCTAATCCTCGAAGCACTGGAATGTTCAATCAATAATAAACAGCTACATCAAATTTCAATAACCTCAGTTAAAAGAGCTCTACATCTTAGCTGTTACTTCAAATCTTCAGCATTCTCTATTAGCTTCCCAGAAGGAACATCAACCAAAAGATTAAATGGGCAGGCTAAACGTTTGTATGAAGGGCTTAACGAATCCTTTAATATACAAGAGGCAGTAGAAGTATCTAAAGAAATAGGTTTATCTGAAAGGGGTGTTTATCGGTACCTTAAAAACGAAGACTACTATGATAAAATTAAACAAGGAGAGTATGTCAAAAAAGCGTAAATAATAATTACTGCTTCAATTCAGTCACTCTTGTCATTAAATACCATTGTTAGTATGAAAACTAATAATTGGTGTCAATTTTCTGATAATTCTGACATGTATTGAAGCAGTTTACTCTTTTACAGATTAGTACTTGTTCAAGCTAGGCATCCAACTCCCAATTCAAATTAATAAACGGATTGAGGTTTGGTTTTAATGGTACTTCCAAATCAACAAGTTCTTTGTGAGCTGAAACATGAAGGTATTCTATTCTAGAAACCGCATCTAATACTGTATTCTCCTTCACTTTCAAACTACTTGAACACAGTAAGTAATAGACGTTATAGCTCCCATAAAAATCTACTGAGGAACCGAAAACGGTAAGCACATATGGCAATTCGGACAAAGATTGAAAAACAAAATCTTTCTTCTTTTCATCCAGCAAAACAAACTGAATTAATTCTTGAAACAGACCTAATTTTTCAAAGCCTAGCTCGATGGTATATTTCTTAATAAACCCTTTCTCTTTTAGTTTCTGAACTCTCTTTAAGGTAGGGGCTGAACTTAGTTTAATTCTCCTAGCTAACTCATTATTATTAAGAGACCCATCATTGAGCAATTCATTCAATAGTTGAATGTCGAGGTAATCTAAATCTTTCTTTCTTGGCATTATTAAATTGGTTAAAAATTCGGTTGAATTGATTAAAACATGTATAAAAACTGACAATGAACGCTGCACATTTCATGAACTACTACCACCAATAATCTCTCAAAAGGGCTATATATTTGATCAAGCATGGATCAGAACGAATCTATACACTGGAAAACAGTGTATATGGTGGAGGCAAAGGCTCGCGCGTATTTCTTCTTACAAAAAATGGAAATTTGACTTCTACTCTTTGGTCAATGGTTAATTCAAATGATTAACCATAGTCTTTTGAGAGTTCAATAAGAAATTAAATACTGCTACCCATCTCCCCTTCTACGGGAATTAATAGAAACTTCTTATGTGGCACGGGGTATTTGGATTGCCAGACTTACCGGGGGGTATTTGAACAAGGTGGTATGGAAAAGTGAGACATTGGTCACTATTTTTTTTAAAAAAAAATTTAGTCTACGCTACCTCATAAGTCCATAAGGTCTATATAATAAAGGTATCGAAGGAAAATTTAATCAGCTCTTTCATATATGCCTGACAGCTCATTCATGAAAAACATTAACTGTTTAGTATTTCACATCTCTTCTTACGCCATTTATCATCATCAAAAGTATATTCAAAAAAATTTAGTGCCTGAGTCAAGTTTAAATAAACATATTGAATATCAATTATGATTTTTTCACTTGCCTTAATTGAGATTAAGAAGTAACCTTTTGCATCCAATCATATTTTTTATAATGGAAAAACAATAAGTATGCATCAGAAGAAAAAGCTATTGAAATATTCAAATAAACAAGAACAGTTAAATCTGGTGCTCTATTGAATAATCTCTTTGTTAAATAATTGGTTAACCCTAACTGAATCTTAAGAAATGCACACCTAACTCACCTATTCTCTTACCCTATAAAACCTAGTAATCAATAACTTCTGTAGAGTGAAATAGCTATATAAACCCACAACCAATGATTAAAACATACTTCACTAAACAAACAGATGTAAAATCTCTCATCTTAAAAGAATTAAATACCGCAAACAATAGAGTAGTTATAGCAGTAGCTTGGTTTACGGAAGTGGAGTTATTCCAAAAGCTATTAACCCTTCAAAAACGTGGTGTAGATGTCGAAGTCATCATTACCAAACACCAGTTTAATGAGCAATCAAAAAACCACTATGAAACCATAAATGAAAATGGAGGCTATTTCGCGGAAGTAGGCTCTGATGATCAATTAATGCATATGAAATTTTGCATAATTGATTCTAGAATTGTCATTAGTGGCTCTGCTAATTGGACCAATAGAGCCTTTACTGAAAATAACGAAGAGGTAACATTTGTCGAAGGTTATGGGGAGAGAGTCCTTTCATTTGAAGAAGAGTTCCTTCGACTAAAAAAAGTAGCCGGCTACGTCCACGAAACGTCCCCTTTCGCTTTAAACACAACAATTAAAAAGCTCAATATTATAAAGGCTTTAATTCAAGGAGAGGATTACAGCTTAATCAATCAGTACATACTACAAATTCAAGATTTTGCCGAAACTCAGAAGATAACGGACTTTCTAAAAGCTGGAGATTACTATCAAGCATCAATTGAGATAGATACTTTCATAAAAACTAACTCACAGGTTTTCAATCTTTCCGAAATTGAAAAACAACAACTAAACAGTGAAATCAGGCTTTTAACAGCCCAAATAGAAAGTATTGAGCTACAGAAACTTGAAGCCGAGACGTTAATTGATCAATGGAATCATTATTTCGTGATTGAACTGAATCCACTGATCATCGAAGTGGTAAAATACAAAAAGAAGGTTTACGAGAAATATGCCAAAAGAGGAAAAAATGATACAACCTTCCATGATCTTGAGAAGGAGTTGAATGATGCACAATCTGAGTTCAAAGAAGAGAAAGCAAAGAACTATGAACACCTAAATGTAGAGGATCAAAACTCACTCAAAGAGACATTTAGAGAAGCTGTTAAACTTTGCCATTGGGACCTACCTAAAGCTAAAGAAATCTTTGAATCGGAAGAAGAAGCAAACAGGGTTTTCAATAGCTTACATGAGGCATACTCAAGGAAAAATAAAGCTAAGGTTGAAGAAATATTAAGTGACTTAAAAGCCGGAGCTTTAAAATCAAATTACATCCAAGAGAGTGAGCTTGTCATGCTCAGAGCGAAAAAACAGCACTTAATATTGAAGTACGAGAACACCATTCAAGAACTCTCTGAAGTCTTGAGTTCGGACGTGTATAAACTATTAAGTGCTCTAGATGATTGGAGCAAGTATTTCGAAGAGCAGAAAAAAGCTTTAGAAATAGAATTAACTGAGATAAAACAGAAATATTACCATTATGTCTGATCTAATAAAGCATCAAGGAAAAGATTTAGAAAGGAAAATATCCGACAAAATAAATTTGAGTAGCTCTAAACTAGCAACACTCAGTAAAGCATTAAGTAAAAAGCGTCCTAGAATTTTTTATCAGCTAATAATCTTCGTGATTGATGGTTCAAATTCTATGAATGCGAAAACAAAAGAACGGATATCTAGGGCTCAAGCGGTTCATAATTCCGTTACTGAAACACTGGATAGAATAAACAGGAGTAAAAACAGAGAGTGCTTCGATCTATGCTTTATCTATTTTTCTGATGATTTCACAGTCGACATTGAATGTCAAAACATAACAACTCTAGATCAGAATAATGACTACAATCCATTGAGGAAAATAACTCCAAGGGGCACTTTTGCCGAAGGTGCACTAAAGGAAGCCTTCTCAATAGGACGACAATACTGTATCGATAATGAATCAAATGATCACCAAGTTTTAATAAACCTCCTATCCGATGGCAGCTTTGATGATAGAGCACTATCTAAAAAAGTTATAGACCAAATTCATAAGGAGGATAAATTCGAAATGTCTTGTCAATATTTTGAAAGAGAGATTGATTTTTCTACTACCTATTATGCCTGGGATGAGGCAAATGATGAAATTGATAAATCTAGCCCATGTACACCTGAAGAAGCTCAAGCTTACGATAAGAAACATGCAGAGAAGTTTAAAAAATTCGTGACCCAACCTGAGTTATTTCTCTCATCAACAAATACAGAAATAATTAGGAATCATATGATCAAAAGTATTTCAGTTGTATCAAAACTCCTTGATTAATGTACTACTTAGCAGCAGGGACACTGAATATAAAACTGAAGCAGGATGCTAGCGATTTCTCAACTGAAAATCATAAAGTGATTGCTATTTGTGATGGAATCGGGGGAATAGATGGTTCGGAGAGTATTGCAAAATACATTGCCGAACATATTATCCCTTCAGAGAAACCATATTTCCCAATCTATAACAGCGAAATATTTCAAAAGATTAAACAACAGGATATTACTGGTGGAACCACACTAATTCATCTTGAAGTTTTAAAAAATGAAGCATGCATTAATTATTTGGGCAATGGAGGAATAATACATCTACAAGGTGATTACCAGTCAAAAAAGTATGCTGAAAACATCTATCAATATACCCAACTACTAAACCCTCATGTATCCAAAAAAGGGGAACTAGTAAGATATATCTCTAAACACTCTACACCTGGAACACTTCAGTCATCAAGCATACAGGTGTCCCTAAATAATCCTACTGGAGATATTATTCTTCTTTTTAGCGATGGTATAAATAGTCTTGAGGTTAACCCAATAATTACAGATGATGACGGCAGGTACTGGCGCAACGAATCTGACTGTATCCATTTTATTTTGAACGAGTTAGACAAGCATCTGAAAGCAAACTGTGACTCCTCAATATTTCAAGAAAATTTACCCCAATTCATTGATAACACATTAAACAATTTAAACACGCAAAACATGATTGAAGATGATGCCAGTTTGGGAGTTCTTATTTCTGATAAAGTAATACAGCATTACAGAAGTCTGAAAAATGATTGAATCTATAATCAATATCACTCACGTGTCATCATTGGATGGTTTTATCTCCTCAGACGTTTCGCAATTACATTCTATCAATTTTAAAGGAGAACCAGAATTTAATGGTGGATTCGGTAACATTTATAGGGTTACACAAACAAATTTAGGATCCGATGATGAATTGTTACTAAAGTTATTCAAAGATGAAGGACACAGTTACCATGGTTTAGAATCCATTAAGAGTTTACATGATAAATTGAAAAGGCGTGAAAAAAAGACAAACATCCACTGCCTGAATGAAGTGCCGGAACTTTTAGGCTTGCCATTCTTGGTTTTTGAAGGATATAATGAAATTAGTCAAGAATTTGTAAAAGGGTTATTGATACTTGACCTTAACAACTTAGGCTATCTCGATTTTGGACTTGACGATACCGACCACCCTTTTTCGGACATTCCATTAGAAGAGAGATTTATTTACGCTTATCAATTAGCTCGAATTGTTAGATTCTTAGAAGAATTAAAATTCGTTCATTCAGACCTTAAAGAAGATGCTATCTGGATAAACACAACTAGTAAGCATTTAGCCTTAATAGACTTTGATAGTGGCTACCACCACGATCTACAATTGAAGCCTAACACAATTGGAGCTCTAAATCAATGGGCATCTAAACAATGGAGGCGTATCATAAAGGACCATGCGCTAAGCGATGAACTTAAAACTAGAGATCGTATTTTAAATGAGCATTGGGTACTCTCCAACGCTCTATTTCAATTACTCTATTCAACTGTTCCCTATTTCTTTCTAAAAGATGCTAATACCGAAACCAAAGAAGCATATTTAGAAAGTAATAAGTGGCCAAATATTGACCCTCAAAGCCCTCTAGCTAGGAACGATATTCACGAAGATTACTTAAACGTCTTAGAAATTTTTGAAGGAATAACAGATGCACTTGGACCTAGACTTTACAAAACTTTTGAGCAAACTTTTAATGAAGGGTTTGCAAAGAAAATTTCGCAAAGATCATCTCCAGATAATTGGCAGAAGCTACTTTTAGATATAAATCAAAGATTAGAAAACACTCCTAACGTCAATCATTTTACTATTCTCCAAAATGAAATTGAATCAGAGTTTGATGTTGTAGAAGCAAAATTCAGCCTGCAGAACTACAACCAATTGCTAATCAATGGTATTGCACAAGATTACAGAAACTCTAACAGTAAATTCTCATTGAAAGAAGATGGACGTATTAATCTCACACTGATTAATGACGTCTCAACAATTAGGCAAGAATTAAAACTTAAAGTGGTCAAGAAACCACCTCAAATTTTATCGTTTAGAGCTAGTACACCGGAAAGAAACTCTCTTGAACCAGTTACTCTTTATTGGACGACTGAAAACTGCTACAAGGTTCAGATTCATGATTTGGACGAAAAAGAACTTCCTGCTCAACACAGTATTCAAGTTTACCCAAAAAAAACAACAGAATACGAACTAATAGCATGTGGAAGCTTTGGTCAAAAAGTAACTAAAAAGGTCAGAATTGTAGTTCCACAGCCTAAAATCATTGATTTCAAATATGAGATAAATATCGAAAAAGGAATACAAAACATTGATGTCAGTTGGCTAACAGAAAATGCTCAACACTGTAAGATTACTCCCTTTATAGGTAAACAAGCCCCAGAAGGCTGTAAGTCTTTAGATATAATTGAAAAGACAAATTTTAAACTAACGGCTTATGGGTTCTTCGGAGAAACTTCTGCTGAACTTTTAGCCGCCCCCTTTCCTAAACCTATTATAGACAAACTTTTAGTGCCAACCCCAAAGATTGAAATAGGAGCAACATTAAAGGGAACAAAACTACAGTTAGGCATTAATAATTCAGTGAACCTCATTCCTCCTTTTAAGGATTTTGCGGAGCTAGAGATTAAAGAGACCTCTTTGATTGAGCCTACTCAACTGAACACATTTATTGAATTAAATAATGATGTAATTCCAACAGCTAGTGACCAACCAGATGAGTCATGGTTTCAAAGTACTTTCAACTTAATGAAGAAAAAATTAAAAAAAGATGAGCAAGCCGTCTAAGACAATCAACCGATTCTTCGAGCCGTTATTTAACCTCTTTATTTGGTCTTCTGGTGCAGATGCCAAAATATTAGACCAAGTACCAACAGAAAAAAACAAATACTATGGAATTGGCGGCACTATAGTTTTTACAGCCCTTATGGCAAGCTTTGCCGGGGGCTATGCTTTCAATACAGCATTTAAAAACCCAATGCTTTCTGTATTTTTCGGTCTCTTCTGGGGAGCACTAATTTTTAATCTCGACAGATACATAGTATCAACTTTTGGCGTAGGTGATGGTAAAAGAACCATCTCCAGACAAGAGCTAGTAGAAGCTGCACCAAGGCTTGCTATGGCAATGATACTAGGGTTTGTTATTGCCACCCCATTAGAACTAAAGCTATTCGAAAAAGAGATCAATGCAGAGATTAGCAATCAAATATCTATTGCCAATAACAAAATCATCGAGTCTGGAGAAAACGACCCAATACTAACTCGACTAAGAACAGAGCGAACTGAGCTAAACACCAACATTCAAAATCGTACTCGCATTATTGAAGAAAAAAGATTGGCTTGGGTTCAGGCAGACAAAGACAAAAACGATGAATGGAACCTAGGCAAGTTTAGTGGGAAAAGAGGTAAAGGTGGTTATTATGAAGACCTCAAGAAAAAAGCGGAAGATGCAGAAGCTGACTACAATAAGGTAAAAGCAGAGTATGGTGCTCTTAACTCTTCAGACTATGATAGAATAGATAACATAGACGAAAGAATAGAAGAGAGAAGGCAGTACACAAATGTGGAAACGCAAAAGCAAAAGACGGTGCAAGATCAAAACGATGGACTCATGGCGCGTTTGAAAGCATTAGATAGTCTTACATCCGAAAACAGCTCCCTAGCTACAGCCAAATGGTTAATAACCATCATGTTTATATTTATAGAAATTGCTCCAATTCTATTTAAAATGATGACTGAACGTGGTCCATATGATGACATTCTGGACAGAATCAAATACGAGACTAAAGTTAAACAGATGCTTATTCAGTCTAACCTCAATGAAGAAATCAATACTCAGGTAAAGATAAATTCTGAAAAAAACGAACAGAAAATACAGGCTGAAATGGCTGCTAACAACGAGTTAATGCAACAAGTTTTGAAAGCTCAAACTGAAGTAGTAGAGGTAGCTATTGAAAATTGGAAAAAAGAACAAAAGAAGATTGTAAAACTCAACCCAGAATTGGTGATTAAAACTAATAACAACTAAAAGCTAATCTTAAAATAGGTTTGGATGCAAATAAAAAAGACATCATCATGTCAACTTTTCCTAACAACCCATTATGCCTTAGAGCAGATAAGTATAATATTGCATTTTGCCTAAATTAAGCATAACCTCTCAAGCACAATTCACTTATGAGTATAGATAAACTAGACCTCTCCTCCCCTGACCTCGCAAACCAAAACTTTGAAAAGTTAGCAGCCCTCTTCCCCAACTGCGTAACGGAAGGTGCAGAAGGCAAAGCCATAGACTTTGACCTACTCAAACAAGAGCTGAGCCATGCCGTGGTAGAAGGCAATAAAGAACGTTACCGTTTAGAGTGGCCAGGGAAACGAGAAGCCATAGTTACCGCTAACCTACCCACTACTAAAACCCTACGCCCTGTAAGGGAAGACTCTGTAGATTTTGACAATACCGAAAACCTCTACATAGAAGGCGACAACTTAGAAGTGCTCAAGCTACTGCAAGAAAGCTACTTGGGCAAGATTAAGATGATTTACATAGACCCACCTTACAACACAGGTAAAGACTTTGTGTACAAAGACAACTTTAGCAAAGATGCCCAGGAAGAACTCATAGAGAGTGGACAAAAAGACGAGTACAACCAACGCTTGGTAGCCAACCCAGAAACGGCAGGACGCTATCATTCCGATTGGTTAAGCATGATGTACCCAAGATTGAAGTTAGCGAGAAATCTATTGAAAGGTGATGGTGCAATATTCGTTTCTTGTGATGAATCAGAGCACCCCAGACTTAGGCAAATGCTTGATGACATATTTGGACAAGGCAACCTTGTTGGCGACTTAGTTTGGGCAGCAGGTAAGAAAAATGACTCACGTTTAGTTTCTATCTCACACGAGTATATAGTTTGTTACGCAAAGAATGTGGACGTTCTCAAAGAAAAGAAAATTATTTGGCGTCAAAGAAAGAAAGGCTTAGAAGAAATTTACGCTCAATATAATCGACTACAAAAGCATTATAAAGATGATTATGAAACTATGACTTCTCAACTGAAAGATTGGTTTAAGAATCTTTCAGATGGACACCCTTCAAAAGCACATAAACATTATTCACACATTGATAAGCGAGGAATTTACTTTCCAGATAATATTTCTTGGCCAGGCGGAGGCGGACCAAAGTATGAAGTGCTTCACCCTAAGACGAATAAACCAGTAAAAGTCCCTTCGAGAGGTTGGATGACAAGTGATCCTAAAAAACTACAAAAATGGATAGACGATGATAGAGTTCACTTTGGATCAGATGAAAACAAAGTGCCTTGTATCAAATCATATTTGAGTGATAGGGAGAATGAAACACCATATAGCGTATTCTATCAAGATGGAAGAGCTGCCTCAAAGAGATTACGAACCTTAATGGAAGGTGATTATTTTGATTTTCCGAAGGATGAAATGGTCATAGAAGAAATTGTCGAAATGCTAACAGATGCGGACGATATAATACTAGACTTCTTTGCAGGTTCTTCGACTTCAGCTCACTCTATTTTAGCTCTAAATGGCAGAGAAAAGAAAAATAGAAAGTTCATACAAGTTCAACTCCCAGAAAAAATAGACGAAAAAAGTGGAGCCTACAAAGCAGGTTACAAAAACATTTGCGAAATAGGTAAAGAACGAATTCGTAGAGCAGCCAAGAAAATCAAAGAAGAAACCAATGCAGATATTGATTATGGCTTCCGTGTGTATCGCTTAGATAGCAGCAACATGCAAGATGTCTATTACAAGCCACAAGACTATGATCAAGGCAACTTAGACCTCTTTGCAGACAATGTAAAGTCAGACCGCACCGCAGACGACTTGTTAGCACAAGTCATGTTAGATTGGGGCTTACCCCTATCGCTCAAAATTGAGCAAGTAGATGTATCAGGCAGGAAGGTCTTTAAAGTAGCCGAAAACTCGCTCTATGCATGTTTTGATAGTGGTATTGATGAAGACTTTGCCAAAGCCATTACCCAAGATGAACCATTACGCATTGTGTTCAAAGACAGTGGCTTCAAGAACGACACAGCTAAAGTGAATGTAAAACAATTGCTGAAGCAGTTGAGCCCAGAAACTGAAATGAAAGTAATCTAATATGGCTGACCTCAATGAGAAAATAAAAGAGCTTGCTCAGAGAATAGATAAGCACCGCAAACTAGAAACTAAAGAGCTTCAAAGACCAGATAAAAACCTAGCTGTTGCTCTCGCGGAAGTCAACTACTTTGGCATGGATAGAAAAATTTGGCTTACTTCAAGTTCAAATCTTGGTGGTCATAAATTTGTACGGGATATAACGGGACACACCATTAATACTACCGATGGAGACCCGACAACTCTTAATTCTGATGGTCTGGTAATTTATAAGCGCAGTCCTGCCGGTGAAGTAATAATTCAAAATGTACATGGCTCAGGTAAAATAGAGACTCCGCAAGGTATCAAAGAGATATCTGTTTCTACGCTAAGTCAGTATATCCCAAATCCAAATTCAGCCGATGCCAGAGACTTGGAAATAAAGATTGATAAGTCCACCAAAAGAAATTATTCTACCCTCAGGGAGCTTCTGGAGATATTCAGAAAGTCCGAAAGTTCAATTCAGAAACTTGAACTAGAAGAGCAGCTTTTAAAAGAGCAAGCCAAAGAAGCAGACGAAAATGAACTTGATCGAATAGTTAGAGAAAAAGAAAAAGCCTTAGCAGAAAGAGAAAGCATATTATCAAAAGCCAGAAGCTTTATAAGAAGAAGCGCAGAGCTTAGATATCAACCAATTATGGATCCTTGGCAAGATGAAGTCATGAGATCCTTAATCTTCAACGGCACCTTGGCAATAGATGGAGGACCGGGAACTGGTAAAACTACTGCCCTTATTCAAAGGATTAGATTCTTGTTAGATAAAGAAGCCATGTTGGGCTCAAATGAAGCTGACCCAGAATTCATTAATAAGGGATATATGCCCGGTATGTCTCTAGCTCAACAAAACAAAATCTTTAACAACGATAGAAATTGGGTCTTCTTCACTCCAAACGAATTACTCAAACTATTCTTGAGGAATAATATGATTCAAGAGGGGTTGAATGCAGATGACCAAAGAGTCAAGGTTTGGAAAGACTATTTGATTCCGCTGATTAAAGATTACGAATTGGTTAAAACAGACACCCAAAACCTTTTTTTATTTTTAAGAAAGAACCTTGAGGAAAGTCTACTCCCTAACAGTGGTAATGAGATTGAGGCACTCATAAAGTCCTTCGAAAGGCATTTTCTTGATCTTCTCAATAAAAAGCTGGAAACCCTTATTAATTTAAAATTAGAGCGTTTTGAATGGAAGGCAAAAGGTATTTCAATTCAGAATTACATTAAACAATCGGATCAGAAAAATAAAATAGAGAGTATCGTTCGTCTTTATTTCAATCTCCAGGAAACATATAAGGAAGAAGTAGTTGAACTTAGAAATAAATTCAATGAACAACTAGCCAAGGCTGCCGCACGAATTGAAAGAGAATCCAATAGAAATGACACCTTTAAAAATGAGGTATATCAATTTGCGGAAACCTGGAAAAAGCAATCTAATACCAACTTGGATTCCGAATTAGAAGAAGAAGACGAAGAGCTTGAAGATACTACAGGAGAACTTGAAGGTTTTCTTTTTGGCAAGTATAAGCTTCTGATAAAAAATAGCGCTTTAGCTAAATTTGATCCTTCAGTTCGCTTGAGCAAAAAGTATCAAGAGCTCAACCTGATTGTTGAAAAGTACATTTCGTTCAATGAGTTCGACACATTCGATCAAATTGGTCAACTAGCCTATTTTGTTAAATATTTCGTGAGTTGTATAAAGGGTGTTTCAAGAAATGTATTCTCAGAAATACCCAAAACCTATAAAGAATTCCGAAAGTCAGAAGCCTCAAACCCAAACTCCAACTGGAATATTGAGCTTCTGAATACATTAATTTCAGACGAAAAAAGTCGCAATAAGCGATTACATCCGGAGGAACAATCTTTCCTAATTTATTTCATCAACCGAACCATCAAAAAATCTTATAAAGTCTCAAAAGTCAATTCAGACCAAATTAATCACAGTTACTTCGAGGGATATAGAAACAATTCTGTACCGGTTATCGGAATAGACGAAGCAACAGATTTTCATCTGGTCGATCTTTTGGCAATGCATAGTCTTTCTGATATGGAAATCTCTTCCGTCACCTTCTCCGGAGACCTAATGCAAAGATTAACCACCGGAGGTATAAGAGATTGGAAAGAGTTAAAGAATCTGATAAGCCCCGTTGAGATTAAAGAGTTACTTGTCTCCTACCGTCAAAGCCCTACTCTATTAAGTCTAGCAGGTGATATTTTCAAAAAGGCTACCGGAAAAGAGGCTGAATACATTAGCCACATGGAAAAAGACGCCAGTGAGCCCAAACCATTAATATTCAGATCTGATAATGAGGAAGAGAAAATCGATTGGATCAGTAATCGCATACTGGAAATTTACAATGCCTATGGTCGGGAGTTAATACCTTCAATCGCTGTATTTCTACCCAATAAAGAGGGAATTGAAGAATTTACTGAATTATTAAGTGAGAAGGATGAATTAGCTGATGTCGGAATTAAGGTAAGAGCAAGCAAGGAAGGTGAAGTATTAGGAGATAAAAATGTGGTGAGAATTTTCCCTGTTGAATACATCAAGGGTATGGAATTCGAAGCAGTCTTCTTTCATAACATTCATGGTATTCAAGATTCATTTGAATCAGAAGAAATGATCATGAAGCATTTATATGTAGGGCTTTCCAGAGCCTCTTTTTACATAGGAGTTACAACCAATAAAGATGGAAAATTTGAATTCCTTGATGACCACTTTGATAGAAATAGAGACTGGAAATAAATGCTTATTTCAAGAATTGATTAATGAAACTACAGTTTAAAGAACAAGAATTTCAAATTGAAGCAGTGAATGCTGTAGTCAATTGCTTCGCTGGTCAACCACTTAAGACCAATCGATTTACATTAGAGCGCAGCAAGGAAATACTTCGAAAAGCAAAGGAATCAGCTGGTGCTACATTGCAAATAGGATATTCCGTTGAAGAAGAGATAGGCTATCGCAACTCTGCAATCCAACTCATGGAAACGCAGATGCTCAAGAATATTCAGGAAGTTCAAAAGAAGAACGACCTGCATGAAAGTCAACAAATAGAACGTCCTCGTGGTGTAAAGTTAGGCTACAACCTAACCATAGAAATGGAGACAGGAACAGGTAAAACCTATACCTATATCCGCACCATGTATGAATTGCATAAGAAGTACGGTTGGAGCAAGTTTATTGTAATTGTACCCAGCATTGCTATTCGTGAAGGCGTTTACAAATCTTTTCAGGTAACGCAAGACCATTTTCAAGAACTCTACGGGCACAAAATCAATCCATTTATTTACAACTCAGGTCGCCCACAGGATATTGAGAATTTCGCTTCCGATAGTCGAATCAGTGTTATGATTATTAATACTCAGGCATTCTCTTCACCTAAGGTTGATAAGAAAACAGGTGAATTAAAAAATCAGGTTGGTAATAGAATTTACAGGGAGCTTGATCAGTTCGGAACACGAAGACCAATTGATATTATTGCTTCAACAAATCCTATCCTAATTATTGATGAGCCTCAGTCAGTAGGTAAGCAAGGTTCAAAGACTTTAGACAGTATGCAAAGTTTCAATCCACTTTGCACAATACGTTACTCAGCCACCCATGCTAAAGGTGAAGAGTACAATAAAGTCTATCGTTTAGATGCCTTAGATGCCTACAACAAGCGTTTGGTCAAGAAAATACAGGTAAAAGGTATAAACCTAAAAGGCTCAACAGGGACTGAAGGCTACTTCTATCTGCAAGAAGTGAAAAAAATGCCTAGTGGGCAGAACCCCAAAGCCGTAATTGAAATTGAATGTAGGCAAAGCCAAGGCATAAAAAGAATGGTATTTCAAGTTTCTGATGGGGCTAGGCTGTCTGAATTATCAAACGGATTACCAGTTTACAAAAATTTAATCGTAAGCAATATAAACGCAGGCACCAATACCATACAGCTCAATAATCAGGTTATAGCTGCAGGTGATTTGCTCAACGACAAAGACGAGCACGCTTTCCGTAGAGTGCAAATACGAGAGTGTATTCTGTCACACTTGGAAAAAGAAAAGCAGCTCTTTGGTCAAGGCATTAAAGTTCTTTCATTATTCTTTATTGATACGGTAGAGAAATACCGTGTTTATGATGAATTAGGAGACCAGCAATTGGGTGAATATGCCCAGATATTTGAAGAGGAATATAATAAGCTCAGAAGTAAGTTTTTGAACCTATTCGATCAAGAATACAACGATTATTTGAAAGAGACGGATCCGGGCAAGGTGCATAAAGGCTATATGCCTACCAACTTTGGAGAATACCTTAAGAGAGATTCAGCAGACCAGGTACACAACGGCTATTTCTCAATAGATAAGAAAGGCAAAACGGTTGATCCTACAGTTAAACGTGGCAAGGAAGAGTCTGAAGATGTTTCAGCCTATGACTTGATAATGAAAGACAAGGAAAGGTTGCTGAGCTTTGAAGAACCTACACGATTTATCTTCTCGCACTCTGCACTTAAAGAAGGTTGGGATAACCCGAATGTATTCCAAATATGTGCTTTAAAACATGCTGAAAGTGGTAGTTTAACTAGACGCAGACAAGAAGTAGGGCGTGGTATGCGTTTGTGTGTTGATAAACGTGGAGTCCGTCAAGATTTTGAGTTGGTTGGCGACCAGGTACATGAATTGAATAAGCTTACTGTAATTGCTTCAGAGAGCTATGAAGCCTTTGCCAAAGGATTACAGAAAGAAATAGCCGAAACGCTCAAAGAGCGCCCACAAAAAGCAGAAGTAAAATACTTTGTGAGTAAGCTTGTTACCAACGAGCAAGGGGATGAATTACGCCTTTCAGAGGATGATGCTAAGAAGCTACAGTTCAAACTTATTGTAAGTGAAATAATTGACGAAGATTACAAGATTACCCCTAAAGGGAAAGAACTGATTGAGCAAGGCAAAGTTCCTTTACCCGAAAAGCTTGCCCCCTTCAAAGAATCTGTTTGCAAACTACTACAGACCATTTATACAGGTACTGAGTTCAAGCCCGAAGATGAACGTGAAACAGTAAGTCTAAACACCAATAAGAATTTTGCTAAGAAAGAGTTTCAGGCACTTTGGGAAAAGATTAACCTAAAGACCATTTATGAAGTACAGTTTGATACTGAGCAGCTTATTCAGGATGCTAAAGTCAAAATAGATGCTCAGCTCAACATTGGCGACCGTGTATATGAAGTAAAGACAGGAGAATTAGAAGATGGTACTGCGGAGCAGATGAAGGAAGGTAGTTTGGTACGTGAGTCCAAACGCCAATACATGAAGCTCAAGAATGATTTGTATTCCAATACGGTTTATGATGTTGTTGGTGAAATAGAAGTACAAACCAACCTCACTCGCAGAACCATTGTAGAGGTACTCAAGAAGATTAAGCAAGAGAAGTTCTTGCTTATACGTAAGAACCCGGAAGAGTTTATTGGCATATGCAGCAAGCTGATTAATGAAGTAAAAGCAAGTCTAATTATTGATCACATTACCTATCATAAAACCGAAGAAAGGCATGATGCCAAAACCGTGTTTACCAATGATAAGTTTGCATTGCGCAAGTCCGAATTACTCAAAAAGCACATTTACGACTTCCTTACTTCCGACTCTAAGATTGAATCAGACTTTGCTACTGCATTAGAAAACAGCACCGAAGTTGTGGTCTATGCCAAGCTTCCCAAAAGCTTTTATGTGTCCACACCAGTAGCCAACTACAGTCCTGATTGGGCAATTGTATTCGATAAAGACAAAGTGCGCCATATCTACTTTGTAGCTGAGACCAAAGGATCTGATTCGGATATGGACTTGCGAGAAATAGAGAAACTAAAAATCCATTGTGCCACAGAACACTTCAAAGAAATAAGCGGAGCAGAAGTGAAATTTGAGAAAGTAAGTAGCTACGAGAAACTAATGAACATTGTACAACTGAATTAAATAAACCACATGGCAAAGCTGATTGAAGTAGAAGAAAGAGACATTGACTTTATTTTTGGCAAGAATAAGCCCTATCGCTTAGATGTTTACCAGCGTGACTACCGTTGGAGTGATGATAAGGACTATAAAATAGTATCACAGTTATTGTGGGATATTGAACTTCGTTTTGAGAATAACCTGAAAGTCAATAAAAGAAGTAGCACTATGGACTTGGCAGCTATTCTAAATGATGTCAGAACCAATTTCAAAGCCTACTTTTTGAATACCATTATGCTCAACGAGCAAGATGGAGATATTTTTATTGTTGATGGTCAACAAAGGCTAACCACAATACTTCTCATTCTTATTAAGCTTCTGCACCTTGGCAAAGCCAATGACACCAACGGAATGAACATTGATAAACTGTTGGGAGAGAAAATTTATGAAGAAGACAAAGCAGGCAAGAAGCACTTTAAAATATCGAATAAGGATAGAAACAAGATCATTCAAAAGATTTTTGAGTCCACCCCTATCCAGGACGATGACATAAAGAATATTACTCAGTTCAACTTGGTTGCCAATTATGATATCATTTCAAAATACTTTGATAAATACTTTAGCAAGAAGGATGGTGGTTTCGATATAATCAAATACAACTATTACATGTACAACCTCACTGAGAAGGTTTTAATCATTGAACAGGTCATAAAGCATAAAGAAGACGTGGCTATGATTTTTGAAACTGCCAATGACCGTGGGAAGGAATTGGAGCCACATGAAGTTCTAAAGGGGATGCTTCTCGGAGTTTTAGATACCTCTGCCAAAGAAGAATGTAATGCTATTTGGAATGATGCACTTTCTACCTTTTTCAACTTAGATGAAAACTACAAGAGTGTAGATGAGTTCTTCAGAACCTACTTCCGCGCTAAATACGCTGATAAAAAGAGCCAATACGACTCATTCGCAGGGAAATACCACAAAAACCTTTTGTCAAACGATAAGATTATTAACGACCTTGATAGAACAACACCATCTAAGATTGAAAATTTTATTAAAAATGAATTTGTTTACTTCTACAAGACTTTCTTAGAGATCATTAAAACAGCAAAAGACGAATCAAATATTTACTTAGCGTCAAACTATGCAAATGAACGTGGACAACAGGTCCTTTTGATGTTATCAGCACTCAACTATAATGATGATGAGAAAGAACAGAAAATAGAGTTAATAGCTAAAAAAGTTGATCAGTTCTATACCATTGCACGACTTATCGGTGTCTATGACTCTAATGAGCAACAAAAGGAATATCATAATATTAATCGAGAAATACGTGGTAAAAGCATGGTTGAAATTGAAACAATATTCAATCAAATTATCGTTCGTCATTTAAATGAAAGGGATATTCCAATAAAGTCATTGGAAGAAGTTTTCCAATACAAATATTTCAGTTCTGCAGGAAATGACGGAAGGTTTACAAAGTATGTTTTAGCTCGTATTGACTACTTCTTAGCAGAGCTTCTTAATGAACAATCATTTGCTAAACAGGAAAAACTCTTTGTAATTACCCATAGTGGAAGTAAGCCTGTCAATGGATTTCATACGGAGCACATGTTTTCGTACAACGAGATAATCATGGCTCAATTCACGAATGATGAAGGTGAATATGATGAAAAGCTTTTCCTTGACCAAAGAAACAGACTTGGTGGATTATTACTTCTAAAAGGCAATGAAAATATCAGGACAAGCAATTGGGTTTATAAGAAGAAGAAAAACTCATATCAGAATAGCGGCTTTATCTGGAACAGGATTTTGACCAATTCTATAAATCCAGCTTCAATAAACAGTTGTAATCACCCCATAAAAAATAAATTCAAAAGCTACGAACCTGATGATCAAGGATTATTAGATATGACTGCCATTGACGAGCGTCAGGAGCTAATATTTGAGATTATTAAAGAGATTTATAACGATTAAACACTAGAGTGCATGAAGCTAATCGATAATGTAAGCACTCGTTTAGGAGAAGACTTAAAAGAGAATATTCATAAGGGAGATAAACTCAGTATTGCAGCGTCTTCCTTTTCTATCTACGCCTTTGAAGAACTTCGAAAAGAACTGGGAAAGATTGATGAGCTGAGGTTTGTCTTCAGCTCCCCTACTCTAATTGAAGAAAAGTTTCAAAAGGTAAGTCGGCAATTTTACATACCTCATATTTACAAAGAAGAAGAGCTATGTGGTGGTGAATTTGAACTTCGGTTGCGTAACAAACTCAATCAAAGAGCTATTGCAAAGGAGTGTTCAAAATGGGTCTCAGAAAAAGTTACCTTTAAAAGTAACAAGCATTCAAACCGCCCTATTACTGGTTTAATACATGTTAATAAGGCAGACAACACCGATGTGGCTTATGCCAACATTGATGGCTTTACTACTTCAGATCTTGGTTCTACACCAAAAGGTGGATTTCCAGTTCTTGTCCAAAAGAATGCATATCCAAATAGTGAAGCTTTTCTCGAATGGTTCAACCAAATATGGGAGAACCAGCAAGATCTAGTTGATGTAACAGAAAAAGTTCAGAGCTACTTTGAGAACGCCTTTAAAGAAAATAGCCCGGAGTTTATTTATTTCATTACGCTATACAACATCTTCAATGATTTTCTTGAAGATATGTCTCTAGACAACCTCCCTGACGATCAGATAGGCTTTAAAGACACAGTTGTTTGGGACAAGCTGTTTAATTTCCAGAAGGACGCTGTTATTGGAGCAATCAATAAACTAGAGAAGTATGGTGGTTGCGTTCTAGCAGACAGCGTGGGACTTGGTAAAACATTCTCCGCATTAGGAGTTATCAAGTACTATGAAATGAGGAATAAGGATGTCCTAGTTCTATGTCCAAAAAAACTTGAAGCCAACTGGAATACGTTCAGACACAATGACAAGGACAATATCCTAGCAGCGGACAGGTTTAGGTTTGATGTGCTTTTTCATACAGATATGTCGCGCAATTCCGGGACAAGTAATGGCAGAAATTTAGCCAATGTTAATTGGGGTAATTATGGACTAATTGTAATAGACGAATCACATAATTTTAGAAACAATAATGCCGCAGAAGGGAAGGAAAATAGATACCAAGCTCTGATGAGAAAAGTGGTTAAAGAGGGTATTAAAACAAAAGTCTTAATGCTTTCGGCAACCCCCGTGAATAATCGTTTCAATGACTTGAAGAATCAACTTGCTTTGGCTTACGAAGGTGAGCCAGAAGAAATGGATAAGAAGCTTGATACCCAAATTGGTATTGAAAATATATTCAGAAGAGCACAAAGATCCTTTAATGAATGGAGCAGATATGAACCGGAACGAAGAACGACCGATGTCCTTTTGGATATGCTTGATTTCGATTTCTTTGAGATACTGGACTCCTTAACAATTGCACGATCAAGAAAGCACATTACAACCTATTACGATACAAAAGACATAGGTAAGTTTCCGGATAGAAACCCTCCTCAGTCAATAAGATCTAAGCTGACACTAGATGGTTCGATTACATACACTGAAATAGCTGAAAACCTCAATTTCCTAAATTTATCAATTTACTCACCTCTACATTATGTACTTGACAGCAAGCGACAGTTTTATGCTAATTTATATGATAAGGATGTGAGATCTGGTGGAGGAAGGTTAAAGCAGACCGATAGAGAATCAAGCTTACTGATTCTCATGAGAATTAACCTACTCAAAAGGCTAGAGAGCAGTGTTGACTCTTTCAGGATTACTCTTGAAGGTATCCTTGAGCAAGTTGAAAGTGCCTTAAAAGCCATTGATGATGGAGTAGAGCATTATAAAGGAACGCACATTGATATCGATGATGAGAACTTAGACTGGGAGCCAAACCTAGGCGATGAAGGAGTATTCGGAAAGAAAATCAAAGTCCATGTAGCTCATATGGACACTGTAAGATGGCGCGAAGATTTAGTAAATGATCAAGAGATTTTAACTTCTCTTTGGAATAAAGTAATAGATGTTAGAGGTGATCATGACGCTAAGTTGCAAGATCTTATTTCTCTCCTTCTAGGGAAGGTTGATTCCCCGTTTAATATAGACAATAAAAAGGCAATAATATTCACAGCCTTTGCCGATACAGCCAATTATCTATATGAACAACTTCAGCCACTTTTAAAGAACAGGTATGGTTTTCATTCAGCACTTGTTACCGGATCAAAGAAAATATCAAGTTCAAGCGCCATACCTAAAGACTTAAATACAATCCTCACCTGCTTCTCTCCAATCTCCAAAAGTAAAGAACTCCTTTTCCCTCATATTAAGGATAGTATTGAGTTGCTAATAGGAACGGATTGTATCTCAGAAGGACAAAATTTGCAAGACTGCGATTTCCTCATCAATTATGATATTCATTGGAATCCGGTGAGGATAATACAACGCTTCGGAAGAGTTGATAGAATTGGATCTAAGAATGATTCAATTACCATGGTCAATTTCTGGCCTGATATGGAATTGGACTCTTACATCAACTTGAAACAACGCGTGGAAAGCCGAATGGCAATTACTGATATGACTGCCACTGGTGACGATAATATTTTAGATAGTAATTCTAGAGACCTTGATTACCGAAAGTCACAACTAAAGAAATTACAAACCGAAGTTATTGACTTAGAAGACTTAAGGGAAGGTGTTAGTATTACCGACTTGGGTTTAAATGATTTCAGAATTGACTTATCGAATTATATCAAAGAATACGGAGAACTTAAACATATTCCAGAAGGGTTGCATGCTGTTGTCCCTTCAACTCCTATTCTAGAACCTGGTGTTGCTTACGTTTTGAAAAATGTGAATACAACAGTAAATATTGACAAACTGAATCGACTACATCCATATTACTTAGTGTATTTAACGAATGAGGGTCAAGTATTCTTAAACCATGTAGAATCCAAAAAGACTCTTGATGCTATGCGTATGTTATGCAAAGGGGTTCATGAACCAATACAAGAACTATGCGCTCAATTGTCAAAAGAAACAGATGATTATTATGACATGAGTTTCTATTCTAAACTCTTGAAAAAGAGCATTTCGACCATTCTTAAAACTGAAGAAGACAAGGAAGTACTTAGCTTATTCAAAACAGGCGGTACAACCGCACTTCAAGACAAGTTCAAAGGAATTGAAGACTTTAAATTGATATCTTTCTTGATCATTAAGTAATGCACACATTTGATCTACCCAAAAGGACTTATGTAGATAGAGTAATACCAAAGAACTCTTTCGACTCCTATTGTACTAATAAGCAAAAGCAAGATTTCACAAAACTGATATCTAAGATTACTTGGCTCAACAAGATCTCAAAGCAAACCACCAATTTAGGAAGTGAGGATATTGAGGAAATTCAGGTTTTCAATGTTGAGCTCAAAGTGAATGAAGGAGTTCAACATCTTCTAGATGTAATTGACAAAGCTATTCCCTACCCCATAATTTTCATTGTTGAGCACCCGGAAAAGCTATTTGTCTCAACGAGTCAAAAACATTTACATCCGACAAAACCAGATACTAGCGTTATCGATCATACGATAGCTAAAACTATTCAAACTATAAGTGAAATCACTATTCAGTTGACGGGTTCTCTTGATCAAGTATATAAGTCCATCTACAACTCACTGAGTTCTATCTCATCAGTTGGCAAAAATATTGAGACTGTCATTGATTTTGAGCAAAAAAAAGCGAGGCTAGAAAAGGAAATCAGTACACTCAAAGGCAAGATATCGAGAGAGAAGCAATTCAACCGCAGATTAGAGTATAATCAGCTACTCAATACTGCAAAGCAAGAACTCGAAATCCTATTGGGGTCTCAATAAGACCTGCCATTATACAAAGAGTTAAATGATATTCTGGATGT
The DNA here is from genome assembly GCF_900111145.1 of Roseivirga pacifica. Classification (GTDB taxonomy): domain Bacteria; phylum Bacteroidota; class Bacteroidia; order Cytophagales; family Cyclobacteriaceae; genus Roseivirga; species Roseivirga pacifica. The sequence continues at coordinate 689,275 of NZ_FOIR01000002.1, forward strand.
ATACATTCTATTCTGATGATAGGCGAAAAAAAATCAGAGGATATTAGCTGATACGCTAATGGATTTGAAGTCTTGTACGATGCCCCAGCACCTGTTTAGTAAGAACACATCCTAGTGTCTTAAAAGGCAATGTATTTTATTCTATAATATTCACAAATATATTCTCAAACGTGTTTAACAGTATATTATCCAAAATAAGGATAATGAAATGTATGGGTTTATAAATCATGACTACACATGACCAGAGCATATGATACATTATTAAGACTAAATAACAATAATTATTTCCTTATCATCCCATGGTTGCGAGCCTATTCAAAACTAAATTTCATTTAAATCACCTCGGTAACACTATTACTATCATATACAGAATAAAATTTCATCAAACAATTTATAATCAATTACTTACAAAGTAATAATGATTTGCATAAGTCATTCCACAGTTCTAGGTTTATAACAAAAACAATTTAATCATGAACCTAGAAACAATAGAAAGTCAGGACTATTTACAAACGATTCTTTCATTACAAAATGAATCCGTCATATTATCAATTAGAGACTTAAGATTTGATTCAGAATGGATATGTTTTACAAAACAACTTAGTCTTCAAAACGCTCTACTAAACAAGAAACACTTAAGCAATCACTCAGATCTAGATAATAAAGATCTTTTAAAACTAATGAGTGCCGATGAGGTGGCTTTCGTTTTAATGATGAAAACCAGCTAAATGATGCAGTATATTATGCACAAAACCTGTATCTCGAACCATGCATAGAAGATGTAAAGTTCTATTTTATGAACGAACGTGAAGTCATTTCTGGTATAGACTTTTATGATTATGAACTAAGTAGAAAAATCATAATCGAAAAATACAAAACACCCGAAAAGAAAGATTTAATCAATACATTTTTCACTTTTTTCAAAAGATTCGCAATCTCACAATACGAAGAGCTCTCACTTAACTTCTTCGACAAAGAACAACTATGGCACTTCTTATCTTTTATTGAGCAAAATACCAGAATAACTGATCAAAGCTCTGAAGATTACTTTTGGGCATTCAAAGTAGGTGTTAAGGAGCTTTTGAAAGCTCTTGATCTGGATGATGATTATGCTGAAGAATTAAAGGAGATTTTATCCGCAACAAACTTGAAATCTTTCACTAAAAGCTCAACCATCTAGACATTGACCATGTCTATGTGATACATAATTGTACCTATTACCTTAAATATACTTTATTATTAGATAGTTACACTTTTTCTATCGGGAAGTAATCCTTTTTCTATTACGCTAGCTTTAGCATCGCGCTAAGACCTCCAATGCAATCTGGCATTATTAACATTTATCTAATCAACCCAAGCGTGACGCTTGGACCAGTTTTAATTATGAAAAGCCCAACAAAAAAGGATTGAGTCCCCTCAATCCTTTTTCCCTTTCCTTTACCAAATGGTGATGCGATCTTCTTTTGGTAGGTACATCTTGTCGCCTGGTTGAATATCGAAGGCAGAGTAAAACGCATCGGTATTCATTAGCGGACCATTTACACGCCAAATCGGTGGCGCATGCGAGTTATTATTGATCCATAGCCTCAGATATTCGTCCTTCATTTTTACACGCCAAATACGCGCTACTGATAGGAAGAAACGCTGGTCGGGCGTAAAGCCATCAATTTTGACGGTGTCCTGCCCCTGCTTGGTCATTTTAAATGCATCGTAGGCTACGGCTACTCCGCTTATGTCTGCCGTATTTTCACCCACGGTCATCGCGCCTTTTACATGTACGCTGTCCAGTACGGTAAATGAGCTATACAGATCAATTACCTGCTGAGTTCTGGCCCTAAACTTCTCAAAGTCCTCTTCCGTCCACCAGTTCTCTACGTTGCCATCCTTATCGAACTGCGCTCCTTGATCGTCAAACGTATGGGTGATCTCGTGGCCAATCACCATTCCTATCCCGCCATAATTCAAAGCATCGTCCGCTTCATAATCGAAGTACGGGGGCTGCAGAATACCGGCCGGAAACACAATTTCGTTACCCGAAGGATTGTTGTAGGCCGTAACCGTAGAAGGCGTGGTAAACCACTCTGTTTTGTCGACCTTATTACCCAGTTTACTCAACTGATCTTGGTATCGTGCCTTTGTTGCCGAAACTACATTTTCGAAAAATTTATCTTCCTGAATATTTACATCGCTGTAATCTTCCCATGAATTAGGATAGCCAATTTTCTTTCTCATGGCGGCTAGCTTTTCTTTCGCTTGCACCTTGGTGCTGTCGCTCATCCATTCCAAGTTGTCAATTCGTTTGGCATATGCCTTTTGGAAATTGTTCACCAGCTCCAGCATGCGCTTTTTGGCCGACTCAGGGAAATACTTCTTCACATAAAGTTGGCCCAAAGCTTCACCAAGCAAGTTATCCACCATACTGGCCATTACTTCTCCGCGTGTTCTTTGCACCGACTGACCCGAAAGCACTTTAGAAAGCTCAAATTCCGCATCAACAAAAGGTTTGCTCAAGATGTCCGCATAATTACTGATGGACTTCGCTTTTAGATAAACCTTCCAGTCGGCTAGCGGAATGGACTTTAGCAACTGGTTCAGCTTTTCGTAGTAAGCCGGTTGGCCAATATCGATTGAGTCAGTTTCGGCACCCAAGTTGGCCAGCAAACTAGACCATGCAATGTTGGGCTGCTGCTTGTCCAAATTGGCAACGGCCATTTTATTGTAATTCGCTCTTACATCGCGCAGCTCTACCCTCGTTCTGTGCGAAGCAGCAATCTGCTTTTCGATATTGTAAACCAATGCCGCATGCTTTTCTGCTTCAGCCGTAGTTGAGCCAGTCAACTCAAACAAGGTGGCTAAATAGGTTTTATAAGCATCTTGAATCTGCTTGGTCGATTGGTCAGTATTGAAGTAATAATCTCTGGTTGGCAAACCAACGCCCGTCTGTCGCGCATGGGCAATATTCATGCTGCTGTTCTTATCGTCTGGCCCAATATTAAATCCAATGATAGAGTTGTTATAGGCCTTTGCTTGCTCGGCTACAAACTGCATTAAAGCTGGCACAGAATTGACACCATCAATACTAGAAAGTATGGGCTGAATAGGCTCATAACCGCGCTGGTTCACGGTAGCCGTATCCATTCCCGAGGCGTAGAAGTCGCCTACTTTCTGGCCAATGCTACCCACAGGACTATCGGCTTGCGCCACACTATCGAGAATACCTTGCAAGCGAATGCGCTGCGGATAATTCATAAACATATAAGCACCAACCCCAGCTTGGCTAGGCGGAATTTGCGCGGTGTCGTACCAAATGCTATTGGCATATCGGAAAAAGTCATCTCCAGGGTCAAGGGATAAATTCACCCCTTCTATCGCTACATGCTTTTCTTCTGGCTGTGTTGAACAAGCCTGAATGGCCAGTACTACAACCAAAAGGATTAAAATCTTCTTCATAAGGTCATTTGATTTAGCTAAAAGTTGAAATGAATATTAAGATAAGCAATTCAGCAACAACAAAAACTTACATTATTTAAAGAGAAGTGCTAAGCCGAAAACCCTACAAACACTTTTGCTTTAGCTTGTTAAGCACAACAATGGTACTTACTTTCAGTTTTAGAAACAGTACCGTCTAAATCTTCTCGAAAACACAAAGCAATGCCAAAGCAGAAACGTATGAAATGGTGGATCAAAACACTCGCTATTGTTGCGGGCATATTCGTGCTCTTTCTAACAACGGTATTGGGCATTGCCTATAATCAGCAAGACAGGCTTATTCAAAAAGCACTAAGCCAGCTGAATGAAGATTTCCCCGGCAGGTTTACCATAAGAGACTCTCACATCTCCCCTTTTGCAAACTTTCCTTATGTATCGATTGACTTAGAAGATATTGAGATTTTCGAATCTAAAGCAGACAGCAGCCAAGCCCTTGTGCATGTGCAAGACACCTACATTGGCTTCGACCTGATCTCCATAATCAAGGGCACTTATCAGATCAAAAAGGTAAAACTAAGTGATGGTTTCGTAAAGCTGATTCAGCATACAGATGGGAGCTTCAATGTGGTGAACGCATTGGTCGTACCGAGTGAAGAAGAAGCGCCTGATGCAAGTTCTGAGGCTTTGCACTTAAGTCTCGATGCTTTTGAACTGGTGAATATTGACGTGCTGAAAATCAATGAGGCCAACAACTTGCTTGCCGAGGTTTTTATTGAAAACATTAAGTCCAGTGTCTCTACTTCCGATAAGCATATAAAAGCGCAATTGGATAGCAAAATGCTTTTCAACCTGATACTGGATGGTGATACTTCTTTTCTGCACGACAAACACCTTTCGCTTAGCACAGGCATAGATTATGACCTGACTACTGGCTTACTCGATATGGACCCTTCCAAACTGATGATTGAGCAAGCCGAGTTTTTAATGGATGGAACCATTGATATGACACACGACATGGATTTGGATCTTCAATTCAGTGGTCAAAAACCTAATTTCGATATGTTTTTGGCTTTTGTTCCTGAGGAGTACGATCCACTCCTAAGAAGATACGAAAACGGTGGCTCGGTTTATTTCGATGCGATAATTAAAGGCCCTTCTGCCAATGGCGCTATTCCACATGTTGAGATTGATTTTGGTTGTGCCGAAGCCTTTGTTGAAAACGTGAATGTTTCCAAAGGCGTAGATGAGCTTTTCTTTAAAGGACATTTTACCACGGGCGAAAAAAACACTCCCGAAACCATGTCAGTGGTAATAGAAGACTTTCGCGCCCGGCCAGAAGAAGGCTCATTTACAGGAAATGTGCGTATTCAAAACTTCGAATCGCCCGACATTGAAATGCAATTGAGATCCGAATTCAACCTAGACTTCCTCATTGACTTCTTTGAGATACCGAACATTGAAGATGCTAGCGGAAAGATCGTTCTGGATATGAACTTCCATGACATTGTGGACTTGGACAACCCGGCAAAAGCCATAGAAAAGCTGAATGAAAGTTACTACACCGAGTTTAAGGTGGAAGATCTGAATTTTAAGAGTAAGGACTTACCGCTGCCCATGCGAGATATCAATATTCACGCATCTATGGACGGCCATTTGGCTTTAGTAGATCAGTTTAAGTTTAAAACCGGTAATTCGGATCTTTCCTTAGTTGCCAGCGTTTCTGACCTCCCAGCCATTTTACATCACACAGCCACACCTGTGGAAGTAGATTTAGACATCCGTTCTAAGGTATTGGACATACAAGAATTGACAAAAACCCCTGAAGATACGGTTGGGTTTGATGAAAGAATTGAGAATCTATCCATGAGCTTTAAATTTAACAGCTCAGCAAGAGCGTTTACAGAATCGCCAAACCTACCTCTGGGCGAATTCTTTATAAAAGAGTTAAACGCACAACTTACCCACTACCCTCACCGATTGCATGACTTTAATGCCGACATCATAATCGATTCTACTGATTTTAAGGTGATCGATTTTACGGGTATGTTGGACCAAAGCGACTTTCACTTTAATGGAAGCTTAAAGCACTACGACCTCTGGTTTGATGAAAACCCAAATGGTGATACAGAAATTGACTTCAACCTCACTTCGAACCAAATTGAATTAGATGATATCTTCTCTTATGGCGGGGCAAATTATGTTCCGGAAGACTATAGACATGAAGTACTGAAAGACGTCAAAATTCATGGGCTTACGGCCATGCATTTCAAAGGTGATCAGCTAACAACTGACCTTGCCATTGATAAAATTGAAGCATTTGCTCAATCACACAATGTGCGTTTGGAGCAATTCAGTGGAAACATTTATTTGGATAGCGCCAACCTGAAAATAGACAACCTTGGTGGCAAACTAGGCAACACAGAACTTAAAGCAGACTTGCTCTATCACTTAGATTCAAATGACGCTCCGGGGCCTCATATATTCACGCTGCGAAGCCCAAGACTAGACTTCGATCAGTTGTTCTCCTATGCACCACCTGCCGAAACAACTGACAGCACCTCAGTAGATCATGAAGACGGTTTCAACCTCTTCGACCTACCTTTTTCCAATTTGGAGTTCGATTTGGTTGTGGAGCACCTGAACTACCATCGCTACCTGATCGATGACTTTGCGCTTAAAGGCCGCATGCAAGAGAACCACTACATTTACATTGACACCATGGCGCTGAAAGCAGCAGGAGGTTCAATGGCGCTAAATGGCTACTTTAACGGTTCAGACCCCGATCAAATCTACTTCAGCCCGAACATGAAACTGGAAAATGTAGACTTGGATAAACTGCTGTTTAAGTTTGACAACTTCGGCCAAGACCAACTGATCTCCGATAATCTGCACGGGCAATTAAGCGGTACTTTAACGGGTAGAATACACATGCACCCCGACTTGGTACCCGCCACAGATGTTTCTGAATTAGACATGAACATAGAGGTGGTAAACGGCAGCTTGGTTGAATTCTCAGCCTTTGAAGCGCTCTCAGACTACTTTACCGACAAGAACCTTAAGCTGGTAAGGTTTGATACATTGAAAAATAATCTAACACTCAAAAACGGTAGCCTTATCATTCCGAACATGAACCTAAATACCACATTGGGGTATTTTGAGATTGCCGGAGAACAAGGCCTTGACTCGAGCATTGATTACACCATGCGAATTCCGCTAAAGGTGATTACTAAAGCGGGCGTACAAAAACTCTTTGGCAACAAAAACCGAGACAACTCCGACCAGGTAGACGAAATTCAATATAGGGACGAGTCGAAGCGAACAACCTTTATAAGCCTAACCGTAAAAGGCACTCCCGATGCTTATAGTATTTCCTTGGGCAAAAAAGAGCGGGGGAATTGACATTGAGTATGACCAAAAGAAAAGGCAGACCATTCGATCTGCCCTTTCACTTAGCCACATAAGACTACTCGTCTTTCAATATTTTTGTAGGGTTTGACATGGCAGCCCCAATAGTTTTGAAGCTCATAGTTAAAAGTGAAACAGCAAGCGTAATTGAAGCTGCAAAACCGAACACCTGCCAACCAATTGAGGTTTGATACGCAAATGAAGCTAGCCAAGTGGACATGATCCAGTAAGCCACAGGAATGGCCAAAAGTAGAGCAATACAGTAAAGCTTAATAAAATCGAAAGAAAGGGTGGTGACTATACGTTGTACAGAAGCACCCAATACCTTTCTAATACCAATTTCTTTTGCACGCTGGTTAGTCGTGTAAATAGTTAGCCCAAACAAGCCAAGGCAAGCTACAAAAACAGCGAGTATTGAGAACGAGTAGAAAATAATTCCAAAGCGTTCATCTGCTTCGTATTGATTGTCAAAGCTCATATCATTAAAGTAAGTGTTGAATGGATAAGACGGAACCGCTTCCTTCCATATGGCTTCCAACTCACCTAAAGTACTTCCCAAATCCGTTGATTTAAGCTTAACCGAAAATTTTTCAGTAGACCACCAAATTGAGTACCTCAATGCCAAAGGTTCAACCTCGCTATGTAAAGAAACATAGTTAAAGTCTTCAACCACTCCAATTACTTTACCCTCTCTTCCCCATTGGCTAAAATTCTTGCCAACAATATCTTCCGGATTGCTATAGCCATAGAGTTTGGCAGTAGCTTCGTTTACGAGTAAGGCTTTTGTTGTATCGGTAGGAAAGCTCTTCGAAAAGTTCCTACCAGCAACCATGTGCATATCGTAGGTAGGTATAAAGTCTTCATCTATCTCATAAATAGCAGGGCTTTTAGCTAACATTTCGCCATTTGGCGTTTCTATGGTAGTTCCAGCATTAGGAAAAAAATCTCCTGGAGTTGCCCTGGAAACAGAAACTGACTCAACAGCACTGTGCTTAAGCAATTCGGCCTTAATAAAATCAATATTTCTCTTCACCTTATAATCGCCTCCATAATCGATAACCAAAATTTGCTCAGACTCAAAACCTTTATCATAATCTCTTATGTAGTTGAGCTGCTGATAAACGATGGCTGTTCCGGCTAAAAGCATAATGGACAACGCAAATTGAAGCACCACAAGCGTCTTTCTAAGCCAAATGCCTTTTGAAGAATTTTTAAAAGAGCCTCTAAGCACTTGAAGAGGCCTATAATTAGAGAGAATAAACGCAGGGTAAAGCCCCGCAAGCACGCCCAATAATAACACAAGAAGCAACCCAATTAACAAGCTAACAGGTGAAAATAACCAATCTACTGAAAGTTGTTTCCCTATAAACAATTCGAGGTAACCGTGCCCCAAAGAGACCATTAGAACAGCCACTAAAGCCGCGAAGAAAGTTATGAGTACCGATTCGATTAAAAACTGAGATATTAATGGGCTTCTGCGCGAACCTAATGTCTTCCTTACTGCCACCTCTTTGGCGCGATCGATTGAGCGTGCTGTAGAAATATTAACGAAGTTAATGCACGCGATAAGAAGGATAAACACTGCCACAGAAATGAATAGATAGATATTATTCTTGCTCCCAACTGGTCCTGGCTGACGTCCCGCATCTGAGTTTAGATAGGCATCTTTTAAAGCTTCAAATTGAAAGGTATAGCCATATTCAGTATCATAATACTTGGTAAGAAAATCTGGAATCTGCTCACCTAAATCATGAATATTGGCTTGCTCATTTAGGGTGAAATAAGTGTAAAAGTCTACGTAGCCCCATGCATCGAAAATCTCAGGTCTATAGCCCTTAAACGTTGACATGGATATTATTGCATCGACCTGAAAGTGTGAATTGGCAGGTATTTCAAACACGCCCGTTACTTCAAACAGTTCATCTCCATCCATTAGTAATGATTCCCCAATCGGGTTTTCGTTACCAAAGTATTTCTCCGCAAGTTTCTTCGTTAGAATAATGGTAGAAGGCCTCACTAAGGCCGTTTCAGCATCTCCAGCAAGCCAATCCCAAGAGAACACTTTGTAGAAAGTGGAATCACCGAAAACTACATCCTTTTCCTGATAGCGGTTTCCTTTGTATTCAACCAACCAATTGAATTGGCTAGTAAAACGGAATACGCTTTCTATCTGAGGATAATATTCTTGAAGTGCTGGCGCTATTGGAGCATTTCCCCATACCTGATATTCAGAAGTGGGTAATATTTCATTCTTTAGATCAGATCCTCTTCCACCAAAGTGTTGAATCACTCGGTAGGTTCGGTCGTAATTGGCATTGAAAGTATCATAAGAGAGTTCATTCTTAACATAGATAAGAATGAGCAGGCAGCTAGCCAGGCCCACACTTAGACCTGTGACATTGAGAATTGAGAATACCTTGTTTCTCAATATGCTGCGCATACCAATTTTAATGTTGTTTTTAATCATACCGTAATTATTGAGTTTTTGAGTTCCTTCTAAGCTTCGGACTATACCGGGTCTAATAAACCTCAGTATGGTCCATATGTATTTCCACCTCGCTATTAACTGACCTTTTGATTCTACTTCGGTGTAGAATGCTTCTTCCAAGTCGCCCAGAATACTCTCCTGTAATGGCGCCTTACAATACCATTTGAAAAACTTGGTAAATAAGCGAGGTGGCCTTACTTCAGACATGGTTGAATTTCAACTGAGGCGTAAGCTTCCATAGTTTGCTTCTGGCGTCCTTCATCTCTTGCAGCATGGCTTTGCCTGCATTGGTTATTTTAAAGTAGCGCTTCTTCCTCCCCCCTCGCACCTTTGTGGCACCACCAAAGTGAGACTCCAGATACCCTTTGTCCTCCAACCTGTAAAGTGTAATATGCACCGAGCTCAGGTTGACCTCCCTGTCTTGGTGCTCCTTAATTCCATTTACAATTGTGTTACCGTAAGCATCATCATCAAGAATCAAAACCATAGTAAGAATCAACTCTTCGAATTCGCCTAAAAAAGATGTACGACTCATTATTATTGAATTTGTAAAACAAATATATACTTAATTTCTATATAAATTGTAAAACAAATTAAACCACAATACAGATATCAAAATCAAACAAATGATTTTCAATTACTTACACCTCAAAAAACTCAATCAAGAGAAATTATCTGGTAAAAATATGATGTTGGGTAGCGGTAAAGTAGTCTCTAAAAATTTGGTTAAGTGCGCTATCCTCCCGACTGGCGTTAATGCCTAAATAAGGATGTAGCCCAAGGATTGCAGCAGACAACTGTTTTACCGATGCGGCAGCAATGTTGTGTACCGTACCAATGTACTCTTCAGAAAAGGTTGCATTGCGTTTGGTGCCACTTTCTATTTCTTCTGCATATGCGTACAACCTTTTACTTGCCGCAGCAATAGCTTGCCTTAACTCCCCTAATCGCTTTATTTCCTTTGGCTGAGCCTCAGCTAAATAATGCTCGGCCATACCAATGTAGTTTACCCAAAGGGTAAGGTCGGCAAACAGTGAAAAGTGCACCTTAAAAACATCTTGTGGCAGGTAAAACTCATTATAAACAAAACTATAATCCTTGCCCACCTCCACATTGTTTACCTCAAAAGAATGCGTGGCCGAGGCCTTCAAGCCCATGGTGTTCCAGTCTTCTATAATGGTTACCTTACTGGCCGGAATTACGAAAGACAAGAATTTAGGCGTTCCATCTTTATTGGTTTGCTCCTTTCCGTTTTCCACTATTTTGGCATTGAGCGTAAAGTGCGTAAGGTATGGTGCACCTGTGGCATAGCGCCAGGTTCCATTCAGTCTGTAGCCATCTCCCTCTTTTTCGGCTGTACCAAGCATACCACCGCTACCGCCCAATATCGCAGGCTGGGCAAACACCTTTTTAGCCATTTCGGGCTGTAGGTTGCCTATAAAGTAATTGGCGCCACTGCACAAGGTAACTGTCCAGCCGAGGCTGCCATCAGTACTTGCTAGTGACTGCAAGGTTTTTAGGCCTTCAGTAAGTGGTAGCTCCAAACCACCAAAAGCTTTGGGCACCCAAATATTCCACAGGTTTTTCTCAGCAATGTAGTCCAGTACTTCTTTGCGAAAAACGGGTGCATCGGCACACCATTGCTTAAGCTGCTGCATACACCGTTTGGTTTTCTTTACTCATTAATTTACGCCATTTTAAATACCCTGAAGTGCCCATAATAAACAGAAAAACCGACATACCTGCGTAAATGTAAAGTTCTTTATACATTAAAAGCGGAATGGAAATGATGTTGCTGATATTCAGGTACACCCAGTTTTCGATCTTGCGCTTGGCCATTAGCCACATGCCTGCCCAGGCAAAGGCCACCACCACGGCATCCCAAATAGGCACGTCCGAATCGGTGTGGTAAAAGAGCCAATAGCTCATAAGTGCAAAACAGCCCAACACTATTCCATTGGCTTTTAAAAACTCGTTTTTGTTAACTGTCGAAATGGGTACTTCGGCTTTTTGTTTGCCAAACTTCCAGTAAACCCACCCATATACACTCATTACCAAGTAATACATGTTAAGTAGAATATCGGCATAAAGCGCACTCTGGTACAATACCCACATGCTGATTAAAATTGAGGCAATACCGAACAGGTAAGTGTGTACACTATTCTGTCGTGCAAGCACCACTTGCACAATGCCAAAAATTGTCCCGAAGGCTTGCAACCATGTTAATTCTGAAAGAAATTCCTCGATCATTGTTTTAGTTTTTTCAATGAAATGAGGAGATGAACCAAACCACAACAGACAGGTTGCGATCGCTTAAAATCCCTACGCCAGCATTATCCGGGTCAGGTGTGGAGCCAAGCTCCTGGGTATCATCTCAGCCTACCAACTGGCAAGCACCCCATTTTGGGCAAATGTATGCCCGAAGTTTTTAGCAGAAAAGAATTCCACCAAATATTGGCGGTAACAGGCTCAAGTTTCCCGTTTCATTCAACGAAAACAAATGCCAATTATCGAAAGCAAGGCTTGGTTCATCGAAATAACCCTTTAAAAACCTGACTACTAGCGATTTTTAGGAAAATTCGTGAGCCATGAAAAAGTTCGTTTTCCTAATTCTTAGCCTTTCCCTTGTTGCATGTATTGAAGAACCAAATGTTGGTAATGAGGTAGATGATAGCCAATCACTAACCGATTATTCGTTCGACACATTTGATTTTGAGACCGCCAAACAGGTGGAAATCAATATTAACGACATAGGCAGCGATGCGGCAAAGTATGAGCTTTTCTATGAGTTTGAAGGTGAAATGCTTTCGGTTGGGGCTTACATTAAAGAAACAAATGGTTTGACTGTGAGCCATACGCTCCCTTCTTCTGTAAGTGAATTGTATGTGAATAAAACAACAGTAAACGGAACGCAGCAATACAACATGCCCGTTAATGGCGCTAGTGCAGCTTTAAGCATTAAAGACTACACTACTGGCAGTGCGGCCAATAGCAACAACGAAGGCTGCGTAGATCACCTTTATGCTGTAAACAACAATGGAGACTTTTTCAGCATAGATGTTTCGAACAGCGACTTTGCTCCAACAGAACTTGGCCAGCTGCAGGGTGGTGGCTCTATTGCCAATGCCTTAGACCAAGCCAATGGCATAATGTATTACAATGTGGGCAAGAACTTATACGCGTACGACATTGCCACGGGCACATACACCACCAAGCATACCAACAACCCATTTAACGGAAACTACCCAAGGCTTGAGTACTATGACGGTTACTTTTATATGAGTAATAAAGATGTGATGCACAAGGTTGAAGTAGAAACCAATAATGTGGTGGCTACTTATAAAATCTCTGGCTTTATAAACAATAGTGGAGGTGGCGATTTGGCTTTCGACTCAAATGGCGAACTATATCTAGCGTGCTTTTCAGGACTTTATAAATTCTCATCTTTTGATGATGCCAATGGCACAGCGCAGATTATTAGGATTAGTGCTGAAAACTTTCCATTTCAACTTACCTCTATGGCTATTGATCGCCAGGACAGAATATTTGTAGGAACAAATGATGCTCAGTCTAATCTTATTCAAATAAGTAAGGAAGATGGCGCCTACTCCATTGTAAAAACCTTCGACAAAAAGATCAATGATTTAACTGCATGGAAGTGCGAAACAAGTGATTTGAGCCAGGTTGACTCTGACAACGATGGTGTAATTGATGAACTTGATGACTACCCCAATGACCCTGAGGCTGCGGTTGATAGCTATACGCCTTCAGAACTAGGCATGGGCTCTTTTGCATTCGAAGACCTTTGGCCTAACAAAGGAGATTACGATTTTAACGATATGGTAATTGGCTACCGATACAGAAACGTATTGAATGGAGATAATGAAAGCGTAAGGCTAATCATGAACTTCACGATCAGGGCCATTGGTGCGGCAAACCACAGTGGTTTTGGTATTGAACTAGATGTTGACCCGAACTTGGTAGCATCGGTAAGCGGACACAGTACTGCAGGCAACAATACTAGCCTAAACGAAAAAGGACTTGAAGCACAGCAAAACAAATCTGTGATCATTGTATTCAACGATAGCTTCAACCACATAAAGCCAGCTGCAGGCGCATCTTTTATCAACACCGACCCTAACGAGACATCCGTAGCACCTTTCGAATTCGAGGTGGTTGTACAGTTTACCAACCCAATCGACCCTACGCTAATTGGCGAAGCTCCATTCAACCCATTCATCTTTTCGAGCTACGACCGCGGTGTTGAGCTACACCTGGCAGGCAATATGCCAACTGCTCTGGCCGACCAAAGCTTATTCGGCACTGCCGGTGATGCAACAGACCTAGCTGCCGGAAAAACCTATCAGGACAGCAATAACTTGCCTTGGGCCATTCATATCATTCACAAGTTCAGGTATCCGACAGAAAAATCGAGAATTGACCAAGGGTACAACAAGTTTGTGGACTGGGGTTTAAGTCGAGGCACTCAATTCAAAGACTGGTATGGCGATAACTCAGGCTATAGAAATGTAAATAGACTATATTTTGACAATTGATAGTAAGTGAATTACATTTCACTTAATGTTTGAAGATGATGACGATTTTATAGACCCGAAGACCCTGCCCATTTACCAAAAGGGAAAGGAAATATTCGATACGGTAAAGCAAATTTGTGACTTGATACCTGAGGACAACGAAGAATTAGCATTCACCCAGTCCATTATGTTGGATGATGCAATGATGTTGACTGTAAAAGTAGCGGGTGCTACTGGCGCAGGGCTTTACGACATTAAAATGGAAAATGCGGCCATTATTAGAAAAGCAGCCCGCGACCTAATGGTGCAAAACCACACATTGGAAATGTTTGGTTTTAAGGAGGTGCATTACTTTCAGGTGGTAAGAGAGCTTATTGAAGAATACCGACTATTATTTATCGACTGGGTAGCTAGCTTTGATCCGTGGGACTATGCAATTGACAGGTGGGGGCTTTTCAACCCACCAGGCGTTGGTCCATTCGATAAGGATCCGGATGATGATATTCCAATGGACTAAAGACCATTGCTTACGCTTGCCCTAAAAGTGAGAATGCCCCAGCATTAGCTGAGGCATCGAAATCTATATATTTAGGGTTTATTACTAAACCTCGTTTATTTCTCTATTACACCACAACCAACTCTGGCACCAGCGGCACCGCTTGGTTGCGAAGTAAAATCGTCTGGACCAGCATGTACAATTACCGCTTTACCCAAAATATTACTTACATCAGAACCGCCAATTGTCCAGCCAGCAACATCGAGCATTAATGTGCCAGTTCCGTCCTCTCCTACAGTAATATTTCCAATATCTCCTTTATGGAAAGTCTCACTTTCCATTCTGTTGCCATGGGCCACATCTAAAGGGTTCCAGTGGCCTCCAGCCGACTTACCATCTGCTGCCGAACAATCACCTTTCTCGTGAATATGCACCGCGTGCTCTCCTGGTTTAACGCCACTTAGCTTAACGCTTAAGTTAATCTTACCTTCTTCCAATTCGCTAAAGGTAACTTGCCCCTTGAGCTCGCTTCCACTTCTGCTTATTAGCTCAGTGGTTACAACTTTAAACTCCTTGTTAGGCTTTAGAGAAGGTATTTCGTTCTCGGGCGCATCGTTTTTTTGCTCTTTTACCTGAGTACAAGCAACTAGTGCAGTAACTATACCCAGTGCAATGGTGAACATATTGTTGTTAAAGCTTCTCATGGTTGTAGTCTTTGGTTGCTAGCCATAAAGAAAATCACATGCCAAGGCCTTAAAAGCCGTACAGGCGCTGTAAAGGCCAATTGCACAGCATGAACTTTCTCAAGTTGAAAAAATCTATTTCAAAACAATAAAGACCAAGTGTTCACCAGACAGAAAAAGACTATTTTCATGAAGACAAAACTTCAAGAAAATGACTTTTCAGAAAATAAACATCGAAGCCACAGTAAATGCCGATATGCAAACTGCGTGGAACTGCTACACTAATCCGGAGCACATTACAAAATGGAATTTTGCTGACGACAGTTGGCACTGCCCTTCGGCAGAAAACGATCTAAGGGTTGGCGGTAAAATGAAATCGCGTATGGAAGCCAAAGACGGAAGCTTCGGTTTCGACTTTGAAGCCATTTATGATGAAGTGAAGGAAAACGAAAAAATAGTTTACCACCTTGAAGACGGCCGATCAGTTGACATTACTTTCGAGGATAAGGGTGGTTCCATACTTATAAAAATTGTATTTGATGCTGAAAACGAAAACCCAGTTGATATGCAAAAAGCAGGGTGGCAAGCTATTTTGGATAACTATAAAAAACACGCTCAAGCACAGTAATCTAAAACATTATTGTGTCTTACCTATATTTTTCGTTCATTTGAGTAAATCATTTATTTATGAAAATAAACATACTTTTTCTATCGTTGATTCTAGTTGCTTTTAGTTGTAAAGATGCTGATGAAACTCCGGAACCATCAACCAGTATACATCTGATAGCCAAAGAAAGTGGTACTTCCAGTTACAAACACCTTGTAAATGGTAAAGAGCAAGAGATACCATCTGAATTAAATTCTGAGTATACTACGTTAGTCTCAGCAAGTGTAGATGAAGAAGGTAATAGTAAGCTATACTACATCTCTAGAAACTACGGGGAAACAGCCAAGCTATACATCAACGAGAATGGAACAGAGAGCTTGCTAACAAGCTTTCCTCATCCGCTTGTTTTTTTTACTGGAAGTGGCTCCAATGCAAACTCCCTTATATCAGGTTATGTTGAGGGAAATAAAGGCTTTTATATTGAAGGAAACAATATCACCTATGTTGGCGAGGCTGAACATTCAATGGTTCATGTAGCACTAAAGGATAACCAAGGAAACTACCATATAATTTATCAAGAGCGTAAAACCACATACTCTGAAGCATACGGAGCAAATTTTTCTGGCCCTACAGGGCAGCCAAAATACATTTTAAATGGTCAAGAAGTTGTGATACCAATTCCAGAGGGTGCGGTAGTCAACTCATACCGCTTCAATCTTTCTCCTGACGGAACCCCCACCCCGCGTATTAATTTGAACAAAAACCCTTCATCTCCAAATAGCACTCATACTTTACATGAATTCGTAGATGGAGAACTAATAGAAATTGAAACTGAAAGTAATCCAAACGGAACGTTCAAAACATCACGCACAAAACATATTGATGGTAAAGAATATCAGCTTGGCAATTTCTATGCCTTTGATAATTCTCCAGAGGAATCGTACGCTTACTATTTAGAAGATGGCGAAATGCATAAGTTTTCAAATGAGCACCGAAACTATGAGTTTACGGATATTACGGAGATTGATAATGTACTGCACATAGTTGGAAAATCACGATTAAAAAACAACTATGCAGACATACAATCTTTGTATTTAGTAGATGGAGAACCAAATGAACTATCAGGCATTCCGAATTTAGAATTGCTATCTATTTTCAAAGTGGAGTAATTACGGTTACTTTACTTTATGAAAAAACCACTACTCTATTCTACGCTAACCCTTACACTCATGACACTTTCTGCTTTTGTAGGCTGGAAAGGTCATGAGAAATTCACCGATATAGAAAGCATTATCGTTTCTAGAACTCAGGCCAATATTAGCCATGAGAACTGGGGCGATATAGTTATATATACGCCAGAAGATGGCACCAACACCTTTGGCACCAAAAACACACTTACAGCAGTTGCGGAGATCAAGCCAGGAGAGCAAATACACCCACCACACCAACATACGGCAGAAGAGTTTATGTACATGTTAGAGGGTGAAGGCACTTGGAGCTTGAAAGGCAAAGAATCTCCAGCCAAAGCCGGTGATATGATGTACGCTAAACCATGGGACTGGCACGGGCTAACCAACACAGGCGATAAGACATTAAAGTTCTTTGTGGTAAAATGGGATAACAAAGGCGTGAAACCACCGAAAAAACCATAAACCAAGCCCATATTTTACAGAACGAAATGGAACGCTTTAATCAAAAAAGTGTTTTCTTGATTGCTATTCCACTCAAATAACTAAGAATCAGTAGGTGCAAATTACCATTGAAAACATTATTCTAATCGGATCGCTGTTGCTTTTAATAAGCATAGTGGCAGGTAAAACCAGCTATAAGTTCGGTATACCTACCCTATTGCTCTTTTTGGCAATTGGTATTTTGGCCGGCTCCGATGGAATTGGCGGTATTCAGTTCGATAACCCTGGAGTAGCCCAATTCATTGGTATTGTATCGCTCAACTTTATTCTGTTTTCTGGTGGTTTAGACACCAGCTGGTCATCCGTAAAACCAGTACTTAAGGTTGGACTTACCCTTTCTACCCTTGGCGTGTTGTTCACGGCATTGGGGCTTGGCACATTCGTTTATTTTATTACCGATTTCACCCTGTTCGAGAGCTTTTTGCTTGGCGCTATTGTATCCTCTACCGATGCTGCTGCAGTATTTTCTATTCTTAGGGGGAAAAACTTAGGGCTAAAAAAAGACCTTCGCCCCACGCTGGAGCTAGAAAGTGGTAGTAACGACCCGATGGCCTATGTGCTGACCATTGCTTTTCTATCCTTAGTACAAACACCAGACAAAAGCTTGTGGTCAATTATTGGTTTATTCTTAATGCAAATGAGCATTGGTGCCGCTGCTGGCTTTTTGTATGGAAAACTGAGCAAGTGGATCATTAACAATATTAACCTTGATTTTGAAGGGCTTTACCCAGTTCTTGCCATCACACTTATGTTCATTGTGTTTTCAAGCACCGATGCACTTGGCGGAAATGGTTTCTTAGCCATTTACATATGTTCCGTTTACTTGGGCAATCAAAACCTCATTCACAAGAAAACCATAATGCGAATGTTCGATGGGTTGGCTTGGCTAATGCAAATCGTGCTTTTCTTAACCCTTGGTCTTCTGGTTTTCCCGAGTGAAATTGTGCCTTACATTGGCATCGGATTGATCATCTCGCTTTTCTTAATATTCGTAGCTAGGCCATTGGCGGTATTTCTATCACTCATCCCCTTCCGCATGAAGCTAAGAAGGCGGTTTTATATTTCGTGGGTTGGTTTAAGAGGTGCGGTTCCTATTGTTTTTGCCACCTACCCACTATTGGCCGGAATAGATAAGGCAAATGTGATATTTAATATCGTGTTCTTTATTTCGGTTAGTTCGGTGCTTATTCAAGGTACTACACTGCCTATTGTGGCCAAGTGGTTGCATGTGGCCCTACCAAGCAAAGCAAAGCCACTTTCGGCTACCGACATGCTGTTGGAAGAGAAACCAAAAACCATTTTAGACGAAGTTTTGGTTAGCAGCCATTGCCAGCTTATTGGTAAAAAAATTGTAGAACTTGGTTTTCCTAAAAATGTATTGATTGCAATGATTGAGCGAGGTGATAGTTACATTACACCGAATGGGTCAACTGTAATTGAGGATCATGACAAACTTGTAGTGCTTACCGATAAGCAGGAACATTTAGATGAAGTGCGCAAAGTTTTGGGTACTTACGCTAATGAACAAGAAAAACCCGTAGAGGAGGAAGTAAACAGCTAATGCACTAGCTATATTTGCAGCTATACAATGAAAAGAGCAGGAACATACGGCAAAAAAACCCAGTCAGTTGCACTGATGCTTTGTTATGTATTTACTCTGTTTATTGGTTACGTAGCCAATATTGAGGCCAATACGAGAGATTATTCGGCAGCAGACACCACGCTTAGCACTTTACTTTCCGATACTTTTCACCATGCCACCAACCTAAGTAGAAACTCTAGTGAGCGGATAATTACACCGGCTCAAACTGATGATACCCCAGGCAAGGATCACTTGGCTGCTGCCTTATATGGCAATGCGCAAGCACACACAAACATTAACCAGTTTTATGCTGATAGAAGGATTAGACCCTTACATCAACGTAAAGCTGATTTGCTCTTCCCATTCCATTATTTCTGGTAATTCAACTTTTCTCCCACGCCTTAAAAGGCAATTACTTATTACCTAAAACGCTACCACGGCCATTGGCCATGGCAGCACATGAATTACTATAAAATGGAACTAGATATAACAATCATAGGCCTTATTGCAATGGCCCTATGCATTATTCCTTTGCAGATAATGTATAAAAGCAAAAGAAAGAATAGCCTGAAAATAACCGATGCGCTTAAGCAATTGGCCAACGAACTAGGCACCGAATTGAGTACGTTCGACACCGCCTCAAGCTTTGCCCTTGGTTATACTGCCGACAATAGCCATTTGCTATTTAATTATACCGGCAAAGCTGACCCTTTTCAACAAGCCATTCCTTTTTCCGAAATAAGCAATTGCAGGCTTTTGGTAAATCGTACCTCTAAAAAAGCAGGAAAAGAAACAACTTCTATTATTGATAGAATCATGTTGGAACTGGATATGAAGCACGGTGGAAAAAAGCTAAACCTTACGCTTTTTAATTACGACAACTTTATTCCCATGTATAATGAGCTACAACTTGCGCATAAATGGGAAATAGAAATCAATCGGTTGATTGATTAACCCTGCTAGCTGCGGAGCGCAAAAGGTGCTCCGTAGCTTCCTAAAACCCTTTCATTTTGAGAAAATCACTTTCCATCTGAAAAGAGAAAGTGCCGTCAGAGTTTATTAAGCGCGTTTTCCCGCTCATTTCTGGCTTGGCATTACGCTTGTATTTCAATGGCAAAAAAACAATTAGCCATGAAATCAACATTAAAATCTTTAATAGCAGTAGCCCTAGCCGCTACAGTAATAGTAAGTTGTCAAACAAGTAATGCTGTAAAAGGCGGAGCCATTGGCGCAGCCGGTGGTGGTGTGCTTGGTGGCGTAATTGCCGGAAAAGACAACACAGCCGAAGGCGCAATTATAGGTGCTGTAATTGGTGGTACTGCTGGTGCCTTAATTGGTAACCGAATGGACAAACAAGCCGAAGAACTTAGAGCAGACTTAGAAGGTGCCGAAGTAGAACGTGTAGGTGAAGGAATTAAAATCACCTTCGATTCGGGACTTATGTTCGCTACCAATAAGTCGGACTTGAACCCAGCTACCAAAACCAACTTGCAAGAGTTAGCCACTACCCTACAGAAATACGAAGACACCAACGTATTGATTGAGGGCCATACAGATGCAACAGGCTCTGAAGACTACAACCTTAAACTCTCAAAACAGAGAGCATCTTCAGTAGAAGATTACCTAATTGACCTTGGAGTAGGTTATGGCAGGTTACAAACTGAAGGTTATGGAGAACTGCAGCCAGTAGCCAGCAACGACAATGCGAGCGGACGCCAACAAAACAGAAGGGTTGAAATTGCCATTTATGCTAATAAGAAAATGCAGCGCATGGCAAAACGCGGAGAGTTAGGGCAAGAGTAATATAGATTAGTTAGTTAGATTCATTAGAGAAAAGGCCACTTTCGACATAGAAAGTGGCCTTTTTCCATTAATTCATTCTATTTAAAGCCCAAAACCAACACCGATAGAGAAGCCGAGGTAATTTACATTAGCACTATCGCCAGCTTTGGTGGCATAATTATACTTTACACCAAAATGCCCTGAGACATCACCTTGAAAAGGTACTATTACACCTGCGGCCGGTGCTAATCCAAAGTGAAAGTTATTGTCCTCAAAAGCATATAAACCCATTTCGGTACGCCTAGCGATGTAATAGCCACCCACACCAATACCAACATATGGTCTTACACTATACTCAGAGCCAAAATAATAGTGACCGGTAGCTAATACTGGTGTTGAGTTGATAAACCTAAACTGCTTGGCAGATAGTGTAAGCGTGTTGTCTTCGGTCTCAATCACTTCGGTAACAATACCATCACTTTCTTCACGCATTACTTGCCAACCAGACTCCAGGCCCACCGAAACGTTGGTACTAATAAAGAACCTATAGCCAGCCGAAAAACCATTAAAACTAAAACCACCAGCATAGTCTGCTGTTTCACCTAGCCCAATTACAGGGGCATAATCAATATGTAAATAAGAGGCCTGATATTGAGCCTCAGCATCTGTTGTACTAAAAAGCCCAGCACCTAAGATTACAATCGCGAATATTCTATAAAGCTTCTTCATTATTAATTCTTGTCTAGGTAAGGTGAATCATTAAACATTTGGTCGAGCCCCTTGGCTAGCCTAGCATTTATGCTGGTCTGACTACCCTCTAACAGGCCATTGATAGAGCCAGACCACAGTACTGGCACTGGATCAGTATCCGCATCATTCTCATTTACTCCAGCATTCGGATCTACCATCTCAATAATCAAGGTACCCTCGCGATAAGCATAAACCGTTGTAATTCCTCCCGGGTACCAAGGATACCATGGGTACCAACCACCAGGGGGGTATGGTGGGTACCAACCCCAGCCGCCCCAGCCGCCCCAGTAAGACCACCAGTCGTAAATCACCGACACATTTACATTGTCGATTAGCGTAGCGGTAATCAACACATCTGAGCCATTATTCTCAGGGTCAGTGCTTTCTTGCCAACCTAAGCTGTTAAAATGATCTTGCACACTTGTTAGAATCAGCTGCTCCTCGCTTTCAGCTATTTCTTTATCAGGATCGTTAGTAATGTACATTACTGTATCAGGAATTACATAGGTCATGTAATCATCGTAGTTCACCGAATTATCCCTAATGGTAGCCACTAAATCGAGTTCATCGATGTATTCAGCTCCATTCGGATAACAGCCTGCTACCAGCAATAGGCATAAAAGCCCTGGCCAGGCATTTGAGATTTTGAGTTTCATAAGCGTTTTTGTTAAATGGGTTGGTTAGCCCAACACGGGCTCACACTAATATCAAAATTATAATAGATAATTGAATTTACTAATGTTTACAACACTACAACAAAATGCCTTAAAGGTTGTTTATCATTCGGTTATGGAGCAAACCATAATTGAAAAGGGCAACTTCGAACTAAGTGAGCGAGAAATGAACAGTCATTGCACTGAAATGCAAACGATTGAATAAAACTCGGAAAAATTTGTGCGCAAGATTGACCAACCTCTCTTAACAGAAATTGACCTTTCAAAAATTTGCAAGCTTCGCTTACGAAAAAAAATAAGTCTTTTGCTGGAATTAAACGTCCTTAACTAAACACAGTCTAACTGCACAAGCGCGTACATTTTAGACCCTAATTGTATACGATTAAAGCTTTATGGTAAGAAAAATTGTAGGAATAGCAGTAGGTTTAATCCTATTAGCAGCATCGTTCTATGTGGCAAAAAGCCTTGTAGAAAACAATAAACGACCGGTTTTTGAGGTTCCGAAAACAGTAAAAACCGTTTATACCCAATCTGTACTTAATACCGATGTACCTATAGTGGTTGAAGCCAAAGGAAACTTGGTGGCCTCTAGAAAAATTGAACTTTATGCCGAAGTTCAAGGGATACTGCAAGAAACTAGCAAGGCCTTTAAGGCCGGTCAAGCCTACCGAAAAGGTGAAATACTAATGGATATTGATAGCCGCGAGTATTACACCAGTTTGTTGGCTCAAAGAAGTACACTTTACGATCTTATTACTGGCATGATGCCAGACTTACGATTCGACTACGAAGAATCGTTTGAACAATGGCAAACCTACCTCAATAATTTCGATCTAAACGAAAATGTAAAGCCGCTTCCTGAGCCCGTAAACGATCAGGAAAGATACTTTGTAAACGGTCGCCAGGTAGTAACTACTTACTACACCATCAAAAACATGGAAGAACGCTATAGCAAATACAAAATAACGGCTCCATTTGATGGTATTC
Organism: Roseivirga pacifica; assembly: GCF_900111145.1. Lineage (GTDB taxonomy): Bacteria > Bacteroidota > Bacteroidia > Cytophagales > Cyclobacteriaceae > Roseivirga > Roseivirga pacifica. The sequence goes on from NZ_FOIR01000002.1 coordinate 712,384, forward strand.
TTACTGAATCGCTTGTAAATCCTGGAACTTTGGTTCGTTCTGGCCAAAAAATGGGAGAATTCGTTTCCCTAAACGATTTTGAGCTTGAGGTAAACGTTAACCAAGAGTTTTTAGACATTCTTCGTGTTGGAGAGCCCGTATTATTGACGAACCTATCTGGCGCAAAGGAATGGGACGGTATTGTAAAACGCGTTAATGGAAGAATTGACCAAGCTACGCAAACCGTTACTGTATACATTGGCGTAAAAGGTAGCGAACTGATTGAAGGTATGTACATGGAGGCCAAAATTGCTGGTAGATCAGAAAACAATGCCATCGAAATTCCAAGATCGCTCTTGATCAACGACTCTGAAGTTTTTGCAGTAGAAGGTGATAAACTGGTAGTGAAGGAAGTAAACACAGTTTATTTTACTGACGAAACAGCAGTGATAAAAGGCCTGCCTGATGGCACCCAGTTGGTGAACCGCCCTGTTGCTGGTGGTTATAGCGGAATGCTCGTAAAAATTGCCCCTTCAAGAGAAACAGGAACTATTGAACAATAGGCCATGAGGAATTTAATTTCATATTTCATCAAGTATTCGGTAGCGGTAAACGTGCTTATGGCCGCTATCCTAATCTTTGGTGTGGTGGGTTTGCTGAGGATGAAATCTTCATTTTTCCCACTCAACGAAACACGAACAATTAGCATTTCCATCACCTACCCTGGTGCTTCTCCTTTAGAGGTAGAAGAGGGAATAATGCTGAAAATTGAGGATAACCTTAAAGGGGTTATCGGTATTGATAGAGTAACCTCAGTAAGTCGCGAAAATTCCGGAACTATTACTGTAGAAACAGAAAAGGGCCGAGATATTGACCTTATGCTGCAAGAAGTTAAAAATGCAGTAGACAGGGTTCCCTCCTACCCATCGGGTATGGAACCATTGGTTGTGGCCAAGCAGGAAAGAGTAAGACCTAGTATTTCTTTTGCCCTTACGGGAGATCAAATTCCGCTAAAAACATTGAAAGATGTTGGTCGCGAAATTGAGAATGACTTGCGAGGCATAGAAGGAATTTCTCAAGTGGAGTTAAGTGGTTTTCCGAATGAGGAAATAGAGATTGCCCTTAGAGAGTCTGATTTACAGGCTTACAACCTTACTTTTAGCCAGGTAGCAGAAACCATTTCTCAAGAGAACATACTGGTAACAGGTGGTAATATTAAAACCGATATTGAGGAATACCTTATACGAGCCAACACGCGCTCTTATGTAGCCCGTGAGTTAGATTACTTAGTAGTAAGGGCTGATGCATCAGGAAATGTAATTCGCTTAAGAGACATAGCTGAGGTTCGCGATAGATTTGCAGAAAGTCCGAACGCAACCTATTTCAATGGAAAAGTAGCTGTAAACGTAAGCATCTCAAACACCAACGATGAAGACTTACTTTCTACCGCAGCCAATGTAAAGGAATACATAGAAGGGTTTAATCAAAGATACTCTAACCTAAAAATTGACATTGTAAGTGACGGTTCCATTCGCCTAAAGCAAAGAACCCAACTGCTTATTGAAAATGCTGGTGTAGGTGCGCTTTTGGTGCTTTTCTTCCTATCACTATTCTTAAACACACGATTGGCATTTTGGGTAGCAATAGGCCTACCAATAGCATTCTTAGGAATGTTCATTTTTGCCCCATACCTGTCACTTACCATCAATATTCTGTCACTCTTCGGAATGATCATTGTAATTGGTATTCTGGTAGATGATGGAATTGTAATAGCAGAAAACATTTACGCTCACTACGAGCAAGGCAAAGGCCGTATTCAAGCGGCAATTGATGGTACAATGGAAGTTGTTCCACCAATTGTATCGGCTATTCTTACTACCCTATTGGCATTCAGTACCTTTCTGTTTTTAGATGGTAGAATTGGTGAATTCTTTAGTGAAGTTGCTGTGGTTGTAATGATTACACTGGCTGTTTCGCTAGTAGAAGCTTTGATTATTCTTCCGGCACACGTTGCCCACTCAAAGGCATTGCAGAAAGAAGAACCAAAGGCCAAAAAGTCAATTGTTGGTAAAATATTCTCCAAGCTGAGAGAAGTGAACAAAATCGGAGATTATATCACGAATATATTAAGGGATAAGATTTACGCCAAAGTGCTCAGATTTGCACTAAATAACAGATTCTTAACCGTAGCATTCGCTTTCTCCTTACTTATTGTAACTGTAGGAAACATCGGTGGTGGAGTAATTAAAAGAAGCTTCTTCCCTTCCGTAGCTAGTGACGAAGTAAGTATTGAGCTAAATATGCCGGAGGGTACCAACGTACGTATTACAGACTCTATTCTTACGGTTTTAGAAGAAAAAACCTGGTTGGTAAACGAAGAATTTACTGCCAAACAAACTGGCAACCGACAGGTAGTTGAGAATGTGATTAAGCGTGTGTCTGGTACATCGAGTGGTTCATTAAGAATCAACTTGTTACCAGGAGAACTGAGAGATTTCAACTCAGATGAAATCGGTAACGCTATTAGACAAAAGATGGGGCCTGTTTATGGCGTTGAATCACTTGTTTACGGTGGCGGTAGAAACTTTGGTGGCAGTCCAGTTTCAGTTTCTCTTTTGAGTAACAACATTGAGGAGCTAAAAGCAGCCAAACAAGAGTTAAAAGAAGAGCTATCGAATAATGCCCTTTTAAAAGACATTACTGATAATGACCCTCAGGGTATTAAGGAAATCAGTATTCGACTTAAAGAAAAGGCTTACTTGCTTGGCTTAAGCACAAGAGAAGTCATGAACCAAGTGCGTTACGGTTTCTTCGGCTTTCAGGCGCAGCGTTTTCAGCGCGGTCAAGACGAAATCCGTGTTTGGGTGCGCTACGACAGGGTAAACCGCTCGAGCATTAACAACCTAGACGAAATGAAGATTTCGGCTCCTGACGGTTCTAGAATTCCTTTTGCAGAAATTGCCAACTACACCATTGAACGTGGAGAAATCGCCATTAACCACCTTGATGGCCGTAGAGAAATTCAAGTTTCGGCCGACCTAGCGGATATAGATGCTAGTGCGCCTGAGATTCTGGCAGATATTGAAAACGTGATTATGCCAGAGATTCAGTCGAAATACCCGTCTGTTTCGGCTATTTTCGATGGACAGCAGCGCGAACAAAACAAGATGACAAGGTCTGCCAACACGGTAATTCCAATCATCATTTTCCTAATTTATATTACCATCGCCTTTACATTCCGTTCTTACGATCAGCCATTGCTACTATTATTATTAGTGCCAATGAGTTTGGTTGGCGTAGCATGGGGACACTACCTACATGGCTTCTCTATCAACCTACTTTCTTGGTTGGGAATCATCGCCTTGGTGGGAATTATGGTGAACGATGGCCTTGTGCTAATTGGCAAGTTCAACGGCTGCCTTAAAGACGGTATGCCATTCGATGAAGCATTATTCACAGCGTCAAAAGCTAGGTTTAGAGCCATTTTCCTTACTTCGCTTACTACCATTGCAGGTATGGCACCGCTGATTTTGGAGAAAAGCCGACAAGCGCAATTCTTAATTCCAATGGCCATTTCTATTGCTTACGGAATTGCTGTTGCCACCGTATTAACATTGATTTTACTCCCTGTTTACCTCTCACTTTCCAACTCATTCAAAGTGAATAGCAAGTGGTTGTTTACAGGAAAAAGAGTTCCTAAGGAACAAGTTGAAAACGCGATTCTGGAACTTAAAACCGAATTACATGACTAAGAGATATATTTATATAGCTACTCTCCTATTGTTGTTTTCTGGGTTGAATATTTCGGCCCAACAAATGCTAACCAAACACGATGCATTGCGCATAGTAATGGAAAACAACTTTGATGTGGTGCTTTCGGAAGAACAGCTGAAAATTGCAGAAACAAATACCAGTATTTTCAATAGTGGTTATTTACCAACGCTATCGGGCAATGCAGGTATTACCTACAACATAGACAACCTGAATGTGGAGCGTCAAGACGGTAGTGTAATTGAAACTACCAACGCCAAGTCTGACAGCCATAATGCGGGTTTAAACTTAAACTATGTGCTTTTTAATGGCTTTAGCCGCAAGTATAACTTAGAACGTAACAAGGAGCTACTAAATCAAGGCCAGCTTAATATGAGGGCAACTTTAGAGGCTACCATTCTAACACTTTTTCAGAGTTACTATGGTGTGGCACGCTCTCAGCACAACGTTGAAAACTTGCAAGAAACACTGGTTATCTCGAAAGAAAGGCTGCGCAGAATGCAATACGGCTACGAGTACGGTAGAAATTCACGCTTAGACGTTTCGAATGCTGAAGTTGACGTGAATACGGACAGCATCAACCTTTTAAACGCAAAGCAAAACCTGGCCAATAGCAAACGCGACCTGAACTTTATTTTGGGTCAGCCGGCTAACACAGTAATTAATGTAGATACAACGCTTCAGTTTAACGGATTGGTGAATAGAGACGAACTGCACGCCAGTATGCAAACCGAGAGCGTTCAGATTCTAATTGCCAACTCGAACATTGCTGCAAATAGAAGTGCCACTAAAGCCACCCAAGGCGGCTACTACCCTTCTTTAAGTTTGAACGGAAGTTACAGCTACAGACGAGGCAACAACAACGATGCATCCTTTACGGCTGCCAATACATCGAGTGGGTTTAGTTACGGAGCAAGCCTTAGCTGGAACCTGTTTGATGGCGGTTCTACCCGAACCAATGAGCAAGTGGCTAAAATCAACGAGAACATTAGTCAAATTGGTTTAGAGCAAACCAAAAACCAACTGGAAGTTGATTTTGAAAATGCTTGGGGCGATTATCAAAACAAACTGTTTGTAGTGCAGGCGCAAGAAGCCAACTTGCAAACAAACAGACAGAACTTTGAGCGCTCTGTAGAGCAATATAAGTTAGGTCAGCTTACTTCCATTGACTTTAGAACAGCACAAAGAAACTTATTAACTGCCGAGGTAAGCCTTACACAGGCCAAATACGATGCTAAAATTGCAGAGTTGGTGCTACTGCAACTGGCAGGCAGAATTCAAGAAGCTGACTTTTAGATCAGAGATGTACCTTAACAACTAAAGAAGGCTCGCCAAATGGTGAGCCTTCTTTTTTAGATAAGCAATTCCCAATTTACTTTTCTAACAGTGCAAGCAGTTGCTTGTTATCTTCAGCTTTTGCATAAGCCACCGGTGTTTTCCCTCGATTATCCTTTAAAGTTTTGTCCGCACCTCCATCGAGTAGCGCCTTTACAATATTTACCTTACCAAAAGTAACGGCATAAGTTAATGCCGTAGCGCCTCCAAAATTTTGCACGTTTACATCGGCACCTCGTGTGATCAGCTTGTTTACAATCTCCTCAAAACCCTTAAAACAAGCGCCCATTAGAGCCGTGTTGCCCGAGCCATCTTGCCCATTAATTTGTGCACCAGCATCCACAAACAACTCTACAAGTACAGGTTGATTGAAATATGCTGCCATAATAAGTGGAGTAAAACCCCGTGAATCAGCCTCATTCACAATTTGAGGCGAACTACTTACTATTTGTTGTACTGCTTCAGAATTGCCGTTTCTAACGGCATCTAAAAGGGTTTGGATTGACTGGCTCATAGGTTTTTTGTTGTAACAGCAATGCCAAAAGCCTAAACGGCCAGTATTAGCTGCTAATTTCAAACACAAGTTGACAATTGATTAACAGTCAATCAAATAGATAGTTTAAACAAGCTATAGAAGAAAACTATAAACCCTGTGAAATATTCAAAAAGCAATAGTTCTACTTGATTGGGAATCGAATTTCGGTGATCAAGTCATTTGGTGCTGTAGTCGATGGGTCGCTTACATACACCTCAAACGGATCCATCTTTTTATTCTGCTTGTAGGCTTTGCTTCGCGAAAGGTTCATTTGTGCACCCCAGGCATTACCCAAGTGGTGATATGGCCCTGTGTGCGTAACGGTATAGGTTGAAGTGCTTGGCAAACTGCCCAGTGAAAGTCCATTTGGTATAGTATCGGGCACCTTCTTTAGTGGTACACCAACAGTATAGTCTACCTTGCCCTTTGCTATATTCCATTTGTGGTAAATCGTAAAAGGCGCGCCTGATACCTCACCTTTAATTGGCTCTGCTGCAGTCATTAATTCAGAAAAGTCCTTGGCCATGGCCTCACCGATTTCGTCCATGCCACAACTGGTTTTTAGCCCCAAGTACTGGTAACCTTCATACCTGCCCTCTCCCGTAAACTCTAGCTTAGAGTGTACTTCGCCATCTTCCAAATAATCTTTTAAAAGCTTCAGTCCTCGTTCAAAGTCCATTCCCACAAACGACTCCATCATCTTCTTCATAAAAAACATAAAGAAGGGCATGCTGCTCGCCATTACCCAAGTAACCTTTGTGCCTTCAGCAGAAGGGCTCAGGTGAAAGGTAACATCAGCCTGCGACTTCCAAGGCTTTAAAAAGACCAAGTTAAAATCGATTCGCTCGAACTCCTTTTCACCCACAACTTCCATGTTTCCGCTGCCAATGCGTTTTCCATCCCACTCATAAAAGCGGTTGTCATCTCTTACCGTCATCTTTGTTTCTGGTTCAAGAATTAACCACGGTGACCACTTTTGCCACTCATCCATTTTAACAAGTGAATTGTACACATTCTCTGGACTGGTTTTGATCTCTAAAGATCTGGAAACGTTCATTTTAGGCATGGCATTAAGTTTTAGCGCTAATGAAAATAGCAAATACAATCTTTAATCCATCTAAACATTCTCAACTTTGTGTAGAGTGGTAGAATTTTGAAGCGTTACTTTTACCGAATGAATCAGCCCAACGGCCAAATACTAAAAGACCTTGTTGTACATAAAATGCCCTTTGGAAAATACAAAGGCAGAACGCTGTGCGATCTGCCTGTATATTATTTAGAGTGGTTTGCCAGCGAAGGTTTTCCAAAAGGCAAGCTGGGTATGCAGCTTCAAACACTCTACGAAATCAAAATCAATGGGCTAGAGTTTTTACTAGAGCCACTTAAGGCTAATCGATAGCCTCGCGAACCAGCCTCACCATTTCACCAATCTTGTTTGGCTCTAGCCATCGGGTAACAATCACCAAATCGTTGGCCTTATCTACCACTATAAAGTTACCACCAAAGCCTGCAGCGTAGTAAATAGACTCATCATCTACTCCTTTCCATTTACGACCGCCTCGGTTAAGCCACCACATGTAACCGTAGCTCGCTTGTGCCTCGGACGATACCTGAACGGCATCAACCCAGTTTTTAGAGATCAGTTGGTTGCCATTCCAGTTGCCTTCATTCAAAAACAAATAGCCAAAACGGGCATGGTCCATTGCGCTAATAAACACACCTCCACCAGAGTGCCCTCCACCAGTTACCGACTTCATCTGCATGCCGTCAACAGTTACCCAAGCATCTTTGTAGCCAAACCAACGCCAAGTGGTAGAAGCACCAATAGGATCCATTATTCTTTCTTTCAACACTTGCGGAAGAGGTTTTCTCCACACTTGTAGTAAGGAGTAAGCCAAAACATTGACGCGCACATCATTATATTCCATCACCGTGCCCGGAGTAACAGGTTTAGTAAACCTCCAATCGTCAGTACCTCCCTGTCTTGGCGGCCTATCGGCCCAATCTTTAATACCAAACAAGGTACCCGACCAAGCCGATGATTGATTGAGCAAATGATGCCATTCGATAGTAGCATTGTGTGCCCCACCAAAAGTGCCGTCCCATACATATTGTTCCACTTTATCGTGCACATTGGCGATCAAACCATCATCCAAGGCCAAGCCAGCCATTGTAGAAAGGTAGCTTTTGGTTACACTAAAGGTCATGTCTACGCGGTCTACATCGCCCCATTGTGCAGCAACGTAGCCATTCTTAATTACCACACCTGCTGGGCCACCACGTTTTTTCGTTGGACCCAAAATTTCATGATAAGGCTCTGAACGAAATCCCTCTAAAATGGCTATTCGCAAATCGCGCGAGCCGCTGTATTCGTTGCTATTGGCAAAATCTACAGCCTGTTGTAAAGCTGCGGCATTCATGCCGACCTCCTGTGGAGCTTTGGTTTGCCATGTGCCCCTTGGCGGAAAATATTGTTGGGCTGAAAGACCGGCTGAAAAGCCCAAAGCCAACACTATAGTTAGTAGTTTTTTCATTAGTAAAGTTTTCTACGATTTAGATAACCTAACCAATAAATTCAAGTGGGCTTTTATGAGTGGAAAACAAGAAAGGGAGCCATGACACTCCCTTTCGACCTAATCAAAAACATGAAATATTCACGCTTTCTTCTTTAATTTTTTAGTAACACAAAGGTAATACACTAAACATTAAAGTAAAATTCGGTTGACAATTAATTGAGCGTCTTTTCTTTATAGCAGTTAAATGCCCCGAAAAGCAATTTATACCTAACTTGAAAAAGTAAATTTCCATTACCAAATGACCATTGAAACAACACTCGAGAACTTTGATTGGAACATGTGGGGTTATCACTTCCCCATTAACGCAGCACACACCGAGCAGCTTTCGAGCGTGGCTCATCGCAGGGTTGTTTGTACCATTAATGGTCAGGTTACTCAGCAATGCGCCCTTATGCCTATTGATGACGGTAGCTACATACTCATTAACAAAAAGAACCGAGAGAAACTGGAGCTTAATGAAGGTGATAAAGTAGTGCTGGAAATTGAAAAAGACGAATCGGAATATGGCCTGCCAGTGCCAGACTCTTTCAGGTTTGTAATGGATGACGATACAGAAGCTTTTGAGCACTTTGAGCGCTTAACGCCCGGAAAACAGCGTAGCCTTCTTTACATAGTGAACAAGGTGAAAAGCACGGATAAACAGATTAACAAGGCGCTTGCAATTGCCGCTCATTTGCGAGAAGTCAATGGAAAACTTGACTTTAAGAAGTTAAACGAAAAGATTAAAGCATTCAATCAAAGGGACCAATTACTGTAAATGAACTACTATGGGCTGAAAGCACCATAGTTTTAGAAGCTAAAGCGAAATGCGTGAAAGTGCATAGTTTGAACTCAATTTGCGACCAACACAACCCCACCCTTACCCAGTCTAATATTTTATTAAAACATTAATATCCAAATACATATTTGGCATATACATATATTATCCGTAAATTCTATACCCCTAAATCAATTTCTCAACTAAAAGTAAAAGGAGGTAATGTTATGAATTTTACGGGAGCAAAAGCACCAGAAGAACCTAAGACAGTAAACGAGTATCGGCCTGTCACCGACTACATGACCAAAGAAGTCATTACTTTCCACCCAGACCAGAGTATTGCAGATGCAATGGACGTGTTTCTGGAAAAGCATATTTCCGGTGCGCCTGTGGTTGATGATAGCGGAAAGATCATTGGCATACTTTCGGAAATCGATTGCTTAAAAGTAATGGTGGATGAGGCCTATCACAATTTACCACATGGCCGAATAGCGGTTTCGCAATACATGAGCAACAATGTAAGTACAGTATCTGTAACTTCCGATGTGCTCGATGTAGCCTCCAAGTTTCTCCATACTCATTTTAGGCGTTTCCCTGTGGTCGATCAAAACGGAAAGCTTGTGGGCCAAGTAAGCCGCAGAGACATTCTGCAAGCAACTAGAGACTTAAAAACTTCTACTTGGTAAAACCGGTAGTATGGCGATATGTTTCAAGTGCTAAGCCTAGCAAACTTAGGGCTTGAAACGATGTTGACCAGCACCAGTTTCTAACCACCCCACCTACTTCTCACTTACAGCTTTTCCAGCTATCTTGCAGCTGTGAGGCACATTCTTTCTTCCTTCTTCATTTTTTTGGTTCGCATTTACCAATATGCCATATCGCCACTTTTAGGCGCCAATTGTCGCTACACCCCTACTTGTTCTGCTTATGCAGTAGAAGCAATTCGTACCCACGGCCCTTTTAAAGGTACTTGGATGGGAATAAAACGGATAAGTCGTTGCCATCCCTGGGGTGGTCATGGTTATGACCCCGTCCCTCCCAAAGAAGATGCTAAACAGGCTTCAGAGTAAGCACAATAAGCTTTAAGTTTGCGCACCTAAATCGGCAAGAATGGATTCAGATAGAAAAGTTTTATTGGCAGGCGCCACTGGTTATTTGGGAAGCTACATTTTAGCCGAGCTAATCAACCGCAATTGTTTTGTAAAAACAGTGGTTAGAAACACTGACAAGCTACCAAAAGGAATTTCAGACCTTCCTCTTTTACAAGTAAAAACAGCCGAAGTAACCAAGCCAGAAACACTCAGCGGTATTTGCGACAATATTGACACTGTAATTTCAACTATAGGTATTACCAAACAGCGCGATGGGCTTACTTACCAAGATGTGGACTATCAGGCCAATTTGAACCTACTCAATGAAGCCAAAAAAGCAGGTGTACGAAAGTTCATTTATGTAGCTGTTTTGAACGGTGAGCAATTCAGCGATTTGAAGATATGCCAAGCCAAAGAAGCTTTTGTAAAAGAGTTAATGGCCTCTGGGCTTGAGTATTGCATTGTCCGCCCCAACGGCTTCTTCTCCGACATGACGGAGATTTTTAAAATGGCACAACGAGGTAAAGTATACGTTTTTGGCAATGGAGAACAAAAGGCAAATCCAATTCACGGTGCCGACCTCGCCAAAGCTTGTGTAGACCAACTTGAAAGCACTGACAAGGAGCTTGAAATTGGTGGGCCAGAAACATTCACCCACAATGAAATTGCTCACTTGGCTTTTAAAGCTGTGGGCAAAAAACCGAGAATAACGCATGTGCCAGATTGGGCTCGTAAACTTTCGTTAAAGCTCAGCAAATTGGTAATGAGTAAATCACAGTTTGGCCCAATTGAGTTCTTTTTGAATGTGATGGCTGTAGATATGGTTGCCCCTGCATATGGTACCCAAACACTCGAAGCCTTCTTTGAAGACTTAAACAAGCAGTAGCTTTTCTGCCCATAAATTTGATGTTATATTAAAACACAGGTTTACTTATTTGGATCACAGAGGAAGAAAACTATTACTCACGCCATAAGCTGTGTCCTCACAGCGTAACACAAGGCCATTTGTGAAAACTTGCTAATGCAGGCAGGCACAAATGGTGGCAAGGTATAAAACACATCTTTCGATACTTAAGTAAGTAGTCCTATTAAATCAAAAGACAATTATGGGATTATTTAGCATCATAGCTTGGTTGGTTATTGTAACACTAATTGGGGGCGTTATTGCTACAATTAAAAATGCAGCAAATCAAAACATAAAGGGATTACAATCCATTGACGAGCGTTTAAAAAGGATTGAAGAAGAAATAAAAAAGCGTTAGCGTATTTATTTAATGAAAGTCCTTGTTCACGGCACCTCCAAACCACTTGATAAACTGCAGGTACCCGCCATGAATTATGGCCAGCTGCAGCGGTGGAGTGAACACAATGAACTCCCCTATTCAATCGAATTATCATGTGAAGAACTGCTCAACACATGCAGATGAAGGTTTCGCTGAACTGGCTGAATGGAAAGCTTCTGGTTGGCCAACTTTGCCAGAAATGCTCAAGTCGCACCCTGCCCTACTTGAAAAGCTGATAGTTTACAGCGACCTTGAAATACTAAATGTCTTGCTTAAAACCAGCTCCGTAGAAAGCCCTTTCTACATTGTTAACTCGCTTGATGAGGCAATAATTAGTGAAGAGAAAATCACTATTTCAGGCATTTGCTTCGAAGTAAAACTGGCCTAGATACTCAGGCTTAATTAGAGGGTTTAGCTCAAGTAGCAAGAACATCTTGAAGCATTCAAAGCACGATCTTATTATTAAAAACTCTTTTTAGTTAAATTCAGCCAACAAATAAACAAACTCATGAAAACAATCACACACACCATTCTTGCACTCCTACTGATCGCAGTAGCTGCTTGCGACTCGCGAAAAAATGATCAAAACAGCAATACTAAAATTTATAGTGGTGGAGATATTATCACCATGCAAGGGGACAGTCCCAAGTATGTAGAAGCAATTGTTGTAAAAGATGACAAAATTAGCTTCACCGGTTCACTAATTGATGCCAAAGAAAATGCCGGTTCAGGTTATACTTCTTATGACCTAATGGGGAAAACTTTACTACCTGGGTTTATAGATGGCCATGCACATTTTGCCGCATTTTCTGCACAGGCCATTGGTGCACAAATACTACCACCACCAGATGCGGAGGCTAAAAACATTCCAGAATTGATTAAAATATTAAAGGATTGGAATACACCTGAAAATAGAGCTTTAACTAACTGGATTTTCGGTATGGGTTTTGACGATTCCGTGCTTGAGGAAAAGCGTTTTCCAACAAAGCATGACTTGGACAAAGTTTCTACCGAATACCCTGTCATGATCATCCATATCTCCGGACACTTCATTGTGGTTAACTCTAAGGGCTTGGAAGAATTAGGCATTGATGCTAATTCAGAGGAACCTGACGGTGGTGTTATAAGAAGAGAGGCCAATAATGAGCCTAATGGTGTACTAGAAGAGCTGGCGGCTATTCCTCATATGCTTAAAGCCATAACTCCTGCAAGTAAAGAAGCTGCAGACTTGTTCTTTGAAGCGGGACAGGAAATGGCATTATCGTTCGGCTATACAACTGCCCAAGAAGGAAGAGCCATGGAAAACCATGAGCAACTTGCTGCAGCTGCCGAAGCAGGAATGCTCAAATTAGATGTGGTAAGCTATGTGGATTATGAGTGGGTAGATAAATACATGAACACCAAGTGGTATGGCAAAACTTATAAGAAGCATTACAGAATTGGTGGCATGAAAATTACGCTTGACGGTTCACCACAGGGCAGAACAGCCTGGAGAAATGAGCCTTATTTAATTCCACCAGATGGAGCAGAACCCGGCTACAGGGGCTATCCAGCTATCCCAAGTGATAGTACTGTTACAGCACTATACGAGAAAGGATTCGAAAACAATTGGCAAATATTGACCCATGCCAATGGAGACGCTGCTATTGATCAAATCATAAGAACAATGTCTACAGTAATTGACAAACATGGCAATGAAGGCCGAAGAGATGTACTTATTCATGGGCAATATATTCGCCCAGATCAACTCGATAGCTTTAAAGAAATGAATGTAATTGCTTCGCTCTTTCCACTACATACATTCTATTGGGGAGACTGGCATAAAGAAATCATTGGAGATGAGTTAGGAGAAAAAATCAGTCCAACGAGAACCGCCCTAAACAAAGGGCTCAAGCTAACTATCCACACCGATGCACCTGTTGCACTCCCTAACTTAATGCGAATGGTGGGTATTTCGGTCGAACGAATATCGCGATCGGATAAAGAAATTGGCCCGGAGGAAAAACTCACACCCTACGAAGCGCTAAAAGCAATTACTGATTGGTCTGCTTACCAGCATTTTGAAGAACAACAAAAGGGTACGCTTGAAGTAGGTAAACTAGCTGACCTTGTTATTCTAGATGCAAATCCGCTTAAAGTTTCTGAGGCGGAAATAAAAGACATTAAAGTCTTAGAAACTATCAAAGGGGGAAAATCCGTTTTCAAGAAATAATTTAAAGCTCCACATGCTCAATTGAGTGAGCATGTGGAGCTAAACTTAGCTTAATCAAAACAAATTCCCGAAGAACAGGGCGTTTAAGAATAGCTTGTTGGTGCCATACCACATGCCTCTAAAGTTCGGGTTATCAGCAAACATAATTACGTTACCACGGCCAATTCCGCTTACAATCAGCGAAGCGGTTCCTCCTAACTTCTCTAAATTTTGCTGCTTAACATAGCCACTCAAAAGTGGATTCTCGGTGTATTTAACCACTGTACTAAATGGATCCTTGCTAGGCTTTAAAAAGATGGAATGATTACGGTAAACAGGCAAATCTCTTCGTGTGTAGCCAAAACCAAGCGGGTGTGTAATATCAATATCGGCCATATACATAGAACCGCCAATTGCCGTAGAGCCACGCACATCACCAGCCGTTGCATAATCCATTCTATCAGGATTATCGAACTCTGGTCGGTCGGCAAACTCCTCGTTCACAAACTTGCTGCTTACCGCCCAGCTGGTAGCATTACGAATAGTGATCACTGTTCCGCCTTCTCGCACCCATTGCTTAATTCGATTGATTGTATTTTCGCCTAAACTACCGTAGTAGCCCGACACCAATACAAGCGTATTGTACTTGCTCCAATCTACTCTACCTAAGTTATCTTCCCAAACTTTGGTAATCGGCATTCCCACTTTGCTATCTAGCAAATGCCACACTTCTCCGGCCTCGTAGCTACTTGTACTTCCTCCAATGACCATTAGCGCCTTTGGTTGACGAATGGTTCTAAAGTTTCGGCTACCCAAGTCAATTCCTGTAGTGCTGTAACCGGTATTGGCAGCATAGGCTTTAATTCCTGCTAAATCGGTCGCCTCTTCCACAAAAGCGTGTACCAGATCTGCATCAACCTCCTGCCTCGCTACCGGAATCATTAAAGTACCGTAGCTAAATTCCTTTAATCCTTCATGCGTTTCCAAGCTAAACTCCTTGAAAGCAGCATTTACATACAAGCCTCTTTCTAGCAAGTAATTAAGTGCCTTTGGCGCATAATATTCGTCCCATTCAATTAGGTAGGCATACCTAGCATTCGGCACACTTTCATACCCCGATGTAAGATCATCAAAAGTAAGTTCAGCCCCGTTTAAGTCGGCTTTTCCAGCGTAACGTTCGTATGGCATGTTATAGGTCAAAGCTGCCGTCCATGACGATGCATCGTAAAAAATACTATCATGAAATTGGGTTACCTGCTCAAACATGGTGCGTACCATGCGGTATTGCTTTTGCCCATTCGGCACATAAAAAGCATTTCCGGCTTCAAATTGCTTTCCACCTAAGCTAATTGACTCATCTAGAGCATATGTTTTAATTCTGTGGCGAAGAAGTAAATCTAAGAACGCTTGGTTTCTGGTATCATCAGCCTGATCACCAAACACCCAGCCTCCACCAGCCTGATTACCTTCGTCAACCGCTGTTTCAAAGTAATTACTCATGTGGTTCAAAAGCGTTGGCTTCTCTCCCACAGCTGCACGTACAGTTGCTAAACTAGAGGTTAGGTGGTTTTTAATGGTGAAGGCAAAAGCCACCTTGCCCATATCAGAGTCTTGAATGTGGCCACGAGAACTTGCTTGTTCAAAAACCAAACCTAGCGCACCGTGAATATCGGGGTATGTAGAACCATAACCTGGATAACTATTGTCGTACGCTTCTTTGGTAAAATAAAGTGAGCCTATTTCATCTAAAGCCTCGTGGAAGTATTCGGCAAAAAGATTATTCAGTCCATCGTAATTGTCTCTTGGAACAACAGGGTTTTCCGAGCCATAAGGCTTTGTTGGTTCGAAGAAATAAGTCGAGTTCGTACCCATTTCATGAAAATCGGTCACCACATTTGGGTACCACTTATGGTAAAATTCTATTCTAGCTTGAGACTCTACATGTGCCAAAGGCAGCCAGTCGCGGTTAAGATCGTACCAATAGTGGTTTGTTCTACCACGCGGCCACATTTCATTGTGCTCTGCATCCACTGGGTCCGAAACCATCGGGTCACCCTTGTAAGTATTTGCCCAAGTTGAATGCCTGTCGCGGCCATCTGGGTTGAAAGCTGGGTCGATCATAATCACGCCTTCTTCCAAAGCATTGGTTACTTCGGCATGCAAACCCGCCACATAGTAGTAAGCCGTTAGCATGGCCGCTTCAGAGCTGGAAGGCTCATTACCATGCACATTGTAACCCAATAGTACAATGGACTTCTGAGCATTCAAATCGCCATTATCTGCGGTAGGGTCAACTAACTTTAGGTGCTCCTGGCGGATTTCTTCAAGGTTATTCAGGTTTTCTGGCGTAGTAACTGTTAACACCACCAACTGACGGTGCTCATACGTCTCTCCAATGGTATCGAGTTTTGCTCGGTTTGAAAGGCGCGCCAGTTCTCGCATATACCCAACGATGGCATCGTGACGTGTATGTAGCGTGCCTATTTCGTAGCCCAAATACTTCTCTGGAGAAGGAATTTTAGGGTCGAAGCGAGCTTCTTGCGGAAAGAAATAGTCTGATTGCGCCTTGGTTGAAATTGCCAGACACAAGCAAACAATTGCTGTTATTAATCGGGTACTCTTCATAGCTTTTGGTTAATTGGTTGACTTGCCATTCGCGAATTGGTGCGCCAACACCGAATGGCGATTAACGCTACACCTTTTGCGTAGCAGGTTGATTTTTTACGTTTAATTCAAAAATATCAGGTCTAGCATAATGACCAATCGGGTCAAAGTCTAGCTTACTTTGCGTAATCAGGTCTAAATTGATTTCAGCGGTAAGAATTCCTTCGGTTCCCCACAATGATCCGGCTAAAACATTACCTAATGGGTCGATAATTACAGAACCGCCATTGCTCATAACATCCGGTTGATTTTGTAGATCGGCAATACTCGGTAAGTCGTTCGGGTACATATTTTTAGTAACAAACTGATTGCACCCGAACACAAAGCAACGGCCTTCTAGTGCAATGTGCTTCATGCTATGTTGCCAGTTTTCTCGTGCATCGGCAGTAGGTGCCAAATACAGCTGAACTCCTTTTTGATACATACTCATACGCGCTGCGGGCATGTAATTCTCCCAACAAATGAGCCCTCCCATTCTGCCCAAACTTGTATCAAAACTAGACAGCGTACTGCCATCATCTTCTCCCCAAATTATCCGCTCTTGTGCTGTAGGCTTAATTTTTCGGTGCTTACCTAAGAAATTACCATTAGGACCAAAGTAAAAAATGCTGCAGTACATGGTACCCGAAACAAGGTCTTTTTCATTTACCCCAATGGCCAAAAATGCCTTAGCTGCTTTTGCCATTGCGCCAAGTCTATTGCAGGCAGCATCACCCTCTGCAATACTAGCGTCCCAGTAGCGCTGCCACAATTCCCTACCTTCAGGGCTGCGGCTGCCTACAACTGTCCCGAAACTTAAACCCCGTGGATAAACCGAAACAAATGCCTCAGGAAACAGAATCAGCTCCGCACCATTTGCCTGTTCAATAAGGTCAGCCGTTTTCCCCAAGGTTGCTTCTAAATCGAACAAAACTGGTGCGGCTTGCACCACCGCTGCTGTGAATATTGCCATGCCAAAAGTTAAGGAGAATTTGACTTTGGTAATTGGTCATTGCGTAATTAGTGCGCTCGGACCTTCTAAATTTCGGGAGTTGGTAAAGGAACCAACCAAATTTCAAACTATTTGAGATAAATTAGCCATATGCAAAACAAGCAAGACTACGCCCTATTATCCCTTGAGCAACTGAAAAAGGCGGAAAAGAAAATTTATCGTCAAGCCATTACCGCAGCAGTAATTATTGGCTTTTTATTCGGCATTATCATTTTCGGATTACTTAAAAATGGCTTTGGCTTTCTGTATGTTTTCATCCCTGCCATACTCATTGTAATGGTTTATAAGCAATCGAAAACTTTGCACAGCAAACTTGCAGACATTAGGGAGGAGATGAACTACAAACAAGCAACGAACAAGAGTAATCAATAGGACATGAGCTAGTTAACAAATCAAATTCATATTTTAGGTTCTAGGTTTCAACTTCAAAAACACGCATCAACATGCCAGCTCTCAATAAACCACTGACCATACTGCTAATCATTTGTACAAGCTTTGGTGCCTATTGCCAAAAAGCAGCTCCTATTTTAATAGCCCCCGTGATTATAGATACTGTTGAGGTAAAACAAACCTCTACTGTAACCCGCATGCTTTGGCTAAACGATACCATTACGATAGGCACGCTGGTGGAGCCCATTGAGATAGACACTGCAGAATTACTCAAAATGAAAAAGGCTTTTAAAGACGATAGCCCAATTAACGACAAAGAGATTGCTGAATTAAAAGCCAACATCAAAACTGGTGCACAAAACTGTTATTCCTACGCACTCGAAAAATACTTTGCACATCATAGCAGTTTTAACCAAACCCTTTTTAGCCAAACTACTGGCATAGACCGCCCTTCGGCAGAGGCTATTCTAAGCAAGTACTTTAGCAGCATAGACTCCTTCTCAACCGATTCAAAACAAGACTTAAAAAAACAACTACCCAATAATGTACTCGTTGGGTTTGTCAATAAAGAAAACTGGACAACCCATTTGGTTTATTATAATGAAGGGGTCTTCTATTCAAAAAACGGGGTTTTTAAACCGATTGAATTCAAGTCGCTGAAAAAATTCCTTAAAGAAAGCTACATCTACACGCAGCAAATAGTGCTTTATAGAATTGATGAAGATAAAGTGAAAGATTATATTCAAAAGGATAACTTCTAACTACATGAACTGGTACAAAACCCTTCTCATCATATTGTTTCTTTTGGCTCCGCTTTTCTCATTCGGCCAAGCAAAAGATTGCCATAAATTTAGGACAGGTAAATTTAAAACCACGGACAGCGAAATAGGGGTTAATTACATTACTCGAAACGATTCTATTCAAATAGAATATGTACCAAACCTAAAAGCCAAGGTTGCTTTAAATGTAAAATGGATCAATCAATGTACACTCCAACTCACCTTCAACAGAGTTATTGAAAACCCGGATTCATTAGCTATAGGAAAACTATTAGTTCTAACAGAAATAATAGAAACAAAAGAAAACTCTTATATAGCCGAGACCACAGTCGAGGGATACGATTACATGGTAAAGCATGAGTTCTTAAGAATAAAGTAACAGCTGAACCCCTAGAATGCCCACCCAACTTTCTATAGCCTATACCGAGCCATTCAGTTTTAAAAGATGCTACAATGCACTTTATCGCAGCGATGATGAGATCCTTTACCATTTGGAGGATGACGTCATTTACAGGCTTATCAAGTTGGGAACAGACTTTATTCCCGTGATGATTTCTGAAGGGGAAAACTGCATTTTGGCAAGCACAGACATCGATTTATCGACTGAACAGCAAACCGCGCTAGAAGCGTATATCACGCATTGGTTCGACCTAAAAACTAACCTCACTCCTTTTTACGCGCTTTTGCAAAAAGATACTCGGCTGGCGCATTTACCCGAAAAACTACATGGTTTACGTATTGTCGGCATACCCGATATGTTCGAAGCTATTTGTTGGAGTGTGGTGGGTCAACAAATCAACCTGAGTTTTGCCCACAAACTAAAGCGCAGATTGGTAGAACACTACGGAGTAAAAACTACATGGCACGGCAAAGTGCTACACCACTTCCCTACTCCAGAAGCCTTGCTACAACTTGATGAAGTCTATTTTCACGAGCAAAAGCAGTTTAGTAGAAGTAAGCTCAAGTATCTAAAAAATGTATCTGAGGCTTTTGCCTCTAGCATTGTAAGTCAAGAAAAATTGGCTGCTTTACCAACTTTTGAAGAACGCCAAGCATTGCTGACTTCTATTAAAGGCATAGGTGTATGGTCGGCCAATTACACCTTAATGAAATCCCTTAACCAGGCTGAAGCCATTCCCTTTGGCGACACCGGCATTACCCAAGCCATGTTCAACCTTGGTACTATCAATGACAGAAAGGATGAAACAGCCATAAAAGCATTCTTTGAAACTGTAAAGGGATGGGAAGCCTATACAGTTTTTTATTTATGGGGCAGTTTAGGTCTTAGATAACCCATTTATTCGCCCCATTCTCTCTCAGTTCAATCCATTTTCACTTCAATCTTTAACAAGCATCCATTATTTTACAACATGCTTGTTTACAAACAATTCAAACTCAAAAGAGTATTTGCTTTTGCCGGTTACCACATGGTATGGCTAACAGCTTGGGTAAGTGTAGTAGCCTTTTCCTATCAAAAATTTGAATTGAGCTGGCTAAGTATTCCTTGGGTACCCATTGCTTTAATAGGAACAGCGGTTGCTTTTTACGTGGGCTTTAAAAACAATAGTGCCTATGATAGAACTTGGGAAGCACGCAAAATTTGGGGCGCCATTGTAAACGACAGTCGGGCTTGGGGCAGTATGGTAAAAGCCTATATTGATGATTATTCTTTGGATAAAAATAAAAACAGCCAAGACATAGCTGACATTAAAAAATCGCTCATCTACCGCCATATCGCATGGTTGTATTGCCTGAGAAACCAACTTTTAAAACCCACCGATTGGGAGCATGAAAGGCAAGGCGGTTTTGTAAAGTTCAAAGCGCGTCAGTTTCGCAAAAAGTACGGTTTAGGTTTATTTGAAGATGAAATTAAGGATGCAGAACTTTACCACCTGCTTTCGAACGATGAGTACCAAAAGCTCAAACATTATAAAAATCCAGCAACCCATTTAATAGATCAGCAAGCGCAAGTATTAGCACAACTTACAAAGGCAGGCACACTTGAAACCTTTAGGCAAATAGAATTACAGAAGCTGCTTAACAGTTTTTACGAACAACAAGGCAAGTGTGAGCGCATTAAGAAATTCCCCTTGCCCAGGCAGTATGGTAACATTAGCCAGTACCTAGTGAGTATTTTCATCTTTCTACTCCCCTTTGGCATGATGTCCGAGTTTAGCGGTCTTACTGGCGGGGCATTTTACTGGTCCATTCCTTTAACCGTTTTGGTCGGTTGGGTATTTGTAGTAATGGAAACTGTGGGCGATTATACCGAAAACCCGTTTGAAGGAATGGGTAATGATATACCAATGCTTTCGCTTTGCAGAACGATCGAAAACGACCTAAGACAAATGCTCAATGAAACGGAATTGCCAGAAGACATTAAGGTGAAAAACGGGGTATTAATGTAAACTCAAATAAACAAGGGAATCAAGCTTTCCACCACACCGATCAGTAAACTCACTATTAAACCTGTTTTAGAAAGTTTGTTCGTGCTAAACGTATTGGTATGCGCTATATAAATAGCACTACCAGCTGCAAGCAACAGCACTATTACCACAAAGACAGGTGTGAAAGAAGGTGTAACACCAACCAAGTCAAAGAACAATTCTAAAATGGCCATGTAGCCAAAGATCGCCAACGCTAAGTTTGCCTGTTTAGAACCACGAATAAGTAGAAAACCTGCGTTTAGCAGTGCCATAGGCATAAGCAACAACGAAAACTGCATGTAATATGCCGGTGTAAAGTAAGTAGCAAAATCTACCTGAATTGTGGTTGTTCTGAAAAAGTTGACGATCAGCAACAAAGCAATCATCATAAACAAAGCCGCTACAATTCTACCCGCATTCAGTTGTTTGGAAGCCTCCATTTAACAAGAATAAGAAAAAGTACTGACATCAAGCATTCCTTATGGGTAGTCGAACCTGTCTTATTGGTAAGTAATTCTTAATGCAGGTTAACCAGCCAAAAAACCCTTCCTAACAGCTTCCATTACCAGTTTGGCTGTATTATGCACATCGAATTTCTGCAATATATTAGTCCTATGTCCATCGACCGTACGACTGCTGATAAACAGCTTTTCGGCTATCTCTTTATTCGAATAGCCCTCAGCAACTAACTCCAACACCTCTTGCTCTCGTGCACTTAGCACAATCTTTTGGCCTACCCTGGGCGTGAGCCTCGTTTTTCGCTTAAGGCCTTCCAACATAGCCTTGGACACCTCTTCCGAATAGTAAATTCCTTTTTCATACACATTCAAAATGGCATTCCTTAATGTCTCTCTGTTACTGTCTTTCATTAAGTAGCCATTCACACCCATTTCCATTAAATAAGATATCATTCGCTCCTCGCTGTGCATGGTTAAAATGATCACTTTAAGGTTTGGATAAAGCTCCCGAGCTTCTTGAAAAGTATCTACACCATTTTTACCCGGCATATCAAGATCCAGCAGCAATACATCTGGCATAGTTGATTTAAGTTCCTCTAGTGCAGCTATTCCACTACCCACATCAAAAACCAGCTCAGTTTCTTCAATGCGCGACATAAGTAGTTTTATTCCTTCACGAAACAGCTCATGATCATCTACCAAGCCAACCTTTATCGTATTCATTGTCTGTCTATTTGAATGTGAATCATCACCCCACCTTCTTCAGGATTTGTAATCTTTAACTTGCCTTTTAATGCGTTTACCCGGCTTTCCATATTCTTTAACCCGAGCCCTTTTTTCACTATATCGCTGCTGCTAATTCCTTTACCATTATCTGAATAAGTCAAGCTAAATAGGTGCGGCTGTGCATTTAAGTCCATATTTATGGCCGAAGCTTCGGCATGCCGCAGCCCGTTGGTTAGCAACTCTTGCACCACCCTATAAACACTCAACTCGTGCTTTTGCGATAAAGGATAATCGTATGAATGTTCAAACTGAATATCAACCGAAGAGGCTTTGCCAATATGCCTAACCAGTTCGCCAATAGCTTCGGCTAAGCCTAGGGTTTCTAGCACAACCGGACGCAAGTCTGCCGACACCCTACGCACCGATTCTATGGTTTCTCCCAACATGGCATCTACCTGTTTGTTTATACCGTTGTTCTGCTCCGCCTCTTCTTCGATATTGTGCCGCAAATACATTCGGGCAGTGGTGAGCAAAACTCCTACACCATCGTGCAACTCGCGACCAATCCTATCCCTTTCATTCTCTTGACTCTCAAGCGTAGCTTGCAGCAACTCTAACTGATGCTCTTCTTCTGCCTTTTTATGCTTGCGTTCTTGAGCAATAAGCTTTCGCTGGTAAATGACCACGAAAACAATGATGACAATAGTGAGAAAGAACATCCCCACCATGCCAATGATTACCGCATTAATATCAGCTGTTACTCCGGGTCCATCCATAGCGCTATGTTAAAGCAGAGGTACTGGATAATGTTAAAGAAAATATGGATCAACCATACGTTAATGGAATACTCCAGGTCGAGCTGAGTTAACCAATCACCAAAAACAAACAGTACTATACTGCTAGAGAAGTAAGTAAGCACACCAATATTTATCCAGAAGAAACTACTCTTCTCAATTTTGGTGTAGACCATTTTGCTCAAAATTCTAAAGAAGACAAGTACAGAAAGTAATACTAAACCAATACTTGAAGCAGTGATGACATTTGTATTTAACTCGCGAACTCCTTGAAAGAAACACAGGTTAATCACAGCAAATACCGCCATCAACACTATGCCTACCCTTATTAGCTTTCTTTCTGAATGAGATAAATGCAAGGATAGAATTGTTGCCATAAAGGCAAACTCTATTACGGCATAAATATGAAACACAATGTAATTAGTAATTACAAGCTCAATCAATACCCTAGAAATGACCTCTGTGATGAAAGTAAAGCACAATGAAAAAACAAGGAGCTTTTGAGAAAGCCCCAGTTTATTAAATTTTGCAGCCCCAGTAATCAGGCCTAAAAAAATTAGTCCAATAGGAATAGCAAGGATAATATTATATAAAGTCGCTTTATCCATTAAGGAGTACTAGTTCTCACAGTTACCAAATGGTGGACATGGCTGCATGTACTGATAGAGCACCTGAACTGTTTCTTCATCGTCTTCTGCTCTCAGCACATTCACTGCCGTGGAACTATCAAATAAAATATCATTATGATGTTCAGAAAAGAATTCTAATGTGCCAGTTTTACCCCCTTCTCTGTGCTTTAGCCTAAACTCCAATACAGTTACGTAAGAAAAAGTATTGACTATATCCACCTTGTTTAGGTCGATACCAAAGTGAAATCCAATGAAAGCAAGCTCAAATTTTGGAGAAATATTAGCCAAGTATTGAACCAACATATCATGAACATTTGGATTAGTAGCTGGAGAGATATTGTAGCCCAACAACTTACTCAATTTGGCTGTTGGCTCAAGCCCTGAAACGACTTTTGATGTAAAGACATCTTCAATTTTACTAATTCTTGAATCTCTCCAAGTTCTAGTTACCAAATCCAAATAGGTCTCTGGAACCTGAAATCCCCCAATGGCAGAAGCGTTATCTCCCCTTCCATAAGCGATTTTAGAATTCTCATAGCCGCTAATCGGGTTTACAAAGCCAAAGTTACAAGGAGACTCCTTCTCCCCATTTATCACCCTCAAAATGGGCATTACCCTTAGCTTGTAATCTCCTAGCTCCCTTAAGCCAAAACTTATTTTAAACTCAGTTTCATGGCTAACTCCTTGTCCTTCCTTTTTAATGGCGGAAATAATCTCTTCCCCACTCAAATACAAAGACTTAACCTTGAACAGGTCACCTGTATAAGGCTCTTCAAAGCCTGAATTACTACCAGGCAAATCCGGTACCCCGAAGAAGTTTTTAGAAAGGTCCATTATGTTACAGTCACACCAGTTACCCAGTGACTGTTTTGTTTCTGTTGAAGTTAATTGCATGGTTTATTCGTTTTTAGTTGATCTTTTTCTTATCAATATAATTCAATCCATCATCAATTTCACCTAGGTTCAGGTTACAGACCAACATTCGGATTAATACGCCTATGCAAACAGGTGTTTTTACTTGGCAAATAGCCTAGCCTTTTGAGAGAATGGAAAGAATGTACTTATATTGATTGCTGTTTACTCACTAAAACTATGGAAACCTCTCTCGCGCTTATTCAAGACAAGCATTTAGCATTAAAAAACCACTACGCTAAAGGGCAAACCCAAGCCATTTCTACCCGCATTAATGCACTCAAAAAGCTAAGGTCTGCGATAATAGCAGCTGAGAAGGAAATTTTAGACGCGCTACACAAAGACCTGCGAAAATCACCTGAGGAAGCATACATTACCGAAATAGCATTAGTACTTAAAGAGCTATCGCACCACATAAACCACCTCAAAAAATGGGCAAAAACTAAGCGAGTAAGCACACCATTATTCCTACTACCATCTTCGAGCAGAATACGGCATGAACCCATGGGCACGGTACTGATTATTGCGCCATGGAACTACCCTTTTCAGCTGCTAATGACCCCGTTAATCGGGGCTGTATCTGCAGGCAATACCGTAATGCTAAAGCCTTCGGAGCATTGCATAAACACCAATGCTGTAATGGACACTATTGTGCAAAGCGTTTTTGACTCAGCACATGTGAGCTTGGTACATGGTGGAAAAGACACCAACCAAGCGCTTTTTGCACAGCGCTTCGATAAGATATTTTTTACAGGCAGCCCGCGCCTAGGTAAAATTGTAATGAAAGCCGCTGCCGAACACCTCACCCCTGTTGTTTTAGAACTTGGCGGAAAAAGCCCTTGCATTGTAGACCGCACGGCAAACATTGATGTGGCAGCCAAACGCATTGCTTGGGGGAAAACCGTCAACTTAGGCCAAACCTGTATTGCGCCAGACTACTTGTTGGTTGATGAAACCATAAAAGACGAACTCCAAGAAAGGATTATCCACCATTGGAAAACCCTTTTTGGTGACAACCCGCAACAAAGCACCTACCTACCGCGCATGGTTACCCATGAAGCTTTCGACAGGGTGAGTGCTTATTTGCAACAGGGCAAGGTGCTATTTGGTGGCAAAACTGACAGAGAAGATAAGTTTATTAGCCCAACATTAATGGATGACGTTGACTTGGATGCACCAATTATGCAGGACGAAATCTTCGGTCCAATTCTGCCAATAATCCCCTTCAAAACTATTGAGGAAGCCACGGATTTTATAAGTGCACGAGAAAAACCATTGGCCTACTACTACTTTGGCGATAATGGAAAGATCGACCAATTACTCTCCGCAAATACATCCGGGGGCGCTTGCTTTAACGATACGCTGATTCACATTAGCAATCACGGGCTACCCTTTGGTGGAGTTGGCACTAGCGGTATGGGCCAATATCACGGCAAAGCCAGCTTCGAGGCGTTTTCAAATACACGCTCCTTTATGAAATCACCAACATGGATCGACCTGCCCTTTCGCTACCCTCCATTTAAGCACTTTAGCATGATAAAAAAGTTGCTTAGATAACGTCCATTCGGAACCACACGAGACGAAACACAGTTCTGATACCTTCAAAGCGAGTAGATAAATGATCAAACAATTTGGCGGCAAACTCACCAAAGCTTTAAAAGCCAGGTATAGCCAATCGCCCAACTGGAAGGAAAATAAGTTTCTGAATTTGGAAGAAACCACCATGAGCATTAGCCTCAAAACGCTTCCAAAAATACTTTACAAGCAGTTTTTCGAGAAAAATGGCCGTGAGCCAGCACAACCATTACCGGTTGTTCCTTTCGACAAAGCAGCATTTTTAGCGCCTTCAGAAAAAGCCAAACTGATTTGGTACGGCCACTCTGTAATGCTAATGCGCATTAGTGGTAAAACCATTCTTATCGACCCAATGCTTGGTCCCGATGCAGCGCCTATAGCACCATTTGCAACCAAGCGCTTTTCCGAAAACACACTAAACCTCATAGAGAAGTTTCCTGAAATCGACCTAGTTTTACTTACACACGATCATTACGACCACCTTGACCTAGCAAGTATAAAACTGCTTAAACCAAAGGTTAAACAATACTTTGTTTCCCTTGGCACTGCAAGGCATTTGGAAAAATGGGGAATCGACTCAAATCAAATTCAAGAATTCGACTGGTGGGATGACGCTCAATGTGGCGACATAAAAATAACCTTTACTCCTAGCCGACATTTTTCTGGTCGAGGGCTAACGGATAGAGCCCAGTCACTTTGGGGTGGTTGGGTATTCAAAACCCCAACGGAAAGCATCTACTTCAGTGGAGACGGTGGCTATGGCGAACATTTTAAAGCTGTAGGCGAAAAACTTGGCCCCTTTGATTTTGGCATAATGGAATGTGGCCAGTACAATGAAAATTGGCACCAAATACACATGTACCCAGAAGAAGCCATACAAGCCGCCAATGAGGCAAAAGTGGCCAAAGCAATGGCGGTTCATTGGGCAGGCTTCGCATTAGCCCAGCACCATTGGAAAGAACCAATTGAGCGCTTTACTACAGCCGCGTTAGCAGCCAAACTACCTTTGCTATTACCCAAAATTGGAGCTCAATTTTCTGTAAATGATGAGCTATTGACCGAATGGTGGAAAACACTGGAATAAACACCTTGAAATGGCACCAGAGCAAATCAAAAAACACTTTCAACAACTTGTGGATATCTCTGAGGAAGACTGGCAATTCTTCGCCTCAAAACTCACCAAAGCATCATTCAAAAAGAAGGATGCAATTCTACGAACCGGCCAAGTAGAAAATCACCTGTCTTTTATCGAACAGGGAATGGTGCGGTTCTTTATACCAGAAGAAACCAAAGACCTAACCTTCGCCTTTGCTTTCGAAAATAACTTTGTGAGTGCTTACGATTCGTTTTTAACACAAACACCCTGCGCTTACAACATTGAGGCACTTTCCGACACTATATTATGGCAAGTGAGTTTTGATCAGCTACAAGAAATTTACGCCAAAACCACCGTTGGTAATACCATTGGCCGATTGGCCAGTGAAGACCTTTTTCTTAAGAAATCAGCCCGAGAACTATCACTCTTAAACGACACAGTAGAGGAGCGCTATCTCAAACTCTTCTCTGAAAGGCCAGAATTGATTCAGAAAATTCCATTAAAGTACCTAGCCTCCTACATTGGCATTACGCCACAGGCGCTTAGCCGCATTCGTAAACGCATTTCTTAACCCAGGTTCATTTTCTAAGCTAACCTATTTGATGAGCTTTGCCAATGTTATGAAGCCACTCATCGTATTAATAGGAGTTTTCATTCTCGCCCTTATTGTATTAAGGGCATCAGCCAAGCAAGTCGATTTTCAATTCGCAGGCAGAATTGCCATGGCTGCTATGCTAGTATTTACCACAATGGGGCACTTTGTATTCACCAAAGGCATGGCCGCCATGATTCCCGAGTTCGTTCCCTTTAAAACATCTGTGGTTTACCTTAGCGGCATATTCGAAATACTGTTGGCGCTAGGGCTACTATTGCCCAATTACAAAACTGCTGTTGGTTGGGTTGTCATTGTTTTCTTTATCCTAATGCTACCCGCCAATATCAAAGCAGCTACCATCAACCTGAATTACCAAACAGGCGAATTAAATGGCCCTGGACTGAGCTATTTATGGTTTAGAATTCCTTTACAAATACTATTTATCGCGTGGGTTTACCTAAGCGCCATTAAAAACTGATCACCACACATCTTTCCATTCCGGATGTCTTTGGAGTGTGGCCTTGGCAAACGGGCATAGCGGCAGAATTTTAATACCCTTGTTGCGAACATAGTCAACTGCAAACGCTACTAGTTTTACGCCCACTCCCTTTCCGCGAAGCGAGTCGTCAACTTCGGTGTGATCTATAATGATCCTGTCCTCTCCAGCCTTGCTGAAGGTCATTTCGGCAAGCAGTTTTCCTTCGCTTTCCACAAAAAAACTACCTTTTGAATCCGTTTCTTTTACCTGAACCTGTAAATCCATAAATTAAGGAGTTAACATTCAATATTTTGTACCAATGAAGATTTCTCTAACAGCTCTCCTATGCTTCTTTTGCTCCATTGCAGGAGCCCAAACCCTAATATATGACGGTTACATGAAAGGCCATAAGGTTGGCGAAATGAAAGTGGTGAAAGAAGTAAGTGATGAAAGAACCGTGATAACCACAGAGACCACCGTGGAAGCCCATATGCTGGTGAAAATTTTAGTGGAGTACAACAGTAAGTCGACTTACATGAATAATAGACTGGTTGAAAGCGAGGCTAAGTCTCATACAAACGGAAACTTAAAATCATCAGTACAAACCATATGGAAAGACGGCACCTACCATATTAACGACAATGGAGATAGCAAACAGTTGAGCCATCCGGAACTGATTGGGGCCGATTATTATTACTTTGAAATCCCCGACAACAATTCCAAAGCACTAGCCCTAGCAACCGGTGAACTACTGACCATAGAAAAGTCTAAACCGCTGGAATATTACTTTGAGCATGACGGCAAAAAAGAGCTGCATTTGTTTGACGAAAGTCACCTGAAAGAAGTGACCATTAGTCACAAACTCTACTCCATTACTTTTAAGCGCAGATATTAGAAAAAAGTGTTTTAGACAAAGTATTGATAGCCAAAGAGTTCTTAATACACACAAAAAAAGATTGAAAAATAATGCACTTTTTTCGGTTCAGGTGTTTGCAATTAAAAGATAAGCCACTACTTTTGCATCACCTTAAACGAAAGGGACACACGAAAAACATTTTGGAGCGGTAGTTCAGCTGGTTAGAATGCCTGCCTGTCACGCAGGAGGTCGCGGGTTCGAGTCCCGTCCGTTCCGCAAAAGCCTTAGAGAAATCTAAGGCTTTTTTGTTTTAGATGCTTCTTAAAAAAAGCAGTTAGAATACCTGCATCAAGTAATTCGTAAAGGTCATGGGCTTCTCGAACCTCATTGGGATCAATTCCACAAAGAGGCTGTCTCAAAAGCAAAACGTCATTCCCGACACCGATCGGGAATCTCTTAAATTGGGCGTAAAACCTGAATGAGATTCCCAGTCAAGCTGAGAATGACGAAAGCCACTAGCTTTTGAGACAGCCTCTTTTTTTTTAGATCGGTTTTAAAATGCGATTCGGGCATTTCATTCAAATCACACTGTGCCCTTCCCTCCTACATTACGGGCAGATTTCGTGTTTTAAAATACATAAATTAACATATATTAACTTTATCATATTTACATATTTTACTTATTCAATTTATAATAAGCCCTACCCGCGTAAACATTCTTCCTTATCTTCGCGGCATGCTTTCCACCCTATCACTTGCCGACTGGTTATTGGTTGCTTTTGCAGCATTTGTACTCGGTCTTTCCAAATCAGGTATCAAAGGCATTAGCATCATTATAGTAGCCCTACTCGTGTTTGTATTTGGCGCCAAAGCATCCACTGGCATTTTGTTACCTATGCTTATTGTGGGCGATATTTTCGCGGTAATTTATTACAACCGTCACGCACAATGGAAATACCTTTTCAGGCTGCTTCCATTTATGATGGGAGGTGTAATTATAGGCACTTTGGTAGGCGAAAACATGCCTGAAGAGGTTTTTAGACGCAGCATGGCACTGGTCATTTTCATATCGGTGGTGTTTATGTTCTGGTGGGATCAGCGCAAGTCGAAGCAGGTGCCACAGCACATAAGCTTTGCTGGAGTTATGGGTTTAACAGCCGGCTTTACAACCATGGTAGGCAACCTGGCAGGTTCATTCGCCAACATCTTCTTTCTGGCCATGAGGCTACCCAAAAACGCATTTATCGGCACAACAGCTTGGCTATTCCTGTTCATTAACCTATTCAAAGTTCCTTTCCATGTTTTCAGTTGGAAAACCATCGACTGGCAAACACTCCAAGTAAGTGCAGTCTTTATTCCTGCCATTTTTCTTGGTTTGTTCGTGGGTGTCAGGATATTAAAGCGTGTGAATGAAACTTTCTTTCGAAAATTTATATTAATAATGACTGGAATTGGAGCTGTGTTAATATATTTCACCTGAAATGATCTAACCTTTCGGTTGAATACGTAGTTCACAGTGAATAAGAAAATAGAGCAGTAGAAATGGAGCAGAACGCCTGGATTGAAAGAGCACTTCAACCATACAGAGACCAACTAAACAACCACAAACTTTACGAGCAACTTAGCACCATAGAGGACATACAAACCTTTATGGAGTATCACGTATATGCGGTTTGGGACTTTATGTCGCTACTCAAAAGCCTGCAAATACAACTTACATGCACTACTGTGCCTTGGGTGCCTTCGCATACACCAGAAACTGCGCGATTTATTAATGAAATTGTGTTGGGTGAAGAAAGCGATGAGGACAAAGACGGCAACCATATGAGCCATTTTGAGATGTATCTCAACGCTATGGACCAAGCCGGTGCCAGCACGCTTAAAATCTCTCAATTTATTGAGCTAATCCGTGCGGGTGAAGCAGTTGATATAGCGGCCTACAAGCTAAGACTTGATCCGGCTATAGTGAATTTTATGCGCTTCACGTTTAACGTAATCAACAGTGGGAAACCACATTTGGTAGCCGCTGCCTTTACTTTTGGTCGCGAAGACCTGATTCCTGATATGTTCTTGGCAATTGTAAAGCAAGCAGAAGAAAACGATGCCGCTACCTCTTACAGCAAGCTTACCTATTACCTAAACCGACACATTGAGCTAGATGGTGACGATCATGGGCCATTGGCACTGCGAATGATTGCACAACTTTGCGGGGAGAACGAGCAGAAATGGCAAGAGGTAATTGAAGTTGCGCAAGAAGCACTGCAACAGCGCATTTACTTATGGGACGCTATTGCCGAAGAAATCTGCACCAAAACCACCAAGCTTTCTGAGGAATTGGCTTAAATCATCAGCCCTACAGGGATGTGCCTCTTTTTAGGAAATCACTTTTCCAAAAGAGGCACATCTATAAAATTCTATCCAACCCTGTTTGCACGGACACTCCTCCTTGGTGAAGGAGGTTGGGAGGATTGGTTTTTGAAATGAAATATCTCCCACTTATAATCTGATTCTACTGATATCCAGTAGACACAAATAAGAGAATAAACTAATTACTCCGCAGTCTTTTTCTCAACAGGAGGCTCCGTTTTAGCCATAAACAAACCTATGTTTGAAAGTGTTGGAGCAGCTTTAGAGTCCAATATTTTAATCTGAATAGAAGTAGTTGTAACCTCATCCATTCGTAAGATTCGCTTATAACCCACCGTGGTGCCCGCTCCTACTTTTTTGTACTCCTTTTCACCCAAATCTGCATAAATCTCGAAAGCCTTTATGCGCTGACCAAGCGGAACATATTCCTGCAACATCAGTCTGTTAAAAGTTACGGGGTTATCAAAAGTGAGCAAAAAGGTAGCCTCAGTTACACCATCTTCTGTCGCCCAATAGGTGTCGTTCGAATCGTCTACAGCCAAGCTTGGTTCAAAGCCTTTGCCACGCAAATCCTTAGCAGACGCAGAACCTTGTTTCACTAGATTAACGCTAAATGTTGCATCCAACGTAGCCTTTAACTCCATCAAAGCAGCGCTATCGGCTTCGTGCACCAAACCTCTCCTGTCAACCGGTAGGTTCAGCAGCAAGTTGCCATTTCTACCTACCGACTTGTAGTAAATATCGAGCAGGTGAGATAGTGACTTTACCGAAGTATCCTGGCTTGCGTGGTAGTACCATCCCGGACGAATAGACACATCGCACTCGGCTGGCACCCAGTCCGTACCATCTTCTTGCCCCACAGGTAAAAACTCATAAGGTCCTATACCGGGAGCAAACTCCGCCTTATTCAGTGTAGACCAGTTGGTTTCTCCGGCAAATCCGTTTTCGTTGCCCACCCAGCGTACATCTGGTCCGCCATCGCTAAAGATCACGATATTCGGCTGCAGCGATTTGGCCAAAGCAAAGGTGCTGTCCCAATCGTAATAAGTTTCTCTATCCACATTGCGCGTTTCATTGGCACCACCGTAGTAGCCATCGCCACCGTTGGCGCCATCTACCCAAAACTCGAACACCTCACCATAATTAGTGAGCAGTTCCTTCATTTGGTTGCGGTAATAAGTTATATACTCAGGCTTTCCGTACTCCGCGTGGTTTCTATCCCAAGGAGAAAGATAAAGCCCTAATTTCAGTCCATACTCTTTACAAGCAGCGGCCAATTCGGCCACCACATCACCTTGACCATTCTTCCAAGGGCTATTTTTAACAGAATGCTCTGTAAACTCAGAAGGCCAAAGCGCAAAACCATCGTGATGTTTGGCTGTAAGGATAATGCCCTTCATGCCAGCTTCCTTCACAATGCGCGCCCATTGGCGCGTATCCAATGCAGAAGGGTTGAAACTGCTTGGCGGCTCATCGCCCATGCCCCACTCCATATCCGTAAACGTGTTCATATTGAAATGCACAAAAGCATAATACTGCATTTCTTGCCACTCCATTTGTTGGGCAGTTGGCAAAGCACCAATTGGCTCTGGCGGAGCAGCAGGCTGCTCTTTACAAGCAAAAAATAGTAGTCCGATAGCGGCTATTAATAAGTAGTTTCTCATTTGTAAGGTTTAAGCTCCCCGAAGATAATCATTATAGTGAATTGATTGATCTGTACGATACTGTAGTGCAGGAAACATTGGCATCCCTTTTAGGGACTGAGGGGTGGTTTAGTTCGTAGTTCAAAGTCAGAGAACCGCAAGAGCCCACGTACACCGTCATTCTGAGGAAATTCATGAGCCATTAGGCGAATGAGTGACCGAAAGCCCCCCCAACATATTGCACCATTGCTGACTATCAGTTAAACAGAAATCAAAGGGCTGCTCATAGTATCAAGTGGTTTGACCACTCAAGCCAATAGGTTCTGCACTCAAATGGATTATGAAAGAGCATAAAGGTGACCTTACCTTAAACTTAGCTTGGAAGAGGTTACTAATTTTTAGCATTTATTTTTTGAGGAGACTTCCGAAATAACGACCAAAATTGATGGCATGTTAATCAAAATGAAAATATGCGGAACTTTATAAAAACCGATACCATACCAATTTTAAAAGTTGATTATTGCGGAATTATTTAGGAAGTTCCACATATAAACGAGTTGTGCTTCATGCGAAAAAAGCCAGCCGCACAGTCAAGCACATTTGCTTGCCCCAATGCTAAAGGCTGACGCTTTGCAAGCAAAAGAGACTGTTTTTTAGCCAGCGCACAGACGAAGAAACAGAATGATAAAACTAAATTTGACGATGACAAAAAATACAAAATGCCAGTAGATTTTTCGGACATATTAGTAGTCGGAGTTTCAAGCCGTTCACTTTTCAATCTTGAGAAGGAAAATGAAATATTCGAAACGGAAGGAATAACAGGCTATCGCAAGTTTCAACTTGAACACGAAGACGAGCCACTTGAACCAGGAACCGCATTTTATTTGGTTCAAAGTTTACTGCATCTAAATCAAAACGCTAAAAAGAGAATCGTTGAAGTAGTTGTCATGTCTCGCAATAGCCCTGAGACAGGTGTGAGAATCATGAAATCTGTTCACAAATACGAGCTTGATATTACAAGAATGGCATTTAGTGGTGGAGAACCATTATCACCTTACATTGATGCTTTTGACATTAACCTATTCCTTAGCAAGGATTTGAAAGATGTGCAAACGGTAATTGATTCCCAGAAAAGTCCTGCTGCATTCATTTACGAGCCACCATCCGAATTTAAACCTACAGATAGCCGTGTAAAAATGGCGTTTGATGCAGATGCTGTTTTGTTTTCGGACGAATCTGAACACAGGTACAAGACGGAAGGAATCGAAGCATTTCATAAGTATGAACAGGAACACGAAGATGATCCACTGACTGAAGGGCCATTTGCTAAGTTGCTGATTAAACTTTCCAAAATTCAGGAAGAACTCCCTGAATCCGTAGAACTTTCACCTTTAAGATTGGCAATTGTTACCGCCAGGAATGCTCCTTCACACATGAGAGTTATTAAAACCCTTAGAAAATGGGGTGTTTATGTTGATGAAGCCTACTTTTTAGGTGGACTTTCAAAAGATAATGTTCTCAAGGCATTTGGTGCTCACATCTTCTTTGACGACCAAGAAGTACACCTGACCGATTCATCAAAGTTTGTTCCTTCGGGAAAAGTGCCTTATGCTTCTGATTCTCCTTTGCAAAAATTAAATTCAAAATCAAAATTGACCAAGCCAAAAGACGATAAATGAAATTATACGAAACACTCGAAAAGCAACTAAAGAAAGAACCCAATTTTGTAACCGATGACGGAGAATTGAAAAAATGGGTAGTGCTAAACAAAGCCCAGAATTTTGATAAAGAACTCATAGGTTTGCTGCTCGACAATGCTGACTTGAAAGAGAAGTTTTTTGTGAAGGTTAAAGACACCTTGGTTTTTAACCAAAATCTGTTCAGCCAATTCTTGGAACAGAAGAACTATCTGAACGACAGCTATACCCAATATAAAAACAAGGTTGGACTGACCATTGACGGAAAATATCTAAAACAACGCAACGAAGTGGCTTTGGTATGGCCTTTTAAAGACTGCATATTGGAAGGCGGACAAAGCCGTGAAGAACAAAACCGTGAAGAAATTTTCTTTAATGAAGTGTTGGCACAAGATGAAATTACCCAGCTGCTTGAACTTAAAGTGCTGAGCAATGCTAAACGCATTGATAAAAACGGAGAAAAACCTTTGGAAGGGTTTAACAGAGACGCTGAGCTTAACAAGAAACGTGGTTTACCCGAAGATACTATCACAGACAACCTGATTATCAAAGGAAATAACCTTTTGGCTTTGCATTCACTCAAAGAAGAGTTTGCAGGGAAGGTTAAGCTTATTTACATCGATCCTCCTTACAATACAGGTAACGATAGTTTTCGATACAATGATAATTTCAATCATTCTACATGGCTTACTTTCATGAAGAATAGATTATCCGTTGCTCAATCACTCCTGACAAAAGATGGTGTGATTTTTATTAATGTTGATGACAAAGAATATTCCTATTTAAAAGTTGTCTGTGATGATGTTTTTGGCAGGGAGAACTTTTTAAATGTGATCGCTGTCAAAACTTCAGACCCGTCAGGACATAAAACTGTTAACCCCTCACCTTATTCTCAAACAGAATACATCCTACTTTATGCTAAACATAAACAGTCATATAATTATGAGATACAGTATGTAGCATCTGAATATGATTCGGGCTATAATCAGCTTATTTTAAATTATGAAGATGATTTTTCAAGTTGGGAGATTGTTGGTTTGTTTGACTACTTGGCAAAAGAAAATGGCTATAAGGATACTCGGGATGCCAATAAAAAATTAGGACATGATGCTTTTAAAAGTATCGTTGCAAAATATGCTCTTGAAAATAGAGAAAGAGTATTTCAGGCTACAGCCATTGCCAATGATGCAGCAAAAGAAATAGTAGAAATTCGAGATAAATCAAAAGATAATTCAGGTAAGATTTACAAAGTTGAACGAGATAAGGATGATATTTTCATAAAGGATGGACGTCAAATCTATTTCTACTCCAATAAGGTTAGAGAAATTGACGGTGAAGAAACACCTTCTAAACCGCTGACAAATCTATGGGCTGACATTCCCTATAATGGCATATCAAAAGAAGGTGGTGTTAAACTAAAGAACGGCAAAAAGCCTGAAAAACTACTAAGACGG
Organism: Roseivirga pacifica; assembly: GCF_900111145.1. GTDB lineage: Bacteria > Bacteroidota > Bacteroidia > Cytophagales > Cyclobacteriaceae > Roseivirga > Roseivirga pacifica. The sequence continues at coordinate 748,432 of NZ_FOIR01000002.1, forward strand.
ATAATTGAAATTAGTACTGATGAAGATGATATCGTCTTAGATTATCATTTAGGAAGTGGTACATCTTGCGCAGTTGCGCATAAGTTAGGACGTCAGTTTATCGGTGTTGAGCAATTGGATTATGGGAAAAATGACAGTACGGTTCGCTTGAAGAACGTAATCAATGGAGATACAACAGGTATTTCAAAAGTAATTGATTGGAAAGGTGGCGGATCATTTATATATCTAGAACTCAAGAAATATAACCAGATTTTCATCGACCAAATCGAAGAAGCAAAAGACACGAAAGCACTTCAAGAAATTTGGAAGCAAATGAAAGAGAAGAGTTTCTTGGATTACAATGTGGATATTCAAGAACAAGAAAAGAATTTGGAAGCGTTCAAGGCAGATTCACTCGAAAATCAAAAGCAACTATTGCTCAAGCTGCTAGACTTAAATCAGCTTTATGTAAATCTATCTTCAATCGATGACAAAAACCTTGAATGCACAGATGAAGAAAAAGCAATAACCAAAGATTTTTACCAAATAAAAGATTAAACAAATGGCATTTCTCTATGAAATATTCAACAACCCATTTGCGAGAAAGGCTTTAGCACAAGTACCTATTCCAAATGGAATTAGCGATAATTTAAAATACAGCATTCGTACTTATCAGGAAGAAGCATTTAAGCGCTACCTATACACAGAGCAGGAAGATTTTGACGAAAAACCAAAAAAGCCATTACACTTGCTTTACAACATGGCTACAGGTAGTGGTAAAACGATGGTGATGGCAGGCTTAATCTTGCATCTATATGAACAAGGTTATCGCAACTTCCTGTTTTTCGTTAACAGCAATAACATTATTCAGAAAACCAAGGAGAACTTTCTCAATCCGCAAGCTTCAAAGTACCTCTTCACTGACAAGATCGTCATTAACGGCAAAGAAGTATTGATTAAGGAGATCGACAACTTTGATGAAGCCGATGACAGAAATATCAACATCAAGTTTGTTTCCATTCAGATGCTTACTTCAGGCTTGCTCCTGAATGTTCGAGAAAATGGATTGAGCTTTGAAGATTTTGAAGACCGTAAATTGGTTTTGATTGGCGATGAAGCCCACCACAATAACGCAGATGTTTGGGGTGATTTAGTGGAGAAAATCCACCAGATGAATTTTGAAAACATCCTTTTAGAATTTACAGCCACTTTAGATTATGAAAGTCAAAAGATTGTTGAGAAGTATCAGGATAAGGTCATTTATAAATACGACCTTGCCCAGTTCAGACTTGACAAATATTCCAAAGAAATCAATCTGATTCGCTCGCTTTATGATGAGCAGGAACGGATTATCCAAGCCTTAATACTTAATCTTTATCGACAGGAATTAGCTACATCACACAATGTGAATCTTAAGCCTGTTATTCTCTTTAAGGCAAAGCGAACCATAGCGGAATCAGAACAGAACAAAGCCAATTTTCACAAGCTTATTGAGAACTTCTCAGAAGGTCAGATCGAAAAAATTCAGAAAACTTCAACAGTCGGTATCGTTCAAAAGGCGTTTGAGTTTTTCGAACAAAACGGAATATCAAACACGGAAATCGTAAAGCGCATCCAATCTAATTTCAGAGAAGAAAATTGTCTAAGCGCCAACAATGATAAAGAAGCGGAGAAAAACCAAATCCTACTGAATACGCTTGAAGATGAAAACAATCCGATACGAGCCATTTTTGCAGTTCAAAAGCTCAACGAAGGTTGGGACGTACTCAACCTCTTCGATATTGTTCGCCTTTATGATGGCCGTGACGGTCGTGCAGGAAACCCAGGGAAAACCACTTTATCGGAAGCTCAATTAATTGGTCGTGGAGCACGGTATTATCCATTCACCATTGAAGACGGTCAGGACAAGTTTACCCGAAAATTTGATGATGACGTTTCCAATGACTTAAAAACGTTGGAAGAACTCTACTATCACACCAAAGAAGACAGCAAATACATTTCTGAATTGAAGAAAGCCCTTGTTGATTCAGGTATTTATGAAGATGATGAGAATTTGGTGAAGAAGCAACTCACCTTGAAATTTGAGTTTAAGGAAACCGACTTTTATCGAGATGGTCAGGTTTTCTTCAATAAGAAAATACCCAAGAGTTTTGACAACGTAAAGTCATTTGCAGATTTAGGAGTAGCTAAACAAAACCATCGTCACACACTTTCATCAGGTGTTGGTAGTATGTCTCGTGGTTTTGGAGATAGTGATACTTCTTCTTCGGTAGAAGCTTCTATTAAACCAATTGATGTAAAACTTGTGGATATTCCAAAACATACAATTCGATTCGCATTAAGTCGGTTTCCGTTTTTCCATTTTGACCATTTGACCAAATTTTTCCCAAACATTGAGTCGCTATCCGACTTCATAGACGGGGAAGACTATTTAGCAGGATTAGAGATAACTTTCCGCGGAACACCTGATCGAGTAAAGACCATCAGCAATTTCGATTATTTGCAAGCTTTGAGCGGACTATTGCAAAGTATCGAATCGGAAATCAAGAATAGCTCTACCGAATACGAAGGTTCAAACTACATCAAAAAACCTGTTCACGAAGTATTCAAGGACAAAGAGATCAGAGTAAACAAATACGATGAACGTGCCAATGGACAAGAAGACTTAGTAGCAAATGAACCTTGGTATGTTTACAATGCCAACTACGGAACATCAGAAGAAAAGCAGTTCGTTGAACTCTTCTCTAGACGCTTTGAAGGACTGAATCAAAAGTTTGAGAATATCTATCTGATTCGCAACGAGCGAGAATTAAAAATCTTCGACAAGCAAGGCCGAGCCTTTGAACCTGACTTTCTATTGTTCTGTAAACAACGAGATGGCGATCAATTGACTTTTCAAGTCTTCATAGAACCAAAAGGAAACGGTTTTATCGCTAAAGACAAATGGAAAGAAGACTTTTTGGAAGAAATAAGGACTGAAAAGAAAACCATCGAAATACACACAGACAAGTATTTGATAACTGCGGTTCCGTTTTACAACTACGCGAATGAAAATGAATTCAAGACAACCTTGGAAAGCACATTAAACGAATAGAAATGTCAACACTTCAAAGCCGCTCAAGCCAACCGCACCAGCCAAAGCTTGTCAAAGAGTGTGTCTTTCCCTACGCACGAACGAAAGAAAATAAAGCACGATTGCCCAACAATGGCTATACGTAATGCGGGTTTAAGTGCTAATATGAAAGCAATTCCATTAAATAGACTAACTACTAAACGGAAAGTGAAGTGCCTTGAAATCCCGCACTACGCATAGCCGAGACCGTTGGCAATAATGTAAAAACGATATCATCGAAAACAAACAAAATGACTCAATCCGAACTCATAATTTTAAACTTTACAGAGATTAGGAGAAGAAGCATAAAACTTTGGAGTGGTCTTCCTGAGAGCTGTAATGATTGGAAACCTGATGAAAAAGCAATGACTGCCATAGAAATGGTAAGACATGTTTTGGAAGCTGACTATGGATGGAATTTGATAATCAATAATGGGAGCATTTCAAATTCTCAAACGCCCTGGAAAAACCGACCATTTATTAGCGTTACTGATGAACTTAAATTTGCTGCACCCTATAGAAATACGTTCTTAGAAAGCATTCGTCAGTTTTCGGATAAAGAATTAAACGAAAAAGAAATTATTCACCCCGGAAATGGAGAAAAAAAATTACTTGGAAAATATTTACTACGAATTGGGTATCATGAATCTGTTCATGCAGGGCAATTTCTTTCATATTTGAGAGCAATGAAAATTACTCCCCCAGCGATATGGGACTAAAAAACAAGAAACACTATGGCTAACATCGGCTATAGCAAAGGCCATTCCCCCATCCAAAACACCCTGCTGGCTATGCCAACAGGGTTTAAAAGTCAAACTATTCTACTCGCTCCTAAGAGAATTCACTGGGTTAGAGTTGGCAGCTTTTATAGAGCGGTAGCTTACCGTAATAATGGCAATCAGTAGTGTAGCCAAACCGGCTATTGCAAAGGCACCTACTCCCAAACCAACCCTATATTGAAAGTTCGCTAGCCAGCTTTGCATTACGTAATAGGCAATAGGGCAAGCCATTATGAATGCCACCAATACCTGTTTAGAAAACGAGCTAGAGAGCATATAGAACAATCGCCATTCGCTAGCGCCAAGCACTTTTCTTATGCCCAATTCCTTCACTCTGCGCTCTACCGTAAAAGATGCCAAGCCAAATAGCCCCAAACAAGCAATAAAAATACTCAGCCCTGCTCCTACCTTAAAAATCACGCTGGCTTGCTGCTCCGACTCATAATAAGTCTCCAGCATGGTGTCCAGAAAATGATACTCCATTACTGTGCGCCTATCGAATTTGGCATGCACGGCCCTAGCCTGCTCTATTACCTCGCTGGTATTGCCATTCACTTTTAAGATAAAATAATCGATAACCGAAGCGCGATTATTCCAAGCCCCTACAATCAGCGGCTCAATCTCCGCATGCAGCGACTGAAAGTTAAAGTCTTCAAACACGCCAATCACCGTGTATTTACCTTTCCCCTCACTTACTTGCAATTCTATCTGCTTGCCTACAGGGTTTTCCAGTCCAAACTCCTTTACAGCAGCCTGATTAAGTAAAATTTTTGTACTGTCAGACGCATCATTCCCTCCAAAAAATTCACCCTCGGCCAAGCTTAAGCCAAACGTGCTCAACATGGTCGGGTCAAAACTCATATAGTAAACCTCGGTAGAGTCGGTCGGTGCGCCAGCGGAATTGTACATATTCACCCCTACACGCGAAATGTTCTTCCATTCCCCAGGAATTCGCGAAGCCACAGCCACACTTTCCACTCCGGGAATTTGCGCAAACTCGTTCTTCATGGTTTTGAACACAGGACGCACATCCCCATTATTAATATCAATTACCAGCAGGTTCTCCTTATCGAAACCGAGGTTGCGTTCTTTGATGTAACTCATCTGGTTAGACACCACAAAAGTGGAGATCATCAGCACAGTGGAAAGTACAAACTGAAAAACCACTAATGCCTTGCGCACATTAAAACTACCACCTTTTACCTGCTCGCCTTTTAGCACGGCCACAGGTTTAAAGTTGGTCATAAATAGTGCTGGGTAAATGCCAGAAAGCAAGCCAATGGCCAACGTAATCAGCAGCAATGTATCGCTGTAAGTAAGCAAAGTAGCCCAGCTAAACTCGTAATTCCTGCCAGTCAAATCATTAAAAAACGGCATGGTAAGATCGGTAAGGCCGATTGAGATAAGCAGCGCTACAAATGCGATAATCAGCGATTCGGTTAAAAACTGAAAGATGAGCTGCTTGCGCACAGCGCCAACCACTTTTCTAATTCCAATTTCTTTGGCCCGAAAGACTGCTTTTGAGGTTGCCAAATTCATGTAATTCACCGCAGCAATGAGCACCAGAAATACGGCTATAAAAATGAATACCGTACTATACGTTTTATCGCTTTTAAATCTGGCTATATCCGATTCAATATGCGCAGAGTTAAAATGAATATCTTCCAATGCCTGCATTTCGAAACGAACCATTTGGGCAAAGTTTTCGGGCATTCTTTCCAAAGCCACAGCCTGTGCCTTCGCTTCAAAATCTTCCACCTTAGTACCAGGCCTTAGTAAAAGATACGATGTAGAATTAAAGTCTGTCCATGAGTTTTGAATGCGCTCCATAAACTGAGCGGGCAAAAGTTCGGTAAATAGTAAATCAGCAAAAAAGTGCGAATTATCGGGTATATCCTCCATAACAGCGGTAATCTTCACGTTTCCACCCTGAGTCTCTAAGGTCTCCCCAATCACATCATCGGTACCAAAGAGCCCAATGGCCTTTGACTGCGAAATCATTACCGATTTTGGCTCCGAAATAGCCGTCTCCTTGTCTCCCTTCAGCAGCTTAAAATCAAATACTTTGAAGAAGTCTTCCGTCACGAAGTAGAAATCTCTTTCGGTATAATTCTCTCCATTTAAGGTAAAGTTGATTTGCCCGCCATATCGGTAAAAAGTCACCTGCGTTTCTACTTCAGGCACTTCTTCGGCCAGCGTGGTGGCGTAAATCATGGGGTTAGAACCATAATACCGTGGTTCTTCCAAGTTGGTTTGAATGGTAAGCGGACGTACAATTCGCTCGGACTTCGTATGAAATTTATCAAAGCTGACTTCGTCTTTTACAAAAGTGAGCAAAAGCGTGGCTCCGGCAATTCCAATGGCCAGCCCTAGGATATTGATAAATGCGTAGCCCTTATTTTTGACCAGCGTACGCAGTGCTATTTTAAAGTAATTTTTAAACATGGTTGATTATTTGAGTTTGACCTTATTCTGTTCTTAATGTTTTGGTTGGGTTGCTTAGCGCAGCTTTAAAAGCTTGAATGCTCACTGTAGAAATGATGACCAAGAGCACTATAATACCTGCAATTAAAAAGCTACCAACCCCAATTGTTATGTGGTAAGCAAAGCCTTCGAGCCACTTGCTTATTGAAAAATACACTGCTGGAATAGCGATTAAAGTGCCCACCAAAAATATTTGTACAAACTTTTGGTTTACCAGCCATACCAGCGATTTCACCTGCGCTCCGAGCACCTTGCGAATGCCTATTTCTTTGATCTTTCGTTCAATCACATAGGCCGTCATACCATAAAGACCAAGGCACGAAATAATGATGCAGATTACGGCAAACACCTCTATGGCGGACTGTATGCGCTGTTCTTCATCGTAATAGGCGTTAATGTTGTCTTCCAAAAACATATAGCCGAACGGATAAACCGAGTCCATTTCTTCCCAAAGGTTACGGGCATAGTCCACCACTTCTGCCCCACTACCCGACTGAATTCTAACCGACATAAACCAGTTAGCGCGTGGATGAATCAGGAATAACGCAGGCTTTACCTTATTATGAATCGACTGGAACTTGAAATCTTCTACCACTCCGATAATCGCTTTTGGAGTAGATTCTGGACCATAAATCCGCACCTTTTTCCCTAGCGGATCATTCAAACCTATGGAGTTTACAAAAGCTTCATTCACTATAATTGAAGTACTATCGGTACTCAATTCGGGGTTAAATGCACGGCCATTTACAATATCCAAATCGTAAATTTCCATAAAGTCCATTTGGGTGGTAAAGTAGGTAGCCAAAGTGCCCTCATCGTTCGGCTGGCCATCTACCGTTACGTATCCGGAATTGTTGGTGTACTGAAAACCGATCACATCCATAGAAGTGGCCACGCCCAAAACATTTGGGTTCCGCATTAATTCATTCTTATAGGTTTGAAGGTTTTGGTTTACCTTATCAGAATTGTTGGGAATAATGAGCACATCTTCCTTATTAAAGCCCAAATCGAGGTTGTTAATGTAATGCGTTTGCTTTATCACCAACACCACTGCGCTAATCAGCATCATGGTGAGCATAATTTGAAAACCCACTAAAAATGAACGCACCTTATTGGTCTTAAAAAAGCTCTTTGAATGGTGTGAATTGAATGCTTCTACCGGTTTGAAAGCACTCATAATCAAGGCCGGATACAAACCAGAAAGCATGCTTACCGCCACCAATAAGCCCAGTAAAAGCTGCAAATAGAAAGGGTTTTCGAGCAATGAAATAGGCATAGTTTTGCCCATCAATAACTGAAACTGTGGCAGCAGTACATCGGTAAGCAAAACAGACAATAAAATAGCCGAAAGGCTCACCATAAAAGCCTCGCTCATAAATTGTATAATCAACTGCCTTTTGAATGCTCCAAACACTTTTCGCACGCCAATTTCCCGTCTTCTATTCAAGGCTTTGGCAGTAGCTGCATTTATGTAGTTCATGCAAGCCACTATAAGGATAAATAGGCCTATTGCCCCTAAAATGAGCGTATTCTGAAGATTGCCTTTGTTAAAATTCTCATCGAACGTAACATGGCCAGAATCGAAGTAGATATCATAAACCGACTGGAATGTATAGCTTTCGCGCTGCAAAGCTTCCAAAGTCCCTGCATCGTCTTTGTAATAGTCTAAATAATAATCCTTTACAGCCGCGGCTACTTGCTCTGGTTGGGCACCATCAGCAAGTTTAAAATACCCGTACATAGAGCCTTTAAAACCACCTCGCATCACCTCGAAACCACGGTCGTCTTTCACCTCAAATGGCAGCAAAAACTCAAAGTTAAAATGCGATTGCTTAGGATCTTCCACTACCCCAGTCACCTGCAAGGTGAACACATAATTACCCAAAAACTTCACAGTCTCGCCCATTGGGTTAGCTTCTCCAAAAATGCGCTTAGCGGCCGACTCGGTAATCACCAAACCTTTAGGGTCTGCCAAAGCAGTTTTGGCATCACCTCTTTTTAATTCGAATGAGAAATAGTCGAAGAAATCGCTTTCGGCAAACATCATATTTCTCGACTTGAACTTTACGTCTTTGTATAGAATAGCCAGTGGCCCAGAGCCATAATCGCGTAGCATAATTTTATCCTCTACCCCAGCAACATTTCCCTCGATCTGATCGAGCGTTTCTATGCTTACAATTCCGGCAGTTCGGCTGGCGCCACTACCCGTTTGTTCGTTGTAAAGAAACCTGTAACTGGCTTGCTCATGAAGTTGGTCGTAGCCCATTTCGTTGTGCAAGTACAGCGCAATGATCGAAAAACAGGTTACACCCAAAGTCAGCCCTAGAATGTTCATTGCCGCGTAAATACGGTTTCGCAATAAATTTCGGTAAGCTGTTATCAGGTAGTTTCTCCACATAAGTTCAAATTTACTCCTTTACTGTCCATTTGCATACCAAAACCACTAAACACTGAAAACCAATACATTACAATCACCCCATAGTAAAAATACACTATCCATTGTCCAGCATTAAAACAGCATTGCCCATTTTTGGGCACTTTTCAATAACTTCGGAATTCTAAACACGGGTCATGAAAGAAAAAGGTCGAATTCTCATTGTTGATGATGATAATTATGTGATGCTGTCCATTCGCATTCTGCTGGAACAGCATTATGAAGACGTGCGGGGCATCAACAACCCACAACAAATCGCATCGGCTTTAGCCGAAAACCATTACGATGTGATTATCCTCGATATGAACTTTCAGCCCGGAGTTACCTCAGGGCAGGCTGGTCTCGATTTCCTGCAACAGATCAAACAGCAATCTCCTGATACTGCCGCAGTGCTTATAACGGCTTATGGAGAAATCGACTTGGCTGTAGAAGCCGTTAAACTCGGAGCCTTCGATTTTTTGGTAAAACCATGGCAAAACGAAAAGCTTTTGAGCACTGTTAATGCGGCTTTTCAGCTCAATAGAACCGCTCAAAAAGTAACTAAGTTAGAAGGCAAGCAAGCGGTGCTCAACCAAATGCTCGATGCACCCTTTGCTAACATTATTGGCGAATCGGAAGCCATGAAAGCTGTTTTTCATCAGATAGAAAAAGTAGCCCAAACCGATGCGAACGTACTGATTACCGGAGAAAATGGTACCGGAAAAGAGTTGGTAGCCCGAGCCATACACCGCAGTTCATTCAGATCGAATGAGGTGTTTTTGAGTGTAGACATGGGCGCTATTACCGAAACTCTTTTCGAAAGCGAATTATTTGGCCATAAAAAAGGGGCATTTACGGACGCAAAAACAGACAGAGTCGGCAAGTTTGAAGCAGCCAATGGTGGTACACTTTTCTTGGATGAAATAGGGAATTTAGCCGCGTCTTTACAGGCAAAATTACTTCGTGTAATCCAAGATCAGCAAGTTGTGCGCGTGGGCGATAATGCACCGAAAACGCTTGACGTTCGACTAGTTTGTGCCACCAATGCCAACTTGAACGACCTAGTTCAATCCGGCAAGTTTAGGCAGGACCTGCTCTTTCGAATCAACACAATTGAGATTAAACTCCCAGAACTGCGAGAGCGCAAGGAAGACATTCCCCTACTGGCTGAGCATTTTTTGGCAAGGTTTAAGAATAAGTACCATAAGAAAGGCCTTTTTGTGCCGGATTATGTAATGACAAAACTCCAGAAATACGATTGGCCCGGCAATATTCGCGAGCTCCAACATGCTATGGAGCGTGCGGTAATTATGAGCGATGGCAAGCAACTGCATGTAGCCGATTTGAGCATCGGTGAAACCAACCCTGTAACGGAAGGGCCTTCGGACGATTTGAACTTAGAATCATTGGAAAAATGGGCCATTGCATCGGCAATTAAAAAGCACCAGGGCAATATTAGCAATGCTGCCAACGAACTTGGCCTGAGCCGTGGCGCCATGTACCGCAGAATGGAAAAGTATGAGCTTTAGCAACTTCAAACTTCAGGTAATACTTCGGCTCCTACTGCTAGCCACAAGCTTTTATGGGCTCATTTATTATACTTTCATCGAGGTTAACTACATCAGAGTCTTTTTCCTCGGCCTCTTTGCTCTGATTGTTTTGCTAGCACTTTTCTACTACATCAACCGAACGAATAAGGATACAGAAAACTTTATTCAGGCCATTCTGAACAACGATTTCTCGATTAAATACTCAGAGGAAACCAAAGGGAAAACCTTCAACAAGCTGTATCAATCCTTTAACCTACTCAACACCCGTTTTAAAGAACGAGCGATTAACGAAGCCTCGGAATACCGCTACATTGTTACGCTTATTGAGCAAATGCAGGTGGGCGTAATTATTTACGATGAGCAGGAACGCATCCAGCTCGTGAACGATGCTTTCAAAAAGTTTATCGATAAGCAAGAGCTAATCAACCTGCAAATTATTAAGAAGCTAGACAGCCGACTGTTCAATGCCATCACATCCATAAAAAGTGGTGAATCAACTTTGTTTGAAGGCGAAATTCAAGGGCAGAAACGACAACTTTCCATGGCGGCTTCAGAAATTAAGTTGCGCGACAAGTATTTTAAAATTGTATCATTTCAGGACATACACTCCACACTCGACCACAACGAAAATATGGCTTGGCAGAAGTTAATCAGGGTTTTAACCCATGAAATCATGAATTCTGTATCGCCAATCACTTCATTATCTAGCTCATTAAAAATGCTTGCAAAGGCAAATAATGACGGGTTATCTGCATCAGAAATGAGCACAATGGTTGAGGGTTTAGATGCCATTGAAAATCGCAGCCAAGGATTGCTGAATTTTACAAACACTTACAGAAAATTGGCGCGTGTTCCCTTGCCCAAACTACAACAAATTGATGGTCGCGATTTCTTTAAAAGAGTTGAGGCCCTTTTTATGCCATCGCTCACAGACACCCAAATTGAATGGCAACTTGATTTGCCCGAGGCCTTCGAATTGAATATCGACCCTCCACTTATTGAGCAGGTATTGATCAATCTGTTAAAGAATGCACGTGAAGCGGTCGACCCAAGTACTGGTGAAATTAGCCTCACCGTTTCTGTCGATCTCAAAATGCGTAGAACAAGCATTTCAGTTACCGATAATGGCCCCGGCATACCGGAGGAAATTCAGGACAAAATTTTTATTCCCTTCTATACCACCAAGGTTGAAGGTTCTGGCATTGGGCTAAGTTTATCGCGGCAAATAGTGAGTTTGCACAAAGGAATGCTCACTTACCAAACCAGTACAAACGGCACAAGCTTTTTGGTGAGGTTGTAATTAATGAATCAGGTTTCTCAAAATCTAAGAGTGCACTTTTAGTCCAAGAATTCTTACCTTTAAACTATGACCACGCTAGATTCATTGAGAAATAGGCTTATCGATCAGATTCTTACCACTAAGAATGAGAAGTTACTAAAGGCTATTGAGGATATTCTTCAGTCGACTAGTGCAAGTAACAACTCAGACTTAGAGCATTCCGATTTCTGGACAACTTTATCTGAAGAGGAAAAAGAAGATATCTTAAAAGGAATTGAGGAAGCAGATAATGGCGATGTTGTGGATTACAATGAATTCATCTCAAAACATAAGTAGTGAGGGAGGTTCGACTTTCAAAAAGAACCTCAAAAAAACTTGACAAGTTGCTTCATTACCTTGAAACAGCTTGGTCTTATAAAGTGAAAAGCGACTTTATTAAAAAACTTAATAAAGCTATTAATCAAATAGCAAGGTACCCAGAAAGTGCTGAAAAATCGGCTATAGTTAAAGGTCTACATAGAATGGTAGTTACAAAGCAAACAACCTTTTACTACAGGTTCAATGCCAATTCGGTTACAATCGTTACTCTCTTCGATACAAGAATGCATCCAGGCAAAATAAAAGATCAAACGAGGTTTTAGTTACTAAATCGCCCTTCATTTAATAATGATGCTCAAACCACTTTCCCCTCCACTCTTTAGGTTCTTCCCTGCTTTTAACTAGTTTTGGGGAAATTTTTTTACCATGAATAAAATCCCTCGGGTAGCACTTGTACTTATTCTAATATTCGCCAACATTGGTTGCGATCAAATTACCAAAGTAATGGCGCGTAATCAGATCGAATACAACGAAACCATTGAGGTAATTGGCAAAAACCTTATCCTTACCAAAGTGGAAAACACGGGAGCATTCCTTGGTATGGGTTCTGAAATGCACCCCACTTTAAGAGTGATATTACTCCTAATTCTTCCTGCTGTAGTAATGATCGGGCTGCTCTATTATGTGATCAAAAACAAAGAATTGAGCATGATGAGCGTTGTGGCGCTTTCCTTTATTGTAGGTGGCGGCATAGGCAATGTGTATGACCGCATTGTATATGGCTCAGTAACCGACATGATCTTTCTGGACTTTGAATTTGCACATACGGGCATCTTCAACATGGCCGATGTATCGGTTATGATAGGAACTGGCCTTATTTTACTGGAGCAGTTCATGCCAAAGAAGAAGCAAGAAGAAAAAGCCGCAGCCTAACTGTCCCTTTTGTAAATTGTGTTTCGTTATAGCATAAAATTAAACACTTACTTACCCTCATCTTTGCCTTTATAGCAAGCAGTCTTTTTGCCCAAAAAACCATTGAACTAGGTGATGCAAAGTCGCCCAAAGCAACATTAGAGCAAGTTGCTTGGATTGCTGGCTCTTGGCGTGGCGAAGCCTTTGGCGGACAGATAGAAGAAGTTTGGACGCCCCCATTTGGCGATTCAATGATGGGATCTTTCAAACTGGTGAACAATGGCAAAGTAACCTTTTACGAACTCTGCCAAATCAAAGCGCAAAACGAAACACTAATCCTTAGGTTAAAACACTTTGATGGCGATTTAATCGGCTGGGAAGAAAAGGACGAATCCATGGAGTTTCCGCTAGTTAAGCTCGAAAAAAACAAGGCCTATTTCGATCAATTTACCTTTGAACTTGTATCCGAAAACCAGCTAAATATGTATGTGGTTATTAGCGATAATGGCAAAACAGAAGAGGTTGAATTCAAGTACTTTCGGTATTAGTACTTTGCTAAAGTATTATCCACATTAGCATCAGAATAATCAGGAATACGGCAACCGCAGTAATCAACTTCGACTGTTTGGGGAACTCATATTTGCAGATGGGACAAACAGTCGACTTCTTGTCAATCATCATCGCGCAATTGGGGCATTCTTTGGTTTGAGACATTCCGGTTGAAAATTATTTTTTAAACAAATAATTGAATACTTTAAAGAAGCAAACAATCTAAACCTATGCATCAGAACACAAAACCACAAACACTAGTGTCCAGATTATTCACTTTTTCACTGGTAATGCTTTTCGCTTACTCCTGCTCTTCCACAAGCCTTATTAACTCTTGGAAAGATCCAGACTTTACTGATAATCCGAGAAACTGGGATAAAGTATTAGTAGCAGTACAAAGCAGCAGCGAAGGCCAGCGCAGGGTGGCCGAAGACAAGCTCGCATCAATGAGCGACAAGCTCTACCCTTCGTACAATATTTTCGCAAGTAAAACAGCCATTGCCAATGAGGACGTACTGAGAAGAAAGATAAGTGATGGCGAGTACGATGCCATTATGACCATGCGACTGCTGAACAAAGAACAGCAAGACTCTTATGTGCCAGGCTCATATACAGGTGGATACTGGGCTTTTCACGGCCCTTATTGGGGTGCGTATTACGACCCAGGATATTACCGAAGCGACACCTACTATTCAATTGAAACACAGGTATTTTCAATCAAAGAAAATAAACTAGTTTGGTCCGGAATAAGCTCGACTGTTAATCCAACCAAGGTGGATAAAACCATTGAAGAAATAGCGAGAAGTGTTTACAGACAAATGGTAAAAGACGGCTTTATTGAAGGTAAATAATGTGCGATTGTTGTTAAAACGTACCTATTACTATTATAAAATGCAATTAACAGAGGTTAATTGCATTTTATTTATTATTTTGTTTTCATGTCGACTCCAACCCTACTTCAAATTGAGCCGGTACTACCCAGTGCCGATGTTCAACGCGATATGGCGTGGTATCATAAATTTACCGGTTTTGAAGTACAAAGCACCGACAGAAAATACGCAGTTCTAAAACGAGGAAACCTCTTTATTCACTTACAATGGCATGCCGATACACCTGAAGATCCATTACTTGGTGGCTCGGTAATAAAAATCTTTGTAAACGATATTAAGCCCTATTTTGACGAATTTGTTACACGGGGAACTGTCGATAAAGAAAAGCTTCATATGCACACCCCTTGGGGCACCCACGAATTTGGCTTTTACGACTTAAATAAGAACGCTATCTTTATTGTGCAAGACGCATAATATGGATAGCAAAGCACTCATCACTCAATTTTACACGGCATTTCAACAACTAGACGCAGAAGCCATGGCTGCCTGCTATCACAAAGATGTGGTCTTTACAGACCCTGCTTTTGGCACCCTTAAAGGAACCCACGCTGCAAATATGTGGCGAATGTTATGCGCCAACCAGAAAGACAAAGGCCTAAAAGTTGAGTTTTCGCGCATCACCGACCATTCAGCCCATTGGGAAGCGCAATACATTTTTAGCAAAACAGAGAGAAAGGTCCATAACAAGATAGACGCCACTTTTGCGTTTAAAGACGGCCTGATTATCGAACACACCGATCAGTTCAACCTACACAAATGGGCCACTCAGGCCATGGGCATTCAAGGCTTTTTGCTAGGTGGAACCGGCTTCTTCAGAAAGAAACTTCAAGCCCAGACCAACAAGCTGCTCGCGCGTTACGAGTCCTCCTTGTGATTACACCATCGGTTAGTCTCACCATAAAAAGAGTCGCTAAATTCGGGTCGACTATAATAAAACCAATAATGAAAAAAACAACGACACTAATGGTTGTTGCTACGTTCTTCTTGCCCCTATTGGGTATTGCGCAAGATCAGAATGTAATCGACAACATGATTAAAGAGGCGAAAGAAAACTCGCAATTGAAAGAGCTTGCCTACGAGCTGTTAGACAAAAACGGTCCTCGTTTGGTGGGTACACCACAAATGAAAAACGCTCACGATTGGGCTGTAAACAAATATGCCGACTGGGGCATTGAAGCACGTAATGAGCAGTGGGGCGAATGGCAAGGCTGGGAACGTGGCATTACGCACGTTGACCTAATTGAGCCACGTGTAAAAACTTTGGAGGCTATGCAGCTTGCGTGGAGCCCAAATATGAAAAAAGCAGTAACTGCTGAGGTTACCATGATTCCTGATGTAGCCGACAAAGCAGCTTTTGAGGCTTGGTTACCAAACGTAAAAGGTAAATTCGTATTGATCGATCCGGCACAACCAACGGGTCGCCCTGACTACAACTGGGAGAAATTCGGAACCGAAGCTTCTATTG
Source organism: Roseivirga pacifica (assembly GCF_900111145.1). Lineage (GTDB taxonomy): Bacteria > Bacteroidota > Bacteroidia > Cytophagales > Cyclobacteriaceae > Roseivirga > Roseivirga pacifica. The sequence continues at coordinate 764,162 of NZ_FOIR01000002.1, forward strand.
AAAAAATGCAAGCCGAAAGACGCGAGCTTTTAGGCGAATGGAATAATAGAATTAGAAGTACAGGCTACAACTCGCGTGAGTTGCCAGCAGTATTGGAAGAGGCTGGCGCTGCCGGAATCCTTATTTCAAACTGGTCGAGAGGCTTTGGTGTAAACAAAATTTTTGGAGCAAGAACTAAAAGTATTCCTACCATAGACATTGGATTGGAAGACTATGGCACGCTTTTCAGAATGGTAGAGCATGACGATAAACCAACTATTCGTGTAGAAGCTACTTCTAAAGACCTTGGTAAGGTGCCAACTTTTAACACAATTGCCGAAATCAAAGGAACCGAAAAACCAGACGAGTATATTATTCTTTCTGCCCACTTCGATTCTTGGGATGGTGGAACTGGTGCAACCGATAACGGAACAGGTACATTGGTGATGATGGAAGCCATGCGAATTCTTAAGAAGCTCTACCCTAACCCTAAGCGTACCATCTTGGTTGGTCTTTGGGGTAGCGAAGAGCAAGGCTTAAATGGTTCTAGCTCATTTGTACAAGATAACCCAGAGGTTGTTGATGGCCTACAGGCGCTTTTCAACCAAGACAACGGAACCGGTAGAGTGGTTCGTTTGAGCGGACAAGGATTTTTGCATGCATATGAGTTTTTGCAGCGATGGATGGAGCCTGTTCCTCGTGAGATCAAAGGCGAAATTGAAACTACTTTCCCTGGTACTCCGGGTGGTGGCGGATCGGATTACGCCTCTTTCGTGGCAGCTGGCGCGCCTGGCTTTAGCTTAAGCTCTCTTAGCTGGGACTACTTCTCTTATACTTGGCACACCAACCGCGACACTTATGACAAAATTGTGTTTGACGATGTGCAAAGCAACGTGATCTTAACTGCCATTTTAACTTACATGGCTTCAGAAGATCCTGAGACGTTCCCACGGGACAGAGCTGTATTGCCATTGAACCCACGTACTGGTGAGTTAAGAGAGTGGCCAAGCCCAAGAAACCCTAACAGAAACGGAGGCAACTAGTCTTACTCATCTGCCAAACATAAAAAAGCCCTACAACTTATAGCTGCAGGGCTTTTTTATGGAATAAAGACACTTAAAAATCAGGCTTTCTTCTATTCGCCTTCTTCTCTCCTAGCTTCTTTTTTCCATCAATTCGTTTTTGCACAGCCGCTTTGCTAGGCTTGGTTTTCTTACGTTTTTTGGGCTCAGTAAAAGCTTTGGTAAGTATCTGCTGAAAAAGCTTTACCGTTTCTTCCTTATTCTGCAATTGCCCTCGATGCTTCTCCGAACTGATCAACAACTCTCCTTCTGAAGTAAGTTTGTTGGCCAGTTTTTGCTGTAAGCGCGTTCGCTCTTCTTCGCTCAACACTTCGGAGCTAGTTACTGCAAACCGAAGCGTCACTCGGCTCTCTGTTTTGTTTACGTTTTGCCCACCCGGACCAGAACTGCGCGAAGTTTCAAACTTCAATTCGGTACTAAAATCTCTGCTCGCTATTTCTTGTGGGTCAAACTTCATCAACAAAAACTTAAGCCTTCAACTCCTCGCGCTTAAATACCAGCTTATTGTCAGTAGAAGATTCCTCATCGAACCAATAACCTTCGTAATCAAACCCCTTCAAGCCTGCTACATCTTCAATGCGGTTTTTAATAATGTATTGCGCCATTAGTCCCCTCGCCTTTTTCGCGAAGAAAGATATGATCTTATACTTGTCGTTTTTGCAATCTAGGAACTCCACATCTACCACATTAGCCTTTAAAGTAGGTCTATCAATGGCCTTAAAATATTCTTGAGAAGCCAGGTTCACCAAAGTTTTATCGCCCTGCTTTTTAAGTTCTCGGTTAATATGATTCACAATCTTGTCAGCCCAATAGTTATAGAGCGTATTGTAGTCATCAAAGGCCAAACGCGTACCCATTTCCAGTCTATAAGGCTGAATAATATCTAGCGGACGAAGCAAACCATAAAGGCCAGAAAGAATGCGTAAATGCTCTTGAGCGTAAAGAATGTCCTCATCTGAAAGCTCTTCCGCCTCTAGTCCCACATATACATCTCCCTTAAATGCATACACCGCCTGTTTAGATAACTTTGGTGCTCTAGCCTTTGCAAACTTATTGTATCGCTGCACATTCAGTTCCGCCAGGTTCTCACTAATATCCATCAGTTGTTGAATCTCTTCAGGCGTTTTTTCCTTTAACACACCAATCAACTCAAGTGCCTCTTTTCTAAATTTTGGGTAAGAAGCTTCTTTATCGCATGGGGTTTCAAAATCGAGCGTTTTTGCAGGAGAAAGTACTAAAAGCATAATGGTTTCTTGTTTCCACAAACATACTAACTCAAGCCCTATTTTGTTCGTGCTAATTATTGGTTCTTTCTATTTAGTATTGAAAGAAGTGTACAATAAATAGCTACACGATAAAACAGAGCGCTTCAGCATTCCGCAAACCCAAAACTATGTTTTAACTTCGCGACAAATTTGAGGCCTTGTCGTTTGATCCCTACAGCATAGATTTACCAGTTACCGAATGTATTCCTTCGGTACAAAAACATTTAGCAGCACAAAACACACTTATTGTAAACGCCCCTCCTGGCGCTGGTAAAAGTACATTATTGCCACTTGCGCTTATGGAAGAGACATGGCTGGAAGGAAAGAAAATCCTGATGCTTGAGCCACGTAGGTTGGCCGCCCGAAGTATTGCCGAGCGCATGGCCTATTTTATGGACGAAAAGGTAGGCGAAACCATCGGCTTCCGCATCCGCTTTGACAATAAAACTTCTGACAAAACCCAAATCGAAGTAGTTACAGAAGGTATTCTCACCAGAATGATCCAGAGCGACAATGCACTAGAAGGCGTTGGATTGGTCATCTTTGATGAGTTTCATGAGCGCAGCATTCATGCCGATGTAGCCCTTGCCCTTTGCCGCGAAGCACAGCAAGTACTTAGGCCTGATCTTCGGATAATGATCATGTCGGCTACGCTAAATATGCCGCAGCTCACCAGCTTGCTAAAAGCACCCGCAGTTACCAGTGAGGGGCGTCAGTATCCGGTTGACGTGAAATACGAAGGCGATACCGATATTTTCGTTTTACCCGAACTCTGCGTCAAAACCATTAAAAAAGCTGCTGACAAGCATGAAGGCGATATCCTTGTTTTCCTTCCTGGGCAGGGAGAAATACTCAAAGTAGCAGGAATGCTTAAAGGCCAGCTAAAAGACTTTGCCATTCATCCACTCTATGGCAGTTTACCGCAACGGCAGCAAACCGCAGCCATTCTACCCGATAAGAACGGTAAACGTAAAGTGGTGCTTGCCACTTCAATTGCCGAGACCAGTTTAACCATTGAAGGCATAAAAGTGGTGGTGGACAGTGGCTTTGGCCGAACCTCTAAATTCGACCCAAACTCCGGGCTTTCAAGGCTAGAAACCGTACGTATTTCGCGTGATTCGGCCGACCAACGTGCAGGTAGAGCTGGCCGTTTAAGTGAAGGTTTTTGCTATCGCATGTGGTCTGAAGTAACGCATCAGCGCTTAGCAGACAACATAGTGCCCGAAATTTTAGAGGCCGACTTAGCCAATTTAGTACTCGATATGGCGCAATGGGGCATTGTAGATGTGCAGCAAATGACTTGGCTAACGCCACCTCCCCGCGGCCCGCTACAGCAGGCCAACGACCTACTACATGAGCTAGAGGCCCTAGAAGATGGTCGGATTACGGCACATGGCAAAAGCATGCTGAAACTGCCTTGCCATCCGCGTATTGCCCACATGCTTTTACTGGCAGAAGAAAGTGACCAAATTGGCTTGGCCACCGATGTTGCTGCTTTATTGGAAGAACGAGACCCATTGGGTAAGGAAGCTGGCATAGACATTAACACCAGAATTGATGCCCTACGTGTTCACCGAAAAGAAAAGCGTGACGGGCGAAAGCTAGCGCGAATCGCCAAGATTGCAGAACAGTACCGCAGGCTCTTCGACTGGGAAGAGGAAAACGATTTTGTAGATCCGTACGAGACTGGTGTACTTTTAACATACGCTTATCCAGAACGTATTGCCTGTGCCCGCCCGGGGAACAACGCCCAATTCCAACTATCGAACGGGCGCTACGCCATGGCTGGCCACCGCGAAGATTTGGCTGCTGAGCCTTGGCTTGCCATCAGCCACATAGATGCCCGCGATGGTATGGGCAAAATATTTATGGCTTCTCCCCTAAACCCGAGAGACTTAGCACCACTGGTTAAAGAAAAAGAGGTAGTAACCTGGGACACCGAAGATGGTGGCCTTCAAGCCAACCTCAACCTGTGCATTGGCAACATTGTGTTAAAGAGTTCGCCATTGCCAGACCCTGACCCTTCGCATTTAACGGCAGCCATTATAGATGCCATTAAAAAAGAAGGTGAACAGCTACTGGATTTTAACGAGGAAGTGGAACAATGGCAAAACAGAGTCCTCTCGCTCCGCAAATGGAACCCCGACCAACAATGGCCAGAAGTAAGCACCGCCAGCTTATTACTAACTGCCAACGATTGGCTGAGTCCATACCTAAACGATGTTAAAAAGCCTGCCGACCTCAAAAAGATCAATCTAAAAGAAGTACTGCAGTACAGCCTATCGGTAGAGCAACAGCAGCAATTACCGACTCTAGCACCCGAAAAGCTAGTGGTGCCAAGCGGTTCTAAGATAAAATTGATGTACCGCGCCAATGGTGAAGCGCCTGTGTTGGCCGTTCGAATTCAAGAAGTATTTGGTCTGGCCGAAACACCAAGAATTAACAATGGCAAGCAAGCTGTGTTAATGCACCTGCTCTCCCCCGGCTTTAAACCCGTGCAGATTACAGGCGACCTAAAGAGCTTTTGGTCCGATGCGTATTTTGAAGTACGGAAAGAACTGAAAAGGCGCTATCCAAAACATGTTTGGCCAGACGACCCATGGAATGAACCCGCTATTCGCGGAGTTAAAAGGAAAAAGTGAGTAATTAAATTAATAAATTAAAATTTTTACATATTTATAATTTACTATATATTAATAATTACATAGTCTAATTTATAAATATGTTATAATTCATTCCTACCTATATTGGCAATATGAGCCACATTGACAGCTACGACCACGAGTACATTGGCCACTTAGGCTACCTCCCCATTTACCATCCTTTACAGGAAATTGAGAAGGTAAAATGGGGTGACTACGACTTTGGAGCTGATCCCACCAATTTAGTCTTAGGCGGTGGCAGTGGCGAACACCCAGGCCTAGTGCTCCATAAACTGGAATGCTTTGCGGCCAAATTTCTGCTAGAAGCCATTACGGAGAAACAGGAAACTTCACTTAGTGATGAAGATCGTGAGTATTTAGCCGATCTGGCATATCCTAATTACACCGAAGTATTTGAGTTCTGCGAATGGCGGGTAGATGAGTTTAGCAGTTTGCATGAAATGGCGAAAACCGGTGTAACTGGAGAGCCGCTGAAAGAAGACCAACGGGTTGAAGAGTGGCTGCTTTTAAGCATAGGCGAACTGATTCATTATTCGCTGCCCGAATTGAACCCAGAGAAAGAAAAGCTCGACCAAATCTTTGGCCAATTCGATTTCTACCCTTTTATGGAAAATGTAAGCATCCCTCCTCCCGGTTACCCAAAGCTACGCGGCCGCTTAGTAAAAGACGGTGAAACCGTATGGGGTGTGCATCGCTTCAATTAAGCCAAATTGTATCCACACCAAGCGCATATGCACCATTAAACAATATTAACATGTGCAGCGAGTTCTACTTTTGAATTAATTACTATTTTTGATCGAAAAACAAACACTTTTGGCAGCAGACCCGAAAAAATTTAAGAAGAAAAAGAAGCTTGGTTCATACCAATACGTAAGCGTTATTTTTAGCATTACCCTTGCCCTATTTGTAATAGGTTTGTTCGGTATTTTGGTACTTCAGGCACAGCAACTTACTGCCAACATTAAATCGAATATTGAACTGCAAGTGTACCTGAATAAAGAGGTGAGTCAAAACCAGATCAATCGCATTAAGACCGAACTTGCAGGAAGCCCTTACGCCCTTAAACTCGAGGGTGAAAAGCCTACCACCTTTATATCGAAAGAAGAAGCTGCCAAAGCATTTATTGCACAAACCGGAGAAGATTTCTCTGAGTTTTTGGGTGATAACCCTTTGCGCGATGCCATAACTTTAAGAATTGCTGAAGACTATCAGAGCAATGCCAAGCTCGACAGTTTGAGCAACCGAATTGAATCGATTAGCGGTGTTTACGAGGTTACCTATGTAGAAAACCTGGTTGACTCCATTAATAGCAACCTTACAAAAATAGGTTTGGTATTGGTAGCCATTGCGGCCATTCTCACTTTTGTGGTCATACTCCTTATCAATAACACCATCAAATTGGCACTTTTCTCTCAGCGTTTCTTAATCAGAAGCATGCAGTTAGTGGGCGCCAAAAGCAGTTTTATTCGCGGCCCTTTCCTAAAGAAATCTTTTCTGCACGGGATAATTGCCGGGCTTATTGCTTCGGCACTTCTATTTGGTTTGCTTACATTTGCCAACCAAAAAATCGAAGGACTTGAAAGCCTTCAAAGCCAACAGCTAATGCTCATTGTTTTTGGTGTTTTGGTTATTATTGGCGGTATTATGGCCTACTACAGTACGGCTCGTGCCATGAATAAATATTTAAAAATGTCGTTAGACGAACTCTATTAAGCTATGTCTGATAAAAAGAAGAACTTCGCTTTCACTAAAGAAAACTATAAATGGATGCTTATTGGCATTGGTGTTTTGTTTTTAGGATTCATCACCATGTCTTTAGATAGCACGCCACACGGACAAGGCTTTTTGGGCTTAACCCTCGGACCAATCATTATTGTAGCGGGTTTTATCATTGAGTTCTTTGCCATTTTTAAGAAGTCTAAGACAGAAGAATAATGACTCTTTTCGAAGCGATTATCCTTGGCATTGTTCAGGGCTTAACCGAATTTCTCCCAGTAAGTAGTAGTGGCCATTTAGAGCTAACCAAGGTGATTTTTGGCGATAATAGTGTGCCTGAAGAAAGCCTTATGATGACGGTGCTTCTTCACGCAGCAACAGCTTTAAGCACCATTGTTATTTTCAGAAAAGACATTTTGGAATTACTTGGTGGCCTTTTTCAGTTCAAGAACAACGAACAATTTCAGTACTCGCTTAAGATTGTTATCTCCATGGTTCCCGCAGCTGCGGTTGGCGTACTGTTCGAAGAAGAGATTGATGCACTATTTGGTGGCCAAGTACTGCTTGTAGGCTGCATGCTTTTAGTTACTGGTACCCTCCTATTTTTGGCCGACCGAGCTAAGCACACGGATAAAAGTGTTTCTACACCTAACTCATTTATTATAGGTATTGCGCAAGCCATTGCCATTTTACCCGGCATTTCGCGCTCTGGTGCAACAATTTCTACTTCGGTACTATTGGGTATCGACAGGGCCAAAGCTGCACGCTTCTCTTTTCTAATGGTTGTGCCCTTAATTTTAGGTAAAATGGCCAAAGACATTTTGAGTGGTGATTTGGCCTCTAGTACTACAGAACCAACATTACTTATCGCAGGGTTTGCCGCGGCTTTCATTTCAGGCCTTATTGCATGCCAGTGGATGATATCCTTGGTGCGCAAAAGCCAACTAAAATATTTCTCTTTTTACTGCTATGGAGTTGGTTTAGCGGCTATTATTTACGCTATTGCTAGCTAATGCTCAATTTAGATTCTGAACTTAATTCCAAAGAAAACTTTGCGGCTGGCCAAGTACTTTTGGTCGACAAGCCATTGGAGTGGACTTCTTTTGATATTGTAAAGAAGATTAGGAATGCCGTACGCATTAAAAAGGTTGGGCATGCCGGTACTTTGGATCCGCTGGCCACAGGTTTACTCATTGTTTGTACAGGAAAGAAAACCAAGTCGATTGAAGGCTTTATGGCCGATGAAAAAGAGTACACTGGCACTTTTACAATTGGTAAAACTACCCCTACGTACGATTTAGAAAGCGATGTAGAAAACGAAACGGACTTTAGTCACATTACCACGGAAGATTTAGACAAAGCCCGAGCACCTTTTACAGGTTCTTTCGACCAAGTACCGCCAATTTATTCTGCTATAAAAGTGAAAGGCACCCGCCTTTATGAGCTTGCAAGACGTGGCGAAGACATAAAATTGAAACCTCGGCCGGTAACCATTTCTGAATTTGAAATAACCAAGGTAGATTTACCCGAAGTTCACTTTCGTGTAGTATGTTCGAAAGGCACGTATATTCGAAGCCTTGCGCATGACTATGGCAAAGCGTTGGGAGTTGGAGCCCACCTATCGGCACTACGCAGAACCCGCATAGGAACTTTTAAGGTAGAAGATGCCTACACAATAGAAAAGTTGATTGACACCATAAGAGCACTCAATGAAGATTCATCTGGGAACTGAGGAAATCAAGAACATTAAGAATGCTGTAGTTACCTGTGGCACTTTTGACGGTGTTCATATTGGGCATCAGAAAATTCTTTCGAGGGTAAAAGAAGTGGCGAAGGAAATAGACGGAGAGACCGTGCTAATTACTTACTGGCCCCACCCCCGTTTGGTACTTAAACCTTGGGACAATTCACTTCAACTTCTTTCCACGTTTCCAGAAAAGGCCAATCTTTTAGAAACCCACGGTGTTGACCACCTAGTGAAAATTCCTTTCACACAGGAGTTCGCTCAAATGAACCCTGAAGACTACGTACGCATAGTACTTCACGAACGCATTGGTGCTAAAAAACTGATTATTGGCTACGATCATCGCTTTGGTAAAGACCGTGCTGGCGGCTTGCCAGAACTGCAGCAATTTGGTCCAAAATACGGTTTTGAGGTAGAGGAAATTCCTCGCCAAGACATTGACGAAATCGGTATAAGCTCTACCAAAACTAGGCGAGCCATAGAGGTTGGAGACCTTGAATTGGCATATAGTTTTCTAAACAGGCCCTACGCCCTAACCGGCTTGGTTGTTCATGGCAAAAAGAACGGTAGAAAGCTAGGCTACCCTACTGCCAATATTCAGGTAAAAGAAGGTTATAAACTTATTCCTTGCGATGGAGTTTATGCAGTAAGGGTGTGCAATAAATACCGCAAACTTGGTGGCATGTTGAACATTGGCCTGCGCCCTACTGTAAGTGGCGGCAGCAAAACCATAGAAGTTCACATTTTCGATTTTGACGAAGACATTTATAATTCGGAAATTACCATTGAGTTCATAGCGAGAATTCGCACTGAACAAAAGTTCGAATCTTTAGAAGCACTGAAGGCCCAACTTAAGGAGGACGAAAAGTCGGCCAAAGCTGCTTTAAGTAAACTATAAATACCACCTATGATAAACAAGGAAGTTAAAAATGCGGATGAAGCCATTTTTGACATTCCCGACAATGCAACGCTAATGCTTGGCGGGTTTGGTCTATGTGGCATTCCCGAAAACGCCATTTCTGCACTTATAAAAAAAGGCGTAAAAGGACTTACATGCATTTCGAACAACGCAGGAGTTGATGACTTTGGCATCGGTTTGATGCTACAAACAAGGCAAGTCAAAAAGATGATCTCCTCTTACGTTGGTGAAAATGCTGAATTTGAAAGACAACTCCTATCTGGAGAACTTGAGGTAGACTTAATTCCTCAAGGCACCTTGGCCGAACGCATTCGTGCAGGCGGAGCCGGAATCCCCGCCTTCTTTACCCCTGCCGGTTATGGCACCGAGGTAGCGGAAGGCAAAGAAGTGCGCGAGTTTCATGGCAAGCATTACTTAATGGAAGAATGGCTGAAAGCAGACTTCTCGCTAGTGAAAGCCTGGAAAGGCGACAAAGCAGGCAACCTTGTATTTAAGGGGACTGCCAGAAACTTTAACCCTATGATGGCTATGGCGGGCAAAGTAACCATTGCCGAAGTAGAAGAACTCGTAGAAGTTGGTGAATTAGACCCAAATCAAATTCACACACCAGGAATTTACGTGCAACGCATTTTCCAAGGCAACAATTACGAGAAGAGAATTGAACAGAGAACTACCAAAATCAAGTAAACATGACACTCGACAAAATAGGAATCGCGAAAAGAATCGCACAAGAAGTACAAGATGGCACATACATCAATTTAGGAATCGGAATTCCGACCTTGGTTGCCAACTTTATTCCAGACGAAATTAATGTTGTGCTTCAATCGGAAAACGGATTGTTGGGCATTGGCCCCTTCCCTGAAGAAGAAGCCGTAGATGCCGACTTGATTAATGCCGGCAAGCAAACAGTAACTACCCGAGCGGGCTCTTCCCTATTCAGTTCGGCCGAAAGCTTTGAAATGATTAGAGGTGGGCACGTAGACCTAACTATTCTGGGTGCCATGGAAGTTTCAGAAAACGGAGACATCGCCAACTGGAAAATTCCTGGCAAAATGGTAAAAGGAATGGGCGGTGCTATGGACCTGGTTGCATCAGCAGAGAATATAATTGTGGCCATGCAGCACTGCAGCCGTAGTGGCGACTCTAAACTATTGAAAGCATGTACGCTGCCCATCACGGGCATTCGCTGTGTTAAGAAGATTGTGACCGATATGGCCGTGCTAAATGTATTGCCTGAAGGCGGTTTTAAACTTATAGAGCGTGCTCCTGGTGTAAGTGTGGAAGAAATAAAGGCCGCTACTGCCGGAAAACTAGTGATTGAGGGAGAAATTCCTGAAATGACAATCGCTTAATCATTAAATTCGCGCCAAACGACAAACAGTATGAATCAATCAGACATTAATATAAGAGTACTCCTTGATGAAGAGAGCATTCCAGAGAAAATTCACTGGAGCGCAACAGATAAAGATGATGGTGCTGAAGAAGAAACAAAAGCATTCAGTCTTTCAATCTGGGATCATTTAAACCAAAACACGCTTCGCATAGACCTTTGGAACAAAGAAATGCCAATTGACGAAATGAAGCGCTTTTATATTGATAACTTGGGCGGACTAGCCCAAAGCATTCTAAATTCTACAGGAGACGAGTTTATGGCCTCTGCCATTAACCGTTTATGCGACAAATTAGTGAAACATGTAGAAGAGGAATTAAAAAACAGACCCGCTTCCGAATAAATACACAAACAAGGATTTTGGAGTAGCAAAAAAAATACTCGGCATGACGAATAAATTTCGCATCAAGCCATTGTATACTTCAAAATCCTTGTATTTTTGAGATAATCCGCGTTTTGTCGACCACATTTTTTCAGGTCACAGAACATTATTTGTTCAAACCCAAACAATAAACGATGAATTTGAAGAGCATATTAAAGAGCCTTGTTGTCGTGTTGCTAATGGTGCAATCGATTACAGTCATGGCTCAAAATCAGGTCACTATATCCGGAAGGGTGTTAGATGATGCTGATCTAACGCTCCCTGGTGTAAACATCAGGGTGAAGGGTAAAGTGGTTGGAACTATTACCGATGCTGACGGTAATTTCAATCTAACCGTAAATCAAGACCCTCCACTTACATTGATATTCTCATATGTAGGTTATACAACTCAAGAAATAGAAATCAATCAAGCAACAACTTCTGGTCTGGTTATTCGCATGGAAGAACAGGTAATGTACGGAGAAGATGTTGTGGTTTCTGCCTCTAGGGTTCAAGAAAACATCCTGACATCTCCGGTTTCTATCGAGAAAATGGACATTCTTGACATTCAGAATACCGCGGCTACTTCTTTTTATGAGGGGCTCGCCAATCTGAAAGGTGTAGATTTCAGTACGCAAAGTTTAACCTTTAAATCGGTTAACACCCGTGGTTTTGGCGCAAACGGTAACACCCGCTTTGTTCAGCTAATTGACGGTATCGATAACCAAGCTCCTGGCCTGAACTTTGCAGTAGGTAACATTGTAGGTATCAACGATTTGGATTTGGAGTCAGCGGAAATGATTCCTGGTGCAGCTTCTGCCCTATACGGTCCAAATGCCATTAATGGTATCTTACTACTTACCTCAAAAAACCCATTCGAATACCAAGGACTTAGCGTTTATGCTAAAACTGGTGTAAACCATGTGGACGAAAAATACCACGACATGTCTTTCTATCAAGACTATGGTTTCCGTTGGGCTAAGTCTTTCGATAATAAGCTTTCTTTTAAAGTAACCGGTTCTTACCTAACAGCACAAGACTGGGTTGCTGCCGACTACAGAGATCAAGGTCCTGCCACATTCGGAGTAGTTGAAAGAGGCGCAACTGAAAGAGGTAACAATAGATTTTATGATGGTGTGAACACTTATGGTGAATTCCAGATTACTCCTGGCGCCATTGCCGATATTGCCATTGCTGGCGGAAACACTTCTCTAGCGGCAGTTCGCAACCTACTACCTGACGGCCAGCTTGGCCTTTTCACTCCTGATGGCTTTACAGAATCGAGCTTTGTGGACAACACTACCGAAAGTTTTAAGCTTGGTGGTGCACTACACTACAGACTGAACGACAACCTAGAGTTGTTCGGACAATTCAACTACGGTTCTGGTAGCACAGTTTATACGGCTAACGATAGATTCGTACTAGATAACTTCTCTATTTCTACAGCAAAAGTTGAGTTGAGAGGTTCTGAATTTTATGCAAGAGCGTATACAACACAAGAAAATTCGGGTGATAGCTACGCAGCCAATACTCTAGCTTCCCTTATTAATCAGGCTACATTCTTAGAGCCTTATTTAACTGCCTTTGCTAACACCAGATTAGGTGGTGGTAATGTAGATCAGGCTCATGCTGCTGGTAGAGCTGCTGGTAGAGCTGCACAGCCTCAACCAGGTACAGCACAGTTCAACCAACTGGCTGATGCTCTAAGACAATCATCTATAGCAGATGGTGGCGCTAAATTCTTAGATAAATCTAAACTATGGCATGCAGAAGGTAGCTGGGATCTTTCTCAGCGAATTGACTGGGCTGAAGTTGTAGTGGGCGCTAACTGGAGAAGATACTCACTTAACTCTGAAGGAACGCTTTTCGCACTTGAAGACAGCGGAGACGAAATTAGCTACAACGAGTTTGGAGCTTACGCACAAGTAACCAAGCGCTTATTAGACGATAATTTGAAACTGCAAGGTTCTTTGAGATACGATAAAAACGAGTACTTCAAAGGCCAAGTTTCTCCGAGAATTTCGGCTGTAGGAACTATCGCTGGTAACCACAACCTTCGTGGTTCATTCCAGAGAGGTTTCCGTATTCCAACTACGCAAGATCAGTTTATAGACCTTGACGTGGTAAGCAGAAGATTGATTGGTAGCAACAGCCTTTTGGTTGATCGTTACAGATTCCAAACAAACACTGTTTATACCACAGAAAGTGTAGCAGCTTCTCAGCAGTCTGGTACTGATATGTTAGTGGTTGAAGACAGAGTAAGCCAAGAGTTTAAAACTGAAAAAGTAAACACTTTTGAAGTTGGTTATAAAGGCCTTTTCATGGACGGAAGACTATTGATTGACGCCTACTACTACTATAGCCAGTACAAAGACTTTATTGCCGAAATTGACTTTACACAAGCCATTCCAAATGGAATGACTAACCCTAACCCAGATGCAAATACACCTGCTCAAAGACAGCAAATCGTAAACGGAACGGTTCGTACGCAACGTTACGGTTTTGATGTGAACGCAACTGGTACTGTTGAGTCTCACGGATGGGCGCTACAAGCCGACTATCAACTACCTGGAGGCTACACTATTGGTGGTAACGTTTCTTTCAACGAGCTAATTTCTCAAGACGACCTATTGGCACAAGGCTTTAGAGCATCATACAATACGCCAAAGTATCGTTACAACATTAAGTTCGAAAACAGAAAAGTGACTGATAGATTTGGTTTCAACGTGACTTACCGTTGGCAAGAAGCATTCCTATGGGAATCAGCCATTGGAACGGGTATAGTACCTGCTTACGGTACGCTTGATGCACAAGTGAGCTACAAGGTGCCACAGTGGAAGTCGACATTGAAATTAGGTGCAAGCAACCTGTTGAACGACTATTACATCACCTCATTTGCAAACCCTAGCGTTGGTGGTATTTACTACTTCCAAATCACATTTGACGAATTCTTCAAATAAAACAGACACCCATGAAAAAGTTAAACAAATATCTACTCTCATTAATGGTAGCATCGTTGGCTTTCACGGCCTGTGATGAAGAAGACGAAATACTAGCAAAACAAGAAGCTGAAAATCCTATTCCTCCTGCATTTGTAGGAGACCCTGGGGCACTAGACTTTACCAACTATGTGGCACTGGGTAACTCCATTACCGCTGGCCTTATGGATGGGGCTTTATATACTGAAGGTCAGGTTTACTCCTTCCCTAACCTATTGGCTGCGCAATTAATGGCCAATGGCGTAAATGGTGGCGAGTTTAACCAACCGGATGCAAATTCAGCTAATGGTTATTCAGGACCAGGTGCTGATGGCACCCCTGGCACCGCAGATGACCTTGGTAGGTTTGAGCTAAGCTTGAGCCAACAAAGACCAGTACCAACTGCAGGTGAGGTACCAACGGCTTACACAGGAGACAAAGCTGCTCTGAACAATTTTGGTGTACCTGGAATGCGCGTGGTAGACGTTAACACTCCTGCACTAGTGAGCAATCCTTACTATGCAAGGTTTGCGACCAACCCTGGTGTTTCTACAGTATTGGGCGATGCTTTGGCAACCTCTCCTTCCTTCTTTACTTATTGGTTAGGCAATAACGATATCCTTGGCTACGCTGTAGGCGGTGGAGTTAATCCGGCCTCTATTACATCTCAGGGAGATTTTCAACAAGCATTAACTGAGTCTCTCGGAGGTTTGGTACAATCTGGAGCACAGGGAGCCGTAATGACCCTGCCATTGTTTGTTACACTGCCTTACTTTAATGCTGTGCCTTATAATGCAATTGCTCTTGATGCTGCAACTGTCACACAGTTAAATGCTGCTTTCAATGGCTACAATGAGGCATTGGCAGGTTTGGTACAACTTACTAATAGTGGATTGGTTCCTGGTTTGAATGTAACACAAGCAGACGCTGACCAAAGAAGCGTTGTTCATGTTGCAGGCAGCAACCCTATTTTAATGAATGATGATGACCTTACCAATTATAGCCGCCCTGGTGGTGAGTTCGATATTCTAATGGGATTAGGTTTCATTACACCACAGCAGCGTCAAGCGTTAGAACCATATGGTCAAACAAGGTTTGCAACCTCAAACGATCGTCCTGTGCTAACTTCAGCAACAGTTTTAGGAACACCTTTTATGGGCAATGCAAACGCAGTAATCGGTGTAAGTTGGCCAGCAGCTGACCAGTGGATTCTATCCGCTGCAGAAGCGCAAATCGTAGTAGGTACAAGGGCAACTTATAACGCTATCATTGCTACTGTAGTGGCGGGTATTAACCAACAGGCAGGTGGAGAAGTAATTACCCTTGTGGATGTACAACCATCATTTGCTGACATTGCAGGACTGGATCCAGCTACGGCAAGCTTCTTAGTTGACCCTAACAGTGGAAATCCATTCTTACAGGCAATGGCTGTTAACGCGGCTGCAGCTGCAGATGGTGAATTAGGAATTGAAGTTGATGGAGTTAATTTGGCACCAGATTTTAGCCCTAACGGAATTTACTCAACGGATGGAATTCACCCTAATCCTAGAGGTCACGCAATTATTGCGAACGTAATTATCGATGCACTAAATACGCAGAAATCATCGATCATCCCTTCAGTTGATGTATTGTTCTTGAGAGGTATTATAGCTACTCAATAAGTAAACATTAGCCAAAAAATATGGAAGCCACTCAAATGAGTGGCTTTTTTTATGCGCAAAAAAAGAGCCTCGAAGACTTCTTCTTCGAGGCTTACCTCAACCAAATAGATAAATAACCATCAACTTCACAAACCAACTCGGTTACATACAATAATTAAATAACCTGTGCCATTCAATACTCAATTCCTTTGCCACAAACCAATCCCGAGTAATACAAACTGATTTACAGACAGTTAAACCCACACAAACTAAATACACAATCTCAAAATTGTACCACATGCGGAATATCAATCCCATAATGGGATGAAATATTTAGCCTGTATTCTCTTTATGAGAGGTCAGCTTTTCTAGCTATTTTTGAGCAACTAAAAATTGATACATGCCAGGATTTGAGTTTTTTGGAGAAGAGGAAAGAAAAGAAGTAAACGATGTAATGGAATCGGGTGTACTTATGCGCTATGGCTTTGACCCAATGCGCAATGGTCATTGGAAAGCCAAAGAGCTGGAGCAAGCCATTACAGAAACTTTCAACGTAAAGCATGCACAACTAACCTCTAGCGGAACAACAGCACTAAGCACAGCCATGGCTGTAATGGGTGTTGGCTATGGTGACGAAGTGATCATGCCAACCTTTACTTTTGTGGCGAGCTTTGAGGCGATTATTGCTGCCGGGGCCGTTCCTGTATTAGTAGATATTGACGAAACACTTTGCTTGGATCCGAAAGCGGTTGAAGCAGCCATTACACCTAAAACAAAAATGGTAATGCCGGTGCATATGTGCGGCTCTATGGCGCAGCTAGATGAATTGAAAGCCATTTGCGACAAACACAACCTACTGCTTTTAGAAGATGCCTGCCAAGCCATTGGCGGTTCTTTTAATGGACAAATGCTAGGCACAATTGGCCATGGTGGCACATTCTCTTTCGACTTTGTAAAAACCATTACTTGTGGCGAAGGCGGTGCTTTTCTTACCAATGATGAAAAGTACTACATCAATGCTGATCATTACACCGATCATGGACACGACCATGTAGGCAACGATCGCGGAGCTGAAAGCCACCCTTTCTTAGGTTATAACTTCAGAATTTCTGAGTTGCACGCAGCGGTTGGTTTAGGTCAAATCAAAAAGTTAGACAAGATTCTTGCTACGCAGAAAAAACATAACGCCATTATTAAAGAAGCTCTTGAAAAAATTGAGGGTATCACTTTCCGCAAGATCCCGGATCCGGAAGGCGATAATGCATCGTTCCTTTCATTCTTTTTACCTACGGAAGAGCTAACACGTGCTGCTCACAAAGCACTTTTAGCAAATGGATTGGGTGGAAACTTCTATTGGTACGATAATAACTGGCACTATATCAAAAAGTGGGATCACCTGAAAAATGGCACTTCCCTCTTCCCTATTAACCCAGCGCTTAAAGAAGCTTTGGAGCAACAAGACTTCAACAACTTCAAGCAGTCTGATGATATTATGGGCAGAACAATTTCTTCGCTAATCAATCTCAACTGGACAGAAGAGCAAGCAAAAGAAAGAGCTCAAAAAATGGCAGAAACAATCCAATCGGTACTATGAAGGTAGTTGCGCTAATTCCTGCTCGCTACGATGCCACGCGCTTCCCTGGCAAACTAATGGCCAAACTGGGCAGCAAATCGGTCATCTTAAGAACCTATGAAGCTGTAATAAAAACTGGCTTATTTCAAGAAGTATACGTGGTGACGGATTCTGACATTATTTACAATGAAATCATAGGCAACAATGGCCAAGCAATAAAAAGTCAAAAGGAACACGAGTGTGGAAGCGATCGTATTGCCGAGGCGGCAGAGCAAATTGAGGCAGACATAATAGTAAACGTACAAGGCGATGAGCCATTTACTAAAAAAGAGCCTTTAGAAAAGCTATTAGCGGTTTTTGAAGGACCAGATGTAGCTTCGATAGACTTAGCTTCGTTAATGCAGGTTTTGAATAAAGTGAACCAGATTGAAGACCCTAACTATGTAAAAGTTGTGGTTGACAATGATGATAACGCATTGTTCTTTTCACGTTCGCCAATCCCATATCCTCGCAACAAAGCTGCTAATACAAAATATTACGAGCACATTGGTGTTTATGCTTTCAGAAAACAGGCACTCATTGACTTTTACCATACTCCAATGACTATTCTGGAAGACACTGAAAAAATAGAATGCCTGCGCTATTTAGAAACAGGCAAAAAAATCAAAATGGTAGAAACTGAATACATGGGTATTGAAATTGATACACCTGAAGATTTAGAAAATGCCAAAACATTTATTGAAGAAGATTAATGACAGCATTTAAGAACTTCCCAATGGTTAAAATGGTCGTTTACGGCCGTGGATCATTTGCACAAACTGCAGAAATTCTGGCACCACAGCGCAAGGCTGATGCCCCATTTATATTTATTGTTGACGATTTCTTTCAAGGGAAAGCTGAACTGATCAACAGAATTCCACTTGAAGGAAAAGATAAAATTGTTTTTGCCAGCACTGCTGACGAGCCTAAAACCAAGCAAGTTGACGCTATTGCCAAAGAATTGAAAGATGAATTCGGCACCGTATCTGGCGTAATTGGCATTGGTGGTGGCAGCATGTTGGACCTGGCCAAAGCCGTTGCACTGATGATGACTAACCCTGGCTCATCGGCTGACTACCAAGGTTGGGATTTGGTGAAGGTACCTGGCGCCTACCACGTGGGTATCCCTACCCTTTCGGGCACTGGTGCCGAGGTTTCTAGAACCACCGTACTTACCGGCCCTGAGCGTAAACTGGGAATGAACTCAGACTACACACCTTTCGATCAAATCATTCTTGACCCAGAATTGATCAAAGGTGCGCCTAAGAATCAGCGATTCTATACTGGAATGGACTGTTACATCCACTGTATCGAGTCATTAACAGGTACTTACCTCAATACTTTCTCGCAGTCTTATGGTGAAAAGGCACTAGAGCTTTGCGAAGAAATTTTCCTTAAGAAAGACGTTTGGGACGATGACTCCGATGATAAGCTAATGATGGCATCTTACCATGGAGGAATGTCTATTGCCTATTCACAAGTAGGCGTTGCTCATGCAGTTTCATATGGTTTAGGCTTCTTGCTAGGCACAAAACATGGCATTGGTAACTGCATTGTTTTCGATCACTTGGAAGAGTTTTATCCTGACGGTGTAAGAGACTTCAAAGCAATGGTTGACAAACACGAAATCCATATTCCGAAAGGTATTTGCGCCAACCTAACCGATGAGCAATTCGACAAAATGATTGATGTAGCAATGTTTATGGCGCCACTTTGGGAAAATGCACTCGGCAAAAACTGGAAGGACACAATTACGCGCAAAAAGCTTCGCGAGATGTACGAAAAGATGTAATCTCTTTTGAGTAGACAACTACAATATATTCTAAAACGAAGGCTAATATTAACTTTATTAGCCTTCGTCTCTTTAGTATCTACTCACTTACACGCACAAGAAACCAACGACATCCTTCTGACTAAGGCACCAAAGAATAATCAATTATACCCAAGAGACATTAGCACTAACCTTGGAACCGTTGTTTTTGAAGGAACACTGGATGAGACAATATCTTTCGACTCTTTAGTATTAAAACACACCACGACAACGGGAGCAAGTGAAGCTATAAAATTGACCAATAGCCCGAATAGAGCTTTCAGTCACTCCACTAAAATTGAAGCCGAATTAGTAGACCACACATTCGAAATACTCAGCTATTCTGCTGGTGTTCCACAACTTCACTATAAGGCAATAGATGTAGTTGCAGGTGATGCATATCTAATTTACGGCCAGAGTAATGCCCGAGCGCTCAATTCAACAAACAACGTAAACCACTTTTTGAGAACTTACGGAAAGAAGAAAAAGGAGGATAGTGAGATCAACAAATGGCATGCAACTTATGATGATAGATCAGAGGGTACTTACACTGGAATTCCTATTGGAACATGGGGACAAGAACTGGCAACTCACATAATTGAGCGGGAGAAAATTCCCGTTTTAGTAATTAATGGAGCAATTGGTGGCTTAACTATACAAGAATTGTTGCCAAACGACAACCCCAATGCCATTGCTACGGAACATTACTACAATTTTTTACAAAGAATTAAGGAAGCGAACCTCCTCAACAATGTAAGAGCTATGCTTTGGTGGCAAGGCGAATCAGACGGTTTTTCATGGGCTTGCAGGCCTGTTAATGACTACACAAACCTTTTCAATGAAATGAAAAAAGAATGGCTTGAGGACTTTGGACCTACTGAGCACACCTTTATGTTTCAACCTCAGGCCTGTGGGGGCTTTGGTATAACACCAGAGTGCATGATTCAGGTACAGGAAGCTCAAAGACAAATTGCATTACAAAACCCTAATTACACACTCATCCCCACTGGGCATTTGGAGATGGGTTCGGACAATTGTCACTTTACAGAAGAAGCATATATCACTGCGGGAGTTGAGCTTTCAAAGCTCACTCTTCAACAGTTATACAACCACCCTATTGAGTTTTCAGTGAATAAAATTGATGCAGCATATTATTCAGATTGCAGTAAACAAACCATCATTGTCGACTTCAATGAAACAACTACATCTGAGCTCAATAAAGAATTCATTAAAGATTTGCGTTTAGAAGGCGACAGCACCTTAAGCATCCAAGATATATCGCTAACTAACAATCAATTAACGGTTAATCTATCCCGTTCGGTTAATGACAGTATCATAGGTCTAAGTTTTTTATCCCACTATTATTCTGGCACATCCCTAATTGAACTAGACGGGAGAAGTATACCTCAATTTTACAATCTACCCATTGAATTGCCAGATATTGACAAAGACGGTTACTCATGTCTTTATGATTGTGATGACCACAACCCAGAAGTTAACCCTACTGGGAAAGATGTTTCAATAAATGGAATTGATGAAGATTGTGACGGTTATGACGGCCCCTATCCCTCTCTTGAGGTGGAACTAGACTTTAAAACCAACGTAACTCCTAACCCAACCCACCAATTCATATCAATTTCTTTTGGCCTAATCTCGCGCTATACATTAACCCTATCTGATATTAATGGCACTCTTTTAAGTACTCATCAATTGGAAGAAACAAGTGAAACAACTCTCGACCTAAATCACATCAAGCCCGGTCAATATTTTTTAAAAACCTATAATCACGACCTTGGTGTGAGTATCGTGAAGAGAATCCTTAAGAACTAACACACACTCCTTTCATACAGCAAACTTTTAGTTCAACTCTCCCCATAATTTATATATTTACGATATCAATGTGTCAGTTAAACGCAATGAGCATTGATTTTAAACCGTTTAAAGGTTGTTTGTACTTCAAACTGATCTTTTTTATTAGTTTACCTCCAAGAGTAAAATAACATGAACCGTAGAAAATTTTTATCACAATCGGCTTTAGCTTCGGCCGGATTATTGGCGGCACCCTCCCTGTTTGCCAATTCAATGGAAGCAAAAATCAAGTCTTTTGGCTTTCAGGTTTACACCTTGCGAGACGTGATTTACAAAGACATGGAAGGAACGCTCAGTACCATGAAAAAGGCTGGCTACGACTATGCGGAATTCTTTGACTTTGCAGAAGGAAAGCTACTTCAGAAACCTGTGAAGGAAGCTAAGGCGATAATCGACAAAACAAAGATTAAGCCTCGAAGTATTCACGTTATGACCGGGGCTATGGCTCCTGAGCAAAAAGGAACTATTCTAAACGACTGGCAAATGTCTGTTGACGCGGCAGCTGAGCTTGGCGCTGAATACCTTATTTGCGCCTATCTAATGGATTTTGAGCGTGAAACAATCGACCAGTACAAGGCCTTGGCAGAAAAGTTCAATGAAGCTGGTGAGGCTTGTAAAAAAGCTGGCATCCAGTTTTGCTACCACAATCACGATTTTGAATTCCAAAAAATCGATGGGCAACTGCCATATGATATTCTATTAAAAGAAACAGATCCAGACCTTATGAAAATGGAATTGGATATTTATTGGGCCAAGTACATCAATGTTGATCCAATCAAACTTTTCCAAGCAGACAAAGGCAGGTATCCGCTTTGGCATGTAAAAGACCTTTCTGCAAAGCAAGACCGCTTAATGACGGAGGTTGGAAATGGAACAATCGACTGGGCCGAAATTTTCAGCCATGCAAACGATGCCGGAATGAAAGGCTTCTTTGTTGAGCAAGACAGAAACTTTGCAAGCGACTCTGTTTCTTCGCTTCAAACGAGTATCAACTACCTTAAGAAACTGAAGTATTAAGGTTTTTAATCAGAGAATTAAAGAGCACTCAAAAGGTGCTCTTTTTTTATGCACCTACCTGCCGACCAAAAGAATGCAAACGTTTCTAAAGATTTAGAGCAGAACTAATTATATTCCTGTTCAATCGATTTGCATGAATAGTAATAAAATCCGCTACTGGTCTATTACAGTAGCCTTAGCTGGCTTTCTGTTTGGCTTCGACACAGTGGTTATCTCCGGAGCTAACCAACCAATTAAAGAACTTTGGAACACCACCCCGTTTTTTCACGGCACCTTCATTATGTCCATGGCATTGTGGGGCACCGTAATTGGTGCCCTATTTGGTGGCATACCAAGTGACAAATTCGGTCGAAAGAAAACCCTTTTTTGGATCGGTGTGTTATACTTTGCTTCGGCAATAGGATCTGCCCTTGCTCCTGACCCATACACGTTTAGCTTTTTCCGTTTTATTGGTGGTTTGGGTGTAGGTGCATCTTCCGTAGCCGCTCCAACATACATTTCCGAAATATCTTCTGCCAATAACCGGGGCAAACTCGTAGCCCTTTACCAATTCATGATCGTTTTCGGAATCCTTATTGCCTTTATAAGCAACTATGCGCTGGCGGGTGTTGGCGGAACAAACGACTGGCGTTACATGCTGGGGATTGAAGGTTTACCTGCCCTAGCCTATTCCGTTATGGTTTTGGGTGTATCTGAAAGTCCGCGATGGTTGGCTTTAAAGAAAAAGGACCATGCGGCAGCCCTCCAAGTCTTACAATCAGTAGCCCCAGCAACTGCACAGCATAAGCTGCGCGAAATAGAAGAAGATATCGAACCGCAAGGGCAGCATGCCGGCCTTTTCTCTAAAAAATATAGCAGACCTATTATGCTCGCCTTTCTGATTGCCTTTTTCAATCAACTATCAGGCATAAACTTTATACTCTACTACGCCCCAGAACTGCTCGAAAAAGCTGGCTTTGCAGGGAGTGAGTCACTTTCCAGCTCAATATCTATTGGTGGAATAAACCTTATTTTCACTATGCTGGGTATGTTTTTAATTGATAAGCTAGGTAGAAGACAGTTGATGTACATTGGTTCATTTGGCTACCTTATTGGGCTTTCGGGAACGGCCATATGCTTTATGCAAGGCAGTTCACCTACCGTGCTCCTGTCCTTTATCTTAGTTTTTATTGCCTCTCATGCAATTGGTCAAGGGGCTGTTATTTGGGTGTTTATTTCAGAGGTTTTCCCAAATCAGGTACGTGCGTTTGGCCAGTCATTCGGCTCCTTTATCCACTGGATATTTGCTGCCATTATCACGCTAATCACACCTATTTTCATAGATAAAGATCAAGGCATTTTTGGCGATAATCCGTGGCCTGTTTTTGCATTCTTTGCCTTTATGATGTTCTTACAATTGTTATTCGTTTGGCGAATTATGCCTGAAACCAAAGGCAAAACGCTTGAGGAATTAGAAAAAGAATTGATTAGAGAATAATAAAGCCATGAAAAAGATCGGACTCAGCATAGTTACCCTTTGTCTGTTATTTGCCTGTACTTCTCCCAAACAAGAACTAGCAAAAGCACAACATTACAATGAGCCTTACAGACCACAAATTCATTTTTCTCCTGAGACCAACTGGATGAACGACCCAAACGGCATGGTCTTATATGATGGTGAGTATCATTTGTTCTATCAATACTACCCCGATAGTACGGTTTGGGGGCCAATGCACTGGGGACATGCGGTAAGCACCAATATGGTGCATTGGGAGCATCTCCCAATTGCCCTTTACCCCGATGAGCTAGGCTATATCTTTTCAGGCAGCGCAGTAATCGACTGGAACAACACCACCGGATTTCAAAAAGATGGCGAACATCCACCCATGGTGGCCATGTTTACACATCATTTGGCTGAAGGTGAAAAGGCCGGACGAGATGATTACCAAGTGCAGAGTTTGGCCTACAGCCTAGACAAAGGAAGAACCTGGGCCAAATATGAGGGTAACCCTGTGATTCCGAACCCTGGTATAAAAGACTTTCGCGACCCTAAGGCTTTTTGGCATGAAGAAACCCAACGCTGGATCGTAATATTTGCTGCCTTAGACAGGGTACGCATTTACAGTTCCGCCAACCTCATAGACTGGACATTTGAGAGTAGCTTTGGCGAAACCTATGGCGGCCATGGTGGCGTATGGGAATGCCCCGATTTGTTCAAACTAAAAGTAGAAGGCACCGATGAAGAAAAGTGGGTAATGCTATTGAGTATTAATCCTGGTGGAGCGAATGGCGGTTCTGCTACCCAATACTTTATTGGCGATTTTGACGGCCACAGTTTTACAGCTGAACAGCCTGAAGAAGCCATAAAATGGCTCGACCACGGGAAGGACAACTATGCTGGGGTTACCTGGGCCGATATTCCCGAAACTGATGGCAGAAGACTGTTTATAGGCTGGATGAGCAACTGGGAATATGGCCAAGTAGTGCCAACTGAAAAGTGGCGCAGTGCCATGACTTTGCCAAGAAGCCTTCACCTTATCAAGAAAGAAAACGATTATGTTGTTGCTTCAAGACCGGTAAAAGAACTCGAATCGATTGAGGAGAAAACCGTTCAAATATTAGAAAACAACACCGTGGTAGCCGAAGAAGTTGAAACACTTGGCATCCCCATAAAAACCGAAGTGGTTTTCGACTTGAAAAATGCCACTGCCGATAAGTTCGGAGTAGAACTTATTAATGGCTTAGGAGAGAAATACCTGATTGGATACGACAGAGCAAGAGAACAGTTCTTCAGCGATAGAACCGCTTCTGGTAAAACAGATTTTGAAGAACGCTTTGCAAAAAACTTACATCCCTCACCCTATTCTACCAATGCAGATGACCTGAATTTGACGATTTACATCGATAAATCTTCTGTAGAGGTATTTGTAAATGATGGCGAATTTGTAATGACCAACTCGGTTTTCCCTAATGAAGACTTTAACCAGGCAGCTATATTTATGACTGGCGGAGATATTACAGTGAAGTCTTTGAGCAACACCAAACTAAAATCAATTTGGTAAACCGCTAACGTTTTTCTTGTTGCCAATTCGCATAGGTTTAGCTAGATTCCAAATCCTTAAAATACTTTAGCTAAATCTTAATCTATGAAAAAGCTCATTCTTGGCTGTTTAATCATGTTTTCTGCGGTTTCGCTAATGGCTCAAAAAGCCATTGTGGTAGAACCCGAAAATGTGGTTTTAGAAGTTGGCCAAACACAAAAACTCAACGTTTACCTTACAGAAAACGGTAAAAAGATCGATGCCCCTGTTAACCTCACCTACTCAAGGCGCTATCGCAGAAGTATGGCCATTGATTCACTCAACCAAGTGACGGCCTACCAACCCGGCACCTTCGATATTATTGCCATAGGCAATGGCGTACGAAAGGAATTTCAGATCGTAATCAAAACCCCTCCAATTGCTGAGGTAAAGATCGAATCTATTCCTAATCAAGTTTATGCAGGCACACCAGTAACGCTTAAATACGAAGTGCTAGATAAAGCAGGAATGACTAGAGAAGATGTACCTGTAACCTTCCAATCGAAAAACACCGATATAGCCACGGTTAACAAATATGGCATTATCAACACCAACAAAGCGGGCAAAGTAGCCATTACCGCAACTGCCGAAGGAGTCACCAACACCATCAACCTAAACGTGGTAACCAATCCAATCGCGAAAATTGAGCTTAGTGCTGATGGCGACCAAGCACGTACTGGCGATGTTTTCCATTTTACAGCAAAAGCATTCGACAAAAAAGGAAATGAAGTTACCGATGCGCCTATCTACTATTCTTTTAGTGGAGTTTCCGACAATGTAAGCCAAAGTGCATCGGGACTGATAAAGCAAGATGGCCGATTCGTGGCCGATGAAGCAGGAACTTACACCATTACAGCTTCTTGCGGTGTGGCTTCAGCCTCTAAAACCCTGAGCATTGCTGCCAGAGAAGTGAGCCGCAAGATCGAGCTTGTTGGACAAGGCTCTGTAAACGACAAACACACTTCTGACCTGTGGATTTGGGAAGGTGTTGACGGAAGAGATTATGCCGTAACAGGTACTTGGGGAGCCGATGGCACCGCATACTTTTGGGACGTAACCAATCCTGCCAATATTTTCAAAATCGATTCGGTACAAGTTGATGCACGTACTGTAAATGATGTAAAAATTTCTGAAGATGGCACCATTTGCGTAATTAGTAGAGAAGGTGCTTCTAACCGTAAAAACGGCTTGGTAATTATCGATGTAAAGAACCCTCGCGATGCGAAAATCATTTCTACATTCGATGAAAACCTAACCGGAGGTGTACACAACGTATTCATTTCGAAAGGCCATGTTTATGCATTAAGTGCAGGCCAAAAATACTATGTAATCAATATTGAAGACCCTAAAAACCCATATGCAGTTTCTAAGTTCGAACTAGATACTCCAGGACACTCTATTCACGATGTTTGGGTGGAAGATGGTATCGCCTATTCTTCAAACTGGGCTGATGGTATTCAACTGGTTGATGTAGGAAATGGAATTGCTGGCGGATCGCCTGATAACCCTAAAAAGATCTCTAGCTACGCCTATCCTAACAAAGCAAATCACGCCTCGTTCCCGTTCAGAAGCCCTTCTACTGGCAAATTCTACGTAATTGGCGGTGATGAGATTTTCCCATATGGTTTAAATATGAAAGGCCCGAACATGGCTGGTGGTTATTTACACGTAGTAGACTTTACCGACCTGGACAATCCAGAGGAAGTTGCCCGTTTTGAAGTGCCATATGCTGGTTCTCACAATTACTGGATTGAAGATGAAATTCTTTATGTGGCTTTCTATAATGGCGGTGTGCGTGTAGTTGACCTAAGTGGTGAGCTTATGGGCGACTTAAGAAAACAAGGTCGTGAAATCGCTTGGATTATCCCGAACGACCCGAACGGTTATGTACCAAACGCTCCGTTTACATGGGGTGCACAACTCCACAAAGGTCATATTTTCTATTCCGACTGGAATAGTGGCTTATGGTCGGCCAAATTGGAGCCTGAAAAACCAAAAGAGACACAAATTAAAGCCAAGTAATAGCGCTTGTTGATCTGAGGTGGTGAATGATCATAACTTCATCACCTCATTTCTTCCTCATGTAAAACTAATTCACTCTATAACGCTAAAGAAATGAGAAAGGCATCGTTGTTTTTAATGGCATTGGCCTTAAGCTTTACCGCTTTTGCGCAAGACTATTACATCTACGTTACGGCCGAATCGGAAGATGAAGTAGCCGTAATTAAGTTTGATGGCCAAAAAGCGGAGAACATCAAAAACATTCCCGTAGGTGTTTGGCCTGCCGAAATTGAAGGCCCGCACGGCATTACCGTTGGCCCTGAAGGCAAATACTGGTACCTGAGTTTAGCACACGGTAATCCTTACGGAACACTCTACAAGTTCGAAACCGGAACAGATGAAGTGGTTGGTACTGCGCAATTGGGCCTCTTCCCTGCCTCCATGCAGGTTTCTCCGGCCACAGGGCTTCTTTACTGCGTAAACTTCAACCTGCACGGTGACATGGTGCCAAGCACAGTTTCAGTAGTAGATGTAGCCAGCATGACGGAACTAGACCAAATTACTACTGGTGCTATGCCGCATGGCAGCAGACTTTCTGCCAACGGCATGAAACACTACTCTGTAGCCATGATGTCGGGCGAACTGTTTGAAATTGACGCCATTAACCTAGAAGTTTCCAATACACTTGATCTTGATGAGGCTTCCAAAATGCTTGAAATGGACCATTCAAAGATGGATCATGCGGCCATGGGACACGAAAAAGAGGAGGAACCAATGGATCATTCTAAAATGGATCACAGCAAAATGAACCATGGTGCTATGGGCGGCATGAAACACTCAGCATTCAAACCTACATGGGTTAGCCCACACCCTAGCAAAAACCTAGTATATGTGGCTGGGAATGGCGCTGACGAAGTACTGGAGATTAACACGGACACTTGGAAGCCGCTTAGAAAATTTAAAACAGATAAAGGCCCCTACAATATAGACCTATCGCCTGATGGTAAGTTTATGGTAGTATCTTACAAAACGGCAGCTAAAACCGGTATATGGAATTTGACCACTGGCGAAGAAGTAGCCCGATTAGACAACAGCCAAAAAGTAACACACGGTGTAGCTGTTTCTCCTGACTCAAAATACGCTTTTGTATCGGTTGAGGGAATTGGTGGCGACCCAGGAAAAGTAGATGTAATTGACTTACAAACACTTAAAGTGGTGAGCACTGCAAATCTTGGAAAGCAAGCCGGAGGGATAGCTTTTTGGAAAATTGAGGAGTGAGAAATTTTTCTGATTTTTTTCCTGAAAAGGTTTTTAAATAAGAAAACGACTACTACTTTTGTACTCCCAATTCAAGGATGGTCTATGGTGTAACTGGCAACACGTCTGATTTTGGTTCAGAAGAGTCTAGGTTCGAGCCCTAGTAGACCAACAAAAAGCTTCACAGAAATGTGGAGCTTTTTTTATGCCTTTTCAAGTGCTATCTCCTTCACCAACTTACCATCGATGGCTTCGAGGATGTCTGTAAAACCAGTTTGTAACTGACAAGACTAAAACCTTATATCATTCATCCTTGAAAGCTAAATAGACTTCAGCTCCATTTAGGCTATTCTGTCTTTTACCACAAACCCTTTCTGCCTATCTTCCACAAAATTTAAAGCATGCGTTTTCAACTACTTTTTGCCTTACTCTTCGTTTCCATCTCTTCAATCGCTCAAGAATTTACGCGCCAAGATTCACTACGTGGTAGCATCACCCCCGAGCGCGCTTGGTGGGACCTAACCTATTACCATCTACAAGTAGAAGTTGTACCTGAGAACAAATGGATTGCCGGCAACAACACCATTCGTTACAAAGTTTTGGAGCAGCATAATGTAATGCAGGTTGACTTGCAACCACCACTCACCATTACCAAAGTAACTCAAAACGGCACTGAACTTTCATTCAAATCGGAAGGCAATGCACATTTCGTGACTTTAAAAGAGCCCCAAACTGTTGGTGCTGTAAACGAAATTGTGGTGCACTACGAAGGCAAGCCCAAAGAAGCCGTTCGCGCTCCTTGGGACGGTGGCTTTAGCTGGAAGAAAGACGCAGATGGCAACGACTTTATCGCCACCTCCAATCAGGGCTTAGGCGCATCGGTTTGGTGGCCCAACAAAGACCATATGTACGATGAAGTGGACAGCATGGACATTAGTGTAGAGGTGCCCGAACACCTATCGGATGTTTCGAACGGCAGATTGATTGGCACTGAACGCAACCGAAAAAAGAAAACCAAAACCTTTCACTGGCAGGTTAAAAACCCTATCAACAATTATGGAGTGAACCTAAACATTGGCAACTATGTAAGCTGGAAAGAGACATATGCTGGCGAAAAAGGCGATTTAGACATTACTTACTGGGCACTAAAAGTAGACGAAGAAAAAGCACGCAAACAGTTTACTGAAGTACCAAGAATGCTGGATGCATTCGAGCATTGGTTTGGCCCCTACCCTTTTTATGAAGACGGTTACCAGTTGGTGCAAGCGCCTTATTTAGGCATGGAGCACCAAAGCTCTGTAACTTACGGCAACCGCTTTGAAAACGGTTACCTCGGCCGCGACCTAAGCACAACGGGCTGGGGCTTAAAATTCGACTTCATTATCGTCCATGAATCAGGTCATGAGTGGTTTGCTAACAACATCACCCATAAGGACCATGCGGATATGTGGATTCATGAAAGCTTTACCAATTACTCAGAAAGCCTATTTTTAGACTATCATTTCGGTAAGGCAGCCGGCCAAGAGTATGTGCGAGGCACCAGAACTTCCATTGGCAACAACAAACCAATGATTGGCCCATATGGAGTAAACTATAGTGGCTACCCAGGCGATGTTTATTACAAAGGCGGCAACATGCTCAACACTCTTAGAACCATCGTAAATAATGACGAACAATGGCGTGGCATGCTGAGGGCCTTGGGTGAAAAGTTCTACCATCAAACTGTTACTTCCGAAGCATTGGAAAACTACATGGCCGAATTCTTAGGACTAGAACTAAATGCCTTCTTCGATCAATACCTTCGCGACAGGCGTTTGGCAACACTGGAATATTACTTCAAAGATGGCAAGCTTTACTACCGTTGGATCAACACTATCTCATCTTTCGATATGCCAGTAGATGTTGAAGTTAATGGAAAGAGCATGCGCATTGAGCCTCGTAGTCAATGGAATAGTATTCCCGTGGACGGAACAACGCTTATTGTAGAGCCCAATTATTACATTGCGGTTCTCAAAAGCAGATAAAGCAAAACCATTCTTCTAAAAATACCCAAGCGGATTACTTTATTTAGAAGAGGCAACTTATATTGAGTAAAAAACCACAATGCACATCTGTAGGCTTGCCTCTTCAATAATACTTCTCCTTGCTATTCCCACCGGCCTTTTAGCTCAAACCGAAACGCCAAAAGAAGACAAAAACTTAGAGTTTAAGCCAGTTCCTTACATCAACTACAGCAGAACAGGTGGTTTTTTTATTGGGGCCGTTCCAATGGCCATGTTCCGAGCCAATAAAAACGACACCATCTCCCCAAAGTCAATGGCAGGCTTGGCAGGCGTTTACTCCACTGAAGGCAATTGGGCCAGCGTTGTTTTTAGCAAAATATTCTTGAATGAAGACAGGTGGCGCTTTACCGGTGGTGGCGGTGTAGGTATGAACGGTTTTCAGTTTTATATGGACGATATAAGCGAGTTTGTGGATTACACCACAGATATTGACTTTTTAATGGTAAAGGCCGAAAGAAGAATCTACAAAGACCTGTTTGCCGGCCTGCGATACGCTTATAGAAAAACAGAGACCAATACCGCTATATCCCCAGACCCTGACGAAACAACCTTCAACTCATTGGCCATTTCGTTCTCAAACGATGAGCGCGATAATGTATACTACCCTTTTAGCGGAAGCATTTTAGACATTAACTTCAACACCACACCCGAATTTTTCGACAATGAATTTGTAACCCAAAAAATTGAAATCAACTTCAATAAATTCCTAGCCATTAAAGAAACAGATGTATTGGCGCTACGCGGAAAACTAGGTATAGGCATTGGAAATCTCGCTTTCGAGCAACAATTCATTGTCGGTCAACTAGACATTAGAGGTTATACTGAGGGCAAATACCGAGGCAACAATATCGCCACTTTGCAAGGCGAATACCGATGGAACTTTAGGGAAAGAATGGGAATTGTTGGCTTTGCTGGCTTGGCTACCATTTGGGAAAGCATTAATACGGCCGATAATGGCAAACTACTACCAGGAGTTGGAGCCGGCTTTCGCTTTACAGCATTTCCGGATAATCACCTGAATATTGGATTAGACGCTGCCGTTGGGGATGGCGACTGGGGTATTTATTTCAGAATTGGTGAATCCTTCTAAATTCACACTCCTGTGTAATAGTGTTTTCTGAGTTGCTTGCGTACATGTAAAAACCTAAGCAACCCTGTTATGAGCAAAACAGGAGCAATTACAACCAGCATGTACCCCACTGTCATTATTTCCTCCAATGCACTGATTTTTAAAATGGCAAAACCCGAACTCAAGAATACGATAAAGGTCCTGAAGTAAGCTAAAAAGGTACGCTCGTTCGCTAAACGGGTTCTTTCCATCGCCAGTTCGTCCGTTCTACCCAATGTCTGTTTTTCCATATCAATCCATTAACTAAGCGCAATTTAACAAGGGAACAGCTTAACTTTGTAGCCCAAGTTACACTTGGTTTGACCGAAACTGTTTGCAAGTCTAAATTTCAACAACTTAAATAATAAATATTTAAGGGTCAGTCTCGATTTTATTTATTAAATTCCTACCTTTGCGACTCAAAATTCGGCATGGTGAAAAACAAACCACAGGAACACAAAATTTTTGCAGGAAACGGTTCAGCAGAACTAGGTAAAAAGATTGGAGAATTCTTCGGTCAAGGCTTAGGCGGAATTAAACTTCAGAAATTCTCTGATGGTGAAATGGCACCTTACTATACTGAGTCAATCAGAGGTGCAAATGTTTTTCTAATTCAATCAACTCACGCTCCTAGCGACAACCTGTTTGAGCTTTGTTTAATGATTGATGCCGCTAAAAGAGCAAGTGCCTATAAGGTAATTGCTGTTTTGCCTTACTTCGGTTATGCCCGTCAAGACAGAAAAGATAAGCCAAGAATAGCCATTGGAGCCAAACTAGTAGCCAATATTTTGACTGCCGCTGGTGCCGATAGAATCATGACTTGTGACTTGCACGCTGGCCAAATTCAGGGCTTTTTCGATATACCGGTAGATCACTTGGACGGTTCGGCTATTTTTGTGCCTTACCTAAGAGCGCTTAATCTGGATAACCTACTTTTCGCTTCGCCAGATGTTGGAGGAGTAAAAAGAACCAGATCTTTTGCGCAGCATTTCAACGCAGAAATGGTGGTTATCGATAAGCACAGAAAAAGACCAAACGAAGTTGCCGAAATGCGAATTATCGGTAATGTAGAGGGCAAAAACGTAGTTTTGGTAGATGATCTTGTTGATACAGGGGGAACGCTATGCAAGGCTGCAAAAATTATTATGGAAGAAGGCGCCACCTCTGTACGTGCGGTGTGTACTCACCCAGTACTTTCAGGAAAAGCCTACGAAAACATTGAAAACTCTGTGCTTGAGGAGCTCGTAGTAACAGACACAATTCCTTTAGCGCAAGAATCTGAAAAAATCCGTGTATTAACTGTGGCTGAATTGTTTTCAAAAGCCATTAAGAACATCACTACGGATGGATCAATAAGTCAACTATTTATTTAAACATATATTAAAATGAGAGAAGTAGAGATTATAGGGTTTAAAAGAGCAAATCTCGGAAAGGCAGAGGCGAGCAAACTAAGAGCAGAAGGAAACGTTCCAGGCGTACTTTACGGTGGTGACGAGCAAGTGCACTTCTACGCTCCTGCTATCCAATTCAGACCTGTATTGTACACTCCAGAAGCATGTTTCATCAAATTAAACATCGAAGGAACTGAATACAGAGCCATCGTTCAAGAGTCTCAGTGGCACCCAGTTAGTGAAATGTTGTTGCACGTTGATTTGCTTCAACTATTTGCTGGTAAGCCTATTAAAATGGACATTCCGGTAAAAGCAACTGGTAACGCAATAGGTGTTAAGAATGGTGGTACTTTGATCGTGAAGAACCCAAGATTGAGAGTACTTGCATTGCCTAAGAACATGCCAGAAGTAATCGAAATTGATGTTACTAACTTGAGAATTGGTAAAGCTATCAAAGTTGGAGAGCTTCCTACTCAAGATTTCGAATTCTTGACAAGCCCACTTGTAACCGTTGTTAACGTAGCTATTCCAAGAGCACTTAGAGGTAAATCTGCCGAAGAGCTTGAAGCTGCTGAAGATGAAGCTGGCGAAGAGTAATTCAAAAACGACATTCGTTATAAATCCTACCCCGAAACGGGTAGGATTTTTTATTTTCGCAGCATGAAGTATTTAGTGGTAGGACTTGGAAACATTGGAGCAGAATACGAGCTCACCAGACACAACATTGGATTTTTAACCCTCGATAGACTTGCCGACCAAAAAGGCGTAACTTTTGAAATGGGTCGCCTGGCCTATCATGCCGAATGCAAACACAAGGGCCGCACCATCCACCTAATTAAACCCACTACATACATGAACCTTAGTGGTAAGGCTATGAAATACTGGATGCAAGAGCTAAAAATACCGAAAGAAAATGTGCTAGTAATTGTAGACGACCTTGCCCTACCCTTCGGGAAATTACGCATGCGTGCCAAAGGATCTAGTGCCGGACACAACGGACTTAAAAACATTGAAGACCTAACCGGTGGACAGAACTACCCACGCCTTAAGTTTGGCATTGGCGATGACTTTGGCAAAGGACAGCAGGTAGACTATGTGTTGAGCAAGTTCACCCAACAAGAGTTTGACGAGCTTCCTTTTGCAATGGACAAGGCAATCGAAATGATTTATGGTTTCTGTACCATTGGCATAACCCGCACAATGAATGAGCACAATGATTAATTAATTGCTTAAGCGGTTACTCAACTTAATAGTGATATTGAATTTTTTTGAAAATTTTTCACTCAATATAATTACCTGATTTACAGATGATTAATTATTATATATAAAGCATCAAAAATTACCATCTGAAACACAGGCACTTGCAAATTCAAAATCCTTTTCAGTACATTTGCAGCCATAACAACGAAATGAAAAAGCAAAACTTACATAGCGAAGCAGTTCTACCACAGGTAACAATAGCTTATGACCTATGTGATGATTGCAGTTCGGGGAAGTAATAACTTTCGATAAGAAATTTTACAACCCGGACTTTTAGTTCGGGTTTTTTGTTTTAAAAAATTAAGAAACGCAGAAGATGACAATTCGCTTAGAAGACATATGGCTATCACCCCTAGGGTATAAAAATCAGATTGATTTTATGGCTGATGAACTATGTCTTTTGCAAAATAAGAC
The DNA here is from genome assembly GCF_900111145.1 of Roseivirga pacifica. Classification (GTDB taxonomy): domain Bacteria; phylum Bacteroidota; class Bacteroidia; order Cytophagales; family Cyclobacteriaceae; genus Roseivirga; species Roseivirga pacifica. The sequence continues at coordinate 798,760 of NZ_FOIR01000002.1, forward strand.
CGGGAAGCATATGACTTGACAATACCGTACATAAGCGCGGCATTGAAAAGCCCGGTCTGCATTAGACCGGGCTTTTTTTATTGTCGGATAGCCAAGAGGTAAGGCATCAGTCTGCAAAACTGACACCATCGGTTCGAATCCGATTCCCGACTCAAAGTGAAGGATATCCACTCTCCTCCTTTCAGGAGGAGTGCCCGAAGGGCGAGATAGTGCAAGAAGCTAAAGGAGAGGCAGAACGAGTGTCTCCTCAACTTGGAGAAGGGTTAAAGCCCCTAAATAGCCTTTCGTTCGGGCTATGATGTTTGAAAAAGCTCCAATGTAAATAGCGGGTCATTGAACCCAACAATTGGTTGATCGCCAACTGAAAGGGACAATGACCTCAATGGAAATGCGATAACGATGGAGAGTTATGCTGGTCTGTAAAACCAGTGCCATTGGCTCAGTAGGTTCGAATCCTACCATTTCCACGGAATATAATCCTCAGGTATAAGGCCTGATGAGGGTTTCAGTAAAGCCCCATAGTGCCGAACTAGTAAGTCTCGGTATGCTACTTAGCTTGAGGACATATTCCCATGCTTGTCGGAGGTTCGAATCCTCCCTACCCCACAATTGAATGAGAAATGGGGTAGTAGCTCAGTTGGTAGAGCACCATGCTTTTAACATGGTAAATGGATTAGGTTTCCATTTTCAGAAGTTCATCGGGTCTTCTTTAAAAACCGATGCCAATACTGAAAGGAATGTTCAGCTTGCCCCTCGCCTACTTCGGTAGATGAGGAAAGTTTTGAAAAAGCCAAGGTGGTTTAGGATATCGCCCGATGCAAGATTTGACTTCTGTTGTCACAAGAAGATGTTGCGAACTTCGGTTCAAAGCAAATTCCCCTGACTCTGGAACTCACTTCTGAATTCAGACTCAATAGACACCTCGCTTTCGATAGATGGCAAACTGTTCAACCTTTCATAAAACGAAACTATTTGGCCAATAGCGATAAATAAATGTTTAACCGAGGGAAACCTCACAACCATTGTAAAAATGAAAAGAATACGAATCAACGATGGAAAAGTCGGTTTGGTTTTCAGAAATGGAGATTACCGCAAAGTGATCACCGCAGGTACTACTTGGTTATCGCTAGCGGACACTGTAATGGTTTACAACCTTACCGATCAGTTCTACTCTTCTAAAAACTTAAACATCCTTTTGCGGGATGAAGAATTGGCTGCAATGCTTGAAGTAGTAGATGTGAGAGACAATGAGGTTGTCATTCAATATGCTGACGGCAAGTTCAAACAAGTTTTGACTGTAGGAAAGTATGCTTTCTGGAAAGGTTTGGTGGAATACTCTTTCACCAGAGTAGACCTGAGCGATTTCAACATCACTCAAGACATTAGCAAAGCTGTACTTACCAGCACCGATTTGCTAAGATACATCAGAGTTTACGTAGTTGAATCTTACGAAAAAGGACTCTTGATGATAGATGGAAAGTTGGAAAAAGCGCTTGATAAAGGCACTTACTACTTCTGGAAAAACACCACAGCCATCAATGTTTTGAAGGCTGATATGAGGAAGCTTCAAATGGAAGTTTCTGGTCAGGAAATTCTCACCAAAGACAAAGCTGGTTTGAGAATCAACTTCTACTGCCAATACAAAGTGGTTGATATTGAGAAATTCCTTATCGACAACAAAGATGCTGAAAAACAGCTCTATGTATTGATGCAGTTGGCTTTGAGGGAATACATTGGCAACTATACGCTTGACGAATTATTAGAGCAAAAATCTGCGATTGCAGAATATGTACTGGAAGTTCTGAAGAGCAAAGCCGAAACTCTGGGAATTGAAATCAGGGATAGTGGTGTCAAGGACATCATACTTTCCGGTGAATTGAGAAACATCATGAACCAAGTTTTGGTGGCGCAAAAACAAGCACAAGCCAACGTGATTACCAGACGTGAAGAAACAGCTTCTACCAGAAGCTTGTTGAACACCGCCAAATTGATGGAAGACAACGACATGTTGTTCAAGTTGAAGGAGATGGAATACGTTGAACGAATCGCTGATAAGATCAACAACATCTCTCTTTCTGGCGGTAACCAGGTGGTAGATCAACTGAAAGAGGTTTTCTCTAGATAGTTGGTCTACCTGCAACTCTAATGGTATGTCATCCCCGCGTAGGCGGGGATCTCCAAATGATTTATGAGATTCCCGTTCCTGTCTGACGACAGGCAGGTTCACGGGAATGACGTCCAAAGAGAGGGTAAAACGAATATGAAACAATTACATAAAAACTGAGGGATGCTCTCGCCATGTACCTCTTGCACCGTCACCCTGAATTTATTTCAGGGTCTAATGGAATGAGTATCAACCCAAACGGATTCTGAAACAAGTTCAGAATGACGAGGCGTAAACGTTTAAAGTCAAAAGCTTGGGCATTCCTCTCAAACGAAAATGGACATTTACGAAGAATACATAGAAAGTATTATTCAGATGGCGGATCAAGCTATAGATAATGGCCAAGACGATGAAGCCAAAAGATGGTTTGAGAGAGGATTGTGTGAAGAACCTGGTAGTGCCAAACTTCATTTTAGAATGGCTTGCCTACTTCAATACGGCCTTGATGATAAAGCGAGAGCTGAACAGCATTATTTGCTGGCAATAAAATTTAAGCCAGATTACCGAAGTGCTTATGTTAATCTCGCTCAACTCTATCTGGATAATGAGAAATACGTTGGTCTGGAAAACCTTATGCATAAAGCCATGAAGGTTGAAGGCTTCAACAAAACCTTTGCTTATGAAAACCTAGGCAAAGTGGCCGAAGCCCAAGGTCAGTTCAACAAGGCCATTGCACATTACCGAAAAGGTATGATGCAAGCCCTTGAGAACTTCGATGTGGACGATTTGAAAGACCACATCAAGCGAAATAAGTATAAACGATTGAAGAAACGTTGGAAATTATGGCAACGAGAAAATTAACTGGGAAAGACCTGAGAAAGCTCGGATTCCCTGAAGGCAGAGCCATTGGCGAAGCCATAAAGGCTATGGAAGAGCACTTCAAAGGCAAATCCATACTTCATAAAAAAGCCATGTTGAAAAAGGTGGTCGGAAACCCTGGTCTTTACTTAAAACATGAGGTCTGGGGCCCTGTGGCGATGGCGCTGATTATCAAAACTGAACACAATGAAACACTGGCTTTGAGGGAAAAACGCATACCATATAATATATATGGAGCAGAGGGCATTGAGCAAGGGGCTATCAACCAAATGGAGATCGCTATGAAATTGCCAGTGACTAAATACGGAGCACTAATGCCAGATGCACATCATGGCTACGGACTGCCAATTGGTGGTGTTCTAGCTACAGAAAATGCTGTGATTCCTTATGGAGTTGGCGTAGACATTGGCTGCAGAATGTGCATGACCATGTATGACATCCCTCCTGCTTTTATCCATCAGAACACTGATGAATTGAAAGCTATGTTAATAGATAACACCAAATTCGGTCAGGCGGTATTTAAAAGACCAAAAGACCATGAGGTGTTAGACAGGAGTCTTTTTAATGAAATCAATGTATTGAAATCATTGAAAGACAGAGCCTGGAAGCAAATTGGTTCTTCAGGAGGCGGTAACCACTTTGTGGAGTTTGGTATTACCGAGATCCATTCGGAGATCAATGAATTCAACCTGCCTGTTGGCAAGTATCTATCGGTACTCTCCCACTCGGGATCGAGGGGACTTGGTGCGAATATCGCAAGGCATTACACCAAGCTGGCCATGGATATGACCAAATTACCGGGAGAAGCCAAACATCTGGCCTGGTTGGATTTAGATACCGAAGCGGGTCAGGAATATTGGCAAGCCATGAATCTGGCAGGTGATTATGCTTCGGCATGCCATCACCAAATCCACGATAGGCTCGCTGCTGCATTGGGTGAACAGCCACTGGCACTGATCGAAAACCACCACAACTTTGCCTGGAAAGAGCAAGGTGCGGATGGAAAGGAAATCATTGTACATAGAAAAGGTGCTACACCAGCAGGCGAAGGTGTTTTAGGAATCATTCCGGGATCGATGACTTCACCGGGCTTTATTGTGAAAGGCAAAGGGAATGTGGAATCTATCAATTCGGCTTCGCATGGAGCCGGAAGGGTGCTTTCCAGAACCAGGGCCAAGCAAACGCTTTCTAAAAAGGAAGTGAAGAAGCACATCAAAAAGGCCGGAGTCACATTGATCGGTTCTGGTTTGGACGAGGCACCTCAGGTGTATAAAAACATCCATGAGGTAATGGCACAGCAAACCGACTTGGTGGATGTACTCGGTACTTTCGAACCAAAAATCGTCCGTATGTGTGGCGATGAAAGGTTTGGAGAGGTTGACTAATCAAAAGCCCCTTGCGCGTATCGCAGGGGGCTTTTTCCATCAACTCTGTCAGTTAATCAACATCACTAAAGCATAGTGACTTGCTCTTTGAACTCCGTAGTTGGCAGGTCCGTATCTTCAACCAAGGCCTTAAAGCCTCCTATTATGTTCACAACTTTAAAGCCCCTAGCTTTGAGGATGGAGCTAGCAATCATAGAGCGGTAACCACCCGCACAGTGCACGTACCACTTCTCACCCTTTGGTAGCTCATCTATATGCTCGTTTATAAAGTCTAGCGGAAAGTTTTTGGCACCTTCAATGTGTTGCGACTTAAACTCGCTTTCTTTCCTTACATCCAATACGTTAGCACCTTTACTATATAGCTTTTCAAACTCCTGAGCACTCACCTGCTCCACACTTTGCACCGGCTCTCCTGCATCTTTCCATGCATCAATTCCTCCTTCTAAAAAACCAATCGCATTATCATAACCTACTCTACTCAAGCGCACCACTACTTCTTCTTCCCTACCATGGTCTGCTAAAAAAACAATTGGAGTTTTAAGGTCAGTTACCAAGGCACCAACCCACGGAGCAAAGTTGTCGTCCAAACCAATAAACCATGCATTCGGAACATGTGCTTCTGCAAATGCCTCCTTCGGCCGTGCATCAATCACCAATGCTTTGTTTTTATGAATGCTCTGTTTAAACTCCTTTGCCGACAATGGAATAACACCATGAGCAAGCACTTCATCTATGCTTTCGTAGCCCATTTTGTTCATTACCGCATTCTTAGGGAAATATTGTGGAGGTGTAACTAGGTCTGAAGTCACTTCTTTTACAAACTCTTCCTTAGTCATATCGTGGCGCAAAGCATAGTTAAAGCGCTTCTGATTACCCAGCGTATCCACGGTTTCGGCACTCATATTTTTACCACAAGCCGAACCCTGCCCGTGACCAGGGTATACAATCACATCATCAGCAAGCGGCATAATCTTATCTCTTAACGAGTCGAATAAATGACCTGCTAGGTCTTCACGCGACAAGTCGGTTTTTACCGCCAAATCAGGCCGGCCAACATCGCCCAAAAACAAAGTATCGCCAGTAAATATTGCGTAGTCTTTACCGCTTTCATTAATCAGCAAAAAAGTAGACGACTCCATTGTGTGGCCAGGCGTGTGTAGCACCTTAATTTTAACACCACCCAAATAAAGAATTTCACCATCAGCGGCTACATGAGCCTCAAAATTCGGCTGAGCCGTTGGCCCGTAAACTATTGTAGCCCCAGTCTTTTGTGCTAAATCTATGTGTCCCGAAACAAAATCGGCATGAAAATGCGTTTCCAGCACATACTTAATTTTGGCGCCATTTTGCTCGGCCATATCTATATAAGGCTGCACTTCCCTCAACGGATCAATAATGGCGGCTTCTCCCCCACTTTCAATGTAATAAGCCGCTTCGGCCAAACATTGGGTGTAAATCTGATCTATTTTCATTTTGCAAGAATTTTCGAAGTGATACCCAAATTTCTCACCTCTTACGCTCGCAAAGCGTAACTTATGTTACCGTATTAACTGATAAAAGTCAGTGTTTTTTAAAAGTGCAATTCATAACTAAAAACAACCCACCATAACCATTTAAAACGTGTTCATGGATAGTTTAAGATAATTTTACATTTATAGGTTTGGTATTCGTTATATGGCTAGTACATTTATTCCGATTACAACAAACCTTGAAGAAACGCCAAGTACTATATTGTCTTTCTATCGCTTTGGCGGCTTGCACAGTGCTCTTGCTATGCAGCTCTACCGACTCATATAAGTCGCGAAACTTTAAGGCAGATATTGAGCAAACCATAGAGTCGGAAACGGTTGATCACTCAAGTTTTGATGACGATTTCTCTAACGGGGCGCTTGCATCTTATTCCAGCATACAAAGGCTTAATCACCACGCTTCCGCTGCTAACAAAGCGTTAGATAGCAAATTGAACAACAGTCAAGGCCATAAGCTTTTCCTTATCTACCAGCAGCTAAAGCTGCACATTTAATCAATTTACTCTCAACTAGTTATATACTAACCCCAAAGCTCTGAGGGTTAACTATATAGCACGCATTGGTTTGTATAAAAAACTATTGTAGCGCTGCGTAACCGCTAAATAGTTACATGAATATCTCTCTAGTTTAGTTAAGTTTCAGAGTCGGAGGCACGCAAATACGTTGTGTGGATTCCGGCTCTGTTCTTTTACCGCTTGCTTATGCGGTTGTTAGATATGTTGCGCTGTCTTGTCGACTTAAACCGCAAAGTTTCTTGCCTGTTTGAATGCTTTGTTTTTCTGCCTTGCACCCGTTTTCTCCACATTTTAAAAGAAGAAGATTTCATTGCTCTCCTCATCAGTTTTATCACCTCACCCTCGCCTACTCCAAACTGTGCCGCTATGGCATCAAAAGGCGTTCTATCCTCCCACGCCATTTCGATTAACCGGTCCATTTCTCTTTCTGAAAATTCCATGCAGCTAAAAGCTTCTGTTTCCACAATTGTTCACTAGTTTTTCTAGTTTTGCAGCCAAACACCAAGCATATGAGCATCGAAAACAGCTTAGCAGAAAGAAGCAATCACTCTTGTGAATTATGTGGCAGTACCGAAAACCCATCTACCTATGTGGTTAGCCCCAAAACTGACCTTACCATGGATACAGCTGCTTTTCTATGTCAAAACTGCCAAAGTCAAATCGAAGGAAATGCGACCATTGATGCCAATCATTGGAGGTGTTTAAACGACAGCATGTGGAGCCAAGAACCACCTGTGCAGGTATTGGCATGGCGCATGCTCACAAAGTTAAAACCCGAAGGATGGCCAGTTGACCTACTCGATATGCTCTACCTTGATGATGAAACATTGGCTTGGGCAAAAGCTGGGCTTGAAGCGGAAAATGCGCCAAAACCAACCGATAGCAACGGAGTGGAATTGCAAAGCGGTGATAGCGTGGTATTGATAAAGGACCTGAACGTAAAAGGTGCTGGTTTTACCGCTAAAAGAGGAACAGCTGTACGTAATATTTCGCTAGTGGCAGACGACCCTGAGCACATTTTAGGCAAAGTAAACGGCCAGTCCATATACATCTTGACTAAGTATGTAAAGAAATAGCTTAGTGCATTCTATCGCCACGCACTTCTAGCGTACTGATAATCTTAGCCTCTTCTTCTAAAAATTCTTGCCAGCGATTCATCACGTATTCTTCTGGCATATACTCTTTGGCCAATGCTAAAAAGTTGCGGTAATGCCCTGCCTCAGACACCATTAATTCAAAGTAGAACTTCTTTAGTTCTTCATCGGCAATATTCAAATGCAAATTCTTGAAACGCTCGCAGCTGCGTGCTTCAATAAGGGCATTTAGCAAAAGCTTATCTACCAGTCGCTCCTCAGGCTTCCCTCCCTTAATTAAAATTTGCTGAATTCTAATTACATATTCATCCTTACGCGGTTTACCCAACTTCATTCCACGCTTTTTCAGCTGCTCTAAAACTCGCTCAAAGTGGCTCCACTCTTCGGCTACAACAGGAGTCATCACATCAACAAGCGCTTCTTTATCAGGATATTGCACAATAAGCGAAATACACGAGGTAGCAGCCTTTTGCTCGCAATAAGCATGATCTACTAAAATGTCCTCAATGTTCATTTCGGCAATATTTGCCCAACGCGGGTCAGTCGGTAATTTTAAACCAAGTGTGTAGTTCTTCAGTTCTAACTCCATGGCTCAAAATTAGTCCATTACGCCAAGATTGTAAACGTTGCCACATTATAAATGGCCAGCCATTTGGCAGAATCATAAAATAAGAACATTTTTGACTAGCATTATATCTAACAAAACTATGAAGAAACTCATATTGCTTTGCCTAACACTGGCTTTTTCCACAACGCTTTTCGGCCAAAACGCTGATACTGTAAGCATTAAAAAAGAAGGTTCACTAGGATTTAACTTCTCAAATGTTGGGCTTTCCAACTGGGCTGCCGGTGGTGAAAACTCTATTGCACTTGGAACTGTCTATTTTACCAAGGTTACACGCACTAAAGGCAAAGCAACCTGGATGAATCAATTCGATTTTGCTCTTGGTGGGGCAAAAGTTGGCGATCAAGATTTTAGAAAAACGGATGATAAATTAATTCTAGCCTCGCGTTACGCGCATGAATTTGCACCTAAATGGTCTTACAGTATCATCGGAATTTTCAGAACTCAGCTCTTGGAGGGTAATCGCTTTGACGAAGACCCAAACAACCCTGGCGAAGAAATTTCAACCAAGATTTCGGATTTTATGGCACCGGGGTACCTAAATATTAATTTGGGTATAGATTATGAGCCAAACGACATTTTAACAGCCTCTTTTGCTCCTGCAGCAGGTAAATTCACTTTCGTTTCCGATGATGTACTTTCCGCCCAAGGGGCCTTTGGTGTTGACCCGGGTGAGAAATTTAGAGCTGAATTTGGTACAAACCTTTTACTTGCACTCGACATTCCAATTGCAGAGAACATCTCTTTTAATACAACTGCCAACTTCTTTACCGCATACGATTCTTTCGGTAATGTGGATGTGAACTGGGAAACCCTGTTTACAATGAAAGTGAACAGCTGGTTTAACGCTACCTTCGGAACCCAGTTGATTTACGATGACGACATTCTTATTGACCAAGGAGACGGTACATCTTCAAGAGAAATTCAGTTCAAGCATGTGTTGAACATGGGTGTGAATTTCAACTTGTTCAAGAAATCTGAATAAAGGATTTAATCGAAGAAATACCACCTGGCACCCAAATCGACAGTAAATCGAGTTCCGGTAAAGTCAGGTGTAATAAAATAACCTTTTTCTTCTAATTGATTGAAGTGACTAACCTTAGCAAAAATGCTAAGGTTTTTTACTTTAAAGTTCAAAAAGGCATCGAGCTTTACGAATGAATCATGGCTAAAATCATTCTGTAAGTAGAATTGCTGAATGGTTGGATCATAGGCATACGGCACATACGAACTTCTAAAGTGTGACTCAAGGCCTGTGTGGATCATCATTTTACCATCAAACAGCATATTACGATAAGCCAATTGTGACGTGTTCATAAACTTAGGCACACGGTACTTTTCCGCTGAACCTCCAGTAACTTGGGTAAAGTACGAAGTAGTATAAAACGCCCATTTTTTACTTATCTGCAAACCAATTGTAGCTCCCGGACTCGTAATCACAATATCACTTCCGGCTTGGTCTGGCCGCCTATTTTCATCAAAATACATGTAATTGGCAATGCGGTTAAACCGTAGAAATGGCTCCAACCTCAAAGCCCCCATTTCAAACCTAAACTCTGCGTAAATATTATCCGAAACTTCATTATCGAAGCGCTTGATCCAGTTCTCCTGCTGACCAGCATAGCTGGTCATTAAAAAGTTAGGCCTTCTATTCACTCGCTTGTATTCAGCGCTAAAAAGGCTGCTAGAAAAATCACCAACCAAAGAATAGTTACCATCAAGGCCAAGTTCGCCCGAAGCTTTCAGCAGAATCTTTTTGGTTATGTTCTGCCTTAGCGTACCCCCAAAATAGTTTTCTGTAACATCTCTTGTAGCACCATTTCTCGCTTGGTTATAACTCAGCAATCTATTCTTATAGTAAAGCGTATAAGAAAAAGTCTTGGTCCGACCTTTAAAACCCACTTCATTCATCAGCTCGGTAAAAGTGGAACGCTCTTGCAGTGTGTCAATTTCGCGTTCTATATTAGATACGCCTCTGTGATACATTAATGAATCGCGAGTACTCAAATCGTACTCATCATAATAGCGTACTATTTGCTCTTCGAACGTTGCCGAATGATACACCTCAAAAATAGAGTCTAAGCCATATTGCTGATAGATGTGGATATTGCCTCGCTTGTCGTAGCTACGAGCTTCATCCAGAATCACATTCTGTTCTTCGTACTTAAAATATCCATCCTCTTCATCTTCTGGATTAATAAAAATGCCGCCCTGCTCCGCAGCTTTGTGCACAAAATGAGTCGTGTTAAATAGTAGTAAGTACTTGGGTAACTTTTTAGGGCGAAGAAAACCAAAAACATTCCAATTGGTACTTTCTATTTGCCTGTCCCCTCTTTCCAAATAAGCCAACTGCTTATCAGAGCGTGTTATCTTGTAATTGGCCCCAATATTAAAGTTAATGCTATCATTAAACGTAAAGATGATATCGGTTCGGTTGCGGTTTCCGCCACCAAAGTCTGTTTCAATTTTAGTAAATGGTGACCGTGTATCGTAATATCTGATTTGGTCTGGCGTAGTGTAGAACTGATCGTAAACGTAATATCCGGAGGTGATACCAGAATTTGCACTTGGGTTGTAGAAAAGCTGCCTCATGGCAGTTCCGATATTCCCTAAGTTTTGGATGAGATAATCGTTTTTGGCCAGATCGTCAAAACGGTGCAGGTTTTCCGGCAAGGTGTCAGGCGAATAGAAGACAATATCGTTGTACTTAAAGTTGGCTTCGTATGTAAAACGAGTACTACTAGCCCCATACTTTTTCTCTACCGTAGTATCGAGCAAGCTCTTTTTATTTCGCATGGCTGCAATAGAATCGCGGTTCACATCAGCGCCCTCAGCCATTCTTAGTCGTTGCCCCAAAGCCACCTGAGTAAACAACAAAAACCCAACAAATACCAGAATGCTTTTTTGCACGGCCAAAATTACTAATTCGATTTACTTTTTAATGGATTCCGTGATTTTCCTAACCGCATATTCAAACTCCTCTGCCTCATCAATGGTAACTGTTATTGGTAAATAAAATAGTGAAAAACGCATGAATAAATCGTGGGTGGCGAAAGGCAAAAGTCGTACCATGTCTTTCTCTGTGGTAATTACAGATACACCTTCCGCCTCGGTAAGCTCCAATATAGAGGTCAAATCGTCCTCATCAAACTGGTGATGGTCCGTGAAATTATAATGCGCCAACACATAAAAGCTTTCCTTAAGATGGTCTTCAAAAGGCTTAGGGTTAGCGATTCCCGAAATTAAGATGACTTGCTTTGCCAGATTATTCAATGCAAAAACTGGTTTTAGCTCACCGTACTTTATGCTACTAAAAAAAACTGGTGCCTTTTTATTATACCTCGAAATTCGAGCTTTTATTTCCTCTTTCTCTTCAATTGGCAGTTCCGTAGGGCATTTGGTTACCAAAACCGCATCTGCCCTGTTGGCACCAACGCGCGGCTCTCTCAAATTACCCACAGGAAGAACCACATCTTTATAAAACGGTGCATTATAGTCCGAAAGGAGCAGGTTCAAATCCCTTTGTACCCTTCTGTGCTGAAAACCATCATCTAGCAAAAACAAATCGATGCCTGCATGTTTCTTAAGCACGGTTTGAATGGCATTCACCCTATCTTCTCCAACGGCTACTTTAACGCTAGCACCGTATTTTCTATAAAACTGATATGGTTCATCGCCAATTTGCTCAGCGGTAACTTCTGCCTCAGCCTCCAAAAAACCTTTGGTTTTTCTACCATATCCCCTGCTAATCGTGCATAGTTGAAATTCTTCACCCAAAAGATTGATAAGGTATTCTATGTGAGGCGACTTTCCAGTACCACCGAAAGAGAGGTTTCCAACTGCAATTACGGGTTGACTAAACCCATAGCTCTTTTTCAACCCTTTATTGTACAGCCAGTTACGCAACCTCATAAGCCCGCCATATAAAATAGAGAAAGGAAAGAATATCCATCTAACGAACTTCATTAACTTGCGGTGACTAAATTTAGGGTTCAAATATTCGCCAAATATGCCAAAAATCAATGATATCATCCGTTTTCTAGAAAACATTGCACCCTCTAGTTATCAAGAGAGTTACGACAACTCGGGCTTAATTACGGGAGACAGCAGTGCCGAAGTAACCGGAGTGCTCATTTCGCTCGACTGTATTGAATCTGTAGTTGACGAGGCCATCAGCAAAAACTGCAACCTGATTGTTGCGCACCATCCCATTGTTTTTGGTGGACTTAAAAGGCTGACTGGTAAAAACTATGTGGAGCGAACAGTTATAAAAGCCATTAAGAACGACATTGCCATTTATGCAATCCACACCAATTTGGATAATGTATTGCCTGGTGTAAACAATATGATCGCCCAGAAAATTGGACTGAGCAATTTGAACATTCTTGCACCAAGGCAAGGTACTCTTTGTAAGCTAGAAGCTTTCATTCCACAGGAAAATACAGATGAAGTCCTAGACGCTATTCACAATGCCGGAGCAGGCAATGTTGGTAATTACTCACAGTGTAGCTTTAGAGTATTAGGAACGGGTACTTTTAAGCCGAACCAAGAGGCTAACCCTACCATTGGCACACAAAATCAGCATGAATATGTTGAAGAACATAAAGTGGAAGTGATTTTCCCACAGCATTTACAAGGTGCAGTGCTTGCCGCACTTAAAAAGGCTCATCCGTACGAAGAGGTAGCGTATTATATTCAGCACATTGCTAACACCAATCAAGCTGTAGGTTCGGGCATAATTGGCAAGCTTGCCAAGCCTATGACTAGTCAAGAGTTTCTTGCGCATTTAAAAGACAGCATGAATGTTTCGGTAGTAAAGTATACGCCACTTAAAGATGATAAAATTGAAACCGTAGCCGTTTGCGGTGGTGCCGGAAGCTTTTTATTAAAAACCGCAAAAGCCCGAGGAGCACAAGCTTTTATAAGCGCAGATTTTAAGTATCACGAGTTCTTTGATGCGGAAGGCAAAATAATGATTGCCGATATTGGTCACTATGAAAGTGAAGTCTTTACAAAAGAGCTAATTGATGGGTTTCTGAACGAAAAATTTGCTAATATTGCAACCTATTTGTCAGAGGTGAATACGAACCCCGTAAAATACTTCTAAAAAATTATCAATGGAAAAAACAGTTGCACAAAAACTCGAAGCCCTAAAGAACTTACAATCAATCGATTCTGAATTAGATGAGATTAAAAAAGTAAGAGGTGCTTTGCCTGATGAGGTGGCCGATCTTGAAGATGAGATTGCCGGGTTCGAGACGAGATTACAGAAATTCGAAAACGAGCAGAGTGAACTAGAAGGGAACATTTCTGATCATAAAACACAAATAAAAAATTCTGAAGCGCTTATCAAGAAATATGAGGAGCAGCAGATGAATGTACGTAACAACCGTGAGTACGATGCGATTAGTAAGGAAATGGAGCTTCAAAAATTGGAGATTCAGATTTCTGAAAAGCGTATAAAAGAGGCTTACGCAAAAATCGAGTTCAAAAAAGGTGACATTGAAAAAACCACAGAAGAACTAGAGGAGCGTAAAAAAGACCTTGATAACAAAAAAGCGGAATTAGAAACGCTTACGCAAGAAAGCGAAGCTGATGAGAAGAAGCTTTTGGCATCTCGCGAAAAAGCAGGCAAGCAAATCGAAGAACGTTTGTTGAACTCTTACCAAAAACTAAGAGACAATGCGCGTAATGGCCTAGCTGTTGTACCTGTTAGCCGTGGTGCTTGTGGTGGTTGCTTTAATGTAGTACCTCCGCAAAGACAAGCTGATATTCGTGATGCTAAGAAGCTAATCGTTTGTGAGCACTGTGGAAGAATTTTGGCAGAAGTAACTGACGAAATTGTAACCGAAGAGAAGAAACCAAGAAGAAGCAGAAAGAAAGCTACTAAAGCATAATCTTGCTACATTCTATCAAAATAAGGAAATGGATAGGTCTACTGGCCTATCCTTTTTTTATGCTCTGCATATTGTCGCCCGCCTTACCTCAGAGCAGCGCCTTCGAACTAATTGCCAACTTTAAGTTCGAAGAAGCAACAACACAACTTCAGAAAAACCCTTCGGACAACCCCTACCGAGACATTTATTTGGCAAACCTTGCCGATATCGCCAGCCTAATGCTGGATGAATCAGAAGGTAAATTTGAGCAAGTAAAATCTGCTTTCGAAAAACGCTTGGAGCGCTCAGAAGCTTTACCTACAAATGAGTGGAAGAACTTTGTAACCGCAGAAATGAAACTACAATGGGCATTTGTGGCACTAAAAAACGGTCATGATTGGGATGCCTTCTGGAGCTTACGCAGCGCCTACAAGCTCAACAAAAACAATATTAAAGACTATCCAAATTTCTACCTAAACATACGTACCAACGCCATTTTCGACATCCTGCTTGGCTCTGTGCCCAGTAACAAGCAATGGGTTTTCAACCTGTTTGGCCTCGAAGGAAACGTTATGAATGGTATAAACACTTTGGAAAACTTCAATACTTCTGAACCAGTCTTTCAGTATGAAACCCAACTGATCAAAGATCTTATAAGCGTTTATTTGCTTGAAGAAGAAGCCATTGCCCCACTACCCTTTCAGCCCAATGCAGACTTAAGTCTTTTTGTACAAGCGCTTATTTATCTTAAAACACACATGGCACTAAGCGCGAGGTCCAACCTTATGGAGGTCAAAGCCAATCTGCCAGTCAAGGCATATTTTTTGGCTGAAACTTACTTTTTGGAAGAAAGCTATGAAAAAGCGAAAGTGCATTATCAAGCATTTTTAGAACAAACAAAAGGCAACAGCTACCAGAAGGATACTTACTTAAAACTCGGCCTATGCGAACTCTTCTTAAACAATAAAGCAGCATCGGAAAAGCACCTGAGTAAGGCTAGAGAAATAGAAACCGCCAATACAGAAGTCGACAAAAACGCACGCAAAATGCTTGATAACCTAATGTATCAGCACCTTACTTTACTAAGGTTACGCTACGCCCTCGATGGTGGTTTTTACGAAAAAGCCAAAACAATAACCGAAGCACTTAACAAAGAACCCTTAACACCAAAAGAGAAAGTAGAGCTGAATTACAGACAGGCACGTTTGAACCAACTAACCAATAACTTTAATAAAGCAGCAGACTTTTACCACATGGTTATAGAAAATGCCGCCTTGATAGAAGAGAGCTATTACGCGCCAAATGCCTACTTACAAATGGGCAGAATGATGGAGGTTCAAGGCAAAGTGGCCAGTGCTAAAATGTACTACGAACAAGTGCTCGCTTATAAAAAACACCCCTACAAAGAAAGCTTGGACGCCAAAGCTAAAATTGCCCTTAGCAGGCTAACCACTCAATAGTCCACTACTCATCAAGGTGTGCCAAATGTGCTGTATCACAGAACCGGATTACCTTAAACATACTCCCTGTGTACTCCAACTCGTATAGGCATAGGTTTTCATGACCAAACTTATCCATTTCACTTAAAGGGTAGTTTAAAATTTCCGCCAGCATAATGCGCATTGCACGCCCGTGCATACAAACCAGCACATGCTCTTCTGGCTGAGAAACAATGTATTCCATCCCTCTTCTGGTACGTAAAGCCACTTCATCTGGGCTTTCCCCTCCCTCAATTGCAATGTTCGTCTCACCTTGGTTCCACCTGTCTAAAATGCTCTGGTAATAAGCGTTACCTTCTTCATCAACAGGAATACCTTCCCTAATACCCCAGCTTATTTCATTCAAATCGCCAACAATCTCATGCTGCAAGCCTGCTTTAATAAAACCATCCATCGACTGGTGAGTTCTCTTCAACTCTGTTACATAAAGCTTTTGGAACGGATGATCCTTATATGCCTGATAAAATGCATCGGCCTGTGCCCTACCCATATCATTTAGATCAGAATCTACCCCACTACCCTGTACAATTCCCAGCTTGTTAAATTCTGTTTGTCCGTGTCGTGTAACGTATATTTTTTTGGTCATCTATTTGTTCTATTTTTGCTGCGTTTCGGGGTAAAAGTAACAACTTAATCACAAAGTCAATGTTCCATAAGGAAGCAACTGTTGAGGCCATTAATGCCATGGGTAAAAACACCTTGACAGAACACATAGGAATTGAAATAACGGAAGTTGGTAATGACTACCTAGTTGGTAAAATGCCGGTGGACCATCGAACTCATCAGCCGATGGGACTGTTGCATGGAGGAGCCTCGGTTGTTTTGGCTGAAACTTTAGGCAGTATTGCCGCTACCCTAACTTTGGATTTGAGCAAGCAATATGCTGTTGGTTTAGAGATTAATGCCAACCATATTAAAGGTGTAAGGGAAGGTTTTGTTTATGGAAAGGCTTCGCCAATTCATGTAGGTAAGAAAACCCAAGTTTGGGAAATAAGAATGACCAATCAGGAAGGTCAGATTACCTGCATTAGCCGTATTACCATGGCTGTGATTGATAAAAAGTAATATGAAGGAGAGAGAGGAAGTTGAACTTTTAAATTTTGACGTTAAGCACTTTACCAAAGAAGCGCTCATCAGTGCAGCCATTCAATCGGCATTCGATTTAGGCCTGCCTGTGGCGGTTTGGCGTCTTCCAAACCAAAACGAAATTAACCTGATTGTTAGCTTTACAGCCTTACAGCAGCTTCAGCGCGTGGAGTTCCCTACCCTACCAAAAGGCTTTTTGATTGCTCCTTTCGAAAACGACAAAAAAGGCAACCAA
This sequence comes from Roseivirga pacifica, assembly GCF_900111145.1. GTDB lineage: Bacteria > Bacteroidota > Bacteroidia > Cytophagales > Cyclobacteriaceae > Roseivirga > Roseivirga pacifica. Next base: position 815,587 of record NZ_FOIR01000002.1, read on the forward strand.
TTCATCAAAGCAGATTTTCACCTCTCTTTCGATTTTGATGAAGTAATTGAAGGCTCCGACATTTCTTCAGACGAAACGGCAACCGGAAAAGCCTTCAAAACCCAGCTCATTGAAAGACTCTCAAATCCAATTGAAAAGCCTGAGTACTTTAGTTTAGAAAAAGCTGTAGACACTTCGGTAGATTATAAAGCATTAGTTCAAAAGTCGATTGATTACATCAAATCAGGAGTTTTTGAAAAAGTAGTGCCTGCAAGGGCTGCGCAGTTTCAGTTGCCTCAGCACTTCGACCCTGTAAGCCTTTTCATGAATATTTGCCAGGAGTACACTAATGCTTTTGCATACTTTGTTTCTACTCCAGAAATCGGCACATGGATGGGCGCTACACCAGAATTACTACTGAGCAAACAGCAAAACATATTCAAAACAGTAGCTTTGGCTGGCACCAAAAGATTTGATACAGAAACACCTATTGAAGAAACTGCTTGGCTACAGAAAGAAATTGAGGAACAAGCACTTGTAAGCCGTTACATTATCAGCTGTTTCAAAAAAATACGCTTAAGAGAGTTTGAAGAAAGAGGCCCTAGAACATCAAAAGCAGGTAATTTACTTCACTTAAAAACCACCTACGAGGTGGATGTGGAAGCAACCAATTTTCCAGAACTACCCACAGTGATGCTAGAGTTGTTACATCCGACTTCGGCCGTAGCTGGCATGCCTAAAACAGAAACCTTGCAATTCTTAAGCGAGTACGAAGGGCTCGACAGGGCTTATTATTCTGGCTTTTTAGGACCGGTTAACCTAGATGAACAAACGAATATTTTCGTGAATTTGCGCTGCATGCAAGTAGATAAACACACTACAACCTTGTACGCTGGCGCTGGTGTTACGGAAGATTCTGTTCCTGAAAAAGAGTACCTTGAAACGGAAATGAAATTTAATACGCTTCGCAACCTAATTTATCCGGCCTCTTGATTTTCTCGCACATAAACGAATTAGTGGCGCTTTGCGCTGCACACGGAGTAAAAGAAGCCATCATTTCTCCGGGCTCACGTTCTGCAGCCATTACGCTTACATTCGAAGCCCACCCCGACATTAACGTTCGCATGATTCCCGATGAAAGATCAGCGGCCTTTATTGCCATGGGCATTGCGCAGCAAGCGCAACAACCGGTAGTGTTGGTTTGCACTTCGGGCTCTGCTACACTCAACTACGCTCCTGCCGTTGCTGAGGCTTTCTATCAAGAAGTACCTCTAATTGTAATTACTGCAGATAGACCACCAGAATGGGTCGATCAGTACGATGGACAAACCATCCGCCAAGAAGGCATTTACGCCAATCATATTAAAAGTCCCTATAATCTACCGGTCGATTTAAGCCATAGCGATGCCAAATGGCAAGCAAATCGAATGGTGAACGAAGCACTTTTAACTGCACAAACTGCCCCTTTCGGCCCAGTACATGTTAACGTACCACTAAGAGAGCCTTTTTACCCAGAGGCCCACGAGGAAATTAGCTTCGAAACGCCTCGGGTTATTAGAAAATTCGCAGTAGATCAATTGCCAAACGAAGCACATTGGGAACTGCTACTTGACCAATGGAAAAGCGCTACTAACTGCTGGATAATCGTTGGGCATAACGACCCTTCTAAAGAACTTACTGCTGCTTTAAGTACGCTTAAGCCATATGCTAATGTCTTTTCAGATATTATTGGTAATCAGCAAACTGAAGGCGTAATCACCAGCCAAGACCTATTTCTGCAGCCGGCCAATTTTGGTGCTTTTACTACGGAAGCTCCAGATTTGATCATAACAATTGGTAAGTCTTTGATCTCGAAAAACCTAAAGCTTTTTCTGCGTAAGAACCCTCCAAAACAACATTGGCACATAAATCAAGGCGAAAGGTTGAACGACTCTTTACAGCACTTAAGCCATTGGATTGACGCTCGCCCAGCTCAGTTCTTAAATGAATTAAGTATTCGTATAAAGGATAGTAAATCCTTATCTAATTCCTTCTGGACAGACAGAAATGCTGTTGCGAAAGAAGCCTTGCGCAAACATTTAGCCCAAACGGAATATAGTGAATTAAAAGCCACGCATGAGGTAATGCAGGCGATGCCTGAAAGTACCACTCTCCATTTGGCAAACAGTATGGCTGTTCGTTATGCAAACTTTGTAGGAGTTGATTCGAACCGCACAACGGTTTACAGTAACCGAGGCACCTCGGGTATAGATGGTTGCAATAGTACAGCCCTTGGAGCCGCTTTGGCTACAGACCAAATGGTTACGCTAATTACAGGCGATTTGGCTTTCTTTTACGATAGAAACGCCTTCTGGAACAGCGAAAAATTCAACAACCTGCGCATTATTATATTGAACAATGATGGCGGTGGTATTTTCGGAATGATAAAAGGCCCTAGACAGCAAACGGCTTATCAAAAACTCTTTCAAACCCCTCACGGACTAACTGCAAAAAAGCTTTGCAAAGAGTTTGGAATGAGCTACTTGAGTGTAAAAAACAGCGTAGAACTAAAGGATGTACTCAAGCACTTTTATGCCAAATCAAAAACAGCCAAAATTCTCGAGATCTTCACCGACTCTGAAGAAAGCGCCAAAGACCTTACTAGCCTAAAGCAAGCATTAGTGGTTTGACGGTACTTCATAGTTAGTAGGCACTATATCAGCGATTTTCTCAAAGCCCCAATAACCATTGGAGTAGAAAGCAATCGGGTTAATTACATAACCGTTCTGCTCAAATACTATTGGCTCTTCCTCACTTACCATGGATATCCACGATTGTTGTGGCTTTCTATATTTCTTAGGTACTGAGGACTTTTTACCACTAGAAAACGGGTTCTTCCAATCCATAAACTCAGGACTCTCCAGCTCATTTACATAGGTAATGTAAACGTAGCCTTCAAAATTCAGCTTTTTAGAAATTGGCGTTGGGCCTGGCTCAAGCATGGCAAAAAGATCAACAGGTCTTCCATCTGTAACGCGGCCAAAACCTTTTATGTCCTTCGCCATCTGCACTTCGTAACCTATCTCGTCTAACTCATTATGATAAAGTGCTTTAAAAAAGTGTTCGACTGAACCATTGAGCGCTTCAAGTCTAGCTTCATCCCAGTTTGCTTGCTTGCGTTTTCCTCCTTCCATCGGCTCAAAAACAGGAAAACCATAAAACCGGGTATAGCTCTGCCTGTAGTAAACCACAAACTCCTCTAACAAATAAGTGAGCTTATAGCCCAAAGCCTTGTTTTCAATAATCAACGGTTCTCGCGAAAAAGCCTCTAAGGAATTAGACTGTTCGTCATAAATGAAATCAATGGCTTCTTCATTCAATATCTTGCATTTCTTGGCGTTTGCCGATTCGCCCAAAAACAGCCTCTTGAACTGCTCAAGCCTACTTTTCCACTCAGCATCCTTCTTTGCCACTACTTCAACACTTCCAAGGTTCACACTCTCAGGAATCAGGTTTATTTCGAAGCCAATATCTTCTGGTGTAAGTAATTGAATGGACCTCGCATAGGTTTCGAACCCCACAAATTTCACGATTAGGTCGTATGTACCGGGTCTTTCTATTGTAAGGTTAAATTCGCCAACCTCATTGGTTACGGTACCATAAGTAGTATTGGCCAAAAACACGTTCGCAAAAGGGAGTGTCTCTTGTGTGTTGGCGTCTCGCACAACTCCGCTAATTTTGAAAACATTGGTTTGGCTAAAAGAATTGAGTGCTAAAAAGTAAGAAAAAAGCACAATTAGGCTGAATCTCATGATGAATTGGTTAATCTTGGTTTATGGCGATCAGTTTTGTCCTTGAAGGCAAATTTCATACCACAACAGAGCTACTTTCTATCCCTCAGGAGGAATTACCTGAGTGGTTATATGAAGTTCAGAATTTTGTGCAAAAATGGGTAAATAATGATGCTTTTTTCGAGCAACAAACCTCCGGCTCTACAGGAACTCCAAAAACCATTAGGCTTACAAAAAAGCAAATGGAAGCCAGTGCACAGGCAACCATTAAAGCATTGAACATTCCACAAAAAGCCAGCGCATTACTATGCATTAACCCAGCTTACATTGGTGGTAAAATGATGATTGTAAGGGCAATGCTGGGCGAGTGGAACTTGGAACTGGTTGCTCCAACCAGCAATCCAGTTAACGACTGTACTCTAAAACATTACGACTTTGCAGCCTTTGTACCCATGCAAATGAAACAACTGGCTACATCTAAATCGGGATTGGCCTTTTTACATAGAATTGACTGTGCAATAATTGGCGGAGCACCTGTGGACAGCAGCCTTTTGCAGCAGCTACAGCAGTCATCTTGTATTTGTTATAGCACCTATGGCATGACGGAAACTGTTTCTCATGTAGCGCTAAAACAGCTAAATGGAGCAGAAAAAAGCGACTTTTTCAAAGTGATTGGTAATAATGAAGTTAAGTGCGATGAAAGGGATTGCTTAAGGGTGAGAGGGGCTGTTACCAATAACGAGTGGATTCAAACTAATGATGTAATCGAAGTAGTACAAGGAGGCTTTAAATGGATTGGCCGATCCGACTTTGTCGTAAACTCTGGCGGAGTAAAGATTCAGATTGAGGAGACCGAACAAATCCTGAGCAAGTTACTTGCCTTGAGCACCTCTGATGAGCTGATGCTATGGAAAGCGCCTGATCAAACCCTTGGCGAGGTACTAATTGCCATCGTCAACTCCAAAACGCTGATGACCAAGGTAATGGATATGGAGCAAACGCTTAAAGAAAAGCTACCAAAGTATCACTTCCCTAGGCGCTGGTACATCTCCAAAAATTTCTATAAAACCGATAGTGGTAAACTCGACAGGAAGAAGACCTACGAGTCAGTTAATGCTGAATAAGCTTTTGCCATTCTTCGATATACCCCTCGGCTAGACGAACAAATTCGTCTTTCCCCTCCTCTTCAGCTAATTTTGCAGAAACCTCTGCGGCTGCAATAGCCTCTTTGTACCAATGCATTTGACCTAAAACCAATGCACGTACTCGATAAATGTAGTATTTGGGTCCTTCCAATCTCTCTGCTTCCTCTAGCCACGTTAGAGCCATTCCATGCTTTTTATTACGTTCTTGCATGTATTTAGCAGCCTCGTAATAAGTTACAGCCGTTGGGTTATGATCTATCTGATAATGGATATCGTCCATTACCATTGGATCAGTATCTACTGATATTCTAAAGTCAATTTGAAAATGCTCCCATTGCCAAACCATGGTAGCCGAGGTATGCGTAAACCCCTGAAAATCGATTCTAAAAGTTTCTACAAGATCATTCAATGCTTTGGGCTGAACAGTAAAACGAAGCGCATCCATTTCAGGATTATAGGCATCGCGACCATCGCCCCAGTGTGTGGTATCTTGATGGAATACAACCTCCCAGTTATCTTGATGAGGAAAAGCATATAAAGCATAAGTCCCCGCCTTTAACGGATTACCAGCTACTACCACATCGGTAGAAAAAGAAACCTTGGTAGACTCATTGGCGCCAACTCGCCAAATTCTGTCATAAGGAATAATTTCACCCAAAATTTGTCTACCTCGTTTAGATGGCCGTGAATACTTCACTTCCACTTTAGTAAGCCCAATCATTTGCTCCAGCTTAGCATCAGGGCTTATTCTTGGAATATTCACCTGAGCTTGCAAATTAATGCATGCCAAAAGCAACAATACGTTCATCAACAAAACTCTACCTAACACGCTCATGTTGTGCTTTTTATAATTGCTCAAATCTAGGATTATTCGTTAAATTAAAGAATGCGTTGCCTTGGATTTTTGTTCCTCTTCTATGCATTTTCTATGCCAACGATTGTCGGTCAGTCTCTCTATAAAGATGGCTTTTTACTTCGCAGCCCATTCGACACCATCCATGGCCAAGTTAAATACCTGAGCTACAACAAAGCATCACAAAGTTGTATTTTCATTACTCCCTCAGGCAAAGAGGAACATTACTTGCCCAACGAACTTTTCGGCTACGGTATTGGAACAGAACTACTATTTATCGCCAAAAATATTACCGAAGAAAAGGTGAGATTTATGGAAGTAGTTTATCAAGGAACAGTCATCCTATATGCCTTTCGAGACATCAATCAACGCGACTATTTCTATTTAGAGCATCCGAAAAGCGGTGCTTTTGAACTACTACAACAAAAGACCTTAAGACGGCAGGGCAAAACCATTACGCTTAAGCCATTTAAAGAAGTTATTGCTTCGATGCTTCCTAAAAGCGAGCTTGTAATAGATGAAATTGAACAACTCAGCCTTAAGCATAATGCACTGAGTAACTTTTTGCAGTCTTACGATGAGCGCTATGCGCAATTTCAAGGCAGAACTTTTCAAGGATTTAAGAAAAGATGGCCTCCCAAAATAGCCCCCATTGCTGGTGCTGGAATTTCGGTGCTTACCATTAATGGCTACGATCAACGTGCTACAAACCACTATTTCGAAGCAGGGATTAAATTTCAGAAAGAAGTATCTCGTGGTACCGGCCGGCTATTTATCGATTTGGATTTTCTGCTTCGCTATGAAGACATTAAGTCTGGAATATTTCACAAAGAAGAATTTACTACAGCCGAAACCGTATTAAACAACGGACTCAACATTAATACCTTAGCAGCCAATTTCAACATATCTGGGCCAGTATTGTACGAATCGGAAGTAATGCTAGAACGCTACAATTTAGTAGCACCAATCAACCTCAAATACTTCTTTCCGGCTAAAAACCGTGTATTCTCACTAAACCTAGGTCTCACCAATCAATATGTGCTTTCGAAGAATGGTAGTTACTACGGGCGCGTTAGCCAGAACAATACCATACGGATAGAAGAATTTACTACCGAAAACAGTTATCGTTTTCGAACGGGAATCAACATTGGAATCGGCTTGTACTTACTCGGAAAAAACACTTGGTTTATGGATGTACAGCACTCCCCTGCCTGGCTAGATCAGGGAAACCTCAACTTTGCCTATACAGGGTTACGCTTGGGTGCTTTTATTGGTAACTAGCTACTTTTTAAGCTTTATCACCTCCTGCTGTAGTTCAAGCACTATATCCTTTAACTGCTCAAAATTCATATCGTCTTTTGAATGCTCAGGAAAGTCCATACTCAAATAGGCCTTGGCCTCCCAAATCTCAAGCACATCCTCCACATTTACACGGTAAGGCGAATAGGCTTTGTTATCCGAGACTAAAAACAGCTGATTATGGTCTTTGGTATAATCGAACACGCGCTTATATACCACTCCTTCCTCTTTTGACAACAGGATGTAACATCTACCGTCCTTCAAGTCGCGCAAACTATCTAGATACTGCCCAATAATGATTGTCCCTGGCTTAATTGGTAACATGGAGTCACCTGTAATTTCGAACGCTCGGTGCGTACCCGTACGAGGTAAAGTAGGCAAGTTAAATTTGGGCATTTCTTCTAAGTATTCAGGGTCAGCATAGCCATTTAAATACCCAGCAGAAGCCTTTTGAGGAATCAGATCAATATACTCCTCATTATCTTCATTCACCGTTATTGAAAGTACCTTCATTCCCCCTGACTGATCGCCAAGTGCCTCAATCTTCTCCAAAGAAAGCTTAGTAAGATCCTTAGCAATCAGGTTATCAACGGATACGCCAAACACCTTAGACATATTCAGCAAATTGTTCAATCGAGGATCTGCCCTGCCCTCCTCATAAGCCCCAACAAGCGACCTTTTAATATCAATTTTATCTGCAAAATCACCTTGCGTCCACTGATGGAGCTTCCTTAAGTGTTTAATGTTATCCGAAACAATACTCATACTGCAATTTAAAACAGAAAACTAAATATTTTAGCGTATTGATAATAATTTTAGAGTTCGTTTTGGCACATTTTTAGCTTTAAATCGAAAAACTCAACAACATGAAAACAGCACTCACGTCAATACTACTGCTTTTGGTCACAGCAGTTTATGGTCAATCTACTTGGGGCTTCAATGCCTATGCATTTCTACCCACAGGCGAGCTAAAAAACGATTCTCCCGAAGTGTGGGGAGGCGGTTTTGCCTTTGAAGTAGCGGCTACCATCAAGCAATCGCCCATATATTTAGGCGGCCAGCTGGACATAACCCGATACGGCTCTGAAGTAAGAGACGGTTACCATGGCCCAGACCTAGGCGAGATTAGACTGCGCAGAAACTACGAAATGGCCAGAATGCTTGGCTTAGTCCGGTTCAAACCAGACTGCGGCATTAACTTTTACCCTTATTTCGATTTTCTAATTGGCCCATCGTACATATACACAAGAGCTACGCTAAGAGACGACTCCTTTTCAGAACCCTTCGATCATTATTTTGACCTTGACGACTTTACCATTAGCTATGGTTTTGGCGCTGGAGTCGAGATTTTTCTACACGAATACCTTATACTAGACCTGCACTTAAAAAGCATGACTACGGGCCGTGTTGAATACCTCACCCCTAGCGCTGTTCATTACAACAATTCGGAAGATTACTACGAACTAGACATTCAAAATTCATCCTTCGATAATTTGAATTTAGGAGTAGGAATCAAGCTTGTATTCTAATTAAATCCTGTTTTAGAAGCCATTCAAACCTCAAAATTTGCGTTCCTAAAATTCCCATTTTCTCTATGCTTAACTAAATGATAGCTTAAGCTTAATTCAATCATTGATAAACTAGAGAAGTATGCTTAAAAAGACTGGAGCGCGAAGCTATTCGTTTCGCATCTTTATGTCTTTATCCCTGCTACTGGCCACAGCAATTGTGCATGGTCAAAAAGTGGATATGGACATTTTTAAAGACATGAAGGCCCGTAGCATTGGGCCAGCTGCCATGAGTGGCCGAATTACGGCTATCGATGTGGTAGAAAGTGACCCCAACATTATTTTCGCAGGTGCCGCATCGGGCGGTTTATGGCGCAGCACAGGTGGTGGCTTCGATTGGGAACCACTATTTGACGATGAAGCCGTACTCGGTATTGGTGCCATAGAAATTCACCAAAAGAACCCAGACATTATTTGGGTTGGTACTGGCGAAGGTAACCCAAGAAACTCTGTAAGCTCAGGCTATGGTGTTTACAAATCTATTGATGGTGGCGACACTTGGGAGTTGATGGGGCTTGAAAAAACACGCAACATTCACAGAATCTACATCCACCCAGAAAACCCTGATGTTGTTTATGTAGGCGCAATTGGTTCTCCTTGGGGCGAACACAAAGAAAGAGGACTATACAGAACTACTGATGGTGGTAAAACCTGGGAACAGATCCTATTCAACAACGAATTGACAGGTGTTGCCGACATGGTAGCCGATCCTTCTAACCCAGATAAGATTTTTGTGGCCATGTGGGAGCACAAAAGACAGCCATGGACATTTGAGTCTGGTGGTGAAGGTTCTGGTCTTTATGTAACCTACGATGGTGGCGATACTTGGAAAAACCTAACAGGCGAAGGCGGACTTCCAAAAGGCCCTTATGGCCGTATTGGTCTTTCTGTTGTTCATTCAAAGCCAGATTATGTTTACGCCATTATCGAATCTGAAGCGAATGCGTTGTACAGATCGACTGATGGTGGTAAAACTTGGGAAAGAAGAACAACTACGGAGAAAGAAGGCAACATGGGTAACAGACCTTTCTATTACTCATCTATTTATACCGACCCAGAAAACGAAAACAGGGTTTATAGCCTTTACTCAATGGTTTCTCGCTCAGAAGATGGCGGTAAATCATTCGATGTAATCATTCCTTACTCTGGCGTACACCCAGATCACCACGCATGGTGGATCCACCCTGAAGACCCTTCATTTATGATTGACGGAAATGATGGTGGTTTGAACATTACGCGCGATATGGGTAAAACCTGGACATTCAGCGAAAAACTTCCTGTTGGCCAGTTTTATCACATTAATGTTGATGACGAATTCCCTTACAACCTTTATGGTGGTATGCAAGACAACGGTTCTTGGGTAGGCCCTGCTTATGTTTTCAATTATGCAGGTATTCGCACCAGCGACTGGCAAGAGCTAAGCTTTGGCGATGGCTTTGATGTAGCGCCTATTAAAGGTGATTCACGCTACGGATACACCATGTCTCAGCAAGGAAATGTGTCGCGCTACGACAAAGTTTCTGGTTACAATAAAACCGTGAGACCAATAGCGCCAGACACTGCTACCGACCTTAGGTTTAACTGGAATGCGCCTGTGGCACTCGACCCACATAATAACAATGGTGTTTATTACGGTTCGCAGTTTGTGCATTACAGTTCCAACCGTGGTGATGACTGGGAAATCCTTTCTCCGGACCTAACCACTAATGACCCAGAAAAGCAAAAGCAAAATGCGAGCGGTGGATTAACAATTGATGCCACCGGTGCAGAAAACCATACTACAATTTTGGCCATTGCCCCTAGCCCGGTTGATGCCAACGTAATTTGGGTAGGTACTGATGATGGAAATGTACAAGTAACGCAAGACAAAGGCGATAACTGGACTAACGTGGCTGCTAAGCTACCTGGACTACCTGCTGGCAGCTGGATTCCACAAATCAAAGCCTCTACTTACAATGCAGGCGAAGCTTGGGTAATCGCGAACGATTACAGAAGAAACAACTGGTCGGCTTATGCTTACCACACTACCGACTACGGACAAACGTGGACAAGAATTGCAGACGACAGCCAAGTATTCGGCTACACGCTTTCTATTCTTCAAGATCCGATTGAGCCAAACTTGGTATTCTTAGGTACTGAAAACGGTCTTTATGTAAGTTTCGACAAAGCGCAAACTTGGAACAAATGGACACACGGCTATCCTTCTGCTTCTACCATGGATTTGGCTTTGCAAGAAAGAGAGCATGACTTGGCGATTGGTACATTTGGCCGTGCATTCTACGTGCTTGATGATATCAGACCGCTTAGAGCATTTGCTGCCGGTGGTTACGATGCAACCAAGGCTAAAGACTTAGTAGTTTTTGATGTAGCTGATGCTTACCAAATGACTTACCGCCAGCCGGCTGGTATGCGCTTCCCTGGCGACAACCTTTTTGAAGGTCAAAATAAGTACTTTGGTTCTGCCAACGTGAAGTTCTATGTAAGAGATGATGCTGCAAAACCAGAAGCAACTGAAGACAAAGGCAAGAAAAAGCGTAAGAAAAAAGACGAAGAAGAAGCAAAGCCAGAGCCTAAAAAGCTCCCTGCAAGAATTAGCATGACCGTATTGAACCAAGCTGGCGATACCATTAGAACTACTTCTGGTAAAGTAGAAAAAGGCCAGATCAATACCATTGCTTGGGACTTGAGAAGAAGAAACCCATACCCTGTTGAAGGTGGTAGTGGTTTCGGCCGATTTGGTGGTTTTGGTGGTGGCGGTGGAGATCGCGGACCACGTGAACAAACTGCTGGTAGCGCACTTCCTGGCGAATACAAAATTGTGTTGGAATATGGAGACATTACTGAAACTACTTCGGTAACAGTTCATAATGATCCGCGCTTAGAAGAAAGCCTTTCTGACCTACGTGCAAAGCAAGCTTTTGAAGACGAAGTACTTCAGGCTACTCAAAAATTCGCTGAAATCACGCAGAAAGTTAGAGATGCTGACGAGATCATCGGTAAAGTAGAAGCCCAAATGAAAGGCCTTGAAAAAGATGAAGCTAAGGAGCTAAAAGAAGCTTTAGAAACTGTGAAAGAAGCTTTCAACCCTGCTAGAAAAGTAACCATTGGTTTACCAAGAAACCGCGGTCAAAGAGCAGTGAATGAAAGATTCAGCACAGCAAGCACATACTTGGGCCAAGCTCGCAGATATGCAAGCTCTCGCCTAACCTCTCCTGGTGCAAACGAACGTCAATTATTGACGAACGGTAAGCAAATGATGGAAGAGGCTGTTATTATTGTAAATGAATTCTTTGCCAACGATTGGCCAAAATTTAAAGAGGTTTATGACAATACTGATTTCAGTTATTTCAAAGACCTGTCCGATCCAATTAAGAACTAACCCTATCTGAATCGATAAATTAAAGGCTCCGCAGCAATGTGGAGCCTTTTGTATTTTTAGCAACATTTATGGCTAAAAGTGGTTAGTATAAAACAATCTATTTTTTAAAAAGAACCGCGCAGTTTTGGCGTTATTAATCCATGAGCTCTACCGAAAAGCAACATACCAAAGCTAAAGTTTGGGTAGGTTTTGTAGTACTGCTCCTACTGGTTGGAGCGGCTATTTTTTGGAGCTTTAAAAGCTACAACGAGCTTACCAACTCCATCAATAACCTTTCAAGGCCGGATAACAAGTCTGCTCTTATTCAATACACCATACAAGGCATTACCAAAGCCGAAAATCACATTCAATCCTACATTTTAACCAACGATAGCGACATTTATCAAGAGTACCAGCAGGAAATAAAAAGGGTGCAAACCAGCATAGATTCACTAAAGAAAGAGATGCACCAAGACAGCCTACAAGTGCAACGTGTTGACTCGCTCGAAAGACTGTTTCTTCAAAAACTTAGTTATCTGGACGATTTCCTAAGCGAAAAACGTGCAACTCAAACACGTATTTTCAGTTCGCAAGCACTGGCCGAAATAGAAAAGAACACAGCAGACAGCACCGGTACAGGAACCCAAATTCTTACGAAAGTAAAAACCACTGAAGAAACGCGGCCTTCCTTGGAAAAAGAAGTGGTTGAAACGGAGTACAAAGCCCCTGGTCTTTGGGAAGGTGTGAAACGACTTTTCGGTGCAAAAAACATTCGGATAGATACAGTGAGAAAAATCACCAACGATACCATAAGAACTACCGAGGTGGTAATTGACACGCTGGAAATCACCAATTACAACCCCGACACCATGCTCTTAAAGGTCAAAGAAATCCTTCAGGAAGTGGCCAATCAGGAGTTTAGCAAAAGAAGTCTGCTTTCCACCAAAGAGCTAGAAATGCTCAGAAAAGACCTAGAGTTAAGCCAGTCGATCGACAGAATAATTGACCAACTGCAAGCTTATGAACATCAAAAAGGGCTTGAGCAACGAGCACAAAGCACTCAAATCACCCAAAACTCTACACGGGCTGTTTTGGCTTTCGGCTTGGCCGGCATCGGTATTGGTGGCATTTTCCTCTTCGCTATTGGCCGCGACCTGACCAGGTCCATTTACCTGAGCAAGCGCCTAGCATTAGAGAAAGAAAAAGCCGACCGACTCGGTAAAATGAAGGAGGAATTTCTAGCCAACATGAGTCATGAAATTCGAACCCCATTGAATAGTATTCTTGGTTTTTCAGACTTAATAAAACAAACCAACCTGAATGAAAAGCAAGACTTTTATTCAAAAGCGCTTCAGGAAAATACCAAATACCTTTCTAACCTGGTAAACGATATCCTAGATTTCTCGAAGTTAGAATCGAGTAAAATCAGTCTAAATGAAGTACCGTTTCATTTGCCAACCCTTATAGCAGAAGTTGAATCGTTATTTATGCTACAATGCCAGCAAAAAGGCATCGACCTAAGGGTGACAATTGATGAACAACTCAAGGACATTTCATTGATTGGAGATGAGTTCAGACTTCGGCAAATACTTATCAACTTACTGAGCAATGCCGCCAAGTTTACCCAGCAAGGACATATAAGCCTAAAAGTAAACACCAAAGAAAAATCCGGTACACAACAACTAAAAATTGAAGTTTATGATACCGGAAAAGGCATTGCACCGGATAAGTTCAAAAGCATATTCAAAGCCTTTGAACAAGAGGACTCTTCTATTACCAAAGAGTTTGGCGGTACTGGTCTGGGCTTGGCCATTGTGCAACAATTAGTGCATGCTATGGGTGGAAAAATAACCGTAGATAGCAAGCTGAATGAATACACCAAGTTCACCATAAAAGTAGCCTTTAAGGCAAGTCAAACGCACAAAACATCAAAGCCAGATCAAATACAAAAAAGCTTTCAGCTTGCCGATAAACACATTGTATTAGTTGATGATGACTACTGGAACAGGGCACTTTTAAGCACGCTCTTGAACAAGCTTGTCACCCGTGTTACGCCATTCGAAAATGGAATGGAAGCAACTTCATTTATCGAATCAAATCACGAGCAAATAGACCTTGTGCTTACCGATATAAGCATGCCCGAAGTAAGCGGCATTGACCTACTGAAAAAGTTAAGAACAGCACAAATAGACACACCAGTAATTGCCATTACCGCGCATGCCATGCCTCAAAAACTCAACACCATTAAGGCAGAAGGTTTTGATGATTTGATTACCAAACCCTTTAAGGAAGAGTCCATTAGACAGGCCATTTCTCAAGCACTCAGTATGGAAAATAAACCAGCAAATTCCTCGGAGCAACCGCAGCCATCATTCGATTTTGAGCACATCAGACAGTTTTCAGGAGATGATGAAGCTATCTTCAACCAGCTAGTGCGTGGGCTAATTGAAAACAACAAAGAGAATGTATCGCTCTATGAGCAGTTTTTAGCCGCAGGCGAAAAGTCCAAGCTTGCGGATTTGGCCCACAAAATGATTCAGACCTACAACAGCCTAAACATGCCATTGGTAGTTGAAGCGTTAAAGAGTATTGAGGTTTACCATGAACTGAAGAAGTACCAACAAATGGTTGAAACGGCCAATCAGCTACTGCCCGACCTACAACAGATTAACGATCAATTGATTACAATTAATGATTTTAAGACGTAAAGCCAAGGAGGCTGTCTCAAAAACCAACTATTTCCGTCATTTCTCAACCTGCCTACAGCAGGCAGGATTGACTAGGAATCTCTATCGGGCAGTTTGAAAAGATTCCCGATCGGTGTCGGGAATGACGTCTAGCTTTTAAGACAACCTCTTGAACTATCTTAAGCCTTAATATTATACTTTGCTAGTTTGTTGTATAGTGTGGTGCGGTCGATATTCAGCAGTTCGGCTGCTTTTGTTTTGTTATAGCGAACTTCCATCAATACCCGCTCTATCGTCTCTTTTTCGCGATGTTCTTGCATGTTTTTCAGGTCGTAGCCATTTGTACTAGCCGAAGCCTCTTGCTCCTCACTCCTACTCTCTTCCACCAATGTTGACGGAATGTGAGCCAGACCGATTTCCTCCACCTGACACAAAAGCGCTGCCCTACGCACTACATTCCTTAATTCGCGCAAGTTGCCGGGCCAACTGTACTGCTGAAAAACCGCATTAACTTCTGGACTTACACCTTTTATAGCTTTCTCCAATTCAGCATTGGCTTCTTCCAAAAAGTGGGTTAAGTATTCATCTAAATCGCCTATGCGTTCGCGAAGCGGTATCAACTTAAGCTCAAACTCATTCAATCGATGGTAAAGATCTAACCTAAACTGTTGCTCATCAATGGCTTCGGCCATGCGCTCATTAGTAGCCGCAATAATCCGCACGTTTACATCAATATCCTTTTCGCTACCAACCTTTCTGATCTTCTTTTCTTGCAAAGCACGAAGCAATTGCACCTGAACTTCGTACGGTAGGTTGCCGACTTCATCTAAAAAAAGTGTTCCGCCATTTGCTAGCTCAAACTGCCCTTTTTTATCGGCTAAGGCACCTGTAAACGCGCCTTTTACATGCCCGAATAATTCACTGGCTGCGAGTTCTTTCGACAAGGCGCCACAGTCTACCGCAGCAAAAGCTTCATTGCTTCTCTTACTACTTTCATGAATCATTTTGGCTGCATATTCCTTACCAGTACCACTTTCACCCAAAATAAGCACGCCCATTTTGGTTGGGGCTACGAGTTGAATGTGTTCCCAAGTTTGCCTTGCCTTGGCGCCTCTACCAACAATGTACTTTCTATCGGAAACCGCCTTTTGTTTCCCCAAAGACTTGGCTTCACTAGGCTGATTGATATCACTTTTAGTACTTTGCTTTAACGCTGCATTTACGGTTAACAAAAGCTCATCGGGGTTAACCGGCTTTGTTACAAACTCAAAAGCGCCAAGCTGAATAGACTTAACAGCCGTGCGAACATCAGAGTAATTCGTCATTAAAATCATGCTGGCATTGGGCGCCCTATCCTTGATTTCACGCATTAGCTCCAAGCCGTCCATATCGGGCAGTTTAAAGTCTGTAAGTACCAAATCGGGAGTTTGTTCGCTCAAACTGGCCAATGCCGATGCAGAGCTAAAAACAGAGTTTACGTGAAAATTATTCCTTTTAAGAAAGGCCGATAGCATGTTGTTAAAGGAAGGGTCATCGTCAACTACCAGAATGGTTTGAGGCATAAAAAAATGGTTTGGTGTTTTAATAACGAATAACACCCGCGCTTATGATTCTGTTTCATATAAAACAAAAAAGTAAGGCTGTCCCGAAAGACAGCCCTACTTACACTCACATCAGGGTCACGCGATGTTTAAGAATCAACCAATTCTCTATAGAGTATCTATTACTTTCTCTCTCAAGAAATTACCATTTAGGTCGAAATGTACTGCTTTTTTGTCCATTGTACCTTTTACAATAAACTCGATGTATTCTTCAGAGTCAGTTTTCACCTTGAAAATTTTCTCTACATTTTCTGCTTTATAATCTTTTTTGTCCCAGCCTTCTTTTACAGCCTCAGGAACTTCCTCCATTTTAATGGCGGTTTTGTTTTCTTGCTGCTGAACTTGTGCTTGCTGTGCTTGTGCGCCTTCGGTAGACTGAGCTACTGCTGCTGTTGAGAATCCGAACAATGCGATGGCTAGGGTGCTTAAAACTAACTTTTTCATATCTATTTCTGTTTTTGTGATTAATTATTTGACTGACTTAATGAAAAGCCTGTGCCAAAACAGAAATAAATTTTAATTAACTGATTATCAGTAAAATAAAAACAAACCAACAAATCGGCAGGTGTTTATTGATTCAACAGAGTGTTGAATAATTCTACAGTTTGTAGACCATTAGGTTTAATGGTATTTGAAAAACGGTTCAGGAATATTCATAAACACTTCGTATCATACGTTAGAAAATCACCTTCCTATCACACACCTACATGAGTTATATTTCAAAAGACTTCAAAAATGCCTCACGAAAGGCTATTCTTTCCCTTGTTTTCTTCGCGATATGTTATCTGCTAATTGTGCTACTCACACTAGGAATTGCCGCAGCTGCAGTTTTTGGAGCCTATCTCCTAGTAGTTAGTTTTCCACGTTTCATAACGTTAGCATTAGGAGTAGGCATTTTGGGCTTTGCTGTGATCATTGTCTTGTTTCTATTCAAGTTTCTTGGTAAAAACACCAAGCAAGACCTCTCTCATCTTCATGAAATAAAGGGTGGCGACAATCCATTACTTTTTGCTATGCTAGATGAATTGGTAAAAAACATCAATACCAAATTTCCTAAAAGGGTATTTCTTTCATATGATGTAAATGCTTCTGTATTCTTCAACTCAAGCTTCTGGAGCATGTTCTTTCCTGTAAAAAAGAACCTCCAAATTGGACTAGGTTTAATAAATACAGTGACGGAGGCAGAGTTAAAAGCAATATTGGCGCATGAATTTGGGCACTTCTCTCAAAAAGAGATGAAGATCGGATCTTATGTTTACAATGTTAACCAAGTCATTCACAATCTACTTTTTGAAAACGACTCCTTTGATGATACAGTGGAGAGGTGGGCCGGTATTAGTAGCTACTTTTCTATTTTTGTAATACCAGCAGTTAAAGTTATTTCGGCAGTTAAATGGCTACTGGTTAAGCTCTATACTGTTGTAAATAAGACTCACCTAGCCTTATCTCGTGAAATGGAGTTTCACGCAGATGCGATTGCAGCAGAAACAACTAGCCCCAATAGTCTTAAAACTGGCTTACTTCGACTTGAATTATCTGAAACAGCCCTTTCCTCAGGGCTCTCCATCTACAATATAGAAAAGTACGAATCCAAGAGAAGTGAAAACATATACCCCGAACAGACATATGTGATGCAATTTTTAGCAAAACAAAGAGGCGTAGAAATATTAAACGACCTTCCTTTAGTAAGTTTATCAGTTTACAATTCGCTAAATAACACCAAGCTGGTCATCAAAGATCAATGGGCGTCTCACCCTAGTATAGAAGACAGAATTAACAGCTTGGATGCTTTAAAAATACACCATAGTCACGAGGACAAATTTGCACCTGCCAAACTTCTCTTAGGAGATCATGTTCAGTTGGAGAAACACTTCACTGAAGAGTTATTTTCACACTACCCCAACAAAACCGAGGTAATGAATTTTGAAGACTTTAAGGATGTATTTGTGAAGGAATACAACAAGAGCAGTCTTCCTAGCACCTTCAACGGCTATTATGATAACAAAGCACCTCTAGTTTTTGACATTCCAACCATTTTGAAACAATTGGATATTAGCATTGAATCCTTATTTAATGACGATATGGTTGCGAAAGTTATTGAACAAACTACGCTAGAGAATGACATCAATACATTAGAACATATTGCCAATAAAAATATAAGTACAAAAACGTTCGATTACGATGGCAAAAAATACAACCGGAAAGAAGCTAAGAAGCTTATCGGTACTTTAAGAACAGCCCAAGACAAACTTAAGGAACAAATCTTGGTAAATGATGTCGCAATTTTTGAGTTCTTTCTCCAAAGAGAAGCGGACTCAGATAGGGAAGAATCATTGAAAAGACTTTATTCGAACTATTTTGAGTTTGAATCTAAAACTAACAACCGCCTTGAACTCTATTTTAAGGCGTCAAATGCGCTTCAGTTTATTAACGAAAGAACACAGCACAATGAGATAAAAGTGAAACTGATGGAGTTTGAGCCAATTGAGAAAGCACTTAAAGCGGAACTAGCAGACCTCTATTCTAAGGAGTATTTAAAAGTTGAACTAACCAAAGAAGCACAGAAAAAGGTAGATATATACCTTGCTGAAAAACTGGCCTATTTCGGAAAGAAAGACTATTTCCATGGTAACCTAGAAATTCTATTTACCTCCCTAGAAGCATTCATCAGTTTATTAAATGCTGGACACGCAATCTTAAAAAATGAAATAGTCAACTATCAAGCCAGCCTGATCGGCCAAAAAGAGACAACTTAAGCCGTCTTCAAATTTCTGTACTTATTACTGTACTCAACTGGGGTAATGCCCACATACTTTTTAAAAACTTCCCTAAAAGCTTTGGCATCGTTGTAGCCTACGCTGTACATGGCTTCGTGCACATTAGTATTGCCCGATTCCAACTTGCGCTTGGCGCCTTCCATTCTTACCCTTTGCAGGTATTCAATAATGGAGTTGCCGGTAGCTTTGCGGAATCTCCGTTCCAGTGTTCTTCTAGTGGTAGCATGATTAGCTGCCAAACTATCAACCGAAATTGCCGAATCGTAATCCTTTTCTATACTTTCCTGCACATCTAACACAAGTGCATCTTTATGCGATTTCTGCCCTACGAAAATGGTAAATGGCGACTGACTCCCCTTATCAATATCAATCATGTAGGACTTGGCTGTTAACACGGATAACTCCCTACCACCGTATTTTTCAATCAGGTAAACCAGCAAATTTGTAAAGGCATAAGCTCCTCCACAGGTATAAATCCCATCACTTTCCACCACAATATTTTCAGCCACAACCTTTGTTTTAGGGTAAGCATTTTGAAGCATTTCTGCACTTCCCCAATGGGTTGAGCACTCACGGCCATCGAGCAAACCGGCATGCGCCAGTAAAAACGCACCAATGCACAAACCAGCTACCTCTGCCCCATTACGATGTTGCGCTAACACCCAATCCATTAAATCTTTATTCATTTCGGCCACTTGCTCAAATTCGCCATGTACTGCCGGTATAATTACCAAGTCTGTTTGCTTTACTTGCTCAATCGTCTTCTGTGGCGAAATAGTATAGAAACCTTCCTGATCGTTCGAAGGCTTTTCTACCCCAACCAACTCTACCTCAAAAAGCTTTTGACGGGTTTGATTAAAAAACATATCACTTGCCCAATTAAGGATTTGAAATGCACCACCAATGTTCACAATACTATACTGGCCCTTGGGTACTAAAATGCTAATATGTGTCATGCTGTTTTTTTTATAAAGGTGAGAAAATTCCTTGTCGCAATCCACCCCTTCTATTGTCGTAATTGCACGCAAATATTCCATATCTAACTGGCTAACTTGCCATTACAAACAACAAGCTTTGCATGAAACTCATATTTATTCACGCTGCTGGTCCCCAAGGAGTAAATGAAGGAAGCACCAACCTGCTGCAATTCCTAAAGCAAAATTTGGGTAAAAGCATGGAAATAATTGCACCAGAAATGCCTACTCCAGAAAACCCAAATGCTGCGGACTGGATGGACACTTTGGATGCCGCCATACACAAAGTGGATGAAAGGATCATTTTGATGGGGCACTCACTAGGTGCTTCAATCATCTTTAAATACTTAAGCGAAAGAAAGTGCGAAAACGGCATCTGTGGCATCATTTCGCTGGCAGCACCCTATTGGGGACTTAGCGATTGGCAATCGGAACAGTTTACTATTGGCTGTTGCTTAAAGGAAACCATTAACCCGTCCATTCCAATCCGCCTCTATCACGACTTTGCAGATGATGTGGTGCCTTACCAACATGTAAATGCCTATGCGAACGCACTTCCCCAGGCCGAAGTTATTGGGGTGACGGGTCAGGGGCATTTGTTCGAAAAAGGATTCCCTGAACTTATAAGAGTGATACAATCACTTTCTACGCAAAACGAAAAAACAATCATTAACCCTTAGCATTATGGCCAGTATTCAAAAAATCACTCCGTGCCTTTGGTTCGATCAAAATGGCAAAGAAGCCGCGGAATTCTACTGCTCACTCTTTCCTAATTCGAAAATTGTTAGCACCACTCCTCTAGTAACAGAGTTTATCTTAAACGGGCAAAAGTTTATGACCCTAAACGGAGGGCCGAGGTTCAAATTCACGGAAGCCATTTCCCTTATGGTAAACTGCGATAACCAAGCAGAAGTCGACTTCTTTTGGGAGAAGCTGACCGAAAATGGAGGCGAAGAAAGTATGTGCGGTTGGTTAAAAGACAAGTACGGACTTTCATGGCAAATAGTACCCAAGCAATTAATGGCAATCATGTCAACAGGCACTCCAGAGCAGCAAAAGCGGGCAATGGACGCATTCTCAAACATGCGCAAGCTCGAAATGGCTACAATAGAAAAAGCATTTAAAGGCTTATGAAAACTCGGGATGACCTGTCTCACAAAATACGTAACAACAATTTCAAACTATTTAAAACAACATTATGGCAAGAACGAGCACTTACCTAAACTTCCCTCGCGCAACAGAGGAAGTATTCAGCTTTTACAAATCGGTTTTTCAGACCGAGTATTCATGCGATATCTTACGGTTTAAAGATGCCCCACCAGTAGATGGAGCGCCTCCTTTGGCAGAAGAAGACAAAGACCTAATTATGCATGTTACCCTACCCATTACAGGCGGGCACTACCTAATGGGCACCGATGCTCCCGAAAGCATGGGCTTCAATATTAACATGGGTAATAATGTGTACATCAATTTGCAGCCAGATACCCGGGTAGAAACGAAGCGACTTTTTGATGCACTGGCTGAAGGAGGTCAGGTTAGCATGGAGCTTCAGGATATGTTCTGGGGCGACTACTACGGCTCCCTCACCGATAAATATGGTATACAGTGGATGTTTGACTGTGCCGAAAAAGCATAACTTCACTACTTCATGAAGACTGAGTCATACGGGTTCAGTCTTCGCCAATAAAACCCCACAACTATGACAAAAGTAATTGTAGACCCCAGCTGTGGCAACTCGCCAAAAGCAGCTTTTGTACGCGACTTCAACATTGCCTTTGGCACTGCCGACACCGATTTTCTTGTGCAACATGTAGCAAACGATATCATCTGGACGATTTACGGAGACAAGGTGATCGAAGGAAAAGAAGCCTTTAAAAAGGCCGTGGAAGAAATGAAAGACTATGTAGCTGAAGAAATCGAGATCGCGTCAATTGTTACGCACGGAAAGGCAGCGGCCTCCAATGGCGAAATGCTTATGAAAGACGGTTCACGCTACGCATACTGCGATATGTACGAGTTTGTAAGCCCAGGAAAGCATATTATTCGAACCCTAAAATCCTACGTAATCAAGGCATCTTAGCAAAAATATTTTTCAAACGATTGCCAAAAAGCTTTGTTTTTAAAATCATTATTCTCAAAATTGAGATGATTAAAAAGGAAGTATGCGTAGACTTTTTGCTACTCTTCTTGTTGTTCTAACGCTATTTAATAGCCTCTCATTCTACTTTGTTACAAAGTTCCACAATGAGCAATCGGCTATTGAAGAGTACACCAATCATAAAAAAGAAGTCTACAACATTGCCGATTACGCTGCCGACTTATCTACCTCTTGGTCGCTTTATGTTTACCTACTCAAAGAAGTTCCAGAAATGGAAGACAAGGTGATTCAGGACCATGGAAGATTCATCATGGCACCTCAGTTCCCTGAAGTTCAGGTAAAAATTGAGAAGATCATCATTGAGCAAAACCTTAAGATCAATACTGACGATTTGATGGCTGCGGCCAACAACACCGTGCTCCAAGCACAACTTTACATTGCAACACCTACTACTACAGTACCTACGGCAAATGCCGAAGCGCCTTATTTAGAGCACTATGCTGCGCTTGATCAAAGTATCGGTACTGATGTAAATAAATTAAACACTCCCCCTCCTCGGGCATAATACCATTGCTTAGTTGCTGTTTGAAAGCTTTGGTATAGCTATGCTGGCATTTTGCCACTAGTCATATTTTCATACAATCATTTTATATGCTTCGGTTTGGTATCGTAGCCACGTTTTAGCTAAACCTAAAGTTTTCAAGCGAAAGAGCTAACCTTCAATCGCGCCATTTCAGCACAGCAGCTAAGCATTTTTTCTGACCACACATCTGGTCAATGCTTCAACTTATTCCTTTAACCAAATCGTAAAATGAAAACTCTAAAACTGCTGGTAATAGCTTTAGCTATACTGGCCACCAACAACTTAGCAGCACAAACCCCAACGGATGCTATTCTAATGGGGCCAAAAGAAATCTGCATGGCATTCACCTATCAATATGGTTCTTGGGACCAATATTGGGAAGGCACCAGATTGCGAAAAAATGAAAATGTGGCCACACTCAACCAACAAATGGGCGCATTTATAGCTGCCATTGGTGTACACAAAAAGGTCAACCTGTTGGTGGGCGTTCCTTATGTAAAAACCCACAGCAGCGAACCTAATGGCGGAAAAATGGCTGGCGCTAAAGGCTTTCAAGACATTAGCTTTAATGTAAAAGCACAAGTTTATGAGCGCACTTTTGAGAAGGGTGCTCTAACCGTTTTAGCCAATGCAGGTTATTCCACTCCTTCAACAAACTACTTATCGGACTACCGACCTTACAGCATTGGTTTTGGTGCCAGCGAGTTCAACCTTAGGCTTATCGGCCAATACAAATGGAACAGCGGTTTATTTATGCGAGCTGCCACTGCCCACCTATGGCGCGGGCAAACAGAAGCCGAAAGAGACTATTACTATGCTAACGGCAGTTACTATACCGCACTAATGGACGTACCAAATGCATGGGAATTTAACCTAGTTGCCGGCAAGTGGTTTTTAGACAATAAGCTAAAAGTTGAAGCCAGCTATGTAGGCATTAAATCGGTGAGCGGTGATGACATTCGCATTTACAATGCAGGCCAACCGACCAACAAAGTTCAATTCGATCAGATTGGAATGAACACCCAATTCTTTCTTCCTCCCATTCCCTGGATGAGTGTTTTAGCCTTTTTCTCTCACAATGTGAATGGTAGAAATGCCGGCAAATTCACACGCTTCGGTATCGGTACCACAATTCAATTCGGATTTTAATGACTTGCAAAATGAAAAAGAACAACATCATATTAAGCTTTATTATCGCCTGCTTATTCATACTGCAAGCTTGCGAAGAAGACCTGCCAACAATGGCCAACTACAAAGATTACAGCTTTGCATCGGTAGACAGTGATGCCGGGTCATGGACCCCTGTCCTACTTTCATCGCCCGATAATATTGTCATTGCGGATCCACAGCCCACCAGTTCTGCCGCCTACCAAACGGAGCTCGAAGCTTTGAAGCAAGTGAGAAGCAGTCTGAGCGAAAGTCAAAAGAAGGCAATAGCCTACTGGACGAACAATCCAACTTTACGATGGAATGAGATTGCCCTGGAGTTAATCGCCAAGTACAACCTAATTCCCGGTCCTAATGAAGACGGCTCTTACACTTTGCCAAACCCAAACAATCCTGACGGTCCACCGCCATTTCCATTTGCTCACCCGCCTTATGCGGTGCGGGCCTTGGCCTATATGAGCGTGGCACAATATGACGGACTAATAGCTGCTTGGCATTACAAATACCAGTTTAACAGAGCCGAGCCTTCGGAAGTGGATCCGAGCATTTCCCCAGACTATATTTCGAACAACATTCCTTCTTATCCATCGGATGGTGCTGTGGTGGCACAAGCATCCAAAGAAGTACTCAAAGCTATGTTTCCGCTGGAAGCTGATTACTTGGAAGAAATGGCCAACCAACACTTGAATAGCCTAATGTGGGCTGGCGTAAATGTGCAAAGTGACTTAGATGCAGGCAAAATAATCGGTCAAGAAGTAGCCAGTATTGCTCTAAGCAGAGCGGCCAATGATAACATGTCAAAAGCACAACCCAACAAAGCTGTTTCCGACTCCATTAAAGCATCTGCCTACGATAGGTTTGGCTGGCAGTGGGAAAATCTGGAGTCGCCAGTAAGACCGGTTGGCCTAACCCCGCTCTACAGCCAAGTGGATATGTGGTATGTACCAACGCTTGAAGAGGTGCGACCTATCGCTCCTCCAGGAATGGACTCACCAGAACTGGCAGCCGACATTAAAAAGCTGGTAGACATAGCCGACAATGTAACTGAAGAACAACGGGCAATTGCCAATTATTGGCAAGATGGATTAGGTACTTACACCCCTCCTGGCCACTGGAACAAAATTGCCATCGATCATT
The DNA here is from genome assembly GCF_900111145.1 of Roseivirga pacifica. GTDB lineage: Bacteria > Bacteroidota > Bacteroidia > Cytophagales > Cyclobacteriaceae > Roseivirga > Roseivirga pacifica. Next base: position 840,583 of record NZ_FOIR01000002.1, read on the forward strand.
TGATTGCGTACGGGCAAAACCCAATACGAAGTGCGCGCACATTGGCGTACCTAAACATTGCCATGATGGATGCTGGCATTAGCTGCTGGGACGCCAAGTATTACTATCACTATCCACGTCCTATTCAGCTTATTCCAAACTTTAAAACTATTGCCGGAACGCCAAACTTCCCAAGCTACACATCGGGGCACAGCGTGTTTTCTGCTGCTGGTGCCGAAGTGCTGAGCTATGTATTTCCACAAGACGCACAGAAATTCAGAGAATGGGCATTGGAGGCCGCAGTTTCACGCGTTTATGGAGGCATTCACTGGACATTCGATGCAGAAGTTGGCACCACACAAGGCATTCAGGTAGCCAGCTACACCATTCAGGCGGCCCAAAACGATGGAGCCAACTAAAACTATACAATCATGAAAAACACATTTTTTAAACTTCTATTTGTGCTAACCCTGACGAATCCATTTTTATCGATTGGTCAGGACACTTTTTCCATCAAGGGGAAGGTCATTGCCGATAATGACCTTCAGCCCTTGGTTGGAGCATTGATTTTTACTCCGCTACAAGAAGGTGGCATTGCCGATGACAAAGGGAATTTCAACTTCACCCTGAAAAGTGAAACCGAATCTGTGACCATTTCCTTTCTGGGCTACGCTTCTCAAACCTTTGAGCTAAACGGCCAAGACAAAGACTTCGGTACTATTACCCTTGCTTTAAAACCAACGAGTTTAAGCGAGATCATTATTACCGGATCGGCCGATCATTCGGTGGATAATTTTGAAGGATCGAGCTATTTGCTGGATAAGAAAACACTTGAACTGAGCAACCCGCTCAATACTGAAGAGTTACTCCGTATTGTTCCCGGGGTGAATATTGTGGGCGATATGGGGCTTTCAAACCGCCCAAATATCAGCATTCGCGGTTCTTGGGGCCGCAGATCGAAGAAGATATTTTTGATGGAAGACGGCACTCCAGCCGCCCCTGCCCCATACATTGCTCCAGGTGCTTATTATAATCCGGTGAGCGACAGAGTGCAAGCCATTGAAGTGTACAAAGGCGCAGATATGCTGCGCTACGGACCGAACAATATGTTTGGTGGCGTAAACTACATTACCGCACTTCCTCCTCAAAAACCAGAGCTTAGATTGAAACTAGTTGGCGGCCAACGCAACTACACCACTGGGCTATTCTCTTATGGAGGCACCTGGAATAACCTTGGCGCCTTGGTGGAAGCCGTGTACAAAAAGTTTGATGGCTTTACCGATAATTCATCGGTTGAAGTACTGAATTTGAATGCCAAGATTTTCGCGGAGCTATCCAAAAAACAATCGCTGTACTTTAAGATCAGCGGCCAGTATGAAGACAACCAAGCCTCGCTAAGTGCTATTACGCCATTTACTTTTGATGCTGACCCAACGCAAAATCCGTTTGATGCCGACCGATTTACCATGCGCAGATACGGCCTGGACATTGTGCACAAATGGGTGCCAAATACCTCGACCAGCCTTACCTCTAAGATTTACGCGACCGACTTTGAAAGAGACTGGTGGCGACAAGTAAACACCGTAATAAAAGCCGAAGATGTGCGCGCTTATGTAGGCGAACAGATCTACCAAAACCGCTATAGCTACTTAGATGGACAAAGCTTTGGTGAGGATGACTATGTACGTGTAGGCCGAATTATTGATGGCAAAGAAAGTACCACCGACAGTCGCTGGATATTTACAGTAAGTGGTTTTAAAGAGCAATTCAATTTTAATTACGGTAGCGCCAACCAGCATGAGTTGGAGGCCTCTTTTAAACTGCACCAAGAAAGCTACAACAACCGCTACTTGCGAGCCGACAGCTCTCGCTGGGCACGTAGCGGCAACCCAGCCACCGACCAAGAGTTCAAACTATGGTCTGCTTCTGGTTATGTGCGCAACCAATTCAACCTTGACAAATGGGCTGTAACGCCAATTTTGCGCATAGAATATGTAGACATGAGCCGCCAAGACCTGTTGGCGCAGGCCGCAGACCCTAACACCCAAAGTGCTGATGCATACACGATTAACAACAATTACACCATCGCTCTGCCCGGAGTAACTGTGGACTACAAACATGGGCAACACAAGCTGTTCAGTAGTGTTTACAGAGGCTTTGTTGCACCGTCCAAAGTCTTCGGATTTTTTGTGGAGCGAAATGGTGTATTGGTTACGCCAGATGAAGGATCGACACTGAATATTGACCCTGAATTGAGTGTGAATGTAGAAGTTGGCTGGCAAGGGGCGCTAATTCCTCAAACCTTGCAAGGTCAGCTTACCTACTTTAACAATTCCATTGAAAACTTTGTGGCTGCCGGAGAAAACGAGCTCTTCAGAAAGCCGGGTAAAGTGAATATTCAAGGCGTTGAAGCCTCGTTTATTACACAACTGCTGCCTGAAAATGCAGCAAGCCAACTAACGCTTGACGTTAACGGAACATTTATGTGGACCAAAGTGAACGATGGCGCGATGGAAGACAGAGACCTTTTTGGGCCAGTAGTGCACTCCGCTGCTTCGCGCAATGAGTTTATTGAAAAAGTGAACGCCAACCGCGCTGCCTACCAACTGTTTGACGCTAACGGACAGGAAATTACCAGCCAAACAATTGATGAAACCACCTTCCAAAATATTAGCCGATCCATTATCAATTTTGGTGATGGCCGAGTGGAAAACGCCAAAGTGCCTTACACGCCCGAGTACAATATTAGCGGCAGGCTCAATTACAAAGTAGGCAGACTATCCGTTGGGCTAACCGGTAATTTTGTGGGTGAGCAGTACACCGAGTTTGCCAATTTTGAAGCCGAGTCTGCCGATGGCGCGCTGGGCAAACTACCAGCCTACTTCAATATGGATGTGCAAATGAATTATGAGTTTAAAGTAAAGGGCTTTAACAAGTTTAGCGCCTTTATCAATGCCAAGAATATTACCAATGAGGTTTACCGTGCATCGCGGCTTAACAGGGCCAATTCGGGCATTTTCCCGGGTGGTTTTAGGCAAAACATTGTAGGCCTAAACCTCACTTTATAGAGTATACAATCGCAATCATTTTAATATTACAATCGACTAAGGTCGCCCTGAGAAGCAGGGCGGCCTTTTTTATGTTTAAAAGCAGTATTAACTACATAAAAACGCGGTATAATGACACTTTTTTGTTATTTATATAGATTATGTAATTAGTTTACATTAGGGAAAATTCCTACAGGTTACAATGAAGCCACATAAACTCCATAATCCTCTTGAAGGCTTTGATTTTGAACTTCTGAACGCCCCAGAATTTAAGGAAGATTCGGTGCGTGAAGAAATTATTGTACCTATAATCAAAGAACTAGGGTATTCAGCACAGAAACCCAATCAAATAATTAGAAGTCGTAATTTACTACATCCATATGTTGCAATCGGCTCTAAACGAAAGGAGATTTATATAATCCCAGACTACCTCTTTGAAGTTGATGGGAAACCAGCATGGATACTTGACGCAAAATCTCCTAAAGAGGCAATTACCAAATCAAAGCACGTTGAACAAGCCTACTCATATGCTATTCACCCTGAAGTAAGGGTGAAGTTTTTTGCTCTTTGCAACGGTAAAGAATTTGCGCTTTATAACATTGAACAAATTGAGCCACTTCTACTATTCAAAATGGAGACTTTGCCACTCTATTTGGGTGACGTTAAAAGATTTCTTTCTCCTTCAACAGTATTTGACCAAAGTCAACTGGTGTTTAAGAAAGATCTAGGATTGCACTTGAAGAGATTGGGTTTTGACCAATTCGAAAGTTTAATGTTTCCAAATGTACCAATAACTCAAATTGGCCAGTTGGATCCTGATCTTTTCACATTGGCCGGTGCGGTGAAGGACAATGGAGAATCTTATGTTGTGTCATTTGATTTTGGACAAGACGCATTTAATCAATTAATCACATTTATTCCAGAAGAAGCGGTTAACAAACTCAATGTACGGAACAATCAATTTAGACAAGCTATCAGCTTTACAAATCAAACTTTCTTAGTTAACGTAGAATCTATCATTGGCGATAAACTTGAGGAAAATGACAAAGAGATATTCTTACCATTATGGGTGAAGAACTTTTTATCTGACGAGCAACTCGCACAGAAAATAAATGAATTTCGCTAATCGAGTAGCCCGCCCACTAGCAAACACTAATAAGGAGAGGCTCTCACATCACTCAGCGTACGGTTCTTCCCGTATGAAGTACTGGACTAGTTCGAAAAGCATAATCAAGCGCTCTTTTCACCGCTACTTTTAAGATAAGGCTACACGAAGGCACCTTGGGAATTTTCACCTTACATTTAGTCCTTCATTGACATGTGAGAACTCCATTAGCTATATTTACCATATAAGGCACACACAAAACCTACATGTCATGTCCAACAAGAAAGTGCGCGTAGCAAAACTCTATAGATAACATTACAAAGTGAAAAGCGAGTTACATGCATCTATTTTCATTCCATCAAATACCATTGACTGGAAACCAAATTCTTCGAAAATGCTATTCGGAGGTATTGTACTACTAATAGCTTTCGGTGGTGCTCATTACTTTCTTGATATCAATACTTTGTTAGGCATAATAATCGCCTTTGTCTTATGGTTAATAGGAGCAATTTGGGGTTTATCGGAGAGACAAATACCAAATGGGGATTTTAAAGGTCAACTTTTCATTTCTGAAGACTCAATAAAAATCAATCAAAAAACATACACCTGGACAGAAGTCAACAACTTTTCTTTTAAGCTTCTTCATTTTTTAGGTCAAGAGCTTCATTCATCCACAATCGAATACTTTCGTTTCCCTACAGGTGGGCCGGCTTATTCTGCAGGCATTGACAATTACATCTACTTTACGAGTAGAAATGAAACTATTAAAGTGTTTTTTCGGATCGAATCACCAAAGCATAAAATAGACTTTTCAACCTTAATCAAAGAGTTGTATTTGAAAGATCGAATTAGTCTTGAAAAAGCTTACAATGGATTAAACCTGCCTTACGAGGAAATACAAAAACTTAAAAAGCTTAAGGTGGAGGTTAAAAGGCAAATTAGCAACTAAATTCCAATCAAGGCCTCACTTTGAGTGAGACCTTGAATAAAAAGCCCACCACTTTCTCAATCCTCTTTTTGCTATTCTATTTTGAAAGGATATGCTAATTTCACCGAAAATTCACGACTATGAGTAAAGTAAACTGGCAGACTGTAAAAGAATACGAAGACATTACTTACAAGAAATCGGGAGATGGTGTGGCGCGCATCGCCTTTAACCGTCCTGAGGTACGCAACGCTTTCCGTCCTAAAACGGTTGGTGAGCTATTCGAAGCGCTTTTAGATGCCAGAGAAGACACTTCTATCGGTGTGGTTTTACTTTCAGGCGAAGGCCCTTCTCCTAAAGATGGCGGCTGGGCATTCTGCAGCGGTGGCGATCAAAATGCACGCGGCCACCAAGGCTATGTAGATGATGACGGCATGCCGCGCCTTAACATTCTAGAAGTACAACGCCTAATCCGCTTTATGCCTAAAGTGGTCATTTGTGTGGCTCCGGGTTGGGCCGTTGGTGGCGGACACAGCTTGCACACCGTTTGCGACCTTACGCTAGCCAGTAAAGAGCACGCCATCTTCAAACAAACCGATGCTGATGTAACCAGCTTTGATGGTGGTTATGGCTCGGCTTATTTAGCTAAAATGGTGGGGCAGAAACGTGCCAGAGAGATATTCTTCTTGGGTAGAAACTATTCGGCACAAGAGGCTTTCGAAATGGGCATGGTAAACGCGGTTATCCCTCACGATGAGCTAGAAGACACTGCCTACGACTGGGCACAGGAAATTCTAGCCAAGTCCCCTACTTCCATTAAAATGCTCAAGTTCGCATTTAACGCTACAGACGATGGCATGGTGGGTCAGCAGGTATTTGCCGGTGAAGCCACGCGCCTAGCTTACATGACAGACGAAGCCAAGGAAGGCCGAAATGCTTTCCTAGAAAAGCGTAAACCTAACTTCAAGGACATTAAGTGGATTCCTTAATTGGTTGATTGGGAAATTGGTCATTGGTGGATTAGTTATCGGTTATTCGTTAATCGGTGAGCAGGGGTTTCAGTTCGTTGTTCAAAGTCAGAGAGCCGCGAAAGCCCTTTTTACCGTCATTCTGAGAAAGTTCATAAGCCAATAAGGCGAATGAACGACCGAAAGAATCTCCAACAGATTGCACCGTAATTGGTCATGAGTATACCAGCTAAACAGAAATTAGGAGCATCCCATTAGGGAATGAGGGTGAAGTGGTTGATTGGGAAATTAGTCATTAGTGGATTTGTTATCCGTTAATCGGTTAAACAGAAATTAGGAGCATCACTTTAGGGACTGAGGGTGAAGTGGTTGATTGGGAAATTGGTCACTGGTGATTAGTTATCGGTTATTCGTTAATCGGGGAACGGGGTTTCAGTCATGGTTCAAAGTTCATAGCTAGGAAACCGCGAAAGCCCTTTTTACCGTCATTCTGAGGAAGTTCATAAGCCAACAAGGCTAATGAACGACCGAAAGAATCTCCAACAGATTGCACCGTAATTGGTTATCGGTATACCAGTTAAACAGAAATCAGGAGCATCCCTTTAGGAACTGAGGGTTAACTAGTTGATTGGTCACTGGTCATTAGTGGATTAGTTATCGGTTATCCGTTAATCGGTGAGCATGGGCTTAATGTCGATTACAAATCTACCTTCCACACATCCTTGTTAAAAACGATGATGAGACCTCCTCATACCGCCAGCTTTAGTGTCCTCACCAAAGCGACCATGCACAAATTGTTTACAAAACAGAAAAGGGCACTTCAATTTATTTTGAAGTGCCCTTTTTATAAAAGTCCTAAGCAATTTACATCGCTACTTTTACGCTGGCGTTCGCGCCAACCTCTCGTGCTTTGTCAAACACGTAAAGCTTTAATGCCTCCGCAGATTCGTTAGAAATTTCTACTTCTCCTTTTCTCGCAGCAATGGTCAGGTTTCTCTCTCTAAACTTAATTTTGAAAGAATAACCATCCCAATGGTCTGGCAAGAATGGGTTAAAGTAAAGCTCTCCGTTTCTTACACGCATACCCGCAAAACCCTTCGCGAAGGACATCCAAGTACCGGCCATTGAAGTAGTGTGACAACCATCTTCTGTGTCGTTATTGTAATCGTCCAAATCGAGCCTAGCAGTACGCAAGTACATTTCGTAGGCCTTCTCTTTTCTACCCAACTTAGCAGCCAAAATAGAGTGCACACATGGCGAAAGCGATGATTCATGCACCGTCATTGGTTCATAGAAATCGAAGTTGCGCTCTATGGTTTCCAGGTCGTACTCATCTTCGAACAAGTAAATTCCCTGTAGCGTATCGGCTTGTTTGATAAAGCAAGAGCGTAGAATTCTATCCCAAGACCAGTTTTGGTTGATTGGTCTTTCACCTGCTGCAATATCACCTACTGGCATCAAATCCTTGTCTAAGAAACCATCTTGCTGAAGGAATACGCCTTTTTCTTCATCGTAACCCAGGTACATGTTCTCGAGAATATCTTCCCACTTCTCAGTTTCCTCGGCTCCTTTAAAGTTCAACTTTTGTAGCAGCGCATTCAGCTTGTCGGTTCCTTCGTATTTGGCCAAACCTTCCAAAGTATACTCTAGCGTCCACAAGGCCATTTTAGAAGTATACCAGTTGTTGTTTACGTTGTTTTCGTACTCATTTGGTCCGGTAACCCCGTGCATAACATACTGGCCTTTATTCTTCGACCAGTGTACACGCTGCGCCCAGAAACGAGAGATTGCGATCAGTACTTCCAACCCATAATCGATCAGGTAATCCTCATCACCATGATAATTGATGTAGTCGAAAATGGCGTATGCAATAGCACCATTTCTATGAATTTCTTCGAAGGTGATTTCCCACTCGTTGTGGCACTCTTCGCCATTCATGGTTACCATTGGGTAAAGTGCCGCACCATTCTTAAAGCCTAGCTTTTCAGCATTTTCGATGGCTTTTTGTAAATGCTTGTAGCGGTAAAGCACCAAGTTTTTAGCTACTTCTTGGTCTGATGTAGCCAAGTAGAATGCCAGGCAGTATGCCTCGGTATCCCAATAAGTACTACCACCATATTTCTCACCTGTAAAGCCTTTAGGGCCAATGTTCAGTCTTTCATCCTCACCAGTGTAGGTTTGGTTAAGCTGGAATATATTGAAGCGAATTCCCTGCTGTGCAGATACATCGCCTTCGATTATAATATCACTTTTTTCCCACTTGCTGGCCCAAGCATCTTTGTGTTCTTGAAGCAAAGCATCGAAACCCGCAGTTACAGCACCTTCCACCTCTTGCTTACACACATTCACCAATTCGTTCTTGTCAAAATACATTGACGAAATGTTGGCTGCGTACTTATAAATTGTGAAAGACTTACCCTCTTCGATGGTTCCGGTTTCGGTTACTTCCACGTATTTTTCGCGCTCTACCGCACTTTTAGCCGACTGTGTCCATGCGCCTTCAATGGAAAACTCCATTCCAGTAGCTACCCAAAAGTCAGTTTTCTTGGTGCTGGCCAATACGTACGAAAACTCAAGATCAGCCTCTTTTTCCTGCTCTACCCAGAATTTTTCATCGTAGTTAGAGTCGGCATTCATCACATCAAAATCTACGTAAGGCGTTACTTGTGCTTCGCCTGAGAAGTTGAGCGGTGTAACCGTGTAGGCAATAGCGCCAACCTTGGTTCGGGCCATGCTGCAGAACCTTGTCGCTTCTACTTTTACCTTGTTGCCGGAAGGAAGTTTGGCCTCAAAGCTACGCTTTAGCCAGCCTTCTTTCATGTTAAGCTCTCTGCGAAAGTTCGAAACTTCAGCAGTAGCTAAGTCTAGTTCTTCACCAGCTAGGTTAATGTTAATGCCTACCCAGTTGGCTGCATTTAACACTTTAGCGAAATACTCAGGATACCCATTCTTCCACCAGCCTACACGGGTTTTATCAGGGTAATAAACACCAGCAACATAGTTACCCAACAGGGTTTCGCCAGAGTATTTTTCCTCGAAGTTGGCGCGCTGGCCAAACATTCCGTTGCCTAAACTGAAGATACTTTCAGATATCTGATTGTACTCAGGTACAAAGCCTTCCTCGATAATCGACCAAGGATCGTGCTTAATGTAATTCTTCATTTGCTATAGCGTTAAAGGTCTCAAGTGTCATATGTGTCATGTCGGCAATCACCAGATCCGCCTCATGCAATATTGCTGGGTCGCCCACACCAATGCATTTCATACCGCCTCTTTTGGCAGCTTCCACACCAGAAATGGCGTCTTCAAAAACCACGCATTCGGCAGGTGCTACACCAAGTGCCTCCGCCCCTTTCAAAAACACTTCAGGGTCTGGTTTAGAATGGGTCACTCCGTTGCCATCAACTATGGCCTCAAATTCGTTTTGCAACCCTACACACTTCAAAATTACTGGCGTGTTTTTGCTGGAAGAGCCAATGGCAATCTTCACCCCGTTATCTTTCAATAACTGAATAAAATCTGTTACTCCCGGCAGAATGTCCGCAGGCGTCATTTTCGAAATGATCTCTACATAAATATCATTCTTTCGTTGGGTCAATTCCAGAATCTCTTGTTCTGTTTTCGTTAAGTTTCCCATGGAAAGAATCTTCTTCATCGAATCGATTCTGCTCACCCCTTTCAGGTGCTCATTATCTTCTTCGTTAAAGGGTACGCCCAGTTCATCGGCAATCGATTTCCAGGCTACAAAGTGAGCTGGCACAGTGTCAACTATGACACCATCCAGGTCAAAAATGCATGCTTTGGTGTTGGCTATATTCATTTAAAATTTGGGTAATGCTCTCTCATCATCTCCTCAGTATTCGTAAGGCTTTTAAAAACCTCGAATGTCGTCCCTTGCGTGCGTTGTGCGCCCAATGCATTTGCATACATGGCTCCCAAAATAAAATTGTCTGCTCCATCCATCAGTCCGTAGGCCAAACCACCTGCAAACGAATCGCCACAGCCGGTAGTGTCTACCACGTTTTCCATAAAGATGGACGGAACAAACTCCTCTTTTAATTCGCCATTGGGTTTAGTAAACACCTTACACCCACTGGCATCTGTTGTTATTATTAGCGCCTTCGGCCCTCTATCCAGAATATAGTCTGCCATAGGGCGAAGGTGATCTTGCCCAATATCATCGAGCAAATCGGTCATTTCTTCTTCCTTATATTCATTTCTGAACCAGGTGCACCACGATTCTTCCAGGTTCATCTTTAACACATCGATATACGGCAGCCATAAGTCTCGGTCTACCCAAAACTTTTTGTGTCTGTTGCCACCAATGGTCATGGTATGGGTTGGCCCGTGCCCATCGAATATAATGGTGCCTTTGCTGTGCTCTTTCAGGTATTTAACTGTGTCGAGCACAATTTCATGATCAGTAATAGGCACAAAAACGAAAGCATCGCAATCCAGAAAAGGCGCCATATCACTTGGCATAATCGGATTCATAAATGCCGTTTGCTTCTCTTCTCTAAAATTCTGATCCAAGAACTTTAGCTTGATCACATCGCCACTATCCGCTTCATCAGAAACCCCTGCCATGTCTATGGCCTTGTAAGGCGCAAAGATTTCCTTTACAGCAGCCATGTCTTGCTTTCGAATATGAGAAACAGGATAAACCGTTCCATTTCCATTCATCAGTTGGGCCAAACCGATGGTAGGGTGCGTAATACAACCGTATTTTTCAATCACTTCGCCACGAAAAGTAGTGATGTGATCTCTTGGAATTGGGCCTACAACGGCAACTTTATAATGTTTACTCATATCCATTTCTAGCTAAAATATGTCCACATCATTAAAATAATGGCAATTAGAATAACTGTCAAAAGAATATCCAATCGACTGCCTTTTGCCTTTCCTTTGGTCTTTCTATCGTAAGTAAGGCCTTCTGTCTTCTCAGGTGCAGGTGGCGCTGTCATAAGCGAAACAATCACCAATATGGTAGCACAAACAACAAACAAGAGTGCAGCAAAATGTAAGAAGTTAATGGTGGCGAATGTATGCCAGAAGGTTCCTTCGGTTAGTCCAGCCTTATTCATTTCGAGTACAAACCTTAATGTTCCTAGTACAAAACCAGAAAGCAAGGCCGACATAGCGCCTTTGGCATTCAGTCTTTTAAAGAAAATACCCAATAGGAATACTGCTGCAATTGGTGGCGAAATGTACCCCTGAACACTTTGTAGGTAAACAAACAGTTGATCAGAAACATTGGCCATGAAAGGAATCCAAGCAATGCCTATTCCCACCATAATAACCGTGGCCACCTGACCTATAACTACCAATTTCTTTTCGCTCGTTTCAGGTTTCCAACGTTTGTATACGTCAATGGTAAATAAGGTAGAACAAGAGTTAAATACAGAGGAAAGGGAGCTCATTAGCGCTGCAAGCAAACCAGCTAACACTAAACCTCTCACCCCTGCCGGCACCATGTTCTTAACCATTACGATAAGCGCCTGATCGTTACTTTCTAATTCAAAATAGCCTTGCTGAGAAAGGCCATAGGCGATAATACCCGGCAATACGAATAGAAAAACCGGTAGCATTTTTAAGAAACCGCCAAAAATGGTTCCCTTTCGGGCTTGCTCAATATTTCTGGCCGAAAGTACACGCTGCACAATGTATTGATCGGTACACCAGTACCATAGCCCTAAGATTGGTGCGCCAAACAGAATACCCGTCCACGGAAAGTCCGGATGATCCATTGGCTGCCACATATCAAAGAAGCTATCGCCAACTGTGGCTTGTAGCTCTCCCCAACCGCCAAGCTTCGATAACCCAAAGAATGTAATAGCTACGGAACCGCCAATTAGTACAAACATTTGAATCATATCCGTATAAAGCACGGCCTTGAGCCCACCAAAAATGGTATAGATACCGGTGGCTACAACTATGATTATAGCCCCCGTCCAAAAAGGTACACCAATGGCTTCGAAAACGATTCCACCAGCGGCTATAGTTACAGAAATTTTAGTGAGTACATAGGCTACAATCGATATCCAAGAAAGATATGTTCTAGCGCCACTCGAGTATCTTTTCTCCAAGAATTCGGGCATTGTAAAAACACCGCTGCGTACATAGAAAGGGACAAAAACCCAACCTAAGAGCAGCAGCATAAAGCCGGCAATCACTTCGAACTGGCCTACTGCAACGCCCGAAGAAGCACCGCTACCAGCCAAGCCCACCAAGTGTTCCGAACCAATGTTCGAAGCGAAAAGTGAGGCGCCAATTACGAACCAGCCCACATTTTTTCCACCCAGAAAATAGTTTGAAGAAGAGGAGTTTACTTTTTCTTTAAAAGTTGCCCATGCAGCAATACCAAAAACAATCAGGAAATACCCAATGAGGAAAACGTAGTCTAAACTTACAAGATCTAGCATAAGATTTACTTAATGTTCAATCGGGTTACTCTGCCGCTGGCAATTCGAAGACCCGAACATAATCAATTTCATAACGGTTTGGAAAGATATCGTTTGCAACGCCATATTTCCCACCCCAGTCCCCTCCAACGGCTAGGTTCAGAATTAAATAGAAGGGCTGATCGAAGGGCCAATCGTCAGGGCCATTACCCGTGTTCTCGAAGGTGTGATAGTGTTCATCATCCATAAAAAAATCAATCTTATTGGCTGACCATTCAATGGCATAGACATGAAACTTATCTGAGATATCGGCAATCTGAATTGAATCGCCTTTTTGTGTGCCTTTTATATGGTTAAACGATTCTGTATGCACTGTTCCGTGCATATTGCCTTGGTCGTAGCCCACGTGCTCCATAATATCGATTTCGCCACTACGGGGCCAGCCGCCATAGCTGTTCTTGGTTGGCAACATCCAGATAGCAGGCCAATTGCCCTTACCGCTGGGAATTTTCGCTCTCACCTCTATCCTACCGTACTTCCAATCGCCTTTATGTTGGGTTACCAATTTGGCCGAAGTGTAGGCGCTATTCTTCATGGAGTCCTTTCTGGCAGTTATTACCAGCTTTCCATCCTCTAGCTTTACATTCTCGGGGTTATCCGTATAATACTGAAGTTCGTGGTTACCAAAACCACAGATTTGTGGGCAGCCATCTCCCACATAGGCCGTCCACTTAGATTCATCTAATGTGTCACCATCAAATTCATCTTGCCAAATGGGCTTGTTAGCATCCGTACAAGAAAACAGCCCAAACAAGGCTCCTGTCAAACATAAGCCTGTTAAATACTTAAAAGTCATAAAGTTGGTTTAGTTAATCAATGAGTCCTCCATTTCATTGTTACTAAGTCCACCTCTAAGCTACAAGAAATTATGGCTGAGCGGCACGCAAATCGTTACAAATTAACGGATGGAGGAAATCGTTTGCGAATGGTTTATGAGGCTTCACCTTTCCAAAAGTTCTAAACTTTTGGAAAGATAGTAAGCGAAAGTGTGGCTAAGGAAATTGAAGTACCAGACAAATGGCCAATAAAAAAGCCGAACGATCTTAACCGTTCAGCTTTTCTTCCTGACGATAGGCCAGTATATATTTCCTATTTATCTCGAAGAATCTCTAATGATTACACGAGAATCGAATTTCTGGTTTTTCTGGTGCGGAGGAATGTGACGGTTCTGAATCACCTTAAAAAGCAACTCTGCCGCAGCCTCGCCCATTTTAATTGGCTCGTGTGTTACACTCGTAAGGTTCGGCTCTACAATTTCACAAAGGTTACTATTTCCGAAACCAACAACCGACACATCTCTCGGAATATTGTAGCCCATTCTCTTCAGCTTTAGAATCGACTCTACCGCCAACTCATCACTAAACGTAAAGAGCGCATCTGGCATATTCTTAGGATCTTCGAACATTTTCTCGATAATGGCATCGTGCTTTTCGTCCGGATCGGTAAACACTACAAAGTCTTCATTTACCTCGTAATCATACGTTCTCAAAGCCTCAAGGTAACCTTCGTAGCGGCTTTTACTAATACCCAAAAGTCCCGGGCCACCAAGGTGTGCAATGCGCTTTCTACCACGCTTGATCAAATGCTCTACCGCCTGAAAACCTCCGGCAAAATCGTTCGCCTCTACGGTTGGCGTATCAAAACCCGGTGCAATCCTATCGAAGAACACGAAAGGCGTATCGTATGCCTCTAGCGTTTCAAGGTGCTCAAACACCTTTGTATCGCTAGCAATAGAAAGAATGATGCCTTCCACTTTACACGAAAGCAAAGACCTGATCTGGTCTATTTCGTTGTGGTAATCTTCATTCGATTGACATATGATAGAGTAATAACCGTGGTCGCTTACAATCTTTTGGATGCCATCGATTGCCGATGCAAAGAAGCTAGAGGTGATGTGGGGCACCAAAATACCAATGGAGTTGGAACGCTTTGTTCTTAACCCGGCAGCAATAAAATTGGCCTGGTATTTCATCTCCTTGGCCTTAGCAGCCACTTGCTTTTTAGTTTCCTCCGATATGTTCGGGTGATCGTTGAGCGCCCGAGAAACTGTGGATGGTGAAATCCGCAGTGCAGTTGCTATATCTTTAATCGTAACAGCCATAATTCTTATTTCGCTTTGGGTTGAGCATGTGTACCATCGCAGTAGGGAAATTTGTTGGATCTGCCACACCTGCAAAAGGACACCGTTTCATGGAAAACTTCTTCCTTGTTTCTATTCGTTACAGTAGCCCCGCCTCTAATAATCAATGGGCCACCGTGTATTAAATTTACTTGGGTTTCACTCCTATCCTCCTCTTTAAACTTAACTCCTTTTATAGAAAGGGCTTTTGAGGGGCAGTCGCGCACCAAGCCTACAATTGCTTCTGAAGAAGCAGCATCCATCGTTACCCATGGTCTTTTTTTGAGATCGAAAACCTCGGGCAATCCTCGCAAGCAAATACCAGAATGTATACAAGCCTGAGGCTTCCATACAACAGTGATTTCGCCATTCGAATATTCCTTAACTATGGGCTCTGTGGACACTTTTTACCGTTGTAAAATTGAAATTAAGTCAAAAAGATAATTAAAAGAAACTCCTAAAAAAAGAAATGAGTTTATTTTAAATGAATAAAACAACATATGTTTATTTAATTGAATTTAAAATCAATCAGCCTTTCTAACTCATGGTGTACAAATTCTTCCCATTCCTGTTGTTGGTCGAAGAATGCTCCGTGCCTAGTTTCGGCATCGTAATCCATTGATTTTCTTTTGTATTCGTCTAAAAGCAGGCGAACGTAACGCTTATACACACTCAGCTTATCTATCCCTTGATTACCGAGCATAACAATCTGTTTTCTGATTTTCCGGCCATACAATTCGGCTAAGTCAAAGTGTAATCGCTCATGTTCAAAAAGTCTCACATTCGTTGTATCCGATGTCCACGAGTCTTTTTTCACAAACAAAACCTTTACCTGAAAGTTGGGTTCACCATTCTTAAGGCCTCCCCTAACGGAATGTGTTACCGAGGTGATTGCAAAGCTAGATGGCTTTTTGCCGAATGTACGAACGCCATAATCTTCCCATGAAATTGGTCGGTCTTCATTCCACTCGATAAATGCCAAAGTATCGACCGTGAGGAACCCTTGCTTTTGAGCAAAACTAAGCTGTGTATAAAAAAGGAGTGCTAACAGTACTACAAACCGATGTCGGAACATGCTTTTAAGGTAAAGAATATTGCGCAAATAAGGCCAACCACTGAGGCTACCTTGAGTACCCTGGCCTTTGGAGCAGTGTCTCTCTTTGCTCGAAAATCGCTTGGCTCCTTTTTCCATCTGGTAAAATACGCCACCAACTCCTTATCTGTTTCGAATGACTCTAATAGATTTAGCTCTGTTGTGATGCCATTTTCTACATAGCCTCTTGAATTATACACTTCATCGGGTGAAAGATAGAGCTCCACGCGCTCATAAGTTCCACCATCCTCTTTCGTCACGTTATCTGTCAGCAAATAATCTTTATCAGAAAGTATCAATTTAAGCCCTCTGTGAGTAGCCTCTGCTCCGATTGCCTCATATTCATAGGGCGGAACAAACTTGCGGACAACATTCAAAAAGGGATCCGTGCCAATTCCGCTTAGCGTTCTGTAATAAGCAAAGCCTATCTCATTGTTTACCACAATATGGTAGTTGTTTTCTGGGTTCAGGTTTGTATCTAAGGTTTGAGGAATACGAATGATGTAATACTGCGTATTAGAATGTGCAGAAGCCTCACCCTTTTTACAGGCAATACCTTCTGGTCCCAGCAACACCTTGTTGTCACCGGCATCAAAAAGTTGATAATTCATGGAGAGAGTAGTTTCGCGTGGATATCTGTAAATTTAACGAAAGTAGGTTCCGTTTTCAACTTATTAGGCACCTAATCCCTAAAACAACCCAAAACAAGAAGTAAAGAACACTAAACTCTATTCAAGCTACATTTTCCAACTGGCGCTGGCATTGTACAACAACTCCCCTCTCCTTATTTCCAAAGGAGACTCTATATTATTATAATAAAGTTGGCCGGTACCCAACCCTTGTGGAAGTTCAGGCTTATAAGTTGCGGTAAACTGTGCAATGGCGTTCAACCCAATGTTTGATTCTAACATAGAAGTCATCCACCATTCTATACCGTATGATTCTGCCACCTCAATCCACTCTTTGCAAGCCAGTATACCCCCTACTAATGATGGTTTTAGAATAATATATTGAGGCTTTGTTTGCTCTAAAAGTGCGGCTTTACCCTGAATGGAATGAACACCAATTAGTTCTTCATCTAAGGCTATAGGGAGTATTTCTTCGTCACAAAGCTCAGCCATTAAATCAAGCTGACGGGGTTTGATGGGTTGTTCAATAGAATGAAGTTCCAAGCTGGCCAAAGCAGTTAACTTATCCCGTACATCAGCTTCAGAAAAAGCACCATTGGCATCGACCCTAAGCGTAATATCGCTAGCTGAATAGCGTTTACGGATGCCTTCGAGCAAAGCCATTTCCTGATCGAAATTAATGGCACCTACTTTCATTTTAATAGTATTAAAGCCAGCTTTCAGCTTTTCCTCAATTTGCTTTTGCATGGTGGCCTCATCAGCCATCCATATCAAACCGTTAATGGGCATGCGGTATTTTCCGTTGCGAAAGTCACCCGGAAAAATGGTGAAGTCACCGCCATAAATCAAATCTAGCAGCGCTGTTTCTAGCCCAAACCTCATAGATGGTTTATCTGACGGAACCTGTGCTTGCACAAAAGCCAGGACCTCGGTCGCTGTTTTGGGAATATCAAGCTCACCAACCTCATCAAGGAGTTTTGCTAATTCCGACTGGTAGGTATCCGAAAAGTCCTCACTTAAGCCTTTCAGCGGACTCGCTTCTCCCCAACCTATTGTTCCATTTTCGCCAATGGCTTTTATAAACCAGGTTGGTTTTTCGGTTAGCGCACCACGAGATGTCCCCGCCTTGAAGGTGAATTTTAAAACATGTGGTATAAGCTCAAACTTTACCTTCATGACTGGCCGAGCAGGCGTTTTACATACTTACCTATAATATCGAATTCAAGGTTCACCTTATCCCCTTGCTTTAAAGTTTTAAAACAAGTGTGATCATATGTATAAGGAATAATGGCTACACGAAAACGGCCTTCTTCCGAATTGAAACAAGTTAAACTTGTGCCATTTACACAAACAGAGCCTTTTTCTACCGTTACATTGCCCAAGCTAGGGTCGTAGGAAAAATCGAAAAGCCAACTTCCATCCTGTTCATCAACCGCTTCAACTGTTCCTATTTGGTCTACGTGGCCTTGCACCACATGCCCGTCAAATCGGCCATTGGCAACCATGCAGCGCTCAATATTTACCAGCGTGCCTACTTCCCAATTTCCCAAAGTAGTTTTCTGAAGCGTCTCGTCAATAGCTGTTACGCGGTGTACGCCATCCGCCAACTGCACTACTGTAAGGCAAACGCCATTGTGCGCTACGCTTTGGTCAATTTTAAGCTCGTGGCTCACGTCACTTTTCACATCAAAATGCAGATTGGAGCCATCTCGCTCAATAGCAACTACTTCTCCAAGGGTTTCAATTATTCCGGTAAACATAGGGCAATGTTAATCATTAAGCTGAAGATATAATCCCCGAAAAGCGTTTTTTGTTCCCAGTAGCTTTAAGCCAAAATCTGCTATGCGAACCCAGCTAAAAGCAATAGATTTGTGGGTTCATATGGTAGATAGTTACAGGCACAAAGGAATGAGGCGCCAGTTGGTTAAGCTGGTAGAAAGTAAAGGAATTAAGGATCAGCGGGTTTTAGCCGCTATTGGCAGAATCCCGCGCCACTTCTTCTTTGAGAATGCTTTTTTGGAACACGCCTACGAAGACAAGGCCTTCCCCATTGGAGCCGGACAAACCATCTCTCAGCCTTACACCGTTGCTTTTCAGTCGGAACTATTGAACATAAAACCAGGTGACAAAGTATTGGAAATTGGCACAGGATCTGGTTATCAAGCCATTGTGTTATTGGAGTTGGGTGCCGATGTTTTCACCATTGAATATCAAAAGGAGCTTTACCTAAGAACAAAAAGCTTTCTGCCCAAAATGGGCTACTCGCCCAACTTCTTTTATGGCGATGGCTCTAAAGGCTTGGAAAGGTTCGCCCCGTACGACAAGATTATTGTTACTGCTGGCGCCCCTACTGTGCCCGATAGCCTAATAGACCAATTGAAAGTTGGTGGTAGTTTGGTAATTCCTGTGGGCAATGCCAAAACCCAACAAATGCTGCGAATAAATAAGGTTACTGAAAAGAAGATCAGCTCAGAGAGCTTCCACGACTTTAAGTTCGTACCACTACTTGGAGACAAAGGTTGGAAATAACATATATTAATACTTTTAAATATTAATACAAACACATGTTAATTTATAAATACATATTATATTTCAAATAAATTAACACCACAACGTTTTTATTCGGAGTTCATTAACTAATTTTGCACTGTAACGAATTTATTATGGCCAAACAACCAAAGACTTCTGCAGACTCAAGAGTAACCATGACAGAATTGGTACTCCCTAACGACACTAACACATTAAATAACTTAATGGGTGGACGTTTGATGCATTGGATGGACGTTGTTTCTGCCATAGCTGCGCAAAAGCACTCCAACCGCATAGTAGTAACTGCTTCGGCCGATAACATTTCGTTCAAAAACCCGATTCAGTTAGGTGATGTGGTTACCCTTGAAGCCAAGGTTACCCGTGGCTTTAACTCTTCAATGGAAGTTTACGTGGAAGTTTATGCTGAAAACATCCCTTCGGGCACCAAGTTTAAAAGCCACAGTGCATTCTTTACATTCGTAGCTGTAGACCAAGGCGGAAGACCAATTGATGTTCCGGAGTTGGTACCTCAAACCCCTGAGGAGCAAGAACTTTACGATGGCGCACTTAGAAGAAGACAATTGCGATTGGTGCTTGCCAAGCGTATGAAAGCAGAAGATGCTACAGAGTTGAAAAACCTCTTCTTCGATCCAACCAAGAAGTAATTTCTCGGCATTTTATTGTTGGAACGCCCGAATCGACATAACTTCACTTTATGACTGATTCTTCTGACTTCCTCCCCCACTTTATTACCGAGCCAATTTATGTAATTGCCGGTGAGGAGCAGACCCCAGCCGCAGTAGAAACTACTACTCCAGAAGTAGCTTCCGCTACAGCTGAAGAAGACAGTAGTCCTCAAATGGTTGAAGAGCCTCAAGAAGCAATCACAATTAAGCCAATACCGACAGAAGGCCAAAACCTTAAAGGCTGTGTGATTTTTGTAGAGTCGAGCGAGCCAATTCTGGATACCGCATCCAAAGAATTCTTATACAAAGTCCTTTCATCGGTTAAAAGAGGAGAAAACGATGTGCTAGTCGCCAACATTGCCGATGTTGAAGCAGATAGTATTGAAGCACTACTTGCCGAACAAAACCACAAGCAAGTACTTTGCTTTGGCAGCAATAAGTTCGATAAACTAAAGGGTGAGACACTCTATTCACCCAAACAAGATGGCCACAAAACCTACCTTAGCTGCGATTCCCTTACGGCTATTGCTCAAGATGTAGAAAGGAAAAAAGCGCTCTGGAAAGCGCTTCAATCTATCTTTTTGGGGTAAACCTTTCACCGTACCACCTATTCGATTTGTTTAGTTTTTGTTCTTATTAATATTATTTACATTATTGTATAATATGAAACGAACAGGCATTGGTGAATTCGAAGAACTAGTCCTTTTAACAATATGCGTTTTGGAGAATGATGCTTACGCACTGGATATTAAAGAAGAGGTAGAGAATCGAACGAATAGACGCATGAACATTAGTGCAATTCATACTACCCTTTACCGTATGGAAGACAAAGGTCTCTTACAATCGAAATTGGGAGAGGCTAGCCAAGTGAGGGGCGGAAAAAGAAAACGGTTGTTCTCGGTAACGGCCTTCGGACTAAAGTCTCTGTCGGAGATAAATGAAACAAGGTCACGATTATGGAAAGACATTCCAAGTTCAATTCTCAATGCCCTAAACACATGAGACAAGCCACACCTCCTCGCCTACTCCAAAAATTGCTAAGCAAAATGTTCAGCAATACGCCAATGGAAGAACTTGAAGGCGACCTACTCGAAGATTACTTGGGGAACTACAAAAAGTATGGCAGAACACGCGCCAACTTATACTATCTACTCGATTTACTGAGGTTAATCAGTTTGATACCCCGAAGCAGGAGAAACACACAAAAGTCAAAAACAATGAATAACCTATTTCTATTTAACCTTAAATACAGCTTTCGTTCCATAAAAAAACACAGCGTATATCAAGCCCTAAATATTGCCTCCTTAACGCTTGGCTTCACCTGTTTTTCATTGATTTATCTCTTTGTATTTAACCATTATCAAAAGGACAATTTCTTGGAAAACCCAGAAGGTATTGTGAGGTTAAATATCATAAGGGATGGTAATGAAAGCATGGGCATTCATTCAGGAATTCCATATTTACTCAAGAAGGATATTCCTGAAATAGAACGAATGTCTCGAATGAGTTCATTAGTTATGGAAGTGTCCTTCACTGGGAATCCAGATAGTTTTACCGAGCAAGTATTATCGGTAGAGCCAGACTTTATGGACATTTTCCAGTTAGAAACCGTTCTTGGAGAGCCATTTCCGAAAGAACCAGCCACGGTATTATTATCGGAATCCATGGCGGCTAAACTTTTCTCTTCTCCACAAGAAGCACTGGGTAAAGAACTAACACTCACCTATAACAAAAAGAGTAGAAAAAAACATGTTGCTGGCATTTTCCGTGACCAACCTATAAACTCCAGTTATTCGCCCCAAATTATTAATCAATTAGGCAACTATGACCGATTTTCAGGCCTGAATGGAGGCCTATCAGTTTCATTGTCGGCATACTTCAAACTACAAAAAGGTACGGATAGAAACGCCTTGGCTCAAAAAATACCTGAAAACCTAAAAAACTATACAGACAAAGAGAGTCACCTAAGCAACACCTATGTCTTCCGAACTTTAAATGAGATTAAAAACAATCCCAAAATATCTAGCGGCTTCATCGATTCATTAGACACACAAACAGTTCTCATCTTTAAAATTGTTGGCTTAGTTATTCTTCTTTTGGCTGTGGCAAACTATGTTAACCTCACTACTGCGCTCACCTTAAAACGAACACATGAGGTAGGCATTAAACATGCCATGGGAGCCACTAAGCATAACTTAATAAGCCAGCTATTGTGCGAGTCCTTTATAATTGGTGGAATATCCATTTTGCTAAGTGGCGTATTCATAGCATTCCTTTTACCTAGAATTGAAAGCTACATTGGCCTACAAATGCAATTAACAGCCAATATGCAGACTTGGCTGATTGTATTAAGTATTTTGGCGCTTTTTGTCCTAGTAGCGCTGGCATCGCTCTACCCTGCCTTCCTATTCTCCACAACCAAATTCAGTCAGTTATTAAAAGGTAAATCAGAAGTTTCTCCTAAAAGCAAATTACTTAGAACGAGCCTTATGGCCATGCAATTTGCTATTTCTACATTTTTGATCGTAGGAAGCCTCACCTTTTTAAAACAACTACAGTTCATCAACAAAAGCCACAATCTAGACCATCTCAGTAATGTGATAATTGTAAGTGGAAAAATTGGAGACAAAAAAAGAGCCATTGAGCACAGACTTGCCTCACTCCCAGAAATTGAGCGCCTGAGCTTTGCATCGTTTGCTCCTGGACCTGTGGATTACGGCAGAAGTGGTTTAGGTACAGATGAATTCAAAGAGAGCTTTGGTTTTTATGTAATTGACGAACACTTTTTAGACCTAATGGGGTTAAGCATTGCTGAAGGCCATGGCTTTTACACTGATGATAGAAACAAACCTAACCACGTTTTGATGAATCAGGCAATGGTGGAAAACGTAAAAGAAGGACATCCTTTAGGTAAAGAGTTCAAGCTCTATGGCGCAACACAGAGTAAGGTTATCGGAATAGTAGAAAACTTCCCAATCGGGTCTCTTAAGAGCCAAATTGAACCAGCCCTCTACATGCAGGCTGCGCTTGATGAATATCTACCCGGTATGATAAAAAAGGTTGCTATTCAACTAAAGCCAGAGAACCGCGTGGCCTCCATTGCTAAAATTGAGTCAGAATGGAACAAGATTTTCCCAGAACAACCATTTCAAGCAGAGTTTATGGATGATAGAATAGCTAAGATCTACACCGATGAGCTTAAAATGGGACAGCTCTTTGGCATATTTACTGGGGTTGCGGTTGTTATATCTTGCCTTGGGTTGGTTGGGCTTCTCACCTATTTGATTCAAATTAAAATGAAGGAAATAGGCATTAGAAAAGTACTCGGAGCAAGTGCTGGTACCTTGACCAAATTGCTCACCTTAAACATTTGGAAGGTACTTTTACTATCTAGCCTTATCTCTTTCCCATTATCCTATCACCTTCTGGAGGACTGGTTAACATCTTTTGTATACAGAACTGAGGTTTCGTCTGAGCTTTTCATACTAACCATTCTATGCTTTGTTTTGATAGTTGGGCTAGCTGTATTCTGGCAAATTAGGAATGCTATAAAAATTAACCCAACAGAGGTGCTTAGAAACGATTGAAGCGCTCCGGAAGGCGCTTCAATCTATCTTTTTTTTGGGGGGTAAATTACTATTCTCATTCACCAAAAATACTTTCCAGCTTATCTCTTAAGAATTGCCCCCTAAGATTCTTGCCGATTACGCGCCCTTCTGGGTCGAGCAATAAGGCAAATGGAATCGCATTGATTTTGTATTGAATTGCAGCTTCGCTTTGGAAATACTTTAGGTCTGACACGTGATTAGGCCAAACTAACCCGTCCTTTTCAATCGCTTCAACCCACTTATCCTTGCCCCTGTCAAGGCTTACAGAGAAGACTGTAAAACCATCGTCTTTATACTTATTGTAAAGGTTCACCACATTCGGGTTCTCTCTTCTACATGGCCCACACCAAGCTGCCCAAAAATCGAGGAGCACGTATTTTCCACGCAAATCAGAAAGACTCATCATTTCACCATCAGGATTTGGCAGCGTAATGTCCATGGCAATATCGCCTACATTAATTGCCGGCCTGAAGTTCTCGAGTTGAGTTGAGAAAAACTGCACATCTTTTGAGCTAGGCAGCTCCTTCTGTAGCTTTTGAGAAAGAGAGTCTAAAAACAAAAACTCATCGGTTTTATTCGGAATAAAATCAGTGATTAAAAGCGAAACCAGCGAACTCTCATAATTCCAAGCCATCTCCTTTAGCTTCTTTACTTTTTCCGCTTCCATAGCTAAACCTTCGGTTGTTAGGTCTTCAACCAATTGTGTGTCGCCACTATTTCTAGCCTGGATATAGCGCTGGTTAAAATCCTGCACCTTCTCCTGATAGCCCCCAAGGTAATCGTACAGTTCGTTAATATACTGCATATCGTCAGAGCCAGTCACGTTAATTGGGCCATCCACTTCTCCTGTAGCTTCTACCTTCAAATCTTCACCATCCAGAATAAGCGTTTCGAACTGCTTACCATAGATATTGATGCGATAAAAACCAGGGCCATCAATGGTCGTTTCGATTTCAAAATTGCCGTTATGATCCGAATAAGCGGTAAAAACAGGGCTAACCTCTCCGATCTGGAACTTCTCCAATATCACCTCTCCTTGCGGAATGGCATTTTCTATGGTTCCGGTAATTTTAACTGTGTTGTCTTGCTTGGTACCGGCACATGATGCCACCAAAGCAACTAGCATTGCAAATGCAAAAAATTTCCTCATTTCTTCTCGTTCAGTTTTTGTTGAAGCAACGGCTGTACTTGCTTAGGGTTGGCCTTTCCTCGGCTCTTTTTCATTACTTCACCCATAAACAGCCCCATCAACTTTTTCTTTCCATTTCTAAAGGCTTTCACCTCTTTCGGTAAAGATATCAATACCTCATCAATAATTGCCTCCAGCTCAGAACTGTCTTCAGCAACCATCAAATTCATGGCCTTGGCCAATTTAGCAGGCGCTTCTTGCTTGCTTTGTAACTCAGGTAACAATTGCTGCACCGCAGTTTGGTAAACCACTTTACCGTCCTCCACTAGCTGAATTAATTCAGCCAAGTATGCTACAGAAACGCCCAATTCATTAATCGACAAGCCTTTTTCGTTCATCAAAGCCCGAATCGGTCCGTTTAACCAGTTGGCCACAGCTTTCGCATTTCTGGTAGCCTCTATCGCACTTTTGGCATATAGCGCAAGTTCCTTCTCTTCGGTTAACAATGCTACATCCTGCAAGTTCAGTTTGGCCGACTCAAAAAAGGTTCTCATGGCTGCTGGTGTCACCTCCATGTCATTTTTGGTCGCCTCAAGGTACTCCTTAGTAATAACCACTGGAGGCAAATCCGGACAAGGGAAGTAGCGATAGTCGTTCATCGTTTCCTTAAAGCGCATGCCATAAGTTTTGCCCTGCGCAGGATCGAAAGTCCTGGTCTCAACAGCAATCTCCTCTCCTGCTTCAGCCATTTCAAGTTGGCGTTCCAACTCATAATTTATGGCCTTGCGCACATGGGCAAAGGAGTTCATATTCTTAATCTCCACCTTGTTTCCAAGAGCAGTATCTTCAATCTTCTTAATGGAAATGTTCGCATCGCAACGCAATTCGCCCTTTTCCATATTGGCTTCGCTAATTTCTAAGTAGCGAACCATTCTTCTAACCTCTTGAAGGAAAGCCGCAGCCACTTCTGCGCTTTTAATAGAAGGCTCCGTTACAATCTCGATAAGTGGAGAACCAGCCCGGTTTAAGTCAATCAGCGTATCTGGTCCATCATCGTGTACGGACTTACCCGCATCTTCTTCCAAATGGATATGATGCAATTCAACGGCATCTTGAATTAAGTTTTCTCCATAAGCCGCTACCTTTCCTCCAACACAAATAGGTGTTTTGTCTTGGGTAGTTTGGTAACCCTTTGGCAAATCAGGATAGAAATAGCTCTTTCGGGCGAAGTGTCCGTTTCGGGTAATCTCGCAACCACAAGCCAAGCCCATCATTACGGCCTTTTCTACAGCCGACTCGTTAAGTACCGGCAATGTACCTGGGTGCCCCAGCGATATGACAGATACGTTTCTGTTCGGTTCAGCATCAGAGCCATTGGCATCGGACGAGAAGATTTTGGTAGCAGTATTTAGCTGCACATGAACCTCTAGCCCGATAGTAGCCTCGTAACCAGCGCTATTAAGTTGCTTTAGAATCTTACTCAAAAGTGGCAACCAATTCGGTCGTTTTCTCAATTACTTTAGGTAGTCCCGACAAGTCCTTTCCACCCGCAGTAGCGAAGAAAGGCTGACCGCCACCGCCACCTTTAATTTCTTTAGCCAAATCACGAATGATCTGACCGGCATTCAAGCCTTTGTCTTTTACCAAAGCCTCGTCAATTACAACAGCAATTTGTGGTTTCCCAGCAATATCGGCTGCCAAAACTGCGAATACATTTTCGACTTCATTCTTTAATTCGAATGAAAGCTTTTTCAATGCATCGGCCGATGGCAAAGTAACTTGCTGCGCAATTACTTTAATGCCGGCTTTATCTTCAGCCTTCGCTATCAAATCGGTTTTCACCTGACCCGATTGCTTGGCGTGCAGTCCTTCAATTTCCTTTGAAAGCTTCTTTTGCTCTTCCAACAACCCCTCAATTGCCTTAGAAAGGTCCTTTGGATTTTTAAGCAAATCCTTCACCGACTTCAGCGCCTTCTCTTGCTCTTGCACATAGTTGAAAGCACCTGGGCCAGTATAAGCTTCTATTCTGCGAACACCAGCTGCAACCGCGCCTTCCGACACAATTTTAAACAAACCGATGTCGCCCGTAGCATTTACGTGCGTACCGCCACAAAGCTCTACCGAATACTTAGGATCGAAAGTAATCACGCGCACAAACTCGCCATATTTCTCCCCAAAAAGTGCGGTTGCACCCAATGCCTTTGCATCTTCAATTGGTACGTTGCGTCTTTCGTCAAGCTTAATGTTTTGGCGAACGTGCTCGTTCACAATCTGCTCAATTCTTTCAATTTCCTCATCGGTCACTTTTTGGAAGTGAGAGAAATCGAAACGCAATAATTGGTCAGAAACCAAAGAACCCTTTTGTTGCACGTGGTCACCAAGTACCTCTCGAAGTGCCGAATGCAATAGGTGTGTAGAAGAGTGATTATTCTTAATCAAAGCTCTTCTTTCTGCATTGATCTTTGCTGTAAAATTAGCCTCAGGTTTGGATGGTAATTTGTTTGTAAAGTGAACGATCAGGTCGTTCTCTTTTTGTGTATCGAGCACATTGATGGTTTCACCATCGCCAACCAACACACCGGTATCGCCAATCTGCCCACCGCTTTCGCCATAGAAAGGCGTTTTGTTCAGTACAATTTGGAATACCTTTCCTTTCTTATCTTTTATCTCGCGGTATTTAATGATTTCCGCCTGAGCTTCTGTAGCATCATAACCCACAAACTCAACCTGCTCATCATCTCCGACCTGAATCCAGTCTCCTTTTTCTGAAGCAGCATCTGCTTTCGAGCGGTTCTTTTGCTCCGCCATAGCCGACTGAAAACCAGCTTCGTCAACTGCAAGTCCCTTTTCACGGGCAATAAGCGCAGTTAAATCAACAGGGAAGCCGAACGTATCGTAGAGTTCAAAAACCTCTTTCCCTTCAATTTCCTTCTTGCCTTCTTTGGTTAGTTTGCTTTCAATTTGATCTAAACGTTTCAAGCCATTTTCCAGCGTGCGTAAGAATGAATTCTCTTCCTCACGAACAACTTTAGCAATAAAGTCTTTCTGCCCGCTTAACTCATCAAAAAAGCCTTCATACTGATCGGCCAATACATCAACCAACTCGTAAAGGAATGGCTCCTGAAAATTAAGGAAGGTGTAACCATATCGAACGGCTCTGCGCAAGATTCTGCGGACTACGTAACCCGCCTTGTTATTAGATGGGAGCTGACCATCGGCTATTGCAAAAGAAATGGCGCGAATGTGATCCACAATTACGCGAATCGCTATATCCGTTTCTTCTTTGTCTTTATAATTTACACCTGCCTTTTTTGCTATTTTCTCAATAAGCGGAGTAAACACATCGGTGTCGTAATTCGAAAGTTTGCCTTGCATGGCCATGCACAAACGCTCGAAGCCCATTCCTGTATCAATGTGCTTAGCAGGCAGATTTTCTAGGCTACCGTCTGCTTTTCTATCGAACTGAATAAATACAAGGTTCCAAATTTCCACCACTTGTGGGTGGTCCATATTCACCAAATCCTTACCCGGTTTCTGAGCAATTTCTTCATCACTTCTTAAGTCGATATGAACTTCAGAACATGGCCCACATGGCCCTGTATCGCCCATTTCCCAGAAGTTATCCTTTTTATCACCATTCAGAATTCTGGCCTCATCAATATGCGATTTCCAAAAGTCGAATGCCTCTTTGTCGAAAGGCACACCATCAGTTTTGTCTCCTTCAAAAACAGTTACATAAAGGCGCTCTTTCGGTAAACCGAAAACCTCAGTAAGTAACTCCCATGACCAACCAATTGCTTCTTGCTTAAAATAATCTCCGAAAGACCAGTTCCCCAGCATTTCGAACATGGTGTGGTGGTAGGTGTCAATACCTACTTCTTCCAAATCGTTGTGCTTACCAGAAACACGCAAACATTTCTGGCTATTAACGGCTCGTGTGTAGTCTTCCTTTTTATTGCCTAGGAATAAATCTTTAAACTGATTCATTCCCGCATTGGTGAACATCAAGGTTGGGTCATTCTTCAACACCATTGGCGCAGAAGGCACATATTTATGACCTCGTGACTCAAAGAACTCAATAAATTTCGATCTGATTTCTTTTGATTGCATACGGAACCGTTATCGGTAAAAAACGTTTTACTAAATTTGTTACATTTGCCAAGCCCAAAGCTTACGCAAAGGCACAAAATTAGGAGATTTTCAAAAAGGATTCTTAATGAGTAAAATAAAATATTACTACGACACAGAGACTTGCAAATACGAGCGTGTAAAGGTCAAAAAACGTGATATTGTTATCAATGCTCTAGGATTCATGTCGCTTTCCTTAGTTTTGGCGGTTGGCATCATTCTCGTGCTAAGCAAATACTTCGACTCACCAAAGGAAACAGCTCTTCGACAGGAGAACGAAGATTTAAAAGGTTATTACGACCTAATGCAAAGCCAGCTGGAAAACATGGACCAAATGTTGAAGGTTTTGCAGGAAAAAGACGACAACGTTTATCGCGCCATTTTCGAAGCAGAGCCAATTCCTGAAACCGTTCGCGAAGCAGGTTCTGGTGGTGCACTCAAATACAAGAACCTACTTGAAAGTGACCTCAGCAATAAAGACCTGGTACTTAACAACCTAACCTCTATCGACAAACTTAAGAAGCGAATCTACATCCAAACGAAATCGTACGATGAGATTTTAGAGTTAGCAGAAAACAAAGATGAGTTTTACGCTGCCATGCCGGCCATTCAGCCAGTAGCCAACGAAGAACTGAGAAGGCTAGCATCGGGCTACGGTATGAGAACCGACCCTATTCTTAAGGTAAAGAAAATGCACTACGGTACCGATTTTTCTGCAGAGCAAGGCACGCCAATATACGCAACTGCAGATGGCACCATTACCTACACCAGAAAGTCTCAAACCGGTTACGGTTGGCACATCAAAATCAACCATGGCTACGGTTTTGAAACACTGTATGGTCACATGAGTAAGTTTGCCGTAAGGTCTGGACAGAAAGTAAAACGTGGTCAAATCATAGGTTATGTTGGAAACTCTGGAAAATCTACCGCCCCACACCTTCACTATGAGGTGCACGTAAACGGAATTGCCAAAAATCCCGTTTATTACTTCTACCAAGACCTAGATGCCAATGAATTCGATGAAATCTTAAGACTTTCATCTATCGAAAACCAATCACTTGGTTCATACTCAAACCGATAATCTAGCGTTTTAACCTTCGAAGTAATTAACAAAAAAGTTTAAAGTAACTCTTTCAGTATTTTTTATAACTTGCTGATATGCCGTACAAAGAGAAACCCATTGTAAAGAAATATTTCACCATTGGTGAAGTAGCAAAAGACCTTGGGGTAGCTACATCTCTCATTCGATTTTGGGAATCGCAATTCGACTTTATTCGTCCAAAAAAGAATGCTAAAGGCAACCGTAAATTCACACAAGACGATCTCAAAAAGCTCCGCTTAGTTTACCATTTGGTAAAAGAAAAGGGTTATACCCTGAGTGGCGCTTACGAACACATCAAGAACAGTAAAGAAAGTATTGACGACAAAGCAGAGATGGTCAACTCTTTAAAGAACATTCGTGCATTCTTTGAAGAGATGAAAAACAACCTGCCATGACAGAAGAGAAGCGTTACCAGATAGCGCTCTCATTGGTTCCCAAAATAGGCCCAGTACTCTCAAAGCAGTTGATCAATTACTTTGGTTCTGCCGAAACCATTTTTAAAACTACCAAGGGCAAACTATCCAAAGTACCGGGACTCGGTGAAAAGCTAGCTTCCGCTCTTAGTAATCAAACCACAATTTTCGAGGCAACCGACAAGGTAATAGCTGACTCTGAAAAGCGCCAAATAGCGATTCATTTTTATAAAGACGCCTCCTACCCTAAGCGTTTATTGCGCGTGAATGACGCTCCTATTATTCTTTATTCTAAGGGAAACACCCAGCTGAATGCAGAAAAGATCATTGGCATTGTTGGTACCCGAAAAGCTACACAGTATGGCAGCCATTGCACCGAACAAATTGTGGCCGATGCCAAAGCTTCTGATGTTACCATTGTTTCAGGCTTGGCTTATGGCATAGATGTTAAGGCGCATAGGGCCGCTTTGCAAAGCGACCTACCCACTTTAGGCGTGTTAGCTTGCGGCTTAGATCACGTTTACCCAACTGCACATAAAAACACAGCATTCGACATGCAACAAAATGGTGGTTTGGTAAGCGAATACCCCGTGGGTACCAAAGCAGACGCAAGGTTCTTCCCTGCGCGTAACAGAATTATCGCGGCACTTTCCGATGCATTGATAGTAGTAGAAGCAGCCAAAAAAGGCGGTGCTTTAATTAGTGCCAACATAGCTCATAGTTACGATAAAGCCGTTTTTGCCGTACCAGGAGAGCTCGGCAAAACCTATTCTGAAGGTTGTAACCAACTCATTCAATCACTAAAGGCACGCATTTACACTTGCTTTAACGATGTGATTGAGGAACTGAACTGGGACCTTCAGGAAGAATCGAAAGCACGAGACCTTAAAAAGCAACTGGCTGAATTAGAAGGCCAAGAACTGAAAGTGGTTGAGATACTTTTAGAGAATAATAAGGAATTAGCCATTGATGATTTAAGCTGGCAGAGCCAGATTCCATTATCGCAGCTAGCTTCGGTACTATTACAGCTAGAATTCAAAGGCTTAGTGAAGCCATTCCCAGGTAAAAAATATAGGTTGGGCTAAGGCTGTTTCTCTGAATGGCTTTTAACCATAACCATTGGCAATGTCCTTAAAGGCACACCCTGATTCCCCCAAAACAAGCTAGCTAACCATCTTCTGTCTCTACAGGACAAAATGAACCTCATAAACATATCCTTGTGAAAAGCATAGCATAAATGCCACTCCATCAACTAAAACGAAACTTTGCCGCATAATTGATTAGCTTAGGGTTTTATCACCGCATAAAACTCAACAACATGCAATTAAATTCGAGAACATGGCTATGGTGCATGGCGCTGCTTTTCGCAGGAATCACCGTCCAAGGCCAAGAAACCCGCTTATTGAGACAACCTTCAATGAGCAGTCAAAACATTGTTTTTACTTATGGTGCCGATGTATGGATAGCAGACCTTGATGGCTCCAACGTAAAGCGCATCACAAGTACTCCGGCAATTGAAAGCAACCCTCACCTTTCTCCAGACGGTCAATGGATTGCTTTTTCATCCAATCGTTCGGGCAACACCGCGGTATATGTAGTTTCTAAAGAGGGCGGAATGCCTACCCGCCTAACTTGGGAGCCCTCTGCCGCTACCGTGCGCGGCTGGTCTCCAGATGGAAAAACCGTTCTTTACGGTTCAGCCAGAGGCACAGCACCAACCGGCTACGACAGGTTATGGACTGTTCCGGCCAACGGAGGTCCTTCTACCCTACTTTCCGCGCAATGGGGCTACGATGGCTCATTTTCTCCAAATGCCAGAATGATTGCATTGGATAAAATGGATAGATGGGATGTGGAATGGCGCGCCTACCGAGGCGGACAAAACACACCACTAATCATTCTGAACCTTAGAAACCAATCGGAGGAATTAATACCGAATGAAAATCGTACGACAGACATTCAACCAACTTGGTTGGGCGACAAGGTCTACTTTTTATCAGACCGAGATTGGACGATGAATGTGTGGGCATACGA
Source organism: Roseivirga pacifica (assembly GCF_900111145.1). GTDB lineage: Bacteria > Bacteroidota > Bacteroidia > Cytophagales > Cyclobacteriaceae > Roseivirga > Roseivirga pacifica. The sequence continues at coordinate 872,538 of NZ_FOIR01000002.1, forward strand.
TACCCGATCAAAAGCGCTGGAACAAATTACTTCTTTTGAAAAAACTGATGTAAAGTGGCTAGGTAAAGGAAACGGTCAATTGATTCTAGAGCAAGATGGCTACATTCATATTCTGAACCCGCAAACCAAAGCACTCACAAAAGTGAGCATTGAAATCAAAGGCGACTTCCCTTGGGCTGAAACGCAATGGGAAGATGTTTCAAATAGAGCAAGTAGCATTTCACTTTCGGCCACGGGTAAAAGAGCCTTAATGGAAGCTAGGGGCGAAATTTTTACAGTACCAGTAGAACATGGCGATGCCAGAAACATAACACAAAGCTCTGGAACAGCGGATAGAAGACCGATTTGGTCACCAAATGGCGATGAAATCGCTTGGTTTTCTGATGAAGGAGGTGACAAATACAGACTGTTCATCACCAAGCAAGACGGGCTTTCTGACAAGCGCAGTTATGATATTGGCGAATCGAAACTCGGTTGGGAGCCAACTTGGTCACCTGATGGTAAAATGATCGCTTTTGTAGATGATGATGTGCGCATTCGTGTACTTAATCTTGAAACAGGCGCTATTCAAACCGCAGATATTGGAGGCACCAACCTAGAGCGCGGCAACAATGGCATTGTTTGGTCACCAGACTCTAAGATGCTGGCCTATTCTAAAACTGCTCCGAATAACTTCAGGCGCATTATGATCTGGGATAGCGAAACTAACACTGTGAATCAGCTTACAAATGACATGGCCGATGCTTTCGCGCCAGCATGGGACGCAGATAAAAAGCACTTTTACTTTTTGGCGAGTACAGATGTAGCATTAGGTACAGGCTGGGCCAACACAAGTGCTATGACGGCCGACCCTAGCTATGCCGCTTATGTTGTGGTATTACAGGAAGGTGTGGACTCTCCATTTATTCCGCGCAGCGATGAAGAAGAGGCGAAAGAGGAACCAAAAGAAACCGAGGAGAAGGAAGAAAAGCCTGATAAAAAGGAAGAAAAACAAGGGGACAAAGTCGATGACAAAGACAAAGGTATTTCTATTGATTATGAAGGAATTGATAGAAGAACCATAGCCCTGCCATTACCTACTGGAAATTACGTAACAACAGCTGCCGGACCTGCTGGCTCAGTTTTTATAGCACAAAGACCTGCTGGAAGCTTCAGCATTACGCTAAAGAAGTTTTCGCTGAAAGACAGAGAGGCGAAGGACTATCTGGAAAATGTACGTCAGTTCAGTATCTCTCCTGATGGCAAACAGTTATTAGCGCAGGTTGGACCACGTTGGCAGGTTTCTAGCACTGGTGCACCAAGTGGTAAAGGTGGAAAAACCGTTCGGGTAGATTTAAAAATGAAGTTAAACAGGCTGGAAGAATGGCAGCAGATTTTTAAAGAAGCTTGGAGGTATGAGCGCGACTATTTCTACGATCCAAACATGCATGGCAGAGATTGGAGTGTGGTTTATGAACGTTATGCGCCTTTAGTACCTCACGTTCGCCACAGGGCAGACTTGAACTACGTTCTCGATATGGTGAACGGAGAGCTATCGGTTGGCCATAGCTTTGTAGGTGGTGGCGATTACCCAAGTGTAGACCGCTCGCAAATGGGTCTATTGGGCGCTGACCTAAAGCTTGATAAGAACAGGTGGCAAATCGGCAGAATTTTCACAACAGAAAGCTGGAACCCTAACCTTACAAGTCCGCTCGATAGACCGGGACTAAAGGTAAAAGAAGGGCACTACTTGGTAGGAATAAACGGTAAGGAGATTACCGGAGTGCAAGACCCTTATCAGTTTTTAGATGGAACAGCTGGCGTACAGACCGTACTGCACATAAACGACAAACCAGAGTTCGAAGGAAGTTGGAAAGAGGTTGTAGAACCTATTCGCAGCGAATACGCCCTACGCCAACGTGCTTGGGTAGAAGACAACAGGCGTAAAGTTGAAGAGCTTTCCGATGGTAGACTTGCTTACATTTGGGTTCCTAATACCAGTGGTGGCGGCTACGTATCATTCAACCGCTACTTCTTTTCTCAGCAAGATAAAGAAGGTGCTGTAATTGACGAACGCTTTAATGGTGGTGGCCTTCTTGATGATTACATGGTTGATTTAATGACCCGCTCAGTACGTGCAGGGTTGACCAATGAAGTGCCGAATGGCAAACCATTCACCTTACCTGCAGGTATTTTAGGGCCAAAAGCACTATTGATCAACGAACTAGCTGGTTCTGGTGGCGACTTCTTTCCATGGGTGTTCCGCCAGCAGCAAGCAGGCCCATTGATTGGTGCTAGAACTTGGGGCGGTTTGGTTAAGTCTTCAACGCACTACCGCATGGTTGATGGTGGTTCACTTACCGCACCAGACAACGCAGTTTTCGACCCGATTAACAACAAATTTGTAGCGGAAAACGAAGGTGTACCGGCAGATATAGCGGTAAGACAAGACGCCAAAGCTTTAAGCGAAAGCCGAGATCCTCAGCTAGAGAGGGCCGTACAAGAAGTGCTGAAGATGTTGGAAGCCAACCCTCCTAAAAAAGTGGTTGTACCTCCATATAATACACCTGCTAAAAAGAATTAAGCATACTTAGCGCAAATGAAAAAGGCACCTTTCGAGTTTCCGAAGGTGTTTTTTTATATGCTTGATATCCATATCACGAGCGAGACGCTCGCGATAGTGACTTTAGGCACCGAACATGGCAATGTACCTAAAGGCACATCGAATCTCCTCACAAACAAATACCTACCCAGCCTTTGTCCCTACGGGACATCTAATCTTAGATGATAATGGCACGAGCGAGACGCTGGCGCTAGCAGGGCACACTCGCACTAGACTATTACCATTATTTAATGGCTAAAAATTCAACCAATAGGTCATTTTGAAAACGAGGGAGCGGGATTTAGGGCCACCAAAGTCGATAAAGCCATCTTCATCTGTGGCCAAATAGTTATCGGTGTACACCAAATAAATATCAGAAACTGGAGCAAAACGCCATTGGAGCCTAGAGTTGATGTTTACATTTTCAATCTGGCTATTGTACTGCACAAAGGTGGTCCAAAATAGTTTTTTGGTAAAAGTAAAATCAAAACGAGGCCCAATCAGTAACAGGTTAGCATCTGCATAAGGATCTGGTAGACGGATGCGATTGTAAGCAAAATCGATACTCGTAAAGCCAAATGGCTGATATCGCCAGGTTACGCTTCCTTCAAGGTTTACTCGCGTTCCATTAAAGTACTCTCCCGACCTTGTGCTCAGCTCAAAAAACACGGGCTTTCGCTGGTCCGACTGAAAACTGGCAATCACCAAATTTGTGGTATAATCAGAATCGCTTGGCAGTTCAAATCCTCCAGAACCACTAGGGTCAAATCCATTAAAAAGATAGGTATACTGTCTTCTTAAGCGCAAGCTGAACTCTGAAGAGCTCTTCCATTTTATGTTATAAAGCAGGTTAACATCCCAATCTAAAAAACCATATTGATCATTACCTACCATGTCAATATCAAAGCCTGGACCATGACTTTGCACTCCACCTTTTTTCGGGAAAAAGCTTCGTTGAATAGTTGAAGACAATTGTTGAATATCGGTACGTCTAACAAAACCTACTTCTGGGTTGTAATTCTCCCCTACTGCCTGGCCTGAAATACGGTAAGACCACTTGGGTACATCATAATTCAGTTCAAACCCAGAAGCATAGGCCTTCTCTGGCTTATTCTCATCAAAAGATTTATGGAAGAAGAGCTTCCCTGTCCAAATATTATCGGCCGATGCCAAATTGTAATCGGCACCAATTGTTCTGTTCCATTCTGCATAATCAACCGTGTTAAAGTCAGCAGGATCGTTAAATGTTTGCTTGTTCACCATTAGAAAAGAAATATTCGAACGCGCAAACACCTTCTGTTGCACTGAAAGCACCGAGAAATTGTAGGAAGGCAAACCCACAGCATCATCGGCACCAGCTTGCATGGAAAGCAGTCCGAGCCTCAGATTATCATTGAGTTTACCACTTAACCTTGCTCCAAATGGAATTGGGGTTTGAATATTTTGTCCGGTACTCTCATCGCGTGCAATTCCTATTCTTCTACTAAAAAACGGGCGGGTTCCTCTGTTACCATAGTTGGCAAACAGGTCAGCATTCTCTAAAAAGAACTGTCTTCTCTCCGGGAAGAATATCTCGAAACGATCTAGATTCGTCACCTGTTGATCTACTTCTACTTGCGAGAAATCTGGGTTAACAGTCAAGTCTAGGTTAAGGCCAGGGGTAACCGCATATTTCATATCAAAACCAGCATTAAAATCGGTTTCGCCATCTTCCCCATCCTCAAAGTTCCTTTGGGCACTGGCCGCTACATAGGGAATAAATGAGATGTTCGAGCCAGGCTTTTCCGTTGGTTTGTCCCAAGCCATTTTCTTCATGGTGGCGAGGTTTACAATGGAGAAATTTCGTGAAATGGGTGCCCAAGTGGAGCGCTCTGTATATTCAGAATCTATTCGGTAAAAATTGATATTCCATTCGGTCTGGCCTTCATTAAACCGAAGTGTTTTAAATGGAATAGCCATTTCTGCAATCCAGTAACCGTCATATTGCTTAGCCTCACCCTTCCATTTATTGTCCCAATCGAGACTAAATGCGCCATCGCCACTCCCTCCATTAGCAATAAGGCCTTCCCTTCGAACACCAAAAGGGTTTATACCGAAAAGTGTAGCATTTGTATTATCCTGAAATGGATCGAAAAGCACCGAAAAAGAGTCATTCGCCTCTCCCCTAAAGTCCCTCCTTAGCGAGGGCGTTATGTAATCCCTATCATTATCAAGGTTGTACATAATACCCGACACGTAAATGTATTGGTCATCATACAGAATTCGGGCAACAGTTTGCGCCTGTGCATAAGAGGAATCGTAAGGAAAGTATTGCTTAAAAAAATCGGCAGAGTCAGCGAGCTGCCATGCTGCTTCATCCAGCACGCCATCAAGCTTTATTGGCCCCGTTGTTCTTCTCAACTCTATATCTTGCCCCATAGCAGTAGCAGCCCACAAAGTGAGTAGTAAAAAATGAATAATTCGGTACATAGTGTAAAACTAAAACATAGTTTCACTCTAGCACTTTCATTTACACTAATGGATTTAAACAGTAATTTATATTGCTGCTCACGCACTTACACCATAAAAATTACGTGTAAGCGGTTACTCTATTACCTGCGCATCTTGTGGCAAAAGTGATTTGAAATGACGCACCCTAAAGGCTACAAAGATAAGCGAAACGCCAATAGAAATAATCCCAAGCCCCGCAATTACAACAATTACTGTTGCGCCAAAAAGTGGATTTAAAATCATTAGAATACCAAAAAGACCGTTGAGCCCTCCTAAGAATAGCACCAACCACCAGTAACCATTGTCGTGACGCTTGAGCTCAAAAGCAACACCAGACAAAAGTGCTCCTTTTAACAGAATCCAAAAGCCTACATAAAGCGGCAACACGCGCATTCCAACTTCTGGATACATAATTAGACTAATGCCCAAGAGCGCTGACATGCAACCAATAGCCAAATGCCAGCCCCAACCATGCATGCGGGTTCTATTGGTAATGGAAAAGAAAATATCGCCAATACCATCGAAGAACATCCCAATGGCTAAAAGCACGGTGAGCGCCACAAAACTTTCGGCCGGCACCGACATGATATAAAACCCTAGGATGATAAAAATGGCACCCATAATAATGAATACCCACCAGTTATTAGCAGCTGCTTTAATGTCTTGTAAAAGGCCCATAGTAAAGGTTGATGTTTAATTTTCAGAAGATAGGAAAAAGCAACCAAACTTTCGGAGCATGATGCTACTAATTGTTTGAATAATATTATTGAGAAAGTGTACTGAGTAGCTAGTACCAAGTATTGGGGTGTGATATTCAGCATAAAAAGCAAAAGCCCTGTACAAAGCAGTACAGGGCCTTCCAAACCAAATAAACCTATAGATAGGTTATCTTCAAATAGGGCGCTTAAATAATTGTGCTAAGGCCCATTTTAATATTCATTGATGAACCACTGTCTTCACCTTCAAGAATATGATTGGCGATAAAATCACCTACTCTATCTGTTCCAACTGGGTTCTCTTTTGTCAAATCTTCAGTTACCATTCCATTTCTCAACGAAGCATTCACTGCTTGTCGTACCTCAATGGCCTCATCAATTAAACCGAGGTGATCGAGCATCATAGCAGCGGAAAGAATAGTTGCCAACGGGTTCGCAATGTTCTTGCCGGCACCCTGCGGATAAGAACCGTGAATTGGCTCGAACATCGCTGACTTCTCTCCTACCGAAGCAGAAGGCAACAAACCCAACGAACCACCAATTACACTGGCCTCGTCAGAGATAATATCGCCAAACATGTTTTCTGTCAAAATCACATCAAACTGCTTTGGATTTTGAATCATCTGCATGGCTGCGTTGTCTACAAACATGGCTTCTAAGGCCACATCTGGGTATTCCTTGGCAATGGCAGTTACTCTTTCCCTCCAAAGCCTTGAAGTTTCAAGCACATTAGCCTTATCCACCAACATGAGTTTTTTATTACGGTTTTGAGCCGCTTGGAATGCCAAATGTGCAATTCTGTCAATCTCATAGTTTGAATAAGTACAGTTATCGTATGCACCATCTTCAGTTCTGCCTTTTTCGCCAAAGTATATACCGCCAGTCAACTCACGATACACTACGAAATCGGCACCACGTACACGCTCAGTTTTTAGCGGAGACATGTGCAAAAGGCTGTCATAAGCCGTAACCGGACGAACGTTGGCAAACAAACCAAGGCTCTTTCTGAGCTTGAGTAATCCCTGCTCAGGGCGCACCTTAGCCGAAGGATCATTATCATATTTTGGATGACCAATGGCGCCAAAAAGAAAAGCATCAGAAGCTTCGCAAACTGCCAATGTTTCGTCAGGCAAAGGGTTACCAGTTTTGTCTATGGCAATTGCTCCAACATCGCCATAATTATATTCAAAAGTGTGGCCATGCTTTTCTGCAATGGCATTCAAAACTTTAACCGCTTCGCGCGTTACTTCGGGGCCAATTCCATCGCCCGGTAGTACGCCAATATTCTTCTTTACTCCCATCAGTATACCGTTCTAGAAGCCTCAAAGGCCTCAATTTCCTCCTTAATATTTACTAAATAGTCAATGTCATCATAGCCATTCAACATGCACTCCTTTTTGTAAGGATTTACATCGAAAGCCTCGCTTTTACCATTAAAAGTAATGTTTTGCGCTACTAAATCGACTGAAATTTCTGTAGATGGATTTTGATGAATTGCCTCAATCAACTCCTGTAAAAAGGGCTCCGATACCTGCACAGGCAGGAGCCCATTGTTAAGTGCATTACCCTTAAAAATGTCAGCAAAAAAGCTTGAAACCACTACTTTAAAACCATAGTCGTAAAGCGACCAAGCTGCATGCTCTCGCGAAGAACCGCAACCAAAATTTCTTCCGGCAACTAGTATCTCCCCACTGTATTTATCATCATTAAGCGCAAAATCTTCTTTAGGCGAATCATCCTTATTAAATCGCCAATCTCTGAACAGGTTATCACCAAAGCCATCTCTAGAAGTTGCCTTCAGAAAACGGGCCGGAATGATCTGGTCAGTATCAATGTCTTCAATCGGTAAAGGAACCGCAGCAGATGTTACTTTTTCAAACTTCTCCATCCTAATTCAAATACTCGTTTATATCTACAATTTTACCTTCAATAGCAGTTACCGCTGCCACTAGTGGACTCGCCAGTAATGTTCTTGCTCCTGGCCCTTGTCTACCCTCAAAGTTTCTGTTTGAGGTAGATACACAATAGGCACCAGCCGGCACTTTGTCCTCATTCATACCTAAGCATGCAGAACAGCCTGGCTCGCGCAGTTCAAAACCGGCTTCTTCTAACACCTTGTCGATACCTTCGGCTTTGGCTTGCTTTTCTACCTGCTTCGAGCCCGGTACAATCATGGCATTTACATTCAAAGCCTTCTTTTTACCACGCACATAATCCGCTACAATTCTCAAATCTTCAATTCGAGAATTAGTGCAGCTTCCTATAAACACATAGTCGATTGGCTTGCCAAGCAGAGATTCTCCTGGCTCAAAGCCCATGTACTTAAGCGACTTAGAAAAACTTTCTTTGTTGGAAGCCTCAATTAAGCCAGGGATATTCCCATTCAGCTTAATGCCCATACCCGGATTGGTCCCGTAGGTAATCATGGCTTCAATATCTTGGGCAGGGAAAACATACTCCTGATCGAAAGTCGCACCTTCATCAGTTTTTAGGGTTTCCCAATAGGCTACTGCCTCTTCAAATTTCTCTCCTTGTGGAGCGAATTCTCTGCCTTTAATATAGTCGTAAGTAATTTGGTCAGGGGCGATCATTCCACCTCTAGCGCCCATCTCGATACTCATATTACAGATGGTCATTCGGGCTTCCATAGAAAGCGAACGAATTGCAGAACCAGCGTACTCGATAAAGTAACCTGTTCCTCCTGCGGCTGTCAATTTCGAAATGATGTAAAGAATAATATCCTTTGCCAAAACGCCCTTCTTGAGCTCACCATCGATGATAATGCGCATGGTCTTTGGCTTCGATTGCAGCAAACACTGCGTGGCCATTACCTGCGCCACTTGGCTAGTACCAATACCAAATGCAATGGCACCGAAAGCCCCGTGTGTAGACGTATGCGAATCGCCACAAACCATTGTTCTACCCGGTTGGGTAATACCTAGTTCAGGCCCAATTACATGTACAATTCCTTGAAACGGGTGTCCAAGTCCATACAGTTCTACATTATGCTTTTCACAATTTTCAATCAGTTTGTCCACCTGCTGGCGCGAAAGCGCTTCTTGAATAGGCAAATGCTGATCTTTGGTCGGAACGTTATGGTCGGGCGTTGCCACCATTTGATCCTTCCTAAAAAGCGGAAGTCCACGCTTTTCTAATTCTGCAAAAGCTTGTGGACTTGTAACTTCGTGTATTAAATGTCTGTCGATGTAAAGGACATCCTGTCCTCCTTCAAGGCTTTTGACTACGTGTGAGTCCCAAACCTTATCGAATAAAGTCTTCGCCATTTCCTCCTATTAAACCGCTACTTTATGCTTTACTTCTGCAATTCGATGCAAATCATCGTCATGCACTTCTTTTAATGAATCTGCTACTTTTAAAAATTCTGGATAAACCACATCCAATTCGTCTCTGGTGAGCTCGTAACCAAGGTTCTTCAATCTATAAGCCAAAGCGGCACGACCGCTACGGGCAGTTAAAATGATAGAAGAATGATCTACCCCAACATCAAGCGGATCGATAATCTCGTAAGTCTCGCGCTTCTTAATCACGCCATCTTGGTGAATTCCACTAGAGTGGGCAAATGCATTCGCTCCAACAATCGCCTTATTTGGCTGCACCGGAACACGCATGGTGTCAGACACATAGCGAGAAATTGCATTCAACTGCTTGGTGTCAATATCTGTGTATTTCAACAAATCAGGGTGTTGACGCATAACCATCACTACTTCTTCTAAAGCAGTATTTCCTGCACGTTCACCAATACCATTGATGGTACACTCAATTTGCCTTGCTCCATTAACTACTCCGGCAATCGAGTTGGCCGTAGCCATGCCCAAATCATTATGACAGTGTGTAGAAAGAATTACATTCTCCACACCTTTTACATTGTCTTGTAGGTATTTGATCTTGGCACCGTATTCGCTTGGCAGGCAATAGCCTGTGGTATCAGGAATATTAAGCACCGTGGCACCGGCTTTTACCGCCTGCTCACATACATAAGCCAAAAACTCATTGTCTGTTCTACCAGCATCTTCGGCATAAAATTCCACATCTTCTACATACTTTTTGGCTAGCTTAACTGCTGCCACAGCTCTCTCCACCACCTTCTCTTGTGTGGTTCTCAGTTTGTATTGAATATGCGATTCGGAAGTACCTATTCCTGTATGAATTCTCGGTCTTTTAGCCTTTTCGAGCGCTTCAGCAGCGGTAATAATATCCTTTTCAACTGCTCTGCTCAGTCCACAAACAGTGGCATGCTTTACCACTTTTGCTATCTCCACTACCGACTCAAAATCACCTGGGCTGGAAATCGGAAAGCCCGCTTCGATCACGTCAACCCCTAGGGCCTCTAGACGTGCTGCAACCGCTACTTTTTCGGCAGTGTTCAATTTGCACCCAGGCACCTGTTCGCCATCTCTCAGTGTCGTATCGAAGATTTGTATTTTTTGTTGATCCATCGTTTATTTGATCGCTGTTCTGTCTTTAATACTTACCTTACTTTCTATTAACTCAATTTATGGAGGCCTTGCTGGTGCACAATGGTAGAAGCCAATTCTTCTACTATTTCAATTCAGACAGAACCCTAAGTATTTAATTGATTATCAAAAACATAGACATTAGTCATTTACAATGGCAAACAGTAAAACAGACCCTCTATTTGAGCTAATAAAATCGTTGAATAAAACTGAAAAGCGACACTTTCGCCTGTTTGCCAAGCGCAGTGGCAACACGGACAATGTGAAGTTCATCAAACTGTTCGATGCCATGGAATCGATGAGAAACTATGACGATCAGGCGATTTTGAAAAAAGTTAAGTCGATAAAAAAAGTCCAACTTTCCAATCAAAAAGCGAACCTTTACAAGCAAATTCTGGCCAGCTTAAGGCAGTATCATATCGGCCAGAATATCGACATACAGTTGCGTGAACAGCTCGATCACGCCAAGGTGCTCTACAACAAAGGTTTTTACAAGCAAGCTTTGAAAATGCTAGACAAAACTAAATCGGTAGCAGCACAAAACAAGCACTTTACCATTGCGCTAGAAGTAATGGAATTCGAAAAACTAATTGAATCTCAATACATTACAAGAAGTATTGAAAACCGTGCAGAAGAACTCACAAATGCCGTTCAGGAGACTATCGAAATTGTAAGTTCGGCCCATAAACTATCTAACCTAACGCTAAACCTTTACAGCCTTTACCTTAAAAAAGGCTATGCACAAGATGAGTCTGACTTTCAGCGAATTCGAGCATATTTCAAGGAAAATTTGCCCGAACTCGACTGGGATAATCTCACTTTTTATGAGCGTTTGTATTTCCACCAAGCACATGTTTGGTACAACAAAATATTGCAGGATTTCCCAAGCGTTTATAAGCACGCCTTGGCTTGGGTAGAGCTTTTTAAGCAAAACCCTGAAATGGTACAAAAGCAGCAGGTACACTTTATTAAGGGATACAGTAACTTGCTCGATGCGCTCTTTCAACTACAATACTACACTAAGTTTTGTGAGGTTTTGGCGGAGGTTGAAACGCTTAGCAAAGACAAAAACATTGTTACCGACTTAAACACTGAGGTACTGATTTTCAAATTTTTATACATCTCGAAAATCAACAAGTACTTTATGGAAGGCAACTTTAAACAAGGCGTAAAGCTTATTCCTGAAATACTCGAAAAACTGGAGCTTTATAAGGAGCAAATTGATCCGGAAAGGGTACTCATGATGTACTACAAATTTGCATCGTTGTATTTCGGAAATGCGGACTATCGCAAGACCATTTTTTACCTCAACAAGATCATTTACTTTAAGGATGTAAAGCTGCGCGAAGACATTCACTGTTTTGCAAGAATTTTGAGCCTGATTGCCCACTTTGAAGACGGCCAAGATTACCAATTGGAATATCAGATTAAATCTACTTTTCAGTTTATTGGTAAAATGAATGAGCAGCAGCAAGTTCAGAAAGAGATTTTCCAGTTTTTGCGTAAATCAGGGAAAATCACTCCTGATGAGCTTAAAAGTGAGTTTAAAGGACTTTACAATCGACTAGAAAGACTCAATGAAGACCCTTCGGAACGCAGACCTTTCCTCTACTTGGACATTTTATCTTATCTAAAATCGCGCATAGAAAACCGCCCTGTAGACGAAGTGGTTCAAGAGAAATTTAGGACGCTAAAGTAGGCCTGATTGAAAAAGCTAACTGAGAAGAGGCTAGTTGCTCACCACTGTAGAAACTACAATTGATGTTGTAATCGCAAGCATAATAGCGGCTTGAATTTCGCGAATGCTTTTGTTCACTACGCTGCTTACCTGTACATCTTTGGTTACTTCTTTGATCTTTTTCTTCACCATTTTGTAGTCATCCTTGCTTCTGAAGGCTTCTTTCGTCAAGTCGGACACATCTATCAGACTAAGTAACATCACGTCATGCGCATCGGCTTTAGCGCCATGCAGCATCACATCGTCTAGGCGCTGGCGCACCTTACTTTCTGGTGTTAAATCGGTAGTTGGGTATTTATCGTTAGGAATCAACCAGAGGATTTTGTGTTCTTCCTTTTTAAGGATGCCCTTATTGATCAGGCGCTGCAAAGTGTCTTGCTTCAATTCATTCGCCTTTTTAGCCAAGTGCTGAATGCAAGTTTTTACACTGCAGTCTTTATTCTCCTTTACATAGTCAATCGCCTTGTTAAGGGCCATTTCCTTCTCATAAGTAGAATCCTTAAGCTTCACTTTATCATCTTCAATGGCAATTTTACCGCGAATGGCCAACTCTAATAAAATAGCTCCTGCAAAACCATAGTGCAAATGCGTGGAACTCGTTACAAACTGCCCCTTGTCATCGTCCAAGGCAATCAACAAATACTCCTCTAATAAATTCAGCTTGGCATTCTCCATTTTCGACCCTTTCGTTGCTAGTAAAAATTAGCGAAGCTTAAAGTTGGGATTTTTTTTGAAGTCGACAAGGTTATTTGGCCATCAAATACGCTTTGAACTCATCGAACGAGCTGCTAACCGATCTTGCCGTTTTCTCCTTTTTCATTAAGTCATTTGCAAAAGCAGGTATTTCCAGCTCCTCTCCCAATGCTTGAGCCATAGTTGGTGCAAACTTAACAGGGTGCGCTGTTTCCAGAAAAACACCTTGCTGACCAACTTTTAGCTTTTCCTTCAAGCCAGCATAACCAATTGCTCCATGTGGGTCACAGAGATAGTCAGTGGATGCTTTACATGCCTTTATGGTTCTTAATATTTCCTCATCACTCAAACTAAACCCATCAACATCGGCTATCAAGTCATCGAATGAGTGGTGATAAAGCTCGAGCATACGAGGGAAGTTACTCGGTTTACTCACGTCCATCGCGTTGGCATAAGTTGCAATGGTTGGCCGCGGATCGAACTCACAGCTTTCTAAATAACGTGGTACCACATCGTTGGCATTGGAACACGCCAAGAAATGGCCAAGCGGAAAGCCCATGCGTTTTGCCAGCATTCCAGCCGTAATATTGCCATAGTTGCCACTCGGAACCGCAATTAAAGCAGCAGGATCACTCAATTCGAGCGCCATTTTCGCAAAGTAAATCGACTGAGGCATCCATCGCGCTATGTTGATAGAATTGGCAGAGGTAAGCGAAAGTGTTTGGTTTAGTTCTTTATCTAAAAACGCTTGCTTTACGAGCGCTTGGCAGGCATCAAAATCACCTGCAACTTCCAATGCAGTAATATTTCCACCTAAAGTGGTCAACTGCTTCTCTTGTAAATCGCTGACTTTCCCAGAAGGGTAAAGAATAATCACATTCACTCCCTCTACGCCTAAAAAGCCATTGGCTACGGCTCCTCCGGTATCACCCGAGGTGGCCACCAAAATAGTCACTTCCTTATCAGACGTTTTGGAGAATTGCCCTAGGCAGCGCGCTAAAAACCTAGCGCCAACGTCCTTAAACGCATAAGTTGGCCCATGGAACAACTCGAGCGATTGAATCCCCTCTTCTACCTGAACCAAAGGAATATCGAAGCTAAAAACTTCTTCAACAATCTGTTTCAACTGATGTTGACTGAATGTTCCCTCTACAAAAGGCCACATCATTTCGTAGCCAACCGAGACTAAGGAAGCTGCTTTCAGCTTGTTGATTATTTGCTGACTTAATACTGGGATTTCCTCGGGAAAATATAAGCCATTATCGGCAGGCAAGCTATTGACCACAGCCTCCTCAAAACCAACTTGTGGCGCACTTCTATTCGTACTAAAAAACTTCACTTTCTTACGCTCCTTTTAATCCTTCAAAACCTCCACTCCTCGTGGATTAATTTTACTCTCATGGAATTTCACCTCTTTACCAATTACCGCATACATTTCTGCAATAACCGTTTTCAGTTCATCCAGCACCGCATCTTCCTTAAAAAAGGCAAACATTGTAGGTCCAGACCCTGAAAGATTAAAACCATAAGCCCCAAATTCAAGGCACTTTCTTTTTACCTCATCGTAGCCGGAGATTAAGGTTTTACGGTACGGTTGGGCGAAATAATCGTGCAAGCTGTCCTTGATCAGGTCGAAATCGGCACTGGCCAAACCGTGCACCAAGCCAGCCATATTTGCCGCTTGTTTTATGCCTGTTCCTATTGGTAAAGCTTTAGGCAAAATGGCCCTGGCCTCAAAAGTTTTAATTGGAATATCAGGGAAAATAATGAGTGCTTTTAAGTTTGCCGGAAACGACAAACCAAAGCCCAAATATGGGTCTGTTTGCTGCACAGCCACAAAACCACCCAACATGCATGGCGCAATATTATCCGCATGCCTGTTACCCGAAGCCACTTGCTCACCATCTAGCGCGTAGTGGATCAGTTCCTTTTTAGAGTGTCCAGTTTTGAGCAACTGACTAGCTGCAAAAACACTGGCCACTGCGCTAGATGCCGAAGAGCCAAGCCCACTGCCCGGGGTAAAGTTCTTTTCAATTTTAAGGTGAAAACCACCATCATAATTAATCGCTTTGCAAAACGATTTTAGCGCAACAGTAGCAACGTTTTTATCAGGATCGAGTGGTAACTCAGCACCAACAGCCTCAATTTCGAATGACTCTGCATCCGTCTTGGTGAGGGTTAACACATCCCCCATGCCTTCTAAGGCAAAACCAAGAATATCGAAACCAGGCCCCACATTGGAAACTGAAGCCGGAGCAAACACTTTTATACTTTCCATAAGCTCTTATCGTAATTAGCTGTGAGTGAGCAACATCAATTCACTTATCAACAAACTTAACTATTGGCGATTCTCAAAACATCAGCAAAAATACCTGAAGCTGTAACCGCGGCTCCTGCCCCGGCTCCTTTCACCACCAAAGGCTGTTCATCGTAGCGTTCTGTGTAGAATAAAACAATATTGTCTTTGCCTTCCAAAAAGTAGAACGGATGACTCTTTTGTACCTTTTCTAAGCCTACTTTGGCCTCGCCATTTTTAAAACTCGCTACTACTCTCAGCTGCGCATCTTCCGCATTTGCATCAGCATAAAGTTGCTGGAAGTGCGCTTCATTCGCATCGAGTAAATCATAGAATTCGTCCAAATCCTTAGCCTTTTCACAAGCTTCTGGCAAAAACGAAACCTGGGCTATTTGATCCATTTCAAACTTTCTACCGCTTTCACGAATCAATATCAAAAGCTTTCTCATTACATCTTCACCAGAAAGGTCGAGACGAGGATCGGGTTCCGTTAAACCTAGCGCTTTTGCATCCTTAACAATACTGCTAAATGGTTTTGTACCATCGTAATTATTGAAAAGGTAGTTTAATGTTCCACTCAAAACCGCCTGAATCGAGTTTACCTTGTCGCCCGATTTGAATAAGTCGTTCATGGTAGAAATAACAGGTAACCCAGCCGCCACATTGGTTTCGAAAAGGAATTGACTACCGTACTTTTTGGTTGCCCATTTAAGCGAAAGGTACTTTTCCATTTCGCGAGTGGCTGCAATTTTATTCGGTGTTACTACCGAAATACTCGACTCTAAAAGCCCTTGATAAACAGCCGAAATACTCTTGGAAGCAGTAATATCTATGAATACCGAGTTGCGCAGGTTCAGCGCTTTCATCCGTTCAATAAAACCATCGATATCGCAAGCATCGCCTGTCTTTAGTAACTCAGTCCACTTGGTTAAATCCATTCCTTGCTCTTCAAAATAGCATTGTTTGGAATTGGCAATTCCTACTACCTGAATATCAACCCTGAACTCTTTGGCCAACATGGCTTGCTGCTTACGCACTTGGCTCAAAAATGCTTTACCAACATTCCCTACTCCCACTACAAACAAGTTGATCTTCTTCAACTCTGAAAGGAAGAAGCTCTCATGAAGTGTGTTCAACGCCTTTTTTAGGTGATTTTGGGCTATTACCACTGAGATGTTTCGCTCCGATGAACCTTGCGCAATAGCCTTAATACTTACGCCATTGGTACCCAAAGTGCTAAACATTTTGCCAGAGATCCCTACATGATCGCGCATGTTAGAACCAACCAAAGCCACAATACATAAGTCCGTTTCAATCTTCACAGGATCAATCTTGCGCAACATCACTTCAGTATGAAATTCTTCGTCAACTGCTTGCTGGGCTAATACCACATCTGCCTGAGAAATACCAACGCATATGGAGTGCTCGGATGAAGCCTGTGTGATAAGGATTACATTCACCTTAGCATCGCTAAGTGCTTTGAACAGACGAGCCGAAAAGTTAGGAATCCCCACCATGCTTGGCCCAGTTAAAGTAAGCAATGCCACATCCTTAATACTCGAAATTCCGCGAATAATCGTCTGCCCATCTTGCCACTCCTTGGTCACATAAGTTTGTGGTCCCCCGGGGTCAAATGTATTTCGAATAGCGATAGGAATGTTTACGTCCAATGCCGGCTGAATGCTCGGTGGGTAAAGCACCTTCGCTCCAAAATGCGAAAGCTCCAGCGCCTCTTCGTAGCTCACATGCTCCAACAATTTTGCCTGACGCACCAATCTTGGATCGGCTGTCATCAACCCATTAACATCTGTCCAAATTTCGAGCTCATCGGCCTTTAATAAGTTTGCAATAAGCGAAGCAGTATAATCGGAACCGCCACGACCAAGCGTAGCGGTTTCTTTATCTAAAGTGCTTGCAATAAAGCCAGGAAACAGATTTACCTGCTTTTTATTCTCTTTTAATGCCTCAAAGTTCTGGGTGGTTGGTTGCCATATCACATTGGCTCCTCCAAATTTTTTATCCGTAATAATGTATTCACGCGCATCGAAAAGTTGCACATCGAGCCCTTGTTTTTCCATGTAGGCATTCACCATATAGGATGAAAGTCTTTCACCTGAGCTAAGGATGTAATCTTTGGTTCTTTCAGTTAGCTCTTTTAGCAAAAAAACACCCTTGCAAACTTCCGTTAGTTGGGTAAAAATATGATCAATGAACTCATCGGTTGTGGAGCCCGTAAGCACCTCAAAAATCTCAAGGTGCTGGGTTTTCAGTTGTGCAATATCTTCTTCGTACGACTTATCGCGAATGGCAGCCTTTTGCGACAGGCTTACCAACTGATTGGTAACACCACCAACAGCCGACACCACCACGTAAACCTGGCTGGTTTGCGCGGCCTTTTCCACAATAGACACGACTTGCTTAATGGCATCAGTACTTCCTACAGAAGTACCTCCAAACTTCATTACTTTCATTACTAAAAACTTTAATTCTTACGGATTAGATAATGTAGCTGAACAGATCGGGCATCTCATTCAGGTATTCCACATTGAATTTCTTCTCTTTCATTCGAGCCATTAGCGGCTCAAAATCCTTTTTGCTTTGATGCTCAATACCAATCAAAGCAGGGCCCTTTTCACGGGCGTTCTTCTTGGTGTATTCAAAATGTACGATGTCATCATTTGGACCAAGTACCTCTACCAAAAACTCTTTTAAGGCACCGGCACGCTGCGGAAAACGTACAATAAAATAGTGCTTTAGACCTTCGTAAAGCAAAGAACGCTCTCTGATTTCTTCGGTTCGGGAAATGTCGTTATTGCTACCTGAGAGCACACAAACTACATTTTTACCTTTAATTTCTTCTTTGTACTGCTTAAGTGCTGCTACGCTTAGCGCACCAGCTGGCTCGACAACAATGGCCTCTCTGTTGTAAAGATTGAGTATGGTTGAACAGATGAGCCCTTCTGGAACGGTGATTACCTCATCGAGCAGGTTTTTGCAGATTTCGAGTGTTTTGTTGCCCACACTTTGCACAGCAGCACCATCTACAAATTTGTCGATATTCTTTAGGACTACCCTTTCATTTTTGGCGATGGACTCCTTCATGGCAGGTGCACCTTCCGGCTCCACACCAATAATTTTAGTGTTCGGACTCAATTGCTTGAAAACCGAAGCCACACCAGAAGCCAAGCCTCCCCCACCAATTGGCAAAAAGAGATAATCGGTTGGTGCTTTTGCATCTTCTAGTGTTTCCAAACCTACAGTTCCTTGGCCGTGCATTACTAGCTCATCATCGAAAGGGTGAATGAATGCACTGCCTTCTTTGGTGCAGAACTCCATGGCCAAATGATAGGCATCATCAAACGTATCACCTAACAACACAACGTCTACCCATTCTTTACCAAAAAAGCGTACTTGCTGCACCTTTTGTTTGGGCGTAGGTGCCGGCATAAATATGGTAGCTTTTACACCCAATTCACGGCAAGAGTAAGCCACACCTTGGGCATGATTACCTGCGCTGGCGCAAACTACACCTTTAGATTTTTCAGTTTCGCTAAGGCTACTGATCTTATTATGAGCACCACGAATTTTGTATGAACGCACTACTTGTAAGTCTTCACGCTTAAAGTAGATGTCTGCATCATATTTTTCGGAAACAGTCAAACTCTTCATTAAAGGAGTATGATTTACCACGCCCTTAATTTGCTCTCTTGCCGCCTCTATAGCTGATAATGATATAATTGTCTGCTGTTCTACTGCCATACTCAAAATATTTAGTCCTTAGCAAAATGGCGGCCTTTCTTATCGATTGGCCGCCATTGTATGCTTACTCTTTTTACATTTATGCGAGTTCTTCTTGCTTGACAGCCGGTGCGTTTTCAGGTCTTAAAGACCTAACTGCTTTACCTGCACGCCACATTTCAGAATTATGCAATTCGTCCAATTCTTCCTGAAGCTTCTCTCTATAATCCGCTTGTGAGTTAGAATCGATAGATTTTTGTGCTTCAACACCTGCTTTTACTGAAGCATAAAGTTTTTCAAAAACCGGCTTAGTTGCTTCGTAGAAAGGATCTTTCCAATCCAATGCACCACGCTGCGCAGTAGTAGAACAGTTGGCGTACATCCAGTCCATACCGTTTTCTGCAATTAGCGGGTAAAGCGACTGCGTAGCCTCTTCTACTGTTTCGTTAAAGGCCTCTGATGGCGAGTGACCATTGGCTCTCAATACCTCGTACTGCGCCTGGAACAAGCCTTGGATGGCTCCCATAAGCGTACCTCTTTCGCCCGTAAGGTCAGAAGTAACCTCTTTAATAAAGGTGGTTTCGAACAGGTAACCAGAACCTACTGCGATGCCCAAAGCAAGAATTCTATCTCTGGCTTTTCCGGTAGCATCTTGGTGAATGGCAAAAGAAGAGTTCAAGCCTTTTCCTTCTACAAATAGCCTTCTCAAGCTGGTTCCAGAACCTTTTGGTGCCACAAGCGCAACGTCAACTCCAGCCGGAGGAACAATGCCTGTTTTGTCTGAATAAGCCACACCAAAACCGTGTGAGAAGTAAAGCATTTTACCTTCGGTAAGGTGCTTTTCAACTGTTGGCCAAAGTTGAATTTGGGCGGCATCGGAAAGCAAATAGCAAATAATGGTTGCTCTTTCTAAAGCCTCCTCGATTGGAAATAAGCTCACGCCTGGCTCCCAACCATCGTTTACGGCTTTGTCCCAAGTTTTAGACTCCTGTCTTTGCCCCACAATTACATTAATGCCATTGTCTTTCAAGTTTAAAGATTGGCCTGGGCCTTGCACCCCATAACCTATAATTGCTACGGTTTCGCCACCAAGAACTTCTTGAGCTTTTGACAAAGGAAACTCATCGCGAGTAACTACATTTTCTTCTACGCCACCAAAATTGATAAGTGCCATGATATTCGTTTTTAAAGTTTAATTTCTGTTTAGTTTGATGTATTCGTTGGCTGCTCACCTTCGGCCAACAGCTTTTGTAAATCCTTTAATTCTTCATCGAGTTTAATGAGCGAAACCCGGCCAGACTTCACATAGTCAATCAGCCCGAATGGTTTCAAAAACTCTAACAACTCGTCATTCTCTACCTTATGACCTGTTTTCTCAATGATCATAAAGTCTTGTTCTACCGAAAGAATTCTGGCGTTTTTATCGCGAATTAATCGCTCTACCAGATTGTGTTCTGCAGCCTTTTCTACAGAAACCTTGAAAAGCACGATCTCTTGAAATACAGTTTCATCATCGAGGTGATAAACCGCCTTCACTATCTCTACTTGCTTCTCTAGCTGAAGCACCACCTTTTTCACAGTGTCTTCGGTAGTGTTTGTTACAATGGTGAACCTGTGGATACCCCGAATCTGTGATTCGGAGGTATTCAGGCTCTCTATATTTAGGTGCCTTCTAGTGAAAATTGAGGTAATGCGGTTAAGCAATCCTATATGATTTTCGGTAAAGGCGGTTATGGTAAAATCCTGTGTCATTTGTTATGAAAGTCTTACATCTGAAACTGATGCGCCCGTTGGCACCATTGGAAAAACATTGTCTTCCTTCCCTACATGAACTTCTAATAAATAGCTTCCTTCATGCGCAATCATTTCTTTGATCGCGCCATCTAAATCATCTCTACTGTCAATTGATTTTCCTTTTATTCCGTAGCCTTCGGCAATGCGTACAAAGTCTGGGTTAACCAGTTCAGTACTGCTATATCTCTTGTCGAAAAACAACTGCTGCCATTGGCGTACCATACCCAAAAAGCTATTGTTCAGCACTACAATTTTTACAGCAGCTTCAGTCTGAAAAATGGTACCCAATTCCTGAATTGTCATTTGGAAACCACCATCGCCAATTACTGCAATCACCTCTCTATTCGGTACACCTAGTTTAGCGCCTATGGCAGCCGGAAGGCAAAAGCCCATGGTGCCCAAACCGCCAGAAGTAATGTTGCTTTTTGTTTGTTTGAACTGCGTATAGCGGCACGCCACCATTTGGTGCTGACCAACATCTGTTACTAAAACAGCATCACCATCAGTTTCTTTATTTATGCGGTTGATTACCTCCCCCATGGTCAGTGCCTCAGAGTTAGGGTTCAACTCTTCATTAATCACCTGATTCTGCTCTATCAAGTCAAGCTCTCTAAAACGCTCCAACCATTCCAAATGGCTGTTGCGATTTATCAAAGCAGTTAGCTGAGTCAAACTCTCTTTGCAATTGCCCAACACAGGGGCATCAACCTTTACGTTTTTGCTGATTTCGGCCGGATCGATATCCAAGTGAACCACCTTAGCTTGTTTGGCATATTCAGAAAGTTTTCCTGTAACGCGGTCGTCAAAACGCATACCCACAGCAATCAGCACATCACATTCATTAGTCAACTTATTCGGACCGTAATTTCCGTGCATGCCCAGCATACCTACATTCAGTGGATGTTCTGTTGGTAAAGCCGAAAGCCCCAATAGTGTCCAAGCAGAAGGCAGGCCTGCCTTTTCAATAAAAGCTTTGAACTCAGCTTCCGCTTCGCCCAAAATCACCCCTTGCCCAAACAGCACAAATGGCTTTTTGGCCTGATTGATCAATTCCGCAGCTTTCGCCACTTGACTAGAGTCGACTTCGGGAACAGGACGATAGCTTCTTATTGCTTCGCACTTTTCGTATTCGAACTCCAACTCGTTGAACTGTGCATCTTTGGTTATATCGATCAAAACTGGCCCCGGACGACCACTCTTTGCGATATAGAATGCCTTTGCGATAGCTCCTGGTATGTCTTCTGCCTTTGTTACCTGAATATTCCACTTGGTAACAGGCATAGAAATACTGATGATGTCTGTTTCCTGAAACGCATCGGTACCCAATAGCGGAGAAGCCACCTGCCCTGTAATGCACACCAAAGGTGTAGAATCGATCATGGCATCGGCAATTCCGGTAATCAGGTTGGTCGCCCCTGGGCCTGAAGTGGCCATTACAACCCCAACTTCACCCGTTGCTCGGGCATAACCTTGCGCAGCATGAATAGCCCCTTGTTCGTGGCGCGTAAGTACATGCTTAATTTGTTCCTGATAATGATACAGCGCATCGTAAACCGGCATAATTGCTCCACCAGGGTAACCAAAGACCAGGCTTGCCTCTTCTGCGACCAGCGACTGAAGCACGGCATCAGCCCCTGAGGTTTTCACTTTTTGAGCAGTCGGTTTTGTTAATACAGCTTCCATTGAATTTTATTTATCAGTTACACATCCTTCCGAAGCAGAGCTTACGGTTTTGGCATATTTATATAGTGCTCCGCGACTGGCTTTCAGCGCTGGAGCTTTCCAAGCGGCTCTTCTTTGAGCCAGCTCTTCATCAGATACTTTTAGTGTGATGGAGTTTTCTACGGCATCGATCACAATTACATCGTCATTTTCAACCAAAGCGATATTACCGCCTTCTTGCGCTTCAGGCGTCACATGGCCTACAACAAAGCCATGGCTTCCGCCAGAAAAACGACCATCGGTAATCATGGCTACCGTTTTACCCAAACCTGCGCCCATTATGGCTGATGTAGGTTTTAGCATTTCCGGCATTCCTGGGCCACCTTTAGGGCCTTCATAGCGGATAACCACCACGTGGCCATCTTTTACTTCTTTATTGCGAATACCATCGATAACGGCATACTCATCATCAAACACAATGGCTTTACCCTCAAATCGCTCGCCTTCTTTTCCCGTAATTTTCGCTACAGCACCATGCGTTGCTAGGTTGCCAAAAAGCATTTGCAAATGCCCCGTTTTCTTAATTGGTGCATCAACAGGTTTTAGAATTGCCCCACTGTTGTCGAGGTCAGGCACCTCTGCTAAATTCTCAGCAACCGTTTTTCCGGTTACCGTCATGCAATCGCCATGCAGCCAGCCCTGCGCTAGCATAAACTTCATTACTGCAGGAACACCGCCCGCCTCATGCAAATCTTCCATCATATACTTTCCACTAGGCTTTAAGTCCGCCAAAAGTGGAGTACAGTCAGTCAATCGCTGAAAATCATGCAAAGTCAAGTCAATGTCCATTGCCCTGGCAATGGCAATAAGGTGCATTACTGCATTGGTAGAACCACCCAACACCGTAACCAATCGGATTGCATTTTCGAACGACTTTTTGCTTAGGATATCGCTAGGTTTCAAATCCAGTTCTAGGGCATTTCGAATGGCCTTGCCAATCTTCTCGCACTCCACTGTTTTGTCTTTGCTAATCGCAGGGTTTGAAGAACTGTAAGGTAGCGCCATACCCAAAGCCTCAATGGCAGAAGACATAGTATTTGCCGTATACATACCACCACATGCGCCAGCTCCCGGGCACGAATTCTTGATGATCCCTTTGTAGTCTTCGTCTGAGATATTGCCAGCGAATTTTTCGCCCAAAGCCTCAAATGAAGAAACGATATTTAGCTTTTTGTTTTTGAAACAGCCCGAGGCAATTGTGCCACCATAGAGCATAATAGAGGGTCTGTTCAACCTTGCCATGGCAATTAGTGCACCCGGCATGTTTTTGTCGCAACCCACCACGGTGATCAAACCATCGTAGTAGTGTGCACCAGCCACAGTTTCAATAGAGTCAGCAATTATCTCCCTGGAAACCAAGGAATAACGCATACCTTCAGTGCCGTTGGCAATACCATCGCTTACACCAATTGTGTGGTACATAAGGCCTACTAAATCTTCTTTCCAAACACTCTCCTTAACCTGCTTTGCTAGGTCATTCAAGTGCATATTACAGGTGTTACCATCGTAACCTGTGCTTACTATTCCTACTTGTGCCTTGGCCATGTCTTCCTCAGTTAAACCAATGCCGTAAAGCATGGCCTGAGAGGCAGGTTGAGTAGGGTCTTGTGTTAATCTTTTGCTATACTTATTTAATTCCATTTCAAGCTTTTATCAGGGTTTTGCCTGAAGATTGTCTTACTAGTTTCTGATATTTTTCTGCGATTTGATATCCGATTGTGTCTTCCCATTTGAGCCTAAAAGGACTGCCGTCCAACAAGCCAACACCGGCAATTTCGGCCGCTGTGCCACACATAAACGCACCATCGGTTCCCTTTACCTTTTGTGGTGGAAAGTAGGCCTCTCGCACCTCCACTCCCATTTCGGCAGCAATTTCCATTACAGTAGCGCGGGTAATACCTGGTAAAATATTTCCTAATGGAGGGGTATATAGCACGCCATTATCTTCATAAAAGAAATTGGCGCCACTGGCTTCGGCCACACTTCCGTTCTCATCGAGTAGAAGTGCTTCGTCAAAGCCTTTGACTTTGGCCTCTGTGGTGGCTAGAATAGAGTTTGTGTAATGGCCAGTAACTTTGGCTTCTACCGGAACAGCTCGTGGGCTTGGTCTTTCGTACGAAGAAACCATTACGTTGAGTAGCTGGCTTCCTAAGTATTTGCCCCATTCCCAAGCACACATGAAAAGATGCGAATCGTCCATCTTTTGCAGTACCATGTTTTCCCCCATAAACAGCAACGGACGGATGTAAGCATCTTTTAGTCCATTTTTCTCGAGCAACTCGTAGGTTAAAGCGGTAAGTTCTTCGACAGTATAATCGCACTGCATGTGCATTTTTTCTGCTGAATCGAGTAAGCGTTGGTAATGCTCTTCAGCCTTAAAGACCAAGGTTTCACCCTCATTCTCATATGCTCGAATGCCTTCAAACACACCACTGCCATAGTGCATGGTTTGGCTGTAAAGGCTCACCTGAGCACCTGATGCTTTACACCACTTTTTGTTTAGAAATACTGTTGTCTGATCTGAATAATACATGTTACTACATTTTGAAATTATGCTTTTGCCAAGGGTTGCTCATTGAAGTTTTACAGTACGCTACTTTTTCAATCTTCACCCTTTCTTATTTATCTATTTGGTTATCAACTATTTAAATAGTTTCACTTTACAATTTTTATATGCTTCTCATTTTCTAAAAGCAATAAAAAAAGCCCTTCTCAAAAAGTGAGAAAGGCTTTAGAATTCATTGAATACAGCAGCGTTCCTCACCCCGGTGGGCAGGTAATAATGACTACTGTAATAATGGTGTTGTATAGTTTCATTTTCTTTAATTCTTTGAACTACCTCAGTCATTCTAAGGGCTTCTTTAGAAAAACCTCATTGATCCTTTTTTGGAGATTCTTCGTTGCGCTATGAATAAGGTGACTAAAACAAAAAAGCCTTCCGGTTAGGGAAGGCTCTTTATCAATTTCTTATTTATCAATAACATCCCTCCCTATTGCGGCTCGACCACAATGGTAATAATGGTTTGGATGTTAATAATTGCTTTCATTGCCTCAAAAGTGTTTGGTTAAATTTTGCAATGCAAGACTTATTTGAAAAAATATTTCGTATTCCCTGCAACAACGAAGATCAAAAAGACATATTTACACCTATGCTCCATTCAAGGAACCACACTGTATAAAGCACTAACTTACAGATACTTATACCTACTCTACTCGATACAAAAACAGCTTATCGGTTACTATTGGAGTGAGCTTGAAACCCCGCTCCATAATTTGTTCTTGAAGTTGCTCCAAGGAGTCAAAGTCATTGTATGCGGCATCCAAATACGGTGGATTATAGAGTAAGAAGTCGCCAGCTTTTGGTGTTACTCCTTTCAACTCAGAGATGTAAAAATACTCATCGTTTGTCTCTTCAAAATTGTAGAAGTATGGATATCCGTAGCTTATGGAGCCATCTGTAAATACCCTTTGCGCAGCTCCATTCTCTACGAATTGTGCTTTCATTAAAGCACTCAGTTGGTGGAAATTCTGGCGACCAGACACTGAGATTTTGTAGGCAGGAATTGCCAAAAAAGGCAGCAATATCACCCATGCAAATTGGGGCTTGAAATACTTTTTAAACAGCGAATTTTCAGACCAGTAGTTAGCCGCTGCCATTAACAACATTGGGATTATAAATGTGATGTGGCGCGTTTCCACCGGCATTGGGCTGTAGTATTTCCAGTTGGTGCTAATAAACCACCAAGAAATAAGGCTAACTAAAGCAGCAATAGACCAAAGTTTTTTCGAGTCTTTCAACCGCCAGTCTGACTTTCTTAGCTTAAAAAAAGCTGGAATAGCCAAGAGTAATGGAATGAAGAACCCCCCTCTTAAAAAGCCGAGAAATGGCAAATAAGTCAGCCGCTTAATTAGCGTTGTTTGAGACTTATCGAAAAAGGTTTTTGTGGTCGCTTCATGGTTAGCCGAAATATTCTGAAACCTGTAGAAGAAGTCACCTTTTTCTTCCACATAATAAAGCCCATTCAACACAAAGAAAAACACGACCAAAATGGCTGATAAGCGCCAAAAAGCGATGTTTTTGTATTGAAAGAAGTAATCATTCACAAACAAAAACAGAAACAATGGCCCAACAATAAACACAGATGTTTTGGTGAGAAAAGCCCCAAACAAACTGGCAGATAATAACAGTGCCATTAAGCGGATATCTGCCTCTCTTCTATTGACCAAATCGTAGCACAAAAGCGCCACAAAAACCATTAAGGCAATCGGAATTTCTGGGAACAAATGTGTGACAAAAGTGATGGTGTGATAATCGCAAACCAGCCAAATTCCGGCTAAAATTGCTACCCATGGATTGTAGGTATAACCATACCAGAATATGAGGTTCAGCAACAATAAGCCACAAATGAGCGGATAAATGGTTACAGTAAATTGATTGAGGCCAAACCATTTAATTCCCCAAGCCACTGGGTATAAAAGCCCTATCCTGCTGGTAAAATGATTCGTGGTTATTTCAAATACTTCAGAATTTATATCGACAGCAAACTTGAGATAGCTAAAGTCATCCCAAAACAAAAAACCGTCATTTGCGAAGTACCAAACCACTAGCATTAAAGCATTTAGGCCAATCCACCACCACTTATAGCTTTTGTAAAAAGGTTGGTTTGCAGTAATCATTGCAGCGAATATAGTTGTTTAGCCGGCTTCATTGCCTAATTTCGTAAAGATCATGCTGCTATTCTATCAACCAGAACTAACAAACGGAGTTAAACACCTCGATGCGGACGAATCGCGACATGCGGTTAAAGTATTAAGACTCAAAGAAGGAAGCCATATTCATGTAACCGATGGGCATGGCAATTTATACGAAGCCAGAATAACGGATGAAAACCATAGAAAGTGTGGGTTTGAACTCCTTCAAAACCATCCGGAACAAGCGTTTCGTACCTACCGCCACTTGGTAATTGCCCCTACCAAAAACATGGATAGAATGGAATGGCTGGTAGAAAAAGCTACGGAAATTGGAGTCGACCGTATTTCGCTGATCAAGTGTAGTAACTCTGAACGCACAGTGGTAAAAACTGATCGGCTCATCAAAAAGGCGGTCAGCGCCATGAAGCAATCGTTAAAAGCTACGCTGCCGCAGGTTGACGAGATAGTGAGTTTTAAGAATTACCTGCAGAATGAGACCGCACAGCAGAAATTTATAGCCTATGTAGATTTTGAGAACCCAGTGGAACTTCAAACTGTAATTCACCCGGGTGAGGAAAATGTAGTGCTGATTGGCCCTGAAGGCGACTTTTCGCCCGAAGAACTGCAAATGGCATTGGACAGTGGCTTCAGAAAAGTATCACTGGGAACCAGCAGGTTACGAACAGAAACAGCTGGGTTAGCCGCTGTACATTTGCTCAATTTATTTGGCAAATAGCTAATTCCTGCTTTTTTTACATTACTATGAAACTGCTTATAACACTCACACTGGTTTTATTCACCAATTTGCTCCTTGCACAAAAGACAGAACTCTCATTTACCAACAGTTTTGAGGTGAACGAAGAAGTCTACAAAGACATTAAAGGCACCCCCTATTTATTCGATGATTGGAAGCCTGGAAAGATCTATTCCTTTTTAGACACATTGGTGGTGCCGTACCAAATCAACTATAACGGTTTTACGAAGGCTTTTGAGATTAAGAATGGCGATAGGTTTATTAACCTTGACGACAGCTATTACAAAGAGCTGGATTTAGACAATGCTCAAAACCCTGATTATCCGTACCATTTTTCTAAGTTTGGACCAAAATCGCTTGGAGGCCGCTGGGTACAGGTAATTCATGAAGGGCCTGACTTTAGTATTTACCTTACGTTTGAGGCCGCCATTAACGAAAGTCAAATTCAGGATGTGGGTAAAACCCTGAACGTAAAAAGCTTTACCGACCGCACACAATACTACATTTATACAGAGGGAAAGGTCGAATTCTTAAAAATGAAGAAGAAAGAACTCCGCGATTACTTCGGCAAAAAACTTGTCGATGGAATTATAAAAGAGAACAAGTTAGACCTTGACGAATACGTTGACCAGGTAAAACTATTCGCCCTTATTGAGCAAAACTAACCTATGGCTTTAAATTACATTTGGATTGGCTTTTTCCTAATCGCCTTTCTTGTTGCCCTTATCAAACTGATATTTTTTGGGGATGTGGAAGTTTTTCCGGCTATGATGAACGCCACCTTTGATATGGCCAAAACCGGTTTCGAAATTTCTTTAGGACTTACTGGAGCACTCACCCTATGGATGGGCATAATGCGTATTGGAGAAAAAGGAGGCGTTGTGGATATTATTTCTCGTGGTATCAGTCCGCTTTTCACTAAAATATTCCCAGAGATCCCCAAAAACCACCCAGTTTTCGGCCCCATGCTAATGAATTTCTCTATGAATTTTTTAGGATTGGATAATGCCGCAACCCCTCTAGGTTTAAAAACAATGGAAGGGCTTCAGGAACTGAACACCGATAAAAAAACTGCGTCCAATTCACAGATTATGTTTTTGGTGTTAAACACATCAGGCCTAACCTTAATTCCCGTTTCAATTATGGCCTACCGCGCCTCTAATGGTGCAGCAAATCCTGCGGATATCTTCATTCCAATTCTGCTGGCCACCTACTTTTCTACCCTAGCAGGGCTTATTACTGTATCATTATTTCAAAGAATTAATCTACTGAACAAAGTAGTTTTAGCCTATTTGGGCACTTTAACTGCGCTCATTGTAGCCGCACTTTTCTACTTTCAGTCAATCCCACAAGAGCAGGTGACTGTTATTTCAAATGTGAGCAGCGCTGCCATTTTACTAGGAATAATTGTTTCGTTCATTTTGCTAGCTGTACGGAACAAAGTGAATGTTTACGACTCATTTATTAGCGGAGCAAAAGATGGTTTTAATGTAGCCATTAAAATCATTCCATATTTGGTGGCCATACTGGTGGCTATAGGCGTTTTTAGAGCATCAGGAACACTAGATTACATAATGGAGGGCATGAAAGCCTTTTTCGGTCTACTTGGTGTTAATGCCGCGTTTGTAGATGCACTCCCTGTAGCGTTTATGAAACCACTTTCTGGTTCTGGTGCAAGAGCAGCCATGCTGGAGATATTCGCAAACCCCGAATTTGGTGTAGATTCTTTTGCTGGCCGCGTAGCCTCTGTATTACAAGGCTCCACCGAAACAACCTTTTATGTGTTGGCTGTATATTTTGGGGCAGTAAAAATCAAAAACACACGATATGCCGCTACCGCTGGTCTTATTGCCGACCTTGCCGGTATAATTGCGGCAATTCTTATTTCATATTTATTCTTCTACCCTTAAAATGCGGTAGCTTTATCATCACGAAATTAACTCTAACGATAACCATGAAAAACAGACTATTACTCACCCTAGCGCTACTTTGTGCAGTTACACTGACCAAAGCGCAAGATTTTCCGGCACTTGACGCCAGCCCACTAGATGTAGCCTATTTTCCTGACGGATTGCCGCTTTTTGAATTAAGAAAAAAGCCTGCTGCTGAACCAAAAATCAAATTATACTACAGCCGTCCGCAGCTTAAAGGCCGCAAAATGATTGGCGACAAAGCAGCTCCATTCGGTAAAGTGTGGAGACTTGGTGCCAACGAAGCCGCAGAAATCACTTTTTACGAAGAAGTAACTTTCGGCAGCGAGCGTATTCAACCAGGTACTTATGCCCTATTTGCTATTCCTGGCGAAAAATCTTGGACATTTATTCTAAGCAATAAAACCGACACTTGGGGTAACTATACTACCGATGAAAGCGCTTTTATAGCACGCGCAACTACCGATAACGTATCTAAACCAGCAGAGCCAATCGAGGCTTTGTCTATTATGTTCAAAGGAGCCGACAATGACGCTGTAATGGTAGTTGGCTGGGAAAACACAGTGGTAGAATTGCCTATTAAGTTTTAAGCAAACGAAAGTCATAAAGCTATAAACGTCCCTCAAAAATATAATCTGAGGGACGTTTTAGTTTAAGCACCTCTTACTTCCGCTTATCCTCTAAAAAACCACCCACAAAAAATGCTGTTGGCATTACAGCTCCCTTCCTCTAATTTCAATTTTCAAACCAAGACGAATATGAAAAGATCTCTTCTCGTTGCCCTTGGCTTATTGTTAATGGCGCCCGCATGGGCTCAACACAAGGCCAATTTCAAAGCGGCAGAAAAATTCAAAGCATCTAATATTCAAAAGATGCTAAAAAGCACACGCGTTAGACCGAACTGGTTTAAAGACAGCGACAAATTTTGGTATAGCTACACCACCACTGAAGGAAAAAAATACTATGTGGTAGACCCAGCCAAAAAGTCGAAGCAATTGCTTTTCGACAACAAAAACTTTGCAGCTCAACTGAGCGAACTCACTGCCAAGCCTTGGAATTTTAACGACCTTGACTTGAAAGGATTCGAGCTGGAAGATGACAACAAAACATTCACCTTTATGGTAGATAGTATTGATTATCACTTCGACCTAAACTCGAAGATGATTACCAAAGGTGACTCTACGGAAAAAGCTGATAAAAGAAACAACTGGGCTACTTACTCGCCTGATAGCACTTGGATTTCATTTGCTAAAAACCACAACCTTTACATTATGAAGGCAGACGATGCCGACTCTACTGAAATTCAGCTGAGTGAAGATGGAGAAAGATGGTTTAGCTACGCATGGGACCAAGACGACACCACTTCTGACAAACGTTCTAGAGCACGCGCCAGATGGTTTGAAGATGAAAGCAAGCTTTACGTAAACCGTTCTGACAGCAGAAAAGTAAAAGACTTCTTTGTAATTGACGATTTGAAAGACCGTCCGGAAGTTGAAATCTACAAGTATGCCATGCCGGGCGATAAAGATGTTCCGCAAGAATACCTTTCCATTTTTGACGTAGAAAGCAAGGAGGAAATCAAGGTAGATATTGACAAATACATTGATCAAACAGTTAGCATCTATTTCCAAGGAGACAAATCGGAGCGTTTGTACATGACGCGTATGAACAGAACCAGCGACACCTTAGACGTGAGCTATATTAACACGGCCAATGGTGCTATTACCGAGCTTTTTGAGGAAGCCAACTACCCTTACTTTAACTGGTCTTACCAGCAACTTTCTATCTTAAATGAAGGTGAAGAACTAATCTGGTGGTCGGAAAGAAACGGCTGGGGGCAGCTTTACCTTTACGATGGCAACACTGGTGCGCTTAAAAACAAAATCACCAACGGTGGCTACTTTGTTACAGGAAGAGTTCAGCAAATTGACACGGTAGGCCGTAAGGTTTACTTTGAGGCAAGAGGTCGCGAAGAAAACGTGGATCCTTACTACGCATTGATGTACAAAGCCAATTTTGATGGTTCTGGATTTAGATCAATCAGCACTGAGCCAGCCAACCATTTTATGAGCATGGCTGAGTCTGCCAACTACTATGTAGACAACTATTCGGCTGTAGACATGGTGCCTCGTTCAGTAT
Organism: Roseivirga pacifica; assembly: GCF_900111145.1. Lineage (GTDB taxonomy): Bacteria > Bacteroidota > Bacteroidia > Cytophagales > Cyclobacteriaceae > Roseivirga > Roseivirga pacifica. Next base: position 904,297 of record NZ_FOIR01000002.1, read on the forward strand.
TGAAAGACAACAACGGAAACGTAGTGTTAGACCTAGAAACGGCTGACCTAACCTTGCTAAACCAAGCCGGTTGGAAAATGCCTGAGCGTTTTAAGGTGAAGGCAGATGATGGCATTACAGATCTTTATGGCGTAATGTACAAGCCTTTCGATTTCGATTCAACGCGAAAGTATCCAGTAATTTCTTATGTGTACCCAGGCCCACAAACCGAGTCTTTTGTGAACGACTTTACGATTACGGGTCGTTACAACACAGCCTTAGCTCAGCTTGGTTTTATAGTAGTAAGTATGGGACACAGAGGCGGTAGCCCAATGCGCGACAAGTACTACCACACTTATGGTTACGAAAACCTAAGAGACTACGCTTTGGCAGATGACAAGCGCTCTTTGGAACAACTAGCCGAGCGCCACAGCTTTATCGACCTGGATAATGTTGGTATTTTTGGCCACTCTGGTGGTGGATTTATGTCGACTGCGGCACTCCTTACCTACCCTAATTTTTACGATGCTGCTGCATCTTCTGCCGGTAACCACGACAACAACGTGTACAACAAATGGTGGAGTGAAACGCACAATGGTGTAAAGCGTGTAGAGAAAAAGAAGAAGGATAAGGATGGTAATGAAACCACTGAGATCACTTGGGATGCTAAGATCAAAACCAACCCTTCGTTAGCTAAGAACCTAAAAGGACACTTATTGATTACTCACGGAACACGCGATAACAACGTAAACCCTGCTAACAGTATCCGCTTGGCAAACGAGCTAATGAAAGCAGGTAAGCGTTTCGATTATATGCCTATCCCTGGTTCTCGCCACGGTTATGGCAGCAAACGCGACTACTACGAGCAAATGATGTGGTATTTCTTCGCGGAGCACTTGCTAGGCGACTACCGCAACAATGTGGACATGGATTTGCCTGATGGTAATGAATAAGGCTACAAAAGCATAACTCACTAGAAAGCCACTCCAAAATTGGAGTGGCTTTTTTATTGCCATTCATATTTATGGGCATTTTTAAATAAACGGTAATAGCCCTGTCATCTATCACAACTATCTTCCATTTTCAACCGAAACACCCAGACTTATGCTTTTAAAAGACAACACACAAAGAGCCAAACAGGCGCAAACCATTTTTTATGTTGTTATTGGTACCCTTATTCTTAGCGTCCTTTCCAGCGCTTATCAATACAACCTAATATCTAGAATAGAAATCGGTGATTATAATGAAACGGAAGTAACCCTATCCGATACGCTAGACACAGTTATAACACTTTTTGGTATTGTGGTCAGGATTATCACAGTTGTACTTTTCTTAAACTGGCTTAGGCGTGCATACGGTAACCTTTCCAGAGCAGGGTTGAAACATGTTGACGATGAAAGAAAGGCAGTTTGGGCTTGGTTCATCCCGTTTATGAACTTTGTAACCCCTTACAAAATTGTAAAAGAAATTTACACGGAAACAAAACGCCTGATCACTCCTAAAGGAGAACGCTATAAACTCGATCCTTCGACCAGCATTCTCGTTTTTTGGTGGGCAACTTTAATCATTAGTGGAGTGGTTGGAAACATTGCAACACGACTTCTAAATGGCAATACAATCAAAGACATAAAATCTGGAATACTATTTTATGGTATTAGCGACATTATAGAAATTATTCCAGCCATACTGTGTATCCTAATCATTAAAAGAATTAGCGCAGATGAACAAACACTACTTCGCATGGAGGAAGCAATGTTGGTTAAAAAGCAACAAGATTCTAACAACGAAAACCTCGTTTCTGAATAGCATTCGCTAAATTCAAAGTCAAAACTAAAGCACTATGAGCAAGCCAAAAATTCTTCATTTCTCTGTTTCGTTAAATGTTAAAGACATTGAAGCCAGTAAGGCCTTTTACGAAAAACTAGGTTTTGAGCCTTATGAAGGCGCAGGTAGCGTTGAAGAAAAGTGGCTGATTATGGTTTATGGTGATGCTAAAATCGGGCTTTTTCAGGACATGTTTCCACTGAACACCATTACCCTAAACCCTGACGATGCCAGAACAATGATGAAAACCGCTAAGGAAAATGGTTTGGAAACCACCTCAGAAATGGGAATGGACGAAGCATCGGGGCCAGCCGCGTTCAGCTTGGTAGACCCAGATGGAAATCCGGTACTAATCGATCAGCATTTTTAAATGATCTTTCTTCCGCCTGACCTTCTCTATTGACGACCTAAGGCCAGGTAGTGAATTGTGAAGCATTAACTGACTTAGATGACCTAACAGCTAAAAGGTCATCAATATCCTATTTCAACATTCGGCTATACATTCAATTTCCACCAATGCATTGAGCGGCAGCCCTGCTACGGCTACTGTAGTTCTGGCAGGCGTATGGCCTTCTAGCGAATCACCATAAACTAAGTTCATGGCTTCAAAATTCGCCATATCACTAAGGTACACGTTGCATTTTACTATGTTTTTAACACCCAGCCCCTCTGCTGCCAAAACAGCTTTTAAGTTGTTCATTACCTGAAGCGTTTGCCTCTCAACAGTGCTTGCTTCCACCTTATTTGTTACCGGATTAATACCCGTTTGTCCAGAGCAGAAAAGTAGGTTACCCGTCTTGATAGCCGAAGCATAAGGCCCCAAGGCTTTAGGTGCTGTATTTGTAATTATCTTTTTCATTGAGCTTATTTTAGCAGGAATTTCTGTAAAAGTTAAGTCAATTTTTAAACTAAAAGAGGTTACAAAGCAACCTTTCCTGCCCTGTAACCTCTTCAATACTTTTGTGCTGCACGTCCAGCACCTGTTGAAATGCTAAAACTACTTCACGTTTACCGTGATGGTTTTACTCCAAGCCTCACCATATGACTGGTGCAAGCCATTGGCAAACTGTAGTGTCAAAGTATGCTCACCTGGTGTTAACTCAAGTGTAGTTTCCGTTTGTCCTTTTCCAAAATGGATGTGCGTTTTATCCGCAGGCACAACTTCGCCAGTTTTCACCCAGTTATCGTCAATAATAATGTGGTGGTGCCCTTTGCCCTTAGTAACTTCTCCGGCAGGCTCTATTTCCATTCCAGAAACACCCATTTTAACCAAAACAGAAGTACCTACTTCCTGACCGTCTTTTAGGTTTTCGAAGAATACCCCTTCTTTTTGTCCACAAGAAGAAACTACAGCGATTATTGCTAGAACGAATAGTGATTTTACGATTGATTTCATTAGAAATGTCTTTGTTTAAAGTTTATGCGAATTTAGGAAGCTAACAAGGAAAACAAAGCCAGAGTTTACGAATACGCACATTTTAGTGCCAATGGAAACCAATTGCAACAAAAGTGACATTGTATTTGTAATAAAATCGGCTTATTTGAGCATTGAAAAGCGGCATGGCAGAAAAAAAGAAAAAACGGATAAGTAAAAGAGATTGGATTGAGTTGAGCGTAATCGTGGCAATTTTCGCTACCATTTACATCACTGGTTCGCAGGCAGAAGTATTCGGCAGGGTGCAACAAGTGGTGCTTAAAACTGGGGTAATGAATGCCACTGCACTGAATGAAGACGCATATTTCAATGCCGATTATGACTTTTTACTTGTTAATGAAAAAGGTGAAACCGTAGATGCCCGTAGCTTGAAAGGCAAAACAATATTTATGAATATTTGGGCTACATGGTGCCCTCCTTGCGTTGCAGAAATGCCGAGCATCAATAAGTTATATGCTAACTTTAAGGACAATGACAATGTGGTTTTTCTCATGATCTCGCACGATAGAGAGTTTGAAACCGCGAAAAAATGGGTAGCACAAAAGGAATTCGACTTCCCAATCTTTCAGCTAAAAACCCGCTTGCCAGATATTTATGAAACGGGCGTAGTGCCCTCCACTTTTGTGATTTCTCCGGCTGGCGAAATAGTGGCCAGTAAAACAGGAATGGCCAACTATAACTCGCGCAGGTTCCGAAAATTTATGGAGAAACTTTCCGCAGGGGAAGAGTACTAAGGGCTATAGCAGCAACTTTGACAAACTTGCAGCAAAATCCATCTGTACAAACCCCATAACCCTGCACAATGACGGAAAGAAAAGTTTGTCAAAGCTTTCTTTGCAAGTACCATGAAGCCATAGCCTCACTTTTAACCATTAAAGCTTACTTAAACTCCCCTGCCTTGTATCTGGCAAAGTACGATTTTGAAGCGGTTATCACCTTTGGAGCTAGAATAAGAGCAGAAACCATGGTAGGAATTGCCATTAGTGCAAAGCCACTGTCAATTAGATTCACCACAAAGCCAAGCGAAGTGGTTGCTCCCAAAATAATAGTACCAATGTAGATGTAGTTGTACAGATTACCGCGCTTAGCACCAAACATAAACGACATACATTTTACGCCATAATATGAGTAAGAAAGCAAAGACGAAACAGCAAAAACCAGGATACATAAACCAAGTAAATAAACGCCTGCACCACCTGGAATAGCCTCGTTAAACGCCTCTAGCGTAAGACTAACCCCCAATAAACCAGTGTCTTCTACTCCCAAATATTGCTCATGCACACCCGTGCTCAAAATTACCATTGCCGTAAGTGTACACACTACTAGTGTGTCTATAGCCGGACCCAGCATGGCCACAAGACCTTCGCGTACAGGCTCATCCGTTTTAGAATCTCCATGCACCATTGGCGCTGTTCCAAGACCTGCTTCGTTAGAAAAAGCAGCCCTCTTGGCACCAATAATAATTACAGCACCAACACCTCCGCCAAGCACTGCACTACCCGAAAATGCTTCCTCGAAAATTGACACGAAAACAGCCGGCATGCCTCCGATATTTTGGATAATGATGTACAACACCAACACAAAATACAGCACCACCATAGCAGGTACCATTTTGGCAGCAACCTTACCGATTCTTTGAATACCACCGAAAATCACCGTTGAAACCAACACCATAAGGATGATTCCTATAATAAAAGAAGCCTTTGAAACTTGGTTGCCCAATAGGCTGAAAGAAGCCTCAGCATCGTAGCCTGTTGCTGGTGCCAAAACTGTATTCAAAGCGGCTGTTAATTGGTTTGCCTGGAAAATAGGCAGCGCCCCTACCAAAGCAAAAACACAGAAGAAAACAGCCATGGGCTTCCACTTCTTACCAAGTCCTTCAGTAATCACATACATTGGTCCGCCCAGCAGTTTGCCTTCAGAGTCGCGGCCGCGGTACATTTGCGCCAATGTACAAGTAAAGAACTTAGTCGCTATACCAAACAAGGCCGAAACCCACATCCAAAAAATAGCACCTGGTCCACCCATGGTAATAGCCACCGCCACACCAGAAATGTTACCCATTCCTACAGTTGAAGCAAGCGCAGTAGAGAGCGCTTCAAAATGGCTAATTTCACCCTCCTTGTCTTCATCGTGGTATTTGCCACGCAGCACATCTATGGCGTGCTTGAAGTACAAAAAAGGCGTAAAACGTGAGTAAACTAAGAAAAACAGACCTCCGCCCATCACAAGGATAAGCAACGGAAATCCCCAAATCCAGCCAGAGAAACTGGCTACTGCATCTTCTATAAATTTCAAATCTTCTGGTTTAGCGAACTGCCAATAATAGGGCATAGAACGCAAGGCTACAAGTGCTTACGCCCATTTGTATAAAAAGTCCTCATAAAAGGTAGGATTTTGAAATTTAGGTGACTGAAAGGAGTTTGGAAAACTGATTTTTGTAATCAATATTAGTCTCCCTAATTAGACGCCCATTGAAAATCAAAACACTCACTAGATCATTAACTCTCACTAATGTTTCAAAAAAAGATTACATCGAAGGGTTACACCAGTATTTATCAAAAGCACCTTCTAAATGTAGCCCTGGTAACCCCGAGTATGTCGATGGGAAAGTAAATATACAAGGCCACACTTTCATTCTTTACTCTTTCCCAACATGGAAAAGAACTTATCTTGGTTGCACTTGCTATGGCAGGTTGGTTACTGACAATAATGGCGGTAAAAACATTTTATTGGACTTCAAATCAAGTATAATTGGAGCAATTTTCACCGCCCTATTCTTTGCCGTCCCAGTCTAGCTATTTTGGGAAGTAGAAGGTGGATCAATCGTGATTATAGCATCTGTTTCACTATTCATTCTATCAATTTTTGGAGAGATAAGGTTCATCAAAAAGATGAGCAAAAGACACATAGCTTTCTTGAAATTGTTCGATAGTAAAAACAATATGCCGAAGTGGAAGTAACACTACACTCACTGACACATTTCGAAAAACTTACTGGTCTGACCAGTATTAGCCTCTCCTAACTCTAGTCTGTCTCGCTCTGACTTATTTCAACTTGTTGAGAAAACAAAAAGCCCAAGTTACAAGCACTTGGACTAAGAATAGCCTCACCCTCTTATCCCTCTCCTCGGAGAGGGACGACACTTTTTCCAAGTACTTATCCATATAACAATTCCTGCTCTGCGCTTGGTGTCATCTTCCCCTTTGGGGAAGACGGGAGATGGGGCATAAACAGTCCAAGTGCGATGTTTAAACTAGATACAAAAAAACAAAGAATTCACCTTTTAAGTGTGCTGCATTGAACAAACAGATTCTTTCGGCCGACTATTTCTCTAAGGAGAAATTTTCTCCCTCAGAAAGACGGATTTATTCGGCTCAACCTGATCTAAGTTCCTTACTAATACCTTAGTAATCTCTTATAAAACCAGCCTAAAATCGGCTTTCGAGTCAGTTATTTACTGTTTATGCGTGCATCAACCGAGTATTTTCCTGGACCAGAGATAAGCACCGCTGCAAACCCAATAATGAATAAGAAGAGCTTTTCTTGAGTAGAAAAGCCATCGGAACCATGTACCATAAAGCAAGCAACCAATAGCGTAAAGATTACTGGAATGCTCGCCCAACGAGTGTACAAACCTATGAGAATTAAGAATGCACCTAGTACTTCTGCGCCAGTAGCCAGTGCCAAAGAAATCTCTGGGCCTAGACCAATGGGATCTAAAAACCTAATGGGCTCACCGCTAAACAAGCGCTTTACCTTCCCTAGCCCATGACCGTAAAAAAGACAAAATGAAAACACTACCCTGATGAGCAGTGCTGCAATACTGGCGTTTGTAGAAAGTGGTTCGTAGTGTTTAATAGGCGATTTCATCTGTAAAGGTTTAAAAGGTTAAGTAAACATGCAGAAGTTAGCCAAAACCATCTTCACCCTTAAAATTAATCGGTCAACTACCACCCTTTCCCTCCGAACTACCAATACAATCACTTGAAAAGTTTGAGCCGATACACTTCGAAATCAATAATTTTATTTACTTTGTATTTCAAAGTACTTTTAAATAGTTTAACATGAAAGCAAAAACTTCTAGTATCATCAGCGCCTTGTTTGGGCTATTAATCATTACAGTGGGCATAATGAACATTGCTCGTGGAAACGATGCCGGATTTGGCGCATTTTTACTCTTAGTCTCCTTGCTCTATTTCTCACCCGTGACCAACGCGGTAGAAAAGAAAGTTGGGTTTAAAATCCATTGGATATTCAAGCTAATTGTAGCGGTACTGTTTATTTGGGTAAACTTAGCAGTAGGTGCTATTGCCGAAGGCTACTACCCTGAGCTATTAAACGCTAGCCCGAATTAAACTGGAAGTGGTTTAGCGAATGAAAAAGTGCAAGTGTGACTTCCATCAACCAGGATGAGGTACTTGAACTAGATAAGTATGACCTACCTCGTCATTCTGAGTCCCGAGCATTCGGCACGAAAGAATCTGCACATTAAGCGCACTACATACAATAGACAGATTCTTTCAGTCGACTGTTTCTCTCCGGAGAAATTCTCCCTCAGAAAGACGTTTATGTGTTAAACCTTCTCAAGCTCAAACTGCTTTCCCACGGCTTGGGCGACCCTCCTTCCCTCAGCAATGGCCCATACTACTAAGCTTTGGCCTCTGCGGCAGTCGCCTGCAGCAAAAACTGGCTTATCATTCTGATTAGTTCGGCTTGCTTTAAACCCTGTGGTTTTCACATTTCCTCGTGGATCCAATTCCAATCCAAACTGAGCAGAAAGACTCTTTTCATGGTGTATAAAACCAATGGCCAACAGCGCCAATTCACAAGGAACTACCTCTTCTGTACCAACTATTTCTTCAAACTGAAACTTGGCCTTATCCGTCCATTTGATCTTTACCGTTTCTACTCCAGTCAGCTTTCCTTTTTCACCAACAAAACGCTTGGTTAGTACCGCCCAATCACGATCTACACCTTCTTCGTGAGAAGTTGAAGTGGTCAGTGTCATTGGCCATTCTGGCCACGGATTTGTCTCCAACCTTGCATGTGGTGGCTTATCCAAAAGTTCTATCTGTGTTACCTTAACGGCTCCTTGTCTGTTAGATGTTCCCACACAATCAGCACCAGTATCTCCTCCACCAATTACAAGCACCTGCTTACCCACTGCATTGTATTTTGGCAAATGCTCAGTTACCTCACCAGCAATCAGCTGATTCTGGTGCTTTAAAAAGTCCATGGCAAAATGAACGCCAGCCAAATCTCTTCCTTCAATATCCAAATCGCGCGGCACTGTAGAGCCCGTACAAAGCACCACCACATCGAATTGTGCTTTTAATGCTGTAGCTTCAATATCCTTCCCAATTTCTATACCTGTGCGGAATTCAATTCCACCAGCTTTCATCAGGTCTACCCTTCTTTGCACCACTTGTTTGTCAAGCTTAAAATCAGGAATTCCGTAGCGCAGCAAACCACCCGCTTCTTGATCTCTTTCAAAAACAGTTACCTGGAAGCCTTGCTTGTGCAGCTCTTCAGCCGTAGCTAAACCTGCTGGCCCCGAACCAATTACAGCTACTTTTTCCGGTCGCTGCTTCGTTGTTGCGGTTGGCGTTTCCCAACCTTCCAAAAAGGCCGTTTCGGCAATCTGCTTTTCTATATGCTCAATATTCACGGCTTGGTTATTCAAGCCAAGTACGCAGCTTGCCTCGCATGGCGCAGGACAAATTCTACCAGTAAACTCTGGAAAATTATTGGTTTGCTTAAGCACCGACCACGCTTCTTTCCATTCACCACGATAAACGGCATCGTTAAAATCAGGTATTTTATTCCCTAGTGGGCAACCTTCGTGACAGAACGGAATACCACAGTCCATACAGCGAGCCGCCTGTTCTTTATACTCCTCTTGCGCCCAAGGCTTTGAGAATTCTTCAAAATGATGCACGCGCTCCTGTGGAGATTCGTACGCTTTCTTCGCTCTTCCGTGTTTCAAAAATCCTTTTATATCTCCCATTATGCCACTACGTTTTCAAAGTTTCTCTTCTGCATCATTACTTTTTTGTATTCACGAGGAATCACTTTCACAAATTTTCCTCGTACCAAATCCCACTGGCTGAGCAGCTCAATTGCACGCACACTATTGGTGTATCTGTGGTGCTTTTCGAGCATTTGATAAATGAAGTTGAAATCGTCCTCCTCGGGATATTCCAACTCTACCAGTTCCGTATTACATCTCGACTTAAAGTCGAAATCATCCTCAAACACATAGGCGATTCCGCCACTCATTCCGGCTGCAAAGTTTTTACCTGTTTCGCCCAAAATAATCACTCGGCCGCCAGTCATGTACTCGCAACCGTGATCACCGACACCTTCTACCACAGCCTTGGCTCCGGAATTTCGCACTGCAAAACGTTCACCTGCTTGACCATTTACATATAGTCGGCCTCTGGTTGCTCCGTAAAGTGCCACGTTTCCAATTAGGATATTGTCAGCTGCTTTGCAGCCACTTTCAGGTGAAGGATAAATTACCAACTTACCACCGGAGAGTCCCTTGCCCACATAATCATTCGCCTCGCCTTGTAGGTTGAAGGTGATGCCGTGGCTTAAGAATGCCCCAAAACTCTGGCCGGCTGTTCCCTTAAAGTCTACCGTAATGGCACCATCTGGCAAACCGTCTGCCCCGAACTTTCGGGCAAACTCACCAGAAAGCATGGCGCCTGTGGTCCTGTTTTCGTTGTGAATTGACTGTTGGAAGCGAACATACTCGCCATGCTCAAAAGTAGGCTGCGATAGTTCTAATAACTTATGATCGAGCACATCAACCAATCGGTTTGGTTGTAGCTTTGTTTTATGCTGCGGTTCGCCAGTGGTTGCCCAAGGATTCTCTAACAATGGTGTCAGGTCTATGGTACCTGCTCTCTCGTCTGCACGCTGTCTATCGAACTCAAGCAAATCGGCACGACCAACCAGTTCGTTCACCGTTCTTATGCCAAGCTCGGCCATTATTTCGCGTAATTCTTCAGCCATAAAAGTGAAGAAGTTCACAATGTGCTCCACCTTACCGGTGAATAGCTTTCTCAATTCAGGGTTTTGTGTGGCCACCCCAACTGGGCAAGTATTTAAATGGCACTTGCGCATCATTACGCAGCCTTCAACCACCAAAACAGCCGTGGCTACACCCCATTCTTCTGCCCCTAACATGGCAGCAATGGCGATGTCGCGAGCCGTTTTGATTTGCCCGTCCGTTTGGAGTTTAATGCGGTTACGAAGACCGTTTCGCATCAAAGTCTGATGCGCTTCGGCCAAACCGATTTCCCATGGAATTCCTGCATGCTGAATAGAGCTTAGCGGTGATGCTCCTGTACCACCATCATGGCCAGAAATTAGAATGTTATCTGCGTTGGCTTTAGCCACACCAGCCGCGATGGTTCCAACACCAGCCTCTGCAACCAACTTTACATTTACTTCCGCTTTGGTGTTTACATTTTTAAGGTCAAAGATTAATTGTGCTAAATCTTCAATCGAATAAATATCGTGATGTGGCGGTGGTGAAATCAAAGTTACACCCGGGGTAGAATGCCTGATTCTCGCAATATTTTCATCTACTTTTAAGCCTGGCAGTTGGCCACCCTCGCCTGGCTTGGCGCCTTGTGCTACTTTAATCTGCAATTCATCGGCATTTACCAAGTAGTGCGCGGTAACACCAAAGCGCCCCGAAGCTACTTGCTTAATGGCTGAACGCGCCAACATACCGTCTTTATCAATGGTAAATCGCTCGGCATCTTCCCCGCCTTCACCAGAGTTGGACTTACCACCAATAATATTCATGGCCTTGGCAATAGTGGTGTGCGCCTCTTCCGAAATAGAACCGAAAGACATGGCACCGGTAGCAAAACGCTTCATGATCTCGCTGGCTGGCTCCACTTCTGCAACAGGAATAGACTGCCCTTTCTTAATATTGAATAGGCTCCGAAGCGTTACATTTTTATGCTCCTGATTATCTATTTCTTCCGAATACTGTTTGAACAACTCAAAGTCATTCAATCGGGTTGACTTCTGAAGCAAATGGATGGTTTTAGGGTTGAAAAGGTGTTTTTCCCCTTCTCTTCTCCATTGATAGATTCCACCATCTGCGAGTGTTTTCTCTAAATAGTCAGAATCAGCCAAGCGTTGATTTTCTTTTAATTCGGCTTCTAGCTGCGCAAAAGTCTTACCACCTATTCGGCTTGGTGTACCTTTAAAGCATTTGTTCACTACTTCATCCGCTAGCCCCAATATTTCGAAGATTTGGGCACTCTCATACGACTGCAGCGTAGAGATTCCCATCTTACTCAAGATCTTTCTAAGTCCGTAATTGATGGCTTTAATATACTGCTCATTAATGCTATCGTTCTCTTCGGCACTGAACAGACTCCCCAGCGTTTCGAAAGCCAAATAAGGACAAACAGCCGAAGCACCGTAACCAATAAGCGTAGCAAAATGATGGGTTTCCACCACATCCCCAGCCTCTACAATAAGGCTTGTTCTGGCGCGAATACCTTTGGCTATTAAGTGATGGTGTACAGCACCTGTCATGAGCAGAGACGGAATTGAAAGCTGGCCATTAACAGGCTGATTTGATAGTACCAACAGGTTCACTCCTGCCTTCACCTTCTGCTCTGCTTCGAGGCAAAAATCATCAATCGCTTGTGCTAAAGTCTTCTCTTCAGGATTATATGTTGTAGTGATCTTTCCACCTTCAAAGTTAATGCTCAGGTAGTTTGCCAATCTTCTCACTTGATGCGGCAAAAGTACTGGCTGTTCCAATACAATCTTTCGAGAAGTTGGGTCATCATCCTCCAACAGGTTATTCGATTGCCCCAAATAAACCGCTAGAGACATTACCGCCTTTTCACGAATCGGGTCGATGGCCGGATTAGAAACCTGCGCAAACAGCTGGCGACAATAGTTCGAAATATGTGCGTTTCGCTTGGCAAACACTGCTAGTGGTGCATCGTTACCCATGGAACCAACCGGTTCCGTGCCCTTATCACCCATTGGTGAAAGAATGAACTTCAAATCTTCTTTGGAATATCCAAATGCAATTTGCTCTGGCAACAGCTCCTCTTTCGTTCTTGTATCAACACTTTCTTGCTGCGTGAATATTTCATCACCTGTTACAATCAAGTTTTTATTCCATTCTGCATATGGATACTCGGCCGCAATTCTGGCCTTAATCCCCTCGTCTTCCTCAAAGGTATTTTCGGTAAGATCTACCAAAAGCATTTGCCCCGGCTTTAGCTTACCTCTGCACATCACCTGAGCTGGTTCTACATCAACTATACCTGTTTCCGAAGCGAAAATCAGGCGATTATCGCTCGTAAGGGTAAAACGAGTTGGGCGCAAACCATTACGGTCAATACATGCTCCAATTTTGTTTCCATCAGTAAAGCAAAGTGCAGCAGGGCCATCCCATGGCTCTAAAAAAGTAGCGTGATATTCGTAAAAAGCTCTTAACTCATCGCTCAATTCGGTATTCTCTCTCCAGGCCGGTGGCACCAACATAGCCATTACTCTTTCTAATTCTCTTCCACCCATTAGCAACAGCTCTACGGCCATATCCAAATTGGCTGAATCGGAATAAGCAGGGTCGCAAATCGGTAGCAACACCTCAATTTCTTCTTTGGTAAAGTCTGTGCTATTGAACAACGCTTCGCGCGAAAGCATTTTGTTGATATTTCCTTTAATGGTGTTGATTTCGCCATTGTGTGCAACGTAGCGGAAAGGCTGCGCCAACCTCCACTCTGGCAAAGTGTTGGTTGAAAAGCGCGAGTGAATAATTGCGAAAGACGATTCGAAGGACGTTTGGCGCAAGTCTTCGTAGTACTCATCTATTTGCCAAGTACGAAGTTCTCCCTTGTATATTAAGGTATGCGCTGAAGATGAGGACATGTAAAACTCTTTGGCCCGCTCAAGGCCACGGGCTTTAAATTCGGCCAGCTTGCGGAACAAATACAGTCTTCTGTTCAAAGCTATTCCATCAAGGCTAGCTTCTTTACCTTGAATAAAATACTGCCTTACTAAAGGTTCGTTTGACTGCGCAAAATCCCCCAGCTCTTGACTGTTGGTGCTTACCTTTCTTTCCCAAAAACAGATAAGGTCGAGTTCTTCTAGTGATTCTTCGATACACTTTTCGAATAAGGGAAGGCCATCAGTTTTGGGCAAGAAAGTCATCGCTACACCATAAGTACCTTTGGCCGGCATGCTTATGCCCTTCATCAGTGCTTCGGCCTCGAAAAAATCGTGTGGAATACCGACTAAAATTCCGGCACCATCGCCTGTTTTGTCATCGGCAGCCACACCACCACGGTGCTCCATGCGATGCAACATCTTCAGTGCATCGGCCACAACACCATGCGATGGTTTATTCTCTAGCTGGGCGATAAAGCCAATGCCACAAGCGTCCTTCTCATATTCCTCTCTGTAGAGTCCTTTCACCATAATATTATTTGGGTTATTTTAGATAAAGCAATCGATTACCGCGATTCTGTTCGCTCTTATGCTTCTTTCAATATGGAATTTAGCTTCTTTGAAGAACGCATTGAAATGAGTTCGCTAGAGTTATATGAACATCAACGCGTACCAAACACACTTAATAATTTAATTTTCAATTAGTTATAGACTCAATTAATTACATGTCTAAAACACCAAACGACCACTTACTTTTTGAACTAATCCATTCGCTCACTAAATCTGAGAAGCGAAGTTTCAAGCTTTTTGCCAAGCGATCAGGCGCTACCAATGAGTCGAAATTCATTAAGCTTTTTGATGCCATGGAAAAGCGTGAGCAGTACGATGAAGCTGCCATAATGAAAAAACTACCGGGTGTCAGTAAAACGCAGTTCGCCAACTTAAAATCGCACTTATACGGACAGGTTTTGGCCAGTCTAAGGCTTTCGAACCTAAAAGATGATATTGATATAGAGCTACGCGAACAGCTCGATTACATTCGTGTACTTTATAAAAAAGGACTATATACACAGAGTTTAAGGCTACTTAATCGTGCTAAGAAGGTAACGGGTGATTATCGCAAAGACCTTTTTCAGTTGGCACTGTTAGATTACGAAAAGCAGATTCGTTCTCAACAGGTTTTCGATCTTGAAGAGTCTTATGCAGAGGCACTGGATAAGGAAACCGATCAGGCCATGACACGCTTTAACCGTGTGCAGAAATTCTTTACACTGGCAACACGCATGAAAGCCCGTTTTGTAGAAAAAGGCATGGTTAAGAATGATGGCGAAATGAATAACCTGAAAGCCTTATTCTACAGAAACCTGCCAGAGTATAAGGAAGAAGAGTTGGCTTTCAACGAAAAATTCTACCTCTATCGCGCTTGCTATTGGTTTGCTTACCTTACCTACGACTTTGAAGGCTGCGTGACTTACGCACATAAATGGGTAGAGATTTTCCAAGAGACCGGACTGGACAAAAAACGAAGGGCTGGCTACCTAAAAGGACTCAACCGTTTATTACAGTCGGCCTTTAGGGTTGACGATATAGCAGCATTTAAGCAGCACTTCGAGCTTTTGAATAAGTTTGAGGCGGAAGAAGGTCCAACCTTAGCCAGCAACACCGAGGTACTCCTTACCAAGTACAAAACCATACAATCTTTCAACAGGGTATTCCTATTAGCCGATTTCGAAAAACAGCAAGCATCAATAGAAAGCCTTTTGGCAGATATCAAGTCTTCTAAACACCTGATTGACCTGCATAACCTAATGGTGATTTATTACAAAGCAGGCGTTTTCTACTTTGCGATTGAAGACTATGAAAAATCGCGTTACTACCTGAATAGAGTAATTGATGACAAAGGTAAACTGCGCTCCGATTTGAAAGGGTTTGCGCGCATTATCAATATCCTGATAGATTACGATTCAGGTGACGAGGAGCATTTGGAACGTAAAATAAAGTCGACCTACGTTTTCATAGAGCATCAGGAAAACCTCGGGAGCTTTCAAGAGGCATTTTTAGAGTTTTTGGGCAAGCTGGGCACTATTTACCCGCAAGACCTACGCAAGGGCTTTATCGACCTTAAAAATCAATTGGAGGCACTGCAAAAGGGCACATATACCAAAAAGTTACAGCTCTATTTCGATCTGCTTTCTTGGTTAGAGGCAAAAATACAGCGCAAGCGTTTTATTGAAGTTGTAAAGGAAAAAGCAGCAGCCCACCACTAATGATTTTGCTTTCAGCTGAACACTTAAACGTATAAAAAACCATCCTATCAGTTGTGATAAACAGCTGATAGGGTGTTAATGAACCCACTGGAGCTAGCGACATATTTTCTGTAGATGCAAAAATCTACATACTTAAGTTTCTTATGTATAAGAAAATTAGGTATACTTGTATATGTCTTCAAGTAAACTGTTAAAAGGGAGCCTTGCCACCATAGTACTGCGACTGTTAGAAGAAAACGACCGCATGTATGGTTACGAGATTACCCAAAAGGTAAAAGAACTTACAGCTGGTGAGTTTAAAATTACCGAAGGGGCGCTCTACCCCACCCTCCACAAACTGGAAGCCGAAGGGCTTTTAACCACCGAAACCCAACCGGTAGATGGCCGTGTGCGCAAATACTACAGCCTAACCAAAGAAGGAAATGCTGCAGCCCGCAGCAAAGTAACCGAGCTTGAAGAGTTTATCATTAGCCTACAAAAAGTGTTGAACCCTAAACTTGGACTGGGATGAAACTAACCCACTATCAAATAGAACATATTAAGGAATACATCGACCGACAGAACATTTGGTACGATGACATTAAAGATGAGCTTTTAGACCATCTCATCTGTGCCGTAGAAGTTGAAATGGAAACCAACGAAATCAAGTTTATTGACGCCTTAGGCAAAGTATTAACTGAAGTTAACCCCAACGAGCTACAGCGCCAAAAACTAAAAGTGGAGCATATTCAAACCTTCAAGGATTTAGCTTCAGAACTAAAAGCATTCGTTTCAACTAAAAAAGTGATATTCACCCTAGCAGCTACAGCTATCTCATATGCTGTCATTCGCTTTAGTGTTGACTTAGAGGAAGCCATGAAGGTCTTTCAGCCTGCAATGATTCTTGCATTGATGTTGAGTTTCGCTATTCCGACCGTTAGCAATAGAGCCTTAAGACCACTCAAAAATGCATATTTCATCAGCCGATTGAATACCATCTATACAAGCGCATTTCTAGCTTCATCCATCATCAATTTGTTGGCATTGGATTGGTTGATCGTACATCCTAAAGCCTTGATCATCTATATAACCATATTCATATGTTTCGTGATTGCCGGTTTCCTTTTAATGAATAAAACCATGCTAAAACTCAAAGCACGTGTCGCTTAGCAAAGACCAAATCGACCAGATAAAAGCTTTTATCCACTCACGGGGCTTTAAGCATATTGAAGTAGAGACTGAGATATTGGATCATGTGGCCTCAGCGGTGGAAAAGAAGTTGGAAGAAAATCCCAAGAAATCACTCGAAAAGGCTATTCAAGAGGTACATGCCAGTTTTGGTGTGTTTGGGTTTGCTGGTTTTGAGGAGGTCATAATTGGACAAGTCATTAAACAGCTTCGCAAAGAAGTTATCAATGCAATTTACAACTACTTTACTAGCTGGAAATTGTTAATTATTTCCGCATTGATTTTGGTTGGTTACAGTTTCAACAGCCTAATTCATCAAATTGGTATTACGGAGAATTATCAACTGACCATGTACTTGGTTGGAATTATAGCATGTATATATAGCCTAGTGTGTATCTACCCGATTAGTAAAAAATGGCACAAGAAATCAATTACCATAGGACATTTGGGAGCATACTGTGCTTTTACTTTTACACTTTTTGCACAGTCATCAGGAATCGCCCTGAATTATTTACAAGAAACTACCCCTGATAGCATTACCCATTTATTCCCAATATTTTTCGCTATTACCGTGCTATCCGCACTAGTATATGTAGATGCTGCCAAAGCATGCTACCACCGCACTTACGAGCAGTACCTGAGGTTTATTGATTAGCCGCTAAAAAAACACCCAAGACTCATTCAACAATTATGAATAAGCCTTGGGTTTTTATTAAATCAAAGTCCAGACACCTATTATCAGCCCTGAACCCTAAATAGCTTAACTTACTGTAGACCCTGGATTTACCTTAGCGTTCGGCTGCATTAGTCTAAGGTTTCCTTCGGCATCTTCAGCCATCAGAATCATACCATGAGACTCTACTCCCATCATTTTGCGTGGAGCCAAATTCGCAACAATCATTACCTGCTGACCAATCAATTCGTCTGGGTTGTAGTGCTTAGCAATACCACTCAAAATAGTGCGTTTGTCAACACCAGTATCTACCAAAAACTGAAGCAGCTTATTCGACTTCTCTACCTTCTTGGCCTCTAAAATTGTCCCGATTCTGAAGTCCATTTTCATAAAATCGTCAAACACAATTTCTTCTTTCATCGGGCTTACTTCAATCTCCTTATTCTCCATTTCGTTTTGCTTCTTAGTTGCTTCCAATTTATCTACTTGCGCCTGAATGGTGGCGTCTTCTATTTTTTCAAAAAGTAACTGTGCCTTTTCTAATTGATGTCCCGCTGCCAACAACTCATCATTACCAGCCTTAGACCAATCATACCTCTCAATATTTAAGAAGTTTCTCAACTTCTCGCTGCTGAAAGGAATAAATGGCTCGGCAACAATACTCAGGTTCGCTACCAACTGAAGCGCAATATTTAGAATTGTCTTTACGCGCTCCTCATCAGATTTTATCAGCTTCCAAGGTTCGGTATCGGCTAAGTATTTATTGCCCATTCTTGCAAGCTCCATCATTTCGGCCAGCGCCTCTCTAAAGCGATAACGCTCAATAGCAGCACCTACCTTATTTGGCACCTGACCGAGCGCATCTAGCACCTCTTTATCATTATCGAACAACTCCCCTCTTTCAGGCACTTTACCTTCAAAGTACTTGTGTGTGAGCACTACAGCGCGGTTTACAAAGTTGCCAAGAATGGCCACCAACTCACTGTTATTTCTGGCCTGAAAATCCTTCCAGGTAAAGTCATTGTCCTTAGTTTCAGGCGCATTTGCACAAAGTGTGTAACGCAAAACATCTTGCTTACCTGGCAACTCTTCCAAGTACTCGTGTAACCATACGGCCCAGTTTCGAGAGGTAGAAATCTTATCGTTCTCTAGGTTCAAAAACTCATTGGCCGGCACATTATCTGGCAAGATGTAATCGCCATGTGCTTTTAGAATAGCCGGGAATATAATACAGTGGAAAACAATGTTATCCTTACCAATAAAATGAACCAGCTTAGTGTCTTTATCTTTCCAATATGGCGTCCAATCAATGCCCTTTTCGACAGCCCATTCGCGGGTTGCAGAAATGTAACCAATTGGTGCATCGAACCAAACATAAAGCACCTTACCATCGGCACCTTTTACTGGCACTTTTATTCCCCAGTCAAGGTCTCTGGTCATGGCACGTGGCTGCAAGCCACCATCTATCCACGACTTGCACTGTCCCCAAACATTAGACTTCCAATCGTTTTTATGACCTTCAACAATCCATTGGTTCAACCACTTTTCATAATCCTGAAGTGGCAAATACCAATGCTTGGTTTCCTTCAACACTGGGGCATTTCCACTCAAAGTCGACTTAGGGTTAATGAGATCCGTGGCGTTTAATGAAGTACCACAGTTTTCGCACTGGTCGCCATACGCTGCAGGGTGGCTACATTTTGGGCAAGTTCCGGTAATGTACCTATCGGCCAAAAACTGCTTCGCTTCTTCGTCATAATACTGCTCGCTGGTGCGCTCTTCAAACTTACCATCGTTGTACAGCGTTTTGAAAAACTCTTGAGCGGTTTCATGATGAATTTCATTCGATGTTCTTGAGTAGATATCGAATGAAATGCCCAACTGACCAAAACTTTCTTTGATCATACCGTGATATTTATCGACAATATCTTGTGGTTGAATACCCTCTTTGCGAGCACGCATGGTAATGGCCATTCCGTGCTCATCGGAACCACAAATAAATGCTACATCCTCTCCTTTCGAGCGCAGGTAGCGCACATAAATATCGGCCGGCACATATACACCTGCCAAATGCCCGATGTGTACCGGACCGTTGGCATAAGGTAAAGCTGCCGTAACAGTATGTCTTTTAAAATCTGTCTTAGTCATGGCTGCAAATTTAGCCGTTAGATTGTAGACTTAAAGCATCAGGTAGAGAATTTGAGTCTCCGTTGGTCTATTTCAATTGTGAATCTTCGAACCAAATCATCATCTTGTCGTACTTTGCAGAGGGAGAGACAAATTATTCAAACAAAAAATCTTAACTATGACAGCTAAAGAAGCACTAGAGCTATTGAAAGAAGGTAACGCGCGCTACGTTGCCGGAACACCAGAACACCCAAATACTAGCGTTGCTAGAAGAAATGACTTAACCAATGGCCAAAGCCCATTTGCCATTGTTTTGAGCTGTGCAGACTCTCGCGTAGCACCTGAACTTTTGTTCGATCGCGGACTTGGTGAATTGTTCGTGATTCGCGTTGCCGGCAACGTAATTGACGACCACGCAATTGGAAGTATCGAATATGCCGTAGCACACCTTAATACTAAGCTTATTGTAGTACTTGGCCACGAAAGTTGTGGCGCTGTAGGTGCTAGCTTAAGTGGTGAAGATCCAGGAGCTCACATTGGTTCTATTACCTCTAAAATTCAGCCAGCCGTAGCTAAAGCCAAAACGCAGGAAGGCGACCTATTAACTAATGCAGTAAAGGAAAATGCCAAAATGGTAGGTGAAGCACTCGCAGCTTCAGAGCCAATACTTGCTACAGCCGAAGGGCTTGAGGTAGTTTCTGGCTACTACAAACTGAGTACTGGAGAAGTAGACTTCTTATAAAGGAAACCGAATAAACATATGACTGAAGCCCGAGCTAAAAACTTGGGCTTTTTTTATTACAATTTTGGGAACGCCCAATCCTGCCAAACACAAGCAATTAGCCCTTATATCAAATAAGCCACACTTTTTAACCAATCCCCTTTTATTTACATAAAATATTATGCAATTTAAAGTACATCAGTTTTTAAGGTAGAAAAACAAAAACACCTTAAAACATGATTAGCCCATTTTTACCAGATGGGCGAAACCAAAGCAGTTGGCACTATACTTTACTTCCGTTTGCGCTGGTACGGAAGTATTAGCATAATCCAATACTGATCCTTCGGGAGGGAGAAAAAGAAGAGGGGTAATTTTACGGTATTCGATTGCAGTATGAAAATTGGCAAGACCACAACAGTGAATGTTGCGCCTTATGAAAAGGTGGCCCTAGTGGCAGTAGTCGTTATCAGCGTGCTGGTAATGATTGGCTGGTTTCTAGACATTGAACCTATGCTGAGCCTTATTCCGAACGGCTCTACCATGAAGTTCAATACAGCCCTGCTATTCTTTCTAACAGCCACTTCCATATTCGCTAAAATCAAAGACAAGCCCCTCATTGCTAAACTCTTAGCCTCTGCAGTAGTCCTTTTTGCACTGCTTAGTGTAGTGCAAGACATCTTTCGACACTTAGACTTTTTCATAGATAACCTATTTGTTTACGATTCTTACAGTGATAAGAACCCTGGTAGAATGTCGCCAGCATCGGCACTTTCATTTATTGCCACCAATCTTTGTCTATTATTCAGAAACACCAAGTTATCCAAAGGGATTTACCTGCAAGACATACTGATCTCAACAGTATTGTTTATCACCATTTTAGACCTAACCACTCACCTTTTAGGTATACCATTAACTAACAAAGAGTTTTTCCTGAGCACTATGGCCGTGCACACAGCGCTGCTATTTCTTGTGCTCAACATAGTACTATTAACGAGCAGCCCAGACCTCAACATATCCAAACTTATATTTGGCGAAAACCTGGGTAGCTCTTTAATGCGCCAAATGATTCCGTTTATTTTCATTTCGCATTTCCTATTGAGCTTGCTTTGGTTTCAGCTTTCCAAAGCCTCCCTTATTACCGATGATTTTGCCATATCAGGACACACATCGAGTGTTATCCTAATCACACTTATTTATGTAACATTCATTGCTTCAAAGTATAACCGTGCCGATAGACAGCAAATATTGCTGAACGAAAAAATTGCCCTCACCAATAGCCAGTTAAAGCAGTTTCAATTTGCCTTAAATGAGAGCTCAATCGTGGCAATAACTGACCAACGCGGAATCATAAAGTATGTAAATCAAAAGTTCTGCGAAATTTCCGGATACAAAAAGCACGAACTGGTAGGCAAGACACACAAAATTGTGAACTCCGGATATCACGAAAAACACTTTTTTAAAACGCTTTGGAAAACAATAAATGAAGGAAAAGTTTGGCAAGGCGATATTAAGAACCGAAAAAAAGACGGTAATTATTATTGGGTTTTAACAGTAATAATCCCCTTTAAAGACGAAAACGGCAACATTTACCAGCACCTATCCATTAGGCAAGATATTACCAAAAGAAAAGCTGTAGAAGAACGACTAAAAAAACAGAACAAAGACCTTAAGAATAAGAATGAAGAGATCGAGCAGTTCGCATACATTGCTTCTCACGACCTACAAGAGCCGTTAAGAACACTTGTGAATTTCACCAACCTCTTTGAAAAGCGGCTTTCAGGAGAATTATCAGATGAAGGTACAAAATACCTTGGCTTTATAAACAATGCGGCCACTCGAATGAGCACACTTATAGCAGCACTGCTCGATTACTCACGCGCTGGCTCTGCCAAGGACTATACGCTTGTAGATAACAATGAAATTATAAATACGATAGTAGAAGATCTCAGCAAAAAAATTAGCGAGACCAAAGCGCAAATTAAAGTAGCTGAATTACCCACTATTATGGCGCCAGAGCTTAGCATGCGCGTGCTTTGGCAAAACCTTATTTCCAATGCGCTCAAGTTTTCGAGAGAAAACGTCCCTCCTATTATCAACATCGATTATAAGCAACTTGGCGATAAAATTGAATTTACAATTGAAGACAATGGAATAGGAATTCCGGAGCATTCAATCAATAAAGTATTTAAAATATTCCAAAGACTTCATCCGGATAAAAAGTACCAAGGCCATGGGCTTGGCTTGGCGCTTTGCAAAAAGGTTATAGACCAACTGGATGGAAACATTTGGATTACAAAACCAGAACACGAAGGTACCAAGCTTCACTTTTCCCTTAATCAAAAAACCAATGAAGAAACTAGATTGTATTTTACTGGTGGATGACAATGACGCTGACAATTATTATCATCAAATGATAATTGAAGAAGTAGGTTGTGCTGAAGCTATTCTTGCACTCGAAAATGCATTTGACGCACTCGATTACATAAAAAGTGTGGATGAAAGCGTGGAGCAAGCAACTCCTAACATCATATTTTTAGATATCAATATGCCAGGAATGAACGGCTGGGAGTTTCTTGATGAGTACGAGAAGCTTAGCAAAGAACAAAAGGCGAATGTAATGGTCATAATGCTTTCCACATCTCAAAACCCAGACGATAAAATTAAAGCCAAAGCAAAATACGGTATACTAGAGTTTGTGAATAAACCACTTACCGAAGAAACACTTAAGAAATTGATTAAAAAGCACTTTCCTGACGTGTTAGAATAATTGTAAACCTATAAGACCAAGAACTCATTTAATATGAGCAACGCTAAAATAAACACGCACACATTGGTCCATATAAAAGGCTTACCAAGTTTCAACTTCTTTATTGCCTAAAACTTGGCATTGGCTATATTAGCCCACACAAAAGCACGGGGTGCCTTTAAGGCTGAGACAATACCCGAAACCTGATTTGGATAATGCCAACGTAGGGATGCTTAACCAGAGTTCTACTGCTGTTTCGCTCGGAGCATTATCTCAGGTGTTTTTGTACAAACTGAGACATTATGGAAGTAGAAAAACAAGACAAGCTCAATACTGTACTTATACCAGAAAAACAGGCCAACTGGCAAGGGAGGCCGGAATGGTTTTTTAATCGCGCGCATACCGATACCTACGAGCTTTGGTACGAAGGCCGATACAAACGCGCAGAGGTTTGGCAAAAGAAAGTAATGGAGCAATTGGTGAGCAAAGACCCACGCATAAAAACCCTGCTCGAATTTGGCTGCGGCACTACGAGATTTACCCGCTGGTGGAAAGAAATTGGCATTGAAGCAACCGGTGGCGACATTTCCCCACTTATGCTCTCGCAAGCCATTCATCTATTCGATGGTGATTTGGTAAATGCCGACTCACACCATATGCCCTTTAAGGACAATACTTTCGATGCCTTAGCCTTCATTACCACATTTGAGTACTACAAGGATCCTGTGCAGGTAATTCGAGAAGCAGCTAGAGTTGCACGCTGTGGCATTGCCATGGGTATGATGAACCGAAATTCACCAAAAGTAGCCCGCAGAAGAGTGCAGCAAGTGTTTGGCAAAAATCCTTTTTATGTAACCGCCACATTCTACACGCCTGCCAAGCTTATGGCCATTATTGATAAAGCGTTAAAAGGAAGAGACTACACTGTAGAATGGACTTGCACGGGTCTACCAAAATGGTTCCCGGTGCAGCAATGGAATGTACCCGTGGGCGATTTCTTTGGGCTTTATGTTCAATTAAATGACTAATACCATGAGTGAAAAACTAGGTAAAATAGAACACGATCTATTCAAACAGTTTATCAGCCAAAACTGCGGGTTTTCGCGACAAGAAGTTAGTACCGGACCAGACTTTGGTGTAGATGTATCAGTAGTTGACCTACCCGGAAACTGGGGCATGGCCATGACTAGCGACCCACTTTCCTTAATTCCATCTTTGGGTTTGCAAGAGTCGGCATGGCTTTCTGTACAACTAATGGCCAACGACATGGCCACAACGGGTTTTGCGCCTACGTATGGCCAGTTTGTACTCAATCTTCCGGCTTCGTTTTCCAAGGCTGACTTTAAAATTTATTGGGAACATATTCACCAATACTGCGCTAACATCGGCATAGCCATTACTGGTGGGCATACTGGTTTTATTGAAGGCCAAAACTCTACCATTGCAGGTGGCGGCACATTCACCACAATAGCGCCCAAAGAGTTGATTTTGGTATCGAAAATGGCGAAACCGGGTGATGCAATTCTGGTGACCAAGCAGTGTGCTATGTCTTCAGCAGCCATTTTAGCCATGAGCTTTCCCGAAACGGTGAGCAACAAGGCTGGAAAAGAAGTACAACAAAAAGCGGCTGAAGCTTTCTTTCAAACCTCATCGTTAGAAGACGCCATACATGCAGTTGGTAGCCACAATTCCAAAGAGGTAACCGCCATGCACGATGTAACCGAAGGCGGTGTGCTGGGCGCCATTTACGAAATGGCCATTGCATCTGGCAACGGAGCAATTGTTTACAATGAAAAACTCCCGAAAAACGAGATTCAAAGTAAGGTTTGCAAAGTGTTTGACCTGGACCCAAGGTTTTGCATTGGGGCCGGGTCAATGATTATTACTTGTAAGCCAGAAGCTAGCCAAGCGGTGATCAATCGATTGGCGAAAGAGCAGATTGCCTGTGCCGAAGTAGGACGAATGACAAGTGCGGATGAAGGCATAAAACTACAAGAAGCAGACAAAACCGTAGACCTCCCCTACTTTGAAGAAGATCCTTATTGGGCGGCATTTTTCAATGCATTTAAACAAGGGCTGAAATGAAAAAGTCACCGATAAAAGCTGGAGTATATCTGGTGATTGACCCTTCAATGGAACTGAACGTACTTTTAGAAAAGCTAGAATCTGCATTAAAAGCTGGGCTTTCGGCCGTGCAGATTTGGGATAACTTTAAGCGTAGTGACATAGCAGAAATCATATCGGCTATAGTCAAGCTTTGCCAGCAACACCAAACACCAGTTCTTATTAACAATCAATGGGAGTTTCTGAATGACTATGGTTTAGACGGAGTTCATTTCGATGAAGTTCCGGACGAAAAAGTCATTCAACAAATAGGTGAAAAAGCCCTTTTGGGCCTTACAACAAACAACAACTTAGCTACCATTAAGTGGGCGGCAGAAAATGCCTTCGATTACATTTCATTCTGTTCGATGTTTCCATCACCTACCGCAAACAGCTGTGATTTAGTCGATTTTGAATCAGTGCAAAAGGCACGTTCAATATTCAACGGACCCATCTTCTTGGCCGGAGGTATTCGCCCCGAAAACTTAAACCAATTACAACAACTAGAATTTGATGGCGTAGCCGTGGTATCGGGCATTATGAGTGCCGAAAATCCCAATGCAGCTATTAAAAACTATCAACAAAAATTAAGAACATTATGAGACCAGCAACCATAAACAAACTCTGCTGCCCTTTTGATAAAGCCGACCTAAACTTAACCACTACCAGCACCGAAGTTGATGGCAATGTGCTAGAAGGTTTTTTCACTTGTAGCAGCTGCAACCGCGTTTACCCAATTGTTCGCGGTGTCCCCATTATGAACCCAGATGAGTACCGAGAGTTCAAGTTAGAGCAACCTATTTTGGAGAAGTACGCCAAGCAACTAAATGGCGCTGTATCTGAAGATTTCCGACTTATCCCTAACACAGAAAAGTCCTTAGAGTAGTTTTACTTAGCCAGTTTTTAAGTGATGCTGGCAATTAGCCGCATCATTTAAAAGCTGGTATTAGCTTATGCATCACCAAAAACGATCAGCAGGTTTGTCAGATTTACTATTCTTTTTATGTTCGCAGGCTAATGCAAACTACCTATGAAAAAATTAATATTACTTATTGTTATTACCATAACAACATCAGGCTGTTCAAACAGCGATGCCCCGTTTGAGCAATACCCTCAAACACACGACATCACATTTGATGTGTCATCATCCGAAAGCAGACAATCTTCCATCGATTTTCAAATTTTAGGAGGAGACATTGAAAAAGAATTCCATTCATTTAGTGATGACCATTTGCCCCTATCGAGAATCTACAGAAACCAAAAGGTAAATTATCAGACGGGCTTATTGATTACTTATAGAGATGTTTCTAATGTGCAAGTTGGCGTAGACTTTGAGCCATACACAGTAACATTAACCATTCGCGTAGACTCAGAAATTGTGGCTACAAATGAATTTATAGTGGATGAATCTGGTTTAGTTGATTACGTTGAATACAAGTTTTTGTAGCGCGTAATTAGAACCATGAAACAAATACCTGTAGTCTCACTTCCGCAAAGCACAAACGAGCCCATTTTATCCGGGAACTTTAACATTAGAAGGCTACAGGATTTTATTGGAGACCAAGGCATGTCATCTGAGCCTCACCGGCACAGCTTCTACTTTATTTTGGTAATAGAAAAAGGCGAAGGAGATCACGAAATCGACTTTACTCATTATCAATTGGCGCATCGCTGCGTATTTATTTTGCGTCCGGGGCAAGTGCACCAACTAAGCGTAAAGGCCGAAACCCGCGGTTTTTTAATGCAGTTCAATGCCGATTTCTATCAACCGAAAAATGGAAAAGTAGCTCAGTTTTTTCGCAGGGCTAGCCACAAAAGCTTTTGCCAATTGCCCGAAGAAACCTTTTCGAGAATTAACTCTACCCTCAACACGATCTTTAGAGAGGCAAAGGAGCAGCAGCAAGGTCATCTAGAAGCCATTAATGCCCTGCTCGACACTTTCTTTATAGAGTTGATTAGAAATGCTAGCGAAAACCGACCGAGTACTGATAAATACGAGCAAGAACGCTTAGAGGAACTTCAAGAACTTTTAGACAAGCATATAGCCACAGAAAAGCAAGTAAGTTATTACACCGGGGCGCTCAACCTTTCTGCCTTTCAACTGAATTCTATCACCAAAAAAGTATTAGGAAAAACCGCTTCGGAACTAATAAATGAGCAAGTAGTTTTAGAGGCGCGCAGGCAACTTTTAGGCACATCAAACCAAGTAAGTCAAATCGCCTTTTCACTAGGCTATGACGACCCATCCTACTTTATTCGTTTCTACAAAAAACATACAGGGCTAACGCCAGAAGCCTACAGAAAAAAGTTCAGCTAAGCACAGCTACACTTCATTTTTGTCCTATCCGCAACCAGGCAACCCACACTAATTTTGCTTCAACAAAGAGTTAATCTTTATGAAGTTAAAAACAAAAGCCAAGCTCTTGGCATCCCTTAAAATCTGGCTGGTTATTTATCCATCCATTACCGCATTTCTCTACTTTTTAGGCGGACCAATTGCTCATTTACCACTCTACCTAAGAACCCTACTGCTCACCGCAACGCTTGTACCCTGGGTAGTTTTTGTAGGTGTACCAACCGTTGAGGCAATTTTAGATCGAATTCCCATTAACAAGAACAAAAAACAACAGATATGAAAACTCAATACGAAGTAATAATAATCGGAGGCAGTTATGCTGGGCTATCCGCTGCCATGGCACTAGGCCGATCGCTCAGAAATGTGCTGGTTATCGATAGCGGAAAGCCGTGTAACCGCCAAACGCCCCATTCGCACAACTTTTTAACGCAAGACGGCAAAGCACCTGCTGAAATTGCTTCAATAGCCAAAGCGCAAGTGGCTAAGTACCAAACTGTAGATTTTTTTGATGACCTTGCTATATCAGGCACAAGAACAGCAGCCGGCTTCACCATAAAGGTTGACAGCGGTGATACTTTTTCAGCACCAAAATTAGTCTTCGCAACAGGCATCAAAGACATCATGCCAAACATTAAAGGTTTCGCTGAATGCTGGGGTATTTCGGTGGTTCATTGCCCCTACTGCCATGGGTATGAAGTTAAAGGCCAAACCACCGGTATTTTGGCAAATGGAGATACTGCCAAGCATCTAGCCCCTCTTGTTGGCAATCTTACAGATAAACTGACCATTTACACCAACGGAAAACCTGAATTTAGTATAGAAGACCTTGAGCAATTAGAAAAACACAACATTGATATAAATGCCAAAGTGGTCAGGGAGGTAGAACACCAAAATGGGCGCATGAATAAACTGATTTTTAAGGATGGTTCTTCGGCCAAATTAGATGCAATTTATGCACGTTTACCCTTTGCACAGCATTCCGACATTCCGGAAGAATTGGGATGTGAGATTAACGACCAAGGTTACATTGCGGTAAACGCCTTTCAACAAACCAACATTGACGGCATTTATGCCTGCGGAGATAGTGCTTCCCCGTTGAGGGCCGTAGCCAATGCTGTTTACTCTGGGAATTTAGTGGGCGCTATGGTCAACAGAGAACTGTGCGAGGCGGCCTTTTAAAGCTTGTTTAAGGCCTTCATTAGTTATCCAGTGCATCAGTACGGGGTTTCTGCTTATGGTTCATAAGTTGGCTACACGAGAGCCCCTTTACACCGTCTTTCTGAGGAAAATCATAAGCCGTCAAGGCGAATGAATGACCGAAAGAATCTACATCGGTATTGCACCTTCGCTAGTTAATCTGGAATCAGTGAGTGGATAAACTTTGACAAACTGGATCAAGAAGCTTATTGCTTATTCATAGTGATATCAGATTCACCATCCAAAAGTTTGTCAAAGTTATCGCGGTTAACAGCTTACATACTGATTCCAACAATAATGAGGTCAATATCTCCACACCAATCTTGTCCCGTAGGGACTTCATATAGGTTGCAAAAAGCATTCGGGAATTCTAATTTGTGCCTTTGGGTACAAAACCAATAAAACATACCGCTCCAATGGAGCTTACTGAGGCGGACGTTATCATTGGGTTATGACATTCGGCTCCGATGGAGCCATGTGGTCGCCCCCTTTTCTCCTCGACCGTAGCGGAGAGGCCTAACAAGCAGTGTAGTTATTAGTAAAACAATTAATGGCTCGTAGTGGGTTAGCGTAAGAAACAATCACTCCGCGTCATGCAGAACCTGTTTCAGCGTCCTCACCAAAGCAACATCTGGTTAATTATTCGTAGATCAAGGTCTTCAATTTTCAGCTCACTAGACTTTGCATAAATAGTTCGGAAAAAATTATGCACTTTTTAAATTAACCTGTTGTTTCAGTCTGGTAAACAACAAATCCCCATGTACCAAACCCTCAAAACCTTAGACTTTTTCACCGAAGCCGAATTACAAGAAGCCATGGAGGCAGCTACTTTCCATGTTATTCCTAAAGGCCAAATTCATATTAATCAAGGAGAAGTTTGCAAAGATGTACTCTTCATCAAAAAAGGCCTAATGCGCTCATTCTATTACAATTCTGAAAGCGAAGAAGTAACCTACTGCTTCAGTTTTGAAAACGCATTTTTCACCGCCTACTCCTCATGGATTCAACAAAAACCTTCACCTGAGAATATTCAGGCGATTACCGATACAGAGGTTTACATTATTAAACGCCATGATGTATTGAGACTTCAGGAAAACAGCATTAATTGGCAAAAGTTCTTTAGAACACAGGCCGAAGGTGCTTACATAAGCCTCGAAAATAGGATAATGATTTTGCAGCGCGAAAGTGCCGAAAAGCGATATGAGGATTTGCTTGAAAGACACCCAGAGTATCTTCAGCAAATTCCGCTCAACTACCTGGCTTCTTACCTTGGTATTACGCAACGCCATTTAAGTAGAATAAGACAAAACTTGGCCAACCTAAAACCTACTGTCATTTAATTTCGAGCGAATTACTTATTGGACAAATGTCCTTTCTGACCCAAGGCTCAGCGTCTTTCTTTGCAGCAAAACTCAAGAAAGATGAAAAACATATTAGTAATTAATGGTCACCCAAACCCCGAAAGTTTTAACTACGCGCTATCGAGGGCATATGCACAAGGGGCGCTAGAAAGTGGCGTAGAAGTCAGTTTTATCAACCTTGCCGAGCTCACATTCGATCCAAACCTTAAATACGGCTATTCGCAGCCGACCCCATTAGAGCCAGATTTGGTCGATGCCATTGAAAAAATTAAGGCGGCCGACCATTTGGTTTGGTTCTACCCTATGTGGTGGTATGGAACACCCGCAATACTTAAAGGCTTTATCGATCGTACTTTTCTTCCTGGCATCACATACAAAACAGTTCCTGGTAAACCATTGCCGCAAAAGTTGCTCAAGGGTAAAACCGCAAGGGTCGTTATTACCGCAGACACCCCTAGCTGGTACAATTGGCTTTTTATGGGCAGACCTGCTATTCATCAATTTAAAAGAGGAGTACTTCACTTTTGTGGTGTAAGGCCGGTAAAGGTTACATACCTAGCTACCATAAAAGGTGCTTCACCAGAAAAACTCAACGGTTATTTAAACAAAGTTAAAAGCCTTGGGAGAAAGCTAGCCTAGTGCGTTAGAGGAAGCTGTTATCAGTAAAGCATGTCGCTCCTCTGGAGCTTTCTGAGACGGATGTTATCATTAGGCTATGACATTCGGCTCCGATGGAGCCATATGCTCGACCTCCGCCCTTTTTCTCCTCAACCGTAGCGGAGAGGCCTACCAAGTGGTCTAGTTATATGTAGACCTGTTCATGGTTCATAGTGGGTTAGAGCAAAAACAACCACTCTGCGTCATGCTGAACTTGTTTCAGCATCTCTATATGCCTTGCACCTAGCCTAGTTAGCAGTGCATCAGGAAACAGTAAGTAAACTTTGACAAACTGGATCAAGAGGCTTATTGCCTATTCATAATGACATCAGTTTAACTATCTAAAAGTTTGTCAAAGTTATGCTCACCCAACCAATTTTGTCCCGTAGGGACTGCATATAGATAGCAAAAAGTACTCGGGAATTCTAACTTGTGCCTTTAGGTACAAAACCAATAACCAAACATGCCGCTCCTTTGGAGCTTAATGAAGCTAGTGCACTTTTATGCTATTACATTTCGTCCCTATGGGACTTGTGAATTACACCAATCGCTAACCTATATACCGATTGCAAATCGATCTTTCGTATATCCTCTTTACAAACGATTATGAAGAACTTCCTGCGCCAGCTTTGGTGTCCTCACCAAAGCGACTTCAGCAGTAATAAAACTTTGACAAACTGATTTAACAGACTAACTACTTATCCATCTGTATTGTCGCATTCTCTAGCCTAAAGTTTGTCAAAGCGGTGATTCCATTTCAATAAAAAACCCCGACACTTTCATGTCGGGGTTTGTAAGCTGTTAAGTACAAATAATTACTTCACCACGCTAATGGTGTAATTGCCTTCTATGCCGTTAGAGGTGTTGGTGCCATTGGCGCTGCTGCCTCCTGCATGGCTAAAGGTGAAGGTAAACCTGTTGGCGTTGAGCAACGAGATTGTCACCTCTTTGCCATCGTCAACCTTAATGGTTCTTGCTTCTTCATCACCCCACTGCCAAGTGCCACTTGCATTGAACAAGTCGGCTCCATTTGTGGTGGTGTAGCCGCCATCGGTAAAGGATAAAGTAAAGCCTGGGTAGTTGGCACTAACATCTGTGCCATCTACTTCTATTCGGCCTGCTCCGTTACCCAAGTCCCAGTTGCCACCTAGTATCTCAAAGGCTCTTTCTCTGGCGTTTGGTGCAGAGGGCACGTCATCATCTTTACACGATGACAGTACCACTACAAATGCTAATATGATCAGTATGCTTATGCGTTTCATCTTCGATTATCTTTTAATCATTACTTTTTTGTTCACTACCGAATTACCGTTACTAAAGCGGACAATGTACACACCACTCTCGTAGCTACTCACATCCACCTGCAGTTTACTTTCGGTCACAGCCGCTCTATTGAACATTGGCTGGCCAGTAGTGCTGTAAATGTTCACATCTACCGGAAGACCGTACAACTCTGTCAGGTCGAGTGTTACCACTGTGCTTGCCGGGTTCGGATAAATATTGATTGTTGCTTCATCCATCAGCTGGTCATCAATGTCGGTAACAATTACACCCGATCCAGATACGTTCATGGTTACTGGAGCGCCACCTTCATAATCGAAAGTGATTGTACCTGCATAAGCCCTGGCTTCTTCTGGAGTAAACACCAAGCTGATCTCTCTGCTTCCGCCTACACCTAGTACAAACGAACCTGGCTGTACACTAAAGCCTGCAGCTGCTTCTGATACCCTGATCTCTACAGGTACCTCTCCATTATTCTCTACAAACCATGTTTTGGTTGTTGAGAAGCCTAGAATGGTCTCTTCGAACATTTCTTCACCTGTAACGGTGATGGAAGCTTCAAGCACGTTGTCTACCGTAATGGTTAATACTTGTTCGAACGTTCCACCGAAACCATCATCTGTTTTTACTCTAATGCTATAGCTGTCCTTGGTTTCAAAGTCGAAGGCTTCGGCAGTTAATAACTGATCGCCATTGATGCTAAAGCTCGCATTGTCCGTATCGCCTGTACCTGCTACTAAAGTGTAAGTATGGCTATCGCCAGCATCTTGGTCGGTTGTAGTGAATGTACCTACTAGCGATCCAATGGTACTGTTTTCCTCAATACTCGAGCTGCTTAAGCCAATGGCTGTTGGCAGGTAATTGGTTGTATAAACATCACCGCTTGCTGCTGTGCTGAAGGCGTTTGTTGCTGCATCAATAATTGAAGCATCTGCTTTAGCCGACAAACCAACAGTTCCCTGACCTGAGATACCATTTACATTCACCGTATAGGTTTTAGCATCTACCGCGGTTACCGAGTTGATACTTGCCGTTGCCGTACCGGTAACCACTGTTTCAAAGTCAGCGACATCTACTCCAATCACATCTTCAGAGAAGGTTACTGTGAAGTTAGCATCGGTATCTGCTGTGTTCAGTTGATCGGCTTCTGCCCTTGCAATGCTACTTACAGCTGGCGCTGTGCCATCGAAAGTTGTGCTTATGGTATTTGCTGATGCTGCACTCGTATTGCCTGCTTGGTCATTCACTGTTCCTGCCGGTAGTGTTACGCTTACCGCTCCATCAGCCGATGGCGTTACAGTAGCTGTCCAAACCAAGCCAGCAGTAACTACTGAGAGGTCGGATGCCGTACCATTAGCAATGGTGAAATCGGTCAACTCAAGCCCTGTTACTTGCTCATCGTAAGCTACTGTTACGGTAAGTGCTTCATTTGTCAAGCTACCAGTGGCTGTACTCAATGTTGGAATAGCCCTGATTCCATCAACATTGATGGCTGCCGTGCTGGCGGTATTGTTAAGCGTTAAGATCGCATCGGTTCCAAACTCACCTACTATGGTAGCTCCGTTCAGGTCGATGGCTGAACCAACCGTGATACCGTCTGTATCTAGGTCACCTTCGGCAATGGTGTAAGTAAATGTAGCGATGTTGCTTTCGCTTACTGTTCCACTCAGTGTGGCTGCCTTCGTTTCTGTTCCAATTGTAATTGGTAGGCTTGGCGTACCTGTAATAGTTACAGGCAGCGTAAAGCTAGTCTCGAAAGTAAGCTTATCGCCTATCGCATACGTGTCTGCCGTAGGAACCGTTGTAGCGGTTACTACTGGAGCTGCAATTGTTGTAAACGTCCAAGCTGTTTTGTTTGTAGCACCTGAATAGCTATTACCAGCATCGTCTGTAATTGCTCCTATTTCAATAGAAACATAGAACTCTGTGCTTGGTGGCAACAATAGGTTTGTTGGAGCTATGGTTACTTCAGATCCATTCACCACAACATTAGTACTTGTCACGTCTATAGTTTCCAATACCTCGTCATTGCTGCTCTGTGCAATGGTGATGTTCCCCATTCCTTTGTAAACATTTTCTCCAAAGTCCATGCTTAGCTTGGCATCTGGTAGAACGTCAATAGCATCATCGGCAGGTGACAAGGTAGCTTCCATGGTCTGGTCGATTGTTGTTTGAGCAGTTACAGCTGTTCCTACATTGCTTGAGGCATCGGTCAATGTTAATGACAAGGTCAGTGTTCCATCGTTCAGTCCTGAAAGGTCTGCTAATGTCACCTGATCTGTGGCTGTAGCAATTGTTCCTGATCCTGTAACATTGGTTCCGCCATTATCTGAGCTCACCGTATAGTTATACGTTGTTCCAATCTCTGCGCCTGCAAAGGTGAAGGTGGTTGTAGCTGTTTCGGCTGACCCTATCAAGGCATCATTCAGTGTAATTGAATAACCAACAGGTGCGGTATTATCATCTTCATCGGTAATGGTTATTGTAGCTCCATCGGTAATATCGATGTTGTTTTCATCTACCGTTCCTGCAGAGATGTTGCTCATGCTCACAGTAAGTGTCTCCGTAGATTCTTCAATATTATCATCCGTAGGAGTAATAGTGAAGGTTTGCTGCTCTCCTGCCAATCCTGAGAAGGTCAGCTTTTGGCTAATAAGCGCAGTGTAATCTGACGTTGAAAGCGCTGTTACATCGGCAGTATTCAATTCTACAAAGAAGCCTCCGTCTACTGCATTGTCTAGAGTAGCGGTTAGGGTAATGGCTCCATTAGCCTCTGCTCCACTTGCATCGGCAATGGTTACAGTTGCTCGATCAGTATTATTGATAGTTACAGTTGCTTCATCCGTAATATCAATATCTGCAGAAGCCGCAGTTGCTGGCGTCAGTCCACTCATTGAAACAGTAATTGTTTCATCTGCTTCAACCATAGCATCATCTGTAATAGATACTGTTACCGTTTGAGTTTCTCCTTCCGTACCTGCAAAAGTCACTTGCTCATTCACCAAGGCGGTAAAGTCAGTTCCCGCTGTTGCTGTTTCATCTGCTGTACTAACATTTACAGAAACGCCACCATCTATTGCATTATCCAATGTTAATATAACTGTTGCTGTTCCATCTTCTTCATTCACCATCACATCTGCCATGGTGATAGACGCTTGGTCATCGTTGGTAATGGTTCCAACTCCTGTAGCATCAGAGATACTTACCTTTCTTCCTCCGGCTAGCAGGTTAGAAAGCGTAACATCGAATGTTTCGTCTGCTTCAACTAAATCGTCATCTGAAACTACAACTGAAAGCGTTTGCGTTTCGCCATCGGTACCTGCGAAGTTCAAGGTTCCAGACCCTGAAGTATAATCGCTAGTAGAAAGTGCTGTTCCATCACTTGTTGCGAAATCAACCGTAATACCTTGATTAACATCACCAGTGAGTGTAACGGTAAAGGTCAATGTAGTTGTTGTTCCATCAGCATTTTCTGCCTTAGCAACATCATCAATAGCAAGTGTAGCGGCATCATCGTTTGTGATGGTTACCGTTGCCTCATCGGTTAGGTTAAAATCATCATTATTTAGAGATGTATTGGTTACACTGCTCAACAATAACCTGAAGGTTTCATCAAGTTCAACCACATCATCATCTAGCACAGTGAAGTTGATGGTTTGCGTCTCACCTGCTGTTCCTGCAAATGAAGCAATCTCATTAAATACTTCAGTGAAGTCATCGTTGTGGCCAGCTGTTCCGGCTGCTGAGTTTACATAAACATCGAATGTTGCTGCTACCGCTTTGTCTAAAGTAAGCGTTGCTGTTCCAGTACCAGCATCTTCGCTTATTGTAACATCGGCAATGGTAATCACAGCTACATCATCGTTTGTAATAGTTACTGTTGCTTCATCAGTAATATCAATATCTGTTGAAGCCGCAGTCGCTGGTGTTAGTCCACTCATTGAAACGGTAATTGTTTCATCTGCCTCAACTATAGCATCAGCTGTAATAGAAATATCGAGCGTTTCTGTTTCGCCAGCTGTACCATCAAACGTAATGGTTTGAGTTGTTATTGGTGAGAAGTCTACTCCGCCCGTGGCGGTACCATTTGTAGTACTAACATCTACTGAAAGGCCTCCTTCAACTGCATCATCTAAAGTGAAGGTTACCGTTGCTGTTCCATCAGCTTCGGCTACCGACACATCGGCTACTGTTACACTAGCAGTTGTTGTGTTTTCATTGGTCACCGAAACGCTCTGATCAATTACGGCATCGTAATTATCATGACTTGCAGCATCATCAATACTCAAAGTGATCTTAACAGATTTATCAGTATCAACCTTTGAGTCATCAACACCCTGAACAGTTACCGTTTGCGGTACATTCCAGTTGCCTGAAGTGAAGGTCAAAGATGACTGATCTACTGTAACTTCTGATGTACTTCCACTTGAAACATTAATGACCACATCTGAAGCTGGCTCTGAATCAAGCACAACATTGAAAGTATCTGTAGCACCTGACTCGTCTACTTCGGTAGAAGAAGCGGTCTCTGTAATAGTGAATCCTGCATTGTTAACGAATTCAATTACCACATCGTCAGAGCTGATAGGGCAAACGCCATTACTAATCGTCCAACGCAAAGTATAAGTTACTCCTACAGTTCCTGTAAAGGTTGAAGTTGGGCTGTTGGCATCACTAAACACACCATTACCATCTCCTGCTACTTCTGACCAAGTTCCAGTTTCACTGAATCCTGAAGCAGTATTACCCGCTAAAGTAGCATTCATAGTGGCAAGTGCTCCATCTATTTCCTGATCTGCTCCTGCCGCTGCAACGGTTACGTTATCGAAGAAGGTGATTTTAACTGTATCGTTACCGGAACAGCTTCCATTGTTTTCTGTCCATTGAAGCGTATAAGTAGTTCCTGCAGTTCCGGTGAACGCTGAAGTGTTACTAGTCGGAGTGGTGACTGTTCCACCTGCGCCAGATAGAATAGACCAAGTTCCGGTACTACCTGTACTAAACGAAGCACCAAGGAAAGTATTCGTTCCACATACATTTTGGTCTGATCCAGCATTCGCTTCTACATCATCGCTCAAAGTAACGACAACATCATCTGAGCTAATTGGGCAAACACCATTACTGATTGTCCATCGTAGCGTATAGCTTACTCCTTTGGTTCCTGTAAAGCTAGAAGTTGGGCTATTTGCATCGGCAAAGCTTCCTCCTGCTCCAGAAACAACAGACCATGTACCGGTCTCTCTAAATCCTGAGGCCGCATTGGCTGCCATGGTAACTGAAGTGTTACATGTCTCTTGATCTGAACCTGCTGCTGCAACGGTCACGTTACCCAAGAAGGTAATTTCAACTATATCAGTATCGGAACAACTTCCGCTATTTTCAGTCCACTGAAGCGTGTAGGTAGTTCCTACTGTTCCAGTGAATTTTGAAGTATTACTGCTTGGTGTAGTTACACTTCCTCCTGCTCCCGATAGAATTGACCAGCTTCCTGTACTACCTGTGCTATAAACTGCACCAAGGAAGGTTTGTGTTCCACATACATTTTGATCTGATCCAGCATTAGCTTCAACATCGTTTACTTCTACTGTAATCACCACATCATCTGAGCTGATTGGACATACACCATTGCTGATAGTCCAACGTAAGGTATAATTCACACCTTCTGTTCCTGTAAATGTCGCTGTTGGGCTATTCACATCGCTAAAGCTTCCGCCTGCACCAGACACAACAGACCAAGTTCCTGTTTCTCCAAAGCCTGATGCCGCATTAGCTGATAATGCTGTAGGCCCACAGATATCCTTATCTAGGCCAGCATTCGCTGGTGTTGGGTTATCAAAGAATGTGATTTTTACCGTATCATTATCTGAACAGCTTCCGTTGTTTTCGGTCCACTGAAGGGTATATGTTGTACCTACTGTTCCAGTGAATTTTGAAGTATTACTGCTTGGTGTAGTTACACTTCCACCAGCTCCTGATAGAATTGACCAGCTTCCTGTGCTGCCAGTGCTATATGAGGCTCCAAGGAAGGTTTGCGTTCCACAAACACTTTGGTCTGCACCAGCATTAGCTATTACATCCTGATTGAATGTAATC
The DNA here is from genome assembly GCF_900111145.1 of Roseivirga pacifica. Lineage (GTDB taxonomy): Bacteria > Bacteroidota > Bacteroidia > Cytophagales > Cyclobacteriaceae > Roseivirga > Roseivirga pacifica. Next base: position 942,229 of record NZ_FOIR01000002.1, read on the forward strand.
ACAACATCATCAGAACTGATTGGACATACACCATTGCTAATGGTCCAACGAAGGGTATATGATACACCTCTTGCTCCTGTGAAAGTTGAAGTTGGGTTATTTACATCTGCAAAACTTCCACCTGCTCCGGCAAGTACCGACCAGGTTCCGGATTCACTAAATCCTGAAGCCGCATTAGCTGCTAAAGTGGTTGAAGTACTACATACCTCTTGATCTGCACCTGCAGCGGCAGCTGTTACACTATCATAGAATGTGATTTCTACGGTATCTGTATCTGAACAACTTCCGTTTGTCTCTTCCCATTGAAGTGTGTAGGTTGTTCCTGCCACACCCGAGAAAGATGAATTTGTGCTAGATGGAGTTGTTATTGAACCACCTGCACCTGAAAGAATTGACCATGAACCTGTGCTGCTTGAAATAGCTGAAGCTGATAAGAAGGTATTTGTTCCACAAACACTTTGATCTGCTCCGGCATTGGCCGACAAGAATGCAATTTCAACGTCATCGGTACTTGTGTTAGAACAAAGACTATTACTAGACGTCCAACGAAGTACATAAACTCTTCCTGCAATTCCTGTAAAAGTGGCAGCCGGATCATTCACATCACTAAAGCTTCCGCCTGAACCAGAAACTACTGACCAAGTACCTATTTCACCGTCACCGTTAATTGTATTTCCAGATAACGTAGCAGAGTTACTCTCGCAAATCAATTGGTCAGGACCAGCGTTTGCTGGGGTTAAAGCTGCACATATACCCACCAAAACATCTGCCGTAGACGGCACATTTGCTGGTAAATCAACTACAAGTGAATTTCCTACGGCATCATCAATTATGCCATCAGATACAGTAAATGAATTTATGGCAATTCCATCAGTATCTAATTCATTGGCCTGAACAGTATATCTGAACACAAGTGAACTTGTACCAGTACCAGACACGTACTGTGCTGCTCTGGCTGTATTTCCGATAGTAATATTTAAGGAAGGAGGCGTTGCACAGCCCTCATCAATATTAACATTTTCGCTAAATGTTAAGGTGAAGTCTAGATTATCGCCTGACTCATAACTACCACCTGTAGGAACTGAAACGCTAGAAATAGTAGGTGCAGTATTATCAATTGAATAAGTCTGGTCGCTAGACGGCTCTGTAGTTGATAACTCATTCCCTGCTTCGTCTTCTATTGAAACATTGGAAGCTAAGTTTAAACCTACCGTTCCATTAAAGCTGGCAATGTCTCCACCAGATACCGTAACATCATATGTTGAAGCCGTTAATTGGCTTACGGCAATTGTTGCTCCCGTAAGGCCGCTAACTGTAAAGTCATTTAAGTCTACACCTGTTACATCTTTGCTAAAGGTGGCTAAGAACACTAGCTGATCCGCAGCTGTTAACTCGCTAGAAGGGTTTTTCCTCGTAAAGCTTGTTACGGCTGGAACTATGTTGTCTAGGCTGTAACTCTCACTAGTAGTTGGTGCGACATCTAGTAAATTTTCAGGTATTTCAGCAGAAACTATGGTTTCAAAAGAGAGGTCATTAGAGGCTACAGGGCTAGAATCCCTATACAATTGCCCCCCACTTAGTGGATCATTATACATGGCATTAAACACGACATCCGTATTAAAAGGTGCGGCTCCATGGAAAATAATAGTGTAAACTTCTCCAGATGTAATTGCAGGAGGAGTAGTAAAAGTGAAGGTTTGATAGTCCAAACCATTAGAAGCTTCAAAATCAACCGTTTCAGTAGCTAAAACAGAACCCGAAAGACCTTCACCTTCAAATAGACGCATAGTAGCATTTGAATAAGCTTTAGAAAACGCACTTGTACGAATCATTATGGAGGTTAGGTAACCTGAATTATTTGCAGTGAATGACTGACCAAAATTGTTACCTCCAGTTGAAGAAGCAACTAAGGTCTGACTTTGGTCTACCGCAGAACTTACTGCTGTTGTAATGTTGTTTGTTCCGCTTGTTCCATCTATACCATTTATATTTAGTTTAATGGTACCGTTAGAGTTGGTTACACCTGTAACTGTTACATCATATACACTGGCACTTACCGTAGAAACTGAAGACACGGTTCCGTCAGCAGCGGCAGTTCCACTTAATGAGAAGTCTGTTACATCAACATTTTGAACACCCTCATCAAATGTCACTCTGAATATTACCTGATTGGCATTAGTAGTTTCTGAAGTAGGAGTATTTCTTACAATGCTTATTATTGAAGGTCTAGAAAATACTTTAATTGTAGCAACATAATCTCCAGAGCTATTTACAAAGCCATCATTTACTTCAAATTGAAAGGATGAATTGATAGAACCATTCTGAATGTACTGTAAGTTGCCTGCATCCAAATCGGCCTTACTGATTTGTTGAGAAACCGAAACTGTTTCGCCAGCATCGAAGACATCATCGTTATCGGCATCTAAATATAAAGTACCATTTGTTGGTACAGATTCGATTAAGACATGATCTAAAGGATCTGAATCACTGTCGTTATAGCCAAAATCATTAGTCGAAAAGGTGTAAGTCAGATTCTCTGATGGATTTGCAGTGAAAGCAGAGGCGGTTGGGGCATTATTGGATACATCAGGAGTTATATTAATACCTGAATATTGATTAGCAGCTATATTAATAGGGCTCTGATTTGTAGTCCAATTAGCAGGATTGTGTATTGCTGCTCTTACAACAGAAACTGTTCCTGTAAGTGTTCCTGTGTATTTAGCATTATCCGCCTCTCCTGTATTAGGAAATAAAGCTATAGCATTTTCCCCATTTGTTAAACCTGCGGGCATACCCGAAGTATCTCCACTTGTTGTACTACAAGATCCACTAACATGAGTACAAGTAGAACAGCTAAGCCAACCGCCTGCATCATCACATCCTACAGTGTGTACATAATTATCATCTCCGTAGATCCCAGCAATAAAAGTTGGATTAGTCGGTTCTACACCAGATGATGATTGATAAGCCAATATACTGTCTCCCCCAAGTAAACTGAAGCCACTTCCAGACAGAAATGCTGTTCCGTGAGTAACGGTAAAGCTATCGCCTGAAGTTTCTATGATTGATATAACAGTACCCATAGAAACTCCTCCTGCTGGTGCAGTCCAAGTAATATGATCTTCTGCATTTGTATACCAAACAGCATTTGTTGCATTCCAGCCTTTATCTGTAAAATAAATAACTTCACCTGCGGGTATATCCGTTAAAGCTATAAAAGTAAAGCCATCGTCTGAATCGGTATGATACCCCACAAACGCAATATCTCCAGCATTAAGTGTATTTGATGGCTCATCCACATCCGTCACTGTTATAGCAAACTCCTCTGCATAATCAGCAGTAGTAGCACTGGAATATATCTGGTTTGTTCCAGCAATATTAGATGTATATCTGTCTGTATCAGTATTAAGATTATACGGAGTGATATTTGAGGTGTAATTCCCGGTATCAGAACCCGAAGATTCAACCCCTTGAAAAATTGATTGGGCATATGCTGCCTGATAGTACGTTAATAGAATTAAAAACAGAATGATTCTTTTCATAAAAAAGTCAATTAAACTATATGAAGATGCTTGGTGATTCGTTTATGGAAGGACAGTTAGTATTTAAGAGATTCGGCTTCTCAAATGAGCTTTAAATATTCTCTTTGGCAAGAATGAACTCAATACTATTTTTCCAGTAGGCATTTCTAGCTCACTGGTTTTAAAAGGTTGCCTAACTGTATATTTCATGATCTTGGTGAAAGATATTGGCAGCCTGAGACAATAAACCGTGACTTCTGAAGTCAAGAAGTCATTGTCGCTCTGACCGCACTATGTGTCATTATTGTTCTAGTTGAGTCTCCAACAGACAATTGTAAAATCCTGTTAGAGGAGCTTTCGCAAAAAAACAACCTTCGCTCAAAAAAAAATTGTACAAATCGGAAGTACCTATTTTCTAATCGACTCTTGCTTTGCGAAATAGGTAGGCAGCAGATTTTTTCTCTGCTCTAATTTCTCTAGGAGTTTTACCGCAGAACTGTTTAAAATCCCGAATAAAGTGTGCGTGATCATGGTAGCCCATTTCATAGGCTATGTCAGAAAGTTTAGGAAAACTCTCCAAGTCATCAATCAATTTTAGAGACTGATTAAATCTAGTAAGCTGAATAAATCGTTTTGGAGAAAGACCAACATGTTCCTGAAAAATGTTTGATATGTGTCTTTCTGAATAGCCCATCCAATAGGCAAGTTCACTAACTGACAGATTATATGCCTTGGCTTCTACAATCTTGTTGTATATCAGCTCTACGTCTTCTCGAATTGGGTTTTCATTAAGCTGTGAATGTATAAACCTCTGCATTCTGCCTACTAGCTGTGGAGTACTCAAGTTATCTACATCGGTAGGCAAATCAGCCTTTTCTAAATCAATCAGGTCATTTAGGCGGGTAAAGGTATTCAGAATATCCCTGGGCTTAATCTTAAAAACCAAGCCTAGATAAACTGGATATATTGAAGCGGCTATCACATTCATTTTTGAATGTGTATATTTTGCAGTTCCATCTATAAAGGCCAAATAGTACCCGCTATTTACTACTGAAACATTATCTGAGCCTTCAAACTCAACTTGAAACTCCTTTTCAGTTTTGATGTGAAAAAATGCTATCCTTCCAGAAGGCAAAAGGTAATCAGAGCGATCGGCATCGGTACTGTAGCTTAATTCAAAGAATGATCTTACTACATTAGAAAGCTCCTTTTGAGGTTGGGTATGCCTTAGTTTGAGTGTCATGACCGATCTGTTATAAGGAGAGTGGAACTAACCGAGCACTGAAAACGGTAACAACTAAAAGGCAAACACAAAGTATGCGTCTTGCACTTTGAGAATGAAGAAGAAATCATGTTAGGTGAAATGAAAAAGTTAAGTCAATGGCAATCTGTAAACAGATAACCTAGTAAAACCTGCTATTGATGATTAAGCACATTTGAATGCACCAACCATGAATTTAAAACTGAAATAATAGCCTTAACCTATTTCCGCTTTCCTCCATAATCATGATTGATGGAGAGTTGAATGGGTAACTGATATGACTTACTTTTTGCTTTGGTGAGCGTAATGTACATTGAATTAGTATTGATTTAGTTATAAATATGTTGACACTTCAGAAGCTAAACGCCTCAAGCAGCTTCCGATTAACGCTAGTTGAGTAGAAAGCGTTAACACATGTCAACCCGCCTCAAAAAGTCTAAAACAGAGTAATTCCTCTAGCCTTAGCCCCATCAGCGATATTAAAGTCTCTGAAAAGTCTAGTTAGATACTATCTATGTAGGATTGGTGTTACAAGTCGCAATATTCCGCTTGTGAACACAAGATAAATGAATTTTGTAAAACATGGTATACGTGGAAATATCAGTAAAAAATACCTTTTAACACTAACACAAATTGTATTGAAACAAAAGACTAAGCGGGCTAAATACATCCATAAATATTTAAAAATTCACTTCCATTAAGTCCAATCAACTTTTTGAAAAAATTTGACTTTAGCCCACAAAAAAACCCTCGATGCCGAAACATCGAGGGTTTGTATATCTAAAACAGTTACCTCTTATAAAGAGATACCCATAAAGCTCATAAATGCTAGGCCCATCAAACCAGTGATGAACATGGTAATACCTAGACCCTTCAATGGATCTGGAACGTGAGAGTACTTCAATTTCTCTCTAATAGCAGCCAAGGCCACAATAGCTAAGAAGAAACCGATACCTGAGCTGAAACCGAAAACGGTAGCCTCGCCCAAAGTGTAGTCTCTCTGCGCCATGAAAAGAGAAGAACCAAGAATCGCACAGTTTACAGCGATTAGTGGAAGGAAAATACCCAATGATCCGTAAAGTGAAGGAGAGAATTTTTCAATTGTCATCTCTACCAGCTGCACCATTGCTGCAATAATTGCAATGAACATGATAAATCGAAGGAAAGTAAGGTCGATACTCGCAAAATCGGCTCCTAACCAACTCAAAGCTCCTTCTTTCAACACATATTCGTTCAACAACCAGTTGATTGGCACCGTCATACCCAAAACGAATACTACTGCCAAACCAAGACCAAAGGCCGTTGATACTTTTTTAGAAACCGCCAAAAAAGAACACATACCTAAGAAATAGGCAAACACCATGTTCTCAATAAAGATCGATTTGATACCTAAGTTTAATAAATCCATGATTGTTCCTTTTTTAGTGTTCTATGTAACCTGACTTAGATCGCTGTACCCAAATGATAAAACCTATTACGATGAATGCCCCAACAGGAGAAACCATCAAACCGTTAGTTGCAAAGTTCTCAATTCCCATTGCCTCGAATACTGGGTAACCAAACACTTTACCAGAACCCCAGATCTCTCTGAAGAAGGCAACTGTAAGGATAATCCATGAGTAACCAAGACCAGAACCAAGTCCGTCTAATACTGAATCGTAAGGTTTGTTACCCAAGGCAAAAGCCTCCAAACGCCCCATTACAATACAGTTGGTAATAATCAAACCAATAAATACAGAAAGCTCTTTGTACATATCGTAGGCATAAGCTTTCAATACTTCGTTTACTAGGGTTACCAAAGTTGCCACAACTGCCAACTGCACGATAATACGTACACGAGCAGGAATAGCATTACGCATCAATGAAATGATAAGGTTTGAAAACACCAATACAAGTGTTACAGAAATTGCCATTACCAAAGTAGGCTTCATCTGTGTGGTTACCGCCAATGCAGAGCAGATACCCAATACCTGAATGGTAATCGGGTTATCGTCACTCAAAGGATCGGTAACGAATTTCTTCCTTCTCTTCGATAGTAAGGCTTCTTTGTCCTTTACTACCGGTGTTTCTAAAGTTTCAGTACTCATAAGTCTGTTCTTTAAAAATTATTGGTTCATTGAAAGCGCTTCAGCTCCCACGTTCTTTTCAAAATAATTCTTGTAGTAACCAAAGTAGTTAGCCAACATGCTGTTAACACCATTTGCTGTTAACGTAGCACCTGCCATACCATCTACTTTGTGCTCGCCAAGTTTCGACTCAGGGTTGTTTTCGCCCTTAACCATAGTTACAGAAACCAACTCGCCAGAACCGTCAACTAAGGTTTTGCCTATATAACGTGCCTGAATTTCGTCAGAAGTAATTCTAGCTCCCAAACCTGGGGTTTCACCTCTGTGCGCTAAGCTGATACCTTCCACTGTAGTGAAATCAGGAGAAACGGCTACGTAACCCCAAATAGCATCCCAAAGACCAGCACCAAAAGTTGGAAGAATGTAAGCTTCTTCGCCATTGCTGCTGTATTTGAATACTGGGTAAACACGCTCTTCAGCCGATTTCTTGTAATTCTTCTCGATGTTCACGTTTTCAGCTACCTGACCTTGAACCAAGTTACCCTGATAATCTGCTACTTCAGAAGTAATAACTTCTGCGTAGCGATCAAGCACTTGTTGTTTGGTCATTTCAGCCAAAGCTGCTTTTTCTGAAGGAATAGCCCCAAGAATTTGCTTCTTGGTATCTAAATCTACCGCTTCCTTTTGTGTTGGTCCCAAAACCTGAGACACACCTGAAAGCAAACCTCCCAAAATAACTGTTAATACAAGGGAGAAAACGATGATGTATGTATTAGACTGTTGCACGAGCTAACCTCCTTTTCTTGTTTGCTTGAACTACATTATAATCGATAAGTGGCGCAAAAACGTTCATAAATAGAACTGCCAACATAATTCCTTCTGGATATGCAGGGTTCACCACTCGAATAATCACTGTTAAAATACCAATCAAGGCACCGTAAATCCACTTACCCGTTTCTGTCTGCGATGCAGATACCGGATCAGTAGCCATAAACACTGTACCGAATGCCAAACCACCAATTACCAAGTGGTAATGAGCAGGCATTTCCATGTAAGCATTAGCACCCACCATGTTAAAGATGGTACCCATTGCAAATGCACCAGCAAAACAGCTCAAAATAATCTTCCAGCTACCTACGCCAGTTGCAATCAAAATTAAAGCACCAACTAGTGCCATCAAAGTTGAAGTCTCTCCTATTGAACCAGGAATTCCACCAATCAACATGTTTTGAAAGCTGAAGAATTCGCCACCAAATGGAGCGGCTAATGCGCTGTTTGCCTGATTCAAACCGTCTACAACAGTTTGAGCACCAGCGTTTGAAGTATCGTAAGCTACAGAAAGTGCTGTAGCACCAGAGTATCCGTCTACAGGAGTTTTACCTGCTAGTTGTGTCCAAACCTCGCCAGAGATTTGAGAAGGGTAAGCAAAGTAAAGGAACGCACGGGCTGTCATAGCTACGTTAAGCACGTTCATACCAGTACCACCAAATACCTCTTTACCAATTAACACACCAAATACAGTAGCCAAAGCTACTTGCCACAATGGAATGGTTGGAGGAACAATAAGCGGAATCAACATACCCGTTACAAGGAAGCCCTCGTTGATTGGGTGCTTTCTGATTACTGCGATAGTTGCTTCTACAATACCACCTGCTGCGTAAGAAACCAATAGAATTGGCAATACCCAGCGGGCACCAAACAACAAATTGCTTAATGAAAAGAATGAAGTCTCTTCTCCTACCGCTACATGGTGCTGGTAACCTACGTTAAAGGTACCCCAAAGCAGACATGGAATCATAGCGATTACCACTGTCATCATCATTCTCTTCAGGTCAATCGCATCGCGCACCTGAACACCTTTAGTACCAGCAGTAGCTGCAGGCTTAAATAAGAATGTTTCGTTTGCTTCCCACAAGAAGTAGAACTTCTCAAACTTGCCACCTTTTTCGAATTGTGGTCTTTGTTTTTCTAATAAGTCGTGTAAAAACTTCATTGCTTACCCGTTTTGCATCAGTTCTAGACCTTCCCTAACTATTTTCTGAACATCGTGTTTAGAAACATCGATGAATTCACAAAGGGCTAAATCCTCTTCTACCACCTCGTAAATACCAAGAGATTCCATGTCGTCAAAATCCTCTGCCAAAATTGCTTTTAGCAAATAAGTAGGATAAATATCCATAGGAACCACCTGCTCGAAAGTACCAGTTTGTACAAAAGCTCTTGGTTCTCCGTTTGTGTTAGAATCTAGCACATACTCTTTGTTCTTCCCGTTTAAGAAAGAGAACAAGCCCCAAGCTCTGTGGAAACTCAATCTTTCCTTCTGTGGTTTAATCCAACCCAAGAATTCAGGCTGATCACCTTCAGGAATAACCGTTAATAAGTTATCGTAGAAACCTAAGTAACCTTCTTTACCAATGCTTTCGCCAGTAAGTACGTTACCAGAAATAACTCTTACGTGATCTTGCTTTAGGTTACCTTCTACCAATTTATTTACAGCAGCACCTGTGTAAGTCTTAAAGTACTGAGGAGTTGAAACCTCCGAACCAGCTACTGCTACAAGTCTTGATGCATCGTATTTACCTTCAAGAAACAACGTACCGATTTGTGCAACTCCATAAGGAGAAACAGTCCATACAATGTCTCCTTTATTCACAGGGTCGATGTGGTGAATTTGAACACCAACATTACCTGCCGGGTGAGGTCCACCCACCTTATTGTTCTCAACTTCTCCTACATTGGCAAAAACAGAAGCAACCTCCCCGTTAAGGTCGGTATTCAAGTGAATTTTGCCTTGAGTGAATTTCTTTAGAATGCTAATTCCGGTAGCGAAAGCCTCTTCTTTACCTTTAAGCGTAAAGGCAACATCGGCTGCTAATGGGTGTGTATCGAAAGCAGAAATGAAGATTGCCTTTGGGGTATCTTCTTCTTTAGCTACAATACCATAAGGGCGTTGGATGATATTTCCCCACACACCGCCTTTTGTCATTTGGGCAGTAGCATCTTCTTTCGAAAGGTTTTGAATATCCGAAACATTGAACTTTGTGAATGTTTCGAATTCTACTTCTTTGTCGGCTAAAATCTTGATCTCCAAGATCTTTCTTTTAGCCCCTCTTTTTACTTCGACAATTTCACCACTAACTGGAGCGCAGTACATTACGTTTTCCTGCATTCTATCGTACAATACAGGAGACCCAGCCTTCACGTTGTCACCTTCTTTTACAAGAAGTTTAGGCCTTTTCATACCAACAAAGTCTGTTGGCTTAATAGCAAACGTTTCCGAAGGAGGAGTACTAGCGATTGTCTTTTCTGCCTTTCCAGCGAGGTTAATATCAAAGCCCTTTTTAAGCTTTATTGTTTTAGACATACTCTATTAATTGAGAATCACTAAGGTTGATCAAAATCGAGGGCAAATTTAATTGATTTGCACTCTTATAAAAGGCTTAATGCCCATTTTGGGGCGCAAGTTAACCCAAAAAAACGTACAATGAAATTGAAATGGAATTAATGTGCGAGCGGTGTTTCTTGGAAAGCTCCTTCAATAAAATTGGCCACTTGTTCCATTAGCCACATTGGGGTTGAAGTAGCTCCACAAATCCCTACCTTATCGGCTGGTTTAAACCAACTTAGGTCTACCTCCGATTCGTTTTCTACAAAGTAGCTTCGTTCGTTTTGTTGCTTACAAACACCATATAACGCCTTTCCGTTAGAGCTCTTTTTTCCACTCACAAAAACAATCACATCTCTTTCAGTGGCAAATTGCTGCAATTGTGGCTCTCTGTTGGACACCTGTCGGCAGATACTATCATTGGCATTAAAGTCCAACTCTTCTAGCGTTCCCTTGGTGTCTTTTATACGCTCTTCAATTAATGACTTGATATGATAAAAGCCCTTGGTGCTTTTTGTGGTTTGGGAGAATAGCGTAATTGGTCGGTTAAAGTCAATTTTATCCAAATCAGCTTCTTCCATTATAATAATGGCTTCGTTATTGGTTTGACCAGTAAGGCCAACCACCTCGGCATGGCCCATTTTACCATATATTACTATTTGACCTTCAACCTTCTCCATTTTGTCGTAAGCCAGTTTTACACGGTTCTGAAGTTTTAAAACCACAGGACAAGAGGCGTCTATCAACTCAATATTGTTCTGAAGCGCCAACTGATACGTTTCTGGTGGTTCGCCATGTGCGCGAATAAGCACCTTGGCGTCTGTCAGGTCTTTTAGCTGCTCACGATCGATAATGCGAAGCCCTTTGGCATGAAGCCGCTCCACCTCCATACTATTGTGTACAATATCGCCAAGGCAAAAAAGCTTGCCATCAGCCATTTCGTCTTCAGCCATTTGTATGGCGAATTCTACTCCAAAACAATAGCCCGAATTCTTATCGATTGTTACCTGCATATTCTTACGCTTCAGCTTTTAGGCCTCAATTTTCTGCTGTGCCAAATTTAACACTTTTTGCACTTGGTCTTCAAACTTCATTTCTGAAGTATCAACGGCTACTGCATCGGCCACTTTAAGCAGAGGGCCTTCTTCTCTGGTTGAGTCGATTCTATCGCGCTCTTCCAGGTTTTTAATGATTTCGTCAAGCGCTACCTCCTGCCCTTTTTCTCTAAGCTCTAGCTGCCTTCTTTTAGCCCTTACTTCAGTAGATGCTGTCATAAAGACTTTCAACTCAGCATCGGGGAATACAACCGAACCAATGTCTCGGCCATCCATCACCACGCCTTTTTCTTTACCCATGGCCTGTTGTTGTGCCACCATAGCCACACGCACCTGCTTGAGGGCAGCCACATTGCTCACCTTATGTGTAACGCGCATACCTCTTATCTCTTCTTCAACATTCTGTTCATTCAGAAAGGTTTCATTTTTCTGAGATTCAGGATTGTGCTGAAAATCAATGCTAATATTCTCTAATGCAGCTTTTACAGCTTGCTCATCAGTTATATCAATATCATGCTCCAAAAAGTAAAGGGTAATGGCCCGATACATAGCGCCAGTATCTATAAACTTATACCCTAGCGCCTTGGCTACCGCCTTGGCCGTACTACTTTTTCCGCAGCCAGAATGGCCATCTATTGCAATATTGATTTTACTCATGTCGAAAATTTGAGCAAAGGTAAATCTTATTTGAACATAAAAAATCCAGCTGCTTCACTAAGGCCAAAACATCACACATCAGGCAAACCCAAACATTCTATAAACCATGTAGTTATTGGTAGGTATCAACTAATGTAACTTACTGTAATGGAGAGATTAAAACTAAGCACCTTGGTAGTTCTTATAACACTACTAACTTTTACCTTATCTGCACATGCTCAAGACAAAGGCCATAATGAAATCACTTTGGGTATTGGAGGTTTTACTTCAAATGATTTTTTAAACGATGTAGCCAACCTCACCTCTTCTGGTGGAGATTTGACTTACGAAAACTCAAGTACCATTGGCTTTTTGTACATAACCTATGGTACGGCTATTGCCAAAAACCTGATGGTAAACGCCATAGTAGGTTATCAATCCATTTCTGAAGACGTACAAACAAACGGAAGCAACGATGGCGAGGTAAAAAGAAACTATATCACCACGGGATTAGAAGCCGACTATGCCTGGATAGCCAAAGAAAAGTTTAGACTCTACTCTGGGCTTGGGATTGCTTATACTACACAAAACGACAAGTACGATGGCAACAATAACAATATAGAAGATGGTGATGATTCCTTTTTCAACTTTCAGGTAAACGCATTAGGCGCCCGATTTGGTGACACGGTTGCTGCTTTTGCAGAAGTTGGTTTTGGCTATAAAGGTGTACTCTCATTAGGAGTCTCCTTCGGACTTTAGTCTTGAAAGTATAATATGTTAGGCCTTCATTATGGAGGCCTTTTTATTTTGCCTTAGATTTGAGCATTTCAATTACAGCATATCATATGAAAATTAGCGGCCACATAGTTGATGTTAGAAATAGAAGGGTTTTTGACGGAGAAATTACTGTTGAAGGCAAACGAATTGAATCGATAGTAGAAAAAAGCGATGTAGCAGATCAATATATTCTACCTGGCTTTATCGATGCACATGTACATGTGGAAAGCTCCATGCTCGTACCTTCAGAGTTTGCTCGCCTGGCCGTGGTGCATGGTACAGTCGCAACTATTTCCGACCCACACGAAATCGGTAATGTGCTTGGGGTTACCGGGGTCGACTATATGATTGACAATGGCAAGCAGGTAAACTTTAAGTTTAACTTCGGTGCACCCTCATGCGTACCAGCCACAACTTTTGAAACCGCTGGCGCAGAAATTACTGCTGAGCAAATTGAGGGCCTACTAAAACGAGACGACATAAAATATCTTGCCGAAATGATGAATTGGCCGGGTGTACTTTATGGCGACAAAGAAGTTTATGCCAAAATTGCTGCAGCCAAAGCAGCTGGCAAACCGGTTGACGGCCATGCTCCAGGCCTCAGAGGTGAGCAAGCAGCCAACTACATAAAAGCAGGCATATCAACCGACCATGAATGCTTTACTGCAGATGAAGCTAGAGACAAGCTAAAGCACGGCATGAAAATAGCCATTAGAGAAGGTTCTGCAGCCAAAAACTTCGAGGCCTTGGTTGAGCTATTTACAGAGGCGCCAGAAATGCTCATGTTCTGTTCTGACGACAAACACCCCGACAACCTTGTGGAAGGGCACATTGACCTACTGGTAAAAAGAGCGCTCGCCAGAGGCCACGAATTGTTCGATGTGTTACAGGCCGCATGCATCACTCCTATCGACCACTATTCGCTAGATGTTGGCAGTTTGCAACCAAATCACTTTGCCGACTTTATTACTGTAAAAGACCTCGATAACTTTGAAGTCACTGGCACCTATATTAATGGAGTAAAAGTAGCCACCGATGGCCAATCACTTATTCCACAAGTTGAGAACTTAGTGATCAATAACTTCGATTGCCAAGCGCTTTCGCCAAAGGACTTAAGCCTAAAAGCCGAAGGAAAAACTGTAAACGTAATTGAGGCATTAGACGGACAGCTAATCACTAATTGCTTACAATGCTCAACCAAAACCGATGCTGAGGGAAATGCCATTTCAGACCTAGAAAATGACGTTCTAAAAATGGTTTTGGTTAATCGCTACGAGCAGGCCAAACCAGCTTTCGCTTTCATTAAAAATATTGGTTTGAAAGAAGGCGCTATTGCCTCATCTGTTGGTCACGATTCGCACAATATTATTGCTGTTGGTGTGGATGATGAATCCATTACCAAAGCCATTAACCTAATTATAGAAGCTAAAGGTGGCGTAAGTGCTGTTTCGAGCAACTCAGAGCAACTGCTCCCCTTGCCAGTTGCTGGAATAATGTCGGCCGAAGATGGGTACAAAGTAGCTGAATCCTATACCAGCATCGACAAACTTTCGAAGCAGATGGGCAGCAAACTTAACTCACCATTCATGACTTTGTCTTTTATGGCTTTGCTGGTTATTCCGGCCCTTAAGCTTAGTGATAAAGGTTTATTCGATGGAGAGCAATTCAAATTCACTCCGCTCTTTTCTGATTAAAAAGCAACAATTTGATAATACGGTGAAATATCCTTAATTTTTTAGTTACAGTTAGCTTCGTGGCGGCAAACTTTTTGTCGTTCAAACGTATAAGTAAGCTTTACATTAGATAAAGGATATGAAAAAACTCTTATTAACAATCGTTGCATTAGGTGTTGGTCTCACCGCATTTGCACAAGGACCAGAATTAAAACTACCCGAAGACAAGGAATTGGCTGATATGGCCAAGAGAAAGTTCGCAATCTCGGTAGATGAAATGAGCATTAAACGATATGGCGAAGCTGCCAAAGCGCTCAACTGGCTTGTAAAAAACACTCCTGACCTTTACGATGGCCTGTATATAAATGGATACAAAGCTTATGAGGAACTAGCTGAAGCCACCAATGACGAAGCAAAAAAGGATCTCTATTTGGACTCAATGTTCTTCTTCTTCAACAAAAAAGCTGAAGTTTTTGAATTGAGCGATTTAGAAAAGAATAACAAAGCCTACCGCTATTATAAATACTGGAAAAGCAATCGCGATAAGATTGGCGAAGGTATGGAAGCATACAAAGTAGCCTACGAAAACCCATCTGAGGTAATTAACAACAACATTGTTTCTTACATGGACATGGCCCGAAGATATAAGGCCTATGGCAATCCGCTTTCAGATCAAGAAGCGCTCGATATTTACGGAAAAGTGCTTGAGGTAATTGACATGAAAATTGCCGCTGGAGAAGACGAAGAAAAACAAGAAAGATACCGTGGGGTTGTAAATGGAATTTTAACCCAAATTATTGGTGAAGGATTTGACTGTGAGTTCATTGAACAAAACCTTGCCCCTCCGTTAGATCGTGGAGAGGATGTAAAACTTGCCAAAAAAGTACTAAGTCTATTGCTAGATAAAGGTTGTACCGAAAGCCCATATTTTGAAAAGGCAGCAGAAATTATTCAAGCCAAAGAACCAAATGCCGGATTTGCCAAAATTTTGGGACAACGTGCCGCGAGTAGAAAAGACTACAGTAAAGCCTCTGCCTTCTATATGGAAGCTTTAAGCATGACAGAAGAAAACGACAAAAAAGCAGACTTGCACCTAGATATTGCAAAGCTAAACCAGCTTAAAGGCGATAAAGCAGCAGCCAGAGCAGAAGCACTTAAAGCGGTGGAGTTAAGCAAAGAGCTAAGCAAAGAGGCCTATGAACTTCTTGGCGACCTTTACTTCGGAAGCTTTGAACAGTGTGCCAAGCAAGTAAGCCAAATTGACGACCGCGCTGTATTTATGATTGCACACGACATGTACACCAAGGCTGGTGCAAGCAGTAAAATGGCCAACGCCAAAGCACAGTTCCCTACAATTTCTGATGTATTTACTGCCAATAAGAAAGAAGGAGACCCTATTAAAGTTGGCTGCTGGATTAACGCGAATACCACTATTAAAGTAAGACCTAGTAACTAATGGATACCGAAAAAATATTGAAAGAAGTTCGTGAAAAGATTGACGAGCTGATTGACAAAGCCAAGGATTTAGGTGCCGAAGCACGCGAAGAAATAGATGAAACCATTGAAGAGCTAAAAAAGCAACGCGATAAGCTTGAAGACAAGATGGAGGACTTTAAAACCAAAAACGAACCTAAGTTTGAGGAAGCAAAGCACCATTTAAGAAAAGCAGCCGAAGAACTAGAGTTGGCGGTAAAAAAGATCTTCAAAAAAGGCCCAGGCGCTGAAGAAGTTTAAGATAACACACACAGCTAAATTGACTCGTCCCCAAGTACTTTTTAAGGCTTGGGGATTATTTTTGCTCAATACTATACAGCTTAATAGCCTCTTGTTTACCACGAAGTATCTCCTCCCCTTTCAGCTCGGCCTTAAACTTGCCATTGAGGTGAATTGTGTCTAAAAACCTTTCCGAAACCAGCAGCTCACTATCATAAGCATTGCACTTTTCCTGAATGCGAGAAGTCACATTTATGGTATCTCCGTGGTAGGCAATTTCACGTTTTATCTGCCCAACTTCCGCAGTAGTAACTTCGCCCAAATGCAAACCAGCCTTAAATATTGGCTGAATACCATATTGCCTTTCGTAATAGGCTTTCTTCTCTTTTAACTTTTGCTGAAAAGCCCAAAAAGCCAACATGCAATTCATGTAATTCATGCCTGGCTTTATATTCCAAGAAAGCACCACTTCATCTCCCACATACTGATAGACCTCTGCCCCAAATTGCTCTACAACCGAGAGGTCGCGGTAACAATCTTGTAGAAACTTACTATACGCCAAATGGCCAATCTGTTCTGCTATTTGGGTCGACCCTTTTAAGTCTACGAACAAAAACACCCTTCTTTCTACCCTAGGTTGATAGAATTGCCCTTTGATTAATCGTAATAAATTACCTTTTCCCAAAAGCAAATTTACCTGCCGCAACGCGGCCATCACCGAACTCACCAACACCATATATGCAAAAGCTAGTATGGAATTGGGGTTAGTCAAAAACTGCGAAAAAGTGTAAGTCTCGAAACCAACAACCCACTTAAAAAAGAAAAAAGCTAGCCAATAAATTAGTAGCATTATACTTCCGTTTATGGCCAAACCATAGCACGCGAGCCCCCAAAGTGGTACTTTGCCGTAGTGGTATCGTTCTATCTTATACTGCGCAATACCGAAGAGTACACCAGCCATAATGCCGAAAAGCAAAATAAGTTGAATGCTGTCCATGGAGCTGGGCGATGCCGGAGCATTGACCGTTACCCCCACGTTTCGAACTATTACCCATAGCGTTAAAGCAATCAGCCAACCAGTAACATAGTCTCTGATTATCAGTAATAGTTCGCGATATTTAGTGTAGAATTGTTTCATTTGAATTTTGACCTCTCCATGCAAAGACGAATTGCCCTATGAATGGTTCGATTAAAACTAAAGAAAAGCATTACAAGTTCTCTGACGAGGCGTTTGAAGCAAAATTTGCTCAAAAAACGCTTTCTGCCGTTCACTTTACGCACGAAGCACACCTCAGATTAGCATGGATACACCTACAGAAATACGGCCTCCAGAAGGCGCAAGAGCACCTTACTGAACAAATAAAAGCCTATGCTGAAAACCTGGGGATATATGACAAGTACAACGAAACCGTAACCATCGCAGCCATTCGAATGGTTGAACATTTTCGGTTAAGAAAACCAACTGGTAGTTTTCTGGAATTGCTTGCTGAATTCCCCCAGATGAAAACGGATTTCAAAACACTTTTGGAAAGCCATTATAGTTTCGATGTTTTCAAGAACAAAGAAGCAAGAGCCAGGTTCATTGAGCCAGACCTACTCCCATTCGATTAGTATGATCTATAAACGCACACCACCAACTCCAGAACTCAATCACCTAATTGACTGCTATTGGTTAATTGATAGCGAAGATGATTCAACTATAGATCAGCAGAAAATTGTACCTGACGGATACCCAGAGATTATTCTTCATTACAAAGACGAGTATCGCATCAATATTTCGGGGGAATGGAAAACGCAAGAAAAACAGCTACTTGCAGGCCAACTAAAAAATCATTTTCATTTACAGAATACAGGGCATTCTGGTATGCTTGGCATCAAATTTAAGCCAGCTGCCATTCACTACTTTTGGGGCATTAATATGCAACAACTCACTGGTACTGTCATCCCTCTTCCGCCCGAAATATCGCAGGAGTTAGCAGTACACATTGATGGAGCCAACCACTTTGAAGAAACCGTAACCCTACTGAATGGGCTTTTTCTAGAGAAGAAAGAACACATTCAACCCAATAAAAAGGTTGACTTGGCCATAGACCTTCTTTTCAAGCAAAAAGGACTTATACAGACCAATGAATTGGCTACCCAAGCCCAACTTAGCGAAAGACAAATGGAAAGGCTCTTCAACAAATACATTGGCTTAGCACCTAAATTTTATGCTCGAATAATTCGATTCTCAGCAATTTTCGAGCTTATGCAACAAGGCGATAAAAACTGGGCCGACCTGGTGTTTGAGTCGGGTTTTTATGACCAATCTCATTTCATTAAAAACTTTAAAGAGTTTACGGGTGAAGATCCTTCTGCCTATGGTTTTGATGAGCTTAATATGGCCAACTTCCATATGAAAAAATAGCGTGTCGGTTTTTTACAATACCAAGCGAACACATCTCTATAAATTCAACCCAAAAAGACATGAAATACGCAACTATTATAACCTTTCTGCTCGCGCTAACTCTACATCAAAAACATAACGAAAATCAACCAAAGTCCGATGTAACACAGCTTAAGTGGCTAATTGGCACTTGGGAACGTACCAACGTAAAGTCTGGCACTACAGCCTTTGAGGTTTGGAAAACAGACACTGAAAATAGCCTTATTGGGCGGGGAGTTTCGCTTAAAGGTGCAGACACTACTTTTGTAGAAAACTTGAAAATCGAGTTTAAAGATGAAAAACTCTATTATGTAGCCGAGGTAAGCCACAACGCTGCACCAACCTATTTTGAGATCACCGAGATTTCAGCAAACGCATTCACCGCCCAAAACCCAACTCACGATTTTCCTAAAGTGATTGCCTATGAATTAAAAGATAATGAATTAACCGCGACTATTTCTGATGGAAAAACAAAAGGCATGCAATTCATCTTCAACAAGATAGATCCATGAAGCAATAATTTGCTAAACCTTTAAGCCTGCGTTCAGTTTGTGTAAATTAAATATCTTTGTTGCATGCGAACTGAACGAATTGTCGCTATCAGCTTTTTAACGCTGGTATTTATTTTAGGAATAGTCAATTACACCACCAACCTAACCCCTGAACACAGGGAAATCCATACGGTTGATGGTCTAGTTCAAAGTAAGGTTGTTAACCCGTCCTCTCCTGACGACATTCTTCCTATAACCGACAAGGTGAAGCCTATCTTGTATACAGAAGTTGGCTTTATGGAAGAGCTTCCGCACGATGAGATCAAAGAAAAGTTTATTGATATAATGCTACCAGCCATTTTGGTTGCTAAATATGAACTCTCTTACCAGCAAGAGCAAGTGCGTTATTTAAGCGAAAATCACCAGTGGTCTAACAACGATAGTCTCTTTATTCAAACACTTTTCGATACTTACGACACTTCTGATTTGGACGATTTACATATGCGTTTGGAAACACACCCTAGCAGTATAGTTTTGGCGCAAGCCGCCATTGAAACGGGTTGGGGTAAATCAAGGTTTTTTCGCGAAGCCAACAATGTCTTTGGAATATGGTCTTACGACCCCAACGAGCCGAGAATCCCCGCAGCTGTGAGTCGCGAAGACTACAGGGCTTATCTAAAGAAGTTCGAAACCATTTCAGCATCCATAAAGGGTTATTTTATGACCATCGCCAAAGCAAATGCCTACAGCGATTTTAGGGCTGCACGAATGGAAACAAAAAATGTAGACGAACTCACCGCACATTTGGTGAATTATTCCGAAATGCGAGAAGAATACGTGGAGCAACTCAACGCTATGATTCGCATTAACAAGTTTAAAAAGTACGACAAATACACAATCGACCCGCTATTTATCAATCGCTAGTCTTTATGCGCATAACCCTTTGCATTGTTTTTATCATATCAAGTCTTTCCTCATTTGCCTTTCAAAACGGCATCAACACCTTTGTTTATCATCGGTTTGGTGACGACAGATTTCCGAGCACCAACATTGCCACTGCTGCCTTCGAAGCACACTTGAAACACTTGAAGGCCGAAGGATACAAGCTTGTTACGGCAGGTGAAGCCAAAGCCTTGTTAGCACAAGAAATTGATTCCAAAATAGCAGCCATTACCATTGATGATGGTTACAAAAGCTTCTTTAAAAATGGACTCCCCCTTTTGCAGAAATATGGATTCTCTGCCACCCTCTATATAAACACAGAGACTGTCGGCAGTGCTGATTATATGAGTTGGGAGGAAATTAAAGCAGCTGAAAAGGCCGGAATTGAAATTGGAAATCACTCTCATAGCCATGCTTATTTTCTGAATGAAAGCAATCCAACAGAGGCATTTGAGACCGACCTTGAGCACAGCATTGATTTGTTTAAAAAATACCTAGGTCACAGCCCAAAAACTTTTGCCTTTCCTTATGGTGAATGGCAATCAGAGTTCACAGCAATTCTTAAGTCTCATGGTATTGAAATGGCTTTTGCTCAAAACTCGGGCGTAGCCAACAAGCAATCGAATATACTGGCGCTTCCGCGCTTTCCCATGAACGAGCATTATGGCGATTTGAAAGACTTTAAAAGCAAGCTCGCTATGAAGCCTTTAGTAGCAAGCAATCTTAAAACAAATACTAATTCTTCTTTTCCGGAAATTTCTTTTCAATTGGAGGCGAATTCCATTCAAAAGAGTCAATTACAATGCTTTATTCAGGGCAATGAATGTGAACTGGCTCAATCAGGCGACAATGTTACCGCTAAAGGGAAAAAGGCACTTTCTGCTCGCAGAACGCTGTTTACCTTTACTGCACCAGACACAAATGGCAACTGGCACTGGTTTAGCTATTTGTGGATTATGCCTGAGGTGCAATGAGTTTTTATGGAAGATCACTCCTTGCATCTGAAAAAGAAAACATCCGCCAAACTCGATAGTCATTTAGGAAAATAGGTTATGTTTATGTGCTTATTATTCAACACATGAAACACATTCCTTTCTCCAACCGATTTTTCTCAATCCTCCTATTCCTTTCATTGTTCTCTACTACAGCTTTTGCACAAAATGTAGAGATAAACTTGGACGACCTGATTTCTGAAACTCAGTTTATGTCGGACGATCCAGACCTGATGCGAATGGTTTGGTACATTCCTGTAGAATATTGGGAAGCAACATTTAGCAACGACCCTAGTATTAGCGATGATGAGGTGAAGGAAATTATAGATATTCTAGACGACTATGAGTTGTTTTTTGTCATTGATGGCGTAATTGGCACCTTTGGTAACGTACGGTATCAGCCACGGTCAGAAATAAAGAGAAACCTTCGCCTGCATGCCCCAAGTGGTGAATACTACCCGCTAGATGACAATGAAATTAATGGCGATGCCAAGTCTATGATGACCATTATGTCTCCAATCCTCGCTTCTATGATGGGCACTATGGGAGAAAATATGCAGTTCTTCTTTTTCAAGGGAAAGAACAAAAACAAACGCCTGATTAATCCAACTGGTAATGAGTCTTTCAAAGTGCAAGTTGCCTCGGAAATGTTCGAGTTTAATTTACCACTTGCATCATTGCTCCCTCCAAAGTTCTGCCCTGAGGATAACGCAAAAATGAAAGGAACGTGGGTATACTGTCCGTTTCATGGCACTACACTTGTTGACAAGGCAAATTAATAGCCCCGAAACACCTCTTAATAAACTAATTGCGTTTGAACGCTAGCTTGTGTAAGTTTCATTATGGTGGAGCAAAACACACATTTAATTAAGGGCAGAAGACACCTCAAATTCTTCTTGCTCTTTATAGCTGTAGGCCTACTAGTTTGTTCCGCATTGTTCTACAATACGCTTCAAATAGGTATAATTCTTCCTGTTTTTATAGCAGTACTTATTCTACTTTCTATCAGCTTCCCTAGCATGACTTTGCAAGAGGAAGGAATATTAATTGAAAGACAGAGCCTTTTCCGTTTTCTCTGCTCAAGCGAAATCATCGCTTATAAAACGATAAAAAGCATTGAACTCGAAAAGGGAGAAGACACTATTGCGTCAGCAAAAACTCATTTGTTTTATAGAGAAAACGGGTTCGGGCCAAGAAGCCGGGGTGATAGGGTGATCCTTTTTCTCAATGATGGAAACATTCGAATAATTCAACGAATGGGCCATAAGGAACACTATTACACTTTTATTGAAACCCTGAAAAAGAAAATATCAAGCTAGTATACCAATTAGTATACTAGCTTGATAAACACCCTATTCTACCCTAAGGGCCTTTACTGGGTTAATTTTTGATGCCCGAACGGCATGAAAACCAATCACAATTAACACTAAGGCCATTGTAAGCCCTGCACTCAATAAGAAGGGATCTACACCAATGGCTGTACGATAAGCAAAATCGCTTAACCATTGGCTCATTAAGTACCATGTAACTGGAATTGAAAGCAACATGGCGATAACTAACTGCCAAGTAAACTGACTAAGCAAAATACCCAAAATGGTTTTTGGTGTGGCACCAAGCACCTTCCTAATACCTATTTCCTTCACCTTAGTATTCACCATTAAAATGGTTAAACCTAGTAGCCCAAACGAAGCTATGAGAATACTGAGCACCGTAGCGATAGTTACTATTTTATTCACCCTAGCTTCATTTTCATATTGATTCTGAAGGTTTTGCTCAACAAAATGAAAGTTCAATTCTTCACCAGGAAATAAACCTCCCCAAGCTTTCTCTAGCACCATACCTACCTCGGCCAACGAATTGCCTGAATATCTAAACACCAGCTTAGGTATTACAGAATCACCGCTATTGGTGTCCATTATTCCATCAAGAATTGGTATTGGGTTTTGAACGATGACCAGAGGCTGTACGCTCTCTCTCAGCGATTCGTAATTAAAGTCTTTGGCCACGCCAATAATCTGATGATCTCCAAAATCATTACCTGGCAGCTTCTTCCCAATAGGGTTGTCAAAGCCAAAGTATTCCACCGCTGCTTGGTTCAAAATAACACCTTGTGTTTTATGAATATCGAGCGCAGGATCAAAGCCAACTCCTTCCAGCATTTCTATCTTAAAGGCATCTAAATAGTAAGGGTCAACCATCAGTAAGTCGAACTGCAAGTAGTTGCCAGTGCTCGCTTCAAAGCCCAATTGCCACCAGCCCGGAGTGCCGAAAACGTGGCTTCCCATACCAAAATCGCTGATATTCGGATGTTTGGAAAGCTCGCTTTTGAGCATCTTTCCATTCTCCATGGCAGAGCTTACCATTTGGCCTATACCCCTTGAGTTTGGCTGCGAGTAAAGCGGCACCGAAACCATTGCATCGTAATTATAACCCAACTCAGAAGACTGTAGGTAATTGAGCTGCTTTTTCATAATCAGCGTAGTGGATATTAGGAATATGGTGAGCAAAAATTGAAAAGTCACCATTCCCTTTCGGGCCAATTGCTTACCTGCTGATAGATTGCTACCCTTAAGTATTTTTATCAGCTTGAATCGGGCAAGAATTAATGAAGGATAAATTCCTGAGAGCAAGCCAATGGCTAAGGTGAGCCCTGCTAACTGGGTAAACGTTTCTAAATTAAGCTCAAAGGCCAAGTTAGTTTGTGCCAATTGGTTGAACACAGGCAATGCCCAAAGCGTGAACAACACCCCTATAAACGTGGCCAAAATAGCTATGAGTAAGCTCTCGCTCAAATATTGCCAAATAAGGTTGCTGCTTTGCGCTCCAACTACTTTTCTTACACCTACTTCTTTTGCCCTTTTAATGCTTTGGCCAATGGACAATGTAGCATAGTTAATACAAGCAATAACCAATACTAAAAAACCAATAGCCCCGAGTATGTACACGTACTGTGGGTTTCCTACCGGGTAGTTCGCTACAGGCACTTCCGGGTCTAAATGAATTGACTGCAAAGGCTGAAAACCAACTAAGTAATGATCCTCCACTGGTGCTCCATCAAAAGGATCCATTCCACCCAGTTGCGCTTTGATCATACTTTTTGTTTTAGGCGACAAGTGCTCAGGTGAAACGCCTTCTTTCAACACCGCATAAGTTTCAACAATAATGCTAAACCATGCATTAAACATTCTAGGGCTGTATAGTAGGTCATTGTTTTCATCGCTGATCAAGATGTTGTACTGTATACCGCTGTTTAAAGGAGTATCCTCCAATACCGCACTCACAATATAGTCGCGTGTTTCATTATCTATTTGTAGTGGCAGTGCCTCGTTGATTGGTGACTTGTCTCCAAAATACTTTTTAGCATAAGATTCACTTATGACCACAGAACTTCGGTTGGGAAGCGGTTTGTCTTTATTACCTTCCAGCACCTCAAAATCAAAGTAATCGAAGAAATTGGGTGTTAC
Organism: Roseivirga pacifica; assembly: GCF_900111145.1. GTDB lineage: Bacteria > Bacteroidota > Bacteroidia > Cytophagales > Cyclobacteriaceae > Roseivirga > Roseivirga pacifica. The sequence continues at coordinate 966,630 of NZ_FOIR01000002.1, forward strand.
TATCTGAAAATTATCTGCAATTCGACCATCGCCCCTACCGACCAAAGTTGGGTTATCGCCTATGGTTACAATTGCTTCTACCTCGGGTATATTTTCTGCCAAAGTTGGCCCAAGAGGCAATGGTGTATGCGTATTGAAGAATACGCGACCATCGGCATAAACCTCTTTTACCCATGCACGGTAAATCCTATCCTTCTCCATATGAAAGTTATCAAAACTTGTTTCCTGCTTTACATACAAACCAATTAGTATAAAGCAGGCAATGCCAATTGATATACTGAAAACATTGAGGGCTGTGTTGACCTTTTGCCGCCATAAGACCCTTGCGGCTACTTTAAAGTTGTTTCTTGTCATGTTAATGAAATTTGAGTTTAACTTTTTAGATGTTTTGATATTCTGCGGACGAAAGAACCGTAGTACGTCCCAGACATACCTTGCTTTGGCCTTGAATGCACTGTGCTCGCTTCGCCTTTCAAAAAGCTCATGGGCATCGCCCTGAATCTCTTCGATAAACTCTTCTTTGCAGTACAATTCAAGCAACCAGTCGGCCCACCGTGGCGGGGTTATTTGTTGTTTGTGCTTCAAGATTGACCTATTGAAATATCTGGTATTCTGTTGTAAAGTTTCATGCGCACCGACTGTGCCTCATCGAGTGCTTTTTTTCCAAATGCTGTGAGTTCAAAAAAGCGCTTACGCCTACCGCCTCGTTCATTAGTAGCTCCCCCCATTTCGCTACGCACAAAGCCCTTTTCATCGAGCCTGCGCAGTGCTGAATGGATGGCGCTAATGTTTACCGACCTGCCGGTCTCCTCTTTAATCTCATCCATTATGGCTACACCATAGGCCTGCGGGTGCAAAGCCCCTACCGTAAGCAAAACCAATTCTTCAAACTCACCAAGGTATGTTCCTTTCATGCTGTGTATAATTAGTTACACAAATATAAAAGAAATATTAGTTTCATATATGTACAAGTAATTGTTAGTGGTTAATGGTAAAAGTGTAGTGAGTTGTTGTATTAGAAGGTTGAAGTGAATGTTCCGTTTATCAAACAAAAAGCATCCACCGCAATTGAATACTTAATTTTGCAGTTTACCATATTGTACATGCAGCACGGTTACACCCAAAAGAATAAAGCCATACTAATTATACTTTGCATGCTCAGCTTAATGGGCTGTGTTGAAGAATTTGAGGCTGACTCCATAAAGTTCGAAAAGCTATTGGTTGTAGATGGAAACATCTCTGATCAGCAAAAAGAGCATGCTATTAAACTTACCTACACATCACCTATTGACGACCAGACTGATGTATCTAATGCCGCAAGTGGAGCTGCAGTTTGGGTTGAGGACAACATTGGCAACAGAACCGACTTTATAGAGCAGAGTACTCCCGGACTATACCTATCTCCTGCGGATTTTGCCGGAATTCCTGGTAGAAGTTATGCGCTATATATAACCACATCTGAAGGAGACTCCTACAAGTCTACCTTTCAAACACTTACGCCTGCACCCGAAATAAGTAGAATATACAACAGATACTCGGTTGACACAGGAGATGGAAAATCTACATCAACACCTGGCTTTCAGTTTTTTATAGATGTTGACAATACGCTTTCAAGTTCTCAATTCTTTCGTTATGAATGGTCTGATGCGCATCAGGTAATTGTTCCTTATATAAAAAAGTACAAAGCGGAAATTCAACCCAATGGTTCTTACACAATAACAGATTTTGATGAAGATGTAAAAGAATGCTATCGTGAAGACCACTTTCAAGAAATCATTTTACAAACATCCAGCAATAATGAAGGCGGCAGCCTGCAAGAGGTACCGATAAGGTTTACTGCATCTTCTGAGTTCGATGTGACAACCAAATACTCAATTGAAGTAACCCAGCGTGCAATAAGCCCAGAAGCTTATAGTTACTACCGCAAACTCGAACTATTCAATGAATCTAACGGCTCTTTATTCGATAGACAACAAGGTGTTGTAGTTGGAAACCTACAATCGGTAAACAACCCTGATGAAAAGGTTTTAGGGTACTTTGAAGTTTCGGGAACCACGAGCAAACGCGTATTCCTAGCGTTAACCGACCTTGACCCTAAAGGCTTTGAACATGTATATAGAACATGCAATGAACATGGAATCATTGAGTTCGAGGGGTCTCTTGATGAATTTTATAACGCCACAGATGTACCAGAAGAGGAAAGGTCCACAGCCATATTAGTCCGTTCTGTATATGATATTTTTGACCAGCTAGGAGGACTTGGCGAAATTGTACAACAGATGGCCCATAGGCACTGTGTAGATTGCCGGTATAATGGGCAACTTGGTAAGCCCAGCTACTGGCAATAACTTCTCTTTACAAAGCATTAATAACCAGTAAAATAAAAACAAATGAACCTGATAAAAAACTGACTATCTTTAATGCTAACACATGCAAATGAAAACCACTCCACAACGGTCAGTTTTTGAGACTGCTGCAGTTTTATTACTGTTTGCGAGTGCTATCGGCTGTGTTGAAGAATTTGAAACTGACTCCATAAAATTTGAGCAACTATTAGTAGTTGATGGAAATATTTCCGATCACATTGGTTCTCACCAAATCAGCCTCTCCTACACCACTCCAATTAACTCTAATAACAACGGCCAATACGAACCTGCTTCAGGAGCACTGATTTGGTTAGAAGACGATTTAAATAACAAAATAGAGTTTTCCGAAGCGTCACCTGGCCATTATATCTCCCCAGAAAATTTTGCTGGAACCATAGGTAGAAGTTATGCACTCCATATTCAGACCTCAGAAGGCGATAAGTATCAGTCACAACTTCAGTTATTAAGTGCAGCCCCAGAAATCAGCAGAATTTATCACAGATTTTCTATAGACTATGGAGATGGAGAGGCCACCGCACACCCTGGAGCTCAGTTTTTTTTAGATGTTGACAGAACCGAAGCGAGTAGCCAACTTTTCCGTTTTGAGTGGAATGATGCTCATGAAGTTACTGCCAGATACACCAAAAGCTTAGATTCAGAAGTAAACCCTGACGGCAGCTATACCATTTTTCCATTTAATGAAAATGTCAAAGTTTGCTATCGCGAAGATAGTTTCAGCAATATCATCTTGGCTTCTGCGCTAGAAAGCACCACCGGAGAGCTTCCTGAGGTGCCAATTAGGTTTACCCCCTCCTATGGACTGGACGTTACAAGCGCCTATTCAATTGAGGCTACCATCAGGGCCATTACCCCTGAAGCTTATAGCTATTATAGAAAAATCAAAGTATTCAATGAGTCAAATGGCTCGCTTTTCGACCAGCAGCAGGGAGCTGTTGTTGGCAATGTCTTTTCTACGAGCAACCCAAAAGAAAAAGTCCTTGGCTACTTCGAAGTTTCTGGTGCCGCTAGCAAACGTATTTTTATGGATGTTTACGACTTCTCCCCTGAAGTCCTAGAGCACACTTTCAGAACGTGTTCCGAATTTCGTTTATTCGAAAACGTAGGATCTCTTTATGCATTTTACAATGCACTCGACATTCAAGATGAAGATGAACGACAAGCAGCAATAATTTATCGTGCCCACTATGAAATATTTGACTATATAACTGCCAACATGATGGGACACAGGTACTGTGTAGATTGTAGGTACCGCGGCAGCCTTGGAAAACCTGATTATTGGCCTTAAAATATTAACTATTACAGTGAATCTCTGGAAACTACATACTTCTACAAAACTTGTTCTTTGGTGCCTCTTGCTCATGGCCTTAACTAGCTGTGTTGAAGAATTTGAAACTGATTCTATAAAATTCGAGCAACTTTTGGTGGTTGACGGTAATATTTCCGACCAAGTGAAGCAGCATGCAATACACCTTAACTACACCATTCCAATGGACGGAAATCTGGCTCAGCAAAACGCTCCTGCAACTGGTGCCTCTGTTTGGGTTGAAGACAACCTGGGTAATAAAACGTATTTCACAGAGTTAGAACCTGGCAGCTATTATTCACCAAATGATTTCGGAGGAGTTATAGGTAGAAGTTATCAATTATTCATCTCTACGGCTGAAGGAAAAAATTACCAAACACCGCCTCAGGAAATGATGTCGGCACCCGAAATCAGCAACATATACAACAGGTTTTCTATTGAACTTGGCGATGGAGAATCGACCTACTACCCAGGCGTTCAGTTTTTTGTAGACGTTGCAGACGCGGCCTCAAGCACCCAATTCTATCGATACGAATGGAATGACGCACATCAGGTTACTGCTAGGTACACCAAAAACCTTGATGCGGTACTACAAACCAATGGAAGTTATAAGGTTGTTCCGTTTACGCTTAATGTAAAAGAGTGCTATCGAGAAAGCCGATTCAACAAGATAATTCTTGCCACTTCAACAAATAGCAGCAATGGAGAACTATTGGAAGTACCCATTAAGTTTTCTCAAGCTGAAGATTTTGATGTAACTACTATGTACTCCATTGAAGTTACCCAACGTGCCATTAGTGCAGAAGCATACAGCTACTTTAGAAAGATCAAAGAATTTAATGAATCGAACGGTAGCCTTTTCGATAAACAGCAAGGAACAGTATTGGGGAATGTTGTTTCGGTCGAAAATCCAGACGAAAAAGTGCTCGGCTACTTTGAAGTATCAGGAACTAGTAGCAAGCGTGTTTTCTTACAACTATCCGATTTAGATCCCCAAGTGTTAGATCACATTATTTACCCCTGTACTGTTTTCCATATAAAAGAATTTGAAGGAGACCTACGCGACTTTTATAATGCTACAGATGTTGACGAGAGTATAAGACACCAAGAAACAGTTCTGAGGTCTTTCTATGAAATTTTTGACCAGTTTGGCCGCTGGCACCTTGCACATCGCCACTGTGTTGACTGCCGATACCGTGGCAGTCTGGGCAAGCCAGACTATTGGCCTTAACTAGTTACCTTTTGATAGCTCAATTGCTCTTTTAATTTCAAACTCTTGGGTAAGGCCTTCGGTAGAGCTACCCCCTACTTGAACACGGAAAACACCAGCTTCTACCACTTGCTCCATTGCTCTATTCCAAAGGGCTAAATCCTTTGGTTTAATGGAAAAGTAGACGGTTTTGGTTTCTCCAGCAGGAATTTCCACGCGCTCAAAAGCTTTTAATGCCTTAATTGGCGTGGTTACAGAACTTACCAAGTCGCGCACATAAAGCTGCACCACCTCTTCTCCATCAACCGTGCTGGTGTTGGTTACTTTTACCTGTACAGCCACCTGGCCATAACCAATATGCGACACCTCTAAGTCTGAGTACTCGAACGAAGCGTAGCTTAAGCCATAACCAAATGGATAAAGTGGTGTAATTTTTTCATCCACATAGCGATGATTGCGCGTTGGCTTACCACTATAGTACATTGGCACTTGACCTACACTTCTTGGAAATGTAACTGGCAATCTACCAGCGGGGTTGTATGCACCAAAGAGTGTTTGTGCCACTGCCAAACCACCTTTTTCGCCCGGAAACCATGCTTCTAAAACAGCAGGTACTTTTTGTGCCAAGCCGTTAATGGAAAGTGGGCGGCCGTTCATTAATACAGCAACAACAGGAGTGCCCGTTTTTAAAATCTCATCTATAAATTCTTGTTGAAGACCATATAAGTCCAGAGAAGCCACATCCTTGTTCTCCTCTACCAGCTCATTCGATTCGCCCACAACCACAATAGCCACATCGGCATTTTTGGCTAGGGAAACAGCCTCTGAGAAGTCTGGCGCCTCTTTGTTCCAAAGTAAATATGCCTTGGCACCATAGCCACCCTCCCACATATCGAGCGTGACTTTATATTCCCTTCCGGCCTCAAATAACATTGACGAAGTTTCAATATTGGTTGCTCCTTTCTGCCAATTATCAATCACCATTACGTCATCAACTGCCAAACGAACTCCATCGTCAGAGCTTACACCAACCCAACCCTCAAAGGTTTCGTCTGGCACCAAATACCCTTCCCATCTAATGGAGAAATGATCTGTATTAACGCCTTCTCCTGGTGAAGCCTCCCATTCAAACCCTACTTGCTCATCTATTCGCTGCAACACAGGCTCTCCCGACAGGTTTCTATTATTATAGAAGCTGGCTTGCAGGCCATTACCACTCTTATCGGGCAATAACAGATTTACGCTTGGAATAGCCTGCCCTTTGTAAATAAGTGGTACTCCTTCGGCATAAGTAACTTCAGCACTTCCGCCCAAATATTGCTTTAGTCCTTCATAAACCGTTATTGCCTTCTTTTCTTTTACTGAATAACCACCCAGCAAAGACTCGTTGGCCAAAGGACCAAGTACAGCCACTTTCTTGGTAGACTTATCGAGCGGCAGCAAGCCGCCTTCATTTTTAAGTAAAACCATCGATTTAAGTGCAGCCTCTAACGCTACCTGCTGATGCGCAGCCGCATGCTTTTTGCTATCGATTAATTGCTGCGTAGTAAATGGATCTTCGAAAAGTCCCAGCATGAATTTGAGACGTAACACCCCTCCTGCAGCTCTATCGATTACCGCTTCATCCATTTCGCCATGCTTTACCATTTGCACCAACTCATGCTGATATTCCTCATTGGGGAAATCGTAAAACTGCATATCTATGCCTGCTTCAACAGCTGCTTTTATCGACTCCTTGTGAGAGCCTGTTGAATGGTGACTCGTTTCTAAAAAACGAATGGCTCCCAAGTCGGAAACCACAATACCTTTAAAGCCCCACTCTTCGCGCAGTACCTCGGTAAGTAAATGATAATTAGAGGCCATTGGAACACCATCAATTTCTGAGTAAGCAGCCATTGTACCCAATGCACCACCTTGTTTAAAGGCTTGTTCAAACACCGGCAGATATTCGGACCTAACAGATCGTTCGCCCAACAACACTGGCCCTGCATTGCCTCCCGCCTGTGGAGAACCATGGGCAGCAAAGTGTTTTGGTTCGGCAACCATTGTGTTATTGGCTTTTAGATCACTACCCTGAATACCTTGAATTAAATGCGTTCCCAGTACCGCAGAAAGGTGTGTATCTTCTCCCAAAGTTTCGGCAATTCTACCCCAGCGTGGTTCACGCCCCAAGTCTAAGTTTGGCCCCAAGCCAAAGTGAATACCATGAGCCCTGCCTTCTGCACCAATCACCTGCCCTATTTGCTTCATCAAATCTTTGTCCCATGTAGCACCTAGGCCAATACTCATCGGGAATGCCGTATTGCCCTCTCCAGTATAGCCGTGCAAAAACTCGCACATCATAAGTGCCGGTATGCCCCAACGGTTGTGCTCAATAATGTAGCGTTGCAAATCGTTTACCGCTTTGGCCGTTTTAGGGTAATAGTCATGAACGGCTCCAGCTCCCAAACTATCTCCAATAAGCTCAATAGCCTGATCGAGTGAAAATTGCTCATTCACTTTCAGGTTAGCGCCATTGTACATGTCCATTTGGCGCACCTTTTCTTCCAAAGTCATTCGCGAAAGCAAATCCTTTACGCGCTCTTCTACCGATTTTTCAGGGTTTTGATAAGGGTATTCTTGACCAAAAAGTGAGGCCGATAAACAAAAAATGCTGCAAACGAGCAGGGTAATTTTTTTCATAGCTGAGATTTGAGAAGCCTAATCTAAAGGTTTTTTGACGACCTCATGAAATTCGCAGCTGAAAACATTTAACACACATCGTGAGCGCTAAACACGGCAATTGATTTCCATTAAAAATGTCTAACTTAATTCGGACTTACATAGAATTATGCAAACCAATAACGCTACCAATTTTGACGAGTATATTGTCGCCTTTCCTGCTGAAGTACAAAAAAAGCTCATTGAATTAAGAACGGCCATTAGAGAAGAAGCTCCAAAGGCTGAAGAGACAATCAGTTACATGATTCCTACTTTTAAGTACAATGGCGCATTGGTACACTTTGCAGCTTATAAAAAACACATTGGCTTTTACCCCGCTCCTTCCGGCATTGCGGTATATGAAGAAGAGCTAAAGCCATATAAATACGCCAAAGGTTCCGTTCAATTCCCACTTAACAAACCACTCCCAATAGAGCTTATTAAGCGAATTGTACGTTTCAGGGTTAAGGAGAATGAAGCAAAATCCAACTAACTAAGTCTACCCGCCAAGGCTCGGAATAAGCCTTGAATCAGCCAAAGCCCTATCCCTAAGTTCAGATGGAAAATCCTTTGCTTGAGCCATTTTCAAAAAGGTCTGCTTGTCGGGGTATCGAACAATGAATATTGCATCCCAAACAATCTCCTCATCAGGCCCAATCAAAACACCTAATGGTTTTCCGAACCAGACAATTTCGGCTCCAGCTTGTGATAAAAATGGCTGTATGGCATTTAAGTATTCACCGTAAAGCTCTTCCCCACTCACACCCTCTGGCGATACGACTGGTTTGTACTTTAACATATTCACCATATAAAACGCCCCGTCAATAGCTCGTTGTAAAAAGTTAGTAACCTGAGCTTCTGTTGCTTTTAATGATCCCATTTTCCATAAACATTTCTGACTCAACCCCTTCCCCCATTCATTAAGTTCCACTCGTAACCAAAACAGTTTCTTACTAAAAAGTAGAACATATGAAATTTTCTTCTATATATTTGTTCTACATTTTAGTAAGTAAGCTATGAAAGAAACTAAACTGGGTGATTTTGAAGAAACCATTCTGCTCTTAGTAGGCATTCTGGATACCGAAGCCTACGCATTTAAAATTGCGGAGGAATTCGAATCACAAACCAAAAGAGCCGTATCGATTGGTGCCGTACATTCTACCCTAAACAGGTTGGGAGAAAAAGGCTTTCTAACCTCCGAAATGAGTGGTGCTACTGCCGAACGAGGCGGAAGAAGAAAAAGGATATATACCATCACAGCGTCTGGTCAACGTGCTTTGGAAGAGTCCAAAGACTTCAAACTATCACTTTGGCGACAGTACCCTGCCTTTGCTGGCAATCTGAAGTTTGGCATCTAGTTATCTCCAGGGACAGAAAATGCCCCCCTACGCTCTTCGAGCACCTTCCCAAAGAGAGGACAGTACTATGAAAAACTTTAAAAACCATATCGCCCCTTCAGGGGAAACTAAAAGGGGTACCCCTCCTCGCTTGGCAGAAAAGCTTTTGCTCTGGTTCCTAAAAGATGAACTGGCAGAAGAAGTTTTGGGCGATTTGGATGAGAAGTTCTATTCAACAGCAGAAAAACATTCAACCCGAAAGGCAAGGCGGAACTATTGGTATCAGGTCATTAATTACCTCAGGCCTTTTGCTTTTCGATTTTTCAAATTCAAAAACTCAAATACTATGTTCAATCACAACTTTAAAGTGAGCTATCGACAGATGCTCAAAAACAAAGGCTACTCCTTCATTAATATTGGTGGATTAGCCATGGGAATGGTAGTCGCCATGCTTATCGGTTTGTGGGTGAAAGATGAACTCACCTTCAACCAAAACCATAAAAACTACAACAGCATAGCACAAATGCTGCGGGTAGAATCCAATGGTCAAGGTGGAATAGCAGTAAACAATGCCCTCGCAACAGGCATGGGCACTTTAGTACGAGAATCTTTCCCAGACCAAATAGAGGATCTCTTTATGGTAAGGGCAAGAAAGCAAGCGCCCATCATTGGTAATGGCGACAAAAAGTTTCGCGAAACGGGTGTTTTCCTAGAAGAAAACGGACCTAGTGTACTCACTTTGGATATGGTTTATGGCAGTATTGACGGATTAAAAGAAACCCGCTCAATCATGCTTTCTGAGACACTTTCCACAAAGTTATTTGGAGCGGAAAACCCTGTCGGGGAAACAGTCAAACTCAATGCAGATATAGACCTATTGGTTGGTGGGGTTTATAAAGATTTACCCAAAAACTCTAAGTTTTCAGATGCCGCTTTCTTCTCCCGATTACTATTGCTTTTCAGAGAGAATGAAGAGTCGATGAATGTTTGGAATAATTACAACATCGATATCTATGTAAAACTGGCCAACAATGTTAATCAAGAACAACTTGCGGAGCTTATTACAGAGAAGATCAAAGGACATTATGATGATTGGGCAAGGGAATCAGGTCAAACTTTCATCCTTCACCCTATGCAAGACTGGCATTTACGTTCCGAATGGAAGGATGGCAAACCAGTTTTGAGCAAAGAAATGAAGTTTGTTCGCCTTTATGGCGTTATAGGCGTATTTGTACTATTGCTGGCCTGCATCAACTTTATGAACCTCAGCACAGCCAGATCTGAAAAACGAGCTAAAGAAGTAGGTATCCGTAAAACACTTGGTTCTCTAAGAAAACAGCTCATCACGCAGTTTTACATGGAATCATTCCTTTACACTATTTCTGCTTTCGGACTTTCTCTCGTGTTGCTTTGGGCATTACTCCCGTGGTTCAATGAAACTGCTGGTAAAGGGATTGCCACACCATGGAATTTGCTGGAATTCTGGTTAGCATGTACGGCTTTTGTCCTTTTCACCGCTGTGGTTTCCGGCTCATACCCAGCAACCTACCTTTCCAGTTTCAAGCCTATTAAAGCGCTTAAAGGTGGACTGAGACCTGGAAAAGGAGCTTCTCATTCTAGAAAAGTATTGGTTGTTTTTCAGTTTACCATTTCCATTGCTTTGATTATTGGCACCATTACGGTGAACAACCAAATTCAGGCCGCCAAAGACCGTCCGATAGGCTATTCTCCTAAAGGAATGATTGCTCTCGCACCAGGCTCTCCACGCTTTGGGCAACAAAAGGAACTGATGAAACAAGAGATTCTGAATACAGGAATGGCCGAAGCAGTTGGTTTCTCTAATTACCCTGTAACTAGCACGTTAGGTTGGAATCACGGTTTTTCATGGGAAGGTATGGATCCTGGCTTCGATCAGTCTTTCAATACCATCACCATCTCTAATGGCTATGCTGATGCTGTTGATATGGAATTCATTGCTGGCAGAGATTTCGACCCGAATAGAGAAACAGATAAAAATGCTATCCTGATTAATGAATCGGCTATGAAGGCCATGCAACTGGAAAACCCTATTGGCACCGTGGTAAAATACGATCCGAGCTGGCGCGATGCAGTAAACTACACCATCATTGGAGTGGTAAAAGATATGATCAAGGGCTCTCCTTTTCAGCAAACAGATCAGTCCATTATGTTTTTGGATCAGGAGTATACAAGCTATATGTACATCCGCCTCAATCCGAATGTAAGTCCGAGTGAGTCGCTCGCAGCTATAGGTGAGGTTTACAGCCAAGTGTTACCAGAGGCCCCTTTCGACTTCCATTTTGCTGACGACCAATACAACCAAAAGTTTGAGGCAGAACTTCGAATAGGCAGTTTGGCGAAATTCTTTACGCTTCTCGCTATTCTAATTAGCTGTTTAGGGCTATTCGGACTATCATCTTTTGTGGCTGAACAGCGCACCAAAGAAATCGGTATTCGCAAAGTTTTAGGAGCCAGCGTGCTCAACCTATGGCAATTACTGTCGAAAGATTTCGCCTTGCTAATCGTAATTGCATGCCTCATTGCCATTCCAATATCCTATCAGGTGCTGCAAGGTTGGCTAAACAGTTACGAGGTTAAAACCCAACTTTATTGGTGGGTATTTGCCGTAGCCGGGCTTGGCGGACTTGTGGTTACAATTGCTACAGTCAGCTTTCAAGCACTAAAAGCAGCGGTTTCTAATCCGGTAAGGAGTTTGAGATCGGAGTAAAAAAGCTGACCGGCTTAGTCGTTCTACTAAGCCGGTTTAATTTCTTCCAAACATCTATCTAAACCTTCGGCATTGAACCACTCCTGCTCCCAGGCAGTCTCGAGAATTGCCTCCATCCTACTCTGGTAAACTGCTTTTAGTCCATTGACTTGAATAAACTCTGTAGCCTGCTGAAAAGAATTGTACATACTCTTATAGAAAGCCTCCTGATTTATTCTTTTGATTCCATTAAAACGCTGAACAGTTTCAATATTGAAAAGCATCACATCGGAAATAAGTGCCGGATCCATTTCCAGCAATATAAATTGCTTAATATACTTCTGCGCTACAGATCGCCTTGCTCTGGCTCTTTTACGTTTTAGCGGAAAGTATTCATTCGCAATTTTAGCTTTAGCCTCCTCTACCAGCTTGCCTTCTTTGGGGTTGAATACGAAGTTGTAATAGTCCTTAACTGGTTTAAACCGGATGTACAAATCAAGTACTTGATTTTCCAATTCTTCTTTAGGCAAAGACTGCAAGTACTTAGTGAGGGCTCTTTTACTCATCTGGTAAAATTAGTTAATCTGTAAGTTTTTACTGGCTGGCTATTTCGTAGTGGCTGACCAGTGCTTAATATTTCAGTAAAAACTATCTTTCCAGCCTTCTTCTATACTTTGTATAGACTCCTTTAATAGGATCTCAGAACTAGGAGGAACATCAAGTATATCTAATGCCAACACCTTATTAGGAAGGCTGCCATTTCTCAAGCCTAAATAGTCTGGAAAAGAACTGAACTCCCAATCTTGAAGATTTGAACAAAGCCTTGCTTTCAATGGATTCTGATGAATATAGTGGAAGCAGATATGTCCATACTTGAGGATATGCTTTGCTTTTACTTTTTGTTGAAATAGCGAACCATGCCTTTTGAATGACTTATTGATGGCCCTGGTATAGCTACTTTGAAGGGTCCCTAATTTTCTAGAAATAACTACTGAAAGCTCCGAACCCGTTAATTCGTTCAAGTTTTTAACCCTAACAAGCAAGTGATAATGGTTGGGCATAAGGCAATAAGCCAAAACATCACAGAATGGAGTTAGCTCCTGTTTAATCTTCCTCAGAAAGAATAGATAGTTCTCTCTTTCAAAAAATATAGGTTGACTATTATTCCCTCTATTATAAATGTGATAGAGCTCGTGTGGAAGAAATTTCATTGACTATAAGTGTGTTTACTTCTCTAAAGTAAAAAATTAATAGAGATTGGTGGAATACTGGTCTGACCACTTCGAGTGGTCTGACCAGTGATAACGATTCCTTATTACCTGTAGAATCACTAGTTTGCATAATGAATAAACTTACACCCAACATCATCACCCTAAATCAATTCAAAGACAAGCACTTTGGAAAAGTGGGCACAGTTTCTCGTGATGAACTAGACAACGACTATCAATTCTTTAAAAAGATATTTTTGAAGAAGGTCTCAAACAAGTAACCTAAAAGTACCATCCCCCCTGTCACCATGGTCTTTATAAGCTACTGTTGCAAACCAACTCGGTGGCTTTCAATATAGACTGGTCAGACCAGTGGTAGTCAAAGAGATACCAGTATCTACCCAACAATCCCCATTCCACCCAAGTCCAAGTCTATTGTCTTTCCTCCTTCTGCAATAGATTGATAAATGGCTTCGCAAATAATCATATCTCGCTTACCCATTTCACCAGGTGCTTTATTAGGTTTTCCTTCCAAAACATGCAGCGCAAAATCATCCATTTGTAGCTTCTGCTGGCTTTCATGGGGAAAATTAATTTCCTCTCCTGTAGATAACCTACCAGCTAACGGCCCATAGTTATTAGCAGGATTGAGTTCCAGCCAACCATTATCGAATGCAGAATAATGTCTGTTCACATTAGCACTGTGCGAGGTAAAGATGTTTCCGGTAGCTCCATTGGGGAATTTGAACTGTGCTGTAATCGATTCATCTGTGTCCTTGAAGTAATCAGGATCAGTACTGAACTCTTGTGCCGATACCGAGATGGGATTCTGCCCAGTTCCATAAATAGCTCCCTGAATAGCATAAACACCCATATTCAAAAGAGCCCCTCCACCGGCTAAGGCTTTATTCAACCTCCATTGGTCCGGATTTCCCCGTGATCTGTAACCAGCCTCGGCAGATACAAACCTCACTTCACCAAAGGATTTTTCCCTTACAATTCTCTTAATTTCATTCGTGTATGGTTCAGACTGCAATCTATAGCCCACTCCAAGCTTCACTCCTGCTGCATTACAGGCATTGATAATATCATCGCATTCCTTCACACTAATAGCCATGGGCTTCTCGCAGATCACATGCTTCCCTGCCTTGGCTGCTCTAATACAGAATTCAGCATGCATGGAATTCGGCAACACCACATAGACAATATCGATATCATCATTATCAGCAATGGCATCGAAGTTGTCATAATTGTAAATATTAGCAGTAGGGATTCCGTATTTATCTGCCCATTGCTTTTCCTTCACGGGCGTTCCAGTTACCACACCTGCCAAATAACAATGCTGCGTATCCTGAAGTGCAGGAGCCAATTGGTAAGTGCTGTAACTCCCAAGTCCCACCAAGGCAACGCCAAGTTTTTTACTTTGGGGCGCACAAGCTGCACTCAGCGGAAATGTACTCATCAGAGCCGCAGCCCCTGCCCCTTTTATCATGGTTTTATTAAAGTCTCTTCTTGTGGCCATATACAATGTGAATAAGAACTGAATATAACCAGACCCGAACCATTAGCGACAAATAATTGACGAATGGAAGTATCTATTCATATTTAAGTGTAACCGCAGGGTTGATTTTCGCCACTTTTCGAGTGTGAAAAAGTACGGTACTCATGCAAATAATCAGGGTAACTGCTCCAGCAAATACAAAAGGCCACACTTGCAAATCAACACGATAGGCAAAGCCAGTTAGCCAAGCTTCAATTAAAAAGTACGAAGCCGGAATACTGATAAGGAAAGCAAGCAATATCAATAGCAAAAACTCCTTACTCACCAGTCCAATTATTTGTGCATTTCCAATACCTAGAACTTTCCTGATACCAAGCTCCTTTGTTCTTCTTTCAACACTAAAAGTCACTAAACCAAACACACCCAAGCATGCCACTATAATGGCCAAAACAGAGAATATAACGGTAATAGTGCCCAAAGTCTGTTCGGCTGCATAAACATGCTTCAGCCTATCATCTAAAAAGAAGAAGTCGAATGGTCTATCAGGCAGTACGGATGCCCATGCTTTATCCAAATCCGAAATGGACTGTTGCAGATTTTCACCATCTACCCTAACCGCCATATACTTTATAAACAAGTTGAAAGCGCCAGGCATGGTATTCAAATCAATTACAATTGGGCCTATGTTGTGGTGTTTTGAAATGAAATTGTAGTCCTCCACCACACCTACAACTTTCCCCATCAGTTCATTTCTATGGTAAAACTTTTTGCCAATAGCCTCTTGCGGACTGCCCCAACCCATGGCCTTTACCATTGCCTCGTTCACCACATGTGCTAGCGTATCGTCAGTTACGAATTCACGGTCGTAATCACGGCCAGCAACTAACTTAATACCCATGGTTTCCGTAAAATCGTGCCTTACAAAAAAGCGCGGAAATGGCTTAGAACGATCCATTCCTTCGTACTGATAGTTGTTCACCTGATGCTTCTCGCCTATCACTTCTTCCACTGCAGTAACCGATTTTATATAAGGACTTTGCAGCGCTCTATTCCTAAACCCTTCGTAGTGCTGCCCCATTCCCGACCTGATTACCGGAACCAACAACACGTTTTCCGACTCAAACCCAGGGTCTTCATTCAGCAATAATTTAGATTGACTAATAGCCACTACGGTACCAACTATTAAAAACATGCTGATGGCGAATTGTGCAGTTACAAGCACTTTTCTGAACTGAACACCACGGGCTTTCAACCTTTCCCCTTTTAGCACCGAAACGGTTCTAACGTTGGAAAGAATAAATGCGGGGTAAATACCGGATAGTAAGCCCACAATCAAGCCAATGGCAATGCCTCCGATTATAAACTGAGGTTGGAATAGTGTACCAAAAGCAATGGACTTGCCTATTAGATTATTAAAGGCTGGCAGCAGTAAGGCAACCAAGCCTAATGCCACCACTATGGCAATGAAAGTGAATAATACTGACTCAAAGATGAACTGGGTGATGAGTTGAGACTTTTTGCTTCCTAGTGACTTTCTCACCCCCACTTCTTTGCCTCTTTTGGCTGCCTTAGCCGTACTAAGGTTGATAAAGTTGACTGCAGCAATAAACAGCACAAAAACAGCAATAGCCCCAAAAATATAGATATTGTTGATGTTGCTATTGGCAGCTATTTCATAATCAAGTTTAGAATGAAGGTGAATATCTTCCAATGGCTGGAGCTCCATTGTAACGTCTTCTCGAATAAAATCGGGAAAGTACTTGTTAACAAAATCAGGCAATTTGGCTTCGAAGGCAGTTGCATCCGTTTCATGCTCTAACAGCACATACGTCCAGCACGGGTTCCAATACCAAGTTCTGGGCAGTGTGCCGCCATACCAATATTTTAAACTGGAAAATGAAGCAATAAAATCGAATTGAAAATGAGCATTGAGCGGAGCATCGGCTAAAACTCCGGTTACTTGTAAGGGTTGTTGGCCTTGAAATTCCAAAATCTTCCCCATAGGATCTTCATCTCCAAAGTACTTTTGAGCCATCGATTCGGTTATGAGCAAAGCATTCGGATTGTCTAGTGCGGTTCTCGGATTTCCCTGAACTAGCGCATAATCGAACATGGAGAGAAAAGAGCTATCGGCAAAAAAGAAACGCGACTCGTTAAATGCCTTGTTTGCTTCCTTATAAGCCAGCGCAACCGTTGGCGATTGAAAATTAAAAAACCGCACCTGTTGCTTCACTTCAGCGGGATATTCACCAGCCAAAGTCGGCCCCGTAGGAAAAGGCAGACTAGCAGAGTGTTCGCCCACACCTTCACTTTCAAAATTCTCGACCAACCGGTATATCCGGTTAGAATTTTCGTGAAACTTATCGTAACTCAATTCATCTTGAATAAAGAGCGCGATTAACACAAAGCAGGTTAAGCCGATGGCCAAACCACTGATATTGATAAAGGAAAAGACCTTTTGGTTGATCACATTTCGGTATGCGACCATTAAATAAGTTTTAAACATGTTGACCTGGGTTGTATTTCGAGTTCGTTTTAAAGCAAAAGGGCGTAAAAGATCAAACACTTCGAAGAAGTAGAAGAAGTTGGCCCAAGCCCTTCCCTTTTGCGCCAACCTTTCTGCGTAGAGTTCATACAAGTCCCCTCTCAACACCTCCAATTCCTCAGACCTACAAAGCCATCCGAACAGGCGATCGAGCCATTTGGGCGGTTTGTCTACACGCCTACTCATTCGCTAAGTTTATGTTGGGCAGTGTTTGATAAAGAGACGACCGCAACTCATAAGCATAATCCAACGCCTTGCGACCAAAGGCTGTTAATGTATAATACCGCTTTCTTCTTCCACCACGTTCGCTTGTTGCCCCACCTTCTTCCGACTTTAAAAAGCCTTTCTTTTCCAATCGGTTAAAAGCCGAATGCAATGCACCAATGC
The DNA here is from genome assembly GCF_900111145.1 of Roseivirga pacifica. Lineage (GTDB taxonomy): Bacteria > Bacteroidota > Bacteroidia > Cytophagales > Cyclobacteriaceae > Roseivirga > Roseivirga pacifica. Next base: position 983,933 of record NZ_FOIR01000002.1, read on the forward strand.
TAGGGTTTCTACCTGTTTTTGTTTTAAACTCATTTTTAATAGAAATGCTGTAGGCATCGTCACCCAAGGCACCAATAATTAAAAGCACAAGTTCCTCAAACTCACCAAGCTGCGTACTCTTCATAAAACAAACATACGCAAGCCGTTTTTATTTGTTTCCTATTCGTATAAATAATGAGTCGAATGCAAAGGTTGAAAGGACGAACGGCAGGGGTTGGAGAACTAACGACTACTAAAAACTACAATTAAGGTAAAAATATTTCTAGCCTCGTATTGACCTACAATCCATAATAACTACATTTAAGGTAAATTATAGATCATGGGTAAAAATCACTTGGGTGAATTCGAAGAGATTGTACTGCTTACAGTAGCCATTTTGCATGGAGAAGCCTATGGAGTAGCCATTATAGATGAAATGGAATCGAGGCTGAACCGCTCCGTGAGCATTGGCTCACTACAAACCGTGCTGCGTAGACTTGAAGACAAAGGCTACCTCTCCTCTGAATTCGGAGAAGCTACCAGCGTACGCGGTGGTAAGCGAAAGCGCTTTTTCAGTGTAACCACGGCCGGCAAAAAAGTATTGAGAGAAGCCAAAGAGCAGCGCATGAACCTTTGGAATGCCATACCCGAAATAGCACTGACCGATTAACGTCATGCGGTCACATGACGACATAAAACCACCCAGCTTTTGGCTTCGGTTCTTCAGGTGGTACTGCAGGGCCGAATATGCCGAAGACATTGAAGGCGATCTGGTCGAGCGCTTTGAAATGCGGGCGAGTAAACACGGTGCTAAGCAGGCAAAAAGGCGGTTCAGAGCAGATGTACTGAAACTCTTTCGCCCTAGCATGATCAAAAAATTAGAAGGAAATCAAAAACTCAATTATTACGGTATGTTCAAACACAACTTTAAAATCACTATTAGAAGCTTCGCAAAATACCGAAGCACCTTTATCATCAACCTTCTGGGCCTATCCACTGGCTTGGCCAGCGCCTTGTTCATTTACTTATGGGTACAAGCCGAAATGAGCATGGACAAATTTCATGAGCATGATGAACAGCTTTATCAGGTTATGCTAAACCATGAGGAGTCAGGAAAAATCAACACAAAAGATGGCACTCAAGGTTTGTTAGCCGCAGCCCTTGAAGAAGAGGTGCCCGAGATTGCCACAGCTATTCAAGCCACCCCTACTCATTGGTTCGGTCAAATGCCTTTGAGTACCGAAGACAAAACCATCAAAGCCATTGGTAAATTTGCCGATCCGGCATACTTCGAAATGTTCTCGTTCCCATTCATTCAAGGAGAACCCAAAACAGCACTGAAAGACAAAGGCTCAATTGTTATTTCCAATAGCCTTGCAACCCGGTTATTTGGCAGTCCAGAAGCCGCGTTTGGCCAAACAATCAAATGGCAGCTGCTCAACTTTACAGATGAATACAAAGTAGCTGGCGTTTTCAAAGACCTGCCTTCCAACACCACTGATGATTTTGAGTTTATTCTAGCTTTTGACAAGTTTCGCGATATTCTACCTCCAGAAGCTATTCACTGGGGCAACTACAACGCAGAAACCTATGTTTTGCTAGCTGAGGGAACAGACGTAAACGCCTTAAATGCAAAACTCAAAAGCTTTGTAAAGGATAAGGTAGAATGGTCTAATGTAGAGCCATTTGTTCGCCCGTTTTCCGATAGGTACCTCTACACCAAATATGAAAATGGCGTACAGGCAGGCGGAAGAATTGAGTACATAAAACTCTTCACCGTTGTATCGGTTTTCATTCTATTAATTGCCTGCATCAACTTTATCAACCTTTCTACGGCAAAAGCTTCTACCAGAGCAAAAGAAATTGGGGTTAAAAAGGCTATTGGCGCGAAAAGGAACAGCCTTGCAGTACAGTACTTGCAAGAAGCAGTACTTATGACGGTGATCTCTGTGATAGTAGCGATTGGCTTGGTGATACTGTTACTTCCACAGTTCAATCAAATTACTGGCCACCAGATTCGGTTAAATTTTGATCTTCCACTGATTTACATACTTATAGGAATTTCGGCAACCACGGGCCTTCTTGCGGGCAGCTACCCTGCCATTTTTCTTTCAAGCCTAAAACCAGTAGCTACACTCAAAGGAAAACTCAACGTTTCGTTTGGAGAAACTTGGATACGCAAAGGCTTGGTGGTTTTTCAGTTTGTGCTTTCCGTGGTTTTAATCTCTTCGGTATTGGTGGTCACCAAACAAATAGCCTTTATTCAGAAGAAAAACATAGGCTATAATAGAGACAACCTTGTGCTTTTTGCCAACGATGGAAAAATTGCTGATGACTTCAACACCTTCCTTTTAGACCTACAGAACATCCCTGGTGTAGTTAATGCCGGAGGAACTACCCACACCATTATAAGCGGTGGCAACTATACCACGGACTTCCATTGGGAAGGCGAGAACCCTGAAGTTCAAACCCAGTTTGGCAACATGACGGTAACCTACGACTTTATTGAAACCTTAGGCGTAGAAATTAAAGAAGGCAGAAGCTTTTCACGGGAATTTAGCACCGACACGGACAAACTGATACTCAATGAAAAGGCCATAGAAGTAATGGGCTATGAAAACCCTATTGGTAGAAAAGTAAGGCTTTGGGGCAATGACATGACGATTATCGGAGTAGTAAAAGACTTTAACTTCAGCTCATTGCACGAAGACATCATCCCTATGTTCTTTAAACTCGATAATGTTTCAACCTTCAATATCCTAACCCGCATTCAGGCGGGAAATGAAAGCAACACGCTAGATAGAATTGCTGAACTATACAAAACATACAACCCAGAATACGAGTTCGCCTACAGCTTTTTAGATCAGGAATTCGCCAAACAATATCTGGCAGAACAGCGCATTTCAAAGCTCACCAAATACTTTGGCATATTAGCCATAATCATTTCTTGCCTTGGTCTTTTCGGCCTAACTGCCTTTACTATAGAAAGAAGGTTAAAGGAAATAAGCATTCGCAAAGTACTTGGTTCCAACGCTTGGAGTATAATTACACTACTGAACAAGCAGTTCTCTATGCTAGTGCTTTTGGCCATACTCATTGGTCTGCCAATTAGCTATTGGACTACTAAAGAGTGGCTAAATGGCTATGCCTATAAAATTGAATTGCAATGGTGGTTCTTTGTATTAGCCGGAGCACTCACCCTGCTCATTGCTTGGCTCACAGTAAGTATTCAAACTTTTAAAACTGCCAAGCTCAATCCGGCCAAATCGCTGCGCACTGAATGATGAAAAATAGAAAGGCCGCTCAAATGAGCGGCCTTTCCTTTGACAAATATTCAACACACATATTAGTTCTAATTCAAAATAAGGTCGACCACGCGCACCCAGCCTTTTGGCCCAACACCCGAAATACCTTGTGCCGTTACATCGGCAAGTTCAGCCCATTCACCATCCGGTCGCTGCACTAAAAACGGATTATCTACAGCCGCCAGCATTTCTGCATCATTCTGACTATCCCCAATGGCAAAGGTTTCTAGGTCATCGTTTTCGCGCGCATATAGCTCTATCAGTATCTCAACTGCCTTGCCTTTATTAGCATACTTGCTTATCACAGTTTCAAACTTGCTACCAGGAATACTTCTAAACCCGTTGGCATCAATGGCAGTGTAAAAACTCTCACTCAAAGACCCTCTCAAAATGGTTTCGGAATAATCCCTGGCCTTAGCTCTTCTGGCCGATTTTAAATCCAAACCAGTAAGCATGGAAATTTCTTCGGGCGGAAGGTCTTCGTACATCATAAAATTTAGCCCCAACTGCTCTCTTTTCGCCAAAAGCACCGAACGAATACTATCTACCGACTTGCCCAAGCAAATCACCTCATAATCGCCAGTTACATAAGTATTGTAAGGAATTGATTGCTTAAAGTAGCCTTTTGGGATGTATATAGCTGAGCCATTTTCCACAATAAAAGGATCTCGAATCCCCAAGCTCTCACGATAAAACTCTTGTTCGTTTCGTGTTTTTGAGCTGCAAAAAATAACCGGCACCCCAGCCGACTTTAACTTTTCGATTGCTTCGATTGACTGCATGAATGAATACGATTTCAAGTCTAGCAGGGTGCCGTCTAAATCAGTAAATACAAGTTTCTTCATTTATTTTACTTCAAGCTTTTCGTGTTTTTCAGGTAAATGGTCGGTAGTCACCACCTTTTCTCTCATTAACCCATTTCTACCATTTATATACTTATAGTCCTTCAAATCGGCTTTCAAGTATTCAGCGTAAGCTGTCTTCTTAAGCGTGTCTTTAAACTTCAGCATATTCACTTTGGTAAGTGCAGGGTAATAGCGTAGCGTATTCGGCACCTCTTCACCCTCGGCAATCAATCCGCGGCTAATCAGGTCTTGGTGAATTTCTTCCTTTAAATGGTCGGGACAGATGGGTGAATGATAGATTGACTCCATCGCTTCCCTACTCATCGATTTAACATGCTCTTCTCCCTTTACTTCATGCAAGTGAGGGTTTCTACTTTCAATCTGATAAAACTCCACGCCTTGCTTCATTATTTCTGGTTGCGGAGAGCCTACAATCCCACCAAATCGCTCCAGCACATTAATGTAGTGGTAAGGCTCTATGGAATATCCCGAAGAATAATCGATGTTCATAGCCAAATCGAGCGACATGGCATGCTCACCAGCATTTCCTGTTTTGATAATTTCGGTACCGTAGCCAGTGTAGCTCGAAACCAAGCTGTTGAGAATTTTATTGGTATGCTCAGAGGCACGGCCCCTTTTTGCAAAAAACAGGTTCGACTCTACAATTTTTGGTTTGCTGTGCCAGGCAATGCGTACCATCGCATATTTCGACTTGGCTGCATACAAAGCCGCACTGTATTCCTGCACATATTCATAAACCGCCCCAGGGAAGTAATTATCAGAATCGATAAAGCCGATGTACTTTTTACCACTTAGATAAGCCAAAATGGTACTGAGAATCATTCCTTCGGCTTTACCATTACGCACCAAACCATTATCGTCTAAAATATGCGGATAACCCGCATTTTTACAGGCTTCCGCCAGCTTAGGGTCCTTTTGATGCACAATGAAGATCTCCTTCTTCATAAACTTGGCAATGTGCTCCAAGGCGTCTTTTTCAATTTTAAAACGATCGACCGGTGTTCGCTTACTGTTAGAAACTATAATCACCTGGCAGTGATGTGGAATACCAGCCAAAACCCCTTCTAGCAATTTGATTTTTTCGTCCTTAATCGGAACCACTATGGCCATTTCTTCCTGCACAGCCTGAATAGATTCGTAGGCCACACGAGTTATCACCCTTCTCTCCTTTTCTTTTGGTTCGTTCTTGGTGTGCTTTAGTCCAGCATCAAGCTCCCACACCTTTTGCACATCGTGAAACTTAATGGGACCAAATCGCTCAACTTCTCTAGGGATTTCAATTCTCATAACGTAAATCTAATCAACACACGTTAAATTTTAACCCAACTTTTTATTAAAAAACGCAAACGGTTTCTAAAACAGTTATTTTTTAAACCAATCAAACGATAATCAACAAAAAACTATCACCTACCCACCTATAGACAACCCTCTTCTGAGGTAATTTTTGAGATTCTTTAACAAACAGAGCAAATGAAAAGCCCGAATAATTTCTTTATTTCGTGACTTGAATATGAATGTGATGAAAAGACTGTTGGTTATTACCCTATTTACTTCGCTTGCTGTGCTAGGCTGCAAAAAGGACAATGCACCGGTTGCGACTAACTACTACTTTAACTACAAAGTGAGAATTAGTGACAAAATAGACGAACCAACCATCATCAATGGCTATTACGGCAAAGTGCGAAAGTACGAAGGCAACTTTATGCCTAGCCCAGATACAGAGGCAAGACAGCCAGAAGTAGCAGAAAACATTCTTCTATTCTTTGAAGCCCGTTTTGAAGAGGAAATTGCAGAAACTGAAATAACCAAAAACGGCACTACATTCTTCAATTTAAAAGCCATAGAAAAGAAAGGCATTCAACCAAAAGTGATTGTTTTCCCTAATGATGACGGCTTTTACCAAATTGACACCAACGGAAACGAATACATTGCCCTAATTCGAATTAACGCCAAACACGGCTATTACAACGGTGGTCTTCAGAAATTTGGCGGACTTAACAACGAACTCAAAGAGCACGAAATGCGCATTGATTACAATGCAACTTTCTAAGCGCAATTAAATTCTTCCAAAACACCTTCCCGCTCATTATGTTTGTCTTAAAGGCAATCAGTAATTGTGAGCGATATATCTCCGGCTTTAGCATGGTTTAAGTCCAAGGAATGGACGGCATTTGAGTTTCAGCAAGCAACTTGGCAAGCTTACCTTGCCGGTAAAAGTGGGCTATTAAATGCACCCACAGGCAGCGGTAAAACCTACGCTATTTGGCTAGGTTGCGTACTAGAAGCCCTGCAAAGCCCAAAAGTAGAAACGGGCCTTCAGGTAATTTGGGTAACCCCATTACGCGCACTTGCCAAGGACATTCGCAATGCCATGCAGTTAACCTGCAATGAAATGGGCTTAAACTGGGAAGTTGGTCTGCGCACAGGAGACACCTCGACCAAGGAACGCGCGGCACAGAAAAAACAAATGCCTCAAGCCTTGGTAACCACCCCAGAGAGCATACACGTGCTTTTAAGCCAAAAAGACGCAGCCAAGACCTTTAAAAAACTAAAGACCGTTGTTGTTGACGAATGGCACGAACTTATTGGAGGAAAACGCGGGGTCCAGATGGAACTTGCCTTAGCCTATTTCAGACACCTAAACCCAAAGCCTATAAAAACCTGGGCCATATCGGCCACCATTGGTAATCTGCAAGAAGCTGCCCAAGTTTTACTAGGCGACCTTTACAGCGACTGTGCTATAATTCGCGCCAATCTCAACAAAAAGATAGTGATAGAATCAATACTACCAGATGATGTAAAGTCACTGCCATGGTCGGGCCATTTAGGCACCAACATGCTCCCCAGCGTTATTCCGATTCTCGAAGCCAACAACTCCACCCTACTTTTTACCAATGTGAGGTCGCAGACAGAGGTTTGGTATCAAAAACTGATGGACAAAGCACCAGAGTTAGCAGGCTTGGTTGCCATGCATCATGGCTCATTAGATACTAAGGTGAGACAATGGGTAGAAGATGCTCTTCATGCCGGAAAACTAAAATGCGTGGTTTGCACCTCTAGCCTCGATTTGGGCGTAGACTTTCGCCCTGTAGATATGGTTATTCAAGTAGGAGGACCAAAAGGTATAGCCCGTTTCTTTCAGCGTGCCGGCCGTAGTGGCCATCAGCCAGGCGCCACTAGTAAAATCTACTTTCTACCTACCCACTCGCTCGAACTTATTGAAGCAGCAGTACTTAAAGAAGCCATTGCTAACAAACAATTCGAAAGCAGAAACCCACTTAAAAAATCGATAGACGTGCTGGTGCAGTACTTGGTTACACTGGCCGTTGGACCAGGTTTTTATCCAGAAACCACTTTGGAACAAATAAGACAAAGCCATGCATATGCTAAACTAACTGACCAAGAATGGAGCTGGTGCCTTGAATTTATAACAACAGGAGGCAGTTCACTTAGCGCTTATGATGAATACGCCAAGGTAGAAATTGAACCAGATGGCAGGTACGTTGTAAAAAGCCGAAAAACCGCCATGAGACATCGTTTATCCATGGGGACAATAGTTTCGGACCCCGTTATAAAAGTGCGTTATGCTGGTGGAAAGTACATTGGCACTGTTGAAGAATACTTTATTAGCCATTTGAAAATAGGAGACACTTTTTGGTTTGCGGGCAGAAATCTAGAACTGGTGAGACTAAAAGACATGACAGCTACCGTTCGCAATTCGAAGAAGAAAACCGGGCCAATTCCTCGCTGGGGAGGCGGCAAAGCATCATTCACATCTCTCCTTTCCGATGCCATGCGCCAAAAAATCGAAGACGCGTCAAAAGGAGTTTTTGAAGGCCCAGAAATGCAAAAACTAAAGCCATTACTGGAAAAACACGCAAAGCTTTCTGCCCTACCACACACCAACCAGCTTTTGGTAGAACAAATTAAGTCTGACGAGGGAACGCATATATACATGTATCCGCTCGAAGGCAAATACATTCACGATGTACTGGCAGCACTACTGGCCTACCGAATAAGCGTGAGCCAGCCAATTTCCTTTTCCATCGCCTCGAATGATTATGGTTTTGAAATCTTAACCGACCTAGACATTGAAATTGAAGACTTTTTAGAACTAGACCTCTTCAGTGAAGAAAACCTGATGGACGACATATATGCCAGCATTAACAATACTGAAATGGCCAAACGCAAGTTTAGAGATATTGCTGCCATTTCTGGGCTTATTTTTCAAGGTTACCCAGGTAAAAACGTTACAAACAAACACCTACAGGCCTCTTCCAGCATGATCTTCAAGGTTTTTCAAGATTATGACCCAGAGAACCTCCTACTGAAACAAGCCAACGAAGAAGTACTTTCGCTTCAGTTTGAAAAATCAAGATTGAAATCTGCATTATCGAGAATCAACCAACAAGAGATTATTGTAAAAAAGTTATCTCAACCCACCCCGTTCTGTTTCCCTATAATGGTAGACCGCTTACGAGAACGCTACACAAACGAACTACTATCCGAAAGAATAGCCAAAATGCAACTGGAGTTCGGAGACTAAGATACACCCTAGGACTATTCGAAAAGAAAACTCTAATTTCAAGCCACAAACCCACACAAAAGACAAGAAAGTGCAGAAAATTATGTTGAGCCTTGAGAAAGCTGCCTCAGCAAACTCTAAAAAAATCCACTTTTTTTCCTTTAACTAAATCCAGCTAGCACACCTGCTTCGTAAGGTTAAATAAGTGTTTATAGTATTTCAACTAATTAGGTTTTGGTTGATAAGGTTGAGTCTGATCCCGGTAATGTTATTATCGGGATCTATTTTTTATAGCCAAAGTTCTTTTGACAAACACAAAAGGATAATTTAACCACCCTCACAAACAGGTTATTACAATAAAATTCAGAATTTATTCTAATCTATTAAATCCAATCACCCAGGTTACTTAGTAAGTATGGTTACAACAAAAGAATAACAACCATGTTAAAACCTACAAGAAAATTATTTCAAAACCTTAGCAAAGTTCTCACTTTGGTATTTGCGTTTACAATTGTCGTTTCCTGCGACAATGATGACGATGCACCTGCCCCACCTTTGACAGGCGACAAAGTTACTTTTAGCCTTTCTGCCGTTGGCTCATCTGGTGTAATGGGTTCTGCAATCTTCGAAAAGAGAGAAGACAACACTACAATTTTAACGCTAGACTTGAGCGGAACCAGTTCGGGAGGCTCACACCCTTCTCACATTCACTTTAACACTGCTGCAGAAGGTGGAGACATAGCTGTTAGCCTTACTCCTGTAGATGGCAGCACCGGAATGAGCGAGACAACCATCTCGATGTTAGATGACGGTACAGCGATTACTTATGACGAGCTGATTATGTTTGATGGATACATTAATGTTCACAATAGCTCGAACGACTTAGCTACACTACTTGCACAAGGCGATATTGGAGAAAACGCCCTTACTGGCAACATGACCAGCTATGATTTGGCAGCTGTAAGCGACCCAGACATTATGGGAACGGCAACTTTTTACGAAAGAGCCAACAACGAAACCCTTGTTGAAATTAGCTTAATGAACGACCCTAGCGATAGCGATAGACCAATTCATATTCATGAAAACACCGCTGTTGAAGGCGGAGATATCGCTATTACCCTGAGCAACGTGATGAACGGATGGAGTAAAACTAACGTGGCATCGTTTGACAACGGCACCGCCATTACTTATACCGAATTAACCAATTACGATGGATACATTAATGTTCACGCTAGCGCAAATGATTTAGCAACCCTAGTAGCCCAAGGCGACATTGGACAAAACAAACTAACGAGCATGTCTGAGGAATACCCACTTTCATCGGTGGCAGACCCCGACATTTCCGGTACTGCAACATTTACCAAACGCATGAACGGAGAAACCTTGGTAACCGTAATGCTAGAAAATGATCCGAGTGACAGCGATAGACCCATGCACATTCACATGAACACCGCGGCTGAAGGCGGAGGAATTGCTGTAACCTTGAATAGCGTAATGGCCGGATGGAGCAAAACAAACGTAGCAATGCTAGATGCCGGTGGCGATATTACTTACGATGAACTAATTACGTACGATGGCTACATTAACGTACATGCCAGTGCTGATGACTTAGCTACACTGGTTGCCCAAGGTGATATTGGACAGAATAAGTTAACTGGCGAATCTAAAGCCTATACTTTAGGCGAAAAAGATGTAACAGGTATTAACGGTACATTCACAGTATACGAAAGAATGAATGGCGAATCTTTGGGAATTGTGGCCCTTAACGGAACCATTACAGGCGGCTCTCACCCTGGACACATCCACATGAATGCCGCTATAGAAACAGGCGGAATCGCATTCACCTTTAACCCAGTTGATGGCGCCACAGGCAAATCAGTAAACAATATTGCCATGCTTGATGACGGAACTGCCATTACGTATGATGAGCTATTGAATTACAATGGTTATGTGAATATTCACAACAGCACAGCAGACCTAGGTACAATTATTGCCCAAGGCGACATTGGCGCCAATGAGTTAACTGGTACTTCAATGAGCTACACCTTAAATGAGGTAGACCAACCAGGCACAAGCGGAACCATTACTTTTATGCAAAGAAAAGACGGTACTACGCTTTCAAAAATTGAATTGATGAATACCATGATCACAGATTCACACCCTGGTCATATTCATGAGAATTCTGCTGCCGAAGGCGGTGACATCCTATTCACATTTAACAATGTGGACGGAAGCACAGGCATTGCAATGACCAACATTAGAATGCTAGATGACGGCACAAGCATAACTTATGATGATATACTGAGCTTAGACGGCTATGTAAACATTCATAAGAGCGCTAACGACCTAGCTACACTTGTAGCGCAGGGCGATATAGGCAGCAACGCAAATTAATTAGATAGTTCTTTTTGTTTAAAAGAGGCTGTCTCAAAAGCTAAACGTCATTCCCGACACCCATCGGGAATCTCCTCAAACTAGATCCAAAGCCTGAAGGAGATTCCCAGTCAAGCTGAGAATGACGATATTAGTCGGCTTTTGAAGACAGCCTCTTTTTTTATACAATAGGTACTCTGTTAAAAACATTGAGACTTACCTTTGCAGCATGATCAAAGCCCTCAGCATTCTTGCCATTTTAGAAGGCATTAGCTACTTACTTTTACTCGGAGTGTGCATGCCATTAAAGTATATTTTCGGCATTCCAGAACCAACCTACCCTGTCGGACTCGCCCACGGTGTTTTATTTGTAGCTTACTGCGCCATGGTGGTATTTGTAGCCATAAGCATGAAGTGGAAAGCAAAAACCACATTAATGGCACTAGCCGCCTCCCTACTCCCATTTGCCCCATTCGTAGTCGAGAAGCGTATTTTAAGAGAATACACTGTTTCAAAATGAAACATTTCATCAGGCCAGCGAAACCAACAGAATTCAACCAAATAGGCGAACTCTTGGTCGAAGTATTCGGGAATATTCCAGGCTTTCCTACTCCCGAAACCCAACCTCGCTACTTTGATGTGCTCCGCAACATCGGGGAACTCATAAAACGCAAGCACACCCAACTGCTCGTTTGTGAAACAGCCGGAACAATAAGCGGTGCCGTAGTATACATTAGCCATATGAGTGAATATGGTTCGGGAGGAATAGCTCCCAAAGAAATCGACACGGCCGCCTTTAGGCTGTTAGCTGTCTCCCCACAACACAAAGGCAAAGGTATTGGCAAATCACTCTCACAATGGTGCATAGCAACCGCCAAAGCAGCCGGTTTTAAGCAAATGATCATTCATACAACCGAATCCATGCAAGTGGCATGGGGAATGTATGAGCGACTAGGTTTTAAACGGGCAACCGATCTCGACTTTATGCAGGAAAACCTACCGGTTTTAGGTTTTAGACTTATTTTCAACAAATAGCCAACTTTCCAAAACAGTTTTAACCTTCCACAGTTTGTTCATTTTGAATTAACTTTTAGATGAAACCTCATTTCTACCTCACACTCTTACTCTTATGCGTTTACTCAAGCGCACTAAGCTATCAAAACAAAGCTCAAATTGCTGGCTATGTTACTGATGCAAAGACAGAAGAACCGATCCCTGGAGCAACCATTCAGCTGGTTGGCACAACCCAAGGGGCTATCTCCGATGAGAATGGCTATTTCTTGATCAGCAACGTTGAGCCAAACACCTATACGCTTCAATGCTCATTTATTGGCTTTGAGAGCGTTTTAAAGTACGGAGTGATTGTTCGTACAGGCGGAAGCCCAAACGTTAATTTCAGCCTACAAGAAAGCGCTGAGGAGCTGGAAGAAGTTGTGATTACTGCCAACCCATTTGAAAAACTGGCAGAAACGCCCCTATCCATTCAACAACTAAATGCCGATGAGATTGCCAACTATCCGGGTGGAAACAATGATATCGCCAAAGTAGTACAGTCGCTGCCAGGGGTATCGGGCTCCATAGGCGGTTTCCGAAACGATGTGATCATTCGAGGTGGCGCGCCTAACGAAAACGTGTACTACTTGGACGGTATTGAGATACCAAACATCAACCACTTTACTACCCAAGGTAGCGCTGGCGGACCTGTCGGCTTGCTCAACGTAAGCTTCTTTGAAGGCGTGACACTTGCTACAAGTGCGTTTGGTGCCCAATACGACAATGCCCTCTCTGGCGTATTACAGTTTGACCAAAGAAATGGTAACAACCGCAGGTTCAAAACCAACTTTAGGGTAAGTAGTAGCGAGGCTGCTTTAACAGTAGAGTCCCCGCTATTTAAGGGCAACAATGAGACATCAAAAACATCGTTTATTGCCTCGGCCAGAAGGTCATATTTGCAGTTTCTCTTTCAAGCAATAGACCTTCCTTTTCTCCCAGATTACTGGGACTATCAGTTTAAAGTAACACATCAAATAGATAAGTATAATGAACTGATTTTTACAGGAGTTGGGTCAATCGATGATTTTAGTATAAATGTACCCGATGAGTATGACCCTGAACAACAGGCCACACTGGAGCAGGTACCCATTATAAATCAGCGGACTAACACTATTGGCGTGAGTTGGAAGTCGCGTTTTAAAGATGGTTCAGGCTTTCTGCAAACCACTTTAAGCAACAACACCTTAAACAATGATTTTCAGCGTTTTGAAGACAATGTAAACGAGAACGGGCTTTACTTTCAGAACATCTCTGAAGAAAACGAAACCAAACTGCGCGTAAACTACACCAAATTCAAAGGCGATTGGACTTTTATAACTACCGCCAGTCTTCAGGCTGTCTCCTACTCCAACAACAACATTGACCTGGTAAACAACAACAGCTTTAACGACAAAATTAGCTTTGCCAAGTACGGAGCCTCCTTTCAGGCAAGCAGGTCTTTGCTTTCTGATAGGCTCGATCTTTCAGCCGGAATTAGAACTGATGGCAACTCTTTTACCGACTCGGGCAACGAAATGTGGAATACACTAAGTCCACGTATTTCAGCCAGCTATACTTGGGATGCACAACGCAAGTGGTCAGTTAATGCATCGCTCGGCAGATACTTTAAGCTACCTTCCTATACGGTACTTGGCTACAGTGCCTCTGGGCAATTTGTGAATAAAGACACGGAGTACATCAGCAGTAACCATGCTGTGTTTGGGGTCGAATACTTGGCTACACCGTCATCGCGCTTTACTATCGAAGGCTTTTATAAAAAATACAACAACTACCCAGTTTCACTTGAGAAAGGAGTTTCGCTAGCCAACTTAGGTGGCGATTTTTCTGTAGTTGGCAACGAGCCTGTAAGCAGTATTGGCTTAGGCAGAACCTATGGACTGGAGTTTTTATATCAGAAAAAATTCACCGGTAACTACTACGCTATTCTAGCTTATACACTTTTTAAAAGTGAGTTTTCTGGAGTAACGGAAGACTACTTACCTAGTGCCTGGGATAGTAGACATCTACTCACTTTTACTGGTGGTTATAAGTTTGGCACCAACTGGGAGGCCAGTGCCCGCATGCGATTAATCGGCAAAACGCCTTACGCCCCTGTAGACCTTGACGCTACGCAAAACAGCTACCCGGCTATAATTTTGGACTACAACCAATTGGGTTCGGTATATCTTGATACGTTTAACCAAACCGATGTGCGAATTGATAAGAAATGGAATTTCAGCAATTGGACGTTTAACGTGTACGTAGAAATTCAAAACATCTTTGGGCAAAACATTCCTTCGCAGCCGGAGTATGGTTTGAATAGAGATGAGAATGGTAACATCATTCAGCCCGAAACGGTGGTACAAATTGCTGAAACCGACAACTCGAGTATTTTACCACAAATTGGGATTGTGATAGATTTTTAATTTAGATAACAACCTGTTGAGTGTTACAAAAGCCTTGGTAAGGACACCAAGGCTAGAAGGTCTCAATGAATGCCGATTAAGGAAAAAGCTTATAAATATCTTTTCTATGGGCAACTCTAGCAAACTCAACGCGAGTTCCATCAACAAAAACACCTATTCTATAATTACCTGAACGAATTCGAAACGCGTTTTCAAAACCAGACAATTTCTTGACTCCAGCAATACCATCTATAACCTCAACGGATTTGACGAGTTCAATGATCTCAGCTATGGATTTTAGGTCTTTTGACTTTTTAATTTTATCTAAATCCTTATAAAACTTTTTAAGGAAAACTACTTCCATCAGCCGTTTAGCTTTGACATAATTTCTTCTTCGGATACAGTTTCAGTTCGATCGGCTTCTCTCATCAATAGCGCAAGCCCAAGGTCTTCGCTATCCTCATCAGAGAGTACTTTTGACTTTACTCCTAACTTTTTCAATAGCTCAGAGATAAACTTTAACTCTTCGGAGCTTTTGGGATTAATAACTATAGAACTCATAATTCAAATATAATTAAATGCAAAAACGCATGCTAGTGTTATTAGTTCGATTATCCACTAACCATATAGCCATTAAAAAGCCTTGGTGAGGACACCAAGGCTGGCAGAAGAATTACCAGCAAATGTCTTGTACCTAACGGCACAATGGTTGGCTTTATATTCTATTGGCTACCCATGTGCTGTCCCTACGGGACAAATGGTTCGGGTAGGTTCTAGCTATGGAGAATTTAAGGTTCTGAAAAGTACGAAGCCCTATTATACTTTGCAGCCACTACCAAGTCCCAGAGGGACTAAATATTGGTAGCATATACGTACCTGGTTACCTACCGTGCCTTTAGGTACGGAACTCTGACAAACTAGCTAAAAAGCATAAACGCCTTGGTGAGGACACCAAGGCTGGCTGTAAAACACCCCATTAATGTGTTCTACCGGACATATAATTTGGACTAACGGCAGGCACAAATTCTCTGAAACAAATTCACCATTTACCTAATCCACCAATTAGCTCAGCCTACTCTGTTCTTGTCCACACTACAGTTTTGCCGAACATGGGTGCACCGATATAGCCACGAACTTCAAGCTTCTCTTTTTTTAAGCGCATGCGGCAGCTGTAAGTCTTACCTTCTTTAGGGTCGTAGATTTCTCCATCCTCCCACTGTCCATCGTCAAACACAAAATCCTTCACCAGTTTCATTCCAATAATCGGGCGGGTTTTGAGTGCGTCATCCGGGTTTTCCTTATCCAACTTCGGTTTTCCTTGCTCGTTCAATGGTTCCTTAAGCCAAACGATTTTGCCGTGGTATTTCCCAGCCTCTTTAAAAATCTCAATCTTCGCACCGCCATCATCGGTCATCCAAAAACCTAAAACATCATCGGGGTTATTTTGCATGGCCGTACCTAAAACAAACACGGTAACTAGGGCAAAAAGGGAAAAGGCGCTTTTCATCATCAATCTGAATTTTATATTTGAGTTTCAAATGTTCGTCTATCACAACGTGAGCATTCTAAAGTTAACATGACAATTCATAAAATTTTAGGTCAAACATTCTATTTACTTCCCGAACGTGCAATTTTCTGGAAAGAAACTGAACACCTGATTATAGCCGACTTACACTTAGGTAAGGCGGGACATTTCAGAAAATCTGGCATACCCGTTTCGGACTTGGTTCATTCTAAAGATGTTTACTTACTCGATAGACTAATTGATAAACACAAACCTCGAACCGTTGTTTTTCTTGGCGACCTTTTTCATAGCGAAGAAAACCAGAGTTGGACTCAGTTCCGCCAATGGTTAAAGAGCAAATCTGCAACCCACTTTCAGCTGGTTTTGGGCAATCATGATATTTTGCCCGAACAGTCTTACCGTCTACCAAACCTTGAGGTTTTAGAGCAATTAGAATTAGCTCCATTCACGCTTACGCACATTCCAGAGGATACCACCCAATATAATCTAGCGGGGCATATTCACCCAGCTGTTAGGCTTTCGGGCAAAGGCCGACAAAGCCTGCGCTTACCTTGTTTTTACTTTGGGTCAAACAACGGAATTCTACCAGCATTTGGACAGTTTACAGGCACTGCTCGCATTCCCATTACTAAGCATGACGATGTTTATGCCATTACCGAAGATAGTGTCGTTAAGGTGTGCTAACACACCTTTCTCAATTTATAAGCACCTCCACCTCTGCTCCGCTCAATTCGGTTTGCCCATTCGTTTCATTGAGTAAGTTGCCTTGAATCACCTTTATTGAAGCGCCCTCTTGAGGAAAAACCAACCTAAATGCCGCATCAGTTTGGGTTACAACTAAACGCACTCCCTCCGCAGTTTTTCGGTAGCTTATGCTCAGTTCGTTATCCCCTACTCGGATGCGCTCCAAGCTTGCTTCTTCCCAAGTTGAAGGCATTTTTGGCTGAATTACAGCCTGGTTTAAATGCACCATCGGCTCTATTCCAAAGAACTGTTTCACCAGAGGAACGGCATAGGAATAAATATTCCAAGCCTGGGCGTGCATTCCAAAGTCCGGACTTACTTCATACATGGAGCCCGGCAAAGCATAACTAAATGAATTGGTCATTCTTTGTAGATATTCCAACGCATTATCTGGCCTGCCATAGTTATTCTCGGCAATGGCTTGCACGCCTGTCGGTAGTGTCATTACGGCTCCGGTATAAGAGAATATTTTCATCTTTTTGGCAAAACCACTATCATCTGTACCAGCAGACTCATCGCGGTCAATTCCAGTTACAAACATTCCGAAAGGATTAACATACTTGCTTCCTGTATTCAAAGCCTTGATGGCTTTTTCAGGCTCAGCTACCCCGACTTCCATAGGTGTGTTGACCACCCAATTATGATAGAGTACAAAGCCTTGCTTCTTATTAGCAGGGTATTGACTAACGCTTCTTTGCGTAGCTTTCAACTCTTCTACAGCCCAAGGTTTATTTAAGGTATCAGCTCGAACGATAGCGCCTTCAATCAGGTGATTAGCGTCCTTTGCTCTGCCGATAAAATCAGCATACGAGCTGAATTCATCCACCCAAAAGTCGTTATTGATGATTTCAGCGAGCTTTTCGGCCTTGCTTCTGTAATTCTCTGCCTGCGCTGTTTTACCCAATACTTCGGCCATTTCTGCAGCATCTACAAAGGCTTTATAAGTATAGGCTGCCACATCAATCATTTCCGATTCTAAACCATGAATCTCCATCATGCCATAGCCATCAGCTAACAGGTTTCCATCTTCATCGTTTTCCTTCAATAGCCAGTCTAGGCCAGCCTCCACGGTCGGATAGTACTTTCTTAAAAAGTCCTTATCTCCCGTCCATTTGAACACCTCCCATATCAGCGTAGCATATTGTGGTGTTTCATTCAAATTACCTGGGTTGAAAACTACCCCGTTGGTGCTCATTTCGTGAATGATTTTGCCTGAACCATTATTCACTGCATTGGAAACGCTATCAATCATTTGAATGGTGGAATAGACAATATCCTTCATGCCGATAGCCATAGCACCTTGCAAGGCATATTCTGAATCTGCACCAAAGAACCATGGATAATCAGAGTTTCCGGCAGTAATTCCTCTACCCAAACCATCTACTTCATTGATGAGCCAATCGGTATTGTACTTGACCCAGCGGAAAGCTTCTTCGAGCTTCTTATCAGGAATAGTAAGTTTTGCCTTGTCAGCTATGGCCTGGTATCGGCTAGCTTTTGTTTGAAGCATTTCGCCAGCATTGGCCTGCACTTTCTTCAAGCTTGAAATAGCCTCAGCCTTCGACTCATCGGAACCTGCAATTACAAATGGGATAACCGCATTACCATAGGGCGGAATTTCAAGGGTGTAACTGAGCCATGCATTTGCACCCATTCCATTTCTTTCATAGTCGCAGGTGCTCGCGTTCAAGTCGTGACTCTCTGGCTCAAGAGTAGAGGCATAAACCACATGCCAGTCGTTATTTACATCCTTCCCTTCTATTCCTTGAATCGATTCATTCCACTTAACTTCATCTTTCGCATCAATCATCCCAGATCGTTCACCCAGCCACACTGGTCTTAGGTCTACAAAACCATTGAAAGTAAAGGTCAGTTTTTGGATTTTTTCGCTGTTATTGGTGAGCTCATATTCCACATAAGCTGCCTCTTCGCCATCGGGTACGAACTGTTTTCGAGTAGCTGTTAGCTTAAGTGCTTCAACCTCAAATTCATGAGAATTAGCGAAAGGATAGTTCACAAACTGTTTGGCACTATCGAGACAATAGGCTGCCCCGTCTTTACTGATTTGAGCCGAAAAGCCATCCATTAGTTTGATTGGGTGGTTCCAAATTCCGCCCATTTCGCCTGTAACATGCCAGCCCAAATCGGGGAAAGTACCATCTTGATGCCCCACCATATAGGTTTTATCACCGGGAGTCAGATATGGGGAAGCCAAATATTCCGGCTTGCCGACAATGCTTTCGGTATTAGATAATACTTGGGAAAAAGAATTGTTTTGAGGAGCATTATTGCACGCATAAATGCATAATGCTCCTAAGATTAAGAGGGGAAACTTCTTCATACAATCGATTTGAAAACCTAAGCTATGAGAATGCTCACTGTTTAGCAAAGTCGGTTGCGAAGAAAGTTAGTTAACTCAACAGATAAACAACCCGCCACAACCATCGGTAGTTACGGTGAGCGTTGAGGTAACACTACTACTTGCCCACGAACCGTAAAATTTAAAGGTGTAGGTGGTACAAGCTGATAATACCCAAGGTGTGCTGCCTCCATGGCTAATGGTACCGCTGTCGACCATAGTTCCACCCAACCAAATTTCGTACGGGTAAGTACCAACTATTGGCGATGTGGTTCCGTGGTAATAAACATTGGCGTTAAAACCATAACCGCATGGTGATAATGAAATTTCGGCCAAAGGTGCTTTGGGAATCGGTTCTCGTTTAGTTTGTGCATTAACATTTGCAGCAACACATGAGATTGCCACAATCAATAGTGTGTTGAATAATAGTTTCTTCATAGTTATAATTTATTCAGAATAAAATATAACTAAATAAATCATTCTTCCCTTAAAACATCCGCGGGATTCTCTCTGGATACTTTCAATGATTGTGCAATGGTAACCAGCCAGCTTAATGCCAGAAAGCCCATGAAAGCTGCAATGAAGATCAATGGGCTTATGTTTATCCTATATTTAAACTCTTCTAACCAACCCTGCATGGCATAATAAGCTATTGGAGAAGCCACAAGAAAGGCTATCAATACCAGAATGGAGTATTCTCTATTAAGCATAAGAATAAGCCTTTGGACTGAGGCTCCTAAAACCTTTCTAATGCTGACTTCTTTTCTGCGCTGTTCAAGGCTATAGATAGTCAATGCAACCAACCCAAGAAGGGAAATAATCAATGCGATTGTAGAAAACAGCTGGAACAGTTTAAACTGACCTTGTTCCTTCTTATAGAACTCAGCAATCTCATCGTCTAGAAAACTAAACTCAAAAGGCCTTCCAAAAAATGATTCATATCGATCTCCCAGACCCGCAAGCGTGGTTGAAAGGTTGTTCATATCTACTTTAACAAGAATGTTATGTATCCCCCAATCATTAAGGTAATAGATGGATATGGACTCAATCCCATCCTTTAAGGATTTCATATGGAAGTCTTCAACAATAGCAACTACCTTTTTCCCCACCTTATCATTCCATCCATAGATGCGTTTATCTTGAGGGTTATCAAGCGCACCAATACTTTGGGCCATGGATTTATTGATAATCACTTGTCCTTCCCTGAACTCTTCAATGGCTGAATCATACGCTTGCCAATAAACCTCCATTTCCATCACGTCTATAAAAGAGGCATCTCCAATTATGGCCTCTCCTCCAAGGCTGTTTGCATCCTTTCCATTTTCATTGGGTGCATCCATAGCCGTTATGTATGCATATCCACCTGGTTTAAACCCACCTAAACTTGCTTTCTGAACTCCGGGTATTTTCAAAAATTCTTGCTGCAAAGGAAAGTATGACTGTGTAGAATCACTATCTAACGTGACGCTGATAAGCGCTTCAGGAGCAAACCCAAGATCTTTTTGTTTCAGATAATCCATTTGGCCAATCATGATGGATAGGCAACAAATCAGGATAGCTGTAACGGTAAATTGGAAAAGCACCAAAAACTTTCTGAAACTTGTATGCTGTTTACTACCACTCGTTGATGACTTAATAATGGCGAGAGGCTTCACTTTCATTATTTGAATAGCGGGATATAAGCCAGAAAGTAGACCAATGACAACCCCTGCGACAATTACCCATAGAAAGAATGTTGAGCCAAAGTATTGAAGGGTTACATCTTTATCCAGCAGCGCATTGAATTGTGGCAATAACCTTTCTGTAACCGCAAAAGCAAGAACAAAAGAAAACACAACTACCACAATTGACTCTGCAAACTGATAAATCATCAACTGGTACCTCCCTGCTCCAATCACTTTTCGAAGCCCTATTTCCTTAGCCTTTTTAGCAGCTTGCGCAGTCACAAGGTTGATGTAGTTAATAATGGCCAATAGAAGTACCACTATAGCTATACCCCCAAACAACTGTAGATAACGAATGTCATTTTTCTCAAAAAATGTTACGACATAATCAGCATAAAGTCTTTGATCTGTGATTGGGGACAATCCATACACCTGATCCCTAGTCATTATGGTATAAGGGGTTTTGTCTTTAGCTTCATTGATTTTATCAAGCACATGGTCTAATGAAACATCTGGCTGCAAATTGAGATAGGTGATAACATTCCTTAAACCAGAAGTTTGCTCGAAATTATTCTTAAATCTTCCTTCCTGATAAGTAACCAACTCAAACTGAATGGTGCTATTTGATGGCGGATCTTTCACCAAACCGGTAATAGTGTACACCTCTTTTCCTTTTTCAATCAGCAGTTCTTCTCCAATCGGGCTTTTTTCTCCGAACAACTTTTTGCTTAAGGTTTCGGTAATAACAGCACTGCCTGAAGTAGCCAAAACAGATGAAGGCACACCATCAATTAGATCGAAAGAGAAAAACTCGAAGAAGTTGCTATCAGCTGATAACATACCTTTAAAGTTTAACTCCTTCCCTCCTCCTGAAGCTAAGGTCGTCTCGTCCTTAACGCTTATTCGAGAGAAGCTATTTAACCCAACAACATCATCTTTGAAAAACTGAACGTAATCGCTTGCAGTTACTCCCCTCCATTCTCTATCTCTATATTTCGATGTTACCCTATAAATATTCTCTTTATCCTGATGGAATTGATCAAAGCTGAGTTCATGCTTTATGTACAAGCCTATCATCAAAAATGCGGTTAACCCAACCGTTAAACCCAGCACATTAACCAAGGAAAAGACCTTCTCTTTACGAAGTCTTCTAAACACGAGAATGAGATTGTTTTTAATCATAGTGATTTGGACTATTCGTTTCGTAAGGTTTCTACTGGGTTAAGGCGGCCGGCTTTGAGAGACTGGAAAAGAATAGTAGCAAAGGCTATGGCAAGGGCACATACTCCGGCTACGACAAAGCCTATAACACTCAAATCAATTCTATTGGCGTAAGTATCGAGCCATAAGTTGACTCCATAAATGGCTACTGGTATGGAAACAATAAAGGCGAGTAGCACCAGTTTAATAAAATCGAGACTGAAAACATGAACAATATCTCTCACATTTGCGCCCAGCACTTTTCGTATTCCAAACTCATGTTGTCTTTGGTCGGCTGCAAAGGCAGCTAAACCAAAGAGTCCCAGACAGCTAATGAAAATAGCCAGCACTGTAAACACTATAATGGCATCCCCGTTTTGCTTTTCCTTGGTAAATATTGAAGCAAAGTTCTCGTCTAGGAATTTGAATTCGAACGCATTTCCTCTCAAGTCATCCCATGTAGCCTCCAATTTTGGCAAGGCATCCACCAGTGACTGAGCATTCAGCTTAATCGCCAGTTGGTTGGGTGTTTTAGGGTCATAAGCCATAATGGCTGGCCCTACTTTGGTTCTATAGTTGTCGATAAAAAAGTTTTCAACCACCCCAACTACGCGCCAGTAATTACCAAACACTTGCCCAATAGGATTGCCTTCCAAGCCAATAGCATTAACGGCCGACTCGTTGAGCACTACCAGCGAATCGGTTTGCATTTGATCTTCTGCGAACCAAGCTCCTTCAATTACATTTAGGTTAAGAACATCAGCAAAGTGTGGATCTGCCTGAAAAACATCAAGTGTCAATGTTTCTTCGGCACTCAACATAATTGAGAGTAGATTGGCTGAGTGCTCCGCAGGCATACGGCTTGTAAAACTGGCCGCTTCTACTCCTGGTATTTTCAGCAATTCATTGCGAATTGCAGACCTGTCATCATCCTTTTGTGGAGTATATGGAACCACCAAAACTTGCTCTTTATCAAAGCCAATGTCCAGTTGCTTTATATGCTGCAACTGATGGTAAACAAAGTATACACCGATAATCAGTGTTGAAGAAGCCGCAAACTGGACTACTACCAAACTATTTCGCAATACCCGGGCATTCCCCATATTCAGTACTTGCCCGAGTTTCATCCCTTTTAACAGCGGAATGATTTTCACCGATGACAGATAAAAAGCTGGGTAAACACCTGCCAAAAAGCCAACAAGGAACACCCCTAATAAGATAAGACCTCCAAGGCTTGGGTAGCTAATTATAGAAATACTAATTACTTCGCCCAATGACTGGTTGAGTAAAAATATGAACAGTTCACAAAGTCCCGCACCAATAATCGCTGCAAGCAATGTAATCACCACCGACTCTAAAAGAAACTGTATCACTAGCCCTCTTCTGCTCGTTCCCATCACTTTGCGCACACCAATCTCTTTGGTTCTCAATGATGATTTAGCCGTTGACAAATTCATAAAGTTGATGACTGCAATGATGAGTATAAAAACTCCGATGATAGTAAGCGTGGCGCGCGACTGTGGATCTCCATTAACGCTGAATTCAAACTCTACGTCCTCCTTCAAATGAATGTCGCGAATTGGCTTGGCAAAAAACTGAACCTTATTAGCCGATTGCAACCATTCATCTTTTGTTAACTGGCTATTGTTAACCACTGGATAGGCATAAGTTTTAGCTATTTCGTCAAGCCGATTGTCAATATCCTGCGGCTCCACCTGTTCATTCATCTTTACATATAGGTAGCCTGCAATCATCCACCACCTACCATCAGCATAAGATGGGTTGAAAAGATCTGAGCAGATAAAGTCAAAACTTAAATGACTTCTGTAAGTGGTAGCATCTAACAATCCAGTTACTATTACCTCCTCATTTTGGTACTGAAAGGTTTTGCCAACCACCTCCTCGGTATCAAATAGTTTTTGAGCATACTCCTTTGTAAGAACCACTTTGTGCGGTCCATCTAGTGCAGTAGCGGCATTGCCTTGTGCAAGTTTAAAGTCGAAAACATCAAAAAGGCCCTCAGTGCTTTTCAGTACACGTGGAGACCTTAGCTTCTTTTCACCAAGTGCTGCCCATGACGACCGGTCTGCAGTAATATTTAAACGCACATAGCTCTCTACACCAGGTATTTCATCTAGCTTATATTGCAAGTTGGGGGTTGAGGAAGCGCTTCGGCCCATACCCAAAAACTCCTCCTCAATTCTGTAAATTTTATCGTAGTCGGAAAAGCCCTTTTCATAAGTATTCTCCTGATAGAGGTATAGCGTAATTACCAAAAAACACCCTAACCCAACACTAAGCCCCAGTATATTCAGTAATGAAAGCAATGGGCTCTTTCTAATGGCTCTAAGCGATATTTTCAGGTAATGGCCTATCATAGTATAACTATTTATTCGTCTCTAAGTGATTGAACCGGATTGGCTGTGGCGGCCCGCATTGAACGATAACCTGTTGTGGTTAATGCAATAATCAAAGAGGCGACAATACTGATTATAAACACGAGCGGCCCAATACTAATGCGGTACTCATACTGGCTCAGCCAGATGTTCATAAAATAGTACGCCAATGGAGCTGCAAGCAGGAAGGCAACTCCCACGAGCAGGATAAATTCGAGCGAGAATCTTCTCATGATGTTAGCCACTGAAGCGCCCAGCACTTTGCGAATTCCAATCTCCTTCGCCTTTTGGTTTGCCATAAATGACACTAAGCCATAGAGCCCGAGGCAACCAATGAATATGGCTATACCAGCAAAAACTGTCAGCATTTGCGACATCTTTTGCTCCATCTCGTAGTAGTTTACTATCTGGTCATCTACATATTGGTAGTTAAACTCATATTCCTCGTTCACTTGGTACCAAATATTTTCTAATGAGGCTACTACACTTTCGGCATTGGCTGCATTTACCCTAACCCCCAGCGTACTGTAATTCTCTATGTCGTTAAAAAGCGCCACAGGCTCAATTGCCGCACTAAGTGTAGAAACGTGAAAATCCTTTACCACCCCTACAATTGGAGCCCTTCTGCCCCATATCTGCATGCGTTTGTTAATTGCCTCATCTGGTGAAAGGCCTATTTTTTTCACGAAAGTCTCGTTCACCACAAACTGGTTTGTGGTATCACTATCATTCAACCATTGGCCAGAGAGTAAGGTCAAACCGTAAGTATCCAAGTAGTTTTTATCTGCCATTTTCACCTGTGCAGTCATTTCATCACGCACGCTGTCATTAGCATATACATAAGCATCTGTTGCAGAAATAGACCCAGAAAATGGCGGTCGGAAATTGAAAGAGTAGTTTTCAACACCAGGAATATTTTGAATTTCAGACTCCCACAAATCAAGTGCTTGCTTATCGCGATTGGCCAAGCTGATATTGAGAATCCATTCCTGATCGTAACCCATATCTACTGAAAAGAAATACTTCATTTGCGTAAGGGCCACCACCGTTCCGAAGATCAAAACTTGACAAATAAAGAATTGAAAGAACACCAAAAACCGTCTGAAAGCCATACCGCCTTTTTTATGGGTGAGGCCACCTTTTAGCGCGAGAATTGGCTTGGTGCCCGAAAGCACAAACGCAGGATACAAACCGGCAAAAAGGGACACTGTAACTAATATTCCCAACAAATAAACCAACAAAGCCAAATCGGTAAGTGGCTTAAACGGTATGGTAATGCCCATAAAATCGTTAATTACCAGCGGCATTAAGCGCTCGGTTATTGCCATGGAAAGCAAAAGTGCAATAAGTGTTATCACAAAGGTTTCGCCCAAAAAGCGGAAGATTAACTGCTTTCTGTCGCTCCCCAGTACTTTCCGCATGCCCACCTCTTTGCCACGCTTAACCGACATGGCGGTAGACATATTGATAAAGTTTACACAGGCTGTTACAATCAAAAATGCTCCGATTATGATATAGGTATAGAGCATTGATTTTGGAATGATGCGATAGGAGAAATTGCTAAATCGCTCATCAAAGTGATATTCAGTAAATGGCGACAGCACAAAAGTGGTCTGCTCCCTTCTATCGGCATTCCAGTGTTTTTCCACAAAATCAGGAAACTGCTCCTCTATTTGGGCTGGCGTTACATTATTTTCTAACTGAAGGAAGGCCACATTATCGCTTGAAATACTTCCCCAACGCGTAAATTCTTCTGGATCCTGAGAGCGCTTGGTTTCCATGGAAATGAAAATACCGAAAGGAAAATCAGAGTCCTCTCTGTCGTCTTCCAAAATAGCTACTACCTTCAAATCGAGCTGTTTATTTAGCCGAATGGTCTTACCCACAGCCGACTCGTCCGGAAAGTATTTCTCGGCAATGGTCTTGCTAAGCGCAACTACATTGGGTTGCTCTAAAACGTCTCCATCCACACTCCCCTCAAGTGTTTTCCAAGTAAACACTTTAAAGAAGTTTGGCTCCACATATACCAACTCCGGGTCTTCCTCATAGTGCTTTACTTCACCTGCATTGCCTTTTACTGAAATGAGTCCGTAAGCCTCGTGAGCAACCAGCGTTACCTCTTTTATCCCTACGATTTCTTCCTTAACAGCAGGAGGCATTACCAAAGGCAAACCACCGCCTGTATACTGCCTACCATCAACCATATCGATATGACCAAGTCGATAGATTGAGTCTAAATCTTCATGATAGCGATTAAAGCTAAACTCCTGTTTTACAACCAGAAACATCACCAAACTACAGGTAATCCCCATGGTTAGGCCGAGTATGTTTATAATAGTGAAGGCCTTGTTTCTGGCAAAATTCCTTCTAAGTACGTTTAAGTAGTTTTTAAGCATGGCTTTGTTGTTATTTTGAGTTGACTGTTGTTATTCGTTTCTGAGAATTTCTGAAGGGTTTATGCGTCTGGTTCTTCCTATCTGAAGCACGATTACACTTAGTGAAATAACCAGTGTTGCAATTACTGCCGAAGAAAATGAGAATACACCTGGTTCTATTCTGTAGACAAACTGGGCAAGCCAATCGCTTATGAAATAGTACACCACAGGTGCAGCTAAGGCAAAACCAAGTAAGATCATGCCTATGTAGCTTCGGGCAAACAGGTGGAAGATCTCTCTATAATTAGCTCCCAAAACCCTTCTTAAGCTTATCTCTTTAATTCGCTGCTCTATGGTAAAGGTAGAAAGACCAACTATTCCCAGAATAGCGATGAAAATGGCCAGACTTGAAAAGAACAGAAACATTTCGCCAAGCCTTTGCTCTACGGAATACTGGCTATTATAGGCCTCATCCAAGAACTTATATTGCATCGGGCGACCAGTTTCCATAGCATCCCATTTCTCGGTTATTTGTGCTACGGTTTCCTTTACCTCGGTGCCTGTGAGCCTTACAAGTGCGAACTTCGAAGCATTGCCATTGAAGTATATTACCGAAGGTCGGATTTCGGATTTAAGCGATTCATTATGAAAATCTTTCACCACACCAATCAGCGGTAACTTTGCACCATCCAAGAGCAAGGTTGGATCGCTTTTGTCTTCCCAACTAAATGCCGCTAAAGCCGACTCGTTTACCACAATTCCTTGTGCACTTTTTGTCGGAAATTGTCCCGAGACGAACTCCATCCCCAAAGTATTTAGGAAATCTTCATCCCCATTAAAAAAGTCGGTAAGCACTTCTTTTTCTTCTTCAACACCCAATTCATCTTTGTTCAAAATACCGAAGTCAGCATATGAAATTGAGGAGTTGGCCATAGAAACACTTTCAATCCCAGAAACGCTCAAAAGCTCATTTTTAAAGACCTGAGCTTTTCCATCCATCTTATCGTGAAGGTCAACTTCCAAGAGTAATTCTTTATCGTAACCAAGGTTTTTGGTCTGAATAAAGCTGAGTTGCTGCTGAATAATTACCGTGGCAATAATGAGCAGCTGCGCGATAAAGAACTGCACCACCGTAAGCCCTTTTCGAAGCTTAGATTTGGACCCAATTTTACCTTGCCCTAAGGCATGCAACGGCTTGGCTTTAGACAGCACCAGTGCCGGGTACACCCCCGACAAAAAGCCCACAAGAGCCGTTGTACCAAACACCAATACAAAGAATTCAGCAGAGAAATAGTTGAGTACCATTTCCTTTTGGAGCACATTATTCACCCAAGGCAAAAGGCGCTCCGTTAAAGCGAAAGCGAGCATAGCGCCTATAAGCACAAGAGAGAATGATTCAACCAGGTAATACGATAAAATTTGGCTTCGAGAGGCGCCAATCACCTTTCGCAAGCCAACCTCTTTGCCCCTTTTAATGGATTGTGCGGTTGCTAAATTTGTGTAGTTAATTATTGCAATAACCAGTACCAAAAAGCCAATAGCACCGAATAAGTAGACATAACGAATGTCACTTGTATCACTACTTGTATAGTCTAAATCAGCTTTTAAGTGGTAGTCGGTAAGTGGTAATAAAAAGATGTTTTGATCAGTAGCGGTATTGGAGTAGCGTTGGCTATAAGGCATGCTCATGGCGATAGCCTGCATCTTTTCTTGCACGGTCGCCTTATCGAAACCGTTCTGCATCAAAAACCAGTTTTGGGCCGGAAAGTAACCCGCCTCATTATCCATTAACTTACTTCGCTTGTCAAAAAGCTGATTTTCGATCGATAGAAAATCGAACTGAAGTGTAGAGTTGGAAGGAACATCTTTAAGCACTCCAGAAATTACGTACTCGTCTTTTTCATCAACCGAAATAGCCTTGCCTAATGCAAGCGTAGCATCTCCAAAGTATTTTTCGGCCATAGTTTGGCTTACCAGCACCGACTGATTATCGGCCTCTGCAACACCATAGATTAAGGGAAAGTCAAAAACCGACAGGAAATCACTATTAACATAGGCCATGTCATTGTCCAAAAAGGTTTGGCCTCCGGCAGTCACCAACCTATTTCTAGATTGAAAGCTAGCCAGCTTCCGCACTTCAGGAACTTCCTCAGCTATTTGCTTAGCTAAGCCATAGGCCATTCGATCACTTTTCACCTTGTTTGTGCCCATTAAATGCCAGCTTAGGTAGATGTCTTCCTTTTGGTGGTGAAACCTATCGAAGCTCAGCTCATCGCGAATAAAAAGGGTAATAAGCAGCACGGTGGTTAACCCAAAGGTGAGGCCACCAAGATTGAGCAAAGAAAAAAGGCGCTCCTTCCTGAATTTTCTAAAAAAAGTAGTGATGTAAGTTCTGATCATAAGCTGAGTTTTCTATTCTGATCTAAGTGATTTTACCGGATTAGCAGTAGCCGCAGTTAGCGAACGGGCTGCAACAACTGTAAGAATGAATATTGCTGCTACCCCACCAACCAGTACAAAAGGTGCGACACCAATGTTTATGTGATAAACAAACTCATTCATCCATTGGCTTACTGCCAAAAACGCAAGTGGTATGGCAACCAAAAACGAGATTCCAATCAAGGCCAGCATTTCTTTACTCAATAACCCGAGGATTTGAGGTACCGATGCGCCCAACACCTTGCGAATGCCAATTTCCTTTACGCGCTGATCGAGCGTATAAGTAACCAAACCAATAAGCCCAAGAATGGCCACAAAAACGGCCAAACCTGTAAACAAGTTAATTACCTGGCCCATTTGCTTTTCTTTATCGAATAACTGATCGAATGAGCGCTCGAATAATTTATAGTCAAATGGCTCTTGTGTAAACTGCCCAAACACAGTTGCCGTAGTTTCTGTAGCTTGCTTAATATCTCCGCTAAACTTCACAGAAATAAGCGAATGGATTGGGCTGTAATAGAAAGCAACTGGCCCTATGGCTTTTCTAAAGTCTTCGTAGTGGAAATCCTTTACCACACCTACAACTTCAACATTACTACCATTTACACCAGCATCGAATTTGCGTCCCAATACATCACCTCCTAGATTTTTGGCCAATGTTTCATTTACTAACATGGCCTCATCATCCAACTCATCGCTTAAAAAACGACCAGCAACAAGTTCCATACCCATGGTTTCGGCATAGTGTGTATCGGTGTACTTATATTGAATGCGCTGCGATTGTGGATTATCCACTCCGTTTTCAATAATCACGTTAAAGGCCAACCCCGTAAGTTCATAATGGCTGAAACCAACCTCTTTTATTTCAGCATTTTTCAGCAATTCATTTCTAAATGCCTCTGCCGATTCTCCCAACTGCCCCTTTGTGTTATCAATCATCAACACATTGGTTTTATCAAAACCTAGGTCTTTTTTCATGCTAAAATGCAGCTGCTGACCAATAAAAACTGCAAAAATTGCTAGCGAAAGCGACACCGCGAACTGAAAGATCACCAGCCAATTTCTGAATGACTTACTCTTACCACCTGTATTGAAATCTCCCTTTAGAACAGCCGAAGGCTTAAAGTTGGTCAGGTAAAATGCCGGGTAAATACCAGCCGCAAAGCCTGTAAGCACAGCCACTGAAAAAACCGCAGCTACCAATTGGGGAAACTCGGTAATATTGGCATCAAAGTGTGCAAAGCCACCGCCCTGAAGCAATTGCAGCGCTGCTTCGGCCAAACCAAAACCAATGAGTACGGCCGTAAGAGCAATCAAAACAGACTCAGCTATAAACCTGGAGATCAATTGATTTCTGAATGAACCCAAAACAGATCTGATACCAATTTCTTTAGCTCTTTTGGAAGCCTGAGCGGTAGATAAGTTTACGTAATTGATAGCGGCCAGAAGAATTACAAAAACCGCAATCGATAAAAATACATAAAGATAGTTGGCGTTGCCCGACTCAGACGATTCAAACTGAATATTCGAGTTTAGATGAACATCCCTTAGGGGCATTACCAACAACCCTGATTGGTAAGTCTTTTTGAATTCATCCATTGGCTTACCCTCTCCATATCGACTATGATTAATCGGTAACATAGCCTCTTCAACCGCCATTTTAAGCTGTTCTTCCGTTACATTCTCCTTGGTAAACAAGTAGCTATAGCCAGTAGTAAAGGAAAAACTGTATTGATATGTATTCTGAAAATCTTTCGGCAACCTTCCCAAGGCAGAAAAAGGTAAGCTAACATTTGAAGGCAAGTCCTTAATTACACCGGTTACTTGAAAATCGTTTTGTGCAATTTGGGTGATCACGCTCACCTTCTGGCCTACTGGATTTGCCTTTCCAAACAGCTTTTTAGCC
Organism: Roseivirga pacifica; assembly: GCF_900111145.1. Taxonomy (GTDB): domain Bacteria; phylum Bacteroidota; class Bacteroidia; order Cytophagales; family Cyclobacteriaceae; genus Roseivirga; species Roseivirga pacifica. The sequence continues at coordinate 1,015,026 of NZ_FOIR01000002.1, forward strand.
ATTGTTTCCGTTAGAATAAGGCCATTTGGAACACTCAGGGAAGTTTCGGCATTGCCCAATACATAATCTTGTTCAAATACAGTATTGTACCCTTCCGTAGTGTAGAAAAAGTCTTTAATTACCAGACTTTTATCTGCTGCTGTTTTTATGGTAGCCGAAGGGTTGGGCATTAAGTTCACCACTTCTTCTACCAAAGGAGAATACTCCTTCACTTGGTTTAAATGAGCTATGGAAGAAAGCGCAAAGTTGTTAGCGCTCAGCCTGTAAATTCTATCATGATTTGCATAGTGCTCATCGTAAGTAAATTCACTTTTAACATACACCGAAATTAGTGTAGCTGCAGCAAAACCTATGGCTAAACCAATAATATTGATTGCAGCATAACCCTTGTTACGCTTTAAGTTTCTATAGATTGAAAGGAGGTGATTTTTTAGCATGATTATTCGCTTCTAAGAGAGTCTACAGGGTTACTAACAGCCGCTTGTAAGGAGCGTAAAACGGTGGTGACCATTCCTACCACCAGTGTAAAGGCCATGGCAATTACAAACACCCAAACATTCAATTCTATTCGGTACTCGAAACCCGAAAGCCAGTCATTCATAAAGTAATAACCAAACGGTACGGCTATTAAAAATGCAATGGCAATAAGCACCAACATCTCTCTGGAAAAAATGTTGAGGATTTGGTTTACAGAGGCGCCCAATACTTTGCGCACGCCAATTTCTTTCTTCTTTTGGTTGGCCATAAACGACACCAAACCATATAAACCAAGGCAACCAATAAGAATAGCAATACCCGAGAACAGCTGGAATAATGTAAGCACATTCGCCTCATCATTGTAGTTTTCCATAATCTGCTCCGAAAGCATGGTATAGTCAAAAAGAGTGTCCGGATACTGGGCCATCCAAGCCTGCTCAAGTGCAGCAATTAATTCACTGGTTTGGCCCTCGTCACCATTAAACTTAATGGCACCTTCGTAGAAATAATCTGGATAAGTTACCATTACCATTGGGTCTCGCTTTTCCTTCAGGTCTTTGTTATGAAAGTCCCTGAATACTCCCACCACTTTCTTCGGCCCTGCAAAACCAGAGCTTATTTCTTTGCCAATCGCCTCATTCGGATCATCCATTTCCATCAGCTTCAGCGCTTCCATCGAAAGCAAAGCTTCTGTTAGCGTATCGCCTTTCTTAATATCTCTTCCGGCCAATAGCTCAATCTCATACAGTTCCAAATAGTTATCATCTATTACCTTATAGGCTACGTCAAACTGCCCCTGTGTTTCAAGCGGAGCGTAACCAAAAGTAGAACCAATGTTGTTGGTTGAAAGCGGGCTCCCGAAGGCATAACTCACATTCTGCACACCTGGAAAACGCACCAGTTCATTGCGCATTACTTCCAATTTCGATGCTTCCGGACTCGGTAATGGGAAGGTGATAATCGATTCTTTCTGGAAACCTAAATCAGAATTACCAAAGTATTTCATTTGGCTGATTACCACCAAAGTACAGATAACCAGCACTTGCGAAATAAAGAACTGAAAGATAACCAGCCCTCTACGGGTATTGATATTTCCTGACATTGCCGTTTGGCCTTTTCCTCGTAAAACAGTTACCGGCTTAAGTTTGGAAAGCACAAAAGATGGATACAAGCCGGCAAAAAGTGTTACACCAACTATCACAGTCAATACTACCGACAGCAACTGCATGTCATTGAACAAGTCGAGCGAAAGATTATAGCCAACCAACTCCTCCATATTGGTCATTATCAGTTCGGCAACGCCCATAGAGAGCAGCACCGAAAGGATGGTGATCAGGAATGTTTCGCCCAAAAACTGAAGTATCAACTGCTTTTTATGGCCACCTAGCACCTTGCGAATACCAACTTCTTTGGAGCGTTTAATCGCCAAAGCGGTTGATAGGTTAACGAAATTCACGCAAGCAGTAAGAATCAAAAATACACCAACAGCAATTGGTACTGTTAGCAAATCAGGATTGACAGCCGAATTTTCATAAGTATTAAACTCAGGCTGAAAATGCATTTCGGCCAAACTCTGTACATGGAAACTAGTGGCGTTTTCTGACTCTGGAATATACTTCTTCGCAAAGTCTGGCAGTACATCTTCTATTTGCTTTTGAGTAACATTATTGTTGGCTAAAAAGAAAACCTGCGCATTGCTAGAGGTAGAAGTCCAAGACTCTGGCTGATAGAAATCGAAAATCTTAGCAACTTCTTCGTACTCCATAATCAATTTAAAAGGCACCGAAGCATTTTTTGGCGGATCGGCAACCACACCGGTTATAAACACCTCCACCTTATTGTTCATTTTAACCGCTTTGCCCAACACGCGGTCGTAGCCACCATCTGTTACGCCAAAAAACTTTTCGGCAAGCGAAGTTGAGATTACCGCTGAACCTGGCTTGTTAAGTGCCGTTTTCGGGTCGCCAATTTTCCAATCATAATCGAAAAGTTTAAAAAAGGTAGAATCGGCAAAAGCGATGCCGTCTGGTTGTTCATAGTGCACCCAATCGCCTGTTAGGTTTTTCACACTCAACTGATTTTCGCCCGTATAAAATGTGCGGCAAGCTGTTCCCAGCTCGGGATAGTCGATCGAAAAAGACTTGGCAAAAGGGTTTGGCACCCCTCCTTCCAGGTCGACCATATTTGGGCTTTCTACTCTTTTTGTAAAGCGATAAAGCCTATCATAGTTGGACAAATAAGTATCGAAGCTCTTCTCGAAAATTACGTACTTAAAAAGCACCAAAGCTGCGCTAATCCCCAGTGCCAGACCAAGCACATTAATAACAGTGAAAGAGCGATTTCTTTGAAGATTTCGGATTGCGGTGATGAAATAATTTTTGAGCATAAGTGTTGTTTTGCGCTTTTCCTTAGCCAAACGGAGTGCCAAACTCGTAAAACACTGAATAACTGTAAGTTGAAAACTATTTTCATTTTACACTTCCGGTTATCCGTTTGTTTTCAATACATTTAGGTGTTTGAAAACAAACACTTTTCATGGCCAAGATAGAAGCTAAGATACTGGTTGTTGACGATGATATTGATGTATTGAATACTGCGCGCATTTATTTAAAGCAGCAGTTTAGTTTGGTACAGATTGAAAACGACCCACAAAATATCCCCTTGCATTTTGAGCGCGATTCGTTCGATGTGGTGCTGCTCGATATGAACTTCCGCAAAGGAGAAAACGATGGTTCTGATGGGCTTTTTTGGCTCAACAAAATACTCGAAATAGACCCGAATGCTATCGTTATTTTAGTCACCGCTTATGGCGAATTCGACTTGGCTGTGCAGGCTATAAAAGCTGGCGGCACCGACTTTATTACCAAACCTTGGAAGAATGAAAAGCTATATGGCACCATTACTTCTGCCCTACAACTGCGCAAAAGTAAGCTCGAAGTTGATAGGCTAAAAAACACGCAAAAAACGCTCGAAACGGACATTGACTCCAAATACGAAAACTTTCTGGGCGATAGCCCTGCCATGCAGCAAGTTTTCTCGCTAATAGACAAAGTAGCACCAACCGATGCTACCGTTTTAATTTTGGGTGAGAACGGAACGGGTAAAGAATTGGCCGCACGTGCTTTGCACAAAAGATCGAAGAGGGCCAATAAAGTGTTTATAAAAGTGGACCTTGGTTCCATTAGCGAAACACTTTTTGAAAGCGAATTATTCGGCCATGTAAAAGGCGCCTTTACCGATGCTAAGGAAGATAAACCGGGGCGTTTTGAGTTAGCCTCGGGCGGTACGCTTTTCTTGGATGAAATTGGCAACCTATCCCTCCCACTTCAAGCCAAACTACTATCGGTGCTACAACAGCGAAAAGTAAGCAGAGTGGGTTCAAATAAAGAAATCCCAATAGATATTCGTTTGGTTTGCGCCACCAATATGCCGCTTTACGAAATGGTAGACTCCGGTAAATTCAGGCAAGACTTACTGTATAGAATTAATACCGTAGAACTGAACATGCCATCGCTTTCGGAGCGTACGGAGGACATAGAAATTTTGGCCGCGCACTTCATTAATGTATTTGGCAAAAAGTACAATAAGGACAAAGTGCGAATTGATGCGGCAACCATAGCTAAGCTGAAAAAGTACTCTTGGCCAGGTAATATTCGTGAGCTAGAACATGCGATAGAACGCGCCATCATTCTAGCCGATGGCAACAAACTCAGCACGCAAGATTTCCTACTCAACACCTCTAAAGTAACCGAGTCGAGCGACAGTGAAATAATGAACCTGAGTGAGATGGAAAAACGACTGATTTTGAAGGCTTTGGATAAGCACCAAGGCAACGTAACACGTGCCGCCAAGGAGCTCGGCATCGATCGACTGGCACTTTATAGAAGAATGCAGAAGTACGGGCTGTGAGGGGTGACGGAAGACCGAAGACGGCCTGCCTACACAAGTTGCGGCAGGTAAAAAGTCAGAAGACTAGAAGCTAAAACAGTGGCATCCCTTCAGGGATTAAGGGTGAGAAGACGGGAGACCGAAGACGGGAGTCGGGAGTCGGAAGTCGGGAGTTTTAACTAGGCTGGTTAATTAGCACTAGACAAAAGAACTGAGAAAGAGCTGTCCCTTTAGGGATTAAGGGTAAAAAGCCGGAAGACCGAAGACGGCCTGCCTACACAAGTTGCGGCAGATAAAAAGCCAGAAGTCGGAGAAGCTAAAACAGTAGCATCCCTTCAGGGATTGAGGGTGAAAAGATGGAAAACAGAGAAACTAAAACAGTGGCATCTCTTTAGGAATGAGGGCTAGCATTAGAAAAACAACAACAAACAAGTCGATTGTCAATTGACCATTGACCATTGACCATTGACAAAACATGGTATCAAAACGATTCGCAATTCTGGTAATTCTTCGCATCATTTTATTGGTGGTAACCATTACTGCCTTGGCCTTTATTTTCGCCAAAACAGAGCTATTTTTCAATCAGATCATCCTGCTGGGCATTATCGTTTTACAGGTAGCCGAACTTATCCGCTTTGTCACCTACACTAACCGCGAATTAGCCCGTCTGCTACTTGCCATTCGCTATGCCGACTTCTCCATTAGCTTTAAAGGCAAAAAGCATGGTAAATCCTTTGTAGAACTGCAAAATGCATTGGTTGAAATTGTAGAAGCCTTTAAAAAGGTAAGTGTTGAAAAAGAGGCTCAATTTAAGTTTTTACAGGTAATTGTAAACACTATGAGAATTGGTGTAGTGGCTGTAAAAGAAGAACACACCATTGAATTAATGAACCAAGAAGCCGAAGAAATTCTCGGTATAAAAAAGCCCAACTACCTTAAGCAGCTCAAACAGCTTTCTCCCCGTTTTGTGGCAGAAACAGAAGAAACAGGAGACAATGAACGCAAGTTGATTGAATGGCAAAAGCAAGAGAAAAAGCTGCAACTCTCCATTCAGGTAAACCGACTAAAAATCTTAAACTACCGCTACTCTATCATCACTTTCCAAAACATTAAAAGTGAGATTGAGCAGAAAGAAATTGAGGCCTGGCACAAGCTTATCCGCATACTTACGCACGAGATAATGAACTCTATTACACCAGTAACTTCTATGACGGAAACGATGATCATGCTGCTAGAAGATCAAGGACAACCAAAGCATGCCGAGGCACTTGACGATGAAACACTGGAAGACCTACGTTTTAGCCTAAAAACCATCCAAAAACGTAGCGAGGGTCTTTTACACTTTGTTGAAGACTACAGAAAACTTACCCGAATAAAGCATTTAGCACTCGAAACCGTAGAAGTGGAAGACCTGCTTGGCTCAATGGAAATACTGATGAAAGCAGAACTGGAAAAAAACGGCATCCAGTTAACCATACAGTCTCAACCGGGGCTTAAAATTAAAATGGACCGTAAGCTGATAGAGCAAATCTTGCTGAACCTGATCACCAACGCGCGCCATGCCTTGGCAAACCAGTCAGCACCACAGCTTACGCTAAAAGCATTCTCCAACGCGAACACTAAGTTTATAGCGGTAACCGATAATGGCACCGGTATAGACCCGGCCAAAATGGATCAAATTTTCATCCCTTTCTACTCCACCAAAGCCGAAGGCTCTGGCATTGGGCTTAGCCTTTCCAAACAAATTATGAAAAAGCACAAAGGCGACCTTTCTGTAAAATCTACCTTGGGAGAAGGTGCCACATTTCAATTGGAGTTTTTGAGGTGATAACTAGGTAATAGCCTCCAATTCGGTAGTGAGTTAATCAAAATGAAAATATGCGGAACGCTACAAAAATCGATACAATATCAATTGTAAAAATTGGTTATTGAGGAGTTATTTAGGAAGTTCCATATATAAACGAGTTACAGCCCATACGGAATATGAACAAAGAGCATCTCTTCAAACATTCAATTTCCAAAAATCTCGATAAAACACTTATTGAATTGGGTTATTCAAGAACACGTGAATACAAGGGTCTTTTAGAATATCGCAACTCCAAAAACATTCTAAATTTTATCTTTGAATGGAATAGAGACTATAGTTTTTATTGTCAAATAGAATTTGCTGGTGAACAAACAGACTACCCTCTTTCAAGCGTGATAGAAAGACTGAAAAACTCAACAGACACCAAGCCAGCTAAATTTGACACACAATTTGGAGAACGTGTAAACAAATGGACAAAAGAACTTAAAAATGATATACCAAAATTGGGTATTCACCTTCTGACCAAATCTTCAGAAGTAATTTACAAACTCAAAAATGAAATTGAACAACAAAGCTTGGAATACAACCAACTACTCGAACTCGAGGCTCTAAAACGATCAGCCGATGAAGCATGGAACTCTAATAACTATCAGAACTACATGAATGCTGTCAACGGCAAACTAGGGCAACTGCCATTATCTTATTCCAAGAAATTAGAAATTGCCAAGAAACAGATTATGAAGAATAACGGGCTGTAACAAAACCTAAAGTGCAGCACCTCATAAAGCTTCGGTTTTCAAAAGACCATTTAATCTAAGCCTTACCGCAAAGCCTCGTGGAGAAGGCAACGGCTGTGTAAGTGTTGGCCAGAGGCCAATTTTAATTCTATATCACGCGGGCGTTCCCTCCTACTTCTGTACTTCCTCGGACTTTGCTATATTTCGTTACATTAAACAAAACACAAAAGCGGCAGCCGAACATTAGCCTGACCGTTGTGAAGAATCACTGATGACGAATAATCCAATTTCAAAACACAAATGAGAACTTTTTTATTATTGCTTTTAGTCATATTCTGCGACCACTATGCTAACTCCCAACAACCAGACTATAGCCCAAAATCTTTCCTAAATAATGGAGACACGGTAGAACTAGCTAACAAGATCAGACTTGCGCAAAACCAATCTGTCAGATTTATTTCTGCAAGAACTGAAGTAATGGATATTGATGATAATAAAACAACTCATGTAAAAGCTGAATTGGATTTGTTACTATGTATTGTAGGAGATTTCTCGAAGAAACTGAAGAATGGAAAGTACCAAACGTTTGTCTTTCTTCAACCACAAAAAATGCCAGTCAGAATCTGGGAACAAGATTATGTAAATGACACACTAAGTGGGAATTGGAAAACCTATAACATTGAAGGAAAACTAGTAAGTGAAGAAATGTACGAGGATAACAACTTGCAAGGCATCTCACGATTTTATCAAATAGATGGTAAAACTCCAATGTCAGACATCGAATATAGTAACAACAAAATCATTGAAAGAGAATATTCCGATTCTGGGGTACTACTACAAGAAAGGCCATATGTAAATGGGAAATTAAATGGAACTGGCACTCGCTATTATGAAGATGGAACTCTTATGGAAGAAGTAGATTTTACGAATAGTGAGTTTAATGGTCATTACAAATATTTCTATCCAAACGGAAAAATTTGGGTCGAGACCATATACAAAAACGGAAATCCATGGACCGTAATAGGCAATTATTTACCGACAGGCAAAGAGAGAGATGCCGGTACATTAAAGAATGGTAACGGAACACTAATCTATTATTCTGAAAGTGGGGATGTAAATGAGGTTCACGAATACAAAGGAGGTATAAGAATAAAATGAAACTCCTCACAACAAATACTATCATTCATAAGCTAACTAAGCTGTTTGCAAAGGCTAGTGTGATCAGATACATTTATAGAAATTTGAAAAGTCCCGCTTACGGATGATAGCCAAAACGTTCCTACAGTTTCCACTCACCGGTCAATACAGAAAGACACCGTTTACCTGTATTTTAAGGTTCTAAGGATTCAATAAAAGTATAGAATTTTCGGAGCAGACCACTTCCCTACTTTAAGCGGTACAAGGGAAAGCGAAACACCGCTCACTTTTAAACTCCCTACCACCGATAGCCATGGAAATACTGGGATGCTGAGGTTCAGTTCAACATGCTAAGGATTCTCAAACCGCTTAGCACTTTTCTATAAATTCAGCTCACCTAAAAATCAGGCAACCCCATACGCTAGTTATGGTTGAGAAGCATACTAACTTTTATTTCACTATCATTACCCTAAATTCTATCACCATAAAACCTCATTGTGAAGTACCTGTATTTATTCACCCTAATTGCTTTCTTTTCTTTCTCACTTCAATCGCAGAGTGGAAACCTGACTACACAGGGCTATCAATTTCTAACTAGCATAGACAATTCATCTGTTATTGAGAGCATTCAGGAGAACCCAATCAGAAGTTTTACAATAGACTTCGGGCAGAGCTTTATCAGAAAGGTAACAGTAGATTTCAACCGTGCTTCAGGAGAACTTATCAACAGCTATTTAGTGCGATTCGAAGACCCTATGGCCAGGACTATCATTGAAGAATCTCTAAAAGACCCAATGAGCGTCAACTACATAAAACAAATGGATTATTTGAATGAAGATAGCAGCCTGAGCACTTCATTTATATATAACGCCATGGGGCTTAGCCAGTACATTACCATAGATGAAAAAGGAAATAAAACTATTAGAATTTTCGAGTCAGGAAATGCAACTGAAATCTTTCAAACCACTAATAGAAATGGTAAAGTAACAGATGAAAACGAGTTTAACGGCTACTCCAAAACTTACTACAACACCAACGTATTTACAACAGGAAATAGTGAGCCCACCAAACAAACTGCCGCTGAAGGCGAGCGAGTTAACGGACTGAAAACCGGAACATGGAAGTTTTACCATCCAAATGGACAATTTCAGAGTGAATGCACCTACTCAGAAGGTTTGACTAGTGACTATTGCAACGTTTATTTTGAGAATGGAGAGCTCTTCAATAAAGTTGATGTAAAACTGGGAGGAGAAGCGACCTCTACCTATTACTTTCCTTCTGGAAAGACAAATGCCACGTTTAAGATGACAGACTATGTCAACAATGGAGCCTCTGTGATATACCAGGAAAATGGAAACAAAGAGGCAGAGGGCCAGTACAAAAACGGCTTCAAAAATGGGCTCTGGAAATTTTATTCGGCCGATGGCGCTTTAGCAATTGAAATTGAACATGCAATGGACAAATACCACGGCACTCTGAAGTACTATTCCCCAGACGGCAAAGTGCTTGACACTGAAGAATACCTATATGGCTACAGGGTGAAGTAATCGTAAAAACTAGCTCACTCATACTCTTTTTGCCCTTTTTTGGTATTCCTCACCCACAAACCATCTGCTCCGAAATACAATTGCAAAGGTTGGTTATTGCGGAATTAATTGGAAAACCCCATTACAAACGAGTTGTAGCCAACTTAAGACAAGGGTGTAAATTAAACCTTTCGATAAAATAAAATTCTAACATCCAGTGTCTAAGCAGAAAACGGTACAATGAAAAAAGTAATTGCAAGTGTGATAATCGGAGTTATGGTATTGATAGTCGCTTGTTCAAAAGACGACAACGGTACGATCGAACCAATTGACCCATTTGCTGAATTGAATTTGCCTGACCAATATTTCAATTATGCAAATATTCAACTCCCCAACCATTACACAAGCAACGGATTCCCTTCACAATTTCAATTTCAGCAAGCAGCTACTGAATATGACAATACGCCAAGCGATAACCCGATAACTGATGCGGGAGCAACATTGGGAAGAGTACTTTTCTATGACAAAAAATTAAGTGCAAATGGAACAGTTTCTTGTGCTTCTTGCCACCAAGCTACACATGGATTTTCTGACCCGAAGATTTTAAGTGAAGGCTTTGATGGTGAACAAACAAGAAGGCACTCTATGGGAATAGTAAATGCTCGATTTTATGCCACTGGAAAATTCTTTTGGGACGAACGTGCCGAAACTTTAGAAGATCAAGTTTTAATGCCTTTTCAAGATGATGTAGAAATGGGGTTGACGCTTCAAGAATTAGAGAATATTGTGAGCAGTCAAACTTACTATCCAACATTATTCGAAAACGCTTTTGGAGATAACTCAATTAACAGTAATAGAATTTCTAAAGCATTAGCCCAATTCATTAGAAGTATGGTTAGTACAACTTCACGATACGACCAAGCTAGAAGTGAAGTATCTTCTCCTATTATGGATTTCCCAAGCTTTACAGCCCAAGAAAATCAAGGAAAAGAATTATTCTTTCTACCTAGAAGATTAACCAACGGGCTCAATGGAAATTGTGCCGCTTGCCACGTTTCAGAGGCATTTGTCGGTCCTATTCTAAGAAATCAAGGCAGAACAACATTTGCTACAATTAACGGACTTGATTCAAATTCAACAACAGATTTGGGCGTAAATGAAACAACAGGAAACCCTAATGACATTGGTAAATTTAAGGCACCTTCCTTAAGGAATATTGCGATTAGACCGCCCTATATGCACGATGGACGATTTGCCACTTTAGAAGATGTTATCAATCATTACAGTTCAGGCATTCAAAATCATTCAAATTTGGCTTCGCCATTAGTCAATTCAAGTGGTCAAGTTGGACAATTCAACCTCACAGAGGTAGAAAAAAATGCTTTGATTGCCTTTCTTAATACGTTAACAGACGACCAAATGCTTAACGATGAAAAATACAGCGACCCATTTAAATAAAAAGCTGGTTACAAACAGTTTATCTTAACCAAAGTCCTCAGGGATACCTCTCGCCCCCATTTCAAGACTCTTACGGTTTAATAAAGCATAGAATCTTCGGCTCAGGCCACCTCCCTATTTTATTATCTTCTATCTTTATAGTCTGTTTTACTAATTCATATACTACCCAACTCTTCCAAATCTGGAGGAGATTCCTAATTGCTTGAGCGTCTCGCGTCATCAAGATTAGGACAATTACACCCTTTTATTTCATCATCATTTAATCAAAAGGATCGAATCTTTTGTCGACTCCCCTATTGCGTTTTGCCAATGCTTTACGTAATAGTTCAATTCATAAACATGAAAAGTAAACAGCTAATAAGCAGCAACATAGATCTCTTTTATACCAAGGCATCGGAAGAAACCAGACTGAACAAAGGAATGGGAATATTCGAGTTTGAAAGAGTAAAACAACTAATACAAAGACATATAACCGAAGGCCGCTCTCTAACAATAATGGACATTGGCGGTGGAACAGGAAAATATGCGGAATGGCTAGCAAACAATGGACATCGGGTGCACTTGATTGAGCCTGTACAGAAGCATCTACAGATCGCTCAAAACAGGGCAAACAAGTTGAAAAACAAATTCAGGGTGCATTGTGGCGAATCGCGAAAGCTGAATTTTAAGGCTAACTATGCTGACTTGGTTATTCTTCATGGCCCCCTTTATCATCTTCAAAACGAGCACGATAGAAACCAGACCATTCAAGAAGCCAAAAGAGTATTGAAGAATAACGGAATCATTTTAGCCTTTGCCATCAACTATACAGCATCTACCTTGGTGGGGCTATTACATGGCTTAATTCACAAAAGAGCATTCTTTGAAATGTGTGCGGAAGAACTGAGCAGTGGAATACACAATCCACCCGATGACTTTCCATGGCTTTTAGCCGAAGCATATTATTACAATCCAGAACAATTGAAAACAGAGTTCGATAATCAAGGATTAAAGTACCTTAACACCTACGCAGTGGAAGGGTTGGCTTGGTTGGACAAAGATTTTTTCGCTAGCATGGCAGATGATGAGCGAAAAGACACCCTAATGAGGTTATTATCACTTACAGAAAACGATCCTCAACTATTAGCCTTTAGCCCACATATGATGATAGCCACGCAAAAGCAACATTTCGGATAAATGGATAAGTGTTTAAAACAAAGCCCCAGTTTGATAAATCTAGCTTGGGGTTTTGTTTTGACTCATTCAGTCATTCAACTTTTGAGTTTTAAAAAACGCTTCCTTACCCTTTTCGGTCAGGTATGGATAGACTACCTCGAATAATAGCGCGTGATAATGATCAACAACAGACTCGGTATTATTCAGCAAAGCAGCGGCATTTATCCAGTTATCGCCAAGGATATTCATTCGCTCGTAAAGCCTTTTATATTCATTGGTAAACTCTTCAGGCCTCAAAAGCCCCTCGGTTATCATATTTGTGAACAGCGCCAAAAACTGTTGTTTACGCGTTTGCTGTAACCCAACATAGTGTTGTTTTAGCTCATCATCTGAATCTAGCACCGCATATAAGTCTTTGGTAATAAACCTATAGTCGTATAAAACGCGCATAGAAATAAGTGAGCTTTCGCTCAAAAAGGACATTATCGGTTGGCTTTGCACCAGTTGACCGATTTCAATATTCATACGCTCTACCAGCTGAAAGTATAAAGCAGAAACGATGTCACTCTTCACCTTGTAATGGTAGTTAAGGTTACCCTGGCTAATATTCATGGCCTTGGCGATTTGGCGCAGGGTAACTTCCTTCAGCCCATTTTTATTGAATAATTCTAACGCGGTGGCCAGTATTTTCTCCTTTGTTTTCATAAAATTAGTACACTTGACCTATTTTAGTATATTTGACCTAAAATTACAAAATAGGTGGAAATTGCAATCATAGGTGGCGGTATAACTGGTCTCACTACCGCCCTAGCTTTAAAACGACTAAATATTGACGCAACGGTATACGAAAAAGCACCGCAGCTCAACGAAATTGGTGCAGGCGTATGGCTACAACCCAACGCCATAAGGGTGCTGCAATGGCTAGGCATAGCGCAAGAAGTGCAGTCGCAAGGCTTCCTGTTGAACAAAATGGAAATTACCGACAGTCAATTAAAGCCCTTCAAAAAGATAAAAAACGATGTGGTTTCAGACCAATTCGGTAATCAAACCATCGCTATTCACCGAGGGAAATTACAACGCCTGTTGCACGACAAGCTTAGCCAGCATTCAGCGGTTAAGCTAAACAAGGCCTTCCAATCTTTCAGCATTGAAAATGACCGAGTGCATATTCAGTTTGAAAATTCAGCAACCACAGCAGACACCGTACTCGGTGCCGATGGCATTCACTCTAAAGTCCGCAGTGCTATGGGTCTTCCTACTCAGTTAAGAAAATCAGGCCAAATATGTTGCAGAGGTATTGCCAACTTTCAGATGCCCAAAGCACTACAGCACGAAGGCAAAGAAGTTTGGGGTAATAAACTACGCTTCGGCTTTTCACAGCTATCGAAAGAAACTGTTTACTTCTTTGCAGTGATCAATAAATCGATTTGCCCGAATGAACTGAACAGCGCTACTTTGAGCACGTTATTCAAAGATTTCCACCCTGTTCTTCTTGAGCTAATCAACAATGCTTCAGGCCTACATATTAGCGAATTAATGGACCTGAAAAGGCTGGACAGTTGGCACAATTCAACTACCTGCCTGTTGGGCGATGCAGCCCATGCCACTACCCCGAATATGGGCCAAGGTGCTTGCCAAGGAATAGAAGATGCGTACTACATCAGTCAGCTGCTCAATAAACACCTGGGTGCCCCAATAGACGCCTTCCAAAATTTTGAAGATAAAAGAAGAGCTAAAGTAGACTACGTGGTGAATAATTCGTGGCGTTTCGGCAAAATGGCGCACCATGCCTTCGGCCAAAAAGTATTAAAAGGAATGATGCAGCTTACTCCAGAGAGCATGATGAGCAATCAAATGAATAAGCTATACAGCATTGAAGAGATTCAATGAATTAATAAACACCGCTATGAAAGAGAGACTAACATAGCCATTTACCTGCTATTTGGCGCTTTATTATATCAACTAAGGCAAGTTTTCCGTCCGCAATACTCCCCAAAACATTACCGATTAACCACGATTTTATATCCTTGGCCGCGCACATTGATAATAGCAATAGCTTCGTCACTCTTCAGCTTCTTTCTTAACCTAGAAATAAAAACATCGAGGCTTCGTGAGTTAATAAACGAATCACTTCCCCACACACTCAAGAGTAAGCTTTCTTTGGTTAGCAAAACCTCTTTATTAATGCAAAGCAAACGGAGCAGCTCCGTTTCTCTGGCCGTAAGTTTCACCTGTTCTTTATTATTCACCAGTACTTCAAGCCTGTTTGGTCTTAGCTCCGAATTGCCAATTGGAAAGCTTGTAAGTTCACTCTGCTTGTTTGAGACCAACTGAACACCGTCAAGCACTACCTTCACCCTCATCAATAGCTCTTCCATACTAAAGGGTTTTCTGATATAATCGTTGGCACCAACCTTAAATCCCTGTACCACATCTTTGGCTTGTATTTTCGCAGACAGAAAAATTATTGGTGTGGTCTTGTCTACCTGCCTTATAGTTTGTGCAGCATCAAACCCATTGAGCTTCGGCATCATAACATCCAGAATAATCAGGTCAGGAGTATGTCTTTTAAATAGTTGAATAGCCTCTTCGCCCGTTCTGCCGTGATGAACCAAGTAGCCCTCGCCTTCCAACCCTTCTTTTACCAATAATGCCAGCGATGCTTCGTCTTCAACCAATAGTATTCTGCTAGTTCTCATCCCCTAGGTTTAGCTTTATTTCAAACACACTACCGTTAATGGAGGAGCTGATTAAGCCTAAACTCCCCCCTAGGCTTTCCATTATGGACCTTGAGACAAATAATCCAACCCCTAACCCTTTAATGGATTCGTGTGCTAATAAAGGCGCACGGTAAAACTTATTAAAAATCGCCTCTTGGTGTTCCGGAGGAATACCCCGGCCATTATCCTCAATTCGAATAACTAGCTCGCTCATACTCTTTTTAATATCCACAGCCAAGCATGCTTGCCCTTTGTCACAATACTTAATGGCGTTGTCAATTAAATTATTCAGTACTGTTTTCAATAGCTCCTCATTTGTCACCACATTAACTTTTTGGTCACCCGAAAAGGAAGTTTCAAATGGTATTGAGCTCACCAACTTATTGTAGGTTAAAACCTCATTAATCACGCTAACTACCTCAACCATTTGCTTGGGCACTTCGGCCTTCACATGTTTATGCAAACCTGAATTCAATACGTTGTGGGTTATATCGGTTATGCGCTTAAGCTCCTGATCAGCAATCTTAAGGTATTTTGACTCATCATTTTTGTTTCGCTGTCTTTCACTCTCCAGTGCCAATTTGAGCGTTGCAATTGGTGTGAGCAGTTCGTGAGTTACACTATCGATAAAGTCGTCCTTTAGCTTAGACAACTTGCGCTGTGTGTATAAAGATCTAACCAATAATAAGAAGCTGAACAAGACCATTAAAAATAATAAAAAAGCCCCAATCAGTAGTGCCAGAGAGCGTTTAAGCACCTCGAAAAACGGATTCTGGAACACCGCATATATGTAGTCATTTTCAGCCCCACCAATCAGTTCCTTGGGCATGGTTATCATTTCCTTAAGCGAGCTGTCCACTATTCCCTCATCGGTTGTTATTAAAAGCTCAAAATCGACATCAATAAAGGCCTCGTCAAGCTTTCGCTTCAATGTGTTTTTCAAATAATCCTGGTCTATTGAAACCGTATCTCTATAGATGTCAAACCGATTGTGCATTATACTGTGTAATAGCCAATAGTGGTTATCCTGATTGGTGTTGTTCAGAAAATAGTGGTTAAAAAGAGCCTCTTCGGTCAAAGAGTCAATCGGAAGGCTAGCACGTTCGGTGGAAATAGAAGCTTCATAATTTTGTTCTACAACATTATAAATGCTCAATGAAGGAGCCTCATCATTTAAGTCATATTCAATTTTAACAATGGAGGTATCGCGTAAATCATCAATGTACATCTGGTTGAGTCTGCTACTCCGCTCTGCTTTAGCCGAATCTAAACTTTCGGTAAAGAACTGGTTTACATCTTGCCTAAACTCGGCTCGCTTATCTAAATAATCACCTTGAATTAGTATGGCTTGAAAAACCAATATACCCAATAGTGAAACACAAATGAGCAGTATGTGAAGATTGTTTTTATTTCTCATACCGGTGAAATTAGACTTATCTAAAGCCCTTCTAAAATCTGTTAACATAGATTTACACTTCGCATAGAACCATAACACTAGTGAAGATATGAGGTAGAATATTACTTGTTATTTAAAATTCTCAGAAAACTGAAAAGGATTAAAGGTGTAGTAATTTGTTGGCTCCTTAGCTCTCCCCACCTAAACTAATTCATCAACTATTGGTTGTTTTAGTGTATCTTAAACTTAATGAACAAAAAGCTCCGCGCACTTCTCATCACCCTACTGTCAATTTTTATCGGAGGCTTCCTATTTGTCACCTTCTTTTTAGAAGGCATTATGCGAAAGCAACTCTCCGCCAAACTCGATGACACCTTTCAGCAATACTATCAAATCAGTTTTGAGGATAGCCGCAACGGACTTAATGGACTGAAGCTCAACATCAAACTATTGGGTGTAAAGTTCACCACCGATACGGTAGAAAACCCTCTGGCTGCGCAGCTTCCCGCCATGTTCTTCGATACGGACGAGTTCGACATTCTGGGCATTCACATGATGGATCTGCTATTTAGAAGCAAGCTTAGCATAGACCAAATTGGGTTGAAAAACCCACAGCTTTTAATGGTTGCCCCAGAAAGAGGTACGCTTAGCCTCAAAGCACCCCAAAAGGGTGATTCGAATATTAAAGACTTACTAAAGTCGCTCACTTTTAAAGAGGTAATGATTGAAGGCGGCAGTGGTGCGCTCGTTTATGGAAACAATACCTTAGACACCCTTTATGGTGGAGACAATCTCTCGCTTAAAGGACAATCACTCACTTTGGACCTTGAAAAAACAGGCGCTGTAAAAGACTACATGTCGATTGATGGGCTAGTAATGTCTCTGGAAAACGCGCTCTTTATTCCACGCTTTTCTCCCTACCGATTTGCCATGAATAGCAGCGAAATGGACTTGAAAGAAGGCAAACTAACTAATGCCGGAGTTAAGGCCTTGCCCAAACGAAACCTCTATCAGGCCAGTGTAAACCAAGACTTTAGAAAAACTATTTTCAATATCAGCATAGACACTATAGACATCACTGGCCTGCACTTTAAATCGCTGCTGCATGAGAATACGATCAAAGCTAAAAACATAGCGCTGATTCAGCCTGATATTACGCTTTTTCAAAACATGAACATTCCGCGCAATGAGCAGAAAGAGAAGCCTGTTTTTGGTGAACTGATCACAAAAATTCCACACCATTTGGATATAGATTCCGTGCTGATAGCGCATATGAACCTGAAGTACGAGGTACTAGCCAAAGAACAGACACAGCCCGCCACAGTGTACTTTGAGAACGTAAACGGGTATTTTGCCAACTTTAGAAAGAACGAAAATGTAGCAGACACCATCTACTCCCTGCTAGAAGGCAAGTTTATGGGCGAAGGAGACCTATCGCTTTCGGTAGACTTTCCACTTTCGGCACCGGAAACACAAACTTATTCAGGTCACATTTCGGCCATGTCCTTCGAGAGCTTCAACCCAATTTTTGCCAGCATGGGCAAAATCAACCTGAAAGATGGAAAGATCAACAACATTTACTTTACGGGAAAGTGTGACAAATACCACAACACCGGCCAAATGATCTTCGACTATCAAGATTTGAAAGTAGAGTTTAAAAACAAGCACGACAAAACTAAATGGCTCAAGTCGGGCATTGCCAATCTGCTAGTAAAGAATAACTCGCATGATGAAAAGTCTGGCGATCGATACTCCGTAAACTATCACTACACGCGGCCGCTATATATTGGCGAACTGGGCTTTTTAGTGCGCGGCCTAACCGATGGCGTTGCTCAAGTGGTTATGCCAAAGGCCATGTACAACATCTACAAGAAAAATTGAGCAAGGCCTCAGATTTTTAAACCATTCGCTATATTTTCGATAAACCATAACAGCTTATGCACTTCGATGTATTTACCATTATTACAGTTCTAACTGTTCTTTCGGCACTTTTTGCTTTTATTAATACCAAGTTCTTAAAACTGCCTTTTACCATAGGACTAATGATTATTGCCATGTGTTTTACACTGGTTATCATTGGATTGGGTCACTTTAACAACAGCGTAATGGTAAACGCCAAGGAGCTAATCAACTCGATCGACTTTAAAACGCTATTGCTGGAGGTAATGCTGAGCTTCTTGCTTTTTGCCGGAGCCCTACACACCAAACTCGATGCATTGGCCAAACACCGAGGCCCAATTATGCTATTCGCTACCTTTGGAGTGGTGGTTTCTACCTTTATCGTTGGCGGAATTTTCTACTATGTCGCCATAGCGGTCGGCCACCAAATAGATTTCATTTACTGCCTGCTGTTTGGCGCACTTATCTCCCCTACCGATCCCATTGCCGTTTTGGGTATTCTTAAAGAAGCGAATGCGCCTAAAAAACTAGAGATCAAAATTGTAGGCGAATCGCTATTTAATGATGGTGTTGGCGTAGTGGTTTTCTTGGTGATTTTCTCCATTGCCCAAAAGGGAATTGCTGCCGTAGATGCTGAAGAAGTTGGCTTCCTATTCTTCGAAGAGGTATTTGGCGGCATAGCGCTTGGTCTTGTAATGGGCTGGCTGGGCTTTAAGCTAATGAAAAGCATTGACCACTACGAAACCGAAGTACTGATTACTGTTGCCTTAGTGATGGCTATTTACACCATTGCCCATGCGGTGCATTTCTCCGGCCCGCTAGCGGTAGTTGTTGCAGGTATTTTAATCGGAAATAAATCGCCAGAAATTGCTTGGTCTAAAACCACACAAAACTATGTAGACAAGTTTTGGGAAGTTATTGACGTATTTCTAAATGCAATCCTATTTGTGCTTATCGGTTTCGAATTGCTGATTATCACCATAAACGGTGAATATATATTGCTTGGATTGTTGGCCATTCCTGTAACCTTAATTGCCCGCTATATCGCCCTAAAAGGGCCAATTATGCTGTTTAACAAAAAGCTAGAGTTCATCCCTAAAACAGACATGATTATGACTTGGGGTGGAATAAGAGGCGGTATCTCGATCGCCTTGGCACTTTCGCTTCAACCAGAAATGGAGCGCGAACTATTTGTAACTGTCACCTATGTAATTGTGGTTTTCTCCATTATAGGCCAAGGTTTAACCATTGGGCCTTTGGTTAAGCGAGTGATTGGGAAGAGTGAGGTTAAATAAAACAATGTCTTATGGGGCTAATTAATTGAACTTTAGCCCCATTTACAAGAAATATAATGCCAAACCCGTTACCGAAAATTTAGCTCCCAACAAAGAACATATGTGTAAAGCATTCAACCTTGGCTCCGCCAGCTTTGGTGTCCTCACCAAAGCATTTACCTACCCAAACTAATACACACCGCTTTCGAATAAACCAAAGCATCGCCAGTTACCACAGTAAAAGTTTGTCAAAGGGAGTTAAGCCATTACCGCAATAATCAACTGATTTATTGCTCTATTTTCCCTTAGCCTGAAACAATGGGCAATAAATTTACTTTCATTACAGAAGCCTTCTTACAAATATGAATGTACTTCTTACCGGTGCTACCGGCTACATTGGCAAACGACTTTTACCTGTGCTTGTGGAACAGGGCCATCACGTAATCTGCTGTGTTCGCGATAAGCAGAAATTCCATGCTGGCCCTTCGGTGTCCAAAAGCATTTCCATTATTGAAGTAGACCTCAACAAACCCGAATCGCTCAAAAACATTCCGAACAACATAGATGCAGCCTACTACTTAGTTCACTCCATGTCGACCTCCATAGACTATGAGGAACTTGAGAAAAATGCCGCCATCAACTTTAGAGAACGCATAAATGATACTCAAGCCAAGCAAGTAATTTACCTAAGCGGAATTGTCAACTTTGAAACCCTTTCAAAACACCTTAACTCACGAAAAAACGTTGAGATAGCCTTAGGAAAAGGCAGCTATGCACTCACAACCATACGTGCCGGCATTATCATTGGATCTGGCAGTGCCTCGTTCGAAATAATACGCGATTTAGTCGAAAAACTACCCATTATGGTCGCTCCAAGGTGGTTGAAAACCAAATGCCAGCCCATTGGCATTTCAGATGTAATTTGCATTCTAACGGGTGTTTTAAACAACGAAACCACCTTCAATACCAGCTACGACATTGCCGGAAATGAAGTATTGAGCTACAAGCAAATGTTATTGGATTTCTCTGAGGTAAGAGGCTTAAAAAGATACATTTGGACAGTCCCCGTAATGACTCCCAAGCTTTCCTCCTACTGGCTCTATTTCATCACCTCCACTACTTACTCCTTAGCCGTTTCGCTTGTTGATAGCATGAAGGTGGAAGTAGTGGCCAAAGACGATAAGATTCTCCGCTTATTGAATATAAATCCACTACCCTACAAGGAATGTATTAGGCGCGCATTCCGAAGAATTGAACAGAACGAAATTGTTTCTAGCTGGAAAGACTCCACGGTAAGCGGTAGACTCGACTATAAAATTTCAGACTACATTAAAGTACCTACTTACGGCTGCTTTAAAGACCTGCGTGTACGCAAGGTGAGCAACGAAGACAAAGCCATTGATAGAATATGGCGAATTGGCGGTGATACTGGCTGGTACTATGCCACCTGGCTATGGAAAATAAGAGGCTATTTGGATAAACTTGCTGGGGGTGTTGGTTTAAGGCGGGGAAGAACAAATTTAGACCACATTCAAGCAGGCGATACGCTCGATTTTTGGCGTGTTATTTATGCCGACAAGGAAGAAAAGCGGCTATTGCTTTTTGCAGAGATGAAGCTACCCGGTGAAGCTTGGCTGGAATTTCAAATTAAAGATGGTGAACTCCACCAAACAGCTACATTCCGGCCTAGGGGACTTGCCGGCCGACTTTATTGGTACGCTGTTTTACCTTTTCACGGACCAATTTTCAAAGGTATGGCCAGAAAGATCTGCGCTTAATTGTGTAGTACGAGTTTCGGTATCCTCACAAAAGCGTACCGTTATCATCAACTTAAGCACCTAAAAGAAAGTAACCCACACCGCCTCAAAAGCATACCATCACCGCCAGCTTTGGTGAACTAATAAAAGGTATGCCCGCACCGCCAGCTTTGGTGTCTTCACCAAAGCACATACCAACCCAAACTTTGACAAACTGATGCTAGCAACTTTACAATAAGCAGGACCATCATCACTTACCCCAGCCAAAAGTTTGTCAAAGCGGAAGGCCACTGGTTACGCTATAATCGCCAAAGTTTTTAAGCACAATAGAAAACTTTTAGCCTGATTTCTTAAATTGACTCAATGCATGACTATGTAACCAGCCTTTTCACCACATTTATGGCCTTTTTTGCCATAATGAATCCTTTTGCCAACTTACCAGTGTTTCTAAGCTTGACTAAAAAGACATCGAAGGAAAAAAGGAATGAAATCGCTTCAAAGGCCTGTATTAATGCTTTTTTTATTGTTGCGGTGTTTATGTTCGGGGGCAATTACATCTTCAACATATTTGGCCTAACCATAGAAGCGCTGCGTATTACGGGCGGCATTATCATTTTCTATATTGGCTTCGAAATGCTACTAACGCAAAGTTCCAAAGTACAGTCGAACGACACCGACAACATCGATATTGGTATTGCCATTTCGCCTTTGGCCATACCCATTCTGGCTGGACCAGGAACCATCGTTACAGCTATTAACCTCACGGCCGACCAACCAATTAAGCATGTGGCTACTGTAGCCCTAATGTTTGCCGGAATCTGCCTATTAACCTATTTAACCTTTCGGTCGGCTACCTATTTCTATGAAAAACTTGGAGAAAATCTGATCCAAGTAATCTCCAAACTGATGGGACTAATTCTTGCCGTAATTGGCATGGCAATGCTCATTGGCGGAATTAAAGAAGCATTTAACATTAGTTAAATCATTGGTATAAATGAAGAAGGCCATTCCAAACTTACTCTTCTTTATTGCGGTGTCGGTTTCTTTAATTTGCCTAGCTTCCTATTTTGCAAAGTGGCACTGGAGCCTCGATTTACTAAGTCATTTTCGTTTTCAGTACTTAGTAATTTTAAGCATTTCAACAGGCCTACTTATATTTTTAAAGCGAAAGAAGGCAATACTCTTTACCCCAATCGTGCTCTTACTGCTTATAGAAATTCTCCCCTTCTATTTTGGTGGAAAAAAGGTTGTCAGTACAGAGGACAGTGTAAAGCTATCTTCGATTAATCTGCTAAGCTCCAATAGTGCCTTTTCTGAGGTTATTGCTTTCGTAGCAGCAACCAACCCAGATATTCTAGTACTTCAAGAATATAACGGTAAATGGCACACCGCGCTTTCCAGCATTTCCTCAAATTACCCGTATCAGTTAGCCATTCCACAAGAAAATAATTTTGGCATTGCAGTATTTAGTAAGCTGCCCTTTTCTGAATTAAAAATGGTAACTATGGGTAGCGCACAACTACCATCGATAGTTGGGGAATTCAACTTAAACGGTACCAAAACCACACTAATTGCAACGCACCCCTTGCCGCCTATTGGAGCCGAGTATGCCAATTTGCGAAACAATCAATTGGCAGCAATTGCAGCGTTTGTTCAGTCAAATAATCACGAGACTATACTGGTTGGAGATTTAAACACCTCTTCCTTTTCCCCTCACTTTAAATCACTGCTAAAAACTACTGGCCTAGTGGATAGCAGAAAAGGCCATGGACTTCAGCCAACATGGCCGGCAAACATCACTCCCTTAAGAGTGACTTTGGATCATTGCCTAGTAAGCTCAAGGCTGTTGGTTAAAAGCAGAAAAATAGGAGAGCGAATTGGCTCAGACCACCTACCGATTGTTGTTGAGCTGGGGGTTAATTAACTCCATCTAATCATTGCTCCTAGCTGGTGGTAAAGCTCTGTGAATTCTGTCAACTAGTTTACTGAACGGCAGACTCTGCAGATACACTTTCCCTGGCCCTGTAAGGTTGACTAAGAAAAGTCCTTCGCCACCGAAAAGCGCATTTTTAAAGCCTCCAATAAACTGCACATCGTAGTTAACTGTAGGGGCAAAACCAACCAAGCAGCCTGTATCTACGCGTAGTGTTTCACCCGGTTTTAAATCGCGCTCTATTATGGTCCCACCTGCATGAATAAAGGCCAAACCATCGCCAGTGAGTCTTTGTAAAATAAAGCCTTCACCACCGAAAAGCCCTGCTCCAAATCGCTTGGTAAAAGCCACTTCTATTTCGATACCATGCGCTGCACATAAAAAGGCATCTTTTTGGCAAAGGAACTCCCCTCCTTTCTGCAAAAGATCAATAGGCACAATTTTACCAGGATATGGTGATGCAAAGCCCACTTTTTCCTTCTCCCTGCCCTGATTGGTAAAGGATGTAATGAAAAAGCTCTCTCCGGTAAACATGCGCTTTAGCCCCTTCATTAAACCGCCACCCGTTCCGGTGTCCATGTTAATGTGCTGATCCATGTACATCATGGTTCCGGCCTCTGCCCTAACCGTTTCATTCGGATCGAGAATTATCTCGACCAACTGCATATCATCACCAATTAGGTTGTATTCAATTTCGTGTGCCATAATTTGGGTAATTAGTTAAATGGGTAATTATTCGTTTATTATTCGATGATGTAATCTACTACTACCAAGTCTTCAATAATACCACCGTGTGTATCGCCAAAATCCTTATGTGCGGGATGTGGTAAATATTCATCGCGTGCCTTAGCATTTTCAAAGGTCAACTGAAAAATGTGCGTCATGCCTTTATCGAAACCCTCGGGACTGTTATTCAATCCCCACTCAAACGCTTTGATCTGCGGAATGTCTTTTTGAAGTCCTTCGAATGCTTGAATAAGGGCTTTCACCTGTTCTTCGCTAGCATCGGGCTTAAATTTAAACGACACCACATGCCTTAGACCTTCTGCCGGAACAGTATTACTGGAACATGCCGTCATAATTAAGGCAATGGTTATACATAGCAATAGCTTTTTCATTTTCGATTGATTTAGTGATCATCAATGCAATTTATTGAATCGGGTGAAAAACAATATCATGCTACCGTAAAAGCTGACCGCTATTCTAAAGTCTGTGGTATCAAAACAAAAAGAATCTGTCCGTTAAATGCAGTGCAATCAACAAACAGATTCTTTCGGTCGACCATTTCTCTAAGGAGAAATTTTCTCCCTCAGGATGACGTTAGCCATCTACAGCCGTATGGTTTTAAGATAGATTATCTATCAATTTCGATTGGAATGCCTTTTTGCAATACCAATCGATCGATAAAGAACTCCATCATTCTTTCTCTATCCATTGCCGTGTGGCCTTTATCTGGACCTACTTGCACCTCAAAGCTCTTTCTTGCTTTTTGCAAAGCGTCAATTAGCTGTAGTGAATTAGACGGGTGCACATTGTTATCACTAGTTCCGAAAAAGATCATCAACTCGCCATCCAAGTCTTTGGCCATATTCATCAGGCTAGAAGCTTCATAGCCTTCCAAGTTATCTTCCAAGGTGCTCATATAGCGCTCAGTGTAAATGTTGTCATAGTTTCTCCAGTCTGTTACTGCCGAGTTTGCAACAGCGGCATGGTATACGTCTGGGTACCTTAAAAGGCTGGTTGCTGCGGTAGTTCCTCCGTAAGAAGTTCCGTAAACCCCTACGCTCTCTTTATCGAAATACGGTCTGTTATAAAGGGACTTAATACCAGCGGCAAAGTCGTCCATTTCTACAATCCCAAGGTTTCCGTACAGCTGGTCTAGCAGCTCTTTACCTCTACCGCGTACATTTCTACCATCAATATTGGCTACTAAGAAACCGTACTCTGTCAAAGCATCAGGGTAAGTAAATGTTTCTCTGAATGCATTAGTAGCCGGGCCACCGTAGTTGCTCAAAATTAGCGGGTATTTTTTGTTCGGGTCGAAGTTGCTTGGGAAGTGCAACATACCGTGTAGCTCAGTCTCACCATCGGCCGAAGTAAAAGTGAATACCTCCACTTTTTTCAAACCAAGCTCATTGAATTTGGTCATATCACTCTTGGCCAATTCAGCCACCACTTTGCCTTTGGCATTAATTAGGTTAGTGAATGGAGCCACATCGTGCGTTTGTGCCACATCGACAAAGTGTTTGCCGTCAGGTGCAATGCTTACACTGTGGTTATAGGCAGGATCTGTTAAACGCGTATCCTTTGTTCCATCAAGCTTTACACGGTGCAACTGCATTTTCATGTGGTTTTCTCCACTTCTTGCCATGTAGTAAACCTCACCAGCTTCTTCATCAACCTTCACAATGTTCGATACCTCAAAGTCGTGCTGAGTAAGTGCATTGATCAAAGTGCCGTCAAAATTGTACAGGTAGTAGTTATTGAAACCAGATCTTTCAGAAGCCCAGATAAAACGCTGACCATCGGCCAAAATCTCCATCTCAGGGGTGTTTTTAGTAAAGCTTGGCAACCACTCCTCGCGCACAACCACTCGGGTTTTACCTGTATTAGGGTCGGCAGCTTTGTACTCCATTATATTTTGTCTACGGTTGGTGCTGTGGAAAAGCAGCTCCTTACCATCAGGTGTCCAGTCAATACCATAAATGTAGGTACCAATTGGACCATCCTCGTAAGCCTTACCATCGCGGATATCTAACAAGGTAGTTTTCTTGGTTTCCAAATCGTACACCATTAGGTCTACCGGCTGGTTTTTAGCACCAACTTTCGGGTACGACATTACTTCTAACGAATCGTATGCCTCTAACTGGTTTAGTAAAACGTAATAGGTGTCAGTAGTACTTTCATCAAATCGGTAGAAAGCTACTTTCTTGCTATCTGGTGACCACCACATTGCTGTGCTTTGGCCAAGCTCTTCACCATAAACCCAAGTAGCAATTCCGTACTTTAGTCGCGTCTGCTCGTTTCCATCTTTTGTAATAGCCACCACATTGCTACCATCGGCATTGCTAATGTACATGTTACGGTCTTTGGTGTAGGCTTTCAACTCACCGTTTGGCGAATCGGCCGATGCATACTGGCGGCCACGGGCTACGCCTCTCCATCTTCTTTGCGGACGTGTAGCATCACCAATTTCAGTAGTTTCTTTTTTGCGCACATCGTAGCTGTAACGCTTACCATCTTGGTTGTATTCGAATGACTTTCCATCCTCAGCCCACTCGGCATAAATAGCTCCTGAAACTACAGAAGACCTAATTTGTGGGGCAATCTCTCTGTACCTGTCGTAACCAGGCATTTTCTGGAGCTTGTCTTGCGCACTGATGTTCGCACTTAGCCCAATAAAAAATAGCAGTGCTAAACACCACTTGGTTAAATTATTTTTCATGAATAAATTTTGATTTGAATCCTTCATTTCTAGCCTTTAATACTACGCTTTTTCAGCTTAAAAACGCAAGGTAAAAACGACTAGCGGACTACTTATAATTTAAATGAAAGTGATTACCCATCGTAATGCAAGGCCAGCCCAAACGATTAAAATACCCAATCGGGATTTTAGACGCCTCTTATCGTTGGCAAAATAGTACCCAAAGAAAGCTAGGTACAGCACACCAAACGGGAGCTTTGGAACATAGAAGGGTAACCTTAGCGCAGTCAACAGGCTAAACAGTACTACTACCAACCCCGTAATCACAAAAAATGACTTATGGTATGCCTTTAAATTCAAGGAATGTGATGGCTCTACTGCTGCGATTATGGAAACAAAAGCAAACACATAATGACCGAAAGGACCTATGCCTATTACCGGATCGAGATAAAGTACACTGGCTAGAGCTAGTGCAATGGTAGTGAGTTTGGTAACTCGTTTGTTGGCGTTAGTAACTAATAGTAGTGCAGCTATAGCACATACTACTGTAATGGTTGAGGTTAGCATGTTGGTGCATGCAATGTATGAAAAAACCCCTGAAAATCAGGGGTTTCATCTTATCTGTATGTTAAAGTCTGTTTTAGATTTAGTAACAGGAATTAGTTCTTTTTTACTGGCCTTTTCCACCTTACTGGTGCCGCTGGCTCAGGCTTCAATTCAACTCCTTCTGTTTTTAGCAGCCTCAATGCTTCTTTTACGGCTTCCTCTAATTGTGGGTCTTTACCATCTACCACTAGTTTTGGCGTTTGTTCCACCAAGATATCTGGCGCAATGCCTAAACCTTCCACATCCCATTCGCCATCAACATTATAAAAACCACCTCTAGGTGCCACCATTCTACCATTATCGATAAATGGAGGGGTATCCCATGTTCCTACTAGTCCGCCCCAAGTTTTGGTGCCTACTAAAGGCCCAATCTCCATTTGGCGGAAAAGGAATGGCAGTAAGTCACCACCTGACCCAGCTCTTTCGTTAATAATCATCACCTTAGGCCCCCAAATACCAGCACCTGGCGAAGGAAATGGCCTATTACCTGCCACTCTACTATTGAAGTATCCTTGGATTTTTCGCGACATGATATCTACCATGTAATCAGCCGCTGAGCCTCCACCGTTGTTTCGTTCGTCAATCACAGCGCCTTTTTTATCCTGCTGCGCGAAATAATAGCGGTTGAAATAAGTATAGCCAGGCCCACTGGTGTTCGGCACGTAAACGTAGGCCAGCTTGCCATCAGAAAGCTCGTCAACCATTCTGCGATTCCCTTCTACCCAATCGAAACTGCGTAAATTTCGCTCATTAGAAACCGTTTTTACAATTACCTCTCTGGCTCCATCCAAACTTGCTTTACTATTTAGCGAAAGAGTTACCTGTCTATTGGCAGTTCCTACCAAATAACTGTAGAAATTACTATTCTTATTTAGGGGTTCGCCATCTATGGCCACTATGTAATCGCCTTCATTTACATCAAGGCCGGGTTGAGCCAAAGGAGCCGTTAGACCGGGGTTCCAGCTTTCTCCATTATAGATCTTCTCGATCTTGAAACCATTTTTATCGAGCACAACATCTGCGCCCAATAAGCCTACCCTATCACTTTCAAGCGAAGGGTAATCTCCACCAGAAACATAAGAGTGACCGACAGCTATCTCACCACTCATGATGTCTACCACATAGTTGAGATCCGATCGGTGTCTTACATGATCTATCCATGGTGAGTACCACTCCCAAACCTCTTGCCAAGGAGCACCATGCGTGTTATCTACATACAAGAAGTCGCGCATGTACCTCCAGCCTTCTCTAAATATCTGTTTCGCCTCTTCGCGTGGATCAACCTTAATTCTTACACCGCTAATATTTAATCGGCCATCTCCTGGTTTTTTGGCGCCTCCGCTGGTAGAAACTATCCCCCAACTAGCACCAGCACGGTACAATAAGCTCTTTTTATCGGCTGAAACAACTCCCTCACTAAAGCTTGGCAAGAAAGTTACGCTCTTCTGCTCTTCGATTGAATAGCGATTTAACTTGGTACCTTCATTAGGCACAGATTCGGTGAAGAAGAAATGACCCTTTGGCCCGGGCAGCATGCCGCCATACGATCTGGCAGGAACATCAATTGCTACAATGCGCTGCGCAATTCCGTCAACATCAATTGTAACGCTTACCTCTTCCTTGCTTTCCTTTTTCTCTTTTTCGCCAACAGGCTCTTCATCGCTTTTGGGCAAGAAAGGCGTTTTACCATCCTTGTTTAGCACGATAAGATAAGGTGAATAAGTAACCGGGGCATTGTAAGAACTCATATCGAGCCAGCCGCTGCCCAAGCCATAGGTAGTGCTGGCCAAAAAGTACAGGTAGTCTCCCGACTCATCCCAAACAGGTGTCATAGCATCTGCCATGGCATCGGTTAGTTGGTGGGTTTGCCCAGCTTCAATACTATGAACCTTTACCGCTTTGTATTGATTTGGCTGTAGCTGCACATAGGCAATCCATTTGCTATTGGGCGACCACTCTGGATTGAGCGAACGTGTAGGATGCGCATATAAGTCTGTATCTACTTTTTTAGCCTCGCCAGACGCCACATTTACATACCACAGGTTGTAATCTGTATCAGTGTAGGCTATGAACTTACTATCGGGCGACCATTGCGGACGGAAGTAAAAAGTCTGGTTTGGTAGGGTAATTACCTTTGGCGCTTCCGTTGCCTTTTGGTCTGTTACCATTAGCTGGTATTCACCATCAGGGTCGGCAAACCAAGCTACTTTTTCACCATCGGGTGACCATATTGGCGCCCTATCGGCTACTCCGCTAGTATTTGTAAGGTTTCTCCAGTTTCCATTTTCTTTAGGAACAGTGATGATATCTCCTCTAAACTCGAAGATGGCACGTTGGCCAGTAGGCGAAATCTGGGCATTGCGCAAATCGAATGCACGTGCATCTACCCATCGTGGAGAGCCCCAATTCATATCGCCTGCAACATTTATATTCAGCTGCTGGGCATTGCCTGCTGCCGGATTGAGTAAATGCAGATAGCCTCCTTGCTCATAAACAATCGAGCCGCCTCCTGCATCTAAGTTTTTCACGTCAAAGTCGGCATGAAAAGTAACCTGTTTAAGCTCATCGGTCTTTGGATTAAAGCTCCATATGTTATTGGCAAAGTCTCTTTCGGACAGAAAGTAAACAAGTCCATTTAACCATACAGGGCTTGTATGTCTTTCATTGTCTGGCTGCGGTGTTTTCTTTAAAGCCAGCGATTTTAAGTCAACAATCCAGATTGGTTTAGCTTGACCACCTCGGTAGTTACGCCATTCAGGATCCCAGAACGAAATCTGCTGATAAGCTATCATTTTACCATCTGCAGATAGCTGCCCGTCCACAGCACGTGGAATTTTCAATGCTTCTGGCTGACCACCGTTTACAGAAACGGTAAAGAATTTGGATTCTTTGGTTGGCACACTCTCTCTGGCCGAGGCAAAGAGTACTTTACCATCGGGTGTCCAGCCAGTAACATTGTCGGCTGAAGGATGATAAGTTAGGCGAGTTGGTTCACCACCAGTTGCAGGAATTACGTAAACATCGGCATTCCCATCATACTGCCCAGTAAAGGCAATCATTTTACCATCTGGCGAAAAGTGCGGGTTAGTTTCTCCGCCAATGTTGGTTGTTAGCCTTATGGCATTACCGCCATTCTTCGGCACTTTCCATAAATCATTGGCATACACAAAAACAATGTCGGTAGACGACACCGTTGGTTGTCTTAAAAGCATGGTGCCTTGTGCTGAAACAGTTTGGTACAAAACAACTGTAAGCAAGCCAAAGCATGCTCTAATAAGCATTTTCAACTTCATTGTAATAGGTTATTGGTTTTTAGAAAGGTAACTATAAAACACTCAATAGAATACCACAGTTACACCAAAGGCTGCAAAACAATAAGTTGATGTTTGTTTTGAGTTGCTACAGATAAAAACGAAATTCCCATTATAGAACTGAATATACTACCATGCAAAAAATAAAGAAAGTCTGTATTTACTGTGCCTCTAGCGATAAAATAGACCCACTTTACAAAGAAGCCACAAGGGTTTTGGCCAAAGCTTTGGTAAAGAACAACACAACCATTGTGTATGGTGGCGGTGCCCGTGGGCTAATGGGCGAATTGGCAGATACAGTAATTCAAGAGCATGGTAGAATTATTGGGATAATGCCACATTTCATGAAGGAAGTGGAGTTTCATCATAAGGATGTGAACGAGTTTATTTTTACTGCCGATATGCACGAAAGGAAAAAACAGTTTATGGTGGGAGTTGATGCCCTAATAACACTGCCCGGAGGCTGTGGCACCTTGGAAGAACTCATGGAAGCCATTACCTTAAAAAGACTAGGCATCTTTACAAAACCAATTGTAATCCTGAATATTAACAACTACTACGATGACCTTTTGAAGATGCTCGACCACAGTATTGAAGAAGGCTTTATGAACGAAAGACATCGCGGTATTTGGACGGTTTTCGAAGACCCGAACAAAGTACTGGAAGCCATTCAATCTAGCGAACCTTGGTCAAAGGATGCAATAAAGTTTGCTCAAGCCTGATTTTTCAAATACATATTTTTGCGGTTCAAATAACAAACCTTATTATTTAAACCATATCAAATTTCGTTCTTGTCAATCAGGTTAAATCGCGCTAAACTGCGATGATTTTAATCTAATTCGACCTCAGATTGCGCCTATTTATTACAACAGTATTATCACTATTGTCTAGCGTTTCCTATGCCGATTCGCCTGGGGTTGATGTACACTTTCAAAACAACGTAAGGCTTTACTCTGAGGGTGAATACGAAATCTCCGATCGCCAGATTTTAGTTTATCGAGACGACATGAATGCCATGGAGTTTGAGGACGTGCTGAACCTAGCGCCAAACGAATTTATTTCTCTCAAAGACATCAGTTACTTTGACAATACTAAAACACATTGGGCATTCTTTCAGATAACCAACCCCACGGAAGAACCACACCTATACATTTTAAAAGGTGGCCGAAATGCCAAAGAAACCTACTTTATTGAATCAGAAGATGGTTTGGAAGTAAAAAAGACTGGCTACTTTTTTGCTGCCAACGAGCGCGATATTTTAGATAACTACCATACCCAAGTTTCGATTAACCTCGCTCCGGAAACTACTAAAAAGGTTTACGTTAAAATTGAAAGCCCTGATAACCTACCGCTCAATATCAGCTTTAAGCTAACTCCTGAATCGCAATGGACAGCCGAAGTAAGACGCAAAAATCTCTTCGAAGGTGTGTTTAGCGGGGTGTTGATAGCCATTTTTATTGTCAGCATGTTCTTTTACGTTACCAGAACGAGCAACGTATTTCTTTATATTTCTCTTTATGCGCTTTGCCACTTACTCTATTTCGGGCAAATACATGGTTTTTTTGAAGTCTACCTGCTTCCTAACACCAGCAACGTGCTTCCGCCCATCTGGCAAGTACCTCTACTCAGTATAGCGTTTTACTACTTTTTTGCACGCGAATTTGTTGAAAGCAAGGTTTACCACCCTAAGTGGGATGTTGGCCTTAAATGGCTATCCTACTCAGGCATTGGGCTTTTTGTATTGATTAATATATACCTGCTGTTTACCAACGACTACTGGATGGTAGGCAACATTCTGTACGGCTTCATTCTCCTCTCAGGAATCGTTAGTGTAGCCTTCCTTTTCGTGGTCAATCAAGATGGCAACCCTATTTCCAAATACTTTATTTACGGTACCACATTTTTAGTTTTTATAGCCATTCTATCGGCAATTAACGAATTACTCTACTTCACCAATTCGGCTCCAATAATCGTTCAAACGGGTATTTTAATCGAAACGGTGATCTTTAGCCTTGGGCTTGCTCACAAAATAAAACGCGATGTTGAAGACCACTACATTACACAGCGGTCGCTCATTATTCAGCTTCAGCAAACAGAAAAGCTTCATGAGAACATTAACCAAGAACTAGAGGAGCAGGTAGCAGAAAGAACCCAGTTAATCAAAGAACAGAACATTGAGCTAGAGGAAGCGAAGCAAGTTGCAGAAAAGGCCACTCAAGCCAAATCGGACTTCCTTTCGGTAATGAGCCACGAAATTCGCACACCACTCAATGCCATCATCAGTCTTTCTCATATTATGGAGATGGACAATAAAGACAATGAAATGGTGGAATACATTGATGCTTTGAAGTTTTCTGCCGAAAGCCTTCATTCACTCATCAACGATATTCTCGATTTCAACAAAATTGAAGCGGGTAAACTACGCTTAGAACAAGTGGAGTTCTCTTTAATTGATCTGCTAAAGAATATTTCCGAGACCTTTAAATATAAGGCGCATAGCAAGGGCATAAAACTCTTGATTGAAGTTGGCGAACATACACCCGATAGGCTGATGGGCGATCCTACCCGATTGACCCAGATCTTCAACAACCTATTGAGCAATGCCATAAAATTCACCCATGAAGGGCACGTTTTACTAAAAGTCTTTTTGAAAGGAATTAAGGACAACACGGCCAACATTCACTTTGAGGTTGTAGATACTGGAATCGGTATTCCTAAAGATAAACTCGAAACGATTTTTATGGAATTTGAACAGGCCGACATGTCCACTACCCGTGAGTATGGCGGCACCGGTCTTGGCCTTTCTATTACCAAAAAGCTATTGCACATGATGGGTAGCAAGATTCAGGTAAAAAGTACGGAAGACCAAGGTTCTAATTTCTCTTTCAACATTCCTTTTGAGATCAATAAAACCTTTACGTTGGTTTCTTATACCGACCCCGAAAACAATAAGAACCTCGAGCAGGCCAAGTTTTTAGTGGTAGATGACAACGACATGAACCGACTTGTTTTAAGAAGGTTGATGAACAACTGGAATGTCGATTTTGTGGAAGCATCGAATGGAAATGATGCCATAAGACTGTGTAATGAAA
The DNA here is from genome assembly GCF_900111145.1 of Roseivirga pacifica. Lineage (GTDB taxonomy): Bacteria > Bacteroidota > Bacteroidia > Cytophagales > Cyclobacteriaceae > Roseivirga > Roseivirga pacifica. Next base: position 1,048,623 of record NZ_FOIR01000002.1, read on the forward strand.
TAAAGTTCGACTTGGTGCTTATGGATATTGAGATGAAGCCGATTAATGGCTTTGAAACACTAACTTTGATTAAGTCGGAGAGCAAACTGAACGCTGCCACTCCATTTATTGCCATGAGTGCTTACCAGCCCGATGACTTTGATGTAAAAATTAATGAAACCGAGTTTGCTGCAATTGTAAACAAACCATTCGACCCAGAGGATTTATTTGAGCGTATTATCAAAAACCTAAACCAGTAATGGACCAGAGAACAAACTATAGCACAGGCAGCCCTTGGGAAGACATAGTTGGCTATTCAAGAGCAGTAAAAGTTGGCAACGTAATAGAAGTAACAGGCACAGTTGCCGATGACAAAGGACAACTTTTAGGCGGTAATGACCCTTACCTTCAAACCAAGTTCGTGCTTGAGAAAATTAAAGAAACGCTTGAAAAGGCTGGCGCAACGCTAGAGCATGTGGTTAGAACGCGAATATTCGTAACCAACATAGAACAATGGGAAGCCATTGGAAAGGCACACCAGGAGTACTTTGGCGATATTAAACCCTGCACCACCATGGTAGAAGTTTCTAGATTAATTGACGACAAGTACTTGGTAGAAATTGAGGCTACCGCCATTATTGAGAGCTAATTCCCAAGTTCTTCTAACACAAAAAGCAACTCACTGAGCATCATCGCTGTAGCACCCCAAACCTTGTGACCATCCACGTCAAAGTAAGGCGAGTGAATGGTGTATTTGCCAAACTGCATCGTCTCAATACCACGCTGTGACTGGTCTTTTAATTGACTCAGGCTAACTTCTAATATACTCTCAACTTCTTTCTCTTCGAGTTTATACTCAGGTGGCTGCTGCAAGAACCCTACTGTTGGCAACACCTTAAAATTACTAGCAATAATAAATAGCTCTGTAAGTGTTCCTAATAACTCTACCTCATTTCGCGCCACACCTACCTCCTCCTCTGTTTCGCGGAGTGCAGTTTCAATAAGATCAATATCTGATTTCTCTTTTTTTCCACCAGGAAAACTTACCTGCCCACTATGATGTCCATTATACTCTGGCCTTTTGATCAAGGGAATCCAGAAATCATTATCTCTTTCAAATAACAAGACCATTACTCCACCGAGTTTAGGCGGAAAATTGAGGTTCGCCCTAAACCTACTCTCATCAATTGGCTTGGGCGCCATCAATATCTGCGCATCTCTACCAGGCAACGGCTCGTTCAAACGGTGAGACAACTGCTCCACAAAAACTTCAAAATCCTTCATTCACAACTAATCTGTTTGAATAATTTCCTTAATCAAACTACTTTTCAGTTAATTCGTTCCCTTATTCAGGAATATAAAGGCCATAATTTATGAAACTCGCCAAAACCGGTTTTATCCTACTCACATTGTTATTTTCCACAAATGCTTTTGCCCAGCAGGCAACCCTAAAAATGGCAAAGTTGAAATACAATGGCGGTGGCGACTGGTATGCAAACAAAACCGCACTACCCAATTTGGCCAAATTTTGTAACGAAACGCTAAACACCAACTTTAGCGAGCAAGATGCCAGCGTTGAGGTAGGCTCTCCTGAGCTTTTTAACTACGCCTATCTTTACATGACAGGCCACGGCAATGTAGTCTTCTCTCCTTCTGAGGCCGAGAACCTACGCAACTACCTAATGGCCGGTGGCTTTTTGCACATTGATGATAATTATGGGCTCGATGCCTACATAAGGTTAGAAATGAAAAAGGTTTTTCCTGAGTTAGAATTTATTGAATTACCCTTCGATCACCCGATTTACAAACAGAAGTACACCTTCGAAAACGGGATTCCCAAAATTCATGAGCACGACAACAAACCTCCGCAAGGTTTTGGCCTGATTTATGAAGGTAAGTTGGTATGCTTTTACTCCTACGAAACCGACTTGGGCAATGGTTGGGAAGATCAAAGAGTACACGATAACCCTGAAGAAGTAAGACAAAAAGCATTGAAAATGGGAGCCAATATTATCTCCTATGCTTTCACCCAAAACTAATATTAGCAATTAAGCCGAAAAACTAATGCATTAGTTTGTAAACTAGGCGAATAGTTCTAATATTGATTAATATTTGAATTAAGTATACTATTATGAAAGAACTCACTAAGGCAGAAGAACAGGTAATGCAGATTTTGTGGGACATTGAACGCGGATTCGTTAAAGATGTACTCGCAAAAATGGAGGAGCCCAAGCCTGCATATAACACTGTTTCTACCATCATAAGAATTTTAGAAAAGAAAGGCTTTGTAGGCTACAAAGCATACGGTAAAACACACGAATACTTCCCTTTAATTGATAAAAAGACCTATAGCAACTTCTACCTAAAGAACTTTATCGGTGGATATTTTGGCGGGTCGTTCCAACGTTTGGTGAGCTTTTTTGCCAAAGAGAACGAAATGGATATGAAGGATTTTGAGAAGTTGATGGTACATGTAAAAGATGATTTGAACGAAGAAGACAAGTAAAAAATGAAGAAGCACCCCACCATAGAGCTTTTAGAATCACTTAACGGTGCACTGATATACGCTTTAGAGGCTGTAACCTGCTTGGCCATCTTCTATCTGTTTTATCACTTCTTTCTTAGAAAAGAAAAGCACTTCCACTTCAACAGAGTATTCTTACTTGGGGCGCTCGTATTATCATTTACCTTCCCTTTATTGGAAATCGACTACAACCCGGCCAACACGCCATCGGTGCTTAATTCAATTCATGCAGTTGGCAACGAGGTAAGCAGCGAACCAATAATAGAGGCAGAAAAAGCTTATTCTTATACCATTACGGCAAAGTCGCAAAGGCCTTTCTTACTTTGGTGGGAGGCCTTGTTAATCCTTTACATCATTGGTACGTTCTTGGGTGGTTTAAAGCTTTTCATTCAACTACGCCAATTCAAAGATGCCATTTGGTACAAGCGACATGCTACCAGATTTAAAGACAGTTACTTTTTGGTAAATACTGACGGTACACTGCCTACCTTCGCTTTTTTCAATTACCTGTTTTGGGATAATACCGCAGAACTTTCTGAAACTGAGCAATCACAAATTATCGCTCACGAGCAAGCACACATCAAGCAAAAACACTCTTACGACATTATCCTTGTAGAGGTATTAAAAATCATCTTCTGGTTTAATCCATTGATGTATTTATACAAGATGTTGCTTGAAGAAGTACACGAATATGCAGCCGATAGGTCTGTAGCTAAAAACAACGGGGCTGGAGCCTACTCTAAAGTATTGGTGCAAATTGTATTTAAGAGAATGGGCCTAGAGCTCGCTAGCCACTTTAACAAAAACCAAGTGGTAAAGCGTATCGAAATGCTTGAAAAACCATTTCATAAAAATTGGGCTAAATTCTTACTCCCAATTCCAATTGCAGCCCTCCTATTCTTCATTTTCTCTTTCGAAGCGGTGTTAGATACTAGCAAAGTTTCCGTAAAAGAGTTTGAAATAGAAACAGCCAGTCAGCTAGTTTTGGAGCAGTCTCCAGAGCCAGCCATTGGTGTGAGCGATTGGAGCGACTTTCTTGAGCAAAACATAGTTTATCCGCAAGAAGCTAAAAAAGCTGGTATTGAAGGAGATGTGGAGCTTTCATTTAGCGTAACTCCGCAAGGTAGAATTGAAGGCCTAACCTTTGACAAAAAGCTAGGTCATGGAATTGAGCTTTCTATCATTGAAGCCCTTCGTAAATCGAGTGTTTGGAAGCCAGCTGTGGTTAATGGCCAGGCAACTACCGCCAAAGTGAGTTTACCAATCAGCTTTAAAAAGGCTTAATACTTTCGCTTAAAGATTTCTGAGTAAATAAACGCTTTTTTGGCGCCATCTTCTTCATAGAAGTCTTCTAGCAATTCATGAGTATCAATCTCGGGATCTTCATCTTTGTCAACACTCAAAATTGGTTGCTGCATTAATCGATGGCTAGTTCGCTCTTGCTCACGATTATAAACACTTGGCTGTGGCTGTTTAACCACCGGTGCCGGCTTGGGCTTAGCTTCTTCCACAACTACTGGCTGAGGCACTACTTCAGCCTCTCTTCGTTTACCTGTAAACTCCTCCAATAATTCTTCAAAAGTTGGCTGAGGGCCCGTTCGTTGAGGCTCAGGAGAAGTTTCATCTGGTCTTTTAGCACCCTTTCCTCCCTTCTTTTTTGTAGCAGTAAAGACGAAGTAAATTATACCGAAAATTATATACAGGAGCGTGCTAAAGTCAATATCCATGGTATTAGCAAATCTAAGGATTTATTCTAATTTTGCTAGCTACACTTTTTGCTATAACCGCTAGTCAATGCAGCTTACCAAACTGGAAATTAAAGGATTCAAGAGCTTTGGAGATCGTGTTGTTATCAATTTTGATGAAGGCATTACGGGCATTGTTGGTCCAAATGGTTGTGGCAAATCCAATGTAGTAGACTCTATCCGTTGGGTGCTGGGTGAGCAGAAAACCAGAATGCTTCGCTCCGAAAAAATGGAGAACATCATTTTTAACGGAACAAAAAAACGTAAGCCCACGCAACTAGCCGAAGTATCGCTTACCTTCAAAAACACCAAAAACCTACTCCCCACCGAATATACAGAAGTAACCATTACCAGAAGGTACTACCGCACAGGTGAATCAGAGTACTTATTAAATGGAGTTTCGTGCCGCCTGAAGGACATCAGCAATCTGTTTATGGATACTGGTATTGCCAGCAATAGCTATGCGATTATAGAGCTAAAAATGGTAGACGATCTTTTGAACGATAAAGAGAACTCTAGAAGAGACTTGTTTGAAGAAGCGGCCGGTATTTCCAAGTTCAAAAAGCGCAAGAAGGAAACGCTCAAAAAGCTAAAAGATACCGATGACGACCTCGACCGTGTAGAGGATTTGCTCTTCGAGATAGAAAAGAACCTTAAATCGCTCGAAAAACAAGCAAAGCAAGCCGAGAAATACTACCGCATTAAAGAGGAGTACAAAGCGGAAAGTGTTCATTACGCTCGAAAGACAGTAGAAGAAAAGAACCGTAAGTTCAAAACGCTTGACAAGAACATTCAAGATGAGAACGACAGAAAACTTGAAATAGGCCAGAAAATAGCCACACAGGAAGCCGCCATTGAAAAAGGAAAGGCTGACATCATCTCTAGAGAAAAGCTTTTAGCCAGCAGGCAAAAAACACTGAACGAACACGTTCATAAAATCAGGCAATTCGAGAGCGAACGCAAAATCAAAAACGAACGTCTCACCTTCTTACAAGATAAAAGTGATAACCTACGCGATCAGCTTGAGCAAGACAAAAAGAGCAATGAACGCGCAGCTTTTAGCCTGGAAAGCCTAAGAAAAGAAAAGGACGCTAGCGAAAAAGAATTCAAAGCCATTGAAGGTGATCTTTCTTCTTTTAAAGAAGCTTACGAAGACCAAAAAGAGGTTGCCAATGACGCGCAGCTTAATTTTGAAGAACAAAACAGGCAGTTTAGCAGCAAAAGAGAAAAACTCTATACGCTCCGAAAAGAGATTGAAATCAAAGAAATTCAGCTCGACACGTTGACCAATGAGCTGGAGAAAACGCAAACAGACACTACTGAGCAAGCCGAAACAGTGGCCACGTTTGATGAGCGACTAAGCGAACTGGAAGAAGACTTAAACGACAAACGCGCAAAACTCGAAAAGCGCAAAGCAGAAGAGGAAAAGCACCGCAAAGCCACTGCCGAAACGGAAGAAACCATTCAAACCGTTCGCGAAGAACTGACTAAAATTAGTCGCCAACTCGATGCAAAGAATAACGAATACAACCTTACCAAGTCGTTGGTTGAAAACTTAGAGGGTTTTCCTGAGGCCATCAAATTCCTTAAAAAGAAAGCCAACTGGAACAAAAATGCCCCTCTCCTTTCGGACATTATTACCTGCGATGAGAAGTACCGAGTAACCATTGAGAACTACCTCGAAGGCTACATGAACTACTACATTGTAGATACTGAAAGGCAAGCCTTTGAGGCCGTAAATATTCTAAGCGATGCCTCACGCGGTAAAGCAAATTTCTTCGTGCTCGATGCCCTGGATCGTTACGAGGCCAAAGCCACCAAACTTTACGACAACGCCATTCCTGCTACGGAAATCGTAGAGTACGACCCAAAATACCGCAAACTCATAGGCTATATTTTGGAGAATGTATTCATTGTAAAAGGCGGTCCTGGTGAGATACCGATGGACGAAGAAGCGGTTTTTATTACTGAAAGCGGCAAATACACCAAGCGAAAGTTTAGCGTTTCTGGTGGGTCCGTAGGCCTTTTCGAAGGAAAAAGAATTGGCCGAGCAAAGAACTTAGAGAAGCTTCAGAAAGACATTAAATCTTTGGAGTCTCAGTCGGTAAAGATCAAAGACAGGCTTGACGAAAAACAACGCGAGTTAGCTAAACTCAAAGCCGATACTTTTAAATCAGAGATTGAGACACTTCAAACTGAGTTTAATCGGGTAAACGAAGAGTACATCTCCATTAAGACCAAAAAGGAGCAAATCGCGCAAATGCTTTCGAGCCACAAGACGAAGCGCGAAGACATTTCCACCAACATTGAATCCTTAACCAACGCCTTGGATCACTTACGACCTCAGGTTGAAGAAGAAGAAGCTGCCTTTAACGAAATTCAGGCTACCATTGGCGAACTGGAAGCCATGGCCAAACGCGAAAGTCAAAAGCTTTCAGAAAAATCGCAGGCTTTCAACGAAAAGAACCTGATTTTCCACCAAAAACAGAATAAGGTGGAAAGCCTAGCGCAAGAGATTAGCTATAAGGAAACGGCCTTTGAAAGCAGTAAACAACGTATTTCCAAAAACCAACAAGAACTAGAGAAAAACGAGTCGGAAATCAGGCATTTGATTCAAAATACAGAATCGAACGAGGGCGACCTGATTGACATGTACGATGAAAAGGAAAGCATTGAAAAAGGCGTAAACGAAGCAGAAAAGGAGTATTACGCACAGCGTGGCGATATAGATGTTTCGGAAAAGACTTTAAGAGAGCTACAACATAAGCGTGAGCAAGTAGACATGCTTTTAATGGAGCTTCAAAATAAACTGAGCGAAACCAAACTGGAGATGAGCTCGGTTAAAGAAAGGCTTTCGGTGGAATTTAACCTGGACCTAGACGAGATTCTGAAACAAGAAATTGAAGAAGAGGACGATAGGACAATCGAGGAACTTCAGGCAGCTGTACTGAAAAAACGCGATAAGCTTGAGCGAATGGGGCCAATTAACCCGATGGCCATGGAAGCTTACGATGAAATTAAGGAACGCCACACCTTTATTTCTGAACAAAAAGCCGATTTAGAAGAAGCCAAAGGCTCTTTACTTCAGACCATTGACGAGATTGACACGGTTGCCAAAGACACCTTCCTAAGTGCTTTTGCCCAAATCAAAGAGAACTTCATCAAGGTATTCCGTTCGCTGTTTACCGAAGAAGATGACTGTGATTTAAAGCTTGTTGATCCGGACAATCCGTTAGAATCGCCTATTGAAATTATGGCGAAACCAAAAGGTAAACGTCCGCTTACCATCAACCAACTTTCTGGAGGAGAGAAAACGCTCACGGCTACTTCCCTACTGTTCTCCATTTACCTGCTCAAACCAGCACCGTTCTGTATTTTCGATGAGGTAGATGCACCACTAGATGACGCCAACATTGACAAATTCAATACCATCATCAAGAAATTTTCGGCCGAGTCGCAGTTCATAATTGTTACGCACAACAAGCGTACAATGGCTTCTACAGACATTATTTATGGTATTACCATGATTGAGCAAGGAGTTTCTCGTGTGGTTCCTGTTGACTTAAGAGAATTAGCCGATTAAATTAGGGGAAAAGCGCGCTATGAAACGACTGCTATCACTCCTGACCTTTATTTTACTCAACAACATTATTATGGCACAAGACACAGCGCCAATCAGCTTTTTGGCTTTGGGCGATTCATACACCATAGGTGAAAGTGTTTCTGAAACAGAACGCTGGCCCGTACAATTAGCAGCTGAGCTGGTAGAGAGAGGCTACTCCGTAAAATCTCCGAAAATAATTGCCAAAACTGGCTGGAGAACAGACGAATTGATGGATGCCATAAATGCCGATGAACAACTTGCAGAATCGTATGACTTGGTTTCCCTGTTAATTGGCGTGAACAACCAGTACCAAGGCAAAACCGTGACCAGCTACGAACCTGAGTTCGAAGCCTTACTGGTTAAGGCAATTGAGTTGGCTGGTGGAGATGCCGACAGAGTTTTTGTGGTTTCAATTCCCGATTATGGCAAAACACCTTTTGGTAAAGAAAAACGAGAGCAAATTGAAGTTGCCATAGACAAGTACAATGAGGTGAATAAGTTTTTTGCTAAAAAGTATGGTGTGAAATACTTCAACATTACCCCTATTTCTCGCAGGGCTGCTTTTCAAGAAAACTTAGTGGCTTCCGATGGCCTGCACCCTTCTGGCGAAATGTATACCGAATGGGTAGACCTTATGATTTCGAAAGTAGCCAGAATGCTTAAAAAATGAGCAGACTTATCTATACCGTTGCCCTAGCGCTCGCTTGCCTTTTTAGTGCGATTGGCCAAACAACAGGCCCTAAAAGTGGACATTTGATTATCGCTGGAGGCGCTTTACGTGACACCGCAGTCTTCAACAAATTTATTGAATTGGCTGGTGGAAAAGGAAAGGCCAATGTTGTAGTTATACCAACTGCTGGTGGTTACAATGTAGATGCTACTGCAAGAGAAAACCTTACCAATCAATGGATAAGCCGAGGAGCAGCTAAAGTAACCGTACTCCATACAACTAACCCTAATGAGGCAGACACACAAGCCTTTGCTGCAGCGATTGATGATGCCGGTGGTGTTTATTTTCCTGGCGGAAGGCAATGGCGCCTAGCCGATGCATACCTCAACACCATTGTGCAAACAAAGCTTTTCGGTTTGCTCGACCGAGGTGGTGTAATTGGTGGTTCTTCTGCTGGAGCAACCATTCAGGGCTCTTATTTGGCCCGAGGAGACACCAAAACAAACACCATAATGGTGGGCGATCATGAGGAGGGCTTCGGCTTTGTTAAAAACATTGCCATAGATCAACACACCCTAGCCAGGAACCGACAGTTCGATATGTTTGACGTACTGAACGTTTACCCGACATTACTAGGCATTAGCATTGATGAGAATACGGCAATGCTAGTTTCAGGAAATAGTTTTGAAGTAATAGGGCAAAGCTATGTGCTAATTTATGATGGCACCCATTGGGATCAATCCAAGGGCGAATTTGTAAAGAACAAACCTAACCAAGAGCGTTTCCACCTACTTAGGAAAGGTGGGAAATACGATATGAAGAATAGAGCTGTAATCCGCTAACCGCTAATTTCTAACCTAAGTTTTACTTTGAGTTCATTTCGCACCTTAATTAGACCAAATAGCTTTTTTGGGGGTGATATCTCAAGTTCATTAAGGTCAATTAAAAAAGTCCCTTCCAGATAGTCGGTGTCGCCTTCAATAATATTCAGCTCGAAAGGTAGTGCCTCAATTTGATGGTCTTGGGCTATTAAGGTAAGGCGAATATCTCCGGCATAGCCAATTCCTTGTTTGTAGAAATCTTCTACCACAACTTCTATATTAGGATACTCATCTCCCCTTAACGTTTTCACAAAATCCTTATTGAGCATGCGGTTACCACAAGAGAACTCTTTTACCGGTAGTTGAAAACCAAAAACATCAACTTCTGGATTCTTCCCCACAGACACCTGAGTGATAGAGTCCATTTGGTAAACACACGAAAACCGGCCAATTGAAGTAGAGCCATCTATAAAAACTGATTTCCTCACCAGCTCGAAAGATTCTTGCCCTTTCAAAGCCAATGAGGAAATCAATAATAAAAGTGTAATTGTATGCTTAAATGTCATTCGACTTAAAGCTAACGGTTGTTTAAATTAGAAGCTAATTACGGCCTCTAAAACCACTCCGTTGAACTTACCATCTTGGTATCGAGTATTTGCAAATCCATCGCCAGAGTACTCCTGATTTACGTATTCAAGCTTCATCAACACATTGTTAGTCATAAACCAACCTCCACCAAGGTTCAATCGGCTAATCTCGTTGGTTGCTGCCGCATCAGATCTTTCGCCACTTACATTGTTGTAGCGTCCGCCAAGGTACCATTGCTCTGCTGCTCCAAATCTGTAAAGCGCTTCTAACCCAACTTGGTTAAACCCTCCGCCAACGGCATCATCTCCATTGTTCACAAATTCAAACACTCCAAAGAACTCCAAACCTTTAAACTTCACAAACGGGTTGATCTGGAAGGCAGTTTGATAAGCAAAACCCGGGTTAAATCTTGGGTCAAAATCCGATCCTCCATTCGCTACAGTAGCCAAAGTTTGGTAATATCTACCACCAGCACGGTCACCACCATATATGTAATCGCGAGTACCTTTATCAGAGCTTGAGTACATAGAACCTGTTAAGCGTAATCTCAAGTCATTGTTAATTTGGCTATCCCAACCGGCTTTACCGTAAATCACAATTCCATCATCACCTTTTATTGGGCTCTGGTTTAATCGCCCGTTAGTAACACCAGCTACAAATATCCAGTCCGATGGGAACACCCCTACTTCCAAAAACGGCTCAGTAGTAAATGCATCCATGATATAGTTACTCACAAACGGGTTGTAAATGGCCATGGCATTGTCAGATCTTCTAAATTGGGCATCACCATAGTTAATTTGATCCATACCAATTCGAATTGTCGCTATTTCCATAAAGTCGGAAAGGAATCCTTCTTTGATAAAATCCAGCTTATCAATTTGTAGGTAACCACCTTTTACGTAAGCTTCGGCATGGTGGCGAGAAGACAAATAAGTTCTCAAGTGCATGCGCATACCATCCGCTAACTGTACGTCCAGGTTCAGGTTGGCAGTTGGCAGGTTAAAATTGGAACCTAGGTCAACCAATGGATCGCCAACAACTGAATTCTCGTGGCTTAATCCCTGAAACTGTAGCGCAAAGTCACCACCTACCCTAACTTTTACACCATCAAATTTTACGGTGTCATTTTTATATGTCTCAAAAACATTCAATCCTTGTTTGCCCGGCACCCTATAATACTGAAGCAATTTGCGATTATCTATCTGGGCAAAACTCATGACACTGCTAAACACAAACAGTATCAGAAATGTGATTTTAAAGTTTTTCATGGCCTTATTATTTTATGAAAGTTGATTTTATTTCAAGAGAAACTTTGTCTCCTGTTTTTACAGTCCCCATCAAAGCTTTTGGTGGGTCTATTTTAAAGTCGGTTAGTAAAAATTCTGTGGTCCCTGAAACAGTTATTTTGTCTCCGTTTTGGCTTACGTTGCCTTCAAAGGTCACTGGCTTGTTCACACCTGCTATGGTTAAACTGCCAGATATTTTGTCCCCCTCAACTGCAGAAACAGTAAATGAAATATCAGCGTAATCTCCTGTTTTCAGCGCCTTATAGGCATTTTTATCCATGCCTCCTTTGCCACTTTTCAGTGATTCAGCTTGTAACGTAACATTGCCAGAGACAATGCTTCCATCTGCATTTACAACACATTGGCCAGAAGCTTCTGCTCCTTCCATGTGCCAATCGTGTAATGTGGAAGTTCCTAATACCTTAAAGCTCGATTCTTTGGGGTTGAGTTTATAGGTAGTTTGTGCCTGTGCCTTAAAACCAAAGCATAAGGCAGCCAAAAAAAATGCGATCAGAGTTGTGGTTTGCTTTTTCATATCTCGCTCGTTTGAACAATTCAAAAGTACCAAAGCACACCCCTCCAAAGCGTGATGGCTATCACTCAATTAAGTGATAGATATTACAAAAAAACCTGACATATGTCAGGTTTCAATGGTATTATACTGGTAATTAATATTTTACAGCTTGACTATTTCTCTTCTTCAAGCACCAAATTGATTTCTAATTGCAAATCGTCTTTGGCTTTTATAGTACCTGCCAAAGCAGACGGTGGATCTAACTGAAAATCAGTGAATTTGATATTTCCCTTTGCTGTCACATACAGCTTTCCACCTTTCATTTCACTGGTAAAATCAAAAGTCTGATCGCTATCGTACCCCGCCACATTCAAAATTCCCGAAATTTTACCTGCCGCTGGCATATCAAAAGCAATGTATGAAATGATCGGGTTGGCATCGGGCTGAAGTGTTTTCATAGCATTTTTTGTCAAGCCAGATTTAGAACTCTCTAGGCTCTCTGTTTTGAGCGTAACCACTACCTTCTTAATATTTGTAATGGTGCCATTCTCTACAAACAGTTCGGCACTCCCCTTAATCTCTTCAGAAACAAGGGTGAAATCGTGCAAGTTAGAGGTTCCGCTAACGGAAATCTTATTACCTGTTTCGGCAATAGTAAAGCTTGTTTGTGCCTTTGAAGTAATGACTAAAAACATGAAGGCTACAAGCGAAAGTATTTTGGTTCGGTTATTCATAATTGAAAAAATTTGCTGTTCAAATTAAGCATCTTCGGCACAATTTCCATTGCTCACATGCCAAAACTCCTACTAAAGAGGTAAATCACTTTTTGGAAAAAGAATTTATAACTTCATCAAACTTTTTTCAAAGCCCGATCATCCTTGTATTGAATGTCCTAAAACATGAAGGAAATCAACCTGATGCCACAATCTGACTTTCTCGTAGCTGCAGCACGATCGGGCGATATTGTTGCCATAAACCAGCTGATAAAGCTATGGCAAAAACGCATTTACAACTTTGCGCTTAAATACTTTGGCGACCACGATCAGGCCATGGAAGTAACTCAGAAAACATTCATTTCCATGAATAAGAACCTGGGTAAACTTAAGGACGATGGCAGTTTTAAACCCTGGCTATATCGCATTGCTACTAATTATTGCCACGAGGAAGTAAGACGGCAACAGAAGAAATGGGTCTTTCCATTTATGAAAGTTCAGGGTAAAGAAGACCAAAGTAAAATTGCCGACACCGAGTCTGAAAGCAGTTTTGCTAATCCGGAAAAAACTTTGGGCAATCAGGAACTGAAAGATTTATTAAAAAAAGCCCTTGCTACCCTGCCCGAAGAACAGCGCATGGTGGTAATTATGAAAGAATACGAAGGGCTAAAGATTAGAGAAATTGCAGAAGTGATGGCCATTTCTGACAACACAGTAAAGTCTAGACTTTATTACGCTTTGGGCAGCCTAAAAAAGCGCCTTGACGAATGGAATATAACACGAGAAAACATTCATTATGAGCTATAAACCAACTAATGAGCAACTTTTGGCCTATTTGTATGGCGAATTGGATGCCGATGAGTTTCAGCGCATATCAGACTATTTGGAAGCTCACCCTGAAGAACGGGCGAAGCTTCAAGAGCTGAGTGAAACCAGAATGATTTTTAATGAATTGGACGATGAAGAAATTCCATCGCCAATTGTGGTACAGTCGGAGCACTTGCACAGCGAATGGAGCTACTGGCGCAAGTATGTAGCAGTGGCCGCAACCCTATTGTTGCTTATGACTTTCGGCTGGCTTACTGGCTTTGGCCTCCACTACGATGATGAAGGTTTGGCCTTTGGTTATACTACCATTCAAAAAGGCCTTACCGAGGCTCAAGTTGCCGGCATAATTGAAGAAGACCGCGGCATTATGATGGACTATATGCGCAGCTACATGACTAATATGAGCGACTCGCTAAACAGCAATCTGCAGGTGCTTCAGGCTTCTATGACCAATGAAGACCTTATAAAAGAAGTAGTAGCCAGTGAAAAGCAAAAACTTATGAACGATATGATAGCCGTGAGCGACCAGCTTTCTGACGACTATCGCGAAATAATGCGTCAATTAATCGTGAGCTTTTCAAACAATTATCAAAGCCAGCGCATCGAAGATTTGAACAGCATACAAGCAGCATTAACCAATTTGGAGGATGCCACATACAACCGACAAGTTGAATTGGAAGACGAACTGGTAAACCTTGCCACGCAGCTCGATGCCGTAATTGTAAGCCTTAACAACAGATAATATCATGGTCAAAAACTCAAAATATCTTTTGCTCGCCCTACTTATGGCGCTGGTGAACCTTGCCGCTGGTCAAATTGGCAAAGACACCTACAGCCCCATGAAGCGGGACAGCGAGATTACACGGATTACACTCGAAAACTACTTTAAAAAGTATACTGACGACCAGCTGCTAAATCGGGTAGTAAAAACAGCAACACATTACCAAGCGGGCGAAGGTCTTAAGGTAAATATAGACGCGAGAAACGCGCGCATCATGTTCGACAACGGCATTGTTTGGCACTCTAAACAGCACGCTGAAATTATGGACACCTTTTTTGATGAGGAAATGGTGAGCCTACAACAGGAACGACTGATTACGTGCTTGCTAGCGTTTTTGAGGGACTTTAACAGTTATCTACCCCAAATATCGAGTACCGAAGCCTACACCTTCGACTTTGAAGTGAGAGACCCGGTACGAAAAGATGAAACACCTGAAGAAACAGAAAAGTCTAAACTGAGAACTTACAAACTGAGCATAACCATACAACAAAAGGATGTGGCCAGCTTAAAGGCTGAAACAACAGACTTAAACACACTTAGAAACAAGATTACAATAGAAAAAAGCAAACTTTAATATCTGAATCATGAAAATTAAAACAACAAAACGCATCAGCATTTGGGTAGTCGCCACAATTATTGGCTTTACTGCTACCCTATCTGCTCAGCAAGCAGTAACTGTTGAAGGATACGCGCTAGATGCATTCGGAAGGCAAACACAAGATCTTTCGGAACTCCCTAAAATGGAACGCGATATCGTTATTCTGAAAAATGTATTGAATGAATTGTTCGCTGAAGGTGAATCCTTCATTTACCGAAGAGATGGTGTAAACGGCATCTATATTCCGGGAAGAGGCGTAATCTTTAACATTAGCGCTTACAACCAGTTTGGTGGAGTACTTTTCCCTAGTAACGATGCCACGGCTGTAATAGTAAATGGCGAAAAAGAAGAGGGTGATGTTGATGTAGAACAACTCAATAAAAAGCGTAAAGACAAACTGAACAAAACCGCCACAGAGTTCTTGCTAAATTATGGCAGCCTACTCTCTGAGCTAAAGCCAAACGAACGTATTATGCTCAATGTGGATTACACCGAAATGCAAAACTTGGAAAAGGTTAAAAGCAGCGGCCAAGGGGTAGTTTACGCTAGGGTTTTAAACCGAAATGCCGGCAAAAAGCGCATGAGCACTTCCATTAGCTACAGCGACCTAGAAGCCTTTGTTGATGGAGACATCAACCAGTCGGCTGCCGAAGGGAAAATCAGTCAGAAAATAGTAGACCTTGATGAAGAAACTACGCCTGACGCAAAAATTATGGCAGGCATTCTAGACGACCTATTTCAAAGCTCGCTCGATGGTAAACTAAAGCGCAGAAGCCGCACCAGCTACAGCTACTTTGAAGGCTTTGGACTGATGTTCGACATGAAAATGAGTAGCACAAACGGCAGATCTTCTGTGATTTTTGTAGAAAGAGCCGACCTAGCAATTACCAGAGCTGATGCTAAAGACGATGATGCTGAAGCAAAAGTAGACGACTACTACAAGCAACTTGAAGAAGACTTTCCTGCCTTTGAAACCATGGTAAAAGAAAGCATTCTAGAATATGGCAGAACCTTGCGCAGCGTTAAGCCAAACGAGGTGGTAGTGGTAAACATTGACTTAGGCACAAGCTACCGCAAAACCAAACTACCAAGAAGCTTACAATTGATGGTTCCAAAAAGCACTATTACGGCATATGCCAAAGGCAACAAGTCACTAGAAGATGCTAAAAAAGAAATAGACATTAAGAAGTTAACCAGCAGTACTTCTACTGAAATGGGATTCGGAACAATAGAATATGTAGCTCCTGACGCGCCTACAGCAACACCAAGCAGAGGGTATGGCGCCACGGTAATCCAAGGGCAAGGCAAGCGAAACTAGCCTTCAACGGTATTGCACAAAAAAAGCTCGGCTGGTCACCGAGCCTTTGTTTTTTCTCAAAGCATCAATTCGAACGATACCTTAGACCCTTCAGCATTAATAAGTGTGCGGAATGTATTCATTTTCAAAAGTACCATCGGCATACAAAGTAAGAATAGCATAACCAGGAGGTGTCTCTAAATAGTAGCCTTTCCCGGCCGACTCTTTATCTCCTTCTCCCCACCAGAAGCCACTCATGGCACCATTGCAACAATACTGCACACCATTGTAAACCGCATAATCATCAAGGTGATTATGACCGCTCAAAAAGGCTTTCACTTTATCATTATGCTTCCAAAACAAGTCTTTCAACTCCTTAAAGTCGCCATGTGCGCCACCTACCAAATGCGGCCCAACACCCGTAGCCGGATAGTGCGACATCATAACCACAGGCGTATTTGGAGCGAGTGCATCCAAATCGGTTTTTAACCATTCCATTTGGGCTGCATCAAGGGTCGTTCCATCATTGTTTCCATCAAGAATCACAAAGTGCCAACCTGCCTTATCGAAGCTGTAATAGCGGTTAGAAATCCCCAATCGCTCCACCACGTAATTCTTACCGTACATCTTATCCGACTTGTTTGGGGCAGCCCACCACATGTCATGATTACCCAAGCAGCTATGCACCTCAAACTTTTTCTTTACACCGGCAATACCTTCATCCCATGCAGCCCAAAGTTCGGTAACCCTATCTCGTGTTATGTCACTATAATCGGCAGCCATTATCGAGTCTCCTCCGTTTAAAAAGAAGTCCACTTTATGCTTCTTCACTATTTCTTCCAAGCAGGCTTGAAACCTTGATACCGCTTCTGGTGTAATGTGTACATCGGTAATATGCGCCACTTTTAACGCTACTTTTTTGTGTGCTGTAGTAGCCACAGCCATTGGAGCTACAGCGCCAGCACCTATGGCCAACCCTGTTTGCTTTAACCAATTCCTTCTTTTCATGTTGAGGTAGTTTTGTTGAGTTAATCACTCAAAACTATCACCTCTACTTAAGCAAAAGTACTTTCATACGTTATCGAATTATTAAATAAATTAAACGGTCGTTCAATCTATTTTTCTTACATCTGAACATCACGAATTACAGGGTAAGGCTCAGGAATAGTTTCTTCCAATTCATCAATCATTTCCCTAATATCGATTTCAATCCCCCTGGCCATAGTGGTAATGGGTACATCGTTTGGCGAACCCTCAAACGGATTTTCACCCACTGTACCAATGCGCTGCATGGTGTTAAAAATCCAACTAACAATTACACCAAATGGAATTGACAGCCACACAAAGTATTCCCCTATCAATGGAAAATTCTCAGATAAGTTTATCCCAATCTTGTGAAACTCGGGCACTATCCCGAAAGGCAGAAGCAGTATGAACATGTTCACAAAATCGTAGCTAAGTGTGGCATATTGGCGTGGGTACGGAAAGTTTTTAATACGCTCTGATTTTCCTTGAAGGGAGAAGAATTCCTTCAGTACATTTTCCATCTCCAAAAACGAAAACTCCCAAATGTACCCCGCTTCTTTCAATTCCCTAAGCTGCTTAGACATTAGGGTGAGCACAGCGTTTTGTTTATTCTTTTTGGACATTATATAAGCCACATCTTCCTCAGGCAACACCTTACTGAGTTCTTCCTCAATCGGTACATTCAGTTCAGGAAGTTTAAAAGCATCAAACCACTCTTTATTTGTCCCTCTATTAGCTACGGTTTCCCATGGTTTGTTTTGTCGCATGGCATAGCGCAAGGCGGTCAACCAGGCAATATTCTTATATACCAACTTAGTGCGCTCAGCCTGCAAAGCTTCTTCGGTTCTGGGTACTTTAGCATGCTCATTGGTCACCATATCTCGGGCCATCATTGCCCAAGTTCTAGAGTTGTTCACTATTCCACCCCAGATAATCCTCGCCTCCCAAATTCTACCATATGCGGCATTATTCTGAAAACCAATAAGAAAGGCCACCGCAGTACCAATTAAAGCAATTGGAGTCCATGGCAACTGCAGCCATTGCAACCCGACTACTTCATACAAAACGGTTACAATTGCCGTGAAAATGATGAAGAAACGCGTTTCGTTTCTGGTCCATCGCAACATGGTCCACTTAGAGTACTTCTTTTTAGTATACATTCAAGAGAATTGAGGTTGAAAAAAATTGTCTCAATTAATATAGTGATTCATATAAAAACTTAATCGGCTTTAGGGCGTAGAATCATTATTTCGATAAATTCAAGCAATAATTATTACCATGAAACGCTTATTCTATTTCTTACTCCTTATTGTGCTAATTGCCTTTGTAGCCATTCAATTTGTTGATAGACCTGAAAAAATTGCTGAGCCTGTAACTGAAAACGACATTATAGAACAACTGAATGTGAACCCAGAAATGGCTGGTTTATTAAAAGATGCTTGCTATGATTGTCATTCAAACCAACCGAAATACCCATGGTATGCTAAAATAGCCCCTGTAAGCTGGACCATTGCAGAGCACATTGAGCATGGCCGCGATGAGCTAAACTTTTCTGAATGGGGTACCTATAGCAAACGTAGAAGAGACCATAAGCTTGAAGAAATGGTAGAAGAAGTTGAGGTGGGCAATATGCCGCTACCCAACTATGTGCTTATGCACCCAGAAGCCAACCTGACTACCGAGCAATTCGAAATGCTAAAAAAATGGGTGGGCGAAATGCGCGAACAGATAGCTCAGGAACCTGATGGAGAGTAACATGCAGAACAACCACATCAATTACATAGAACTTGCTGCCAGCGATTTGGAAGCTGTTAAACAATTCTATAGCCACGCCTTTGGATGGAAATTCACCGATTATGGCCCAGAATACACGGCTTTTAATGAAAGTGGATTAGATGGAGGTTTCTACAAATCGGCTGCACCAGTAGTAAATGGCGCCTTGGTTGTGCTCTATCATGAAAATTTGGAAGAGATTCAGAAGACCGTAGTAGCGCATGGAGGCAAAATCGCCAAAGCAATATTCTCCTTCCCGGGAGGAAGAAGATTCCATTTTACTGATCCTGCTGGTAACGAATTGGCCGTTTGGTCCGACAAATAGTCCTAAGCTTTACGAATATAAGCAGCCAATAAACCTAGTGCGCTAGGCTGACTCTTCTGCTGCGGTCCGAAAGAAAAGGAAGTCTTTCTCGGTTAAGGTAAATTCCACCTTCACCAAATAAGCTCGAGCTTTGACAGACTTTCAGTCATTAACTCCTAGGGGTACTATACCCGGAACACCAAGTCTATCAAAGTTTTCAGCGCAAGCCGGCTGGTCTATTAGTTCAGAAATCTCCAGCCTTGGTATCTTCAGCTAGGCATTAGCATTAAACGAGGTCTCACCTGAAGTGAGTCCTTGAGTCAGGTCTTGATTCGTTTCATAATCATTCCCTGATTTGTAAAAACTAAACATTTCGTTTTGATTTTATTTAAGTTATTCTACATTTGTAGAAACACATTTACATTTATAGAATGAACTTACCAAAATCAGAAGAGCAGTTAATGCTCGTTTTATGGAAACTCAAAAAGGCCTTTATGAAGGATATTGTAGAAGCCTACCCTGAGCCCAAGCCAGCAAACACCACGATTGCCACGTTGCTAAAGCGACTTCAAGACAAAAAAGCGGTTGGCTTTACCAAATACGGTAGCGTGCGCGAATACCATCCGCTAATTGCAAAAGATGACTACTTTTCATCACAAATGAGTGGTGCCATTAAGAACTTCTTTAATGACTCGGTGGCACAGTTTGCCTCCTTCTTTACTTCAAAAGACAACTTGACTGATGAGCAATTAGAAGAGCTAAGAAAGATTGTAGATGAACAAATTAAAGCACGCAAAAAATGATAGCGTATCTATTCAAACTCATACTTGCCAGTGCCATTCTGTACGGATTTTACTATCTGTTTTTAAGGCAAGAGCGCATCTTTCATTTCAACAGGTTCTATCTATTACTAATTCTTCCTTTGTCTCTGATACTTCCTCAGCTAACTGTAAAAACAAGTTATGTAGAAGTACCTGCTGTATATCAAGCACCAATTGAAAGCAGTAGGCCAATTGCCAGTAGTTTTGACCTACCAAACAACTCAACGAAAGCAGTTACTACCACACCAACCGCAGCCCCTCCCCTTATTACCTGGCAAGAATCCTTAGCCACCCTATTCATTCTGATAAGCGCATGTTTACTTGTAAGGCTCATTCGAAACCTGGTTAGGCTAAGGCAATTTCGTAACAGTGGCGAAGTAATTCAAGAGGGTAAACATACACTGTGCTTGAGGGAAGATATTTCCAGTTCATTCACATTCCTGAACACCATATTTACCAATAAAACAGAATTCAAAGCAGGTAAACTGCCCAAGGAAATATTGGCTCACGAGGCAATTCATGCGGCACAAAAACACAGTGTTGACATTATACTAATGGAGTTGCTCAACGTTTTCCTTTGGTTCAATCCGGTACTTTACCTCATTAAGCAATCCATAAAGCTGAATCATGAATTTCTGGCCGATAATGGGGTGTATACCAAACACAATTCTATACCACAATACCAGCAGACCTTATTGCATTACGCTAAAATAAATGCGAACAACGAACCACTTTTAGCCAGTAGGCTAACCTATGGCGAAACAAAAAAACGATTAAAGATCATGGTTAAATCAACAAACAAACACATTACCAGAGCAAAAGTAACTTTGGCGTTTATAGCCATTGCAGCAACTGCTTTCTTTCTAGGCAGGGAACGAGTAGTAGCGCAATTCGCTGAACCACTTAAACATCGACAATTATTTAATATTGAAGGCGACTCAATACGGCTTGGAGAAAAGCTAATCCCAAAGGTAAGCATGAGTCCAAGTACAAAACTAAAGTACATAACCAATGAGGGAACCGTTAGAGAAGCCGAATATGGTAACCTCTCAAAAAACGAGTTAGAACGTTTTGCGAGTCCAGAAGCGGATGGAAGCATTTTAATCATAGATAAAGAAACCGGAGTACTTAAATGGACCAACTATCGGGAGTTGGTTGATGGAACAACCAAGTTCAACTTCTCATTAGATCTAATAAAAAGTAATGTTCAAATAGAACAAGCACCACCAGCACCACTCTTAATAACACTAGGATCAAAAACTTGGGTAAAAATAAGAGACAAGAATAATAATTGGATTTCAAAAGGCTACAATGATTTAACTCTTGAGGATCGTATGTTAATGAGTGATTCCACTTCAGAAAGTTATATCGTCATCCCTCCGGCTGAGCAAATGCAAGTAAAACAGGGCTTCATAGATGAACTCAGCGGCAATTTGCGCTACAAAGTCTGGGTGAACAATTCTTTGATTGAAAACAGTCAACTAAAGACATATGATCTTAATAAATTCCATCATTACTACCGCGTTGATGTTAGACAGAAGGACGAATACCCTGACATAGACTTCTTGATTGTATTCAAAACCAAAGACTACTGGTGGGCATCGGATGAACCCCAAGGAAAACTCTATCCCTTTCCTCTAAAATGGAGATCAGACTTTGAAGTTATCAAGGAAAAGGACTTAGAGAAAATAAATAGCTCCATACACCCACACACCATTGTTCGGTTTACGAACGAGAATGAAAAAACCGTAGAGAAAAAATTCTCAGAACTATCAGAAGCGGATCAAACTAAGTTTAAAGCCGGAGATTTTAAAAACCAGCAATTCTTTTTACCCCCACCTCCACCAGCATATATATCAGAAGAAATGCTGAATGAGTTTGCGAACAATGATAAATATCAAGTGTGGTTAAACGATAAACAAGTAGCTCCTAAAAGTCTAAAAGATTATAGCCCGAATGATTTCCATCATTATCGGAAGATACCTTTGAATAACATTTCTAAAACTAGGATTGTATTCATCACTCAGGATCATTGGAAAAACTCAGGATTGGCTAATGGTACTTGGGTAAACTACCTTGTAATAAAGGATAATGAGCCGAATAAAAAAGAAAACCCAGAGCCTCAGGAACCAACGAACAGGTTTCCTGCATACATCTTTCATGACAATTCAAAAATCAGAAAGCTAGACAAAACAGGTAGAGTTATTGAAAATGATGGTGATGTAGAAGTGGCGAAAGTACAGTTCTTTATTCCTCCAACTAAAGCCAAGCCGGTAACCTCTAAAGAACTAGAGAAGCTACTTTCCAACGAAAACTACACACTTTGGGTTAACAATACACTTGTCAAAGACAAGTCAAATTTAGCTATTGCCCCTTCTCAAATACACCATACTCAAGACATATCAGAAGGACAACAACACTTTGTGAACCTTATTACTACTGACTACTCAGAGTTGGACAAAATAGAAAACGGCTTTTGGCTCACCATACCAGAAAGCTATGCTGATGAATTTATTCCGAAATACTTAGAAACAGAAGACAAAAAAGACCGCAAGCAAGAGGCAAATATCCAAGGGCGTAAGAATGTAAAAGATCTCCCTCAAGAATATTTGACCGAAATAGAAGAATCAGCAAAGCCCCAAAACGGCCAACACGAAATGGTTATACCGACCAATTTAGTAGTGATGTTTAAAAGTATTGAAGGCAATTGGATTGAAAGTAAGATAAACCAACTCTCTGAAGAAGAATTCTCCTACTTTCAAACACCAGCAGCCAAAGCTCATATTTACTCTACACACATGGGAATGACAACACCATCTCAATTTCCATTACAAGCATTAGGCAATGATAACTGGAAAGTATATGTCAATGATGTTGCCATTAATAAATCGGAATACAAGCTATTTGATTTCGAAAAGGATTTTGTAAAAGCCGTACCCAATGCCCCCGCTCCTAATCACCCTGATTACATTGAAAATGTCAGCCAAGTAGCTTTCTACACAGATGATTACCCTAAGCTTGAAGAACTGAAAGGCGATGGCTGGATAAGGTTGGATTATTTACCAGGAAAGAAGGTTTTTAAATCACCAAGTGAATAAGTTCAGCTTTGACAAACTTTCAGTCACTAACTGCTGTGGGTTAAACAGAAACTGATCATAACAGAAACACCAAGTTTGTCAAAGTTTTCAGCGCAACTGGACCTTTCTATTAGTTCAGAAATCTCCAGCCTTGGTATCCTCTGCTAGGTATTAATCAAGGTCTCACTTGAAGTGAGGCCTTGATTAGGAAAAACAGCAACAAAAAACCCTGACTCCTAGCGGAATCAGGGTTTATATTTTCATTCAAACCTGAATTACTTATCGATAGAGCCCATTACACGCTTCATAAATTCATTCAGCGCTTCTTTCTTAGGCTTGCCCTCTTTTATAAGTCCTTGTACTTCAATGGCTCCGTAAAGGTTAGAAATAAGCTCTCCGATCACATCGAGTTCTTCATCCTTTAGGTTTTCGCATTCAGTCAAGTCCTCAAGGGTTTCAATGGCCTCTAGCACAAAGTCCTGATCGTTCTTTTCGATAAAATCAGTAACATGCTTAATTAGCGGCAACCTCATCGACTAGTTCTTTTAAAGATTCGAATTTGTTTGTTTGAACTTGGTTAACGAACTCACCACCTTTGAAAGCAGCAAAAGTTGGTAAGTTGTTTACCTGTGCAAGTTTTCTCGACTCCGGAAACTTCTCAGCATCTACAATTACAAATGTGGCATCTGTAATTTCGTTCGAAAGCTTCTTGAACTTAGGCTTCATAATTCGGCAGTTGCCGCACCAACTTGCCGAAAACTGTACGAATACCGTTTTGTTCTCAGCTACTACTTCTTGCAAATTATCTTGTGATAGTTCTGTAACCATTTCTGTGCTATTTTTTAGTTATTGCTCAAGTATGAAGCAACGCCTTTTCTATCTGCATTCATCGCTTCTTTTCCTTCTTCCCAGTTTGCAGGGCAAACCTCACCGTGTGTTTGAACGTGCGTGTAAGCATCGATCAATCTCAGGTATTCGTTTACG
This sequence comes from Roseivirga pacifica, assembly GCF_900111145.1. Lineage (GTDB taxonomy): Bacteria > Bacteroidota > Bacteroidia > Cytophagales > Cyclobacteriaceae > Roseivirga > Roseivirga pacifica. The sequence goes on from NZ_FOIR01000002.1 coordinate 1,072,556, forward strand.
TTTCTACCTACAGGCATGTGGTTAATTCCTTCGTGGAATACAGTACCTTCCTCGTCAATTAGGTAAGTAGCTCTGTAAGTTACGTTGTCACCTTCCAACATATCAAGACCAATTTCCTCATCGAATCTTACATCTGTAATGTCAAGAATATCAAGCGTTCTAGCTAGGTTTCTGTTGCTATCGGCCAATAGGCTGTAAGTTACGCCTTCAATTCCACCGTTGTCCTTTGCAGTGTTCAACCAAGCAAAGTGTACCTCAGCAGTATCGCAAGATGCACCTACAACTACGGTGTTTCTCTTGTCGAATTCAGGAAGTGCAGCTTGGAAAGCATGCAACTCAGTAGGGCACACAAAAGTGAAATCTTTTGGGTACCAGAAAAGCAAAACTTTCTTGTTGTTTTTTACAGCTTCTTCCAAAACGTTTAGTTTGAAAGTGTCGCCCATTTCGTTCATGGCGTCTACTGCAAGATTTGGGAATTTTTTACCTACGTAAGTCATGTTTTATTCGTGTTTTAGAATTAGTGATAGTTCTTTTTACTAATGATGCTGCGAAATAAGTGATAAAAACTTCAGGTCAAAAATGCCTTATATACTCTTTAACGATACGTTATTTATAAAACCTATATAGTATATCGATTGCATAAATAACACTTTCTATAGGTACAAGAGCCTCAATAACATAGGTACTTGGGCATGCTTTTACTTAAGAGAAATATTCTCTTGAATCGAATGGAAATAGTAAAAATTTATTCTTCCGAAAAGCTTTTAAATGTCTTTCGACAAAAAGCTCAACTCCTTACCTTAGCCGCACTAAACCTACCTTGCATGCCCATTTTTGAAGACCAGCTTTTTGAAGGAATAACCGCCACAGACATTAACCTTGGCGACTACGAATACTGCACTTTTAAGAATTGCAATTTCGCCAAAGCCAACTTTTCTGCTTACAACTTTATGGAATGTACTTTTGAGGGTTGCGACCTGAGTGGCGCCAATATTCATGAGGCAGGTTTGAAAACCGTGGCATTCAAAAACTGTAAACTCCTTGGTGTTCAATTTGAAAGATGTAATCCCTTTTTACTCGAAATGCGCTTTGAAGGCTGTCAATTAGACCTTTCCTCTTTCTATCAACTAGTGCTAAAAAAAACACTTTTCGATAACTGCAGCATGAAGGAAGTAGACTTTAGCAATTCGGACCTCTCAGCAGCCCGTTTCAATAATTGTGACTTGTATGGCGCAGTTTTCGAGCGCACTAACCTAACCAAAGCCGACTTATCTTCGGCCACCAATTATGGCATAAACCCAGAGGTTAACACCATAACCAAAGCCGTTTTTAGTTTGCCCGGCCTACCTGGCCTTCTAACGAAATACGGTATTAAGGTGGTTTAAGCTTGTCGCTAAATGCCCTTCTCTAAACTTGCCTTTACAAAATCGGTAACCAAATAAGCTAAGCCTTTGCCAACTACCTCCCCTTCGAATGGATTTTGAGGAGCTGCTTCCGAAAGATGCAGGTAAGCCACATTTAAGCCTTCGGCACATTTGCGCACATAGTGGCGCGCCTGCTCAAGCGAAAACCCGCTAGGTGATGTAATGCTCGCAGGCATCATTCTTACAGCCTTTAGGTCGAGCTCTACCCCACTCGGAATTACATCGTGGTACACAAAACCAATCGATTCTATAAGTCGCTTGTCCAAATAAGTGATCTGCTCCAAAAACTGATAATGAATGGTTTCATCAGCCCCCATCGTTTTGAGCATATACTCTGGGTTATAGTTTTCATGCAAACCAAAAACCGCGTACTTATTTAAATATCCCTGCTGCTTAGCATAAGAAAATCCATTGCCGCTATGCCGCCCCTCCAACGATCGAAAGTCTGCCTGAGCGTCCATATTAATGCAGTTAAGCCCCTTTTTTAATTTATGGGCAGCACTTACGCCTTTCAAAATCGGGAAAGTATTGTTTTGCCCGCCACCAATAACAATGGGAGTTAAACCCAAAGCTATAATTTGCTGAATAACAGGGCTCACCAATTCATCCAGCTCATCGCACAGCACATGCAACTTTTGATGGTAAAAATCAGATCCATCTTTTAGCTGACTGGCTTTTTCTTGAAGCTTTTCAGTTTTTATTTCTCCAAAAAGCACGAATTCTTTCCCACTTAAAAAACGATTACTCTGAATATTCAAAAAGCCATTGAGAAAGGCATTAAAAGCGGTTTCGGCCCCACTACGACCAAAATTACCGAGCGCCCCAATGCTTTCTGGAATACCCAAAATTGCGAATCGCGCACCTTTTTTCTTTTGTTCTTCCAGTTTTCGAACATTGCTTGGCTCATATAGGTTAATTTTTTCGCCTAACTTGGTTTCACCTTTTCTGACCTTAACAAACCCATGTAATTGTTCCTTCGTAAAGAAATTCAGCTCTTGCATAAGTCAAATATCAGAAATAACAAACTGAAGTACATACAGAGATCATTATGCTTTTTTAATAATTTCTTTATTACTTATATTCACTAATACTCAAACCAAAGTACAGAATGACCTACGAATCGCAGCAAGTGAAGATTTTTGTGGTAGAAGATGACCCCGTTTACCAAAAAATGTTGCGCTACATTGTTGAGCTGAACCCCGACCATGTAATACAAACATTTTCTACCGGCAGCGAATGCTTGGATCACCTTAATGAAAACCCCACCGTAATCACGCTTGACTATAGCCTACCCGATATGTCGGGCGAAGAGGTTCTGAAAGCGATAAAAACATACAACAAAAACATCAACGTTATTATTGTTTCGTCTCAAGACAGCATTAATACAGCTGTAGAGTTATTAAAACACGGTGCCTACGACTACATTACTAAAGATGCAGACACCAAAAACCGCTTGCTCAATTCTATTAATAACGCAAAAAAGAGTACCTCACTCATCCGTGAAATCAATCAGTTGCGTGAAGAAATTGGCCAAAAGTACGACTTTGCCAAAAGCATAATTGGTGAAAGCTCTGCCATGCAGCGCGTTTTTAAGCTGATGAGCAAAGCCATAAATACAAACATTACGGTTTCTATTACCGGAGAAACGGGTACGGGTAAAGAAGTAATAGCCAAGGCCATTCACTACAACTCCGAAAGAAAGAAAAAGCCATTTGTGGCTGTTAACATTGCTGCTATTCCAGAAACACTGATTGAAAGTGAACTATTCGGCCACGAAAAAGGTGCGTTTACGGGTGCTTTAGCCAGGCGAAAAGGAAAGTTTGAAGAAGCACACACAGGCACACTCTTTTTAGATGAGATTGGCGAAATGGACATTAACCTGCAAGCCAAACTATTGAGGGCCTTGCAAGAAAGAGAGGTAACAAGAATTGGTGGAAATGAAGTGGTGAAATTCGACTGTAGAATTTTGGTAGCCACACATAGAAACCTTCCCGAAGAAGTAAAGAAAGGTAACTTTAGAGAAGACCTTTACTACAGGCTTCTTGGTGTGCCAATTGAGCTACCACCTTTAAGAGACAGAGACAAGGACATACTGCTTATTGCACAGCATTTTCTGCAAGAATTCTCTTCAGATAACAACATGGGTAGAATCAGAATTAGTGCTGAAGCCCAAAAGAAGTTACTCAACTACACCTTCCCTGGTAATGTGCGCGAGCTTAAGTCTGTAATTGAGCTATCGGCAGTAATGTGCGATGAAAACGTGATTGAACCGAGTGACATTACTTTGAATACCATGCAAAAGGAAGGGCAATTCCTATGGGAAGAAATGACACTAAGGCAATACACTTTTAAAATAATAAGACACTACCTAGAAAAGTACGACAACAACGTACTTAAAGTGGCCGACAAGCTGGATATCGGGAAATCTAGTATTTACAGGTATTTAAAAGAGATGGAAGATTAAGCCATCACCGACTCCCTAAAAATACTATCAATAGACTCCTTGAGCTTTTTCAGTTCAAGGGGTTTTTCAAAATACCCCACAATATCCGTCATGCTTATTTGCGCAGAAAGCAATTCTGGCTTAAAGCTGCTCAGCACCATTACAGGAATTTGCTGATAAACCGCATGCCCTTTTAGAAAGGAAATCAATTCAACCCCATTCATTTCTGGCATGTCAATGTCAGTCACAATTAAATCGACAGGTAAAACTTGCAGTGTCTCTACCGCTTCTTGACCATTCTCCACAACGGTTACTTCATAAGCCTGAGATAACACAAAGTGAAGGAGTTTTCGAAACCCAAGATCATCTTCTACAACAAGTACGCGTTTCTTCATTTCTTCAGTATTCGACCACGCAATTTACTGAAACCGTGCCAAAAACAAACACTATTAAAAACGAGGTTTGAAGACACTAATCAGCATAAAAAACTGAATTAGAACAGTAAAGCGAAATCCCATGCTGATTCTTTGAATCCCAAATTTGGACAGCAACAGCTTAATGAACTCCATGAATGGCTATCCATTTACTACTGATAATGTTTATGTTTGGGCAAATTAATTCAGAATATGAAGCAACTTCTCACACTTTCATTTTTAGCCTTTTTAGTCTTTGGACTACAAGCACAACAAAGGCCATTAACAGAACTTACCGTTCAGGAGATTATGCAAGAGCCAGACGAGTTTATCGGCACCTCTCCTTCTAGAATTTCATGGTCAAAAGACAGTAAGCATATTTTTTTCCAGTGGAACCCAAATGTAGGGCCGTTTTCAGAAACCTACATGGTGCCTGCTAGTGGTGGTACCCCAGAACAAGTAGAAGATAGCAGCGAAGGCTGGCCAAGCAACTACACTTTCAATTCTGACAGAACAAAGATCGCCTTTGAACGAAACGGTGATATTTTCATCAAAAACCTAAAGTCTGACGAAGAAACACAAATTACAGCTACCAATGCCCGTGAATCTAGCGTAGACTTTCACACCGACAACATTGTATCATTTATTAGCGATAACAACCTTTTTACCATCAACCTAGAAACCGGCCTAATTAGCCAACTCACCAACTTTCAGGTAACAAGCGAAGAGGAAGAAGAAAGACGCGGCAACAGAGGCGGCAGTGAAGGAAACAAGGAACAAGACAACTGGTTGAGAAAAGACCAAGCCCTAACCTCAAGCTACATAAAAGACCAACGCAACAGACCACGCAGAACAGGAGGTTTTTCTCGCTTTATGGACAGAATGAGCGAGGGTAGAAACCCAATTGAGCTAGAAAATGTGCGCAGGCTATCGCTTTCTCCTGACGGAAAGTTTGTAAGCTATATGGTTTATATAGCGCCAGAGAACCCTGCTAAAAGAACTGTTGTACCTGATTTTGTAACACAATCGGGATACACAACCGACCTTAACACCCGTGCCAAGGTTGGTGGTGAGCAAGGCCACATAGAAATGGGCATTTACAGTGTAGAAGGCGACAGCGCTTACACTATTGACGTTGCCCAACTACCTGGCATTAAAGACCTACCAGATTACGTAACGGACTACCCGGAAAAAGAATTTGAGGCAACAGAAAGACAAGTTTCTACCAATGACATGATTTGGTCGGCAGACGGCAAGTATGCCGTAGTTCACTTCGCTTCTATCGACAACAAAGACCGTTGGATCATGCGTTTGCTACCTGACTCAGGTCAGCTTATTGAGATCGATCGTCAAAGAGATGAGGCTTGGATTGCCGGCCCAGGTATTGGTAGCGAATACTCTTCAGGAACTTTCGGCTTTCTTCCAGATAACAAAACCATTTACTTCCAATCAGAGACTAGTGGCTACTCGCATCTTTACACCTACGACATCAGCAAGGGGGTAAAAAAACAACTTACCGAAGGCGATTATGAAGTTTACGATCCGTTCCTATCAAAAGATGGAAAGACCTGGTACTTCACTGCAAACATGAAGCACCCCGGCATTCGCCACTTCTACAGCATGCCACTTAAAGGTGGAAAACCAACTCAAATCTCTCAGAAAGATGGTTGGAATGAATTTGAGCTTTCTCCTGACGAAAAACTACTGGCCGTTCGCCACTCTTACATAGACCAGCCTTACGAGCTTTTTGTACAAGACAATAAAGCCGGTGCCGAAATGAAACAATTAACGGAGAGCTTGAGAGAAGGCTTCCAAAAATACGATTGGTATAAACCAGAGGTAACTACTTTTAAAGCAGAAGATGGTGAAGATGTACATGCAAGAATTTACAAGCCTGAGAACCCGAATGGTGCAGCAGTAATTTTTGTGCACGGTGCTGGTTATTTACAAAACGTACACTACGGTTGGAGCAGCTACTTCCGCGAGTTTATGTTCAACAACCTATTGAGAGCAAAAGGCTATACCGTGCTAGATATTGACTACCGCGCTAGCGCTGGCTATGGTCGCGATTGGAGAACTGGCATTTATCGCTACATGGGTGGAAAAGACCTTTCTGACAATATTGATGGCGCCAAATACTTGGTAAAAGAACACGGTATTGACCCAGATAGAATAGGTATGTACGGTGGTTCATATGGCGGCTTTATCACTTTGTTCGCTATGTTTAAGCACCCAGATGTAATTAGCGCTGGTGCTGCCTTAAGATCGGTTACCGATTGGGCGCATTACAACCACGGTTACACTTCAAACATTCTGAATACACCAATTGAAGACCCAATTGCATACAAAAGAAGCTCCCCTATCTACTTTGCCGATGGCCTTGAGGGCGACCTTTTAATTGCGCACGGCATGGTAGACACCAATGTGCACTTTCAGGATGTAGTGCGCTTGGCACAAAAACTAATTGAGCTTGGAAAAGACAATTGGGAAATGGCCGTTTACCCGGTTGAAAACCACGGATTTACTACGCCAAGTGGCTGGACAGACGAATACAAGCGTATTCTTAAGCTGTTTGAAAACACAATTGGTAAACAATAACCGAATACTATGAATAAACTAAAATTATTTGTGCTAGCAGGGCTTATTGGCCTTGCTTCCTGCACTACTCCAGAGCAAGAAACACCAAAGAAGAGAGGCCTTGTTACAGAAAAGGCAATGGTAGTTTCGGCTCACCCCCTCGCCTCTGAAATAGGCAAAAACATTATGGAACAAGGTGGCAACGCTGTCGATGCAGCTATTGCCACTCAATTTGCGCTAGCAGTGGTTTACCCAGGTGCGGGCAACATTGGTGGTGGTGGTTTTATGGTCAGCCGAATGGCGAATGGCGAAATTGCTACGCTAGATTATCGCGAAAAAGCTCCGTTAGCAGGTGGTAGAGATATGTACTTAGACGAAAATGGCGATGTAATTGACCGCTTAAGCACCAGAGGCCACTTGGCGGCCGGTGTACCAGGAACAGTTGCCGGTTTAGCAGCTGCTCACAAAAAATACGGTAAGCTCGATTGGAAAGCCTTGGTTCAACCTGCGATAGACCTAGCAGCAAACGGCTGGGAACTGACAGAAAAAGAAGCTGGCAAACTCAATGGAAATGCCGAAGCATTTAGGACCTATAACACCGTAATGCCTGAGTACTTTTTGAAAAATGAGGGTGAAGAATGGAAAGCTGGTGATATGGTGAGTAACCCTGACCAAGCCGCTACCCTTACCCGAATTAGAGACAACGGACGAGATGGCTTCTATAAAGGTGAAACTGCCAAGTTGATAGTGGAAGAGATGGAACGTGGCAACGGCCTTATTTCATTGGAAGACTTAGCCGGTTACGAAGCCGTTTGGAGAAAGCCCATTACTGGACAATACAGAGATTATGGCTTTATTTCAATGCCTCCACCATCTAGCGGTGGTGTGGCCATAGCACAACTTTTCAATGCGGTTGAGCCCTTTGACCTTAAGGAAATGGGTTTCCATTCTACTGAAAGTATTCACTTAATTGCTGAAGCAGAAAGACGTGTTTATGCCGACAGAGCTGAACATTTGGGCGATACTGACTTTTGGGATGTGCCTAGAGATGGCCTTACGGAAAAGGCTTACATGACAGAGAGAATGAAAGACTTCTCTGGCGAGAAGGCGACCCTAAGCAGCGATATTAGTGCTGGTTCGCCTGCGGGCTATGAAAGCGATGAAACCACTCACCTATCGGTGATTGATGGGGACGGAAATGCAGTTTCAGTTACCACTACTTTGAATGGCGGCATGGGCTCGAAAGTCTTTGTTGGTGGTGCAGGGTTCTTGCTCAACAACGAAATGGACGACTTTAGCATTAAGCCGGGCACTCCGAATATGTACGGCCTTGTAGGTGGCGAAGCTAATGCCATACAGCCAGGTAAACGCATGCTAAGCTCTATGACGCCCACTATTGTAACCAAAGGCGACAAGCTTTATATGGTGGTGGGTACTCCGGGCGGATCAACCATTATTACTTCTGTTTTTCAAACGATATTGAATGTAGTGGAATGGGATATGGGCATGCAAGAGGCGGTTGAAGCACCTCGCTTCCACCACCAGTGGCTACCAGATGGTATTATGTACGAAAGAGACGGGTTTGATCAGGCAACACTTGACGCGCTGAAAGCCAAAGGACATGAATTCTTCGATCGTGGAGCTATTGGCCGCGTAGATGCCATTTTAGTATTGCCTGATGGTAAACTTGAAGGTGGGGCCGATCCTAGAGGAGATGATAAAGCAGCTGGTTTTTAACAAGTCCGCACACGGAATTAAAAACATTACAATGTAACTTGAGGAGCGATGAAAGTCGCTCCTTTTTAATTTAAACGATAAGTAAATGCCATTAAGAAAAGCCATACCTGTTCTTGCAGCCCTAAATGTTCCGCGTTTAGCCAATTGGTACAAAGACAAACTCAATTTTAAGATTGGCTTTTGCGATGAGGGTTATGGCATCATCGGCCGGGATGATATTATTATCCATTTTTGGCATGCCAACGATGAGATATTCCCTAAAAACACCTCTTGCTACATTGATGTTGATGAAGTAGACGAGTTATACGAAGAAATGAAAGCTGCCGGAGTTGTTCACCCAAATGGTCCGCTTAAAAATCAGCCACATGGTATGCGGGAGTTCGCAATACTAGACTTGGACGGAAATCTTATCCGATTTGGACAACCACTAGAGGACAACTAAGCATGGGAGAGGCGAAAGTTTTTGAGCTAAACATTACTGTTGAGCAGCAGCATTTAGATGAAATGAATCATGTAAACAATGTGCAGTACCTTCAGTGGGTACAAGATGTGGCCAAAGCACATTGGGAGCATGCTGCAAAACCGGAATGGCTAGCAACTTATGCATGGTTTGCTGTGGATCACTTTATTGAATACAAAAAACCAGCATTTTTGGGCGAAGCGCTCATTGTAAAAACACACGTAAAAGCGTTCACTGGTGTAAAATCGCACCGATTGGTTAGGATATATAAAGCTGAAAACGGAGAGTTAGTAGCACAAGCCAGCACTAATTGGTGCATGGTAAACAAAGCGACACAACGCCCTGCCAGAATACCCCAAGAAATGATTGAAGCCTATTTTGAATCCTAGCGAAGTTTAAAATGCATGCGGATGTTTCAGCTTTTGCCAATGCTCTCGCCTACTACTTAATAATTACAAACTCTACTCTCCTGTTCATTTCGCGGCTAGTAGGATTATCGTTATCGCTTACTGGCTGTTCGCCACCATAACCTACAAACTCAATTCTTTCACCATCAATTCCCTCGGCAATCATGTAATGGCGCACGGCTTTTACACGGTCTTCCGAAAGCTTTTTCAGTAGTCTTGCATCTCCACGATTGTCTGTATGACCTTCCAGCCTAATAGCCATTCCTGGGTTGTCCTTCATCATTTTAACCACCACATCTATTTGGCTATGGGCAACTTCTAAATCACTAAAAATATCGCTCCCTCTGTTAAAGAGCACATTTTCAATTGTCATTTTAGTACCCACATCTTCTGGGGTCAAAAAGAAGGTTTCCACACCACTTTCAAACTCATTGCTCATGGCTTGCGTGGTAGCAAAAGCTTCAAATTGCTCGGTATACTTTAAATAACCGCCAGCCTCAATGGTTACATCTACTTTTGTTTGCTCTTCAAAAGCTTTCATAAACTTGCCACCATTCTGCTCTAACTGCCCAGTATTCACTCTTAACTCTTGCCCGTTGTACTCGAAAAGCACATCTGCACTCACTGGTTTTTCTGTGCGTTTATCCAACACCTGAAACGTCATTACCACCATGGTTTCTTGCGTAGCCTCAACCTCTGGTTCATCCGCCACCTCAATGGCGGCAGGCTGTTCTACCACAGGTTCAATTGGCGAATCCATCTCATAACTCACAATATCTCCAAGCCCTTCAGAGTCTTGCGTACTCGACAAGTATGCATTATTTCCCTCAAAAGGAATGGAAAAGCCTAGCTCCACTCCTGCAGTATTGATGGCATCACCCAAGTTTTGCGGTTCAGACCAGTTGGTCCATGAGCCATCCATTCTTTCTGCAACAAAAATGTCGCGGCTACCTTTACCGCCATGGCCGTTCGAGGCAAAGTAGAGTTTCTTGTTATTGTGGTCTAAAAAAGGCGTCCATTCTTCCGCATAAGTATTGATCACATTTCCTAAGTTTTGCGGTTGACTCCATTCGCCATCGGCTTGCGCGAAAGAAACGTACAAGTCTTCATTACCTTCCGTTAAATAAGACTTTATGGCCATTATTAGTACTTTCTCATCGCGTGAAATAGTGGCACTCATGTGCGGAGAATCATTCTGTAAATAGCGGATGCGCAATCTTTCTGGTTCAGACCACTCGCCATTTACGAGTGTACTCATGGCCACGCCATTTCTTAAAGTACCAACGCCATTTCCGCTGTCATCTAAATAATTGAGCAAGTACATACGCGTTCCATCGGCAGAAAAGCCCACCACGCCATTCAAACCTTGGTGGTTGATGACCTTACCAGCATGCACAGGCTTGGTGTAACCAGAGTCCGTCACATTGCTATACCAAATATCACCCCTGTCAATTACCCCACCAATATTGGCAGCGTGCCCCGCACGAGTAAAGTAGAGTCTATTACCATCGGGGCTAAGCACCGGGTTAAACTCATTATAAGCGGAATTAATATTTTCAATTTTCTGATGCTGAACCTCTTGCGCCTTAGCAGACACAAATGCGAACAACGTAAGAAAACATACGGCTTTAATCTTTCTGAACATAGGGGAATTCATTCTCTGATCATCGAATTAACGACAAATCGAAACGGATATTCAAGATAGTGTGCTTAAAAATTGTTAATGCAAACTAAGTAAATAAAGCTTAGAGTTGATAGTACATTTCGGCTGAAAAACAGGCCAATACCTCTAAAAATAGATTTCTTGTGCCAAGCGATAAGTATTGGCGTGCGCCTCTACAATGTGCGCTATTTTCTGCGAGTAGCCGCCACCCATACTCGCTACCACGGGTATGTTGTTGTTAAAACAAGTCTGAAGTACAGTCCTGTCACGCTCTTTACACCCCGCAATGGTCATACCTAGGCGACCAAGTTTATCAGTTGCCAGTACATCTACCCCCGACTGAAAAAAGACAAAATCAGGAGCCACCGCATCCATCAATCGGGGCAGGTTCTCCCTAAGAATTTTCAAGTAAGCATCATCTTCAATTCCATCAGGCAGGCCAATATCTAGATCAGACTTTTCTTTGTGCATGGGATAATTGGCCGCGCCATGCATACTGAACGTAAAAACACGAGGCTCCTGCTCAAAAATCTGAGCCGTCCCGTTTCCCTGATGTACGTCTAAATCAACAACCAACACTTTTTTGGCCAGTCCTTCATCCAGTAAATAATTAGCAGCAATGGCAATGTCATTCAAAAGGCAAAACCCCTCGCCTCTATCGGTAAACGCATGGTGTGTACCTCCAGCAATATTCATGGCAATACCGAACTCTAAGGCATACTTAGCAGCCATTAGTGTCCCGTTCATTATGGTCACCTCTCGCGCTACCAATTGTTGAGAAAGCGGAAAACCAGTCTTGCGTTCCTCCTTCCTATCGAGCGACAAACTCTTCAACTTCTTCCAGTAATTGGCGTCATGCGTTCTTAAAACAAGCCCTTCGGGTAGAGCGGCTGGCGCAAAAAAATTCTCATGGCTTACTGTTCCCTCATACAACAGCTGCTCAGGTAGCAAGTTGTATTTCTCCATCGGAAAGCGATGATTCTTAGGCAGCGGGTGCGCATAAATTTCAGTCCAGGCTATTTTGAGCATTTTGGATTAAAAAGCCAAAACTGAGCAAATATGTTTTAGATGCCACAACTTTAATTGGAAATTAGCTTTGCAAACAAAAAACGCCAGCTAAAACTAGCTGGCGTTTAATTCATTTATCATTATTTCAATTAGGCCTCTTCAAATTGGAATGAATAAAGCGTGGTATCCAGCTTGAGGGTTTCTTCATTAAAATCATTAATGAATTTCTGAATCACCTCGTCTGTAATTTCTTCCACATTCAATCCGGCATCTAAACCAATACCAAAATCAATGTTTTCATCAATATCTACGTGCTCCTGAACCTTCACGGTTTCCTCTTCTTCCAGCTCGTCCATCACCTCTGTTAGGTAAAGTCCAATTTCCTCATCCAGGTCATCTAAAGGTGTAATGTCACCGTTCTCATCCTCCTCATAATCAATGGCCTTAAATTGCGGGAATTTTTGAGCTACCTTATGCTGGGCAAGATCGAATACTTCACTATTGTGTTGCATTCGCAAAGTGTAGAGCGCTGCATCGTAGATTGCCTCCTTACCGTTAAAAACCCCAATAAAGTAGAAGTTTCTAAACTCTTCATTATTGTCATCCGAATCGATAACGACAAAATTTTTACCGGCTTTGGCAATCTCCTCCTTCAATTTCTGGATCTCTTTTGAGTCAAATCCGAGGTTGTCTTGCATAATATTGTTTTATGATTCTTTTATTAATTTAAATAATTCTTCAAAATTTCAAAAACCCAGCTTCACTTGCTCTTTAACTTTTTTCACTCGGTTATCAAATTCATGTGCGTGATAATCTACATCTCCATATTTAGTGGCCTCCAAATATTGTAAAATCGGCTCACTATGGGCGACAGTTTTACCAGTTTTTAAGCCCACATATTTCATTGTGGTCCACATTAAGGTTTTGAGGTGCGACTTCTCATCATCCATCATTAAATACTCCAGCACCACGGTATCTTCATTATACCAAATCAGTCGGGTTACAATTTTAACCCACTCGCCCACCATGGCCGATCTTAAATAGGCTATGTGATGATTATAAACAACCCAAACAGCATCAAACTGTTTTATAAGATCCTTTAATTCAACACCATAGAGCTTTGGCACCTGATCTTCTCGGGCATTGAAAAAATAGTCGAAATACTTGGCGTTATTCAGGTGATTGAGCGGATCGCAGTCTTGAAAACGAACCACTACACGCGATTCGGTTTGTTTGGCGTATTCCTTAGTCGGGTCAATAAAAAACATTAGAGGTATCGGCTATTTATAATGGAAATATGATGTGCCACATGGCCAGCTGTCATTGCAGCCAAAGCCCTTACCGAAACAGGAAAACCACTGGCATTTCCCATATTCATTTGTTGATCTTCGGTAATATTCTCAAACAAACAAATGGTGGCTACCCTTAAAGACACAAATTCATCGATAAAAGATGAGAAAGGGCGCTGAGCTATAGCCGCATTATTCAAATAAACATCCTGATCCATTGCTGGCATATCCTGTCTATCGCCACGAGCAAAGCACAGTGCCCGATAGGTAAACACACGTTCAGTATCATTTATATGCTGCATCAATTCCTTAATAGTCCATTTACCAGGTGCATAAGCAAAATCGTGCTTGGCTTTGGGTATTTGCCATAAAAAATCGGGAACCGACTTAAGTTGCTTTTTCAGAGTAACCAGCACATCGCTATCGTGCAGCTGGTTCATATATGGCTGGTAGAATGGATTATATTCTGTTTCGAGGGGCTTTACAATCATGGTAGGAATGCTTAGTCTTTGTCAATCCAAGTGGTATACGTTTTATAGTTTTCTGGTGTTTTGTCAATCACCTGGCGCAGCTTCGCATCTATATCTTTTATCTTTTTGGCAGGCGTACCGGCATACAAACTGTTAGGTTCTACAACTGTGTTTGCTAATACCACCGCACCAGCAGCAATCATGGAACCTTCTTTAATTATGGCATTGTCCATTACAATCGCCCCCATACCAATAAGCACGTTGTCTTCCACCTGGCAACCATGTACAATGGCATTGTGCCCTATGGAAACATTGTTACCCAAAATGGTTTTGGAATGATTTAGCGTACCATGAACAACGGCACCGTCCTGCACATTACAATTTTCTCCCATGGTAATGGAACAAACATCGCCACGTACAACAGCATTAAACCAAACATTGCAATTGTTACCCATGCTTACATCGCCCACCACAGTGGCATTTTCGGCCAGCCAACAATTCTCACCCATACTGGGTTTTATCCCTTTTACTCCTTTTATCAGTGCCATGTAAAAAATATATGTACCTACATTGAACTTTTGTAAACCTTCATTAGTTATGTTTGCGATTCAAAAAAATGGGGCTCACAAAAAGTCCTGACACGAAATAAAGAAACATAACGGAATCGATAATTAAACAGCTATGAAAATTTTAAAATCAACTTTAGCTCTAGCCCTACTCGCAGCAGTAGTATTGAGCTGTGGATCGAACGGTAAGACCGTAGAAACAAGCGATGCCAAAGCAGTAAAAGCAAACGCAGAAGCAACTGCAATTCCTGTAGCGACTACCGAAAGCATTGTAACTTGGATTGGATCTAAACCAGCAGGTAAGCACAATGGTACTATTGGCATTACTGAAGGAAACGTATTGGTAGATGGCAACAAAGTAGTTGGCGGTACATTTACAATAGACATTAACTCTTTGACTGTAGTTGATTTACCAGCAGACTCTGAGTGGAATGCTAAATTGAAAGGTCACTTGCTTAACGCTGACTTTTTTGATGCAGCCAACCACCCAACTGCTACTTTTGAGATTACTGAAGTAAGCCCATTTGCTCAAGCGGAATTAACTGCTGACAAAGCGGAGTTTGAGTCTGAATTTACCCCTGCTTCGCTTAGCGAAGTAATGGTTGAAAACCCAACGCACTTTGTTTCTGGTAACCTTACAATGAGAGGTACTACTAAAAACATTACTTTCCCTGCTTCTGTAAGCATTGAAAATGGCCAAGTAAAAGCTGTTGCCAACTTTAACATTGACAGAACCGATTGGAAACTAATGTATGGTGACGAAGCAAGCGTAGCTGATAAAGCAAAAGACGAATTTATTTACAATACAGTAAACGTTGGTTTTGAGCTTAAAGCTGGAACTGGCGCAGCGCTGTAACAACAACAAACCTATAGATAGCAAAAGCCCGTGGAAACTCGGGCTTTTTTTTGGGCTTTAGTTTCTATTACATTTGCGCCATAATCACGGCATTGCAGCGCTTTATCTCATACCAACAATTCAACAAACCAGACTGGACTTTAAAAGCCCTAGACTGGGCGCAGCACTTTAGTCATTTTGCGTATTACCAGCACAACAACATCAGTTATCCGCACAACGGCTTTCGGCAAATCCTGGCTATTGGCGCTAAGCGCACGCTAAGCCAAACAGCTAATGGAGCCTTCGAAAATCTAAGGGCGTTTCATCAGAACAAGTGGCTTTTTGGCTATTTAGGCTACGACTTGAAAAATGATACCGAACGATTGACGAGTGAAAACACCGACCACGTTCAATTCCCTGACATTTCATTTTTTGAAGCCGAACACATCATTTTCTTTGGAACAAACGGAGTAGAAATCCACTCGGATAATGAATCGCTTTTTGAAGAGATCAGCAAGCATGAACCCCTCTTTTCCAAACCGAGCTTCTCTCACTCTACTCCCGCTATCGATCAGGATACTTATGAAAAAACTGTAGCCAAGCTAATTGACCATATAGAAGCCGGAGACATTTATGAGATTAACTTCTGCCAAGAATTTCATGGTAAAGTGGAAAGCTTTTCTCCACTCCAGACCTACTTGGCACTAAACGAGCTTTCCCCAAAGCCATTCTCGTGCTTTCAGCGATTTAACGAGCACTATATTATTTGTGCATCACCCGAAAGGTTTTTACTGAAAGAAGATGATAAGCTCATCTCACAACCTATAAAAGGCACAAGGCCACGAGGTGCCGATTCTGCTACCGATGAATTACTTATTTCGGAACTAAGAAATGACGAAAAGGAAATTGCCGAGAACATGATGATAGTAGACTTGGTAAGAAACGATTTGGCCAAAAGCTCCAAAAGTGGCTCGGTAAAAGTCGAAGAGCTTTTTGGTATTTATTCCTTTCAACAAGTTCATCAAATGATCTCAACAGTTATCTCTGAGAAGAAAGAAACGGTAGACTTTGTTGAATGCATTAAGAATGCTTTCCCTATGGGCAGCATGACGGGCGCTCCGAAAGTGATGGTAATGAAACTGATAGAGCATTATGAACAAAACCGCAGGGGAGCCTTTTCGGGGGCAGCAGGTTACATATCACCCAGTGGTAATTTCGACTTTAATGTTTTGATTCGCAGCCTGTTCATTAATGCAAAAACCGACACCTATTCTTTTCAGGTTGGCAGCGCCATTACCTACGATGCCGTACCCTCAAAAGAATACGAGGAGTGCCTTGTTAAAGCCAAAGCACTACTCGCAATTCTAACGGCTAATAATTAGCCTAATTATCTCCGTTGTAATATTCTAATGCTTTTGGCATAGCTTCGTTTAAGCGCTCAATTCTGGTTTCGTGAGAAGGGTGCGTTGACAGAAATTCTGGCGGCTGGTTGCCTCCGCTGTCAGCCGACATTCTTTCCCAAAACTTTGGTGCTTCCTTCGGGTCGTAACCAGCTATGGCCATAAACACGATACCCAGCTCATCAGCTTCCGACTCGTGTGTTCTTGAGAAGCTCAAAAGCCCTAAGTCTGAACCATAGCCAACAGATTGATAGATGAGCTTTTCAGCCACACCAGGGTTTTCCCCCAAAGCAATAGCGCCAACCGTCATCCCCACTTGCTTTGCGTAAGTTTGGTTAATGCGCTCCTCTCCATGTTTAGCAATCGCATGTGCTACTTCGTGCCCCATTACAACTGCCACACCAATATCATCCTTACAAATTGGCATTATGCCCGTATAAAACGCCACCTTACCGCCAGGCATGGCCCAAGCATTTACCATTTCATCATCTTCTATCAGGTTAAACTCCCAATTAAACCCCTGCAGAAGTTCTTCATATCCATTCTGTGTTAGGTATTTCTCTACTGCTCCTTTTATTCTATCGCCTACTCGTTTAACCCTAGCAACTTGTTCTTGATCCGTAGAAAGCTTCACAGAGTCCATTAAATGACTATAAGTATCTGAACTCATTGCAATAATTTCCTGCGAATCTGGTGCCCCGGGCACTCCTGTAAGTTGCTTTCTGCCTGTAATAGGCACAGTTGTACATGCATACGCAGTAGCTGCTAGCACAATGGCACCAACTACTTTATACAATTTGTTATTTCTCATGCTATTTCGGTTAATCATCTACTATTAAACAAGGTGTACGCGGTGTATTGTTTAAAATTATAACAAGTACATCTAAAGAGTAACAGAAGTTTTGAAATAATTATTACTGCTCGTCTCAAAATTGGAATAGCGCTTTAGAAAAAGCAGCTTTTCGCGCACATACAACACCTTCGTACAGATTCACATACACAAAGCACCATTTAGCACACCTTGATAAATTATGATACTAACTAATAGTTTCATTATAGGCATAATACATGAATATTAATTTGTTGTTAAACATGTAAATATATTTACATTCCAAGAACATTAAAAGCAAAAAGCCTTGTAATTAAAAAAGTGAAAAGTTAAATTCAATACCCTAATACATAGACACTTATGTATTAGACCGAACTAACTCAACCATTTAGCACTTATGAACAGGCAATGCATTTGTACCCTTTGTTTATATGCATTTATGCAAGCGGCCTTTGCTCAAACTGGTCCAGGAGGAGTAGGCACTTCTGGCGGTGGTTCAAGCCTAAACATTTGGTTTGATGCAAACCAACAAGCATTCACCTCAGGCACCACTCTTGCTACAAATGGCCAAACAGTAGAAAGCTGGAGTAACTTAGGGCTAGCATCAGGCGCTGCAACATCATCATCTTCAACGTTTCGCCCCACTTTTTCTTCGAACGCTCTCAACGGATACCACTCCTTAACCTTTGATGGTTCCAACGACTCATTCAGCTTCACTCATACGATTACCAATTCCGGAACACTCTTCGCAGTGGCCTCCGGCAGCTTTAACAGTGGCACTGAAAGGGTTTTGATACGACTAGGAGAACCTGGCCTAATAGATTATAGCAATGCTATGCGAATGACTTCTTCTACCAATATGCAAGCAAGGCTGGACAACGGTGTACAAATAGGAACAATTAACCAGACCATTACGAGCGGCACTACCTACCTATGGTCCTATAACCATAGAACAATAGGTAGTTCTCAACTTTTTGCCAATAGTAGCTCTTCAGGAACAAACTCCCTTGGCATAGCGCTAGGCATTTTTGGATCAACCACATCTATTATTTCAGGCGGTGACTTTTGGGATGGAAACATTGCTGAAATCATACACTATTCAGGGGTTGTAAACGCTGCCGAGCGCATAATAATTGAGAACTATTTAGCGGCCAAATACGGGATTAGTCTATCGGCCAATGACATTTACAATGAAGATGATGGCGCCAATGGAGATTACGACCATGATGTTGCAGGAATAGGACAAGCATCAGATGGTAGCAGTCACACAGATTCTCAGAGTACAGGAATACTAAGAATTCTTGGAGCTAATGATCTCGACAACAACGAATTCTTGTTTTGGGGACATGATAATGGGGATGCCATAGCCACAGAAACATCAGATGTACCAACTGGCGTACAAGCAAGATTTCAGAGAGTTTGGCGAATAAGCGAGCAAGGGGATGTTGGTAGCGTAAATATTCGGTTTGACCTGAGTGCTTTCACCTCTGTAACAGCTGCTGATTTAAGGTTAATAATAGATGCTGATAATGATGGTACTTTCAACGATGAAACAGCTATTTCTGGTGCTACACATCTAGGTGACGATATTTATCAGTTTGCGAGCGTTTCTGCTCTAGGAAACAACCTTAGACTCACCATTGGAACTGCCGATACCAATGACACACCGCTCCCAGTAACCCTAGTGAGTTTTAATGTTGAAACGACCGAAACAAACACAGTAAATATTCAATGGGCAACCGCATCAGAAACAGACAACAGCCATTTCACTATTGAGCGAAGTATAAATGGAACTGACTTCGAAACACTCGCATATGTTGACGGTGCCGGAAGTGTAGAAGAGCTACGCACCTACCAATTCTATGACCTTTTCCCTGTAAAAGGAACTTCTTATTACAGACTGAGACAGACAGATTTCAATGGGCAATTTACTTTTTCAGAAGTCAAAAGGGTATTAATAAAAGAATTGCTGGCCAAATCAATTTGTTACCCCAACCCTATTAACAGAGGAGAGAACCTAAAAATCTCGCTCTCAAACCTACCTAACCTACCATTTCTTTCTATTTGCTTGGTTAACAATAAAGGTAACATCGAATGGCAGCATCATCTCGATAGCTTGGTTACCAACCTTGATCTAGAGCTGGAGACCTCCAACTTATCAGCAGGTATGTACAACATTCAATTTAGTCCGGTCAAAAAACTTTCGAAAAGAGTCATCATCAAATAACACGGCACCATTCCTACCCTTCCTTGTAAAGCCCTGTTGACTACCAAAAACCACCCCTGACTTCGAAACATACATATATCAAACACTCACATACAAATACCCTCTGTTTAAACCAATATTAACCCTATACACATTAAATTAATTTAACATTAAATTGTAGTAAAGCACTTTTGATATAACTATTAATAAATTTTTATTCTACTATTTCAATAAAATTACATCAGTTTTATATTGTTATTTCTTCAAGTTCGGAATACCTTTAAGCACGAAAGAGTAATCTTTTAACCTTAACCAAACGTAACCGACTCAACCACCAGCACTCATGACCAGAGCGTGCATCTGCATTATGTGTTTGTTTGTGTATGCACAAACACTTAATGCCCAAACCGGACCTGGAGGAATTGGAAATACCAACGGGTCTTCCAATCTAGACATATGGTTCGATGCCAACCAGCTAGCTTATAATGACGCAGGAACAAACCTTGCGACCGATGGTCAAACCGTGCAGAGCTGGCACAATCTTTCTGGCTCAGGTTCTACCAGTAACGCTTCCAACGTTACCAACCTACCAATCTTCACCGAAAATGCGCTCAACGGATACCCAGCACTCACATTTGATGGTGTAGACGACCTACTTGACTTTACTTATACCACTGTGGGAACGGGAAGTATTTTCCTAGTGGCATCAGGCAGTAACCCAACCAACGTACAAAGACGCGCCATCAGACTAGGCGGACCCGCATCAAACTTTAGAGTAACCTTAGGCATGCCGGCAGCTTCTAGCTTTAGGGCAAGGCTTTTTGATGGAACTACCGCCACTCCTTTGTCTACCACTGTTTCAGCGGCAACGCCTTACGTTTACAGTTACAACTACTCCAATGGAAGCTCTGTAGAACTATTTGTTAATGGCAACCTAGCGGCAAGTAACAGCACTGTTGTTACGGGCACACCAGGAGTCAGTGGTACTGCTCGAATTTCATCGAGTGCCTTATGGAACGGCAATATTTCTGAGATCATACATATTGCCTCTGGGGCTAACACTGCCGAAAAGATTATTATTGAAAACTATTTAGCAGCCAAATACGGGCTATCGTTATCTACAAGCGACATTTACGATGAGGACAATGATGGCTACGACCATGATGTGGCCGGAATAGGCCAAGCACCAGATGGCTCAAGCCACACCGACTCGCAAGGAACCGGAATGGTAAGAATAAACGGAGCTGACAACCTTGAAAATGGTGAGTTTCTATTTTGGGGACATGATGGAGCCGATGCGCTAGCAACTGAAACTGACGATATACCTATGGGTGTAGAAGCACGCTTTCAAAGGGTGTGGAGAGTTAGCGAAGAGAACACTTTTGGTGTTTCGGTTGATGTGGGTAGTGTAAATGTATTATTCGACTTAAGCGCTTTTTCATCTGTAACAGCAGCTGACTTGGTGCTATTGATAGATACAGATAATGACGGCACATTTGCAGACGAAACTCCAATTACGGGTGCCACCGACCAAGGTGATGGCATGTATCAGTTTGCAGGCATCTCTGCTTTAACCGACAATACGAGGTTCACTATCGCCTCTGCCGATACAGAACAAACTCCATTGCCAGTAGTATTGGTAAGCTTTGATGTTAAACCAACAAGTGACAACAAAGTGATGCTAAACTGGGTAACAACCTCAGAAACCGACAATAGCCACTTCACCATTGAAAGAAGTAAGTACGGCAATAGCTTTGAGGCAATAGCCTATGTAGATGGTGCCGGTAGTGTTGAAGAAGTGAGGCGCTATCAATTCGAGGACCCTTTTCCATTTAACGGAAACAATTATTATCGCCTAAAGCAAACTGACTTCAATGGCCAATTCACCTATTCAGAAGTGGAAAAAGTAATCATTGAAAACAACTCATTCAATGCCACCTTTTATCCTAACCCTGTAAACCAAGGCGATGAACTAACCTTCTCAGTTCAGTCTAGCGATGGTGAACTAAAATTCATTGTAATCAACGCCCAAGGATACATTGAAGCAACACATGAAGTTACAGTTGAGTCACCAAACCAAAGCATTGCGCTAAGCACCTACGACCTAACTCCCGGCATTTATTCCCTGCTTATTCAAGCGTCTACCGGCAAGACAATTACAAAAAGGTTAATTGTACGCTAAAGCGTGCCACTATCTTTAGCCAAAAGTTAGTCTTTCTAGTTACAGTCTAATAAATTTGGGCTTGCGGCCTCGTTAACGCAAAGCCTGAATTTCCTTAAACTAAAATTCCTTTCGAATGAAAATCATCGCCATTGGACGTAACTATACGGCACATATTGAAGAGCTAAATAATGAAAAGCCTAGCGAGCCCGTTATATTCATGAAACCAGACACGGCCGTTCTCCGTAACAATGCACCTTTCTACTATCCTGAGTTTTCGAAAGACATTCATTTTGAAGTAGAAATCTTGGTAAAGATTAACAGAGAAGGTAAATTCATTCAGGAGAAATTTGCTCAAAAGTATTACGATGAAATTGGCATTGGAATTGATTTCACTGCAAGAGACGTGCAAAGTAAACTGAAAGAAAAAGGTTTACCTTGGGACAAGGCAAAGGGCTTTAATGGCGCTGCCCCTATTTCAGATTTTGTTAAAAAGGAAGACTTTGATTTAACCAACCTGAACTTTTCATTAACCAAAAATGGAGAAGAAAAGCAGCAAGGAAACACGAAATTGATGCTCTATACAATAGATGAAATCATTGCTTATGTATCGCAATACTTCACTTTAAAAAAGGGAGACATCATATTTACCGGTACACCAAAAGGTGTTGGACCAGTCGCGATTGGCGATAAACTAGAGGCTTACATTGAAGGGAAGAAAATGCTAGAAGTTGAGATTAAGTAAATACGTATTCTTATTTATTACACTATTTACCACAGGGCTAAATGCCCAAGTAGTTTACGATGGTATTGACGAAGGCTATTATGCTTTCCCTATTTTACCGGAAAAAATAAACTACCTATCGGGCACCATGGGCGAGCTACGCTCTTCTCATTTTCATGCAGGCTTAGATATTAAAACAGAAGGCCGTACTGGGCTCGAGGTTTACTCAGCCGCCAAAGGTTACATTAGCCGCATTCGCATTGGGCCTGGAGGCTACGGCAACTGTCTTTACATAAGTCATCCAAATGGCACCACTACAGTTTATGCCCACATGGACAAATTCTCTCCAAAGGTTGCCGAATATGTGCTGCAACAACTGTATGACAAAAAAACACATGCCACTAACCTATTCCCTCCCAAAGGCCAATTCACTTTTGAAAAAGGAGATATAATCGGCCTATCGGGCAACACAGGCTCTTCTACGGGGCCACATCTACACTTCGAAATAAGGAACATAAACCACGAGGTGCTCGATCCTCTAAGAATTGGCTTCAGTCAAATTAAAGATAACATTGCCCCTACAGCGGTAAGTATTGGCCTAAAAGCCATGAACATTAATGCTCGCATTGGTGGCGAATTCGGCAGGTTCAATTTCGACTTAAGCCAAAACGGAGACCAGTTTTATTTTAAAGATACCATAGAGGTAACAGGTAAAATTGGCCTTGAGCTATATGGGTTTGATAGGTTAAATGGTGCGAACAATAGAAACGGCATCCCAATTCAATCGGTTAAAATGAATGGAGAAATAATCTTTTCGCAAAGCATTGATACCATCCGCTTTTCTGAACAGAAAAACATTAAAATCCATACGAATTACCAAGCACAAAAAGAAACGTACAGACGCTACAACAAGCTATATATTGATGATGGCAACACATTAGATTTCTATCGAGAGGTAAAAAACAATGGATTTATTCAACTAAAAGCAGACGAAACTGCTGATATAGAAATTACACTAACGGATTCTTATGCCAATACCTCAAAAGTAAACTTTACCCTCAAAGGCGTAGCGCCAATAAGTGAGCTGAAGCGTGAACCACAAACAAAGCGACCATATTTTGTACAAGACAACACCCTGGTACTCTACCAACCTGGCAACAACGAATTCGCCAAGGTAACCTTGTACGCTGCAGAAGGGTCGAAAGTAGTAGACCCAGCGTACAAAACGCCATCAGAAAATGTATACTTAGTAGACCTGAAGTCTATACTTCCGCTAAAGGCCGACATGACAAATGGCGACACACTTACCTTCAACTTTGCAGATAGAGTTCCTGCCACCAGTAAACACTCGTTTTTGGCCGACAGCTACTCGCTACGATTCTCTAAATCAACATTGTTCGACACTGTTTATATTCAGGCAGAGCATGTGGTGGAAGAGGACATGGAGTACCTTTCTGTAAATGAAGATGTATACCCACTCAAAGGCAGCATTTATGCAGAATGGCAACCCAAAAGGCAATACGAAGACATAGAGAAGTACCACATTTATCAAATCAATAACCCGAAATATCCGGGTTTTCTAGGCGGAGAGTATAAAGACGGTAAATTTGCCTTCAGCTTTTCTACTTTCGGCAAGTTTACCTTAATGAAAGATGATATCGCTCCGGAAATTCGGTTGACATCTAGAAAGCAAGATGTACTCTACTTTAGAATAAGTGACGAGCTCTCGGGAATTAAGAGTTTTGAAGCCCACATTAGCGGAGAATGGCTTTTGATGCATTACGAACCGAAGCGCAGACTTTTGTGGTCGGAACGATTAGATAAAACTAAACCGTTAGAAGGAGAGTTTGAATTGAAAGTGTCGGATAATGCCGGCAACGAATCAATTTTCGAATTAAAACTAGGAGAATTATGAGCCTCAATGTAGGAGACAAAGCCCCAGCTTTTGAAGGGGTAGACCAAGATGGAAACCCAATTAAACTTTCTGATTTTGCAGGAAAGAAATTAGTACTCTACTTCTACCCTAAAGACAATACGCCTGGCTGTACTACCCAAGCGTGCAACCTAAGAGACAATTACGATGCACTGCTTAAAGCAGGATATGCAGTGGTTGGCATTAGCTCTGACACAGAAAAGAAACACCAGAACTTTATTGCCAAGTACGAACTACCATTTCCGCTTATTGCCGATGTTGACAAAAGCATTCACGAGCAATTTGGTACATGGGTAGAAAAACAAATGTATGGCAGAAAGTACATGGGCACAGCACGCACAACCTTTATTATAGACGAAAACGGAGTGATCGAAGAGATTATCAGCAAGGTAAAAACCAAAGAACACACCGCTCAAATTTTAGATTAACTATTAACCACATCAGCAAGTGAATCAAGCTAATATTCCAGAATTAGAACGCATTGCATCGCAAGTAAGACGCGACATCGTTCGAATGGTACACGCTGTTAATTCAGGGCACCCAGGTGGGTCGCTAGGTTGTACCGACTTTTTTGTCGCACTTTATTTCCACATTATGGACCGCAAAGAAGGTTTTGATATGGATGGACTTAATGAAGACATCTTCTTTCTTTCAAACGGTCATATTTCACCGGTTTGGTACAGCATTTTAGCTAGAGCCGGCTACTTTGAAGTGAGCGAGCTTTCTACTTTCAGAAAACTAGATTCTAGGCTTCAGGGTCACCCAGCTACTGAAGAAGGTCTACCAGGTATTAGAATAGCTTCAGGTTCATTAGGCCAGGGTCTTTCGGTTGCCTGTGGTGCTGCACAAGCCAAAAAGCTCAATGGCGAAAACAACCTAGTTTTTGCACTAATGGGCGATGGCGAGCTTGAAGAAGGTCAGGTTTGGGAAGCGGCAATGTATGCGGCTCACCATAAAATTGATAACCTAATCGCTACAGTTGACTATAACGGTCAGCAGATTGACGGCCCTACTGATGAGGTAATGTCACTAGGCGATTTGAAAGCCAAGTGGGAAGCCTTTGGTTGGCATGTAATTGAAAGCAATGGTAACGACATGGATAGCATTGTTAAAAGCCTTGAGCATGCTAAGTCTTTAACAGGAAAAGCCAAGCCAATATTGAACTTAATGTCTACCGAAATGGGCTATGGAGTCGATTTTATGGTAGGTACGCACAAGTGGCACGGTGTTGCTCCGAACGATGAGCAATTGGCCGATGCATTGGCGCAACTTCCAGAAACTTTAGGCGACTATTAATCAGAACAACCATGACAAAATTTAGCTATACAGAAAAGCAAGATACACGCTCAGGTTTTGGTGCTGGGCTGGCAGAATTAGGTAGAACTAACCCAGATGTAGTTGCCCTTTGTGCAGACTTGGTTGGCTCGCTTAAAATGCAGGAATTCATCAAAGAAAACCCAGAAAGATTCTTTCAGGTAGGTATTGCAGAAGCTAACATGATGGGCCTTGCTGCTGGTTTAACAATTGGCGGAAAAATCCCTTTTACGGGTACTTTTGCAAACTTTTCTACTGGTCGTGTTTACGATCAAATCAGACAAAGCATTGCATACTCTGAGAAAAACGTAAAAATCTGTGCTTCTCACGCAGGGCTTACATTAGGCGAAGATGGTGCTACTCACCAAATTCTTGAAGATGTAGGAATGATGAAAATGTTGCCAAACATGACGGTTATTAATCCATGCGACTATAACCAAACAAAGGCAGCAACTATTGCCATTGCTGAGCATCATGGGCCGGTTTACTTAAGATTTGGCCGTCCGAAAGTGCCTATCTTCACTCCTGCCGACCAGAAATTTGAAATTGGCAAAGCCTTGAAATTGATTGAAGGTACAGATGTAACCATCTTTGCGACTGGCCACTTGGTATGGGAAGCCATTGAAGCAGAAGCCGTATTGGCAGAAGCAGGTATTTCCGCAGAAGTAATTAACATTCACACCATTAAGCCGCTAGACGTTGAAGCAGTTTTAGAATCAGCTGCCAAAACAGGCTGCGTAGTAACTGCTGAAGAGCATCAGATGAATGGAGGTTTAGGTGATAGCATAGCGCAAACACTCGCCTTAAACAACCCTACTCCACTAGAAATGGTAGCGGTAAACGATTCGTTCGGTGAAAGTGGTACACCTGAAGAGTTGATGACCAAATATGGTATTGATGCCAAAAATATAGTGGAAGCTGCCAAGAGAGTTATCGCTCGAAAGTAGCAACCACATACTCCAATATAGTAGAAGCCCGGCCAGTCCGGGCTTTTATTTTTTACAGCTTATCGAAGAAATCCTACCAGTTATCTAATAACTCAAATGGAATGGTCTTTTGGTTGCACATTTAGGCAAAACCAGTTTAGATGAGAGACCAAAACAACTTAAGCGCCAGAATTCTAATCGTAGACGATAACCCATTGTGTATTAAAATCCTCTCAAGGTTATGTTCGAAATGGGGCTTTGAAACAGTAACGGCTAATAACAGTCAACAAGCATTAGATGCACTTTCAACCACATCAATCGACCTTGTAGTTTCTGATATTTACATTCCAGGCATGGATGGGCTCCTGCTTTCCAAAAAAATCAAAGAGGTGAACCCAAGTACACCGCTAATTCTTACCAGTGGTTTTGAAGCCCAAGAAATTGAATCGAAAAATGTGGCAAAAAGGCCTTTTATTCAAAAACCATACACTCCAAGCGAAATGCATGAGTTGATTGTCAATCAGCTGCACGGTAAAGTGCGCAAAAGCGCTTAATGTATCTTAATGAGGGCTATACGTTGGTCGCGGTATTGAAACACCTGCTCTAAATCGTAAAGCGTATTTACGGGCAGGTCTTCAACTGCACAAAGGAAGTACCCCTTTTCAAACTCAGGCTTTGAGTAGAGAATACTCATATGCGCTCTTTCAAAATAGAAAACCACGGTTAAGGAAAGCCTCAAACCCTGATAGCGATAAACAGGAGATTCGCCAGCAATTGCTGCAAGCTCCAAACCTATCGACTTATCAACCGCTGCATTACTATGCTGCATTCTGTCTTGGGGGCCAATGGTAGAGAAAGCCAACCTCCCTACGGTTAGCACTCCAAAAATCACAAGCAAAGGCCTCACTCCTTTGTTTAGCAGTGCAAACCACAATACGCAAATCAACAACATACCTACTGCAACTAACACAGGTAAACCTGCTATACTTTTAAGATCGTCTACAAACAACGTACTCGGAAACGCCAAGGTTAAAATGGCTAAAAGCACTATTGCAACCACCTTTTGATACTTCAGCAGGCCTTTTCTACTCACCTTGCTAGCGGCATAAATCATTATTAAACAAATGAGTGGAAATAGCGGATAGACGTACCTAGACTTAGCTTCGATTGAAAACCAGTACAGTAAAAAATTCACTAAAACTATCCAGAAAGCATAATGCACAAACCTATTCGACCGTAGCCAAACTCCCCTAGACACCATAAAAAAGGCAGGGATAAAAAAGGCAGCCGGTATTACATTTTTCAGAGTATCGAGAGGAAATGAAACTAGGTGATTCAGAAACTTTGAAACACCGCCAGAAGTCGCCTTATCCGTAGATTCCTCAAGCAAAGTCTGCCACCAACCTTCAACCGGTGCATGTAAACTATACGCATAAAAGTAACCGCCAACCAGCAGTACCAAAACACTCATTCCAGCCAAATGCTGCACACTAAACAACACCTTGAATCTCCGCTTTATCACAAAGTATGTCAGCAAACTGAGAGCTGTATATGGCAAGGCCGACAGCCCCTTTGTTAAAAAACAAACAGCTGTAATTACATAAACCCAAACAAAAAGCTTAAAGTAAGCTTTCTTTTCACCGAAGGCATAAATCGCATAAAAGCTAAGAGTGGTCAGCAGCATATAAAAAAGATCAATCTCTCCTAATGCACTGAAATAAAAGAGAATGTCTACCGATAGTAGAAAGGACAAAGAAGCAAATAGCGCCACCGTACTGTCTACAAATCGCTTAAAAAAACGGTAAGAAATGAAAGCCAGTAAAATATGACTAAACACAGAGACAAATCGAGTGGCAATTTCTGTGTAACCTCCAAATAACTTGTAGCTCAAAATGAGCATCCAATTATAAAATGGTGGCTTACGATAGTACAGATCTCCCGTTTGAGTAGGCACCCAAAAATTGTCCTGAATAACCATTTCTAGGGCAATAAGCGCCCTTCTTGGCTCTTCCAAAAACAGTGGATAAATACCTAATTGATAGAAAAAAGCGAATACAACCAAAGCAACAGTTCCCCATAGGAATACTGTTTCTTTTTGGCTGAGTCTATCGGCAAGGTTCATGTACCAAATCTAACGTTTAGCGCTCAGCAATTATGCATTTGTTACGTATTTTCGTGCATGCAAGCAGAAGAGATATTCCTAAAACACCTCGCTCAAACATCCCCTTACCCGCTAAAGCTAGAAGTAAGCCATGCAGAAGGCCCATATATTTATGCGCCTGACGGAAAAAGGTACACGGACATGATCTCAGGCATTGCCGTTTCGAACATTGGCCATAGGCACCCGAAAGTGGTCGAGGCTATTAAAAGCCAAGTAGATAAGTACCTGCACGTAATGGCCTATGGTGAGTTTATTCAGGCCCCTCAAAACGAATTAGGTCTTGAGCTTGCCAAAGTGCTGCCAGAACAACTTAACTGCGCCTACTTTGTAAACAGTGGAACTGAAGCCAATGAAGGCGCCATTAAGCTTGCCAAAAGGTTAACAGGAAGAACAGAACTCGTGGCTTGCAAAAGGTCTTACCACGGAGGCACCCAAGGCTCACTTAGCATTTCGGGTAATGAGATGAAGAAGTTCGCTTTCAGGCCACTCATTCCGGGCGTTAGGTTTATGGAGTTTAACAATCATGATGACCTATCGATGATTAATAACCAAACTGCGGCAGTGATAGTCGAAGTAATTCAAGGTGATGCAGGAGTAAGAATTGGCGAACAAACTTGGATTGAAGCATTAAGAAAACGCTGCGATGAAACCGGAGCCCAACTAATATTCGATGAGATACAGACCGGTTTTGGTAGAACCGGAAAGCTCTTTGCCTTTGAACATTATGGTGTTGTGCCAGACATTCTGACTATTGCGAAAGGCTTTGGTGGCGGCATGCCAATTGGCGGTTTCATAAGCCACTACGAAAAGATGAATCACCTAACGCACAACCCAGTGCTTGGTCATATTACCACATTTGGCGGCCACCCAGTAGTGTGTGCAGCTGCATTGGCTAACCTAAGGGCCATTCAAGAAGAAAACATGATTGCCAAGGTTGAAGCAAAAGGCCAAC
The DNA here is from genome assembly GCF_900111145.1 of Roseivirga pacifica. Lineage (GTDB taxonomy): Bacteria > Bacteroidota > Bacteroidia > Cytophagales > Cyclobacteriaceae > Roseivirga > Roseivirga pacifica. Next base: position 1,102,454 of record NZ_FOIR01000002.1, read on the forward strand.
TATTAGAAGAAACAATTGCCCACGATGCAATCATTGAGATAAGAAGAAAGGGTTTAATGTTTGCCGTAGAGTTTCATTCAGCCGAATTAGTGCACGAAATTGTTACCAAGTGTATTAGCCGAGGCGTAATTACTTATTGGTTCCTTTCTTGTCCGGAAAGCTTCAGAATAGCACCGCCAATTAACACCCCCAACGATGTACTCTTAGAGGCTGGAAATACAATAAGATCGGTAATTGACGAAGTTTGTGGCTAAGCCCTACTTTGGACCAATGCTAGAGTTATAATCGCTTTGCTGAAGAATTTTCACTTTCTCATTCCCCATTACCACATAGTCCACCCTAAACTGACTAGCGTCAGCAATACTGCCTTTACAAATTAGTAATTGAGCCTCGCAACCAATGGTAATGCACTTTTCAACCTCATTGGTTCTAATGGCAATATTAATTGGCTCACCATCGGCACGAGCAAGCACAATACCTGAATGCGTTTGCTCCATTTTCTTAAAAGGATAGATATGATAATCACTGCTAAACCTATCTACCTGAAACTTGCGCAAATCTAGTTTATCGAGTGCATCGTCTGCTAAAAGCGTAACGTAGCCATCTTTTACACCCAAGGCAGCATTTTCAACAAACTCACCATTACCCAAATGCACTGTAGCACCGAGCAAGAGTCTACCTTCAGTTGGTTCTTCATAAACAACAGGCGGCTGTAAGCATGCTGTTGCCGAAAAAAGCACTAGGGTTAATAAAATCAGTCTTTGTGTGGTTTTCATACCTATCAATGTTTAGGAAATAGTTTTCCAGTCTAAGTCAGAGCGTTAGAAATGATAGGTGTTGGGTTGGTGAAAGTGGAGAATTGCTGTAATCCTCCACTTACAAATTTAAGAAATCTGCTCTATTATCAAATTGTGATTGGTATAAATACAGATGTCAGCAGCAATATTTAAGCTTTCTTCAACAATTTCTTTACTGTTTAGGTCTTTACCGTGCTTAACCAAGGCCTGAGCTGCCGCCTGCGCATACATACTACCAGAACCAATGGCCGCAATGCCATTATCTGGCTCTAGCACATCACCAGTTCCTGATAGGATAAGAATATCATCTTTATCGGCCACAATCAGCATAGATTCTAGTTTGCGCAGGTACCTGTCCATTCGCCAATCCTTGGCCAACTCAATGGCAGCACGTTTCATGTTACCTCCATAAGCGCCCAGCTTTTCGTCAAAGCGCTCTAGCAAAGTAAATGCATCGGCAGTAGAGCCAGCAAAACCGGTTACAATTTTACCGTCTTGCAGTTTTCTTATCTTTTTTACGTTGCTTTTAGCCACAGTATTACCCATTGTGGCCTGTCCGTCAGCTCCTATCGAAATTGAGCCGTTATGTTTCACCGCTAGCACGGTGGTTGATCTAATTTTTGTCATAGGCTTAAAAAACAAAGTCCCATATTTCTACGGGACTTTGTAAGTTTCGTTAACTGTTTATTAAACAAGAATCCTGATCGGATCTTCTAAGTACTGTTTGAACGTTTGCAAGAAAGCAGAACCAATTGCACCGTCAACCACGCGGTGGTCGCAAGACATTGTCACCTTCATAATGTTACCAATTACCATTTGGCCATCCTTAACAATTGGTGTTTGTTTAATACCACCAACAGCCAGAATACAAGAATCTGGTGGGTTTACAATTGCTGTAAACTCTTCAATTCCGAACATTCCTAAGTTAGAAATAGTGAAGGTATTGCCTTCCCAATCCTTAGGCTGCAATTCTTTGTTCTTCGCCTTTGCTCCAAGGTCTTTCACTTCAGCTGAAATGTGAGAAAGCGTCTTGTTATCGGCAAAACGAACAACAGGTACTAGCAATCCTTCGTCAACAGCTACCGCAACACCAATGTGAATGTGGTTGTTGTAGCGAATCTTATCGCCCAACCAAGAAGAATTCACTTTAGGGTGCTTACGAAGGGCAGCAGCTACTGCTTTAATTACCATATCGTTGAAAGAGATTTTAACAGGAGAAACCTCATTCATGCTCTTGCGTGCCTCAATAGCCTTATCCATGTTAATTTCCATGGTTAGGTAGAAGTGCGGAGCAGTGAATTTACTCTCTGCCAAACGCTTGGCAATGGTTTTACGCATTTGAGAAACCTTCACTTCTTCGAAGCTTTCTTCGGCCACAATTTGAGGCAGCTCTACTGCCGGAGCAGCAGCCGTTGAACCTGAAGCAGCAGCAGGCTGAGCCGCTGGTTGTGCCGCAGGCGTAAAGTTTTCAATATCTCTTTTTACAATTCTACCAGCATCGCCAGAACCGCTTACTTGTCCAAGGTCAATTCCTTTTTCTTCAGCAAGTCTTTTGGCAAGCGGTGAAGCCTTTATTCTTCCGTTGTTTGTTGTGTTCGAAGCGGTGGCGGCTGGTGCAGCGGTTTCCTTTGCAGGAGCGCTTTCTTTAGCTTCCTCTTTTGCAGGAGCATCAGCTTTTGGTGCGCTTCCTCCTTGTTGGTCGGCTTTAATCAATGCCTCGTAATCAGCACCTTCTTCACCTACAACAGCTAAAATACCGTCTACTTTAATAGACTCCCCTTCTTTGGCACCAATGTAAAGCACCGTACCATCGTGGTATGATTCGTACTCCATTGTAGCTTTATCGGTTTCAACCTCGGCTACAAGTTCGCCAGACTCTACCTTATCGCCCACCTTCTTATGCCAAGCAGCAATTACACCTTCTTCCATGGTGTCGCTCATTTTAGGCATGCGTACGATCTCAGCATTGATTCCGCTTGTATCAATTGCCTCTTCAGAAGTTTCTTCTGCCGCAGCTTCAGTAGCTTCTTCTTGCTCAGTAGAGCCATTAGCACTTCCTCCTTCGAGCAAGTCTTTATAATCTTCTCCTTTTTCTCCGACAATGGCTAAAATTCCGTCTACTTTAACGGCATCTCCTTCTTCCGCGCCTAGATATAAAACTGTTCCGTCATTATAAGATTCATAATCCATAGTGGCTTTGTCAGTTTCAATCTCAGCCATCAATTCGCCAGATTCTACTTGATCTCCCACTTTTTTATGCCAAACAGCGATTACACCTTCTTCCATGGTGTCGCTCATTTTGGGCATTTTTATGATTTCAGCCATATTTCTTCGTAAAATTTGAGCACCAAAAATAGTTCGATTCAATCTATAATCAAACTAATGTTACGTCATTCTCGGTTCCATTTATTTGGGTTTTTCCGCAAACGATTGAAACATAATTATACTTTGAAATTTCTTCAATTTGGTGCAACTAGCATTTTTATCGATCTTCAACTAACCAACAATTCGACATAAATGCTGACTAATTTCTCTATAGCCACTGACCCTCAAAAGATTGCCAAACAGTTTAGCGTAGAACTGCCTGAGAATTATCAGCCTACTTATAATGCCAACCCAACTCAAAAACTACCGATAATTACCAGCGCCAACCCAGAAAAAGTAGAATTAGTACACTGGGGAAGTACAGAGGCATTTAGCAAAAGTAAGAGTGTAAGCGGTAAGCTACTCTTCGCTCCCGCGGAAGAGATTCAGACGAAATCCAGCTTAAAGAAGAACTTTTCGAATAGGCGTTGCGTCATTTTGGCCGATAGTTTTTATGCTTGGAAGGAAATAGCTAAAAAAGAAAAAGTGCCCTACCGTTTTTATATTGGAGAGAATAACCTATTCGCCATTGCCGGTCTTTGGGATAGTTTTGAAGATGAGGACGGAGCTGTTGTAAACACATTTATGATGATTACGACTGCTGCTAATAACACCGTAAGCGAAGTTTCTGAAAGAATGCCGGCCATTCTGAATGAAGATTTGTTGATTGAATGGCTGAATGAAGACACGAAAGACGACAGCCTTTTAGAGTTTATTAAGCCTTACCAACCGAATGACCTAGACAAATACACCATCAACCCTAAATTGGCTGACCCGAACTTTAACGATTCGAAACTTTGGGAGCGAGTTCCGCCTGCCAATCAGTTTGGCAACCTAACGCTTTTCAATTAAGGCTTAGCGTTCAATTTAACCTGAATATTCTCTAACCTAATTTCTGAGACCAACTTGAGTTTACCAGTTTGGTAGGCGTAGTCTAGCTCTTGGGCAGGAAAGTCCGTATCTATGGTGTAATTCAGATAATCTTGGAAGCGAATTCCTTGCACCTCTTGAATGTCAACAGCTTCACGGAAACGAACTCCTCCGCCATTGATGTTAAAGCTATAAGCTAAGTAGTCTATTGTGAAGTTTTCTTTGTGAATCCAATACACATAAGCGTTTTCGAACTCTTCGCCCCCGCCATTGTTGCCATAGGTAATTTCTACTTTGTAATAAGGCTCCCCTTTAATACTCACCGACTTCATCAGTTGCCTGTTCACCACAGGATCATCCAAATTGAAGGGTAAAAGGGCAAAATAAATTACTGAGTTAGTCGCCCTGCGGTAAGTTTTGAGGTTCTCAACGGTAAGGTCAACTTCTTTTTCTCCCACCATTCTTTTAAAGTGGTCATTATCTAGTACATCAGTTACCCAGCCATCTTTGGTTTTAAAACTGCGTTCGTACACATATTGTCCTTCGCTTATTTTTGCACGAAAGTGTCGGCTTCTAAAATCGAACTCCACCTCCATGTTGTCGTACTTCTCCCCTCCATGCCTTTCAATGGCCTTGTCAATTACTTGGTCTGCGCTAAGTCGCTCCTTGTTGGGGCCGCAACTTAACGTAGCAGTAGCCAATGCTATCACCGATAGCCAGTGCATATACATTCCTCGATTCATTCTACTCGATTTCCTCACCTTCAATGTTACGGAAGAGCCTTCATGGGGTTTCCTTATTTATTTGAAGTAATAAGTTTCTATTCGGTTGAAAAACAGGGGTTCAATTTGCACAAAATTAAAAAGCGGTTTCGCCCATTCACATCATTTTGACGCCTTCAGTTGAAATACATTGCTCAGCATTTTGTTAAGATGGTGCTACGCTTTAGATAATTTCTTTAAATTTCAACTTTTAAAACGATTGCATGAAGAACTCAAAAATCATAGGAATAGGCCATTATGTGCCGGAGAAAGTGGTGACCAACCACGACTTGGAGAAGATAATGGACACTAGTGATGAATGGATAGTCGAACGCACGGGAATTAACGAAAGAAGGTGGTTTAATCCAGAAAAAGACACCGTATCGAACATGGCCAAACGAGCCACAGATATGGCTGTGCAACGTGCCGGAATTGAAGTTTCGGAAATCGACTTCATTGTTTTTGCCACAATTACACCCGATTACTTTTTCCCAGGCTCTGGTGTTTTATTACAGCGAGAACTAGGCTTACAGGGCATTGGGGCGCTCGACATAAGAAATGCATGCTCTGGATTCATCTATGGACTATCTGTAGCCGACCAGTTTATAAAATCAGGCATGTACAAAACTATATTGGTGGTAGGTGCCGAAATACAATCTTCTGCCCTAGACAAATCTACCGAAGGCCGATCTAGCTCAGTAATATTTGCAGATGGTGCCGGAGCAGCAATTTTAAGGGCTACGGACGAGCAAAAGGGCATACTTTCTACCCACCTACATGCAGATGGCGATTTTGCCGAAGAGCTATACGTGAAAGATCCGGGCTCTAGCCGAAAAGTGAGACTATCCAAAGAGCTGCTCGATGGCAAGTCTTTCAACCTTACTATGAACGGAAATACAGTGTTTAAGCACGCTGTAGTTCGTTTTAGCGAAGTAATAAAAGAAGCACTTGAACACAACCAAATGGGTGTTTCAGATATCGATTTGCTTATACCGCATCAGGCAAATCTTAGAATTAGCAACTTTGTACAGGGGCAGTTTAAGCTACCCGATGATAAAGTTTTCAACAACATTATGTACTACGGTAATACCACCGCGGCATCCATTCCAATTGCCATGAGCGAGGCTTATGAAAAAGGCCTAATTAAGGAAGATATGGTGCTTTGTTTGGCTGCTTTCGGTAGTGGTTTTACTTGGGCATCGGCACTTATAAAATGGTAAACTATGCTAAATGATGAACTCCATGATTTTCTCTCTAACAAAGCTAACTTCGATAGAAAAAACCAGTTGGATGAGAAAATCGCGGAGTTGCTTCAAAGTTTTCGAGACAACCTTATAGCACTACTCGATAGAAAGGGAATCGCACTACCTGTTTCCACACACAAGGCTGCAGCCAAAGCCACCAAAGGGAACCTTCACTACGGTTACCCTTTTCAGGTATTAGACTTTCCTGCTCAATTTGAAAAACAGCATATCTATACCTTCCGCACAGTAGTTTGGTATGGGCATCATTTCTCGTTCAACCTTATTCTTTCCGGAACATATTTAAAGAACCACTGCCCCAATTGGCAGGTTTTGCTAGACAAGGAATTCCTATTTTCATGTGGCGAAAATATTTGGAAAGAACCGCTTAAAGACACGGAATACATAGAAATAACACACAACAATCACGCACTTCTAACCGAAAAGACCAGCATGTGTAAAGAAATTAGAGTATCTAAACGATTTAATTTGAATCAACTCCCCCACTTTCATCGTTTAGGAATGGAATGCTTTGAAGCGATAGTTTGTTCAAACACAGACTTGGCTTAATATTTGATTAAACAGGCATAGCCAAGCAAAGCTGCCAATCACTATATGGACAATAGAAAATACCTGCTCTTACTTATAACTTTCCTATTCACCTTCGGCCTTAGTGCTCAAGAAGATTTTGAACTCATCTTTCCGTCCGAAGACCCATCGCTTACTTACGAGGGAACATATGCCAACGGACAAAGAACCGGGCTTTGGGTAGCGTACTCAAAGGATAGCCTGTATTTTCATCGAGGTAAATATATTGACGGACAACGTGAAGGCACTTGGTACATTTTCTTAAATAGAAAAGAGAAGTCTCGCCTGAGCTACAGCCAAGGTTTTTTAGCCGGACCATACATTCTCTTTCATGATAACGGAACGGTAGCTGTAAAAACCAGCTTTATTGACAACCGACTAAACGGTACTTGGGAATCTTTCCGAAAAGATGAATCACGCTTAGAAGCTGGAGAATTTGAAAACGGGCTAAAAAAAGGGCATTGGATTGCCTTTCATACAAATGGTAAACAAAGCATTTCTTCTTATTACAAAAATGGAAAGTTAGAAGGCGAGTACATTCAGTTTGATGAATACGGAGAGCGAATGCTTAAAACCAATTATAAAAACGGACTAATTGACGGTGAGTGGATAAAGTACGATTTTGATGGCATTGTACCGCTTGAAATTGGCCAAATGGTGAAGGGGAATCGAGATGGAAAATGGGAGTACTATTTTATGCTCGATCGACCAGCAGCTGTAGAATATTACGACAACGGCAAACGCATTGGCGACTGGATTGCCTACCATGTAAACGGCAGAAAGGCCTCTGAAATTTCTTACAAGGACGATAAGCCGATCGGCACATCGTACAATTATTATGAAGACGGTAAGATAGAATCTATTAGCCATTATAGACTCGGTCTGGTTGATAGCATTTATGTGCAGTATCACCCAAATGGTGCAAACGCTGTAAAAGGGGTTTACAACCTTGGTGTTAAATCTGGCATTTGGAAGTTCTTTCACGAAAACGGAATGACTTCAGAATTTGGTGTTTACCAAAACGACTCAAAGTCTGGAGTTTGGAAATACTTTGATGAAAATGGCGCCTTGATTGGCGAAGGTGAGTTCGTGGCAGACCAAGAACAAGGTCAGTGGTTTTACTATTACCCAAATGGTCAGCTTGAGTCTATCGGCAATTATAAAAACGGCCAAAAAAATGGACTCTGGGGATACTTTCATTCAAATGGGGACACCATGAAAGAAGAGACCTGGGAGGAAGGAAAACTACTTAAAATCTCTGCCTATACCGATGAAGACGGCAATGAATTAAACACAGGCTCTTTGATTAACGGAAACGGCACTATTACCAACTACCGAGCCGATGGTTCAATTTTTTCACAAGGCCCATACAAAGACGGACTACCAAATGGCACTTGGACATTCTTTGATGAGAAAAGCCGAAAACTTACATCGGGTCAACTGATTGATGGTGTAAAAGAAGGCATCTGGCAAATCTTCACCCGTTCTGGCCGAATCAAAGAAACCGAACTTTATGAGAATGGTGAACTGAAAATGGATTAAACATTCTCAACCAACTGGCAGTTAAATCGAAAAAAAGCAGATGTTCGGATTCCTTAAAAAGTCAGAAAAAGAAAAATTAAAGGCCAAGTACGAAAAGCTTATAAAAGATGCTTACAAACTCTCGCATGTTGATAGAAAAGCGAGCGATCTAAAAATGGCCGAAGCACAGGAGGTTTTAGACCAAATGGAGGCACTTAATTAATGTCCTTCCTCATTCAGGTACTTCAAAAGTCCCATTACACTTTCTACAACCAATCCATGCTCATTCCATGGCAAAAAGTGATTTTGCCCTTCTAGCATTACAAGTTCGTGAGGGGCATTTACCAATACACTATCTGCAAAAGCACCATTCCCCGGATGAACCAACTTATCGGCACTGCCTTGTACAATGATAGAGGGAGCCGTAACGCCCTCCCAAAGTGGTAGCATTTCCTCTAACTCTTCATCAAGAAAAATAAGCTCCTCGTTAGAGATTCTAAAGATCTTTGGAGCAATTGCCCCAATAACAGGCCAACGCATCGGTACTCGAAACCAATCTTCATCAGGTTCAAGCGCAGGATCTAAGGCAGGTGCTAGAAACACCAAACCATCAATCAACTCTGGGTAATCCATAGCCATGCGCGCTATTATTGGTCCGCCTAGCGAGTGGCCAACCAAAATCCTAGGTTCAGGCAGCGCTTCAATCATAGGCTTCATTAAAGCGGCCTGCTCTTGCAACGACCGAATAGGCTTGGCATAACTCGACTTACCAAACCCAGGTCTATCGGGGGATGCAATATTAAAGTTGGCCATCAACGTTGAATCAGAAAAGTAATTAATGAATGCATCCCAAGCACCGGGCGTACCATGCACAAAAACAACCGATGCCTCTCTCCCATTGTCAGCGTACATATAGTGCATTTCATAATCGTTCACACTATAAAAAACAGACTTTGGGGCAATGTTATGCGACTCGAAGTATTCGGAAACTTCCTTGTCCGTCATTGAAAAGGAAATGCAACTACTCGCTATTTGCGATGCAACTACAATGAATAAAATGGCTCCGAAGCAACCAAGCTTAAGGCTTTTCCGAACCTTTTGTTTTTTGACCATAAATGAAGCTAAACAAAAAAACCACTCCGGCAAAAGAGTGGTTTTCTGTTTAGTCTTGGGAAAGACTTATCTTAAAAACAACATTTCTCTGTATTTCAACAATGGCCAGTCCTCATCATCGATGATTACCTCAAGCTTATCTACTGCCGCTCTGATATCATCAAAGTACGCAGCCTTCAAGTTGTCGCAGTAAGCGATAGCACGCTCTCTCGTGCCTTCAATATCGTTTACCTTACCACGCTCATCGTTCATGTCCTGCACCTTAGTTTGAATAGTATTAATCAAACCGTTCACTCTTTCAAGAATAGCAGTAACATGAGAAGTATCTAGACCAAACTCTTTCAAACCTTTCGCATTGGTTATCAATTTGTTCTGATATTTCAATGCAGCAGGAATAACCTGAGTTCTAGCAATCTCACTAATCAATCTTGCCTCAATCTGAAGCTTCATGATGTAGTTCTCGTGTTGAATTTCGTTACGTGCCTCTAGCTCAATTGCAGACATTACACCAAATTCTTCGAAGATTGCTTTCGACTGATCACTTACATAAGCATCTAGTGCTCTTGCAGTATCTTTAACATTCGGCAAGCCTCTCTTCTCGGCTTCTTTTGCCCAATCGCTAGAGTAACCATCACCTTCAAAACGAACCGCCTTAGATTCTTTAATGTATTCTCTCAATACATTAACAATGGCAATTTTCTTATCCTCGCCTTTGTCAATTCTTTCGTTTACAACTCCGTAGAATTCCTTCAATTGCTTAGCCATAATCAGGTTCAATACCGTCATTGGCTCGGCTACGTTTTGGTCAGAACCAACTGCTCTGAACTCAAACTTATTACCAGTAAATGCAAACGGAGAAGTACGGTTTCTATCTGTATTATCAAGAATGATGTGAGGAATCTTATCGATACCCAACTTCATATACATGTTATCACCCTTGTCTACTTTAATGTTTCCGTTGTTTTCCAACTCATCCAAAACAGCAGTTAGGTCTGAACCTAAGAAAACAGACATGATTGCCGGAGGAGCCTCGTTCGCACCAAGTCTGTGGTCGTTACCAGCAGAAGCAATACTTGCTCTCAACAAACCAGCATTCGAGTGAATCGCCTTAATAGTGTTCACCAAGAAAGTTAAGAACTGAAGGTTCTCTCTTGCACTTGTGCTTGGCTGGAACACGTTTACTCCTGTAGAAGTAATTAGCGACCAGTTGTTGTGTTTACCACTACCGTTTAGTCCAGCAAATGGTTTTTCGTGGAAAAGCACGGCTAAATCATGACGCTCGGCCACGCGAGCCATTACGTCCATCATTAGCGAGTTGTGGTCTGTAGCCACGTTAATATCTTCAAAGATAGGTGCAACCTCAAACTGAGAAGGTGCCACCTCATTGTGACGGGTAGAAACCGGAATACCCAATTTCAAACACTCAATCTCAAAGTCTTTCATGTAGTTATAAACCCTACTTGGAATAGCACCAAAGTAGTGATCGTCTAACTGCTGACCTCTAGCAGGGTGGTGACCAAATACGGTTCTACCAGCCATCACCAAGTCAGGACGCGCATTATAAAGCGCTCTATCTACCACAAAGTACTCTTGCTCACAACCTAATGAAGCACTTACTCTGTTTACATTTCTATCGAAAAGTTGACAAACTTTAGTAGCCGCTTTGTCCACAGCCTCTACAGCCTTAAGCAAAGGAGCTTTGTAATCTAGCGCCTCACCAGTGTACGAAACGAATACTGTAGGAATACACAAAGTTCTACCCCAAATAAAGATAGGAGAACTTGGATCCCATGCCGTATAACCACGCGCCTCAAAAGTAGAGCGAATACCACCATTTGGGAAAGAAGAAGCATCAGGTTCCTGCTGAATTAGTGCACTAGCCTTAAATACTTCAATTCCTTTATGGGCATCGAAGAACGAATCGTGTTTCTCTGCAGTAGCTCCAGTTAATGGCTGAAACCAGTGCGTATAGTGGGTGGTACCTTTAGAAAGTGCCCAGGTTTTAACCGCAGATGCTACTTCGCTAGCAGCTTCCAAATCGATTTTCTTACCCTTCTTTATTGCACTCTCTACTTTTTTGAAAGTTTCGGGAGCCAAGGTGGCTCTCATTTTATCCATGTTGAAAACATGTTCAGCATAGAAATCAGAGATTTTATCGGCCGGAGCAAATACACGATCAGTCGTGCGTTGCTGTACGATATTTAATGCTCTTTGACGTTGGTTCGACATAATTATGCGTTTTAGAAATAAATAACGGGTCGAAATTAACACAAATACGTAAAGACACCTAAAACCAGTAGTTATTTTTGTTGAATTCGATTGAAATCACGTAAACACCCAAATTCATAGCTTTTTCGAACACCCAAGACATTGTTTTTTCAACAAACGGTAAAAAACAGCATATACTTAGCTTTCATTCCTAATTAACTATCTTTGCAGCCGAATAGTAAAACATGAAAAAAGTCGCTTTTTATACTTTAGGGTGTAAACTGAATTTCTCAGAAACCTCAACGATATCTCGCCAGTTTGAGCAGAAGGGCTATCGTAAGGTGGAATTTTCCGACACACCCGACATTTTCTTGATCAACACATGCAGCGTTACCGAAAATGCTGACAAGAAGTGCAAGAAGATTGTAAAAGAAGCGCAAAAGATCAATCCTGACGGATATGTGGCAATTATTGGGTGCTACGCCCAGCTTAAACCCAAAGAAATTTCGGAAATACCCGGGGTTGACGTGGTTTTGGGTGCTGCTGAGAAATTCCGCCTATTAGAGTTGATCGATGATTTTAAGAAAACGCCTCAGGCCAAAGTACTCGCTTCCGAAATTAAAGAAGCAAAGGCTTTTAACAACGCCTACTCTATTAATGATAGAACACGTACTTTCTTAAAGGTTCAAGATGGCTGCAATTATCACTGCGCATTCTGCACTATTCCCCTTGCACGTGGTAAAAGCCGCAGCGACACCATAGAGAACATTCTAAAGTCTGCACACGAAATTGCTGCAACCGATGTAAAAGAGGTAGTACTTACTGGAGTAAACATTGGCGACTTCGGTATTCAGGATGGCAAAAGAAAAGAGCGCTTTGCTGATTTGGTAAAAGCTTTGGACGAAGTAGAAGGCATTGACCGCATTCGAATTTCTTCGATAGAACCAAACCTACTGACCAACGAAATCATAGACTTTGTGTCTACCTCGAAGCGATTTGTTCCTCATTTCCATATTCCGTTGCAGTCGGGTAACAATAAAACCTTACGCGCCATGCGCAGAAGGTATTTAAGGGAGTTGTATGAAGACCGAGTGGCCAAAATCAATCAGTTAATGCCTAACTGCTGTATTGGTGTTGACGTAATTGTAGGTTTCCCTGGCGAAACAGAAGAGGACTTTCTGGACACCTACAACTTTCTGAACGAACTGGATATTTCTTACCTACACGTATTCACTTACTCCGAGCGGGCCAACACCAAGGCTCCTGAAATGGATGGTGTTGTACCCATGAAAGAGCGCCAGCGAAGATCAAAAATGCTGCGTATTCTTTCAGAGAAAAAGAAAAGAGCTTTTTACGAAGGCCAACTCAACACCCAGCACACTGTGCTTTTCGAAGAAGATGTGGAAGATGGCAAAATGCATGGATTTACTGAAAACTACGTGCGTGTAGCCGCTAATTACGATCCGCTGCTAATCAATGAATTGAAGGAAGTTCAACTTGTATCGTTGAACGAAAACGGAACCGTTGAAGTAGAAGAACCTGAAATGGTTTATGAGAGTCATTAAAAACTAAAAGTCATTCTGAGCGCCCCGAGTATTCGGGGCCGAAAGAACCTGTCCGTTAAGCGCACTGCAATCAACAAACAGATTCTTTTGGTCGAGTATTTCTCAAAAGAGAAATTCTCTTCCTCAGAATGACCGGATTAGTCAGCTTTTAAAACTCCCTATACTCAGCATCTAAGAACTCATTCGCTTCATCTTCTTTAAAGCGGGCATTTTCGCTATCCCAATGCAATGTTTTATTAGGGAATCTACCAGCAATCACACCAAGTAAAATAGTTTCTGTTAGCCTAGAGGCATAAGAAAAAGGCGCGCTCGTCTCAGCCTTGCCCATGCAAGCATCTACAAACTGATGATAATGCTTCTTGCCTTCTTTCTCGTAATCTCGTACCGGTTCACCTAAGTGTTTGAACTTCTCTAGCTCCAGCTCCTGATATTCGCCTTTTACAATATGCCTTGGCAATTGCATAAAGTGGGGCAATAGCAACTTACCTTTCGTTCCAATAAACATAGCCCCCTGATCTGGTAATTTATCGCCATTTGGCAATTCTAGGTCTTTGTGATCTTCTGGAGCACCTACCCCATCATACCAAACCCACTTAAACTTCTTAGTAGTGTACTTGGTACCAGGAAATTGATAAGTAACGATGTTATGCTCTGGAAAACCGAAACCATTTGGTTCACGGCACTCATTTTTAATCTTTTTAGGCACATCTAAAGCTAAAGCATTATAAGGCGTATCGAAAATATGCACACCCATGTCGCCAAGTGTTCCGCAGCCATAATCAACCAACTTACGCCAGTTCCCCGGATGGTATACACCTTCTTTGTATGGCCGGTTAGCTGAAGTACCCAACCATAAGTTCCAATCCAAAGTATTTGGTACAGGATCGCTACCCTCAGGAATTGGTCCATCGTAACCCCAGTTTTTAGGCGACCACGCACGCACACGCTTCACTTTTCCGATTATACCCGACTGAATAAGCGCGGTACCCAAAACATAGTCGTAAAACGAATGCACCTGAATGCCCATTTGCGTAACAAGCCCCTTGTCGGCTGCTAACTTATTCATTGCACGGGCTTCGGTAACATGGTGGGTAAGCGGTTTTTGGCAATACACCGGTTTATCCATTTCCATGGCCATCATGCTGGCAGGCGCATGTGTATGGTCTGGGGTAGAAACGATTACCGCATCAATTTCGCTACTCATTTCATTGAGCATTTTGCGATAATCTTTATAGGTCTTAGCATTGGCATGCATACCATGTGCTGTTGCCAAATTTGTAGCGTCAACATCGCAGAGCGCTACCACCTCCACATTTGGGTGCGAGGCAATGGCTTTAAGGTCTTCCATTCCCATTCCACCAACACCAATATGTGCTGTTCTTAACCTGGCCCTATCGGCCAACTTCCAAATGGATGAAGGCAAAGCCGAAGCTGAAGCCAACAATGCAGCACTTTTTAAAAATTCTCTCTTATTCATATGCTAAAAATTGGGCGCTTATAGTTTTCTGATTTTGATATTTTTGAACCACAACGGACTGTCGTGATCTTGGAGGCCGATGTAACCTTTTTTGAATGAACCATAAAGCGGAGCATCTTTCCACTTTCCAGCCGCTTTTCTTTCATACCAGTCATCAGACCAAGGCACAAAAGTGAAGAGCTTTTTGCCATTCAACCAATGTTCTGCACGCTCCGGAGTAAACACAATGCGCGAGGTATTCCACTCTCCTGCCGGCTTTACAATCTTTTGCGCTGGATCTGGTACATGCATGGCATAATCCGCCCCTGTTTTCTGCCAATCTTCAAGCTTAGCATTGTTTATTTCTTCCCATTTCAGATCGTCAAGCAATTGATATTCTGGTGCAATTTCAGGTAAGCCTACCTCCTGATTTTCTTTAATGTGGTACATAATTCCACTGTTACCACCTTCTGGTATTTTCCACTCCAAATACAGCTCGAAGTTATCGAACTCTTCAGCAGCATAAATGATATCCTTCCCTCCTTGCCAATCAGCCTCCAATCGTTTTTCAGTATCAAAGGTCAAAGCACCATCAACAATGGTCCATTGTGGCGGAAGAGCATCACCATTGTAAGCCCGCCAGCCATCGGTACTGGTACCGTCAAACAGATAAATCCACTCTGGTTCAGCCTTGGTAGCGGTTTCATTAGTCGATTTTGAATTATTACTGCAAGAAAAAGCGAATACCGCCAATGCAGTTAGTAGCAATAGTTTTTTCATTGTAGGTTATGTTATTCGGGTTGAATAATTATTTGTTGAGTTCTTTTATTTCGATGTTTTTCCAGCGCACCTTAATGCCGCCTCCATCATGAATTTGGAGCGCAACAGCACCTTTTCCCTGGCCAATTTTCTCGTCTTTTAAATGCACCATTTCAGTTCCATTCAGCCAAGAGGTTACCTCATCACCAACTACCCTAATTTTCATGGTATTCCACTCGCCCATCTTTAGCGCCTTGTCTTTTTCTGGATCCGGCTGAATAAGCCAGCCTCTGCCGTAGCTCTCATAAATACCACCAGTATTGCTGCCCGGAGGCGCCACCTCTACCTGCCAGCCACTTACTTTTGTACCATCAACGGTAGAGCGGATAAAAACTCCGCTGTTACCATTGGCTTCTTGCTTAAAATCGAGGGTTAGCTCAAAATCATCGTAATACTTTTCGGTTGAAAGGTAGCCATACTGTGCATCAGGGCCACTTTCACAAATCAGTTCTCCATCTTCTACATACCAAAGTTCAGTACCGTGGTTAACCCAACCATCGAGGTTTTTACCGTTAAAGAGCGAAGTAGTATCGGACGTAGCGGAACAAGCATTTAACATCACCGCACAAGCCATAAGAGACATGGCTTTTTGGAAAAATTTTCGTGTCATTTTTAAGGGTTTTAGAGATCAAAAAATCAATGTGCTTTAAGATACACAAAACAATTTTATCTACCCGAATGATTACATAAGCGCAAAGCTTTCCATCGCTATAAAAAAAGCAAAGAGAAGAATCACTTTTGAACTTCTCAAAGAAGTTCGTTTTCCTTACCTTAGATAATTGGTTTTGAGCAAACCTTCACCCATTCGAACTAAGTATCTATGTATCTGATTTTTGACACGGAAACCACCGGTTTACCGCAAAATTATAATGCCCCTCTTACTGATTTCGAAAACTGGCCGCGCTTGGTTCAGCTGGCATGGCAGCTGCACGATGCCAAGGGTAACCTGATCAAAAACGAAAACCTGATCGTTAAGCCCGATGGCTTCACTATTCCCTACAACTCCGTACAAATTCACGGAATTTCTACCGAAAGAGCACTAGAAGAAGGCCTTGAACTGAAAGAGGTTTTAGCTCGATTTAAAGAAGACATTGCCAAAGCTGATTACGGTATTGGTCACAACATTGAGTTCGATTACAACATTGTTGGTTCAGAGTATTTAAGGGCAGAACTCACCAACGAACTAGAGCCATTAGAGCCGCTCGATACCAAATTAGTATCAACCGATTATTGCGCCATTCCTGGTGGCCGTGGCGGGCAATTCAAATGGCCAACCCTAACCGAGCTACACACCAAACTCTTTGGTGTTGGCTTTGACGATGCTCACGATGCCGCTTACGATGTTGACGCCACCGCAAAATGTTTCTTCGGGCTACTGAAGGAAAGCGTAATACCGCCTGCCGAAGGGCTTACCATAGCCGATATTACCTATGAAGCTCCAGAGCTTGATGAGGCTAACTTCGCAAAAACAGAAACCGAAACAGCCAGCTCGGGCATTGATCAAATAGATAAAGAAGGGCTAAAGGAGCTTTCCGAAGTCCCTTTCTCTCACCTACACGTGCACTCGCAGTTCTCTATTTTACAAGCAGTATCGGATGTGCATTCGCTGGTAAACGCGGCCAAAGAAATGGAAATGCCTGCCATTGCCTTAACAGACCATGGCAACATGATGGGCGCCTTCCACTTTGTAAGTGCGGCACTTGGCGCTGGCATCAAACCTATTGTGGGTTGCGAATTCAATATTTGTGCAGATAGAACAAACAAAAAAGTTCAAGACAACGGTTTTCAAACCGTAATTCTGGCCAAAAACAGAAAGGGTTACCATAACCTTGTTAAACTGTCTTCCATCGCTTTTACCGATGGTTTTTACTACGTACCAAGGATTGACAAAAACGACCTGGAGCAATACAAAGAAGACCTTATTGTTACTACCGGTGGTTTATGGGGCGAAGTGCCTTATAAAATATTGAACGTGGGTGAAACCCAAGCGGAAGAGGCTTTTGTATGGTGGAAAGAGCAGTTTGGAGATGACTTTTATGTAGAAATTAACCGACATGGAATTCCTGAAGAAGACCACGTAAATCAAATCCTACTACAGTGGGCCGAAAAATACAACGTTAAGCCAATTGCGGCCAACAACACCTATTATACCAAAAAAGACCAAGCCACAGCCCACGATGTTTTGCTTTGTGTGAAGGATGCAGAATCCATCAACAAGCCGAAGAAGTACATTGGCAAACGCGGTCGTGAATTCCGCTATGGATTCCCTAATGAGGAATTCTACCTAAAATCGGCACAAGAGATGAAAAAGCTCTTCTCCGATATTCCAGAGGCCATTGCCAACACAAACGAGATTGTAGAGAAGGTAGAAGAGTACGAACTGGCGCGTGATGTACTACTACCTAAATATGAAATACCAGAAGAGTTTGTTCACCCAGAAGATGCCGTTGATGGCGGGAAACGCGGTGAGAATGCTTTCTTAAGACATTTGACTTATGAGGGGGCAAAGAAACGTTACGGAGAAATCACACCTGAAATAAGCGAACGCCTCGACTTTGAGCTGGCAACTATTGAAAAAACGGGGTACCCTGGTTACTTCCTTATTGTTCAAGACTTTACCAACAAGGCTACAGAAATGGGCGTTTCGGTGGGGCCAGGCCGTGGTTCCGCGGCAGGTTCGGCTGTTGCCTATTGCATTAACATTACCAATGTAGACCCCATAAAGTACGACCTACTTTTTGAGCGTTTTCTAAACCCCGACCGTGTATCACTACCCGATATTGATATTGACTTTGATGATGAAGGTCGACAAAAGGTTATTGACTATGTAATTGATAAATACGGCAAAAACCAAGTAGCGCAAATCATCACTTACGGTACCATGGCCGCTAAGTCGTCCATTCGCGACACGGCAAGAGTGCTAGAGTTACCGCTAGCCGATGCCGACCGAGTTGCCAAACTCGTACCGGACATTAAGCTTTCTAAACTCTTCTCTTTGAGCGAAAGAGAGTTGAAGGAAAAGCTTCGGTCTGAACAAATTATTCTTGCCAATGAGCTTAAAAAAGTAGCCGAAGGAAATAACCTAGAGGCAAGAACAGTGAACCAAGCCAGGGTAATTGAAGGCTCTGTTCGAAACACAGGTATTCATGCCTGTGGGGTAATTATTACACCAGACGACATTACCAATTTTGCCCCGGTAGCCACGGCCAAAGACTCGGACATGTACTGTACGCAGTTCGATAACTCGGTGGTAGAAAGTGCCGGTTTGCTTAAGATGGACTTTTTGGGTTTAAAAACCCTAACCCTAATAAAGGATGCCGTCCGGAATGTGAAAGAACGACACGATGTAGACCTCGTTCCTGATGATTTCCCCCTAGACGACCAGAAGACCTACGAGCTTTTCCAGCGTGGTGAAACGGTTGGTATCTTCCAGTACGAATCTGCCGGTATGCAGAAGTACATGAAGGAGCTTAAGCCTACAGAGTTTGCCGACCTTATTGCCATGAACGCCCTGTACCGACCGGGGCCGCTAGAATACATTCCTTCGTTTATCCGAAGAAAGCACGGAGACGAGCCAATTTCTTACGATTTGGCCGACATGGAAGAATACCTAGCCGAAACTTATGGTATTACCGTTTACCAAGAGCAGGTAATGCTTTTGTCGCAAAAGCTGGCCGACTTTACCAAAGGTGAGGCCGATGTTTTGCGTAAGGCAATGGGTAAAAAGCAACGCGCTGTACTAGATAAAATGAAACCAAAGTTTGTCGACCAGGCCAAGGCAAAAGGCCATGCACAAGACAAACTGGACAAAATCTGGCGAGACTGGGAAGCTTTTGCATCCTACGCCTTTAACAAGTCGCACTCTACTTGCTACGCTTATGTGGCCTTTCAAACGGCCTACTTAAAAGCCCACTACCCTGCCGAATACATGGCTTCGGTACTAAGTAACAACATGAACGACATTAAGCAGGTAACCTTCTTTATGGAAGAGTGCCAGCGAATGGGCGTTCCGGTACTGGGGCCAGATGTAAACGAATCGAATTACAAGTTTACCGTAAACCAAAAGGGCGAAATCCGCTTTGGACTTGGCGCCATTAAAGGTGTGGGTGAAGGCGCTATTGAATCTATTGTAAATGAGCGTAAAGAGAACGGCCCTTACCCTAACATTTTTGAATTTGCCGAACGCGTAAACCTCAGAGCGGTTAATAAAAAGAACTTCGAATCACTAGCGCAAGCTGGTGGCTTCGATTGCTTTGACGAATACCACCGAAGACAATATCTTTTTGCACCAGAAGGGGAGCAAACACTTATTGAAAAAGTAATACGCTATGCCAATGCCAAGCAAGCCGAAAAAGATGCCGCACAGGTATCGCTTTTTGGTGGCGATAGTAACGTTGCTACCCCCCTGCCGAAAGTGCCAGACATTGAGCCTTTCAGTCAAATGGAAAAGCTTAAACTGGAGAAAGAAATTGTCGGTTTTTATATATCTGGTCACCCACTCGACCAATTCAGCATAGAAATTGAAAACTTCTGCAAACCAATTACCGACATTGCTAAATTCCCTAACCAAGAAATAGCCATTGGCGGCATTGTAAACGGTGTTAGAAATGGCCAAACCAAAAACGGAAAGCCTTTTGCAATACTAAGTATTGAAGACTACAATGGCGCAACAGAGCTCTTCTTATTAGGAGAAAAATGCATGAACTTCGCCCCTTATTTGCGCCCTGGAGAGTTCCTTTACATTAGAGGAAGGGTTGAAATAAACTGGCGTAAGAAAAAAGAGATTAAAGAAAACCCTAACATCACCCCTAGCCCTGAAGATTGGGAAATGCAGGTGGCGGCTATTTCGCTGCTTAGTGAATTGAGAGAAAAACTTGGCAAGGGTATTTTCTTGAAAATAAATGCTAAAATGGTAGATCAGGAAATGATCGAACGAATTACCGAGCTTACCACTTTACACCAAGGCAACACCAATTTAAAAATTGAATTATACGACCGGGCCGAAAATCTGAGCGTAGAATTAATGTCGCGCAAGGTTAAAGTAGAACCAAACAATGAATTAATAAAAGCATTGCAAGAAGTAACCGATCATGCGCAACTGATTACAGCTTGATTTTACTAAAGGAAAACGCATTCGGAACTTTTTCTTTAGTTTTGCTGTCAATTCGATGTAACAACTTAAAAAAGAAATAAAAACAATAGATATAAAATGGCAAACGCAGTAGAATTAAACGGAGACAACTTCGAGGAAGTAGTATTGAAATCCGACAAACCAGTATTAGTAGATTTTTGGGCAGAGTGGTGTGGACCATGTAGAATGGTTGGACCTGTAGTAGAAGAGATTGCTGGCGAGTACGCTGACAAAGCAGTAGTTGGAAAGATTGATGTAGACGCAAATCAAGACCTGTCTATCAAATACGGAATCCGTTCAATCCCTGCATTGCTTTACTTCAAAAATGGCGAAGTGGTAGACCAAGTAATTGGCGCTGTTCCTAAGCCTACTTTGGTATCTAAGCTTGAGAGCCAAATTGGTGCAGAAGCTTAATACTTATTGAAACAATAACATTAAATTGAGGCCTCTCCTAATACTTAGGGAGAGGCTTTTTTATTCCCAAACCCCAAAAACAATGGCCATTACCCACGGATACTGCCTCGCTGTTTACGAAGGTAGACTCTCAGACATTCATAAGCACTACCACGATAACGAGTATGGATTTCCGGCTAAAGATGACAATGAACTGTTTGGCAGAATGTTGCTAGAGATAAACCAAGCCGGACTTTCTTGGGACATTGTTTTGAAAAAGCGAGCAAGTATTAAAGAAGCTTATGCCGATTTTGAGATAGATAAAGTGGCCAATTTTTCGGAAGATGATGTAACCCGTTTACTACAGAACCCCGGCATAATCCGTATGCGGTTGAAAATACTGGCAGCTATTCACAACGCCAAGGTGATTCAAAACCTGCAAAACAGCCATGGTTCCTACGCCAATTGGCTTGCCGAAAAGAAAGGCCTGAGCATTGAAGAATGGATAAAACTCTTTAAAAAGACCTTTAAATTTATGGGTAAAGAAACTACCAAAGAGTTTTTAATGAGCACCGCCTACATTGCCGGAGCCCACGATCCTGAGTGTCCAATTTCCAACAAGGCCAAGATTTCGCAATGAGTGTCCCACAAAAACTACTCATAGGCGCCATTGGTTTTGCAGCTATTCTTTCACTATCTGCTGCACTTGCCAATAAGGCAAGCTACACCTGGTTCTTTTTGAGCATTGCCACATTAGCCGGACTGAGCGCATTCTTTAAATTCAGCAAGAAGCAAAAAATACAAAACACGCCCTTCAAACCTAAATGGAGAGCTATTTTAAAAGAGGAAGTACCTTTTTATACGGAGCTCAGTATTGCCGACAAGGCCATTTTTGAAGAACGTGTGAAGACATTTTTTAGCGATGTTGACATAACCGGAGTTGGTTTTGAAATTGACGACACCTGCCGCTTACTAGTTGCTGCAAGTGCCATAGTGCCTTTTTGGGAGCTGCCATTTTGGAATTATGGAGATCTACACGAAGTATTGGTTTACCCCGATGCCTTTGACCATGATTATCAAATTGACAAAGATCATCACATTTTAGGCATGGTTGGAAGCGGCAGAAATATGGATCACGTAATGATTCTATCTAAAAAAGCACTTTATATGGGCTTCGAAAACCTCACCAACAAAAGCCATGTAGGCTTCCATGAATTTGCGCATTTACTCGATAAGTCTGACGGGAGTATCGATGGTGTACCGCGCAGCTTTCTACCCGATGAATTGGTAAATCCATGGACAAAACTTGTGCACCGAGAAATGAAGAAAATTCGTAATCAGGAATCTGATATCAATCCCTATGGAGCCACAAACGAATCGGAGTTTTTTGCGGTGGTGTCTGAGTACTTTCAGAAAAGACCCGACCTTATGAAACGAAAACATCCTGATTTGTACAAGATGCTGCTGTTGATTTACAACAAATAATTATTTAATTTATCCTAAAAAATAAACACAACCATTATAGAAACCCTTTTCACCTTTCTTCTCATAGCTGGAATCCCATTGCTTGTAACAATTATCGCACTAATCGACATTCTTAAAAGCGAATTTCATCCAGAACAAAACAAGATTATCTGGGTAATTGTAGTACTGGTTGCCCCATTAATTGGGAGTATTCTTTACTTCTTTATTGGGAGAGACCAAAAAAGAAAAAGTCAAGCCACTAATTAGCGGTTTAAACGTCCCAGTCCTTTTTGTGAGAGCTAACTTTGCTGTTAGGAACTAAAAATGCTGCAAGAATAGCTGCGATGAATAGAGCGAAAACTACAATAATGAACATAATGCTTTTATTTGCTGCGAAGATGCGAATAAACGCTAAATGAGAAAAGTCTTTTAGGCTAAAATTACCACTAATCTCTCGTTGTAATTGGTTTAAATATGCCGCTCAAATCTTTAAAGTTAATCGCCTTGGACAGTGTTGCCACAAAGAACGGCCTAGGGTTATTCAGCGTGTTGTTCACTTCGGCTTGAAGCGTAATTCCTGTGGTAGCTTCGGTTATCCAAGCCCTGCCCGTAAAGAAAATATCCTGCTGCTGATCAAAATTGGTTGACCTACTGTTGGCAGCAGTGTATAGGTTCGAATAGCCAACAGAACCATGCACTCGAACACTCAAGTTCTTATTTTCGAGTACCATAAATAAACCCACAAATCCCGCATTAAACATGTACTCATTATACGCTTGAGCCGAAGAACGTAATGGCCTAACCGGTTGCGCATTGGCAGGAATTATGCCATTAACCAACAAGGTATCGCGTACAGGATCCCCAAAGCTTATATGCTCCACTGTTCTTCTCCAAACAAACTCTAAAGACGGGGCATAGTAAAGTGCAAAGTCATTTGCCCTTTTCTCCGACTTATGGAACAATTTAAGGTCGAAAAGCGGGCTGATGTAAGCACCAATATTATCGCTGGTTCGCTCTACAAGCATTTCATTATTAATGGTAATTCTATTGTAAGTAGAATCTGTTAAGGCCTGGAAGTCATAGCGCTCAGCAATGCGAGAGGAATCCGTTATAGTCATGGCTCTATTACCATAAATACTCAGGTAAAAGCCCGTTTTATTGTCTGGCGTTTTAGGCCTTTTTAAAATGTTGGCCGCAAAGAAAAGGTTCTTTGATTCAATTTTTCCTTCAGCCAAATCGAAGTTTGTACCAACGTAAGCCAGGTGGTTAAAACCTTCGAGCTTTTCTGATTTAGCAAAAGGTTTAACCGTTATATGTAATGACGAGATTGTCCCCTTATTCTTTTCTGAAAGGTCCTCGCCCTTGGCGTTCTTAGTAATTAACTTTAAAACCAAGGATCGATCTCTGTCTACCAAAGTATCGGGTTTTACAGTCAAAAAAGCTTTTAACACTCCTCCATTTGCTGCTTTTAGCTGGTCGGACTTGAAAGTACTGGGCGTAACAGTAAATGAACTAGATGGAAAATCTGACTTGGCAAGATCCTGAACCACATTAAGACTACAGGAGTCTAACCCTACAATGGTTTGTACATTAATATCTATTTCAATGATAGCTTTAGACTTGCCTCGCGACACCTTAAGTGAATCGCTAGCAAAACTGATGACATGATTATCCTGAGCGTAAAGAGAAAAACCCAGAACAAAACAAAGGCTGGAAATTAAAAGAGGCTTTCTCATGGCAATGAACTTTTACATAAAGTTCCTGCATTAAGAAAGCCTCATCAATACCGAAAAAACAGTATTTACATTGTGTATGCACCTTTCCAAAGATTTATAACTTTTGGAAAGCTAGTCAGCCTAAAACAAAGCCTCGGCAATTCTACGTACCACTTTAGACTTACTCATTGTATAATAATGCAGTACAGGCGCACCTCTTTCCATCAATTCTTTTGATTGTTGAATCGCCCATTCAATCCCCACTTCACGGGCACCTTCATTATCCTTACATTTTTCAAGTGCATCAACCAAGTCATCTGGTAAGTCTACATGGAAAATGCTTGGTAAAATACTCATGTGCTTCAAAGTTGTAATTGGCTTTAAGCCTGGAATGATAGGCACATTGATATCGTTCTTCCGGCACTTCTCTACAAACTCAAAGTACTTATCATTATCAAAGAACATCTGGGTTACGATGTACTCTGCCCCCATTTCTACCTTTTTCTTCAGGTATTTAATATCCGTTTTTAAGCTTGGTGCTTCAAAATGCTTTTCCGGATAACCCGCTACACCAATACAGAAATTCGTTTTGTTACGTGTAATTTCTTCGTGAATATACTTACCCTGATTTAGCTCTAAAACCTGCCCCAATAACTCGCTGGCATAAGAATGTCCCTCTGGATCGGGCACAAACCTACCCTCCGATTTAATCGCATCCCCTCTCAATACCAGCACATTATCAACCCCTAAAAAGTCAAGGTCAATCAGCGCATTTTCCGTTTCTTCCTTGTTAAAGCCACCACAAATAATGTGCGGCACGGCATCTACATGGTACTTGTTCATGATGGCCGCACAAATCCCTACCGTACCAGGGCGCTTACGGGTTGTTACCTTTTCCAACAAACCATTTTCGCGCTTCTTGTACATATACTCCTCTCGATGGTAGGTAACATCAATAAATGGAGGTTTGAATTCCATTAAAGGGTCTATCGCATCAAAAATATTTTGTACACTCTCACCCTTTACTGGCGGAAGTATTTCGAAGCTGAAAAGGGTTTTACCCGCTGCGTTTTCTATATGGTCTGTGACTTTCATTGTCTTAGTTATCGGTTATCGGTAAATGGTTATCGGGAGTGCTACACATCATAAGTAAGGTTGGGCGAGAGCCATTTTTCGGCTTCTTGCAAACTCATACCTTTTCTTTGGGCATAGTCTTGCACTTGGTCTTTCTCTATTTTGCCCAAACCAAAGTATTTAGCTTCTTCGTGCATAAAATAGAACCCGGAAACAGAAGCAGCCGGATACATGGCATATGACTCTGTTAGGCTAATGCCAGTATTCTTTTCAACTTCTAGCAAATCGAAAAGCAAGCGCTTCTCCGTATGCTCTGGGCATGCCGGATACCCCGGAGCTGGGCGAATGCCCTGATACTTCTCTCTTATAAGGTTTTCATTATCTAAAATCTCGGTTGCTGCGTAACCCCAAAGCTCCTTTCGCACTTTCTCGTGCATCAACTCAGCAAGGGCCTCGGCCATTCTATCGGCTATCGCCTTGATCATAATAGCATTGTAGTCATCGTGGTCTTTCTCGTATTTTTCGATCAAAGGTTCAATGCCAATGCCCGCAGTTACCGCAAAAGCACCTATGTAATCTACCTTGCCAGACTCTACCGGAGCCACATAATCGGCCAAAGAAAGGTTGGGTAAGCCACTGCCCTTTTTACCCTGCTGGCGAAGCATATGGAATGTTGTTTTTGTCCCTGACTTCTCTTTATCAGTATACACCTTAATATCATCGCCTACTGCATTTGCAGGGTAAAGACCTACCACCGCACTTGCATGAAGCAAATCATTATCAATCACCTCTTTAATCATGGCCAGAGCATCGTTATAAAGCTTGGTTGCTTCTTCCCCTATCAGCTCGTGCTCCAATATTTTAGGGAACTTCCCTTTCAACATCCAAGTACTGAAGAATGGTGTCCAGTCGATGTACTGCACAATTTCTTCGAGGCTATAATCTTTGAATACTTTGTTACCGATAAATGCAGGTTCATGCATTGTTTTAGCCTGCCAATCAATTTGCAGTTTGTTGGCTTTGGCGGCATCATAGCTAATGTAATTTTTAACCTGCTTACGGTTAGCGTGGTCATCTCTAAGCTGTGAATATTCAGCCTTTACTCGGTCATAAATTTTTGGATAGCTCTCCTTACCAATCAATTCGCCAGCTACCGGAACGGACTTAGAGGCATCCAAAACGTGTACCACAGAACCAGAATAAACCGGGTCAATTTTTACTGCGGTATGAATACGACTGGTAGTTGCGCCACCAATCATAAGCGGAATGGATAGTTCCCTTCGCTCCATCTCCTTGGCCACATGCACCATTTCGTCTAGCGATGGGGTAATAAGTCCGCTCAAACCAATGGCATCCACCTCGTGCTCCAATGCTGCATCCAATATCTTTTCTGCCGGCACCATAACACCAAGGTCAATAATTTCAAAGTTGTTGCACGCCAGTACTACCCCAACTATGTTTTTACCGATATCATGAACATCACCCTTTACGGTGGCTAGGAGGATCTTTGGCGCACTATCTTGCCCCCTCTCGGTCTCCCCCAAAGTGGGAGATGTTTCTTCTTCTATATCCCAAAGTTCATTTGCAATAACAATTTTTGTTCGCTTGAGCTGAGAAACCACTTCGCGATTGGTAAATCGGATTACTTTAAACCCTTGAGATTCCAACCATTCTGTCCTAAACTCATCATTGTCCTTCACTTCAGGCAATTGATGTACCGCACCATCAACCTCAACAATCAATTTATGGCTAAGGCACACAAAATCTGCAATGTACTTGCCTATAATGTGCTGCCTTCTAAACTTGAATCCATCTAACTGTCCATCGCGCAGGTTAGCCCAAAGTATTCGCTCAGCCCCTGTTTGATTTTTGCGTAATTCTCGCGCAAACTCTTTTAGTTTAGTATAAGCAGTCGCATCTGCCGTTTGAAACTGTGGTGTATCTCCTTCCCCTGCGGGGAAGGTAGGGATGGGGCGTTCTCCGTGCCGATTTGTTCTTTTCTCTTCCTCCAAAAACGGCAGCAAGTATGCTACAGCTTTTTTCATTACACGAGCACTTTTCACCACTTGTGGCAAAAACATCTTTCCGCTTCCGAAAAGGTCTCCCACCACATTCATACCATCCATCAATGGTCCTTCGATTACGTGTAATGGCCTATCGTAATTGGACCGGGCTTCTTCGGTATCTTCATCAATAAACTCTACAATGCCTTTAACCAAGGCATGCTCCAATCGTTTTTCCACCGATTCTTTACGCCAAGCATCGTCCTTCTCCTTTTTCTTTCCTTCAGATTTATATGACTCCGCAAAGTCCAGCAAACGCTCGGTTGCGTCACTTCTTCTGTTCAGTAGTACATCCTCTACTCGTTCCAGCAATTCCTTAGGTATGTCATCGTAAACCTCCAACATGGTTGGGTTTACAATCCCCATATCCATTCCGTTTTGAATGGCGTGATACAGAAAGGCTGAATGCATGGCTTCACGCACCGGGTTATTACCTCGAAATGAGAATGATACGTTACTAACCCCACCACTTACGTGGGCGCCTGGCAAATTCTCGCGTATCCACTTTGTGGCTCTAAAAAAGTCAACTGCATTATCATTGTGCTCATCAATACCAGTGGCAACGGGGAAAATATTTGGGTCGAAAATGATGTCATTTTTCGGGAACCCCACTTTATCGACAAGCACTCGGTAAGAACGCTCACAAATTTCTATTCTACGCTCGTAAGAGTCCGCCTGACCACCTTCATCAAAGGCCATAACAATTACCGCAGCCCCGTAACGCTTAACCTTTTTAGCGTGCTCAATAAAGAGTTCTTCTCCTTCCTTCAGAGAAATAGAGTTCACCACGCCTTTACCTTGAATGCACTTCAACCCGGCCTCAATGATCTCCCATTTCGAGGAGTCAATCATAATTGGTATCCTAGCAATGTCTGGCTCAGCCGCAATTAGGTTGAGGAACTTCACCATAGCGGCCTTTCCATCTAGCATTCCCTCATCCATGTTCACATCAAGGATTTGGGCACCACCTTCTACCTGGTTACGTGCTACCTCTAGGGCCTCCTCGTACTTCTCCTCCATTATAAGCCTTGCAAATCGCTTAGAGCCAGTCACGTTAGTTCTTTCACCAACGTTTACAAAATTGGACTCTGGGGTTACGATTAGCGGCTCAAGGCCTGAAAGCTGTAAAGATACTTTTGTCATATTTAGTCAATGGACAATGGCCATTTATCAATTATTAGTTGATCAACCCCATTGATCCCTTTAGGTATTCTAATGATTCTATTCTGCTATCGACAATGGACTATTGACCAACCTTGGCTTCACCTTAGCAGCTTCTTCGGCTATTAGTTTAATATGTTCTGGAGTTGTACCACAACAGCCACCAACAATGTTTAAAAAGCCCTCTTTAAGAAACTCTCTTACCTGCGTAGCCATTTCCTCTGGCGTTTGGTCGTACTCCCCAAACTCGTTTGGCAGTCCTGCATTTGGGTGAGCACTTGTATGGAATGGCGCTTTGTCTGAAAGCACCTCCAAATAAGGGCGAAGCTGTGCTGCTCCTAATGCGCAATTCAAGCCAATAGACAGAATAGGAATATGGGAAATAGAGATCAAAAATGCTTCTGTAGTTTGGCCTGAGAGCGTTCTTCCGCTGGCATCTGTAATAGTACCTGAAACCATAATCGGTATATCTACCCCTTCCTCTTCCATCAATTCAGAAACTGCAAACAGAGCAGCCTTGGCATTAAGCGTATCAGTAATCGTTTCTACCAAAAACATATCTACTCCTCCATCAAGCAGCCCCTTAGCCTGCTCTTTGAAAGCCTGCTTTAATTGATCGAAATCGATGTTTCTGTAGCCCGGGTCGTTCACATCGGGCGACATGGACGCCAGCCTGTTGGTTGGGCCCATCGATCCGGTTACAAATCGAGGCTTATCTGGTGTTTGAGCCGTGATTTCGTCAGCAACTTCTCTGGCAATTTTTGCCGAGTAAAAATTGATATCGTACACAGCATCTTCCATTCCGTAGTCGGCCTGGGCAATGGTGGTAGCACTAAAGGTGTTGGTTTCAACAATATCGGCACCAGCCAAAAAGTATTGCCTATGAATGTCTTTGATTATATCAGGACGGGTAATTGAAAGCAGGTCGTTGTTTCCCTTTAATGGGAGGTTGTGATCCTTATAATGTTCACCTCGAAAGTCTTCTTCTTCGAGCGTATGTCGCTGGATCATAGTACCCATAGCACCATCGAGTACCAGCACGCGTTCCTTAAGTAATTGTCTAATATCTGTCGCCATATCTAAATGTTATGGCTCAGCAAGAAAGTTGGGGAGATGGATTCAGCCTCATCTTTTCCCCGAGAGATCGGGGCTAGGAGTTAGCACCAGGTATTACCCAGGTTGCTAAGGCATCAAAGGGCCTAGTCCCTCCGCCTTTCTTGATAAGCATTACAAAGAAAATAAGAATTTATGAATGTACCGCAGAAGTGACACTATTTAAGTATCACAAAACCTATTTTAATGGTGGCATCTACCGCAGGAGAACTCCTTCTTTCATCTTCGGCATATTGTCCATCACCGTACTCAACCAAAATATCCTGTGGCTTACGATTATCGGGAGAAAATTTTGAAACCTGAGCACCAACGCCCGCACTAAACTCCAGAAAGACTACCTCAGATAAGTAAAACAGCGTACCGTAGCTAACACGCACACCTAAATCTTGGCGACTCACCCCATAAGTAACTTCCGAGAAATAACTACAATTAACCCCACAGCCAATTTCAAAAGTCCTTCGTCTATCGAAATTCAGAGAATTAAAAAAAGGCTCAACTCCAAAGTAATTTACTATCCTCTCACCCTTTTTTATGGGTAATTGAAACATAACGGACGACTTCACTCCTCCCTTATTGAAAAAATACGTGTAATCATTGGTTAGGTAGTTGCCATCGTAGACCAAGCCGAGGCGATATTCAATTGCCATGCTTTTTAAAACACTATGCTCTAATGATATACTGTATGTAGGAAAGTGCCCCATTAGCCCCGTAGGAAGTACTTTTGCAGAGAATTTAGGAAATGTAGCCTCCTTCACATCCTCCTCATAGTATTGTGCCTTTAAAGAAATACTAACCCCTAATACGAGTGCTAGAAAAACTATTTTCCTCATGGGTTAATTTTGAATGGTTGAACGCACGAACATCGTTCCTTCGGTTGAAAACCCAACATTTAATACTCCTTCCATAGTTCTGACAACCATATTATCCCCTCTCAATATTAGATCAATTGGCGTATGCCCATCGATTTCTAAAAAGTCCACCTGCTTCAAATTTCGCGAGTCAGACCTATCATACATTGTTATTCCACCATATTCACACACAAACAGAAACTGTTCATTCAATGTTAAACCATATGGCGAAACAGTTGAATAACTCTTTATCAATTTAGGGTTCTGTAAATCACTAAAGTCAATAACATCCAACAATTCAGCTCCGTTAAAGCGACATCCAGCAGACCTCAAGGTTGAATATGCCACTCCGTTGCTGGCCACCACAGGATCGCAAGATGTAAGATGTTGATAGCTACTAACTAAGCCCAGTGCTCCAAAATCATTGAACTTCAAAAAATATACTGCCGAGTTACTCCCTACTAACACAATATCTCCATTAGCATGAATCGTTTCCATCCCAGTATCAATCGCCACTCTATTTCTGAGTTCAAACTCGCCTCCACCTTTAATATCATACTGAATAATACTTTCGCTGTCGAGTACAAGCAACTGATTGTTAACAATTACAAACCGTGTTAAAGACCCTCCTTGTCCGGATCCACTTAGTTCGGGAGAAAAATCGCTTGAGTCGTTAGAGCAACCGAGCAATAGACAAATGAATAATACCGCAACCAACTTCCTCATCACCTAAAGCATTTAGGACTTTCAATGGTTGTAAACTCCCAGCCTACAACCGTTCCTTTTTCATCATCTGGACACTCAAAATAAAAGCCAACCTCTGGTGGCACTTGTGCCGTAAAAATGCTAGACACGAGCACATGGTTATCGCGCGAGATAACATTAATATTATCTTGATCGGAGATGTCAATCGCAACTAAAGACGAATATTGATTGGTATACAATACCCCATCTTTTATCGACACTTGATGACATCCCTTAATCCTCAAAAAGCCTAGTTTTTCTGGATTGTTGGGGTCACTATTATCAATTAAGTGAATACCTTCCAAATTCTCCACCACCATCAAAAGGTCTCCAATAATATAAATTTGGCCAGGCTTACCTATCTGTTGTGGTGTTTGTAAAAGTATCTCGAGCGATACATCATTAGCGTATATTGGCTTATAACCCTCTTTTGGCCCATCTTCAAAAGTAGGGGTCCAATCATCAGTAGGCCAACAGGCCGAACTTATGATTAGCAGTGTGAGTATTGTAAATAATGAACGCTTCATACAGAAAATAACAGCTTTTAAATCAAGACTAAAAATATTTACGATTAATAAATAGTGAACATCTGCAACATGATTGCACTTATATAGACGCTTGGTATTGAGAAAACCCTATATTCAATAAAAAAATATTTGTGAAGCTAGCTGCAATTGACATCGGCTCAAATGCCATCCGTTTTCAGATAACCAACATTACTCAATACCAAGGCGAAACTTACTTTAAGCGCTTAGAATATGTGCGTTTCCCGCTTCGCCTAGGGCAAGACGTTTTTAAACAAAAAGCCATTGGGCAAGTACTGGAAGATAAGTTTTTAAAACTAATGCACTCCTTCAAGCTGCTTATTGAGCTGTACGAAGTAGACGATTATTATGCCTGTGCTACTTCTGCTATGCGAGAGGCGAAAAACGGGCGAGCAATTGCCGAAAAAGTAAAACAACTTTTCGACCTAAAAATCAACATTATTAGTGGCGAAGAAGAAGCCGAGCTGATCAATCGGGTAGTGATGAAGCAACTTAAATCAGGCACCTTTCTGCACATTGATGTGGGTGGTGGTAGTACTGAGTTTAACTTGATTAAGAAAGGGGAAAGAAAGCTTTCCAAGTCATTCAAAATTGGTTCTGTTAGAAGTATAAGCAAGAAAAGTCTGAAAAGAGAATTCGACACCATGGCCAATTGGCTTATCACCAACATCGCCAACAACTACCAAAATGTAACAGCCGTGGGCACAGGCGGCAACATCAATAAACTGTACGAGCTATCTAACACCAAGTCGAAAACCAGAACCCTTTCGCTAGAAAAACTGGAAGAAGTACAGGCGCTGTTAAAAGGTCTAACTACCGAAGAAATGATTTACCGGCTTCACTTAAACCCTGACAGGGCCGATGTAATACTACCCGCTTCAAAAATCTACAAACTAGCAATGCAGTCGGTATATGCCAATAAAATCATAGTACCAGATGTTGGCTTGAAAGACGGCATAATGCATATGCTCTACGAGCGTAATCTGGGCGAAAATCAAAGAATGTTTAAATAAAAAAAGAGGCACTTGGCCTCTTTTCAATGTATCTATAGTGGTAGAAATTAGATATCTACCTTTGCGTATTTCGCGTTTTTCTCAATAAACTCTCTACGCGGGGCTACTTCATCACCCATCAACATCGAGAACAAATGGTCAGCTTCAGCAGCAGACTCCACTGTTACCTGCTTCATGCTTCGCGACTCAGGGTTCATAGTAGTTTCCCAAAGCTGCTCAGGGTTCATCTCTCCCAAACCTTTGTATCGCTGAATGTTCACAGAGTCTTCCTTACCATCCTTGGTCATATCTTGTACAGCTGCATAGCGCTGATCATCAGACCAAACATAGCGCTGATCTTTCCCTTTCTTCAATAAATAAAGCGGTGGCTGTGCAATGTATACATAACCAGAGTCGATCAACGGCCTCATATAACGGAAAAAGAACGTAAGAATAAGCGTACGAATGTGGCTACCATCCACATCGGCATCCGTCATAATCACAATTTTGTGATAACGAAGTTTCTCCATGTTCAAGCCCTTCTCGTCATCTTCGGTACCGAAGGTAACGCCCAAGGCTGTAATCATATTCTTGATCTCATCGTTATCGTAAATCTTGTGCTCTTGCGCTTTCTCTACGTTCAAAATTTTACCTCTCAAAGGCAAAATTGCCTGGAAGTTACGATCACGGCCTTGCTTTGCAGAACCACCCGCAGAGTCACCCTCCACAAGGTACAGTTCGCAAATTGCAGGATCCTTTGAAGAACAGTCGGCCAATTTACCTGGCAAGCCTGTACCTGAAAGTACGTTTTTACGCTGCACCATTTCGCGAGCCTTACGTGCTGCATGGCGTGCCTGGGCAGCTAAAACCACCTTCTGAACAATTTGCTTGGCGTTCTTCGGGTTCTCCTCCAAATAGGTATTCAATACATCACCTACAGCCGACTCTACAGCCCCTGTAACTTCCGAGTTACCTAATTTGGTTTTTGTTTGTCCTTCAAACTGAGGTTCGGCAACTTTTACAGAAATAACGGCTGTTAAACCTTCGCGGAAGTCATCTCCACTAATTTCTACTTTCACCTTATCAAGCAAACCAGAACGATCTGCATATGCTTTCAGTGTTCTTGTTAATGCCCTTCTAAAACCCGATACGTGCGTACCGCCTTCGATGGTATTAATGTTGTTTACATAGCTTACTACGTGTTCAGAGAACGAAGTATTATAGCTCATGGCCACCTGAACCGGCACACCATTTTTCTCACCTTCTATGTAAATTGATTTATCGATTAGCGTCTCGCGAGACTCATCTAAGTACTCCACGAATTCAATCAAGCCGCCTTCAGAATGGAAAGTCTCACCAAGATTATTTCCGTTCTCGTCCTGGTCGCGCTTATCTTCAAGCGTAATGGTGATTCCCGCATTTAGGAATGCCAACTCTCTCAAACGAGAGGCTACTGTATCGTATTTATATTCACTTACTGTGAAAATCTCTGTATCTGGCAAAAAGTGAACGCGTGTCCCTGTTCTTTCAGAATCGCCAATTTCTCTTACAGAATACTTTGGCGCACCTCTAGAAAATTCTTGTTCAAAAACTTTTCCTTCCCTTTCTACAGTTACATGTAGCATAGAAGATAAAGCATTCACACAGGATACCCCAACACCGTGCAATCCACCAGAAACTTTGTAAGTATCCTTATCGAATTTACCACCGGCATGAAGTACCGTCATTACTACTTCTAGCGCAGAACGACCTTCCTTTTCGTGAATCCCTGTTGGAATCCCCCTACCGTTATCCTGAACAGTGATTGAGTTATCTTCTTCGATTGTAACAGCAATGGTATCGCAATGACCTGCCAGAGCTTCATCGATCGAGTTATCGACAACCTCCCAGATCATGTGGTGAAGTCCTTTGATGCCCACATCCCCGATATACATCGCAGGACGTTTTCTAACTGCCTCTAGGCCTTCTAGTACCGTAATATTCCCCGCTGAATAATCTTTATTCTTCTTCTCTTTTTCTTCACTCATAGGTCAAAAAAACTACTAAATGTGCGGCTAGTGATTGACTAAGATATCTGTCGATTAGAGGTGTTCACACCAGCCCAAACAAAGCACGAATATAAGTAAATTTGATCAGTAATTGCCTACTGAAAGCATAACTAATGTGCAGGCTTCCTGACATTCAATTCCGGCCTTTTCAGCCATTTGCTTAAACTCCTGATTTTCAGTACCTGGGTTAAAAACTATGCGTTTCGGATTAAGCGACAGAAAGTACTGATAGTGTGCTTTTTGGCGTGTTGGATTGATGTACAAAGTGATGGTATCTACTTCCTCGATTTTGGGCTCATCATTTATATCCAATATTTCTCTACCCAATACCTCACCCTCTTGAATGCCGAGCGGCACAAATTCAAAAGCACGTTCAGCCAACATTGCTGCTGCTTTTTGTGCATACCTACCAGGTTTTGGCGCACTCCCTACAATTACCGTTTTACCTTTCACTTATTTTAACTGATTAATATAGAATACCTTACTATTTTTGCACGTTCAATACGCTTACGCAAGTATTGGCGTTTGACTAGCAAAACAAGGCAAAAATGAAGGTTTTCCAATTTATCGTTTCACTTCTTCTTATCAGCAACTTGGCCATAGCCAACGATTTAGAGACCATAGACTTTATAGAAGTTAGCAGCGAAAAAGAGTGGAAAAAAGCCTTCGAAAAAGCAAAAGCCGACAACAAGGTCGTTTTTGTTGATGTTTATACCGACTGGTGCGGCTACTGCCACAAGCTCGACAATGAGGTTTACACCAACGAGCAAGTGATCAGCTATTTCAACGAGAATTTCATTAATATCAAATTTGATGCGGAAACTCAATGGGGCTACCAAAAGGCACAAGCCTATGCGGTTGACGGCTACCCTACCCTACTTTTTCTGACAACCAACGAAGATGTTTACGAAGAAATTGGCGGTTTTGTACCGAGCCCTACCTTATTAGCCTATGCCGAAGAAGTTCAGTCTAGCTGGGTAAAACTGCCAATTTTGGCGGCCCAATATGAGCGCGGCACCACCTCAAAAGGCGAAACATTAGAATACATTGACGCGCTAGAAAGAAGGGATGTGGAAAAAGCCAACGAAGTTGCCGCCACATACCTAAAAGGATTGAACGATGCGGATTATTTGGAAATAGAAACCCTTTGGTTAGCCAGCAGGTTCGAGAATTATTTGGAAGCAGAGACTTATATGTACATCACTGCTCATAAAGATTTGATGGTAGAAACTCACGGCCAAAGCGAATACGAAGACTACATTAAAGCTGTTTACAACGACAATCTTTTGTTAGCCATTAAATACGGTGATGAAACATTGCTGAATCGCATTGTGATTGAGCTTATCCCTGAGTTTGTACCGGAAACAGAACAAGCTGAGGCGGCTTACATTACCAAAACACTTTACTACGGCCAGCGAGAGGATTTTGACAATTATGTAATTGAGAGCAATGCCTATTTGAACAATCATGTACTACCCGAAGACAAAAAGAACTTCATGTTTTCTCAAGCGGTAGAAATTCTCAACAATTACGAATCGAAAAGGCTCTACGAACACGCTGTTGACTTATTGAAACAGTGCCGCAGAATGGATAAAGACAACTTTGAAGTTGCCTCGCTACTTGTATACACCTACGCACTGTTAGGTGATAAAAAGCAAGCGAACGAAAGCCTTCTTTTAGCCGAAGATTTAGCTGACTCTGATGAAAAATCGGCTATAGTTGCGGACTTAAAACAAGTTGTTAGCAGTATTTAGCCTAAGCCTTTTTATAGAGTGAAATCAATGCATCGGCACATTTCTCTCCGTCCATAGCAGCCGATAGAATACCCCCGGCATAACCAGCTCCTTCTCCGCATGGAAAAAGTCGCTTAATCTGTACATGCTCGCAAGTTTCCCTATCGCGAGGGATACGCACCGGTGAAGATGTTCGGCTTTCCACCCCAACTATCTGCGCTTCGTTGGTATAGTAGCCATTCATTTTTTTGCCGAAAGCTTTAAAGGCCTTTCTCAATCTTTCATGCACAAAATCTGGCAGTACTTCATTCATAGAAACGGAAGCCAGGCCGGGCTGATACGAAGTATCATTCAGTGAGCCAGACACCTTGTTTTGCACAAAATCCACCATTCGCTGGGCTGGAGCCACCTGCGTACCTCCCGCTACATTACAGGCGCGCTTCTCGACTTCCTGTTGGAAGGCGAGCCCGGCCAAAGGACCAAACTTTTCATAAGTCTTCAAGTCTTCTAATTCAATGGCTGTTACAATTCCAGAATTGGCAAACTTAGAATCTCTTCTCGATGGACTCATTCCATTCACAACCACCTCACCTGGAGCTGTTGCGGCCGGCACTATAAAACCGCCCGGACACATACAAAAACTAAAGACCCCACGCTGCTTGTTATCAAAATATGTTTGGTGAACCAAGGCATATGAAGAAGCCGGTAGCCATGGACCTCTATCTGTTTCGCAATGGTATTGAATTTTATCAATCAAGGCTTGCGGATGCTCAATTCTTACCCCTAAAGCAAATGGTTTTGCTTCTATAAACACTTGCTTTTGGTGCAGTAAATGAAATATATCGCGGGCTGAATGACCCGTAGCCAATATCACTCCTAAGCCGGTGAGTTTAGTCCCACCACCCAATACCACTCCTTTCATTTCATCTCCATCCAAAACAAAGTCAGTAACCTTGGTATCGAAATGAATTTCACCACCAGCGCCTAAAATCGACTCGCGGATTTCCTGAACCACCTTGGGTAGTTTATTGGTGCCTATGTGCGGGTGCGAATCGACCAAAATCTGATCTGTGGCTCCGTGTGCCACGAGTATTTCTAGCGATTTTTGAATATCCCCACGCTTCTTCGATCGCGTATAAAGCTTCCCATCAGAATAAGTACCTGCACCTCCTTCGCCAAAACAATAGTTACTTTCAGGGTTCACCGTTTGCTCTTTGTTAATAGCAGCCAAATCCCTTCTTCTATTACGCACATCACTTCCGCGCTCAATCACTATGGGCTTAAACCCCAACTCTACACAGCGCAAGGCAGCAAACATACCGGCTGGACCAAAGCCCACAATAATTACGGGTTCAGCATTTTTTACATTCGGATAATCACGCTGATATGAAATTACGGGGGGCAGCTCTTCTTGCACAGAAACCAGCGCCTGTATATTTACTTTAACGTTTTTGGAACGTGCATCAATTGATCGCTTTAAAGCACGAACCTGAGCTGTGCTATCCGAAACTTTAGCACGCTTAAGTACAGCAGCTTCAAATTGTGCTTCATCAAAGGCCTCTTCGGGGCGAAGAACCAAATTCAGTGTTTTCTTCATGGTGTAGAGTATTTATCTCTAAATCTGCCGCAAGTTACAAAGAAGCATTAACTCCTTTATCTACAACTGCAATTTTCAAAGCTTACAACTAATCCACACCCCACTGTGTCAAAGGGTTAAGAACAACTAAAAACCACTAAAAAACTCACTCAATGAAAAAAGCATTCTACATCTCCGTAATGTCACTCTTTGTACTTCTGGGCTGTGAAGATGGCTCACCGGAAATTTGCGGAACTAATCTGGAATCAGAAGAAAATAGCTGGCTAAGGACGGAGATTCAAAACATAGAAAACTCTGGGCTAAAAGACGCCTTCTATATCGTAAGAGCCACTTACCAAAACCAAACTGTATTTGTGTTTGATAATTGCTGCCACCAATGCGGAACAGTAATTCCCGTTTACACATGTGACGGTACATCACTTGGACATCTTGGTGCAGAGGTAGATCCTGACAAACTTAAAAACAAGGAAGTCTTCTGGAAGACTGAAAACAATCAGTGCACCGACCTAGACTAAAACAACTCAGCTTGAAAACCCTGAGTTGAAGTAAAAGTAATTGGCTTTCTGTTTTTAGCAGAAAGTCCCAAACGTGATTGCTTAGCCGGCTTTTTAAAACTTCGGCCCTCTCCCTTTGCCAATGCCAACTGAATCAACGCATGCTCCTGCTCAATTAGCTGGCGAAAGTTGGCGACTTCAGCAGCGTCTGAACCTATGGTTTCGAGCTTAGCATTAATCGATACAACTGCTTCCAAAGCATCACCCAATCCCTTTTGGTTTTCGGTACCCGAGTAGTGGGCTATACTTGACGGAATACCGATTGCCAATAGGTTAATTTCCTTAACCAAACCTGCCATATCGGTTCGGGCATATGCATCACTCAACTGGTGTGCTGCAGTCACTAGCTGCATGCCTTGCTTTAGTACTTTGAGATTATTAAACCCTTTCATTTTTACACCTTTTTAAATAGACCAAAAACTGTCGGTTAGCCTCGCCTACCCTTGCTGAAAGCACGCAACAAGGGCAGATCAACCCTTTGATTAGCGAGGCACTTCCGGCCAATGGCCGGTTCACCTAAACATGATGGCACCACCCATCATTTTTACTCATACAAGCCCAACATCTCCTTTTGCGACTTAGCAAAAGGCAGGGCCGTTAAATGCTCCCAAGTAGTAAAA
Source organism: Roseivirga pacifica (assembly GCF_900111145.1). Lineage (GTDB taxonomy): Bacteria > Bacteroidota > Bacteroidia > Cytophagales > Cyclobacteriaceae > Roseivirga > Roseivirga pacifica. The sequence goes on from NZ_FOIR01000002.1 coordinate 1,141,552, forward strand.
GGAGCCTTCCTTTTAAGCACGTGCAAACGGCTTATTCTAAAATTATTAGTATATGGTACGTGTTCGTAATCACGAATAGCCTCTAAGAATTGAAGCGGGGTTAACCGCTGCCCGATGGTAAGCATTGGCTCGTACTTTTTATTGAGAAAAGCCAAAGAGACCAACTCCTTAAACAAGCGCAAACGCAGCGAATCATAAACTCCAATTAACGACTGCTTATTCAGCACTTCCAAATACACATTCCGACTTGTGCCATCGAATGAAAAACCATTCAAAAACACCTCAAAACTGTTTATATGAGTCAAAACATCTTGCGTGGCTTCTAACAATCGCTCCTCTCTTTCTTCTGATTGAAAGAAAGACATCAAGCGAATGTGCGCACAAGAATTCTGCCCCGAATAAGCTCCATACCTTCTAAAGAAGTCCTTCTTAAACATCTTTACTTCATCACCAATTTCAGCATAAGGCAAGGCAATAATCATGTACTCGCTTAAAGCACTATATGAAAACATCGGTCGCATTTTGTTCATGTTCATGAATCAAATATACTAATTATCTTAGTTTACAAAACTATTTTTATTAGTAATAAAAACTAAATGGCCTCAACAGTCAAAAACGATTGCCAATTGCTAATTTTTTTAGCACCTTGAAGCCTTACTTTTTTTGAGATGGAGAAAAACAAAACCGTTGAAGAATACCTGGCAAAGCAGGAACTCTGGAAAGACTCACTACAACTTTTAAGGGAATTGATTACCGCAGAGCCCTTTACTGAGACTGTAAAATGGGGCATTCCGGTTTACACTATTAATGGCAAAAACGTAGTGGGTATTGGTGCATTCAAATCATACGTTGGTTTATGGTTTTACCAAGGCGTGTTTTTGAAGGACCCGCACAACAAACTACTCAATGCACAGGAAGGCAAAACCCAAGCCATGAGGCAGTGGCGCTTTGAAAGTCTGGAAGAAATTCAAAAAGATGCCCCAATCGTTAATGCGTATTTAAAAGAAGCCATCGCCAATCAGAAAAAAGGCAAGGAAGTAAAGCCCAGCAAAAAGCCATTGATAATTCCATCTGCGCTGCAAGCTGAACTTGATAAAGACAGTGACTTAAAAGCATCTTTCGAAGCTTTAAGCCTAACCAATAAGCGCGACTTTGCCGAGCACATTAGTACTGCAAAGCAAGAAGCCACCGTGCAGCGCAGGCTCGAAAAGATCCTTCCAATGATTTCTGAGGGCATTGGACTGAATGACAAGTATAAGAAGTGAGGCTGAGTTGGAAAGTTAAGAGGTGATGAAGTAAAGGGGTTAATAGGTTATGAAGTAAAGGGGTTAATAGGTTATGAAGTTAGCGCCCACAAAATTCCTAAAAAGTCAAAAACAGAAGTAAAACCAAAACATTGATCAACATACGAAGAATTGAATATAGACTTAATGAAAACCCTGAACAGACTTTTACTAGACTGAAATGGGCAGTAGAACAAGTTGACACTTTATTAACATCATTATTGACTAATTCAACCTTAGACACCAACCGCCCTTGGGTAGGAGTTCTTTGCAAAGAGAGACTTAGCTTCAGTTTAATAGAACCTAAAAGCATGATTAGCCCAAATCCACTTCAACTAGTGGTAAAAGGCGAGGTATCAAATGAAAACAAAAACACAATTATAAGGCTTAGGATTCAGCTTGGGCCATACCCTACTATATTCTTAGGGTTAACTTTCATTCTCATCATCGCGCTTTTTACTTCAACCCTGGTGAATTTAGGTACAAAAGAAATGTTGGGCGCTACTTTTACAGTACTTATCCTTTTCACCTTAATTGCAGTACTAACAAACAGAGCTCTTCTTAAAACAGAAACAAAACTAGATCAGTTATTTGATGAATGATTCAAAGACATATATACCGATACAATTACCCCCTCCACCATCAGTATCCACACCGATGGCAAAAACAAAAAAGCCTTCCCGATTAACGAGAAGGCTTTCCTTTATCTTAAAACTGAGTGCTATTAAAGCAATCCGTTAGTTTTTCTTACTGCGTCAGCGCTGTTAGTTAGCTCTTCTTTTTCAGCATCGTTCAAACCGATTTCAACGATTTCTTCTACACCATTAGCACCAATCAATGCTGGCACACCAATGCAAATATCGCTTAGCCCGTACTCGCCTTCTAGCAAGCAAGAGCAAGGGAACATTTTCTTAGCGTCTAAAGCGATAGCCTGAACCATTGCAGAAACCGCTGCACCTGGTGCATACCAAGCAGAAGTACCCAACAATTTAGTCAATGTAGCACCACCAACTTTGGTTGCTTGCTTCACTTCTTCCATACGCTCGGCAGAAATAAATTCGTTTACAGGCACGCTGTTTCTAGTAGCCAAACGCGTCAAAGGAATCATACCAGTGTCGCTATGGCCACCGATTACCATTCCGTCAATGTCAGAAATTGGCGCATCAACTGCCTCAGCCAATCTGTATTTGAAACGAGCAGAGTCAAGTGCACCACCCATACCAATGATTCTGTTCTTTGGCAAACCTGTAGCCTTGTGCGTTAGGTATGTCATGGTATCCATTGGGTTAGAAACCACAATAATGATCACATTTGGCGATTCTTTGATCAAGCTTTCAGCCACAGACTTAACGATTCCAGCATTAGTGCTGATCAATTCTTCGCGAGTCATTCCCGGCTTACGTGGAATACCAGAAGTAATTACAGCTACATCGCTACCTGCAGTTTTGCTATAATCGTTGGTTGCTCCGGTAATTTTCGTATCGAAACCATTCAATGATGCAGTTTGCATCAAGTCCATTGCCTTACCTTCAGCAAAGCCTTCTTTGATGTCAACCAATACTACTTCAGAAGCGAAATCTTTGATCGCGATGTACTCAGCACAACTGGCACCTACCGCTCCGGCACCTACTACAGTTACTTTCATTTATATATGGGTTTTGTGTTACAAACGTGAACAAAGGTAACAACCGAAACGGCTAAATGAAACCCCGTTTTAAATGTTTCTTTAAAAGGTAATTATGAAAGGTTGTAGCGATTACACCCCAAGGTATTCCTACCCTTGAGCAACCGATATTTTTTTAAAGTAAGCCACCTGCTGCGTTTTAGCACTTCGTTTAAACTTGTCGGAAATCCTATGCCCTACAACCCAGGCAATTTCTCCATCGGAAAGCATTACAAGCACCTTTTCCTTATCGAAAACAGCAACTTTTTGGTCAATTAAAAAGTCGCTCACAAGTTTTTGCCCTTTCATACCAAGCGGAATAAACTTATCGCCTTCCTCCCATTTCCTTACTTCTAGCGGGAATGTCAGCCTGCTAAAGTCAAGCTGGCAATTTGCGGCACTTTTATCGAGCGGAAGTGCTTCTGCGTTTTCTATCGTAAACCGATAGAGCTCTCCTAATTCAACTTGTCTATCAGATTTGTTTATCGAGATTGACTCAAATTCGGAATCAGATTTTTCTCTAATCCGGAGTTCCGTTCGGTCAATCAGTAGCTCGTGCGTTGGGCTTTTAAAAACCCGACCAGAAAGCCCCGTTAAATTCTCCAGTAAGTCTTCGCATTGCTCATAAGCAAATCCGAATGGTGCTACTAAATCGGCTAATTCGGTTGTGGAAAGTTCTTTTTGAACTAATGTCGCTGTGGAAATCGCTGTCTCGTTCTCCCCTTCGAGTAGCAAGTCTTGCCTCAGCGCATTTATATGCTGCTCGTAAATTCTGGCTACTGCCGCTGTACGCTCCATTAATTGATCAGCAGTATTTAAAAAATTAGGGTTTAGCTCCTCGAACCTTGGTACCAATTCATGCCTTACAAAATTGCGTTTGTATTTAGTGCTGACATTTGAGGCATCTTCTCTCCACTCAATTTCATTCGCCTCCGCATAAGCTAAAACTTCCTCCTTTGTGAATGCGAGCAATGGCCTTACAATCCAATCATTCTTTTTTGGAATGCCGGTAAAACTTTTAACCCCACCACCACGTGACATGCCCAGCAGCAATGTTTCCACATGATCGTTTAAATGATGGGCCGTAAGCAGCTTAGTAAAACCGTGCCCCTCTTTCAATTCCTCAAACCATTTGTAACGCAGCTCGCGCGCAGCCATTTGTGTAGATATTTTATTGGTCTGTGCGAATGCGTCTGTTTCAAACCTGGTGGTAAAAACAGCTATATCACTCTCGAAACCAAAAGCCTTTACAAAAGCCTCATCTCCATCGGCAGCCTTTCCCCTTAATTGAAAATTGCAATGCGCCATTGCAAAGGGAATTTCAGCCTTCAGCAGTAAATTGCACAATACCATAGAGTCTACTCCTCCACTAGTTGCCACCAAAAGCTTGTCATGGGCATTAAACAGGGCATGTTTTTTGATAAACTGCAAAAAGCGCTCTAGCATGGGTCAAAAATACTACAATTCCCTAATTTTGGCGCTGCAAAGAATGAAGCGTACATTTTTCACCATATTCTTACTCTCACTGGCACTGGCCATTCAGGGACAAACTGCCGTTACAATAAAAGAAGCAGACAAACTCGCTCAACAATTAGTGAACGGAAAACCTATTCAAAAGCTCATAGGGAGTGTTTGGCTTATCCAAGGCAACACAAATATTTATTGCGACTCGGCCTATGTTGATAAGGTAACCAACTCTGCCAAGGCTTTTGGCCACGTAAAGATTATCGATACAGTAGATTCCCTTGACATAAAAGGCGACTATTTGGAGTATGATGGAAATACTAGGCTGGCCAAATTCAGAGATAATGTTGTGCTTAAAGATTCTGCAGGAACACTTTACACAGACATTCTGGACTATGACAGGGTTTTACAAGTGGGCACCTATCGCGAAGGCGGAAAACTGGTAGACACGGAAAACACACTTACCAGCAACTTGGGCAAATACTTCTCTCAAACTAAAAAGGCAGAATTCTTTGATTCAGTGAGGCTTGAAAACCCAGATTTCTTCTTAAAAACTGACACGCTTTATTATTCAAGTCTTACCACCCGAAGCCGTACTTACGGCCCAACTGAAGGCTATTCTACCGAAGGCGACACCCTTACCACACAGAAAGGATTACTCTACATTTCTGAAAAGAGTTATTCCGAGGTGTATGAAGGAAAGATGGTGAGCATAGATTATGACATTGAAGGAGATACTCTAATTATTGATGATGTTAAAAAGTACTACACGGCTCATCAAAATGTGGTAATGACGTCAAAACCTGATTCTATGACCATTTTTGGTGAAAAAGGCTACTACGACAAAATCAAGGAAGATGCGCTGGTACACACCGATGCTTATTTGCGCAAAATGGTACAAGGCGACTCCTTATTTATCAGTGCCGATTCGATTTACTCCAAACAGAAAGAAGACACACTAGGCAAATACCTGCTCGCCTATCACGATGTAAAACTCTTCAAATCGGACCTACAAGGCATTGCAGATTCTGTGAGCTACAACTTTACCGACTCCACTATATATATGTATCAAGACCCGGTAATTTGGAGTCAAGATTCTCAAATCAGTGCTGATTCAATTAACATTCTTGTTAAGAACAATAAAATAGACCGCATGGATTTGGCCGTCAGTTCTTTTGTTATTCAGCAAGACAGCCTAAAAAACTTCAACCAAATTAAAGGGAGAGATATGCAAGTTCATTTTAAGGATGGCATGATTCAGCGCACCGATGTTTTTGGCAACGGGGAAAGTATCTATTATATAGTTGATGAACTTGGCGCAACTTCTATGAACAAAACCAAGTGCTCTAACTTGGCCATTTACTTTGAAAATAGCTTTGTGAGCGAATTACGCACCTACAGAGAGGTAGACGGCCGAGTAATTCCTTCGTTCGAAATCCTAAACCCTGAAAGAACCCTAAGAGGGTTTAGTTGGCGCATGTCGGAAAAACCCAAGCTCGAAGACGTAGCCCGCCACTTGCGCTACGACAAGTAGCCTATTTAAAGTCCTTAGGTCATGCAAGTTTCGACTTCCATTTTTTAACAGGTTAAATACTGTTAATCGCTCCACATTCTTGTTTTAACTGCTTTTCTTCGTAAGTCAATAAAATTCACCTTATTGGAATTGTTAAACAATACTGGTAACTTTGCACGCTTATGAAAAAAACCGCCTTATTTTTCCTTTTAATTGCGCTTATCGGGCTGAATTTCAGCTGCACTACTAGGATCTCTAAGCTTGAAAGAACGAATGATTTCGAAGAGCTATATGAGGCGGCAATTGCTTACTATGAGCAAGGCCGATACGACAAGGCTAAGTTGTACTTTGAACGTATTCAGCCATACTATCGTGGCGCCCTCGAAGGCGAAAAAATCCGCTACTATTGGGCTTATTGCGAATATTACAACGGTTTCTATCAGTTAGCAGCTTTCCAGTTTAAAGAGTTCTACAGAACGTATGGCCGTAGCCCGTTTGCAGAAGAAGCTCAGTTTATGGAAGCCTATTCACTGTTCCAAGATTCACCCGATTCTGAACTGGATCAGTCAAGTTCGGAAGAGGCAGTAGTGGCTATGCAGAACTTCTTAAACCGCTATCCTGCATCTCACTACTACGAGCGTGCCAACACCATGATTGACGAACTTCAGGTTCGATTTGAGAAGAAAGCGTACGAAACGGCCAAACTTTATCACAGGTTAAGTGATGGTCTTTCTTACAGAAACTATTTGGATGCGGCACTGGTTACCTTTGAGACTTTTAAAGAAGACTACCCAGATTCTGATTACAACGAAGAACTATTATATTTATCAATAGAAACCAGTTACAAGCTGGCCGAAAACAGTATCACTTCTAAGAAAAAGGAGCGATTTGATAAGACTTTGGAGCTTTACAGAGAGTTTTCTTTGAAGTTTCCGGAGAGTGAATACATGGCAAAAGCGACCGACTTTCAAGAGCGGTCAATTGAAGAGTTAAACAGATTAAAAAACATAGATTAATTATGGCAGCAAGTCCATCAATCATTACCAGAGATACAGACAAACTAGCTGAGCCTACTGGCAACATTTACGAAGCAGTTTCAATCATCTCTAAAAGAGCAAAGCAAATTGCCAGCAACATGAAAGAAGAGTTGAATGGTAAATTGGCAGAATTCGCTACTACTGTTGACAACTTGGAAGAGATCTTTGAAAACAGAGAGCAAATTGAAATCTCTAGATTCTACGAAAGAATGCCAAAACCAACTGCTATGGCTGTTGAGGAATTCTTGAACGGAGAAATCTATTTCAGATACAAAGAAGCGGAAGAAGCAAAAGAAGCTTAATCAGTCTTCAATGTTGAAGGGTAAAAAAATTATCGTTGGAGTAACGGGAAGTATAGCAGCTTACAAGGCTGCTATTTTCGTTAGGTTACTTGTAAAAGAAGGTGCCGAGGTAAAAGTAGTTATGACTAACTCGGCCAAAGATTTTATTACCCCACTCACACTCTCTACCCTTTCAAAAAATCCGGTTTACTCAAGCTTTACCAGCGGTTCGCAAGGCGAGTGGAACAACCATGTTGAACTCGGACTTTGGGCCGATGCCATGATTATTGCCCCTGCAAGTGCCAATACTATTGGCAAAATAGCAAATGGCCTTTGCGATAATTTGCTCTTAGCTACCTATCTATCGGCACGTTGCCCCGTTTTTGTAGCACCAGCAATGGACCTAGACATGTACCAGCATCCATCTGTGCTTGATAACCTGAAGAAGCTAAAAAACTTCGGTAATCAGGTGATTGACGCTACACACGGAGAGCTTGCCAGCGGACTAGTTGGCACTGGCCGAATGGCTGAACCGGAAGACTTGGTGAGCCAACTCAACCAGTTCTTCGGCTCAAAAAAAAAGCTTAGCGGCAAAAAAGTACTGATAACAGCCGGGCCAACCTACGAGGCCATAGATCCTGTTCGTTTTATTGGAAATTACTCTACCGGTAAAATGGGCTATGCTTTAGCCGAAAAAGCAGCCAATCAAGGCGCTGAAGTTACTTTAGTTTCTGGCCCTACCCACCTAACGATTGAGCACCCAAACATTAAACTGGTACGTGTAAAGTCAGGGAAAGAAATGTTTGCAGCTGCCGAAGCCGTTTATACCGCAACTGACATTGCCATTTTTTCTGCTGCCGTGGCCGACTACGCCCCAAGCAAGATTGCTGATCAGAAAATTAAAAAAGCAGGCGACTCGATGGAGGTTAGGCTGGAAAAGACCATTGACATTGCAAAAACACTAGGCGCTAAAAAGCAGCCCAACCAGCTAAACATCGGTTTCGCCCTAGAAACTGAAAACGAAGTGAGCCATGCCCAAGGCAAAATCAAATCGAAGAACTTCGACCTGATCGTATTAAACTCGCTCAATAATGCGGGCGCAGGCTTTGGTCACGATACCAACAAAATTTCTATTATTGACAAAGCCAATAATATTCAAGACTTTGAGTTAAAATCTAAACAAGAAGTTGCCGAAGACATTATCAATGCGATTATTGCAAAGCTTGAAGCATAAACTCATCCTTTTATTGTTCCTTTTTTTTCCGATGGTTGCATCGGCACAGGAACTGTTGTTTGATGTGAGCATTAATGCCGAGGTTGTACAAACTACTGAGCGAGGTATTTTTCAAGAGATGGAAAATGCTTTCGAAAGCTTTTTGAACGATACTGAATGGACCCAAGACCAATTTCGAAACAACGAAAGAATCAAAGGTAACCTGTTCCTCACCATTCAGGATCAGCCGAGCATAGGCCGCTTTACGGCAAATGCACAAATTCAGGTAGTTCGCCCGGTTTATGGCTCCTCATACGAAACCCTGGTTTTAAACTTTGCCGATAGAGATTGGGACTTCACCTTCACCACTTCTCAACCCCTACGGTTTAACGAAGCCGTTTTCACCGACAACACCACTGCCCTACTGGCTTTTTACGCTTACATTGCGCTAGGTTTAGATTACGATTCCTTTAGTCAGTTTGGTGGGAATCCGCATTACGAAAAAGCGCAGAACATAGTAAATACAGCTCAGAATGCAGGAGGTACTGGCTGGGGCCAGTTCCAAAGCAGGCGAAACCGCTATTGGCTGATTGAAAACCTATTCATAAACAAACAATACGAACCCATTCGTCAAGGTATTTACGACTACCACATTAAAGCCCTCGACACTTTTAATGACACACCTGATGAAAGCCGAGAAATTATAGTTGAGGTACTGAAAAAAATGCAGGAGGTAAATCGGGTGCTCCCCAATTCAATCTTTGTCATTTCCTTTCTTGACGCCAAACACACGGAAATCACACACATATTTTCTGAAGGCGACATGGCCATTCGCAGGCAAGCATATAACGAGCTGCTAAAACTCGACCCAACCCGTAGGTCCAACTATCAAAAAATCGTGCAGAATTAGTATTGCTTTGGCAAAGCCGAATTGATACTTTTGTCTCATGCTGCAGAGCCTTTCGATTGAAAACTACACCTTAATCAAGCAGTTAAGGATTTCTCCTAACAAACAGCTGAACATTATTACTGGCGAGACAGGAGCCGGTAAATCCATTATGCTCGGTGCTTTGGGTTTACTCTTGGGCAATCGTGCCGAAAGCCGTGTGGTTTTTGATGAGTCAAAAAAATGCATAATAGAAGGTGTTTTCAATATTTCCGCCTACAAGCTTTCTGAGCTTTTCGAAGAATACGATATAGACTATGAAGTGGAGTGCATCATTCGAAGAGAAGTTAACGCCAAAGGAAAGTCGCGGGCATTTGTAAACGACACCCCTACCACCTTAGAGTTTCTAAAAGTTCTTGGCCTAAGGTTGATGGATATTCACTCACAACACGAAACACTACGCCTCAGCACCCAAACTTACCAACTTGAGGTAATTGATATTTTAGCGGGCAATGCTGTGCAAAAATCGGCCTATCAAACAGATTTCAAAGCCTATCTGGAAAAACGTAAAATCCACAAAGACCTAATTGAAGAAGGTGGACAAATAAGTAAAGAAGCAGATTATAACCAGTTTCTGTTCGATGAATTGGACAAGGCACAGTTGCAGACTGATGAACAAGAGGCATTAGAAGCGGAACTTGCTAAACTAGAGCATGCCGAAGAAATAAAGACCAAGTTGAATGAAGCGCTGGCGCTAACCGACCAATCAGAGTTCAACATCATTAGCATGCTCCATGAGCTTAAGAATGCCTTGGCGCAAATTGGTAGCTTCGGGGAAGAATACAACGCCCTAAAAGAACGCGTTGAAAGCGTTCAGATTGAGCTTAAAGATATTGTAGGTGAACTAGAGACCGAAGACGGCAAAGTTGATGTAGACCCACAGCGTACGTTAGAATGTCAGGAGAGACTTAATTTGATCTACAAACTACAGCAAAAGCACCAAGTAAACAGCAACAAAGAGCTAATCGAAATTTACGAAGCACTTGGCGACAAAGTCCTTCGCATGAGCAACTTGGACGAGGCGATTGAAGAAGCAAAAAAGGCTGAAGATGCTGCTTATGCCAAAGCACAAAAATCAGCTGCTGCCTTAACGAAAAGTCGTCAGTCCGTTTTCGAGCAACTCACCAAACAGGTTTCTAAACTGCTCGCCTCACTTGGCATGCCAAATGCATCGCTAACGGTAGATTACAAATCGGCAGAACTAAGCACCTCCGGTGCAGACAATATTGAACTACTGTTCTCTGCCAACAAAGGCATAGCCCCAAGCAACTTGGCCAAAGCAGCTTCTGGCGGTGAATTCTCAAGACTTATGTTCGCTATTAAATACATTTTGGCAGACAAAACCGCCTTGCCTACCATTGTGTTTGATGAAATAGACACTGGTATTTCTGGCGAAATTGCGTTGAAAATGGCCGAAATGATGCAGGAAATGGCCACAAATCACCAAGTAATTACCATTACACATTTGCCTCAAATTGCAGCTAAGTGCCAGGCTCACTACTACGTTTACAAAGACGAGTCGGAGGCCACAACCAGCAGCCAAATCAAGCTGCTTAACCAAGAAGAACGCCTTACCGAAATAGCCCAAATGATTGGTGGTAAGCAGGCCTCTTCTACCGCTTACGATTCCGCTCGAGAGTTGATGCAAGGATAAAAACCACAAACTTCCTATTACAGAGAAATTTTCATATGAAAAATTATGTAGTTATTTAACTACACTTATATTTGTAGTCAAATAACTACATAATGAATTTAAGAAGAGATGTTTTTCAGGCCATTGCCGACCCCACAAGAAGAGGCATACTTATGCTGGTAGCATCACAATCGCTCACAGCAGGTGCCATTGCTGCCAATTTTGATACAGCTAGACCAACCGTTTCTAAGCATTTGCAAATTCTTACTGAATGTGAATTGCTTAAACAAGAGCAAAACGGTAGGCAGGTTTACTATCACCTCAACCCAGAAAAACTTAAAACCATAGCAGAATTCATTGAGCCCTTCCGCAAAATGTGGGACGACAGGTTTAATAAGCTTGAAGCAATAATGAAAAACTATAAACCCGAAGAATAGAATGGAATTGAAAACACAAATTCATGCGGAAGATGGAAAACAAGAGTTATTCATTACCCGAGAGTTCGATTTACCTCTTAACCTGCTATTCAGAGCCTACATAGAGCCAGAAATTGTAGCACAATGGATGGGTACAAAAGTGATAAAGCTTGAAAATAAACAACATGGTAGTTGGCAATTCGAAACAACAGACCCAATGGGCAATAAACATGGTTTCCATGGAACAATTCATGAGTTCAGTATTAACCAGCGGATCACAAGAACCTTCGAAATGACCAACGCCAATTTTGGGCCTCAGTTGGAATTTTTAGAGTTTGAACAACTCACCCTCCAAACCAGTAAACTCACGATGCATTTAGTATACCGGTCGGTTGAAATACGTGACCAGCTACTACAACTACCATTTAAGCAAGGAATTAACATGGCACATAACCGCCTGCAAGAAATAGTCAAAAATCTATAACCATGAAAAAGAGCCATAAAATCATTTACTGGATAGCAACCGTTTGGTTATCACTCGGCATGCTTTCAACCGGAATAATTCAAATCATTAAGTTAGAAGAAGAAACAGAAATGATGGGCCGCTTGGGCTACCCTCTCTACTTTTTGACCATCATAGGAGTATGGAAAATACTTGGTGTGGCGGCTATACTTTTACCAAAACTCCCTCTATTTAAGGAATGGGCCTATGCTGGCTTTTTCTTTGTGATGTCCGGAGCCATAATCTCTCACCTTGCAATAGGCGATCCTGCTTCAGGTTTGTTCGGTCCCATACTTCTAGTTATACTAACTATTGTATCTTGGTATTTCAGACCAGTGAGCAGAAAACCCAATTTCTCAAACAATCAGTAAGCTATGGAAACCAATATCGACTTCTTCTTCGAAAAACCAGGCCAATGGCAAGAGGCTTATCGAGCTTTGAGAAATATTGCGCAAGAAACCGGTTTGCAGGAAGAGCTTAAATGGGGTAAACCTTGCTACACACACAAAGGAGCTAATGTCTTCCTTATCCATGGTTTCAAGACATACTGCGCTATCCTTTTTCATAAAGGCGCACTGTTAAAAGACCCCGACAATATATTAGTGCAGCAAACCAAAAATGTGCAAGCCGCCAGACAGCTTCGTTTTACCAGTGCCGAACAAATCGTAGCAATCCGCGACACCATCAAATCCTATATTTTCGAAGCTATTGAAGTGGAAAAAGCAGGACTGAAGGTGCCAATGAAGAAAACTACGGAGTTTGAAATGCCGGAAGAACTTCAAGAAGCTTTTGATCATGACGCTGACTTTAAAAGTGCTTTTGAAGCCCTTACCCCTGGGCGACAGCGTGGTTATTTACTTCACTTCTCTCAGCCCAAACAATCTAAAACACGTATTTCGAGAATTGAAAAATGTGCACCTTTAATATTTGAAGGAAAAGGCTGGAACGAAAGATAACATGACAACAGACGTTAACACATACTTAGCAGAAGGCTGCGGCCGATGCGCTCTTGGCGGCACACCAGACTGTAAAGTCCACAGTTGGACAAACGAACTGAAACTACTGCGCCAAGTGGTGCTAGATTGTGGATTAACGGAAGAATCGAAATGGGGTGTACCCTGCTACACCTACCATGGCGATAATGTAGCTGTTATAAGTGCCTTTAAAAACTACGCTTGCCTCAGTTTTTTCAAAGGAGCACTTTTGCAAGACAGCCATAAAATTTTAGACAAGCCCGGGGAAAACACACAATCTGCAAGAATCATCAAAATCACTTCCACCAAACAAGCCCAAGCATTAGCTCCTATCTTAAAAGCCTACATTTTTGAAGCCGTTGAAGTAGAAAAAGCAGGACTAAAAGTAAGTTTTGAGAAAGCTCCAGAACCCATTCCGGAAGAACTCGCATCTAAGTTTAAAGAAGAACCAAATCTAAAAGCTGCATTTGAGGCACTAACTCCCGGCAGGCAAAGAGGCTACATACTCCACTTTTCTCAGCCAAAACAAGCCAAAACCCGGGTTTCTAGAATAGAAAAGTGCATCCCAAAAATTATGGAAGGCAAGGGCTTTCATGATAGGTAGTTACTACCACACAAATAATAATTCAATCTTCTCTTTGCATATTCTTATATCTAGTTTTATTTCGCTTATAACCGAAAAAAGGGCCTTGATACCGCGAAGAGAGTTTTAACCGAATTACTATGCGGCCCTTGAAACTGATTCTCGACCATTTATATCCTTGGTTGAGGGCAACCATGTTTTTAATTGTTTTAAAGAGTATAACCTCATTCCAATTTTTTGCTTTATATGAACAGGCATATTGTAATTATAATTATGCTCCTCGCTACACACTGGCAACTTAAAAGTCAAGGGTACAGCATAAAGGAGTTTGATTTGAGTGGCGACATCAACAGTTGGTACACAGCCCACTTCGATTCTATTAATACCAAACCCCTAATCGGTGCTTGGCCATCGGTATCTCCCCCAGGTGCAAATACCAATAATTTCTTCTTTGAGAATGCTCAGAACTGGACAGTTGCTTCCATGAAGTACGACAACCACGTTTATCACAACCTGAACATCAGGTACGATATAGAAAAGCACACGGCCTACCTTCAGCACCCCCTCTTTTGGCAACCCTTAATAGTAAATCAAGAAATGGTGGACTGGTTTAAAACTCCAGCAGGGACTTTCAAACCAAAAAAAGACGAAAAGGGATACTACTTGGTATTGTTTGAGGGCAAGAATCTATCCTACACCAAAGAAAGCTCTAAGCGAGTAATTGCAAAGGAAGGAGCCTTAGAGTACAAGCGAACAAATGATTTGTTCCTATTAACAGAAGGCAAAAAGATTCGTGTGGAAAGAGCAAAAGGTTTCTTAAAGCAGTTCGAGGCACACAAAAAAGACATCAAACAATTTATGCGCACACGGGAGATTAGAAACATAAAAAGAGATAGCAAGGAAGCCTACCTCACCCGCATTGCCGAATACTGTGATAATCTAGCCACCCTATGAGAAAATTTATTGCATTAGCATTAATGTTGTTGACCTTAACGGCTTTTGGTCAGCAAACCACCGATGTATATTCTGGTAGCTTTCAAAACACAGCTATTGAGCAGGTGATTAATGATATTGAAGGAAAACTATCGTATACTTTTTACTATAAAAAAGAATGGATCGACTCATTAACGTTTTCTGGAAACTTCTCAAATACTCCTATTAGCGAAGTACTCACAACAATTTTTGATGGAACAACCATTAGGTTTTACCATGACAGTAAAAAGGTATTCTTAACAAATGGAATAGCAATCATTACAACCCCTGAAATTGTGAGTGATTTACTCGCTCAGCACAGTCCACAGCAGGCAGAGCAACCAGCCGAAGAAACCAAAGAGTTATTATTCACCAAAGAATATGCTGGTGAGAACCAAAACAATAACGATTTGGAAAACTTTGTGTTTGAGGTTGGTAGCCGTGCTCAGTTTGAAGGTGGCGCAAGCTCTACCATGGTTGGTTATATTAAAGATAACAGCACAGGAGAACCAATTGAAGGTGCCTTGGTGTACAGTGGCAACAAAGCTGCAGTTACAGGCCCTGATGGTTTCTACTCACTTAACCTCACCAATGGTCGCCACGAGATTCAGGTACAGTTTACAGGTATGAAACGTACAAAGAGAAAGATTATCCTATTCTCTAATGGCCGTTTCGACATTGATATGGAGGTTGATGTAATTGCATTGAATGAGGTAATTGTAGAAGCAACCAGAAGAGCGAACATTGAACAAGTAAACACCGGTATTGAACGCCTAAATGTTGAAGACAGTAAAACTGTTCCCGCTGTGTTGGGTGAAAAGGATATTCTTAAAGTTGCCACCACTTTTGCCGGAATTCAAACCGTGGGAGAAGGCGCAGCTGGATTTAACGTTCGTGGTGGTAAGTCAGACCAAAACCTTTTCTTGTTTGAAGGTGCCACTGTTTATAACGCTTCTCACTTCTTGGGCTTTTTCTCAGTATTCAACTCCGATGCGTTGGAAGGCATGAATGTAATGAAGAGTGGAATTCCAGCCTCATATGGCGGTAGACTATCCTCTGTTTTTGACATTAGCGCCAAAACACCAAATAAAGAAGAGGTTACGGTTGAAGGAGGTATATCATCTGTTACCTCTCGCCTAACTGCCGAAATTCCAATTATTAAGGAGAAAGCTTCGCTCTTGGCCAGTGGTAGACTTACCTACTCCAACTGGATTCTTGAAACCATTGACCATTCTGACTTCAAAAACAACAAAGTAAACTTCAGCGACTTTATTGTTAAATATGATCATCAGATAAACCAAGAGAACAGGGTTTCTCTTTCTGGCTATTTGAGTGAAGACAAGTTTAGACTTAACTCTGATACACTTTTCTCATTTTCTGACTTTTCTTACGCGAACAAAATGGCCACAGCCAAATGGTCGCGTAGGTTCAACGCCACTTTCGATGCCTCTCTAAGTGCATCGTACAGTGAATATGATTACGAATTTGAGTCTACTCAGCTAGAGAAAAATGCATTTGGTCAAGATTACGGCATTCGCGAGTTTGGTGCTAAACTAGACTTCAACAAGGACCTTCAATCTCCACATCAGCTAAACTTTGGTCTGGAGGCTAAAAGGTACGATATTAACCCAGGAACTAAGTTCCCTATTGGTTCGGAATCGGTAGCCGGCTCTATCTCATTAAGCCCAGAACAAGGGATAGAAGGAGCGCTCTACGTATCTGACAACCACGAGATAAACGATAAACTAAGCCTTAACTATGGTTTAAGATATAGCTTCTTCACCTATTTGGGGCCGGGCATTACCAACCTATATTTAGACGATGCCCCTAAAAACCCAGATACTAAAACTGGTGAAATCATTCACGACAAAGGCGACTTTATAGAGACCTATCATGGGCCTGAGCTAAGGTTTGCAGCCAGATACTTGCTAGATGATAACAGTTCGGTAAAACTGAGTTACGACAGAAGTAGACAGTATTTGCACGCACTTTCAAACAGCGCGTCCCTATCTCCTACTGACCTGTGGAGACTATCGAACGAGTATATTGAACCACAAGTGGGTGATCAAATCTCAGTAGGATACTATAGAGATTTCCTCAATGGTGAGTATGAAACATCTGTAGAGGTATATGGTAAAAAGTTGAGCAATCTGGTTGATTTCAAAACCGGAGCCGATTTCCTGCTGAATGATAGAATTGAAACAATTGCATTGCAAGGGCCTGGTAAATCATACGGAGTAGAATTCTCTCTTAAAAAAGATGGAAGGCTAAACGGATGGTTTAACTATTCTTACGCAAGAACCTTTATCAAACTTGACGGTTCGTTCGATGAAGAAACCATTAACAATGGCTCATACTTTCCTACCAACTACGACAAGCCGCATACCATTAACCTTGTGAGTAATTACGAGATTACAACAAGATTCTCCGTGTCGTACAATTTCGTTTATAACACAGGTAGGCCGATAACATTCCCTACGGGACTCTATGAACTAAACGGCATAGAAATCTTGAACTATTCTGACAGAAACGAATACAGGATACCAGATTATGTTAGAATGGATATTGGACTTACCCTTAAATGGGGGCACAGGCTTACAAAAGGATCACACTCCTTCTGGTCTGTATCGGTTTACAATGTACTTGGCAGGAAAAACGCATTCTCTCTTTACTTCGATTTAGACGATGGAGAAGTTCAGGGTTACAAGCTGTCTGTTTTCGGGTCAGCCATTCCAACCATCTCTTACAACTTTAAATTCTAATGGAGATGAAGATTAAAAACACAACTAGCAATATATTCTTAGCAATAGCACTACTATTAGTAACTTCTATTGGTGCAATGGCGCAAACGCCAAATGTAAAAGAACGCGTTTTTATAGATGTTAACGCACATGATCTACTTGTTGGTGAAACCTTGCAGTATTCAACATACTGCATAAGCCACACAACCAATCAGGTTTCTTCATTAAGCAAATACCTTTATGTGGAATTGATTGGCGAAAATGGAGTACTATTTCAACGTAAACACGAGCTTGTAAATGGCCGTGCCAACGGTGAGTTCTTTGTGCCTTCGAATATTGAAACAGGACAATACTACCTTGTTGCCTATACGCGATGGATGCGTAATTTCGATGATACCTCGAAAGCTCCACTAGTGTTCATTAACCCATACAAAGGGCATTTCAATGAAAACCTACAGGGTGTTCCTATTCAAGTAGAATTTACTACCGCATCTGGAGAACTCATTGCTAACGAAAGCAACCAGGTTACTTACAGAATTAGCCAAAACAACAAACCAGTTGTACGTGGCGGAAGAGTAATTGGAGGTGAAACCCGTATAGCTGACATTCAAGCTGATGCCAATGGTATGGGTACTGTTACATTTACCCCACAAGCAGGTACAACATACCAACTACTTTTAGAGAACTTAGATGGTGGATTCGACTTTTACGACCTGCCACAACCTACTGATGCAGGAGTTGGTTTAAATATTAACCATACAGAAAGTCAAATAGAGCTAGAGCCAATAGGCAATGTTCAGGCGGGCAAACTTGTGATTGAACATCAAGGAAATTTGGTCTTCGAGCGCACAGTTCAGGACGGCTTTACCATGAAAGTTAATCGTTCAAGCCTACCTAAAGCAGCGCTCAAAGTGGCCTTTTTGGACGGATCTGGCTCAAAAAAGTTCGAAACCTGGTTGATCAACACAAAGCTTGAAGAACAACCTTATGGAGAAGCACTCACTGCTCGTTCAGCAGTAATGCTTGATCAAACATTAGAAACTGGCAGCTACAGTATTTCTATTCGTAAGTCTTTCCAAAGCCAGCTGCCACAGCAGCATGCGGCATTTTCCAAAATCGACTTTAAAGCCCCTTCTGCTGAGATTTATACCAAGCTACAGCAAGCAATAAGCTTCCATAAAGTTGATGAAACAGATTTACCAGAAACGATTGACTTTCTACCAGAGTATCGCTATCAGTTATTGCAGGGCAAGGTAATTGCCAATAGTGACTCTGCACAAGTAGCCGACCAAAACATAGTGCTAAGCTTAACAGGTGAGAGCACGCTTAATATGGCCACTGCAAAAACAAACGATAATGGGCAGTTTGTTTTGGAATACAAAACCGTTAACAGAGGCAGAACTACACCTGCTCACTTAGTAATTCCAGACTTTGACAATAGCTATACATTTGAAGTTGAGGATAACTTTATCCAATCGCATAACCTTAGCTTTTCTACCGTTAGGATTGATACTGCAGACTTGGACGATATTAAGCAACGCAGCATAATCAGTCAGTTAGACAATGCTTACTTTACTCCGTCTATCGATTCGGTTGCAATTGAAAACACCCTAACTCCTACCATTTCGAACTTCAACACCCACTATGAGTTTGATGATTACACGAGGTTCCGTACAATGAAAGAGCATTTTGTGGAATACATTCAGGTAGCTGGTGTACGTGAACGAAGAGGAGAAAGAAGATTTGTACTTTATGAGTTGGATGAAAGAGTAGACTTAGGGCCAAACCCACTTGTATTGCTAGACGGTGTTCCCGTAGCCACAGATAAAATATTGGACTTTAGCCCGTACCGAATCAAGAGCCTTTCAGCAATGAATAGACGCTTCTATTTGGGCTCATTATCTGCAGAAGGCATCCTTAGTTTTCAAACCCTTCAAGGGGACTTAGGTGGGTTTGAAATTGACTCGAATCACCTAGCATTAAACCTGCACACACCGGAGGTAAAAATGGAGCAAACCGACTTTGTAGCCCCTGAGACTACTCGTATGCCAGACTCAAGAATTCAACTACTTTGGAAACCAATTTTTGAGGTAACTAGTGGCGGTCCCCAACAAATTGAGTTTAGCACCTCAGACGTTGAAGGTGACTATGAGATGATTATTGAAGGGTTCACAAAAGAAGGCACTCCAGTTTCTATTATTAGAAAGTTTACGGTGAGAGGCAATGAAAAGGGATAAACTCAGTATTATAAAAAGCCTTTGGTTACTGGCTGTAATCATTGTAGCAACTGGCTGTGTTGAAGAATTTGAAACCGATTCAATCAAGTTTGAGAAGTTATTAGTGGTTGATGCTAATATTTCTGACCAAGCCAAAACACATCAGGTAAGGTTGTTTTACACCAACCCTATTGATCAGGATACAGACAACATTTCTAACGCCCTAACAGGTGCCACTGTATGGGTTGAAGACAACATTGGAAATAGAACAGACTTTATTGAACAAAGCCCTGGTTATTATCGCTCGCCCGAGAGTTTTGCAGGTCAAAGAGGCAATCGATATGCGTTGTTTATAACCACAGCAGAAGGTAAAAACTATCAATCGGCTTACGAGGAAATGGTTCAATCGCCTGAAATAACAGATATATATAACCAGTTCAATATTGAACTTGGCGATAGAAACGCAACATCCGTTCCTGGTGTCCAGTTTTTTATAAATGTTGAAAATGCCGATCAGGGCAGTCAATTCTACCGCTACGAATGGAATGATGTACACCAAATAGTTGTACCATACCCGAAAAAATACGAGGCAATTCCTAGCCGAGAGGGTTATGACGTTGCTCCATTCACTTTAGATGTGGAAGAATGCTACAGAGAAGAAAGGTTTGACGAACTCATTTTAGCCACCTCTACAAATAATGCCAATGGCCAATTGGTAGAGGTTCCGATTAAGTTTTCTCAGGCATACGATTTTAATGTAACCACTAGGTATTCAATTGAAATAACCCAACGTTCAATTAGCCCAGAAGCCTATAGTTATTACCGAAAGATAGAGTTGTTCAATGAGTCAAATGGTTCATTGTTCGATAAACAGCAAGGCATTATAGTTGGCAATGTTATTTCGTTAGATGACCCTGACGAAAGAGTGCTTGGCTATTTTGAGGTATCAGGATCCAGTAGTAAGCGCATATACCTAGATTACACAGCGCTAGACCCAGAAATTCTAGCTTACCTTGACCGAACCTGCGAAGAATACGGTGCAATTCAATACAGCGGATCAATCGAAGATTTTTATGCTGCGAATGACCTACCTGAAAGTTTAAGGGGATCCGAGGCTTCCAAGCGAAGCTTATACGAACTATTTGATTTAGGCCTAACTGGCGAATTTAAGTTTGCCCACAGGTTCTGTACAGACTGTCGCAGAAGAGGAAGTTTAGGCAAACCCGAGTACTGGCAATAACCACGTTTACCTTATTTAATGCAATAGTGAGAACAATCAGACAAAATAAATACTTCGGAATTATCTTATTTGTAGTAGCGCTAATTGTTACTGCTAGCTGTGTGGAAGAGTTTGAAACTGACTCCATTAAGTATGAAAAGTTAATGGTTGTAGACGCTAACATTTCAGACCAAGTCAAAGCACATTCCGTTCGCTTATTTTATACTGTCCCGATCGATTCGGAAGTTAGTCAGGGAGAAACCGCTATAACAGGAGCCTCCGTTTGGGTTGAAGACGACCAAGCAAACCGTATTGACTTTACTGAAACATCGCCTGGCACATACTATTCCCCAAGCGATTTTGCTGGCACCCCAGGTAGAAGTTACGCTTTGTTTATTACCACAAATGATGGAAAAAACTATCAGTCTTCATTTCAAGAACTTGTCTCCTCTCCTGAAATAACCAATATATATAATCGCTATCATGTTGAGTTAGGAGACGGTGAAGCAACATCTAATCCGGGTGTTCAATTCTTTATTGATGTAGAAAACGCAAATCAAGGCAGTCAATTTTACCGCTATGAATGGGTAGACACACATCAAATAATTGTACCCTACCCTAAAGAAGTTGAGGCCGTACATAATGGGCAAAGGTATACTGTTGTTCCCTTTGATGGAGACGTAGAGGAGTGTTACAGAGAGACAAGGTTCAATGAGTTGGTGCTGGCCACCTCTACCAACAACGATAATGGTCAGTTGACTGAAGTACCAATAAAATTCTCCTCCGCACAAGACTTTGATGTAACCACAAAGTACGCCATTCAAGTTACGCAAAGATCGATAAGTCCAGAAGCCTATAGTTACTACAGAAAGATAGAGCTCTTTAATGAGTCCAACGGCTCCTTATTTGATAAACAGCAAGGAATAATTGTAGGCAACATCACTTCGCTAAACGATCCGGAAGAGGAAGTTCTTGGTTTCTTTGAAGTTTCTGGTGCATCAAGCAAAAGGGTTTATTTAGATTTGACAGACCTCGATCCGGCCGTGTCAGAATATATTTTTAGAGTATGTCAAGAATATGGGGCATTGAGCTTCGATGGTTCAATCGAAGACTTCTATGCTGCATTAGACGTTCAAGAGGAACTCCGAGGCACTGAAGTTTCCAGAAGAAGTCAATTTTTAATCTACAGGGTTGGTTATACTGGTGAGTACATGTTTTCTCATAGACTTTGTATCGATTGTACAAGAAGAGGTAGTCTCGGAAAACCCGACTATTGGGAACTAGACTAATTGTTAAATGCACAGATTACAATATACAACTCGGCTTTATAGTATCTTAATTTTAAACCTAGTACTAATATTTTCTATCACCAGCTGTGTTGAAGAATTTGAAACCGACTCTATTGAATATGAAAGATTGTTGGTAGTTGATGCCAACATTTCAGATCAAGCAAAGCCTCATCAAGTAAGGTTATTCTACACCTCCCCTATTGATAATGAAATCCAAAACACACAAGATGTACTGTCCGGAGCCGCAGTTTGGGTAGAAGATAATCTTGGCGCTAGAACGGACTTTTTCGAACAAGACCCTGGCTATTATTATAGCCCTGAAGATTTCGCAGGAGAAGCGGGTAAAAGTTATTCGTTATTTATCACAACCGCTGAAGGTAAAAACTATAAGTCTACAACCGAGGAGCTTTACGCAGCACCCCAAATCTCTAGAGTCTATAATAAATTCACTATTGAACTTGGTGATAGAACGGCCAATACAATCCCTGGTGTTCAATTCTTTATTGATGTTGATGATACTAGTATTGGCAGTAAGTTCTATCGGTATGAATGGAGTGATGTACATCAGGTGATCGTGCCCTACCCAAAACAATACGAGGCAATCCCGTCTCAAAATGGTTACGACATCGTCCCTTTCACTCTTGACGTAGAAGAATGTTATCGGGAGGACAACTTTAAGGAACTAATTTTGGCCACTTCAAGCAGTAGTTCAAATAACCAACTTATTGAAGTACCAATTAAATTCTCAGATGTAAACGACTTTAATGTAACAACCAGGTATTCTATTGAAATAACACAGCGATCCATCAGTCCAGAAGCTTACAGTTACTACCGTAAAATTGAGCTATTCAATGAGTCTAATGGCTCTTTATTCGATAAACAACAAGGCTTAATTGTTGGCAACATTACATCGTTGGACGATCCCGAAGAAAATGTTTTAGGCTACTTCGAAGTATCGGGAGCAAGCAGTGAGAGGATTTACATGGACTATACGGACCTAGACCCTGAGGCCCTTGAGTACCTAGAAAGAACTTGCACCAAATATGGAGGCTGGCAATTCAGAGGCTCGGTTGAAGAGTTTTATCAAGCCCTAGACTTACCTGAGTCTATAAGAGGACCTGAAATAGCAAGAAGAGGAAACTTCGAGCTTGTTGACCTAGGCGCAAGAAACGAACTCTTCTTTGCTCACAGGCTTTGTGCCGACTGCCGCAGACGAGGTAGCTTAAATAAGCCCAGCTACTGGGAGTAATTGCGATCAAAAGATCATTCTGCCAATCTGACAGTTTTTCTATCGAAAAACCTTATATTTGCCGCTCGAATTTAGGATTAATAGGCAGATGGATCAGATTATTCAAGACATAGATATTGTTGACAGAAATAGTCAGGAGGCGATGGAAACGGTAAAAACCTCTAAAGAGGAAAACACCGGAAAAACCAAAAAGCTCTACATAGAGAGCTATGGCTGCCAAATGAACTTTGCTGACAGCGAAATTGTAACTTCTATAATGAAGGAAAACGGTTACGACACCACTTCGGAGTTCGAAAATGCCGATGTTGTTTTCCTAAACACCTGCTCAATTCGCGAAAAGGCTGAACAAACTGTTCGCAATAGGCTAAACCAATTTAACGCAATTAAAAAGCGTAAGCCCGAAATGACAATCGGGGTATTGGGCTGTATGGCTGAGCGCTTAAAAGAAAAGCTGCTTGAAGAAGAAAAGATTGTTGACGTGGTGGTTGGCCCCGATGCTTACCGCGACTTGCCTCAGCTAGTAGATTCTGCAGAAGAGGGATTGAAGGCCGTAAACACCTTCCTTTCTCGCGAAGAAACCTATGCAGACATCTCTCCTGTTCGATTAAACTCCAATGGTGTTACCGCCTTTATTTCAATTATGCGAGGCTGCGATAACATGTGCTCCTTCTGCGTAGTGCCTTTTACCAGAGGTAGGGAAAGAAGTCGCGACCCACACTCAATTGTTAGAGAGGCTCAAGACCTTTTCGACCAAGGTTATAAAGAAGTAACACTGCTTGGCCAAAATGTAGACAGCTACAAGTGGTCGCCAGAAGAAAACAACAAAGCTTGGTTGGAGAAAAAGGAAAAGAAAGGTCAAGAAGTGGAGATCATCAATTTTGCCAACCTTATCGAAATGGTGGCCAAAATTTCTCCAGACCTACGCGTTCGCTTCTCTACTTCGCACCCAAAAGACATTACCGATGAAGTACTTCATACTATGAAGAAGTACGAAAACATCTGTAAATACATTCACTTGCCTGCGCAAAGTGGCAACTCACGCGTACTAGACCTGATGAACAGAACCTATACCCGCGAGTGGTACATTAACCGTGTTGATGCTATCCGCGATATCTTAGGCGAAGAGTGTGGTATTTCATCTGATATGATTGCTGGTTTCTGTACAGAAACCGAAGAGGAGCACCAAGAGACACTTACCCTAATGGATTACGTGCAGTACGACTTCTCTTACATGTTCTTCTATTCTGAGCGTCCGGGTACGTTAGCTGCTAAAAAGTTTGAAGACGACATTCCGCTTGAGGTTAAGAAAAGAAGGCTTCAGGAAATCATTAATAAACAACAGGGAATTTCGCTAGAGCGAAACAAACTAGACGTTGGTCAAGTACAAAGAGTATTGATTGAAGGCGTTTCCAAACGTTCTGACGAGCACTTGCAAGGACGAAACTCAGCCAACAAAGTGGTGATTTTCCCGCGCGAACAATACCAAAAAGGCGACTACGTAAACGTAAAAATTGAAGATTGTACCGCAGCAACCCTTTTCGGAACAGCAGTACAATAACCCTGAACAATTTTGAAGAACAGCGAACTCTTAAGTATAAAACAACGCTTCGGCATCATTGGCAATAGCCCCAAGCTAAACCATGCCATTGAAGTAGCGGCTCAGGTAGCCCCTACTGATATGACAGTGCTGATTACCGGAGAAAGCGGCAGTGGTAAAGAATCTTTTTCTAAGATCATTCACCAACTGAGTGCTAGAAAACACGGAAAATTCATTGCCATAAACTGCGGTGCTATTCCAGAAGGCACCATTGACTCTGAGCTTTTTGGTCACGAAAAAGGCTCGTTTACCGGTGCCTACGAGGCTCGAAAAGGTTATTTTGAAGTAACCAATGGCGGCACCATTTTTCTAGATGAAATTGGCGAAATGCCCGTACAGACCCAAGCGCGTTTGCTTAGGGTTTTGGAAAATGGAGAGTTCATAAAAGTTGGTTCTTCCAAAGTACAGAAAACTGATGTGCGCGTAGTTGCCGCCACTAATGTCAACCTTATTCAGGCAGTAGAAAAAGGCAAGTTCAGAGAAGACCTGTACTACAGGCTAAGTACCGTACCTATTTTTGTTCCTCCTTTGAGGGATCGTGGCAACGATGTAGACCTTTTGTTTAGAAAGTTTGCTACAGACTTTGCCGAAAAGTATCGTGTAGAATCGATTAAGTTGGACGATGCGGCCAAGGCAGTGCTCCTTAGGTTTAGGTTTCCTGGCAATATTCGTCAGCTCAAAAACTTGGTGGAGCAAATGTCGGCTTTAGAAATGGAGCGACACATTACTGACGAGACACTACTCAAATATTTGCCTTCGGCCAACAATAGCTTGCCAGCCATTTATAGAGGTGGGCAAAGCGAAAGCTCTTCTGAAAACTTCAACGAGAGAGACATTCTTTACAAAGTGCTCTTCGATATGAAGAAAGACGTTACCGACCTTAAAAAGCTGGTACACGGCCTGATAGACAATGGTTCGCTCGACCAAAGCGTTATGAAGGAGAACCCGAATCTCTTCAAATCGCTCGATGCACCTACTAGCCTGCACGAAGACATTCAGCCGCCTGCACGAAGCTCCTCGGAACCCATATACCTTCAACCCGATGAGAACAATGAAGACGACTACCCTTACGAAAGCGTGCATGACATTACGCACGAAGAGGACGAGTCGCTTTCTATTGAAGAGAAAGAGAAGGAGTTAATTATAAAGGCCCTGAGAAAAAATAACAACAAGCGAAAGTATGCGGCACAAGATTTGGGGATATCTGAGCGTACTCTTTACAGAAAAATCAAGCAATATGAAATTGAGTAAAGCGCTTTTGTTCGTTTTAATTCCACTAAGCCTTAGCGGTTGTGGTTACTCCTTTAACGGCTACTCGTTTGACGGTGCATCTATCGATTACAACCTCACCAAAACACTTTCTGTAGTCAATTATATTAACGATTCGGGCGGTGGCCCTCCAAACATGGGGCAAACATTTACTGAAGGCTTAAAGGACTACTTCCAAAGAAGAACAAAACTGGAGTTAGTACAGAACAAAGGTGATCTTCAGTTCGATGGCGTAATAACAAACTACACCGTTCGTCCTCAAGCCATTAGCTCGTCTGGAAACAACAATCAGGCCGATGGAACAGGCTTAATGAGACTTACAATTGGGGTTCAAGTAAACTTTACAAATACTAAGAAAGAGGAAGACAATTTTCAGCGTGTTTTCTCTTGGTACGAAGACTATGACCCCGAAGTAGAAACACTGAACAGTGTAGAGGGCGAATTAGTTGAAGCTATTTTCGAACAAATTTACTTCGATATTTTTCAGGCCTCAGTTGCCCAATGGTAATTTTCATTTTATTTTCGATTCCCAACACAAGAACCTAAGTGGAGCGCGAGCGATTTAACACCTTACTTCAAGACCCTGCCAAAATCACTAATAATGATATTAAGGCACTAAACGAGTACCGTAAAAAGTACCCGTACTTTCAAGGCTTGTACGTAATTGTAGCCAAGGCACTGCAGCAAAGAGAGCACCCTAAAACGGAAGCTTTCATAAAAAAAGCAGCAATATACTCGGCCGACCGCAGTTATCTAAAAGGAATAATTGAAGGCGAATACACCTTCCCTTCAAAACCAGATAAGGTAACAACGCAACAGGTGAAATCGGAAGAAAAAGAAGAGGTTAAGCAGGAAGAAAAAGTAATTCCCAAAGCGGAGAAAAAACCCGACACCCAAACAACCATCTCTGAGCAACAGCCTGAAAAACAAGCAGTAGCACCAAAAGGCAGGAAACCTGAAGCGAAAGTAGAAGCTCCCAAACCCGCACCAAAAGCTGAAGCCCAAAAGCCAGAAGAATACGATGAGTTAAAGGCAACCAAACTGCGTATTGAAGCCCTGCTAAGAGGCGAATTGCCTGAAGAAGAAAAACCTACCGAAACTCCTCAAGCGCCATTGGAGGATAGTCCTGCTAAAGCCAAAACAAAGAGAGCTAAAGCCAGTCAGGTAGATATCATTCAAAAATTCATTGATACCGACCCTAGGTTCGATGCTAAATCAAAAGGCAACCCTTACGAAGAAACTGAACCTCAGGAGGACTTATCGCAAAAGAATCTGAAGAATTCAGAAGAGTTTTTTACCGAAACAATGGCCGAACTAATGTTGAAGCAGAAGAAATACAAAAAAGCGATCAACATTTATGAAAAACTGGGTTTGAAGTTTCCTGAAAAAAGCGCTTACTTTGCACGTCAAATTGAAAAAGTAAAGTCAGAATACAATGTTTAAGTTATTTATCATCCTTGCCATTATAGTTGCAGTGCTGTTGATTTTGATCGTATTGATGCAAAACTCTAAAGGCGGAGGATTGTCTAGCCAGTTTGGTGGCGGTGGTGCTCAGCAAGTAATTGGTGTTAAGAAAACCACAGATATTTTAGAAAAAGCCACTTGGGTATTCATTGTTGCACTGATTGTATTCAGCTTGGCTTCCAGTTTAATGATTAATAAAGGCGCTAGCAATGTAATGGGCAACCCTAACATTGATGCCGCACAGCAAGGTGCTCCATCGGCTGCTCCTAGCAACGCATTGCCAATCGACACTACTGGTGCTGGTTTGCAAGCTGCTCCTGATACAACTGGTCAATAAGCGAAAAAGAAATTCATTATATACAAAGCCCTGACTGCAAAGTCGGGGCTTTTTGTTTTGGCCTCAGCCAAACCGGCACTACTTCATGCTGCTAATAGTTTGCATTACCAGTTTTTTGGTCATAGGCAGCATGGTTTCTTCCATTGGGTATGGCTGTTTGCTATACACCACAAATGTGGCTGGATTTGGCAGCACCTTGTAGGTTCTTATCAGCTGCATTTTAATATGCTCCACTGTTTCTCCCAATCCGCGCTTAATCCTATCGATCCACTGAAAGTAAATGCCACGATACTGTTCATTGTGCATAATGAACTTTCTAACCTGATATTGAAAAACTTCGGTAAGCGATAAACTGCCATTCTCCATCAGTACGTATCCTTCATCTTTGTACAAAGGAATTATCCCCACCGGATCGATCACCAACTCAGATGACACCTCGTCATGCACTTCCCTGCCCTTGCCTATTGTGCGCTCCATTGTAGGTATGGCATATTCAACCACCTCCTCTATTTCAGGTGGTAAGTTATCGTACTGATAAAGTTCATCGTAAATCAGCTCAATCTTGTTAAGGTCTATGCGTGATATCTTTTTTGGAAATTCTTCGCGCAGCGTTTTACGCTCGTGCTTAAGGGTTTTCAAATCCGACAGCCTTTCTAACAAATCGCTCATAAACGGATAGAGCCTTGTTTCATCAAAATGCTGTTCAACATGTTTTAAGTAGGCTAGTAAAACGTATTTTTTGTACTCAAAATCTAACAAGCCTTCGGTAACCCAATCTTTCTTTAAATTCTTCATACCACTATTTTTTTAGATGAAAGAAGCCGAAACCCAATCCATATTTAGTTTCGCTTCGCGATTAACATAGAATTTACTGAAAACGGGGCTTACTTCAAAGTCATTTTGCCAGCACACATGACACAGAATGGCATTTTTAACACGAATTGGCAGAAAACTGACAAGCCGATTTCCTCAGAACCTGACAAAAGTTCACGATTATACTTTGGCATATTAATCGCTAAAGTGCCATTGAAATTTTTGATAAAATTTAACCACAATAAAAATGTCTAACGTAAACATTACTCCACTTGCAGACAGAGTTCTAGTTGAACCTGCCGCTGCAGAAGAAAAAACTGCATCAGGGTTGATCATTCCTGATACTGCAAAAGAAAAACCACAAAGAGGTATTGTAGTAGCTGCCGGAAATGGCAAGAAAGATGAGCCATTAACTGTAAAAGAAGGAGATACTATCCTATACGGAAAGTACGCAGGTACAGAGCTTTCTGTGGAAGGTAAAGACTACCTTATCATGAGAGAGGCTGACATTTTTGCAATCATCAAATCTTAATCTGAAAATCTTAAACGAATAAAGAAATGGCTAAAGAATTATTCTTTAACAACGATGCCAGAGATCAACTGAAAAAAGGTGTTGACACTTTGGCGGATGCGGTAAAAGTAACCTTAGGACCAAAAGGTAGAAACGTAATTATCGACAAGAAATTCGGTGCACCAACCGTAACTAAAGATGGTGTTTCTGTAGCAAAAGAAATTGAGCTAGCAGAGCCAATCGAAAACATGGGTGCGCAACTAGTAAAAGAAGTTGCTTCTAAAACTGCAGATAGCGCTGGTGACGGTACTACTACTGCAACTGTTTTGGCACAAGCGATCTTCGGTGCTGGTATTAAAAACGTAGCTGCAGGTGCTAACCCAATGGACTTAAAAAGAGGTATCGACAAAGCAGTTGCTGCTGTTGTTGCTGACCTTAAGTCGCAGTCAAAAGCCATCAAAGATTCTAAAGAAATTGAGCAAGTAGGTACTATTTCTGCCAACAACGACAACGAAATCGGTAAAATGATTGCTGATGCGATGGACAAAGTTGGTAAAGACGGTGTAATTACTGTTGAAGAAGCTAGAGGTACTGAAACTGAGGTAAAAACTGTTGAAGGTATGCAATTCGACAGAGGTTACCTTTCTCCATACTTTGTGACTAACACAGAGAAAATGGAAGCTGAGTTGGAGAACCCTTACATTTTGCTTTACGACAAAAAGATCTCTTCAATGAAAGAATTGCTTCCTGTACTTGAGCCAGTAGCTCAGTCTGGTAAGCCGCTTTTGATCATTGCTGAAGATGTAGATGGTGAAGCTTTAGCTACTTTGGTAGTTAACAAAATCAGAGGTTCGCTGAAAATCGCTGCTGTTAAAGCTCCTGGCTTTGGCGACAGAAGAAAAGCTATGTTGGAAGACATCGCTATCCTTACTGGTGGAACTGTAATTTCTGAAGAAAGAGGTTACAAACTAGAAAACGCTACTATTGAGTACCTAGGTACTGCAGAGAAAGTAAACATCGATAAAGACAACACTACCATCGTAAACGGTGCTGGTGAAACTGAGCACATCGATGCGCGCGTTAAGCAAATCCAACAGCAAATCGAGAACACTACTTCAGACTATGACAAAGAAAAGCTTCAAGAGCGTTTAGCTAAGCTTTCTGGTGGTGTAGCAATCCTTTACATTGGTGCT
The DNA here is from genome assembly GCF_900111145.1 of Roseivirga pacifica. Lineage (GTDB taxonomy): Bacteria > Bacteroidota > Bacteroidia > Cytophagales > Cyclobacteriaceae > Roseivirga > Roseivirga pacifica. Next base: position 1,171,930 of record NZ_FOIR01000002.1, read on the forward strand.
GCTACTGAGGTAGAAATGAAAGAAAAGAAAGACAGAGTTGATGATGCATTGCACGCAACCAGAGCTGCTGTACAAGAAGGTGTAGTTGCTGGTGGTGGTGTAGCTTTGATCAGAGCTGCTGCTTCTTTAGAAGCTGTAGAAACTGAAAATGACGACCAAGCAACTGGTGTAAACATCATTAGATTGGCAGTTGAGTCTCCGTTGAGAACTATTGTAGCTAACGCTGGTGGTGAAGGTTCGGTAGTAGTAAACGAAGTGAAAAACGGAAAAGCTGACTACGGTTACAACGCTAGAGAAGACAAGTACGAAAACTTGATCGCTGCTGGTGTTATCGACCCAACAAAAGTTACTCGTTTGGCACTTGAGAACGCTGCTTCTATTGCTTCTCTTCTATTGACTACCGAGTGTGTAGTTGCTGAAGAAGCTGAAGAAGGTGGTGCTCCAATGCCTCCAATGGGTGGCGGTGGAATGCCAGGTATGATGTAATCAATTAGTCAATAGACCATAGTCAACTGTCGACAGACATTGATTGATAAACATATATGAAAGCCCGTCCAATTGGATGGGCTTTTTTCGTTAATCGACCTAATAGGTTTGGCTCAATTGCTTCTATAAAAAGCTCCTGTAAATGAATGATCTCAAACCCTTTTACAATTTGCTAGGACTAAAGTTTATTTAAAATTCATTCTATTTATACATAAACTAAATCCGAGAATTTTTACATTGATTGCAACATGAATAAATGGCACACAACACTTATAATTACATTACTGGCTATTACGGTTAGCTCTTGCTCAACACTAATCACAAAGCCGTATACTACTGTTTCAGTGAAAACTTCGGACACAGTAAATTATATATACAAGGGAGACACTATTTTTAATAAGTTAAACGAACCATTACCGCTAACATTTGAGAATGGAAAGTCACCTGCTGAGTTTACCATCTTCAATAACGACACAACTAGAAACATCTCTATAAGGGCTCAAAAACCTGCCATTTATTATTTCAATGTGCTCTCTCCATTCTTTGTTGGCTTTGCTATAGATGGTCTGACAAAAAAGCACTGGAAATACCCGAATAGAATTTATGTAGACCTAAATAAACATGGCTACCTATCCTACTTCCCCGTAGACTCGGCACTTTTAGCCAAGAAAAACAGATTCTCTATTACCCCACTTGCAGCCATAGGAGGCCAACACCCAGGCATTGAACTTTCTCTTCAGCGCTTAATAGGTACTCATTATGCGGTTCAGTTAACATACGAGCAGTTGTTGGCCTCAGACACATACCTAACGAGAGACGCAAAAGGCTTTGCAGCAAGCGTAGAATACAAATGGTATATAAGAAATGCTCGTAAAAAAAGACTTTATGCAAGTTTGGTATTCGAGCATTTGAATAAGACACATTATGAATTCCTTAGCTACGGCAATGATTCATTTCAAGATTCATTCGATTACGACCCTAACTATTACAAGTATTACACTGGCATAAAGAAGAAGTTCTATTCACTCACACCCCGCATTGGCACTGAGTATTATTTATCCAATAGACTTGTTTTGGATGCCTACTTTGGAGTAGGAATACGGCACCGAAATGTGAAGCACTTAAATGCACCACCAAACTCAAGGTTTTCCCCTACTAATTGGGAATGGATAGATATAGAATATGACTCCAACAAACCGACCAACTCCTTTTCGGCCAATCTCGACCTCAATGTTAAAATAGGTTGGACTTTTTAATTGCCGGTAGACTCTAAGCACTTGCTAGCTTCGTGCACAATTTAGTTACTTCGCATATCAGCCAATGGCAAACATTTTTCTGGCTGCATTCTACACGATTGGCAGACACTTTTTCATCGTTTTGTCTTAGTTTTATATAAACACCTAAATATGACCGAAACAACTAGCGAAGAAAGAGTAAACCAACTTCAGCGGTTTCTTGTATACAGCTCCATATTCACCATATTAGTTGCCACCACAGTTTTGTTTGGTTGGATAATCGGTTACGAACCAATTTTAAGCCTAATTCCCGGTGCTGCTACCATGAAGGCCAACACGGCTAGCGGTTTTATCTTGTTAGGAATAACTGGCTTGTTCTTTAACGGAACTAGTAATATTTCCAAAATAGCCGTTAAAGTAGCTGCTAGTCTAGTTGCGCTTATCGCTCTCTCAACTTTGTCAGAATACTTATTCGGTATTTCCTTAAACCTAGATACCCTAATAGTTGAAGACTCCTACTCTACCATTACCCGTAATAGAATGTCGCCAGCCACTGCCCTTTGTTTTGGCTTAGGCTCTATTGGTACGCTCATTTATTATAAAAACAATGCGAGAATAAGGCTTGCTCAGTACATGTGGTTGTTAGTTACTCTGGCCGCATTTATTTCCATTGTAACCTATATTCTGAATATTCCTGCAACACAAAAAACCGAGCTATTTAGCTCAATGGCTATTCATACCTCAATCCTGTTTTTGGTTATGTCACTAGCCCTTTTCTTTCAAACCTCTTCTTTGGGTTTGGCCGCTTTGATTATGGGGCCACTGCCTGGCAGCAAAATAACCAGACAGTTACTCCCATTCACCATACTTTTACCCGTTTTCTTGAGTTACCTTTTCTTCTACTTATCGGTAAACTCCACCATCAATATTCCATCAAGCTTTTGGGTAATTATCAATACCATATCGCTCATTTTGCTCAGTATAGTATACATATGCATTATGGCCGTAGGCTTGAATAAGTCTGCTAAAACACAGCAAAAACTACAAAACACGCTCAGGTCATCTAACCGAACATTGAGGGCTTTTAAAAAAGCTATTGACAAAACTTCATTGGTAACCGAACTAGATGCCAACGGTGAGATACTTACCGTAAATAATAACTTCAGTAAACTCACTGGCTTTAAAAAGCAGGAAATTAAAGGCAAGAAATACAACTCCTTACTTTTAAATGACCGTATTACCGGGGCAATTTTAAAAAGCTTAAAAAGCTATGGTTTATGGGAGGGAGAGATTCAACGAAAAGGAAAAAAAGGCAAGCACTGGGTTTATAGCACCATTATAGAGCACGAAGAGTCTAACGGCAATTCTAAGTACTTAATGGTAGAGCAGGATATATCCGAACGCAAGGAAACCGAAAAACTAAAAGACGTCCAGTTTATCACCAAGCTGCAGCAAAAAAACCAAGAGCTAGAACAGTTCCTCTATATAGCTTCTCACGATTTACAGGAACCTTTAAGATCTATTCGAAGCATGCTTCAAATACTTAAAATGGAACTAGGTGATAAGCTAACAGAAGACACCACCGAGTTTATGGACCTGATGGAAGGCTCTGCCGATAGAATGTCCGACTTAGTGAAAGGCCTGATGGACTATGCACGGCTTGGGAATAAAAAAGAGCTTGCGAATATTGATCTAAACCAGTTGATGATTGAGGTAAAAGCCGACCTCAAAAGCCTTACCGACAATAATCAGGCAACTGTTAACGTGGCGAACCTCCCAACATTAGACGTTCACCCTGTAGAAACTAGACTACTGTTTCAAAACCTTTTGAGCAATGCCATTAAGTTTAAAAAGCCAGACACAGCCCCTATTATTGACATCAGCGCTACAGAACAAGAAGGCTTCTGGCAATTTAAAGTGCAAGACAATGGTATTGGTATAAAAAAAGAACATCAGAAAAAAATCTTCATTATCTTCCAAAGGCTAAACAAAAGAGATGAATACGAAGGTACTGGTATCGGTTTAGCCCATTGCATGAAGATTGTGTCACTTCATGGGGGTGAATTGTGGGTTGAATCGGAACCTGGCGAAGGCTCTACCTTTTACTTTACACTACCAAAAAAACAATTTAACGTAACGAAATGAGCAATATAGAATTAAAAGTCCTGCTGATTGACGATGATAGGGCCACAAACCTCTATAATAAATACACCTTAGATAAAATGGGCTGTTGCAAGCAAATTAACATTGCGGAAAATGGTCAAGAGGCTATTGACTACCTCACGTCTGCAGATGCTGATGGTAACCACCCACAACCCGACCTTATCTTCCTAGATGTAAACATGCCAGTAATGGACGGGTGGGAATTCTTAGAAGTATATGAAACGCTACCCGATGAGCAAAAGGGAGAAAACATTGTGATTATGCTTACCACATCTGTAAACCAAGACGATTTCCAGAAAGCAGAATCAGACCCTCATATTTCTCAGTTCAGGTCTAAGCCACTTACACCAAATATGCTCCGTGAAATAATAGATGAGTACCTAGCCTCTAGATAGGCTAACCCTAGTTCAGGTTAAAGTTTTTAATAAAGCCTAGCTGGACACCAAAGTTTTTACCAGAATCAAAATTAGCATCTTGGTAGTTAAACCTGGCACTTAACTGGGTAGACTTACTAAACTTGCAGAGTACACGTAGGTCTAACGCATTTACGGAAAGTTTAGGTTTTATTCTCTCCTTAAACACACCTCCATTTGTGAATTTAGTATACCGCATTTGATAATCGAATATTCCAGCGCTTCCTCCCAGTCCTACGTGTAGGCCATCAATCATATTCTTCACACGGCTCTTTCCCCTAGATTCTTCATTAAGAATTAAAAACATTGGACTGCCGATTAAGTCATTATTATAGCTCCAACCACTTTGATAAACACCATTATTCATAAAGTTATCGGGCTCGATAAAGTTTGTTCCGTCTTTTCTGGTTTTATGAGCATCTTGATGGGTAGTATTCACATGCTCAATCACAAGCCTATCTACCCAATTTGCTTTATTTAACTTTACACTTACTCCAACCAAACCATCTCGCCAGTTTAATGGTGTTAAACCGGAACTATCTTCCCACAAGAACTGCCAGTAATTAGCCACAGTAAAAAGCCCAAAATTGTATTCGGCTCGTAAATCGTAACTGCCTAAGTGATTTCCTAAAGCATTGTTTTGATCGGTCTGGAGAGCGTCTCCCCCTCCACTGCCACCGAGAAAAATTCGTGCATAGTTCTTGAAACCATTTGGCTGAGCTGTTTCAGAATCGAGGTTTCTACCGCCCCACTGTGCATTATGATTAAGCCCTGCAATAAGTGATAGCCGCTTATTAAGTAATTCACCTTTTAGGTAAAAGTATTTTTGATGTAGCAATGCCCTAGATTGGTACCGATCTTTTTCGAACCATCCATGGGCCAAGTAGGCTTGGAATGAAAGTGCATTACCAAAAATCGGAGAACGCTGCCAGCCATTTGTTGCTAAAACTATTTTGGGTAGCGGCCTAGCGTTGTTACCATAAGACAAATTACCAACTGTCAAGGTTGTGTCGTTAACCCCAAAAAATTCTTCATCCATTCCAACACGCAACTTTAAAAAACCCGTAGCTATTCCCGCATTTGCTTGTATTATGCTACCATAAATACCCTCAGGTGCAAAAGTTGAAACTGCTTCTGTTTCCCAAAAAACATCCAACAATCCCCATGCATTATGGCTACCACTGTATAGTACATCTGCATAAGTCGCATTAGCATTCAAATCAGTAAATCGCTGAGAGTTATTGTGCTTCATCCAAAAAGGAAGAGCACCATCCTTGGCGCCAAAAGCGCCAAACTCAAGCATTACCTGTTGTTGCGTTTGCTTTAAAGAATCTAACTCCTCTTGAGCAAAAACTGATGAGGTTAAAAGAACTAGTAATACGTGTAGTGTTGTAATCTTTTTGACCATATTTTTCTGACACACCAACCATAATAATGGTTGGAACCTTTTATTATTTTTTCTGACCTAATAAACTTCAAATATAATTTAACCTACCCAATTTTTAACTTTAACAATTCAACTAACGGATTAATTGAGTTAAAAAACAAATACTCATCTGTAAGCACCACTTTACACCAAATATTAAAACGTAGGTCTTTAATTCTTCAAAACACTTTTTGGTTATATTCCCTAACCTTATAATTTGCTCACTATGGAAAATTTCAGCTCTCCTTTACAAGCTTTCAATCACTGGGTAAGTCAATCTCCCAACAAGGTCTTTCTAAAGCAGCCTATTAATCGCAAACATTTAGAATTCACTTTTAAGGAAAGTTATGACGAAGCGGCCAAACTAGCCTCGGCATTGCACAAGCTTGGTGTAGCACCCGGTGACCATGTCGCGTTACTGTCCAAAAACTGTGCCCATTGGTTAATTGCTGATCTGGCAATTATGATGGCGGGTTGCGTTTCCATTCCTATTTACCCAACCCTTGGAGCCGATTCGATTCAGTCTATTTTGGAGCATAGCGAATCCAAAGCGGTAATTATCGGTAAGCTTGATGATTATAGTAAACAACAGAGCGGTATACCTGACATTCTAAAAATAGGGGTTGAATTATACGGCATCAATGAGCAACATTCTTGGGAGCAGTTAGTAGCAGAAAGTAGTCCGTTAAGCAATATCCACCATCAAGAGGAGGATGAAATAATGACCATAATGTACACCTCAGGCACTACTGGTGCACCTAAAGGTGTAATGCACACAGTGAGTGCTTTTAATGAAATCAGTCTAACTGCCATAGAAAAAATAGCGCTTCCGCCACAGCCAAGGCTTTTCTCATACTTACCGTTAACCCATATTGCTGAACGGGCGGGCATAGAAATGTCGGCTATTTATCGAGGTGGTGAAGTGAGCTTCCCTGAGTCACTCGATACTTTCGGGGAAGATTTAGCCACCTGCCAACCACACTTATTCTTTGGTGTACCAAGGATTTGGCAGAAATTCCAAGAGAAGATTTTGGAAAAAATGCCACAAGAAAAACTCACAAAACTGATCAACCTACCAGTACTTGGCAGTATCATTAAAAAGAAGATCAGAAAGAAGTTGGGGCTATCCCAATCGGCTGCGAACTTTTCTGGTGCAGCACCCATTGCCGTGAGTCTAAAGCAATGGTATAGAAAGCTAGGTATTGAAATTAACCAAGCCTATGGCATGACGGAAGACTGTATCTTATCGCACTTCAATCTGCCCGGTGCCAATAAATTTGGAACAGTAGGGAAACCTATGCCCGGTGTTATTTCTAAACTTTCCGAAGAGGGCGAAATCTTGATAAAAAGTAATTGCTTGATGCACGGCTACTATAAAGAGCCAGAAAAATCGACCGCCATGTTTACCGAAGATGGATTCTTAAAAACTGGTGATATTGGTGAATTCGATCATGATGGCTACCTCACCATAACCGGAAGGGTAAAAGATCAGTTTAAAACCGATAAAGGCAAATACATATCGCCAGCACCAATAGAGCTGGAACTACTGAAGAACACAGATATTGAGCAAGTATGCATTGTAGGCACAGGTATTCCTCAGCCAATTGCGTTAATCGTGCTTTCTGAGCAAGGCAAAAATAAAAGCCAAGTGCAAATTGACGAGTCAATTTGGACAACGATCAACCAAGTAAATCCAGCGCTTGAAAGCTTTGAAAAAGTAGCCAAAGCCGTAATAATGAAAGAGGACTGGACGATTGACAACGGCTTAATGACCCCTACTCTAAAGGTGAAAAGAAATCAAGTAGAAAAAATTCATATGCCGATGTATGCAGACTGGTTTAACCAATCGGAGAATGTGGTCCATGAATAAACCATTTTGCTCAAACCATGAGAAGCGACTTTCAGTCGTTTCATGAATTACTAATTGCGAAAAGGCACAAACTTGAACATGTACACGGTATTAATCTGCAACCATTACAATCAGAAAGCTCAACCTCTAATAGCTACTTAATAGCCCTGAAGGACCAGTTGTTTACTACAGAAAGGATTCTGAATGAAATTATATAGATGATGGTAAGTATAATTTGCAGATCAGCATTCACCTCCAATATCCCCATAAGCCAATAAAGAATACCTCCACTTAAACATACCGTGGCATAAATCTCCTTTCGAAAGATCAGTGGTATTTCATTTACCAAAGTATCGCGTAGTACTCCACCAAAAACGGCCGATATAGTACCCATCATAATAGCTACTACCGGTGACAAGCCGAATGATAACGTTTTTTCTAACCCTAGAATAGTAAACAGCCCTATCCCAATCGAATCGAACAAAAACATGGTTTTACGCAATTTTTCGAAAAGGCGCTTAAAGAAGATGGCCGCTACAATACCCGCCAAAATAGCAACCAAATAATTGAGATCCGCCATCCAACCAACAGGTTGGCTCCCAATCAAAACATCGCGCAGGGTACCACCGCCAACTGCGGTAATAAATGCAATAACCGAAGCGCCAAAAAAGTCGAGTTCCTTTTTCGAAGCTATTAGCCACCCACTCACCGCAAACACAAATGTTCCCGTAAGGTCTACTGCATAAATCAACTGTGTACTATCTATTTCCTGCACTGCTTCAATTTTGGCGCGATATTAATGTAAGAAAATCAATTACTCTGAAATGTTCGAAAATATTCTTGAACAAAACGCTCTTTTTTCTAACCTCCCCCGATCCAAACAGATATCCCACTTCGTTAGTAATCATGCAATCGAAGCAAAAGGAAATTCACCCAAACATCCCTTTCACCAGGTCAACCGAAAGTCTAAAGCTTTCGGTTTTCTTTTTTTGCATACACCCAATGCAAATTGCAACACACCATTTACCTGTTTAAATAAACTAAGTGGGCTTTTTAGTGAATAGTTCTAGCTTTGTGTACTACTCAATGCTTTAGAACAAATGTTTATTAATACCGCATCGCATTATATTCCAGAGGAAATTATTCCCAACAGCTATTTTTTAGATAAAAACGGAATGGACGATGAGTCCATTATACGTAAGTCTGGCATTAAAAACAGACGCAGAGCCGCTGCCAACGAAAACACCAATACCTTGGCGGTTTCGGCAGTAGAAGCAGGAATTACCAACCTTCCGTACGACATTACGGAAGTCGATTTGATTGTAGGTGCTACTTACACACCATACGACACAGTAGGCACTTTGGCGCATGTAGTACAGCAGAAGTATGAGATAGACAAGGCCATTGTTTTCTCAATCAGTTCGGCTTGTAGTTCATTTTTAAATGCTGTAGAAATTGTGGAAGGCTACTTTGCCTTGGGCAAAGCCACTAAGGCCATTATTGTAAATGCAGAACACAACTGGGCTTACAACAATGAGGACGACCCGATAGCAGCACACCTTTGGGGCGATGGCGCTTCGGCTATATTCATTTCGAAAGAACGGATAAGCGAAAACGATCATGAGATACTAGACATTTCCACAGAAGGGCATGCACATATTGGCCGAGGACCAGGCGGGGTTTGCCTAAAACCAACGGATGGAGGCATTATAATGCCCGATGGCCGCGATGTATTCTACAACGCCATTACGTATATGTCGGAAAAGACAGACAGCGTTTTAAAGCGAAATAATTTTGGAGTTGAAAACCTAGACTACCTCATTCCTCACCAAGCCAATATTCGTATTATCAATAAGGTGGCAGAAACCCTCTCCTTCCCTATTGAAAAGGTAGTGATTAACATGGTTGAGCTAGGTAATACCGGAGCCGCCAGTTCGGCAATTGGCTACTCGCAAATATTCCACAGCATGAAAAAAGATGAACTAGCTGTAATTACCGTTTTTGGTGGAGGATATTCCAGTGGGGCTATGCTCGTTAAAGCATAAACCCATATTATATGACATAAAAAAAGCCCCTCTCGGGGCTTTTTGCATTTATATCCATTTGTTATTTACTTCTCTATTTTCAGCGACTCTTCGTCTTTATTGATTAAAACAGGTTTTCCAAGGCCGGTATTTCCTAACCTAGGCAATTGCGTTTTACCATCGCCTACTACCACGTAAATCAGATCATCAGGGTTCATAAACTCATTAATCAACTTTTGAATCTCAGCCTTGTCCATTGCTTTCAACTCAGCCTCATCTTTCTGTATGTAATCCAAGTCCAGATTGTATGTAGAGATATTCTGAAGAATACCGAGCAAACTTCCGTAAGTTTCGTAAGACTGCGTATTACTTCTAAGAATAGAATTCTTGGTTACCTCAACATCTTCATCAGAGAAATCTTCGCTATAGTTGTCGAGCAGTTCCTTGAAAAGGTCAACAGACTCTTTGGTTACATTACTTCTTACGCTTGAAGATGCTTGGAAAACAGCCCCATCCATAGTTCTGCTGTAACCTGAGTAAGCACCATATGTATAGCCCTTTTCAAGCCTTAGTTCTTTAAAGAGAATTGAACCAGAACCTGACCCCAAACGATAGTTAGAAACAGATGCGGCAGCATAATCATCGTTACCATTTTCCATGGCCACTCTACCAATATTAATTACCGATTGCTTGGCATCTGGGTAATCCACAAAGAAGATTCTGGAATCATCCACATTGGTTTTTACTTCATATTCCGGGAAGCTTACATCCTTCGGAATCCAAACCTCGAGGGTTGAAAGCGAATTCATCACATCTTCCTTTTCAATGGCTCCAACAAAATGGAATGAAGCAATTGAAGGAGAGAAATTCTTGCTATAATAGGTCTTCAGGTCGTCTAGCGTAATTGAGGCTACTGAAGCTGCTGTTCCTGATGTTGGGTTCGAGAATATGTGCTCCTTGCCATAAAGCACCTCGTTAAATACGCGCGAAGCAATAGCATTCGGATTAGCATTGGACTGCTGAATGGCATTTAATGCAGAACTTTTAATTCGATCGAATTCCTTTTCATCCCATCTTGGTTCAAGTAAAATTTCCTTCACAATGCTCAGCACTTCATCATAATTTTTGGCCAAAGAGTTACCCGATATTGTAATGTATTCTCTGGAAGTACGAACGCTTACGCTTGCCCCCAACTGTCCAAGCGCTTCTTCCAACTCCTCGGGAGTTTTATTGGCCGTACCTTCCATCAGCATATTATCGAGTAATGATGCTGTACCTACTTTAGCAGGGTCATCCAAATACATTCCTCCTTTTATTCTAAGGCTAAATTGCGCCATAGGCAGTTCATCCTGATAAATATGGAATACCTTCATTCCATTCGAAAGCTCATCGGTAGCAATGCTTGGTGGTGCAAAACTTAATTCTCCGTCCAATTCAGGAATTACACTCCTATCAATTTTTGAAGGTGTTTTCTCAAATTCAACATCTCTTTCATACTTATCCAGGTTACCTTCAGCACCCTGAACAATTGGTTCTTCAACCACTTCGGCCATTACAGAGCCTTCCAAAACCAAGTCTTGCTGACCAACGGGTACAAAGCTGGTTGCCAAATAATGCTGTCCTTTAATATACTTGTTGTAAACCCTCATTACGTCCTCACGGGTCACGGCAAGTGTCTTTTCAAGGTTGGTAGAAATATAGCCTGGGTTACTGGTAAAGGTGTTGTAGCTAGCCAATTGATAGGCCTTGCTGAACACGCTCGAAACAGAGTTATAAACACCTGTTTCCGCACCAATTTTAATCCGCTCCATATCGGCATCGGTAAAACCTTCCTTTTCGAACTTCTCAAAACCCTCAAAAATTGCAGCCCTCAAATCGTTAAGGTTTACACCATCAAAAGCCCTGGCTCCAACATTAAAAGTACCCGCGATCTCACTCGACCTGTTATATGCATAAACATTTGGTGCTAACTTCTTTTCTTCAACTATCACCTTGTACAATGGCGACTTCTTTCCGTCAGTTAGCAATTGTCCTAACATGTTCAGTGCCCACATGTCATTATTGTACTCTTCCACCGTAGGCCAAATCATTTGAACATCTGGTAGGTTGGCAAACTTATCCTCGTGGTAGAAAAGCTTTGTTTCATCCAATACAGCTGGCATCGGCTCAATAGTTTCTACCGCTGGACCTGACCCTATTTCAGCAAAGTACTTGTTCACGAGCTCCTTTGCCTTGGTTATATCAATATCTCCGGCAATCGCCAAAGTGGCATTACCTGCCCCATAATACTTGGCATAGAACTCCTTTACATCGGCAATAGTAGCGTTCTGTAAATCCTCCAAACTTCCAATTACGTCCCAGCTATATGGGTGGCCTTCAGGGTAAAGGTTTTTAAGCTGAACATAATCTTTGTGGCCGTAAGGACGGTTATCTACCCCTTGTCTTTTTTCGTTCTTTACAACCTGCTTTTCATTCTCCAAGCCCCATTCGGAAATGGTATTGATGAAAAAACCCATTCTGTCCGACTCCATCCAAAGTATCTTTTCCAGCGCATCGCTTGGCACCGTTTCAAAATACACTGTTTGGTCGGTGGATGTTCCTCCATTAAAAGTACCTCCCAGTTCATTTACATACTTAATAAAGTTACCTGCTCCTACATTTTCAGAGTTTTGAAACAGCATATGCTCAAAAAAGTGTGCAAAGCCTGTTCTTCCCGGCTTTTCTCTATTCGACCCGACATGATAAAGTACCGCAACCGCTACTTTTGGGTCCGACTTATCTTGGTGGAGCACAACCTCCAGGCCATTGTCTAAAACATATTTTTCGTAATCGAGGGAAAACTCATCCGAGGGCGTCTCAGAAGAGGTTTGGCAGGCCGAAATCATCAGGAATGACAACATCAAGCCAAAGCCCAGCTTGAATTTCAAGGATTTTTTCATGTTAGTTTTATTGGTTTGCAACTAAAGCTAACAAAAAAGCCGCCTGTAAGTATCAGGCGGCCATGTATTTATATAAATGGATTTTCTATTCTAGTGAACATTCTGCATCCATCGATTTAATAATGGTGAAAGTAAAAATACGATTACGGCACCACCAAGCGCGTACTGTGCAATCATTTCGAACCCGCCAATGTAAGTGTCTAAAGACGCAAAACCACGAATTTCAGCGCTATCACTTTCTATAGCCAACTGCTTTCCTATAAAACCTACCACCTGAAATGCAAATGCCGAAGACAAGAACCAAACCCCCATCATAAATGCTACAATTCTTTTAGGTGAAAGGTCGGTGATTTTAGACAACCCAACTGGTGACATAAACAACTCACCAACCGAAATCAAAAAGTACATTACCAGTAAGTAAGCAAATGGAACCATTCCATTTTCATCGGCCGAAGCACCACTCAATGAAAGTACATAGAAGCTAATTCCGGCCAAGGCCAACCCTAAACCAAATTTATATGGTGTCCTTGGGTTCTTTTTCTTTTTGGCCAGAAAAGTCCATAGCAAAGAAATTGGAATGGAAAGAATAATAATGAACATTGAATTCAACGCATTAGTCTGTGCAGCATCAATAATGCTCAAATTCACGTTTCTGTCAGCAAAAAGAGTAATTACACTACCCGACAATTCATGGAAACCCCAAAAAACCGTCATAAAGAGTGTAATGAATAAAGCCACTGCCAATTTTTTACGTTCTGAAGGGTTAGCCTGGTATAATATGTAGCCGAGGTACAGCAGAATTACTACCCCAATTGTTTTAAAGAAAACATTCACAAAGTTTTGATCTCCAAAGAGGGTATCTCCACCACCAATAGCTTGGTAAGAAGATAACATAACTGCAATAATTGGTGCTGCTAAAAATGCAAGGATAGGAACCATTGTCTTTTTCTTTACCCCTAGCATAGGTTTGTTCAAGGCTTCTTCTGAAGGGGCTAACCCTTTGTCCATAAACACTCCTTTCTTTATTCCACTCCAGAAGAAAAGAAGCCCTGTTAGCATCCCTATTCCCGCCAAACCAAAACCGTAATGCCAACCATATTCTCTACCTAGCCATCCGCAAAGTAATGGAGCTACAAACCCCCCGATGTTAATTCCCATATAGAAAATGGTAAACCCAGAATCTTTTCTCGCATCACCATCTTTATACAAAGACCCTACAAAAGTGGAGATGTTAGGTTTGAAAAACCCATTGCCCACCACAATTAAGGCGAGTGCCAAAAAGAATGCCATATTATTTTCAACGGCCAAAACAAAATGACCAAGGGCCATTAAAACGCCACCTAACATAATGGACTTTCTAAAACCTAAAAGTTGATCAGAAATACGGCCACCAACAACCGTTGACGCATAAACCAAAGAACCGTAAGAAGAATAAACAGCAGCTGCGGCCAAATCTCGAGTAGCTAGTGCTTCGAAAATCTCATTAACCATATACAGGGTTAAGAGTGCACGCATTCCATAAAAACTAAACCTCTCCCATAACTCTGCAAAGAATAAATAGAATAGGCCTTTAGGGTGGCCAAGTAATTCGGGTTCTGGCCTTGAGTTCGCGTCAGTCATAAAATTATCTTTGTTTAAAACGCTGAAAGTAACACGCCAAAACCCTTTTTACAAATACATTCTGACGTATGCATTCGATTTCATATACTACCGCAGGTGTAAACCTCACATTAAAGCTTGATATAAGTCAGTATTTCAGTCAGTTTTATTTCCGAATTTTGATTGGTAATACGTAATTGCAATCGTTTTCACAGAACCTGAAAATTAACCACAAAAAATGGTAGAAACTGGTAAAAAATCGAACAAAGCCGGCTTAGAAGCAGCCGGGATTAAAAAAGTAAAAGAGGCTCACTGGAACCTAACTCCTACTGAGCTAATTGAAGAAGCAATCAAAAATGGCGAAGGCAACTTAACCGACACCGGAGCCTTGATGTGCGACACCGGAAAATTCACCGGCCGCTCGCCTAAAGATCGCTTTATTGTTAGAGATGAAATGACTGAAGACAAGGTTTGGTGGGGCGACATCAACATTGGCGTAACTCCAGAATCTTTCGACAGAATTTATACTAAAATGATCGGCTACCTTGAAGAGCGCAAAGTTTATGTGCGCGATGCTTATGCCGGTGCCGATAAAACCCATCGCCTTAAGTTACGTGTTATCAACACTTACGCTTGGCACAACCTCTTCTGCTACAACATGTTCATCCGTCCGGAAGAGTACAAACTGCCTGACTTTGAGCCAAACTTTACAATTATTTGTTGCCCAGAGTTTGAAGCAGACCCAGAAACAGACGGTGTTCGTCAATCGAACTTTGCGATTGTAAACTTCACCAAGCGTATGATCCTAATTGGTGGCACGCAGTATTCTGGTGAAATGAAAAAAGGTATTTTCTCTGTATTGAACTTCTTGTTGCCAACTGTAGATGGCGTGCTTCCTATGCACTGCTCTGCCAACATGGGTATTAAAGAAAGAGACACTGCCATTTTCTTTGGTCTTTCAGGAACAGGAAAAACTACGCTTTCTGCCGATCCTAACCGTTTGTTGATCGGTGATGACGAGCACGGCTGGACAGCCAAAAACGTATTCAACTTTGAAGGTGGTTGCTATGCTAAGGCTATTGACCTTACAGAAGAAAACGAGCCTGATATCTTCAGAGCAATTAAGTACGGTGCAATTGTAGAAAATACACGCTTTGTTCCTGGTACCAGAACGGTAGACTACACAAACACTACGGTAACTGAAAACACACGTGTTTCTTACCCAATCGACCACATTAACAACATTGCAGAACCATCAATTGGTGGTATTCCTAAAAACATCTTCTTCCTAACTTGCGATGCATACGGTGTTATGCCTCCAATTTTGAGGTTGAGCAAAGGTCAGGCGATGTACCACTTTATTTCTGGCTATACCTCTAAGGTAGCTGGTACCGAAGCTGGTGTAACAGAGCCTACTCCTGTATTCTCAGCATGTTTTGGTGCACCATTTATGCCATTGCACCCAACTAAATATGCCGAAATGCTAGGTGAGAAAATGGATCAGCACGGTGTTAACGTATGGTTGATCAACACTGGTTGGACTGGAGGTCCTTACGGAGTTGGTTCTAGAATTAAACTACGCTATACAAGAGCTATGATCTCTGCTGCACTTTCTGGTGTGTTGGACAACGTAGGTTACAGAAAGCACTCAATATTCGGTGCCGAAATTCCTATGACCTGCCCAGATGTGCCAAGCGAAATTTTGAGCGCTAGAGAAACTTGGAAAGACGACAACGGTTTCTACGAAAAAGCGAACAAATTGGCGCGTATGTTCCAAGAGAATTTTAAGAAGTTTGAGTCTTACGCCAACGAAGAAATCTTGGCTGGTGGCCCAAAACCGAGAGAAGACTACGCATAGTTTTCAACTAGCAGATAAAACACAAATAAAAAGCCCTATCCGTCTGATAGGGCTTTTTCATTAGGAATTGCCAACCTAATTCGACACTGTTTGTCTTAAATACTTTGTTGATTATTCTATCGCGCGAATGTAGTCTCTTCAGAAGCCTGCATCATGTCGAGTTTATTCTGCACAGTTTGCAGCTCGCGCTTCAATTTCATTTGCTTTTCTGTAGCCTGAAAACGCTGGTGGCGGTACTCTTCCATTATTTTAGAATAAGCAGCCTTAACACGCTTAACAACAGCACATACATGCTTAATTCGGAAGTACAGAATAGTTGCTATTATGGCAAAAAAGCCCACAAACGACCATACCACAATATTATAAGCCGACTTTTCAATGTTTAGACCAAGCACGCCTATTTGTCCATTTCTGGCTTCACTCTCATTTAAGCTAGCAGCAATTGTGGCGTAGTCACTTTTCAATGTTTCCAGATCCGACTTAAGGGTGTTCACCTCAGACTCTAATGAGGCAATGCTTTTGTTGTACTCGAAAAGGCTATCGAGCATAGCCGACTTAAACTGAACCAACTTAGAGGTTCTTATCACTTTATAATCCTGATAAGACTCCGATTCATCGAGCAATTTTGAAAAATTTTCGTTTAGGCTTTCTTGGGCACTAAGCGTTTGGCCTGCAAAAAGTAGGCAGCAAGCCACAAGGGCAATGAGTAGTTGAGGTCGTTTCATAGTCAAGTATTTCAGGCTAATTGTACGACCAAATTAATGAAAGCTTTAATTAGTTGATACATAATGGGATACAAAGCATTTTTTTGCACCCATCTGCCAAAAATGAGGTTAGAAAGTGAACCATACTTTCTCTAAATAGCGTTTTAGTCACTTTTTAAGGGTAAAAACCTTACTGCATTTTGACAGGTAAACTATGCAGTTTATCCAAACATACGTGCATTCGTAGGAGTTAAATAAACCCACTATGATATTGCTATCAATATCGCTAACTTAATTACCCTAATCTTGAACAAACCATCCGTGAACTATGGCAAACTATACATTAACAATTAACGGCAAGCAAAAAACCGTTGAGGCAGACCCAGACACCCCAATGCTCTGGGTACTTCGCGATGCGCTTGACCTTAAAGGAACAAAATACGGTTGCGGAATTGGCCAGTGCGGTGCCTGCACCATTCACATGAATGACAATGCAGTTCGCTCATGCCAAATTCCGGTATCAGCCATTGGCGAAAGCGCCATTACTACCATTGAAGGGCTTTCTGAAAAAGGTGACCATCCGGTACAAGTAGCTTGGAAAAAGCACGATGTACCGCAATGTGGTTACTGCCAGGCAGGGCAAATTATGAATGCTGCTGCTTTGCTTAAAAGGAATCCAAATCCGAGCACAGACGAAATTGCCGATGCTACCCATGGCAACATTTGCCGCTGTGGTACTTACAACAAAATTAAAGCAGCTGTAGCCGATGCTGCCGCTCAATAACCCTAAACGCAAGAACAATGACATTGATTAAAACAAAAGTCGATAGAAGATCATTCTTGAAAACCTCTGCCCTAGCCGGTGGCGGTTTAATGATTGGTTTTGCCTGGGGTTGTAGCCCGGCAGAAACCGTACGACCACCTGCTTCTGAGTGGTTCGACATTAATGCTTTTTTAACAATTGCCGACAATGGTGAAATTACCATTATGTCGCCAAACCCCGAAATTGGCCAGAATGTAAAGACTTCCATGCCAATGATAGTGGCCGAAGAATTAGACGCCAGCTGGGAGGATGTAATTGTAAAACAGGCTCCGTTAGACACCAAAAACTACCAACGCCAAGTGGCTGGTGGTAGCCAATCTATTCGCCAAGGCTGGCAAAGCCTAAGAATGGCTGGAGCAACAGCCCGCCACCTTATGGTGCTTACTGCCGCTAAAGAATGGGGCGTGGATGCTGCAAGCCTAAAAACAGAGAATGGCTATGTAGTTAACGGGAGTGAAAAGCGCTCTTATGGCGAGCTAGCGAGCAAAGCGGCTGGTATTGAAGTACCTGCCGAAGTGCCGCTTAAAGATCCTAAAGACTTTAAGATTATAGGAAAGAGTAAAAAGAACGTAGACCTTGACGAGATAGTAACCGGAAAACCACTTTTCGGGATTGACTACCAGAAAGAAGGAATGGTTTACGCAGCTGTTTTGCGTCCCCAAGCATTCGGCACAAGACTAAAAACGCTGGATGATACTGAAGCACGTAAAGTAAATGGTGTAATAGATGTCGTGAGGTTTACCGACCACACATCTGATGCTGACAAAGCCCGAGGCGAGAAAGTGGCGGTAATTGCCACCAATACTTGGGCCGCCATTAAAGGCCAGCGTGCCCTAAAAGTTACTTGGGAAGACAGCCAGCATAGAGAAAGTACTCCAGAGCACATTGCTAAACTAGATGCCGCCCTAAAAAAGGCAGATGGTAAATCGGAAAGGCGAAACGATGGCAACATAAATAAAGCCTTTGCTGAGGCAGATGGTGTTTTTGAAAAGTCGTACGAAGCTCCATTCTTACCGCACAACACATTGGAGCCAATGAACTTTTTTGCCGATGTGACGGATGAAAAAGTAGAACTGATGGGACCAATTCAGACTCCACAGTGGTCGTTAGGCACTATTGCGCAGCTATTGGGCAGAGACGAATCGGAAATATCCATTGGCATGACGCGTATGGGCGGTGGTTTTGGCAGAAGACTGTATGGTGACTTTGTGGTGGAAGCCGCTGCAATCTCCAACAAAATCAGGAAACCAGTAAAACTACAGTATACCAGAGAAGACGATATGACAGCTGGTATTTACAGACCATCTTCTAAATACCGATTCAAAGCGGCTTATAAAAATGGTAAGGTTACAGGCTACCATTTAACCGGAGCAGGAATAAGAATGGGCGGTACAACACGCGAACATTGGTTCCCTGCAGGTGGCATTGAAAACTACAGAGTGGATTCGCACAACATTGATAGTAACATTACTACCGGTGCTTGGCGTGCGCCTGTCACCAACTTTTTAGCTGTGGCAGAGCAAAGCTTTTTCGATGAACTGGCTGAAGAAATGGGCATTGATGCCATTCAGTTAAGGCTAGACATCTTAGAGCAAGCCAAGAGCAATCCTTTTGGAGAGCCGTTAGACTATGAACCGGAAAAAATGATTGGTGTAATAAAACTAGCTGCTGATAAAGGCAACTGGGGCAAAGCGCCAAACGGTGTTAGCAAAGGCTTTAGCAGCTATTACTCGCACAATACTTATGTGGCCGAAGTTGTAGACGTAGTTACAGAAAACGGACAACCTAGGGTTAGCAACATTACCGTGGCCGTTGACTGTGGAATAGTTGTAAACCCAGATGCAGCCATTAACCAAGTACAAGGCGGTGCTGTTGACGGTATTGGCCACGCCATGTATGGTGACTTTGGTTTCGAAAACGGAACTCCTCAGGCCAATAACTTTGATAAGTTTAGGCTTATTAGGTCGAAAGAAGCGCCATCGGTTGATGTGCATTTTGTAGAAAGCTTAAATAGCCCAACTGGACTGGGCGAACCTTCCCTACCACCGGCTGGCGGTGCTTTGGCCAACGCCATCGCTGCAGCTACCGGACGAAGGATTTATAAAATACCTTTCGCTAAGCAAGACTTAGCCATGGGATAATATTAAGGGGTGATTTTTTCACCCCTTTTTCTTTATATTCACAAGCTAACTTTCTTCCTAAAAAGGTACTGGCTTGACAAACAATTACACACGCAACATACTATTAATCTTTCTCTTGTGCTCAGCACTCTTTCTACTGCAAAGTTGCGAAGTAGGATATGGTATTGCCAACATTTCGGACCCGGCTGCCCCCATGCACAAGCCAAACTACACCGACACCACCACTCAAACCACTAAAGCAGAGTTTATAAGCGCCAAACTGTCTCTTGGTGAGGGTTATAGAGAAACTGATAATATGGAAAGTGGCAGCATTTGGCTATACCAGTCTATCGTAAAAAAGAAGTACGATCTCTCCACAGGAGCCTTAGCTTATTTTGGCAATTATCAACCAAACGGCATGATCGCCCCTTTCGATCAAAAGGTTGGCTTTTATGGCCTAGGCCTATCTCACGAAGGCAACTTAAGAATAGGTACTAGAAGAAAGTGGTGGCACATTGGCTATAAAACCTCGCTTTTTTATGAAGATGGAGCTTATGACGAGTTCAAGCGTAGTGCAGATCAAACAATTCCCGGATTTCTTCACATGCACCCCTCTAAACTTAATTTCTATTTAGGTTATAAAGTATCGCTGCATCCTACGGAAAACCTCGGTTTTTACTACAGCCTTGGAGCCATTACCGCATCAGAAACCAATCCTACGCTTGGCCTAGGTACTTTTTTAAAGCATGAAAATTGGGTGTTTGATGTAAATGTTACCGTTACAGACTTTGCTGTGGCCAACTTTGGCTTTCACTACCAGCTAAAATAAAGAGGCCGTCTCAAAAGCTTAACGTCATCCTGAGGAAGGAAATCTCTCGATAGAGAAATGGCCGACCGAAAGGATCTGCTTGTTTAAGACAGCCTCTATCTATAGGGGTAAATTATTGGTTACTTAAGACTCTTGCTTTAACGCTACTTCTTTAGCTGGCTTTCTATACTTGTAAAAACCATAAACAGCTACCACTCCCCAAAACAGGTTGGCCATAGCCGCAGCATAGGAGTAATCATACACCGTATTAATTACCAGAAAAATACTTCCGAGAATATTATAAGTGTGATACTTAATGGTTTTGAGTGTCCAAACACCTCTGTTCAACTGTAAGTATGATACAATAAAAAGCACAGTGCCTACCCAGCCAACTAACTGCACTACAAAAGAAGTAAGCGTTATTCCGAACATATTTATTTGTCTAAAACCAACCAAACATTGGTTGAATTGTGTTTTCCTTCAAGCAAGAACTTATAAGTTCCGCCCTTTTCTAGCTGAATGGACTTAGTGAAAGTACCCTCAGTCAATTTAGCCTTGCCAAGCTTTTTGTAATCGTCTTTTCCACCTGTTTTAAAGTTGTTAGTAGCAGCCATGTAAACGGTCACGTTTCCTCCTGCCGACCCTTGAGACCAACTTAAGGTAAGTTTGCCATTTTCGTAGTTTGCTACAGCATCGAACAACGATACATCTCCTAGCCATGAGACACCGTCCACCTCTTGTGCTATGTCTTTTGGCATTTCTACATTTAGGTGCTTAAGAACAGTAGGCATAATATCTACCACTGGTGGTGTACTTTCAAACCTGGCATTCAAATTTTGAGCATTTGTAGCCGCCCAAGTAGTTCGTTCACGCTCCGACTGACCACCGTGTCCTTTGCCATTGCTCTCGGTTCTACCATGATCTGTAGTGACAGTAAGTAGCCACTCTTCGCCAAACTGTTCTTGGCGATACTTTATGGCTTCCCAAATTCTGCCAATTTGCGCATCGGCCTTTTCCACAGCATCAATCATTTGCGGGCTATCGCCAAAGGCATGCCCCATATCGTCAGTATATTCCAAATACACCCACGAAACATCCGGAGCATCAGCCTTAATTGTTTCGGCTGCCTTGTCCGTTACAAACTCGTCAATGTTATAGATGAATATTCTGCTATTGCCATGCGGAAATTGTACAGTATCTAGCTCATAGCCATCGTACGCAATGTCCATTATTTTTCCACCGGCCTCAGCCTTTCCATCACCAATAAGTTTGGTTCTATTATCTAACCAAGTAGAAAATATAGCCGTCTTTTTCTCAGGTGCTTGTGCCTTCACTACATGAAAAACATTCCAATAATTGTAGTTAGGATTTTTCACCCCATTGCCCCAAACATTATGCTTGTTGCCCCATACACCGGTGATCATATTCATATAACCAGGTGCAGAAATGGTTGGCGTTTGGCTGTACATATCTTTACCACCACCTTGGTAGGCTCTGGTATAGCCACCAACAGCTGCAATCTCGTCAATTGCCGGAGTAGCCACCTGCTCTAATACATCGGCAGGTACGCCATCAATCAAAATCATTACTGCCTTACGTTGCGCATGCACGGACATAGCGAACACCAACAACACAGCAGACATTAAAACTTTCAAATGCTTCATAATAAAAAATTGGGGAAGACAGGTTGGACGCCTTCCCCTGTTAAGTGAATCAATTTAACCTAATCCCAACCGAATATCTGAGTAAGATTCGGATTTAAACGAACCTGGTTTGCCGGTACCGGACGGTAGTAGAATTTAGGATCATCAAATGTTCCTCTTTCTACAGTAGCCACAACGTAGCCACTTGTCCCTTCCGAAAGGAAAACACCTACATTCTCGCCTACCGAACCTGCTCTGTAGTACACCAGTTGCACACCCAAAGAGTTCTCTTCTTTATCTTCAGGAATAGACTGATCGGCTGGCAACAACACAATATCCTCAATTCCATCGCCTGTTAAGTCGTGCTTACCCAAGCCTCTGAAATAAAGCCCTTTCGGTTCTGCCTCAATCAGTTTACCTGCTTCCCAACGCATCAAATCATCGTGACGGTAGCCTTCAAGCGCCAACTCTACCCTGCGCTCTCTTCTTATTTCTGCCAAAAGTGGGCTAATGCCAGCGTATTTAGCACTTTGGTAAGCATCGGTACCCACTCCCATAGTCATGTGCGGCATACCCGCCCTATCTCGCAGCTGGTTGATTGTTCTATCAAGGTCAGCTTGAGTAATGTTACCCAGTTCGGCTTTTGCTTCTGCATTAATCAAAAGTACTTCTGCAAAACGTAGCACTGGAATATCAAGGCTATTGATATAAGACTGATCCGTAAGGTTAACAAAACCCTTTATTTG
Organism: Roseivirga pacifica; assembly: GCF_900111145.1. Lineage (GTDB taxonomy): Bacteria > Bacteroidota > Bacteroidia > Cytophagales > Cyclobacteriaceae > Roseivirga > Roseivirga pacifica. Next base: position 1,194,766 of record NZ_FOIR01000002.1, read on the forward strand.
GTGATAACCAGTAAAGTTTTTCGCCAATTGCTGCACGTAAATTCCACCACCTTGAGAGTAAGTTCTGGTGTTATTGTTTTCCCAACCCGGGAACGCAAATGTCTGGTACATACGCGGATCTCTATCTTCAAACTCAGTTACAAAATCGAAAGATTCGTAACCAGCCTGATCTGTATAAGAAGTACCATCTGCCTTTAAATAAGCCTGAACCAAGTCTTTAGCCGGGCTCACTTCGTAGTTTCCAAAAAGTGTTTCACCCCAACCGCTATTTCTTACTTGGTCTTCGCTGTACACTGCAAAAATCACTTCCGAATTACCATTTAGGTTGGCGTTTGTAAACAAACTGCCATAATCGCTAGCTACGTTGCCTGTGTTGTAAATAGCAAACGGTCCGTTGTTAATGATATCGTTAGTGATTTGCTCAGCCATTTGCAAAAACTCATTGGCCGTACCCTGCAAACCCAACTCAGTGTGATACTTTCTGAAAGTACCTTCGTGCAAGGCCGCACGTGCCATATACACTTTCACTACCCAATTGTTAATCGCACCATCAGGCTGATCAACAAATACATGGTCAATAGCAAATTGGTAATCTTCAAATACCTTTTCTACCACAAACTCGCGCGGGTCGCGGGCTTTCATTAAAGCCTCAGTATCATCTGTATTAATTACAAAATCATAGTAAGGCACATCAGAGTAACGCTTTACCATGCCGTAGTAAAAGTTCGCTCTAAAGAATCTCGCAAGTCCTTCAAAGTGATCCATTTTCTCTTGATCTAAATCAGCCTTTTCAAAGTTTTCCAAGAAAAGGTTTACAGACCTAAGGGTACCCCAGCCCCAGCCACCTGTAACGGTGGTGGAAGATGGCGTACTAACCATCATTGTTTTAAGCTCTGTATTACCAGTTGTACCCGCATTATCCGTTGCTCTATCGTTGTAGTAAATTCCCGTACCAGGAAAGTTGTACAAGCTGTTGATGTAGATATTTAGGTCCTCCTCTGTATTGAAGAAGTTTTCTGTACCAATTGAAGTTTCTGGAACCACCTCCAGAAAGTCATCTTCACAGCTGAAAACCGCAAAAATGGCTGCCAATAAAATGTATTTAAGATTTTTCATCGTTTTCAGTTTTTATAACCTGAGTGATTAAAGCGAAAAGTTTAAACCAATGATGTAGCGTCTTTGGAAAGGATAAGTATACCCTTTACCCACACTGCCCGACTTGCTAACCGCAGGGTTGTACTCAATGGCATCGTTAACTGCCTCTGGATCGTAGAAATCCTTCAAAGCTGACCATTCCATTAGATTTTCGCCACTTACATAGACCCTTACACTGCTAAAGCCGATTTTTTCGGTCAACAGCTGAGGTAGCGTATAGCCAACAGTAAGGTTTTTAAAGCGCAAATAAGCAGCGCTCAATAGGTAGTCAGTTTGTGGAATAGCCAAACCTTGCGCCTCGTCAATTCGCTCACCAAGGTTTCTATCGGCCAACCACGACTGCAAGTGTGGGTATTTAGCGTCTAGGTTCTGATCTGCCAAACCTGCCGCTATGTAAGAATCTGAGTGACGGTCTCTGTCAGCACCTGTCTCTCCTGTTGCTCTATAGTAATCGAACAAGTGAGGGTAACCACCTGCATATGGTTGTTGGTAATAACCCCAGTACAAGTAGTCAAGTGGGTAGTAATCACGCTTACCAATTCCTTGGAACATAGCGCTAACATCGAACCCATTCCAGTTTGCAGAAACTGTGAAACCATAGTTGTAACGAGGTGCTTGATTACCAATTCGTTTCAAATCTTGGGTATCGTCCAAAGTGTAGCCTTTAGTAATTTTGCCATCACCGTTTTGGTCCACATATTTAGGCCATCCTTCTACAATAGAAAGTGCACCCCAAGGAATGATCGCGCTTTGATCTAATGCATCGATTTCTGCCTGCGAGGTGAAGAATCCATCGCTTTCAAGTCCCCAGATCTCTCCTAGCTCCATTCCTTCGTAGAACTGTGTAATTGAACCATTCGGGTTATCGAACCTCGTGATTTTGGTTTTGCTATCGCCCAACACAAAACTTGCTTGGAAGAACAATGGCTTTGAAGCCAATTTGAAATCGTTTTTGTAGCCCAATGAAAGCTCCCAACCGTTTGTTCTTAAGTCTGCAGCATTTTCTTTTGGCTCAGTAGCACCCAATACATCTGGCAACTCTTTACCAACCGTTAGCATGTTTTTGGTATCTCTCTGGTAGATATCGAAAGTGGCCGTCAATACATTGTTGAACATACCTAGGTCGATACCAAAGTTGGTGGTTACCACTTCTTCCCAAGTAAAGTTAGAAGACACCAATTGTGGAGAACTGATCTCTAGTGGAAGACTACCATCTATAAGGTAGTTGCCTTGGTAAGCATCCATTGTAGCAATGTACTCGTAAGGCCCAATGGCTTGGTTACCTAGCGAACCCACGGAAGCTCTTAGTTTAAACTGGTTGAACGTATTCGTAAGTGGCTGGAAGAAATTCTCCTCTTCCATTCTCCATGCTACAGAAGCTGATGGGAAGAATCCATAGCGCTTGTCTGACGGGAACTTTGAAGAGCCATCGTAACGACCGTTGAACTCGACTATGTAGCGGTCTCTATAAATGTAGTTCAATCGGTAGAAGTAACCTCTTACAGCCCATTCCGAAACGCTTTCTCCAACATACTGATCACCAGTAGCCAAAGCCAAAGTAGGCAAAGAAGCAGAGATTAAGTTATCGCGCTGTGCTGTAAACCTGTTCCAGTAGCTATGCTCTTGGTTAAAACCAGCAATGGCTGTTAAGCTGTGGTCGTTAAAGTCTTGATTATACCTTAAGTAGGTATTCAGCACATAATAGTTAGACTCTGTGCTAGATCTGTAAGCAGTGTTAGAACCTTCTTCTCGAATATCGCCAGGGCCGTAACCAATTTGATATTTGGTTTGATACCAGTTTTGATTCTCGCGTCCTTTTCTAAAGGTAAAGTCGGTATTCCAAGTCAGTTTGTCTTTAAACAATTCAACACCAGCATTGAACTGAGACTGCATACTGGTATAATCCGTTTCGCTTTCGCCACCATCTTCAAGTTGGGCAGCCACTCTACCTGCAGCCGAGTTAGCCCAAGAACCATCAGGGTTCATGTGGTAGCTTGTTGGGTCAAGGTTGTAAATTGTTCTAATGTTGAAGTTAGAAGGCAACTTTCTGTTGGTACCAATTAGGTAAGTATTGTTACCCAAAGTCAACCAAGGTAGTGGTTTGAAGTTCAGTTTACTTCTTACAGTATATCTTCTAAAATAATCTTCAGCAATTTTCAATGATCCCTCATCGTCACTATAAGAACCAGAAAGCATGAAATCTACATCGTCAGTACCACCACTTACTGAAAGCTGATGGTTTTTAGAAACCGTGTTATCTCTTAAAAAGTAGCGCGACCAGTCTTTATCGCCCATATAAGCCCACTGCGACTCATCGTTAGGATTAAGACGAACAGATGGTAGAGAAGGATCGTTTGAGCGGTCTCTTGCCCAAGCGTACTCATCATCGCTGTAGTTTACGTTGTCCCAAGGCGTGTTGTCGGTAGAAGTTTCCAACATTCTCATGTAAATGTATGGGTCGGTAACCTTGTCTGGCAATACAGTTGGTTTGTTGAAAGAAGTGTAACCGGTGTAGTTAATCTTAATACCGCTAGCACCAGACTTAGTCGTCAGAATGATTACACCAAAGGCAGCTCTTGCACCGTAAATAGCAGCAGCAGAGGCATCTTTAATTACAGAAATGTTCTCAACATCCTGAGGGTTAACTCTGTTCAATTCGGCAGTGCTTGAAGGCACACCATCGATAAGGATCAATGGATCGCCACCATTAATTGATGTAATACCACGAATGTTAATAGTTGGCGTGCTACCCGGAGCACCAGAAGTACTCGCAATGTTTAGGTTAGGCACCATACCTTGAAGCCCCTCAGTAACGCTACTTACAGGTCTTCTAGACAATGCCTCAGCATCAACTTGGTCTACCGCACCAGAAAGGTTCACCTTCTTTTCAGTACCGTAACCAACTACTACAACCTCTCCTAAATCAGAGAAGTCTTCAACCAATGCAATGTTAATGGTAGTTCTGTTTCCTACCTGTGTTTCTTGAGCAACAAAGCCAATTGAAGAGAATACAACCACAGCCTCAGCACTGCTAACACTTAGATTGTACTTTCCGTCAATGTCGGTAATCACTCCATTTTGTGTTCCTTTTTCTAATACAGTAATCCCAAAGAGCGGCTGCCCTTTGTCATCTGTTACTGTTCCGGTAATGGCAACTGTTTGTGAGTAGGCCGTTTGGCTAAGGAGCATCATTAGCATGCACCCGAAACTCAAAAGCCAGCTTCGGATGTCATGGATCCGAAGTAAGCGTGCTTGTGTTCGCATAGTTTTTATTATAAGGTCAGTTTTTGATTAGTTGCTCAAAGGTAGAAGCCTAATATTACCTCATGATTAATGTGGATTTAATTTTAATTGAACAGTCAATCAATTTATATTTCACATCTTTGACCCGAACCTTAAACAGAGAGATATGGGCAGAAAAAGCCTAAAAGACGTACGCAGACAAGAAATTGTGCAGGCATTTTATACCATTGCCGATGCGCAGGGGCTACACAACACCTCAATAGCAATGATTGCCGAAGAGATGGATGTTAATCCAAGTTTAATACTCCACTACTTTAAAAGTAAAGACGAATTGCTTTTGTCTCTTATCGATTACATTCTAGACAAATACTTGAACATATACAGGGTTAACACAGATTTAACATTGATTGAGCAGCTAGAAGAAATGCTCGATAATTTATTTTCTACTAAGTGGGATACGCTCGTAAGCGACCATGTTTACTATAGCTGTTATACCATGATTTTTCGCGACCCAGTGGTGCGTAAAAAGTACAAACAGTTACATGATTCATTACGTGTGTCGCTCAAAGAACAATTAGCCCAAGCCAAAGCCGCGGGTATTATTTCGGTAGAAGACCCCGAAATGACAGCCAAGATTATTTATACTGTACTGGAAGGCGCTTACTATTATATATGTATGGAGCCAAGTAAGCAGAAGCGCCAAGAAATTATGAAACAGTACAAGCAACATGCTCTGCAAGTACTCGGAATGACTTACGCTGGGGCTTAATTTTTTTGAACTAATCCTATCCCTAGATCACTGTATTAGTCCCTGGTTAGCTAACTTTAGCGTGAAACAATCATAAGCTACTTAGTGAGTATACCTGAGTTAATAGTTTTATCCATATTCATAATTTGGGTTGCCTTCAGCCTTATCAGGCTTATTTTACCTAAAATCAGGTATGGCTCGCTTGCAAAATGGCTCAATAGTTTTGCTTACCTATTCCCGATAAATCAATGGGCACTTTTCTCCAGACCAGTTCCGCTGTTAACAATTAAGTTTAGAGAAAAAATGGAAGAAGACTGGTCTGACTGGCAAGTCATTGAAGTGCCATCTCAAGCCTCACCACTAGGCTTACTTTGGAACCCAAAATTCCATGAGTACAATGGGTTTTGGCAAACAGCTGCAGCTACCGCAACCAACCAAACCTCTGGATTAGCAGCAAAATCAGAAATTACCTCTAAGCTTGTAGCTAATTACTTATTACAAGAACAATTGGTTAATGCAGAGACATTTCAACTCTCAATTAACATTGACGATAAAGATGATTCTTATATATCCTTGTTTGAAACCACTGAATAACTAATGAGTAATATAGAAGCAGAAAGCACATTAGAACTTATTGCTCAAATTGCATCAATAGGAATAATTATAAACTCATTCGAGCTAATAAACAGAAGGCATCTCTTCCAAAACAACAATCTATTTTCGTGGGTACTTATTAATAAATTGCGTCCGTCTTTAGCAAGAAAGCGCTCAGTTAATCGGCTAATAAACTTCTGTATTAGCTATCCTAATATCCTATGGCTTATTGGCATAAGGCTCTTAAGTGCCTTCGTAATTCTTTTTTTTCAAACTGAGTACTGGTTAGTAAGTATCGCAATATGGTTTTTGTACTTATCTGGCATTCTAATTTTCAACATTAGAGTGGTTGTAAGAACTGGGTATACGGTTTTTCTACAAGTCATTCTTGTTTCGATTAGTATGCAAAGACTTTTCCCCAATAGCTCCACCTTAGAAGTTGCATGCATTTGGGTTATTGCCATACAGTGCTGTTTAGTTTATTTTGAAAATGGGCTAACAAAACTAAAGGAAGTGAAGTGGAAGCAGGGAGCTGCCATATACAACATCATTAGAAACCCTTTATACAAATCCCCAATCTCAAGGCTCTCCATCCTTGAAAAAAGTACTTTTCTAAAAACCGTTTCATGGTCGGTTCTAATATTTGAAACAGCTTTTCCAATAAGTCTATTAGGTGGAAACGCAAGCCTAATTATTTTCTTGGGGTTTGGTTTAGTCTTCCACTTTACAAATAGCTGGATACTTGGCTTAGGATCGTTCTTTTGGACTTTTGTAGCCGCTTACCCAGCCATAATATTCTGTAACCAGTGGCTTATTAATCAGTTCTGACTTTTAATAAAACCTAATTAACTCGTTCAGAATTCATTTCTACCAACAGGCACACTGCTATCATTCTGCTCAAAAAAGTACTAAGATCAGGGTCGTACTTATTTAGATTCAGCGAAAGCGAATCTAGTGCGGATAGAACTTTGTCAAATTCGAATATTTCTTCCAATTGAGGATGTTCTTTCCAGTTAGCAATGCGCCTTTTTATTTCACCTAAGTCTTGCATGATTAAATGGTTACTGTCAACTAGCTGTCTCCCCTTTTTATTGTTCAGCCGCAAAGAATCGGGAAGTAGACCTTTCGTCATTTCTCTTGTCAAAGCTCTATTTTGACCCTTATAAGACCAATACTTAGATGGTATAGTCAGTGAATATTCAATCAATTGCCTATCTGCTGTCGGGTCTAGTTCTTTAACCCCATAGATTTGTTCATACGTCTTACTATGAACTGCCAACTTTTGGATAAAAGCGGTCATTTTCTTTCTCAGAGGTAGGTCAGCCTTAAAAACACTATTAGCAACTAAAAATGACCTTTTGTTCAAACCATTCCTGTTTAAAAATGAATCTTTGACCATCCAGTTGTAGCTATGCCCACCTAGTCTGCTAATATGGGTATCTACAAAAACCCTCAGTTTAGAAGGAACAACGGCACAAAACATTTGATAGGTTAAGTATCTAATAGCACCATACCCCTTCAAGTTTTTTGTTTTCAACTCATATCCAACAAATTCCTTCCATCTACCTTTCCTAACTAGTTCTAGTCCATACAACCTACCATTGTAAGATATACTCAGGTTACCCATTTGACCAGAAAACAGTACATTGCTTCCGCGAGATTTACACCTCTTTAAAAACTCTTGAGACCATAGCCAATTATAAAAATTGTTGACTTCTAAAGAACCAGAATATTTCAAATGCTTTTCTAAATAAGGAAAGATGCTTACACCCTTTAAGTCAACCAAAGAACAGTCAATGTTCTCGTACATTTCTTTGACTTTAAAGGCATAGGGGCCTTCATTTATAAAAACACCAGGAAGAACAGGATACGTATTACCATCCATAGGAACATAAGTATAGGTTTGTAATCGTTCCTTACTCTTAGCTAATTCCTTGGCTGCCAAGCAACTCACTGTAGAGGAATCTAACCCTCCGCTCAGCATAGTTGATGGATGCTTTGCACTATTCAGGCGTTCCCTTACCGATGTGGACATCAACTCTAATAGTTTTGTCGCTGCCTCATTGTATGACAACGCTTCATTCTCTTTTACTTTATCCACAGAATAATAAGAGGAGGCCCTAAGGCCTGACGAAGAAAACTTTAAGTCATGCCCTGCTGGCAATGAGCGAACGGCCTTGAAGGCAGTCTCACTAACACCAGAGTCAGTGAATGCCAAATAATTGGCGATGTAATTATAGTTAATGGGGGAATTGACTATGGAGGCTACTATAGGAGGTAATTGGGCAATTATCAGAGTTGAGTTAGTTACTGAATAGAAAAGTGGACTAATTCCTAAGTGATCTCTCGAACACCAAATCTCTTCTTTTAGACTATCGTAAATTACTAAAGCAAAATCACCTTGCAAATGAGATGTACAATCTTCACCAAAAAGTAGATACGCCTTAAACGCCAATGAATTGTGGCTGTCTTCTTCAGATATACTAACATTATGTTTCTGTAGCTTATCTACAAGTAGGCCTACCCTATTTAACCGGGCATCTATTGTTCCATAATACCTATCATCCTCACTTACAAATAGCCCATTTTTAATGGTATCCTCTTTAACACCACTTCTAGCCAAAAAAAAATGAGCTCCACTCAAGTAATGGAACTCATTTTTAGAGTCTGCTTGAGCTCTGGTAAAGAGCCGGTAAACTTGGTTTGGAATCAATTCATTTTCCAAATCAAAAAAACCAAAAATCAAACTCATTAATAACTAGCTAAGCTTCTAAAAACTATGAAGTAAAACTACCATCGAATACAGAAGGGCCAAATGTTCCTTTTGTAATTGAGGAAATCCTAACTGTGTTTTTAATGGCTGGCTTTTTCCACTGTTTTTTTGCTTTACCTAGATTCAAAATTTCTCTGTCTTTCATGAAGTTTATTTTAGAGTGGTAGAAGTACAATAATAGCAAAGATTGGCACAGTTGACTACACAATTCTAGCCCAGTGATTATGAAATAATTTAATTTCCGCCCAAACAAATATGCAATACTGGAATAGTACATCTACTATTTAATAAAGGTTATTTAATCACCCATCCCACAATTACTATTTGGTATACTTTGGCTAATTTCGGTCACTCAAACCTAAACACTTAAAACCATTGGAAACCACTTTTAGTAAAGAAAACCTAGTCAGTAGAAACCCTCAAATACTCTTTAGTGTAATTGATAATGAAGTAGTCTTAATGGATATTGAAAGTGATCGATACGTTCAATTAGACTCAATAGCTAGTGACATATGGATAACCCTATCAGAAGAAATGACATTTGGAGACCTATGTACAGAATTGCTAAGCAAATATGATGTAAATGAAGAGACTTGTCATCAAAACCTTTCCGAGTTTTTGAAAGAGCTGGGTGCCGCTGGTTATATCACCCAGAAATAAACTCAGAAAATAACTGTTCTATTCACTTCACTTTTTTAAATGCATAACTATACTTATTGCATTTATGGTTATACCATAAGTACTAATTTCAAGCTCCCGTCTTTAACTCAGTATCGTAAAACAGACAATATTGACTTAAATATTGTTTTCAATCAGCAACGACTACAAGAATGTTTAGATGATGAAAATTCCCGCCATTTTACTTTTCACAATAACACCTTAGATCTCTGGACAAATAATGATAGTCTATTAATGTCTTATTCTATTGGGATTAAAGCTTTAATCAATTCAGACAACGAAATATTTGTTGATACAAAAAACAACCTCCCCCCTAAAGTAACCCAACACGTTCTACTTCAAGGCATTCTAGGTTTATGGTTACTAAGAAGGGGTGAATTTGCTATTCACGGATGCACTATAAAAAAAGGTGATAGTGCTGTAATTTTTGCTGGGGTTTCTGGTGTCGGAAAATCTACTATTGCTGCTGCGTGTTACGATTTAGGCTATCAAATTCTATCCGATGATGTTTCACTGATTGAATTAACACCAAATTCTATCCCTAGCGTAATACCATCATTCCCAATAATTAAAGTTACTCCTGAAACACTTAATAAAGTAATTAAAAATAAAACCTCAAACCTTAGCCCAATACCGGTAATAGATAAGTATGAAGCACAGCTCGGTGATCAATTTCACCCTAATAAATTAAAGCTAGAAGCTGTTTACTGCTTATCTATTTCTGACGAAGTAAACAAATTACATACTGAAGCATTGTCAGGCGGAGAGAAAATTTTTTCCCTATTAAGTAACACATACCGAAACTTTATGATTGACGCCACAAACACGGGAGCCAAGCACTTTGACTTTTGTGCAAAGCTAGCCTCAATAACGAATATTTATTCAATTACAAGGCCTACTAAAGGGTTTTATTACAGGGAAGTAATTGAACATACACTCGGAAGCTTCATTCCGCTCGACTAAACAGTTTATTATAAGTAAAGAAGAGAGGTCGGCTTAAATAATAGAAAAAGAGAAACAAATAGCCTGTAAAAACATCCTTTAGTCTACCCTTAACAAGCGTTATAACACGGATATAGCGTAACCTACTACCGCTTTTAAAAGGTCCATTTACACTATCCATCGACATCTGAAGTAATTTCAGCAAGTTCTTATCACCCTTATAACTCTCTAACTCATTAGGTATTGGAGTTTTGAAAAATGCGTTGCAGAGATATACAGAAAGAAGCACAGCTCTTTTCATGTTAACCTTGTTACTCGCTTGCAGTATATATTCCCAGTCTATATCCCCCTCGTACTTTAAAAGGAATCCCCTCACATCAAGAAGCCATTTAAACCTTCCCCAAAGATGTATGGAACCATGAACCGATAGGTAAATAAACAATTCTTCTTTAGGTAGGGTATAAACCTGTTCTCCAGCGATTGAAAAAGCTCTTAAGCTAGTAAGCTGATCATTTGTAGTGTTAGGGAAGATACTTTCAGAAGCAAAAAACTTCCAGTGCATCTCAACCTCATGTTGCTTATCATGATTAATATATCCGGCATGGTAATTAAAGGCACTAAAAAGTCTCCAAACCACTTTCGGCATTTTCGAGTAACTTAAACCTGCAGGCACATAACCTATTTCTAAAAGAGCCTTTTCTACATTAATTAAATCTTCCTTTTTAATCAAAAAATCTAAATCAATAGAAGACTTAAGCCCAAAAACCCCATAGAGTTCATAAGAGAGCATCGGACCTTTAAATATTAAATTATGAACTTCATTAGCTCTCAACAGCTTTGAAACCTCAACCAACGTATGAGTCATCTGTAGCTGCCTGTAAACTGCTCCCTCTACAAGTCTTAAAACTATTCTATAGTCATCATCAGACACCCTAAGTCGAAACTCAGGCATTACAATGGACATATGATTTAATACCTGATGACGGGTTAAAAACTCAATGAATTTATCCCGATCAAAAGAAGCATTCAATAATGACTCCTTCTCCTCATCTTTACAACCAAGTAACTCAATAAAAAGCTTCAACTCTTCACTACAAGACTCAAAAAAATTGATTCTATTCATAAATCATACTTCCATAAAAATCCAAAGAGTCATTACTTTTGTGAAGCAATGATAAAGCGGCAAAAATCGACATTTTTTTCAATAGGCATCAAAGACATAATACCTTTTATGGCCGTGTTTTGGGCCTTAGGAATAAGCCGAATAATAATTTTAATAGTACCCTTTCGAGTAATAAGCTCCTGGATAGGAACCCTAAATAAGGAAACACCAATTGTCAACAGTAAAAACAAAACTGACTCACTTATTCGAATCAGAAAAATGATTTTACGTGTAAGTTTCAAAACACCTTGGGAAAGTAACTGCCTAACTCAGGCACTTTGTGCACATTGGATTTTGAGATTAAAATCAATTGAACACACAACCTACATCGGGGTAAAACTAAGTAAAAGCAATACTTTAGAATCCCATGCTTGGCTAAGGTCTGGAAACACTATAATCACAGGCCATAACGGCTTCGAAAAATATACTGTGGTTAGTACTCATGCACTTTTTATAAATTAGACTAACTAGCACTTTCTGAAAAACACTACAAGTATTGGGTATGGATCACGCAGGCGCTTAAACTAAGCCCAAATACTCGCAGCTAGTTCGCATTCCTAAGCAGACTAGCATGTCATTCGTGAGTGGTTTTTGGCAATTGGTTACATTTTCCGGCATTGACACATCAGTTTCTCTTTCTTTAGAGCTCATTCTTATCTTAAATTTTACTGATGAAAAAATTCAAATTTTTAATCATTGCTTTCATAGCAACAATCACATTATCCCTATCTAGTTGTGAGGACTTAGCAGCCTGTGGTTCTGCCACGGCAGTATTCTACAATAACATGGGTTATTCTATAACATTAATTGTTGACGGAGGTGTAGTAGGATCTATTAGCAACGGCAGCTCTAAATCAATGACCTTATCGGAAGGTAAGCACACCTACTCTATTGGAGGATCCCAAGAAACTAAATCATTCTCATTGAACGACTGTGGAACGCTAAACATTGAGATATCTAAGCGCTAGGTTAATGCTTTAATTTAGTTCGCACTTATAAAGTGTGGGCTACTTTAGTGTCTTAGTTTTCTCGATTTACTTTAAAGGTTTTTTTCTAGCCGATCTTATGTTAATCAGTTCTATTTGGCATTTTCTAGGTTTTAGCCGATAGATAAGGATGGTATGTTTATTAAGTGGCCCACGAAAGACATTGGTTTGTCTTCCGGTTCTTTCAAACATTTCAGGGTATTGCTTTAGTAGTTCGAAGAACTCATTTGATTACCTTGCAAAGGTACTTATCTCTCTTTCGGTAAAGTGATTTTCCAGGTATTCGATAATTTCTTCGAACCCCTATACAGCGCGCTCAGTCCAGACAATCTCTAGCGCCATTTATTATATTTAGCCATTACTTGCTTATAGGGAACAACCTCCCCTCTATCCGCTTGCGCCAGCCCTTCTTCAATCTCTGCTTTTTCTTCAGAACTGAATTCATCCCACCAATCTGCTTCTTTGGACTTCTTAAAGGCAATGAGTTCCGAAATAGTGGAAGAATCTTTTAAGCTCGCTAGCCACTCAATCAATCTTAATTTCTCAGCTTGTATGTCCATAATTCAAATTTAAGGAATTGTGGCAAACAATGTACCTCTACTAGTTTGCATGCAGCAACCGCTCCTTTTTAGGCTAATAAATAGGTCAATACTCACGGCAGGTGAGCACTAGTGGGTTTGGCTTTAATAATATCATTATTTGGTCTCAGCGTGACGCTCAGACCAGTGGGGTATCATATTCGAGAACACTAATCAAGACTTACGCTAGATTCATTATTCGTTTTTATCTCTTTTTTGTCTTATAATCGCAAACACAAGGATTTATCATTCTTATTATCCCATTTATGACCATCGCAGAGCTTATAAGACTTTACAGACAACAGCGGAACTTGTCGCAGACAGAACTGGCTTCTAAGTCTGGGGTTAACCTCAAAAGCCTTTCCCGTTACGAACTTGGTACCAGTATTCCCCCTGCCAATACATTGAAAGACTTGGCCGATGCCATGGGCGTTTCTGCTGATGCGCTACTGGGAGAAGAGGCCGTGATCAAGGACAAGGAGCTTTTTAAAAAGTTCGAGATCATCCAGCAGATGGACGAGGAGACCAAAAAGATCATTACCAACTTCCTTGACCTTACAATCAGGGACTTTAAAGCAAAACAGGCTTATTCATAAAAAACCAACTCCATTGCTGAAGTTGGCTTTATACTATCCTTGTTTGGTCTCAGCGTGACGCTCAGACCAGTGGGGGAACACAATGAATGATGAACAACCCCATTATTTTGGCATCTCATTCCAGCCGTTTATTGGAATAGAATTAATATTATCTAATATTCTGTGATCTGGAAGTAGTTTGCCCAACCTTCCTTTAAAAATTTTAGGAAACGCTACATAAAAAGAGTCACCAAGCTCAGGTTTTTCCTTGAAACTAGACAGTGATATACTACCTTGAAAATCTGTATTCCCTACAGAATATTCAAAGATTGCCTGCCTCCCAGACCTCGAGGGTTTATAATATTCTGTCACCCATCCTATTGTGTAATTTAATGGTAAACGGTAAATCAATTTATTACCAACATAAAACACTACAAACAAACAGATGACTCCTAAAAGAAACCTTTTACCCTTTTTATTCTCTTTCAAGTTATTCAACGCACTATTTGTTGTCATTTTGATTTTGATATTGAATTATTGCCATATTAGTTATGATACCAATCAAGGTTTGTGGTATAAATTTACTTTTTGAAGTCCCTAATCCAGGAGCAATATTACTTAATCCAGTTCCTGTCATACCAAGTCCGAATTGAATTGCCCTGTTATTTCTTGTATCCGTAGTATTGTACAAACCTTGCACACTTAATCCTGTTTCTAGGTTAAGGTCTATAACAGAACTTCCAAGGGAATTGAAAAAATAGTTTACACCAAATCCAGAGAAGGTTGCGCTCGCAAAGTCTAGTGTCTGAACGTTGAACTGACCTTGCATGATATCAGGTATGGCTTGAAATGCCAAATCTCCAGTAAATCTCCCACCAAAACCATTCAAAGATAATTTCGATAGTTCCATCAAGCCAGCTTCTGCCATAATATCTACAACCATTGGCAAGGCAGCGGTTGCAAGCAATGTTCCTCCAACACCTATTGCCACCAGTTTACTTAAAGCTTGTTGAGTCCGTTTACCTTGGGCAATTGCATCTCGGTAACCATCCGCAGAGAAACTCAACGTTCTTGAATGTCCAAGCACATTATGAACACCAGCCAAGCCATTAACCCTATAGTTAGAATACAAACCTCTTTCTATTGGATTACCTCCTTTCCATTTATTCAGGTAGTAATTCCAATACCCTCCAACATAAGAAGGCGTTGAAGTAGTGCTTTCTCTCTCTCCTTCGACAACAAATGTACCTGCTGATCCGCCATCGTAAACAGGATCACAGTCGCCTTCAGGGCAATCCTTCTTTTTGTCATTCTTACCATTTTCTCCAATTAAGCCAGTTGGATCATTAAACATAATTGGGTTATTATAACCATAGTTATAAGGAGTGATACTTGATAAGACATCAGCCATAGGGTCAATCTGCATAAACCTTCCCAATTGAGCATCAAAACCTTTAAATGGTGTTTCATACCAATTCAGACTAAAATCACCATTAAATTCAGTACCTGCATTATACTTAAACCTATTCGGCAAACTCATCGGTACTGAGCTAGACAGGGCAGATATGTTCATCCCAAAAGGATAGTAATGATCTTGCACCAAAACTACCCAAACAAAGCCCCTGCAATAGTTGCCGTCATCATGGTAGCGAGGGTTGCGGCTATTAGTGCCTTCATACCTAGCTTTGATAGGTCGCCTTGGCGCTTTTTGGCCATTCCACCAATACCGCCAATTTGTATGGCTATTGAAGAGAAGTTAGCAAACCCACAAAGCGCATAGGTTGAAATAATAATGGCCTTTTCGCTTAACACACCAGCGTTTTTCATGTCGGCTAGGCTTAAGTAAGCCACAAATTCGTTCAGTACTGTTTTCTGCCCAATTAAGCTACCTACTTGTAAGGTTTCATTCCATTCTACACCCATTGCGAAGGCAAAAAGACGGAACACTTGTCCCAAGATGTACTCTAGACTAAAGCCTTGGAAAACACCACCAGTGCTTTCCACCACAAAGGCGTTTAAGCCAAACCACTCTCCAATGCCGTCAACGAGCACCCAGTTAAGGGCGTAGATTACCGCAATAAAGGCGAGCAACATACCACCAATGTTAGCCGCAAGCTTTACACCATCGCTGGCACCACCGGCAAGCGCATCGATTACGTTTACGCCTATTTGATCTTTGGAAACTTTTAACTCAGTATTAACCTCTTCTTTTTCAGGAAGGAATATTTTCGACATTACAATGGCGGCCGGAGCATTCATGATTGAAGCACTCAACAAATAAGTAGCAAACTTAGCCTGTTGGTCAGGGTCGCCCCCACCTAAAAACGCCACGTAAGCTCCTAGTACAGAGCCTGCAATGGTTGCCATACCGCCAGTCATTAAACATAGCAGTTCCGACTTGGTCATTTTATTAATAAAGGGCTTGACTAATAAAGGCGCTTCTGTTTGGCCCAAGAAAACATTACCTGCAGCCGACATGGACTCTGCACCAGAAAGGCGCATGGTTTTCGCCATGATCCACGCGAATACGTACACTATCTTTTGAAGAATACCCAAGTAATAAAGCCCAGCCGTAACTGCCGAAAAGAATATTACCGTAGGCAAAGCTTGAAATACAAAAAGAAAACCAAGGCTATGTTTGGTACCTTCTACGGCATCGCTGTTCTTGGCCAGGTCGCCATAAAGAAATTCTGCACCGTTAATAGAGAAACCAAGAAAAGACACAAAGCCACGGCTCATGGCCTCAAACGCATGCTGCACTAAGGGTACATAACCAATCAATAGCGCAATTACTATTTGCATGGCCACACCAACTCCTACCAATCTCCAACTAACCCTTTTTCTATTTTTTGAGAGCAAAAATGCAATCCCAATGAGCACTGCCAGGCCTATGATTCCTCTTAGAATATCCATCTTAAATTTTTCGCATAAAAAAAGGTTGTCTCAAAAGTTGCACGCCATTCTGATGCTTGAACCGGAGATACCTGAGTTTTGAATTCCAATGATAACCCCAAAAGTTCAATTTCTGAAATCCCCCACATAATTAGGGGGCAAAATGGCCTACTATCAACCTTTAAGACAACCTTAACGAAGGTTTATCTGTATTAACTTCTCTTATTTATTTCATCTCTAATCTTGGCTGCCTTTTCGTAGTCTTCTGCATTCAATGCCTCGTCTAACATTTCGTTCAGCTTATCTACAGAAAAGTCTTGCAAACGCTCGCCTTCCTTTTCAACCACCACTGGCTCGTTTTCTTCTTCCAAAACCTCTTCATCATCGGTTAGAATAATGCCGGCTTCAGAGAGCACCTTTTCATAAGTATAGAAAGGCACTTCGAAACGAATACCAATCGCAATGGCATCGGATGGACGGGCATCTATTTCAACGTCTTTAATACCATTGGAACAGACAATTTTTGCAAAGAACACACCTTCTTTCAAGTCGGAAATTATGATTTCCTGCACTTCAAAATCAAACCCATGAGCAAACGACTTGAACAAATCATGGGTCATGGGTCTGTTTGGTGTTATCTTTTCAATTTCCAAGGCGATGGCTTGAGCTTCGAACATACCAATAATAATTGGCAGCCTTCTTTCTCCCTCCACTTCGCCTAAAACCAACGCAAACGAACCAGTGGTTTGCGATTGGCTGGAAGACAACCCGAGAATTTCGATTTTAATTTTATTCAAAACTTAAGCGTCTACAACGCCTTTTTTAGCGCCTCGTTTAATTTAGGAACCACATCGAAGGCATCTCCAACCACACCATAGTCTGCGGCTTTAAAGAATGGAGCTTCTTCATCTTTGTTAATCACTACAATATACTTAGAAGAATTGACTCCGGCCAAGTGCTGAATAGCACCTGAAATACCAACTGCGATGTACAAAGAAGGGCTCACTTTTACACCTGTTTGGCCTACGTGCTCATGGTGAGGCCTCCAGTCCATATCAGAAACCGGTTTAGAACAACCTGTAGCTGCACCAAGTGTTTTGGCCAGATCTTCAATCATTCCCCAGTTTTCAGGACCTTTCAATCCACGACCGCCAGATACTACAATGTCAGCTTCAGGCAATAGCACATCACCTTCTGCCTTTTCAGTAGCGGTAATTTTGGCTCCGAACAAAGCATCATCTAGGCTAACAGAAAGTGCCTCTACAGCGGCAGCCCCACCATCTTGCTTTAGGTCGATAGCGTTTTTCTTGATCGCCAATATTTTCTTGTCGGTAGTTACACTCACATTGGCAAATGCTTTACCGGTATAAATACTTCTTTTTACTACAAAACCATTCGAGGTATCGGGTAATGCTACCACGTTAGACACCAAACCGGCACCTGTTTTAGCAGCCACTCTACCTACTACAGCATCGGCCAATGAAGACTTGGCAGTAACCAAAACCTCTGCCCCGGTGCTTTCCATAGCAGCAGCGATTGCCTCTGCATACGGCTGAATCAAACCGGCATTCAATCTATCGTCTGCTACGTGTAGTACTTTTGCGGCACCGTTTTGCCCAGCTGTTGCTAGCTCTTCTTCTGAAACGCTACCAAGCGCCAAAGCGGTAGTTTCACCCAAAGCAGCACCGAAAGAGATTGCCTCGCGAGAAGACTTTTTGATCTTACCTTCTTCTGTCTCAATAAATACTAAAATTGACATATTCTTGCTTTAGAGTGTTTTAGATTACTTTCGCTTCGTTTTTCAACAGATTCACCAACTCGTCTAAGTTGTCGGCATCTACCATTTTAACTGCACCTTTGGCCGGTGGCAACTCATAGTTGCTCAACTCAGCATGTGCTGTATTATCAACTGGGTCTTTCACCTCTAGTGGCTTAGTTCTGGCCGACATGATACCACGCATGTTAGGAATTTTCCACTCTGCAATTGGTTCTTGGCAACCGGCAACAAAAGGAAGTTTCACTTCCAATTTCTCTTTACCGCCTTCAATTTCGCGAGTAAGTTTAGCAGAATCGCCTTCTACTTCAAGCTGCATCACTGGCGAAAAAGAAGGTAAGCCTAAAAGCTCGCCAACCATGCCGTGCACCATACCACCGTTAAAGTCGATTGACTCGCGGCCCATCAAAATCAGGTCATATTCACCTGCTTTAGCAACAGCTGCAATCTGATTCGCCACAAAGAACGAATCTGATGGGAACGCATTGATACGTACCGCCTCATCTGCTCCAATAGCCAGCGCCTTACGAATAGTCGGGTCAGCATCTGCCTCACCTACATTCAACACTGTAATTTTTCCTCCATGTCGTTCCTTCAGCTCAACCGCTCTTGCCAATGCATAGTCATCGTAAGGGCCAATAATAAATTGTACCCCAGTTTTATCGAATTCCGTATTGTTATTGGTAAAAGCAATGCGAGAAGTAGTATCAGGAACATGTGTGATACAAACTAAAATATTCATTCTTGCTTTGCGATTTTTTGTGATATATAGTTCAACTAGTTGCCGGACAAAGGGTTTTAGAAACATTCCCTTTTCGGCTATAAAAAATAGGGAGAAGCCCCTAAATTTGCTCGAAGATAGTTAATAATGAAGGAAATAAAAACGCCTGCAAACGAATGAATACAGCCAGAATTGAACTTCTTAAAAAGTATATTGAAGAAGAGCCGAACGAGCCCTTTAACTACTACGCCTTAGGCTGTGAATTAATGCACGAAGCTGCAGATGAAGCCCTTAACTACTTTGAACATCTGTTAAACAACTTTGCAGACTACCTGCCAACCTACTATCAGGCAGGCTTATTGCAAGCAGAATTTGGCGAAGAAGAAACTGCCCTGATAACTTACGAAAAAGGCATTGAACTCGCCAAAGAGCAGGAGAATCACAAAACCCTTCGCGAACTACAAACGGCTTATCAGAACTTACAGTTTGAAATGGATTAGGTTAGTTCAGGGTTCAATGTTCCTGGTTCATTGAAGTTTAGATGTCCATCCCTAAATAAGATTGACTAATTTACCAATTCACCATTATACTAATTCCCTGAAAGTTGCTTTAACACCCAATGTTTACCCCACTCCTGCTTTTCTTCTTCACTCCATAATTCAGGGAAGAAAATTACTTTTTGAAAACGTGGCGGCAGGTACTTTTGCCAATTGGTTCCACCTGTGGCCGCAATATCTTCAGGGTCGCGCTGCAAATAGCGAACAGCGGTTTTAAAATGCGCCAAAGGCCAATCGACATTCGCCAAAAGGTCGAGTCTTCTCAATTGTTTCACAACCTCCTCTGCACCTTCCAGTGTTTTGTAATGCTTAAGGTATAGCTGATAAAAGTTGGTGGTTTTGGTGTCTTCCGCCAAGTGCAAAAACTCTTTCGAATACTTTTCTTCAAATTGTTCTAACGTAAGTGTTTTCTTACCCGACTTTAACTCCGTAGCTCCGGTTTTCCAGTAAATACAATCGTACAATTGGTCTAAAGAAGAATAATCGTCAAAGTCATCGCGATGCTCCATCCCCACCAAATTGATCATATCTGTTGCTCCAATCTCAATCATTCGGTATTGACCCGACTGGAAGCCAGATGATGGCAAAAGCGACATTCTAAACTGCAGAAACTGCTCCTTCTCCATCCCTTCCGTCATAATCACAAAAGAATGGCAAAGGTGCTCTAGGTAGTTATTAATACGGTTTAAACGTAGCGTAAACTCTTTTACATTGGGATGTTCACCTTCATGCACTTGCTTCATTTCCCACCGAATAAGCTTAAAGTAAAGCTCGGTGATCTGGTGATAGATTATAAAAATCATTTCATCTGGAAAACCTGTTTTGGGTTGTTGCAGCCCAAGCAGCGAATCCAGGTTGATGTAGTCCCAGTATTTCAGATAATCGGCATGCAGTAAGCCATCCAAATAAGAGGCAAGGTCCTGCCCCATAGCATCATACTTATCTGCGAGTTGCTCAATTCTGTCAAGTATCTTTTGGTCGATTTCCGACTTGTTCATACGTTTGCATGGATTAAAAAGTGGTTGCAAATTTGACCACAAAACATTCAGAAACCAAATACCTATGAGCAGCGATAAGGCACCTAACATCCAAAAATCATCGAAACAAGATACTTTTGAGCACCCTGACTTCTATGGCATGGACGCATTGCTAACAGAAGAACACCTTATGATTCGCTCTGCGGTACGCGATTTCGTTAAACGCGAAATCTCTCCTTACATAGAAAGCTGGGCTGAAAACGCCTACTTTCCTTACGACATCGTAAAAAAGTTCGGAGAAATTGGAGCCTTTGGTCCACAGTTGCCAGAAAAATATGGCTGCGGTGGCCTCGACTACATTGCATATGGTCTGATTATGCAGGAGATAGAACGCGGAGATTCCGGAATGCGTTCCACTGCATCGGTACAAGGTTCGCTTGTAATGTACCCTATCTACAAATTCGGCTCTGAAGAGCAACGCATGAAGTACCTTCCGAAGCTTGCTTCGGGCGAATGGCTTGGTTGCTTCGGCCTAACGGAACCAGACCACGGTTCTAACCCAAGTGGCATGACGACCAACTTTAAAGATATGGGCGACCATTATTTATTGAATGGTGCCAAAATGTGGATCTCGAATGCGCCACATGCTGATGTTGCTGTTGTTTGGGCTAAAAACGAAGAAGGTAGGATTCACGGACTGATCGTTGAGCGTGGCATGGAAGGGTTTTCTACCCCAGAAACGCACGGCAAATGGTCGCTAAGAGCAAGTGCCACTGGTGAGTTGGTGTTCGACAACGTAAAAGTGCCGAAAGAAAACTTGCTGCCAGGCAAAAGTGGTTTAGGTGCACCTATGATGTGTCTTGACTCTGCGCGTTATGGCATTGCTTGGGGCGCAATTGGTGCCGCTATGGACTGCTACGAGTCGGCTAGAAGATATACGCTTGAAAGAGAGCAGTTCGATAAGCCAATTGCTTCCTTCCAGTTGCAGCAAAAGAAGTTGGCTGAAATGCTTACGGAGATCACAAAAGCACAGCTCTTAAACTTCCGTTTAGGTCAATTATTTAATGAAGGCAAGGCCACTACCCCACAAATTTCTATGGCCAAAAGAAATGCCGTAGAAGTAGCACTAAACATTGCCAGAGAGGCACGCCAAATGCATGGTGGCATGGGCATTACAGGCGAATATCCAATGATGCGCCATATGGCGAACTTGGAGTCTGTTGTGACTTACGAAGGCACACACGACATTCACCTATTAATTTTAGGTGCCGATATTACGGGTATTCCTGCATTTAAGTAAGCATTCAAAAAGTTTAGATTGAATGAAGCCCTTGCTGAAAAGTGAGGGCTTTTTTGTTCGTATATCTATCAAGCTTAATTATATGTTATGTCATTGAATCAAAAATAATATATGGACTTTGGGTTCATAACTTTTTCAATTCCCTCATTTTTAAGACCGATTTTCAAAGCTTGATGTATCCGTAAAAATGACGGGAGCTCTACTAAACCCTTTTTATCCCTGAGAACCATCGAACGGCATTGAATAATTAAGCTATCCTTAGTACAATTAAAAGGAAACTGGTTCACATCAAAAGTAGGTATGTGCTTTAGATATATCCTTTTCCGTTTTTTAAGCACATTCATAATTGTGCTCACTAACCATCTATCAAGCTCTTTCATTTGCTCTTCATCATTTATCAATGGATAAAAACTCATGATCCCTTTAAAAGACAGCCTTTTGTATGCCCCTGAAATATATCTTTTTAGAGTAACCTCAGTCATATTTCCATATAGATATCTCCTTATTTGCATAATTGCAGTGACAAAATCCTTATCCATATTATTGGCTGGTTTGTTAGAAGCTTTAAAAGGTATTGTCGCAATTGGTTGAATTAAATTCCTATATAAAAGGTAGGAGATTTGGTTCTTGATTTTGTGAACAGATGAATCTTTTATACTAATTGACTTAGTAGATATTTTATACCCTAAAAACTCAATATATCTCTTAGTGGCTAAAAACTCTGATTTCAACTCCTCTCGTTGAAGTATACTTATACCATCTGATTTATTATAGTTAATCTCTATGCCAGTCTCCTTTGAAAAAGAAGTAATTATATCAAATGCTTTAACTATCTGATTATAATCCTTTGACCAAACTATTGTGTCATCTGCGTATCTTGCAAACCTGACACCCTCATCCTCAAACCTCCTGTCCAACTTCCAACAAATAAGATTTGCTATAAATAATGATATAGATGTACCTAAAGGAATTCCAACTTGAAAATCCTTTAAGAACGCTTCTATAACTTGCTTTTCTAGGTCTGAAACAAGAAAAGAATTTTCTTCCAACTGTTCGAAAATGTAATCATGCCTTATAGAGCCAAAGAAATTGCTAAAATCAAACTCCGCCACATATATCCTAGGAACTTCTTTTAGCTCATGAGCTATATCTTGAATAGCAAAGTGTACATTCCTATCATTCCTATATGCATAAGATAGAGAACTAAACCGATGCCTATTTTTTGCAAGTAAGTTAGTATAAAACCTGTCAGAAACCGCAGCGTCAGGTATTTGGTAAATACTTATTTTACGGATTCCACCACCCTTTTTGGGAATTTCCTTTTGAAACGGCTTATTTGGTTTGTACAAACCGTTTAACAACTTGTGAGTTATAGAATTAACAATTTGATTTTTCTTTTTTAGAACATAAAAAGGGTTATGCTTTGGGTCATCGTTCCATTCTAATGGAATCTTTATTTCCTTATCGGGAGCATTATCTAGTCTACGTTGATTACGCTGATACGATATCTCTTGATAATTGTGGTATAAATGAAATCTTCTAGCTTTTTCAGAAGCCTCCTCTATTAGGTCTTGAAGTAATATGTCTTTCATAGTAAAAACAAAAAGCACCAACAAGTGGTGCTCCTCACGTATATCACAATTAAAAATAAGTTTTCATTTTTTAATGATGAGCTGAAAAACTCTTCACTAACCATCTCCAAGCGTCTCAGCCTGGGCGTTGAGATATCCGTTCACCTCCTTAAGGCATACATGCAATTAAAGAAAAATATTTTTAAGGCAAAACAATCTCTTCAATTCGCTACAACTGTATTATCATCTCTCAGGCCAAACCAGTGCCTCAGCCGGGTTATGTTTATTCGCGGTTAAGTCAATCAGGTTATGAAAGGTGCTATTGAGTCTTTTGCGGATTTTTTTGATAATGATACTGTTCAGGTTCAGTAGCATTTTTACATCCTGATAAACCCCGGTATAAGTAACGTCTACATTGTTTCCTGACTGCTCTAACTTCCATTGGGCACAGTAATAATCTACCGGGTCGTAATCTTCGTTGCGTTCATAGTCTTTAACCTGAGTAGACCTTGTTATAAACACTCCATTTTCGTAGAGCACGTCTACTTTAACACGGCCTGTCTTCTTCACAAAAAGCCAGGGAATGTTCACAAAGAAATCGAAAGTGAATGTAGAGTCAGCACGGTTTACCTTCAGCATTTCTGTTTCGCTCTCACCTTCCACCCACTCATAACTATCAACATCGAGTATCAAATTCATCACTTCATAAACGCTGGTATTTTCAATAACAAAAGCACCTTTAAGTACTTCGTAGCCTTCTAGCGAATCGAGCTTGGTAATTGTTACCTCATCATCTACCCATACATTTTGTGCTTGCATGGCATAGGCAAATGGCCAACAAAACAGCAGCATAAGCAAACGTAACCTCATATTGGAGCACTCGGTTAAATGCCGCCAAATACATAGAATTTTAGTTTTTGGTGAGTTAAAGGTTGATAGCATAAATGAAAAAGTGGTAAAAGCTTAATCACACAATATACTAAAACATTGGAAATGGCTTTGGCCTATAAAAAAATAGCCATGCCTACAAGAACAGTTAGGCATGGCTAAGTAATCTTTTTTTCTAAATAATTCTATTGCAGCAACTCCCCTAACAAGGCCTTGAATTCGTTGCTTTGATACATGCCTTGTCCATCGTGGCCGATGCCTTCAACTATGGCTTTGGTCGAATTGTGTTGTCCGGCATACTCCGTTTCCAACCATCGGAAAATATTTTCTCCACGAGAAAAACGACTAGAACCAAGCAACACAGCCGCACAGTTTGTGGTGTTCAAAGCACCGTCTGCTTGGTTTCCATTTCCCAAAAAGTAAGTGAAACTTCTACCCAATAAGTTGGCATCAATTTCAGCATCGGAACTGCTACTTACATAAGCCGGAGCACCTGAGTAACCCATTGGCCACATGTTGTATGTTCCGCAGTCCGTAGGCGTATAGAATTGATTGTTCTGCTCGTCATAACGCTGATTATCCGGATAGTAGAAATACTGGCTGTTCGCCACCACATATTCAAACGAGAGATGCGAATCGGCTTCAACTTTATTAGCTGTACCATAAACCTGCGCGAACAAAGCTCCGGACGAATGCCCAGTAACAATCACTTTTTTAAGGGCTGGAAACGCCTCTTTGTCCGAAAACTGTTGGATTAAAGCATCAATAGCCTCAAAAGAACTGAGTTTTGCAGTACTATTCGAGGCCTGCCCTTCGCGCCAATTGCTGCCCCAGGTTAAGTCAGTAGTACTTCCTCCCTCTTTAAATTCAGGTGCAATCAAGACCGTACTGGTCTGCAATTGCTCCCCACTCAATGTACTCGATAGATAGGTGAAATAATTGTCGGCATCGCGATTAGCACCGTGCACTACAATTATTGCTTGCTCCAAATCTTCCCATTCGGCATTTTCCAAATATATTGGGTAGTTAGCATAAAAGCCCAAATCGCCTGTCGCATTTGCATTATCCTGCAAAGTCACCGTTCGGTAGCAATCTTGAGAGGCGGATGTACAAGGTGCCATGCTTCTAACCACATCATCTTCTTGGGTGGTAAAAGTATAGCTAACATCAGACTGTAAAGCCTGCCCGTTACTGCCAAAGGTACCTGCCCTGACAGCCACCGTGTAGGCGGTATTATAACTTAAGTCTGTAAACTCCACCACCACTTTTGACGAGGCATTAGTGTACGTAATATCATAGGCCGGCTCACCTGCCGAACTCGAAATGCTAAAGCTGCTTTCGAATTTCGTGACATCCAATGCTACCGAAAAAACCAGCTCTACAGTTGACTCTACCGGCACACCTGCAGCTCCATCTACCAAAGTGCCACCATTAATATTGGCTGCTAATAGTGTAATAGCAGGTTTGGGATCATCATTATCTCCACATGCCACAAGGCAAAGTGCCAACATAAGGCACCATATATTTCTCAAATTCTTCACTGCTCAAATTTAATCATCCCAAAATGCTCAAGCACCCAAAGGCACTTGAACAAATCGAGATCTCACGTTACGATCTAAAAAACAATCTTAAAAATCAGTTCCATCCACTTTCTTTCCAGGAGAGAAAGCCAAGCTTGCATTTGCAGTTTCGTGCAAAGTATAGCCACCAGTTATATCAGGTGAGCGGGTAATCGACTGATCTGAACCAAAATCGAGGCCGCTACCATCAACAGCCGTGTCGAAGGTCAGGTATTCATTTCCGGAAGCATCCAGAATAATAATCTTGTCACCAGCATTATTCAAGTTCATGTTACCTGTGGTAGTAACGCCCACCATAGCATTGCCAATTGTAGCAGCGGGTGCTCCACCACCAAAGAGGACGTATACGCCATGTGCCGGAATTACCGTACCAGCTGGAAAAGTGTGTCTCGGTGTATTGATAGCGAAATTATCTTCATCGTACAAGGTGAAACCACTCAAGTCGATCGGGCTATCGCTATCATTAATAAACTCTATGAACTCGTCTTCCGAAGCACTTCTGGTGCCGTCCAAATTTGCATCACCAGCATCGCCAGATGGTGGATCAAAAAGCACTTCGTTTATGATCAAGCCAAGGCCTGTATTACCTCCGCCACCTGCTTCGAAGTTGGTTCCATCGTTCATTTTTCCCGGAGAGAAGGTCAAGCTTGCATTGGCTGTTGTGTGCAAAGTGAAGTCGCCCGTTATATCAGGTGAGCGAGTTACTGACTGGTCAGCACCGAAATCAATTCCAGCACCATCAACCTGCGTATCGAATACCAAAAACTCATTTCCAGTAGCATCTAAGATAATGATCTGGTCATCGGCATTATTCAAATTCATGTTTCCGGTGGTTGAAACGCCCACCATTGCCGTACCAAAGTCTCCGCCAGGATTACCTCCACCAAACAACACATACACACCATGAGCAGGAACAATTGTACCAGCAGGAAAAGTATGGCGCGGAGTATTTGTTTCGAAGTTTGTTGCGTCATATAGCGTAAAACCACTCAAGTCCATCGGCACATCGCTATCATTAACAAACTCTATAAACTCATCTTCCGAAGCACTTCTGGTTCCATCGCCATTGGCATCACCGGCATCGCCAGATGGTGGATCAAACAATACTTCATTGATGATAAAGCCTCTTCCAGCAGAATCATTATCGGTAATGCTCAAGCTAACTTCTTGCGGAGTTGCCTCAATAGCATTCGTAATACTTTCAATGGTTATCAGAATATTTTCGAGGCTTTCAACTTCTACATCATTTACAGCAGTAATGGTAATTGAACCCGTCAGTTCGCCAGCAGGAATAACAAAACTGGTAGCGCTTGCCACAAAATCTGTTGCAGCAGCTGTACCTGCAAAAGCAAGGTTTACGGTTACATCATTATTTACTGGTTCGCTTAAAGTCCCAGTGATAGTGGCTACTTCGCCATCTTCCGAAATGCTCGGTACGTTTTTGGCAAGCGTAACATTTGGCGGCACAAACTCCTTTACGGTAAAAGAAAAGGCAACAGCTTCATCCAGTTCGTTACCTGCTTCACCATAAGCGCCAGGTTCCATGGCAACTGTGTAAACCGTTTCGTAGTCCAGTTCATTTACATTAGTAATGGTTACAATGGAATTAGAGTTGGAATAAGCAAAATTGAGCGCTACTTCTCCGCTACCCGAGCTTACGCTCAAAGCACTTTCAAAGGCAGTTGTATTCAAAGTGTGAGAAAACACAAGCTCTACACTCACCTGTTGTTCGACACCCGTTGGTTCATCCTTCAGGTTTACATCGTTAACCTTGGCTGTAAGCACACGCAAGGCATTAGAAATAGGCATATCATCCTCTTCTTTACAGCCACTGAGTGCCACAAAAATCATTGCTACCAAAAGCAAGGCGGTATTCAGACTTCTGTTTTTCATGATAGTATTTTTAAGTGTTTTTGTCTTCATAGCAGTTTTATTTACCTACCAGGTTAGAATACTGGTCGGGAATAATTCCCCAAACCACTGGCAGCAAAAAGTAAATCATTAGCGTGATGAAGCATATGGAGATAATATTCATCCATACGCCAGATTTCATCATATCCGGAATTCTGAGGTAACCGGAACCAAACACCACCGCATTTGGCGGTGTGGCTACAGGCAACATAAAAGCACAAGATGCCGCCAATGTAGCCGACACCATTAGCATATAGGGGTTCATATTGAAGGCCACGGCCATTGGCGCCAACACTGGCAACAACATGGCTGTGGTAGCCAAATTGGAAGTAAGCTCTGTAAGAAAGTTCACTGAGGCAACCAGCACCAAGATGATCATGATCATGGATATGCCATCAATCATCGATATCTGCGAACCAATCCAGAGTGCTAAACCAGTTGAGCTAAAGCCACCCGCTAGGGCCATTCCTCCACCAAAAAGCAGAATAATACCCCAAGGCATTTTCACGGCTTCTTCCCAATTGATAATTCTTTCTCCCTTTTTACTCGAAGGAATGATAAAGAGCACTACCCCGGCAATAATAGCGATTATGGTATCGTCTAAGGCAGGAATAAATTTCTGCAGAATAAATGAACGGGTGATCCAGCAGAATGCCGTTGCCGCAAAAACGATCAACACGCGCTTTTCTTCCACACTTAGTTTACCAAGCTCTTTTAATAAGCGAGAGATTTCCTGTTTACCACCCGGAAACTCAGTAGCCTTGAGTTTGAAAGCATACTTTGTTAGGTACTTCCAGCAAACAAAAAGCAGCACTACCGAAATTGGCAAACCAAACTTAAACCACTGCAGAAATGATATTTCTACACCGTAGGTTTCTTCAACAATACCCACCAAAACCAAGTTTGGCGGTGTACCAATCAAAGTGGCCATTCCACCAATAGAAGCACTGTAGGCAATGGCCAACATAAGCGCTTTGCCAAATTTGGAAGTAATGCCTTCGTCTACCAAAGCCGACTCCTTAAGCTGACTTACAATGGCCATCCCAATCGGCAGCATCATAACAGAAGTTGCGGTATTAGAAATCCACATGGATAGGAATGCTGTTGCCAGCATAAAGCCAAGAATGATATTGACCATGTTAGTGCCAATGGCGTTGATAATGGTCAAGGCAATACGTTTATGGAGATTCCACTTTTCGATAGCAATGGCTATGATGAAACCGCCCAGGTAGAGGAATACATACTTATGGCCAAAAGATGCCGTGGTAGTGGACAAGTCCATTACCCCGAAAATCGGAAACAAGGCAATTGGTAAAAGTGCAGTTACAGCTATAGGAATAGCTTCTGTAACCCACCAAATAGCAATCCAAAGCGTAATACCCAGTAGTACAAATGCACTTTCGGGCATAGACTCTGGCCCACCAATGGCTTGCAACACTGCAAAAACAGCCGGCCCTAGAATAAGTGGAATTAACTTCTTCTTATCTATCATCTGCCAGCGTTTTCATGTCAAAACTATCAACCAATTGCTGAAAGAAAGTAGCCGTATTAGGATCAATAATGGCTAAATAAAGCTTCTCACCATCTTTATCTACCGTCTGTAGTCTATCCGGAATTTCGCTTGTGGATTTACCTGTAAAGAATCTATAGTAAGCCAAAGCAGTGAGGTAAGTTCCTTCTGGTGAAGGATGGCTACCGTCTTCAAAATACAAATCAATGTCTGGCCTAAGCGCTATGGATTTCATCCAAAGCGGACCGATTGGCACCACATCGGCACCCGTAGCTTTTACTAGCTTTTCATAGCCCTTGGTAATGGTTTCCTGCATCAGCGGATTCCACTTTCGGGCCCAGGTCATGTAAAACACAGGTTGTGCACCGTGCTGCTTAATTAAAGCAACAAACTGTTCTCCGTATTTATCAAAGTCTTCTGGCGTATTTATGGTGCTCATGCTGTGATTATTCATCACCACATAGTCCCAACCACCTTGCTCTATTAGGTCTCTCGATCTTGTTTCTCTTTCTCTATTCCAATGCTCCCCAAGGTGACTACCTCCCACCGTAGATTGGCGGGTAACAATGGCCTTTCCTTGCGACTCTGCCATGGTAGCAACCATTTGCGGCAGGTTGTAAAAATAGGTGTAACTATTCCCCACGAACAAAACCCGTAGTGTATCCTGAGTTTGTGCATAAAGGCTAGCAGGAAGGAAAAGGACAGCCAGCATGAATAACTGGCAAGTCCATTTTCTATAATTAAAACTCATGTATGAAAAGAATTTTCGATTATTGGTTTACTCTTGTCGGCTCGAAGAAATTAGGGATAGGATTTGGCGTATTGCTGTTCCTATCAATTTCCGTTTGTGGGTAGATGAAGCGTTGTGGAAAATCGCTACCCACATTTGGTGTGGTATGAATTCTCACAACTGGCTCATTCTCTGTTCTGCGGGTGTCATTGAAACCTTCAATTTGCCCAAAGAAAGTAACAAACCTTTCCTCCATAATTTCTCTTAGCAAAGCATTGTCCGAAGAGATGTTATCGGGATTTTCAATACCGCCATTGGCGAAATCGCTGGCATCATAAGCATCGTATTGAATGTCTGCAGGGTTGGCGTTCGACAGATAG
The DNA here is from genome assembly GCF_900111145.1 of Roseivirga pacifica. Classification (GTDB taxonomy): domain Bacteria; phylum Bacteroidota; class Bacteroidia; order Cytophagales; family Cyclobacteriaceae; genus Roseivirga; species Roseivirga pacifica. The sequence continues at coordinate 1,224,991 of NZ_FOIR01000002.1, forward strand.
CCACCTGCATTCATAAATGCTCTGAATTCGTTTAAATGCTGTAATCCTGTGCCGAAACCTCCGTTTCTGAACCCAGATTCAGCTAAAATGAGTAAATTCTCCTCGTAAGTAACTAGCGAAGTTGAAGCGGTTTGCGCGGCAAAACCATCTACTGTATTCGGCTGAATGCCAACTCCGGTAACTGCAAAAAGGTAATTCCAGCGAGCAGTTTCGTCTGTTTTAGCATTCCCTCTGTAGTTGTTAATATCTGGACTCACGGCAGCATCAGAAGCCACCAAACTGGCCATAAAATCAGAGGTTTTTAAATCTGCAGCACGTGAATAAACTGCAAAGAACTGGTAGTTCAGGTTCGACTCGTCCAAGCCTGTTCCATGCGGACCAAAAAGTCCGTTGTCCATTGCGCTTACTCCATTCTGAGCAGCATTGTAAGCACTGGCATATTCACGCGTATGCATGTAGTAACGTGCCTTTAACGTGTAAGCAACCTCGATCCATTTTTGTGGATCACCATCCAAGTAAATATCCGATCCGCTTGGAGGTCTGCCAGTACCCAATTGCAAGTTTGCAATTGCCTGATCTAAAAGCGTCTGTACCTTACCATAAACCACTTCTTGATCTTCGAATTGTGGGTTTTCAACATCAAAACGGGCTTCATCAAAAGGAATATCGCCATAAAGCGAAGTGGCCGTACCGAAAGTCATGGCTTGCAGCACCTGCGTAATGCCTATGCTCACACCTTCAATGCCTTGCTCCACTGCAGCCTCCTCGGCCACACGGGCATTTCTCAGCGTATTCACAAAGGCATCGTCCCAAATGTTATCGAAGTCGCTAGTGGTTACGGTGTATTGGCTAAAGCCCAAATGCTGTCGGTCGATACCCGTATAGTAGCCAGCAAATATTCCTGCCCTACGAGCCGTTTCTCCAGCTTGTAAAATCATATTCCCTACTTCTGCCCCAGTTAAAATATTCTGAAAAGAAGCACTTGTTGGGTTATTAGGATCATTATTTATCCCTTCAAAAATGTCGTCACAAGCGACAGTCAAAAGGCAAATCAGTATGATATATATTGAATTCTTCATTTCGATCTGTGTTTTGTTAGTTTAGAATGTGGCCGATAAAGAGAACACATAAGACTTGGTTCCTGGGTTATTGAAGTAGTCAATTCCTCTGGCTACACTTACCCCTGTCAGGTTGGTATCAGGGTCGTTTCCTTCAAATTCAGTCCATAAGAATAGGTTTCTACCAGTGGCAGAGATTGTGGCTGACTGAATGCCAACCTTGCTTAGCCATTCTGGCTTTAGACTGTAAGAAAGCTTCAACTCTCTCAGCCTAGTCCATGAGCCATCTTCAATATAAAGCTCATCGTTACCTCCACTGAAGTAGCCACCATCGCCATTGTACCAAGGTTCGGTAAGCGCTACTGGCCCAGCACCAAAATCGTAGATGTTACCTCTAAATGGTGTACCCATCGGAATTAGGTTACCGTTGTAGTCCAATAAATTCTGATCAGCAGTCACCTCACGGCCAGTACTCTCCCATCGGCCAAGGTCGGCCAATACCGATTTTGTACCGGCATAAATATCAGCGCCTTGATAAGTTTCGAACAAAGCAGAAAGTGACCAATTCTTGTAGTTCAGTTGGGTAATAAAACTCCCTTGCCAATCTGGGTTAGGATCTCCAATTACACCCTCTGTTTGATCTTGCTCAGGGAAACCGTTCTCATCATAAACAATGTTTCCTTCATCGTCTCTCAAAGTTCTCGATCCCCAAAGCACGCCTAGCGGATAGCCTTCGATAGCACGTGCATTTACTGCTGCCAAACCGCCCAATTCTATTGTTTGCACTCCGGCAAGATCATCTACATTATTCTTATTCGAACTGAAGATCACATTCGCTTGCCATCTGAAATCGCGCTTTTGCATAATAGTATAGCCCAAGTCAATCTCAACTCCTTTGTTGCTTACCTGCGCGCCATTGGCGTAAATTTCATCGTAACCTCTTGAGTTCGCAATCGGGAAATTAAGCAACACATCGCTGGTGGTATTATCATAGTAAGTTGCGCTTAATGAAAGTTTATCATTGATAAACCTCATGTCCAAACCAATTTCTGTCTCCTTTTTACGCTCTGGTTTTAAGCTTGAGTTACCACGGTTGGTACTTGGCACAAAACCTCCGTTTCCGTAAAAGCCAAGCCCTAAACCGCCACCGTACTGGTCGCCATATGTTGGCGATACAAAAACGTTTGTGGTGTTGTATCTGGCAGGCTGCACACCCACCTCGCCATAAGAGAATCTAAGCTTACCGAAACTCATAATATCGTTCTCAAGCGCCTCTAGCTTAGAAAACTGCCATGCAATAGAAGCTGATGGAAAGAAGAACGCATCGTTCGATTCGTCACCAAAAGTTGATGCTTTTTCTGCACGAAGAGTTCCATTAAAGTGAATCATGTCGTAGGCAGAAAAGCTTGCTGAGGTATAAACTGCCGCTGTTCTTTCCTGACCAAAAGTGCTGGTAGCCGTTCTGTTTTCAGGAAAAGCGTTATCAATATCTCTAACCGTACTGGCCGCATCGGTAAAGAGAATAAAGTTGGTTATCTCGTTTCCGCTAGTTTCGCGCTTGGTACCGTTGTAGTTAAAGCCAACCAAAAGCGAGCCGTTAAAATCAACGCCAAATTCTTTGGTTGCAGTGGCTATGTAGTCCATGTTGAAAATGGTGTTCGAAGCCATATTTCTTCCAAACAAACCTGAGCCATAAGCTCCGGCAGCGGAGCCCGGTGTAAAGAACTCTTCTCTTCGTTCTGTGTAATGATCTACACCAACCCTAGCTTTCAAGTTCAACCATTCCAGTGGATCGGCAGAGAAGGTAAAGTTGGAAATGAAACGGTCCGTTACTGCCGTATTCGGCTGTTCGTAAATAGTCCAAAGCGGGTTATTGTAAACAGCGGTATTATCTGCACCAAGTGGCTCTCTGTAAGAACGATGTCTGTTCGAAACCGGAGCGGCCGTACTACTAGCGTAGTAATCGCCTTTATAGCCCGACTGGTCGAAGTCTGGCGCTTGTCTTAAAAGCCCAAGGTAAAAACCCGATGAACTTGCGCCTTTTCGAATTCTATTTGATGTAGTATGCGCATAAGTGGTATTTGCGCTAATACTAATGTTTGGTGAAAGCAGGAATTCGGCATTAATTCTTGCGCTAGACCTTCTGTAGTCAGAGCTATTTTGAATGATACCTTTTTGGTTCAAATCACTCAAACTGAAATAGATTCTGCTGTTATCATTACCTGCAGAAATACTCAGGTTATTCTCCAAAAAGCTACCATCTCTAAATACCTGATCGAAGTTAGAATCATCGTAAATCGTTTGCGAATTCTTAGAAATGATTGGGTAGTAGGTTACTCCATTTTGCCCAACAAAGAACTCCCCAGAGGTGTCAAACTCATCTAACCCTCCTGTTCTATCAGCAATTTTGTCTCCCCAGGAATCTCTAGCAGCTTGGTTGTAAACACCGTTATCGCCCTGCCCATAGGTGGTTTGCAAAGGGTACTTTCTGTTGATTTTATCAATGGAGTAAGTAAGGCCGTAAGAAACACTCAGCTTTTTATTGAAGTCACCCTTTTTGGTTGTAATAAAGATTACTCCACCCAGTGCACGTGTTCCCCAAAGGGCAGCCGCAGAAGCACCTTTCAATACCGAAATGTTCTCAATATCGTTTGGGTTAAGGTCGTTGAGCCTCGACTCTTGTGCTACACCGCTAGAGCCTCCATCGCCACGCACATCATTACTAATTGGCACACCGTCCACTACCACTAGCGGCTGGCTGTCGCGGGTAATACTGGAAAGCCCTCTTATTTGAATAAATGCACCAGCGCCCGGGTCGCCAGAGTTACGCGATATGCGAACGCCCGAAATCTTTCCCGACAAACTGTTGAGTAAAGTTGGCTCACCTGCTTTCTTAATATCCTCTCCGTCTACCGTGGTATTGGCATATCCCAAATTATCTTTTTTAAGCGATTGACCAATGGCCGTTACCACTACGGTTTCCAATTCGGATGCTTCCTCTACCATTGTAATGTTGATGACGGTTTGGTTGCCTACCGTTTGTGTAATGGTTTTGAATCCTAAAAAAGAAAATCGCAGCACGGAAGTCTCGCTTGCAACGGAAATAGAATAAGTACCATCTATTTGCGAAATGGCTCCGTTGCTTGTGCCCTGTTCTAGTATTGAGACCCCGAACATGCCTTCGCCAGTCTCATCCACTATTTTCCCTGTAATGGTTGTCTGCGAAAAGCCTTGAAAGGCCAGCAGGCAGAGGGAAAAAATCATCGATATTTTCAAAGAGTTAATCATGTAGTATTATTTGTTTCTTAAAAAGTTAACCTCATACTTTGATTATAAGTAGCGAGGTGATAAACTGTACTTTACATTTCAAGCACAGAGGCAATCGTTTGCATTATACAAAACATAATTTGGCATTAAATTGATTTATGGAATTATATTCTATTTCAATGAATTTTAACGAATTTCAACAAATGTTCTTTTTAAATAGACTTACTAAATGAATACGAATAATCACCAGGAATTCGTAGGCAAACTGGAAAAACTCTATGGAGCATTTGACCCGGAGATCAAGCGTTTTGCCAAGGCTAGCAACTCGGAAATTTCGAGAAAGCTTGGCTATAGCGATGCTCAGTTTTCCAGGTTGATCAACTCTAGCGCAACCGAAGGAGAGTATGCACGCGCCATTCAGAACACCAATAGAATACTGAAATTATTAGAGCTAGAATCGGCCCTAAAAACCGCCAAGGAGAAACAGCAAAACGGTGCAAACCCAAGCCCAAAAAAGAACACCACCCTACTCTATGCGGTCATTACTTTACTGGCTTTATCAACCGCATTCTTTATTTATAAAAGCGTCAATTTTAAACATGAAATCGTAGGAAGCGAAGAAACCCGCGATGACATGCTCAAGTGGAGTTTTGAAACTCCGTTTGTAAACCCGTTTATTGAATTGGACGACTTACCTGCTGACTGCTCATACCCTTGTTACAAATACCAGGGCAAATGGGAGTTAAAGCAACCTTATAAAATCCCGTTTTTCAGAGAGCAAAATGGGTTTCATTATGTAGCTACCGAGGTGAATATGTATGCCCGCTGCATGAGTGAGAAAAGTGCTGAAGGCAACATTATTGAAGCCTATGAATACCAACGACACGAAATCTGGTACGACAAACGCGAACTTCCGATAGACTCGTTTATGGTAGCAGGCTTTCAGGGACAGCTAACCGAAACCTACCAAAATCAACACTTTGAAGACGATAATAACTTTGTAAAACTTGCGGTCATCCACACCTTTTTCAGGAATGAATTCAACCTTGACTCAGGCGGAATTGAAAGAAGCGGAAAGGTAATTGGCCGCGATGTAGACTTTGTTTCCGAAAGAGAATTGAAAGGTGAGTTTAGCTCTGAAAAGCTTATGCTAGATGCCATGACACAGGTAAATGCCATTATCACCAATAGGCTGGAGGATTTCTCGCGCCCTATTTCATGCGATTTTGCAGCCCTACCTAAAGATGACTATAACCTTGTAATTGAAGGTGATGAAATAAGCTTTGACTGCGAAATGACCACAAGCCGTTTTGCGATTGATTATACCAAGACCTACGTACTAAAAGATCAATTCATCAAGAACACTTGTGTGCCAGACAACACGCTTTAGTGGGCACGACTGTTCCAATAATGCCATACAATCGCATGCGCTTGCTTTTCCTCAAAAACTACTCGCAACTGAAGGCGAAACCCTTAGCTTTGTAGCCTGATGAAACGCAACAGAATCGACCTTACTCAAGGCTCTATCTTAAAAGGGCTACTTGCATTGGCCTTTCCTATTATTGGAGCAAACTTGTTGCAAACGGGCTATCAACTGGTAGATGCATTTTGGGTTGGTCAACTTGGTGCTAATGCAGTTGCGGCCGTTTCTGTCAGCTTTCCCGTTAACTTTCTTCTGATATCATTGAGCTCTGGATTTGCCTTTGCAGGCACCATTTTAGTAGCGCAATATGCAGGAGCCAAAAACTTTAAAATGGTAAGCCATGTAGCGTCTCAAACGCTTACCATGGTGGTTATTATCTCCATTGTTCTATCCGCATTGGCCTATTTAGCCTCTCCGGCTATTCTAAGGCTGTTGGGTGTTGAAGATGTTATTTTCGATGATGCCAACTTCTTTCAGCGTACAATTTTTATTGGCCTGGTTTTCAACTTTAGCTTTATCATGTTTCAATCGCTGCTGCGCGGTATTGGCGAAGTTAGAATCCCCCTATTTATTAACGCAGGAACATTAGCACTCAACTTTGTGCTCGATCCGTTATTTATTTACGGGTGGGGACCGGTAAAAGCCTACGGTGTTACTGGTGCTGCGGTGTCTACGCTCTGCACGCTTTTCCTTTCTTCATTCATAGCTTACTATGTACTGTTAAAAGGTAAAACGGATATCAAACTGTCCTTTAAGAACTTCTCGTTCGATGGCCCATTGCTCAAAAAAGCATTCAAGTTAGGCGCACCATCTTCTATAGAAATATCAGCTCGTGCCTTAGGCCTAACGATTATGACGGGTATTGCCGCTAGATTCGGAACGGAAGTGCTTGCTGCCTATGGCGTTGGCTCAAGGTTGATCAGTTTTGTGGTGATTTTCGGGCTCGGACTGCTACATGCCTCTTCTACTATGGTGGGGCAAAATATGGGTGCGCAAAAGATTGACCGAGCGGAAAAAGGTGCTGCCTATGCTGCGTGGATAGGCTTTGGTGGCCTTACCATCGTAGGTATTATCTTCTACATTTTTGCAGAACCACTGGTTCGCGCCTTCCTCGATGCTTCTGACCATGTGGTAGCCATGGGTACCGATTTTATGAAAATTACTTCCTTAGCCTTTGGCTTTATGGGTGCACAACTGGCGCTTGTTGGCACCTTGCGCGGATCTGGCAATACGGTAGAATCGATGATTCTGGCGATTATTGGTATATGGGTTATTCAGTTTCCATTTGCGTGGATCGTATCAGGCATGGACAGCATGCAAGAACATGGCGTTTGGTGGTCTTTCCCAGTAAGCTATGTTATCCCTTGCATACTCACCGTTATTTGGTTTAAGCGCGGCAAGTGGAAAGAAAAGCGCTTGGTAGACTAAGTCTTCGCTTTAATTATTTCTGCCCTTCAACACATTTACACTTGGGTCGATTGGGTTTCCTGACATTCTTCTGAAGCTTACAATTTGCCCCGTGTGATAAATTGCATCGGCCAGCGGACCGTTAAGCACATTCCAAAAAGGTAACGAATTCCCTCTACCCAAATCCAGTTCAGCATTCGCCAACTTATCGAGCGAAGCACTTCGCAATTCCACAGAAGCCTCCAGAAGCAGCTCAAGTGTTAGCTTTCGCTTTGCAGCAAAGTCCATTTCAGAAAGGTTTTCTATCGGGTAAAAATCTGGGGTTCTGAATGGTCTTAAAACCATTACAGACAAGGTTAAAATATGGTCGATAGTACTTTCTACATCGCGGGCATCCTTTGTTGGTTCGAAGGCTAAATCTTTTGCAGTTAACCCTTCTGTAGCCCAATAATAGCGGTACCCCAAGCCTTCTACCATTCTGGCAACCATCGTTCCTGCAGTATATTTTTCAGCATATTCAGGCATGCTTTTGAAAGGTAAATCTTGCGCATTCGCGTTGACTAATGTAACAACAGCGAATACGAATGTAAGTGAAAGTTTGAAAGCCTTATCCATTTCTTTTTGATTGAATATTCAGACTGCAATAAACTAAAAAAGGTGCTAAGCTTTCGCCCAACACCTTTAATTCCTCCATTCTTAATTCTATAAATCTCGCTTAACCACCAGCCTAATAGTTGCCCAGTAAAAGAGCGCCAGAAAGGCCAATACAGCACCAAGCTCCGGAAACGTAATATAGTCTTGTACCTCTTGAAATACGTATTTAGGGAATGGCACATGGACTAGTTGGTTAATAGATTTAACCGGCAAAACGTAGCCAATCCAGTCATATCCTAAATAAGTCATTCTACCCCAGGCAATGTTTTCCACCACCATTGTCCAGAATATGAGCACACCCATAGCAATGATTGACTTTTTGATAAGCACACCCACGAAAAGTGTAAAGACCAAAAAGGTAAATAGCTGAAGTGCAAAAATCAGTATGAAATACGAATCCTCAAACATTAACCCAAGGCTTATGTCAGAGGTGTAAATAAGCCCTGTAATCATGCCAAGTACAAATAAGAAGGCCGCTGAAGCCAAGCTTAAAAATCCGGCCATTACGATCTTACTTATTATAAATTCCTTCTGACTAAGGCCATCTATTACGTTTTGGCGAATTGTTCTGTAAGAAAATTCATTGGTAACGGAAAAGATTAAGCTAAAGCCAAGTAAAAGCTTAAGGTGAATGGCTACCCAAGTGATGTTTTGCCAAATATCAGGAAACTCATAAAAAGGAATAATGGTAGGGTCAATGCCGTCCATATCGAAATCTTCGAACCTGCTTTTGAGGTACTGCAAAAATGGCATTACCACAACGCAAATCACGAACAAGGCAACCAAATACATACTCGCCAAAACCTTAAATGAGCGGCTTGGACGTACTTTTTGTAATTCTATTCTCAATAAACGCATCATGATTGACCTCCTTCCTGTCCGGCTAAAATCTCAAGGAATTGTTTCTCGAGCGTTTTAGTTTTTACTACCAAATGTTTTGCAGTTATTCCCTGCTTAAATAAGTATTCGTTTACCTGTGCGGCCGAGTAACCATTGTGCATTGTCATGGTGTACTTATCGAGCTCACGCTTTATGTGCGAAGCCATTCCTGAGCCTTCAAGCACTGCCTGAAGGTTCTCTACATCGGCCTTTACCTCCACATTCAAACTACCTTTGCCCACATCTTCTACCAAGCCGGTATGAATGAGTTTACCACGCTGCAACACACAGAAATGCGTACACACTTTTTGTACTTCGTCTAGCAAGTGGCTGGCGAGAATAATGGTTTTGCCACTATTGGCAATTTCAATGATCAAATCTCTGATTTCGGCAATTCCTTGTGGGTCGAGACCATTGGTAGGTTCGTCTAAGATCATCACCTCCGGGTCGCACAAAAGTGCAGAAGCAATGGACAAGCGTTGTTTCATACCAAGTGAATAGGTCTTGAACTTGGAGTCTTTGCGTTCGTCAAGACTCACCACTTTCAGCACCTCTTCCACCCTGCTATAGGGCACCTCCTTTATGTCGCATACAATCTTAAGATTCTGAACACCGGTAAGGTACGGGTAGAATATTGGGTGCTCTAAAATAGCCCCAATTCGCTTACGCGTATTTTGATCTCCCTTTTGACCAAACCACTCGAAAGTACCGCTGGTTTGATTGATAACGTTGAGAATGGTGCCTAAAGTGGTGGTTTTGCCACTGCCGTTTGGGCCAAGAATACCGAAGACATTGCCTCGCTGAACTTCCAGCGACAGATCGTCAACGGCTTTTACCCTCCCATAATGCTTGGAAAGGTTTTTAATTGATAATACTGTATCCAAATCGTGTTGTTTTTGAGTGAATTTCGCCTAGTTGAAGGCATCTTTTAGCGTAAGGTTAGAGGAGCTTTTGTTGATGAATTCTGAAAACTTCAGAATATTGTTTACATCAGGATAACCCTCAATATCGATAATGCTATACCCATCTTCCATCTTAATCAACACCACAAAACCTTCGGGTTCGCCTCTGCGCTCTTTCATTAGCACCTCCATGTTGTTACCGTCAGCCCTAGCCGACATCATGGTTTCGTAGCCCTCGTCTGCTACATCGTGCTTTAGCTGCTTAAATTCATCATCGGCCCCTTCAAAAGTATAATCCTCATACATAAAGAACTTTACCTTTTCAATGCCTTTGATCATTTCGGCTAAAGCTGGCATTTCGCCAAATTCACTATCTAATGATCCGCCCATTCCCTTTAAATCTATTCGGGAAAGCATTTTGAGCGTGCTCTCATAGAAAAAGAGCTTTAGTGTAGGTTTGTTCCTATCTCTGAACCTTTCCACGCTTCGGCTTTGTGCAGTGGCCGATAGCGCGAAAAGGCACAGGAATAGGGTTAAAAAAAGTCGTTTCATACATCCGTTCGTTTTTTGAGTTATTTGACCTTAAGAGGTGGGATTAACCACCTCTTTTATCGTCAAGAAATTCTAGCTCTTCGAATCCATCCATTCCGATTTTTTTCGAAAGCTTGTATAGCATGTTCAAATCGATGCCATCGCCAACAATGCTCAACATACCAAACTCATTGTCGCCACCCATTACCATGAAAAGCTCATCGATTTTATTGTTCTTTTCTTTAATGTAGAATCTGATGTCTTTGTCTTCTTCTCTTACCGACATCAGCTCATCAAAGCCCTTGCCTTTGATCATACTTAATGCCTCTGAGTACATCTTTCTTCCATCAACATTACTGTCTTTGCCTAGTACTTGCACTCGCTTGATCTTACCGAGTGACTCTTCGACCATCTTTTGTTCTTCTGGGTTATCCATTTCCAACTGACTGATCATTTGGAACATTTTACCGCTGAAGTTTACGTGCATAAAGCTTGGATCGTCTACATACTTCTCGAAGTACTTCGAGATGGCATTATCTTGCGCGTTCACTACTGTAGCGAACATCGCTAACATTACTGTTAAAACTACTTTTTTCATATTTGTCTCTTATTCTTTTCTTTAATTCACACTCATTCCACCAAGCATTTGCAAACCACTCTCTGCACTGCTCATGTTGCCAATAGCACCTAATTCATCGGTGGCATCGCCTAGGGCACCAAACTCCGACATGGTGTTATTACCTTTATTCATAAACACCGAAACCATCAACAGCTGCTTTTTCAGCTCAGCATAAGCCTCTTCTGGTGTTTCGAAAGTATCCGTTGAAGTTGGCGCATTCTGTTGTTGGTAAAAGAACACACTACTGATAATGGTAACCAGCACGGCTGCTGCAATGGCCGAATACTTTCTGAAGTAATCGCTGAAGCTCACCACTTTTACCTCTTCTTTTTCCTCTTGAATGATGGCTAAGATTTCTTCATCAAAACTATCATCAAGTTGTTTTTGTGCTGCTTCGTCATGGTGAGCAAACAGTTGTTTAAGCTCGCTTAGCTCGGCAGATTCTGGCGCTTGTTGCACCAATTGCTTCAACTCTTGCTCTTCATCCAAACTCGACTCTGCATTCCAAAATTTCTCTACTAATTCTTCAATTCTAGAGTCCATAAGCATCTACTTTAATTAGACTTTCTTTTATTTTTCTTCTGGCTCTGAACAAATTGGTCTTCACCAGATTGATATCAATGTTTAAATTCTCTGCGATTTCCTTGTAAGAGTACCCCTCAATATCTCGCAGTTGCATTACCTCCCTTTGTCGGTTGGGCAAATCGTCAATCATGGTTTGAATTCTATCCATCAATTCTGATCGTTCTGCCACTACATATGGAGTGTCTTTCTCTTTCCTGGTATCTAGTTCTACTTCAAACAAATCAGTCTTCTTCACATGTTTGCTTCTCAGCTTATCAAGCGATTTATTCTTGGTAATCATCATACACCAAGCTTCCAGATTCTGTATCTGCGCAACATCTTCGCGCTTTTCCCACACTTTAATCAGACATTCTTGTACTACATCTTTCGCCAGTTCATCGTCCTTCACTATGTTTAGTGAAAAGCGATAAAGCTTATTCTTAAGCGGTAGCACCTCTTCTTTAAAGCGTTTTACATCCATAATCAATCAATAGACGAGCAATGATTTCGGTTGGTTAACAGGTGGTATAAAAAAACATAAAAAAAGGGGCAAAAGCCCCTTCTAACATTCGTTTGGCGTACTTATATCTTTCCACAGATTTCTTGATACAAGGCTCTGCCTTCATTTTCGAATCTATCGACTGATTTCTTAAGATACTGGCAAGCCTCATTTTCTTTGCCCTGTTTTGCTAAAGTTGCTCCCCAGTAATAGTCAATCAGCGGCATATCGGCTTCAAACTTAGCGGCTGTCTCAAAACTTCTAATAGCATCTTCATACTTCTCTGTCTTGTAGTAGTAAATACCTTTATTTCTGTAGGCCCATCCATTTTCCGAGTTTGCCACAATCGCCTTATCAATATCTGCCTTGGCTTTATCTAAGTCATCATTTTGTAAGTATAAAAAGCCACGGTTATTCAAGTAGATACCATTGTTTGGTTCAATGGACAGTGCTTGCTGTACGTACTCCATGGCTTTATCATAGTTACCATTGGCAATTTCCATCATGCAATAGGTATTGTAAATATTCGGCTGGTTGGAATCCATGGCCTCAGCCTGCGCTAACTTCGCATAGGCACGCTGCATATCGTTGTTATAGAAATAAGCGTTTGCCGCGTTAATCACAGCTTCAACATTGCTCGAATCCTTAATAAACGAGGTATTAAAAGCCACTACAGAAGATCTATAATCCTTTTCTAAAAAGTACGCCAAACCCTTTTTAAACAGCAAATCTGAAGAATCAGGGAAAAAGTCCTCTACAAAAACTAAGTCTTGCAACGCATCCTTACCACGCCCAACGGCCAAATTTGCATCTACTCTATTTCGTCTGGCATCCCAATGCAAGGCATCCATAGTCATAATCAGCTTAGTGTAGTCGTCAATGGCTTCATAATAATGCCCCAATTTATACTGCGCAACCCCACGATTGTTGTAGGCCGACTCAAATTCTGGGTATTTATCGATAGCCTCTGTATACAATCGAATGGCCTCTCGATAGTCACCATTTTCCAAAGCCATGTTTCCTTTAATAAAGAATCGCTCTGCTTTAGTGGCATCACTCTCGCAACTAAAAATGCTAACAGCTAAAAAAAGAAGGATGATAAGTCTCTGCATGAATAGAAATTTTGGCTAAAATAAAAGTATCGGGCAATTAAGCCTAACTTACCATGGTGAAACCACAGCACAACAAACACAATTTGAATGAGCTACAGAAGTTCAAAGTCGCTTTAAAAGGATTGATGTTGGCTACCAAATCTGAAGCACACTTTCGGTTTCATATCGTGGCGGCCCTAATTATAATTACAGCTGGTTGGCTGATGCGCGTATCCAAAACCGATTGGCTATGGCTAATCGCTGCGATTGGCTTTGTGTTAATTGCTGAATTATTCAACACCGCAATTGAGCACTTGGTTGATTTAGTATCGCCAGAAAAACACCCATTAGCTGGCAAAATAAAAGACATTAGCGCTGGCGCTGTACTCATGGCAAGTATCACTGCTGCAGTCATCGGACTCGTTATTCTCTGGCCTTATTTTTGCTAGATTTTCAACTAAATGAAGCGAATTCTCCTACTTCTAATCATTTCCTCAATTAGTCAATGTGTATTGGCTCAAATCAAGTGTATTTCACCCCTTCTTACAACGGAACCAATAATCATGGTTAGGCATGGGGAACAAACCACAATTTTGAATCAAAAAGAATTAAGCCTCGAGGCTATCGATCTTAAGGCTACTCAATCAATTTACGTTTACCCAAAAGGTAATGCCTTGTTTGGGTTAAAAGGAGAAACGAGTGCTATTATAATAGTCTTAAATGACGACCGTACTGGATCTAAACAATTTGAAAGTATTCAGCGCCTTGAAAATAATCCTTCTTTAAAAGTTGAAGACACCCAAATCAACGCCTACATCAGTAAGCTTCTTTCTGAAAACAAAAGGGTCTATGTAGCCGAAAAAAGGGCGTTAATAAGGAGTCAGAGAGTACTCAAGCTTCTAGAGAATAACAAAATAGATTACATTCAATACTCACCCAACGAAGCATACCCGTTGGCTATTTACAAAAGCAAATAAACCTACTAATATGAAACACTTAACAATACTTATTCTCTTCTTTAGCTTTGGCGTTTGCCTAGCGCAGGAAGCTCCAACCAATGTTGAAAGCAAAACACCGCTATACGTTATTAAATACGGAGAGAAGACCCACTATTTAGACAGTCAAAAAGAAAACTTGGACAACATCTCTCCTGAAGATATACTCACAATTAGTGTTTTGAAAGGTGTAAGTGCAACATCTGTTTATGGAGACGCAGCCAAGGACGGAGCAGTACTTATTTACCTCAAAAACGAAGACTTCTTTAATGGAGAAAGAAACACTAATGATAGTGGTGTTTTAATAAGAGAACCCGGGAACACCTTAAAAACAACAACAAACGGAGTAGTTATCACCACACTGAAAGAACCTGATGTGCACAAATTAGACATGGACATTCAGGATGACGACATAAAAATTTATGGTGAAACTTTCAATGAACAAAGTGTTGCCCTCCACATAAACTTAGAGGGTAAATTGTACGAGGCTGACCTAAACACACTCAAAGACATAGAGGTAAAATCGATTTCAGATATCTCAGTAATTAAAACTCAAGAGGAGCTTAAAGCCCGCAAGTTAGCAGACAAAACGGGGCTTATAATCATTAGTTTGGATACTAGCGAAGAAGCCAAAAAATTAGTTAAAAAGCTTAAAGAGGTTAAGAAGTAAGACCATTCTTACTTCTTAACCATTTAAATCGTTTTTTCTATCTTAGAAGAAACGATTTTTTTATGCCTTCAAAGTCAATAGTTTCTCTAGCACTTTTAGCCTTACTAGCCCTTGCTTGTCAGTCGGAAAAAGAAAGTACTCCGCCTAACATCATCTTTATTTTGGCAGATGATTTAGGGTATGGAGAACTCGGCAGCTATGGCCAGCAGATCATTCAAACACCAAACATTGACCAACTAGCCAGTGAAGGCATGCGCTTTACCAACTTTTACGCTGGCGCACCTGTATGTGCCCCTTCTCGCTATGTTTTTCTTACCGGACTTCACACCGGCCATGCCTACATTCGTGGTAACGATGAATGGGCAGAACGTGGTGCCGTTTGGGACTATAAAGCAGCAGTGGCAGACCCAAGTTTAGAAGGTCAGCGGCCAATTCCTGATTCTACCTTTACCCTAGGCGAAGCCTTGCAAACAGTAGGTTACCAAACGGCTTTGGTAGGCAAATGGGGGCTTGGCGCTCCCAATACCGAAGGCGTACCTAACCAACAGGGCTTCGACTACTTTTATGGTTACAATTGCCAAAGGCAAGCGCACAACCTTTACCCTGCACACGTATGGGAGAATGAGAAAAAAGTTGTTTTAAGAAACGACACAGTACCTCCAGGTACTAAACTGCCTGATGGAGCCGATCCAATGCAGGCACAATCGTACGCTGCATACAGCCAACCCGATTATGGCCCAAAACTGATGCACGACAAGGCTTTAAGCTTCATTAAAACGCGCGATAAAACAGCACCTTTCATGCTTTACTATGCCAGTCCGCTGCCTCATGTCCCACTTCAGGTACCGGAAGAATACGTAACAAAATACCATGAGATCATTGGAGAAGAAGACCCATATCTTGGGCAAAACGGTTATTTCCCGCACCGTTACCCAAAGGCCGCTTATGCAGGCATGATCAGCTATTTGGACGATCAGGTTGGAGAGTTGGTAGCTTTGCTAAAAGCCGAAGGCATTTACGAAAACACCATCATTGTATTTACAAGCGACAATGGACCAACTTATGCGGGCGGGGTTGATGCCGACTATTTCAATAGTGCCAACCCTTTTCCCAACAACTATGGCAGAACAAAAGGCTTTACCTATGAGGGAGGAATACGTGTACCCATGATCGCATCTTGGCCAGGAAAAATTGAAGCCGGAACGACCTCTAACCACATCGGATCATTCTACGATTTCTTTCCAACCTTTACTGAGTTAGCAGGTAGTACGTCCGCCCACAAACTAGACGGAATTAGCCTAACCAACGAGCTATTAGGTAACAGTCCAAGCCAAAAAACGCATGAATACCTCTATTGGGAATTTCCGAGTTATAAAGGCCAACAAGCCGTAAGAATGGGCAAATGGAAAGGCATTCGAACCAATATGCTAGAGGGTAATTTAAGCGTAGAACTTTACGACCTTGATGCAGACCCAACCGAGCAATTCAACATTGCTAATGAGCACCCAGATGTGGTGAAGAAAATTGAACAAATAATGCGTGAAGCCCATACTGAACCCGAAATAGCTAAATTTAGTATACCGGTAATCGCTAATAACTAACCAAAACCTATGGCCAAGAATCAAAACAAAACAACAGAAAACGATGCCAGTGTTGATGACTTTTTGAACACTGTAGCTGACGAAAAGAAAAAAGCCGCAAGCTTTCAGGTGAAAGCAATAATGGAAGAAATAACCGGAGAGCCTGCCAAAATGTGGGGCGGTTCCATTGTTGGCTTTGGCACTTACCATTATAAATATGACAGCGGTCGAGAAGGCGACTTTCTAAAGATTGGTTTCTCTCCTCGTGCTCAAAACCTCACCCTATACATTATGCCTGGTTTTGGGCGATATGAAGAATTAATGGAGAAGCTGGGTAAGTATAAAACTGGTAAGTCTTGCCTATATGTGAAAAAGATGGAAGACATTGACTTAGACATACTGAAAACACTTATCAAAGAGTCGTACGATTATATGACCAACAAGTACGGTTAAACTGATGGACGTTAAAAAACTGATGGGTCTGACCACTGAGCAAACAGAACAGGTTCATCAACTTTGGAATGCAGAATTCCCCAGCGGTTTAGCTCACCGTGACATCAGTGCATTCCAAGCCTTTCTTGCTCCTCTCGGCAATAAAACCCATTACCTGCTACTAGATAAAACTGTGATCCTAGGTTGGGCACTCACATTCGACAGGGACTCAGAGAGGTGGTTTTCCATATTAGTTAATAACAAACAGCATAAAAAAGGCCTAGGAAAGCACCTGATTGAAACCATAAAAGCCGACAACAGGAGCCTAAATGGCTGGGCAGTAGACCATGGCAACGATATCAAATCAGATGGTTCACCATACTCCTCTCCCATCGGCTTTTATCAAAAACTTGGATTCGATATACTTTCAGATGTAAGATTGGAGAAACCCGGACTTTCCTGTGTTAAGATCAGGTGGAACAGTCACCACTCACTTTTTGGTATTCAAACACATATAATTGAGTAATAGACTTTTATGTAGGGTAAACAGTTTTTCAGCCGTACCTTCTACATAAATGCGAAAAACATTCACCTACATTTTTGCTTCCTTGTTGTTTGTTGCCTGCGTATTCAACGAGCAGCTACTACCAGACAACTTGTCTTACAGCATGTTAGGATCTGTAAAACGCAACCTTGACAAAGAAAAATCAGAACTAATCGAAGACATGAAAGTCGTGCTTACCAGCGGACTTTTCTCCATTGAGGTATACAGCACGAGTGGTAAACTCGTGCGTACCATCACTCAACCTGACCAAATAACCAGTGAGTTTAAGCAGTACTTTGCATCAGATGACTTTAAGATCAAAACGATACAAAATCAACCGCTTATGCTTAAAACAGCACTTTACTAAACCGCTACCGCCTTTAGTTCTGGTTTATTCGTTACAACTTTCGCTTTTAGCTCATTCAGAATACTGTATAAACCAAAGTAAGTACGGTTTATATAGAGTCCATCTCTAGCGCCTCTGGCCTTTTCTGACTCCCTGAACTTCTTAGACTTGGAAATAACTTCGCCTAATTCAAAAATTCTTTGGAAGTAGGCATCATCCCCAAAATCGAATTCCTCCTGATGAAAAGGTTTACCAAGTAGTACCATTAACTCTTTTACAACTCCAGAAAAGTAGTCTTTATCCTCTCTTGTATCATCTTCATAAATAAACTGAAGCTGAATAAAAGTCTCTTCAAGTTCGTTGTTGGCCGATAACATTTCCTTTCTCAACAACTTGAAGTAAGGGTTGTAAAACTCATCAGGAATAACCTTTACGCAACCAAAATCTATGATTCCGAGCGTATCATCATTACCAATAATAAAGTTGCCAGGGTGTGGGTCGGCATGGACCTGCCTCAATGTGTGAATTTGATAATCGTAAAAATCCCACATGGCCTGCCCCACTTTATTTCGGGCTTCTTGGCTAGGGTTAGATTTTATAAACTCTTTCAAAACCTTACCATCCAACCAATCCATTGTAATTATTCTGTCTGAAGAAAGTTCGGGGTAGTATTTCGGAAAACGCAAATGCTCGATATGATCACAGGCGGCAGAAATCTCCACCGACCGTTGCACCTCCAAATTGTAGTCAGTCTCCTCCATCAATCGTGTTTCCACTTCCTCCATGTAATGATCCAAATCTTTCTCGTTCAGGTTCATCATTCTTACGGCAAAAGGCCTGACCAATTTTAAGTCGGACTTAACACTCGATGCTACACCCGGATACTGAATTTTAACCGCCAGCTTTTTTCCATTTAAAGTAGCTTGATGCACCTGACCAATGGAGGCCGCATTTACCGCATTTTTAGTAAACGAATCGTAGATTTCCGATGGCGACTGCTTTAGGTATTGCTGAAATGTTTTCACCACCAAAGGATAAGACAATGGGGGAGCACTGTATTGCGCCATAGAAAACTGGTCTTGGTAAGCGGCCGGAAGCATATTTTTATCCATGCTCATCATTTGGGCTACTTTCAAGGCACTTCCCTTCAATTCGCTCAATGAATTATAAATATCCCGTGCATTGTCTGCGTGCAACTCCTCTTTGCCTAAGCTAGGGTTCACAGCTTTTTTAGCATAATGCTTTACGTAATTACCGCCTACTTTGGCTCCTGTTTTTACAAACTTGGCCGCTCGCTGCACCTTCCCAGTAGGTATTTTCGACTGCTCTTTCATACCTATCTGTTTTGGAATAAAAATTTACCAAAATCCACCATGGCATCTAGTGGTCCCGCTCCCATCAGGTCAAAAGCCAAATTCACCGACTTTTCTATGGCAGCATCTGTTTTTTCAAAAGCTTTGCTTTCATCTTTCAGCCAAAAATTCATCACAAACAAAAACTGAATCCAAATGGCATCTTCGTACCTGTTGCTTATGTAAGGGCGATTTTTCACCTCTTCGGTCTCCTTTGCTTCAAGTAATAGTTCGCTTATAAAATCCTTGAACGCTGACCGAATACCTGAGAGATAATAAGGCGTCATCTGTGGCACATGCATCTTAGGTACTGTTAGCAAAATGTAACTGCGATTAACCTTCAACACCTCTATCCATGTAAAGAAAAAGGCCAGCATTTTCTCACGCACAGAATACTCATCAAAAACCTCATCGCTCCTCAGCTTCTCCACCGTTTCATTAAAGAAGTCGAGCCAAACTTGTTTTTCTACGTTTTCAAATGAATTGAATTCCTCGTAGAACACCTCCTCTTTCAACTTGAGTGCCTTTACAAACTTGAAAATTGAAGCCGGTTTGTGTTCATGCTCCAACACATAGGCAATAAATTCAGCCTTAATTTTCTCTTGATTGCTCACTTTTGCTTTAGCCATATCTTGTGTTTGCTTGAATGTACTCGGGTAACATATGTTTTATGTAAAAGGTTGTTGCAAATGATGTAAAATCTTAAGTGCCTTTACTCCTTTTTCTCAACCTTCTGATTTCGCCCCTTTGAATGTTACCTTTTACTAAAGAGGCCTCGTCTACAGTGCATACGATATAAACATGGAACAGTATACAATTGAAACCCATGATTTGGATTTTTACTTTAAGGACTTCAAAGCACTAGACGGAATTAACCTCAGTGTTCCTCAGGGCAGTATTTTTGGTTTTTTGGGACCAAATGGCGCAGGAAAAACCACTACTATTAGAGTTTTACTCGATTTATTTCATGCCAACCATGGCACCATCGAGATTTTTGGAAAGCCGCTAAAGGCACACAAAACAGAGATTTTAGGCCGCGTTGGGGCGCTAATCGAAAACCCATCAATTTACAAACACCTTAGCGGCAGACAGAATCTGGAGATTATTCGGAGAATGCTAAATGCACCCAAAAGCCGAATTGATGAGGTATTGAAAATAGTGCGACTTACCGATAATGCCGACAAAAAAGCAAAGCACTACTCACTCGGTATGTGCCAAAGGCTGGGACTAGCAGCTGCCCTACTTTCCAACCCCGACCTATTGATTTTGGATGAACCAACCAATGGTTTAGACCCTAGCGGTATTATTGAAATGCGTGAACTCATTCTGGAGTTAAACCAACAACACAACAAAACGATCTTTCTTTCGAGCCATTTACTTTCAGAAATAGAAAAACTAGCCACAGATGTAGCAATTGTTGACAGTGGAAAGATCCTATATCAAGGCAATTTAGAAGGGCTTAAAGCGCAAAAACAGGGCATTGAATTAAAGATTGAAGTAAGTGATACTGACAAAGCAGCCCAAGTGCTAAAACAATTGAATTTCACCATATCTGAAAGCACACCCAGCTATGTGAAAGCGCCCATATCTTCTAAAGAAGATGTGGCACGAATCAACACGGCATTGGTTCAAAATGATTTGGATGTATACCAGCTAACCTCTTCTAACGAAAACCTGGAAGAGATTTTTCTAACCCTTACCAAACGACTTGACCAATGAACACTACATTAACTCTAAAACGCGGAATCTCTGCGGAGATATATAAGTTCAGAGGAACCTTTACGCTATGGTTTCTCATTCTTGCGCCAGCATTTGTACCAACCATCAACTTCATCATTTTTATGAGCAAGGGCGAGCAGATAATGGCAAACGGAGGCAATGCTTGGCAGCGCCTGCTCTCCATGAGCCTTGACCCTGCCAATTTCCTATTTGCCTTTTTCGTCATTATTGTGGCGCTATTCGTGCACAACATTGAATACACCTCCAATACATGGAAGCTGATCTATACGCAGCCACTTAACAGAACCACGATTTACCTTTCCAAACTATTGGTGTTTTTCGGCATGTTGTTCTTTAGCTTAATCCTTTTTGGACTGTTTACAGTGGTTTGCGGCTATGCCATCCACTTTTTCAAAACCGATTTAGGCTTTGCCGAAGCATTCGATAAAAGCTTTATTTTCTTAGTTTGCATCAAGCTCTTTTTAGCCACTTTAGGCTTCGCCTCCATTCATTTTATGATTGGGCAGGTTCAAAAGAACCTGATACTGCCATTGGGTATAGGTATAGCAGGAATTATCTCCTTCCTCATCTTAGTTCAAGGCTGGGAATATGCTATTTACCATCCCTACGGCTACCATATGCTTTCGCTACAAAACTGGAAGGCAGAAGGCTTCTCTCTTTGGGCGAATATGCAGCCGGTTTATTTAAGCTTGGGTCTAGCAGCTGCTACACTCATTGGTTGTGGTATTTACAATGCACAAAAAAGAATATTCTAGCCATGAACATTGAAAAGCTCAATAAAACAGGAGTGTTAGGCACCAGAATGTTTCTAGGGCTTATTTTCTTTACCGCTGGCATGTCAAAACTTTATGCTGACCATAAGTTTCCGGGGCTGATTGGCCCTGTATGGTTGGAAGATAGGCTGGCCGAACATGGCTTGGCTATGTACGCGAGGTTTATTGCTTGGAGTCAGGTAGTAGCCGGATTTCTGCTACTTAGCCAACGTTTTGCAAGCCTCGGAGCCATTCTCACCTTCCCTATTATTTTGAACATTTTTATGGTTACGGTTTCTATGGGCTGGAAGGGCACTCCATATGTAAATGCAGTATTCCTTTTAATGAACACCTATTTACTTCTTGCCGACTACCACAAGTTCAAACACATTTTATCCAACAAGTCGGTGCAGGTCAGGCCTATTCCTATTCAAAGAAATAGCATACAAGCGGATTGGATTTGGGGAATTTGCTTAATGATGATCTTAGCCTCGGTTTTTGTATCAAGAGCGAACCTTATAGTCGGTTGGGCGCTGTGTGCTTTGGCATTAGTTACCATTGTTTGGAACCAACTAAGAAAGAAAAGCGAAAATAATTTAAAACAGGCGGAAACATTCCCCGAATAGGTTCGTCTTGTAAGTGTCTCCTAGGTGGGACAACATACATCCAAATCGTGCCCTGGCTGAATTCAGTCGGGGTTTTTTTATGCCTATTTCACCAGTTTATAGCCTACACCATGCACGGTAAGAATATGCTTTGGGTCATTCGGGTTTTCTTCAATTCGCTGGCGCAACCTTAAAATAAAGTTGTCTACAGTTCGGGTAGTCGGCTGGCTATCGTAGCCCCAAACCTTGTTAAGCAAGTCGTATCGGCTTACCACTTCGTTTTGGTTATTTAGCAAAAACTGAAGAATCTCGAATTCTTTATACGACATGCGCACATCCCCCTCATTGTTACTGGCCACATAATGATCGAAGTCTACCGTAAGCCTGCCAATGGTTGCCGTACCTTCATCTTTCGTTACGGTTTCGTGTTGTGTTCTGCGCAGTATTGCCTTCACCCTGGCTATGAGTTCACGCAGACTAAATGGCTTGGTCAAATAATCATCTGCGCCCAATTCCAAACCCAGCACTTTGTCAATTTCTTCGCTCTTGGCGGTAAGAAAAATGATTGGCGTAGTCACTCCCTTTTTGCGAATGGCTTTACAAACCTCAAACCCCGACATTTTGGGCATCATCACATCTAGAATGATCAGATCGAAGGTTGAAGCCTCTATTTTAGTCAAACCTTCGGCACCATCTATTGCCAGTTCAACCGAATAGGATTCAAACTCAAGATTGTCTTTCAATCCGAGCCTCATTGAGGGCTCGTCTTCCACAATTAATATTTTAGCCATGGTGATTTTGTTCTGGTGAGAAAATTAGTTGAAATGTACTGCCTTCTCCTACTTTGCTTTCCACATGTACTGAGCCTTGGTGAGCATCCATAATGTGCTTTACAATGGTTAGGCCCAAGCCCGAACCTTTGGTATTGTGCACATCGCCCTTCGGCACACGATAAAATTTTTCAAATAGCCTTTCCAGCTCATTGGCCGGAATACCAATACCCTTATCTATTACAGAAAGGCAGACCGAACTGCCCTTTAAACCCGTTTGAATGGTTATGTGCTTTTGCCCATCGCTGTATTTTATGCCGTTATCAATCAGGTTGACCAACATTTCGACAACAGCTTCTCTATCGGCCAAAATCTCAGGCAAACCATCAGCCAATTCAAGCGAATGCGTAAACCCATTATTATTAAGGTGGTAACTATAAGTATTGATTACATCCTGAACCAGATCATTCAAGTTAAGTGGTTCTTTGTGGTACTCCCGCTTATCTGCCTCTATTTTAGAAAAGCTTAAAATACGATTGACCATATTGGTAAGCCGGGCCACCTCTTTGGTAATTATATCGTAGTATTCCTGCTTCTTCTCTTCGGTTTTAACCCTGCCCAATTGCAGTGTTTCAGCAAACATACTTATCAGGGCCAAGGGAGTTCTAATTTCGTGCGATACATTCGAAACAAAATCGGCCTTTTTCTGTGCCAGCTCCATTTCTCGCTGAATATTGAAAAACACCAAGGCAATACCAATGATCATTACTACCATTAAAAGCCCCAGTGCCATTAGGTTCTGATTCTTACGCTTGTTCACGGCATCTTCCACAGTTCCGCCTACCCGTGCAATGCCCACCTGATATTTAGGTAAAAGATCGAGTGGCTCGTTTTCAATACTTCCTTGAATCTGATCATCAGTGGAATACACGAGAAAACCATCAGAAATACGGCTACAGGTTAGCACAAAATCTCCTTGCGTAATTTCCTGAAACTTCGGCACAAGTGTCTGTTCTATAAACGAGATGGCATCGTAGATATAGATGCAGAATTTCATTTCGCTACCTGTGCCCACCACAAAAAAGAAGAAATCGTACTCCTTGCCATTGTAAACAAAAGGGGCATCGTTCGACTCGAGTTTTTGAAACTCGCTCTCTTTATAGCGCACAAGACGCCTAACCAACACATCATTCGCCTGATAAAGGCTATCTACCTTTTGTTGAAAGTCATCTCCAAATTTGGCGTTAGGTGAAACATACAACTCATCGAACTCATCGGAAACGCCTTTGGCTGCTAATGCTGCAAAATACCAATGTGTGCCCAACTCCTGCTTAATCTGGTCTGCATTAGAAAAATCGGTGCGCTTATCTAAGCTCGAGGTTATTTCGGACACCTTGCCCTGAGTGTATTGGTTAATAGAAAAAAGGACAGACTCTAGTTGGCGTTCATAAATAGTTTCTAGCTCGCGTTCATCTACGGTTAATGAATTCAACTCAAAAACACCATAGGCAACCACGGGCAGTACCAGTATACAAACCAACAGCAACAGTGTTTTATTAAACCTCTTTTTCAATGAATTAGACTATTTTCGCGCCATGAAAATACGAATTGATTGGCCTGCCAATTAATTCTATGACAATCTTTTACAAGCAGTGGGTTTTAAAAAGAAATTGCATATCTTTGCAGCCCAATTTAAAACAAGTAAAAAATGCTTAAAAATTACGAGACAGTATTCATTTTGAATCCCGTTTTGTCTGATGAACAGATGAAGGATGCTGTCGGCCAGTATGAGCAACTCCTAAAAGAAAATGGAGCTGAGATCATTAACGTAGAGAAGTGGGGCTTGAAAAAGCTAGCTTATGCTATCCAGCATAAATCTACTGGTTTCTACAACCTGATCGAATTCAAAGCAGAGCCGTCAGCTATCGCAAATCTTGAAATCGAGTTCAAACGTGACGAGAGAGTAATGAGATTTTTGACAGTAGCTTTAGACAAGCACGCTGTAGAGTACAACGAGAAGCGCAGAAGCGGTGCATTTAACAAATCTAAAAAGGAGGCTGTATCATGACATTGGTAAACGAACCTGTAAACAGAGAACAACAGAAGAAAAAATACTGTCGTTTCAAAAAGAACGGTATTAAGTATGTTGATTACAAAAACCCTGACTTCTTGCTAAGCTTTGTTAATGAGCAAGGTAAGATTCTTCCTAGAAGATTGACAGGTACTAGCTTGAAATACCAAAAGAAAGTTACTCAGGCTGTAAAAAGAGCAAGACACCTTGCCTTGATGCCTTACGTAGCAGACGGATTGAAGTAATTGTAACCCTTTAATTTTATTAGAGCGATGGAAATAATCTTGAAAACAGATATAAAAGGATTGGGCTACAAAAACGACACCGTTAACGTAAAGCCTGGTTATGCTAGAAACTACTTGATCCCTCAAGGTTTTGCGATTATCGCAAACGGATCAAACAAAAAAATGATCGAAGAGAACATTAAGCAAGCTGCTCACAAAGCAGAAAAGCTTAAAGCAGATGCCGAAGCAATTGCTGAAGGTATTGGCGAAACAGTACTTGAGATCAAAGCTAAAGTTGGTGATAGCGGAAAAATCTTTGGTGCAGTTACTACCCTTCAGATTTCTGATGCTTTGAAAGCTAAAGGATTTGAAGTAGACAGAAAGAAAATCTCTTTCAAGTCGGAAGTAAAAATGGCTGGAGATTACGAAGCAGAAATCGACTTGCACAAAGAAGTGAAAAAAGACGTGAAGTTCTCAGTAGTAGCTGAATAAGCAACTCCTTCACTTAAAATATAGAAAGCCTGCTCAATGAGCAGGCTTTTTTATTGCTGTATTCAGAAATGTAACACAAAAAAACCCGACAGTTGTCGGGCTTCCTTTGGTTGGGGTCGATTTAGTTTGGCAATTGAGTTTTTGACCCTATCGAAAAAATAACCTTTAAAATCTATAGACAAACTCAGTCTAACCAAACTGAGTCTTCGCTCCCTTTAAATCCACAAAAATCAGGGATAGAAAGCTTGCTGCTACACTATACATGCAAACAAAGCAAGCCACCTCATTTCGGCCATCAGATGCGGCCACAAGAATTAACGATACAATGAAGGTAAGCACGCTTACTAGCGCTATCGCATTCACCATTAGTTTAATCGGTTTCATAAGTCTTAGTCTTTAGTTCTGTAATTGATTGGATACACAAACCTACAAAGCTTAACACCTCAATTCCAGTATTTTAGCCCGCTGTCCACGCATTGTCTACGATTAATTTCAAACATGCGAAGACAATCCAGCACACAATCAGTTTTAGCAAACACCTATACATTTAGCAACCGTTTGCGGTACATTCCAATCACCAATGTTTGATTAGCCCATCAATTTTTCATTACTTTCTATAGGCACAGAACCGCCTTATTAAAACCGAACCGAAAAAGAACCAAACCACCCTCTAGCGCTGACTTCTATGAAATCCGGACAAAAAAGAGTCGTTATTGAAAACGTTTCCCCCGAAATAAACTGCGGCAAACACGCAGCCAAAAGAGTTGTTAATCAACGATTTGACGTATCTGCAGACATACTTTGCGATGGCCACGATGTATTAAATGCACATATAAAGTACAAAGCAGCCAGTGCAAAAAAATGGAGCTACTCCCCTATGCACTTAGTTGATAACGATGAGTGGGCAGGCCATTTCACTGTTGAAAAACAAGGAGAATACCAATACACAGTAGAAGCTTGGGTTGACTACCCGCTGACATGGCAGCATAATATTGAGCGTAAAATTGCCGATGGACAAAAGGTAAATGTAGAACTACTTGATGGTATTCAGTATTTACAAACCCTATTGAAGAAAAAGACGGGCGAAGAAGCTTACATAAAAGAGCTCATTGAAGCTTTTAAAGATGAGAGCAAGTACATGTCTGCAATTAATGAAGCGCAATCTGAACGCCTGCACGAACTTTTTCATAACAATCCAAGCAAGCAATTTGCCACTACTTACGACAAAAACTTACCGCTTTATGTAGACAGACAAAAAGCACTCTTCAGTACTTGGTATGAATTTTTTCCACGCTCTACGGCCAAGAAAGAAGGCGAACATGGCACATTTAAAGATTGTGAAGATGTACTGCCTTATGTTTCAGACATGGGCTTTGATGTACTCTACTTCCCTCCTGTTCATCCAATAGGTACCGATTTTAGAAAAGGCAAAAACAACACCACTGAAGCTAAACCAGATGATGTTGGTGTGCCTTGGGCTATAGGCAACACTACTGGAGGCCACAAAGACATTTTGCCAGAACTCGGCACTATAGAAGATTTTAAAAAGCTTATTAAAGCTGCTAAAAAACAGGGAATTGAAATCGCTATGGATTTTGCCCTACAGTGTTCACCAAACCACCCTTATGTGCAAGAGCACCCGGATTGGTTTAAATGGCGACCCGACAATACCGTACAATACGCTGAAAACCCTCCAAAAAAATACCAGGACATATATCCGATATACTTCGAATCGGATGATTGGGAAAACATGTGGCAAGAGTTTATTGGCATAGTACTTTACTGGAACAAGCAGGGAGTTAAAATATTCAGGGTGGACAACCCACACACCAAACCATTTGGTTTTTGGGAGCATTTGATTGCCGAGGTAAAAAAAGTCGATCCAGATGTGCTGTTCCTTTCAGAAGCCTTTACCAAGCCCAAAACCATGCAACGATTGGCTAAAATTGGCTTCTCTCAAGGTTATACCTATTATACTTGGCGCAACAACAAGGCCGAGCTCATAGAGTACATGACTGAGTTGACCGAAGGACCTATGAAGGATTATTTCCGCCCTAACTTTTGGCCAAACACGCCCGACATCAACCCTTGGATCCTTCAAGGAGGCAATGAAACACTCTATATTATTCGCCACATGATGGCCGCAACGCTTAGTTCGAGTTACGGTATGTACGGCCCGGTTTACGAGCAAATAGACAATGCGGCAGTAATCGGAAAGGAAGAATACCTAAACTCAGAAAAGTACGAACTGAGACATTGGGATTGGACAAAAACAAACAAGCTTAAACAGCTTATCACAAGGGTAAATCAAGTGAGAAAGGAGCAACCAGCCTTTCACTTTACCAATAATATTGACTTTTGCCAGATAGATAATGACCAAATACTAGCCTACTTTAAACAAAGCGAAGATGGCGCCAACAACATTCTTTGCGCAGTAAACCTCGACCCATACAACAGACAAAGCGGCTGGGTGCAAGTACCAAGGCACAAAATGGGCTTAGAACCAAACAAACCGCTCCGCATGAAGGACCTAGTAACTGGCAACAGCTACATATGGCACGAAGAGTGGAATTATGTTGAACTCGACCCTCACCAAGTGCCGTATCACATCTTCTCTATAGACTTTTAAACACATGAGCCATGGCGCCAGCTAATCAAAAAATCAAAACTTGGGACGAAACCTTTAATGACGAATCATTTCGCCAGGGCTTTGCAGAGCGTATTTTGCTCAATTATATGATGACCACCCGTTGGTATGCTGCCAAAACCCAAAAGGTAAAAACCATAAAAATTGAGCAGCAAATGCCATTTGAAATGGAAGGCGATGAAACTGTCTATTTCATAACAATTGAGGCCAATTTCGAAGCAGGTTTTACGGAGTACTATTTTATAATGGTTGGCCTAGTTGATGAGGACGTTGAAGTTGACAAGAAGGCCGTGATTTATAACCTTTCGGCCAACGGAGTAAAAGGCCAAGTGATCGACAGCTTATACTACGAACCATTCCGGAAAGCGCTATACAATCAGATTCTCTCTCAAAAACCGCTGTCTGACGATAACAACAAGCTTTTGTTTGATCGCGGAAGGGCACTAAGGTCTAGCCCTCCTTACGAAAATTCCCGCGTACTTGGTTTCGACCAAAGCAACACATCCATTGAGTACAATGGCCAGTATTTCTTCAAAGTTTACCGAAGGCTTTTTAGCGATGCCAACCCCGATTTAGAATTGACCAAATTCCTCTCGGAAGAAGGGCACTTTAACAACAGCCCACGCTATGGTGGCAGTGTAAGCTGGGTAAAGAACGATTTTCAGACCATTTCTCTAGGCATAATGCAAGAGAAAATCGAGAACATTGGCGAAGCCTGGAACCACACAGTTGATATGATAAAGGGCTATTTCGAGCGAATTGAAGCCACCGATGCCCCAATTGACGATATTCAGGATGTACCGAGTTTTGCCTTTGTGTCGCCTGAAGAACTGAAGTCTGATTTTAGACTCTTGATTGCCGATGATGTGCTAACCAAAGTGGAAAAAATGGCCCAGCGTGTGGCCGAAATGCACATAGCGCTATTCAGCAATCGGGTAGAAACGCAGTTCAACCCAATTCCTTTTAATGGAGATTACACGGTTTGGCTCAAAAACAGAATTATTTACCAACTCAATGCCCGGTTTATTCTGGTAGATGAGAACATTGAAAAGCTCACAGGGCTCGCCCAGGAGTATGCGCAACTGTTTGTAAACCATCGTGCTGATATCACCAATCGCTTTTTGGCCTTTGAAGAAAACAGGTTGAACAGCTGCCGCATCCGAATTCATGGCGACCTACACTTGGGTCAAATTCTAATGACAGAGGACGATGATTTCTACATTATTGATTACGAAGGTGAGCCTGAAAGTACCATTAGAGATAGAAAAGTAAAGCAAACGCCATTGAAGGATGTAGCTGGAATGCTTCGCTCCTTTCATTATGCAGTGTATGCTGTTATTTTCGATAAAAACAACAAATTCCAACTCTCGCAAGAAGCGCTTTTTGAAGCCGGAGAAAAATACTACCGCGCCATTGCAGCGGTGTTTTTGAACAAGTATGTAACCACTGCCATGTCCGAAAATTTGGACATCGGTTACGAATCTGAAATAAAATATCTACTGAAGTACCACTTGCTTGAAAAAGCAGTATACGAGATCGGATACGAACTCAAATCGCGCCCCGACTGGGTAATTATTCCCCTCACCGGAATTAAACAAATATTTGAAGACTAAGCACTATGGATCAACACCAACATGTTAAAACCCACTCGTTATTAAGCGAATTTGATGGCGAGCTTTTCAAGTCTGGCAAGCATTTTAAACTTTACGAAGTGCTCGGCTCTCACCTCATTGAAAAGGAGGGCAAAAAAGGCACCCAATTCGCTGTTTGGGCACCAAACGCCAACAAAGTGCAGCTTATTGGCGACTTTAACTTTTGGAATGGTGAAGGCTACGAGCTTTATCCACGGTGGGACGGATCGGGAATTTGGGAAGGCTTTGTCGAAGGCATAGAAAAAGGCACCGTTTACAAATACAAGATCCATTCGAACAACAACGGCCAAATTTTAGAAAAAGGTGACCCATTCGCCATGCACTGGGAAGTACCACCCAAAACGGCCTCTATTGTTTGGGAAATCGACTACAAGTGGAAAGACAGCAAGTGGCTTAAAAACCGCAACCAACACAACGACCTGAACAAACCTTATTCGGTTTACGAAGTACACCTAGGTTCGTGGAAGCGCAATAAAGACGGCACCTCCCTAAGCTACCGTCAACTGGCCAAAGACCTAGTGAAGTACACTAAGGAAATGGGTTATACGCACATTGAGTTTCTTCCGGTTATGGAGCACCCGTTTTTTGGTTCATGGGGCTATCAATGTACTGGGTATTTCGCACCTTCATCTCGCTACGGAACACCAGAAGACTTCTTCTATATGATAGATGCTTTTCACAAAGCAGAAATCGGAGTGATTTTGGACTGGGTACCTTCCCACTTCCCGAGCGATGCACACGGGCTGTTCAACTTTGACGGAACACACCTTTACGAACATGCCGATCCACGCCAAGGCTATCACCCCGACTGGAACTCTTACATCTTCAATTACGGCCGAAATGAAATCAGAGCCTTCCTCATTTCGAGCGCCATGTTTTGGCTAGACGTTTGCCATGCTGATGGTTTGCGTGTTGATGCAGTCGCCTCAATGCTCTATTTAGATTATAGCCGAAAAGAAGGCGAGTGGATTCCTAATCAATATGGTGGAAGAGAGAACTTAGAAGCACTCGGATTCTTAAAAGAATTGAACGAAACTGTTTATGGCAACCTTGAAGGCGTACAAACCATAGCGGAAGAATCGACCGCATGGCCAGGCGTTTCTCGCCCTACGTATTTGGGAGGTCTAGGCTTTGGCATGAAGTGGATGATGGGCTGGATGCATGACACCCTAGAGTACTTTAAAAAGGATCCGTACTATCGTCAGCACCACCACAACGACATTACCTTCAGTTTAAACTATGCCTTCTCTGAAAACTTTATGTTACCACTTTCTCACGATGAAGTGGTACACGGAAAAGGGCCACTAATTGACAGAATGCCAGGAGACGAATGGCAGCGATTTGCCAACCTGAGATTGCTTTA
Organism: Roseivirga pacifica; assembly: GCF_900111145.1. GTDB lineage: Bacteria > Bacteroidota > Bacteroidia > Cytophagales > Cyclobacteriaceae > Roseivirga > Roseivirga pacifica. The sequence continues at coordinate 1,256,120 of NZ_FOIR01000002.1, forward strand.
CGGCTACATGTATGCCCACCCAGGTGTCAATTTAGTGTTCATGGGCGGAGAAATCGGCCAAACAACCGAATGGAAACACGATTACTCTTTAGATTGGCATTTGCTTGATTTCGCACCGCACAAAGGCATTCAAGCGCTTACTAAGGGGCTAAATAATATTTATAAGTCAGAACCAGCACTTTACGAAAACTCTTTTACTGCAGAAGGATTTGAGTGGATTGAACTAAACGACCATAAGAATTCGGTGTTGAGCTTTATAAGAAAAGGCAAAGACCCGAAAGATGATATTATAGTTGTTTGTAACTTCACCCCAGTAGTGAGAGAAAACTACCAAATAGGTGTAAATGAAGGAGTTTGGAAGGAAGTATTCAACTCTGACGACACACTTTACTGGGGTAGCGGAATTGGCAATAAAGAAAGCCTGAAAGCCGCAAAAAAACCAATGCATGGTAGAAACATGTCATTAAAACTGACGGTTCCGCCATTGGCTACCATCATGCTCAAAAGAGTACCTGATGAGTCTAAAAAAGCCTCCAAGGCAAAGAAAAAGTAGAAACAGCAGATGCAACGATATTTATGTATTCATGGGCACTTTTATCAGCCGCCCAGAGAAAATGCGTGGTTAGAAAAAATTGAAATTCAACCTTCAGCATTTCCGTATCACGATTGGAACGAGCGCATTACCAGAGAATGCTATTACCCAAACGCCTTTTCAAGAGTGCTCAACGATGAAGGCAAGATCATCGACATTGTAGATAATTACGCCAAGGTCAGCTTTAACTTTGGGCCTACCCTCCTATCGTGGATGGAGCAGCACGCCCCGGTTACTTACCAAGCGATTCTCGATTCTGACAAACAGAGTGTTCAGAATTTTGGAGGTCATGGTTCTGCCATGGCGCAGGTTTACAACCACATGATTATGCCATTGGCCAATACCCGAGATAAGGAAACGCAAATTATTTGGGGTATTGAAGATTTTAAAGCCCGATTTGGGCGCGATCCCGAAGGCATGTGGCTTGGGGAAGCTGCCGTAGATACCGAAACCCTAGATTTAATGACCAAGCACGGTATTAAATTCACCCTACTTGCTCCTAGGCAGGCTGCTAGGTTTAGAAAAATAGGCACCGAAAGCTGGACTGAAGGGATTGACTCCAACAAACATTACCAATACAAATTACCCAGTGGGCGTAAAATAACACTCTACTTCTACGATGGAGAGCGCTCTCAGGGCGTGGCCTTTAAAGGTGTTTTACAAAATGGAAAGCGTTTTGCCGAAGACCTAATGACGGGTTTTAGAGGCCAGTACGACAACGAATTTATGCATGTGGCTACAGATGGCGAAAGCTACGGTCATCACCACAAAAATGGCGATATGGCGCTGGCTTACTGCCTCCGCTACATCGAAGAGAACAACCTTGCCAAAATCACCAATTACGCAGAATATTTGGCACTACATGAACCTACTCACGAGGTTCAGATTCACGAGAACAGCTCTTGGAGTTGCGTGCACGGTGTAGAACGCTGGCGAAGCAATTGTGGCTGCCACACCGGTGGCGAAGCACATTGGAACCAGAAGTGGCGGGCTCCTCTTCGAAATGCGCTGGACAATGCGCGTGAAACCATGATTGAGATCTATGAAAACAGTATGAAAGATTACTGCAATGATCCATGGGCTGTTCGCAATGAATACATCAAACTGGTAATGAAAAGGTCGAAAACTAACTTGCAGAAGTTTTTGGCCAAACACATTAACAAAGAACTGAACAGTAAGGAAACCACGCATGTTATGCGTTTGCTCGAAATGCAGCGCAATGCCATGCTTATGTACACCAGCTGCGGTTGGTTCTTCAATGACATTTCAGGTATTGAAACGCTTCAGGTACTGCAATACGCCTGTCGCGCCATTCAATTGGGCGAAAGTGAAAGTGCTTATAAGTTTGAAGAGCAGTTTATTGAAGACCTAAGCGGTGCACAAAGCAATGTACCCGAGCACGGCACAGGTAAAGATATTTACCTAAAACACATCAAACCTTTTATGCTCAGCCTTACGCAAGTAGGTATGCATTATGCAGTAGCATCCATTTTTGCTGATCGGCCTGAGTCGCTCACTGTACTAAACTACGATTGCAAAAGTATCTTCTTCGATAGAAAGAGTGCTGGTATGCAAAAGCTCGCCTTCGGCACCACTGTGGTAAACTCAAAAGTGACCACTTCTACCAAAGAGTTTAGCTTTGTGGTACTCTACTTGGGCCAGCACCATATTATTGGCGGAACCAGCAAAAGGCTTTCAACCAAAGAATTCAAGCCAATCTCAGATGCGCTTTGCGAAGCTTTTGATGCAAGTAACATTGCCAGGGTATTGGTTATTATTCAAAAGAATTTTAAAGCCCACACTTTCTCATTCTTTGGCATGTTTAGAGATGAGCAAATGAAGCTTGTAGATCAATACCTCTCGCAAAGTGAAGAATTAGCTTACGATTCAATGCGTAAGATCTACGATCGTAACTACAACATTCTCAATGTAATGCGCCAAACTGGTTTGCAAATACCAACTACTCTAAGGCAGAACATTAGCAATGTGATCAACATTGAGTTTAAAGAGCTGTTTACCAACGGTAACTTTAGCTTGCAGAAAATGGATGAGTTGGTAGATGAGGTGAAAAAGTGGAACATTGCACTCGATAGGGAACTACTAGACGCAAAGATCAATGACAAGCTTGATGAAATGTTTGAGCGGTTTTTAGTTGACCACGCGCGCTTCGATCTGCTAACGGATATTTTGAACACCATTAAGCTTTACAAAAAAGTAGACCTGCATCCCTTGCTAGTCAACCTTCAAAATAATGTTTTCAACCTGAGCAAAGAATTGTTATCGGGCACTAAATCGCCAATTGATGGCAACTCTAGAATATTGGATTTGCTGGAACAAATCGCCAGCGAAATTAATATTGACTTAAGTTCGATGAAGCGCCAATTGGCCACCAGATAAAACAAAAGCCCTTCGATTGAAGGGCTTTTTAATTTCATTAAAAGTGACCGCCAAGGCAGCGGCCACTTTGTTCTCAACGAGAACTCACCTATGGAATCTTTATGTTACAGAACAACTACTGAGTTGTCCTCGAACGTCAAGTTGTTTGGCACATACTTGTCCGCTTCCCAGTCATTTTCCCAAGCCTCGCCATCAATCAAGTAACGGAACTGATATTCGTTACCCGCATCAAGCTTTACAGTGGCCTTAAATGCACCGGTCTTTAATTTCTTCATTTCAATAGCCGAAGTATCCCAACCGTTGAACTCCCCAACAAGGTTTACTTTCTCTGCTCCTTCTGCCGCTTCCTTCCCTAGCGTGAAAGTTACGTTGGCAACCGGCTTTGTCTTTAAGAATTGCTTTTTGATCATGTCTTCAACAATTTCTAAAACAAAGATTCCGACAAACCAATCGGTTAGCAATAATTTTGTAGAAAAACAGGTGAAACGTTTGCACAAAATCGCGTCAAACATTTAACCAAGCATTCATGTTTTTTAGGTTTAAAGGCCAAAACGAAATCAATTTCGCATGCACATCGTTTGCATAAAACACTTTTTGATAATCATTTAGATTAAAATTGAACCGCCAGCGTAGTCTCACAAAACAATTTCACTAAAGCAGCCATTTTCTGAAAGTGACTAGCCAGTCACGTTTACTTCACCCGTTTAAGCTATCTTTGAATATGTTCCGAACCCCAATTGCACCTTTCAATTCGCGCTTTAAAATCAACCACCAAAACTCATTGCTGGCCATTGGTTCTTGCTTTAGCGAAACCATTGGTAGCAGGTTAAAAAACAACAAGTTCGATATTGCGATCAATCCTTACGGAACACTCTTTAATCCTCTTTCTATTTTCAATGTGCTGGAAATGGGGCTCACAGAAAGCATGCTGCCAGAACACACCATTGTAAAGCAAAACGATGTTTTTTTGAGTCATTCGCTGCACTCCTCTATAAAGGCCGAATCTGTTAAGGCACTGCAGGAACAAGTGCAACAAACTAATGCTTCGGTCAGTGCCAGGTTAAAAACAGCCGATGTACTTATCCTCACGCTGGGGTCGGCTTGGGTTTACGAAATGAAAACGACCGATCAATTGGTTGCCAACTGTCACAAAGTACCTCAAAAGCAGTTCAACAAGCGCTTGCTGAATATTGAAGAAGTAGTCGCAGCATTCTTTGATATTAAGGAACAAATTGAGGCGGTTAACCCAAAAATTCAATTTGTTTTCACCGTTAGTCCTGTAAGACACACTAAAGACACTTTGCCACTCAATACAGTAAGCAAATCTACCCTAAGATTGATTTGCCACTATTTAGAAGAAATGACCGAGAATGTAAGCTACTACCCTTCATTCGAAATTATGATGGAAGATTTACGCGACTATCGTTTCTTCGAAAAAGACATGATTCACCCCAATGAGCAAGCAATAGACTACATTTGGGAGCATTTCGGCAACGCCTTTTTTACCAAGCAAACCCAAACACTGATAAAAAAGTGGGCTAAACTCCAACAGGCGCTTAGCCATAAGCCCTTCAACCCAGAAAGCGCAAGTCATCAAAAGTTTGTACAGAAAACCATTCAAAAATTAGAAGCTATCAGCGGGAACCTTCCTGTTTCTAAAGAAATTGAACAGCTAAAGCAGCAGCTTATATGAGTGACAAGAAATTCACCAATAAACTGGCAGAAACCAGTTCTCCGTACCTTTTACAACACGCCCACAATCCGGTTGACTGGCTGCCTTGGGGCCCTGAGGCCCTAACAAAGGCGAAACAAGAAGACAAACCCATTATTGTGAGCATTGGCTATTCTGCCTGCCATTGGTGCCATGTAATGGAGCGGGAAAGCTTCGAAAATGAAGACATTGCTGCCATTATGAACGCACACTTTGTATGCATTAAAGTTGACAGAGAAGAGCGTCCAGATGTGGACCAGGTATATATGGAAGCAGTGCATGCTATGGGGCTGCAAGGAGGCTGGCCGCTCAATGTGTTCCTTTTGCCAGATCAGCGTCCGTTTTATGGTGGTACTTACTTTCCGCCCAAAGGCTGGGCGCAGCTTTGCAACCAAATAGGCCGAGTGTTCAAAGAACAAAGAGCCGAGCTGGAAAAGTCGGCTGAAGGTTTTATGCGTAGCCTTGGGCAAGCAGAAGCTGAAAAGTACGGACTAACAGCCAACGACAGAAAGTTCACGAAGGCGCAACTCAACCAAATGTTTGCCAAGCATGCTGAGAACTTCGATTTAGTGAAAGGTGGAAACAATCGTGCACCCAAATTCCCAATGCCTTCGGTTTATAGATTTCTGCTTTTTGAAGGGCACTTAAACGATAATACGAAGGCAACTAACCATGCCCTCAACACACTTGATCAAATGGCTTGGGGTGGAATTTACGACCAAATTGGTGGTGGATTTACCCGTTATTCAACTGACATGGATTGGTTCGTTCCGCACTTTGAAAAGATGCTGTACGACAATGGGCAGCTTGTTACACTCTACTGCGAGGCTTATCAAAAAACTCAAAACCCACTTTACAAAAACACCATCTACCAAACCATTGACTGGCTAGCCAGAGAATTAACCGACAAATCTGGAGGGTTTTACTCGGCCTTAGATGCCGATAGCGAAGGCGAGGAAGGCAAGTTTTACCTATGGACAATGGAGGAGTTTGAGCAAATTTTAGGGCTCGATGCCGAACTGCTGATTGAGTACTACAACTTAACAGCCGGTAACTGGGAACCTGGCAAGAACATTCCATATCGAGCCATATCTGACGAAGAATTTGCCAAAATCCATCAGCTGGATTTGGAAGAACTGGATGACATTGTTCAGTCAGCGCACATTCGACTAATGGCGGTAAGAGACCAGCGTGTTCGCCCCGGCCTAGACGACAAAATACTAGCTGGCTGGAATGGCCTAATGCTTAAAGGACTTTGCGGTGCTTATGCCCTATTTGGCGAAGAAAAGTTCATCACTTTGGCCCGAAGTAATGCACACTTTCTTTGCGAGCAAATGATAAGTGATGATGGTCAGCTTTTCCGCACTCACAAAAATGGAAAAAGCACGATTGACGGGTACTTAGAGGACTATACCAGCGTAATTCAAGGCCTCACAGCCCTTTATCAAATCACATTCGACATACATTGGTTGCATATCGCAGAGAAGCTTACCGAAATTGCAGTTGACCAGTTTTACGATAACGCAGATGGGTTTTTCTTCTTTACTTCTAGCAAAAGCGAAAAACTCATTGCCCGAAAGAAAGAGATATTCGACAATGTAATTCCATCTTCGAATGCTATGATGGCCGAGGCCCTACTCGACTTGGGTATTCTTTTAGACAAAGAAGTGTGGGTTGAAATGGCCAAAGACATGACCAATCGAATGGACAGGATTTTGAACTTGGCTCCGCAAGACGTTTCCAATTGGTCGCGCGTAGCTGGGCGGCTGACTTACCCGACAGCAGAGATTGTAATTGTAGGCGATAAGCCTCAAGAAGAAGTACAAAAACTGGCCAAGCATTATATACCCAACAAAGTAGTTGCTGGTATGAAACCTGGTGAAAAATCCTCTCTGCCACTACTTGAAGGACGTACGGCAATTGATGGTCAACCCACCTTTTATTTGTGTTACAATAAAGCCTGCCAACTGCCCGTAAACAGTATTGATGCATTAATTGAACAAATCCGTTTGAGCGAGTCGCAATGACTCATTAAATTGCCCGAATAGCCCAAAAACTTGAGTTCATTACAGCTAAATCTTGATGCCCCAGAGAACGATGCAACGCTATTTGTAGATGTAGCGCTCCCTATTCCCATTCCGCAGTTGTACACCTACCGCGTGCCTGCTGAGTTTGAAGAATTGGCAAAGACGGGCATCCGCTGTATTGTGCAGTTTGGTCGCCAAAAGGTTGTTACGGGTGTAATTATGAAGGTGCATCATAAAGCACCAGAAATTTACACCGCCAAACCATTGCTCGATATTATGGATGCCGAGCCTGTACTTACTGAAACGCAGATTAAGTTTATGCAATGGCTGGCCAAATATTACATGGCCACTTTTGGCGAAGTTTTGAACGCTGCACTCCCTTCTGGGCTTAAGCTCAGTTCTGAATCGAGAATTCAGCTGCACCCAGATAATGACTGGAACGATAGCGACTACCCATTTGATGACAAGGAGTTGGTTTTACTCAATGCCTTAGAGTCGAACGACTCGCTGACCTATCGCGAGGCAGCCGATGCCCTAGAACTGAAAAGTGCTTACAAGTACATTAAGTCGCTGGTGCAAAAAGAAGTAATCATTATTTACGAAGAGCTCAAAGAAAAATACAAACCAAAAAAGGTTAAGAAAATCCGTCTGGTGGCTGAGCTCACCACTAACTCAGAAGACCTTGAAGCGGTTTTTCAGGCTTTGGAAAAAAAGCCAAAGCAAACAGATATTCTTCTTAAATATTTGCAGGAAGTTCCGGTTTATCAAAAGCCTGAACTGAATGAGTTTGGGATAGAAAAATCAGTTTTCACAGATGCTGGCTTCTCTACTTCATCGCTAAACACGCTGATCAAAAACAACATTCTCGAAGCCTTCGAAGTGATTGTTTCCCGTTTTGACGAGGCTTCCTCGCAAACACTAAAAACCATTAACCTAAGCGAACGCCAAGAACAAGCCAAAGCTGAAATACTAGCTCAGTTCGAAGAGAAAAGCACTGTGCTGCTCCATGGGGTTACCGGCAGTGGTAAAACGGAAATATACATTCAGCTGATAAAAGAAGTGGTAGACAGCGGCCAACAGGCCCTCTATCTACTACCAGAAATTGCCATAACAGCACAGATTGTAAATCGGCTTAAGGCAGTTTTTGGTGACCGAATGGGCGTTTTTCACTCCAAATTCTCAGACAATGAGCGCGTTGAAGTATGGCAAGGTTTACTCGATGGTCGATTCGATTTCATTATCGGTGTTCGCAGCGCTATTTTCTTGCCTTTCGCTCAACTGGGCTTAATTGTGGTTGACGAGGAGCATGAAAACTCCTACAAACAGTTCGATCCTGCACCTCGCTACCATGCACGAGACGCAGCATTGGTACTTGGGCACTTTCACCATGCTAAAACCATTTTGGGGAGTGCCACGCCTTCCATTGAGAGTTTTACCAATGCAAAACAAGACAAGTATGGCTTGGTAACGATAGCCGAGCGCTTTCATAATGCTGGTTTGCCAGAAATTAAAATTGCTGACATTGCCGAGGAAAAGAAGAAGAAAAAGGCTTTTGGTGACTTTACATCGGTGCTTATCAACGAACTGCGCGAAGTGCTGGAGCGAAAAGAACAAGCCATTATTTTCCAAAACCGCAGGGGCTATTCTAGCTATGTGAATTGCGATGATTGTGGCTATATTCCTACTTGTCATCGATGCGATGTTAGTCTTACTTACCACCAGTACAAGAATCAAGTTATCTGCCACTACTGTGGTCATAAAGAGGTGGTTCCTGTTACCTGCCCGGCTTGTGGCAGTACCAACATTCGTACAGTAGGCATAGGTACCGAAAAAATCGAGGAGGAACTAAAACTGCTTCTTCCAGAAGCGAAAATTCAGCGAATGGATTTGGAAACCACTCGCTCAAAGTACGCCTACCAAAACATTATTCACGACTTTGAAAAAGGCGAAATAGACATTTTGGTGGGCACCCAAATGGTAAGCAAAGGCCTAGACTTTGATAAAGTGAGTTTGGTTGGAGTCTTTGATATCGATCGGATGATTCATTTCCCAGACTTTCGTTCTCAGGAGCGCACTTTCCAACTGGTTACACAAGTGAGTGGCCGTGCCGGACGTAGGGAGAAAAAAGGTACCGTGGTTATTCAAACCCGCAACCCAGACCTACGCATTCTCGAGTGGATATGGGCGCACGATTACCATACCTTTTACAAGGCCGAAATGGAGGAACGAAACAGCTACAACTACCCTCCTTTTACCCGTATGATTCACCTACTGGTACGCAGCAAAGACAAGCAAAACACCCATATTGCCGCGGGCAAATTAGCGAATATGCTAAAGGAAGATATTGGTGGAAAAAGAGTTCTGGGACCTCAAGAGCCTATTATCAGCAAAATTCGAGACAAATACTTAATGGATATCTTTCTTAAGATTGAAAAGAAGTACAACATAGAATTCGTAAAAGAACGCATTGAAAACGCCAAGCTTGAATTGCTCAAGGATAAAGAGCTGAAAACAGTGGAAATCATTCCAGATGTAGACCCGAGTTAATCGGATTCAGCTATTCTCCCCCAACAATTACAACCTTAAAATGTGCTTAAAAAAGCATTAGTCCTTCTTCGGCTGATCATCTTCTAGTTCGTCTGAATCCTCCTCTTTAGGTTCATTCTCGGGCTCATCATTCATGCCTAAACCAGACTCCGCTTTCTTCCTTTCCGAATCCTCATGCTCTGCCAATTCATCCAGTATAGAAGGCCCATGGTCTTCCTCCTCTTCAGAACCGTCCTCATCGTCTCCCTCTCTTTGCAAGAAGTAAGAAATTTCACTATCACCTTCCGCTGAAATTGCAGGTTCAACTTCTTTCTTAGCCTCTTTATCATCACCAAACTTCACCAAGCCAATCGTCATCATGATACTCGTAACCACAATTACAATCAATATGATATCTGGCTGAAAAAGGTCAGACTGTATTTCTGCCGGAATGGAAAAGAAGAGTAGAATGGTAATCAAACCACGCGGTGTGATAAAAAATTCAGGTAGAATGGAATCCTCCTTGGTGTAAAATATCTTCAGCAGAATAAACCTAACGGCAAAGAAAACGGCAACAATACCAAGACTTATACCCAGTACCTGCAAGTTTAATAGTGCCTGAAGGTCGATAGTAGAACCGAAAACCACAAAGAAGAAGGTACGCACCACAAAGGCCGTTTCCCGCGTGACTAAGTGTAAATCTTTCAGGATTCCATTAATCGTTGACTGATCGATCCATTCCTTCATTTTCCCCACAAAAAACAGCTGGTTGTTGTTCAGTATAAGTCCAAAGATCAGGATGATTACCAAGGAAGAAAGGTGCAATTGCTTACCAATGGCGTACATCAAAACCAGCACTGCAATTAGCATAAATAGCTTCACATCCCCCTTTAGCCTTTGGAACATTAAGATCAACCCATAACCAAGGGCAATAGATACAATAATGGTGATCACGATATTACCTATCACACTATAGATCACCGCATTCGCATTTGTAGTATCTACATTTTCAACTACAAAGTAGAAGAACATGATACCCAGAATATCAGAAAAAGTACTCTCATAGATCATGAACTCCTTCTTCTTATTCACCAAATTCCCCACACTAGGAATCACGATAGCACTACTCACAATAGAAAGCGGAACAGCATACAACAAGGAGATCACGGGATCTTCGCGATAAAACTGGTTAATGATTAAGGAGATGATAAACGCACACCCAACCAGCGATATGAGCGCCATAAGGAATGACTTCCATATTATGGGCCACTTTTCCTTTGTCAACTCTAAGTCAATGGCCGCTTCCAGCACAATCATAATTAGCCCTACAATCCCGAGCACCTCCAACGTGCCCATTACATAACTATCTATCTTGAAGCCATATAGTTGCAATCCAAAATTGATACCCACACCCAGAATAATCAGTAAGATTACGCTCGGTACATTCGTTCGCTTAGAGATAAAATTGAAAATGTGTGAAAATATGATCACACATGAAAGGGCTATTATAATGTTATAAGCGTTCATTCAGTTCTTTAAAAAATGGAAAGAATCAGGCGTTTTCCGAGCCCAATTCTTTTAGTAATTTATCCACGTATAGCCAATCAAGCTTGTGAACCTCGTAATAGTTCAACATTTCTGTTAACCCAAAACGATCCATGATGTAATCGAGTCCCTCCTTAAACGTGGTATACTCAGAAAGCGTTTCTCCTTCTTTTAAATGGTCATGGTTGGCCAAATAATCAGCCATTAGCCCAATATGTTGCTCACTAAAAATCGGATAAACGGTAGGCTTATGGCTGTTGCAATACTCAGAGGCAAACTCCAAAAGTACTCGATCTTTTCCTCTGTAATGAAAATGAGCAATATTATTTACCACCTGAAGGTCTCCAACACCCAAATGCTCATCAATGTTCAATGACAGAATATGGTCTATGATCTCTTCGTGGCAAGCAAGGTCGTGAATCTGATAATGATTAAGCACACTAACCTTCTGTCGAACAGCTTCTTCAGTATTATTAAAAGCATGCTCGGCAAAGTACTCCAACTGCTTAACATCGCCTGTAAAAAAATCTTCACGGGCCTTTAAGCGTTGGGCGTATTCCTGTATTTTCTCACGAAAAGTGCTCATAGGTGCGGGTAAAATACAGATTACTAACCGAAAAAATCGACCATTAAAAAGAATTAATTTTAATCTAATGTGGTTATGCCGTTGCGATTTCTAAACAAAGCGAATAAATCGTACTTTTGCCAAACTTTTCTAAAACCTAGCGGTCTGTAGTAAAGTAGATATTGAAAAATCAAGAAATGGAAGATAAGTCAACTAAGATTTCAGAAGAATTATTGAAAGAAGTAGATGAGATTGGAGACAACCACATCATGACTTCCATAGAGACGCCAATGCGACCTGATGCCTTCGAAATGAGTAACGAAGAGAAGATCGAGAAGATTGAAAGTTATTTTGAAAAAATAATGCACACATTAGGCCTAGACCTAACTGACGATAGTTTAAAAGGCACTCCTAAAAGAGTGGCCAAATTATACATTAAAGACTTATTTAAGGGCTTAGACCCAGCCAATAAACCTTCAATGTCTACTTTCGAGAACAAGTATAACTACAACCAAATGCTGGTTGAAAAGAACATTACTTTGTACTCAAATTGTGAGCACCACTTTTTACCAATTGTGGGTAAAGCACACGTTGCCTACATTCCAAACGGCAGGGTAATTGGCCTATCTAAGATTAACAGAATTGTAGATTACTACGCCCGCAGACCGCAGGTACAAGAGCGCCTTGCACTGCAAGTGCTGAACGATCTAAAGCAAGCGCTTAACACGGAAGATGTTGCCGTTTACGTAGATGCAGAACACATGTGTATTAGCTCTCGTGGAGTATCGGACCAACACTCCTCTACCGTTACTGTTGAATACAGTGGCAAATTCAAAGAAGAAAATACCAAAAACGAATTCCTAACCTACATCAACGCACCGCTTAAATGAGCCTTTACGAACAGTACCCAATAAGTCTGTACAATAACCTAACAAAAGAAAAGGTAAAGTTTGAACCACTAACACCCGGCCGTGTAGGCATGTATGTGTGTGGACCAACCGTTTACAGCGATGTGCACTTGGGGAATGTTCGTACGTTTATGTCATTCGATGTGGTGTTTCGCTACCTGGCCTACCTTGGTTACAAGGTGCGCTATGTAAGAAACATTACAGATGTGGGTCACTTGGTGGGCGATGCTGACGAAGGTGAGGATAAGATTGCGAAAAAAGCGCGTCTAGAAGCCCTAGAGCCAATGGAGGTAGTACAAAAGTACACCAACGGCTTTCACGATGTAATGCGCCTCTTCAATATTTTGGAGCCGAGCATCGAGCCGACCGCTACCGGCCACATTGTAGAACAAATAGAATTCATTAAACAGATCATCGATAACGGCTATGCTTACGAAGCCAATGGCAATGTTTATTTCGATGTGAAAAAATATAACGAGGATCATCCTTACGGAGAGCTCTCTGGTAGAAATACAGAGGAGATGCTCTCGAATACACGCGAATTATCTGGTCAAGATGAAAAGCGTAATGGGCTTGATTTTGCCCTTTGGAAGAAAGCTGATGCAGGTCACCTTATGCGCTGGCCTTCACCTTGGGGAATTGGTTTCCCTGGCTGGCATCTGGAGTGCTCCGTAATGAGTACCAAGTACTTAGGAGAAAAATTTGACATTCACGGTGGTGGTATGGATTTAAAGTTCCCTCACCATGAAGCAGAAATTGCCCAGAATAAAGGCTGCTGCGGAAAAGGTGGAGCCAATTACTGGATTCACGGCAACATGCTCACTGTAAATGGTCGCAAAATGGCCAAAAGTGAAGGCAATGGGTTTACGCCAGAGCAACTGCTGACTGGCGATCATAAACTGTTGGAACGCGGTTATTCATCAATGACGGTTCGTTTCTTCATGCTTATGAGCCACTATGCCAGCACACTGGACTTCTCTAATGAGGCACTTCAGGCAGCAGAAAAAGGCTATAAAAGGTTAATGGCAAGCATTAATCTAATCGATAAATTGCCTGAAGCTGGTACTGGTAAAATTGACGAAGCAAAAACCGCTGAATTAAAAGCAAGCATTGAGAAGGCATTTGCGGATTTAAGCGATGACTTTAACACCGCAAAAGCAATTGCCTCATTGTTCGAAATCAGTACCTCAATCAATACGTTCTATCAAAATCCAAATCAATTAGCGGTAATAGACAAAGCTACTTTCGACTATGTGATCCAACATTTTAAAGGCATCATTTTCGATATATTGGGCTTGCAAAACGAAACTTCTGGCGGCCAAAATGCTGAGCTACTTGATGGCGTGATGAAAGTGGTGATAGAAATGCGTAAACAAGCCAAATTCGCTAAAAACTATGGCCTTTCTGACCAAATCAGAGACGATATGAAGGCGATTGGCATTCAAATTAAAGACGAAAAAGGGGGCGAAATGTCCTACAGCATAGACTAATTTTTTATGATTCTTTCAGGAAGAGAAATCAAGCGTGAAATGGGTAAAGGCATCAATATTGAGCCTTTTAACGAAACGCAAGTAAACCCAAACAGCTACAACCTTAAGCTCCACAACGAGCTAATGGTGTACACCAACCCCGTGTTGGACATGAAGCAGCCCAATCCGGTTGAAAGCCTTGTGATTCCTGAAGAAGGACTATTGCTGGAAACCAACAAACTATACTTGGGCAGAACCGTTGAAAAGACCGAAACCTCTAAGTACGTTCCGATGCTGGAAGGCCGCTCTTCTATCGGTCGTCTGGGCTTGTTCATCCACGTAACTGCCGGCTTTGGCGACATTGGTTTTAACGGCTACTGGACGCTTGAAATCTTCTGCGTGCAGCCTATCCGCATTTATGCAGGAGTTGACATCTGCCAGATATTCTACCACACCATTGAAGGAGACTTCGATACTTACTCAAGCGGCAAATACCAAAACAACGAAGGCATTCAAGCCAGTATGTTGTATAAGGACTTTAAGTGAGAAGTCTAGAAGTTCATGGTTCATAGGGTTTCCTATATCCGCTCTCTTTTTACCCTGAGCGCAGCCGAAGGGTCGACCAAGTGGCTTAGTTATCAGTAAACCAGTTCATTGTTCGAAGTGAACAAACCAGCATTGAACCATGAACTTAAATACTTCCCCCAGCCCTAAAGGGTGAATTCGTTAAACTCAAACCAACATTGAACTATGAACCATGAACCGGCCTACTAACCAATCCTATCCACAATTTCGCGGATGCGGTTAGCGCGGTTCATAAAGTCTTTCATGCCTTGTTGGTCTTTCGTTTTCAATAGCTTTTGAAACTGCTGTAGCTCTTCAATATAGGTTGAAAGACCTTCCAACAAATGCTTTCTATTCTGGGTGAAAATAGGCGCCCACATATCTGGTGAACTTTTAGCCAAACGTACGGTAGAAGCAAATCCGGATCCGGCCATTTCGAAAATATGCCGCTCCGACTTTTCCTTTCGCATTACGGCATTACTGAGTGCGAACGAAGTAATATGGCTTAAATGAGAAACGAAAGCCAAATGCAAGTCGTGCTCTGCTGGTGTCATGTAGGACACACCCATGTTCAGCACATCGCAAAGCCGCAAGAACAGGCTCTTATGCTCCTCTCCTGTTTTATCAGCTTCGCAAATGATCATTCGCTTTTGCTGAAAGAGTTCGGCAAAGGCTGCCTCCGGACCAGAATATTCCGTACCGGCAATTGGGTGCGCGGCCAGAAAACTTTTACGCATTGGATGCTCAGCAACGGCCTCGCAGATCGCCTCTTTTGTAGAACCAAAATCTACGATTAAACTGTTTTCCTTAGCGTAATCAAGCACCTCAGGCACGAGTCGAGTCAGTGCATCTACAGGGATTCCGAGCACTACCACATCAGCCCATTCCGTGGCTTCCTTTATGGACTTAGCCATATCAATCATGCCAATCTCTTGTGCTTTGCTAAGCGCTACCTCGGAGATATCTACACCGCAAACTTCAATGGTTTCATCCAAAGCCTTTTTTAAACCTAAAGCAAAAGAACCCGAGATCAGACCAACACCAACTAACGTTATTTTCATCTTAAATTCTTGAAATCGCCTCGTCTAGAATAGCTTCTGTACTACAAAGTGATATGCGCACATAATTTGCACCTTTTTCACCAAATATCACCCCTGGCGTTATGAAAACATTCTTTTCGTAAAGCAAGTCATCAACCAAAGCTTTGGCACTTTCAAACTTTTCTGGAATATGCGCCCAAATGAACATTCCCTGCTGATCAGTGCTATAGGTACAACCAATTTTATCGAGCAATTCGTAAGCCTTTACTCTTCTCGATTCATAAACAGCGTTCAATTCATCGAACCATTCTTGCCTCAGCTTTAGCGCTTCTGTGGCGGCAAGCATCATTGGTTTGAACATACCCGAATCTACATTGCTTTTCACCTTCAAAATAGTTTTGATGTAATCGGCCCTACCTGCAACCCAGCCCATGCGCCAGCCCGCCATATTGAACGATTTACTGAGTGAATTGAGCTCCAAAGCCACCTCTTTCGCTCCATTTACAGCGAGTAAACTCAGTGGTTGAGCCTTTGGCAAAATCATACTATACGGATTGTCATGACAAAGCAGTACACCACGCGCTTTTGCAAAGGCTACCAAACGTTCAAAAGTCTCCAATTGTGCTGAAGCTCCTGTTGGCATATGCGGATAATTGAGCCACATCAACTTCACTTTATCAGTATTCAGTTCTTCAAGAAAACGCCAGTCCGGTTGGTAGTTATTCATTTCGTCAAGTGGGTAAGTCACCACTTTGGCTTTGATCATTTGCGCAACGGCCGAATATGCCGGATAAGCCAATTCAGGCACCAACACCTCATCTCCTTCATCTAAAAAAGCCAATGAAATATGCGTAATCCCCTCCTTTGAGCCAATTAATGGTAACACCTCTTGTTCGGCATCTAAGTCTATTCCGTAAGCCCAATTATTCCATTCGGCAATGGCCTGTTTAAGCTCAGGAATCCCCACATACGACTGGTAACCGTGTACATCCGTTAATCCCGTAGTTTCCTTTAGCTTTTGTAGCACCTGCGGGGACGGCATACCATCGGGGTTACCAATACCCAAATTGAGCACCGGTTTGCCTTCAGCCATCATTTGGCGAATCTCCGCCAACTTCTCTGAGAAGTAATATTCCTTAACCGTATTAAGCCTTGATGAAGGTTGAATAATCATGCACTAAAGATTGGAAGGAATTGGCTGAGTTGAAAGACTCAAACTTAGTTTTGTTAAGCACTTCTTATATTTAAGCTTCAAAACAATTGCATGCAAACGATCACCCACAAAATCAACAATAGCACCTTCGTTGAGGTCTTGTCTGACGAACTAGTCATCAACACTATCGAAGATGGTACTGACCTTTTGGCAAACCTCTATTACCAAGGATTTGATGGCGTGATTTTTCATCAGCAAAATGTTACACCTACCTTCTTCGACCTGAAAACAAAAATGGCAGGTGAGCTACTACAAAAGGCTTCCAACTTCCGCATGCGTGTTATCATTATTGGTGATTTTGAACAAGTAGAAAGCAAAAGCTTACAGGACTTTATAAGAGAAAGTAATCGAGGAAACTTGGTGAATTTTGTGAGTAGTTTGAGTGAGGTTACCACCCCGCCCCACTCCTAAAACAGGAGGGGAATTAGAAAAAATAAAGACTAGCATGATAATTTAGCCAACCAAAATTCAAAGAAAATGCAACTCAAAAAAGTCCATCATATCGCCATTATTTGTAGCGACTATGCCATATCAAAGCATTTCTATACCGAAATACTAGGCTTGGAAGTGATTCGTGAAGTATACAGGAAGGAACGCGACTCTTACAAGCTTGACCTGGCACTCAATGGTGAGTATGTGATCGAACTATTTTCTTTTCCTGACCCGCCCAAACGGCCATCAAGACCTGAGGCACAAGGCCTTAGACACCTGGCCTTTGAGGTTAAAAACATTGAAAACGCCATAGAAGAACTGTCTTCAAAAGGTGTAGCACTAGAGCCTATCAGAGTGGATGAGTTTACTGGCAAGCGCTTCACCTTCTTTAGCGACCCTGATGATTTGCCGTTGGAGCTTTACGAGATATAGACTTTGGTAAAACCACCCCTAACCCCTCCTGAATCAGGAGGGGAATAAAGTTTTGGAGCATCACAGCAAAAGTATATCGCAATTAACCTTTGGTCACTTTACCTCTTCTTCACCCATTACTTATTAAATTACAACACTAAATATCATATCACCTCATGTCTTTCAAAACAGTAGCTCAATCGCAAATCACACTTACACAGTTAATGCTTCCATCGCACTCTAATTTTAGTGGAAAAATTCACGGTGGCTTTATCCTCAACCTAATGGACCAAGTGGCATTTGCCTGTGCGTCTAAGCATTCAGAGAACTACTGTGTAACGGCCTCTGTAAACCGAGTGGACTTCTTAAACCCGATTGAAGTTGGTGAGTTGGTTACCCTAAAGGCTTCTATTAACTACACCGGAAGAACCTCAATGGTAGTTGGCGTTCGTGTAGAATCAGAAAACATTCAGACCGGAAAAATCAAGCATTGTAACTCATCGTATTTTACCATGGTAGCCAAAGGCGATGACGGTAAAAACGTGCCTGTCCCTGGCCTAATTCTATTGGACGATGACAGTATAAGACGCTATGCTCGCAGTATTACCAGGCAAGAGCACGCCCGAGAACGAGGTGCAAGCTTTACACCTGAGGAGTTTGTTGCCAGCGAGCATCTTGAAATTATTGCGCAGCATAATGCTAAGATTGTTCGTGAAAACTAAACTGCAATAAAGAATAATTGACTAATTTCAGTCGACTCAATTCTAAACAGGCCGTTTAGCAACTCCCCTATTTTTACACATGAAAAAACTATTACTCATCCTTGCAGTTTGTGCATGCACTAAACTATATGCCCAAGAGAACAGCGACTACATCATCACATTAGCTTCGGACACCATTTATGGCGAGATTTTAAATGAAGATTGGGCTTCACTATCGAAGAAGATCACTTTTTATGACCAAGAGAGTAACGAATATAAATACACCTCAGATGACATCAAGGGCTATAATATCCAGGGTTACACCTTCGAACCTATTAATTATAGCGGATTCAACCTGCTTATTATGTCTAGCTTACCGAAGAGACACTTTATGCTAAAACTTGTGGATGGCAAAGCTAAACTTTATGCTCATTTCCCACTTACTACCGGTTCGAGCCCAAATGATGGAGAAGAACAGCTCCATCAGATCTTTGACTTGGATGAAGACAACTTCTACCTGGTATATGGTCATGAGGCAAGCGTTCGCATTTACAATGAAGAAGTCATTGATTATGAACGCCAGGTACTGTTTACTGATTGGCCAGATATACTTTCAGAAATCCCGAACAACTCCAGGTATCCAATTATAGATATGGTGAAATTATACAACTCTACGCCAGAAAAGAGGTATGACTTCAGTGAAATTAATAACCAAACCGACTCTGTTGATATTTATATTTTTAGAAACTTCAGAAACGAGGATGACCCTGTTGATCTTAAACTAAAAATAGGAAAACAAAGGCTACCTGATATTGGCAAGAAAGAGTACCTCCATGTCAGTCTCCCTGATACTTGGAGCTATTATTTGGATATAAAAGGTAAGCGCGTAAAAGGTTATTTGGAGTTCTTCGCCCGTAAAGACTCTCCGATTCTTTTAGAAATTGACGCTTACATTTTTGGAGAACCACACATTCGAGTAATTACGCCAGAGGAAGCATTGGAATACTACCTTCCTGAAGCGACAGAAATAAGGGTTAAGGATTAGAAGGGAAAAGAGGTGACTAAAGCACCGTCACTCCTTGGGTAGGAATGACGGTTCAAAAGTATTAGTCTCTAAAAACTCTCTCTTAGCTCGAAAGTCTTATTCATTTGATGAATCAGCTTATTCGATTCTGGAAAATTCAACGTTTGCTGACCATCAGAATAAGCTTCTTCCGGCTTTTCATGCGTTTCGTAAATCACGCCATCGGCACCAGCCATAATACTGGCCAAAGCGATTGGCGCCACATGGTGACGGATTCCGATACCGTGCGATGGATCGGCAATTACCGGCAAGTGTGTTTTCTCCTTTAACACGGCAATGGCATTCAGATCCATGGTATTTCGCGTAGCCTTTTCGTAAGTACGAATACCACGCTCACAAAGCAAAAGCCTTTCGTTACCTGCGCTAAACACATATTCAGCAGAATACAATAGCTCATCGATCGTACCTGAAATACCGCGTTTGATCATCACTGGTTTGTCAGTATTTTTACCCAATTCATCGAGCAAGTTGAAGTTTTGGGTATTACGCGCCCCCACCTGATAGATATCTACATATGGATCCATTTCTTCGATTTGCGATACTTGCATCACCTCGGTGATGATCTTAATACCAGCTTCTTTGGCCAGTTCGTACCACAGTTTAAGCCCATCGATGCCCATACCACGGAAAGAATAAGGTGAACTTCTCGGCTTGTAAACACCTCCACGCATAATTGAAATACCGTTCTCTTTCAGGTGCGCCAAAGTCTTTCTTATCTGGTCTTCACCTTCGATAGAACATGGCCCCGCCATGATCTGAAAACCACCTTCTTGGATCTTGATGCCATCACCTAAATCGATGTAGGTAGGATTCACCTTCCACTTACGCGATACTAATTTGTAATCGTCCGACACAATATGGATGTCTTTGATGCCATCCATGTAGCCGATAGCTCTGATATCAAAGTCCTTTTTACCAATACCAATCAGGTAATCGCCCTTCTGCGTCTTCACCTCAGTTGGCTTATACTTAAGCCCTTTCACGCGATTAATGATCGCTTCTTTTTGGCTGCTTGCTATTTCTTTTTCGAATTGTATTATCACTTTATTATAGTTATTCGTTGTTCGTTAATCGTTTAATGGATCGTTGTGAAGAGATTATCTATCACATAAGTTTCTAAAAGAAATACTTCTGATAGCTGTTATGAATTCTTCCTTAGTCCTCTTACTTAATTCAGTTCCATAAAAACCGAACTTTGTCACACCGTTGTCAGAAACGTTAATACTGTCAATATACACCCCGGTAAAAAGTCCAAGACTATCTATTGGAGTCACTAATTTGGCTTTAAAGCAGTCAATATCTACAGTTTCATAAGTATGCTTTATGTTGATTCTTCTTTCGAATAAGGAATCTATATCCGCTTCTTGATCAGCCTTCAGACCCTCCATATACACAAGGTTGTATTGAAACTCAACGTCTTCCTCCTCGGGATCAAAGGTATACCAACCTAAGTCATATACTAAAGTATCCCCCTCAGACGTAATAAGTCCCCCTACATCACTATCAATACCCTGCATTGATAAAGCCTTCCAGTCACTAGGCACATTGATCTGAAACTCACCATAATCAATATAGTGGGAATTCGAGCATGAGCCTAAAATGAGCAATGCTAAAGGCAACATCAACAGAAAGCGATTAACCAATAACCCCATTTACAAACTCATTTATATTTTTATCCAAATCCCCTTCCTGAGCAATGGCTTTGATAAAAGCCGAGCCGATAATGGCACCATTGGCGTTTGCGCAGGCTTTGTCGAAAGTTTCTTTGTTCGAAATTCCAAAACCAATCAAGGTTGGATTCTTCAAACTCATGGCTTTTACTCTGGCAAAGTAGGCCTCCTGATCGGTACTGATGCCCGTTTTAGCACCGGTTGTGCTTGCTGAAGAAACCATGTAAATAAAGCCTTTGGAGTTATTATCAATCTCTCGAATTCGTGCTTCTGAAGTCTGTGGCGTAATCAAAAAGATGTTCAACAAACCATGTGCATCGAATACCGGCTTATATACTTCCATGTACTCGAACATTGGTAGGTCGGGCAAAATGAGTCCATCTACGCCAACCTCTTGGCACCTTTTGCAAAATGCTTCCACACCGTATTGAACTATTGGGTTGATGTAGCCCATTAGCACCACAGGAATGTTTACCGTCTGGCGCAATTCAGCCAATTGCTCAAAGAGCAACTTCACCGTCATGCCATTGGCTAGTGCTACGCCATTGCTTTCCTGAATGGTCGGTCCATCAGCCACAGGGTCGGAAAACGGAATTCCCACCTCGATCAGGTCAGCGCCAGATTTTTCCAGCGACTGCATAATACCGAGTGTGTCGTCTAGCTTTGGATAACCAGCCGTAAAATACACATTCAGTACGCGCTCGGGCTTGGTTTCAAAAAGTTTTTCTATTCTGTTCATTATCGTATTTCTTCTTTAATCGGTCATTCGTTTTGTGAATGACTTTCATGGGCCTCATCCCTGCCTTCCGTCAGGCAGGCCTGCCTTCTCCAAAAGGAGAAGGAGTTAATGGTGTTCACAAAACCGAATAAATTCACCTAAGTGTCTCAATACTCAGTACTCGATACCCAATACTTTTTAGTATTTCCCCCATTTAATGTACGTCTCCAAGTCTTTGTCGCCACGACCAGAAAGGTTCACCACCACAACATCGCTTGGCTTAAACTCCATTTTCTCTAGTGCCGCAAAAGCGTGTGCCGACTCAATAGCTGGAATAATGCCTTCCAATCGGCTCAACTCTACACCTGCCACCATGGCTTCTTCATCGGTTACGCTATGGAACTGCGCCCGTCCCGACTCGAACAAATGTGCATGCACAGGGCCAATCCCAGGATAATCGAGCCCGGCAGAAATAGAATATGGCTCTACCACCTGACCGTCTTCAGTTTGCATCAAAAGAGTTTTGCTACCGTGTAGTACGCCAGGCTTTCCTAAAACCGTAGTCGCTGCTGACTCGCCAGAGTCGTTACCCAAACCTGCTGCTTCAACCGCAACCAGATTCACATCGTTATCCTCATAAAAGTTATAGAAAGCTCCCGCTGCGTTGCTTCCACCGCCCACACAGGCAATCACATAATCTGGCAGTTCAGTGCCTTCCTTTTCTAACAATTGCTTTCTTATCTCGGCACTGATAACCGACTGAAAACGAGCAACCATTTCTGGATAAGGATGCGGTCCCACCACCGAACCGATGATGTAATGCGTATCGCTCGGGTTGTTGATCCAGTGACGCATAGCTTCGTTGGTAGCATCTTTCAAAGTTTTGCTACCCGACTTGGCCGGACGCACCTCAGCACCTAAAATGCGCATGCGTTCCACATTTGGCTTTTGGCGTGCCATGTCGATTTCGCCCATATAAACGATGCACTCCACGCCCATTAAAGCACAAACCGTGGCGGTTGCTACACCATGTTGGCCCGCTCCGGTTTCGGCTATAATTTTCTTTTTACCCAAACGCTGGGCTAGTAAGATCTGCCCGATGGTGTTGTTCACTTTATGCGCACCTGTGTGGCATAGGTCTTCGCGCTTCAGGTAAATCTTCGCACCATATTTATCGGAAAGACGCTCAGCATGATACAATGGCGTTGGCCTGCCTACATAGTCCTTTAACAGTTGTTGAAACTGCTTTTGGAATACAGCATCTTCGGTGATTTGCTCGTAATTCTCCCGAAGCTCCTCAATATTTGGGTAAAGCATTTCGGGGATGTAAGCACCTCCGAAATTTCCGTAATACCCGTTTTTATCAACTTTTACGTTCATATTCTATTTCTTTAAGTCGTGATGCGACTATTAAAATCCTCCCTGTAGTCCCTCCAGAGGGACATACTAGATTTCCCGTTTTTAGGCTATAGCCTTTTTCAGTTCTCTCACCCGTTCAACATCCTTAAGTCCTGGCTCCAACTCAAATTTGGAGTTTACATCTATGGCATGAAGATTCATTCCCTTCAATTCATCCAGTTTTTCGATGTTCTCCAAATCGATTCCTCCGCTAAGTAAAAACGGAACTGACTGATCATACGCCTCAAGTACTTTCCAGTCGAAAGTGATGCCATTTCCTCCTCTTTCTTTTCCCTTCGTATCGAATAGAAAGAAGTCGACAAAGGATTTATATGGCTTCAACTGGCTGAAATCAAAGGCTTCATTTCCCACAGAAAACACCTTGATCACTTTGATACCATCGGCATACAGTTCTCCCACATACTCTACCGACTCATCGCCATGCAACTGTACATAATCGAGCTTGTACTTGCGCACAATAGCCCTTAGCGAATCGAGCGGTTCATTCACAAAAACGCCAACCTTTTGAGTGGTTTCAGGGAAACTCAATAAAAGCTGCACATCTAAGTCGTTGCCCACATTTCGTGGCGACTTTTCAAAAAAGATAAAGCCCATATAATCCGGTTGGAGTTTTAGCAACTCACGGATGTTTTGGGAATCTCTCATGCCGCAAACCTTTAATTTCATCAGTTATCAGTTTATCGGAGAATCGGAAAACAGTTCGCCCTGTTTAACCGATTTCCAGTTTCTGTTTTTCTATCTTTTCAATAAACTCCGCTGCTGCTCTTTCTGGTCGGCTCGATTTCATAAAGGTTTCGCCAATCAAAAAGCCTTGAAAACCGCATGCTTTTAAGTCGATAATGGTTTCTGGATCGCTAATACCGCTTTCCGATATCTTCACGAATTCATTCGGAATCTTATCCACCAATGCTTTAGAAGTTTCAATTGTAGTTTCGAAAGTTTTGAGGTTTCTATTATTCACTCCAACTACATCCAAATGTTCATTCAGGTTGTTTTCCAACTCAGCCTCGTTATGCACTTCCATTAGCACCTCTAAACCAAAAGACTTGGCGAATGCAGCCAGCTCCTTCAATCGCTTTGGCTCTAAAGCAGCCGCGATAAGCAAAATGGCATCAGCACCAATAGACTTTGCCTCCACGATCTGGTATTCGTCTATAATGAAGTCTTTGCGCAGCACTGGGCAGAAGTTAAATTTTCTGGCGGTACTTAAGTCTTCATTCGAACCACCGAAGAACTCTTTATCGGTAAGTACAGAAAGTGCCGAAGCGCCAGCCTGCATGTAGCCGATGGTTGTGCGCTCTACCTTAGCATGTGCGTTGATAACACCCTTTGATGGCGACTGACGCTTGAATTCAGCAATAATACCCGACTTATCCTCGCGTGTAATGTATCGCTTAAGTGAAATGGTTCGCCCTTCGAAATAAGTGCTTTTCTCAAGCAATTTTTCAGGATAAAGCGACTGTTTGTCAGCTACTTCCTTTTCCTTTTGAGCGATGATTTTTTGTAGTATATCCATGTTTTGTCAATGGTCAATAGTCAATGGACAATCGACTCGTTTATAATTCCAATATTCTTCTAAATGTTTTTAATGCTTTGCCACTTTTGAGGGCTTCTTTGGCCATGCCAATGGCATCATCGGTGCTTACGCCTTTGCCACACTGAATGGCCATAGCTGCATTGGCTATCACCACTTCATTCTGTGGCTTTGTTCCTTCACCCTTCAATATGTTTTCGAAAATCTTGGCCGACTCTTCTACAGTTTGTCCACCGAAAATTTCTTCAGCCTTTATAGTTGAAAGGCCAATCCGTTCAGGACTTATGATTTCTTCCTGACCGTTACTAATTTTCTTAAATGAACCGGTCAGCGATATCTCATCGTAACCATCCAGTGCATGGAGGATCACGAATTTCTTATCTGTTTTTTGGTACAGGTAACCGTAAAGCCTTGCTAGTTCCAAACTAAAAACGCCTACCAATTGCTTCTTCGGGAATGATGGGTTTACCATCGGCCCAAGCATGTTAAAGAAGGTTTTCACACCCAATTCTCTACGAATCGGTGCTACATTCTTCATGGCTGGGTGAAATAATGGCGCGTGTAAAAAGCATAGCCCACATTCATCAAGGCTCTTCTTGATTTTGTCAATATCGCTGGTGAATTGATAGCCGAAATGCGCCATTAGGTTAGAAGAACCCGACACTGAAGAAACGCCATTGTTTCCGTGCTTAGCCACATGCTGTCCGGCTGCAGCCACAATAAATGAAGACAGCGTAGAGATGTTGAAGGTATTCTTTCCGTCACCGCCAGTTCCGCAAAGGTCTATTGCATCGTATTCAGGAATTTCTACCGGAATACAAAGGTCGAGCATGGCATCGCGAAAGCCTTCCAATTCTTCTACCGTGATGCTACGCATAAGGTACACGGTAAGGAAAGATGCTACCTGACTTTGGTTGTATTTTCCTTGCGCCAGATTGATCAGAATCTCCTTTGCAGTGCCCTTTTCCAGCGTTTTATATTCAATAAGTTGGTTTAGTATTTCTTTCATTTCTTTAGTTTCATGCTTTAATAGCTAAACTTAAAATTAGAGCTCACCTCATTCATAAAGCCCCCATCTCTTATCTTCCCCCAGGGAGGAAGACGATACCCGCTACAAGATTTTTGCAGACTTTGTCCACACTTGCAGTTGGCTAAGCCCCTCTCCTTGGAGAGGGGTTTGGGGTGAGGCTTTTAAAAGTATTTCTTTCATTTCTTTAGTTATCAGTTATTCGGGGTTACGAATAACCATTAACTATTCACCCATTAACCAGTTTTTAAGTAATTGATGCCCATGCTCTGTCATGATAGATTCTGGATGGAACTGCACACCTTTTACGTCATATTCTTTGTGGCTAATCGCCATGATCTCTCCGAATTCATCTACAGCAGTAACTAACAAGTCATCTCCCAAATTTGCTTTGTCAACATTCCAACTATGGTAGTGGCAAATGGTGTATTCTTCAGGAATATGCTTGAACAAACGATCTCCTTTTTCTGTCACTTTCACCTGGCTAGAAACACCATGCAAGACTTCAGGCATATTGTAAAGCTTAGAGCCATACACTTCGCTAATCGCCTGATGCCCGAGGCAAACACCTAGAATACTCTTTGTAGGCCCGTAGGTTTTGATCACCTCTAGCAGTATACCTGCCTCCTCCGGAATTCCTGGCCCGGGCGACAGTAATATCTTGTCGTACTTGGCTACATCTTCCAGTGCAATTTGGTCGTTGCGGTAAACATCCATTTCCGCAGCATGCCCAAGCTCCTTAAGGTAGTGCACCAAGTTATAGGTGAATGAATCGTAATTATCTAGTACTAATATTTTCATTGTTTCGCTTTGCTCTGGTTATCAGTTAATCGGCAATCAGAAATCAGTTAAATAGATTACCGCTTGGCTGAATTCTTTCAACTTCTATCCTATATCCTCTGCCATTGACAGTGCCTTTCTCAAAGCAGCCACTTTGTTATTCACTTCTTGCAGTTCCGATTCACGGTTAGACTTGGCTACTACACCTGCGCCAGCTTGATAGAACAAACTGCCGTTCTTACTCAAGAATGAACGAATCATAATCGCATGATTGAAGTCGCCATTGAAGCCCATAAAACCGATGGCGCCACCGTAAAAGCCTCTTCGGGTTTGCTCATACTCATTGATCAACTGCATGGCGCGTACTTTTGGTGCTCCGCTAAGTGTACCTGCTGGGAATGTATCGGCCACCATTTTGGTCGGCTCTACATTATCGTCAAGTGTACCTGTAACTTTCGAAACCAAGTGAATCACGTGCGAATAATATTGCACCTCTTTGTAGGTCTCCACCTCCACATTAGAGCCGGCACGACTCAGATCATTTCTGGCCAAGTCTACCAACATTACGTGCTCCGAATTCTCTTTTGGATCAGCATGCAGTTTACGCGCTAGTTCGGCATCGGCCGCATCGTTTCCTGTACGTTTAAAGGTGCCTGCAATTGGGTGAATCGTAGCCTTTCTATCCTGAATAACCAACTGTGCCTCTGGGCTGGATCCGAAGATCTTATAACTACCAAAATCGAAGTAAAATAAATAAGGAGATGGGTTAATGGAGCGTAACGCTCGATATACATTAAACTCATCTCCTTTAAAGTTCTTTTGGAATCTGCGCGAGAGCACAATCTGAAAAACGTCTCCTCTAAAGCAGTGCTTCATTCCCTTATCAATAATCTCCAGGAACTGCTCGTCATTGTAGTTCGAAAGCTCATCTCCTTCTGTGCTGAATGCGTAAGAAGGAAAGTTCTTATTGTTCACCAAGTTGCGCAGCGGGGCAATGCCTTTCGCTTCGGTACCTTCTGGGAAATGCTCAAAAACGTAAAGCTCATTTTTGAAATGGTCGATGGCAATTACGTAACGATATACGTGGTATAGCATGTCAGGAATTCCGTACTGATCTTCCTTCGAATCAGCTACCGGAATATTCTCGAAGTACTGCACCGCATCGTAACCGATGTATCCAAAAAGCCCATTATTAATGAATTTAAAAGGGTTTTCGTCCGTTTCGAAAAGGTTGCTGAATTGATTGAGCAGCTTATGTGCTTCGTTATTCGCTACGGTTCCTTCCTCTGTCTCATTAGGCAAAGTCATTTTATAATGACCTGACTTTACCTCTAGGCTAGCAATCGGGTCGCAGCAGATGTACGAGAAGCTGTTGTCGCTGCCATGGTAGTCTGAGCTTTCCAGCAGAATTGGTTTTTCGTACCTGTCGCGCAGCTTTAGATAAATGCTCACAGGTGTAACCGTGTCTGCTAGCAGCTTTTGGTAATCGGTATTTAGTTTAATCTTGTTCATTTCCTTTTGTCGCTTTGACTCAATCCTTATTTGCCGAGTCGGTCATTCTTCTTTTCCAAAAGTCCCTTTTCAGGATTTAAAAGGCATTTTTAAAAAGCCCTAAAACGAAAAAAGCCCGCATGAACTGCGGGCTTTTAAATATTATATAGGTACAAAGCACTAGTCCACGTGAACGGAATTCGTTACGTGCCACCACCATGCGTTATGTACTGTACTGTTTCTCATTGTTGGCTCAAATGTAGAAAAGGAATTTTTGAAAGCAAACGGAAAATTAACTTTTTGATTTAAATGGGAAATACACCTGACAAATACCACTTTAATGATTTAACCAATGTGAGAAAGTATAAACCGCTTAATATCACCTCTTGCCAAAATCGGTGTCCTCACCGATTTACTCTGAGTCTTTATTCTTTGGTGGAGACACCAAAGGAGTCGTATTCCGATTGTAAATCGATCATACATCCTAGTTGCAAACGATGATGAGTATTCCTGCAATCAGTTGTTTTACTCGCTTCAATACTCAAACACTTCATCTCAATACCATTCGACCGTTTTTATGAGGAAATACGCCAAATGATCTTTAAACTCGAAGACTCAAATTCAACGATCAAGAACCTACTTTTATGAAACTCAAAAAGTCACTTTTCACACTCTGCTTGTCATTTTTATCGCTTGCAGCATTTGCTTTTCAAGAAGGCGCCAAGCCTGACCAAGTAGCCATATTGGCAAAACTTACCGGTCACGAGGCGATTGAAGGAAGCACAAAATTGAAAGACCGATTTACTCAGGAGTCGAGGAAAATAGCAGCCAGCTACCTAAAAGAACAGCTCGCTCCATTCTGCGATAAAGCTGAAATTGAAAACTATAGCGAAACCGGCAACAATGTAGTAGGCACCATTATGGCAACGAGCAAAACCGACAAATGGATAGTACTTGGCGCACATTACGATAGCGTTGAAAACTGCCCTGGCGCAAATGATAACGCCTCTGGTGTCGCTCTGGCTTACTCAGTTGCAAAGCACATTGCTTCCCTACCAAATAGAAAATACAACATGAAAATCGTGTTTTTTGATGAAGAAGAACGCGGACTGATTGGCAGCAAAGCTTATGCTCAAAAACTAGTAGACGAAAAACTCGATGTGGTTTCTGTACACACCATCGATCAATTGGCTTGGGACAATGACGGGGACAAAGGCATTGAACTAGAAATGCCAACTGAGGAAATTAAGAACCACTATTTAAAAGTGGCTAAGCAATTCAATTATGACTTCCCTATTCAAATGTCGGATGTTACATCTACAGACCACCGTTCATTCAGAAGGCTCGGTTTTGCCGCTACAGGCATTACAGAGGAATATAAAAACGGTGATACCACACCGCATTACCACAAGCCAACCGACACTTTTGAAACAGTAAACTTTGAATACCTTACTACCATTACTGATTATGTTCAGCAGGTTTTTGAGGACTTGATGAAGTAAACGTCTACACTTGCCTACAAAGGCAAAAAAGCCCTTAAGTGACACTTAAGGGCTTTTTTTAATCCATTTACAATTTCTTAGTTAGCACTTAGGCTAATGATTACCGGACGGTGATCAGACACCGCATCAGAATAATCAACTGAACAGCCACCTGGCTTAATGGTCGTAGTATAAATTTCGTTATCGAAAAGCTCATTGCTGATCAAAATCTGATCGATTTGGCTTGGCCAACTTGGGTAGGACCATTCACTTGAAGGCCCCTGTGCCAAGGGCATTGTAGCGAACTTGAAATTATCCGCATCATCAATAAAGTTCTGGAAAACATTGTCTGTTTGATCAACAATTTCATCATTAAAATCGCCAAGCACCACAACATTATCAGTACTTAGGTTATCGTCTATGTATGCTTTAATAAGTTCAGAAGCACTTCTTCTTCTATCTTCAGAGCCATTGCAACACTTTAGATGAACCGTAATTAGGTCCAACACAGTACCGCTTGTGTGCTCTACTCGCATATACAAAGGTCTTCTTACAGAAGTAAAAGCATCGTCATATTCCTCAGTGCTTTCCTCAAAAAGGTTCATTGGAGCGGTTACCACGGTAATTTCACTCTCTTTATATAGGTAACCCAGTCTTTGCGAGCTTCCACTTACATGCTCTACATGACCAGACCAACCATCAAGGGCTTCAATCAAATCTGCAAAATCATCTAAAGACTTTATTTCCTGTACAGCAATAACATCTGCATCATAAGATTCAATTATCTCTTCTACCCTTTCAACTGTGCTTCCCAATTGCGGAAAGTTCTCAATGTTCCAAGTCACCAACTCAATTGTATTGTCGGAAACTTCGACCAAACAGTCTTCATAAGGGTTCTCTACCGGTTCCGGATCCGGGTCTGGATCGGGTGTCGGGTTAGGATCGTCACTACCTCCTCCACAAGCTGTTGCGAGAAGAAAAACTAATGTAAATAGCCAGTATTTCTTTTGCATCCCCAAAAGTACGGTTGATTTGACACTCAGAGCAACAAAAGCCTTTGAAATTAAAATGACGTGAATGTTAACTTTCGTTCTTTCAGCACCAAACGTAGTCCCAATAGACTAATCAAAAGTGCCACAATAAGAATAATCCACTGGTTTACGCCCGAAAAACTAAATGTTCCTCCAACAACAAAATAACCAGCCTTAAACATATTGAGCAAACCCAAAATAGAAGTTACAAAAAGCGTAAATGCCATACCCAAATTGAGCAGTAGTCCGTTTGTTTCTGCTTTTACCAAGTCGCGATTGTTAACCACAACCCATATAGAAAGTGTTAGTAAGGGAAGAATAAATCCGTTGGCTGCCTGGGCCGCGACAATTACCGGTATAGGCTTAATGCCTGAAACCCCGAAAGCAAAACCAACCAATACAACCGAAAACCAAAGCAACCTAAATTGTTTAGATGTATCGCTCCACACCGCTCCTTTGGGGTGAATGCTGCGAATGGTGATTGCCCCCGCCAACGCAGCCGTAATGGTAGAAGTAAAGCCAGCCCCGAATAAGCCAAAGGCAAACAGAAAGCCCATTGACTTGCCGTGATTTTGAACGAGCATATTATATAATGCTTCAAAGCTGAAGTCTTCAGCCAAAGCCGCACCTACCAATATCACAGCAATGGAAATTAGGCCGCCAATCATTATGGATGGTATTAACCCCGAACGCACCGTTTTCAAATCCTTACCCTGTGCCAAGCCAGAGCCTAAAAATATATTGTAAGGCACTATGGTGGTTCCAATCAACCCAAGTACAATCAAAGTTCCTCCCTCGGGAATTCTTGGTGTTACAAAACCCTTTGCCATTGCCGATACATCAAGTTCAACGCTAAAAGCGGCATAGAATAGCCCGATACCCATTACCGCTACCAAAGCACCCAAAATGTTCGGCACCAACTTAGTTTTGCCCGCATAAAGCAACACCAAAGAGCAAACAACTATTACTGTGGTAAAAACCCACTGCGGAATATCAAAATTGAGCAAAGCCAAACCAGAAATAGCACCTAGAATATTACCAGCTTCATAAGCAATACAGCCTAAAAAAATGGCTATACCAATCAACCAAACGTAGCCTTTAGCAGTAAACCGATGTTTTATTGCTTCACCCAAACTGTTGCCGCTCATTACGGTAATTCTGGCTGCTGCTTCTTGTAAGAGCATGCAAGCCACAATGCTAAATACCATGGCCCAAAGCAACTGATATTGATATCCGGCACCGGCCGAGGCTGCAGTGGTTACCGTACCGGGTCCAATGAATGCGGCAGCTATTACCAGCCAGAATAAGTAGTTGAGTAGTTTGGACTTCATTTCGGAAGATAATAATTCCGAATAAATGCTACCCCAACAAATAACCTAACTGGCTAGGCTTGTTTAGCAACCATCCGGTAAGACTGTAGCGGCTCACGTTGGTTTTCAGTACCTCATGCGGTACATCCATGCTCTTAAAAAGCACCAGCCTGGCGCCTATTGGCTCAACATCAAAAGTGGAATCTTCTTTAAAAATGCGGATCTCGCCCCCATCGCCCGGCTGCCAGCCAACGTTCAAATAAAGTACGAATGAAATTATGCGGTTACCCCTCCCTTTAAACTGATCGATATGCTTTTGGTAAAAAGTACCTTTTGGGTAATGCGCCAAATGGAATTCATAGTCGCTCAAACTCAAAAAGCAGTAGCGGTTCAAATACCCCATTAACTCCTCTGCGTAAGCAAATGCAAAATCAATAGAAGTATCGCGGGCTTTGGCCAGCCAATAGATAAAGTCACCACGGATTTCCTTATCAATGGTATGCTGAAAAACCGAACCAATTCCGGCTTTTTCAAATTCATTTTCTTCATTTCTTTCATGAAGAAAACCACGCAATTGCTGAAGTTCATCTTGGGCAATAAAATCATCTATCACCACATAATCTTCAGCAGCCAGTCGATCAACCCAGTCAATCCACTGCTCCTCCGAATAACGAGCGCTCAATAAATCAAAGAATAGGGCGGCAAAATTCATCAAAAAGTTGAATAAAATCACCAAGACTATATGAAATTTATCGCCCTTTATCGTTCTTCAAATATTAATTCAAAGCACATGTCGAAACAAAACGTGGCCATCATTTTTGGAGGTAAATCTACAGAACATGAAATCTCCAAACTTTCCACCAAAAGCATTCTTAAACACATTGATAAAGAGAAATATAACCTTTCGCTTATCAAAATTGCCATTGATGGCACCTGGTATTTACTACCCGAATTAGACATTGATGCAACGGAAAATGCTCCGGCCATCACCCTTACCAATAGAGGTGCTGAAGTACACGCCATTAATTCGCAGACTGGCCAAAGCATTCAAACCTTAGACCTAGTATTTCCGGTGCTTCACGGAGCTTTTGGAGAAGACGGCACCATACAAGGTTACTTCCGAATGCTCAACTTGGCCTTTGTAGGTTGCGATGTACTGGCTTCTGCGGCATGCATGGACAAAGACATTACCAAGCGCTTGCTACGCGATGCGGGTATTAACATAGCCCCTTATTTAATGGCTACCCCTCAGCACAAACCAAGTTTTGACGAAGCACAAAACACCCTTGGCATCCCTATGTTTTTAAAACCCGCTAATCTGGGGTCATCCGTTGGGGTGTACAAAGTGAGCACCGAAGCCGACTACAATAAATACTTGGCAGAAGGCTTAAAACTTGACCACAAAGTATTGATTGAAAAATCGATTAAAGGCAGGGAAATAGAATGCGCTGTTTTGGGCAACGAATCGCCAAAGGCATCGCTGCCGGGCGAAATCGTAATGACTTCCGACTTTTACGACTTCGAATCTAAGTATGTAGACTCAAACGCGTCAAGCACCGTAATTCCGGCAGAAATTACAGAAGGCCAAGTTCAAGGCATTCGCGATACGGCCGTAAAAGCCTTCCAAACATTGGGTTGTGAAGGATTGGCAAGAGTGGACTTCTTCCTTACCGAAGATGGTGAATTGATGATCAATGAGATCAACACATTGCCGGGCTTTACCAATATTAGCATGTACCCTAAAATGTGGGAGGCGACCGGCATTACTTATGCAGAGTTGCTAGATATTCTGATTGAGTTGGCAACAGACAAACACAAAAGGGATCAAGCACTAAACTTTTTTGCCAAGCAAGTTTCTTAATGGAAGTCCAAAACCTTCAGCACTCAGTTATTCCCGAGGCACTCATGCTCAAAGCCGAGTACCTAATTCGTGCTACTTGGCCAGAAGCCTACGCAGAAAAAGCAACCGAGGCAGAGATGCTTAATGCGTTTAAGAGTAGAACTCCCAATAAGGTTTGTCACTTTATTATTGAAGAAGATAAAGTGATTGGGTATGCCGAGTCTTTCCCTCGAAAAATTACAACAAGCAAAGGCGAGCGAACCATACTTGGGCTAGGTGCAGTATGTGTGGACACCGCCCAGCGAGGCCGAGGTTTGGGCGCACTCGTAGTTACGCAAGCTTTTAACCGACTTCCCGAAGGAGAAATTGATACTTGCCTATTTCAAACAGGCGTACCACAGTTTTATAAAAAGTTAAACTGTAGGTTAATTAACAATCAGATTGTGAACTCTTTGAACCAAGAAAAGCCCGAAGCAAACCCCTTCTGGGATGATTACATAATGATTTTCCCAAAAGAAATCAGTTGGCCAAAAGGTAAAATCGATCTTTTGGGCAAAGGCTACTAGTCTTTTAATAATTGATAATCAACCAATTAGTAATTCCATCTTTAAAAAATTCATATTAAATTCATTTCGATAGATTGACTTTATCAAGAATTCGAAGATATTTCCGCTTTAATTGAATGAAATGAGTACACCTTCTTCAAAACCGCGTGTTATTAAAGATTTTGAAAAGCTTGAAAAAGCGATTCAAGAACAAATTAAACTCGAGTATCCTGATGGATTTGAGGACAACCTAATTCGATTTACCAACAAAGAAGGCAAGCTTGTTTCTGCACTTCCGTTTGAGGCAGAAGACAAGTATTATTTGGTAAGAATGACGATTGCTGAAGCACAACAAATCATTGAGGACGATGACGACTACGATGATGATGGAACGCTAAAATCCTCCATTAGAGAAGAGTATGAAGAGAAGCACGGGGACGACTTGGATGATGATGAGGACGATGACAGCGATCCTTACGGAGATGATGATGACGAAGATGACGATTAACGGGTTCGAAAAAACCTGTATCTTCAACATATGAAAATCGGCATACTTGGTGGCTCAGGACTTTTAGGCCACCACATTGCTATTCAGGCTTTATTGCACCAGCACGAGCTGGTGCTTATTCACCGAGCCAACACCGACCAATCTAAAATAGCAGACCTTACTTATGAAAGCCGCATTGCCGACCTCAATGATCGCGGCAGCTTAATTCGGGCTTTTGCAGGCCTTGATGCTGTAGTAAATGCCGCGGCCTACTACCCCACTATTCCAAAACCATTGGCCCAGGAGGTAAAAACTGCACGGCTTCAAATGAAGTTTTTTTTAGATGCCCTCTCGGAAAACAAAATTGCTAAGGCGCTTTATGTCGGAGGCAGTATAGCCATACCAAAAAGAACTGACCGACAAGCCAACGAAGGCGACATCTATACCAAAGTACCAGAACTCAACTCGGCCTATTTGCATGTAAAATACCTTATGGATGAAATGGCGCGCGAGGCAGGAAAAGATGGCATTCCTATTGTTGTTGGCATTCCTACCATGACCTTTGGCGAATACGATTTCGGTCCGTCCACTGGCCGGCTAATCACCGCTGTGGCCAACCAAAAACTGCCTGCTTACATTCATGGAGAAAGAAACGTGGTTTTTGGACGAGATGCTGGCAGAGGGCTGTTGTACGCATTGGAAAAAGGTACAGCTGGAGAACGCTACATTATTGGCGG
The DNA here is from genome assembly GCF_900111145.1 of Roseivirga pacifica. GTDB lineage: Bacteria > Bacteroidota > Bacteroidia > Cytophagales > Cyclobacteriaceae > Roseivirga > Roseivirga pacifica. The sequence continues at coordinate 1,291,375 of NZ_FOIR01000002.1, forward strand.
ACACAATACCGACATTAAAACATTGGTGGAGTTGATTTGCCAAAAAGCTGAAATTCCGTTGTTGGAAAAAACAATGCCGCTTAGGCTAGCAAAAATCATCTCTAAATTTCAGGAAACCCGCTATGCACTCTTTCGAGGCGAACTCCCAACCCTTAGCGATACGGCTATAACGGTGCTTTCGCAAGGGCAGCATTTAAACATGGTAAAAGCAAAAAAAGAACTGGGCTATGAACCGGAGCTGGACTTGCAAGACACCATAAACCTTACCTACAACTGGTTTAAAAAAGTGGGCTATGTTTAAGCCGCTGCTCATTCCAACCAAAGGCTGGCCCAATTGTGTCTAACTCATTACAAAGCCCAAAGACATGAACAAACTCAAAATACTTTTCGCAACCGTTTTGACACTCACAATTATGGCTTGCGAAGAAGAAGACTGCTGCGTTTACCCTGACGAATGCCCAACGAACATTGGTTGTACTGAAGAATACCGGTCTCTGCTTTTTCAGCCAACCAAAGATGGACAAGCCGTTTTACTCGATAGCTATTATGTGAAAAATCTGGACAACGATAACATCTACAACTTCACCAACAACGATACCCACGACCGATTAGCAGCCTACATAGTAGCAACTGATAGCCAGTTGGAGGAGGTTAAAAAGAGTGGCTCTACCCTTCGGTTTGTTGGCTCCGCGAATAATGAAGTTGTAATAGAGCAAGACTTTGTGGTTGGCCACGACTGCTGCCATATTGTAGGAATTGACGGTCCGTTTTATGGAGGGAATTAAGCCAATGAAAAAGTTGCTTTTATCACTGCTCATTTGTCTGTTTTATGCCTGTGATACCGAAGACACTCCATTTGATGAGCTTGAATACTCGAAATACAAGTCAAACACATCTGTTGATGAAGAAATTCTATTCATGCCAGTCGAAAACTATGACTCCAACGAAACTCAAACCCCAGTTTTAAGGCTAAAACTCGAAACTGCCGAAATATTTCCTTGCTACAACTTCGGTATTGCTACTACTCAATTCACCTTGGGCAATGAGTTAATCATAAGGCTGGAAAAAATTTCAAAATCGACACTTTGCCTAACTGCCCTAGGCCCTGCAAGAGCACAAATCGACCTTCCTGAAAGTGTTGAAAAACTAACATTTATTAATGGAAACCGAATTGATCAATATGATGTAAAAATAAGCGAAGAGAAAGTTTCCATCAAAGCACTTAAAGACTCCTTTACCCAATCCCTCTATTCGAATACCTTCAGGCTACCTGAAAATTCATTTGCCTTTGTTTGTGGTACAAACACTGATAATCAACACATCTACAATGATTTTCTGAATATTCTAAAAGCAAACCCCAATTTACAGGAGTTCAATTTTGAAGGAGAAGGCAGAATACCTTACCCTGAGTCTTCTGATGGCCATTGGGTCAACCACCCATCGAAATACTTTAAGTACACCAGTACTGAAGTATTTAACGATCTATCAGATGTGCTTGCAACATTTACATCAGCAAACATCGAAAAGAACTCAGGAGTAAGCATTGCTCTTTATGGCTGGAACAATAGCAAGCACTATAGTTGGATAGACAATTGATTAATTAGATTATCAAGTCAGCTCCCCAAACGGGCAAATAACTTCATTCCTTTTACTAACTTAGTCCGAATGGGACTAACTAAATCCATCGACATTAACTGCGATATGGGCGAAAGCTATGGTAACTACCATATTGGTAACGATACCGCCCTAATGCCTTACATTAATTCAGCCAATATTGCCTGCGGCATGCACGGTGGCGACCCTGTGCACATTGAACGCACCATTTGCCTTGCCTTAGAACACAATGTAAGAATTGGTGCTCACCCGGGCTACCCCGACCTACAAGGTTTCGGCCGCAGGGTAATCGCCATGAAACCCGAAGAATTAGCATCATTTATTAAGTATCAGGTAGCTGCACTTAAGGGCTTGGTTGAAGCCAATGGCGGAAAACTGGCTTATGTAAAGCCGCACGGAGCCCTTTACAATCACATAGCACAAAACAAAGCCGATGCTCAGGTTGTTATCCAAGCTATTAGATCAATAGATTCGTCCCTTTCAATTATGGGTTTGGCAGGTAGCCATATGAAAACCCTTGTAGAAGAAGCAGGCAGTACCTTTATCGCTGAAGCCTTTGCAGATCGCAGGTACGAAATAGACGGAAAACTAAGATCAAGAAGTCTACCAGAAGCACTCATTACCAACCCGAAAGATGCTTGTGAACAGGTTTTATCAATCGCCAACGCACTTTTTACACAAACACTGGCCGGTGACAAAGTTTCCCTAGTAGCCGACAGCTTTTGTATTCACGGAGATAACCCAGCAGCATTGGCAATTGCCAAAAGCCTAAAAGAGCAAATTAAGGACAATTCATGATGAAGCTGCAACCATATGGCGACAGCGCTTTACTGGTCAGCTTTGAAAAACGCATTGACCCAGCAATTAGTCAGCAAGTTATTGCGCTACACAAGGCCTTAAAAGACCACGCAGGAATAACATTTTCTATTCCTGCTTACCAATCGCTCACCTTGGGCTTCAACAGTACCTACCTGAACTATAACGGTCTTGAAAAATTGGTAAAAGCAACCTTTGACCAACTCGATGAAATCACCACAAACTCGGGTAGAAAAGTTACTATCCCGGTCTGTTACGATGACACTTATGCGCCAGATATGAGTGAAGTTACTGGCCTAACAGGTTGTTCAAAACAAGAGATTGTTCAACTACACACTAGCCACGAATACCACGTTTATATGCTGGGATTTGTGGCAGGTTTTGCATACATGGGCACCCTACCCGAGGCTTTAAAAAGCCCTAGAAAAGAAACACCAAGATTAAAAGTGCACCAAGGTGCAGTGGGTTTAGCTGGCTTACAAACAGGCATTTACCCTGCCGAAGCCCCTGGAGGCTGGCAAATTATTGGCACCACGCCAATGAAAATGTTCGACCCTGAAAAAGAAAAACCGAACTTTCTTGAAGCTGGCGACAAGGTAAAGTTCAGAGCGATTTCAGAAGATGAGTACAAGATCATTCAGCTGAAAATTGAAACAGAAATTTTTGAACCAGAAATAAGCAATGGCTGAAGAACTAAGGCTGCATTTTAAAAAGGCTGGCTTCTTTACCAGCATTCAAGACTTTGGGCGTTTTGGACAGCAAGACATTGGTATTCCAATAAGTGGCGCCATGGACAAAGAGTCTATGCAAATGGCCAATTATTTGGTAGGGAATTCAGACGACACACCTGTCATAGAAATTACTTTGTTAGGGCCGGAAATTGAAATTGAAGGCAATGGCCAAATCGCCTTCGCAGGAGCTCAATTTGCTGGCAAATTGAATAAATCTCCGCTCCCACTTTTTGAAACAATTGAAGTAAAAACTGGGGATACCATTAAGTTAAAAGGAACAAGTGCAGGCTGCAGAATTTTTCTGGCTGCTGGCGGAAAAACCACGGAACCAGCTTGGCTGGGCAGCCATAGTGCACCATCAGACTACGTAAAGCACACTGGCATGGTGAGCCATTTCTCCGATGGTGACACACTAACTTTTCATCCGCACAAGCCAATTGAAAAACGAATAATTGATGAGGCAAAAAGGCCCATTTACACTAGCTGCACAATTTTACGTGTGGTTACAGGCCCTGACTTCGAACAGTTTGAGTTGGAGGTAATTCAGGAGTTTTTTGAAAAAACCTTTAGTATTTCGAGCGACTCGAACAGGATGGGTTACCGGCTGAATGAAACCCTAGCGCAGTACAAAGCAAAAGGCGAAGAGATATCTTCTGGTGTAATACCAGGCACTGTGCAAATTACAGGCTCGGGCAAACCAATAATACTTACTGCCGATGCCCAAACAACAGGTGGCTACCCGCGGATAACCAATGTAGTTACTGAAGACCTAGATTTAGTAGGGCAGATGAAACCCGGAGACGAGCTCAGGTTTATGCTGGTTTCGTTAGAAGATATTAATTAGGCCAGCCCCCTATAAATGTGATAAGGTGACCTCCGTACGAAATCACCTTAATCAACCTTAAACTAAAACTACTAACTAGTGAAATATCTTGTAATACTTTGCGCTACCCATGGTAGTCAAAAGTTTTGCTTGTCTTAGCAATGTTTGTTGCTCCGAATCCATTTCTTCTGCGGAACCGTCAAACACCAATTCGTCTTGCGCATTGTATAGCTTAACTTGTGCTGGCATTTCAAACTCAGCATCGTCAAATGATGCCATATAATCTGCTACAAATTCGTTGAGTGCCGGGTTGGCAAGACTTACATGCTCCTCAGTTTTAGGAGCTGCAGTTGCTGAAGTGATAATCAGCCCTGCCATAACTACTGCAAGGCTGAATGAGATGTTCTTTTTTGTAATGAGTTTCATGTTGTTTGATATTTTGAGTTCCGCCATATGGCGGAAATTTGACCTAAAATTTGACCGTTGTTTTTGACCTGCCAATTAATAGCCAATCCGTATGCCAAAAACAATAAGAACCTATCTATCAAACAGTTACAAACAAACAATCCGCCATACCAAAACAAAAGTGTACGCTTTCGTGCATTAGAGTGAACACTTTCGTCACACTGTATCCTTTTACAGGTTTGTTCGTAGGCGTTCAAATCACTTTTTTTGCATCGTATTAAAGGAAAAATCTTGCCCTTGAATCAGGAAAATGCACCCGATAATTTATCGCTTTTGGTTTACGACCTACCCGAAGAGCGAATAGCCAAACACCCGCTGGACCAACGAGACAGCAGTCAGCTGTTGGTTTATAGAGATGGTGAGATCAAAGACAGTACTTTCAGTAAGATAGGGAGTGAGCTTCCGGCAAACACCACACTGTTTTTCAACAATACCAAGGTTATTCCTGCCCGACTTTTCTTTCACAAAGACACAGGCGCACTTATCGAAATTTTTCTACTAAAACCACTTCAACCTTCTGAAGTAATAAGCCAAGTAATGGAGGCTACGGATGCCGTTACTTGGGAGTGTATGGTGGGCAACTTTAAAAAGTGGAAAGATGGGCAAACATTAAAGCTAAGCCTTAATGATGGCACAGTTGACATTACGCTTACTGCCTCGATTGAAAACCGAAGCGAAATGTGCATATCCTTTACTTGGGACAATACCAATTACTCATTTGCCGAGATTGTTGAGCTAGCCGGAAAGGTACCACTTCCACCCTACCTGAACCGAGAGGCTATTGATGCAGATAAAGAGCGCTACCAAACTGTTTATTCTGAAAAAGAAGGAGCAGTAGCTGCCCCAACAGCTGGCCTCCACTTTACTGATAAGGTATTAGAAGAGCTCGCCAACAACGGAGTAAAAGAGAGTTTTTTAACCCTGCATGTAAGCGCTGGTACCTTTCAGCCCATAAAGGTTAAAAACCCTAAAGACCACCCCATGCATTCGGAGCAAATGGCGGTTGAAAAACAAGCCATTGAAGATGTGATCAATAGTGAATTCGTTATTCCTGTCGGCACTACCTCTATGCGTACTTTGGAAAGCTTGTACTGGTTTGGTGTGCGTTTACTGAACGGCAACGAATCTTTCGACATTCAAAAACTGGAGATTTACAACAACAGCGAAAATTTACCTGCTAGAAAAGAATCTTTCCAGGCCATTTTAAATTGGATGAACAAAGGCGATATAAGTCAGTTGATAGGGAAAACTGAAATATTTATTATGCCGGGATATCAATTTAGAGTTTGTAACGGACTGATAACCAACTTTCACCAACCGGGAAGCACCTTACTACTTTTGGTGAGTGCCTTTTTGAAAGGAAACTGGAAAAAAGTGTACAATCATGCGTTGGAAAATAATTATCGCTTTTTGAGCTATGGAGATTCGTCTCTCTTGCTCCCTTAATTAACCAAAGTTTTTATATTGGCACAATGGAAGAGGCTTTCTCGTTCTACGATAAGCTGATCGAATTTATTAACTCAGAATTGCCGGCTCTCGGTGAAGGTTTTCAGGTTATGGGCTTTGAGCTCACCTTAACTGAAATAATTCTACCAATTGTCTTCATGTTTTTGGTAAATCTGCTGGGCAACCTGGTTCGATCGGTACTGATAAACCGCATATTAGAGCGCTACGTTCACGATAGAAAAACTGTACTTTCTATTGGCAATACCACTAAGTACATCATTCTAGTACTAGGTCTGGTTGTCATTCTATCGAACATTGGTTTTAATAGATTCAATTTCGATATATCAGCCAATAAGGAGAACCCAATTACATTCTTCGATATATTACGGGTACTCTTCTTCTTTATCCTTTTAGTATTCTTCAGCGGCAAGCTCAAAACCATTTTTGTAAAGCAGATACTTAGCCGCTACTCTGACGATATAGGTGTAAGCCAGTCTATTGGCACCATTATTCAATATATGGCCATTTTACTAGGTGGACTGTTGATCATTCAAAACACTATTAACCTAGGTTCGCTCAATGTACTGGCGGGTGCTCTTGGTGTTGGTTTAGGTTTTGGGCTTCAAAACATTGCCAACAACTTTGTTTCGGGTCTAATTATTCTCTTTGAGCGCCCCATTAAAGTGGGCGATAGAATTGAAGTAGGCAATGTTTCTGGCGATGTAGTAAAAGTTTCTTCCCGTGCTACCACGGTAAACACCAACGATAATATTTCCATCATCATCCCAAATTCTGAGTTCATCAGCAAACAGGTGATCAACTGGAGCCATAATGATAGAAACATTCGCTTTCATATTCCGGTTGGGGTATCGTACAATGAAGATCCGGCACAGATAAAGAAGCTATTGATGGAAGTTGCAGAAAAGCACCCCGATGTACTTAAGCGACCAAAGCCCGATGTGCTTTTCACAGAATATGCTGATAGTTCGCTTAATTTCGACCTAATGGTTTGGACAAGCTCTTACATCAGCAAGCCAATAGTACTCAAAAGTCAGTTGTATTATCTGATTTTTGAGAAGTTTAAAGAACACAACATAGAAATCCCTTTCCCACAGCGCGATCTCCACATCAAGTCGGGGTGGCCCAACAAGGAAAAGTTAAATTAATCGTTTTCAATACATTAGCATGAAAACACGATACATCAGAACATTTTTATATAATTTTGCCACCATAAGTAGAAGGAGCATATGAGAGTAATCATAGCAGGCGTTGGAAATGTGGGGTATCACTTAGCCAAGCTACTTTGTGAAGAAGGTCAGGATATTGTACTGATTGACAAAGCAGCTGAAAAACTTAAACAAGCAGCAAATCAGGTAGATGCGGGAACAATTAGAGGTAACTCTACCTCCTACTCTGTGCTAGAAGAAGCAGGAGTTTCCGAGGCAGACCTACTCATTGCTGTAACCAATTCGGAAGACGCGAATATTGCCACGGCCATTATTGCCAAGCACCTTGGTGCCAAAAGAACGGTGGCAAGAATTTCTAATACAGAATTTCTATACAAGAAGGATAAGCTCAACCTAAAGCACTTAGGAATAGACGATATTATTTCGCCCGAATCTTTGGCAGCGCGCGAGATCAAAAGACTTTTAAAAGAGGTAGCAATAACCGATAGTTTTGAGTTTCAAAAAGGTTTGTTGCAGCTAATGGGCGTAAACATCGATGCGAAAAGTCCGCTAAAAGGCAAAACCATGCTAGACGTGGCCAAGCTAAACCCAGACCAGACATTTATGACGGTTGCCATTCTCCGAGATAATGAAACCATCATTCCTTATGGCAACACACACTTTGAAGAAAACGACCACGCTTACTTTATTGCCCAACCCGAAGGAGTCGAAAAACTGCTCTTTTTAAGTGGGAAGAAAAAAGAAGGCGTAAAAAGCATCTTAATCTTGGGTGGTTCGCGTGTGGGCTACCATGCAGCAAGATTGTTGAGTGCTCGCTACAATGTGAAAATAATTGAGCGCGATGCACAAAAGTGTTTCGAGTTGGCCGATCAGCTACCGGATGCCATGGTAATTAATGGCGATGGCCGAAATATGGAATTGCTAGAAGAAGAGAATATTCAAGACATTGACGCATTCATTGCCGTAACTGGTGACTCTGAAACCAACATAATCACTTGCTTGGTGGCTAAGAAATCCGGGGTAAAGAAAACCATTGCCATGGTAGAAAACATGGACTACATACACCTATCGCAAAGCATTGGTGTTGATACCATGATTAACAAAAAGCTCATAGCGGCAAACTTTATCTTCCGTCATATTCGTCAGGGTGAAATTCACTCAATTACGAGTATTCACGGTGTTGATGCCGAGATCTTGGAATTCGAAGTGCAGGAAGACTCTAAGATTACCCAGCATCAGCTGCGTAACTTACAATTTCCGAAATCAGCTATTATTGGAGGCGTAATTCGCGATGGGCACGGACTTACCACCCCAGGCGATTTCCGTTTTCAGCCAAAAGACAGAGTAGTTGTGCTCTCCAAAAAAGAATGCATTAAGAAAGTAGAAGACTACTTTATCTAGCAATGAAGTTCAATATTCCGGTTATCGCCCAAATTCTTGGCCTATTATTGCTAATTAACGCAGTATTTATGCTTTTGTGCCTTCCAGTTTCTATTTACAACTGGGAAGCAGACATTCTACCACTTACAGGGGCAGCAGCCATTACAGGCCTTTCGGGTTTTGCATTGAGGTTTGCTACCCGCAAAAACAAGAACAAGGAGCTTAAAAGAAAAGATGGATACCTAGTAGTTTCTCTAGGCTGGATCTTTATGTCGCTATTTGGCTGTTTGCCTTACTTACTCAGCGGTGCCATACCTAACCTTACCGATGCGTTTTTCGAAACCATGTCGGGTTATACCACTACGGGTGCCTCCATTCTGAACGATATTGAAGCAGTACCGAAAGGCATATTGCTCTGGAGAAGTTTAACACAATGGATTGGCGGAATGGGTATTATCGTGCTAGCAGTGGCCATTCTTCCATTTTTAGGCATTGGTGGTATGCAGCTATTTGTGGCCGAAGCGCCAGGAATTACACCAGATAAACTACAGCCTAGAATTCAAGAAACAGCCAAAAGGTTGTGGCTGCTTTATGTAGGCCTAACAGTAGCCGAAGCACTGGCACTTTGGGCAGCCGGAATGACGCTGTACGATGCTGTTAACCACTCGCTTACCACCATGGCAACTGGCGGATTCTCTACAAAGAATGCCAGTATAATGCATTACAGTTCTCCGCTTATTCAATACATAATTATCGTGTTTATGTTCTTGGCGGGTACCAGTTTTACGTTAACGTATTTCGGCTTAAAAAGAAACTTCCAAAAAGTAATTAAGAATGAAGAGTTTGTGGTTTACACGCTCTTTACGGTAGCCATTACCATTATTGTTACCCTTACATTGTTAATAGTGAAGGACTACGGCTTTGAGCGCTCATTCCGCGACTCGTTGTTCCAAGTTGTTTCCATAATCACAACAACGGGCTTCGTTTCGGCAGACTACACGTCATGGGCTTCATTCCTTTCGGTAGTATTCTTTATTCTTTTATTTGTAGGTGGTTCTGCGGGCTCAACAGCTGGTGGTGTAAAAGTGATCAGGCACATTGTGCTATTTAAAAACTCGTTTTTAGAGTTGAAAAGGCAACTTCACCCATCTGCCGTTATGCCAGTAAGAATTAGCGGCAAAGCTATTGAACAGAACATTGTATTCAATGTACTTGCCTTTATCATGATCTACATTCTGGTTTTTATTGTGGGCGTAATCATGCTCTCTTCTATGAATGTGGATTTCTCTACCGCATTTGGTGCCGTAGCCACCTCTTTGGGCAATGTTGGCCCAGGAATTGGCGAAGTAGGCCCGGTAGACAACTTTGCTGGCATGCCAGCAGCAGGTAAATGGTTATTGGCCATTCTTATGCTACTGGGCAGGCTCGAGTTGTTTACTGTGTTGATGCTACTTTCCCCACATTTTTGGAGAAAGCGCTAAACCTTATAGTTTTAACCAACTTATAGCATGGAGATATTCTCTTTTGTTATATTTCGGGAATACTTTAAAATCTAACCTTGAATTTCAAAGAACTTAACTTACACCCAGACGTTCTCACCAGCATTGAGGCAATGGGCTATGAAAAGCCAACCCCAATCCAAGAGCAGGCAATTCCTGTGATTGTTGAAGGGAAAGACCTGATTGGCTGTGCCCAAACAGGTACGGGTAAAACAGCAGCTTTTCTACTTCCGCTGCTTCATAAAATTTGCTCGGGCGATAGAGATTCTGACGATATAAATGCCCTAATAATTTGCCCAACGAGAGAGTTGGCGCTACAAATAGACCAACAGCTAGAAGGCTTTAGCTACTTTACCGGCATTAGTTCAATTGCTATTTATGGTGGTGGCGATGGAGAAGGCTTTGCGCGCGAAAAGTCTGCCCTTTCTCAAGGTGTAAACGTAGTGGTTGGCACACCGGGCAAAATCATCTCGCATCTTAACTTAGGCTATGTAAAGGTTAAAAACCTTCAGCACCTTATTTTAGATGAAGCTGATAGAATGCTCGACATGGGCTTCTATGAAGACATTACAAAGATTATTAGCTTTCTACCTAAGGAAAGACAAACACTGCTCTTTTCGGCCACCATGCCTCCTAAGATCAGAACGCTATCTAAGGAGATTTTGAAGGAGCCCGAGGAGATCAGTATCTCCATTTCCAAGCCAGCCGAAAAAGTAGTGCAAGTAGCTTTCTGCGCTTACGACAGCCAAAAGATCGATTTGGTAAAGCACCTACTGCGATTCAATGATATTCCATGTCTCATTATTTTCGCTTCCACCAAATCTAAGGTGCGCTCGCTTACCAAAGAGCTAAAAGCCGAAGGCATGAATGCAGCGGGTATTTCCAGCGATTTGGAGCAAGCTGAACGCGAAAAGACATTGAGCCAGTTTAAACACCGCAGCCTACAAATACTTGTTGCTACGGATGTGATTTCACGAGGTATCGATATCGACAATATCGACATGGTGATAAACTATGACGTACCTAACGACCCAGAGGACTACATCCACAGAATTGGTAGAACGGCACGTGCATCTTCCGAAGGCGAAGCGGTAACATTTATCAATGAAGATGACCAGCAGAAGTTTGCCCGAATTGAGCAAATGATGGAGCGCGAGGTTAGAAAAATCGATTTACCAGAACACATTGGTACTGGCCCTGAATACAATCCTAAGCAGTTCAAAAGAAGTAAAAGGCCGAATTTTAGAAAAAGTAAAACAAAACGTAGATAGTTTGTAATAAAACCATTCACTATTTATATCTTGGGGATTAACCGAAACTAAATCGACCTAATTAATGACTGCAAAGACTACCCTAAGGGTCTTTGGTAAGCACAAATTTTATAGTGCCATAAACATACTCGGGCTAAGTACTGGCTTCGCCTTGTGTATGGTCATATTCTTAATTCTCTCTTACGATTACAATCACGATAGGCTACTACCTGCAGCCGACAGAACCTATAAATTAAATGCTAAATATGTAACTCCAGATAAGTCTGAGTTATACGCGATAACCTCACGATTTTTAGGACCAAAACTAACGGAAGAAATACCCGAGGTTGAAGCTTACGGCCGTTTCTCGCGTACAAGAAGAAGAATTGTAAAGGTTGATGAAAACTACTTTTTCGAACACGAGCTACTCTACTCAGACCAAGAAAGCATTCGCCTTTTTGAACCAAAGTTTTTGCTAGGTAGCGCCAACCGGGCATTAACCAAAGCAAATGAATTGGTACTCACTGCATCAAAAGCCATTCAATGGTTTGGCAGCGTAACGCAAGCACATAACGCCTCCATTTTTGTCGATGGAAAACCCTTTCAGGTGGTAGGAATTATTGAAGACCTCGCCCCTAACCTTCACTTGCAATTTAAAGGACTACTTTCCCACAAAACCCTCGACAATCAATTTGAGAGGCACTCTGCAGCAAACTATTTGGAAGAACTATGGGCTGCGGAATACTTTACTTACGTTCGTTTTGCCGAAAACACTATTCACCATGAGGTGCAAGCCAAAAGTCAGAACTTTCTAGAAGAAAAAGTTTACCCACTTATAAGGCAAAGAGGAATTGAGGAAGAAGACTTGGTACTGGATTTTGTGCCGGTTACCGACAGTCACTTCGAAACAGAGTCGGCTTACAACATGCCTACGGGTGATAAAGACTTTTTTAAGATCACACTCATCATTGGCGCGATCATCTTGATAATTATCTCGATCAACTATGCCAACCTTTCTATGGCGCTTTTGAGCACACGTACCAAAGAGTTGGGTATGAAAAAAGTGCTTGGCGCTACTAAAAGTCAAATAACCGCACAACTTATTTTCGAATCGGTACTATACGTGATTATTAGCTTACTGCTGGCTTATGGCCTAACCTACCTGATTATTGACAGCAGAGTTTTAGAGTCTATAATTAACAGACCACTAAAGTACAATGCGCTACTACAACCAATTACATTACTGGTAAGTCTAATACTGGCCATAACCCTTGCCATACTCAGTTCTTTCTACCCTGCTTTTAAGTATGCAAAAGTGAAACTGCACGAAGTGGCATATGCCAAAAAACAGTCGAATATGCTGCGAAGCCTTCTCATTACGGTACAGTTTATGGCTTCCCTTCTGGTAATCACTAGTATGCTTATGATGAAGCTGCAGCTTAACCTAGTGAACAGCCAAAGCATTGGCATTACAGAAGATCCTATGCTGATTGTTGACATGACCGACAACAGAATGGCAAGCCAAGCAGAAGAGATTAAGCAAAAACTATCTACACTTAGCTCAGTAGCGCGCATTACCGATGTAAAGCTGAGCAGCGCCAAACACCTGATTGGTAGCTACTCCATTAACATGGAGGTTCAGCAGAATACTGGCGACTTTAAAGAGCAGATTGTGCAAAGCGCTTTTGTTTCGAACAACTTTAGTAACACTTTCGATATTTCGCTGGTTGAAGGCCGCGACTTCAGTGCTGATATACTTTCTGACACCTCAAAAGTTCTGGTAAACCAATCATTTGTACAGCACATGAGTTGGGATACAGCCATCGGCAAAAAGGTGATTCATAGAGGGCGCCAATACGAAGTGGTTGGAGTAATTAAAGACTTCTATTTCAAATCATTAAAACAAAAAATTGAGCCACTAATTCTTTACAAAAAAGCTGTATTCTCAGGCTCATCGCAAAACCTAACCCGAACCAGCTTTCATATAGTAGTAGTCCCAGGGCTGGAAAATCGCGCAGCAAGCGAAATTGAAGAGGTCTTTCAAAGCTTTTACCCCGAAATACCATTTGAATTTACTGCCATGGAAGATAGAATTGGCAATATGTACATGGACGACAGGAAGGAGTCTCAACTAATTGCCATCTTAGGATACATTGCGGTGCTCATTGCTATACTCGGCTTAGTGGGACTCTCCTCTTTCGAGGTAAACCAAAGGATGAAAGAAATTAGCATTCGCAAGGTGCTAGGAGCAAGTCCTTCCACATTATTTATTAACCTTAGCCTTAAACAAATTAAGCTTATAGTAATAGCCGGCATAATTGCCACTCCGCTGTGTTACATGTTTATCTCCAATTGGTTGAATGAATACGCCTACCGAATTGAACTTTCTACCAACCTCATTTTTGCCGCATTAATCAGCCTAATAGCAGTTAGCATTTTGGGTGTGGTTGCCATATCGGCCAAAATAATTGAAGCAGGAAGAGCGAACCCCGCACAAACTTTACGCACCGATTAATTGGATTGACGTATAACAGCGCACTTAATCATATGCTTGTTTAATCTTGCTAGGAGTCTGGCACTTAGTCAATTCTTCAACCACACAACCCCAAAATTGCATCACTCTTCATTTTTGGACTAAGTAAGCAACTATTTTTTTCAACATTCACATTGTCAGAACCCAGCAGCAATGCCTTTACTGACAGCGCAAACAGGTCAACTCAAAACCAAACACTATGAAAAACATCGCATACGCGTTTCGCGTGCTCCTCAAAAACAAGTTCTATGCTTTTCTCAACATCTTTGGTCTAGCATTAGGGCTTGCGGTTAGTATTATTATCCTGCTCTATGTTCAGAGTGATTTAACTTTTGATAAGTCGCATGAAAAATGGGATCAAGTTTATCGCTTGGAATCCAAATTCTTCATTCCTCCTAAAAACGATGAGTTTGCTCTTACCTCAATGGCACTTGCCGAAACCATGCAAATGGAGTATCCTGAAATTCAGCACTTCACCAGAGTAATGAACGCAGGACAAGTGTTGTTTAGAATAGAAGACAGCAACTTTTATGTGGACGACATGTACTTTGCAGACTCGGCCATGTTTAAAATGTTCACCCATAAATTTATTCAAGGTGACCCAGAAACTGCATTGGTTGAGCCTCGCAGTCTAGTGCTCACAGAAAGCACCGCAAAGCGGCTATTCGGGAATAAGAACCCCATGAATGAGCTGGTAAAAACAGATGCAAACACCTTTACAGTAAAAGGAATTATTGAGGATTTACCAGACAATGTGCACCTTAGGTTTAACGGACTCTTTTCGTTTGCAACAGTAACCTCTGGTCAGCCACCAATGAACGCCCAACAAAGAATGAGTCAATTGTGGAATGTTGGCACCTATTCCTATGTAATGTTGCCAAAGAACTATAATGTAAACTCCATTTATGAAAGGTTCCCCGAGCTTTTCGACCAATACATGGCGCCAATCAGGCAGTTTGCCCCTTCCCTAAGAGAAGCCAGTTTCGAACCGAGATTGGTTCCTTTAAATGAAGTTCACTTTAACTCAAAAGTGCAATACGATTTGGCTACGGGCAACAAAGCCTACACGCAAGCATTTATCGCCATTGGTTTATTTGTACTGATATTGGCCAGCATTAACTATATGAATCTGGCCACGGCCCGAGCAACCAAACGCTCCAAAGAGGTTGGCATTAAAAAAGTGCTAGGCTCCACCAAATCGAAACTGGTAGCTCAATTTCTAAGCGAATCTATCCTAATTACCACTTGTTCACTCATTCTAGCCATAGGGCTTGTTTATTTGGTGCTTTACGGTACCAACGTAAACGATATGCTTGGCAAAAACTTAAGCCTAAACTGGTTAGACAACCCACTACTGTTATTTGGTTCTATCGGCATTACAGCGTTATTAGGCGTGCTCTCAGGGCTCTACCCTGCATTCTATCTATCGGCTATCTCGGTAATTACTGCCATGAAAGGCTCGGTGAAATCTGGCCCAGGCAGCATGTTCTTAAGAAAAGTATTAGTGGCATTTCAATTCTTTGTATCCATTGGCGTAGTTATCTCTACCCTGTTAATGAGCAACCAGATAAGCTTTATGAGAAATAAAGATTTGGGCTTTAATAAAGACAATGTCATCATTATTCCAACTCGCGATACACTTGTGAGCAGAAGGCTTGATGTCATTCAAAATGAGCTGAGAGAGAATCCCAATATAATTGATGTAACAACATCTACGGGGCTAAGTGCCAGCAACGCCAATGCCGTGGGTAACCGATTAATTGGCGGTGGCCGTCAAGTAATGATGGTAGAAGAAGCCGACACACTCATGAAAACAGACACTTATAATGTCATGTTCATTGGTGAGAACTTTGTAAAAGCCATGGAAATGGAAATTATAGCAGGCAGGGATTTTGATGAAACAATTCCTACCGATGTAAGTGCTGGGGTTTTGGTAAACGAAGCCATGGTAGAATATCTTGGTTGGCCAGACGCTGAAAGCGCTATAGGCAAAAAAGTACAGAATGCATCGGCTCAGGCAACACCAAGCCGTGTAATCGGTGTAGTAAAAGACTTTAATGCATTCTCGCTTCATGTTAAGGTAGAACCTACAATCATTCTTCGTTACGAGATTTTTGGTACAATTACCCAAGTCAACCCATCTGTTGTAGTACATGCAAAAGCAGGCACCTTAAAAGCTACCCTCAGTTATTTAGAGGAAAAGTACGATGAGCTAGACCCTAGCCATCCGTTTGAATATGGATTGTTAGATACGCAAGCAGAAAACCTTTACAAATCTGATATGCGACAGAACAAGCTAACCGCCTCCCTTTCTTACATCTGTATACTGATTAGTTGCCTTGGCTTGTTGGGGCTTTCAAGCTTTACTACTGCCACTAGGATTAAAGAAATAGGTGTGAGAAAAGTACTTGGTGCCACGGTTCCACAACTCGTTTATTTAATCTTTAAAGACATCATGCTCTTAGTGATTATTGGCTTTGTAATAGCAGCACCAGTATCTTATTACTTAATTGAAGACTGGCTGCAGGTATTTCAATACACCATCGATTTATCAACTGTAATCATCGGTGCGGCAGCCATAGCGGGCATATTAGCGCTTTTAATAGCCTTCTTAACCGTAAGCTTCCATTCACTAAAAGCAGCACAGCAAAACCCTGTAAAAGCGCTTAGGTACGAGTAAGAGGTAAATCTATATTGATAAGAGAAGCGCCATCCTAGGATGGCGTTTTTTTATGGTCGTGACACACTAGTGATAAAAACAAAAAAGGCCTTGCAGCAATGCTACAAGGCCGATTTGCGGAGAGAGGGGGATTCGAACCCCCGGTACGGTTTCCCGTACGCATGTTTAGCAAACATGTGGTTTCAGCCACTCACCCACCTCTCCAGTGCGATGCCTCGCTAAACGGACTGCAAATATAAGCGAATGCCTTTAATTTCAATGCCCGATGGTTCAAAAATTCGAAAAACTATTTCAAGCCAATAAACCTCTTAGTAGCCACCTCAAAATAGCCCATTCATTTACAGGTACTTAATATGGAATAGTTGTAAAAACTATTTTTTTCTACAGCAGAAAAGAATTCCTCTAAGTACCGTTTCATAGCTGTTTTCTCCTTGCTATTTAGGTATTCGAATGCATCTATCACTTCAAACAGCTCCGGCTTCTTGGCCTTTAAACCAACCACTGCTTCTTCTATTTCAGCTTCGGTCTTACAAGCACCCAAGAAATATCTTTCTTTAACACTATCAATCCCTAGTTGATCGCCAGGCACTGCGTAACCTGCATCAACCAAGCCACTATAATCAAAATCGTAAGGCACAGGAACCCCTTCTTGTTCCATTACATCCTTCGATCTAATTACCTTCATGTTATGCCTACCCTGCACCGAATAGTCAGCATTGCCAATCATATACTGAAATAGATCTAATGTTGTCATTATTGACCTATCCATAAGCTCATCCCGTAGGTTATCAGACTTTACATTGAGCATATCCAGTCTTTCAGCCATTACACCTATAGGTTCTATCAAAAATGCCCATGTGTCAATGTTTTTTCCACGTTTTCCGGTATCAATGTATTCCATTTGCACTAGCCTGACTCTAAAACTGTAAGGGCTTACTACCTGATATAGCTTGTAAGCCAAGTATTCTTTCAATAGATACCTTTTATTCACAAGAGCACTATTACAATGCGTAACCAGCTTTATCGTCTTGGTTTCCGATAAATAATCATTTTTCACATCGGCCTTTCTAATATTGAGCTTAATTGGTGGGAAGAAACACTTTTGGCACCTAGAGTTACCCCTCGCTTTAATGCGCACCTGTTTTACAACAGCTTCATTAATGCTATCCAACTTGTAACTGAGTTCAGCCGGTAAATATTTATCGGTATACTTTGCCTTCTTAAAAGCCTTCACATCCATTTTAAGGCTGATTTTGGCAGGTGCCTCAAAAGCAAAAATATCAGAATGAATAAGTAGTGAATCCACCAAACCATCCTCCTCCTGAGCCATAACAATCTTACAACTAAGAGAGAGTACGCCACAGAGAATTAAGCAGTATTTTCGCATAGCAAACTTTTAGTTATTCCTAATTTACAGTAAGTTAACAAAAGCAACAGGAGTTAACGTACTCAAAAACATGGAACTAGCTGTACGACCGGAATTCTACTTGAACTTTGCTAAATTTTTCTACACTACAATTGTTGTGTTGGTGTTTAGCCACTTTCTATACCTACCAAAAAACGGCAAAAAGGAATACCTACTCACCAATGTTATGTTATCGGCCATCATATTTATGATTTGCGCCTTTATTCGCAACGTGCAGCTAGGTTTAGGCTTTGCCATTGGTATTTTCGCCATCTTCGGAATAATTCGCTACAGAACTGTTACAATCTCTGCCCGAGAAATGACCTACCTATTTTTAAGCGTGGGCATTGCAGCAAAAAATGCCTTGGTACCATCGGACTTTAACTACTTTACTGTAGTGCTTAGCGATACAATACTCGTACTGCTTTTATGGGGTATCGAGGCTATGCTCAGCAGAACTTCCACCATGGTTCGAAAGCTAATTACTTATGACAACGTAGACCTGATTACCCCAGAAAAAGAGACAGAACTTAAGGCAGACCTATCGACCAAACTTGGAATCACTCAGATTGAAAAAATAAAAGTGGGCAAAGTGAATTTAAAGGAAAGCACTGCTCGGCTCGAAATCTACTTTATAGACAAAGACGAAAGACACATCACAACACAAGAGTAAAATACCCAAACATAGACCCAAAGCTAGCTTAACGAAATAAGAACTTTCGAGTCATGGAATCGAGTCATATAAAAGCAAAAAACCGCATCAGATTGCTCTAATGCGGTTTTTGTGGTCGGGGTGGCAGGATTCGAACCTGCGACCTCCTCGTCCCAAACGAGGCGCGATAACCGGGCTACGCTACACCCCGAGCCCTGTTTTTCGGAATGTTACTCCCGAATTGGACTGCAAATATAGAGGGTCTTTTTCTTTATACAATAGCCGAGTAAAAATAAATTGAAAAAATATTTACCCACAAAAAAGCCGGCATTCTAGCCGGCTCATATCTTAATAGCTTATCTATCTACTCCTCAGGTTTTTCCGTGTCACGCAACATCACTTCACCCCTGATAGTAAGCACCACTTGCTGGTTGTCTTTCATATTTGTAATCAGGGTGACCGTTTTATTTTGCATACCTCGCTTTCCAGCACTCTTAAAGCGTACAAATACCTCACCCTTTTCTCCCGGTGCAATTGGATCTTTAGAATACTTAGGTACCGTACAACCACACGAACCTCTTGCTGAAAGGATTTTCAAGGGTTCTGTACCAACATTTTCAAAGGTAAAGGTATGTTCAACTGTATCTCCTTGAATTATATTCTCAAACTTAAAAAGTGTCTCTTCAAACTTTATTTGTGGACCTGTAGCCACCACCTGCTCCTGCGCAGCAGCCACCTGCAGCACACAAAACGCCACTAGGCTGAATAATATCTTTTTCATATCTAATGCTATTTTCGTTCAATTTAGTAAACGCACATCATTCAAGAAAGCCTCCATCTGTAATTGCTACATTGATAAAGTCGAGCATATGCACCACAGCCTTATAACTACTCACTACCAGTTCAGAAAAGTCATCAGACAGAAAGTCCACCCTATTAATAGGCCTAAAGACTGCCAGGCTTTTCATTTTCAATAATTCAATTTGCGGATGATTCTTGTCAAACCCTTTTGGTGCATTGGTTAATTTATCTTCGTGATACAATTGAAAATGCGTATTAAAATACTCTTCTTCTAAAACACCCTGCAGCCGATCTCCTTCATAATCTATCTCCATCCTCAACTTTTTCAATTTATCTGTTGGCGGGTGCCATAGACCTCCAGCAATCAAGAGTTCATCAACCCCTAGGTGGATATAAAAATCTGCCAAACCCTTTCCGTAACCAAACCCAATACCGAAGTGATCTTTATAGGTTGGCCGGTCAGGATGAAACATCAAGTTATTGTTTATTCTATTGAGGGACTTTCTAGCCGTAGGCTGAACAATTCTTGGATCAAAAGACTTTAGCTCATCCAGAATCGGGTCGAAAACCTTTACCACCTCCTGCTTAGCCGACTCATACCAAGCCCTATTTTGATCCATCCATTCCTTGGAATTATTCGCAACTAGTGCTTCTAGAAAACTAAAAATCTCTTGTCTCGCCATAGGTATTTTAATCAATTATTGAACGACCGTTTAAGTCAGTTGTAAGGTACTCGGTCATCACATCAAAGAAGGGTCTCAACGCCAAAAATGTTTTAATCGTCTCATCAAAAAACGACTCCTTTAAAACCTCTTGATCCTTGAACTCTCTGAACACATACATCGATTTATACCGTAGCAAATCTATCGCCTCATGCTCTTTATCAAAACCCTTTGGAGCAGTCTTTACTTGATTTCCTTTTAGCACTCCAAACATAGATTTAAAAGCCTTATCATTTAGTACTTTTCTAAGTGGCTCATCATCCTGCGCTATCTGGTTTCGAAGTAATTTCAAGTCATCTGAATTCGGTCCATAAAAGCCACCACCAACCACGGTTTCACCTGGCTTGAAAGAGAAGAAGTAACCACCTCTTAACTGAGGTTTAACCCTGGAGAAACTTCCAGCAAAACGAGGCTTATATGGGGTCTTATCTTTAGAGAATCTTGTATCTCTATAAATCCTCATCAGACTCTTTTTCCCACTCTCGGTTTGTAACTGATCGTGCGCCTGCATCGAGCTCAACATAGCATCGGCAAATACTATGACAGCCGCATGCTCTTGCTCGTACCACGCCTTATTTTCATTGAACCACTCTCGCTCATTATTTTGATTCAACTTAGACAAAAACTCAAAGGTAGATTTTGGAATAACAGGGTTCATTAATCATAATTTTATATTGAATTGAAAAAGAACTTACGCTTTAACACTTACACAAAAACGTAAGCCGTAGGTCAAGTAAAATTCAAAGTCACTAAGTTCTATTATTAAACAAAAGCCAAGCTACTACTGAACCAGAAAAGTAATCTTGCATCACCTGACTTTACAGAAACAAACCAAACCATCAATCAGTTTGAAATCTTATGATTTTCATATTTATTTGGCTTTAGCAAATTCGTTAATTGAGCGAGTTCCTCGTGAGACAATTGCTCAGCTCCATGAAACGACAAAGCATCTTGTAGATGCGCTTGGGTTCTAATTCCAAGCACTACGGATGTAACCTTCTCATTTGCGAGAACCCACTGCAGCATCACATCAAAAACTGATCTTTTCTCATTTGAGAATAACAAAACCATATCTCTCAATGAATCAATTGATTTACTATCATAATCTAAGTAGTTACTTAAATCATTTTTAAGCAATTTACCCTTAGCAAAAGCACCTCGCACCATCACACCTACCCCTGCCTCTGCCAAAATATTTAACACCTCCTCTTCAGGTCTTCTATCCAACAAACTATACTGAAGCATATCACTCACTATATCAGAATGCCCTACAAAACGAGCAATCACATTGGGCCTAATGGAAGATAGTCCATAATACTTAATCTTACCTTTCTCTTTTAAAAGTTCAAAAGCTTCAACCGTGTCTTCAAAAGGATCCTCAATCGTTCCGCCATGTAATTGGCAAATATCAATCTGCTCAACAGCTAAGCGTTTCAGACTTCTATCTACTGTTTTCAAAATGTACTCCTTAGATGGATTCCATCTCCAACCCTCACCGTTTGGATTTGGTTCATTACCAACTTTTGTAGCAACAATCACCTCATTTCTAAAAGCTGAAATAGCCTTACCTAAGGTGATTTCATTCATTCCGTTTTGGTAAATGTCAGCTGTATCAAAGTAATTAACACCACCCTCATATGCCTGATGAATTAGGCGAGAATTCACCTGATGATCCAACCCCAAAGACATACAACCGAAAGCAATTTCAGACACTTTAAGTCCAGCCTTTTTCAATACCCTATACTTCATTATTCGTCTTCAAAATCCCGCTCAAGTTCTTCAATATTTCCATTCTCTGTAAGCATAATTGCCACCCCTTTGGTTGAAGGAAACTGCGCACAAATAATAATAATTACTGAGACAATAGGCACGGATAGAATCATACCTAAAACACCCCAGATAGAACCCCATAAAGAGAGCGCTATTATTACTACAAGAGGACTTAGATTTAGGGACTTCCCCATTACTTTCGGCTCTATATAATTACCCACTATAATTTGTACTAATTCAACACAGACCAACACATAAACGAAAGGCCAAAACGAGGCAAATTGAAAGACTGAAAAGATTGCTGGAAGTAGTGTAGCCACCAACGAACCGATGTAGGGAATGTAGTTTAAAATGAAAATTATGAAGGCCCAAAGCACAGGAAAATCAACCCCAAGAATTAGCAACACAACGTAACTAATTACAGCAGTTAGTAAACTCATTTCAGTCTTAACAGTGAAGTATTTATTAACCGCTAAACTGATGCGCTGGATGGTCTGCATAACATGGCGCCTTCTGTGCTGGGCATGAAACACACCGTTAAGTTTTTGATCGAAATAGTTCTCTTCGAAAATGAAGAAGATCACGTAAACTATTACCAAAGCAAAGTTACCAAGCGTGGAACTCACCGAGCTAAACACACCAGAAACTATACTCTTATAATCAAGTTCGGCTATCCACTTTTCGATCTGCGGAAATAGCTCCCCAAAAAAATCATACTCCTTGAATTTACTTAAGAACACAGTCAGGTTTTCATCGTACTTACTGGCGTTTTCCGAGATTAGATTAATATTGAGTGAAATTACCTGAACTATTCCAAACAGCACGAACAAGGTGAGCAAAAAGGCCATTAGACGCTGAAGCCACAACGGCAAATACTTACCATTTACTTGAAGCTTACCAATGTATTTTCTGGCAGTTCTGATGAGGTACCAAATGACCATAGCTAAAACTATCGGCTCCAGAAAACTCCTGAAATAGATTAGAAAGATTGAGATACCGGTAATGATAATGATCCAATACGCTGCACTTTGCAGGTTTCTCTCGGTTAAGTCAGTTTTCATAAGGTTTTTCGATTATCGGAAGATACAACATTTCCTAAAAGCCTAAACCTCCCATCCCCTAAACAACTGACGCACAACAAGAATTGATTTCAAGCAAAAAAAGAAGAACAAAACATCAATATTTTTTCGCTGTTCACTTGATGTTCAAAAATCATTTTCCGTATATTTGCACTCGCTTTTACAAAAGCACGTTGGTCTGCTAGCTCAACTGGATAGAGCAACTGCCTTCTAAGCAGTAGGTTTCAGGTTCGAGTCCTGAGCGGATCACCCAGACCAAATGGAAAGCCTCAGCAGAAATGTTGAGGCTTTTTTCATTAAAAAAGGCATGACTCTCGCCATGCCCTTTCTTCACACTAAACGTGTAACAACACCCTATTTTTTTGGTAGCACAAGCTTAAATGTTGCTCCTTCGCCTTCCTTACTCTCAAAACTAAGCTCACCACCTAGCTTGTCCGTAACTATCTTTGCAATACTTAGTCCTACACCAAGTCCTTTCGAAATACTCACATTAGAAGCCCTGAAAAATGGCTCAAAAATCTTCTTTTGCTCTTCCTCTGGTATCCCGACCCCAATATCTTTCACCCTAAACACAACCTTATCTTCGGTCTCCTTACAGTCGATTTTCACCTCAGAAGAAAAATTACTGTAAGCCAAGGCATTATACACCAACACATCCATAATAGTCTTGACCAATTGAATTGGCTTCTCTAGAATCAAGGCGGGATTATCTATGCAAAAACTCACCCTTTTATTTTTGTTCAGTTGACTAAAGTCATCCGTGCTGATCTCTTCTAGGAAATTCATAGCTTCCACATTACCACCTTCTGGCAATTCATCGTTCTGAACTTGCTCGTAGATTCCGGCATTTTCTGCCACTCTTTTTAACCCCAAAAGCGAGTGCTTGATTTTTGAAAGGTTAGAGCTTAAAGAAATAGACTGAGACACCCCAAGCGGCATATGCTTGTTCAGCTCCTCAAGCTTACCAGTCGCCTCAACAGTTACCTCCACGGTTTCTTTCAACTCCTTCACGGTACTATTAAGTAGCAACTTGGTTGCCTTTTCGCTCTCCTCCAATGCTTTCAACTTGGCTTTTAAGCCATCTATTTCCTTCTGCTTGGCGGAAATCTCTTTTTTACCCGTGTACTCTACTTTATACTTAAGATCTTTCGATTGCAGCTTAAGAAAGCCAGACAGGTCGTTATACATTAGGCGCGACTGCAATTGATTCATCACCAAGTGTGAGAGTGACTGCAAGGAAGATAGCTGAGCTTCCGAAAAGTCCTTCTTATTGGAATCGAAAACACAAAGCACTCCCAAAGCTCTTCCATTTCGATCTACGATTGGTGCACCGGCATAGCTCTTAATTTCTGGCCCCTCAACAACTAATGGATTATCTTTAAAACGCTCATCGTCCGAGGTGTCTGCCACCACCATAACCGACTCTGGTGCATGGATGGCATGCCCACAAAAAGACACACTGCGCGATGTCTCGGTAGCATTCAAGCCCAACACAGACTTAAACCACTGCCGTTCTATATCAATTAATGTAATGGCGGCCATATTGGTTTCGCAAATATTGGCGGCCAACTGAGTTATTTCATCAAATTCCTTCTCAGGTTTTGTATCAAGGATTTGATAAGCTTGTAATGCTTGGATTCTCTCCAATTCGTTAGTTGTAGGTGTTGCTTCGATCATCTTCTTAAAATTTCACACGCTTTTCTTAATTCACACACACAAATCGTTAGAACGAAATCAGTTTTACATTTGCCTTTAGGCTAAAGAAAGGGTAACCATCACTTCGGCTAACACCAGACTGAATGGCTACTCTTTGATTTACATTCCAACGCATTGATAATTCTGGCAGCAAGGCAACGAACTGATTGTCGAATAGCCCAAGATTTAAACCTGCCAGCACCTGAAACTTTTTGTAAGGATTGAAAATGTAAGATACATTTCCACCATGGTGCACTTTGCTTGCGGTAACTTCTCCTACTGAAGAAAGATAGTAGTAGCTAACCTCCATTCTATCTTTATAGCCAATACCGGCCGATACGCCTGTTTTCCACCCCCTGATTGAACGGGTGGTAAAACTTGAGGCAGTAACCGACATTGCACTACGCTGATTCCTTTGTTTATAGAAGGATTGGGCGCTAAGATTAGCCACCCCAAGAATCATTAATAGTATGGTAAAATACACCTTCATGGTTTTAGTTATTGTTCATTAGCTAAATTATATAACTACTTACATGGATTCTTAAGCAGAATTCGGAATTGCATTTCTAAGCGTTACACTTAGAAGCCTAGGCGATAGCGCAAAAGGCTTTTACTAAATAAATATTGTGAGGTAGTTATCGGCCTGGGTTGAAAAAAGAAAGAGACACCCTAACGAATGCCTCTTTATTGAACAACACCAAAACCATTACTGGCTTGACCTTTATTCAGCGTTGCTGAACATCTCTTTTATATAAATGCTTATATCGTGCGGAGCGGCTTCGTTTCCGCCAAAGTATGGGTAGAGCAAGTAGTAAACACCCAACTTGTCCTCAACACCTCTTTCCATGGTAATTCTTGCCTCGCTCCCCACACTCATCAAAAACTCATTTTCAAACATTGCTATACTATAAGTAACCGTTTCGCCTATGGGCACATTTGTTATCGACACAAACTTGCGCTTGCCCGCCAGATACTGGTAGCCAAATATTTCTACCATATCCCTCTCTTGATTGTACCGCCAACCAAAGCGGATACTGTAGTCGTGATGCGTTTTATTAGCTTCTGAAAAGCCCATCAGTTTATTTATGTCGTCTTGATTCTTGTTTCCTAAGTCGTACCTAGCCGAACCGTCAAATCTGGCGGTGAATGTCAGTTCCGACTGCTTAAGCGTTCTCATTTTATCAGTAGGCCAGCCTCCAACAAGCTTACTTTCATGTGCTCCGGCTGCGATTCTATACTCTTGCTCTGGCACCACATACAAATCGCTACACGATACCAGACTTAGCAAAGTCAATATTGCCATTAAGATTAATCCGAGTTTTAGATTTTTCATGACAGCAGCGTTTAGTAAATATTCCAAATCAACTTTAAGCTGCCACCGGCCTTTTCACCCATCCCATATTCAAAACCCAGCTTGGTGTTCCAACCTAGATCTACCCTGAGCTCTGCCCCGACAAAAACCTTCTTCCATTCACCATTGAAGGTATTGAGCCTTACAGCCGGACCAAGGTCGAAACAATCGTTTATCGGGAATACCATAGCAGCATACAGCCCTGCCCATCGGTTATCCATATAAGTTTCTGAGAAATCGTAGTCGCGGGTATGGAAGTAACTTAGATTGAAACGCTCGTTGACATTTACGCCTATACTAGCACCGATTAACATGCTGTTATCGTAATTAGCTACAGTTGGCGCCACCTGAAAAGAAACATTCTTAGGACTTTGATTTCTGTAGTAATAAGATTGTGAGAATGCCCAGTTCGCACATAACATTAGGGCTGCGGAAATAATTAGCTTTTTCATGATTTTAGTGTTTGATGAAGTTCTTTGTTCACATACCAAAGTTGCTCATGAAAAAGCTCGTATAGGTGAGGAGAACACGGCTATAAAAAAAGCGGCATTTCACACACAAAAACCAGTAAAAGTGCTAGTGGAAAGCAGTAGAAAATTCACCTAGTTGGCCAGTAGGTAATTAACCTATAACACTAGGTATTTGAGCAATAAGGAAAGCACCAAAAGCAGGAGACTCCAAAACAAAAAAAGCCCAACAGCACAGCCATTGGGTCTTCTACCAAGTGTTTAAACACTAAATATCATCGAACAGGCGCTTTTCCAGCGCCCATATTGCTAAGCCTGCCATATTTTTATGACCAGTTTTTTCAAGTAAGTTTCTTTTATGGGCTTCTACAGTTCTTACCGAAATGAAGAGTTTTTCGGCAATTTCCCCATTGGAAAACTCTTTAATAATTAAATGGAGTACTTCCTTTTCTCTTTTTGTAAGTGGAATATCGAGCGAAACAGCGCTTTTAGTTTGTTTACCGCCTCGCAAATGATCCATTATGGTATTGGTTACCTCAGGGCTGTAATAGTTTCTACCTTCATAAACCTCCAATATGGCTTTTACTATCTCTTCTTGCGAAGCTGACTTTAAAACGTAGCCATTAACACCATAATTGAGCATTTTCTTGATATGCTGTGTTTCACTGAGCATAGTAAGCGCGACTATCTTAACACTTAACCCTTCTTCTTTTAGCTGCTTTACTAATTCAATACCATCCATAGAGGGCATTACTATATCGGTAAGCAGCACATCAAAGTCAGCGCCTGCTTTAATCATATTAAGTGCTTCCTGACCATGGTTGGCCTGACCAACCACCGTAAAACGCCCATCATCTTCCAGATAAGAATCGATAGCGTCACGAATCATTTTATGATCATCAACTAAAAACACTTTAATTTCACTCATATCAATAATATTTCTTGAGAAAAGGGGAATTCAACCATTACGGTTGTACCATGCCCTGGTTGACTATCAATATACAAACTTGCTGATATATTTGAAGCCCTATTTTTCATACTAGCCAAACCAAAGCCGGAATCAGCATCTATTGTATTCACCTCACTAAAGCCTACACCATCATCTTCTACGGTAAGCTGAATGGTGTCTCCGGTTTTTAAATACTGTATAACCACAGAAGAAGCCTTAGCATGCTTTAAAATATTATTAGTAGCCTCTTGCACCATTTTATACAAATTATTCTCAATAGGTATTTTCAACCTATGCTCCCTCATGTTAGTTACAAACTCAAACTCTACATCCCCGCTCGCACTTAAGTCACTCACCAAGTCTTGCAACACAGGCACTAACCCAAAGTCTTCAATAGCCTTTGGCATTAACCTATGCGCTATCCCCCTAGAATCATTTAGCGACTTTTTGAGGTACTCCCAGCCAGTTTCCAGCTTAGCTTGCACGCGCTCACTCAAAACACCTTTCTCCCTCTTAACAAACTCCAAGTTGAGCGAGGCTATGGTAAGTGTTTGCTGCAAACTATCATGAATCTCTTTAGATATTCTTGCTTTTTCAGCATCCGAGGCCTCCATCATGGCATTAATTATACGCTCTTCGGACTTCACTCTTTCGGTTACATCATACACAAAGCCCTCCAAAATCACTCTTCCATTTTCTTGCCGAACAACCTTTCCCTTATTAAAGGTCCACATAACATCTCCCTTGCGCGTAACCATACGCATTGTTAAGGTAAATGAGGTTTTGTTGGCTACAATTTCCGCCAACTTTGCCCGCACGAGTTCATAGTCTTGCGGATGTACGATTTTCTTAAGGTAGTCTTTGGAGCATTTGCGCAAAATCTCCTCCTTCTTATAGCCAAACATCTCCTCATATGAGTCGCTAACGTAGCGCATTTTAACAGATGGTAACTCTAACCTAAACACCACCCCAGGCAAAGACTCTACAATATTTTGAAACTGCTCGGACTTCTCACGAATCAACAGCTGATTCAACTTTGTTTCTGTTATGTCTTGAGAAACACCAAGTACCACACCCTTCTTCCCTGCTTCTCTTATTAATTTGGCTCGTACAAATAGATAACGAATCTCCCCCAAAGTATTAACTATGCGATGTTCTTGCTCAAAGCTACCTTCTTTCCCAATCTCGAGCACTTTTCGTTCTACCTCTTCCCTATCCTCAGGGTACACATAAGCCAAAAATTCTTTCTTAGGAATTGTTCGCCCTTTGGTTAACCCAAAGATCTCGTACATCATATCGCTCCACCAAATCTCGTCTTTATCAAAGTCGTAGCGCCATGCACCTAGCCTCCCTACTTGCTGAGATTGCTCCAATACATCCAAGGCCTCTTCATGCGCTTGCTTAATCGCATTTTTTGTCAGAAGGGAATAGAACAGGTTCACATAATTAACAACAAGCTCTTTTTCCAGCTCGGTATAGTTACTCCCCTTATCGGTAATACTTATAAACCCACAAACCTTGGCATGCTCAAATATTGGCACGTACAACATGCGCTCATACTCACTATACCCTGTAGCCAACATATTTTGCAAGGCTACAGGCGCCTTTGCTTTATCGTTAATTATCCGAGGTTTGCTAAGCGCTTTAGGAAAAGATTTCAGTCCACCTCCTTTACCGTAAGCTCCTGTTCCGATTATTTCTAACTGACCATGATCAACATTGAGCACACGAATACTTGCAACCGGATCAGCATTTCGGTTTTCATAAAAGCCCACCTTTTTAGAGTTGGTCATTGACATTAGCTCTGTCATTCCTACCCTACAAAGTTCGTCATAACCCAAGTCGGCATATTCATAAAGCCTAATGCTAGACTCCATATAGCTTTTCATCTGCTGACCATTCGTTACATCTCGGAAAGTGCTTTCAACAAGCCATGGCTCTGCCTCATTGGTAATTAACCGCTTGTTGAACTCGAGGACCTTAGTATCACCTTTGTTAGTTTTTATTAAGACAAGACTCTCCTGTACCACACCATCCTTCATAAGCAAATCGTTGGAGCGAACAACCTCTTCTTGATCCACTATATAATCCTGAATCTTTACACCAACAGCATCCTCTGCACTATCAAAACCTAGGATATTAGCCCCGGCTGGATTTAACGAAAGCATGTTTCCATCAAAATCTCTGAGCATATAACCCTCTTGCATATTTTGGAAGATGTTTCGATACTCTTCTTCACTAGCTCTGAGGGCTTGCTGGGCAGCCTTTTCATCAGTAACATCTCGCACAAAAATCATAGCAACCGGCTCATTCTTTATCACCACAGTACTCAGGTGAATTTCGGCCTCGATTACCCCTGCTCCTCTGGTATGAAACTGCCAACCAAAATGCATAGAGTGCATCTCTTCCAAGTCATTCATGTACTGACCAAACAACTTAGCTGACTCACGACCATCGACCTGATACTTTGGAGAAAGCGAAACAGGCCTTTTACCAATAAACTCTTTCCGATCTAGCTTGAACAAATCCAGCATGGTAGCATTGCACTCTATAAACTTGCCCATTTTAAGCAAGCCAATGCCCACTACCGCATTATCGAAAATGGCCGAAAGTCGTTTTTCATTTTCAATAATCTCTTTAGTTCCTTCAAAGTTTCTAATCAGTAGCACTATGTTCTCCTGAATGGTCCGGAGCATATTAACCTCTATTCTATTAAAGGTTATTCTGTTTCCGTCTTCCGATTTGGTAGGAGCCGATACTTTTACACTCCCCACCACATTATTATCAATTTTAAGCTCCATGGTAATGGAATTCCTAAAACTGTGTGGCTTATTTTCATATACCTTTTTCTTATAGTCAATTCGTGCGAAAGTCTCTTTTTCGTTCTCAAAGCCAGAAGGTATGATCTGAACCACTTTTTCAAGCAACTCATCAAGCGTGGTGATATCTGTTTGGGTAAGGTGCGCTATTTTGTAAAGACAGGCCGCTTCGCGAACACGTGCATCAAGCTTCTTTACAAGGTCTTGATTTTCGACCCTAGCCCTCACCTTAGCATCCACATCGGTAGAAGTACCAATCCAATAAATTACTTCTTTATTTTTATCGAGTAATGGGTTAGCCGTTACCGTCAACCATTTATACTCTCCATCGCTATTTTTATGGCGCTCCGTTATCTCGTAACTCTTTTTGCCTTTAATCGCATCATTCCAAAGTCGTTCCGATTTTTCTCGATCATCTGGATGAATAATTCCATCCCAATCACCATTAACAACCTTGCTTACATCAGTACCATAGAAATCTCTACCCCTGCCATTTATGTACTTTATTTGCCCACGATTATCTGCAGTCCACAGAATATGGGGTAAAAATTCAGACTGGATTTTAAATCGCTCCTCACTTTCCGCCAATGCGAGGGCCGCCTTTTTCATTTCGGTAATGTTCCTTACCAAAGCTGTCACCCCTTCAAAAGGCCCTTCTGGTTTTAAAGGAGTTAGTCGGCAGTTAAACCACATCAACTGATCGTTTATCTCCAACTCATAATCAAAGCTCTGAATATCTCCGGTTTCTTTTAAGCCACCTACCGCTTTCACTAATTGGCTAGCAACCTCAGGAGGAAGCACTTGACTAACGCGTTTCCCGATAAACTCTGCCGGATCAGTCAACAATATGCTTTTATCTGACCCTACAAAAAACTCCTTAAACCTATTTTCGGCATCTATTACAAACAGGTGATCATCGAGAGAGGCAACAATAGCCCTTAGTTTTTCGGAAGACTGTTGCCTTTCCAGCTCCAAGAGCTTACGTTCTGTAACATCGTGTATTACACCATAAATCCTTGTAGGAGCACCATTCTTATCTCTAACAATCTTCCAGTTATCTTCAACATAAAGCAGCTTTCCAGAGCCAACCACTATTCTATAATCTGCCAGTTTTTGGTTCCGAGATTTCATAGCACCCTCCAACTCGGCCATTACTCGTGCTTTATCTTCGGCATGAATAAAACTCATCCAAGCATCAAAAGTAGGCTTATGCTTATCTGGGGTTGTTTGAAAAAGCCCATACAACTCTTCGCTCCACTCCCCAAACTCTTCTCCCACATTCCAATTCCATGCACCAAACCTAGCCACCCGTTGCACTTCGCGCAATTTTTCTACTGTGGACTGTAAAGCGGACTGAGACTCCTGCAGGGGCGTAATATCATGAAGCACACCCAGTAACCTGCAAGGCTTACCCGAATCATCAGCAAAACACTCCCAATAAGACTCTACAAACTTAACCTTCCCTTTTCCGGTGTACACCCTATGCTCGAGTCTTGCTTTTCCGGGCTTACTTTTAAGTCTCTCAAATTGCTCGGCCACATAGGTAGCATCCTCTTCGAAAACTACACTGCTAAAGCTGGGCAATCCCTCATCAACCGGGTACTCTAATAGGTCGTACAACTGCTCTGACCAG
This sequence comes from Roseivirga pacifica, assembly GCF_900111145.1. Classification (GTDB taxonomy): domain Bacteria; phylum Bacteroidota; class Bacteroidia; order Cytophagales; family Cyclobacteriaceae; genus Roseivirga; species Roseivirga pacifica. The sequence goes on from NZ_FOIR01000002.1 coordinate 1,323,142, forward strand.
AAATATTCATCATCTTCGAAGTAGTACTCCCAGTACCCTAAACTCGATATGCGTTGAGCGGTCTCCAAGCGAGACTTTTGAGCAAGAATTTCTTCTTCCTGACGCCTTTTCTCCGTTACATCTTCTGAAGACAACAGGTAATAAATTACCTTACCTAATTCATCTTTAATACCACTCACTTTGGTTTTCATCCAAAGCTGAGTTCCATTCTTTCTTCTATTCCTGATTGTTTTCTTCCAAACCCCACCACTTGAAACCACACCAATGATTTCTTCAACCAACTCCTTAGCATTCTCCTCAGCAGTAAGCATTCTAACAGGGCTATTCACAATCTCCACCCTGCTATAGCCCATCAACTTTTCAAAGTACTTGTTGACATATAAAATTTCGCTCGCCCTGTTCGTTATGATTATGGCATTGGTAGACTGCTCTATTGCCAAAGACAGTTTTAGGAGTTCGTTCTTTTGCTCATCTAGTTTATTGTACAGTGCCCGTCTTTCGGCAGCACACAAAATACTTTTACTTATAGCATATGGTGTTAATTCTTGGGTAACCAAATAGTCTTGAGCTCCTAAACGAATGGCCTCATTTCCTTTATCGAAATTCTCCTCGTTAACTATTGCTATAATGTTCAAACTTGCGTTTAACGATTTAAGCTCGCTTATTCCGTGTACCCCCTCATTACACTGCTGTTCTACATTGAAAAAAACTACATCGAAAGATGCCGTTTCCATTGCGCGCTGTGCCATCTCCAACGAATCCACCTGAACATGTTCAAACTCCATTGAAACGATTTTATCGAGCGACACTGAAAAAGATTCAGCACTCTTTTGATCGCACTCAACATGTAACAAACGGATCAACTTCATATTAAATCACCAGTTAGAAATGGTTTGAAATTCTTAATTGGACTTTACCCATACACTAAAAACAAAAGGACAACAATCGATATTAATATAATGAGAAATTCTCTAGTTATTTTATGAAAAAGGCTTTCCCGTATGGAAAGCCTTTAAACCAAAACAATTTTCACACTGTAATACCTTAATCACCAATTGGAATTCAAGTAAAACCTTTATTCAAAGGTACTTACCCCAACAACTATTGAACACCGTTATTTACCAACTTACCTAAATAGGTGAAACACGTAGGTGATGATTTCCATCAGATTAACAATCTTTAACGGCATCTTTCCGTAAGGATTGATGAACGGACACCCAAAAGTTTAGTGGATGTTTATATTTGTGGGTTAGTAACCGAGAGAAATGACCTGGTTTAAAAGTTTAGGAAATACAGAAATCATCTTTATCGCGCTGTTTTTAGTAGCATATGCGGTATATATCATAAGACTGTTGCGTATATCTAAGCGACTGAACACCTCGTTTCGTCCGCTCTTCTTTAAGATATTCTTGCGCACAAGTGCCATTGTTTTAATGATCATCGCACTACTTGGGCCTTCTTTTGGCGAAACCACCAAGGAAGTAAAGTCCGAAGGCAAAGATATTTTTATTGCAGTAGACTTATCACAGTCTATGAATGCATTCGACATTGCGCCAACTAGGCTAGAGAAGGTAAAGTTTGAGCTCTCTAAAATAGTAGAGGCATTTAGTTCTGATAGAATTGGACTCATCATCTTCTCTTCAGAAGCATTTGTGCAATGCCCACTAACTTACGATCAAAGTGCTCTAAACCTTTTTATTAGCACGTTAAACACCAGCTTAGTACCAAATGCAGGTACAGATTTTGGCGCACCGCTAAATATTGCGCTTGAGAAAATGGAGCAAACCGAAGCGCCCGTAACCCAGCAAAAAGCACAGATAATTTTAATGGTAAGCGATGGCGAAGACTTTGGTGACGAAACTGATGAATCGGCCAAAAAAGTTGTGAAATCAGGGATTCAGCTATTCACACTTGGCGTTGGCACCGAAGCTGGCTCAAAAATTCGCCAAGCACGCGGGTTTAAGCGCGACAGAGAAGGCAATGAGGTGGTAACCAAACTAAACTCAAAATCGCTCAGAAAACTTGCTGTTGATACTGGTGGCAAGTATTTTGAAATAAACAAAGAGCAAAACGATGTAAGCCGATTGATCAGAGCGATTAATGAAGTAGAAGGCGAAGTGCGTGATGCACGCATGATCGATGCTTCGGCCAACAAGTTTTACTTTTTCCTATTGGGTGCCCTAATACTTTTGGCACTCGATGCGTTAATTAGAAGAAAGACACTAAGAATATGAAGTACTTACTAAGCATAGTATTACTTTTTGCAGGAATTAATACAGACCCGGTTACTAAAATTGCCAAGTCGAATAAATACAAGCGCTTAGCCGAAAACGCTTATGAAGAAGGCCATTATCATACGGCAGTAGAAAACTACAAGCTGTTGTTAGACTCTCTACAAGTTCCTGACGATAAAGCACGTCTAAACCTCGCCAATGCAGCCTACCTACTCTCTTACGATGGAGACAACATGGGTTTGCTTAGCGACATAACTTCAGGCAAAAAGAAAGTTCAAGACAGCGCTTCGCTGAACGCCATTAGTTCAGAGCTTGAGTTTTTCACCCTGGCCGATAATAGCTACAAAAAAGTAACAGAGTCAGCCAATAAGTCCATTGCCTCTATGGCGCATAATCAGCTGGGCATTATTGCTTACAAACGTGGAGAGCAGTCGCCAGACGAGAAAGAATCGTTTATGCAGTCTGCGCTATCTAACTTTAAGAACGCACTAATTAAGAACCCAGGCAACGAGCAAGCGCGCTACAACTATGAATTGTTGAAGAAGCTAAAGCAACAGCAAGATCAGCAGGAGCAACAAGACCAAAAACAGGATCAGAAACAAGACGAACAACAGCAGCAGGACCAGGAACAAAAAGACAAAGACCAAAAGCAAGATCAGAAAAACGAGCAACAGCAGGACGAACAACAGGAACAAGAGCAGCAGGAGCAGCAGCAAGAACAAGATCAGAAGGATCAAAAAGACAAAAACGAGCAGCAGCAAGATCCTGAGCAAGAGGAACAACCTAAAGAGGATGACCCTATGCAAAAGCTAATGGACAAGCTGAAGGAAATGAATATTCCGCTGGAAAAAGCCCAAATGATTCTGGAGGCCATGAAAAACAACGAGATCCAATACGTTCAGCAGAAAAAGCGCAAAGCTTCCAAGCCAAAAGAATCTGACAAACCAGATTGGTAGAAATGAAACGAAAGAGGGCTTTAGGAAACGATGTAAACAAACTCCTAAAGCCTTAGCCTTTTTTAACTTCAAAATTTATAACCACTCACATAATCTATTTCTGGTGCATACCCTTTTTCATCAGCAAAGAACTGCCACTCAACTGCTAATGAAAGCTTAATAAATACATGTTGATTAGAGATCAAATCTCATGCAATATCTTTGAGTGATTCTTATATCTTTGTACTTATCGGCAAGTAAAAAATCATCTCAACTTATGCAATTTACTTACTACGGACACTCTTCATTTTTAATTGAAACAATGGGCAAAAAGCTACTTTTCGACCCATTTATCAGCCCAAATGAAAAGGCAAAAGACATAGATATTTCGAGCATAAAGCCCGATTACATCTTGCTTAGCCACGGTCATGGCGACCACGTGGCCGATGTAGAAACCATTTACAACCAATCTGAAGCAACCATTATATCTACTTTCGAAGTAGCAAGTTGGTTTGGCAATAAAGGCTTAGAACGCAACCACCCTATGAATCACGGTGGCAGTTGGACTTTCGATTTTGGTACAGTAAAATTGGTAAATGCAGTACATTCAAGCTCAATGCCCGATGGTAGCTATGGCGGAAATCCGGCAGGCATTGTTGTTCAAAACGAAGAGGGATGCTTTTACTATGCGGGCGATACCGCTTTAACTAAAGACATGGAGTTGATTGGCGAAGAATTCGACTTAAACTTTGCGATCTTACCAGTTGGCGACAACTTTACCATGGGCGTAGCAGATGCCATGAAAGCCAGCAAAATGATTAAATGCGATAATATTATTGGTGTACACTTCGACACTTTTCCATATGTTGCCATAGACCACACAGAGGCTCAGGCCTTGGCTAAAGCAGCAAATACTCAACTAAAACTCCCTACCATAGGAGAATCACTTTCACTGTAACACATGGGCAAAATAATTGCAATAGCAAATCAAAAAGGTGGAGTTGGTAAAACAACAACCGCTATGAACCTAGCCGCCAGTTTGGCCGTGCTAGAATACAAAACACTTGTAGTGGATGCCGACCCGCAGGCAAATACAACCTCGGGCTTGGGGCACAACCCAAGAGAGGTAACCAATAGTATTTACGAATGTATGGTAGGTAAATGCACCATTGACGAGTGCTTGCTCGAAACGGACCTACCTTCCCTTACTCTGGTTCCTTCTCACATCAACTTAGTAGGTGCCGAAGTAGAAATGGTAAGCCTGAATAATCGTGAGGAGAAAATGCGCGAAGTACTCAATAGCGTGCAAGACAATTACGATTTTATTCTAATCGACTGTGCTCCTTCGCTAGGTTTAATTACTATTAACGCCCTAACAGCTTCAAATTCAGTAATCATTCCGGTTCAATGTGAATATTTTGCACTCGAAGGGCTCGGAAAATTGCTTAATACAATTACCATAATTCAAAAACGCTTAAATTCGGGGCTTGAAATTGAAGGGATACTACTAACAATGTATGACGTACGTCTGCGCTTGTCTAATCAGGTGGTAGAAGAAGTACACACGCACTTCAAAAACATGGTTTTTGAAACCATCATCCCTCGAAACGTAAAATTAAGTGAGTCGCCAAGTTTTGGTGCCCCAGTAATTGTACACGATGCAGAAAGTAAAGGAGCATTGGCGTACTTAAACTTGGCTAAAGAAATTGGCGACAAAGTAAAAGCATAAGAATACTATAGCATGGCAGCAGCAAAAACTCCAAAAAAGAAGAACGCATTAGGTAGAGGATTAGGAGCACTTTTGGAGGACTCTTCCCCATCATCGGAGAAAGAAAGCACTTTTTCAGGTGCTGCTGTTGGTTCTATAAATGAAATTCGCTTGGATCAAATCCAGGTAAACCCTTTTCAGCCACGTATTCACTTTGACAGAACAGCGCTTGAAGAACTTTCTGAATCCATTAAGGTTCAGGGAATCATTCAGCCGATTACTGTTCGAAAACTAAGCGAAAACGAATACCAGTTAATCTCAGGGGAAAGAAGGTTTCAGGCTTCAAAACTGGCGGGCTTAGAAACTATTCCCGCTTACATCCGCACAGCCGATGACCAGCAAATGCTGGAAATGGCGCTGATTGAAAACATTCAGCGTGAGAACCTTGATGCCATTGAAATTGCCTTGAGTTACCAGCGTTTGCTGGAAGAGTGTGACCTAAAGCAAGAGCAATTAGGTGAGCGCGTGGGTAAAAACCGTACTACGGTTAATAACTATTTGCGTTTGCTAAAGCTCCCTCCTGCTATTCAGGCTGGTATTCGCGATAAAAAGATTTCAATGGGGCATGCTCGTGCCATCATTAATATTGAAGATGTAGATAAGCAGCTGCACATTTACAACAAAGCTGTAAATGAGGAACTTTCTGTAAGAAAAGTAGAGCAATTGGTACGCGATTTGATGTCCAAGTCGACTGAAACGAAGGAAAAACCAGAACCAAAAGGCTCTAGCTCTCACCGCTCTTACGAGGTACAACAAGTAGAGCAAAAGCTATCTTCTCACTTCGGCACCAGAGTAGGCATAAAAACCGACTCGCAGTACCGTGGCGAGATCAAAATTCCGTTCGTTTCTACTGAAGACTTGAACAGAATTTTGGAGATTATCGATTTATAATGCGCTTTTTATTTTCTGCTATTTTACTAACTGCCCTTGCAACTACTGCTTGGGCTCAAACTGGTGACACCCTACAAACCAATAGAGGTTTTGTTGGTGGTGAAGTAGTAAAACCAAGCAAAAATCAAAAATACTACGATCCCAAAGTAGCCACTAAGCGCTCTGCGATCATCCCCGGCTGGGGGCAAATTTATAACGACAGTTGGTGGAAAGTACCCATTCTGTACGGTGGGTTTGGTGTAGCCGCTTATTACATAGACTTCAATAACGATTTATACCACGAATACTTAGACCTTTATAACGAAGAGATAGCAAAGGACGACCCTAACGAAGATTTTGTAAGGGTCTACAGCCGCAGGGCAGACACATGGCGCAAAAACCGCGACTTGGTGATACTGACAACTGTGGGCATTTATGCGCTGCAGATTATAGACGCATCGGTTGATGCGCACTTAAAAGGTTTTAATGTAGACGAAAACCTTGCACTGAACATAAAACCTAAAGTTGGCGTTATTAGCAACGGAACGCCATACATAGGTATGGGCATTACACTCCCAATAGGCAAATGAGAATATTACTTTTAGGATACGGCAAAATGGGTCAGTTGATCGATAAACTGGCCACTGAAGATGGACATACAATTGTGGGCAAAATCCACATTGACAACAGAGATGAGTTGAAAAGCATTACCCGCAACGAAGCTGATGTAGCCATTGACTTTAGCCAACCAAGTGCAGCCGTAGAAAATATAAAATGGTGTATTGACCAAGGAATACCTGTAGCAGTTGGCACTACTGGCTGGCTAGAGCAAAAAGAAGCGGTAGATAATTACTGTCTTAAAAATCATGGCACCTATTTGTACGCTTCTAACTTTAGTATTGGCGTAAACCTTTTCTTTAAGCTGAACGAGCAATTGGCCAAGCTAATGAACAGCCAAGAACAATACGCAGTTACCTCTAAAGAAATACATCATACCCAAAAACTTGACTCGCCAAGCGGTACATCTATTACCATTGCCGAAGGCATTATCAATAACTTAGGCAGAAAGACAAAATGGGTGAATAATGAAAGTGATAAAGCCGAAGAGCTAGAGATCATTTCAGAGCGCATTGACCCTACCCCAGGCACGCACCAAGTCACTTATTCTTCAACAGTCGATTCTATAGATATTACGCATACGGCCCACTCTCGCGAAGGCTTTGCCCGTGGCGCTATAGCAGTAGCACAGTGGCTTACACACCAAAAAGGTGTAAAGCAAATGAGCGATTTTATCGATCAGTAAAACGCAACTTCAACAAGAAATCACCAAAACCCACAGACAACTCTGTGGGTTTTGTGTTTTTAATAGATACTCATTATCATATAAAAATTAAACACACGGCATGCCCTATCCTATCCCCCCTAAAACCCTTTTTATTATTCTTGCGCTTTCCATTTGCAAGAACATCAATGCTCAGGAGAATAACTTTCAGCATTATCAAATCGACATTCATGGTAAGAGGCATGATTTCTTTGAGTTTATTGAACATGTGGAAATTATTCCTTTAGAAGAAACTGAACAATCATTACTAAGCCGGGTTGAAGCGTACTTCCCCACACCAAATGGCATTGGAATAATAGACAGAAAGAATAATCAGGTACAACTCTTTAACAAAGCTGGCAAGTACCTGAACACCATTAACAGGTTTGGAGAAGGCCCTGAAGAATACCGAAATTTGGTCGCATCTGTTTGGGTAGAAAATAATAAGATAAAACTATTCAGTAGTCTGTCTCGGTCAGTTCTAACTTTCAATTTACAGGGAACCTACCTTAAAACAACACCTGTAAATTATCCTGAAGAAATCTGGGGCGGAAGTTTAACTCCATACAATCACGGATATGTAGTTCAGATGTTAGATAGATCCAAAGCCAAAAGATCGAATTATGAACTAATGTTTCTAGATAAAAATCTCAAAGACTTGAGTTTTGCTTCACCTCGGCCTAACCCTCATCCCTTTCCCGTAAACATGGGAAATAGATTCAGTTACATCAACCAACAACTGATTTGGAAGAAACGGTTAAGCGATTCCATTTTCTTTATTAAAGAAAATAAGCCTATACCCTTGATGAGATTTGACTTTGGCGAAGATTGGACATGGAATAACCCTAATGCTAGATCGAAAATGAAATTAGCCTTCCACGAAATTTGGCGAGAAGAAGCTAAAGTATGGGAAGTTCTTTCTAAGGTAAATGAGCAATATGTTCTTACCACTTATAAATACACCGTTACCAAAGACGACAAAGGACTGATTGATAGAAAATCAGGTAAATTTTACCGTTTGGATACCCGAAAAGAAGACGGAGAGAATTTTAACCTATACTTTTTGGAATGGGAAAACGATAGACTCACAACATCTCTACAAGCCTATGATGTAGAAGAGTTTCTAGAAAACCTAGGTGAGGATCAATACAGCATTGCCGGTGGATTGAAGTACGAAGACTTTGCTTTTTCAGAAAACCCTGTCCTTCTGAGAATTAAGTTTAAAGTTCCCGACTAATCACCACTCAACCTCCTCTTTACCCAATTCTTTAAGGTAAGCATTAGCTTCGCTAAAGTGCTTGCTACCAAAAAAACCTCTATAAGCCGACAGCGGTGATGGGTGTGGCGATTTCAGCACCAAGTTTTCTTGCTTATTTACTATGCTAGCCTTTTTCTGGGCATAGCTTCCCCAGAGCATGTAAACCAACCCCTGCTTTTCGGTAGCTAGCTTTTGCACTACTGCATCGGTAAAGGTTTCCCAGCCCTTGTTTTGGTGCGAACCTGCTTGGTGCGCCCGCACGGTAAGCGTGGCATTAAGTAACAAAACGCCTTGTTCGGCCCAGCGATCGAGCGAACCATTTGGCGGCATATCCTTACCCAAATCCTCTTTTATTTCTTTGAAAATATTGACCAATGAAGGCGGAAAAGGCACTCCTTCATGCACGGAAAAACAAAGGCCATTGGCTTGGCCTGGCCCATGGTAAGGGTCTTGTCCAAGAATCACCACTTTTACCTTATCGAATGAACATTTATCAAAGGCACGAAAAATATCTTTACCCTTTGGATATATGGTATGCTTGCTATACTCACTTTTCACAAAGTCTGTCAAGGCATTGAAATAAGGCTTTTCGAACTCTTCCTTCAATACATTCTGCCAGCTTTCCTCAATTTTAACGGTCATTCAATTTTCGTTTTCAGGTCTAGTATATTTCAAACTAATCTATAACTTTAAATCACAGAAAAGAACCACTAGTGATAGTAACTGCCATTACCGCGGGAATTAAAGTCAGTGTAGAGACCAACTACCAACCGGAGTACTCAAGTCCGGCACAATATCACTATGTGTTTACCTACAAAATTACAATAGAAAACGATGGTGACTACACCATCAAACTACATCGTAGGCATTGGTTTATTCACGATGCAAACAACACTGTACGCGAAGTAGAAGGCGAAGGTGTGGTTGGCCAACAGCCGATACTCGAGCCGGGCGAAAAACACCAGTATGTTTCTGGCTGTAACCTACGTTCGGGCTATGGCAAAATGTACGGCACTTACCTTATGGAAAAAGTTGTAGATGGTAAGCAATTCGAGGTGGCCATACCAGAATTCACCATGGTTGTGCCTTACTTGTTTAATTGATTATTACCCCTATTACATTTCTAGGAGTTTTGATGATGGGTAGCGCCAGTTTTGGTGTCCTCACCAAAAACCTTCTGCTGAAGACATCCACAATCGTGATTTAATACTTTTCAACAAAAGTCCTTTTGCTCATGCTAGGTAATAACTGGCTAAGTGCTTTACTTCACACCTTATTCAAAAAACGCCTTGTTTCAATTACTAGCTTACATTAACTATTGGTTACGCCAAGTAGACGACCATTCGCTACACTCACCTTTTTTGTTCAGGTTCTACAATGAATTGATTAAGCAAGAACACAAAGTTGATGAGCAGATTGAGTCTTTAAGGGACAAGCTTAAGCAAAACACCGAATCAATCACCCTGCAGGATTTTGGTGCCGGGTCGCGCGTTTCAAACAGTAAAGAAAGAAACATAAGCCAAATTGCCAGGCATGCCAGTACACCCTCCAGCTTCTCGGTTTTCTTGCGCGAATTAATCGATTACATAAAACTGGAAACCGTGGTTGAACTCGGTACTTCGCTCGGATTAAACACGCTGTATCTCTCTGCTAACACAAGAACAAAGGTTTTCACCTTCGAAGGAGATCCATCAATAGCCAAGCTTGCTCAGCAAAATTTCGATGAGTGCAAGCGTAGTAATATTGAGCTCATCCAAGGGAATATTGATGATACTTATCAGGAAGTTTTACCTCGGATGGCCAGAATAGACTTAGCCTACTTGGATGCCAACCATCGCTACGAGCCAACACTAAAGTACTTTGACCTATCTCTGGAAAAGTGCCATGATAAATCCGTAATCGTTTTAGACGACATTCATTGGTCCAAAGAAATGCAACGCGCATGGGATGAACTAAGACAAAGACCTGAAGTTAGTCTATCGCTCGACCTTTTTGAAGCAGGCATACTCTTTCTGGACCCCGAGCTTCCAAACGAGCATTACATCCTAAAATTCTGACTTGGGAGTCAGCTTAATAAAAAGCTCATTACCGGCTCGTGGTGGAATTGAATTATGCGCCTCCTCCATTGTTTCAATATCAAAATAAGGATTGAAGAGCGTTTCATATTCATCTTTACTCCCTCCAAAAGGTGGTTCATTCTCATTTAGGGGAATATTGAACAGCAAGCCCACTAGCCTGCCCTTCGGCTTTAACAATCCAAGTATTTGCTGCACATAAGCCGGCCTAAACACAGGGTTCAGCGCACAGAAAAAAGTCTGTTCAAGTATTAAATCAAAAGCACCTTGGTAGGCAAAGAAATCGGCTTTAATCAGCTGTTCTGTTGGAAAATCAGGTACGCGTACCTTCAAATTACTCAATGGTTCGGCCGCCAAATCAACCACAGTCACGTTTATAAACCCATTGTTCCATAAATATTCGGCTTCGTAAGCATTGCCTGCCCCAGGAATTAATATGTGCAGACTCTTATCTTCGAGCTGATCAATATATTCCTTTAAAGGAGTAGATACATAGCCAATATCCCATCCGGTAGTTTCATTCAAATACCTACCCGACCAGAATTTCTCATCTAATTCGTTCATCATAAAGCGTTTTCCAAACGTTGAATAATTAGAAAAAGTTTTAGTACTTCGCCCCATATTCAATCTCGGCCACGTTATATTACTGGCTCAACTAAATTTTGAAATGACAGAGACGCCCGAAAATAAGAAAAGAGATCAAATCAGAATTATCTTAATCGTTGCCATTGTGGTGATTGCCCTAGGTGCCGGTGCCAAAATCTACATGGATTATACGGCCAAAGCAGCTTTGCAAACAGAGTATGAAGAAACAAAGCTCAGATTAGGCAATCAACTTGATAGCATTTCAACACAATTGAACGATCGCATTCTGGAAATCTCAAAATTGGGTGGGGACATTGACTCTTTGGTTGTGTTAAAAGACTCAATCACCTCTCAACGCGACCAATTACAAAGAACCAGAAGGGCCAACAAAGCGCTTATTCAGCGCCTCGACAGAAAAGTAACAGGCTACCAAGAATTGCTTGTTGCCAAAGATGAAGAAATAGCCGAATTGAAAGAGCTTAACACAAAACTGCTTTCAGAAAACAATGTATTGAAGGAAGAGCAGAATGAGTTGAATGCAACCATCAATAAAGCGGAGCAAAAGCAACAAGAATTGCAGCAACAAATTTCACTCGCAGCCAAATTGAAAGCCGAGAATATCAGCTTCTACAACATAAACAGCAGAGGCAAAGAACGTGAAGGCGATTTCCGTAGCCGACAAGCAGAAAAAGTAAAAGTCACCTTTAACCTAGCCGAAAACGATGTGGCGCCTGTCGCAGGTCATCAAATTATGATTCAGGTGATTGACCCGGCAGGCAACGTTATTTTTGATGTAGCAAGAGGCTCTGGTTCGTTCCAAATCGATGGAAAGGAGTTCTTCTACACCGCTATGCAAGAAATTGTGTTCGACAACTCTAAACAAGCCCTTAGCTTTGTTTACGACAAAGGCTCTGAATTCGAAAAAGGCGACCATAAAATCATCATCTGGTCCGACACCTACGAAATTGGCCGCACTAGCTTTAATGTAAAGTAGGCTAATTAGTCATTAGTTAACAGGTGAGTTCATTCAACCAACTTGTTAAACTTTGAACACAGAACCATGAACCACCCCTAATGCAAACGTTCGCATTTCAGATTGGATAGGAAAGCAGTAACTTCAAAGGCGTTAATTCATAACCCTACGAAATGCTCTCCTATCAGAAGAATTTAAGCCCATCGTTTTTTGCAACGTTGAGTTTACCAGCAACAGCCATGGGCTTTGCGTTATCCGTTCAAATTGCCGCCCTAAGCTGGATTCTCAACTCCAAATTTGGCTTTAATCTTAAAGAAATCGGCTTTGTGTGGTTGGCGGGTCCAGTCGCTGGTATACTTGGCCAAGTGATTATTGGACTAATAAGCGATAATGTCTGGTTTTGGGGCGGAAGAAGAAGACCCTTCATTTTAATAGGCGGTGTGATTGCTGCCCTCATGTTACTTGCCCTGCCAAATATTGGAGTTATAAGCGATGCCCTCGGGTTTGAAGAAGTAATTGGCGTAGCAATAGCAGTAGCCCTTTCTCTGGACCTGGCCATCAACATTAGCTTTAACCCTACCCGATCGCTAATTGCAGATGTTACTCCGGAAGGAACCATACGCACCAAGGGTTACACTTGGATGCAAACCATTTCTGGTTTTTTTGGTGTTGTGGCCTACCTTATTGGTGCTTTTGTAAGCAACTACACCCTTATTTATTTGGGAGCTATTCTCGTATTCATTTTCTCGGTATTCCCTACCCTATTCATAAGCGAACCAAAAAAATTAGACGAAACAGAAGAGGGGGAAGTAAAAGCAGGTAACACGGAAACGAACCTGCCCAAGTTTTTAAAAATCTGTTTTGCCCACGCCTTTACATGGGTTGGTGTACAAACCATGTTCATTTACACTTTCTCTTTTATAAAGGAAAACATTATGGGCTTTGGCACCACCGAAACGGTATCGCAAGCTCAAAACGATGAGATCGGATTCATCACAGGTATTTCATTCGCCATACTCAACACAGTTGGCTTTATACTGCCTGCCCTAGTTTTAGAACCTATTACTAAGAAAATCGGCAGGGTTAAAACCCACACCGTATGCATTGCCTTAATGGCCGTTGGTTATTTGCTCATTATCTTTTTCGGGCATAGTCAAACAGCACTTTTTGTACTAATGGCAGTTGTTGGTATTGGCTGGGCTGCTGTTGTAAGCCTGCCCTTCGCCATTATGTCTGAAACTGTAAACCAGCGAAAAATGGGTTTATTTATGGGGCTTTTCAACTTATCTGTAGTTATTCCCCAACTCATGTCATCTACCCTTGGCCGCTTTATAGATGCACAACCGAATAAGAATAGCATATTTATTATCAGTGCCGTATGTCTTGGTGTTTCAGCACTGCTCTGGACACTTGTGAAAGAAAGTAAATCAATCGAAAAGGAAATTATAGCCGAGAAGGCATAGCATTATGAAAATGAAAGCATTCAAAACTATATTAGGTTTAACCCTGCTATTTATGGCCATGGCTTGTAACACTACCCCAAAATATGAAACGCTAGAAGATTACCCCATTTATGATGGTAATGATTTAGGCATGACATATACGCCAGCATCAACACAGCTCAAAATTTGGTCACCTGCCGCTCAAAGTGTAAAGGTTAAGCTTTACGAAAAAGGCGATGGCGACAACTTAATTGATGAATTCAAGATGAAGCGCGACAAGCAAGGGGTTTGGTCTTACAAACTGAAGGGAGACCATGCTGGAGAATACTACACCTATCAGGTACAGCAAAACGGCCAATGGCTGCAAGAAAAGCCCGATTTATATGCTGTTGCGGTTGGTGTAAATGGTCAACGTTCAATGATCATCGACTTAAAGAACACCAACCCTGAGGGCTGGGAAGAAGACCAAAAACCAGCTCTAGCCAATTACAATGACATTATTATTTACGAGCTTCAAATTCGGGATGTGAGCATTTCTCCAAATTCTGGAATAACCCAAAAGGGCAAATATGCAGGGCTTGTTGAGACCGGCACTAAAAGTCCAGAAGGCCTTTCCACTGGGCTCGATCATATCAAAGACCTAGGCGTAACGCATGTGCATTTACTGCCTACATTCGATCATCGCTCAATTGACGAAACCAAGCTTGATGAGCCTCAATACAATTGGGGGTATGATCCGCTGAACTACAACGTGCCTGAAGGCAGTTTTTCAACCAATCCATACGATGGGGCTGTACGTATTAAGGAGTTCAAACAAATGGTAAAAACGCTGCACGAAAATGGCATCCGCGTAATTCTAGATGTAGTGTACAACCATACCGGGCAAACAGAAGATTCCAATTTCAACCAGCTGGTCCCTGACTACTACTACCGTCAAAATGCCGAAGGTGGTTTTTCTGATGCTTCAGCATGTGGAAATGAAACCGCCTCAGAACGCGCAATGATGCGCAAATACATCATCGAATCAGTAGCCTATTGGGCAAAGGAATATCACCTAGACGGCTTCCGTTTCGATTTAATGGGTATTCACGATATTGAAACCATGAACGAGGTGAGCCGAACGCTCCGCGAAATTGACCCAAGCATTTTTGTTTATGGTGAAGGCTGGACTGCCGGCAGCTCTCCGCTTCCGCAAGAAGAACAAGCACTGAAAGCAAACACCTATAAACTAGAACAAGTAGCCGCCTTTAGCGATGACCTGAGAGATGGTCTAAAAGGTAGCGTTTTCGAAGAAAAAGAAGGCGGTTTTGTCAGCCAAACCACAGGCTTGAAAGAAAGCATAAAGTTTGGCATTGTAGCGTCTACACAGCATCCCCAAGTTAATTACGACTCGGTTAACTACTCCAATGCACCGTGGGCCGCAGAGCCTTACCAAACCATTAGCTATGTTTCTTGCCACGACAATAATACGCTGTGGGACAAGCTTTTGCTTTCTCGCCCTGATGCTTCAGAGGCCGATCGCATTAAAATGCACAAGCTGGCCGAAACCATTGTACTGACCTCCCAAGGCGTGCCATTTATTCATGCTGGTATGGAAATGCTACGCAGCAAAGATGGTGTAGAAAACTCATATGAATCACCAGATGCTATCAACCAAATAGACTGGTCGAGAAAAGCACAGTATAAAGAGGTTTACGAATACTATAAAGGAATAATCGCCTTACGAAAAGCGCACCCTGCCTTTAGAATGACCAGCACCAAAGACATTCAATCAAACCTTGAATTCTTAGACTATGCAGGCGACAATTTTATTGGTTATAGACTGAAAAACAATGCCAATGGCGATCAGTGGGAAGAAATTCTGGTATTGCTCAATGGCGCTGACACGAACAAGACCATCAGTTTACCAGCCGGTAATTGGACGCTAGTGGCCGATGGCTCAAAAGTATCGGAAAAAGGGCTTAGAAAGCTTAGCTCGAAAACCTTAACCGTTCCAGGAATCACAGCTTACATTTTAAAGAAAGATTAATAAACAATATCAAGGCCTCGCTCAGAGCGAGGTCTTGACTTAATTCAATATCAAATGGCTATCTCGGTTTGAAAAACCGAAACGGCATGACCTTTAAGCACTACCCTATCTCCTTTTAATTCCGTTTGCATTTGCCCACCACGTGCCGAGGCTTGTCGAGCATTGAACTTGGACTGATCAAGCACTTCAGCCCAGTAAGATGTAAGAATGGTATGCATAAACCCAGTAACAGGGTCTTCCTTTATTCCTAGGTTCGGAGCAAAATAACGCGATACAAAATTGAAGTTAGCCGATTCAGATTTAGCCGAGGTGATCAATCCATTCTTTGCAAGCTTAGCCACTTTTTGTTCTTCGGGATCAAAGTCTAAAAGCGCCTCTTCCGATTTAAAGACAAATATCATTTCACCAGGCACCGTAAGCACTTGCTCCAAATCGACACCAAACAAGCTATTCATTTCATCAACCAATTCTGGTTTAGCCTGTGGCTTATTGGCCGGAAAATTCATCGACAGCATGCCGTCCACATAACTCACATAAAGTGGGCCGCTCAGCGTATTGAACTGAATGTTTTTTTCCTTCGGCCAATATCCTTCTTCAAACAAAACATAGGCTGTGGCCAAGGTTGCATGCCCACATAGCGGCACTTCTGCAGCAGGCGTAAACCAGCGCAAGTCACAGTAATCCTCTCCAATTTTCACATAGGCTGTTTCGGAAAGATTCATTTCCATGGCCAGCAACTGCATTTGTTGCTCGGTAAGTGCTCTCTCCACAATGCAAACCGCTGCCGGGTTTCCCTTAAACTTTTCCTTTGTGAACGAGTCGATCTGATAGAGCTTCATTTTCCTGCTTTTCCTGTTTGTTTTTGTAAACCACATTGAGCACCACGCCCAACATTACGGCTGTCATACCCAAATAGGTGAGCAAATTAAAGGTTTCTCCAAACAACACATAGCCAAAACCCAGTGCATAGATGATTCCCACAAAATTGATATTGGCTACTTTCGATAGCGACTCACTCTGGTAAGAAAGTGTCATAAAATATTGGGCAAACTGGGTAAGCACGCCAATGGCTATAAGCAAAAGCCACTCCCACCCTTGTGGCATCACCCAATTGAAATAGGAATACGTACCAACTATTGGCAGAGTAACTAAAGGAAAATAGAAAATAATAACCAGCGGATGTTCACTGGTTTTGAGCTTTCTGATCATATTATAGGCTACGCCTGAAAAGAATGCAGCGCCAACGCCAAGCAGCGCCATAAATGGAGTTACCCGAGTATCGAAGCCCTTTATCATTAAAATTCCAGCGAAAGAAAGCGCAAAAAACACCCACTGAAGTGGATATACTTTCTCTTTTACAATCCAAACGCCTAGCATTGCTGTGAAGATTGGCCCAAGGAACATAATAGTTACCGCACTGGCCAGAGGAATCTCCTGTAAAGTAGTGAAGAACATCATGAGGGCTAATGCTCCTGCAAGGCCACGAATAAACAATATAGGCTTGTTTTTACCCAAAAGAGGAACACTCTTCATTTTTAATGTAACGCCCGACATAACAAAAGAAACGATCGAACGGAAGAGGATAATTTCTATGGCGGGAATATTGTCTACGTACTTCACCAGCACATTCATTACCGCGAAAATGAATGTTGCCAAAAGCATATAAAGTACCCCTTTTGAAAGCATGCGCGAATTTGGCACATTTTATTCTTTTAAGCCTCCATTTCTTAGCTTAAAGCTGCTATCGATTGACTAGTTTTCACCTAATAAAGGATTGATTCTTTTCATTTTTGAACTAAATGGTGAATAATACTCGCTTTTGAACGTTTGAATTTTAAATTTGTAGGCTTTAGACCTTGCCGCCTAATGAGAAAAATACTTTTCCCATTCCTTTTAGTTGTGCTAATTGCATCACAGAGCCATGCACAACGCTTCGTAACCACTGGTGATTTTGATCGAATATCGAAGGTCACAGTAGGGCCAGGACTCAATACCTACTTTGGAGAACTAAGAAGACTAGGAGACCAGAAACTTCAAGCCGGACTTAGCTTTTCGTTAGGCTACGAACACCTAATGACGGATCGGTTGGCAATAAGAACGAATCTCTCGGTTTACAAAATTCAGGCTGACGATTCCTTTTCAAGAGTTCCATACAAGCAAGACAGAAACTTGAACTTTAAGGCCACTAACTTTGAACTGGCTGTTCAGGGGATGTATTACATGTTCCGACACCCACACACGGGCTATAGAGACAGGGCATTCCTCAATCCATACTTTCACCTAGGTTTAGGCGTAACTAGTAACAACCCTAAAGCAGAATTGAACGGCCAGATTTATGAACTTAGACCATTGGCTTTGGAAGGCGAGCAATACGGAAGTATCGCTGTGATTGTTCCGCTTGGTGCAGGTTTCAATTTTTACGTAACACGAAACATTGATTTTCAACTAGATTTTCAATACACCGTTGCCCTTACTGGCTATTTAGATGATGTAAGTACGGTTTACCGAGACCAAGCTTCTTTCTCTGACACCAACGGTGTTGATGCTGCAACAATGGCTATTTTGTCAGACCCAAGAACAATTTTGGATCCGCCACTACCTGCTGAGCCAGGAGGTGCCGCCAGAGGTGATGATACATTTGACTCCTACTTCAGGTTAGGCTTCAAGATAGGTTTTTATCTACCTAAGTCGCTTTATGGCAAATCGTCTATCCGTTGTAGAATTACAAAGAAGACACGATAAGCCCGTCTTTTAGAATCACCTGTCTATCCGACATTTCAGCAAGCTCTTTGTTGTGCGTAACAATCACAAAGGTTTGGCCTAACTCATCGCGAAGCTTAAAGAATAGTTCGTGAAGTTCGTCAGCATTTTTTGAGTCCAAGTTACCACTTGGTTCATCGGCAAAAACCACCTTAGGTTTGTTAATGAGGGCACGGGCCACAGCTACGCGCTGCTGCTCTCCACCCGACAGTTCAGAAGGTTTATGATCAATTCTAGCAGAAAGACCAAGCGTACCCAGCAACTCTGCTGCACGTTGCTTTACCTCCTCTGTATTTTTGTTACCAATAAAACCAGGCAAACACACGTTCTCAAAGGCAGTAAACTCTGGTAATAAATTGTGGAACTGAAACACAAAGCCGACCGCACTGTTTCTAAATGCTGACAGCTGCGATCTGTTAAGTTGATCAATCCTCTTCGACTCAAAAGCAAGCGTGCCGTTATCCGGCACATCAAGGGTACCCAAAATATGAAGCAAGGTGCTTTTCCCGGCTCCAGAAGCACCAACAATGCTCAAAACCTCGCCTGTATTTACAGAAACATCTATACCACTGAGCACCTGCAAGTCGCCATACGACTTTGTAATATTGGTGGCTTTTATCAACTCCTTCATGCTAACATTTCAAACATAAGTATTATCGTGCAATTGGTAATTACTTCACGGCTTATTCATTATAAAATCTTGTTATTATACCCCCAATGGTTTAGCTTCGCACAAAATTCTAGAAGACATGAATATTCACGAATACCAAGCGAAAGAATTACTTAAAAAGTACGGTGTAAAGATTCAGGAAGGAATTGTAGCAGATACACCTGACGAAGCAACAAGTGCAGCAAAAACGCTAAACGAACAAACCGGAACTAGCTGGTATGTTGTGAAGGCACAAATTCATGCCGGAGGTAGAGGAAAAGGTAAGGTACAAGAAACTCGATCTAACGGTGTTGTGCTTGCTAAAAGCCTAGAAGAAGTAGCACCAAAAGCAGAGGCTATTCTTGGTGGTACCCTTGTAACACACCAAACTGGTGCTGAAGGTAAAAAAGTAAACAAGGTTTTGATTGCTCAAGACGTTTACTACCCTGGCGACTCTGAGCCGAAAGAATACTACCTATCTATTTTGTTAGATAGAGCCAAAGGATGCAACGTAATTATGGCTTCTACCGAAGGTGGAATGGACATTGAAACTGTTGCAGAGGAAACTCCTGAAAAAATTATTAAAGAGTGGATTGATCCTCGCGTTGGACTTCAAGGTTTCCAAGCAAGAAAAGTAGCTTTCAAACTTGGTTTGGAAGGTCAGGCTTTCAAAGAAATGGTGAAATTCATCTACTCTCTTTACAAAGCTTACGAAGATTCTGATGCATCTCAGTTTGAGATCAACCCTGTATTGAAAACATCGGACAACCAAATCTTGGCAGTAGATGCTAAAGTGAACCTTGATGACAACGGCTTGTTCCGTCACAAAGACTTGGTTGAATTAAGAGATATTACTGAAGAAGACCCTTCTGAAGTAGAAGCTGGAAAGTACGGCCTTAGCTACGTTAAGTTAGACGGTAACGTTGGTTGTATGGTAAACGGTGCTGGTCTTGCAATGGCTACTATGGATATCATTAAACTTTCTGGTGGTGAGCCTGCCAACTTCCTTGATGTAGGAGGTACGGCAAATGCAGAGACTGTTGAAGCAGGTTTCAGAATCATTATGAAAGACCCTAACGTGAAAGCTATCTTAATTAACATCTTCGGTGGAATTGTAAGATGCGACAGAGTAGCTAACGGTGTGGTTGAAGCTTACAAGAAAATCGGCAATATTGACATTCCGATTATTGTAAGACTACAAGGAACAAATGCTGAAGAAGCAGCTAAAATTATAGACGAAAGTGGTTTGGCAGTTCAATCGGCAATTATGCTGAAAGACGCTGCTAACCGTGTTCAAGACGCGTTAAGCTAAGCTGGAACGGGGAGCACCCGTAGCTCAACTGGATAGAGCGCTGGATTTCGGCTCCAGAGGTTGAGGGTTCGACTCCTTCCGGGTGTACAAAATGACCTTTCAAGTATTAATTGAAAGGTCATTTTTATTTAGAACCAAAAAAATATTACTTTTAAGTTATCCTTTATCAGAATACTTGCGACTACCCCTGTTTTCTTTAGATTTGTACCATTGAGACCTTAGAATGAAGCAATTCACCTTAACCTTACTGCTTTTAATTGGCCTAACAGAATTCACTTACGCCCAAAACTTCTACGCAAGAAGAAGAGACAGAAACTGGGCGCTTTCTGCTGGTATAGGACAGTCAATATATGTTGGGGAGTTGTATACGCCACTTTTTGATAAATCAGCAGGCTTTACTCCTAATGTGGGAGTTGGTCTTAGAAGAAAAATCACCGATCAGTTAAGCGTAAGATTTGATATCAATTATTATCAGATTGCCGCAGCAGATTCTTTAGCAGCTCAAGCAAGCTTTACACTAGGTGGTGGAGATCAAGAGAACGACTCGAGAAATGAGCGAAATCTCTCCTTTAGATCACACAACTTCGAATTTTCTTCTCAATTCATCTTTAATCTTATTCCTATTGATGGCCCCTATTCTTACCGGCCAGATTTAAACATTTATGCCATTGCCGGAATTGGTGTGACCACAAACAACCCTAGAGGTTTAGACATAGCTAGCGGCAATATGGTCAACCTGCGAAAATTAAATACAGAGGCGCTTGAAGAACCCTACAGTGGACTTGCTCTAGTAATACCTCTGGGTATGGGGATTAGAATAAAAGCCAATCAATTTACAGACATTGTACTCGAAGGCACGGGCAGAATTACATTCAACGATTACTTGGATGATGCGAGTACACTCTACCCTAGTGAGCAAGAAGTAAGGGATTACCATGTGGCCAACGGTACCGGACTGGCAGATTTAGCCGCAAGAATGTACGACCGAGCCCCAGAAAAGGGGTTTGGAGAAAGAGAAAAAGGTAGTATTAGAGGCAACCCTGAATACAATGATTACTACTTCTTCTTTCAAGTAAGACTAGAAATGTATTTGTCTGATACAGCATTTGGAGGTATATTTGCTTCTAAGAAAACGGCAAGACGCCTGAGGTAACTCATCGCTAAATTTCCGATTCCTCCAAAAATAACCTTAGTAGACTAACTTCTAAAAGGAATTAGTTTCACTGCCTACATAAAATAGGCGCCTCCCTCATCCAAAAATCATGTACCATCAACTTACGCCTTAGGTGGAGTTTCAGTACATCTATTAAAATGCAAAGAACATTTTTAATGTTATCAACATTGCATTATTATATCTGAACGATAAATTAATAGATGTTTGAACCCACGGTTGATTTATTTAGATTTGTGTGTCCGTGATAATGTCATGAGAAAACTTTCAGTCACCCTACTACTCATAATTGCACTAATGGAGACCATAAGTGCACAAAATTTCTACTCTAAACGTAGAGACAGAACATTAATGTTCTCTTATGGCGCTGGTATATCTACCTATCATGGTGACATGTACGATATTTTGTATGACGGCCTTTCTCCTGGCCCTAATGTGGGATTAGGATTAAGAAAGAAGCTTGGCAGCCAGTTAAGTATGCGTCTAGATCTAAACTGGTACCAGATCTCAGCTGCAGACTCACTAACAGGAGCTTCAGGAACACTTGGAAGATCTAGAGGTAGAACAATTTCGACCGATTCTCGAGAAATCAGAAACCTTTCGTTTAGAGCAAGAAATTTTGAGTTATCGGCACAGTTCATTTTCAACCTGATTCCTATTAAAGGTAGTTACTCAAGAAGGCCCTTGATAAACCCCTACATTATTGCAGGACTGGGTATTTCAACCAATAACCCTAAAGGATTGGATTCCACTGGAAGTGGCGAATGGGTTAATTTAAGAGAATTAAATACGGAAGTCTTAAGCGAACCCTACAGTGGAGTAGTAATGGTTGTCCCCTTTGGCTTTGGACTAAGGCTCCGTGCAAATCAATTTATTGATATTCTTGTTGAAGGTGCTAGAAGGTTTACTTTTAGTGACCATCTAGATGATGTGAGTTCGGACTATCCAAGTATAGACCAAGTAAGACAGTACCATATAGATAACGGTACAGGTTTGGAGGAATTAGCTGTTAGAATGTATGATCGTTCTGCAGAGGCTGGGTTCGCCCCTCGAAAAGAACGTAATACTCGCGGCAACCCTGAATACAATGACGCCTATTACATTTTTCAATTGAGGCTAGAAATGTATTTGCCGGACAATTTCCTAGGTGAGATTTTCTCTCCAAGTAGAAAGAAGCCTAAATTTAGATAAGTCTTCTCCAACAATAAGGCAGAGGCTTGCCTGAAGTTTCATAGTGTTTTTGATAGCCCCATCTACTAGGTCAGCGACAGCTGGTTAATCAAGTGTTTCGAACTTAGAGGCTTTGCTCTTATATTCTACAAGAATGCCCTTAAGCGTTCTTACCAAGGCGTGTTCTTGATCCAAATCGCGAGTGGCCAGAATATCTAACAAGCTATCTGTGGTAGATTTGATCGTTGAAAACTCCACTCTTCGCGTTTGAGCAATCATGATTTTAGGATGGTGTGTAGCAAGATTGTTCTCAGCATCATCCAACAGTTCCTCATAAAGCTTTTCGCCAGGCCTTAAGCCCGTAAATACAATTTCAATATCCCTTCCTTCCTCTAAGCCCGATAGCTGAATCATACGCTTTGCGAGGTCTACAATCTTAACAGAGCGTCCCATATCGAAGACAAATATTTCGCCCCCTTTTCCCATTGTTTCGGCTTCTAGTACCAAGCTACAGGCCTCTGGTATAGTCATAAAGTAGCGCGTGATATCTGGGTGAGTAACGGTTATAGGCCCACCGTTTTGAATCTGCCTTTTGAAAATTGGAATCACAGAACCGTTCGAACCAAGTACATTGCCAAACCTTGTGGTAATGAATTTAGTCGCACCAGAATCTATCTCACGTAAAAACTCATTGAGGGACTGAACATAAACCTCAGCCATTCTTTTAGTTGCTCCCATTACACTTGTTGGGTTAACTGCTTTATCGGTCGAGATCATCACAAACTTATCAACCTCGAATTCAACAGAATGATCAGCCAAATTTTTCGTGCCGATGATATTACAGTTTACTGCTTCGGCAACATTGTTTTCCATCATAGGCACATGCTTGTACGCTGCGGCATGAAAAACAATATTCGGTTTGTATGTGGCAAAACAATCTCTGACCCTACTGGCGTTAGAAACATCGGCTACATAACTCACCAGCCTATCATCGAGTTTCTTTATGGCTCGAATCTCATTTTCAATCTCAAACAGGCCAGTCTCCGACTGATCCAATAAAATCACCTTAGCAGGGTTGTATCCGATTACCTGCCTTACAATTTCGCTACCAATAGACCCTGCTGCCCCAGTTATCAAAACACACTTATTATTCAGCTCTTGGGCAATGAACTTGTTCTTCAGCTGAATTGTATTTCGACCTAAGAGGTCTTCAATTTTAACTTCTTGAATTTGGTTAATGTCAAATTCTCCACCTATCCATTTATCTGTCGATGGAACGGTAGACACTTTAATTCCAAACTCCAAACACCGGTCTACCACTTCGTTTTTACGCTCAATAGTCATGTTGGAAGTAGCGATAATTAATTCTGATGGGCTATGCTTAAGTATCAGTTTTTCAAAGTCGTTTACGGCCGAATGAATCTTGACTCCTGCCATAACGTTGCCAATCTTTCTGGCATTATCTTCCAAAAACCCAACAACCTTCACATTCTGTTTAGTATCATTATCGATTAATTGCTTGGTGATCATACCAGAACGCCCAGCACCAAAAATGAGCACTCTTTTTTGTGCCTTGGGAACAGTTCTGTAGAAAGCGAATAACTCCTTTACTAGAAGCCTGTAACTGATGGAAATGACCAAAGAAACCAAAAACGCAATGAGCGCTATGGAATAAGGGAATGTATTCTCCGAAAGATAATTTATGGTGAAAACTATAAACAGTGTGGTCAAGTTGGCATAAAGCACCCTTAAAGTATCTTGAATACCTGTATAACGAATTATTCCTGCAAAGCTCCTCGTAATTAAACTGGCCATTAGGCCTGCAACAGTATAAACTGTTATCCCCCTTAGAAAATCGAACTCATAAAGCTGGTCTACCTGAAAGTTTAACCTAAGTAGGTAGGCCACCAAGGCAGACAACGAAAATATCGTTAGGTCAATCATTACAATGATCCACCTTGGCAATACATTAAGTGTTTTGAACTTGTTTAGCATTACTTGTTAAAAATACGCCTTAAAGCCGATTCTACCCTATCTAATTCAGTCTTTGTAAGATTGGAGCCTGAGGGTAGGCACAAACCATTTTCAAACAACCTTTCTGCGCAGCCATTACCATATTGTGGATAGTCCATGAAAACAGGCTGCATATGCATTGGTTTCCACAAAGGCCTTGACTCAATATTTTCCTTTAACAACTCTTCCCTCACAAACTCTCTATTGACTCCAGCCTTGGCTTCATCAATTAGAATGGTAGTTAGCCAGTAGTTTGAGAAGTAGTCTTCGTTCGGTTCTGTTAAAAAAGTAGCCCCATCTACTCCAGAGAGTACTTCTCTGTAGAACTTATTTATAGCCCTTCTTTTCTCTACCCATTCATCCAACACCTTCATTTGCCCACGGCCTATTCCGGCTACAATATTCGACATACGGTAGTTGTAGCCTATTTCTGAATGCTGATAATGAGGCGCGTTATCTCGTGCCTGTGTAGCAAGAAATCTTGCTTTCTTTATCCATTCTTCATTTTCTGAGAGCAAAGCCCCACCTCCCGAGGTGGTGATAATTTTATTTCCGTTAAAGGAGTAAATGCTCAAATCGCCAAAAGCACCAAGCTTTTTCCCTTTATATGAACTCCCCAAAGCTTCGGCCGCATCCTCGATTAAGACCACATTATACTTTTCGCAAATAGCCACAATCTCATCCAGCTTAGCAGGCATTCCATACAAATGGACGAGCACCAATGCTTTAGGCACCTTACCGGTTAGTTTAATTCTTTCAGTGATGGCTTGCTCTAAATATTCAGGCGAAAGGTTCCAAGTGTCAGGCTCACTATCGACCGTTATAGGTACTGCCCCCTGATAAACTATTGGGTTGATCGAACCAGAAAAAGTAAAAGTTGAAACCAGTACTTCATCACCCCTCTCAATACCCAAAATTATAAGTGCTAAATGAATAGCTGCTGTACCGCTCGTTAGCGCAGCGGCATTAGCAACACCAGCGTAGTTTTGTAAATCATGTTCAAATCCATCAACATTTGGTCCCAATGGCGCCACCCAGTTGGTATCAAAAGCTTCTTTTACAAATTGCTGCTCTTTGCCCCCCATATGTGGGGAAGAAAGCCAAATTCTACTTTTCTCCATCCTTAGTTTTAATAACAACAGCCGGGTTACCCACAACGGTAGCGTAATCCGGCACATCTTTAATTACCACAGCCCCAGCGCCTACGGTTGCCCATTTACCTATTTTAATACCAGGTATTATTGTGGCACCAGCACCAACTTGTGTCCCTTCACCAACCATAATACCTCCACAAAGTGTAGTATTTGGGCTAATGTGAACATAGTCATGAATCTCACAATCGTGATCCACCGAAGCAGAGGTATTAATAATACAGTGATTCCCAATTTGCGTTGAAGGATTGACAATAGCTCCCGCCATTATCACGGTACCCTGTCCCACTGTCACATAATCGCCCAAAATAGCATTAGGGTGAATCGCCCAGCCATAAGGTACTTCAAACTGCTCAGCCAACTTCTTTCTAATAGGGTTGGCACCAATCGAAATAATATGTTCTACCTCTGAAAGTGGCACATAACCCCGTTCATTCAAAACCCTGTACCCAACCAGTTCTTTGATATCTGGGTTCGCATCAACCAAATAGTCGACCTCCACGTCAGATTTTTCCAGTATATCTATAATCACTTTTGCGTGACCAGAAGCGCCTATTAATATCATTGATTACCTGTAAATTTTTCCATCGTGACCGAACTAACTGAGCTAATTCCCTCGCGCACGAACACCTTCTTCATCGTCAAAAATAAGATTTTTATATCGAGCCAAAAGTCTAAATGTTCTACATACCAAACATCCAACTCGAACTTGGTTTGCCAGTCAATGGCGTTCCGCCCATTAACCTGCGCCCAACCTGTAATACCTGGTCTTACATTGTGTCGCATCGCTTGCCTTTCATTATACAATGGCAAGTATTCAACCAGTAGCGGCCGAGGACCAACCAAGGACATATCCCCCTTGATTACATTAAGCAACTGCGGAATTTCATCAAGTGAAAGTTTCCTCACTAGTTCGCCAACAACAGTCAGCCTATCCGCATCAGGCAACAAGTTACCTTCGCTATCCCGCTTGTCGTTCATGGTTTTAAACTTGAAAATTTTGAACAAGCGACCATTTCTCCCCGGCCTAGTTTGAAAGAAAAAAGGCTTACCATCATTCACAATCGCCAGTAAAATTGTGGTGAGTAAGAATAGCGGGAACAACAATAAAAAAGCTGCCAAGGCAGCCAGAAAATCGAATAGTCTTTTGGTGAAGGATTTATACATGCTGGTCACTACTATTGATCAAAGATAGATATTCTTGGTACAATTCTTCCCACACTACCTGTTGATCAAACCTTTCCACAATCATTCTTCTGGCATTGCTCTTTAAACCATCCATTAAGCTCGTATCAGTGGTTAACTTACTCATTGCCTCTGCAAGAGCATTTGTGTCTTTGGGAGGAACGATCAAACCATTCAACCCATGTTCAATTATCTCATTGCAACCATTAATATCAGATACTATGGCTGGTAAACCCATGGCTCCTGCTTGCATAGGCACATTTGGAAAGCCTTCTCGATAGGTAGGAAACACAAGTGCATTGGAAAGCTTGAGAAACGGCCGAACATCATTCTGATAACCAACTGCGTGAACTCGACTATCACCATTGAAAAACTCCCTAGTTTCATGAGACACTGGGTCTAACTCATCTTCGAAGGGACCTACTAAAACGAGTTTAACATGCTCTGGCAAGTCCTTGAAAGCGGCTGCCAATTCATTCAATCCCTTGTCCTTCACAACTCGACCAATAAAACAAAAGACAAAATCAGTTGCTTCAACCCCTAACTCCGCCCTTAATTCACCACTTGATTGAGAAACTGCATCTGCTGAAAAATAGGAAGTATTGATTCCATTAGAGCTCCCTTGACCGATTACCTTCAGTTTAGACTCCGCAACCAGCCCCTCTTTTTTAACAAAGTCATTTAGCCCAGTTGAGTTGGGATAAACGTTTGTGGCTGCTCTATATGCTAACTGATCAACAAACTTTAACAGCTTTCTCTTACTACCTGTTGCTTCCATCCATGGAATACCAGCAATGGTATGCATTCGAACAGGTACTTTGGCAAACCGAGCGGCAAGCATGGCCAGAAGCCCTGCCTTGGGTGTGTGAGAATGTACTATATCAAACCGTTCTCTTCTCATCCACCGAGTTAATTGAATGAGTGTCAGAAGGTCTGTGATTGGCGTAATAGCTCTAGTAATGTTAAATGCGTAATGAGGCACTCCTTCATACGTTACAACATCCTCTACTTCTTTACCATCTGCACTGGCCATGAGCACTTCAAAACCTTTGGAAGAAAGGAACTTCATATGTCCTCTGAGTAGAAAACGAAGCGACATTGGCACGGTAGTAATGCGAAGAAGCTTAACCGGCTTAGCCATTCAACTCAGTATAGATATCGGCTATTTCGCCCATTGTATGACTTCCCATTTTATACGCATCTTTAAGAGTTTGAAAGTGAGCTAGTATTATTTCCAAATCGGAAAAAGACTGTGCTGGATTAACACTGAAATTATGCGGATGCCACCATAAATGATAAACCTTGTTGTGTTTGGCAGCATGGCTCATCTCCTGTAAGATTCGCTGAAGTTTACGTTTACCAAACGCTTTATCAATAGCGCTATATGGACGAAAGAAACGGCTGGCTGGCAATAAGAGTGGTTGTCCCTCCTTCTTTTCAAGCTCATTCAGATTAAAAGAGGTGTCCTTCCCTAAAGCAAAATAATGATCTAACGTTCGGATTACTTTCTTGCTCAAACGTTCTTTAGATTGGGCTTCAGTTTGCCAAAACCAGTCTTCTGGATTAATCCTCGCAACAGCAATTCCTTCTTGCGCACATATCTCTAAATGATCATCGCTATACTGATTTCTAGGAAAAACCAAAGACTTTACTTCTTGCCCTTCACTTTGAAGGGATTTGATAGATAAAGCCAAGTCCCTTTGAAAAGCACTTAGTGTGCTTCCTGGTTCTAGTGTATAAAAGTGAGAAAACGTATGGGTACCTATTTCTTGTGCTTTAGTTCCAGCAATCTTTTCAATAATAGAATTAGCAAAGTGCAATGGGTCATCTTGCTCATTTGCACCCACTACTTTGTTCTCAAGGAGCATTGAAGGCAGGTATGAACTTTCGCTGTATTGTGCATCAATCAGTGCAATAGCTTCTGCTAATTCAATTTGGCTTTTGGCATTTAAAGCACCTACCGTGGCCCAGGTGGCACGTATTTTATACTGCTCAAAAAGAGCAAGCATCCTATCAATATGCTTTCTAGTATTAAGGAAATAATCCCTAGAGGCATCAGCAGTTTGCTTGTCGAAAACACCCCAGTGCAGTTCAAAATCTAATGATATGCAGAAGATACCTTTAGGCTGCACCTCTTAGCTCCTCCATTCTTTTTTTCTTTCGCTGCCATTTTTTGAACTTGATGTACTTCTTCATTTTCTCATCATCCATGTATTGAATCACTACAAAAAGCATAAAGTAAACAATCATGGTTTTAAGTCTAATCACAATACCTAGGTTTCCGGCAATTGTAGACAAGCCAACAGCAGCACCTATGTAGGCTATGATTGACATTTTAACCATATAATCGGCTCTTAATAGGTACTTAACGGCCTTAATACTGAATAATTTAAAAGTCATTATCAGCAAAAATAAATTCTCAACTGAAACCACTAGGCCCAAGGCATTCACCCCATCAATAAAAAGAGGCCGGTATAGAAATGTAAATATCTTTTGAGCAAAGTTATAGTTTTGGATATTTACTCCAGATCCAGCCCCTCTAGACAGCTCATTTCCTCTATTATCAAAATAAGCTCCTACATCATTGATTTCATCCAACTGCAAAAAGCTACTAGTAAACTGAGCGGAGTAAATAAGACCTACTACCCCGACAACAATCCCCAAAGCCTTTTGTCCACCACTCAAGTTTTTCGCTCCAATAAAAAAACCTATTGCCGTCCCCATAACCATCACCAAAAGAATCGGGACTCGGATTCCCCAAATAATAAACGCGCCCAAAAGCAGTGGCACCCATCGTGTATTAAACTTATTAAGCCCGTAGGTAAACATACCAATCCCCATAAAAATTAGCGAACCCTTACCTAAGGAACCAGTCCAAAAGTGCATGTTGGGCAGGAAAAGAAAAATTGTAAGTAAATCAACACCGAAGAACTGATGCTTGAACTTGATTCTTTCTTTGAAGAATAAAAAATAAAAGTAGAACCCAATAAAACCAAAAAAGCAGAACAAAGCCATACTCGCTTCATAGGTAAAACCAAAAAACTTAATGAAAGGCCAAATACTCCATTCAACGAAAGGTGTCCCCGGACTAAAGTAATCAAACCAGTTAATTCCCTTTTCGTCAAAAATAACTGCCCTAAAATACCCTCTAGAGTCCGACCTATTGAACTGTACATAAGTAAAGTAGACAAACCCCATAAAGAGGTGAAAGAAATAGAGGTTCTGAAGAAGCTTCTTATCATTATTATTCAACCGCGTATTCGCGCTAATCATGGAAAAGGCGATAACAGCAGTGAGTATGATAATGGCTATCCCGTAAATCATTAGAACAACTCGAAAGTACCTAAGTCTAGGTCTATTTGGCCTTTTTGTAAAAAGTAATCTTCCGGATTCGTGTTTAAACTTCGTGCAGTAAGGCTTAACCCCCTATCCATTTTAGGTAAAAAGCCAGCTTTACCTAATACTTGTCTGTAAGTACCTTGATAGTGACCAACACTGGCCAATCTGGCTTTAAAGCTATTCATAGCATAATGTAAGGCTTTTTTAAACGGCTTAGCAAAATCACCCTTGGCATAGATATCACAAATGCGTAACTCGTTAAAATACTTTCCTTCCTTTATCCTAAAAAATGCAAACCCATTGTCAAAACTCAATTGGTAGTATTTCGCTAATGGATTGTTTTTGTAGCGCCAGTGGACGTAGGCCCCTTCTGCTCCATTTAACTTCAAGCAAGTGGCTTCATTAATTTCATAATCAGTAATAGCCAACTGTTTTCCAAATAACAACTTAGGTTTAATGCGGATAGGAACATTGTAAATTTCATTCCATCCCATTTTTAGATAACCTGGTTTTGATTGAGCATTGGGGGTATTGAAAATAAAATCATAACCTTCAGCCGTAAGTTGATCAATCAAGGCAAGTGTAAGCTTTTTAAACACACCTCTACCCTGATGCTCGGGATGTGTGGCCGTATCCACCGCCCTAACCGCTCGATATATTCGGCCATTCAGTTCAAAACTCCATTGCATCATGGCCCTGACACCAATTAATTGATCATTTTCTTCGGCTACCAAAACCGGTGATTCACCAAACGGATTTTCAATATGCTTCCAGCGCCACGCCTCCTCCGATTTCTTTATCAAACCTTCACCCAAAGACAGTCTGAGCAACTCTACAATTGCTGGTATATCTTTTTCTGTGGCCTTACGTATCTCCATGGATTATTTCAATTGAGCTTATTCTTTGCCAAACTCAAATATTCGGCCTCAAGCTGATTAACCATTTTTTGGAGGCTGAATTGATCAATAACGCGCTCTCTTGCTTTTGCTCCCATTTCAGACAAATTTTGTCTATCTGCATACTTCAAAAGTGCTACGCTCAAATTAGGCCACTGATCAATATTTACACAAATACCAGTTCGCTCGGTCACCACCTCTTTAATTCCTCCAGCATTGGTGGTAAAGATCGCACACTGCATACTCATAGCCTCCAAAAGTGCAATTGGTAAGCCTTCAAATTCCGAGGTCATCATGAATACATCCATCGCATTAAAATATGGACGAACCTCCTCTTGGAGTCCCACAAAAAAAACGCGGTCTTTTAGCCCCAAACGTTGATGCGCAGCCATAATCTCCTCTTTTAAAGGGCCATCTCCTACAACCACTCCATAAAAATAAGGGTTTGCTTGACAAACCTCGGCCATCACCTCCAACCACTCGACCAATCGTTTTTGAAAACGAAAGACAGCTACTGCACCTACCAGCACCGCCTCAGCGGGAACGCCTAACTCATACCGAACGGCATTGTCTGCTGTATTGCGCATAAACTTATCGGTGTTTACGCCATTAAGTAGGGTTTGTACAGGAACTTCAGGAGCAATGTGCTGCTGTATAGAACCAGCCACATCAGCTGAAACAGCAATCGCTTTACTTTGCCAGTTAAAAGTAGCTTTGTTAAGCACTTTGGTAACCTTGTGATACCTTTCCTGCTTATTGTGCTCCGTGTAAATAGTTGGTACCCGAGTTTTTCTAAACACTAATCGTCCCAAAAAACCAGCCCATGGCAAATGGCAGTGAATTAAATCAATTCGATGCCTTTTGACATATGCGATTACCTCGTTACGCTTAGCTAAAATCTTAAGATTATTTGTTGCCTTAAAACAACTCACTTTTCCGCCTTGCGACTCAATAGCTGACACCATTTGATCCTTCCATGGCAAAAAATAGATGTAGTGGAACTCAAAATGTTCCTGATCGTGTAAGGCCAGCGTTTCTGGCAGCAACATTTCTGCCCCACCTCTACCTAGCGATTTAATAATGTGAAGTATCTTCAATTTCGACTTTTGGGTCATATGCTAATTTAATTGTAGAATGTTGAGATACGTAGAAGGAGCTTCAGCCTAGGAGCAGTGATGCTGGCGCTTTTCGATTATTCCAGCCCTGAAGAGTTAAAATTGGGCTTCACTTTTTCTCTTCCTGACTTATGATTTCTTTGTAAAAGGAGACGAACCGTTCAGCAATGACGCGGTTATCATACTCCTTTTTAACCAAATTGAAAGCACTAGTGGTAAGCTGATTTGACAAAATCTTGTTTTCCAGAACAGCTAAACAGGCAGCTACAAACTTGTCAGCACTATTTGCATCAACCAACATGCCTGTATCCCCATCCCGAACGACTTCTGAAATTCCCCCAACATTATTCGCAATTACCGGAGTCTTCATCATAAAGGCCTCAAGTATCACACCAGGCAAACCTTCTATTTTGGAAGGAAGCACAAAAAGATCAGCACATTGAAGTATTGCTGCAGCGTCATTTCGATAACCCAAGAGTTTCACAGAATCCTGAAGCCCCAAACTTTCAACCTGGTTCAACACACTTTGCCGAAGTTTACCATCGCCCACAATCAATAATTTTGCGCTTGACCACTTAACTTGGACTTTCTCAAATAAGCTAATCAAACCAAGGTGATTCTTTTCGGGTACCAGGCTTGCTATATTAACTAATATTGGACCATCGCTGCAATACTCCTTCAAATCATCAGGCCAGCTAAAGTTATCGGTAGTAATACTGGTTCCTATGGGTAGGTTACGAGTTCGTGATTCTTTAAATTTAAAGGTGTTCACAAAGTCCTGCCTACAGAGTTCACTAACCGAGGCAACACCATCACATTTATTAACTAAAAACTGATTAAATATTTTCTTGGGAGTTGAATCAATAAAATCTCCCATTTTATTCGCGTTTCTGAAAACTAAAGGTTGCCTCCATCCAAACAAGCGCTTTGAAAGGCTCGCGTATTTCAGCGTATCTCCAGCATTAGCCTGAACAATATCAGGATCAAACTCATTGATTATATTTGATAAAGCTTTAAATCCATAAAAATCGAACAAACGCTTTTTCTGGTTTGCCCCTAAATTTAGTACCTCAGGAAAAGGCAACTTTGCTTCTCCATCAAAAAGTGCTACAACCTTTACTTGATTACCGCTTTTCATCAACTCATTCGACAGCTGGCAAGCAAACATCTCGGCACCGCGTAGTTGTGACTTTTGGATGAGTTGGAGGATTTTCAACGATCAATGAAGTTTAAAATGTTCTTTGCTCTTTTGCTCCATGTAAACTCATTTGTAAACGTTCTATAAGCATTTTCAGCTATTTTGGATGCCTCAAGAGGATTACTAGATAACAGGTTTATTGCATTCACCCACTCTTGAAGATTATCAGGATTACATAGGATGGCGGACTCATTATTTTTCAACACCTCTCTTATCACCTCTAAATCACTAGTAATTATGGGTTTTTGAACGGCCATATATTCGAAAATCTTTAGTGGAGACATCCATTTAGCAATGTTGTTAGAATTGGATTCTTCTTTTACAAAAACCTCTGTCTTATAAGGCGCGATTAAAATATCAAATGCCTTAAGATACTCTACAGTTCTGGCGTGCTCTATAAATCCATGAAAAACTAATTCCTGAGATGGTAGTGTTCGGTTCTTCCAATCTAACAACTGTTCTTCAGTTCCTCCCACAACATGGAAATTCACATTTGATAAGACTTTGCTCAACTCAAATATTAAATCCATTCCTTTACCTTTCAATAGAGAACCAACATAGCCAACATGAATTTCATTAGGAGCTAATCCAAAGACCCCATGGGAGTCATCAACTTCATCAGCCCCATCATGAGCCACCAAGATTTCAGATTGAGGTATATTGAAACTTTCTATCAAATAGTTCTTAATAGGACTAGATATTACTACCCATTTTTTAACTACCTCCCTTTTTACTATAAACCTAAATAAGTTGGCTAGCCATTTGCTTTTGGTATCAAACGGTTCATGAATTTCAAAAGAGATTGGCTTTCCAAAAAGTGAATACCAAAAAGCTGGGTAGATAGCTCTAGTGTAAACCAAATCGAAATTCCCAAAAGAAAAAAAAGGTAATAATAAATTATAGACTCTTCCCGACCCCGAGAAAGGCTTAGAAGGGAAAAATTTTATCTCAAAACATTTAGTTACACCATAGAATGAGAATATGTCTTCTACATTATCTAAACACGCATTGGTCTTTTTAGCCAACAAAGTCACTGCATGCCCTTGTTCCCCCCAGGCCTGACACATCTTCATTACGTGGATGCCATTGGCAGAATAAGACGGAATAGAAGAATCTGAGATATATAGAATCCTCAACCTTTAAGCTTTATTAAAGTAGACTTGATTTGACTTTATGGATTTATTGACAAATGATAAGGCTCCGATTGTAGCACCTTCTCCAATAATCACACTTCCAACTATAATTGATGACGGATAGATGGTTACTCCCTTTTTAATATGAGGATATTCGTTTCCCCTCTTTCTACCGAGAGTGCAGTTTTGGTATAAACTTACATTGTCATCAATCTGTACACCCTTTCCTATCACAATACCTACTGGGTGGGGTAAATTCAGTTTTCTTCCAATTTTTGTCTCATAGGAAATTTGACAAGAATTATACTTCAGTTGTCTGTGCTTAAGGTAAATCAATATTGGACCAGAAATAAAGGACCGATGGTAAAAAAAGTAATTACCCAACCTATAATTCCTCATTAGCCTAAAAGCAGGCTTAAAGAAAAAAGTCATTACTTTCTTTCCAAATGTACTTCCACTGTAGAAAGCTAAATCATCAAAAATAATTTTCAGTAGCTCTTTCAATTGATTTTCAAAACCTTGTTCACTGTCTCATACCCCTCTAGCGTAAGAATCCGATGTAATTGAGTATCAACTCTTATAGTTTTAACCCTAGCGGTTTTAAGGGTTTTTAAAAAATTATTAAACTCCATGTTAATGTCATGTAACCCTTGACTGGCAATATGATTTCTGTTTGACTCAACATCCCTAATATTATCTCTATACCCTTTAGCATATGGCGTTTTAAAAAACGTAAAGCCAGTAATAAAAACTTCTTTACATTCTGAGTTTAAGGCACAGTATAAAGCACAAAAACCTTTCGTAGGGTGGTAGTCATGAAAAAGACGGGTGATATTCCGATAATACTTATTGGGAAGAATAAAAATAGGATCCCTATAATTCAGATATTTTTTAAAGTAATTAAACATTGAACGCCACCCATCTTTGTCAAACCTTGGTTGAACTAGAAACTTCAGACCGAAATTTCTAAATACGTCCCAGTCTATCTTTCCGGCCCCTCCTCGATCCATATTCTCATGGAAATTATGAATTAAAACATCGCACTTAGTTCCTAAGTACTTCTCATTCCCCTTATTCCACGTGATTAGGGATTTATTAACACGCACTACATAATCGAAACCATCAATATAAGCACCATTCTCTGTATCAAAAGCCGAGTCCGCAGCACCAATAATCGCCACTCGTTTACCTTTAAATATCTTTTCAGGACGAAAAATACGCACCTTAAATGGCATAATGAGCAAACCGAGAATAGCATTGAGTATACGCATCTTACTTAAAGCTTTTTATATACGATGTACCCATGTCCATTAAATTACTATTATTGAAGCCCATGAAATCGACCGAATTTGATTCAGCCGCCTCAAAGTCATTTATTGAGTCTCCAATCAAAACGCAGTCTTCTTGAGCGTAGCCGAATTGGGAGAGAACAGACTTCACCAATTGCTTTTTGGGGGTTGGAGAACCATCGATTGTAAGAAAATATTGATCTATATCGAGTTGCTCACAAAGGTATCTTAATTCATTACCATCGGAACCAGAGACTATGTGCATCTTATATCTCTGAACGTTTTCTATAATAAAATTCAAACTATCAGAAATAAGAAGGCTTGGGTTAATGAGCAATGATTTCATCACATTTGAGAATTGCTCGGCTAAACCATTAACGCTATCATTTGAAATTTCCTCACCACGAATTTCCTCAAAAAAGTACCGGAACTTAACATACCTTGATAATCCTCCATTCTTACGGTGATAAACGAGTAGCTCATTTACTTGGGCTTCAGAATACTCCTTTAATACTTCTACAAACCCCTGATCTCTAATGGCCATAGAGTCCAGAATCACACCATCGAAATCCCAGAGTATTACTTTATAATTCTCCAAACTTTTCATAGAGCACTTCTGCAATTTTAAAATCCTCTTCCCAATCGATATCCGTGGATGTTAGTCTATCCATTTCATAGAAAAATGGCTTAAGCCCAACTCTATTTTGACGCTTTATATAAATGTCCCTATGTGCTAAAAATATCGCATGATTGACTTCAAATAAATCTGGTAAGTCTTGTGTTCTTGGCCATTGCAAACCCGACTGCTGTTCCTTAATGAGTTTATTATCCTTCCTTCTAAACAGAAAATTCTTAAACGAACAACCAGATATTAATGAGTCATAACCATTTTGAATAGCCTCTTTATATTCAAGTATCGCCTTATCGTAAATTGCAGCACTCGCCAGAGGTGTGGTCGCATGCCCCCAAAGAATTAGATCATGACTAACGACAGAGGGTACATAATTGATCAAATCGGTCAACGAAGTAGTATCGAGGCACAATGCCTGTGGTCTTTCAACCACTTTTATTCTTTCAGATTTCGGGTCAAGGTCAGCGGCAAGTTTTATAGCTGAAGGGTCATTTGTTGATAACAAAACCTCATCAATGGCAACAGACTTTAAGAGTTGCCTAAGCTTAAGTTCCAAAATACCATTTTCAAAGCCTGCAAAAAGCCTCAAATTTTTATTGATAACACGCTGGCTTCCCGTTCTAATAGGTAAAAAAAAGGAAACTTTCATTAAACTAGTTTACCGTAAACTGATTGCACATCTAGTCCTTTATAGTTTGTAGGCGTTAGTGAAACAATTGAATTTTCAGCAATGTCACTGAAGTCTTTAAATACTAGTTCATTTTCCTCAGATAGGCTTTTCTCTTGTTGAGAAATATTACCCTCCATATAGCCATCGTAGCCTACCATAAACACCTGCGTTGCTCCTAAGTCTATCGCAGCTTGAATTGCCAAAACAGTATGGGTATCTTTGTTCACCTTAGTGAAAGTTACCTCTTTAAGTTCATTGGATTTACCAGATAAGGCGGATGGAATATACGTCCCCATTTCCCTCGGATAAGGCGGCAAGATGCATTGCCCCTTAAAATCAACCATTTGATCAAATACCTTTTCCAATCTATGGCCTTCGCTACCCACTAAGCAGAAAAACTGAGGTGTATCAGCGAGTTCTTCATAATGCTTAGCATTTTTAGAACTAGCATGTACAATAGCTACACTTTCCTGTTTACCAATCCAATGTTTTATGGCCTCTGCATGATCAACCGCATTAGGCCCGCCCCCGACAATTAATACGTTTTGATATGAGCTTGATTGCTCAAAAATCGGGAGCTTCTCATTGTCTTGGCTTCCTTTCTTTCTGTTCTGAAGTGCCCTGATGATACTATTAAAAGAATAGAATCTTCTAGTCACCCACTCCATTACATCTTTTTGCGGTAATGAATTAGCTCCTGAAACCATATAAGGCAAATTGGTTCCCCAGCCATGTTGCGATTGTAATTGCTCAAAAGCCTCTACCACTGATGTTAGGGCATTAAAATTCACATCTAGCTCATGTTTAGCATTCAAGGCAGTTAATAGAAGTTCGGTCTTGAGATTTCCCGCACCTCTTCCCATCCCAGTGATGGTTGCATCTACTATTTCAACTCCTTCTTCAATAGCCGTAAGGGTATTAATCAAGCCTAACTCTAGGTTGTTATGACCATGAAAGCCCAGTGCTACATCGGTTTCATTCCGTACCATTTTAATGGTTTGCTTAATATCTCCTGGGAATACTCCTCCAAATGAATCAACCATGTAGAAATAATCAACCAAACCAGCCGTTCGAGGTAACTCTTTAATAAAGGCTCCATTCTCTGACCATGATGACATATACATCACATTAAAGGCCACTTTAAATCCATGACTCTTTAATTCCGTTGCAAGTATCAATGCCTCATCAAAGTTATCTGGATTTACCGCTACACGCACCAAGTCAAGGTAATCCTTTACCGGCACCAAAACTTCCTTTACATCTGATACCGGGAAGTCCTTCTGATTTAAGATTACGGCTAGTTTCTTGTCTGTTAATCTTCTAGCATTCTCGAGTACATATTCTGGACAGTAAAAGTATTGTCCTAAATAATTGGCCAACTCTCTACTCCTATATCCTATTTCCAGATACTCAATTGGCAATTGCTGCATTGCCCTAAAGTAGGTTTCAACAAGTGCTGGTTTAAAATCCCAATTGGTGTAGTAACCACCATCTCGAAGGGTGCAGTCTAGTATTTTCAAAGTTTATTCTAATTTATCGCCAATTGAACCTAAAGATCGTTTA
Source organism: Roseivirga pacifica (assembly GCF_900111145.1). Classification (GTDB taxonomy): domain Bacteria; phylum Bacteroidota; class Bacteroidia; order Cytophagales; family Cyclobacteriaceae; genus Roseivirga; species Roseivirga pacifica. Next base: position 1,361,877 of record NZ_FOIR01000002.1, read on the forward strand.
TTCGGTAATCTTCTTCAACCAATCATCAACAGTAGTCTCAATACTATACTTAAACCGGGAAGCATAAGCATTTAGCTTCATTTCACTATATAGTTCTTGCCGATCAATAAAGTAGTCCAGTGATTCTACTATATTTTCAAAATTAGTTGAATCGTAAAGAATGCCATTCTTCTCGTGTTCTATAATATGTCTTGGACCAAAATCACAATCATTGCTGATTACTAGAGTTCCAGCAGCAAATGATTCAATAAACACGTTTCCGAAACTTTCATGACTTGTATTCAAAATAAAGTAGAAAGCCTTACTGAAATAAGGATATGGATTTTTAACAAAACCTAACAGCTTTACTCTCGAATCGAGGCCATTAGTATTAATCTGATTCATTAATTTCTGATGCAACTCCCCTTCTCCCAAAATCAATAAACGATGAGTTCTTGAAATTTGACTTTGTGAAAAGGCATCTATTAAAGCCTCAAACCCCTTACTTTTCGATAACCTGCCTGCCGAGACAATAAATGGTTGATCAAGAAAATCTGTGCTCTCAAAATCGGTGCATGATTTTTCTATTTTTTCCGTGTCTATTGGATTATTAACCTGAACCAACTTTTCTCCAGATTTACCAAAGTAAGCCTTACAGGCTTGAAAGAGACCTTCAGAAGGGACCACAACTTTCCTAACATGAGGAAAGGCAACCATATATTTTTGTAAGTACCTCCGGTATAGCTTCTTTTTGTAAATAAATATATTGCTTTCTATTCTAAAAATAGTCTTAGGGTAAAAGAGAAAAAAAATAAGCTTGTTAATTCCTAATGAAAATGAAACTAGCTTATCAGGTCGATGAAGGTAGACCAATTTAAACAGTTTGAGATAAACCAGAAAAAACCTTGTAACTCTAGACCAGCGCTTTTCTGGACTAAGAATAACGGAGTTCTCTTTTAAACCGAAATCATCATAATCAAATACTCCATTAATCAATAAAAAAGTAACACTGTACCCTCTTTTTATCAGTTCTAGACCTATTCTGGAAGCGGTGCGTTCAGTGCCTCCAGACTTAAAAGAGCCTACAACCAAAAATATTGTTTTTCCTTTACCTGACATTCTTGAGTGAATCCAATGTCACGGATGAGTTAAAAAAATCAGCATTTGCCAAAACCTTGGCCTCATCCCAGTCCCACCACTTTAATTTATTAAGTTCTTCAATAATCACATTATCAAACCTGTACTTAATGACTTTCGCTGGGTTCCCCCCGACTATAGAATACGGAGGAACATCTTTTGTAACAATGCTACCCGCGCCAATAATGGCCCCATTTCCTACCTTTATTCCAGAGAGCAGTACAGAATAGGCTCCTATCCAAACATCATTACCTATTTCAACACTCCCCTTGCTTATCAGTTCTCTCTTATGGTTAGTTTTAAGAATATGTTTGTTAATGAAATATGTAGAGGGTCTATTTATTGGATGATTATACTCTTGAATTAACACGCCCTTTGCTATCGAGCAGTAATTACCAATTGTAATCGGGTTAATTTTTGAAAGTATACTGGTATTAGGCCCATTGATAGTGTTAAAAGACCCTATATTCACCTCACCGTAAACCTCTAAGTGCTTTAGAACATTATTCTTACCAATCCTAACGTTTCCAGCAAGAGTCAGCCCTCTAGCCAAATTACTTGAGTCAAAATTATTACTTCCAAGGCTATTCTGATTATTAAGAAAGTTACTTAATCTCTTAATAAGCTTTGACATAAGGCATTATTTATGAGTAAATAAGAATCGATACATCTTCTCTATTTCTTCTTCACTAAATAGCGAGTTTAAAATAACTCTGTTTCTTTCTTTCCGATCATGGAAGTCCCTATCATATTTTTTAAGATCACTAATGGATTTTAACTCCTTATATGAAACCACACTCAAGCCTTGTTCACTGAAAAATCTAAATAAAGTACTGTCGGGGTGCATTACCAATATTTTCCCCATCCACAATACCGACAATGAGTTGTTAGCCGCTTGCTGCCTTAAATGAAAGAACACAACGATATCACAATTATTTATAATATCTAAATATTCGTGAATTGGCATAAAGGACTCTAAGTATTTCATTGGCAGAAGGCTCTTTGCCACATACTGTTTAATCCGCGACTTATAAGTCTCAGATCCAGAATAAGAAATAGGCATAACTACCCTACTTACATTATTAAAAGAAGATTCAATATAATCGACTAATTCAAAATGATTATTCGTAGCATTCAATGAGTTACCGGCCATTATATGCAAATCATCATAATTAATATCCGAACTTACTACATCACTTCTAAAAAGATCGATTGCCGATAAGTAAGAAAAAAAATGGAATTTCAATTCGCAAGGTATTGTACTTTTAATGAGTTCATAGTCCCCGTGAACCCAAGTACAACAATAATCGATATGCTTTAATGCCCTTCTCTTTCTTGCGTCCATCTGTTTTATCAAACGGATCACCATCCTTCGGTATTTAGAAAAAACCGAACTAGCTACTTTCGCATTTCTTTTTGTTTTAGGCAACAGAACATTTTCTCTTAAACCTTTCAACGAATAGCCATCAGCTCCCCAAAAGAACCAAAAATAGGTTCCCAATTTTGGATTATCTAGAATGAAATCCACGGCATAACCGCCTAAATAGTGAACAAATATTTTCTTAACTTCTCTAAGATTAATGTTACTTTTCTTTAATTCCGAGTAGGATCTAAAGTGATAGATAGAAGTGCTTTTCACTAACTTTATTGATGGAGAAAACACTATAAATATATTTCCCTCCCCATACTCCTCACACTTTGGTATTATTTTATCAACAAATACACTATCAGTAAACAAATGGAGATTCATTTCAACATTTTCTTTTTAATTAAATCATACAAATCAATAAAAGCAGCTAGTCTTAAAAACTTACAAGAAGAAACATAAATCACTGCAAAGGCCAAACCTGAAATCAAAAACTCAACCCATGAAGCTAAAGGGAGTTGAATAAAGTTGATCGGTATAGCACACACCAGTGCTATGAAAAAGTAGGGGATAAAATTTTTTACAATAGACCAAAGTTTCAGCCCAATGATATTACCCATAAAAAACAACTCAGGAATAAAGGCCAAAAAAGAAGAAATACAATATCCATAAACCATTCCCATAAGCCCTCCCTTCCACAAGCCTATCACAATTCCTGCTATCATGAGCAATCTAGAAAAAACACCTACTTTAAACATCAGCATAGTTTTGCCCTGGGCTAAATAAATATTACCGCTAAGTGTACCAATGGCCTGAAACATACCCAAAATGCTTAATACTCTAAATATGGGAATCACCGGTTTCCATTGATCACCATAAATTATCATTACGACAATATCTGCTTTCATTGCCAATAAAAACATCACAGGAAAAGAAACAAAAGCTATAACTCTGGATATTTTTAAATATGCCCTCCCCATTCTTGAAGGGTCTTCTTGAATTAATGAAAATGACGGAAACAAAACTTTTGTTATTGTTCCTGACAGTTGCCTAACCGGCAAGAGCATTAATGAATAAGCCTTCGTATAAAAAGCGAGTTCACCTTTGCCTAGAAATTTCCCAATAAGCAAATTATCTACGTTTCTCATCCAATAATTAACGGACTTATCCGCCAACAGAGGAAGACTGAACTTGAAAACATCAGATATAAAGACTTTTTTAAATACTATAGAGGGCACCCACCTGACTCTCAAAAAGTTAAAAAACTGATTGGAAATAATCTTAACATAAACCTGAACTACTAAAGCCCAATAACCGTAGCCTTTTAGCGCCAAAAAAACAGCCACTACACTAGATAATAGCGTGGAAAGAAAATTTCTGTAAAATATCTGTTTGAATTCCACATTCTTTAAAAGAATATTACCCCAAACTACCCCCACAGAGTTTAAAAGAAAGGAGAACGACACAAACTCCATAATTGCCTTTAACCTATCATCTTTAAAAAAAGAGGCTATAGGCTGCGCTAGCAAATAGACACCCAACGTTAGGGCAAGACCAATTCCAAGATTTAACCAAAAAACCGTACTATACTCATCATTGTTAACTTCCTTTTTTTGGACTAATGACGCCCCTATACCGAAATCTCTAATAATATTAACAAAACCAGTAGCAATGGTCACCATAGCCATTAGTCCAAAATCTTCGGGTACGAGGAGTCTAGCCAATATGGCCATTGTCGCCAGCTGTAGGACTTGAACACCTACTTGGTTTACAAACGACCAGAAGACTCCTTTAAAGACGAGTGCTCTAAGTTTAACCATAAACTAACTAATGGCCTCAATCACTTGTGAGAGCATTTGGTCATCTAATTCATAAAACAAAGGAAGCCTAAACAGACAATCTGTATAGTGGTCAGCGTTGTTTAAAACCCTGCCATCATGCTTGGTATTATAAAATGGACTTTTATGTAAAGAAAGGTAATGGAAAACTGGATGCACCTCTTTTTCTCTCATCCTAGCAAGGAGGTTCTCTCTGATAAATAAATCGTTTGCTACCAAATAAAACATATGTGCGTTGTTAGAGGCAAATTCTGGTATTGCCGGAAGCTGTACTTCTAGCTTTTCCACCACATTAATTAATCTATTAAAGTAATAGTCCCAAATATATTTTCGCTTTCGTTGTATATCGTCCAACTGCTCGAGCTGAGCATACAAAAATGCAGCTATTACTTCGGAAGGTAGAAACGATGAGCCAATATCAACCCAACCATATTTATCTACCTCTCCTCTAAAAAAAGCACTTCTATTCGTCCCTTTTTCCCAAATCACTTCAGCCCTATCAATAAAGCGTTCATCATTTATTACCAGCATTCCACCCTCTCCAGCAATTATATTTTTAGTCTCATGGAAGGAGAAGGCCGAAAGGTGTCCAATACCTCCGAGCGGCTTGCCTTTGTAATAACTATCAATGGCCTGCGCTGCATCTTCAACTACAAACAAGTTATGCCTACTTGCAATATCCATTATAGTATCCATATCACAGGCCACTCCTGCATAATGCACCACAACAATTGCTTTTGTATTAGTTGTAACCAGTGCTTCTATACTAGCCTCATTTATCCCAGGGTGGTCTTCCCTAGAGTCTGCGAAGACCAACTTTGCTCCCCGTAAGACAAAAGCATTAGCCGTTGAAACAAAGGTATAAGAAGGTAAAATCACCTCATCACCAGGAGCTATATCTAACAATATAGCGGCCATTTCTAAAGCATCTGTACAAGAGGTAGTAAGCAAGCACTTTTTAAAAGCATACTTTTCCTCAAAAAAAACCTGACACTTTTTAGTAAACCCGCCATTACCAGAGATTTTTCCTGAGCGTACGGCCTCTTCTATATACTTGGTTTCCTTACCAGATAAGTAAGGCTTATTGAATGGAATCATCCGAGAAAACTATTTATTAATTAGTTTAGCAGGCACACCTAAGTAGAGTCCCGAAGACTCTATGTTCTTTGTAACAACAGCGCCACCACCCGTTCGAGTGTTTGCACAGATATCGATATTATCTATGACGATAGTATTTATTCCTAAATTCACTTTGGGTCCAACATTTATGAACCCCGCCAGTGCTACCCGGGGAGATAAAAAAGAATGCGCACCAATGGTAGTATCATGGGCGATTGTACAACCCAAGTTTAAAATGCAATTTACCCCGACTTTTACTCTTTGATCAATAATACAACCTGGGTATAAAATTACACCATCAGCAATAGAAGCAGAACTATCTATAAAAGAAGTTGAATGGATAAAAGTAGCAAACGGAATATCAGTCGACAACTCTTCGTACAGCTGCTCCCTTAACACCATATGGTTATAGCCAATACCTAACAATACGCTATCAAATGTCCCTTTTGTAAAATGCTCTTTCAAACTAGCTATATTACCCATGACCTGAAAGCCATACTTTTTTGTACCAACCTTTTCAAAATCATCATAAAAACCTATAAAATCAAATCGGTCATCTTCCATCAACATTCTGGAAATTTGAAAACCCAAATCACCAGAACCAATTACCGCTACTCTTTCCATTAGTTTTTTAGGAACATCCTGGCCTGATCCCCCTCATTAAATAAAAGGTCTAATATTGTTACGGCATGATCAAAAGGAGGAAATAACTGATTGTATTCTATATAACCATTATAGTCCATCCATTCCACATTGATCTTACGTTCTGCGAACCGAGCTGGGTCAAGATAGTTTTTTGCGCTGGCACCGCTCAGATAAGTATCAGCACCTAACTTTGTACAAGCATCTATCAATTTTTCTACCCTGTCACCCCTCAATGATAATTCTCTCGAATCAATAATCTTTGTATCAATGTCCAAAAGCTTGCAAATAGCCTCTATAAAAGTCAAATTAATAGATGATAAAGATTTAGATTCTAATTTGTCATAGATAGCAAATACATAATCTCTCATTTCTTTGAAGCATTTAGCCTTAGCATAGTTAGCCTGAATTGAAGACTTGTGCTTTTTAACCCAAAGATCATGTGCCGTTTCTACTTCATAAATTTTACTCTCAAGACCTACTTTAGAAACAGGTATGGTCAGCCATGTTTTACCACTTTGACTCTTGATTTGATTTCTATTTCGCCAATCATTCTTAGTGTATTGAACCTCATCGTAAATAACAAACACATCAGACTTGGCAATTATATCAAAGTAGCCTTTCCATGGAATATAATTTGACTGAAGAATTGATACTATCATTGAATGTAATTTAAAGAAAAGTCATTCTGTTCCCATATGCCAATAGCGACATGTTTCCATGGTTTTTCTTTTTGCTTTTTTAGAAAGTCATACTCCCATTTATTTGGAACCTCAATGTTCTTTAAATAAATATTCAACTTTAACCCTTCAAGAGGAACATCATTCTTGGCAGCCCAGAACAAAGAGAAGTCCTTTATTCCTTTTTCAAGGTTTCTCTGATTCAGTTTAGGTCCATTAACTCTAAAAGTCCATTTTACCCAGTTAAAGGAATATGCATATTTATCGACATGACCTTCTTTGTCAATAATAGGTAACCACAATCTATCACCATTATGTAATTCAGCCTCTACACCATAGATATGATCATAGCCATCCATGTGTGCGTCCATAAAAACTGGGTGATTTGTTATACCAAAAAATACCTTACTAAAGTATTTTACTCTCAAAGACACACTATTCACAACCCGACCTATAGTTGTCTCATCAACTCCAGAAACCTCTCTAAGTTCTTTAACCAACAGTGAGTGATACGTAACATTAACTTGCAGTAGACTAACTATAAGTAAAAAACATGTAACAACCACTACCTTTAAACTCAATACTCTTCTTTTCCAATCATTGCCCCCCTTTATAGGTCTAACCAATTTAAAATCACCATCATACAGCGCCTTTAGAAATACTTCCTTGGCTCCAATCAAGTTAAGAAACCTTAGAAAAACGAAAGTAAACAGGTTACAATTAAGGACCTTTTCCAAAGCTTCTTGGCCAACGAATTTTTTCCCTTTGTTATCCAAGGCAAAACAACCGTAGTCCTTTTCGCCATCAGTAATTAATTCTACTCTAACTTTACCAAAACTTGAAATTTGCGATGCAATACTCTCATAATAATTACTTCGCTCGATTGAGTGATTACAATAGAATGTTAATTTAGGCGCCTTTAATCGAATTTTTTGTGATATATATTGCCACCATGAGAATGGCACCATAAGCATGTATATGCTCATCACTCCCAAGCCAAACCAAGGAATCGGGAACTCTAAAAATATTCCAAAATGTAGGCCTACTCCAATAAGAAATAATGATCCTCTCCACTTTTTTCTAAAAAACGTAAAAATAAAGACAGTTTCAAAAATTAACGTGAGGTAGCCCAACCCCATAACTAACCACCTAGTATTGAGTAATAGAGAACCATCAATATGAGTGAAGTGCGGTAGCGAAGCTGGTCTCCACATACCTAAACCTCCCATCCATGTTGGGGACATTGTCTTATAAAAAACAGAATCAAAATACACAAAAGCGATAGCCAAAAGAATAAAAACATGGTAGTTTAAAACACTCACCTGCCTACCTTCTCTATTTACACCACTAATAAGCTTAATCAGGTTATCTATAGACAAGGCATTAGAAATACTAGTAAAAATCAACAAGAAATTCACCCCCATATACACATAGAACATATGGTATTCATAGGTCTTAATAGTAGCGATAAAAACAACCGAAAATGCATAATTCAAGATGGTTGCTATTCGTGTATAAAAGCCAAAAATGATCATTACAATCACCAGCATCCATATGATGAGCGCAAACCTTAAATCAATATCTGCCGATTCAATGAAAGGGATTTTGTCAAATATTAACTCTTTGAAATAAAATATTTGCCCCACTTCACAAAGCAGTATTACCGAATAGAAGATTCTAAAAATAGCTAGGCCGGTAGCATCTACTTTTTTATTTAAAAGCCCACCTATAAATCCTTGTAAACGTTTCATGAAAAAATACTATTGATACCCAGCTTAATTAAAAGGTCGAAAGAAAGCATTAAAGAGTCTTATTAGACTTCCCTTCGTCTTCGTAATACCCACCTTCGTAGTTGCCATAACCGTAACCATAGCCATAGCCATAGCCATAACCATAACCATAGCCGTAACCATAGCCATACCCCTTATTCACCTTAAAGTCATTCAGTAATAAAGTGGCATTTTTTACAAGACCCTTTTTGGTAACATCATTCAAGAATGGAAATACCTGCTTTACAGTGTAGTTTTGGCGTACTACAAAAATATTCAAGTCGGCCAAAGTAGTGAGGTTAAAGGTGTCTGCTACTACGCCAATTGGCGGAGTATCAATCACAATTTGGTCATAGTCTTTTTTTAGTGATTCAATCAAGGCCTTCATCTCATCGGAGATAAGGAGTTCAGCTGGGTTAGGCGGTACAGGCCCCGCAGCAATTAAATCCAAATTTTCGTATTGCGTGCGTTGAATAATTTTTTCCTTTTCAACAAATCCAGCTAAAAAGTTAGACACCCCAAAGTCGTTACTCAACTCAAAATCGTCATAAAGCTTTGGCTTTCTAAGGTCTAAACCAACCAACACAGTTTTCTTTCCAGAAACAGCCAACATAGAGGCTAAATTCAAAGAGCAAAAAGACTTGCCTTCTCCAGAAGCATTAGAAGTAACCAAAATTGTTTGGACTTTCTTTTCCCGACCAAAAAAGGCAAGATTGGATCGTATAGCCCTAAAAGATTCCGACATAATGGACTTTGGGTGTTGCAATACAGCCAAGTTGCCCTGATACTTGTTATGCCCAATCATGCCTATAATCGGAATAGCTGTTTCATGTTCGACCTGCTTCCTAAATTCTATTTTATCGTTAAGTACTTCTTTAAGCAGCACGAACAAAAACGGCAATGCAAAACCTATCACTCCTCCAAGTGCATAATCGAATGGCTTGTTTGGAAAAAAAGGAGCCACACTACTTACCGCATGATCTACGACCTGCGCATTGGCCTCATTTGAGGCTTTTACGATACCAGCTTCGGCCTTCTTTTGCCTAAAGTATAAGAACATATTATAATACAGAGAATACACACGTTCTATATCTCCATACTCTCTTTGTGCAACCGGATAGTTCTGTAGTTCCGCGTCTAACGCTCGCAAATCGCCATCTACTTCATTCAGTTGCTTTTGAAGTTCGCCTTTTTTATTCCTTATATTTTGTGAAAGCAGTCCTACCAACTGACGAATCTCCAAATTGCGTGTTTGAATCTCTTCATTAAATTCAGCCAGCGTTTTACGCTTTTCCCTACGCTCAATAAGTACCTGCTGCAACCTGTCCGCTAAAACCTGAAAGTCAGAAGATTCATCAAATGCCAAAGGCACATATAGATTATCAAACTGTGCCGTATCTTGTAAATAGGATAAGTTATCATCCAGCGAACGAATGTTTCTTCCCAACAGACTCTTCTCCGTTTGTAAAGCAGTGATTCTTGAAGTTATATCCGAGCCTACCTGATTAAAATCAACCACCCTGTTTTCTACCTTTTTTTCATCAAGCTGAGAGGCGTAAATAGACAAGGTGTCTTGCAAAGCGCGCATCTCACGATCGATATACCTAATGGTGCGTTCGGCCGACAGGTTCTTCCTTTCCAATTCTTTGGACTGATATATTTCCATCAGTTTATTGAGGAAGTCTGCCCCTTTTTTGGGTTCTTTAGATTCAAGGGTTAGTACTGCTATAGAAGTAAATTCTCGTAGGTATGTAACATGAAGGTTCCCATTCCACTCTTTAACCTGACTATTAAAATCGCGTAGCTTAAAGTAAAATGTTTGCCCTGATAAGTTCGCACTGCGGTTAAAAGAAAGTGTGAAACTATACTGATCTGTTTCAATTAACTCATAAGGCTTATAAATCGGTCCTGATTCGTGGTTTTCATCATCTGCCAATGATACGCGGAACTGGTTATTTTCGAGAAAAGAAATCTGAAATTCTATTTCCTTAATTTGTGGTTTTTCGAGTGTGGGCTTGATTATAAAAGGCAAGGAATGATACTCTTCAATCGTTTTAATTCTGCCTTTGGTATAGTACTCCACATCAAAATCTAATTCCCGTAGCGTTGATGCTGTGATTTCGTCACTCTTTAGTCTTTCAATCTCATTTAAAAAGTTCACATTAAAGTCGAAGCCAAACTGATCGATAATGGATTGATCGATGTTCACATTCGTCTCGGGAATCAGAATAGTCGACCTCAACCTAAATTTTTCCGTGCTATAACGATGAAAAACAAAGGCACATAAAAGTCCAACAAGTATGGTAATAACAAATACCGGCCAATTCCTTATTATTTTTATCAATAATAATTTAGGGTCGAAAGGCGCACCTCCTCCTTTATTAGGAGAATCATCCTCAAAAAAATCGAAATCCTTATCAGTCATTAATTGTTGATTATACTAATGATAAGTGCAGTACCAGAAACTACGCCAACGATAGCCGCAAAAGTTTGAAGTGCTGATTCTCCTGTACCCAGTTCTCTAATCTTCAATGGCGGAACATAAATAATATCGTTGGGTTGTAAAAAATACAATGGTGATTGTAACAATTTACGTTCTGTCACATCCACCTCATGAATCCTTACACCATCAGGATATTGCCTGATAATTTGAACATGTGCCCTGTTCGCATTTAGGGTTAAGTCACCAGACGTTGCAATTGCTTCAATTAAGTTGGCTTCATACTGTTGTAATGTTTGCGGTCCTGGCGCGTTCACTTCACCAAAAATGGTATAACGAATTCCATCCAACTTAACATTGACCAAAATATCGTTTACACCTTCTTGTTCGCGAATTAAGTCTTCAAGCTTATACTTCAATTCCTCTGTTGTGAGCCCAGCTGCCTCAATTCTCCCCAAGGCATTAATTTCAACATTACCATCTTTATCTACATTGTAGCCAGTAAAATAAAGGTTTTGCTGGCCTCCATTTCCACCACCTCCCCCTCTTGCCATATTAGACCCCAGTGCATTCGTTCTCAACAATAGTGGATAAAATTTCTCTACTGCTGTCTGCTCGCGAGAGTAGAAATTAATCAGAAGAATATCATTCGGTTGTAATCTGTAATCTTGTCTACTAAGTTCTATAAGTGTATCCAAGCCCAACTCTGCTACATCTTCCTTATTTTGGATATAGATAACCTTCTCATTAGGGATACAACTACTGGCTGCGGCTACAATTACAACTAATAAGAGTAGTTGTTTAAATAGTTTGATCATTCTACTTCGTTTTTGGCTTGCTGGCCTAATTCAAAGGCTTGCTTGGCCATAGTTAAAAAGTCTTCCATTTTATGAAGCGGAATCATATTTGGCCCATCACTTTTTGCTTCTGATGGGGTTGGGTGCGTTTCAATAAAGAAACCGTCAACTCCAGTAGCACCTGCTGCTCTTGCTAAATATGGTGCAAATTGCTTTTTACCTCCTGAACTTCCCCCCATACCACCAGGCTGCTGCACACTATGCGTAACATCAAAAATCACAGGTGCAAACTGGCGCATAATCGGCAAAGCACGCATATCTACCACAAGATTATGATAGCCAAAAGAAACACCTCTTTCGGTTAAGCAAATTTTCTCGTTTCCGGTAGACTTCACCTTGTTCACTGCATACTGCATGTCTTCAGGTGCCATAAACTGTCCGCGCTTGATTTTCACCGTTTTTCCTGTCTCGCCTGCCGCCACCAACAAGTCTGTTTGTCGGCATAAATAAGCGGGTATTTGCAATGCTTGCGCCACGTCACTCACAGGTTTTGCCTGTTGTGACTCGTGGATGTCGGTAACAATTGGTAGGCCAAATTCCTGCTTAATATTGTCTAATACGCGCAGTCCTTCTTCGAACCCTAAACCTCTGTAAGAATCTACAGAAGTTCGGTTAGCCTTATCGAATGATGCCTTAAAGATATATTGAATGTCGAGCCTATCGCAAATCTTTTGAAGGCTTTCTGCCACCTTAGCACAAACTTCATACGACTCTACAGCACAAGGCCCTGAAAACAAGACCATTCGGCCATCCCCTATTGTTATTGAATCATTTAGGTTAAAGCCTTTGTTAAATTTCTCCATTTAGGTCAATTGTTGAATTATCTCTCCGTAATTGTCTTTTGCCGTTAATATGATATCTCCAAGCTCTCTCAGCGTTCCTTTTCCACCTTCTGCTTCAAGCACCAAATCCACGAACTCTTTTACTTTAAAGTGTCCATCATTTGGTGTGGCGGCCAAGCCCACCTTGGTAATTACAGGCAGGTCGTTAATATCGTCTCCAATGTACGCTACTTCTTCCGCTTCCAGCTTATAATCTTTTAGTATTGCAGCAAGCACTTCAGCTTTATTGCTAATTCCATGATAATGAAAATCCATTTTTAGCTCTTCGCACCTGTTTTTCACTACCTGAGAAGCTCGCCCTGTAATCACACCAACTAATATTCCGTACTGCTTTAGGTACTTCACTATCTGGCCATCCTTTACATTGAACCGTTTTAATTCCAGGCCATTGTTATCGTAAATGATGCCGCCATCGGTTAATACACCATCAACATCGCAAATAACTGCTTTTATCAGTTGTGCTTTTTGAATTATAGGGGAGGAAATTTCTTTCATAACTAACTCAGCAAAAGTAAACTTTCTGGGCCTTCTACCCTAACGCCCTATATCGTTTTGAAATTTTATTCCTTGTAAAAGCACCAAATCGCTATATTAAAACCCACAAATCAACACCTATGCGATACTTCAAACTTGTGCTTTCACTGATTCTAACAATTGGAATCTTTTATGGACTAAACTCTAAATTCGACCCGCTACCTCCATTAGGAAAGTTCTTAGCCCCAAACCAAGGCATTTGGCAGAACGACAAAACATATGATGGTATGGCGGATGAACTCTCAATTCCAGGTTTGAAAGCCCCCGTAACAGTGCACTACGATGATCATTTGATTCCCCATGTTTTCGCCCAAAACGATGAAGACCTTTACAGAACGCAAGGCTTTATAACTGCGCAGCATCGTTTGTGGCAAATGGAGTTTCAAACACATGCTGCTGCCGGTAGGCTATCGGAAGTTGTAGGTGCCGCAGCCATTGACTACGACCGTACGCAAAGAAGAAAGGGCATGATTTACGGAGCCGAAAAGGCCGTAGAAACAATGCGTAAAGATCCAATTATGTTGGCACAACTTGAGGCATACAGAGATGGTATTAATATGTACATAAACTCACTAAACAGTGCTAGCTATCCGGTAGAATACAAATTATTGGACTATGCGCCAGAACCTTGGACAATAGAAAAGACTGCGCTCCTACTTATGTACATGACCGACATGCTGGCAGGAAGAGATTCCGACCTAGAGTACACCAACTTCATTGCCAAATTCGGAAAAGAGCGCTTCGACTTTCTTTTCCCTGATTTTTTTGATGTAAACGACCCAATTATACCTAAAGAAAGAGACTGGAGCGATTGGGAGGTAAATACACCAGAAGTACCCGATGGTGATTTTCCGCTTGATCAATTAGATGAGATCATGGCAAAACCCCACCCCGACAACGGCAGTAACAACTGGGCTGTTGGTCCTGAGAAATCTTACTCTGGTAATCCTATTCTGGCAAACGACCCGCACCTACAATTGAACCTTCCTTCCATTTGGTACGCCATGCAATTGGCTACGCCAGAAAAAAATACTTTTGGAGTAACCTTGCCTGGTGCTATGGGCATAGTCATCGGTTTCAATCAAGATATCTCTTGGGGTGTAACCAATGCCACACGAGATGTAAAGGATTGGTATAAGATTACTTTTAAAGATGATGCGAAAGATGAGTACTGGCACGACAATCAATGGAAGGCAACTACCAAGCGTATTGAAGAGATAAAAATTAAAGGCGAAAAGCCATTCTACGATACCGTTGTTTACACTCACCATGGTCCGGTGAGTTACGATGAAACCTTTATGGGCAATGGTAACAAAGGCGTAGGTTATGCCATGAAATGGGCCGGACATTTGGGCGGAAATAACCAAAAAACCCTGATTGAACTAAACGCAGCCAAAAACTACGAGGACTATAAAGCCGCGATAGTACACTTTGCGGCACCAGCTCAAAACTTCATTTTCTCATCGCGCGAAGGAGACATAGCGCTTTGGGTGCAAGGTCAGTTACCGAATAAATGGAAAGGCCAGGGTAAATTCCTAATGGACGGATCTAACCCAGCTCACGACTGGCAGGGCTTTATTCCACAAGAACACAATGCCCATGTACTAAACCCAGAAAGAGGCTTTGTGAGCTCAGCCAACCAGCATCCGGTTGACGTTTCTTATCCTTATTATATTTTCAACGATGGGTACGAAATGTACCGAAACAGAGTGATTAATGACTTTTTCAGGTCGAAGGAGAAGTTCGATATTCAAGATTTTAAAGACTTACACAACAACAACTATAACTTAAAAGCAGCCGAACTTCTTCCAACTATGATAGCAAGTCTTAGAGGGCAAAACCTTTCTAAACAAGAAAGCGATCTTCTAGATGAAGTGGCCAATTGGGACTACTATAACGACATTGACAAGCTTGGCCCTACGATTTGGGAGATTTGGTGGAACAAACTTCGCTACTCAGTTTGGGATGAAATAAGAAATGAAGAAGCACCAATGGATGCGCCTTTCCAATACCAAACTATTTACTTGTTGAAGAACCACCCCGAAGATCCAGCGATGGACATTCAAGAAACCCCAGAAGTTGAAACAGCAACCGATTTGTTCTTAAAAAGCTTTAAAGCAACAGCCAGTAGTATTGCTGATCTCAGCGCTAGCGGAGAATCAATTAGCTGGGGTGACTACAAAGCGACTTACGCTGGGCACCTGCTTCAGGCATTACCTGCCTTCTCTCGCTTCGACTTGCCAATTGGCGGCAACAGCGGCATTGTAAACGCTACTAGCCAAAACCATGGCCCCTCTTGGCGCATGATCGTAGAAATGACCGACCCACCAACAGCATACGGGGTGTACCCTGGTGGTCAATCGGGCAACCCAGGCAGCAAATATTACGATGACCTGGTAGATATTTGGGCTGCAGGGGAATACCTATCCATCAAGTTTATGCAAAACGCCCAAGATAATTCGGGCATTCAATTCTCTCAAACTTTGACTCCACTACAATGAAAAAGATTATAGAAAGCCTAATTCTTACAACCGTACTTGCCATAGTACTTTCAGCATTTCTTCCTTGGTGGGCTATTATGGTTGCGGGGCTTTTGTCAGGTGCAATCGTTCGCCTACGAAATGTAGCCGCCTTCTTTGTTCCCTTTCTAGCAATCAGCTTATTTTGGATTGTATACGCGTACATGCTTAGCAGTGCTAATGACTTTACGCTAGCCAGCAAAATCGCAACTCTATTAAAGCTCAACGGAAATGTAGTTTTGCTTTTAATTGTTACAGGGATTGTCGGTGGTCTGGCAGGCGGAATTTCAGCACTCTTGGGCAACTCAATTAGTGCCGTGCTAGCCAAAGAAAAATGAATCAGACCACAGTAGTTCCGCATTTTGTAATCGACTTCGATAGTACTTTCACCAAAGTTGAGGCTTTGGACATTTTGGGTGAAATATCATTAGAAAATCACCCTGAAAAAGTAGAGAGGCTACAAAAGATTAAAGATGTAACCGATTTAGGAATGGCGGGTGAGCTTTCGCTTCGCGAATCTTTAGAGGCTAGAATTCAAATTTTAGATGCCAAACAAAGCCACTTGGCCGAATTGGTAAAAAGGCTGAGCAAACTCGTTTCTAATTCTATTTCAAGGAATAAGGAGTTTTTCGAACAAAATGCCGGCAATACTTACATTGTAAGCAATGGCTTCAAAGATTTCATTGTGCCGGTTGTCACCCAAATGGGCATAAAACCAGAGCATGTTTTTGCCAACGACTTTGTGTTTGATGAAGCCGGGAATATCATCGACTTCAACAAGGAAAATGTTCTGTCTTCCAATGGTGGAAAAGTAAAGCAAATTGAACAACTTGGCCTTGAAGGCGAAATCTATATGATTGGCGATGGCTACACCGATTATGAAGTAAAAAAAGCTGGTGTTGCCAATAAATTTTACGCCTACACAGAAAATATTGAGCGTGACAATGTAAAGGCCAATGCCGACCACATTGCACCTAGTTTTGACGAAATACTATTTAAAAATAAAATGAGCGGAGCGCTTTCTTACCCGAAAAACAGAATCAAGATGCTGCTGTTGGAAAACGTGCATCCACATGCCTTGGAGAAACTAAGAGCCGATGGTTTCTCGGTAGAAAGCTACCCTGCCGGGCTTGATGAGGATGAACTTTGCGAAAAGATCAAAGGCATTCATGTTTTAGGTATTCGCTCCAAAACGCAGGTAACCGCTAAAGTGCTTAAAAAGGCCGATAAGCTGATGGCCATTGGTGCCTTCTGTATTGGCACCAACCAAATCGATCTGGACGCTGCGCTTGAAAAAGGTATCGCTGTTTTCAATGCACCATTTAGCAACACACGTTCTGTGGTTGAATTAGCCATTGCCGAAATCATAATGCTTATGCGTGGCATTCCTGATAAGAATGCAGACATGCACGTTGGCAAGTGGTCTAAAACTGCTGCCAATAGCTACGAAATAAGAGGTAAGAAACTGGGCATTATAGGTTACGGCAACATCGGTTCGCAACTTTCTGTTTTGGCCGAAAATATGGGCATGCAGGTTTACTACTATGACATTGAGGAAAGGCTTGCTCTTGGTAATGCCACCAAATGCGATAGTCTGGAAGAATTGCTTGGCCTTGCCGATGTAATTACCCTACACATTGACGGCCGCCCAGAAAATAAGAACATCTTCCGCAAAGAGCACTTCGATATGATTAAAGATGGTGCTGTTTTCTTAAACTTGGCCCGAGGCCCTGTGGTTGAAATACCAGCATTGAAAGATGCACTCGCTTCCGGCAAATTGCGCGGAGCTGGAGTAGACGTATTTCCTGAAGAACCAAAAAGCAACAATGACCCTTTCGAGTCGGAATTGAAAGGTTTGAAAAATACGATTCTAACCCCACACGTTGGAGGAAGCACACAAGAGGCACAGGAAAACATTGCAGATTTTGTTCCGAACAAGATTATGGACTACATCAATACAGGTAACACTGCTTTGAGTGTAAACTTCCCTAACCTTACGCTCCCTCCTTTGAAAAACGCGCACAGGTTATTGCACATCCACTTGAACAAACCGGGTGTTTTGGCTACCATAAACCGCGTTTTGGCAGAACACGATGCCAACATTGTAGGTCAGTATTTGAAAACCAACGAAACAGTTGGCTATGTAATTACCGACATTAACAAGGCATACGATAAGGAGTTAACCACTGCTTTGAAGAAGATTGAGCATACGATTAAGTTTAGAGTGCTTTATTAAGGAAGTAGTTCAATGCCTTTGACAATTCCCCTCCTAAATTAGGAGGGGTTAGGGGTGGTTTTAATTTCATGCCATCAAACAGTAATTGCAAGCAGCCGAGAAATGTATTAGCTTTTGGGTTCCAAAAAATAGAACCTATGAAATACATTCGCCAGCGCGTACTTGCTGCTTTTGCAATACTCGCACTAGCCATTTCTGGCTGTTCCACTCACGAAACAGCCGACACCATCTTTATTAACGGAACCGTTTATACTGTTGATGAAACCAATCCTAAAGTTGAAGCAGTAGCTGTAAAAGACGGAATGATTCAGGCCGTAGGCAACCTACAAGACATCCTCAAATTTCAAGGAGACGAGACCAAGGTAGTTGACCTAAATGGCATGACCATGACACCTGGGTTCATCGAATCACATGCACATATGATGGGTGTGGGCTACAACAAGCTCGAGATTGACCTGATGTACGTAAAAACCTACGATGAACTAGTTGAGAAAGTAGCTGAGGCTGTTGAAAAAGCGGAACCAGGGGACTGGATTACTGGCCGTGGCTGGCATCAAGACAAGTGGATAGAAAAGCCTGACAACATGGTAAAAGGCTTTCAAACTCACGAAAAACTAAGTGCAGTTAGCCCCGATAATCCTGTTTGGCTTAGACATGCCAGCGGCCATGCAGCTTTCGGCAATGCCAAAGCCATGGAATTGGCAGGAGTGAATAACCTTAGCATAGAAAGCCTTCAAGGTGAAGTAGAAGGTGGTGAAATCATTAAAGATGACCTGGGCAATCCAACTGGCATTTTCACCGAAAGAGCTGAAGGAATAATTGGCAAACTGGTACCCCAAGAGACCGAAGAAAGAGCAGAGCAGGCATTAGAACTAGCCATTCAGGAGTGTTTAAGGCTTGGCATCACTTCTTTTCACGATGCTGGCTCTGGCCAGGCCTATGTTGACAGGTTACTTCGATTTAAAGAACAAGGCCGCCTAAAAATCAGGACTTATACCATGCTGACGGGTACACAGCCAGAACTACTGAAGGAATGGGCAGATAAAGGCCCAATGATTGACCCTGATCACCAAGTGACTGTAAGGGCATTCAAGCTGCATACTGATGGTGCTTTGGGTTCTCGTGGTGCTTGGTTATTAGAAGAGTATTCGGATCGACCGGGACATTTTGGTCATGAAACCGTACCAATGGAGCGCGTTGGCCAAGTTGCTTTAATGGCGCTAGAATCTGGCTTTCAACTTTGCTCTCACGCCATTGGTGACAGAGCCAATCAGGAAGTGCTAGACCAATATGAAATGGCCTTCAATAAATTTCCTGACTTGAACCCGAAAGATCAACGCTTTAGAATTGAGCACGCGCAACACCTCAGCTTGGATGATATTGCGCGCTTTGGTGAAATGAATGTGATTGCCGCCATGCAAGCCATTCATATGAGTTCAGACAGGCCTTGGGCCATTGACCGATTGGGCGAAAGACGCATAGTAGAAGGCGCTTATGTTTGGCAAAAACTTATGGAAGCAGATGCTACCGTTGCCAATGGCACGGATGCCCCTGTAGAGCCGCTCGATCCTTTACCTTCTTTCTACGCATCGATTGCCCGTAAAACTTTGCAAGGCACCCCTGAAGGAGGCTATGAAGCCGACCAGGCCATGACGAGAGCACAAGCACTTAAATCTTATACTTTAGATGGCGCCTATGCTGAGTTTGAAGAAGACTTTAAAGGCTCCATTGAAGTAGGCAAAGCAGCCGACTTTACCGTTTTCGATAAAGACATTATGACAATTCCCGAAATGGAGATTTTGAATACCAAAGCCATGATGACCGTGGTAGGTGGTGAAATTGTATATGAGGGGAAATAGTTTAATGGTGAATTGGTCATTAGACATTAGTGAATTAGTAGAATAGTCATTAATTAATGAACCAATTGTTTCTAAGGCTTTTGTTAATTCTGAGCACTATAGCAGTGGTTGCAAGCTGTTCATATGATACCCCTAATAAATATGCGGTTGAAAGATGGCAAAGTTGCTATGGCGGATTAGAAGTATTGGATTCTCATTTTATGTCGGGAGGCTTAGAATTACAAAAAGCTCAGCCAATATCACCACAAAAGCCTACACCATGGTTAGAATATAGAAACTTCCAACCGTTATTTGAAAGAGGCGGAATATCTAGAAACTGCCAACCAAATCGGCTAATGGTTGTAAAGGGAGTTCGAATCTATGAATTGGACAACTATAAGAGGAACCCTAGTGATCGGCCTTCAACAATGGGGATAGACGAAAAACATATTCTAATAAAAGGTAGCTTTTCGGCTATTAAAAGGGAAGAAATTCCTTACATAGAAAGTTGGAAAATAATCTATAGTGTAACAGTTAATGACACAACCAAACACCTCATTCTACAGCATTAAAAAAAAGCCACTCAATTGAGTGGCTTTTATATTAAACCCATAAGAACCTAAAGGTTGATCGAACCTCTATAAAAGACAAGGTTTGGGCTATCCTTTTGCTCGCAACAGTCCACTGTTATCCTGCACTAAGTACGAGGCCATGAAGTTATTACACTTCACGGTGAGGCCTTGTTTTGAGATGGACTCACCCGGTATTTGAGTTAAATTTGTAAAGTTCGAAAACTAGTCTAAGCTCAAATGGGTATGTCTTTGTACTACAAAGGTACCAAGTATTTAAGTTCCATTAAACCTAAATAACATTGAGTTTTCCACATTAGGGTCGTACTTTCATTAACTTACCACTAGAGTAATATATATTCACCAAAATGAAACAACTCACACTCCTTTTACTTGTTATTCCTTATTACGCATTTGGTCAAAAAATGAGTATATCTGAGGAGGCAAACATGGTAGCTAAGCTTCAACTAATCGAAGAAATTGAGAAATTCGATTCTGCTCCACTTGAAAACTATTACCCGAAAGAGCACAATAAATCTCCACTAGTATTTGAAAATTGGAAAACCGTAAAAATTAATCTCCACTCTGGAGAGTCCTTCGACTCGATTTCCGTCAACATAGATGGCCAGCTAAATAAGTTAGTAGCCGATTTCGGTGTTTATGATGTTCCTATTGAATTGAACTCCGAGATAATCTATTCCTTCTCTACCTATGACACACAGCCCACAACATTTTTAGTTCTGACTAACAAAGAAGCCCCGATGATCGATACTGAATATGGCTTTTTTGAAATATTGACAAGTAAGCCGGATCTGAAAATCCTGAAGCATACAGAAAAGATTTTAAAGAAAGCTGAATATACCATTACCTATGGCTCTGAGAGCACCAAAGACAGGTATGTCTATTTCGAAACCTACTACTTAAAAACCGAGAATGGCGAATACCAAGAAATATCACTTACTAAAAACAATCTTAGAAAAATGCTTGGGAAATCAAACTTCCGAAAAGCGCAGGCATTTGTAAATCAGAAGTCGTTAGACTGGAGGAATGACGCACACTTGGCAAAAGTTATTAGCGAGTTCTACTAATCAGCCTACTTAACTTGTAATTCACATCAATCCCAACTGTAACAAAAACACGCCTCACACCATCTATTTAAGAAATTACGAGGTAGTTCTGCCATAGAATTACTTAGTTTGTACGATTAATCAGACAACACAAGGCATTTGGCTTCAGCAAACAACAAAATTCTAACAAGAGACTTTAACCTACATTTCGTTTCTTACTTTTTAATGGCTGCGGCCTTTTACTTTCTACTCCCCACTCTACCGGTTTATGCAGTAAATGCACTTGATGCCAACAAAAACCAGGTCGGTTATATCATTGGCGTTTATGCATTATCGGCACTACTTATTCGCCCATTCTGTGGCTATGTGCTCGATGCCTACGGCAGACGTTCCGTTTACCTTTGGGCGCTGGGGATTTTCACCTTGCTAATGGCTGCCTACCATTTCTCGTCTACCTTTTTTATTCTGTTGCTTATTCGTGTATTCCATGGTTTTACATGGGGAACAATTACTACAGGAGGTAGCACAATTGCAGCCGACCTAATTCCGGAAAGCAGGCGTGCCGAAGGCATTGGCTATTTTGGACTTGCCATGACATTCTCTATTGCCCTTGCACCATACGGTGGCGACCAAATTATGGGGCAAAACAATTTCACCAACTTGTTTAATGTAGCAACTGCATTTTCAGTGGCGGCCTTTGTATTGGCCCTATTCGTAAAAATGCCCAATATAAAAACTGGGCAAACTAAAATTAGCTTATCAAAAATGTTCGATAAGCGCGTAAACCGAATCGCCATTGTGATGTTCACAGGGGCGTTCCCTTATGCCGCAATTATTTCCTTTATCAGGATTTACAGCGATGAGCTAGGTATTAAGCAAGGCGCCCTATTCTTTATTTTCATGGCCATTGGCGTTGCAATTGTGCGCTTGGTTGTTGGCAAAATAATGGACAAAAAAGGACCTTCAGGGCTTGTTTTTGCTGGTTTGGCTGTAACGGTAATTGGCCTAATTTGGCTGAGCTACATCGATAGTTTTTGGCCATTAATGGCTATTGGCGTACTAGTGGGCATGGGCAACGGCATTATTATGCCAACTGTACAAACCATGGCACTCAACATGGTACCTATTGAGCGTAGAGGTGCAGCAAACGCCACCTTCTTTTCGGCAGTAGACTTAGGTATTGGTGCCGGCTCCATTGCATTAGGTTATGTGGCAGAATATTATGGCATCGACCGCATGTTTTTTATCTGCGGAATCATACTTTTGTTCCCGTTAGCGTTCTATTTCATGTTTGTGAGAAATCACTACCTGAAGCACGCAGCGATGTTGAACAAAGGTTAAAATTATGCCAAAGAAAATATTCTTTACCCCAGGCCCATCTGCACTATATTTCACAGTAGAAGAGCACTTAAAAAAAGCGCTCAAAGATCAGGTAATGGAAATAAACCACCGCAGCAAACAGGCTGAGGGTTATTTTCATGAGACAGTGCAAAACCTAAAAGCACTGATGAATATTCCAGAAGACTACGGCATATTCTTTCTTAGTTCGGCTACGGAAATTTGGGAGCGCCAAATTCAAAACCTGGTTACAGAAAAGTCTTTCCATTACTGCTATGGAGCTTTTTCAAATCGCTTTTACGATTTCGCCAAAAAGTGGGGCATCAATGCGCAGCAGGCTGCTTCAGAATTTGGGCAATTGCCCGACACTAACCCTGCAATTATACCTGCAGGTATGGAGCTAATTACCATGGCCATTAACGAAACCAGCACTGGTGTATCGTTTCCAGTAGAAGATATTTACGCCATTAGAAAGGCGCACCCAGATGCTTTAATAGCGGTGGATGGTGTTTCAGGTTTCCCTATAACCGACTTGGACTTCACACAAATAGACAGCGCATATTTCTCGGTTCAAAAATGCTTTGGCTTGCCGGCTGGACTCGGTGTTTGGATCGTAAGTCCGCGGGCTATCGAAAAAGCTAAGGCAAAAGCTGCACAAGGCCTACCTATTGGCACTTATAATTCCATTCCTAACCTTTTGAAGAACGCGGAGAAAGGTCAGACCACCTTCACCGCCAACGTGCTCAATATTTTCCTCTTGAGCAAAGTAACGGACGACATGCTTGAAAAAGGAATTGATGTAATTCGTAGAGAAGCTAATTACAAGGCCGCTTTGCTTCAACACATGGTAGAAGAGCACCCGCTGCTCGATCACTTTGTGGAAAACAAAGCGCACCGATCTAAAACTGTGGTTGTTGCCAACACCAGTGTAGACTCTACGGCAATCATCAATAAAATGGCAGAAAAAGGGCTGGTAATTGGCAATGGATACAGCGCTTACAAGGGCAAGCAAATACGCATTGCAACCTTCCCTACACATTCAAAAGAGCAAATAGAGCTTTTGGTGGACATGCTAAATGATGTACGGTCGGTCTAAATTAATTTTCGCATAGTATATTACCATATGCTTCGCGATTTATAGCGGAACCACTAATTTTGCACCGAATTTTGAGCATATGCCTACTAGAGAAAAAATAATGGTCCTAATGGATACTTCAGACGCAGACAAAACTTTGCTGAAGTATCTACAAAAGATTGCTACATCGAGCGAAACTAAGGAAATCCACCTATTCAACAGCATTAGTGAAATGCGCATTCCTGAAGAGGTTTTGAAGGATTTCCCTGAGATAAAAGAGCGTTCAATAGAAGACAGAAAAAACCAAATATGGACCTTGGTTCGAGAGGAGCTTTCTGAAGCTATTGTAAATGCTTGCCACGTTCATGTTAAAGAAGGAGCCCCTTCAAAAGCCATCCTGAAATTTGTTGAAAAGAACAACATAGACCTAATTATGATGGGTCGCCACAAACACTTTATTGGTGGTGGTATTCTTTCCAACCGACTGGCTAGAAGAGCTGCTTGTTCTCTATTTATAATTCCAGAGCAGGCGGAGCTTTCCATGAACATGCTCCACGTACCATGCGACTTCTCTCCTCACTCTAAAATTGCAATGGAAGAAGCCATTAAGGTGGCCAGAAAATACCCTGAAAGCAATGTTAAAATTGTTTGTCAGAATGTTTTCACTGTACCTGGCGGTTATCATTATTCGGGCAAAACCTACGATGAGTTTGCCGAGGTAATGAGGAATAATGCTCAAAAAGACTTTGAGCGTTTTATGGCAGACATTGACCATGAAGGCATCAATATAGAAGTGGTTTATTCACTGGACACCAATGACAATCCGGTTACGGACATTATGGACTTTGCTCGCGAGCACAACCCAAGCGCCATATTTATTGGGGTAAAAGGCAGAACAGCTACAACTGCACTATTTATTGGTAGCCGTGCAGAACAGCTTATTCAATACAACAGCGATATTCCTATGATGGTGGTTCGACCTAAAGGTAGAAATGCCGGTATAATGGACTTTATAAAAGAGCTTTAAACTTAAAAAGGCGGTTAATAGCCGCCTTTTTAATTATCAAGAGCGCTACTCTCCTTTCAGTCTTTTCTCTTCTTTTTCAAGCCAAGCAATAAAAGCTGCATTCTCTTCGGCAGTAAGCTTCATTTCTGGCCTACGCTCTACGGTTCTTTCTGGTGGCATTTCACCCTCTTCAATCACCTCAAACATTTCAGCGACAAAATCCTCTTGTTCTTCAAGGTTCATTTCGGGCACCTTAACCCATTGTAGCTTTTCGCGTGCCTTTTCATTCCTTGCATCAGGCTTATGGCAGCCCATACACTTAGCCTCGACAATGGCTTTAATATTATCAGGCAGCTCAATTTTATCATTGCTCCCCACACTATTTGTTGCAACTGGTTTTGGTGCAAAAGCCAGCGAAAGGCCAGAAACAGCAATAGCTCCGGCAATCAATTTAAATCGGTTCATTATACAAGTTGATGTTTACACTAAGACAAAAGATACGAAAAGTAGTTTAAGATGCTTTAGCAGCTTTTGCTTGAGCGGTAAGTCGTTTTAGAAAAAACAGCGCAACCAATAACAAAACCATTGGCACCACGGTATAGCTGAAGGCCGATTCAGCCCCTACATTTTTAAATAAGAGGCCGATAATACGAGAACCCAATGTACCGCCCAATGCAGAAAAAATAATGATTAAACCAGACATTGGAGAGTGTAGCTTTTTCGGTAAAGCACTGAGCACTGCGGAATTTAGCAATGGATAAATTGGCGCAATAAACAACCCCACAATTGGGAAAGCATAACCTATAAATGGTATATCTGCAATACTTTCTACCTCACCAATATTGGCAGTTACAGCCTTTGGCAAAACGAAGATCACAATGGCCATGGCACCAAAAATGCATACTACAAGTACCGATACCCAGGAGTATTTTTTGGCTAAATATCCTGCTCCTATTCTCCCTACACCAAGGCTAATTGCCAAAATACTCGACATGATAATGGCCAAGTTTTCAGGCAAATTGAGTACCCGGTTATTAAATGTTGGTAACCAGGTCATAATCCCTTGTTCCATCATCACAAATAGAAAGGCTGCAATCACAAAAACGATTACCAACAGTTTAGCCAATAGCTTGAACATTGCCTCAAAATCCTCCCCCACATTTGATCCAGGTACTTCTTCACCCTCATTAAATTGAGCCCTAGAAAGTAAGAGCAAGGCCAACAGCGAAAGTGCCGAAAGCAGCCAATAAACGTTTAACCAAGCATCGGGCTGACCTTCCAGATTAAATGCAGGAAACAGAAAATAAGCCAGTGCTATGCCGAACATAAAAATACCCTCAATATTACTCATTAGGCTATTATGTTGGCTCTCATTTTCAGTAACCAAACCAATAACAGAGTAAACAGAAACTTTAATTAAAGCGAAACTTACCCCAACAGCTGCAAATAGGATTTTGGCCGAAAGAAAGGAGTTGCCAAAATACATTGCGATACAGGCAGCAGCAACAATTCCTAAGCCGATCATCATGGCTTTTTTGTAGCCAATGCGCGGTAAAAAAGAAGCTATGACAAAAGAAACGATGGCTATGGGCATGTCTTTAAATAGCTCCAGCGTACTGGCAGCTACTTCATCTACCCCATAAACGTTTTGAGATTTTAGGATCACAATTCCGACACTATTGAGCAGAATTGCAAACACGAAGTAATTGATATAAAGCGAAAGCTTTATGGCCTTGTTATTCATAAGCGTGAGTTTCGGTTGAAACGGAAGATAGCTAAAAAGCTCAACATGAATAACATAGATTTTAACTGGGCATAAAAAAGAGGCTGTCTCAAAAGCAAAACGTCATTCCCGACACCGATCGGGAATCTCTTTAAACCAGGTGTAAAGCCTGAATGAGATTCCCAGTCAAGCTGAGAATGACGAAAATAGTTGGCTTCTGAGACAACCTCTTCTATCTTCTCCAGCGTCTGGCAATAGCCTAATTCTCTGGCATAGAAAAAATGCTTGGATCAATATCCACGCCATGTTCTACTTTAGTAAAAGTCAATTCTTGCACAGTCATTCCTCCGGTTTTAACCACCAAATGCGTTGGGTATTTAATGCCCTCAAACGCTTTATAATCAGAATAGAAGGTAGTGGACATTTGACCGTTGGCACCAGGCGTTTTCATAAAAGCAATCAGTTTGGTTTCCTTATCAAAGTAATACTCCTCAGTTGTTCCCGATTTCTTGGTCACATCCACATGCCAATAAGTTTTGCCATCGGCTTCTTCCTCTCCCTTATATTCAAGTTTTATCCCTCTAGATTCAGAATCGATAAACTCACCCAAAAACTCATACTCCTTAGCTGATTCAGCTTGTGGACCTGTCATTGCAGTGGGCTGTGTAATACCTTGAGGCGGGCTAACCACCCAAGCCACTTCACCATCAAATGCCTGAATGATTTGGACACCTTGTACGTTGATTTCGAGGCGTTGCTTGTTCCCTTTCGCTTCGTACATTACCGCAGGAAACTCAAAACCTTGCATTTTCATGCCCATTGTAATCCTTCTGTTCTGCAACGATTTCCATTGCTCCTTACCTCCAGTAGCTTTCAGATAATCGTCCGCAATTTGTCTTGCGCTTTGGCCATTCAGTGATATTCCTGACAGGAAAACTATAATTAGTAAAAACAGTGTCTTTTTCATCTTATCGGTGTTTTTCTCAACCTAATTCAAAATGAGGGCAATACATAATTATCGGATTGATTTATCGGCAGTAGCCACTCAAACATTCATTCATTTTGATTCCGAGTTCATTTAGTATTTTAGAAAAATGAAAAGCCTGCTGTCAATTACACTTCTTGCTTTAAACATAATTTCAATGCAAGCACAAAACCAACGCCCAAGAGATTTAGGAATCAAAATCGGTGTTTTACCGGTTGGTCAGTTCAATGCGATAACCGATGTTCCTGGCGTTACGGTAGGTCACACAACGCTGATCAATGGAGACCATGTGCGCACGGGCGTTACAGCCATTCTTCCACATCAGGGCAATATTTTTCAGCAGAAAACACCTGCCGCTATTTACATTGGCAATGGCTTTGGCAAACTAGCTGGTATTAGCCAGGTGCAAGAGCTTGGCAACTTAGAAACTCCAATTATTCTTACCAATACGCTTAGCGTTCCAATGGGTATTCAGGCTACGGTTCGCTATACTTTGGCACAAAGTGGAAACGAAGATGTACGATCGGTAAATGCTGTAGTTGGCGAGACTAACGATGGCTATTTGAATGATATACGCGGCATGCATGTTTCAGAAAACGATGTAGTCGCTGCAATCAACAATGCTTCTAATGGAAAGGTAGCTGAAGGCAATGTGGGTGCAGGCACAGGCACCATAGCTTTTGGTTACAAAGGCGGCATAGGCACCTCATCCAGAAAGTTGCCCGAAAGTTTGGGTGGTTATACGGTAGGTGTTTTGGTGCAAACCAACTTTGGAGGCGTACTCACCATTGCAGGAGCGCCCATCGGTCAAGACTTGGAACAATATCCATTTAAGTCGGCTATTGAAAAAAGTGATGGATCTTGTATGATTGTAGTGCTAACCGATGCGCCTTTAGACGCTCGGCAGTTAGAACGTGTGGCCAAACGCGCCATGATGGGCCTAGCACGAACAGGCGGCATTGCGTCAAACGGTAGTGGCGATTATGTAGTAGCGGCATCTACTGCCGAAAGCATGCGAATCCCTTACAATACGAAGGCAAAAACTGACAATGGAGATGTATTGAGAAATGATGAAATGTCTCCGCTATTTATGGCTACTATCGAAGCTACCGAAGAAGCCATTATTAATTCGCTATTTGCAGCAGAAGACATGGAGGGCCGCGATGGCCACCAAATAAAAGCGCTCCCAAAAGAGCGCGTATTGTCATTATTAAAGCAAAGGGGGTTACTTAAATAGCACTGCGGATTTCGTCTAAAAACTCATTGCAAGCGGCTACCTTTTCTTTATCAACCCCAGCAAACTGCTTAAACCAAAGCGCCATTTCTTCATCAATCGACTCAAGAACTTGAAGGCCCTTTTCGGTTATTACCACATCCTTCGCCCTTCTGTCAGAACGGCAAACCTTGCGCTCAACCAGCTCCTTGGCCTCTAGCCTATCAACTATTCGCGATGCATTCGACATTCTGTCTAGCATCCTGTCGATCAAAGTATTTATTGTACAAGGCTCGGGAAAAGCCCCGCGTAATATGCGCAAAACGTTGTACTGTGGAGTAGTTATTCCGTGGGGCTTAAAAAGAGCCGATTGCTTTTCAACCAACCAGCTATTGGTAAACATTATATTCACCAGTAGCTTTTCATAATCATTGGTAAATTTCTTACCCTGTTTTATATCTTCCTCTAAACCCATAAGATTCAATTCTAACCCTCGAATTTAACAAAATGCACCATATTTAGTTCACCCAAAATCATAAAGCATGTCACAACATATGCTTAACTTTATTCAAGGTAGATTAAACCTTGGAGGCAGGGCCACATCTAACCCCTGAAACCTTAGCAATTGGAAGACAAGGACATACTCATAGCATTTAAAGATCCAGACACTCGGCACATTGCGTTTAGAGAGTTGGTGGACAAATACAAAGAACGTGTGTATTGGCATGCGCGAAAGATTGTGATTGACCACGAGGATGCTGATGATGTTGCACAAGAGGCCTTCATTAAAGTCTACAAAAACCTTGAAGGATTTAGAGAAGCCTCTCAGCTGTTTACATGGATTTACCGCATTACAACTAATGAAGCTTTGAATCTTTTGAAAAAGAAACAGAAGAAACAAGGCATTTCGATAGACGAGGTAGCCCATGAACTTGAGCACTCCTTAACCAGTAGCAATTTGTTAAGTGGGGAAGAAATTCAGCTGAAGTTGCAAAAAGCACTTTTGCAGCTGCCGGAAAAGCA
This sequence comes from Roseivirga pacifica, assembly GCF_900111145.1. Lineage (GTDB taxonomy): Bacteria > Bacteroidota > Bacteroidia > Cytophagales > Cyclobacteriaceae > Roseivirga > Roseivirga pacifica. The sequence continues at coordinate 1,391,672 of NZ_FOIR01000002.1, forward strand.
AAGACTGGTTTTTAACATGAAGTACTTTGACGATTTGAAGTACGATGAAATTTCAGAAATAACCGGAACAAGTGTGGGCGGCCTAAAGGCCAGCTATCACTTGGCAGTAAAGAAAATAGAAACCTATTTAACTGAAGGTTAAACCTTTAGAAACCAAATAAATCTAAAGAACGATGAAAAAGGACAAAGCAAATAAAGAAGGAATGGAAGGCGCCAAAAAGCAGCCCAGCTCCGACTACTTTAGCTCATTTACCGATAAGGTAATGAACAGAGTGGCGGCAGAAGAGGCTTCTTTCCTTAAAAACGATTTGCTTAGAGAGCTTCCTTTTACGGTACCTGAGGGATATTTTGAACAGTTTGGAAGTAACTTAGAGGCGAGCGGAAAGCTAAAGCAAGAGGCGAAAGTGATACAGCTCTTCCAACAAAACTGGTTGAAATACGCGGCAAGTATTGCCATTATTTTCACCTTAGGGTTTCTTTTAATTCAAAGCAACAGCACAGCCAACGATGCTTTTTTGAGCGATGTTTCTGATGAAAGCATTCTAGGCTACCTGAGCGAAGAGGGCACCTCTGTAGAAGAATTGATTATTCTAGACGAATCGATGCAGACCGTTTTAGACGATATGCTAGCAGATGTAGCCAGTAACTACGAAGATGTGATTGACTACGATCGTATTGACGTAACAGAGTTAGACTATTTAGAATATTAAATAATGAAAAGAGTAATATTTATCGCATTGTTTTTCACTACTGTTGGGCTTTTTGCACAAGACAGACGAGGCCCCAGCCCAGAAGAGATGGAACGTATAAAAGCTGCTAAAGTAGCTTTTGTAACTGAAAGGCTCGAACTGGACAGTAAAACAGCTCAAAAATTCTGGCCAATCTTCAATGAATATGAAGAGGCTAAAGAAAAGTTAGGCAAAGAATTCTTTGAGAAAATGGTCGATGATTTTGGAATTCACAGCCTGAGCAGAGAAGCGGAAAAGCTGAATGACGAGCAATCTGAAAAGCTTTTGGCACTGTTGCTCGATAAGCAAGAGCAGCAACTATCGCTTGAGAAAGACTACATGGCCAAGTTTGCCAAGGTACTTAGCCCAAAACAGGTGCTATTGGTACACAGGTTCGATTCGGACTTTAGAAGAAAGCTAATGAACCGCTTTTGGGACGACAAAGGCCGAGACAATAGAGGCAACCCGCGTGGCGGAGGCCAATAAAGAACAACCTGCTTCGGCAGGTTTTTTTATGCCCTTTGTTGGCAGCTTGCGCCCCTTCACCTAATTTGCGACATGGCTCATTTGTCGCTCTTTGCGTTTAACCAACTTATAAAAGATACCCTTACCGAAACCCTTGCTCCAAACTACTGGATAATAGCGGAAATTGGTGAAATGCGACTCAATCAGAAAGGCCATTGCTATATGGAGTTGGTGGAAAAAGAGGGCAACTTTATTCAGGCTAAAATACGAGCCAACATTTGGGCATATACCTATCGCAATTTATCTAGCGAGTTTTTGCGGGCAACAGGTACCCCCTTAAAACCGGGCATTAAGGTACTCCTCAATGTAGCGATCAATTTTCACGAAGTGTACGGCATGAGCCTAACTGTCAATAATATTGACCCGAACTTTACCCTTGGTGAAAGGTCACGACTGCGCGAAGAAACACTTCAAAAACTAAAAGCAGAAGGAGCACTTGAAACTAACAAGGAATTCAGGCTTCCGCTAGCTCCTCAAAAGCTGGCAGTAATCAGTTCTGAAACTGCTGCTGGGTATCAGGATTTTACCGAGCAACTAAAAGCGAACCCGCGAGGTTTTGACATTGATGTCACCCTTTTTCCAGCCCTAATGCAGGGCAACGATGCACCAGCATCAATTCAGCAGGCGCTCAATGCCATTGGCACCAAACCAGAGCACTTTGACCTAATAGTGCTGATAAGAGGCGGTGGTGCACAAACCGACTTAGATTGCTTTGACACCTACGAACTGGGCAAAGCAATAAGCCAAGCTCCCCTACCCTTACTTACTGGCATAGGCCACGAACGCGATCAAACAATAGCCGATTTGGTAGCACATACAGCGCTTAAAACCCCTACAGCTGTTGCCGAATTCATATTAAACGGACTTTATCTGTTTGACGACCAACTGAACGACCTGGCCTACAGAATGGAACGCCAGCTGCATCAGCGAATTCAACAAGAACACTTTCAGCTCAGCCAGTACCAAAAGCAACTGAGCAGCCAAGTTAACTACCTGCTCAACCGACATACCGAAAAGGTTGAGCGCCTAGGTAAAAACCTAAAGCACGAAACTGAATATGCATTGAAAATGCATCGTGTTCGCTTGGAAAATTTTGAGAAAGAAATCAACCTTAGCGACCCTATTCAAATACTAAAAAAAGGTTATTCCATAACCCTGAAAAACGGGCACCCAATTCAAACAGAAAACGTAATTTCAGGAGACGAAATAGAAACGCGCACACACAACAAAACCATTGTAAGTAAAGTAATCAAATCGACTGACGATGTCTGAAGCAAAAAGCTACAAAGAGGCGCTAGAGCGCATTGAATCCATAGTATCGACTATTGAAAACGATCAACCCGGTGTTGATGAACTCACCAAGTTAGTGCAGGAAGCAACCGATTTGATTTTGGCTTGCAAAGAAAAGCTTAGCAATGCAGAAACCAACCTTTCGGCAACCTTAGAAAAACTGAATTAAGCATGACATCGGAAGAAGCATTAAAGGAAATAAAAAGGCTTTCAGAAGTAATAGATCACCACAATTACCTTTATTACCAAGAAAGCAAATCGGAAATAAGCGATTATGAGTTCGACCAACTTTTACAGCAACTCATTGCGCTAGAAGCAGACTTTCCAGAGCATAAATCGGAAGACTCTCCGAGCCAACGTGTAGGCGGCACTATTACCAAAAACTTCGATACGGTTGTTCACACCTACCCCATGCTTTCTTTGGGTAACACCTATTCCAAAGAAGAGTTAATGGAATGGGATGAGCGTGTAAAAAAAGGCCTTGGCACAGATGATTACAGCTACTTCTGTGAGATGAAATTCGATGGTGTGGCACTTAGCTTAACTTACGAAAACGGACTACTTAAACGCGCTGTAACACGTGGAGATGGCACGCAAGGCGATGATGTTACTGCCAATGCAAAAACCATTAGAAGTATTCCGCTAAGATTGAAAAAGGAAGTACCTGAAAAGTTTGAAGTACGTGGCGAGGTGTTTTTCCCAAAACATGAGTTCGAAAGAGTGAATGCTGAACGAGAGGACCTTGGAGAAGAGCGATTGGCTAACCCTAGAAATGCAGCTTCGGGAACCCTGAAAATGCAAAACTCAAGCATTGTCGCTTCGCGTAAACTCGATTGCTACTTGTATTATTTATTGGGCGAAAACTTGAATGTTTCTTCACACTCTGAGTCCATTCACAGGCTTGAAGATTGGGGCTTTCACATTTCTCAAACTTATAAGAAATGCAGCTCCATTGAAGCAGTTTTAGAATACATTAACTACTGGGAAACCAAGCGCCATGAGTTGCCTTCTGAAACCGATGGCGTAGTTATAAAAGTAGATAGCATCCATCAGCAAAACGAGCTCGGTTTTACGGCCAAAAACCCTCGCTGGGCTATCTCTTACAAGTACAAAGCAGAAAGTGCATCAACCGTGCTTGAAAGCGTGAGTTACCAGGTGGGAAGAACCGGCTCGGTAACCCCCGTTGCCAATCTTAAACCAGTGCTTTTGGCGGGCACTACCGTTAAGCGCGCCTCATTACACAATGCCAATGAAATTGCCCGCTTAGATCTACATTTGGGCGATACAGTTTTTGTAGAAAAAGGTGGAGAAATTATCCCTAAAATCACTGGGGTAGACACCGCACAAAGGCTTGCAGTTAGCGCTCCCATTGAATACATAAACCATTGCCCCGAATGCGGCACAGAGCTAGTGAGAAAGGAAGGCGAAGCCAATCACTACTGCCCAAACACAGACGGCTGTCCACCGCAAATTCAAGGGAAAATTGAGCACTTTATTCAGCGCAAAGCAATGGATATTGATAGCCTAGGCTCCGAAACAATTCGAGGGCTTTTGGATCATGGCTTAATCCATAACTATGCTGATATATATGATCTTAGCTTCGAGCAACTGAATGGACTGGAGTTCAAAACCTTTAGTGAAAAGAAAGGCGACTTTTCAGTAAGAAGCATCCGAGAAAAGTCGGCAAATAACATCATCAAGGCCATCGAAATTTCAAAAGAAACCCCATTCGAAAGAGTGCTTTTCGCCCTTGGAATAAGATATGTCGGCCAAACTGTGGCAGAAAAGCTCGCACAGCACTTCGGCAATATTGAAGCACTTGCCTCAGCCGATTTTGAAGCACTGATAGCCGTTCCCGAAATAGGTGAGCGAATTGCGCAAAGTGTGTTGGCGTTTTTCGAAGACAGTAGAAATAGAGCGATAATTGATAAGCTAAACAGGGCTGGGCTTCGTTTCGAAGTTGAGCAAATAGCAGAAGCTGCCTCAGATGTGTTGACAGACAAAACCTTTGTAATTAGCGGGGTATTCACCGAGTATTCTCGCGATGATTTGAAGGAAGCTATAAAAGCTAATGGCGGCAAAGTGGTTTCGTCTATTAGCGCAAAGCTAGACTACCTTGTAGCTGGCGATAAAATGGGGCCAGCCAAACTAGAAAAAGCCAATAAGCTTGGCATTAATATTATTTCCGAAGCGGAATTCATCCAAATGATAAACGGCTAATGTCAATTATTGGAAAAAAATTTTTAAACCTATTCAACAAACCTGCAAAGCGCAAGGTTAAAGGCAAAGCAGCCAAACCATTTGATGAAGCCGCTCATATTGGCATTTTCTACACTTGGGAAGACAAAGCCAAAGAAGAGGCAGTTGAAAAAATGGCCGACTTTTTCAGGCAAACCAAGCAAACAGAACTGCTGTGCTTCAACCCTAGCAAAGAACCTGTTGAAACTGAGCATGAGACCGTTAGCTACAACGAACTTTCTAGCTTGGGCAAATTCAACTCAGATGCACTAAATGCATTTTTAAAGAAACCATTCGATTACTTTTTCGTGTTTGACTTTGACTTGAATGAAGTATCGCGATATACATTAATTCATACGGCAGCCAATTTTAGAGTTGGCATTCACTCCGAAGCAGAAATGGAGTATTTTGAATTGATGATCGGTATTCATAAAAGTGCAGGCTTTCATAACTTTGCAGAGCAAACGGTTAAATACATAAAGGAAATAAGATAATGAAGGAATTACATGGAACTGGTGTTGCTTTAGTCACCCCATTTTCAACCTCAGGTGCAGTGGATTACGAAGGGTTAAAAAATCTTTTAGACTTTACAGCTAAGCATGTCGATTATTGGGTAGTAATGGGCACAACAGGCGAAACCGCCACTTGCACAGCAGAAGAAAAAGCACAGATTCTTAGCTTCTGCAAAGAAAACAACCCTAGCAATTTACCAATAGTTTACGGTATTGGTGGCAACAACACACAGGGCGTTATCGACACCATTAAGCATACTGATTTAGAAGGTGTTGAGGCAATTCTTTCGGTAAGCCCTTATTACAACAAACCGAGCCAGGCAGGTATTATTGCTCACTTTACGACCATTGCCGATGCCTCACCGGTTCCGGTAATTTTGTACAACGTACCAGGGCGAACAGGCTCAAATATGCTAGCCTCCACCACCTTAACACTTGCCAAACACCCAAACATAATTGGCATTAAAGAAGCTGTTGGAGAAATTGCCCAGTGCGAAGCAATTGCCAAAGACAAACCAGCCAACTTTATGTTGATCTCTGGTGAAGATCCACTTACACCAGCCATGATTAAACTAGGCGCGGTAGGTGCTATTTCTGTATTGGCGAACGGATTTCCTGCAGAGTTTTGTCAAAGCATTAATGAAGGCTTGGCTGGAAACCACGAAGAAAGCCAAAGGCTGATGGATGCTTTTGAAAAAATAAACCCACTGATGTATGCAGAAAGCAATCCGGTTGGGGTAAAAGAAGTACTACGACTGAAGGACGTTTGCGGCAACCAGGTAAGGCTTCCGCTTTTGCCAGCTTCCGCTAAACTTTCAGAAGCTATTGAGGCTGAAATGCTCTAAATCAGCATTTTAAAAAGTATTGAACACAAAAAAAGCCAATCTTACGATTGGCTTTTTTATATAACTTGAGTATATCTCTTAGCTATTTTTGATGTTTTGAACATCAAGACGGATTTCTTGAGCCAAGTTCTTAAGCTCTTGCATACCTTTTCTTACTCTGGTACCAGCAGCTTGGTTACCTTTATCATAGAACTTTTCGAAATCTCCTTCTAAAGAATCTACCAATTCTTTTACTCTGCTAAATTGACTCATATTTACTGTTTTTTAAGGTTGTTGAAAATGTACTTAACCTGAGCAAGATAAATCAAAATGTTGTATTATCAACAGGAAACGCACTTTTTTTTAACTTTTTACTCTCCGAAAGCCATCGCAAGTTCGCCCTCTCTGTATTCACCAGATTCAAGCTTCCCTTTTATAGCTTCAAACGCTGCAATCGTTTCACTTACGTCTTCCAGAGAATGCGCAGCAGTAGGTATCAACCTCAAAATAATCGTTCCTTTAGGAACAACAGGATAGATTACTACCGAACAGAAGATATTGAAGTTCTCTCTAAGATCTTTGCTCAATGCCGCAGCTTCACCTACTGTTCCGTTCAGAACTACCGGAGTTACAGGAGATTGAGTAGTTCCAATATCGAAACCTTTATCTCTCAAACCGTTTTGTAAAGCATTAACAATTGTCCAAAGCTTTTCTTTATGCTCAGGGTTGTCTCTTAACATTTGCAGTCTTTTCAATGCACCAATAGTAATTGGCATTGGTAGCGACTTAGCAAAGATCTGAGACCTCATATTGTATTTCAAAAACTTGATGATATCCTTATTACCTGCAACAAAAGCACCAATTGCTGCCATAGATTTTGCGAAGGTAGAGAAGTAAATATCAATTTCGTTTTGGCAACCTAGCGCCTCACCAGCGCCTGCACCAGTTGGGCCAACAGTACCAAAACCATGAGCATCATCAACCAATAAGCGGAAGTTGAACTTCTTTTTTAGCTCAGCAATTTCTTTTAGCGCACCTAGGTTACCCGACATTCCGAATACACCTTCAGTAATTACCAAAATACCACCGCCAGTTTCGTTTGTAAGCTTAGTAGCACGCTCAAGCTGCTTTTCTAAGTTTTCAATGTCGTTGTGAGGGAAAACAAAACGCTTACCCATGTGCAACCTCACACCATCAATAATACATGCATGAGATTCCGCATCGTAAACGATTACGTCTTTTCTATCAACTACCGCATCGATAATTGAAAGCACACCTTGGTATCCGAAGTTTAATAGAAGACCAGCTTCTTTATGAACAAAAGCAGCTAATTCTTGTTCTAACTGCTCATGATATTTAGTGTTCCCAGACATCATGCGGGCACCCATTGGGTAGGCAAGCCCCCACTCTGCCGCAGCATCGGCATCTGCTTTTCTTACTTCAGGGTGGTTACCCAAACCCAAGTAGTTGTTCAAGCTCCATGTCAAAACTTCTTTGCCCATGAACTTCATTCTAGGGGCAATTTCTCCTTCTAACTTAGGGAACATGAAATAACCTTCAGATACATCTGAGTGCTTTCCTAAAGGCCCCTGATTACTCAATAATTTTTCAAATAGATCCAACTGCGTTATGATTTAATGTCGTCAATCTGCACAAAATGAAGTGGCAAAGGTAACATTATAATTGCCATTTATCAAAAATTGCCAAGCCTTATAAGTATAGCGAATCGTTCACATTTTTAATTTAATTAATTAGCATTGCAAGACGAAAACAATAACCTATGACTGAAAAATCTATCCAAAAAATCCTTGTGGCCAACCGGGGAGAAATTGCCGTTAGGGTAATGCGAACGGCCAAAGCAATGGGCATTAAGACAGTGGCAGTGTATAGCGAAGCCGACAGTGGTTCACCACATGTAATGATGGCCGATGAAGCCGTAAATATTGGCCCTGCACCTTCTGCACAGTCTTATTTAAAAATGGATAAGATTATAGAAGTATGTAAAGATTTAGGCGTTGATGCCATCCATCCGGGCTATGGTTTCCTTTCGGAAAATGCAGCATTCGCCAAAAAAGTAGCCGAAAACGGCATCATTTTCATTGGTCCTTCGGAGCACGCCATAGAGGTAATGGGCGACAAACTTGCTGCTAAAAACACGGTGGCAAAATACGATGTACCTATGGTACCCGGGGTAGATCATGCCGTGGAAGATGTAGAAGAAGCAAAGAAAATCGCCAAAGAAATTGGCTACCCAGTGCTAATCAAGGCAAGCGCTGGTGGTGGCGGAAAAGGTATGCGCGTGGTTGATCGCGAAGAAGACCTGGGCGAACAAATGCAGCGTGCTATGAGTGAGGCTGCTTCCGCTTTTGGTAATCCGGCAGTGTTCGTGGAGAAATTCATTACCTCTCCCCGACATATCGAAATTCAGGTAATTGGCGACCAACATGGTAATTTGGTCTACCTTTTTGAGCGCGAGTGTTCTATTCAAAGAAGGCATCAAAAAGTAATTGAAGAGGCGCCTTCGGCCATTCTTACACCTGAAAAGAGAAAGGCAATGGGCGAAGCAGCCATAGGTGTGGCCAAATCATGTGGCTATTATGGCGCTGGTACAGTAGAATTTATTGTTGACGAGCAACTCAACTTCTACTTTTTAGAAATGAACACCAGGCTTCAAGTAGAGCACCCTGTAACGGAAGAAATTACGGGAATAGATTTGGTAAAAGAGCAAATAAGGGTGGCTGAAGGTAAAAAGCTTTCTTTTACCCAAGACCAACTTAAAATTAACGGACACTCACTAGAAGTACGTGTTTATGCAGAAAATCCAAGGGAAAACTTTTTGCCCGATACAGGAATGCTAAACACCTATAGAATACCAAAAGGAGAAGGTGTAAGAGTGGACGATGGTTTTACAGAAGGCATGGACATCCCTATCTATTACGACCCTATGATCGCCAAATTGGTAACGCATGGAAAAGATAGAGAAGAGGCTATTCAGCGTATGCTAAAAGCGATTGACGATTACCATATCTCTGGCATTAACACCACCCTGGATTTCTGTCATTTTGTATTGGAGCACGAAGCTTTCGTATCGGGAAAATTCAACACCAAGTTTGTGGAAGAGCACTACAAACCAGAAATGCTAGATAAGTACGATGCAGAGCATGAAAAAATGGCTATTGCGCTAGCCGTTTTAGTAGCTACCGAAGAAGATAGAAAAGCCAACAATGCCAATGCAAATAAAGAAGAAAGCAAGTGGCAATTAAGAGCACGGGACTAATATGGCCAACATACGACCATTTAAAGCATGGCGATACAATAACAAGCTTGGGCAGCAAATTGGGGAGTTAACCTCTCCCCTTTTCGATGTAATTAATGAGCGGCAGCGCGATGAACTTTATCAAAACGAGATAAACAGCATTCATTTAAGTGTGCCGCTACAGGCCGACACGCCCGAAAAAGCTAATGAGACCATTGCCAAATGGAAGGCTGAGGGAATTATAAAGCAAGATCCGCTGCCTGCTATTTATGTCTACTATCAGCACTTTACACTGCCTGGTAGCACAAAACCGCTTACCCGCAAGGGCTTTATCTGCATGATAGAAGCCACTGATTGGGGCAAGCCAGACTCTGACATTTTAAGGCACGAAAATACCATTCCCCACTCTGTTAAAGACCGTGTAGATGTACTGCGGGCTACAGAATTGAATGTGAGCCCTACGCATGGGCTTTACAGAGATGAGGATTTTGAGTTGGAGCAATATATGGACGAGAGCATGCGCTCACCTATTTATGATAGCGAAGACTACCAAGGCGTGCGCGATGTATTGGCGGTAATTCACGATTACAAGGTAATTCAGAAGTTTGCTAACAAAGTAAAGCAGCAAAAAATCATACTGGCCGATGGCCATCACAGGCTAGAAAGCTCCATTCAGTATAGAGAAGAGTGCATGGCTAACAACGCCAATCATACTGGTGCTGAAGGCTATAACTTTCATATGATGTACCTAACCAACGGGGCTTCCGATGATTTGCGCATTCTGCCAACCCATCGCCTGATCCATAGAATAGAAGACTTTAGCCAAGAAGAATTGCTGGAAAAGCTAGGTGAATTTTTCCATATAAAACCACTGGCCGATCCATATGACATTCACGAAATCATATTGGGTAAAAAGTGGGCATTTGGACTGCTTTTTGGCGATGACGCGTACAAAATTCGTCTAAAGCCAGAAGTTCATGAAAAGTTGAACTGGAAATTCCCACAGCTTTTAAAAGACTTGGACCTAACGGTAATGCACTACTTTGTAATTGAAAAGTGTTTGGGAATACCGGGTAAAGACCAACGAAAAAGCCCACATATTTCGTTTGAGCGAAACTTTGCCGTATGCGTAAAGAAAACCCTCAAAGGAGAAGCGCAATGCGCTCTAATCACCAAAGAATTGGACATGGAGACCGTAGAAAAAGTGTGTGCTTCAGGCCACACCTTGCCACAAAAGTCTACCTACTTCTACCCTAAGGTTATTTGTGGTTATCTTTTCGGATCAATCAAAGAAGATGAATTTACCTTATAAAGTAATACTAGCCTCAAAATCTCCGCGAAGGCAAGAACTGCTGAAATCATTGGAGTTAGATTTCAGTATTAAAGTGCGTTCAATTGACGAGTCGTTTCCTTCAGCATTAGACGCAAACAAAGTGGCGGAATACATTGCCATTAAAAAATCTGAAGCTTTTAACGACCTAGCCGAAGATGAGCTTTTGCTCACTTCAGACACCGTTGTAAAAGTCGGAGATCAAATACTCGGTAAGGCCGAAAGCGTTGAAGAAGCAGCTGAAATGCTCTCGCTTATTTCTGGCAAAAGCCATGAGGTTATGACGGGTGTTTGCTTAAAAACCAAGGCAAAAACGATCTCCTTCAGCGAAACTACCATTGTGCACTTTAAGCAGCTTAGCAAAGCTGAGATTGATCACTACATCACCACTTACCAGCCTTTTGACAAGGCTGGTGCTTATGGCATTCAGGAATGGATAGGGATGATTGGTATTACTAAAATTGAGGGTGATTATTACAATGTAATGGGCCTACCATTGCAGAAACTTTACACGGTGCTTTTAGAAAGCTTCTAAACCAGAGGTGACAACACCTCTTGGAGAAAGGCTCCAGACTAACCTTAGGCAAAGATCCACAAAAAAGCCTTTTCCGATTGCTCAGAAAAGGCTTTGAATAGCATTAATGCTTTACTTACTCTTCGGTAGAGGTTGTAGCTACAGAAGTTTTTCCTGCTTGTTTCTCTACTACATCACCATCTTTAATTCTTTTAGAAACCACAAAGAACGGCCCCGAAATCACTTCTTGCCCCTCTTCAATTCCTGAAAGAATTTCAATATTGTCAAAGTCAGAAATACCGGTTTTTACTTCAACCATTTTTGCTTTTCCACCATCGTTAACGAATACTACTTCTTTAATATCCTCATCTTTAACACGTGCTTTCTCCTCGTCAGACAGCTCAGCTGTTGGAGTATTCAACTTAGGGTTACGCGTGGTTACAGCAGCCAAAGGCACAGAAAGTATATTCTCCTTTGTTGTTGTAATAATCTCAACAGAGGCTGTCATACCCGGACGGAAAGGTGAAGGGCCTTGAATCTCAGAAAGCAAATCGCTAAAGCTTTCATTCAAAATTCTGATCTCCACTTTAAATTCTGTTACAGCATCGGCCGAAGTTTTAGCATTCGCAGTATTGGCAATAGAAGTAACAATCCCTTTAAAGGTTTTCTCCATGCTGGTGTAAGAGTCCACATCGATAATCGCTGTATCTCCTAAACCTACACGAATAATGTCGTTCTCGTTCACATCAACTTCCACCTGCATTTTATTAAGGTCTGCCAAGCGCATCATTTCTGTACCAGCCATTTGCGAAGTACCAACCACACGCTCACCTTGCTCAACATCCAGCTTAGAGATTGTACCAGAAGAAGGAGCACGAACCGTGGTTAAACGTACGTTCTCAGCAGCTTCGTCTACAGTTGCTTGGCTCGACTGCACAATGTATTCGGCAGCTTTTACACTTTCTACAGATGCATCCAAGTTATATTTAGCTACCTCGTAGTTGGCCTTGGCAGTTTCAAAGTCCGACTCAGACATTACCTTTTCTTTGTAAAGCTTTTCTGCTCTTTCAAAGGCCAATTTTGTCTGCGTTAATTGAGCTTCGTTTCTCAACTTGTTGGCTTTAGCAGATGCCAAGTTTGCACGCTGCTGGTTTAAGTTTGCTCTGGCTCTATCCAATGCCGACTGCAATTGATCAGGGCGGATTTTCACCAAAATCATATCCTGCACCACATCGTCACCCTCTTTTACGTTGAGTTCTACAATCTCACCGGCAACATCTGGGCTAATGATGATTTCGGTAACTGGTTGAACAACCCCTGAGGCTGTTACTTTTTCAACTATAGTTGTTCTTTTGGCCTCAGCCATTTCAACCTTTAGGGTTGGTGCTTTACCAATAACCCCAGCCTGCTTGCCAACAATAGCTACAATCAGAATTGCGCCAATTGCAATAAGCAATATCCAGACTAAGCGGTTCGATCCTTTTTTCTTTTTTGCCATGACCTTATTTTAATGTAATCGGTTTTCCTAAATAAAAATCTAAAATCTTAACCCTGAAAATGTATTCGTACTTAGATCGGGTTAAATCTGTACGGGCTGCAAATAGGTTATTACTCGCAATTTGGTAATCTACAAAGTTGGCGTTACCTACATTGTATCTCTGCTCAGTCGCTCTAAAAGTTTCTTCCAAAGAAGTAACCCTTTTTTCAGAAGCCTCATAAGATTTGTGGCTTGCCAATGCGTTTGTATAAGCAGTTTCTACATTTTGTCTAAGCGTGTTTCTAACATTCTGAGAGTTAATTTCTGCTCTTTGCTTAGAAATTTTAGCACGCTGTAGGTTCGAACTGTTTTGCAGTCTTGTGAAAATCGGCACGTTTAAGTTCACCCTGAAAGACTGACCCAAGTTGTCGTTAAACTGATCTCCTACACTATAGCTATCGCTGTAAACAGGCACGGTTTGTACAGATCCATTTGAAAATACTTGTTCATTCGTTCCTTGAACAAACCCAATATTCGCTGATGGAATTGTAACGTCTCTAGTTCCGTTAATCTGTCTTGCCTGGTCAGAGTAGTTGGTAGATAGACTACCGCTAACGCTCAAAGAAGGCAGAAATGCGCCTTTGCGTATTTTAATTCCCATATCGCTGCTTTCTATACCTAAATCAGCACTTTGGATTTCAGGCTGAGTTTCTAGTGCCACTTGAAAAACTTGGTCCGAAGTTTCAGAAACCATAGGCACTTGCTCAATTTCAATTTCCGGTGCTACAATGTTTAGCGGCTCGCTTGCAGGCATTTGCATAGATTGCTTAAGATTAAGCAACGCAATATTGAGTGCATTTTCTGCATTGATTAACTGCACCTCGCTTGTGGCTACCTGAGACTCAAGGTCTAACTTATCGGTTAAAGGACTTGACCCAGCCTCAACCAACTTAGATGTGCGCTCTAGTTGAGTTTGAACGATCTCAAGCTGAAACTTAGCATTATCATACTGCTCTCTGTTCAACAGCACATTTAGAAAGTTAGTCGCTACGGTTAGGCCAATATCGTTTTTCGCTTTTACTAAATCGAAGGTACTAGCCTCTAAATTCAGTTCGTTCTGTTTGATGGTATTTCGAAGAATTCCGCCCTGATAGAGCGTAACATTGGCGTTTGCTGAAATACCTCCACTGGTAAAGTCTTGGCTAACGAAGTTGTTGGTTACAGGGTCGATAGAACGACCGTATGATTTACCAACACTACCACCAGCACTAAGGTTTGGCAACAAACTGTGCTTTGATTGCTTGAGTAGAATCTCGTTATCGAGCTGAGAAAGCTCGGAAGACTTCACATTTAGGTTGTTCTCCCAAGCATAATTAATACACTGTTCGAGGGTCCAAGGAGTGGTTGTAAACAGCGAGTCTTGTGCATAGGCTGTAGCCCCCAGAAACGCCAACATACAACTCCCTACAAATCGTTTTAAGTTCATGTCCTTTTGTTAAAAATCTATATCCGGAATAAATGTTACTTCTTTTATCCAGCTCAGGTGCTTCAAATAATCGAGTGTTACCTGTGGTGGTTTAGAGTCAATTTCTATAATGTGACAAGCCCGGTCGTTCTTGCCCTTACGCGTAACCGACATGGAGGCAATGTTGCAATCGTCATTAGCTAAAACCGTGGCTATAAATGCAATTGCTCCTTTTTTATCATCTGCTAACAAAATGAGCGTTGAAAGGTTGGCATTAAAACCCACTCCAAACCCGTTCACTTCAGAAATTTTGATCACGCCTCCTCCACGGCTTTCCCCAACAACCGAAATTGTTTTCGATGCACTCGACACGCTTACCTTTACCGTATTTGGGTGCATGGTACTGGCATTGCCAACAGAGCGGAACTTAAACTCGAAGTTTGCCTTCTCCGCTTCGTCAAAAGCGGTTTTAATGCGCACATCATCTGTTTTAAAGTCTAACAACCCAGCAATAATCGCTCTATCGCTGCCGTGCCCTTCATAAGTTCTCGCAAAGGAGTTATAGAATGTAATTTCGGCACTAACGGCTGGCGCTCCTAAAAGCTTTCTTGCCACCCTACCAATACGTACCACACCAGCGGTATGCGAACTAGACGGACCGATCATTACCGGGCCAATCATATCAAATACACTACTTTGTTCTGCCATAATACGCGTGAAATTACAAGTTCAATGTTAGATAAATATTAGTTTCCCAATTTCTCTTTATGTTTGAAAGGTTGATACCCTCCATGAAAGTAATATTTAACTCGCGAACATTTGATACCTCAGCTGTGCCCTTGGATTTAGCCAACAGAGCATTTTGCTATGGAGACGGCCTCTTTGAAACAATTGTTACAGGCCCCGAAAGATTTAACTTAATCGATTTTCATTTAGCCAGACTCCAACGCGCTTGCCATGTTCTGAACATTAAATTCCCTAGCGAACTTACGGTTACTTTTATCGAAGCATCCATTAAACAACTTCAGGCCGAAAACGAATTGAGCCAGACGGTTAGAACCAAAATAATGCTTTGGCGCAACACTGGCGGCTTATATAGCCCGAGTTCAACAGATGCCAGCTATCTTATTGAGGTTAAGCATGCTGAAAAACCTTTCTTTAGAAATGGTGGAAAGCTTGGATTAAGTGAAAGCGTACATACCAACTTCTCTCCTATTTCCTTTGCAAAAACTATGAGTGCCATGCCCTATGTGTTGGCCGGAATTGAAAAAGACAAAAAGGCGCTAGACGAAATTATACTTACCGATGTTTACGGGAACATTGCCGAAACACATTTAGCTAACGTGTTTTGGATAAATGGCAACAATGTTTTCACCCCTGACTTAACAACTGGATGTATTGAAGGTGTAATGCGAAAGCAGCTCATAGCGCTTTTCGCTCAAAATGCACATAAAGTAAACACAGGAAAATTCACTGTAGATGCATTGCAACATGCCGACAGCATATTTGCAAGCAACGCAAGTGGCATTAGCTACTTCAGTAGTTTCTTAGGCCTTGAAAAAAGTAGCCCGAAGGAAACCCTTAAAGAACTTATACCGCAACTACCCCTTTAATGTGCGGGTGTGGATCGTAACCTACCAACTCAAAGTCTTCAAACTTAAAGTCGAATAAATCCTTTACATCAGGATTTAACTTCATTGTTGGCAGTGGCCTAAAGTCCCTAGATAGCTGCAGTTCAGCTTGTTCAAAATGGTTGGAGTACAAATGAACATCACCAAATGTGTGTACAAACTCACCTGGTTCAAGTCCGCAAACTTGCGCAATCATAAGCACCAATAAAGCATATGAGGCTATATTAAACGGAACGCCCAAAAAGACATCTGCACTTCTCTGGTACAACTGGCAGCTAAGCTTGCCATTGGCTACATAAAACTGAAAAAGTGCATGACATGGAGGCAGCGCCATATGGTCAACATCGGATACATTCCAAGCACTAACAATGAGTCTGCGGCTATCGGGGTTGTTTTTAATATTGTCAACCACCTTGGTAATTTGGTCGATGGTGCCACCATCTCGTGCTGGCCAATTTCTCCATTGGTATCCGTATACAGGCCCAAGGTTACCATCTTCATCTGCCCATTCGTCCCAAATGCGCACCCCATTATCTTTTAGGTACTTAATGTTGGTATCGCCCTGTAGAAACCACAATAGCTCATGAATAATGGAACGCAAGTGAAGTTTTTTTGTAGTAACTACAGGAAAGCCCTCAGCCAAATCAAATCGCATTTGATAACCAAAAACGCTACGTGTACCCGTACCTGTTCTGTCACTTTTATCTACTCCATTTTCTAAAATGTGCTTCATCAGGTCGTGATACTGTCTCATAATTTGATTGGTATTTATAGATTTGAATTAATGAACAAATTAACGCAAAAAGTCAGTAAAGGGAAGGCAGAAGACAAAGTTTTTAGACTACGAACCCTCTGGCGTTTCTATGAATCTTTTAACGCCAAAAAAGCTACTTTTTGCCTATTGCTACTTGCACTACTTACCGCAGTGTTTGCCAGCCAATTACCAAAGCTCAGATTCAGCTATAGCTTTGATAGCTTTTTCCCGGAAGGAGATGCCGACCTAGAACGTTACAATAAACTCACTGAGGAATTTGGCCTGTATAACGACTTCCTGTTTGTGGTTCTACCTTCCAAAGAAGCCTATACCACAACATTTATCGAAAGGGTAAATACACTTAAAAAGTCGATGGAAGACTGGCCTGAAGTAACCGAAGTCCGCAGTCCCTTCGAGCTAGCTAAATTTCAAATCAATCCGTTTGGTGTAAACAAGGTGCCATTATTGCCCAAAACCGAACTGAACGAAACAATCATTGAGGAGTCTGGCTTAATGGGCAACTTTTTTGGCCGAGAGCAAAAGTCCATCATGCTATTCTTAGAGCACATCAAATTTGCCGATAAAGAGGCATCAGATGTGTTTTTAGCCAAGCTAACCGACCATTTGGAAAACGAAGGATTCGAGAATCACAACGTTTCTGGCAAAACTCAAATACAACTGGCGTTTACCGAACTACTGGAAACGGAGCTTGGCAGGCTACTCATATTGGGTTTTGTAACCGTGTTACTCGTTCTCATACTTCTCTTTAGGAGTTTTAAAGGGCTCTTACTCCCACTTTCTGTTTTGCTTTTAACCATTATTTGGACTCTCGGATTTATGGTATTAACAGGCAAGCAAGTAGATGCCATGGTGGTAATGATTCCCGCGATACTCCTAATTGTCGCACTTTCCGATGTGGTGCACTTTGCCCATAAGTTTGATGACTTTCTAAAAAAAGGCAACACAGTACAAGGCGCCATAAATGCTACGGTTAAAACCATAGGTAAGGCCACTTTCCTTACTTCCATAACTACAGCCATTGGCTTCCTAAGCCTGTTGTTCATCCCAATCAAACCCATTAGGGAATTCGGCATGTATACTGCCTCAGGTGTGGTTTTTGCCTTTTTAATCACCTTTATTTTTCTACCCGCCTTGCTATACTTTTTACCAAAGCCCATAGAACGCAGCGACAAAAGTGCTGACAGATGGAATGCACTTCTAAGTTCACTTTACCTGCTTATTGCTAAATACCAAAAAGGGTTTGTAGCGGTAACAGCCTTGGCTTCAATAGCTATTATGCTAGGCACACCCCTGCTTAGAATTAACACCGGCCTTAATGTAGGCTTGCAAAAAGACGAGCCCATTTTGGAAACCGTAGCTTACTTCGATAAGAACTTTGATGGTTTTCGCCCCTTTGAAATGGTTGCAACCCTATCTACTCCTGACGATTTATTCGACCTAGAAACATTGCAGCAACTAGAGCGGCTCGAAAGCTATCTGGAGGAAAATTATGGAGTAAAACACATTCAATCTCCACTCAACATTATTAAAGGATTGAATTCAGGAATTTACGGAGCATCCACAAGCAAATATGCAATACCAGAAACAAAGGACTTAAGGAAAATAAAACGCTATTTCTTTAGCCCTAGCTTGAATGAGGAACGGAGTTATCTTTTCACCGAAGATCAACTTCAGTTTAGAATATTAGGTAGAACGGAAGACTTGGGAAGCCATCATTTCAATACACTCAACAAAGACTTGAATGCTTTCTTAGAGAAAGAAATTAATTCCGAAAAACTCAGCGTTTCGCTTACCGGTTCTTCTTTTCTAATAGATAAAACCGACCGCTATGTGGCTGGCTCGTTGGCCAAAGGACTTGGCTTTGCCATAATCATGGTTTTTGTTTTCATTTTAGCCTTTTTCAGAAGCCTAAAAATTGGACTGCTTACATTGTTGGTAAACGCATTGCCCGTATTGCTACTATTCGGCTTAATGGGGCTTTTAGGCATAGATTTGAATATTTCTACAGCCATTGTGTTTACCGTGGCTTTTGGCATTGCGGTAGACGATAGCATTCATTTTATTGCCAGATACCAGATAGAAAAAGAACGCAAGCTTGAGGCTAATTCGGCAGTAGAAAGAACATTCTTCTCAACAGGAAAAAGCATATTGATCACCACGCTTATTATAGCGATTGGCTTTTCGCTATTGCTAACTTCAGTCTTTTCGGGGGCATACTATCTAGGCTTTTTTATTGTAATAGCAGCCGTAATCGCCTTGGTACTGGATATAATAATACTCCCCATACTGTTGGGCATGGGGAGTAAAAAATCTTAGAGTTTATCTAAATCAACTATATCGGGTGATTTACGCCACTTTTTGTAGCCGAACATAAGGTTTATACCAAACCTAAAGTCGGCTTTGGAGTATTGCTCGGGCTTGTTAATTACCAAAGCATTGTCGAGCGCCATATACAACTGCACTGGGCCAATATCCGAACCAATACTTGCTCCTAAGTTCATTTCGTGATTAGCACCACGGTACGAGCCAACCACAGCAAACACAAACTTCTCTAGCCTATGATTGAATGAAAGCGCATAACTGGCCGGAATTTCTTCCAAGGCATTGCTCTTAAAGTATGTAAGGGAGAATCTATTCTTGGGAGTAATATTGGCCGTGGCCGTAAAATACAGCCTAGAACCAATTGCGCTTGAAAACTCCTTCTCCGTTTCATTAGAGTTGAATTTATTCAATAAGCTATCTTTTACCACACTCTCCAAATCATCAAGCCCTCTTAGGTTTACACCTGAAAACTCAACGGTTCCGTCAGCAGTATTGTAGTTTCTTACTTCTTCCTTCCAATTAATCTTACCGATGTCATTCCATGCAGCCTCTACCCTTAGCCAATCCAATACATCGAACTTGGCACCAATATCGAAACCCACGCCTGTGTTCTCATTTGAAATAGCGTATGGAAGTAACTCCTTGTCTCCGGCATCATTATTATCAGTTAAATAATCGAACCCGGCAGTATTTATGCTGCCATTTCGAGTTGTAACGCTCCAGGCATAAGTATCCTGATGAGTAGTTAAGCTGCCACTAAAATTATCAGAAATGGAACCATGGAATACACCATTCAAGAGTTTTACACGAGCCCCTACAACCAACCTATCTTTCAGAAACTTACGCGTATGGCCCACCCCGTACTCTGTAATTCCGTTTAGCTTCAGCCTTGTTCCGCTAAAGTCAATAGTTTCGCCAATTCTATTGCCGTTGCCATTGGCTAAAAAGTCCATAAACTCTTCTTTGTACACCACATTAACCACGGTGCGCATGTTCACAAAGAATGAAAAACCACCTTTTTTCGTCTTTAAACCAATATGCATTAAGTTATTGGTAATGTCGGTGTTAAGGTGGTTGTTTTCTTGAGCAGCAGCCCTCAGCACATTAAAGTTTACGGTAAAATCATTCTCGCCCGGCTCCCTGTAGAAAAACTCTTCCAGTTTAAAATCTCCTTGAAAACTTGTTCCGAAGTTTAAAGCTGGCAAGCTCACCGTAAGCGAGTTGTTTGGAATGAAAGCAGGCTGTAATGTTTGTGTTTGATGCACCACATCGCGCAATTCGTAAAATGCGAAGTAAGACTGTGCATTTAGCCCTAAACAGGTCACAGTCACCAAAACGATAGTTATTATTAGCTTTCTCATTTTAGTTACCGCTTGAGTTTAGTTTAACATCTGCTTGAATAGCCAAAGCTATATTGAGCAGGTAATCTTCGAAAAACCTAACGGCAGTTCCCTGATCGGCATTGGTAGTAGTTAAAGTAGCCAATACCCTAATTTGAGTCGACTCTTTAATCTTATCTATCGCATCGGCATCTATTTCCACATCGGTAGTTGAAGATACCGATTGAGTAGTTCTCCCATCTGTTCCAACTGGCGCGCCTGCAAAAGCTGGACGCTCATCCACTACATAGAGTACATTCTCATTATCATCAAGAAACTGTAGTTCAACAGAACCACCAATTGGCATATCATTCTCAGACATTACACGCAACAGCAACCTTTTGGCATTATCAAGCGCATCGGCATTACTAAAAGACAAAAGCTCTGAAGCCACTACTTGATTAAAACTCATATTGAATGGAATTTCAATATCAACGTTCACTTCAAGTTCACTGGCCTCTTCTATAAAATTGTACTGATCTGGCCCATACCAAGGGTTGGATACTGCCCCCATTTCTACATTAATCCTTTGTGGTTTAATGGACAGCAAATCAACTATATTAGAGTTGGTGTTATCTATAACCACACTAGTCGTCTCTGCATTTCCAATGTTTTGTAAAGTAGGACCAACAACCAAACTTGGATCATCAATAACATCTCCTTCCAAATGCACTAGATTACCGTCTTGGTCAACGGCCACAAAATCATTGAAATCAACACCTATAGGAAATCCAAAGCTGTTAGTGAAATTGAGGTGTACTTTTGGGTTTGCAAAAACCAAGTCTCCTTCTCCCAAGGTCGCAAAAAAGTCCAGTTCAAACTGGTGAGAATCTGTATCCAAGGTCTTCGATCCGATATCGCCAAAAACCTGTGAGAACTCAGCGTCAAGAATTGATAACTCAAAATCTACTGCATCAGTTGGCTCCATACTACCACCTTGCGGCACACTTACGGTATAGTCAACTTCTAGTACTAGTTTATTGCGAGATGGATTTCCATCCGCATCTAAATGAAAGTAACCCATATAGCCTGCAAGACTGAACTGCCATTGCTGTGAAGAGTTGGGCGGCAATTGACCGGATTCCACAACCACACTTGTTCCGTCATACAAAGAGCGAATTGTCACCGTGTAATCTACCGGATTGTCAAAGGTTGAGTTTAACCCCATAGCCAAACTTCCCTCGCTAAACTGTAGGCTATCGTACTCCTCTCCTTGATTTACAGAAATATCGTACTCAAAAACCTCCACTACATTCTCTGTGGTTGCTACCGGAGCATTTACAATAGTGGTGTTTGAAGGTGCCGAGCCGCCAAAGTTCTGATCTAGTATCTGCAGGAATTCAGCTGCATCTTGCGCTTGCAGGGTCTGCTGGTAAATTACAGTCACTACATCGTTTTCGTTGGTGCCAATTTGCGCACCTCCATCGTTCAAAGACTCAAAGAGTTGGTCGATGGTATAGTCAATCTCTCCTAGAGAAACGGCTATTGTGGGATCCCAAGTCACAACATCATCCGCAAACGATGGATCCTCGAAGTAACTGATATTACATGCCCATGTGCTTAGCATAATGGCTAGCAACACCAGTAGTTGTCGTAAATTTTTCATGGTTGAAGGGTTAATCAGAAGGCATTACTACCCATAAGATGATGTACACGATAAGCCCCGGAAATGCTGCGCTAAACAAAGAGATAAGTACGTAGAGAATTCTAACGGTTGTGCTGCTCCAGCCAAGCCAATTGGCCAAACCACCGCAAACCCCAGCTATCATTTTATCACCTCGAGAACGATGGAGTTTATCGCTATTCATACACCTTATTTTACTGATTGAAACCCGAATTTAACGAGATATCTCATAAATTCCGATTACAGGAAAGTGGTCAGAGAAATAAACGTTGTTGATAGTCCTGAAAGCTTTGGGCTTGAAACTATCGCTAAAGAACTGATTATCAATCCTCAAATACGGGATCTTCCCGTTATATGTAACCCCTAACCCTTTTCCTTTCTTCTCGAAAGCATTGCTATACTTTCGTCTGATTTTAAAATAGTTGTAGCTAAAGGGTACATCGTTAAAATCACCTGCAATAAACACTGGGTAAGGCGAGTTCTCTGCATGAACCAGCATTCGGTCTATCTGCTCAGTGCGCGAATTACTAGCCCTCAAAAACTTCATTTTAACCGACTCATATTCATGCCTAATTCCATCTGGGTTCTGAATCTTATCAGGATTGATCCCCATAGACTCCAAATGCGCACTATACACCCTTATGGTGTCTCCGTTAACATTTATATCGGCATAAAGTATGTTATTAAGTTCCGAATCTTTCAAGAGTAAGCCCTTGTCTAGAATGGGGTATTTTGAATAAATAACCAAGTTAGACCTATCCTTAAAAATAGCTTCTTCATAATTACCATTCTTCCTAATTCTTTCCACCAGACTTGTTTGTGGCTGAAATTCTTGAAAACAGATTATATCCGGGTCTTCCGCATTTATCCAACTAATGATCCCAGAATAATTATCCTTTCTAGCATCCACAAAGAACTTCACATTGTAGTTAAGAATTTTCAATCCGTCTTCTTCAAGGTCGTCATTCCCAGAAAAACTTATCCCCACATTAATAAATGGTATGGCAATAAGTAGTAAAACCAAAAAGTAGAAGGCTTTGGTGGTTTTCATTATAGCTGCAGCAATGAGCAGCAACAAGTTGGCCACCACAATTATTGGCACCCCAACCGAAACCAAGGCAGAATAAGCCACCCACTTGGGAGAAACCAAAACACTGCCATAAACCAATAATGACAGAACAAACCAGCTAGTAAGGGCAAAGCGCGTTAAGGATTTCATGAAGTTGGGCAATTCACTGTACTAACAAGTTTAAGGTGCTTTTCTTGTATTATCAAAACGAAAAAAGGTGATTGTATTACAACCACCTCTCTTTCTTTACTTTAATTTTTAAAATTTCTTTCACCTATTCATTACGCAAAGCCTTAACAGGGTTTGCCACGGCCACTTTTATAGACTGATAACTCATGGTAAGGAGTGCTATTACAAAGGCTCCTGCACCCGCCAACAAAAACACCATAACACTTACAGGCGGTCGGTATGCAAAACCTTGCAACCATTGATTCACTCCATACCAGCCTGCAGCCGATGCCACCACAAATGAGATCAACACTAAAACAGAAACTTCTCTACTCATAATGTAAATAAGTTGCGAAATCGATGCGCCTAGTACTTTTCTAATACCCACCTCTTTAGTCTTCTGCTGTGCTGTAAATGCGGCCAGACCAAAAAGACCAAGGCAAGCAATCACAATTGCTAGCACCGCAAAAATCAAGAATATATCACCAAGCTGCGTTTCGGCAGTGTACATATTGGTAAACCTGTCATCTAAAAATGTATACTCAAACGGCTGTCCTGGTGCCATTTCATCCCATGAATTTCGAGCCTCATCTATCACCTGCTGATAATTGCTAGCATTTAACTTAATGCCCATATAACCATTTGATTGACCCAATCGCAAAATCATTGGCCCAATCTCTTCACGTAAGGATTCGTAGTGGAAATCCTCAAAAATGCCGACCACTTTATATCTATCTAAAGCGGATCCATCTTCATTAAAATCGCCAATTATGGCATCATCAAGGCTTTCAATACCAAAGGATTTGGCGGCCGTTTGGTTTATTACCATAGCCATAGAATCAGTCGGCATATCTTCTGAGAAGAATCGGCCTTCGACCATTTTTAAGCCAAATACTTCCGCATAATCGTGGTCTACATTCCAATTCTGCGAAACCACACCTTTGTCTTGATCAATAACGGCATCGGGAAAGAACACCGTAGAAGATCGGCTACTTGATGTAGGCAAATACCAAGTTTTTGACGTTTGAGAAACGTTTGGGTTTGCCTCAATTTTATTTTCAAATACCGCAATATTATCGCCCAACAAATAGCTATTATGAATGAGCAGTACTTGGTCTTTTTCAAAACCAAGGTTCTTATTCTGAATGTATTGCAGCTGATTGAGGATACTGAAAGTACCGATGATCAAAAGTATGGAAATCGAAAACTGAAAGGTTACCAATACTTTTCTCAAACCACCACTTTTCATCCCCATGCTAAGGTTACCCTTTAATACCTTTACAGGACTAAAAGCCGAAAGGAAAAACGCAGGGTATAAGCCTGCTAAAAAACCAACCAACAATGCACCAGTCAATAATGCTGGCAAAGTCTGCATTGGTTCTATCACCATTTCTCTACTTGCGAAATTGTTAAAGAAAGGCAATATCAGCATGGCCAAGCCCAAGCCTATTAACCCAGAAATAAGGGTTATGAGTACCGACTCTGAGATAAATTGACCGATAAGCTGCGATCGTACTGAGCCCAGAACCTTTCTAATACCTACTTCCTTAGCCCTATTGGCAGAGCGTGCGGTAGAAAGATTCATAAAGTTAATGCAAGCAATAACCAGAATGAATGCCGCAATAGCCGAAAATATATACACATAAGTAATGTCACTGCCCGGCTCAAAACCACCTCCATAGCCTGCTGACTTTAGGTGCACATCGGCCAAAGGCTGAAGGAAATACCTAAAATTGTTTCCGGCCGCCTTAAACTGATCGAAAGTCATGTCGAGGTACATTTTCAATTCTGCCCCCATATGCTCAATCGCTATGTCATTCATCTGTGTTTCAACATCAGCTGTTGTGGCGTTTGGATTTAGCACCAAATAGGTCTCGTAATTCTGATTTAGCCATTGCTGGCCGTTGTATTCATTTTCGCGGGTAATAAAAGAAAGCAGGAAGTCGAAATGAAAGTGCGTGTTATCAGGAATATCCTCATAAACACCGGCCACCGTCCAATCAGCTGCATTATCCAGTTTTAGCGTTTTGCCTAAAGGATCTTCATCGCCAAAATACTTTTTAGCCATGGTTTCACTCATGGCCAAATGGTTCTTTCTAGTAAGCGCCTCCTCTGGGTTTCCTTCTATCATGTTCACTTTGAATACATCAAAGAATGTCTCATCAGTGAAAACTAAGTCCCCCTCATTGAACACCTTTTCCTGGTATTCAACAATCCAATCGCCAGTACCACGAAAACGAAGTTTTTGTTCTACCGCGGGAATTTGATCAAGAAACGTTGGCCCCGCTGGTGCTGGGTTTTGTACACCTGTAAAATCTCTGCCGTTAAAGCGACCTTCAATAACGACCCGATAGATGTTTTCTTGATTTTCAAAATGCTTGTCGAAGCTCAATTCGTAACGCACATAGGTTACAATAAGCAAACAGCAAGCAATACCAATTGCAAGCCCTGTAACATTCAGGAATGAAAAGAATTTGTCCTTCAGCAAACTGCGGAAGGCAATTTTGAGGTAATTTTTTAACATAGTGTTGTTGGTTTTTGACCTAGGCACAAAGTGCCCATATAGCGACAAGACGCTCTACACTATGTTAAAGTTGCATGGGTTAAAAAACTTTCTCCATATGCTCGAACACCTGACCATCAAGGGTTTGATACGCTTTCATTAGGTTCGCAGTAAGGCACGAATGAATCGGTAAAAAGCCCAAAACATCGCCTACTTCTATCTCTTCAAAAACCTCGTTGCTAACTTTCAGCACACCATGTTCTTGAGAAAGCGAGACCAGCTTGGCATCAGGAATAATAGCGGACCAACCATCATCTTCAAGCACTACCAGTTCACCAAAAAACTTCTGCTCCTGTTCATCGAATAGGTGGTCTTTAGAAAAATGAACACCACCGCCATGCACAATCACCTGATTGGTTTTAGCATTTTTTGCCACCACAGGGCAAGCAACGCAAACGGCTATGTCCGATTCATCACAAACATCGAGGTAATTCATTACCAAATCGAAGAAAATAAAGTTACCTGGGCCGATTTCATCTACACCATTCATATCCTCTACCACAGAACAACCGGGCGTATCTCCCATCCGCACTTTTAGGCTGCTATTGATAGATTGTAGGTTATGGCGCACAAAATTTACCTTCTTAATTGCTGCAGCCCATATCTGTCTGATTTCTTCAATTGCATTGGTATGATAGGTGTTTCCGGGGTGGCAGTACAATCCGTAAAAATTTACTTTTTCAAGGCGTTCAATGGTTTCAGCCACTTCTTTTATAGCCTCACCATCTTCGGTAGAAATGCCCGACCGACCATAGCCTGCATCTAGTTCAATCATTAGGTTCACATTCCCTTTCAGCTGCTTGTTAATTACCCGAACAGTATCAACATCGGTCACCAAAAGCGTCAGCGCTACTCCTGCCGAAACCATTTCATTTATCGCTGCTATCTCCAAACGGTTGAAAGGAAAAGCCACTGTGATGTCCTTCCAGCCGCATTGGGCAAAATACTGCGCCATTTTCACTGAAGAAACAGTACATCGCTCAACTCCCTTAGCCTTTACCATTTCACCAATCTCTTTGGATTGATGCGTTTTGAAGTGCGGAACCAATTCAACATTCAACCTGCTGGCGCGCGTAAGCATCCTGTCCAGGTTATTTATCATTTTGTTGGTATCCAGTAAAAGCGTAGGGCGGGTAATGTTTGTCATAAGCGCCAATTTAGCGAACCCCAGCACCATTTCATGCTACATTTTCAACTTTCATAACCTTTTCAAAAACACTCCGTATATTTGATTACTTATTGATATTATTTTGATATCACTTTAAATCAAAACACTATGAACTCAGAAAAAACTTTTAAGCCTTCTTCCGGTTTCGGCATGCTGCTGATAGCCTTTATCGTATTAGGCATAGGCATTGCAGGTATTGCCATGTTCAAAAACCCATTATTCGGGCTATGCTTTATTCTATTTTTGTTTTCACTGCCCGGGTTCTTTGTCATTCAACCTAACCAATCGCGCGTTTTAGTATTCTTTGGAGACTACCGCGGCACGGTTAAGAAAAACGGTTTCTACTGGGTAAACCCATTTTATTCTAAAAGAAAAGTATCGTTGCGAGCTCACAACTTTGACAGCGAACGCGTAAAGGTGAACGACAAGCTGGGTAACCCCATTCTAATTAGTGTTATTCTGGTTTGGCAGGTAGAAGAAACCTACAAAGCTGCTTTTGAAGTAAACGACTACAGCCACTTTGTGCGCGTTCAAAGTGACGCAGCGGTAAGAAAATTAGCCGGTTCTTTTGCTTATGACGATTTTGAGGACGAAACGGAAATTACCTTGCGTTCGGGCATGGAAGAAGTAAATCATGACTTGGAAAAAGAGCTTGCAGAACGCTTGGCCATTGCGGGTATCAAAGTAATTGAAGCCAGAATTGGCTACTTGGCTTATGCAGAAGAAATTGCCAGCGCCATGTTACAACGCCAGCAAGCCACAGCTATAGTAGCAGCTCGTTACAAAATTGTGGAAGGTGCCGTAGGAATGGTAGAGTCGGCCTTGGAAGAATTGAACAAAAAGGACATTGTTCACCTTGATGAGGAAAAGAAAGCAGCCATGGTGAGTAACCTTATGGTTGTACTATGCTCGGATAAATCGGCATCGCCAGTAGTAAACACAGGAACTTTAAATCACTAAATTATGCAGTATAAAATCATTCAAAAAGGACCTTTTGAAAAGGTAGAGAAGTTTGAAAAAAAGCTGAATGAAATGGCCATGTCTGGCTGGAGAATTGTGGCATCGCTGGGTGACTTTTACTTAGTACTCGGCAAAGACAAGCATTAATTATGGCTAAGAAAAAACCATTTGTACTCCGCCTGGATCCTGACTTATTAGCAGCCGTTGAAAAATGGGCTGCTGACGAGTTTAGGAGTACTAATGGACAAATGGAATGGATTGTAAACAAGGCTTTGAAAGAAGCCAATAGATTGAAAAAAAGTAAAGAAGAGTAATATGCAACATCAGAACTATACATGTACTAAATGCGGAAATCGCGCTTTCGATACAGACACCATCTCTACTACCGGAACGGGACTAAGCAGGTTCTTCGACTTACAAAACAGAAGATTCACGGCAGTGTCGTGCCGCAACTGTGGCTACACAGAGTTTTACAAAGGAGACAAAGCCTCCACCATATCAACAATTTTCGACTTTTTCACTTCGTAATGAATACTGGAATGCTCATTGGCGTGCATGTAATGTTCGCCTTTTCATCGATTCTACCAGCCGTTTTAATGCGCCTAGTAGACACTGAAGAGCCCAACAAGTTATTGGGCTACCGAACCAAATGGTCTTTCAAGTCGAAAGAAACATGGGCATTCGCCAATAAATACAGTGCTAAACTCATGGCATATAGCACCATTGTAAGTCTAACTTTTCAAGTCTTTGCCTTTTTTATGTTGCCAAATGAAACTGGCATACTACTTATGGCAGGTGTACTTACATTAGGCATAACTGTAGTGCTGGCTGCCACTGAAATACAACTTAGAAAACGCTTTAATAAGGATGGTTCTCCGAAACCAGGGTTCGACCCCATTGACTGAACCCAGCACTAAATGTTAACAAAGATTAAATACCCTATAATTTCGATAGGGCAATTGAACTATATAATCTAACTTTCGTTCTCAACACATAGTAAACTTAAAAACGATAACGACATGGCAATTAGATTAGGTGATATAGCACCAGATTTTACAGCAGAAACCACAGAGGGAACCATAAACTTTCATGAATGGCTAGGCGATGGCTGGGGCTTGCTGTTTTCGCACCCAGCAGACTATACGCCAGTTTGTACCACAGAACTTGGCAGAACAGCGCAACTGAAGTCTGAATTCGAAAAAAGAGGCGTTAAGGCTATTGCGGTATCTGTAGACGGGCTAGAGTCGCACAAGGGCTGGATTAACGACATTAATGAAACACAAAACACCTCGGTGAACTTTCCGATTATTGCCGATGAGGATAAAAAGGTAGCCAACCTTTACGATATGATTCACCCAAATGCCAACGATACGCTAACCGTTCGTTCGGTATTTGTAATTGGGCCGGATAAAAAAGTGAAGTTAACACTCACCTACCCTGCTTCTACAGGTAGAAATTTTTTGGAAATTTTAAGGGTGATTGACTCACTACAACTTACTGCCAATTACAGCGTAGCAACTCCTGCCGACTGGAAAGATGGTGAAGACGTAGTTGTATCTCCAGCAATTGCTACCGAAGATATTCCGGCAAAATTTCCAAAAGGGCACAAAGTGGTTAAACCTTATTTAAGAACAACTCCGCAGCCTAACAAATAAAACATCAGCTGATGTTTTAGGTAAAAGGGGCTGTCTCAAATGCTATTAGTTTCGTCATTCTCAGCTTGACTGGGAATCTCCATCAGGCTTAAGAGCCAATTTAAAGGGATTCCCGATCGGAGTCGGGATTGACGGCCAGCATTTAAGACAGCCTCTTTTTCGTGTTTAAACTTTTCTCTTTTTAAAATGTAGCCGATTACTTAACTTTCATATCCATTAATATTAACAACACACACCATGTCAAAATTAGGAGACGGACTTAAAAACTTGGCTGACAAAATCGGAGATGCAATTGACGATTTAGCCTCATTAGAAGTAACCACTTACACAGGAGATTTCACCCTCACATTTAGCGACTTTAAAGAACAAGGCGATTCACCATTTAAAGTGAAATCGTTACTCGATAGCACATCGGCCACTTTAGAATCTAAATTAGACCTTGTGGCTTACTCACGCTTCGAGATTGATTCGGATGCTTCCAATATTGTAAAATCGAACCTAACTAGCCAAGATCAGACACTGATTCAGGCGCATCAGGCTATGGTACAATCGGCCATGGAAGCCAGAAAAGCCACATTTGAGATGATAACCAACATGGTTGGCCTTAAATTGGATTGATGTCCGGCATTCAGGACATAGTAGACACACTCCATCAAGAATACCTTCCTAAGGCAAGCAGCCAACTTACAGACCTAGCACAACAACTGGGCGACTTGGGCTATCTCGAAGCATTTGATGACCAGACTTCTCTCATTAATGAGCAAGAAGTGAACACTGCCATGCAACAGTTTAGTACCGAATTCAAAAGTGCACAGCTCATAAGCAGTAAAGAACTCTCACAACTCACCCAAATTTATGGAAGCGAGCTAAATAATAGACTTTTGCAGCTTTGCCTTGATGTAGATGAGGGCCTAACATTCAAGGCATTACCCAACTTTGGTGATCAGGACTTAAAAGTTAGAATTATACACTATAGACTAAAACTGCTTGGTGTTTATACCAACCCTGTTAGCACGTACTACAATGCCACCTCCTACCATGGTTTGACCCAACTAGCCGATATGATCGGAAAGTCACTGTTAACAACCTGTAACCTACTGGCCGACCTGCAACAGTTCACTGTTAAATACATTCAGCACAAAGGCTATAGCAACCCAGTTTCTATTTTTAAGATTAACCCAGCTACGCTAAGTCAGCTAAAGGGCACAGATGGTAAGCCACACAAATTGGAGAATTACACTGGTGCCTTTAAACGTTCAGTAAAAAGGGAGCTCACCCGATACCCCGAAGTATTCGAACAACTAAAGCAAACCATATTTAAAAGAAACGATGACCGAGTAGACATGGATTCGGTCAACGAATTGGCACAAAATTCAGACAACGGTTTTGTTATTCGACTGATTCAAATCCATCAATGGATGGCTGGTTTTTATCATGGAAAGCTTGATGGAGACCTTGGACCTGTCACCATTCAGAGTTTACTGCAGGTAATTGATAGCTACAATGAAGCCGGTGATGACATTAATGAGAAAAAAGCGCTGGTTGTATTGGTTGAAAAAGAAGGCATTGTTGCCTTCAACACCATTTTCTTTTTGAATAAATACAAAGTAGAACAGTCACAATCCGACAAAACCATTCAAACGCTAGAATCCATTAATGCGAGCTATCAAGGAGCAAGCCCTGAGCAACAAGCCGCATTCAACACCAACTTTCATCAAGGAATAGCAAATGTGAGAGACGGCAAGTCTGCCGCTGTCAAGCAAGGTTTTTTGGGTAGAATATTTAGTGGAATCAAGGGCTTTTTCAAGAAAATATTCCGCTTTGCCAAAAGGATATTTGGTTGGATAGCCAAAGCTGTTGGCAAGGTGGCATCCTTTATAGGTAACTTCCTTAAAAAGATTTACGAGGTTATTAAAGAAGCCGCCAAGCACTTTATAGAAGGGGTGAAATTCTTACTAGGCAAAACGGTGGTTCTCTCTGGAAATCCAAACCAGAATATTTTAACGCAGTTTAGCTCAGATTCCGATGTATTCAACCTGGCTAAAAACCTAGATTCAACCATACTAAACACACATAAATCGAAAGTAAATGAGAAGGTACAATCGCTTAAGTTCAGTCTTTTGCTCATTGCCATGCTCTTTAAAACCATAAGACTTTTACTACTTGGAGCAGCAGTGGCTTGGCCTATTTTTCTGCTCAAACTGGCAAAGTCTTTCAAACAATTAATAGATCAGTATAAACAAATTCAAACCACATAAAAACGTAAAAAATGGCACGGACAAGTTTCTTTACCAACATTCTTAACGGGGTTGACAAACTCGTTAAACTAGAGGTTTCAACCATTATTGGAACATTTAAACCTAACAGTACACTCACTGCGCAAGATTTAGCAAATGGCAATGCGCAAGACGCCATGATGGAGCAAATTGACCTAAACGATGCAATGCTATCGAAGGTAAACATGCTTACTGGCGATATTACCACCACTATGACGCAGCGCTTTACAAACGACCAACAGCTGCGCGAGTACCACAGCATTCGTGAAAATCAAGCGCATGAAATTGTGCTCAGAAATGTAAAAGTGTTGGAGTCTGTAGGTAAGATGATCATTGACTTTGCTGAAAAAGAAGTAGACCCAAGAATTGCTGGTGGCAACGCCCCTACCCCGCCTCCTGCAAATGGTGATGCTAACTCATAAGTTTCAGCAATGAGCACCAACTGGAAGTCGCAAATAGAGTCGGCTGCGTACGACCTCATGCATATGGAGATAAACACCATTATCTCCTCGGATGTGACTGCGGCAAAAACACCTTCTCGCCCGCGAGAATTGCTGCATAAACTGGCCATTAAATACGATGAAAAGCTCAACGACCTCATCAATGAATACGAGTTGGTGAGTGAGCTTTCCGTTAATGGCACACTAGCGAGAGATGTAAACATTCAAATGAATGGATTGATAAAAGAATCCGGCTTCTACTCTTTTCAAGAGTTGATAGATCGGGTGAATTTTATCGAAAAGCAAGTGCGTAAACAGGCGCCTACTTTAGATAAACTCGATGAAGATGTGGATAGCGACCTCTCCATGCTTAACCGTATAAGGAGGAATTCACAAGAAATAATGGACATCCTCTATCAGAAAGACACCTTTGTCTACTTAGACAGCAAGGAGTTTTTAGGTAATCGAGTATGTAAAAAAGTGGGACAATGCACCGACTTACCACCGGCAGAAGCGGCCTTAATTGAGCCCCTATTACAACAGCATAAGCTTGTGAGCATGGGAGACCTATCCATTGGACTTGAGCACTCTCGAGACAGCAAAGGGCAAAACACCATGGACGCCAAAGACTTAAAACTCGATTTAAGACAATTGACATTACTAAAGAAGGCCTTTGATATTGGCACTTCAAAAGTGGTGTTACAAACCATAATCGGGCTCGATGGTGATGTAACCACACGCATAGCAAAGTCTTTTGCCGATAACCAAATACCCTTGGTGAACGACTTGCATCAAGACGGCATCCGCCTGTCTGTTAACTATTGGAATAACCTGATAAATGCAATTACTAAATTCGGTGAATTCATTATTGGCAAGCTTTCAAAGTAGTGTTATCCGAGCAAGTGCCAACGCTGTTGTCGTCTATTGGCAGCTTTTAACTAAGGGGTTCATCACCGAAACATCTACTGGCCAACACTTTAAACTAATCTCAGAACTTAGCCTTACCGGAGATTGGAGCAACCTCATTATTTACCAGGGTAATGACAAACCAACAGACAGACAAATGCTCGATCTATTGAGTGAGGATGAACTACTGCTGACCAACTTTCAAGTCGTAACCAAAAGCCTCAAACAAAAACTAAAGGGCATTCATACTTTTCCACTGGTTTTTAGCTCATCTTTAAGTGTCTTAACCATAGCCGCCACGTGGAATATGCTGGCTGACGACTACTACAACATTATACACTGGCAAACCGATGAGTTCAGCTGGCAAACCTTAGGTGCTTTGGCCCACATGGTTGGAGCCCCACTCTTTTCATGGAAAAGATACCTGCTCCCTAAATTCATTACTAAGATTGCCAGCTACGTACTAAGCGGCTATAGAACTGTAAAAGGCTGGTTTAGTTAAAAACCTTCTTCAACAACTCGGTAGTTCTTGCCCCTGGATTCTCGCGAATATTGAGTTCCTCTTTGGCTATCATAACAAATAAACCGTCAATTGCCTTTTGAGTTACATAAGCCGTTAAATCGGTATCCACTTTCTTTACAAATGGAATTTTATTGTAGCTCCCCATTACATCTCCCCAATATTTAGTGGCGTCAACTTTCTTCAAACTGGCATCAATAATAGGGCTGAATTTGGCAGTCAACTCTGAAGTAGTATTTCGCTCCAAATATTGCGTAGCAGCACCTTCTTCTCCCTTTACAATGTTTATGGCGTCCTGAATTGTCAGCCCTTTAATAGCTGCCACAAAAATATCTTTTGCCTCAGAAGCAGCATCTTCAGCAGCACGGTTAAGGGATTCTACCGCCTTATCCACCTCGCTGCCTAAACCGAGCGCCCTCAATTTATCTTCTACGTTTTTAGCCTCTTGCGGAAAAGGAATCTTTATCTCAGGATTCTTATAATAGCCATCGAGTTGAGAAATAACGTCTACCCCCTTCACAGTGCCTTGTTCCAAGGCTTGTTTTAGAGCATTGGCGGCCTCCTCTTTGGTAAAAGCCGCATTTCCACCAAGCAGATCTTGCGCTTTCTTAAATATCTGTGCTTCCCCAGCGCACGAAAAGAAAACAAGCAAGGTGAGTAGGTATGTGTATCGTTTCATAAATAGTGTTTTTAGCGTTAACGAAAAGTCGTGGCTTAAATGATTAACCGGAAGAGGTTTTGTTAGCCTTTTATTTCCAACTAACCATTAACTACCTGTGTCTAAACCAATAACAAACACCAAGCCATGAAAAACACAATCACATTTCTACTACTGCTAATCTCTACACTAGCATTTAGTCAACAAGGTCAAATACAGTTTGGTATTAATTATTCTGAAGACAACATTGCCGGCAGCGACTATTTAATCACGGATGGAAACGCTAACGGATACAGCCTTTCGAACCGTGAGCACAACTATACCTTGGGCTTGAGCTTTCAATATGGTTTTACTGAAAATTTCAGCCTAATTACCGGAGTCAGCTATAATAGTAAAGATGTTAAAGGTGGCTACAATTGTGCCACCTGTTATTATAACGATTTAGCCATCACCAACTACTTCGTAATTCCAGTAGGCATGAAGCAGCGGTATTTAGCCATTCCAATAATCGTTCAATTCGCACCTTTACATACGAGGCTTTACCCTACCATACATGCAGGTATTGTGAACAACTTTTCTGTTGAAAATGAATTTGAAAACGAACAAAGCTATTTGCAGGAAGGACAATTTGGTTTAGGGGTAGGTTACAAAATTACTAAGCACTTAAATGTAGAATTACAGTATGCCTACCGAACAGCTTTCACCAAGGTTTACCAAGACCTTGACGTGCAACCAGCGTACACCTATTATGAGCCAAACAAACTGAACACAAACAGTGTTGGCTTGCGCGTAAATTATATTTTAAAGTAGTTATTCTTTTGCATCACCCACCAAAAGCACTTTTTGGTTTTCGGTAATACAACACCCTAACTATCAGGTAATATTTCTTGATTTTTTTTAACTAAATCTGTAACATACAACAATGAAGACACGCGCACTTTTTACGCTATTTATTTTTCTTTATGTAATTACTTCATGCGACAATAAGGAGGCAGAACCTGAAGAAACACTAAATCTAAGTGAGGAAACGTTTAATGTAAATGAAGTTTTGAAGGATTACATTGCGGCATATGATGTTACAGCCAACTATTATTATATCAATGAAAACCCTCAAAATGGTGTTTATGATACTTCCGAAGTCCATAGTAAATCTTATACCATTGAAATCGACACAATACCAATGGAAGAGTTAAAGCAGCTTTTTTATCATCCGGATGGATTAGACACATTCGTAATGAAAATTAAGGGACTATATTATTCCGAAACATCTCTACTTCACTTCGAAAAAGAAATGCAAGACACTATCAAAATAAAAAGCTTCTATGAGTCTTATGGTTCGCCTCTCTCTGGAACAATTGTAGTTAAGGATGATTCTATCTTTTTTGATTACGGTCGCTTTTCCAGTGGAAGTTTAAAGCTTTTTAATAAGATCAAGTATACGGGAAAAGGAAGTAAGAAGTAAGAGCTGCATTTAGGTTACTCCTTGTTATCCTCACCCACCAAAAGCACTTTTTGGTTTTCGGTAATGGCATCTACCATTTTGGTGTAGCTAATGCGCTGCCCCGAATCTTTTGAAACATAAAAGTATTCCAAACCCTCCAATTCAACGGTGCAAACACCCAGCTCATAACGAAGCGATTTTACCACTGAGCCTTCAACAATCGGGTTATTATTTAAATCGAGCAGCTTGGGTGGCTGCTTCTCTTTTGGCTTCTTTTTAAAAAGACCGAACATAGATGCATTTTATTTGATGCTAAATATAGTAGGTGTTTTGGAAATTCTACCACGTCATTCAGAGCGAGACCCCGATAGCTATCGGGAGAAGCGAAGACTCCCCCAAAAGATCAGGAGATTCTTCGGTCGGCTTGCAGCATTCCTCTGAATAACGTAAAAGATTAAAGTCTCTCATTATCTCCTTCGTAGGAAGAACAACTTTAGTGGTTAGGCTTTTATTCCCAAAAACCATTTTCTAAGCATTGAAAAACACTATTTTTGCACACTTATTTGAGAACAATCGGTTAAACGGCAATGGCTGACTATAATCACAAACAAATTGAGCCTAAATGGCAGCAGTACTGGAAGTCAAACGAAACTTTCAAAGCAACGGTAGACAAGAGTAAACCTAAGTTTTACTCGCTCGACATGTTCCCCTACCCTTCTGGTGCGGGTCTTCACGTGGGGCATCCACTCGGCTACATTGCTTCGGATATTGTTTCGCGACACAAACGCAACAAAGGTTTTAATGTGTTGCACCCTATGGGCTTCGATGCCTTTGGGTTACCCGCAGAACAGTACGCTATTCAGACAGGTCAGCACCCAGCCATAACCACTAAAGAAAATATTGAGCGCTACAAAGAGCAGCTTGAAAACATCGGTTTTGCCTTCGATTGGGACAAAGAGGTGCAAACCTGTGACCCGCAGTACTACAAATGGACGCAGTGGATTTTCATGCAGATATTCAACAGCTGGTACGATTACGATGCTGCTAAAGCCAGAACAATCGATGAACTCACTGCTATCTTCAGCGAGTCTGGTAATGCCACCGTAAACGCTGCTTGCGATGAAGACGTACCGAGCTTTACTGCCGAAGAATGGAACGCCATGAGCGAAGAAGACCAGCAAAGTATGTTGCTGAAATATCGCTTGACCTACCTTTCGGAAACCGCTGTAAACTGGTGCCCAGAGTTAGGAACCGTACTTTCTAACGATGAAGTGAAAGACGGCTTTTCTGAAAGAGGCGGCTTCCCTGTTATTCGTAAAAACATGAAGCAGTGGAGCATGCGCATTACTGCCTATGCTGAGCGTCTGTTAGAAGGTTTAGACACTATCGATTGGCCAGAACCGCTGAAAGAGATGCAGCGCAACTGGATCGGAAAATCTAAAGGTGCTGAAGTACGTTTTCAGGTAGAAAACTCTGATCTGGAGATCGAAGTATTCACCACTAGAATTGATACCATTTTTGGCGTGACATTCTTGTCATTGGCTCCAGAAAGTGATTTGACCGCCCAGTTGACAACACCGGAGCAGAAAGAAGCAGTTGAAGCCTATGTGGCGCAAGCCGCTACACGTTCTGAGCGCGATAGAATGGCCGATGTAAAAACCATTTCAGGTGTGTTTACAGGTAGTTATGCTATCAATCCGTACAACGGTGAAAAAGTACCAGTTTGGGTAGCCGATTATGTATTGGCAGGTTACGGAACAGGTGCCGTAATGGCCGTACCTTGTGGCGACCAAAGAGATTACGACTTCGCGAAGCACTTCGATTTGCCGATTGTTCCTGTAATCAAAGATGCTGACATCAGTGAGCAAGCTGACCCAACTAAAGAAGGTGAAATGATCAATTCTGGCTTCTTAGACGGCTTGACTTGCTTAGAAGCCATAGACAAAGCCATTGCTTTTGCTGAAGAAAAAGGCGTAGGAAAAGGCAAAATCAACTACCGAATTCGTGATGCGATTTTTGCGCGCCAGCGCTATTGGGGCGAGCCAGTGCCAGTGTACTTCAAAAACGACACGCCTTACTTGGTAGCTGAGAAAGATTTGCCAATCATTCTGCCAGAAGTAGATAAATACTTGCCTACTGAAGATGGCGATCCGCCTTTGGGTAGGGCTGAAAACTTCACTTACACCCCTGAAGGTGAAAGCGAAGCATATCCGCTTGAAATGAGTACCATGCCGGGTTGGGCAGGCTCTAGCTGGTATTGGTACCGCTACATGGACGCGCACAACGAAAATGCGTTTATCGATAAAGATGTGCAGGAATACTGGGAAAATGTAGACTTGTACATTGGTGGTTCTGAACACGCTACAGGTCACCTACTCTACT
Source organism: Roseivirga pacifica (assembly GCF_900111145.1). GTDB lineage: Bacteria > Bacteroidota > Bacteroidia > Cytophagales > Cyclobacteriaceae > Roseivirga > Roseivirga pacifica. The sequence goes on from NZ_FOIR01000002.1 coordinate 1,429,768, forward strand.
CACGTTTCTGGAATAAGACCTTGTTCGACCTTGGTCACGTAAACCAAGAAGAACCTTTCAAAAAACTGATCAACCAAGGGATGATTCAGGGAAGGTCGAACTTTGTTTATCGCGTTAAAGGCGAGAATAAGTTCGTTTCGTTTGGCTTGAGAAAAGAATATGACACTACTGCCATGCACGTGGATGTTAGTCTCTGCCGAAATGATGAATTGGACCTTGAAGGCTTCAAAAACTGGAGACCAGATTTGGCCGATGCTGAATTCATATTGGAGGAAGGCAAATACATCTGTGGCTGGGAAGTAGAAAAAATGTCTAAGTCGAAGTACAATGTGGTAAATCCAGATGATATCATTGAGCGTTACGGTGCGGATACCCTTCGTTTGTATGAGATGTTTCTTGGGCCTTTGGAGCAATTCAAGCCATGGAACACCAACGGAATTGATGGTGTGCGCAAGTTCTTAGGCAAGCTTTGGAGATTGTTCCACAATGGCCAAGGCGAGTTTGAAGTATCAGATGCTGCTCCAAGCAAAGATGAATTGAAGTCGCTACACAAAACCATTAAGAAGGCAGAAGAAGATATTGAGCGCTACTCGTTCAATACATCGGTTTCTACTTTTATGATCTGTGTAAATGAGCTTTCAGCATTAAAGTGCAACAACCGCGCAGTGCTGCAAGACTTGTTGGTGGTCATTTCTCCTTATGCTCCGCATATCACGGAAGAGCTTTGGTCACTGCTTGGTCACGAAACCAGCATTGTAGATGCAACTTATCCTGAGTTCAAAGAGGAATACTTGAAAGAGGACGACATTGAGTATCCGGTAATGATTAACGGGAAAATGCGCACCAAACTTCAGCTCTCTGCCGATATGAGTAAAGCCGAAATTGAAGCCGCGGCACTAGCCGATGAAACCGTTCAAAAATGGCTGGAAGGCAAACCTCCGAAGAAGGTGATTGTTGTACCGAAGAAGATTGTTAACCTCGTGGTGTAGTTAACAGTTAATCGGAAAACAGAAATCAGGAAACCCCAAGTTGTAAAATAGCTTGGGGTTTTGTTTTACTTTACAAAGTTAAAGGCCACAGTATCTTTCAAACCGTCATTGTAACCTTTGGAACGTACAACTTCTACAAGTATATTCACTTTCGAGGCTTCAATGTTTTGGCCAACACGAACTCGGCCCTTTAAATAACACTTGGCAAGCACCACAACTATGATTAAGTTCTTCAGAAACAAGCGTAAGTCTATCATTAAGCAAGGCAAAACTCAAGAGTACATTAAGTATGCGCTTGGTGAAATTGTGCTTGTTGTTATTGGCATTCTAATCGCGCTAAAAATCAGCAATTGGAACGAATCTATCCAGATAAAAAAAGAAGAGGTTAAAACCTTAAAGAGCTTATCAGAGGAGTTAAATGGTAACCTTACCGAGTTCAATTCAATTTTTAATGCACAACTTACTCGAAACGAAAGCTTACAGACCGTTCTTTTTATCGATATAAAAAACCAACCTATTAGCTACCTGGACTCACTGATAACCAACAATGTAGAGAGCTATTCTTATAACCCATCTACTGGAATATACAATTCCATGATCAACTCGGGTAAGATTGAATTGATATCGAACGATGAGCTTAAGAAACGGGTTGCCAAGCTAAACGATGAAGTAAAAGACTACCAAGAACATGAGGACGAAATTACCGAATTCACCAAGGCACATTTGGAAACGTATTTCATCGAAAACTTCAACATCCCTCCTGCCGTCTTGTCCAAACTAAGAGCAAGAACCAAACAAGAAGAGCGAGTAGACATGGCTACTTATGTTAAAACCTTCAGCTCCTCTGAGATCAATAGCATGTATATACTGTTGCTTAAAAAAATGGGAAGGCTCATAGAAGAAGGTCAAAACCTTAGAAAAGAATACACCGGTTTAATCGAAGCGCTAGAAGCTGAAATAGCTTTACACCGAAACTAAATTCAATAAAAAACTATAAAGCAATAAGCGATGAGGTACTTAAAATCATTAGTGGGTATGCTTACAATTGCCACAGCCATGGCTTGTAGCAATAAGCCAGAAGAAGCCGGTATTATCAACACGGATAACCTCATGATTCGTATAGCCGAAATAGAAATTGATTCCGCATACTTATCCGAGTACTTGGCCATTCTAAAGGAAGAGTCGGCTGCCTCCGTAGCACTAGAGCCAGGTGTAATTTCTATCTACCCAATGTTTCAAAAGGAAAACCCTACACAAATAAGGCTATTGGAAATTTATGCAGACAAGGCTGCTTATGAGGCACACTTAGAAACACCACATTTTAAAAAATACAAAACGGAAACTATGCATATGGTCAAATCTCTTGCGCTAATCGATATGGCTGCAATTGATCCTGAATCTATGCCACGATTATTCAGCAAGCTGCCAAATTGAGCTACCTCCTTCCTTCCACAGCGAACCAAACAATGAGTATAGTCTGTCCATTAAGCTTTAATTAGTATTTAGCATAGAAGCAAAACTCTAACAAGAGCTCGCCTCTTTTTCAATAAACCTTCAGCAAGGAGGAACTATTCGTAATTAAGTTGTGTACAATATAATAGCACACAATATTAAATTGTAAAATGCTTGGGCTTATGTCAGAAAATCTAAAACTATCGAACCAAGTTTGCTTCCCAATCTATTCATTGGCGAAGGAAGTAGTGAGTCTCTACAGACCAATTCTACAACGGCTAGATCTTACATACCCACAGTATTTAGTAATGCTGGTACTTTGGGAAGAAGGCACACAAAACGTTTCTGAGATAGGCACTAAGCTCAACCTAGACAGTGGCACACTAACACCGCTGTTAAAGCGATTAGCAGAGAAAAACCTGATTGAGCGTAACAGAAGTACTCATGACGAACGCATCGTTCAGGTTAAGCTAACAGCTAGCGGACAAGCCATAAAGACAACCGCAGCCGAAGTTCCTGAACAGATCCTGAATTCCTTAAATGTTTCTATTGAGCAGTTAGAAGCACTAAAGGCAGGCATCGACAATATTTTAAATCAAATAAAAAAGTAATAATGAAAACTATCTATACCATTGGCGCAACAGCCACAGGAGGACGAAACGGTCATGTAAAAAGTGAAAACGGCATTTTAGACCTTGAAGTAAGACACCCAAAAGCATTAGGCGGAGCAAATGACGACTATGCCAACCCTGAGATGCTCTTTGCAGCAGGTTATGCCGCTTGTTTTGATAGCGCATTGAACTTGGTCATTCAAAAGTCGAAAGCGAAAACAGGAACAACCTCGGTAAAAGCGAATGTAAGCATAGGTCAAATAGAAAATGGTGGTTTTGGCTTAGCCGTAACACTAGACATCAACATTCCGGAAGTAGACATGGAAGAGGCAAAATCCCTAGCTGAAAAGGCACATCAGGTATGCCCTTACTCTAACGCTACCCGAGGAAATATCGAAGTGGAATTAAACGTAACCAACAATTAAATATTTAGAAAATTGGCATTAATTGAAGATTTAAACTGGCGACACGCGGTTAAGGCGTTCAACCCAGACAAGAAAGTAAGCGAGGAAAATGTGGAGAAGATTATTGAGGCGGCAAGGCTTGCTCCTACTTCTTCGGGCCTGCAGCAATTCAGGGTTTTAAAGGTTTCTAACCAAGAAATTAAAGAGAAATTGGTACAAGGAGCCCTCAACCCAGATAGCATGAAGGATTGTTCGCATGTATTGGTTTTTGCAGCTTGGGATAGGTACACTGCCGAACGCATAGATAAAGTATTTGACTATACAACGGAAGAAAGAGGCTTACCAAAAGGCAGATTTAATAGCTACACCGACCAGCTAAAGGCCATTTATTTAAACCAACCAGCAGAAGAGAATTTCGCCCATACTTCTCGTCAAAGCTATATCGCACTAGGTTTGGCTATGGCACAGGCAGCTGAGCTAAAAGTAGACACTTGCCCTGCCGAAGGCTTTAGCACCAAAGTGGTTGATGAAGTACTCGGATTAGAAAAGCATGGACTGAAGAGTGTTTCGCTACTATATATTGGCTACGGAAACGATGAAAAAGATTGGATAAAGCCAATGAAAAAAGTGAGAATCCCTCGCGATGAGTTTGTAATAGATGTTGAGTGATCTTTCTCAAGGTTCACATCCAACGCCTCTCTTGACATCGATCAGGGAGGCTTTGTTCGTTTAGGGCTTCCTTCCTATAGAAAGTAGAATTATCTTCTTACTTTGTTAAACTCACTACTTTTTTACTATGGAAAACAGAAGATCATTTTTAAAGAAAGCCGCACTTGCCGGAGCAGGTTTTAGCTTTCTACCAAAAACCCTAAACCTATTAACTCCTGCCAAGCCTTTATTCTCGTTGGCACAATGGTCGCTGCATCGGGCATTTCATTCAGGAGAATTAGCCGCAGTAGACTTCCCCTTAATCAGCAAAAACCAGTTCGACATTGATGCTGTGGAGTATGTAAACTCCTTTTATGCGGATAAAAAGAAAGACAGTGCTTTTTGGAATGAAATGCTCAACAAAACCAAAAGTGAAGGTGTAAAAAACCTTTTGATAATGGTAGATGCTGAAGGAGAATTGGGCAATGCCAATAGTACAGCACGTAAGCAAGCCGTGCAAAATCACTTTGGCTGGGTCGATATTGCCGCTAAGCTCGGCTGCCACTCTATTCGCGTGAATGCCTTTGGCGATGAAAATAGAACGGCCATTAAAAGTGCACTCGTAGATGGACTAGGAAGCCTGTGTGAATACAGCGAAAAAGCGAAGATCAATGTAGTGATTGAAAATCACGGGCTTTACAGTTCCGATGCTGATTTCGTGGTAGAGGTAATTAAGGCAGTGGACAATCCTTATATGGGCACCCTACCCGACTTTGGCAACTGGTGCACCTCTGAACTTTGGGGCTCTACCAATGGCGACAGCTGCAAAACAGCCTATGATCATTTACAGGGCGTGAAAAAGTTCATGCCGTATGCCAAGGGAGTAAGTGCCAAAACCTACGACTTCGATGCGCAAGGCAATCAACCCAAACTAGATTACAAAACCATGCTACAAGCCGTGAAAGACGCAGGTTACAGCGGGCATATTGGCATTGAATATGAAGGAGGAAACCTGAGCGAAGCAGAAGGAATAAAGGCCAGCAAAAGACTTATTGAAAGACTTTGGTAAAAGTCTCTTCAAACGGCTCAATTTCGGCTACAACATGAATGGATTTGGCTACTCCTGTGTTTAAAAAACGCTTCACCTTTGTATAAACAAAAACACAAAAGAGATGACAAATACCAAAATAGCATTAGTAACAGGCGGTAGCCGTGGCCTAGGCAGAGACATGGCCATTAACATAGCCAAAAAGGGAATTGATGTGGTTTTCACCTATCATTCAAACGAAAAAGCTGCTATGGAAGTAGAAGCAGCAATTGAAGCGTTGGGCCGGAAGGCCGCAGCCTTTCAATTAGACACCAGCGATGTAAGCTCCTTCGATGCGTTTTTCACTAAGGTTTCCGCCTATCTTAGTGAGAATTACGGCAAACCAAACTTCGACTATATAGTGAACAATGCTGGCACTGGCATATACAAACCGTTTGTAGACACTACCGAAGCGGATTTTGACGAGATGATGAACATCCATTTAAAAGGTGTCTATTTCCTCACTCAAAAAGCAGTGGCATTGATGAATGATGGCGGAGGCATCATCAATATCTCATCAGGCTTGGCCCGATTCACCTTCCCTAACTCTTCGGCTTATGCAGCAATGAAGGGCGCCATCGATGTATTTACCCGCTACTTGGCAAAGGAACTTGGCGGCAGAGGCATTCGCGCCAATGTGGTTGCGCCTGGTGCCATTGCCACTGAATTTGGCGGTGGAGAAAACAAGACAAACGAACAAAAACGTAAAGTTGTAGCCAGCGTAACTGCCTTAGGCCGTGTAGGCGAGCCAGAGGACATTGGCGGTATCGTGGCCTTTTTATGCACAGAAGATGCCCGTTGGGTCAATGGCCAGCGCATTGAAGCCTCTGGAGGAACAATGCTTTAATATTGAGACTTAACACCCACACTACAAACCCTTTAGTAAATCAAAGGGTTTGTATTTTTTGATTTCAACTACCATTAGGTTTAAGCCAAAAACAGCATTAGCTTATATGGACCATTAGCCGATTCTTCCTCAAAACATGAAAAACCAAACCATACAAACAGTAAGTACCATTAGCGATTTCCACAAGTTTAGAGGGCTAAAACCTCCTGAACACCCGCTAATTAGTTTGGTAGATTATAAGCTGGTAAAGCACTTTCCCGAACACGACAAAATCGGCTGGCTACAGAAGTATTATTCCATCTCTCTCAAGAAAGACGTGCCAGGCAAATTCCGGTATGGTCAAATGGAGTATGATTTTGATGGAGGACTGATGTCTTTCTTCGCACCAAACCAAATACTTAGCATTGAATATGTTGCGCCTGATAGGACAAAACGAGCGCCCTCAGGTTGGATTCTACTCATCCACCCCGACTTTCTGTGGAACACCCAGCTAGCCAAAAACATTAAGCAGTACGACTTTTTTAATTACGCATTGACAGAAGCGCTCTTTCTTTCGGAAAAAGAAGAAAAAACTGTCGAAGGTATTTTAAAGAATATCCAGCAAGAGTATCAATCTAATATTGACAAATTCAGTCAAGACATAATTGTGTCGCAAGTAGAGCTGCTGCTGAACTATGCAAAACGCTTTTACGAGCGACAGTTTATTACCCGAAAGATTAACAATCACGCCTTGCTTGGGCAGCTAGAGGAGGTTTTGGAACAGTATTTTGAACAAGGAAATATGGCAGATTTTGGCTTGCCTTCAGTACAATTTGTAGCTGACAGCCTCAATGTAACTCCAAACTACCTAAGCAGTTCGCTCAAGAATATTTCGGGGCTTAACACCCAACAGCACATACACGAAAAGCTGATTGAAAAGGCCAAAGAGAAGCTTTCAACAACCCAACTGACAGTAAGTGAAATTGCCTATGAATTAGGTTTTGAGCACCCGCAGTCTTTCAGTAAACTCTTCAAAGCCAAGACCAATCAGTCGCCATTAAAGTTTAGAGAGTCGTTTTCTTAAACCTCTCGGTTTGTCAAAACTGAATTTTAATGCCGTTGGTTTTTTTATAGTTTAGAATAAATTCAACCTTGTGGCCAAACTTCTAAAATTCTCCCTCATCTTTTTGACAACCGTTCTCTTTTGGAATTACCAAGACCGGAAAGACTTTAATGAGGTTTTTGATGAAGTGGAGGGCAAGCTAGTTGGCCCAGTTGCGGCTACTGATGTTCAAGATCATTTATACATTAACGATCAACCTTGGGGCGAATTCAAAGAGGAACTTCCTACAGCTAGTTTAAAGTCCGAATTGGATAGTATTCTCAAACCAATTCATGCCAATCAATTAAAGCTGTTGAACGATACTATAGCCCCTATAACACAATCCAAATGGAACCGTACGGTAAACATGTTTAAAGCAAAAGCACTCAGTATCGACACCTTCTTAATTAATAAGAACCCATACGAATGGGATACTATAAACATCAAGGTTAGACAAACCCCTGTTTTTGATGTAGACTATAAGTTTGGAGTAGAAGGCCATCCCTATGTGTTTTGGATAAGCAAGTATGACTTGGAGGGTTTTGATGCTCCACTTGACGAAGACACTATTACCTACGAAACATTTAAAGCCTATCAGACCGGTGTTGATGCACTTATTGGTAATGAGGAACGACTTAAAATCACTTATAAAAAGGAGATGAGTGCTTTGGCAAAACGCCTGAATGCTAAAAGAACCGACTTTAGAGCACCCTATATTATTGAAAATGCTAGAGGAAAGGAGGTCTTCAGAGATGAGTCTGGCTTTGAATTGTTAGCATGGAATGAAACGTATATGACATGGTGGGACAGCCTCTTTCACCAAATCATTTTTTGGTTTTTCGTATTAGTTTGGGTGATCTTGGCATTGGCTGCTTTAGGTCGATCGAGCAATTCTCATGAAGACACTGCTACGGAATGATAGCCTAACTTTTTAAACAAAAACCCACACCGCAGAGCAGCGTGGGTTTTCTAAACACGAAATCAACTAACAGACTATGAATATTAGTTCCAGCCCCCACCAAGGGCCTGGTACATATTCACTACCGCATTCATCTGTTTCATCTTCGTTTCAACCAACTCGAATTTCGATTCCAGTGCATCGCGCTGAGTAAGCAGCACCTCCATGTAATCGGCTCGAGCAGACTTAAAGAGGTTATTCGATATCTCGATTGATTGCGTAAGCGCTTCTACCTGCTGCGACTTTAAGTCGTAGCTTTGCGCCAAATTATCAATATTAGAAAGCTGATTCGCCACTTCTATATAAGCACTCAAAAGCGTTTGCTCATATTCATATACAGCCTGAATTTGTCTAGCATTCGCGTTCTTGAACTGCGCCTTTATTTCACGCTTGTTAAAGAGCGGTGCGGTTAGATCTCCCGCTAATGAGTACAGTAGCGACTCAGGGAAGAGCACCAGCTTAGCTGGGTTGAAAGCCTGAAAACCTAAACCGGCATTAATGCCCAAGGAAGGATAAAACCTTGCTCTGGCCACACTGATGTCGATTTTGGCTGCGGCCATCTCCAACTCTGCTTGCCTAATATCTGGTCGGTTTTCCAACAATTGAGAAGGAATACCCGCCTGAATGCTTTTAGGCACCATATCTACAAAAGTTTTGGAACTACGAACCACGGGCTGCGGAAATCGGCCAACCAAGAAGTTAATCTTGTTCTCCGTTTCAACAATTTGCTGCTGAATATCGAACTGCAAGCTTCGGGTATTGAGTACTTCCGCCTGAAACTTTCGAACGGCCAGCTCTGTCACCCGAGCAGCCTCTTTCTGCAACTTCACTATATTCAGGGCGTTTTGCTGAATCTCAATGTTCTGATTCACAATTTCCAACTGATTATCGAGCGCCAATAGCTCATAGTACGAGTTGGCTATCTCTGCAATCAGGTTGGTTACCATAAAGTTTTTACCCTCTACTGTAGCCAAATACCTAGTTAAGGCAGATTTCTTGGCATTGCGCAACTTATGCCAGATATCCACCTCCCAGGTTGCAAAAGCCCCAACCATAAAGTCGCCTAAGGGTTCTGGAAATTCTTTGCCAGGCTCAATTTCGGTATTGGCATCGTTGGCTCCTTGGCTGGTATATCTACCCACCTTTTCAACTCCGGCAGCCGCTCCTAAATTTACTTTAGGTAGGTACTCCCCCTTCTTTGCCCCTACTTCATTTCGCGAAATCTCAATTTCTTGCAGCGTTATATTCAACTCTTGGTTGTGCTGCAAGGCCGTGTCTATCAATGCTACCAAATACTGATCAGAGAAATAATTCCTCCATTGCACATTGGCCACATTTGTGGTATCCTGATTGCCATTATAACTCTCAGGCACATTTTTATTTGCTGTTTTCTCAATAAGTGGCGGTGTACTACATGACGAAATAGCCAGTATTATCGCACCTGAAACAAGCAGTTGATATATAAGTTTCTTACTCATTTTCTCTTCCGTAAAGTTCTTCAGATAATGGTTCATCGTATTCGTCTTTAATTAGCGAGCGCCCGCTCGCCAACGAGCCAAAAATGTAGTATAGGCCCGGCACTATAATCACCCCGAAAATGGTACCGAATAGCATTCCGCCTAATGCCGAAGCACCAATTGTTCTGTTACCAATTGCGCCTGCACCATGGGCAAGAATCAACGGAATCAATCCGGCAATAAAAGCAAAGGAAGTCATCAGAATTGGTCTGAAACGTACCTTGGCTCCATCAATAGCGGCTTCCAGAATAGTAGCTCCCTCTCGGTGTTTCTGTACCGCGAACTCTACAATTAGCACGGCATTTTTGCCTAGCAAACCAACCAACATGATCAAACCGATTTGCGCATAGATGTCGTTATCGAGCCCCATCATTTTTAGCAATAAGAATGAACCAAAGACCCCGACCGGCAGCGAAATAATTACCGCCAATGGAATGATGAAGCTTTCGTACTGAGCAGCCAAAACCAGGTATACAAAAGCCAGCACCACAATGAATACATAGAGCGCTTCATTACCACGGTTCGACTCATCGTAAGAAAGTCCTTCCCACGCAATGTCGTAACCCTGCGGTAGTGTTTCTGCAGCCACTTCGCGAATAGCCGCAATAGCATCGGCAGTGGTATAACCTTTGGCCGGTAAACCTCGAATAGCGGCCGAGTTGTACATATTGTATCGGGTCACCTCATTCGGTCCTTGCTTCTTCTCTATTTTCATAAAAGAAGAGTACGGCACCATTTCTCCTTCTTCATTCTTCACAAACAAGTTCAACACATCTGAAGGAAGCTTTCTAAACTCAGGAGCCGACTGAACATACACCTTGAAGAAACGGCCAAAGCGGATAAAGCCTTGTTCGTACGTACTACCTATCAGAATGTTGAGATTTTCCATCGCATCGCCAATAGACACCCCTTTCTGCATGGCCAAGTCATTATCAATCACCAATTCATATTGCGGATAGTTGGCAGCAAAGAAGGTGAACAGACCAGTAAGCTCTTTTCGCTCACGCAAATCGTCCATAAACTGCTGGTTGATCTTGTCAAACTCCTGATAATCCGTATCAGTGGTTTTATCGAGTAAGCGCATGGAGAAACCACCAGACGAACCGAAACCTGGAATTGCTGGCGGTTCGAAGAATTCAACCACTGCACCAAGCCCTTTAGATTTCTCCTCCAGCTCTTCCATAATTTCGGTTACAGAATGCTCTCGCTCTGACCATGTTTTTAAGTTGATCAAAAGTGTTCCAGCATTCGATCCACGCCCTTCTGTCATAATCTCGTAACCGGCAAGTGAAGAAACAGACTCTATACCGTCAATCTTTTCACAAATCTGCTGAAGCGCTTGCGAAACCTTGTTGGTTCGTTCCAAAGTAGCCCCTGGAGGGGTTTGGATAATGGCATAAATTGTTCCCTGATCCTCACTAGGAATAAAGCCAGAAGGCAGCACCTGACTTTGGTAGAAAATACCAAAACCGAAGGCCAAAAGTATTCCGAAAGTGAGTACCCTTCTGTGTACAATCACCTTCAACAACTTGGCATACTTGCCCGTAAGCTTATCGAAACCTCTGTTAAAACTATCCAAACCTCGGTTTAGCAAATGTTTCTTTCTCGCCTGCCCATGGTTGTTTTTTAGAATCATGGCACATAGAACTGGTGTGAGCGTAAGCGCAACAACAGCAGAAATTACAATAGCACTAGCCATGGTAATAGAGAACTGGCGGTAGAAAGTACCTACTGGTCCAGACATAAAGGAAATAGGCAAGAACACCGACACCATTACAGCGGTAATCGCAATGATAGCCCCACTGATTTCACCCATAACTTGCCGTACAGCCTTATATGGCCCAATATGCTTTTCTTCCATTTTTGCGTGAACGGCCTCCACTACCACAATGGCATCATCTACCACAATACCAATGGCGAGCACAAGGGCAAACAGCGTTACTAGGTTAATGGAAAGGCCAAATAGCTGCATGGCAAAGAAGGCACCAATAAGCGACACTGGTACGGCCAGAATTGGGATAAGCGTAGAACGCCAGTCGCCTAAAAAGATAAATACAACAACAGCCACCAAAATGAAGGCATCGCGCAGGGTATGTGTTACTTGCTCAATCGAAGCATCGAGGAATTGTGAAACATCATAACTGATCTTATAATCAACTCCTGGAGGGAAATCTGCCCTCATTTCTTCGAGTTTGCTCTTTACCTCGGCAATTACATCGCTGGCATTACTACCATAGTTTTGCTTTAGCACAATGGCGGCAGAAGGATGCCCATCGAGGTTGGAATAGATGTCGAAAAACTCACTCCCTAATTCAACCTTCGCTATATCTCTTAAGTGAACGCTTTGCCCTTCAGAATTTGCCCTAACCACTATGCTTTCATACTCCTCGGGCTTGTTATAGCGACCTTTGTAAGTAAGCACATACTCCAGCGATTGTGCTTCAATACCCGAACTTCGGCCCAAACGACCAGGACGACCAACAATACTTTGCTCTTGCATGGCCTCCATTACCTCGTCTACAGAAATATCGTAGGCACGCATTCTGTCTGGGTTTAGCCAAACCCGCATAGCGTACCTGCGGCTACCCAAAATCTGAGCCCTTGCCACTCCTTTGATCCGCTGTATTTCAGGGATCATTTGTACGTTGGCGTAGTTGTAAAGGAATTTTTCATCCATATTATCGCCCGTACCATAAAGGTTGACGTACATAAGCATACTTGGCTGAATAGGCGTAATAACCACACCTTCTCGCTGCACCAGTTCGGGCAACAGTGGCATTACCTGATCGACTCGGGTTTTCACCCTGATAACCGCTTGGTTAGGATCGGTGCCAGGTTCAAAAATCACCCTCAATGTAGCCTCTCCAGCACTGGTGGCATCGGTAGCCATATAGCGCATACCTTGCACCCCGTTAATGGAGTTTTCTAGCGTAACTAATGTCGATTTCACCAACACATCGGCACTAGAGCCTGGATAAGCGATAAAAATATTTACCGTTGTTGGTGCAATTTGGGGGAACTGCGATATAGGCAACTGCTTGATTGACAGTGAGCCTATAAATACTATGATGACCGATATTACAATCGCAAAAACCGGTCTGTGTATTATTTTACTAAACATAAACTCCGGCTACTCAGCGTATAATTTTAAATCGGAAAGCGCAGCAGCTGGCTGCACAAATTCGTAGTGGATCTCGTCATTCTCTCTTACAAGGCGCAAACCTTCCAAAAGAATCTTGTCATTCTCCTCTAAACCTCCACTCACTACAAACAAGTGCGGTAATTCTTCGGCTATGGTAACTTCTCTAGACTTTACCGTATTGTGCTCGTCAATCACGTACACATAGCGTTTCTCAAGAATTTCGAAGGTTGCTTTTTGCGGAATGAGCAATGCGGCCTTCAACGGAATTGTCATCAATACATTCCCAGTTTCGCCATGTCTCAGCAAGCCATCGGGGTTCGGAAATGTAGCCCTAAAAGGAATGTTACCTGTTTCATGATCAAAATCTGCCTCAATGGTTTCAACCTTTCCTGTATGGGCAAAAAGCTTATGGTTTGCCATTTTAAGGTTCACCAAAGCCTCATCATTGTTCTTCATTTGCATCATAAAGTCCAAGTATTCAGCTTCAGGCACATTGTAATACACCCACATTTTGCTGTTGTCTGAAAGCTCTGTAAGCAGTTCGCCTTCATCGATCAAGCTTCCTTCTCTTACATGAAATCGGTCAATGATTCCATCGAATGGCGCTCTTATTTCCGTAAAATCTAAGTGCACTTGAGCCAAGGCCAGTTCTGCTTTTGCCTTAGCCAACTTGGCTTTTGCCATGGCCAATTCGTTGGGGGCCACCACATTGCTATCGCTTAGCTTTTTGGTATTCTGGTACTCTATTTCGGCAAAACTCACTTCTGCCTGAGCACTCTGTAGTTCGGCCTCGTAAAGGCGAGGCATAATTTTAAATAGTAGCTGGCCTTTCTTTACAAACTGGCCTTCGTCTACAAAAATATTCTCCAAATAGCCTCTTTCCTGAGCTCTTAACTCAATATGCCTGATTGAATGAATCTGGCTCACATAGCTATCGGTAATGGTTGTGTCCATTCTTACAGGACTGGTCACTAGGAATGTCGTTTCCTCCTCGTGATGTTCTTTTTCTGACTCACAGCTGGTATAAACCAATGCGCTACACAAGCTCATGAGCATGAGAATTCTCTTCATGATAATCTGTTTTTGATACGGTACTTTGTTGATTTTTCTAAAAGATGTGTGCGAAAACACACGCGAATAGGGCTATAGCACGGAGCTATCGTTTTTTGCCTAATCGTAAAAAGTAATGGAGTTCGCCCCAAGTGGAGCGAAAGGGGTAAATTCTATATTCTGAAAACCTGAAAAACGATATACCAACGGAAGTAGTTGATATACGAAAGTCGCTCATTGATGTAAGCGCTGTTATTATTGAGGAAATTGAATCCCAGGATTAGGGAAAATAGAATAATTGAAAAGTAGAAAATACTTTCGAGGTACCTTTTGGCAGAGTGCTTGTCATCTTCTTCCATTTCGGTTTCTTCAATAATAAGAGGTTCCTCATTATTTCCTTGTCGCTTGGAAGTTGCCGCACTTAGCATTGCCTGACTTTCATGAATATTGCCAGCCGGCTCGTCTGATTGGCTTAGGCTTATGGAGTGATCGTTAGCACTTGCCGAAACGGTATGTGCAGAAAGCTGCGCAACCCCACACAAAAACAGCATGGTAACGGCAAGTAATATTTTGGATAACTCCTTTTTCATTTGAAGGTGCCAAATGTATGTGATGCAATTATCAGTAGCAAACCACTCGTCTTAATTTTTCACATGTTCAAAGACTAAATTGCTTGATAATAACCGCATAAAAACCCACTGCCTTTAAAATTGGTTCATAACCGTTAAATACCCAGTAAATAATTTAATACTCTTTAACACCTTTCCTTCCACTGCGTCCAAGTCCTTTGCACAATTCGTATATCTTTGCTGCATACACATTTTACTTATGCTAGCATACATAGTTTGGGACCCCATGCGGGAAATCATAAAGGGCATTCAACCGCCCGTTTGGTACAGTGTACTTTTTGCAGCCGGTTTTATTATCGGTTACCAAATCATGGTCAAGATTTTTAAGAAGGAAGGCCACGATCCGCAAAACGTTGACACACTTACTGTACACATGGTTTTGGCCACCATTATTGGTGCTCGCCTTGGCCATTTGGTGTTTTATGAGCCAGACCGTTTTTTAGCAGACCCGCTTATGTTCTTTAGAACTTGGGAAGGTGGACTAGCCAGCCACGGTGCAGCATTTGGTATTTTGGTGGCATTGTACCTTTATACCAACTATGTAGTAAGTACTAGACCTTCCATTTTACCACTAAAGTTTACCAAGCTAAAACGCAAAGGGCAAAGCTACCTTTGGGTGGTAGATCGCATTGTAATCACGGTTGCCCTAGCAGGGGCTTTTATCCGTATGGGTAACTTTGTAAACTCCGAAATTATAGGCAAGCCAACTGAAAGTGAGTACGGTGTAGTATTTGGTCGCGTGGCCGAAGAGTTATTAGAAAAGTCGAACTACGGCATAGAGTCAGCCGAAGCTTCAAAAGGTACTGGCGATGCACTAGCACCGGGCATAGTACCTGTAGACCTTACGGTTACTTTTGAAGACATGCGTTTACCAGAACAGGACGCCCGAAGAGTAATTGAAAATAGCATTGCCAACAGCCTAAGAAACAATTATGCCATTGCTGAGCACTATGTACAGCCTGCAGGGGCAATTAACTACGACCTAAATTTGGTAGACAGAAAATTTGTAGCCGTGATTCACACTTATGGAATTGCCCGCTACCCTACCCAACTTTACGAGGCAGGCACATGTGTTATCCTTTTCTTAATTCTCTACGGAATTTGGGCTAAGTACAAAGAACGTTTGCCTGAAGGTGTTTTATTAGGTATTTTCCTAATCTGGATATTTGGCTTACGTTGGTTCCACGAGTTATTCAAGGAGAATCAAGTAGCCTTTGAGGATGACATGGCCTTTAACATGGGACAAATCCTTAGTATTCCATTGGTGCTATTAGGGGTATTTATTCTCTTAAGAGTCTTAATAAAGTCTAAGAAAAGTTAGGATTAAGTGTTGCAGAGGAAAGCGTGGATTTTGTGGGTTGGTATGTTATTAATTACTTCAGAAGTTTCGCTTCTGGCACTACAAGCCCCTGCTAAAACCGACTCTGTAACCATAGGTAACATCTACCTTAACGGAAATAAGAAGACTTTAAGGTCAATCATTTTACGGGAACTCGATTTCGAAGAGGGAGAAACCGTTTCTAAAGCAGACTTTGAAAGAGCACTAGTGCTAGATCAGCAAAAGCTGATGAACACCAGGCTTTTTGTTACGGCCGAAATAGTGCCGCTCTACATGTCGGACACCGATGTAGAAGTACTGATCAACATGCAAGAGCGCTGGTATGTTTTCCCTGTACCAATTTTCCGCCTAGCCGATAGAAACTTTACCGAGTGGTGGGTAAACCAAAAGCGAGATTTTTCTAGGGTAAACTTTGGCGCCCAACTCTACCACATGAATTTGACGGGTAGAAACGACCGCCTTAGTGCCAAGCTTCAGTTCGGCTTTACCAAACAATACGCATTAGACTACTCGGTACCATACATTAATAAAAATCAAAAACTGGGGATGTCCTTCGGGATCAGCTTTGCCACAAACAAGGCCGTAAGTTATGCCAGTAATGGCCACCGATTAGAGTTTTATGATGGTGAAGACGTTTTAAGAAGAACCTTTTCTACTGGTACGGCTTTTACCTATCGCCCTAGTTTTTACACCAAACATACTTGGAATATAGGCTACTCCAGAATCTCCGTTGCCGATACTGTGATAGACCTTAACCCCAACTACCTGGGTAATGATCAAACGCTTCAAGAGGCATTTTTACTAGGCTATAACTTCACCATCGATAAGAGAGATTTTGTTTCCTATCCTTTAAAAGGATCAGTTTTTCGTTTCGATGCAGACCAATACGGTCTAGGTATTTTTAACGATATGAATATGCTCGTCACCAGAATTTCATTCGCTAAGTTTTTAGACTTAGGAGATAAATTCTATTTGGCCAACAGAGCAGATTTGTACAAAAACTTTGGAGAAACCATACCTTATGTGAGGCGTGCCGGTTTTGGTTACAATCCAGATTTTATTCGTGGTTATGAAAAATACGTGGTAGAAAGTGACTTTCTACTTTCGCACAGAACATCTTTTAAATACCAAGTTATTGAAGGGGTGACCAACCTTAATAAGCGCAGCATTATTCCACAGTTCAAAACCTTGCCTTATGCCTTCTACCTTAAAACCTTTATGGACTTGGGCTATTCTGGGGATCCGCTCGATAACAACGAAAACAACTTCTACAACAATAAACTAATTGCCAGTTTTGGACTTGGGCTAGACATAGTTACCTACTACGACTTTGTTATGCGCCTAGAGTTCTCTGTTACCGAAGAAGGCAATACAGGGTTCTACTTTAACTTCCGTTCGGCACTTTAGTATTTTGCTTAAAAGTGCATTAGTCACTTGTGGCAAAAACACTTATATTTCAGGGTGAGAAAGTATTTATTCGTTCTTTTTCTTTTTGCAGCACACACACAAGCACTTTTGGCCCAACTGGCTGGCACTCCACCAAATGGTCCTGTAAGCATGTCGCTTGGCGGTGTGTCCTCCCCCATTGGCAACAGCTGGTCAATTTTCAACAACCCAGCCGGCCTAACATACCTAAATGGTGCCGATGCCATTTTTGGTTATCAAACTATTTTCGACTACTCCCCTTTTAATACCGTAACCGCAGCTGTTAACTACCCTACAGAGTTTGCTACAGCATCTTTTGGCGTTTATCGCTTTGGCGATGAATTGTTCAACAGCGCTATGGCCAGTTTAGGCTTGGCCAAGAAAATCGGCATTATGAGTTTGGGCATTAAAGCAGATTACTTGCAGTACAATATTGATGGCTTTGGCAAAAAAGCTGTTTTTGTTGCCGAAATGGGCGGTATTGCAACGCTTACACCTCACCTTACTTTTGGCATGCACTTATACAACTTTACCCAAGCGGTTATAAGTGATGCTACAGGCGAAAAAGTACCGGTGATTATTCGCCTATCTATGAAGTACAAAGCAGCCGAAAACTTAGCGCTGTATTTAGAAGGTGAAAAAGATATTGACCTTGATGCCGATGTAAAATTCGGTTTGGCGTATGCCATAATTGAAGCACTTGAACTGCGAACGGGCTTTTCTACAACAACCAATCGCATGACTTTCGGGGCCGGCTTTAATGTAAAGCAATTTACGATTGACTACGGCCTTCGTTCCAACCCTTCATTGGGTGCCACACACAATTTCGGTTTAACCTACAGATTTACCCGTTGAATAAATATGGATACATTCTAACACTCTTCCTTTCATTTTTCTTCACACACAACCTAAAAGCGCAAACGGCCGAAGACTTTGACTTGGAACTGTTCATTGAAACACTTTTCAATGTGCAAGAAGAAGGTATTAATTACGAAGACCTGTACGAAAGGCTTTTGCTACTCTATGAAAACCCAATAGACTTGAACCTGGCCAACCGTATTGATCTCAAGTCGCTGTTTGTACTCTCCGACCAACAAATCGATGAGCTACTCTTATACAGAAAGGAAAATGGCCGCATTGTAAGCCCATATGAATTAATGTATTTGCCCGGTTTTGACTACCCCACGCTACAAAAGATTTCGCCATTTATAACTGTTTCTTCCACCGGCAAACCGCTTAACCAACAACCGCTACTTCACCGCATATTGAATGAACGCAACAATTACTTGCTATTACGATACGAACGTGTTTTGGAGGACAAACGCGGTTACATTACCAATAGCGAAAATCGCTATGCAGGCACTGCCGACAAACTCTATTTACGCTACCGTGTATCAAAGCCCGGAGATTTTAGCCTTGGGTTAACAACAGAGAAAGACCCTGGTGAAGCACTGATTTGGGACACAGAGACCTACCGAAGAGGAATGGACTTTTGGTCGTTTCATTTTATGCTGGAAAACCAAGGCAAGTTGAAAAAGACGATTGTTGGCGATTATCAGCTGCAGTTTGGACAAGGCCTACTTTTTAACAGCGGATTTGGTGTGGGCAAAGGCGCTGAATCGGTTAATGCTTTGGAACGGGTGACGCTTGGGGTTCGCCCATATACCTCGGTAATAGAAGGTGGTTTTTTACGCGGTGCAGCGGCTACCTACGCGCTAAATTCAACCATAGATGTAACAGCCTTCTATTCTTACCTAAAGCAAGATGCTTCCATTCAAACGGGCGAAGCAGATGAATTCGAGAATTTCTTCTCAAGTATTCAGATAACTGGTCTACACCGTACGCCTTCAGAAATTGCCAAGAAGAAGCAAATCGCAGAATCACTAGTCGGCTTCAACCTAAATTATCGGCCTGATGATTTTAAATCCTTTGGTGTGAATTTCTACCATAACCAATTCAGCCTACCCATTTTAAAAGATAATGACGCCTATAACCGCTTTGAATTTTCAGGCACCCAAAACCAAGTGGGCAGCATTTACGGCAATTATACATTAAAGCAATTTCACCTATTTGCCGAAGGCGGCATTTCCAAAAGTGGTGGAACCGGTATTGTTGGTGGCTTTACTACTCAACTTAGCCCGCGCATAGACTTCGGTATGGTGTTAAGAAACTATGACACCAACTTCCACAGTTTTCGTGGCAGCGCCTTTGGCGAAGGCAGCAGAAACATCAATGAATCTGGTATTTATTGGGGGCTGAAATACACCTTGAACAAGCAGTTTAGCCTTACGGCTTACTACGACAGCTTTCGTTTTCCTTGGCTGCGATTTCGTGTTAATGCGCCTAGCAAGGGCAATGATGTTATGCTTCGCCTAAACTATATCCCATCTGGTAATGTGCGATTGTATGGCCAGTTTAGAAGAAAGAATAAGGAGATTAATTCGGAAGATTTAGAATCGGGAGAAACCGTGGTATTACCAGGTATTAAGAATCAATTTTTGGTCAACTTAGAACTAAAGGTCACACATTCACTTTCACTCAAATCGCGGGTACAATGGAGTGACTACACGCTTAATGGAGAGCGCACCAAAGGCAACGCCTTCTTTCAAGACGCTGTTTTTACACATGGAAAATGGGTGATTAGCGGCCGAATGGCACTTTTTGACACTGAAGGTAACGAAAACCGACAGTACGCATATGAGCGAGACTTACTCTACGCATTCTCCATACCTTCATTGAGCGGGCTAGGAATTCGCAACTATTTACTCTTTCAGTACAAAGCCACGCGCAAGCTCGATTTTTGGGCGAAAGTTTCGAGAGGCACCTTTTTTGATAGAGATGAGATTGGAAGTGGTTTGGAAACTATTGATGGAAACAAGCGCACCGATGTTAAGCTTCAGTTGCGCATAAAATTCTGAATCATACCATTCAGGAATTTAGCCTTGTTGGCTAATGTAAACTTTGATATTTTCCGCCATCAATTCAGAACCTAAAATAGAAGCAATATGAGGAAAGTCCTATTACTGGCTTGTGCAGTAGTGTGCTATATGCAGGCCACAGCACAAGGCAAAGCTGACAGAAAAGACAGCGACCGTTGGCAACAATACGCCAAGTACACCATGGAAATCGACATGAACGTTGAAACTAACCGATTTGATGGCGTGCAAAAAATTGTATACACCAACAACTCGCCAGATGAGTTGGATCAGGTTTTCTACCACCTTTACTTCAATGCATTCCAGCCGGGCAGCATGATGGACGTTCGTTCAAGAACAATTGGCGATCCGGATAGAAGGGTTCAGGATAGAATTTCGAAACTTTCTGATGACGAAATAGGCTATCAGAAAATCAAAAGCCTAACCATGAATGGCAAGGCGGTTGAGCACAAAACAGAAGGTACTGTTTTAGAAGTAAAGCTTCCGCAGCCGATTAAACCAGGGCAAACTGTGACTTTCGACATGAAGTTTGAAGGCCAAGTGCCGTTGCAAATTAGAAGAACAGGTAGAGACAATGCCGAAGGCGTTCGTTACACCATGACGCAATGGTATCCTAAATTGGCTGAGTACGATTACCAAGGCTGGCATGCCGATGAATACATTGGACGCGAGTTCTACGGTATTTGGGGAGATTTTGATGTAAAAATCTCAATTGACAAGGATTACGTAATTGGCGGAACAGGTTACCTACAAAACCCACTTGAAATAGGTCACGGTTATGAGAATGAAGGCCAAACAGTAAAACAAAAAGTTAAAAACGGTAAGCTTACATGGCACTTTGTAGCACCAAATGTGCATGACTTTGCTTGGGCTGCAGACCCAGACTATGCGCACGACAAACTAACCATGAAGAATGGTATGGTTTTGCATTTCTTCCACCAAAAAGGACAAAACGAAGAGAATTGGGCTAAGTTAATGCCTTTGGCAGAACAAGCATTTGAGTATGCCAACAAGCACTTTGGCCAGTATCCATACAAGCAGTTCTCTGTAATTCAAGGTGGTGACGGTGGAATGGAATACCCAATGTCTACCATGATTACTGGAAACAGAGGTAGCCTTTTGGGCGTAACGATTCACGAAGCATTGCACGATTGGTACCATGGTGTTTTAGGCAATAATGAAGCTCTAACACCTTGGATGGACGAAGGATTTACATCTTACGCTTCTGGCAGAATCGGACGCCACATTCGCAACCCACAGCCAGAAGAACCAACGCTTGAAACTCTTGGTACACCAGCAGGTGGTAGCTACCTAAGAATTGCCATTAGCGATATTGAAGAACCTCTAAGTACGCATTCAGATCATTACAACCTAAATGGTGCTTACAGTACTGCTGCTTATGGAAAAGGTGCTGTTTGGATGAGCCAATTGGGATATGTAATTGGTGAAGAAGCAAGAGACAAAGGGCTTTTGGAGTACTTTGACACTTGGAAATTTAAGCACCCGAACCCTAACGATGTATTGAGAGTATTTGAACGCGTATCTGGTTTAGAGCTTGATTGGTACAACGAGTACTTTGTTTACACTACAAAAACCATCGATTACGGAGTGAAGGAAGTTGTAGGCGAAAACAATTCAACCAAAGTTACTTTAGAGAAAGTTGGCTTAATGCCAATGCCAATGGACGTGGTTGTAACCTATAAGGATGGCACCAAAGAAGTACACTACATGGCACTAAGAATGATGCGCGGTGAAAAACCAGCTGAAACTAACGACCCTCGTGTAGTTCATGCCGACTGGCCTTGGACCAACCCTACTTACGAATTCAGCATCGACAAACCATTAAGCGATATCGTTTCTGTAGAAATTGATCCTTCAAAAAGAATGGCTGATGTAAACAGAGATAACAATAAGTGGGAGGCAACAGCTATTGAGAACAAGTAATAGCCGCTCGCTTTAAAAGACAGAAGCCCTACTCTTGAATGAGTAGGGCTTTTTTGTTACGACATTTCTTTCTCTTCCATCAGAAAAACAAACTGTTTTAATCCTAGTTTAAAACATATCATTACATTAAAGGGGTATACTTTTAACCACCTTATAATAAACACTATGAAGCGATACCTACCATTTTTAATCACACTAACACTATTCGCTTATGGCTGTAATCAAGCTCCTCAGTTCACGGTTTATGGGGAAATTGACAACTATGAAGGTTATGTCTTTTTACGGTATGGCGATGCGGTTGATAGCACTATTATAGAAGAGGGTAAGTTTATATTTGAAGGAACCGTTGAAAGGGTGATGCAAGCAGCAATAACCAATAAAGCTGATGGTGTTTTTTCAGCCCCTTTTTATTTAGACAATGATAGTGTTTATGTCAAGACCACTTTCGCTGAGCCATATATAAAAATGATTGAGGCTCATAGCCCGGCAAACACGCTAGTCACTCAGGTAATTGATGAAGTTGGTGCGATAATGGAAGACGAGCAAAAACTCCGCAGTAATGGCATCTTCCTATATATGGACTCCATCACACAGCTATACCCTCGAAATGACTTCATTATAGATGTTACCATGGAAATTGTCAGTGGCGATTATATCACCTTACAACAATCAGATAAACTCCTTGGCACAATTGATACAACACTAATACATCCTGTGGAATTCGAGGCAGTCAAAACAGCAATCAGCAGACAAGAAAGGATTAACCCAGGAGATGAATTCCCAGCATTTAGTTTTAATGGCTTAAATGGTGAAACTTTTACTCAAGAGAGCTTTCCCAACCAGTACTTACTCATTGATGTATGGGCTACATGGTGCGGTCCATGTATTCAGTCATTCGAAAAACTTAAACCTATCTACGAAGACCTTGATGGAACTTTAGAAATACTAAACGTCTCTATTGACCCATACCCGCAATTACCAATCAATTTTCTTGAAAAAAATAAGCTACCTTGGAAACAAGCATACGCAGAAGGTGAATTCGGCAACCCTTTCCTAAAGCAATTAGGAGTTGTTTTTCTACCTTTCTATTATCTTATAAGTCCTAACGGTGAAATTCTAGCAATCAACCCAGCTATTGAAGAGATTCCTGAATTGATAAAAAGTAAAGGTAGTTTGAAAGGAGTTCTGAAATGATCGACAACCTAGGATTATACATTATGGCCGGTATTTATATACTTGCTGGTATCCTGCATTTTTTAAAACCTAGGGTCTATCTCAAAATAATGCCTCCCTATCTGCCCTACCACCTTTTACTGGTATATCTAAGTGGTATTTGCGAAGCCTTGTTTGGAGCTTTGTTGTTGTTCCCTGCTACTCAGAGTATAGGCGCGTGGGGAATCATAGCTACTTTAATTGGCGTTTTCCCTGCCAATATTTACATGCTCACTTCATATAAAGGCAAAAAGAAATGGTACAAACTAGCGCTTTGGCTAAGGCTACCGCTTCAATGCTTGCTCATTTACTGGGCTTGGTTATACACTTAATGCATAATTAACCCACCAAGATGAACTAAAGACAGGAAAGGCGGTGTTCTTCGACAGATTAATAAACCGACTTTTGAAGAACAAATCACTCGTAAAATTCACCATTCTTTTCTGTAGTATGATGACCGTAATGGCGGGAGCGACCATAGCTCCATCATTACCAGAAATGACCAAAGCATTCAGTCACAACCCATCGGCCGAAACCTTGGTTAAGTTAATCCTAACAATTCCCGGCCTTTTCATTGGGCTAACCTCTCCTTTTTCGGGCTGGATTATTGATAAGTTTGGAAGGATAAAGCTGCTCGTTTCAATGCTGTTTCTATACGCTTTGGCAGGTAGTTCTGGGCTTTACCTCAATTCGCTTTTAGAAATTATTGTTGGTCGTTCTCTATTGGGTATTGCAGTGGGCGGCATTATGACCACCGCCATTGCCTTAATTGGCGATTATTTTGAAGGAGAAGAAAGGCAGAAGTTCTTAGGTACTCAAGCGGGAGTTATGGCATTATCTGGCACCATCTTCATTTCCTTCGGTGGCTTTTTGGCCGATATTAGCTGGCGATATCCATTTGCCATTTATCTTATGGCACTGGTTGCTATTCCTTTCGTAATAATTTATTTGAAAGAGCCTGCTCGCACAGTTAGCAAGCCCCCACAAAAAGGCGCTACAATACCTAAAATGGCTTGGACAGTCTATCTTATTTCATTTCTAGGAATGGTAGTTTTTTACCTCATGCCCGTGCAAGTTCCGTTTTTAATGAAGGAAATTGCTGAAGTTGGTAATACCGAAACAGGAGTGGCCATTTCCGGGGTAATGCTCGTTGGTGGCATTATGTCTTTTCAATATCCAAAGTTGAAAAAGAGGCTCACTCACTATCAAATATACGGGCTTACCTTCCTGTTTATGGGGATTGGCTATTGGCTTATTTCGAATGCCAATAGTTATGCCATGACATTTCCTGGCTTATTAATCTCTGGTCTAGGTGCAGGGCTTTTAATGCCCAATTCAAACTTATGTTTGGTTACACTAGCATCAGCTGAAAATCGCGGTAAAGTGCTCGGCTTTCTAACCACTTTCATTTTTCTAGGTCAGTTTGCATCTCCCTTGTTCTTTCAGCCTTTGGTGAATGCTACTTCAATTAAGGGTGCTTTTCTATACTTAGCTGTTGGTTTGGTAGTCATTTCAATTATATCTCTCATAAGAAATAGAAGGCTTGTAAAGGCTAGCGCATAAAAAAACCTCAGCTAATTGCTGAGGTTCAATTCTTTATTTAAAACAATGCCTAATTGCCGTTTCCTAAAATATAGCGGACGTTGAGGCCAAAACCTCCGGCATAGAAGTCTGTGTCTTCCACTATTCTGAAATAAGGCCTCCAATCGATACTCAACGATAGCGGTATTTGAAATCGATATTCTAAACCAATTTCGCCAGCCGCACCAAATGCAAAGTCGTCTCCAAAACCTAAGAAAGGACCTGCACCTACATACCAGTTAAAGGATTCTTCACCCAGAGGACGG
Source organism: Roseivirga pacifica (assembly GCF_900111145.1). Lineage (GTDB taxonomy): Bacteria > Bacteroidota > Bacteroidia > Cytophagales > Cyclobacteriaceae > Roseivirga > Roseivirga pacifica. Next base: position 1,454,886 of record NZ_FOIR01000002.1, read on the forward strand.
TAGATAAAATCCCAAAGTGCATCAACACCAAAGTCGACACCATCGTTACCTCCAAACGAAACATTGGCGTGAACTCGGCTAAACTCACCGATACCAATAATACCATCTACGGCAAAGTTACCACCGGTCACATCACCGAAACGCACACCTATTTCGGACTGTGCATTTACTTGGCTGAGGCCCGCAAAAAGAAAGAGAGCAAAAACGAATATTAATTTTTTCATACTTAATAGTTGTTAATCACAATGAAGATAAAAAATAATTGACTCTTATATCAACTTCAAATATCAATTTTTGTTCGAATTTTATTATTTCCCTGAAAACTAAGGCTATAAAAAAGAAGGCCACTCGAAAAGTGGCCTTCTAAAATCTGTCTCTTAATGCTTTTTACTTCACTACACTCACTGTGTAATTTCCAGCTATTCCTGCTGCACTATTCGTTCCGCTATGGCTAAAAGTGAAGGTAAACCTGTTGGCGTTGAGCAACGAGATTGTCACCTCTTTGCCATCGTCAACCTTAATGGTTCTTGCTTCTTCATCACCCCACTGCCAGGTACCGCTTGCATTGAACAAGTCGGCTCCGTTGGTGGTGGTGTAACCGCCATCTGTAAAGGACAAGGTAAAGCCTGGGTAGTTGGCACTAACATCAGTGCCATCTACTTCTATTCGGCCTGCGCCATTGCCCAAGTTCCAGTCACCACCAAGTACCTCAAAGGCTCTTTCTCTGGCGTTTGGTGCAGAGGGTACGTCATCATCTTTACACGATGACAGTACCACTACAAATGCTAATATGATCAGTATGCTTATGCGTTTCATCTTCGATTATCTTTTAATCATTACTTTTTTGTTCACTACCGATTTATCATTACTGAAACGGACTATGTAAATACCGCTTTCATAGGAAGTAACTCTTACTTCTACCTTGCTATCTGTTATGTCCTTCTTAGTGAACATTGGTTTACCTGTCGCATTGTAAATATTCACATCTACAGGTAGTCCATACAATTCTGTAAGGTCTAATGTAATGACATCGCTAGCTGGGTTCGGATAAACACTTATGGCTGCTTCATCTATCAGCTGATCGTCCACATCCGTTACAATCACTCCTTCACCAGAAACGGCCTCAACTTCTACACCACCTTCGTAATCGAAGACTACATTGCCGCTATACTCACGAGCTGACTCTGGTGTAAATACTGCGTTTATTTCCTTGCTTTCTCCTACACCTAATATAAATGAACCAGGAACAACACTAAAGCCAGTAGGCGTAGAAGCAACTCTTACTTCTACTGGTAGCTCTCCATTGTTGGTAGCTGTCCATGTTTTGGTTGTTGAGAAGCCTAGGATGGTCTCTTCGAAAGCACCTTCACCCGTTACAAAAACCGAATACTCAAGCACGTTATCCACTGTTATTGTCAGTGCCTGCTCAAAGGTTCCACCAAAGCCATCATCAGTTTTTACTCTAATGCTATAGCTGTCCTTGGTTTCAAAGTCGAAGACTTCAGCAGTTAATAACTGATTACCATTGATGCTAAAGCTCGCATTGTCTGTATCGCCTGTACCTGCCACTAAAGTGTAAGTATGGCTGTCTGTTGCATCTTGGTCCGTACTTGCTATTGTTCCAACTACTGAGCCTACTGCACTATTCTCGTCAATGCTCGAGCTGCTTAAGCCAATGGCTGTTGGCAGGTAATTGGTTGTATAAACATCACCAGTAAAGTCTGCTGTCAGTGCATTGGTAGCTGCATCGAGTATGCTGCTGTTGGCTTTCAGGTTCAGGCCAATAGTTCCTTCTCCTGAAACACCATTTACATTCACCGTATAGGTTTTAGCATCTACTACAGTTACCGAGTTGATGCTTGCAGTTGCCGTACCTGTAACCACTGTTTCAAAGTCAGCAATATCTACTCCTGTAACATCTTCAGAGAAGGTTACAGTGAAGTTAGCATCGGTATCTGCTGTGTTCAGTTGATCGGCTTCTGCCCTTGTAATACTGCTTACCGTTGGTGCTGTGCCATCGAAAGTAGTGCTTATGGTGTTTGCTGATGCTGCACTGGTGTTGCCTGCTTGGTCATTCACTGTTCCTGCCGGTAGTGTTACACTTACCGCTCCATCAGCCGATGGCGTTACAGTGGCTGTCCAAACTAAGCCAGCAGTAACTACTGAGAGGTCAGATGCCGTACCATTAGCAATGGTGAAATCGGTCAACTCAAGCCCTGTTACTTGCTCATCGTAAGTTACCGTTACAGTAAGTGCTTCATTTGTCAAGCTACCAGTGGCTGTACTCAATGTTGGAATAGCCCTGATTCCATCAACATTGATGGCTGCCGTGCTGGCTACATTGTTCAAGGCCAATATTGCATTGGTAGCAAACTGATCGACTATCGAACCTCCGTTCAAGTTGATGTTGGAACCAATTGCTATACCGTCTGTATCCAAGTCGCCTTCGGCAATGGTATAACTAAATGTAAGTGAATTGCTATTGCTCGCATCGGCTGCTACTGTGGCTTCTTTTGCGGATGCACCAAGTGTTATCGGCAAACTCAGGCTACCGCTTGTATTTACAGGCAGCGTAAAGTTAACCGTAAACTCAAGCTCATCGCCAATACCGTAAGTATCTGCTGCCGGTACACTTACACTGGTAACTACCGGAGCTGCAATAATTGTAAAGGTCCAGGCCGTGTTGTTACTGATTCCTACATAGCTGTTTCCTGCATCGTCTGTAAATGCTCCTGCATCTACAGTTACATAGAACTCTTCGCTAGGTGGCAACAACAAGCTGGTCGGGTCAATGGTTACTTCAGCGCCCGATACCACTACGTTAGCACTTGTTATATCTATGGTTTCCAATACCGTGTCATCACTGCTCTGCTTAATTGTGATGTTACCGGTTCCTTTGTAAACATCTTCACTGAAGTTCATCACAAGGTTGGCATTTGGCAGCACGTCCGTTGCGTTATCGGCTGGGGTTAGTGTAGCATCCAATGCTTGGTCTAGCACTATTGTCAGTTCACCTGCTGTTCCAACATTACCTGCTACATCGGTTGCCATAGCACGAAGTGTCAGGTCATTCACTGTTCCATCTACAAGTACCCCTCCTATTGTTGAACCAACATCAATTGACCAGTTGCCTGAGCCATCTGTTGTGGCTGGCAGACCTGTGAAGGTGGTTCCGTTGTAGGTCAACTCTACCTCTACCGAAGCGCTGGCTTCTGCAGTTCCTGAGAAGGTCATCGCATCTCCAATAGTATAATTGGTCAGGTCATCGCTGTCGCTAGTTCCTTTGTCTGATGTTGCATCAAGGTCTACAGCTGGTGCTTCTGGCGCTGTGATATCCAGTGTGATATCGTAAGTAGCCGCTGCACTGGTGTTTCCTGCTGCATCAGTTATGGTTATGCTTACAGTCTCTCTAGCATCTTCTGTTAATGCATTGGAAATATCCATAGACCAGTTGCCACTACCATCTACCGAAAGACCGGAATAAGTAACACCATTGAATGTCAGGTCGAATGTAGCATTCGCTTCTGCCGTACCGCTGATGGTTACATTGCTCATGTCATTGATAATGCCATCTGAGCTGCTTGCCCCTGTATCATTGGTAATTCCATTGAAAGTGGCTGCAGCTGGTGCTGTGGTATCAACGGTGACATTTACGGCTGTGCTATTGGCGCCAGTATTGCCAGCGGCATCTGTTGCATTAGCAGTAACTGCAATGGTTCCATCTGTTAGTGGGGTAACACCTGTGTAAGCCAATGTCCAGTCTCCTGAAGCATCTGCTGTGGTTGTCCCCACACTATTTCCATCTACAAATATCTCTATTGTAGCATTGGCTTCTGCTGTACCATTTACTGATGGGGTATTGTCACTCGTTATTCCATCACTGGCACTTGAGCCGGTATCATCACTTACTGAAGTAACAATTGGCGCAACTGGTGCTGTAGTATCTAGTACTGTATCATCTGTTGCTGCCGTACCTACATTGCTCGAGGCATCGGTCAATGTTACTGATAGGGTCAGTGTTCCATCGTTCAGTCCTGAAAGGTCGGCTAAAGTAACCTGGTCTGTTGCTGTAGCAATTGTTCCTGAACCAGTCACATTGGTTCCGCCATTGCTTGAGCTTACCGTATAGTTGTAAGTAGTACCAACCTCTGCACCTGCAAAGGTGAAGGTAGAGGTTGATACTTCTGCTCCGCCAACCAAGGCATCATTCAGGGTAACGGAGTAACCTGATGGGGCGGTTAAGTCATCATCGTCATTGGTAGTAACCGTTACTGTTTGATCCGCAAGACCACCAAAGTCGCTATCACTGGCCGCTACATCTACAGATAGTGTAATGGTAGACATTACATGTCCATCTTCAATAGCATCATCGGTTCCTGTAATCACTACAGTCTGAGGAGTATCCCAGTTGATTGAAGTGAATGTCAAAGCAGCGCTTCCTACTGTTGCTTCACCTGTATCGTTGCTAGATACATTGATCACAACATCACTACCAGGTTCTGCATCTAGTACCACCGTAAACTGGTCAGTCGTTCCAGTCTCTGAAACTGTTGCCGTGGTTTTGGAAATGGTAAAGCCTGCAATATCATCGTCTGTATTATCTACACTTACTGTTTGATCCGCCACAGGGTCATATACATCATCACTTGTAGCATCTTCTATCGCTAGGGTAATATTGAAGCTCTGTGTACCATCAATAATATCGTCATCTACTCCAGTTACCGTTACTGTCTGTGCGGTATTCCAGTTAGCTGTTGTAAAGGTTAACGTAGAAGCACTCACTGTTCCTTCTCCTGTATCTCCACTAGTAATCGAAATCACTACATCACTCAAAGGTTCAGCATCGAGTACTACATCAAAGCTATCAGTTCCACCCGCTTCAGTAATTTCGGTGGAGCCAGCGGTTTCTGTAATTGTGAAGCCAGCGGTATCATCGTTTTCAATTGTTCCTAGTCCTACATTATCGGAAATAGTAACATTTCTACCACTTGCTTGAAGGCTAGAAAGAGTTACTCCAAATCCCTCATCAAATTCAGCTAGACCATCGTTAGCTACTGTTACAGTGATTTCTTCTGTCTCACCTGCTGTTCCAGCAAAGTTCAACTGGCCTGAGGCACTCGTATAATCACCATCCGCTGTAGTAGCTGTAGCATCATTCGTGGCATAGCTTAGGCTAATACCTGTATCTACCGCCTTATTCAAGGTAACTGTAAATACAAAGTCTGTTGTCGCTCCGCCATCGGCATTTTCTGCTTTGGACACATCATCTATTGATATGCTTGCTGCATCGTCATTCGTGATAGTACCCAAGCCAGTGGCGTCCGAAATGGTCACGTTCTTTCCTCCTGCTTGAACATTGCTAAGGGTTACTGTGAATGTTTCATCTAGTTCCACTATATCATCGTTCGCTACGGTTACATTAAAGGTTTGCGTTTCACCGTCTGTTCCTGTAAAGTTCAATGTTCCAGTTGCTGCGGTGTAATCGCTTGCACTTGCTGTGCCATTACTTGTGGCATAGTCCACTGAAATAGCTTGATCTATGCTACCAGTTAGCGTAGCTGTAAATGTATAAGTAGTTGTAGCACCACCGTCTGCATTTTCGTTTTTGGTCACATCATCTATGGCAAAAGTTGCAGCATCGTCATTTGTGATTGTTACTGTTGCCTCATCACTTACCCCTACAGCCAAAGTTGTAGCACTTAAGTTGGTCATAGAAACCTTAAATGTTTCATTGGCCTCTACTATGGCGTCTAGACCAGGTGTAACTGTGAAAGTTTCAGTCTCCCCTGCTGTTCCTGCAAAAGTTAGCGACTGTCCTACTAGGGCGGTGTAATCACTATTTGCGACAGTTGCTGTACCATCTACCGTTATCACCTCTAAGGTAAACCCTCCTTGCACAGGGTTATCTAACGTAGCTGTTAATGTTATTGCGCCATCATCTTCATTACCACTTTCATCTGCGATGGTCACTGTGGCCGTATCATCATTATTAATGGTTACAGTTGCGTCATCAGTAACATCGATATCTCCAGAAGCCACCGTTGCAGGAGTAAGGTTACTCATGGCAACTGTGAAGGTTTCGTTTGCTTCAAGTTTAGAGTCAGATCCAATAGTAATGTTTACATTCTTTGACTCACCAACTGTACCAGTGAAAGTTACTGGACTAGAAACCAAGGCAGTGTAATCGCTATCTGCAGTAGTAGCTGTTCCATCGGCAGTACTTAAGTCTACAGTAAGACCTCCATCTACCGCTTTATCTAGCACTAAGCTTACAGTAGCCGTTCCATCTTCTTCGTCAACAGTAACGTCTGCAATAGTTACAGTTGCTTGGTCATCGTTGGTGATAGTTCCTGTACCTGTACCGTCACCAATCACCATATTGGTACCAGTAGGACTGGTTAGCGTTACGGTTATTGTTTCATCATCTTCAACAATAGCATCGCCAGCTACACTAACGGTAATTGTCTTGCTAGACTCTCCTACTGCAAAGCTTACTGTTCCTGAAGCAGCTGTATAGTCTGAAGCTGAGCTGGCTGTACCATCAGAGGTAGCATAGGCTACAGTTGCTCCTCCTGCTGGTGCTGGTTGAGATAAAGAAACCGTAAAAGTAAGGCTTGTGCTACCAGACTCTCCTTCTGCAACAGAAGGGTCATTAATTGATATTTCTGTTTGATCCGTGGTAGTAAAGCTCCATGCTGAGGTGCTTATTATCCCCCCAAAGGCATTACCGGCAACATCCTCAAACGCTCCATTATCAACCAAAATATAATGCTCTGTTATGAGTGCAAGGTCTGAAGTATTATCAAATGTAACTACGTTACCAGAAATGGATACAACAGTATTATTGGTCACATCAAAGGTTCTTACTACACCATCATCACTCACTCTATGAACAGTAACATTACCTGTATTCGCTGCTACATCCTCATTAAATGTAAGAGTAAAGTCTCCATTCAAACTCACACCCGTGGCATTGTCTGCTGGACTTAATGTACTGATTGTAGGGGCCGCGTTGTCTACTAGAATAGCCGATGTATTTGGTAGCGTTGGTAAAGTAGTGTTCAAAGCATTGCCTGCTTCATCTTCAACACCTACGTCTCCTACATCGAAAGAGCTAATTACAATACCATCGCTATCGCTGTCAGTAACTCCTACAGAATAGGTAAACGTCCATATATTGGTGCCATTTCCTGATGCATAGGTAGCTGCTTTGGTTGACCCTCCAACATCGATCACCAAATACGGAGGTTCGCATGAGCTTCCATCGTCATAATTCACTGCATCACTAAAGGCAACAGTAAACGTTAGATTTTTACCTGAGTTGTAGGAGCCATCAGCAGGTGCTGTAATTGATGTAATTGTTGCTGCTGTATTGTCAACCACAAAAGTATTATCGTTCGTACCTGTTGGTGTAGTATTCACTAAGGCATTGCCTGCAGCGTCTGCAATATCCTGAGCACCAGAAAAGCTTAAAGTAACCGTAGCATTTAAACTTGCTAGATCTCCACCGGATGCAGTTACTCTGTACACATTCCCACTTGGATTAGTCACCGTGGTAACTGTTCCTGTAGTTCCTGATACGGAGAAGTCTGCTGTTCCTACATTCGCAACTGCTTCATCAAAAGTTACATCCCATACTAGCTGGTCTGCATTGGTAGGGGTCGTAGTTGGAGATTGACG